>CAVYJZ010000010.1:0-324458 GCA_963768985.1 uncultured delta proteobacterium | reverse complement strand
GCAGACACCAAAACTGCACGCCCTTCGCCTCGGAACTTGTATCGTTCCGCACTGGAGCGTGATGACGTGCTCAACGCCTACGGCTTATTCGCGCGCAGCGGCTTGTATGGCCCCTGCGAATAAGCCGAAGGCGTTGAGCACGTCAACCAAGTGCGGCAGCGCGAACGTCGTAGACGTTGCGCGCAGCACTTGCAGTTTTGTTAACAGACTCCACCTTGCCCTCTGAAAGCCAGTCGCAATCTGACGTTGGTTGGCGCCGGTGAGTCACAACCTGGCGCTTTCCGTCACAACCGCGACACTTCATGGCAAGAAAGACAAGAAACGACACGAAGTGTCGCGCGTGCGACAGCTAGTGCTGCGCTAGTGCACCGCGAGCGACAACTAGCGCCAGGTCGCGCCAACGGACCAGCCGTCGGGAGAGCTGAGCAAGCTCTCTGTCGCGCGGCCGCCCAGCAATGGGCTCGCGCAACTTTTTGGGGGGCAAAACCGATAACAGAGATCGGGATGGCCACGACGGATCACAATCGATTCCAAGAAATGGTCGCTCGCGAGCCGAGGTCGCCGCGGGACCTTCCTCTGCTCGTGTGCCGAGCGGACGCCGCGGCGATCTTAGGACTTCCGCTGCGCACGTTCGACAAGCACGTGCGTCCGGTGTTGAACGCGCGACGAATCGGGCGCATGGTCATGTTTGAAAAAGGGGAAATCATTCGATGGACGAAGGGAAAGGAAAGCGCGGAGGGTTCCATCTCCGCAAGGATCCACGAAACGGAATCTACATTTGCCGTTTCTACGTCAACGGCATCGAGAAGAAGCTCTCGACGCGAACGCGAGATCCTCGAGAGGCTAAGGTCAGAGCAGCACAGCTCTACGCTGAAGCCGTTTCCGGTCGCCGAGCGGTAGACCCAGCGAAGTGCGGCGACATTGCGCCCATTGTCGCCGAGTGGCTTGCCGACATGGAAGGAACCGTCAGCGATGGTTATTGGAACGGATGCGAGGGTACGTGGCGCGTTCACTTGCTGCCGCGCTTTTCGCGGATCGAGCTCCTGACCGAAGCGTCTTGCGAGGACTACTACCGTGTGCGGTTGCGAAAAGTCTCCCGTGCGACCGTGAAGAAGGAGCGCGCGACGCTCGTTCGGTTCGTGCGATGGGCGAGCATCCGGGGTCGCGACTACTTTGCCCCCATGGACGTTCCGAGCCTTCCGAAGAAGGCCAAGGGCACAAAGGCGCTCGACGGGCGAGATAAGACGCACGTCACGCGCACCGAAGTGCTCGCGATTCTCGACCGCCTCCCGGAGCGCAGCCGGGCCGGGCATCCGGTGAAAGCGTTCGCAACGCTTGCCGCCGAGCTCGGCATCCGGCGCGAGACGATGGACAAGCTCGAAGTGCCCAAGCACTACGAACCGGGCGCGGAGTTCCTTCGCCTGTCTGCGGACGTCGACAAGGAAGGCAACGGCCGCCCACTCTGGCTCTCCCCTCGCGCCCGTGCGGCCCTCGAGATGGTGGCTCCAGCCCGAGGCCGCATCTTCTCGGGCTTCCACTATCTCAAGACCTTCCGGACGGCAGCACGCCCCGTCGTGGGCGAGGAACGCGCCCGTCATCTCACACTGCGCGACCTCCGGCATCGTTGTCTCACCGACATCGCCGAACGCGAAGGGCTGGCCGCCGCAGCATACGTCGGCGGCCATAGCTCGACGGAGATGGCGGGTCGCGTCTACGTGAGCCCGCAGGCGGACTCGGCCGAAGCCGCGTTGCGCGCGCGGGCCAGAGAAGATCGCTTCAAACCCGGCACAGAACCCGGCACCGATCAAACCTGGGAAGCGTGGGCTGCGATTCTGTCCCGCCGGTCATCGCTCAACGGAGATGGCGGGTCGCGTGTACGTAAGCCCGCAAGCCGACTCCGCCGAGTCCGCGTTACGTGCGCGTGCCTGGGAGGAACGCGGTACGGAATGCGGTACCGAGGAAAACTGGCAGGGGATAGAAACGAGAATCCCCTACGATTCCTGGCGGACACGGCAGGATTCGAACCTGCGACCTCTCCCTCCGGAGGGGAGCGCTCTATCCAGCTGAGCTACGCGTCCTTGCGCCCTGCACGTAGTCAACCTGACTCGAGCACGCAAGGGGATGGAATTGGGGGCGCTAAGGACGACGATTCCTGAGGAACGCGCGGACGGATGGTCTCGGGAGATCTGATGATTGCCGTTGCGACCTCTCGCTGAAACGACCTGTAAGTTCGGCGGGTTGCGTACCCGGAGCGTGTCCCTCCATGCTCGTGGGGATGAGCTTGTGGCAGGCGGTCGTAGTCTTCGTCGTGAGCGCGGGCGTACTGGTGCGCGCCGGGTCGTCGCTGGCGGGGCATGCGGACCAGATCGCGGACCGGACGAAGATGAGCCGTCTGTTCGTGGGGACGCTGCTGCTGGCGTTTGCGACGTCGCTGCCGGAGCTGATCACGGAGGTGACGGCGGCGAGAGCCGGAGCGCCCGATCTTGCGGTTGGCGATCTTCTCGGTTCTTCGATGGCGAACATGGCGATCCTCGCGGTGATCGACCTCATGTATCGAGGAAAGGTCTGGCCCGCGGTCGAGCTGGGCCATGCGCGGGTGGCCGCCGTGGCAATCGCGCTCACCGCGATGGTCGCGCTGAGCATTTTTACCAAGACGACCTTCGAGATCGGATGGGTTGGCGTGACGCCCATTCTGATCGCGTTTCTGTATGTCGTGTCGATCGCATGGTTTCGGCGCATGCCCCTGTTGGCGAGACCAGGCCTCGAGACGCCCAAAATCACCATCCAGAGACCCGTTGGTTGGAGTGAAAAGGCCGCGACGCGGTCTCTGGCAGGGCTCTGGGCACGCTTCGGCGCATCGGCCTTGGTGATCGTGGCCACCGCACCGGTCGTCACGATGAGCGTGAAAGTCATCGCGGACGCGACGGGCATCGCGCAAACGTTTCTCGGTGCTGCGCTCTTGGCTGTCACCACCTCACTCCCCGAGCTCATCGCATCGGTCGCATCGGTTCGAATCGGCGCGTACGACATGGCGGTCGGAAACCTCTTCGGGAGCAACGTCGCCAACATGAGCATTCTCTTGTTCTCCGACATCGCCTATACGCAAGGGCCGATTCTCGCCGCGGTCTCGCAGACCCAGATCATATCTGCGTTGGGCGCGATTGTTCTGATGGCCATCGCGGTCGCTGCCATCGTGGGCGAATCCGAGACGCGCATCCGAAAGCTCGAACCGGACGCCATCGTGCTCTTGATCGCCTACGCAGGCATGATGACCGCGGTCGCGCTCTACGGTTAGGTGCGCGCGCGCAATGCCGATTGGGCTGCGGAGAGGCGGGCGATCGGGACACGGTAGGGGGAGCAGCTCACGTAGTCGAGGCCGAGCCGGTCGCAGATGGCGATCGATGCTGGGTCGCCCCCGTGTTCCCCGCAAACGCCAGTCTCGATGTCGGGGCGCGTCGTTCGCGCCTTGGCGACGGCTAGGCCCATGAGTTGGGCAACCCCATCCTCGTCGAGCGTAGCGAAGGGGTTCGCGGGCAGGATTCCGTCGGCGAGATAGCGCATGAGGAAGCCCGATTCGGCATCGTCACGGCTCATGGCGAACGTGGTCTGGGTGAGGTCGTTGGTTCCGAACGAGAGGAACTCGGCGTACTCCGCGATTTGATCGGCGGTCAGGGCCGCGCGCGGGACTTCGACCATCGTGCCGAACTGGTAACTCACCTCGATGCCCTGCTCTTCCATGACCTCATGGGCTTCCCCTTCGAGCACCTCGCGCTGCCGGCGGAGCTCGTTGACGTGGCTGGTGAGTGGGATCATGATTTCCGGAATCGGCTTGCGACCTTCCCGGGTCACCTCGCACGCCGCCTCGAAGACCGCCCTCACCTGCATGCGCGTCAACTCCGGGATGAGAATTCCCAGCCGAACACCGCGTAGCCCCAGCATTGGATTCGACTCTCGAAGCGCTCCGACCTTGTCGAGCATCCCCTTTGTTTCCGAAAGCTTGGCTGTGATTTTCTCAACTTCTTCGAGGTTTCCAGCGCGGGTGATACGGATCTGAAGGTCTGTCATCTCCCGGCTCAGCTCATCGAAGCTCGGAAGGAACTCGTGAAGCGGCGGATCGATCAAGCGAATGATGACCGGAAGGCCGTCCATGGCTCGAAACAGGCCGGCGAAGTCCGAACGCTGAAAAGGAAGCAGCGCGTCGACCGCTTCCCGGCGCTCCGCAGGAGAGCGGGTGGTGATCATCCGTTGCACGGTGGGCAGACGCTCGGGCTGGAAGAACATGTGCTCGGTGCGGCACAGGCCGATGCCCTCCGCGCCGTACTTTCGCGCGCGCTCGGCATCCGCCGGGTAGTCGGCGTTGGCGCGAACCCCGAGGCGACGGAACTCATCGGCCCAGATCATGAGGCGAGCGAGCCACTCGTCCTCCATGTCGGGCACGGCCGTTTCGAGCTGACCCGCAAACACCTCACCGGTCGTCCCATCGATCGAGAGCCATTCGCCTTCCTTGATCTCCATCTCACCTACCGTCAGGACGCGGGTGCGCAGGTCGATGGCGAGCGCCGATGCGCCGACGACCGCCGGCTTGCCGAACTGTCGGGCAACGAGCGCGGCGTGGCTGGTTCGCCCTCCGCTCGACGTCAAAATCCCCTTCGCCGCAAGCATGCCGTGCACGTCGTCCGGTTTGGTCTCAGGCCTCACCAACAAGACATCGCGCTTGCTTTCTTTGGCCCAGCGCTCGGCGAGGTCCGGATCAAATGCGACGACCCCCGTCGCCGCGCCCGGCGACACGTTCAGTCCTCGCGCGATCACGGGGTGACCGGCTTTTGCCGCCATCGAGAACTGCGGATGCAAAAAGAATTCGATCTGCTCGGGTGTGACCCGCAAGATCGCCTCCTCACGGCTGATGAGCCCCTCGTCCGCCAGGTCCACTGCGATCCGGACCGCTGCTTGCGCAGTGCGCTTGCCGGTGCGTGTTTGAAGGATCCAGAGCTCGCCGCGCTCGACGGTGAACTCCATGTCCTGCATGTCGCGGTAATGGCGTTCGAGGCGGCGCGCGATGCCCTCGAACTGAGCGTAGATTTTCGGCATCTCGGTCGCGAGTTGCTCGAGCGGCTTGGTCGGGCGCGTTCCCGCGACGACATCTTCGCCTTGAGCGTCGGTCAGGTAGTCCCCTTCCAGCTTGTTCTCGCCGGTGGTCGCGTTGCGCGACATGGCGACGCCGGTTGCAGATCCCTCACCGAGGTTTCCATACACCATGGTCACGACGTTGACGCCGGTGCCGAGGTCGTGCGCGATGTGAGCCGCCTCGCGGTAGTCGCGCGCGCGCTTTCCGTTCCAGCTGGAGAACACGGCCTCGGTCGCCATACGCAGCTGGTCTTCGGCGTTGTCCGGAAACTCGATGCGGGCGTTCCGGCGGACGATTTCCTTGAACTCTCCGACCACCGAGCTGAAATCGCTGCCCGTCAGCTCCGCGTCGCTGCTGACGCCGCGCCGGTCGCGGTGCTGCGCCAGCACGTCTTCGAACGGCTCGTCGCGTATCCCGAGGACGACGGTGCCAAACATCTGTATGAGACGTCGGTAAGAGTCGAACGCGAAGCGTTCGTTGCCTGTCAGCTTGATCATCCCCTCGGTAACCTGGTCGTTGAGACCGATGTCGAGGACCGTGTCCATCATGCCCGGCATCGAGAACTTCGCGCCGGATCGGCAGGACACCAAAAGCGGGTTCGCCGGATCGCCAAACCGCTTCCCGCTCTTCTCTTCCATGGTCCGGAGCGCCTTCAGCGCCTGCTCCCAAAGACCGGCCGGCAACTCGCCCCCGCCCGCAAGGTAGCTGTTGCACGCCTCGGTCGTGATCGTGAACCCGGGGGGAACCGGAACGCCCAGCCGGTTCATTTGACCGAGATTCGCACCCTTGCCCCCGAGCAAACCCCGCACGCGGTCCCAGTCCCCGCCGACGGCGGCTTCCGCCTCATCGAGCTCATCGAATGTGTACACCCACTTCGTCGCCATCGGAGCCCCTTTTGACACGCATACGGCGTGGCTGAGAAACCTTTAGCCAACGACGGCTGACCGCGCAACGACGCGTGGCACTACGGCTATCGGTCGAGGTCGAGATCGACGCCGGGCCGGCACGTTCCCGCCGGCGGCCGCCAACGCGAGATGCGTACCCGTCCGGGCTACGCAGTGATTTTAGACGGCATGGGCCTTGCTCTGCCGGTTTTGTGCTTCCATGTATCGCCGCTGCCTGGCTGAGCGGGCTGTTCATCGGCGCGCAATGGCAGCCCGGCAGCGGGCCGGTCCTCGCCGGGGCGGGCTTGATCGGGGCGCTCGCCATCGTGACGCACCACCGCGACCTGAGCTCCCGTCTCTGGAGCGTACCGCTGTCGTGTCTCGCGCTCTGCTGCGGACTGGGTGTGGCGCAGTCTACGCCGGCGCCCTGCTCGATCCGCGGGAAGGCACAGCTTACCGCTCACGTCGAATCGATCCGCCATGGTTTCGACGACGCGCGTATTCGCCTGCGCGTTCTCCAAGGCCGCATGTTGCAGTCGAGGCAAGGCCTCCCGGTCGGGCTCGAGCTCGCCGCCACGGTGCATGACGCACGAGTGCCACCGCTGGGCAGCGTCGTCGCGATCCAGGCGGAGCTCCGTCCCCGCACCGAGCTGCACAACCCCTCCCCGCACCCAAGGCTCTCGCTTCGGACCACTGGCTGCTGGGCCCGCTGGAGCGGCTCGGCGCCGCTCGAAGTCGTCGAGGTTTCTCGGGGCGCCACAATCATGGATCGCGCGCGTACTCGGGTACGGCGCCATATGAACCGAGCGCTGCCCCAAGATGTAGCCGGCGTTGCCCGAGCGCTGGTGCTCGGCGACGGCGGGGCGCTTCCATATGCCGAGCGAAAGAAGATCGCGGCGGTCGGCCTCGCACACCTGTTCGCGGTGTCCGGGCTTCACGTCGCTTTGGTGAGCGGGACACTGGTCCGAACGCTTCACTGGCTGCTACGCGGCACGGCGCGTGGGTTGGACCCGAAACGATTGGCCGCCTTGCTCGGGATCCCCCTCACTTTGCTGCATGCCTTCTTCGCCGGTGGCTCGCCGAGCGCCTGGCGCGCTGCGATCACGGCGGCCCTCGCCTGGGGCCTCGTGGCTATCGGCCGTCGCCCATCTGCCACCGCGGTCACGGCCGGCGCTGCCTTGATTCTCTCCGTTCCGGATCCGGCAATGGCTCTACGGCCGGCGTTTCTCCTCTCGATCATCGCCACGTCGGCGATCCTCAGCACACCTCGTGTCCGCGCCGACCAGCCCTGGCATCGACTTCGCGCCTCTGCCCGAATCAGCGCCCGCACGCTCATCGCGACCACTCCGATGGTCTGGTGGTGGTTCGGGGGCGTCCCGCTGATCGGATGGCTTACCAACATCATCGTTCTCCCGTTTGGCAGCTTGGTGGTGATCCCTTTGGCCCACGTCTTCGCCCTGACCACGTCGATTCCGATCCTGGCCGAGCCTGCGGGAGCCGCGCTGACGATGTCCGTCCATCTGTTGCTCTGCCTCTGCGATGTGTTCGCCCCGCTCGCAATCACTCGGCGGCTTCCGCCCCTGGACCTGGTGCAGGGCTTCGTCGTTCTTGCCGCATGTCTCTTCCTGTTGATCAGTCGAGGATGGCGACAACATCTCGCCGTCTTCATCGCTGCGACACTTCTGTGGCTCGCCGCCGACCGCGCATTGGTCGCGCGTGAACGACCCCGCGGCCTGCTGCGCGTCTCGTTCGTCGATGTCGGCCAGGGGGACGCGGCACTCATCGACTTTCCCAACGGGGAGCTCGCATTGGTCGACACCGGGCGCGGAGGTCGTCACCCAGCCGTACGCGAGCTCCGAGACCTACTCGCCGCTCGCCGCCGTTCACGCATCGACCTGCTGGTGATCACCCACGGCCATCCCGACCACTACGGCGGGCTAGAGCCCCTCCTCGGCGAAGTCGCAATCGGGGAGCTTTGGTTGAACGGGCAGCTACTGACCGAGGAACGCGACGGGGCCATGGCACGCGTCGTCTCATCCGCGACGGCCCTCGGGACCCGGGTGCGATTCGTGCCCGAGCTCTGCGGCATGCATCCCGGCTTCGGGGGCGCCAGCGTCGAGGTGCTCTGGCCTTGTCCCCGATACGACGCAGCGCTTGGGCTCAACGACAACTCGATCACGCTCAGGCTCGTGTTCGGTCAACGCTCGTTCCTACTCACAGGCGACCTCGAATTGGACGCGGAGCGCGAGTTGCTGGAACGGGGACACGTCCAGCGTTCCGATGTGCTCAAAGTGGCCCATCACGGGTCGAGAACCTCGAGCTCGATACCCTTCCTCGCAGCGGTCCGCCCTTCCCTAGCTGTGATCAGCAGCGGCGCCGGAAACCGCTACGGCCACCCTAGCGCCCTGGTGATCGCGCGCCTACGTGAGTTGGGCGCGAGGGTGCTGCGCACCGATGTCCGAGGCGGAGTCATCGTCACGACAGATGGCCAGTCGCTCGAAGTCCGCCGTTAGGCTCGAATGGACTTCTCGAAGATGCGATAGCGCTTGTAGACCTGAGCGCCCATCCCTTGAATCGCCGCGTTGATCAGCCGGTTGTCTTCCAGCGTCCAACCCAGCTCGGCCCACTCGTAGCCTTCCTTCAGACCGCGCCGCACGAGCTCCGCGATCACAGCCGTAGCAAGCGGGGCGTAGCGCTTCTTCCCGCGCAGCTCGGTTCGGATACCGAGGAGCATCAGCCTAGCGGATTTGGGTCGCCGAATCTTCAGCCGCCAGATCAGCTTGACAATGTTGATCGGGTTCAACTTCCCATCGAAGTCGAAGATGACTTCGTTGAGGTTTGGCAGGCAAACGCAGATCGCCACCGGTTGGCCGTCGATCTCCGCGAAAAACGAGAGCTGCTTGTCGAGGATCAGCTGCAAGTCCGCTGCCATTTTCTTGGCTTCGGCATCGGTGGCAGGAACGAAGCCCCAGTTGTCCTGCCAGGCGTCGTTGAACACGTCGAGAATGTCGTGAACCTCCTTCTTCAGCTTGCCGGGCTTCACCGATCGGAAGCGCACCTCGGGAAGGCTGCTGATCGTTTCCCATGCCTTCTGCGCACGAGCGGGTGCGGGCGCCACTTCGTACTTCCAGCCGTAGCAGTCCTTGACCTTGTGCAAGCCCGCGCCTTCGGCGAGCCCCCCCTGATAGGAGCGGTGATGCGGGGACATGATCGTCGGAGGCGAATCGAAGCCCTCGACGAGCATCCCTGTCTCCTCGTTGATCGACAACGAGAATGGCCCCCGCATCACGGTCATGCCTCGACCCGCCAGCCACTTCTCGGCAGCCGCGAGCAGCGCCGAAGCGACCTCCTGATCGTCGATCGTGTCGAAAAAACCGAAGAACCCCACGTTGTCCGCGTGGATACGAAGATGCTCGTGGTCGACTTGCGCCGAAATACGGCCGACCGCCTTGCCGTCTCGCCAAGCCGTGAACAAGGCCACCTCGGCATGCTCGAAAAACGGATTCTTCTCAGGGGTCAGCCGGTCGGTGATTTCCATGTGGAGGGGCGCTACCCAGGCAGGGTCGTCGCGATAAACCTCGAACGCGACTTCGATGAAGTCCTTCAGGTCCTCGCCAGGTTCGTGTTGCTTGATTTCGATCGTCATAGCTTGAGGGGTCCCACCATCTCGTTGGGTTGTACGGACTCGTCGAACTGTTCACCGGTCAACAATCCGAGCTCGATCGCCGCGTCTCGAAGCGTCGTGTTGTTCTTATAGGCGTGTTTAGCGACCTTGGCAGCATTGTCGTACCCGATGATCGGGTTGAGCGCAGTGACCAGCATCAGCGAGCGATGAAGCTTGTCGTCGATCGTCTCGAGATTTGGCTCGATACCCACCGCGCAGTTGTCGTTGAAGCTCCGACACACATCGCCGAGCAAGCGTATCGACTGCAGGAGGTTGTACGCCATCACCGGCTTGTAGACGTTGAGCTCGAAGTTGCCCTGCGAGCCAGCAATTCCAATCGTTGTATCGTTCCCCATGACCTGCGTGCAAACCATGGTCATCGCTTCACACTGCGTCGGGTTCACCTTGCCCGGCATAATCGAGCTTCCAGGCTCGTTTTCCGGAATGCGAATCTCCCCAATCCCCGAGCGGGGTCCGGACGAAAGCCAGCGCACGTCGTTTGCGATCTTCATGAGCGCCACCGCAAGCTGCTTGAGGGCGCCACTAGTGCCGACGAACGCGTCATGTGCCGCAAGTGCCGCGAACTTGTTGGGGGCAGAAACGAAGCGCCTGCCGCTGATCTCCGAAATCTTCGCGGCCACCCGGTCTGCGTACTGCGGATGCGTATTGAGCCCGGTGCCCACCGCCGTTCCTCCGAGCGCGAGCTCGCGCAGCTGCGGCATCGTCGCCTCGACCGCGGCCAATCCGTGATCGATCTGCGAAACCCATCCGCTTATTTCCTGCCCCAGTGTCAGCGGTGTCGCATCCTGCAAGTGGGTTCGTCCAATCTTCACGATGTGCGCGAAGGACTTGGCCTTACCGTCCAGTGTGTCACGAAGCGTCTGTACCGTCGGCCGCATATCTTCGAGGGCGATGACAGCGGCGATGTGCATGGCGGTCGGAAACGTGTCGTTGGACGACTGCGACCGATTGACGTGATCGTTCGGATGAACCGGCGTCTTGCTGCCCATCTGGCCGCCGGCAAGCTCGATTGCGCGGTTCGAAATGACCTCGTTGACGTTCATGTTCGACTGCGTACCCGAACCGGTCTGCCAGACGACCAAGGGAAAGTGGTCATCGAGCTTTCCTTCGATCACCTCGTCCGACGCTCGCACGATCAACTTGCAAAGATCATCGTCCAGATTGTCGAGCTCGTGGTTGGTGATTGCTGCGGCCTTCTTGAGGATACCAAACGCTCTCACGATCTCGATCGGCATCCTCTCCTCGCCGATGCGGAAGTTCATGCGCGACCGCATCGTCTGAGCGCCGTAGTACTTGTCCGCGGGCACCTCGATCGGACCCATCGAATCGGTTTCCACACGCGTCGTCATTCGACCTCCGGGCGCTCCCTTACCGCGTCCTTGACCGGATGTCGATTCCTCGTAGGAGCCTTGGTAGATGCACCACGCACGTCCCCAGATGCCATTCCGGCGGTGCCCAGCCTGCGGGCTGAATGTCGATCCGCTGCGCGCCGCACGTGTCCTGCACCTCGACGATGGAGAGCGCTATTTTTGCACCGATCGTTGCAAGGCGCGGTTTCTCGAGGGCGACCGCGACTTCGACGTCCCCGCCTTCCGCCCCAGCGAGCGCCCTCGGCTCGAACGTCCGTCGATCCCGGACCTCGTGCGCGAAGCCACGCTCGTTCGCGACCACAACGATACCGGCGACGGTGAAGGCGAGGAGGGGCGACCCTACGACCCCCTCATCGCGACGGCCCTGGCGCTCCTGGCGCTCGTCTTGATCTCGCTCACGCGAAGCGCTGCGACCCCGTGGATCACAGCCTTTCTCGTCGTGCTCTGCGCTGCGGTCAACGCCCGAATACCCCTCGCTACCATGCGAGCGACTCCGTCACTCCGGGTCGTCGCATCGGTCGGCCTCGTTCTCGCCGTTACCGCAGGCTTGCTGAGCGCCGACCCTGAGGCACAGCGATGGTCGCTCCTGGGCGCCGCGATCGCAGCCATTGCGGTTTCGACACGCAGCGGACTGCATTCTTCGATGATCATGTCCCTTCGCACCACGGCTCGCGAGCTGCTCGAAACCTTGCCGGCAAAAGCTCGCATCCCCTCGCAGGACGCATCCGCGTACGAAGAGGTGTCGACTGCTGACCTCCGGCAAGGCGAGCTGGTCGTCCTTCTGGAGGGCGAGCACGCTCCCGCGGATGGCGTGATCGAAGCAGGCTCGGGGCTGGCGCTGCGATACCCCAAGGCCAGTCATTCTCGAATCTACAGCGAGGGAGACTTCGTTCTGGCCGGCACCCGCCTGCTGGAGGGAGCTGTCACCATTCGGGTTCGTCGGACCGGTCGCCAACGCGGCGTGGTTCGCGCGATCGAGCTCGGTCAGCGGCCGCAACCGGACCGCGCCCTGACATCCCAGCTTCGGTTCGGCCTGACGCAGTGGAGTTGGTTGATCTTGGCCCCGGCAACGCTTTCAACCCTTTTCTGGGCCGGGCCGGCCGGTGCGTCGACTCTGCTCCTCGGGCTTCCCTTGCTTGCCCTGCTTGCGTCACTCGACGTGCCACTGCACGCAGGCGCGCTGGCCTCGGCGCGGCGCGGGATGTTCTTCGGTAGCTCCCGCGCCCTGCGCGACGCGGGCCGAACGAAGACTGCGGCGATTCTCCTGCGTGGAGCTCTGACCACCGGCGCCCCGATGGTTCAGCGTGTGCATTCGTTGGGGAGCATGGAGATCAGTCGGGTTGTCGCGCTGGCAGCAGCCGCCGAGCAAGCGGCGGAGGACCATCCCATCGCCCGGGCAATCCGACAGTACGCGTCGGAGAACGGCGAGCGCACAGCCACGGTGCGAAAGGAACGGGAGCACACCGGGCTGGGTGTGACTGCGGTTACCTCTCACGGTGTCCCTATCGTCGTTGGGCGGCGACAACTCCTGCTGAACGAGGGCATCAGCGTCGCCACTGCGGACGATGACGCCGCTCACATCGAGAACGAGGGGCTGACCCCCGTCTTCGTCGCCGTCGACGGCAGGCTCCAGGCGCTGCTCGCGATCCTCGATCCGATCCACGTTGGCGCACGGGATGCGATCCAGCGCATCGCGGATTTGCCGTGTGAGGTCGTAATTCTGTCCGGGGACGAAAGACGCACGGTGGAGCGGATCGCCGCGCAGCTCGGTGCACAGGGCGTCAAAGCCCCTCTCCTACCCCAAGAGCGGGTCATGGAGGTGCGGGCCCTGCGGGAGAGCGGTAGCATCACTGCAACGATTGGCCGTGGCGGTGCCGATGACTCAGTCCTCGCCGCAGCCGATATTCCGATCTCGCTTCGCTTGGTGGGCTCTGATTTGGAGGACCGCGGGATCGTGGTGGCAAGTCAAGACGTACGCGATGCCGCCGGGGCTCTTTGGGTTGCTCGGGCCGTCCGGCGAGCAACGTGGCGAAGCTGCGGCGCATGTATCTTCGTCGCTGTCGCCGTGACGGCCGGCGCGGTCTTCGGGTGGATGACGCCCGTCGTGGCAGCGTTACTTGCCCTTGCAACCGAGGCATGGACGCTTCGGGCTGGCTCCCGCCTGCTTCACCGTGTAGACATGCGAGTGCCAAGGCAGCAATAGCGGAGAAGGAACGATGAGCGACAAGGCATGGGGCGGCCGCTTCGAACAAGAGCTGGACGCCATCGCAGCGACGTTCAGCGCCAGCGTGGACGTCGATGGGCGCCTTTGGCCGCAGGACATCGACGGCTCAATCGCACACGTGCGCATGCTCGCCGACCGCAAGATCTTGTCCCGCGACGACGCTGATCAGATCGTGGCGGGCCTCGAAACGATCCGATCCTCGCTGGAGCGAGGCGACTTCGAATGGGACGCGAGCAAGGAAGACGTCCACATGAACATCGAGCTCGCTTTGACCAGCGCAATAGGCGACGCTGGCGGACGGCTACACACAGCCCGGAGCCGCAACGACCAAGTGGCTACCGATCTGCGCCTTTGGACGCGACAGGCGTGCGAATCGATCGTGGCGGACATCGACGCATTTCTCGCGGTTCTGGCGGACAAGGCGGACGCGCACGTGGAGTATTTGATGCCGGGGTACACCCACCTGCAACGCGCGCAACCGGTCAGGTTGGCGCATCACCTGCTCGCGTGGGCCGAGATGCTCGACCGCGATCGAGGCCGTCTCGTCGACGCGGCACTGCGTATGAACGAATCCCCCCTCGGCAGTGCCGCTCTCGCGGGAACGACCTTTCCGATCGACCGCGACGCTACGGCCAAGGCCCTCGGCTTCGCCCGTCCGATGCGCAACTCGCTCGATGCGGTGGCTAGTCGAGACTTCCTCCTCGAGTCCGTGAGCGCGCTCGCAATCTGCTCCGTGCATCTGTCCCGGATTGCGGAGGAGCTCGTGCTCTGGTCCAGCCAGGAGTTCGCCTTCGTGCAAATGAGCGACGCGTTTACGACCGGTTCCTCGATCATGCCTCAGAAGAAGAACCCTGATATGCCCGAGCTCGTGCGCGGGAAGACAGGGCGCGTCGTCGGCTCCCTCGTCAATCTCTTGGTCATGCTCAAGGGCCTTCCGCTCGCGTACAACCGCGATCTCCAAGAGGATAAGGCCCCCGTGTTCGAGGCATTCGATACTGTTCACGACTGCGTAGCGGTTTTGACTGGTGCCATCGACTCGGCGACGTTCGACAAGGCCCGAATGGCCACTGCGCTGCAAGCCGGATTCTTGGACGCGACCGAGGTCGCAGACTGGCTGGCGTCGCGAGGAGTTCCGTTCCGGGACGCTCATCATGTCGCGGGAAAGCTGGTGCAACAGGCCGCTCAACAAGGCAAAACGCTCTCCGACTTGCCGCTCGGCGCTTATAAGGCCCTGCATCCGGCGTTCGACGAAACGGTCTTCCTCGCCTTGGACATGGAGACCGCAGTCGAGAGACGCGACGTCATCGGCGGGCCCGCACGCGCACGAGTCGCGGACGCTATCGCAGAGCTTCGGGGTCGACTCGAAGCGCGACGCCACTCATAAAGGAGCGTCATGTCGAACGTGCACATCCCGGAATCTCGCTGGTTCACGTACCAAGACGGTGCACTCGCGTGCGAGCAGGTTCCGCTGGAGTCCATCGCTGCAGAGGTCGACACTCCCGCTTTCGTCTACTCCGGTGCCGCGATCGATGACGCCTACCGCTCAATCGACGAGGCGCTTTCTTTTGCACGGCACTTGATCGCCTACGCGGTAAAAGCGAACGGAAACCTCTCGGTGCTAGCACGACTCGCGTCGCAAGGATGCGGTGCGGACATCGTGTCCGTCGGCGAGATGCAGCGGGCCCTCAAGGCGGGGTTTGCCCCCGAGCGCATCATCTATAGCGGAGTCGGAAAGCGCCGCGACGAGATCGCCGCAGCCGCTATCGCTGGAATTCGCGCGCTGCATGTCGAGAACGTTCAAGAGCTGGACGTCGTCGAGAGCGTCGCAAAGGAGCTTGGCCGTCCCCTGCAGATTGGTTTGCGCGTCAACCCAGATGTCGACCCCAAGACGCATCCCTACATCGCGACCGGTCTGCGCGAATCGAAGTTTGGTCTCTCAATCTCCGTGGCCGAGTCCGTGATTCCGCGCATATTGAAGAGTCCATACTTGAAGCTCGAGGCGGTGGCGTGTCACATCGGCTCTCAGCTCTCGTCTCCGCAACCGCTTCGCGAAGCGATCGAGATCCTAGGCAACTTTGCCGGACGCTGCATCGATCGAGGAGCGACCTTGCGCGCCATCGATGTTGGCGGCGGCTGGCCGATGCACTACGGGCAAGAGGTCGATGCGTACCCGCCGGCCCACGTGTTTGGCGCTGCAATTCGCGAAGGGTTGGAGGCATCTGGCATGCTTCGCCCTGAGCTGGAGATCATCACCGAACCCGGGCGCGCACTCGTCGGAGACGCAGGCGTTCTCCTGACCCGCGTCTTGTACACCAAGATGCAGGGCGATCGCCGTTTTGTCATCGTCGACGCCGCGATGACCGAGCTCATTCGCCCCGCGTTATATGGCGCATACCATGCGATCATGCCGATTGTGGAACCGGACCCGAACGCCGACCTCGTCCCCGTGGACGTGGTGGGTCCGGTCTGTGAGTCTGGCGACTTCGTTGCGAGGGAACGCCCGTTGCCCGACTTGAGCCAGGGTGACTTGCTTGTGATCCGCGGCGCCGGCGCATACGGACGAGAGATGCAAAGCATGTACAACGCCCGTCCCTTGCCACCGGAAGTTCTGGTCGATGGCTCGCGTTCCCGCGTCGTGCGCCGGCGAAGCGGTCCCGAGGCATTGTGGCAAGGTGAAATCCTCGCATGAGCGGCGTGACGATCATCGGGACCGGACGCCATCTGCCGGGCGCGCCGGTATCCAATGACGCTCTTGCCCGTGTGATGGAAACCAACGACGAGTGGATTCAATCGCGCACCGGCATCCGGCAGCGCTACTTCGCGCGCGACGGCGAGGGGCCCAGCGATCTAGCCGTCGAAGCGGCCAGGAAGGCACTCGACGACGCCGGTATCGAGGCATCGAACGTCGACTACATCATCTTCGCGACCATGACACCCGACTACTTCTTCCCGGGCTCAGGGCCGCTGCTCGGCGCAAAGCTCGGAATCTCGGGCGTGCCAGCCCTCGACATCCGTCAGCAGTGTGCGGCGATTCCGTACGCGCTCCAGCTCGCCAATGGTCTCGTTCAATCCGGCGCCGCGGAGACGATTCTGCTCGTCGGTGCCGATGTTCACGCGGGGTTCATGCCCTGGGACGACTGGGATCTCGTTCGCTCCGAAGCGGACCGGAAGGTCGAGGTCGCTGCCTACGAGCGAGCAACTCGACACCGAGGGTTAGCTGTCATCTTCGGCGACGGCGCCGCAGCGATGGTCCTGCGGCAAAGCGAGGCTCCTGATGGCGGTTTCATCGGTGCCGAGCTTCATAGCGATGGCGATTCGTTCGACCATCTTTTCGTCCCGGGTGTCGGCTTCCGTAGCGTGCCCTATGTCAGCGCGGAAGCCTTGCTCGCCGACGCACACATTCCTCGGATGATCGGCCCTTCTCTCCTGAAGAAGGCGGTCCGGACACTTTCGCGCACGGTCAGATCGCTCTGCGAGACCCACCAAATCTCGCTGGATGACATCGACTGCTTCATCGCGCACCAGGCCAACGATCGAATCAACCAGGCGGTGCGCCATGCGCTCCGGATTTCGCCCGAGAAGATCCCCTCGAACATCGCCCGCTACGGCAACACCTCCGCGGCCACGATCGGCATCCTCACCGACGAGCTTCGGCACGACGACGCAATTCACCAGGGCGACCTCTTGTGCTTCCTCGGGCTCGGCGCCGGGCTCAATTGGGGCGCCGCGCTTCTACGCCTGTAGGATGTCGGGGCGCTCGCCGATCTTCGGGCGTACGACGCCACGTTCCGTATAGATCGCATCGATCAAGCTCGCGGGCGTGACGTCGAAGGCGGGATGCCTGCAAGCAATACGGTCAGCGACCATCGTCACACCGCCTACCTTCGCCACCTCGTCTCGCGAGCGCTCTTCGATCGGAATGTCCGCACCGGATCGCGCCCGCCGGTCCACGCTGCTCCAGGGGGCTGCAACGGTAAAGGGAACTTCATGGTGATTCGCGAGCACCGCAATGGAATACGTGCCGATCTTATTGGCAACGTCGGCATTCGCCGCGATGCGGTCGCTACCCACCACCACGAACTGAATCTCCCTCTTCTGAAAGAAGTGCCCCGCCATGTTGTCGGTAATCACCTCCACCGGAATCCCATCCTGATGAAGCTCCCATGCAGTGAGCCGCGCCCCCTGCAGGTACGGTCGGGTCTCCCCGGCCAGCACGCGCACGTGCTTGCCCCGTGCGTGAGCCGCCCGGATCACCCCCAGCGCCGTGCCATAGCCGCCCGTCGCCAGGGCACCGGCGTTGCAGTGCGTGAGGATCACCGCGCCGTCGGGCACCTCCGCCGCGCCGAGCTCGCCGATGCGGCGACAGGCCGCGACATCCTCGCGGTGAATCGCTTCGGCCGCATGGAGCATTCCCTGGTACCGCTCCTCAGGCGCCAGCTCGCAAACCTCTCCAGCCGTCCGAGACATTCTCGCAATCGCCCAGGACAGATTCACCGCGGTCGGCCGAGTCGCGTTGAGAACCCGCCCTGCGGTGCCATTGGCAACCAGGAACATCTTCGCATCGCCCGACACGTCTCGAGCAACCATCGCGAGCGCATAGGCGGCGGAGATCCCAATCGCAGGCGCGCCGCGGACCACCATGTTACGGATCGCGTCCGCGACCTCGTCCGGCTTTCGGTAGCGATGATACCGGACCTCGCCGGGCAGAAGCCTCTGATCGAGCATCACGACCTCCCGGGTGCCGGGATCGAACTCGACTGCAAACCAATCGGCGCCGCTCAGTGGTGCGCGCGAAAGGCGCATGCTCATCGATCGGCCAACACGCGCTGCAGGATCTCGTTGACCACTTTCGGATTCGCAGCGCCCTTGGTGGCTTTCATCACTTGCCCAACGAAGTATCCCATCAGGTTGGCCTTGCCCTCTTTGTATTGGGCCACCTGAGATGGACTTGCATCGAGGACGCGACGAACCTCGTCCTCGATGGCTCCCGTATCGGTTACCTGCGCCAGTCCTTGCCCATCGATGATCGCTTTCGAGCCCTTGCCGGTCTCGACCATGGAGGCAAAGACCTTCTTGGCGATTTTGCCGTTGATCGTGCCGTCTTCGACATATCCGAGCAGCTCCGCCACCGCGCTCGGCAGCACCGGGAACGACGCAGCCAGCCCGTCGGTCACCACGTGCCGTAACACCTCTGCCTGCACGAAGTTGGCGACCTTCTTTCCGGCATCCGTCTTCTTCTGGCCGGACCGGTCGAGGAGCGAGCAAGCGGCCTCCTCGAAGTAGCGCGCGACCTCGGGGTGACTGCACAGCACGCCCGCATCGTACTCGGTCAAACCGAACTCCGTCTGCCATCTCGCCCGCTTTGCCTCCGGGAGCTCCGGAATCGCAGCGCGTAGCTCCGCGATGCGCTCTTCGGTAACCGCAATCGGTGGCAGGTCTGGATCAGGGAAGTAGCGATAGTCGTGCGCCTCCTCTTTTCCGCGCATCGAGATCGTCTTGCCCTGCGCCTCACTCCACGTGCGGGTCTCCTGCACTACGGTACCGCCACTCTGCAAGACACCTTCCTGGCGCGCGATCTCGTGTTCGATCGCCTTCTTCACGAAGCGAAACGAGTTGATGTTCTTCAACTCCGCCCGCGTCCCCAGCTCCACCTGTCCGACCGGACGAATCGAAACGTTGGCATCACACCGGAACGAGCCTTCCTCGAGGTTACCGTCGTTGACTCCGATGAACATCAACAGGTCGCGAAGCTTCCTGAGGTACGCCTCGGCTTCAGCAGCGCTCCGCAGGTCCGGGTCGCTGACGATTTCGATCAAGGGCGTGCCGCCACGGTTGAAGTCGACGAGCGTCACCGCAGCCGAACCGGTGCCGTGAATGTTCTTCGCGGCGTCCTCTTCGACATGGATGCGCGTGATCCCAATCCGCTTGGTTTCGCCATCCACTTCGATGTCGAGATGCCCTTTCCCGTTCAGCGGTAGCTCGAACTGAGAGATTTGATATCCCTTGGGTAGGTCCGGGTAGAAGTAGTTCTTCCGAGCGAAGACACTGTGTGAGGCGACCTCACATTCCAAGGCCAGGCCCGCCTGCACGGCGAGCTCGATGGCCTTTCGATTGGGCACCGGAAGAGCACCAGGAAGCGCCAAACACACTGGACAGGTGTGCGTGTTGGGGGGCGCCCCGTAGTCGGTGGGACACCCACAAAACAGCTTCGTTCGCGAACGCATTTGGGCGTGCACTTCGAGGCCGATCACCGGCTCATAGGCAGTCATGCCGGGCGGTTATAGCGCAGGGCGGATGGAAGGCCACGGCGTGCCCGGCCCAGATACATTGGCATTCGGATAAGGACTTACCCATCATGAAGCAGGGTGAAAATGCCTTCAGAGGCGAATCAAGGGGGGAAAGCGCCCGGAACATTTCGGGTCTTAGTGGTGGACGACAGCCCGTCGATTCGGCGGCGTGTCGTACAGAAGCTCGAAACGATGAGCTTCCACATCACTGAAGCCAGCTCTGGGGAAGAAGCGCTCGCACTCACCCTCGAGCAAACGTTCGACCTCGTCGTGAGTGACATCGAAATGGGCTCGATCACCGGTGTCCAGCTCTGCCGTGTGTTCCGCGGCGACCCTGGCATGGCCGACATCGCCTTCGTCCTGCTGACCGCCACGAAGGAAGCCAAGACGCGCTTCTGGGGTCGCAACGCCGGGGCCGATGTCTACCTCGCGAAGGAGGACATGGACGATCTGCTCCTGCCGACGATCGAAAAACTGATGAAGGGCCGAACTCCACGCGACAGCGTCCGCCCCGAGCTGACCGGCACTCCCCTCGAACGGGTGAGTGCGGTGCTCGACCACCATCTCTTCGACGTCGTGGTGCAATCCGAAGTCCGCCGCTTGATGGACCACGTGCACGATCGAATCGAGTTTGGGTCGAAAGTGTTGGAGCTGACGGCCGAAGTCATAGGCTGTCCGTATCTCGTGCTCCATCTTCTCGGTCCCGGTGGTCCGACCTATTCGGTTCGCGCGCGCGGGCCGTGGCCCGAGGGCGATTCCACCGCAGGCTTGGCGGCTCTTGCGATCCCGGAGAAGAGCCTGGCCGCCACTCACACGACCGTGGCCCCGGACCCCAAGTTCGGTAGCGGTCACATCGCCGTCGGCGGACGCTGCCACACCTGCGAGATCCGGGTGCGCGATGAGACCCTCGGATCGTTACAGGTCTTCGGTGGACCCAATGTCTGCGCGGAGACCGACGTGCGCACCGTGACGCTAATTGCCGACGCCTTGGGCGTCGTCGTGAAGTCGCTCTTCCTGATGGAGGAAACGCAGCTCCTCGCGCTGACGGACGGCCTCACCGGCTTGTACAATCGACGTCATGCGAGCAAACGCCTCGAAGAAGAGATCGCACGCGCGCGGCGAAACAACACAGGCCTTTGCGTGGCCATGTGCGACGTCGATCACTTCAAGGCGATCAACGACGAATTCGGGCACAGCGCAGGCGACCGGGTCCTCAAGCAGATCGCCGATTCGCTCACCGAATACGTTCGGCGAAACGACATCGTATCCCGCTGGGGTGGCGAGGAGTTCCTCGTGATCTTTTCGGAGATCAAGCTCGCGGCAGCCCGCATCGTCGCCGAGCGGCTCCGCGGCCGCCTAGCCACCACCCCGGAGGTCGAAGGCGGCCCCCAGCAGATCAGCGTGAGCATCGGCCTTGCAACGCTCGGACGAGACAGCAGCGCAGATAGTCTGATCGAGCAGGCAGACCAAGCGCTCTATCGCGCCAAAGCCCGAGGCCGAAACCGGGTCGAGGTTGCAGGCGAGGATCGCCGAAGCATGTCGTCAGCCATCATCGCGGCCACGAGCGGCGGCGATCGGAACCAGGCAGACACGAAGTAGTGGGCCGTCGATGCAGTTGCGCCCGAGCGCGCACTGCTCAGCACTGAGTCGGGTGCGAGGTGACCAGCCCGCACGCGTCTTCCACCACCTGCGCCGCACTGCAAAGAACCTCTTCTTCGAACGGACGGGCGACGAGTTGGATCCCGACGGGCAACCCGTCCGCCGAGAGACCACACGGTGTACTGATCGCCCCAAGGCCCGCTAGGCTCGGGGGCAGCGTGAAGATGTCGGCCAGGTACATCTCGAGGGGGTCGCTCGTCTTTTCCCCGAGGGCAAACGCCGGGGTCGGACTGGTCGGGGTGCAGACGAGATCGCAGCGCTCGAATGCGGTATCGTAGTCGCGTCGGATCAGCGTGCGGACCCGCTGCGCCTTGAGGTAGAACGCATCGTAATAGCCTGCTGAGAGCGCGTAGGTCCCGAGCATGATTCGGCGCCGAACCTCCGGCCCGAAGCCCTCCGCCCTGGTGTTGGTGTAGGTCTGCGTCAGGTCTTCGCCTCGCACCCGGAGGCCGTAGCGAATCCCGTCGAAACGGGCGAGATTGCTCGAGGCCTCGGCGGTCGCAATCAGGTAGTAGACCGACACCGCATGCTTGGCGTGAGGCAGCGAGACGTCGACCAATGTCGCGCCTCCCGTTTCGAGCGCAGCCAACGCAGCCTCGACTCCGGCGCGAACGTCGGCGTCCTGAAGCCCGTCGAGCAAGTCACGGACCACCCCAACGCGTAACCCTTTCACCCCGCCATCGCAGGCGGCGAGGTACGCACCGGTCGACCGATCGGCAGAGGTCGCGTCGCGGCGATCATGACCGGCGATCACCTCGAGCAATTGCGCTGCCTCCCGAACGGAACGTGCCATCGGTCCGATCTGGTCGAGCGAAGACGCAAACGCGACCAACCCAAAGCGCGATACGCGGCCGTAGGTCGGCTTGATGGCGGTGATGCCGCAAAACGCGGCTGGCTGTCGAACCGAGCCGCCCGTGTCGCTGCCGAGCGCCAACGAGGCCAGGCCGGCAGCCGTGGCGCACGCAGAGCCGCCCGAGGAACCACCTGGCGCGCGGTCGAGCGCCCAAGGGTTGTGTACGTTGGCGAACGCGGAGTTCTCGTTGGATGAGCCCATGGCGAATTCATCGAGATTCGTCTTGCCGAGAATGACGGCGCCCGACGCCCGCAACGCTTCGACCACGTGCGCGTCGTAGGGAGGTATGTAGTCGCCGAGGATCTTGGAGGCACAGGTCGTGCGCGTGCCCCGGGTGCATAGATTGTCTTTCAGGGCAATCGGCACACCTGCTAGGGGGCCCAGCGGCTCACCAGCATTCCGCGCACGGTCGACCTGCGATGCTGCCGCCAGCGCGCCCTCGTGGTCGATGGTGAGAAAGCACGAGAGCTTGGGATTGAGCTCCTCGGCGCGCGCGAGGTAGGCGCGTGCGATCTCGACCGCGCTCGTAGCGCCCCGGGCGATCTGCTCGCGAATCTCGAAGGCGCTCTGCCACGGGAAGCCGCTCATCCGTCAACCTCGAGGACCAACGGAACCGCAAACCCGCCTTCGTCGCTTTCAGGTGCCTGCGCGAGGATTTCAGATCGATCGCTGCATCGCTCCGGAACGTCGGGCCGCATAGGCGCATCCATCGGGATCGAGTGAAAGGTCGGAGGGACGTCCGAAACGTCGAGCTCGTCGAGCCCGGCCATGAATCCGAGGATCGCGTCCAGCTGTTTCTGCATCTGCTGGGCCTCCTCAGCGGACAAGCGCAACCTGGCGAGCTTCGCGACGTGCAAAACCTGCTCGAGGGTGATTTTTGCGTCCGCCATGGGGCGCCGAAGGTAGCAGATCCCGCATTTGAGGCGAGCTCTGCGCCTTCCCTCACCAAAATGCGCCTTTCGATTGACGAATCCGCTTGGGAGGGCTTACATTTTGCTTGAAGCGGACGTTTGCGGTGTCATTAGAACTTATTCGTTGGATCGCTAACCAACTCCGTCTGGCCCTCCTCGAGGAAGAGGAGAGCGGCGCGGTGATTGGCAATGTGCATGCGCTCGCACCCCTCGGAGGACGGGCGCCCGCCGATCTGTGCGCCGGCGTACAACGACTGCTCGGCGACAGCAATGCCGCAGGGGTGAACGAAGCAATCGAAAGCGCCCGCGGAGGCAGGCAGGTAGCCATCGCGCCCGGGCCCGGTATTCAGGTCCTCGCGATCCCCGCATCCCCCGGACGCGCTGCGGTGTTGATCACTTCGCAGGAAAGCCCGATCGCCGAAAGTGTCCAGGCCAAGGCAGCGGCGGCGGACCTTGCAGCCGGCGTCTCGCACGAAGTCGCGAACGCGTTGAGCGCGATCGTGGGTTGGGCTCAAGTGGCACGCGAGCGTCCCGACAAGGCACCGCCAGAAGAAGCGTTGGCGTTGATCGAGAAGAGCGCCCAGGTCGCGCGCGATGCGACGCAAGATCTCTTGCGGATGGTGCGTCATACGAATCACGAACGCACACGGACCGACCTTTCAGTGGTCATTCGCGACGTCGTTCGCTTGCTGCGTCCCGAGGCGCAAAGCAAGCGGGTCAACGTGCACGCTGAAGTCCAGGACTCTTGCTGGGTCGAGGGCAAGCGATCCCAGATGTTCTCGATCGTCTGGAACCTCGCGCACAACGCCGTGCAGATGGTTCCCGTCGGTGGAGATGTCATGATTCGGACCCGCGCGCGCGGATCGGTCATCGACCTCGAAGTGCGCGACAACGGCCCCGGAATGTCGGAGGCACAAAAAGAACGCGCCTTCGAGCCGTACTATACGACTCGATCGGAAGGCACAGGCCTGGGCTTGGCGATCGTGCGCGGCACGGTGGAATCACTCGGCGGCCGCATTCGCTTGGATTCCTCTCCAGGCCGGGGCGCGGAATTTCGCATTCAGCTTCCGGAGGCAAACATCAAACGCGAGTCCGAAATGGTTCCCAAATCCACTCGAATCAGTCGCGTCATGAAGCCAGAGCAGGCGGAGCGCGCTCATATCTTGGTGGTGGAAGACGACGACGGCGTCCGGGGACTCATTGCTATGACGCTGGGGCTGAGCGGCGTTGCCTCGACCTGCGTGGGCTCCGCCGCCGAGGCGCTGGCGTCCGAAGAGCGGTTTTCGGCGGCGCTCATCGATCTGACCCTCCCCGACGAGCGCGGCGACATCCTTCTCGGACAGCTCCGCAAGAAGGGCTTGGTCACGCGCGCGGCAATTATGAGCGGCGCCCCGCCTCCCGGCGATACGGACCCAGACGGGCAACCCGAGCGCTGGCTCCGCAAACCGTTCGAACCGTCGGACCTGCTGTTGGCCGTGCGCTCGCTCGTCGAATCGAGCGACGATGCGCGAAATGCCGCCAACTCCTAAGCGAACCGTTCTGCAAGCGCTCGAATGTGGAGCGGCCCAGTGCCGCAGCACCCGCCGATGACCGAGGCGCCTACGTCCCGCCAGCGTTCGGCCAAGTCTGCGTAGCCATCGGCAGCGCGCCGACTCGTCGCGCCCCAACCTAGTGCGTCCTCCTCGGGACCGGCGTTGGCGTAGACTCCGATCGGCAAGCCGAGGGGCTCGATCGCCTCGACGTATGGTTGCATCTTCGTTGCGGCGATGCAGTTGACCAGCAGGCGCTCGATACCGGTGGACGCGGCGTCCTTCGCCAGCTCCCCGAGCTCCTCGGGAGACAGGAGCTCGCCGAATGGGCCCGCGGTCAGCGAAAGCCATGCGGGGAGACCCGTAGCGACCGCCTCCTCCGCCGCGACTAGCGCTTCCGCTCGGTTGGAAAAGGTCTCGCACAAGAGAATGTCACAGCCCGCGCGCGCCAGCGCCCCGGCGATTTGCCTGTGTTCCGGACGAGCCGCGGAGCCTGGGCTCCGATCGGGACGATAGCAGTCCTCGATGGGAGCCATGCTCCCGAGCAGCCGAGCCCCTGCCGGAACCGCCCGGCGCGCGATGCGAATGGCAGCCTCGAGCGCCTCGGTCCAGCCGTCCCCAAGGATCCGCGGCTGCGTTCGAAACGTGTTGACGGTGTGGAGCGTCGCGCCCGCCCTCGCATAGTCGGCGTGAATCTCTGCAAGCAGCCCAGGTGCGTGCGCCACCGCCCGAGCGCTCCACTCGGGTTCATCGAGCTCTAGGCCTCGCGCAACCAGCTCGGTTCCGAGCGCCCCGTCGAGGATCTCTACTGCCATCTCCACTGCTACTGTAGCAACTGACCCGGCCCCGGGGAGCTGTTACGCTGCGACCGTGGACGCGCGGACCCAGACTTCGTTTATCGCTGCACTCTTGTGCTTTGCGCTATCGGCAAGCGTCCTTCTACGAACCCAGCGCCAGCGCGACCGCTGGCTCTTCGGCATCCTGGCCACCAATACCGGCCTTTGGTACGTGAGCACCTTCATGCTCGGCGTCGTTGGCCGAGTGCCCTTCTGGGAGCGCTTCAATCTGATCTGCGGGGTCTTGCTCCCTCTTTCCGCCGTGCGGTTTTTCAGCGTCTTGGTGCCTTGGGAGACCGGCCGGACACGCTTCCTGCGCCGCGCATCGGTCGTCGCCGCCATATTGCTCCTCGGCGCGATGTTGACCCCGTTCTACGATCACGCCGTCATCATCGGGGGCCTCCTTCTCTACGTGACCGTCTTCCTCTCCCTGGCGCTCGGGTCACTGTACAAGCTCGGCTTCGAAACCGAGTCGCGCGTCGAAGGCGCACGTCTGCGATACATCGCTTTGGTCGGCGGGTTGGGGGGTCTGTTCACACTGATCGAGTACCTGCCTTACGCCGGCCTGGACATACCCCCAGTGGGCACCATCCTGATCCTCGTCTTCCTCTACGCGCTCTCCCAGTCGATCACGCACTACCGGCTGATCGATCTCTACGAGCTAGCAGGCCGCCTGGGCGTGCTCACGGCGCTTGCATTCGTGCTGGCGTTCATCCTCTGGTTGATGCGCCTGGTTTCGGGCGAGCAGCTCTTCCTCCACGTCGTCGTGTCGGCGTTCGTCGTCCTGATCCTCTTCGATCCACTTCGAACCAAAGTGCAACAGTGGATCTCTCAGGTGTTCTTCCACGAACGATTCGAGCTCGAGCAGACCATCCTCGCCCTTCGGAGGTCGGCTGCACACATCCTCGATGTCGAAAAGCTCGGCCAGGTTTTGATCGACGGTCTCGACCGTTCGCCCCGATTCACCCAAGGCGCCCTCTATCTCCTCGACCCCGATGCACGCGTGTTCATTCTGAAGAACCATTTCGGACCCAAACCGGCCGAGCGTGTCGAGATGGCGCCCGCACGACCTCTGCTCGATCGCCTCGCCAAGACCGGCGCAGCCGTGCTCGAGAACGCCGAGCGCGAGCTCGAAGAGCGGCGGCGGCTCGGGGACGACCGCGAGGCGGAAACCGCGCACGATATCGCCGTGACTCTGCGAGCACTGCAAGCCTCGGTCTGCCTTGGCCTGCGTGGTGAGTCAGATGAGCTCTACGGCTTTCTCACGGTTCGCGACGACCGGCTGCGCGACGCGTTCTCGCGGGAAGAGGTTCAGCTGCTCGCAGGGTTGGCCATGCAGATCGCGGTCACCATCGAGAACTCACAGCTCTACCACCAAATGAAAGAACGAGACCGACTGGCAGCCCTCGGTGAGATGGCCGCCGGCCTGGCTCACGAAATCCGGAACCCGCTCGGGTCGATCAAGGCCAGCGCACAGTACCTAGCGGAAACCTCCGAGCAGTCCGAAGACGCAAGCGAGTTCCTAGGCATCATCGTCGACGAAGTCGACCGCTTGAACCGAGTCGTCAGCTCGTTCTTGGACTACGCCCGTCCGGCGCACAGCGACACCGAGCCGATCTCTGTCAACCCCGCGGTTCACTTGACACTCCAACTCCTGCGGCCCGAATGCGATTCGGTCGATGTCGCCTTGCACGTCACCCTCGACCCCGATTTGCCCAAGGTCCGGATCGACATCGAGCGCCTACGGCAGGTCCTGATCAACCTCGTCCAGAATGCCGTTCAAGCGATGACGGGCGGAGGAGACATTTTTGTCGAGACTCGTGTCCAAGACCGCTTCCGAGTGGGCGAGGGGGCGCGCCGCTGGGTTCAAATCAGCGTCCGTGACACCGGCCCCGGTATCCCATCAGACCTGCTCGCCAATCTCTTCGTGCCGTTCGTCACGACGAAGCAGCAGGGTACTGGTCTCGGCCTTGCCATCTCGCATCGCATCGTGTCGGAGGCCGGTGGGAGGATCGACGTGCGCAGCCGCGAGGGTTTCGGCAGCACCTTCTTGGTCTTACTCCCCGCCGAGCCGGATCTGCCGCTCGACGCTTTCGAGGCGGAGATGCACCCGGATCATTCATCGGAGCCAGGAGGTGCGCCGGTGGGCTTTCGGCCCGTCGAACCCTGATCGACTGACAGCGTTTGCAACCGAATGCGATAGAGCCGGAGATCTCTGCGTTTGAAGCTGTCTTCGGGGAGGTCGTTCTCTCGGAATAGCTGACGGTACGCATCCGTGGGGCTGTCTGCCGCGCGCGTGGCCCGGGGCAGAAGATAGCGCCAACGCGCGGGCTGCTCGTACGCCACCCCATGCTCGGCCTTGACGAGCGCATCGATCAACGAGATGGCGCCCACGTCAAAGGTCCCATCGTCAATCAAGAGCGCAACCTCGACATCGAGCTGATCGAGTCGCTCCGCAAGCGGCCCTCCCATCGTCTCTGTCCGCTCCCCCCAACGCTGGCGGGCTGCCAGTGACGCGGTGATCAGCGCTTCGGCGATCGACTGGGCGCGTGCGGAGCGCCACAGTCGGGGACCTCGGCCGCCGCTCAACATCACCAGCACCTCCACGGCTTGCGAGCGCGTGATCGCCTCGGGGAACGCATCGAGCGGAGGCGGCGCGCTGCCCTCGAGAATGCGGCGGGCGACTCGGCCGAGCACACGATCCGAAATCGCGACCGGCCACTCTGTGTCGTCGATGACGTAGAGAAGCCCATCCGCCGTGAGCGCCTCTCCACGAAAGCCCGGCACGATACCCCCCGAGCCAAAGCGGCTGGCGAGTGTTTCCTCTGCCCCTGACGGAGCCTCGAGCGAAAGCCCGACCCAGACGCCATCGAGCCGGGCCTCTCGCAGGGCCTCACGCAACCGCTCCGGTTCGATGCCCTCGAGCGCTTCCCTCACGGCCGGATGAGCGTCGAGCCGATCCCAGCGGAGCTCCGACGGCGCCGTCACGGTCGCCACGACGTGGGCCCACTGCGATAGCTTCGCAGAGGTTCGAGGCCGGCTCTGTCGCCATACCAACAGGGCACCGAAACCGATCAGGATCACCAATACCCAAGCGCGCTTTGCCATGTCGCTACCCTCTATCGTAAGAACGGGTATGCCCCAAGGCCCCAAGCTGCGCGCCCCACCGGTGGCAAGCCCGTTTCACGTCGTCTTGGTGGAGCCGGAGATTCCGCCAAACACGGGGGCGGTCGCGCGAACCTGCGGGGCGACCCGATCGCCCTTGCACCTGGTCGGACCGCTCGGGTTCCGGATCGATGCCCAGGCAGTCCGCCGCGCGGGTCTCGATTACTGGGATCTCGTCGAAATCCACCGCCACGAATCATTCGAGGCGTTCGAGGAATCGCAACCAGAGCGCCGGATTCATTTGTTTTCTGGCAGCTCTTCGCGTTCCTATCTGGATGCGGCGTTCCAGCCCGGCGATGCCCTGGTCTTTGGCAAGGAGTCCGTTGGGCTGCCACTCGACCTGCTTCAGGACCGCCAAAACGTCTGGGCCATCCCCACGATGGGAGCCGTCCGAAGCCTCAACCTGAGCAACGCGGTCGCCATCGTGCTCTACGAAGCACTGCGTCAAATTCGCGCCTTTCAGGATACATTTCTGGGCTAGAGCTCCCGATCTTGAATACGCCTAGGCCCGGGGCGTCCGAGGCACATGGCCAATTCACGCATGACGCCTTTCGTACCCTTGGTACTGCTTCTCGCCGGATGCCCCGTGTACGGGTCGGGACCGGTGAAGCGCGAAGTTCAGGTCTCCTGTCAGAGCGACGTCGACTGTCCTTCCGCCGCATTCTGCGATTCGGCGACAAACAGTTGTACTAGCTACGATTTTGGCGTTTGTCTCACCGATGGAGATTGCCCGGTCGGCAGCTACTGTGACCGTTCCGACGGGGGTTGTTACATACCGGCCATCGCGGAGTGCGTGGCAGACCCCGATTGCATCTCGGGCTTCGAATGCGACTTCCGCAATAGCTGCCGGCCCGAAACCGACGGCACCTGTTTGGCCGACGCCGATTGCCCGAACGCTCAGATTTGCGTCGAGAATCTATGCACCCCACTGAGCGAGACCTGCCAATTCGACTTCCAGTGCACCGCTGGGTTCACCTGCGCCAACAATCGCTGCCGGCTCCTCTGCGGCCCTGATACACGCTGCCCGAGCGGTACAGCCTGTGAGGAGAGCTTGTGCCAGTCGACGGTCGGGGAGTGCGTCGACAGCAGCGAGTGCCCCGACCTGAAGACCAATTGCGTCGAGGGCAGCTGCCTTCGGCGCTGCGACGAGGGTTGCAGCCCCTCCATCGAGGTTTGCGACCCACAAGGCTTCTGTCGGCCGCGCACCCGCCCCGACCCGGACGCGCCAGCTCCCTTCTGCCGCACGGATGCCGATTGCAACGGCACTGTCTGCGTCGAGGGCGTGTGTCGCACCCAATGCGACATCACCGCCCCGCAACCCGACGATACCTGCGCATCGTACGATGGTCAGGTGCCGATCTGCGGGCCGGATAACCTCTGTTACGCCGAGAGCGAGATGGAGAGCAACTGTCGGGTGAAGGGCGACTGCCCGAGCGGACAAGACTGCATCGACGGGCTTTGCCGCTAGTCCACCTGGTAGCGCAAACGCCGGACGTCTCTGAGGACTCGGTCGATCGAATGCGCTGGCTCGTAACCCAACTCGGTGCGAGCCCGCGCATCATCGACCATGCAAACGTAGCGCAGATGGTCGAGCTCCTGAGATGGGAAGCTGCTCAGCCGGAGCTTCCAAAGTTGGTCGAGCGCGATCCTGGCCAACGGTGACGGAACGAATCGAGGGCGCGCCCCGACTTCGCGGATCAGGTGTGAAAGGGGCAACTCTCCAGGTCCGCGGATGTTGAAGATGCCCCTCACACCCGGACGAAGCGCGAGCTGGATGGCGCGGACGATATCCTTTTCGTGGACGACTTGCATCATCGGATCGAAGCCCATGACCATGACGGGGCGCTCCAAGCGCAGGTAGTTGCTGGCGGCGTTGTGGACTCGTCCGACGACGTGGCACGGCCGGAGGATGACTGTCTCGGCGTTCGGGTGCTTCCAGAAGAAACTCTGTGCGAGCATGTCCAGCTCGACCAAGTCACGCATGCCGCCAAAGTGCTGAGCGCCGAGCAACGGGGCATCTTCGGTCAGGAACTGCGGGTTGTTGGGCTGCGGGCCGTACACGTTGGCTCCGGAGAGCACGACCAGCTTCGGCACCTCGTACTGGGACATGTAGTCGAGGAGCTTCTGAAAGGCGACGATGTTCCAGGAGTGCCGGTCTCGGTCGCTGCGTCGCGGATCGTGCAGAACACCCAGATGCACGACGGCTCGGATGTTCCGACCACGAAAGATGTCTTTCATCTTCTTTCGTCGCATGTCGACCTGGTGGTGGACGACGTCCTTGGGGCGATCGGTGAATGGACGGCGATCGACGCCAACGACGTGATCAGTGCGGTGCAGCTCTCGTGCAAGGAGCTTGCCTAGACGCCCACAAACACCCGTGACCAAGACCGCGCCCTCGACGGTCGGTTGTGGGTGGACCTGGGCCATCGGCTCCGCTGCGGGCGCTTGCTTCCCGGGCTCCAGGGCGCGCCCAAACACGCCACGAGCAACCGGGGCTCTGGCGGACGGTCGCTCTTTATCGCGCTCGACCTTTCGTCGCGCGCTCGGCTTGTGGTGCTCTGTGGGTTGAGGGTTGGGCATAGGCAGCGTCTCGTTCAGATGAACACACCCTTCCGCTCGCGCAAGCCGCGGTTCACCATGCTCTGAATCGTGCTCTTCACGAGCCAGACTTTCTCTTCAATTGCTGCGTCATCGTCATCTGGGTCGCCGGTAAACCGAAACGGCTCACCAAAGTAGAGGCGGTACTTGGTCGGTAGCGGCGCGATCATGCCGAAGAAGACCTGCGGCATCACGGGAAACGCAGGCATCTTCAGTAGACGCGCGAGGGGCTTGAAGTCCGCGATCGAGGCGTACTGCTCTTCACCACCGATGACCGCGACCGGGACGATCGGTGTATCGGTCTCGAGAGCCAGCCGGACGAAGCCGAGGCCAAAATCGGTCAGCTGATAGCGCTGGTCGAACGTCTTGCTGATCCCCCGCGCGCCCTCGGGAAAGACGATGACGCTTTCCTCCTGTCGAAGCAGACGCCGGGCATTTTCCGGAGATCCGACGACTTGCCCGAGCCTCGGATAGAGCGTTGAGATGAACGGCAGCTCGGCTGTCCAGGTCTCGACCATGCTTCTGGGGAAGCGAGGCGGGTCGGCGTCGAGCATCAGGGCACTCGAAATCATGACCGCGTCGACGGGCAGCTGTCCGGAGTGGTTCGCCACGATGAGGACCCTGCCCTGCGGAACCCGCTCGATGCCGAAGACCTCGGTTCGGAAGTAACGGCGGTGCAGGAGCGCCGCCATAGCGAGCGCATAGCGGCTGGTCTCCGGATCAAAGCCAAACGGGTCGTGGCCGACCTCGTTGGGGTGGGTCTTGATACCTGCGATGCGAGCATCGAGGTCTTGACCCACCACCTCCTCGGCCATCCGGACGAGGTGATCTCCGACGGATCGGATCGCCTGCCGCAAAGGGGACTCCCCCAGCAGGCGCGTCCGGCGCCACCCCGCAAATGGCACGATCGACCCCCGCTGCGCCATGAGGCCATGGTGGATACAGAACCCTCAGTCGTCAATCGGAATCGGTGCAACATCTCCGCTTCACGGAGGCGGTTCGACGGGTCATGCTTCGACCATGAGTAACGGGTTCGACATCGATCGCATTGGAGGGCTTCGTGCGATACGCGCGCTCGAGGATGTCGTCATCAGCGCGGGTGACACAGCCATGAAACACTTTCGACGAGGCGTCATTCCCGAGAAGAAGGCAGACCGAAGCCCCGTGACCGACGCCGACCGGGAAGTCGAGCGAGCGATCCGCGAACACGTCCTCCGTGCTCACCCGGACGCGGAATTCTATGGCGAAGAAACAGGCCGACATGGCAACAACCCCGGGCTCCGGTTCATCGTTGATCCGATCGATGGAACAAGAGCCTTCGTTCGCGGGTTTGCTACATGGTCGGTGTTGCTCGGAATCGAATCCGACGGCATCCCGGTGGCGGGTGTTGCCTACATGCCCGCCGAGGGCGATCTGTTTGCCGCCGTACAAGGCCAGGGCGCGACACACAACGGCAGGCCTCTTCGAGTCTCCAGAGTTTCGCCCCTCTCAAACGCGACCGTGACCCACGGCTGCCTTCAGCAGTTCACCGAGTGCGGAGTGGGAGATGCGCTGATTCGGCTCGCCGGGGCGTGCGATTCCGCGCGTGGATTTCCGGATTTCGATGGCTACAGGCAGGTCCTTTTCGGTCGCTCGGACGCCATGGTCGACCCCGGTGTGAAGCCCTATGACATCTGCGCGCCGGCGGTTCTGATTCGCGAAGCGGGCGGAAGGTTCAGCTCCCTCAGCGGAGAAGAGACGATCTACGGCGGGAGTGCGATCGCCAGCAACGGCCTCATCCACGACGAATTGGTCGCGGCCTTGTCGGCAACTTCTTACCAATAGCGGCGCAAACCGACAGTCGGACGTAACGGCTTGCTTTCGGGCGCGTCTTGCGGAAGGTTCCCCGACCGAACCTCAGGAGAGAAGTATGACGAAACCAGTGCGGCGAGCAGGTGTGATCGGATCGGGCGTTATGGGCAGCGGCATCATGGCGCACTTTGCAAACGCCGGAGTCGATGTGGTGATGCTCGACATCGTCCCTCCGGGGCTGAGCGACGCCGACAAGGAGAACCCGGCCAAGCGGAATCAGTTCTCCGCGGGAGGCCTACAGGGCGCGCTCAAGGCGAAGCCCGCGGCATTCTTTCATCCGAGCTACGCCAAACGCGTGACGATCGGCAACCTGGAAGACGACATCGCGCTCCTCAAGGGCTGTGACCTCGTGATCGAAGCGATCATCGAGAACGTCGACATCAAGCGCAGCCTCTTCCACAAGCTGGAAAGCACGCTCGACGAGGGAACCGTAGTGGCGTCGAATACCTCCGGGCTTCGGATCGCGGACATGCTTCAGGGACGCGGCGAGTCATTCCGCAAGAACTTCCTCGTGATGCACTTCTTCAACCCGGTCCGTTACATGAAGCTCCTGGAGCTCGTGGCCGGCGAGGAAACCGACCCGGCTGTCATGGAGCGCATGAAAGTCTTCGGCCAAGATCAACTCGGCAAGGGGATCGTCATCGGCAAAGATACGCCCAACTTCGTTGGCAATCGTATCGGGTGCTACTCGATGTCTCTGACGATGAACGAAATGATCGACGCCCACCTGACACCGGAGGACGTCGACGCAATCACCGGACCGCCGATGGGGCATCCGAAAAGCGCTAGCTTCCGGACGGCCGACATGGTCGGGCTCGATACGTTCAAGCACGTCTCGGACAACTGTTACGAGGCGCTCGTCGACGACCCGGAACGGGACGTCTTCAAGCCACCGAAGTTCATGGTCGAGATGGTCGGACGGAAGCTCCTCGGCAACAAAACGCGGGGTGGGTTCTATAGGAAGGGCAAGCAAGGAATCGAGACTTTCGATCCAGTGAAGCTCGACTACCGGGCCAAGGCCGGCGACGAGGACATCAAGAAGTTTTGCAAAGGACTCCGGGGCTCGCCCGCGGAGCGCGTGAAGGCGCTCGTCGCAAACGACGGTCCTGCCGGGAAATTCGCCTGGAAGATCCTCTCGCGCACGCTCGCGTACTCGGCCACCATGATCGGCGAAATCACGGACGACGTCGAAGCCATCGATGATGCGATGAAGTGGGGATACAACTGGGACCTGGGCCCGTTCGAGACCTGGGACGCCATCGGTTTCAAAGCGGCCTACGAGCGAATGAAGGCCGATGGAATTTCAGTTCCTGCTTCTGTGGACAAGATGGCCAATTCAGGCGCCAATAGCTTCTACACGGACGACGGGCGCGTGTTCAATCTCGTCCGCGGTACATACGAGGCGCGAGACATCGACCCGCGCAACGCCAGCCTGACGGTGATGCGGGAGGGCAAAGCGGCGGTGTTCAGTAACCGCGGCGCGGAGGCATGGGATCTCGGTGACGGTGTGCTCGGCCTGACGTTCACCACGAAGGCTAACAGCATCGACGACACCGTAGTCGAGGCGCTCGGCCAGGCCGTGGAGATCGCGGAGCGCGACTTCCGCGGTCTACTGATCTACAACCAGGGTGACCACTTCTGTGTGGGCGCGAACCTCTTCGCGGTGGTGATGGCAGCACAGCAGAAGCAGTGGGACCAGTTGCGCGGGACCATCGACGGATTGCAGGGCGCCTTGCAGCGGATGAAGTACTCGACCATTCCGGTCGTGGCTGCTCCGTTCGGCATGACGGTGGGCGGTGGCTTCGAGGTCTGCATGGGAGCAGACGCCGTGCAGGCCGCGTCCGAGACCTACGTCGGTCTAGTCGAAGTCGGTGTGGGTTTGCTTCCTGGTGGCGCGGGCAACATGAACATGCTCTGGCGCGCCCTCGAGGGGATCCCCGACGGAACCGACGTCGACACCCTCCCCTTCGTCTCGCGAACCTTTCAGAACATCGCGATGGCGCGAGTCGCGACCGGCGCAGGTGAAGCGCGGGAGTTCGGCTATTTCCGCAAGTCGGACGGCATCTCGTTCGACAAGGCTCGACTGCTGACGGAGGCCAAGGGCCGCGTGATCGGGATGGCCGAGGCTGGGTACCATCCACCACCGCGACGCGCATATCGACTTCCAGGCGAAAGCGGTATGGCGACGCTCGACATGATGATCGACACGCTGGTCGCAGGTGGCTATGCGAGCGAGCACGACGCGCTCATCGCCCGCAAGGTCGCAACGGTCCTTTGCGGGGGCCCGTCCGGTCACGCGCATGAGGTCACCGAGGAGCAGATGCTCGAGCTCGAGCGCGAGGCGTTCATCAGCCTCTGCGGCGAGCCGAAGAGCCAGGAGCGCATGCAGCACATGCTCACCACCAACAAGCCTTTGAGGAACTAGGCCAACCCGGAACGCGCGAGCCAACAGGAAATCAGGAGTAGAGCCATGGGTAAGATTGTCGTCGTAGATGCGGTTCGAAGCGCGGTTGGTCGCGCGAAGAAGGGTTCGCTCGCCAATAGGCGCCCCGATGAGCTCGCGGGCGAGGTGATTCGTGGATTGATGGCGCGCAATCCCAAGGTGAATCCCGAGCTGGTCGAGGACCTCGTGCTCGGCTGTGCATTCCCCGAAGGGGAGCAAGGGATGAACGTGGCGCGCATGGTTGGCATGCTCGGCGGTTTTCCCGAAGAAACGTCGGCGCAAACGATCAATCGATTTTGCTCGAGCGGGCTCCAGTCCATCGCGCTCGCCGCGGGGACGATCACCGCGGGCTACTACGACGTGGTCGTAGCCGGCGGAATGGAATCGATGACGATGGTTCCGATGACGGGCAATAAGCCGAGCGCATCGCCCGAAGTCATGGAGCAGTACCCCGAGACCTACACGCCCATGGGCATCACCGCCGAAAACGTGGCGAAGCGCTTCAACATCAGTCGCGAGCAACAGGACACGTTTGCTGCGCGGAGCCACGAGCGTGCCCTGGCCGCGATCGACAAAGGTGTCTTCGAAGAAGAGATCGTTCCTGTGCACGGGATCCGATACGATGCCAAGGGCGAGCGTCAGATGTTCGAGTTCAAAGTCGACGAGATGCCTCGGCCCGGCACCACGGTGGAAGCGCTCGCGCAGCTGCGACCCGCGTTTGCCGTCAATGGCACCGTGACAGCCGGCAACTCTTCACCGCTCTCGGACGGAGCCGCAGCAGCCATCGTCATGAAGAAGAAGAAGGCCAAGGAGCTGGGCATCGAGCCGTTGGCCATTTTCAAGTCGTTCGTCACGGTGGGCGTCGATCCGTCGATCATGGGGATCGGCCCGATCCCGGCAGTGCAGAAGCTGCTCGCGAAGAACGACCTCGACATCGATGACATCGACATCTTCGAGGTCAACGAGGCATTCGGCAGCCAAGCGGTTTACGTGCAGCAGCAGCTCGGCATTCCCGACGAGAAGCTCAACGTGAACGGCGGCGCCATCGCCCTCGGTCACCCCCTCGGGTGCACGGGCGCCAAGCTCACGGCCACCGCGCTCTACGAGCTGAGGCGCCGGGGCGGCAAACGAGCCATCGTCACGATGTGTATCGGCGGCGGCATGGGCGCAGCCGGCCTCTTCGAAGCCATCGACTGACGACGTCAACTGCACCCCCGGAGAACGGGGCACGGCGGGGCGCGATGGGGGGCGGAGTCGGCGTAGCAAGTGACAATCGGCACGCGTGCAACCAGCTCCGATTGGCGCGCGCTCCGAGGCGAGGCTTGCGTGGCCACCGGCGCCAAGCCCAACCGGCCACCTTTGCAAGCCGAGCCGTTCGACGCAGCCCCGCGTCGCGCCCCGCCGTGCCCCGGGGATTACCAGGTGCCGGAGTTCTTCATCGATACCCAGGGCTCTTTCGGCCGCTGCGCGGTGCCGCGTTGTAAGAGCTCGATCGAGATGCCGTCTGGTGAGCGGATGAACGCCATTCTGCCATCTCTGGGCGGGCGGCTGATCGTGACACCTGCGTCGATCAAGCGCTGGCACAACGCGTAGATGTCCTCGGTCTCGAACGCGAGGTGCCCGAAGTTGCGACCGCCGCTGTACTGTTCGGCGTCCCAGTTGTAGGTGAGCTCGACCAAAGGCGACGCCTCGGCCGCCGCGCGATCGGCATCCCCAGGTGCGGCCAAGAACACGAGTGTGTATCGCCCGGTCTCGCTGTCCGTCCGCCTCTGCTCGGCGAGACCCAGCTTGCTGCAGAAAAAGTCGAGCGACTCGTTGAGATCGCTCACTCGGATCATCGTATGGAGGTAGCGCATCGTCCTGCGAGTATACCACTGGCACCGACACTACGGGTGGTGCAAACTCCCGCCGATGTCCAACGACTACGAAGCGATCGTCATTGGCGGCGGCCCTGGAGGGTACGTCGCTGCGATTCGACTCGGACAGCTCGGCGTGAAGACGCTCTGTGTCGAGAAAGAGGCGATGGGTGGCGTGTGTCTCAACTGGGGGTGCATTCCGTCCAAGGCGTTGATCGCAGCCGCTAACCTCGCCAACAAGGTTCGGAACGCCGGACACATGGGCATCACGGTCAAGGACCTCCAGGTCGACGTGCCCAAGATGCAGCAGTGGAAGGAAGGCATCGTCAAGAAGCTCACCGGCGGTGTAACGAGCTTGGTGAAGGGCAGCGGTGGCACCATTGCCTTGGGCCAAGCGAAGATCACCGGACCGAACTCCGTCGAGGTGACGAGCGCGGACGGGACGAAAGAGGCGTACACGGCGAGCAAGGGAATCATCGTGGCAACCGGTGCGCAGATGATTCAGATTCCCGGCTTCGAGCCCGACGGTAATCTCGTGATCACTGCGCGCGAGGCGGTCAGCCTTCAGAGTGCCCCGAAAAGCATGGTGCTCATCGGCGGCGGCGTGATTGGACTCGAGCTCGGCATGGTGTATCAGAAGCTCGGAACGAAGATCACGGTCGTGGAGATGATGGACCAGCTACTCCCCGGGACAGACCCGGACCTCGTTCGCGTCGTTCAGAAGCATCTCAAGAAAGACGGCGCCGACATTCACCTCCAGAGTAAGGCCGTGAAGCTCGAGAGGAGCGACGGTGCGGCCAAGGTCACCATCGAAACCAAAGGCACGCAGCAGGTCGTGGAAGCCGAGAAGGTTCTCGTCGCAGTCGGTTTCAAGCCCAACTCGTCGGGCATCGGCCTCGATGACGTCGGGGTGAAGCTCGACGCGCGCGGACACGTCGTCGTCGATGACCAAATGCGCACCAACGTGCCCTCGATCTTCGCAATCGGCGACGTCGCTGGCATGCCCTACCTAGCCCACAAGGCATCGAAGGAAGGTGAGATCGCGGCAGAGGTCATTGCGGGGCACAAGTCCGCGCGCGACTACCGCGGAATGCCGGCCGCGATTTTCACTGATCCGGAAATCGCGACCGTCGGCATGAGCGAAGCAGAAGCAGCGGCTCGCGGGAAGAAGGTCAAGATCGGCAAGTTCCCTTTCGCCGCTTCAGGCCGTGCGATGGCGGTCAGCGAGACCGATGGCTTCATCAAAGTGATCATCGACGAGGCGGACCATCAGCTGTTGGGTGTTGCAATTGTTGGCCCCGAGGCGAGCGACCTGATCAGCGAGTCGGCGCTCGCCCTCGAGATGTGTGCCTTCGCCGAGGACGTTGCGCTCACCGTGCACCCCCATCCCACGCTTGGCGAAGGCGTCATGGAAGCGTTCAAGCAAGCACTGGGCGAGGCAATCCACATCATGAACCGCTGAAGGGTCCCGTGCTTTTTTGCCGCCTCGGAACCATCGACTACGGTGAAGCACACCGTCTTCAGAAAGAGCTACAAGCCAAGCGCATCGCCGGAGAGATCGACGACACGGTCTTGCTCTTGGAGCATCTGCCGGTGCTGACGTTGGGGCGTTCCGCGAAGGCACAGCACATCTTGGCTCCGCGGCAGGAGCTCGAAGCAAGGGGGATCTCGGTGCATGAGGTGGGTCGCGGAGGGGACGTTACGTTTCACGGTCCCGGCCAGCTCGTGGCGTATCCGATCATCGATCTCAAGCCGAATCGTCGCGATGTCCGCAAGTACATGTGGTCGCTGGAGGAGACGATGATTCGTACCTGTGCGGACTTCGGTTTGTCTGTGGGTCGAGTCGGTGGATTGAACGGGGCATGGATCGCTGACCGGAAGATCGGCGCGGTTGGCGTCCGGATTAGCAGGTGGGTGACGATGCACGGTCTCGCGCTCAACGCCGACATCGACCTGAATCACTTCGACTTGATCATTCCCTGCGGCATTCCGGACAAAACAGTGACCTCGATTTCGGCAGAGCTAGAGCGCGCGGTACCTGTTGCCGAGGTTGTCGAGCCCCTCGCGCGGCATTTCGCCGAGCTTTACGACGCCGACGTCGAATGGCAGCACGGCCCGCCGGGCATCATGAGGGACGAAGGAAGTACTTGATCGCGCTTTGTCCCAATGCGGTCGTTCCGGCGCCGGCCACGCCCGCCGACACCACATTGCCGACCCCAGGGACCAACTTGGCAATTGTTTGGGCCGAGAACCGAAGGCCCATCCCGACGCTGCCAACGACACCGAGACTGCCGAGCCATTCGGCAACCGACTTCTTACCCCAGCTGCGACCGCTCAGATAGGCCAACGAGCTCACCATCATGGCTTGCAATGGCCCGAGCAAAACCATGTCGGAGAACGGAATCGGCGTCAGGCCAACCGTCACCGAAACAGCGGTACACGCTTGCACGATTTCGTTTCCGATTCGAACGCGGGCTTCCCGCGCACGGGTCAGCGCTCGCGCCGCCTCGAGCCTCGCTTCTTCGGGGAGTGCCAAGATCGTCGCCTCGGACAGCGCCTCGAGCCCGTAGCCGCTGACCGCCGACACGGCTCGCGCGGGATCGGCCGCGAGACCCGAGTCGTGAAGCTTTGCCTGAAGCGCGTTCCTCGCCGCCTCGACGTCCGTGTCCCCACGTCCGATCAAGTCCGCGTGAGTCAATAATGGAAAGATCCGCGCAGGAGGGCTCTCGTCGGGAACATCGGAGAGCAGGCTCTTCGCGCGTTCGATGATCTGTTCCATGTCTTGCGCGTTGTTGGGCTCAAAAGTGAGAAATACGAGATCGGGCGTTGCGCGCTGCAGCGCGGCCTTCCAATGCGAACGAGTGGTCACGTCGTCCAGGTCGAGCTCGAGCCAGTCGACCTTCGCTCCTTCGTGCTCGAGATGTACCCACTGTCCGTGCTCAGCCTGCAGGGGGCCTCGCGCCGGTGGTCGTTCGATCAACGAACGCAAGAGGGTCGACCTTCCACTGCTGGCGAGCCCCACGGCAGCAATTCGAGGCGGCCGGCGCTTGTACAACAAGGAGCGAAGCCCGCTCAGATCGTTCCTGATGTTCGACACCAAAGGAACCTGATCGAGAACCCGGACGAGTTGGTCGAACCCCATCTCCTTATTGCGATCGCGCATCGACGAATTCATTCGCTCTGCGGTCTAGGCGCGCAAGCCGAGTCGTGTTAACGTGGCCGCCGGGGAGTCGATGGGGGCGGATTGGCTGAGTGCTCTAGAGGACGTCGGTGGCCGTCTCGTGCCCACGGCACGTGATTTCCTGGACTTGCAGGGCCGTCCACCGCTCGGCGCGGGGGTGCAGGGCATCCGTTGGCTCGCGGCCCAGCTCGAGGATTTCGTCGATCGGGATACCGATGCAAGCGATGACGATCGCTTCGTCGAGGGTGCCGGGGCGCTTCTCGGTCTCTTGTTGATCGATCACCTGGGAGGCCGAACCCGCGAGCGTGACGGATGTCATCGTGTGCAGCTGGGGCGCTTCGGCTGGTTCGACCCCTTCGGCGCGATCCATGAGGTCCTCGATGCGGAAGATCCCCGGCGTTGTCTCTCTGAGTATCTTTCCGTCGCAGAACGCGAGGCGGCAGAGAACGGTCCAGTCTCTCGCGTGGTGCGCTTGTTTGCCGATGCGCTCGGTCGCACGCGTCCCGACCTCGACATCGAGTCGCAATTCGAGCTCACCGTCGAGCTGAACAACGGCGCGAGCGTCGACTTGGCTCGATTGGAGCGGGTTGCGCGAGATCAGGACGACGCCGATGCCACCGAAGCCGCGCGACGCATCGTCAGCATGCTTCCGGGCGCGCACGCGCAAGAAGAGACGTCTTGGAACGAAGCTGCTTCACGCCTGCTGCCGCGGCTCGTCTCCGAGAGCTTCCTGAGGGCGCTCCCGAGCGAGCAGGCTTTGTACGAGGACGAAGTTGGCAACGGGGTCCATCTGACCCTCCAGCTCAGGTATGGGACGCGGGCACGATACGTGCGATGCGCCGAGATCGACGCCTGGGCCCTGCAGCGAGCTGCGGCACGGCAACAGGCGATCGAAAATCTCGCTGCGCAGTCACGCTCCTTGCGCCTCGAGCGCATCACAAACGCAATTGTGCGCATCCGCCAGGGCGACGGGTTGGATGGCGCAAGATTGCTCTTGCCCGATCTGGCGACACGGCTCGCGAGGATTGAGACGAGCACCTGGCTGGCCGCAGCGCCCCATAGGGACGTGCTTCTCTTGGCCTCGAGTGATGCGGTCGAAGAGTTATCCCGGCGGGCCGAAGACGCAATGAAACGCGCGCCGCATCCGATTTCATCGTCGGTATTTGCGATCACGCCGCAAGGTCCGCGCCCACTGAATCAATAAAATTTGCTGGGGTCGAGGGGCAGCGCGCCCAAGTCGAGCGGTGTGTCGGCGGCCATCTCGGCGAATTTGGCGAGCTCATCGGACAAAAGGGCCGACACCGGCGGCGCTTGGCTTCTTCGGTTCCTCTCCGACTGGTAGCGACGCACCTCGGATGCCACCGACTCGGGCCCCGCGGGCCAATTTTTGCGCTGAATGAGTTGTCGCAGTTGAGACGCAAGTAGCGCGGCGTCGTTGAGTCGATCATCCGGATCCTTGGTGATCAGCCTGCGGACGATCGCGTCGGCGTGCTCACCGTCGGGCACCAGCCCCGCGAGCGCGGGCACTTCGCACTCCGCGATCCGGCGAATCGTGAGGGCGTCATGGCCGCCAGCAAACAACGCTCGACCGGCTAACATCTCCCAGAAGACGACTCCGAGAGCGAACAAATCAGCGCGATGATCGCTCGGCTGTCCGCGCACGATCTCAGGCGACAGGTACCCGATCTTTCCGCCGATCGTGTCCTCGGCTCGGGCGTGCTCGTGAACTGTTGCATCCGCCAGGCCGAAATCGGCGAGCTTGACCTCCCCAGCGACACCGAGAAGGACATTCTGTGGGGAAACGTCACGGTGCACGATTCCGAGCCCGCGACCGGCTCCGTCGCGCGCACGATGCGCGTAGGCAAGGGCCTGCGCAATCTCCTGCGCGATCCACAGCGCCAAGGGCAAGCCCATCGAACGGCCGTTCGAGTGCGCCACGCGCGTGAGCGAACGCAGCGAGACTCCATCCACGAGCTCCATCACCATGATATAGGTCCCATCGACGTCGCGCGCGTCGTAGACGCGCACGATGTTGGGGTGCCGCAGCAACATGCCAAGACGGGCTTCGTCGAGGAACATTGCGCGAAACATCGGGTCACTAATCGAGGGGAGGACACGCTTGATCGCGACGGGATGACGCTCTCCGTCATCGAAAACCGCGTTGGCGCGCCAGACCTCCGCCATGCCGCCAACCGCAATTCGCTTGCTTGGCTCGTACCGCGTGGGTGCTCGTCGCAGCCGAGTGGAGAGGTTGGGTTGCGGCTTCGACGCCATGATGGGAGCGTGGCAAGGCAACTGCAGCGCGTCAAACTACGGCCGTGATCGACCCACGCACCATGCGAGAACACCCCTACGCATCATTCATCGACCGCGTGCGAAAGCCAGGCCAGTACTTGGGCGGCGAGCAGGGAGAAACGCACAAGGCGTGGGACGGGGTGAGGTCGCGCATTTGCCTGGCATTCCCCGACCTGTACGAGATCGGAATGAGCCACCTCGGCTACAAGATCCTCTATGACATCGTCAATCGACGAAAGGACCTCCTCGCCGAACGAGCGTACGCCGTCTGGGACGACATGGAGCGGCTGCTGCGCTCTCACGACCAGCCTCTCTGCTCTCTAGAGAGCGCGCGACCCCTCGCTGAGTTCGACATCGTGGGGTTCTCACTCCAGTACGAGTTGACCTACACGAACGTGTTGCAAATGCTCGATCTGGGCAAAATTCCGCTATTCGCTGTTCAACGCACGAACGCGGACCCCCTGATCATCGCTGGCGGACCGACGGCCACGCACGCCGAACCCATGGCGCCCTTCATCGATGTGTTTCTCATCGGCGACGGCGAAGCCAAGCTGCCCGAGCTCATGGTTGCATGGGCGGACATGAAATGCACCGGGCTTTCTCGCGCCGAGCGGCTGCTTCGCATCGCAACCATGGGCGGGTTCTACGTGCCATCACTTTACCAGAGCGTCCCTACGGACGACACCAAGATGCATGTCGTCGAGCCGATACACCCTCACGCGCCCTTCCCCGTTCGCCGCTCGATCGTCGAGGATCTGAACGAATACCCGTTCCCCGTCGACGGCCCAATCGCCAACTGCCAGACGGTCTTCGATCGCGCTTCGATCGAAGTGGCCCGCGGCTGTACGGAAGGTTGCCGTTTTTGTCAGGCCGGCATGATCTACCGCCCCGTCCGGGAACGGAAGCCCAAGGCGATCATCGACGCCATGTTGCGCTCGATATCGGAAGCGGGCTACGACGAGGCGTCACTGACGTCGCTCTCGACCGCGGACTACAGTGCGATCGCGCCCCTCGTTCACGAGTCGATTAAAGCTCTCGCGACGCATCGTGTCTCCCTGAGCGTCTCGTCGCTTCGTGCCTATGGGCTCAGCGAGGACGTCCTCGACGACATGAAGCGACAGCGAGCAGGCGGCCTCACGTTCGCCCCCGAGGCGGGCAGTCAGCGCATGCGCGACGTCGTGAACAAGAATGTCACCGACGCTCAGCTCATGGAGACCGCGGAGCGCGTCTTCTCGCGCGGGTGGAGCAAGATGAAGCTCTACTTCATGATCGGTCTCCCCACCGAAGAAGACGACGACGTGCGCGATATCGTGCGAACCGGCGCCCGTGCGCTTCAAGTGGCGCGCCGAGTCCAAGGTCACAAACGGGCGAGGGTGACAGTCAGCGTCTCGACACACGTTCCGAAACCGCACACACCATTTCAGTGGTGCGCGATGGACTCGCATGACGAGATCCGCCGAAAGCAATCCGCCCTTCGACACGAAGCGGCCGGAACCCGTGTCCATTTGAAGATGCACAACTCTTCCGGCTCCTGGCTCGAAGGTATGCTCGCGCGCGGCGACCGCCGCGTGGCCGACATCATTCACCGGGCTTTCGAACGAGGCGCGCGATTCGATTCCTGGGACGAAAGACTGGAGATGAACGCATGGACTGAAGCAATCGAGGAAACGGGCATCGACCCTTCGTGGTTCCTCGGGACGATTCCGGTGTCGGCGCGTCTTCCTTGGTCGCACATCGACGTGGGGCTGGAACAGGGCTTCCTCGCACGCGAGTATCGCAAGTCCCTTCGCAATCGTCTGAGCCCCCCGTGCGGGAAGGCCGTCGGTGCGTTTGTTCACCACACGAACGTTTCCGACGCAGAGACAGAGAAGCGCAGGCTCGTTTGTTACGATTGCGGCATCGCGTGCGACCTCGCGAAAATGAAGGACGATCGCATCGGCTTTCTAGAGAGCATGAACGCGCTCGAGCCTCGCAGACCACCGACCCCGCGTGCCAAAGTCGTCGAAGATCCTACGGTCGACCGGCGACCGTTCCGGGGGGTCGACCAAGGACCGGTGATGCGGCTCCGTATTGGCTTCAGAAAGCTCGGCCGGATCACCTACACTTCCCATCTCGATCTGGTTCGAACGTTTCCCCGAATGCTCCGGCGCGCCGGCTTGCCTCTCTACTACAGCGAAGGTTTCCGCCCCCTACCCCGGCTCACTTTCGCTCCTCCTCTACCCGTAGGCACCGCAAGCCTATGCGAGCACGTCGACGTTCGGCTTCGCGCGGCCGAATCTCCCAATCTCGACGATCTGTGTGCACGCCTGAACGAGGTCGCAATCGATGGCATCGAGTTCTTCGGTTACGGGGTCTTGGGCCCCCACGATGCCGCGCTCAACCGAGTGATCCAGGAAATCGACTACGTCGCCGCGATCTCCAGGCAGGACCTGTCGGGGTTGGGCATTGCAGACGACGAAAGTTTCCGGCAGATGCTATCGACGCGTCCGGCAAACCTCTTCATCGATCGCGACGTTCAAGGCGTCAAGAAGCGGGTCGATGTCGGGGCCGCCCTGGTCGCGCTGCGCGTCGGACAGGGCGAAGATGCGCTCCAGGAGGCCGGCTTTGTCGGCGATTTGTTCGCGGCGACCATCACGCTCCGCCAAGGCGGCAAGACCACGCCCCGGCCCGGGGAGGTCCTTCGCGCATTGACGGGCGTCGAAGGCCTGTCGCCGCGGGTCGTCCGCTCCGGATTGTTTGCTTACCGGCGGTCCGGCCGCGTGGCGCCGTTGCAACTGAGTCGCCTTCGGGACAAACCCTCGCTTGAGGCAGCAGAATGACCGATGGTTTCGACATCGTCCGCAGTTGGGTCCGGGCCGCAGCGGATCGCGCCCTCGACCGGATCACGAGCACAAAGGCGGCTTTGGCCACCAAGCAACTCGTCGAGCGCCTGACGCAACAGCGCTGGCGGCTGAGCGACGAAATACTGACGGCCGCAGCGGCTCACGCCGAGGGGGTCGATTCCGCGATGGTGGCCTGTCGTTCGGGGCGCATCTTCGTCGACGCCTCCATGACCAACGGTATGGAGGTCCAGTTCACCCTAGCGCCTCGCTCCGTTCGGTTTGCACCGCGAGGCGCGAAGGAGATTTCATTCGACGTCGAGCCTCCAGACGCCCACGAGGCCTCCGTGGTCAGCGCCCTGGCGGGATGTATTGCGAAAGCTACCTGGCCGATGATCGCACCCACCTCTTCGGCAGGATTCGGTGGCGCGATCGTAGAGCGCGAAACCCCAGGGCGATTGCGGATCGACCTTCGAAGCGTTCCCGCCGTACGACGGTTTGCGTCGACACAAACCGCGGCAATGATCTTCGATGTGATGGAGCTCGAGTCGATTCGCGTCGAGCCTGGTGCTCTCGCGCTCAAGCTGAAGCTCCCGCAGCTCCCGCCCTAGAGCGTCTCGAGACCGAATGGGTGCATCGCGACTATGCGGAAATCTCGGTCTTCCAACGTCGCGACAGCGCCACATCGGCCTTGTATCGGTCGATCGACTTCTGCTTCTCTTCGTCCGACCAGCCGATGAGTTTTGCCATCCGAGTCGCAACCTTGTCGACCACATTGAGGCCTTGATCGAAGTCCCGGAAGAAGATCTGAGTACGACGGATCATGATGTCGCTGACGCTTGCGGCGAGCTCTTCTTGGACCCCGAAATCGACCTGCGCCATGATCTCCACTCGTCCAGGGATGATTGGCGCCGTCAAAGAAGGGTCGCTGGCACAGAGCTTCGCAAGCTGCAGTGCGCGCATTCCGTAGGTATCGACCAAATGTAGCCTTACGGCCTCCGAAAGGTCGCAGTTACAAACCTTGGTGAGCTGGGCGGCAACCTTGTTGTGATCGTCGTCCTCGGGCCAACCGACGGCACCGGGCAACGGCGCCTTCACGGTGTGTGCCGCGTGCAAATCATCGGGCAGCCCATCCGAGAGCTGCAGGAGATGCACTGCTACGTCGACGACTTCCTTGGCCATCTTGCGGTAGGTCGTCAGCTTGCCACCAGCAATCGTGATCAGGCCGTCTCTGCCAACGGTGATTTGATGCTCGCGGCTCACCTTGGATTCTGCGATCTCGCCTTCGTCGGGGTCGGGCGCAATGAGTGGGCGCAACCCGGCCCACGTCGCAATCACGTCATCGCGGGCGATCGACTGGGTCGGAAAATGTGCGTTGATCGCTGCGATGCAGTAGTCGACATCCGCGAGCGTCGCAGCCTCGTCCCCCGGAACGCCATCATAGTCCGTGTCGGTCGTACCGATGTACGTGCGATCGCCCCATGGGAGAGCAAACAACAAACGGTCGTCGTCAGGGTGGAAAAGAACCACGGCGTGGTTGACCGGAAGCCTCTCTCTCTGCACCACGATGTGAATCCCCTTGGTCAGCCGTAGCATCTGACTGGCCCGGGGTCCGCTCATCCCGAGAACCTCATCGGTCCAGGGACCCGTGGCGTTGATGACGGCTTTTGCCTTGACCTCCCGCAAGCTTCCGTCGCGCGCATTTTTCACGACGACCCCCGAGACTCGCCCCTGGTCATCCTTCGTGAACGCGTCCACCCGTGCCCAGTTCACCGCAATACCGTGATTCTCAACCCCGTCGATGACGTTCTCGAGTGTGAGGCGCGAGTCATCCGTCGAGCAGTCGTAGTACAGCGGTGCGCCCTGAAGGCCCTCTGTCTTCAAGAGGGGCTCGGCCTCGAGGACCTCCTTGGGTTTGAGGATCTGGTGCTTCTTCGGCGAACGAAAGAGAGACAACCCCTCGTACAGCCACATCCCGGCGCGAAGCGTGCGAAGGTTCCTTCGAGAACCGGCGTACACGGGAAACAAGAACGCGAGCGGGTTTACGAGATGCGGTGCCAAGTCGAGCATGACCCGCCGCTCGCTCACAGACTCGAACACGAGGCTGAACTCGTAACTTTCGAGATAGCGAAGCCCTCCATGAATCAACTTGCTGGATCTAGAGCTCGTTCCGTACGCGAAGTCGTTTTGCTCGAAGAGCGCCACCCGCAGTCCGCGTCGTGCAGCGTTGCGGACGACGCCTGCGCCGGTGATACCACCGCCGATCACGACCAGGTCGACTTCGTCGGGGACTTTTTCCCACATTTCTTCCCGAGTTGGCATCAGGACTCTCCTAAGATGTGTTGCGCTTCGAGGTAGCGGACCACCCGGGCGGCCGTCTCATCAATGCTCATGCTCACGGTTTCCAGATGGATCTCTGGTGCGTCGGGTTCTTCATAGGGCGCATCGAGCCCTGTGAAGTTGGAAATCTCCCCCGCCCTTGCCTTCTTGTAGAGGCCCTTGGGGTCGCGCGCTTCGCAAATCTCGAGCGGCGTATCGACGAACACCTCGACGAACTCGCCTGGGCCCATCAGAGCGCGGACGCGCTCGCGGTCCTCGCGGTATGGCGAGATGAAAGCGGACAAGACGAGGGCGCCCGCGTCAGCGAACAATCGTGCCACCTCGCCGATCCGCCGTATGTTCTCGACCCGATCTTCGGCGGAAAAACCGAGATCACTGTTGAGGCCGTGACGAACGTTGTCGCCATCGAGGACGTACGCGAAAGCGCCGCGCTCCACCAGAACGCGCTCGACACGGTGCGCAATGGTGCTCTTGCCGGACCCGGAAAGGCCTGTGAACCAAAGGATTGCGCCACGGTGCCCGTACGCTGCCTCACGAGCCTGTCGGTCGACCTCGCCGATGTGCCACGTCAGGTTTCTGGCCTTGGGGGCGTTCATGCGGCTGAACATAGCCTCGCTCCCCTCGGCGGCAAGCTAGCGGGCAAGCTCTTCGGCAAGGGCCTCGATCGTTAGCGGGGAGCAGCCTTCCGCCTTGTTGTTGACGATGACGTAGCACTCCATGTCGCGCTCGAGCGCGGCGCGCACCAGACCGACCAGGTCCCGCCGCATTTCGTGCTGGGGGGCGGCGATCCGGTCGAACGGGGCGTACTCCTCCTTGAGGTCGGCGTAGCGCGCTCCCGGAGGCAGCAGCAAGCGGACGACCAGCAACGAGCCATCGAGGAGGCCTGCGACGCGACGCTGCTCCGACAGGTTTGGCATCCGCGACCAGTAGTTGAAGACGTGAGCCGCGCCGTGCTTTCGAAGCGTTCGCGCGTACTCGGGGGTCAGCAGTTTGCGGTCCCGCAACTCGACCGCGAAAGGAAAGTCCGACGGCGCCGCATCGAGGAACCCGTCGAGCTTTTCACAGAAGCGCATCGGATCGAGCGGTGATGGCGCTGGTGCGATCTCCACGATCCACGGGCCCATGTGTCGACGGAAAGACTCGCGCACCGGCTCGTGCACCGCGCGGGCGAACAGCTCGGCATCGAGGAAGCCCGGGTTGTCTTTGCCAGCGTCTGCGCCGTAGCGAGGATGCCTCGGGTACCCCGGCATGGTCACGCCTTGCCAAACCTTCATCGTCGCCTTGAAATCGTCGGGCAGCTGCCGTGCATAGTGCGCGAGGTCTTCTTCCGGAACCGGCGTGTAATAGCCGCGATCGACCCCGACCGTTCTCATCAAGGGGTGCTGCGCATACTCCGCCAGCGAATCCCGAAGGAACGCGCGCTGATTGGCGTATCGACGATGGTAGATCAGCCCAGCCCAGCCCGGAAACGTCCAACTCGAAGTGCCGAAGCGAAGCTTTGCCGGAAGCCGGTCACGAATCGATTCAAGCGCGCTTTGCGGACTCTCGTCCGGGTCGCCAGCGCCCTCTTCAGGACGATCGAATAGACCCAGCTGCGGCTCCTCCTCTCCGAAGAGTGGGCTCTTCGGCCTCCGCCTCCCCCGCCGAGTCATGGCGAGCTGCTGCGACGGACGGCGACGTTGTGCTGGCGCAGCGTTTTGCTGAACTCGTGGCGCCCACCGCCCCGCGCCACGAAGTAGTAGTAGTCGTGGCGTGCCGGATCGATGGTCGCGACGATGGAAGCCCGCCCGGGATTGCTGATCGGACCCGGCGGGAGCCCCGAGTGACGATAGGTGTTGTAGGGATTTTCATCGTCCTCCAACATTGCTCGAGTGATATGACCGTCGTAGCCCGCACACGATGGCGCCGCCTCCGGTACCGCAACGCAGCCGTACTGGACGGTCGGGTCCGCCTGCAGCCTGCGCCGCGGGAGGAAACGCTTCGACTTCAAGCGATTCCAAAATACTCCCGCGATCATCGGGCGTTCCGCCGGCACCGCTGCTTCCTTCTCGACGATGGATGCAAGCGTCATGATGTCGTGCGTCGTCCAGTTCTTCAGTGCAGCGAGCTGCTTGGCATATTCTGCCTGAATCTCTTCGTATTTGGCTGACCAGTTCGCAACCATTCGCTCCGCGACGCGCCTAGGCTTGGTATCGTCGTCGAATTCGTAGGTGTCCGGAAATAGGTAGCCTTCTGCGTCATTCGCCTCGACGCCATAGCTTGCAAGCAGGGACACATCTTCAGTCGCGGCGAGGAAATCACGCGCTGGACACACTCCATACTCTTCGAGCCTGGACGCAATCTCGAAGCGCGAGAAGCCTTCGGGAATCAAAACGCGAATCCGAATGCGGCCAAGGCGCGTCGTCGCGTGACGGGCAACGTCCTCGGGTGTCATTGGTACGCGAAAAAGCACTCTGCCTTGTCGGAGGTTTCGATCGAGCCTCCGCATGCGCATGTACAGCGACCACACCTTGGCGTCTTTGATGACGCCCTCGCTCTGCAGCTCGTTGGCGAGTTGGCGGAGGGTCATCCCTTCGGAGATCTCGACGACGACTTCGCCCGCGTCCGTAGCGGGTCCATCGCTGTCAGGATAGATCACGAACAACCACGCGAGCGCGCCGAGAAGCCCGAGCACCGCCAGCAGCGTCGCGAAGCTCAGAACGCGTGCGATCGTCTTCCCGAGCTCGTTCTCGTTCTCTATCGGGTGCTCGGGTCCTGCCACGTCCCACCCTTATTGGCGTCTAGGTACCCCTGTAGCAAGATCGCCGCCGCCGATTGATCCACGACTTCGCGTTGCTTGGCCCCTCGGCGACCCATCTCTCGCAGCGACCGCTCGGCAGCGACCGTGGTCAAGCGCTCGTCCCAGTACACAACCTCGACCCCGAGCACGGGCCCGAGCACCGCGCCAAACGCCCTGGCGCGTCGGGCCGCCTCGCCTTCGCTTCCGTCCAGTCGCAGCGGCAAACCGACGACCGCCAAAGAGATTTCGTCGTCGGCCAGAGCCTGCCGCACCCTGTGTGCCGCCTCCGCTGCGCCCCCCTGGGCGAGGATCGTCTGCCTCGGAAAGGCGATCGACGCATCATCGTCGGAGATCGCGATGCCGATTCGCGCCTCTCCCGGATCGATGCCGACGATTCGGCTCATCTCAACCACCTGCCAACGGCTGCACGCCGGCGTCGGGCGGGGACGATGGTCGGGACGACGCAAGGCGCTTACTCAACAGCGGCAAGACGTAGGGGAAGCCCACCTTGAACTGATCGAGGTCGGGTGCGATCTGACCCGCCAACCAAAACATCATCACGGACGCGCGCTCCACGTAGAACCAACCGTCCGGATAATGCACCGAGCGCATCAGATTGCGAAGCTCGCTCCGCGCGACTTCTGGGTCGGCCAGCGCTTCGAGCTCTTTGGTCTTGGCGTTCATGAGCGCACCGGGAGTGCGGGCCTCGAGTTTGAGGAGCTTCTTGAAATATGTCTTCACGGTCTGCTCGAGCAACGCGCGGTCGCCGCCCTCGGCCACGAAACCGATGGCCTCGATACCCTGGAGCGCGAGCGCATCGTTTTGTTCGAAGAAGCCCCGCAAAACGTCAACCATACCGAACACTGTCTTCTCGTCGACTTCGCTGATTGCCCCGAAGTCGAGCACGACGAGCTTGGCGTCGTCGGACCCTGCGACGGGTTGAACGAGGAAGTTACCGGGGTGGGGGTCGGCGTGGAAGAACCGGTCGACGAAGACCTGCTTGTAAAAGCTCTTCACGAGGCGCTCCGCGAGCTTGTGCAGGTCGACGCCCCGTTCCCGTATCTCGTCAAGGCGTGTGATCTTGATGCCCTCCATGAAGGTCATCGTCAAAACGTCCCGCGTCGTCACTTCATCGATCACCTCGGGGAACAGAATATGGTCGTCACCGGTGAAATTCGCTGACATGCGACGCATGCACTCAGCCTCGTGCAGATAGTCGGTCTCACGGCGCAGCAGATCGACCAGCGAGGCGTGAACGGCCTCGATGTTCTGCACAGGCACGAACCATTTGTAGACCTGCACCATGAGCTTGATGACACGCATATCGATACGGACGATATCCCGAATGCCGGGATACAAGACCTTGACGGCGACCTTGCGGCCATCATCCATGTACGCGACGTGGACCTGCCCCAGCGAGGCAGCGGCCACCGGCTCACGATCGATGCTGCGGAAGAACGCCTCGGGTCGCGCGCCGAGGCTATCGATGAAGGCCTGCTCGATTTCATCGATGGGGTGTGGTGGCACTGCGTCTTGCAGCGTCTCGAGCCGCTTGATGTACATCGGGGGCAAGAACCCACCCATGATCGACAGAACCTGTCCGAGCTTGATGTACACGCCGCGCAAGCGGAGCATTCCCTCGAGCATCCGCTTGGAGTTCCTCTCGTCCACACGAGCCTGGCGACGGGTCAGCCAGGCCGGCAGCACTGGGTCTTCGCCCCGAGTGCCGCGTTTCTCGGGCCAGCGGCGAAATACCTTCGCAAGCCCCAATTGCACCATGTAGCTGGCGAAAATGACGCCAAAGATCAACTGGGCACGGACGAGGCGGACGAATAGACTCATGCGATTCGACGATTCGGAACCATAGCAGCGTTCGAGGAAGGTCCCAGCGCTTTAGGCTCCTCCATAAAGGGTATAAGCTCAGCGGGTCGTGTCAGGTAGTCGAAGCCGAATTCTTCGGGACAAGGTCAACGATGCGCTCCGCAAGGAGCGTTTCGAGGAGGCTCTCGTGCACTACACGGCTCTCGAAATGCTCGAGCGGAATGAGCCACGCTGGCCCCATCGCAAAGGCGACCTGCTGAAACGCGTTGGACGGCGACAGGAGGCGGTGGGTGCTTATGAGCGGGCCGTCGATCTCTATGCGCAGCAGGGCTTCGTGGCGCGTGCGGCCGCGATGGCCAAAGTCATCACGGCGATCGCTCCGGAACGTGTGGACGTGTTCGAACGGCTGCGCCCCGAGGCCGCAAGAGAGCTTCTCCGCGCAGTCCGGCCTGCAGGCGTCAAGGGAGAAGCCTACCCCGAAAGCGACGAAGGCGAGCCCCTGCTCCTGGCGAGGAGGATCTCGGTCGACGCCCTGCCGCTGGTGGCCAACGAATCCGCGACCGATGACCTGCTCCGGTTCACCAAGCCGCCCAGTGGCGGGTCGCCTACGCTCGATCTCGACATCTCCGATGCAGAGTTGGAGGACCATCCGTTGACCCTCGACGGACTGAGCGAGGGACCCAGCGCAGAGCGTCTAGCCCAGCTTCCTTCGATGGCACTCTTCGCAGAGGTTCCTCGCGCTGCGCTTGAGGCGATGGTTCGGGAATCTCGCTTGGTCGATCTCGAGCCGGGTGAAAACCTCATCGACAGTGGCACGACGGCGGACGCCCTTTACTCGCTCATCGAGGGGAGCGTCGAGGTCGTGCGCCCGAATGATGAGCACACGCTGGTCTTGTCCGAAGGCGATGTCGTGGGCATCTCGTGTCTGCTCAATCAGGTGTGTTACGAAGGGGACGCGACGGCGCGGACGAAAGTTCGCGCCTTGCGCATCAGCAAGCTGTTGCTGGACCGACTCGTCGCAGAGCATCCGGCGCTCGAGAACATCCTGCTCGAGGTTCTCGGGCGCCGCTTGATCGCCACCTTGCTGCGGACCTCACCGATGTTTTCGAGTCTGGACAACGGAGATCGCTCGAAGGTCGCCAGCATGTTCGAGGTTCGTCGTGCTGAGCGGGGCACTTCGATCTTGAAGGCAGGGAAGCGGGCAGACGGACTCTATATCCCAATGATCGGTGAGTTGACGGCCTACGGACCGAAAGGTGAGGAGCTCGGGCGCCTCAAGCTTGGACGCGCGCTGGGCCAGGATTCGATGCTGAGTCGAGCTCGCTCGCCTCTGACCGTCAGAGCTGCATCGGACGTTCTGGTTCTGCGCTTGTCCACTCGGCGCTTCAACAAGTTGGTATCCGGGCAACCACAATTGGTCGCGCACCTCGAAGATCTCGCGAAGCGTCCGAGCTCGCCGGGCTTCTCGCTTCTACCCGAGCCGCTTCAAAAAAAGGGCGCTTGAGGGCTCGCACGGGCGAGGTGCACCCCTTGACGAACCCTCTATAATGAGATTCCCATGAGCTACAGCGCGTCATTTCGTTGCGTCGCCGGTTGTGCCGGAACCTATCCTCTCGACCAAGTGATTTACTCCTGTCCGGAGTGCGGAGAGCTCCTCGAAGTTCATCACGACATCGATGCATTGAAGGATCGCAGCGGATCTGCCTGGATCAAGCTGTTCGACCAGCGATGGATGACCCGCGACTGGCCGTATGGCAGCGGCGTGTGGGGCAAGAAGGAATGGGTGCAACCCAACCTTCGTGAGGAGAACATCGTCTCGACAGCCGAGGGCGGCACGAACCTCTTCTGGGCCGAACGCTACGGTAAGAGTCTCGGACTCGATGAGCTCTGGATAAAGAACTGCGGGAACAGCCACACCGGGTCATTCAAAGACCTCGGAATGACGGTCTTGGTGAGCACGGTCAAACAGATGATCGAGGACGGGACGCCGATCCGGGCCATCGCCTGCGCGTCGACGGGGGACACCTCGGCCGCGCTCGCCGCATACTGTGCGTCGGCGGGGATTCCCTCGGTCGTCTTGCTTCCGAAGGGCAAGGTCACGACCGCGCAGCTCGTCCAACCGCTGGCGAATGGCGCGCTCGTCTGCGCCCTCGACACCGACTTCGATGGGTGCATGGCGATCGTGCAGAAGCTAGCCGCCGAAGAAGGCATCTACCTCGCCAATTCGATGAATTCGCTTCGCCTCGAAGGACAAAAGACGGTCGCGATTGAAATCGTCCAGCAGTTCGACTGGCAGGTTCCCGACTGGGTCGTGATTCCCGGTGGCAATCTCGGCAACGTAGCCGCGCTCGGTGCCGGCTTCGACATGATGTTCGCGCTGGGGCTCATCTCGAAACGCCCAAGGATTTGCCTCGCGCAAGCCGAAAAAGCCAACCCGCTCTACCGGGCGTACATGCAAGGCTGGGACAGCTTCGAGGCGATGACGGCCGGCGACACCGAGGCGAGCGCGATTCGCATCGGCAATCCGGTTAGTGTTCGTCGAGCGATTCGAGCACTGCAAGCTTTCGACGGTGTCGTCGAGCAAGCGAGTGAATCCGAGCTCGCCGAAGCGTCTGCTGCGGCGGACCGGGCAGGCAGCTACACCTGCCCGCACACCGGTGTGGCGCTCGCGGCGCTCGAGAAGCTCCGGGCCAAAGGTCTCGTCGAACCCGGCCAACGCGTCGTGGTGATCTCGACCGCAAACGGCCTGAAGTTCACGCAGTTCAAGATCCGCTACCATGAAAATGCAATCGCCGGCGTCGAGAGCAAGAACCCGAACCGCCCCGTTCATCTCCCGAGCGAGTTCGAAGCGGTCAAGGCTTCGGTCTTCAAGGAGCTGGAAGCGCGCTCCAGATAGAACGGTCGTCCCGGCGAAGATTGACGAACCTCATTCGCACTTCGAAGCGAACCTCGTCGATGCGCTTGGACCCAATCGCCCTGCCCTCGAAGGCTCGCATAGCGCCGCCCGCCGTCGCGGTGAAGCGAATCGGTGCCCCCGGTGCAAATGCCCTGGGGCTCCGGAAGGTGAGCTGACTTCCGTCGAAAGTTCGCGCCTCGGCGTCTTCGCCGCCCTCCAATCGAATCTCCATGCCCTCATCCCTTTCGGCGCTGCATCGCGGCACGGGCTTCCTTGAGGTCCTCCTGCTTCCGAATCGAATCTCGATCGTCGCCCTTCTTCTTGCCTCGCCCGAGCCCTAGCTGAACTTTCGCAACGCCGTTCTTGAAGTACACCTGAAGGGGCACGAGAGCATAACCGCGCATCGTGAGCCGCCCTCGGAGTCGTTCCATCTCGTGCTTGTGCACCAGGAGCTTGCGCCGCCGTTGGGGCTCGTGCCCGGAATGGCCCGCTTGTTCATAGGGAGCGATGTGCATGCTGTAGAGGAAAATCTCGTCGTGATCGATTCGACAATAGGCACCTTCGAGATTGGCGCGGCGCGCACGCAGGCTCTTCACCTCGGTCCCGTAAAGCACCATCCCAGCTTCGAGACGGTCCTCGATGTCATAGCGATTGGCGGCCATCGGATTACGGCACACCAGGAGCTCCATCCCTGGAACGCCCTTATCAACGCGCTTCTTCGCCATCCCCCTCGCCCTCTAGCACGGGCGGTTTGCCATTGCGAAGTTGCTCGAGCCATGCGACCTCCGCCTGCAAGCGGCGGGTGGTGGGAACGTCGCCTTTTGCTTTGGCCACCTCGATCGCCTGCTTCCTCTGCGCGACCTCGCGCTCCCAAGTCGTGGCAGCGAATGCAGTCTCGTCGAGCACCCAGCTCCGCGCGGTCGCTTTCACCGGAATTCGAACGCGTGCATCGGGCGACGGATAATCGGGGACGGAGACCTCCAGAAGAAGCCGCGGCCAAGATGGGTCGATCTCGATCACGCACGGCGAGTCTCCCCAGTTCGAGCGTGGCCTGAAGACTTCCGAAATGAAACCGTCGCGGTCGACCTGTATCCAGGCGAGGCAGCGTCGGTCCCTCTCTCGAAATGCCACGACGACGTCCCGCCGGCCATCACGGTCGAAGTCAGGACGGGGATCGGGACCGAGCTCCACCGACATGCGCTCGGGCCGGCGAACATCAGGCGCGTAGATCGACAGGGTCGGACCGCGAACCGTCAGCACACGGACGGTCGAGTCAGAGCCATGAACCGCATCGAAAGCGACGAAGTCGGCTTCGTCGATGCGGCGACCGATCTCGAACCCCTGGGCGCGGAGATCATGAATGACGGCGTCGGCCTCTTTGCGAGGATCGACGCCCACCCGCAGATAGTCGAGGGGATCTTGGACCGTCTTGGGCCGCCCACACGCTACCAAACACGCGCAGGCCAGGATCAAACGACGCACGCGGTTACTTTACGTGCCTTCGACCAGAACGCGAGCCGCCAGAACGAAGGGATGCACTTCCGACACACCGCCCAGCGTCAAAGCGGCCGACGCCTCGCGGAGCGTCGCCCCAGTGGTCCGAACGTCGTCGACGAGAAGCACTCGGCGCAGGCCGCTCAACTGCCGAGGCGCGAAAGCGCCAGCGACGTTCCGCTGCCGTTCGCGGTGCGGAAGCTCGGTTTGGCTCGGGGTGTTCCGCAGCCGACGAAGCCCGGCCAGCAGCGGAACGACATCGAGCGCTTTCGCGACACGGCTCGCCAGGAGAGCCGCCTGGTCATAGCCACGCTCCCGACGCCTTCGCCAGTGAAGCGGCACCGGCACCACTGCGTCGACCTCGCCCGCCCACCGCTGTGCATGGCATGCCATCGCCGAACCGAGCGGCGCACCGAGATCACTGCGTCCCTCGTACTTGAACCGCTGAATCGCAGCCGCGACCGGACCACCGTACTCGAAGACCGCGCCATCGCCCGAGAACCGTTCGACGAGCGTCGCGCAGGAAGCGCAAAAGACGACGGAGCTAGCCTGCGGCGCATCGCAGCCAACACAGCGAAGCGGAGCCAACAGAGTCAGGATGCCATCGAGAAAGCCGCGCACCCCACGATATCGGTCTCCCGCAATCGAGGTTGCCCGACACACGCGCCGTGCGGACTAGTGGTCATAGGGCTCACCGCGGAGAATCGAGAATGCCCGATAGACTTGTTCGGCGAGGAACAGGCGGGCGAGACGGTGAGGCAGCGTCATCGCGGAGAGCGAAAGTCGAAGGTCGGCCTTGTCGGAGATCTCTGGTGGTAGGCCGTAGGCGCCGCCGATCAGGAATACGACCGATTGCACCGACTCGCCTTCGGCGCGACCCAGCCAATCGGCGAGGCCTCTGCTGCTCAGCGCGCGGCCGTCGACCTCGAGAGCAACGACGCGAGAACGCTCGGGAATGCTCCGGGAAAGTCGTTCGACTAGCTCCTCGGGCCTCGCGTCCCTGATCTCAATCTCCTCGAGCTTGGCATAGCGCCCGATGCGTGTGTAGTAGTCGCCGAGCAGCGACCGCAAATCGCGGTCTTTCGCTTTGCCAACGGCGACGATTCTGATTCGCACGACGCGAGACGTCTATGGAAAGACGAAGCCCTCGTCGGCCTCCTGGCCTTCGAACTCCACCCGATCCGCATCGAGCCACAGCGCCTCCAGGTCGTAGTACCCACGCGTGTCTTGATGAAAGATGTGGACGACCACATCGCCAAAATCGAGAAGCACCCAGTTGCCCTGAGGAAGCCCCTCGACGCCCGAGCACCGCGCTCCGTATTTTTGCTTGAGGTCTTCTTCGATGCCCCGCGCGATGGCGGCCACCTGACGATCGCTGCGGCCGCTCATCACGACGACGTAGTCGGTGTAATCGACCTTGCCGCGAACGTCGATGATCTCGATTCTGATGGCTTTCTTGTCGAGCGCTGCCTCGGCGACCTTCAGAGCCAAGTCGCGGCCGACTTGGCGATCGCTGATTGAAGGGGAGCTCGAATCTGCTTTCCGTTGTGCGCTATCTGCTTGTTTGACCAACTAGCTTCCTCCTGTATCGCGACGTTCCCTACTTCCGGATTTGGCCTTCACCATGGCCGACCCATTTGAGTGTACAGAGCTCAGCCAGGCCCATTGGACCATAGGCATGAAGCTTCGTGGTCGAAATTCCGATCTCGGCCCCTAGGCCGAGAGCAAAACCGTCGTTAAATCGCGTCGAAGCGTTCACGAGGACTAAGCTCGCATCGACCTCGCGCAGCCAGCGATCGCCATTGGCAGCGTCCTTCGTGACGATGGCCTCGGTGTGATTCGAGCCGTGTTTGGCGACGTGCGCGAGGGCAGAATCGATGCCGTCTACGACTCCGACATTGAGGATCAGGTCGAGATACTCGGTGTCCCAGTCCTCGTCGGTCGCGCGCTTGACCCCGTTGAGGTGAGCCGCCGCGCGATCGTCCGCACGGATCTCGACGCCTTCCGCCTGCATCGCGGCGCCGAGCCTCGGCAAAAACGTCGGCGCGAGACCGGCATCGACCAGAAGGGTCTCCATGGAGTTGCACACGCCCGGGCGCTGCACCTTGGCGTTGAGCGCGATCTGAAGGGCCATCTCGGGGTCGGCGCTGCGGTCGACAAAGACGTGACACACACCCTTATAGTGCTGGATGACGGGAACCTTTGCGTGCTCGGCGACGAACCGAATCAACCCTTCTCCACCTCTCGGTATGACCATGTCGACAATACCATCGAGGCCGATCATCACCAACGTAGCTTGTCGATCCGTGGTAGGTAAAAGTGTGACAAGCTCGGGCGGAAGCCCTTCGTCGCGGAGGGCCTGGGTGAAGATCTCTGCGATCTCGGTGTTGCTGTAAAACGCTTCCTTGCCCCCTCGAAGCAGGACGGCATTGCCGCTCTTCAGGCAAAGCGACGCCGCGTCGGCCGTTACGTTCGGCCTGGATTCGTAGATGATGCCAATGAGGCCCAGTGGCGCGCGCATCCTTCCGACCCGGAGGCCGTTGGAGAGGACTCGTTCCTCCACGACGGTGCCCACCGGGTCGGGAAGCTCAGCAACTTGATCGAGACCGTCGGCAACGGCGTCGAGACGCGTTCGATCGAGCCCTAAGCGATCGAGCATCGCTTTGGACAGCCCCATCTCCTCGGCGGCGGCCATGTCTCTCACGTTCGCCTCGAGTACGCGATCACCTGCCTCGCTGCGCAGAGCTTGGGCCACCCGGCGCAAGACCGCGTTCTTCCGGTTCGTGCTCGCCGATGCAAGGACGTGCGAAGCGTCTTTGGCTCGACGGGCCAAGCCCGTGACGAGGGCGGTCAAGTCGTCAGTCATAGCGTGTGAAGATAGCACCTTTTGCCATAGGCGGGAGCCTCCCCCTCACGTGTCGCCACCCGTGAGCACAATGTCGTCACGGTGGACGATTTCGTCGCCCGTGTGGCTGCCGATTCGTTCTGCGATCTGCTGGCTGTGTCCGCCAGCTAGCAAGCTCACGTCCTCGGCACCGTAGCGTGCGAGACCCCGTCCCAGCTCTTCTCCCGACTCGCTCACTATCGACACTGCATCGCCGACGTTGAACGAACCTGTGACCGAAACGACACCCGCCGGAAGCAAGCTCGATTTTCGCTTCTTGAGAGCCCTGCACGCGCCCGCATCGACGATGATTCGCCCCTTTGGTTTGAGCGTGTAGGCGATCCAGTGCTTTCGACTCGGTAGCGGCGAACCGTGCGGCAAGAGCAACGTCCCGACATCTTCGCCGTGCATGAGCGCGTCGAGAAAGCCAAACGAAGAGGCCGGACCAATGACGACGGGCAAGCCGTGCAAAGTGGCGCGTCGCGCCGATTCCACTTTGGATTGCATGCCGCCGAGACCGACATCGCCTTGGGGCGGTCTGATGTAAGCCTCTACGTCGGAGACCTCGCGCACGAGGGAGACGCGATTTCCGTCGTGGTCGAGAATGCCAGCCACATCACTCAACAGCACGAGCAAATCGGCGCCTACGAGCGTGCATACCATCGCGGCCAGCTGATCGTTGTCTCCGAATCGAAGCTCGTCGATTGAGACGGTGTCGTTCTCGTTGATGATCGGCACGACCCCGAGCTTGAGAAGCTCGTCGATGGCCTGCCGTGCGTGCAGATATCGATCGCGGTCTGTCACGACATCGTGCGTCAAGAGCACTTGCGCCACCTGGATCCCGAGCGGCGCAAATGCGTCTTCATAGGCCCGCATCAGCAAGGATTGACCCGTCGCCGCTGCGGCCTGAAGCAGCGAGACCTTCTTCGGACGGTCAGTCAGCCCGAGACGCACCCTGCCGAGCGCAACAGCGCCGGACGAAACGAGCGCCACCTTGCGCCCAGCCTTCAACTGCGTAGCGACCTGCTTGGCAACGAGGTCAAACCTGCCCCCGTCGGCGCAAAGCGCGCGGCTGCCGATCTTCACCACGATCCGCTTGCAGTCGCCAAGCGCTGCTCTGGTCTCGTTGCCAATCATGTCCAACCCTTGAATCGCATTCCGTACGGCCCGCCGCAACCAGCAAACAGAAAAGGGGACACTCCCCTCCTGCCTGGTAGCATGGGGCGATGCTTGCGGCGGAGGTAGCGCGCTGGTTCGTCTGGCTGATGGCTTTTGCTTGGGGTGCGGCCTGGGGAAGCTTCTTCAACGTCGCGATCTATCGGTGGCCCAGGGGAATGTCGGTCGTGACGCCTCCGAGCCACTGCCCCGAGTGCGGGACACCGATCAGGCCTTGGAACAACGTACCGATTCTGGGCTGGTTGATCTTGCGAGGGAAAGCGTCCTGTTGCGGAACCCAGATCTCGCCGCGCTACCCCATGGTCGAGCTTCTGGCGGCCATCCTCTGCGTCGCCATCGCCGAGCTCTGGGTGGTTCGGGCCACGCCGGGGACTCTCTTGCTCCACGCGGTCATCGAGAGCCTCCTCTATTTCGTCTTCGCAGGGGGTCTGCTCATCGCCACGTTCGTGGACCTCGAGTGGATGGAGATCCCCGACGAGGTGAGCTTGCCTTGCGCAGCCCTCGGTCTGCTCAGCGCGCCGTTTCGTTCGGAGCCTGGCGTTTGGTCGGCCGCCGTCGGCGCGGGCGCCGCATACCTCTGCGTGCAGCTGTTCTTCGTCTGGGGCTACGAGCACATCGCCGGCCGCCGCGGGATGGGCGAGGGCGATTCCAAGCTCCTGCTGATGATCGGGGCGTTCCTCGGTTGGAGAGGCGCACTGTTCAGCGTCGTCGCGGGCTCGCTGCAAGGGCTGGTGTTCGCGGCCATCGCGTTGGTGACGGGTCGTCAGCTGACCCCCGACATCGAAAACCGGCTCATCGATGGTGAGCTCGTCGAGCCGCCCGACGAGTCGGAAGCCAGCGGCCTTGGGCGGCTGAAGCTTCCTTTTGGACCTTTTTTGGCGCTCGGTGCGCTGGAATACCTTCTCGCGGGAGACGCGATACTCTCGTGGTACTTCGGCTTGCTACAGCGCTGAGCGACTAGCGCCGGTAACCGCCGCCGCCGCCACTGCGACCACCACCGCCACCGCCGCCCTCACGCTCCCGTGCGAGGTCGACACGAATGGTTCGGCCGCCGAGCGACGCGCCATCCATCGAGTCGCGGGCTGCCGCAGCGGCCTCCTCGGTCGTGTACGTGACGAACCCGAAGCCTCGCGAACGACCGGTCTCTCGGTCACTCACGACCTTGGCGTCGGTCACTTCTCCGAACGGCTCGAACGCTTCCCGAAGGTCTTCAGTCGTCGTGCCCCAGGCGAGGCCCCCACAGAACAGTCTCTTGCTCATGGTCAACTCTTTCACTGCGCAGCCGACGCGGCGCCGTGCCGAGGCGGTGCTTCAATTCGGTCCGGGCGTACCGGACTTGCCCGATTGTACCGCCTGGAACCGATCCCACAAGCTAGGAGTAGACTCCGCGCCCAAGCGAGCCTTGTAGGCCTCGTCCTTCGAACGGCCCTCGAGCTTCGCGATCTCACCGATGAGCTTCTCACGGGAACCGACCTGCTTGCTGACCGCTTCCAAGACCTGCTCGAGATGGAGCAGCTTCTTGTTGGACACGTGCTGCAAACCCTTGGCTTCGTTGAGCCGGTCGAGCCAAAGGTCCTTGCCGGCGACCTTTTTCACGGCAGCGACCAGTTTCTCTTTCGCCTTCTTCGGGTCGTCTCCGAAGCGCGCTTTGACAATCGACAGTGGGGACTTGCTCATCGGATGCACCATGGCCCCAAAGGCCCGGTTTTCTGGGCTGGGGAGCGCCCGGACTAGCACGGGGTACCCGTCGTGCAAGCCGGGCTGCCGGAGGTGACGGATTCACCTGGACGGTTATTAACAATCTTGTTATTAACATGTCTGTGAATAACTACACGCTCGCAAAGGTGCAGGCCGTTTCGGGACTGCTCTTTTCCCTCTTCGTGTTGGTCCACCTCGGCAACACGGCGATGACCCTCTGCGGGGCGGATCTCTACGATGGCTATCAGCGCGCAGCACGCGGTGTGTACCAATGGCCGCTGCTCGAGCTCGCTCTGATCGGCGCGCTGCTGGTTCACGTCGTCAGTGGGATCCTTCGCGTGCGCGCTCGGCGTGGCTCGAAAGCAGCGCCACCGCTACGCCTTCGCCTTCACCGTTACGCCGCATACTACCTCGCGATTTTCATCTTCGGCCACATCGGGGCGACCCGCCTGCCAGCCCTTCTCGCGGACGCGCCACCGTTCTTCGGTGGTGTCTCGTTCTCCATGCACTTCGCGCCTTGGTTCTTCTATCCGTATTACACGTTGCTCGGAATCGCGGGTCTGTACCACGCCTTCTATGGTATTCCGGCTGCGCTCGGCGTGCTCGGGGTACGCTCGCCTCGCGTCATCCGTAAGGGGGCGGGGTTCTGGATGCCCGTGACCGTCGGCGCCGGCATCATCGTCGCAGCGGTGCTCGCCTTCGGCGGGTTCTTGTACGAAATACACGATCCATTCGACAACGACTTCGCGCGCACCTACGAAAAGGCGGCCGCGCGCTTCACCGGCGACGGTTCATAGCGGTGGCACGACCCAAAGATGCCAACCGGGGGCAAACTCGAGCCGCGATTCTCGACGCCGCCGAAGACGAGTTCGCAGACCGTGGCTTCGACGGCACCCGCATGGTTGCGATCGCAGCCCGGGCCGGAGTTACCCACGGGCTCCTCCACTACTACTTCGATTCGAAAGACCATCTTTACGAAGAAGTCGTAGGTCGCCTCTTTCGCCGGCATCAACAGCTCTTCGAGTGCCTGGGTCTGGAGGGAAACGTGCCGACGGCGCGTGAGCTCGTGCTCGAAAGCTTCGATCTGTTTTGGAAGTATCCCAACCAGGTGCGGATCATGCTCTGGGAGATGGCATCGGGAGATGACCGTGTCGAACGCTCGATGAAAACGTTCTACGAGACGATGGTCGGGGCGTTGGCCAGTTTGACGGCGAATGCCCCCCCTGCGAGCGCACCAGGGAGAGACCCACGCGACGTATATGTGTCGATACTCGGGGCTCTAGTGGTGTACTTCTTTCGCGATCCGGCGATCAAGCAGCTCTTTGGGGAGAACCGGTTCAGCGAGGAGGACCGAAAACGGCGTCGCGCACACATCGGCGCCCTACTCGACCTGCTCCTCTGAGCGATAGTCCGGTGGATTCGATCCGGCGGGCACAGTAGAGTCAGCCCGCTCATGGCAGCCGAATTCGTTCACCTCCACGTTCACAGTGAGTTCTCCATGTTGGACGGGGCTATCCGGATTCCGCAGCTCGTCGAGCACGTCGCCAAGATGGAAATGCCTGCGGTCGCGTTGACCGACAACGGCAACATGTTTGGCGCCGTGCAACTCGTGCGCGCATGCGAGAAGGCCGGCGTGAAGCCGATTCTCGGGTGCGAGGTAAACTTCACTTCGGGCGATCGGCGCGACCCGAAGAACCACGAGCTCAATCATTTGCTGTTGCTCGCCAGCTCTCAGGAGGGCTACCAAAACCTGGTACGCCTCGTGAGCACCGGGTGGGTGGATGGGATGGCCGTCGACGATGAGCCCCGCATCGACTTCGAAGTGCTCCACAAGCACAGCAAAGGGGTCGTCGGTCTAAGCGCCTGCATGGGCGGCTACGTAGCGCAGGAGATCCTCAACAAGGGGCCTGATGTCGGACGCGATGCGATCGCCAAGCTGCGCGATGTCTTCGACCCGGGCCACTTCTTCGTCGAGCTTCAGGACCACGGCTTCCCCGAAAATCGCCCGCTCAATCAGGTCTTGAGCACGCTCGCCAAGGACCTCGATCTGCCCCTCGTCGGCACGAACGATTGCCACTACCTCGAACGCCAGTCCGCGCACGCCCAGCTCGTGCTGCAGTGCATTGGCGCCGGGCGCAGCGTCCGCGAGATGGAGGCGGTGCATCACCATTCGTCCGAGCTCTATCTCAAGACGCCGGAACAAATGCTCAACCTCTTCGCTCACGTCCCCGAGGCGGCGAAGAACACGCTCCTGATCGCCGAGATGTGCGCGGGCCGAGCGACTCCGCTCGCGGACCCAAAGCTTCCTCGTTTTTCCGTGCCGGGCGGTGCGACCGAGGAAGATTACCTCCGCGCGCTGTCGGTCGCGGGACTCGCCCGGCGCATGGTGGAGATGCGGGAGCGCGGCGAAACGTACGACGAGAAGCGCTATCACAGCCGGCTCGAGCTCGAGCTAGGGGTGATCTTGAAGATGGGCTTTGCCGGGTACTTCCTCATCGTTCAGGACTTCATCAATTGGGCGAAGGACAACGGTGTACCGGTCGGCCCCGGGCGCGGGTCCGGCGCCGGCTCACTGGCGGCGTGGGCACTTCGCATCACCGACCTAAATCCGATCAAGCACGGGCTCTTGTTCGAGCGGTTCCTGAACCCGGAGCGCGTATCGATGCCCGACTTCGACATCGACTTCTGCATGGATCAGCGCGACCGCGTCATCCAGTATGTCCGCGACAAGTACGGCCAGGCGAGTGTCGGCCAAATTGCTACGTTCCATCAGCTCAAGAGCCGTAGCGTCGTGCGTGACGTCGGGCGCGTCATGGGCATGACACCAGGCGAAGCTGGCCTGATCGCCACGATGATTCCCGAGCCGGTGCAAGGCAAGAGCGTATCGATCAGCGACGCCCTCGAACAGGAGCCACGGCTCAAGACGGCGTACGAGCAAGACAGCCAAGCGCACGAGCTTCTCGACACCGCACAGGCTCTCGAAAACCTGACGCGACACGCAGGAATGCACGCCGCCGGCGTCGTGATTAGCGAGGGGCCGATTTGGGACCACGTCCCGGTATTCTGCCCGGAAAAAGACGTCTACGTCACGCAGTATCACAAGGATGACGTCGAAGCGGCCGGCCTGGTGAAGTTCGATTTCCTCGGGCTTCGCACGCTGACCGTCATCGACATTGCCACGAAGCTGATCGACCGCCGGCCGGACCGTCAAGGGACTCCATTCCGAATGGATCAAATTCCGATGGACGACCCGGCCACGTATGCGCTCCTGCAATCGGGCGAAACGACCAACGTCTTTCAACTCGAGTCGAGCGGCATGCAGAGCTTGTTCAAGCAACTCCGTCCCGATCGCTTCGACGACATCGTAGCCGCAGTCGCGCTTTACCGCCCTGGTCCGATGGGCGCGCAGATGGACAAAGACTTCGTGCACCGCAAGCACGGGCGGCAGCAGGTCGAGTATCCGCATCCATCTCTGGAAGGCATCTTGCGAGAAACTCGTGGAGTCATCGTCTATCAGGAACAGGTCATGCAGATCGCGCAGGAGATGGCCGGGTACTCCCTTGGCGGCGCGGACCTGTTGCGGCGCGCCATGGGAAAGAAGAAGGCCTCCGAGATGGACAAGCAGAAAGCTGTGTTCATCGAAGGCGCGACCAAGCGGGGGCATACGAACGAAAAGGCCGAAGAAGTCTTCGATTTGATGGCTTATTTTGCCGGGTACGGCTTCAACAAGAGTCACTCCGCAGCGTACGCGCTCATCACGTATCAGACGGCGTTTCTCAAGACACACTACCCGGTCGAGTTCACCTGCGCGACGCTGACCGCCGACAAGGAAAAGATCGACAAAGTCGTTCGCACGGTGGCAGAGGCGCGTTCGATGGGGATCACCGTTTTGCCGCCGGACGTCAACGAGTCCGACATCGAGTTCACCGTCGTCTACAACCCGGATGATGCGCAGGACGTCGCGCGGCTTCGTCACAAGCCCGTTTGCTACAACGGCGAGGTCCACGATCCCATGGGTCCCAAAATCCGATTTGGGCTCGGCGCAATCAAGGGCGTGGGCACTGGGGCGGTCGAAGCGATTCTCGAGGCCCGTCACGGATCCTCGGCGGGAGATGAACAAGTACACGAGCGGCCTTTCGTCGACATCTTCGATTTCTGTGGACGCGTCGACTTGCGGCGCGTGAACAAGAGCGTCATCGAGGCGCTGGTCCAGTGCGGGGCGTTCGACACGGTCCACAACGCCATCGACGTGCACCGGTCGCAGTCGTTCGTCGCGATCGAGCAGGCGGTCGAGCGAGGCAAGCGTATCCAGGCGGAGCGATCGAGCGGCCAGGAAAGCCTCTTTGGATTGATCGGTGCAGAGGACGAAGCTCAGGCCTACGAACACCCCGGCGGTAGCTTTCCCGTGCTCGATCCTTGGGACTCGCGCGATCAGCTCTCACGGGAGCGGGGCACACTCGGATTCTACGTCTCGGGACACCCCCTCGACCGCTATCGAGGCGAGCTGCTTCGCTTCTGCGATGCGACGACCGATAGTGCGACTCGGCTCGCCAACAACCGGCAAGTCACCGTGGGCGGTACCGTCGAAGGCTATCGCGAGCGGCGGACCAAGATGGGGCACACGATGGCGTTCTTTCACATCGAGGACGCGTTCGGGCGGCTCGAGGTGATCGTGCGTCCCAAGCCGCTCGAGAAACGCGGACTTCGCGAGGCCTTGCAGTCGGGGGAGCCCATCCTCCTCACTGGCAGGGTCAAACACGAGCAAGATCGGAACGACGAGAGCGCGCAACCGGAAGCCAAGATCTTGTTGGAGGAGGCGACGCTGCTCAGCGATGCGCTCCAGGAACGCACCACGTCGATCACCGTTCGCCTGACGGTCGAAGCCATCGACCGCATGAAGCTCGACTCGCTGCGCGCGACGCTCGAACAATTTCCCGGGCCCTGCCCCGTCTCGCTCGAGCTGAGCTCTCCCGGGGATTGGCGGGTCAACCTGGTCGACACCGGCCTCTTCGTAGACCCGAGCGACGCCTTACTCAGCGGCCTAGAACGACTGTTCGGCGCGAAGGTCTGCGAGCTCCATTGATGACGACGACCCGAGGCCCGCTTGCGCAAGCGTTTGTCGGGCCGCCTGGGTCCGAGCGCGAGCTGCTGACACGCGCCTGGGAGGTCGCGGGGCTCACGCTTGGAGAGCTCGGGGAGCGGGTGGGTGTCGAGATGCCGGCCGAGTCGGCGCGCGCCAAGGGGATCGCCGGGCAGATTCTCGAGAAGGTGCTCGGCGCAAGCGCAGCGTCCCGCGCGGAGCCGGACTTCGTCGGGCTCGGGATCGAGCTGAAGACCATCCCCCTGGACGCGCTTGGGAAACCACGCGAGTCGACGTTCGTGTGCTCGATTTCGCTCGCGGCGATGGCGGATACCGATTGGGAGCACAGCACCGTTTTCAAGAAGCTCCGCCGGGTCTTGTTCGTGCCCATCGAGGCGGCCTCCGCAACGCCACTGCCCGCTCGGCGAGTCGGACGCGCGTATCTCTGGGCGCCGACGACCGCGGAGCAGCGGCGCTTGCGCACCGACTGGGAGCGTCTTGCCAACATGATCGCCGCGGGCGAGGTCGAGCAAATCACCGGCCACCTCGGTGAGGTCCTACAAGTCCGTCCCAAGGCTGCCAGCGGAAGAAGCCGCCGGCGTGCACCCGACGAGGAAGGCGCCGTGCAATGGACGATGCCCCGCGGCTTCTATTTGCGGCCGTCCTTCACCGAAGCGGTTCTGGCGAGGCTGCAAGCTGCGGAGTGAAAGGTCGTTGGGTCGGTTTCTGAATTATCGCGATGGCGACCATCGCGGTGGACAAAGTCTCGGCGATGCTGGAGATGGCCCGTAGCGTGCTGGAAGAAGCCGCGAGCCGGAATGCGTGGTTCGATCCGTCGTTCGTCGGCTTGCGCGAAGGCAACGCGGGAGCACCTGCACCAAGCGCTCCGCGAGGTGCATCGCGTGCTCAAAGCGGGAGGCCGATTCGTGCTGAGCGACCCCGTGGCATCGCGGCTGTTGGCGATCAAAGACCCGGTTCCCAAGGACGGTGACGGCTGCTGTTGAGCCTTCGAGTGCAAGGGGCCGTACGCTAGAACTGGCCCCGGAGAGCCAGGTGGGCTCCGTTGGGTCCCACCGCGACCTGCGGCTCGAGCCGAGCTCGACTGGGTCGGAGCAGGTAGACCAATGGCATCGCGATGAGCGGCGCGGAAGTCAAACCCGTAAGCAAGGCAACGCTCGTCTGCGCTCCCCGATTCACGCAGCTGCGCACTGCGACGGAACCGAGGCCCTGAGCAGAGCATGAGCTCGATGGCTCAGCCTCAGCGGTGACCCCCCGGGCAATCGAGAAGCCTGCAAGGCCCAGTCCCACACCCCCGGAAACCCACGCCCACCAGGGTGTTTTTTCCCGCTCCGGCAGCGCGAGTGGCATCGCCGCAACCAGCGACGCAGAACCGACAGATCCCGTCGCAATGATCGCCCCCCGGAGGTCGAGCCACTTCTGCTGCGCAGAAGCGTCCTGCCCGCCGGTATCGACTTCGTTCACCCAGTTGAGGGCTGCGTCGCGTCGCGGCAGTAGAAGCGCATAGCCCGTCGCGAGGCCCGCTACACCGACTCCGACGAGGGTGAGGCCAGCAATGAACTGGCCGCGGGGTCGACGGTGTGCAGGCCACCGGTCAGTCACCTCAGAAACGGCGCCCGTTGCCTCGCGGCCTTTGCATGGAAGCGCAAGGGGCTCGGGCGACGTGAAGTCCATGCATCGGCGGTCGGTCAAGGCGCGGGCCGCCGAACGGAGATCCGGCTTGATCGGGCCCTCGGCGCCAGCGGACAGCCGCGCGATGGCGATCGGAACCGACGAGTCGGCCTCATCGATTTCGATGAGCTCGGCCTCTAGCGTGTCTGCGGTGGGCATGGAAACGAGAACGATCGCGTCAGCGCCAATCTCCATCGCAAGCCGGCGAGCATCGAGCACCCGGTGCTCACGCTCCTCGGAGGCGTCGGGATAGCCGAGCGAGAGGCTAGGCCTGGTTTCGATGGTTTCATCGAATCGCCAATCCACTCGGCGCAGCGTCTTCCCTGCACCGACGCTCACCTCGTGCACGCGACCGCGCGCTTCGGAGCCGCACTCGACCTGAAGGCGATAGTCTCCAGGAAACAACTCCCCGATGGAGACGGGTGTCGCGCCGAGAAGGAGCCCGTTCAGGCGTGCGGCACATCCGGAGGGAGTGCTTTCCACTCGAAGCTCTCCGGTTTGTTTGGCCTGAAGCGCATCGACCTGCGCTAACAAATCGGTCACCGCGGGCGGGTGCATCTGAGGACTCGGCTCTCCGCGAGGCACCAACCGCCTGCACTCGCGCGCCACAGCGCTTGCGCGAGACTGAGACTGCGTCGCGAGCTCAGCACGTACGATGTAGAGGCAAGTGTCCAAGACCCGCCTGGCGCGTTCGGGATCGCGGTTCAGCGTTTCGATCGCTTCACGCGATATCGTCTGCGCCGAATTCAGCTTGTCGAGTGCCCTATCATAGTTGCCTTCCGCGAGGTCGTTGACCGCCGCATCAGACATAGACATCCAACGATGAATCTCGCGATCGTCGATCTCGGACGAGGGCGCAGAAACCCTCGCCTCCACCTCGGTGGCAGCCTGCTCTTGGGACCAGACGGCTATCCCTCGACCGACGAGGTCGTCGCGAATGTCCGATACCGCGGCGTCCATCCAGTCGGTCCGCGCGCCAGAATGGCTCTGCACGACCAGCCAGCGGCTCCCCGCCTGTGCCGCCGCTGACGAAACCAGCAGGCTCCAAAAGAGGAACGCCAACGAGGTTAGCCGCATGCTGCGGTATTATCACAGGTTCGGAAACTCCGGACCAACAACGTCGCGCAGGGGTGGTCGCCGCCGAGGCAAGCATGTAATCTCCTTAGCGACGATGTCTTCGAGCAAGCCGACTGAGCCCTGGCCGCGAGTGCGGGACGTCGTGGAAGCCTCGGTCATGGGGCTCCATCGCGGCCGCTTCATCGAAGAGACACTCGAGGCGCTGTGCGTACAGCTTGGCGCCGCTTCGGCGTGGAGCACGCTGCAAACCAAAGGCGGTGGGCCCATGCACCGCTCGCGGACGACGAACTTCCGCGGCGTCGCCCCGGCCGTCCTCGCAACGCACGTGAGCGACGTGCTCAGTCAGGTGCAATCCAAGCTCAAGACGGTTGCCGGCCCGGTTCCCTACGCGCAGGACGGCTCTTTTATCGCCGTGCCATTGTGGTCACTACCAACCGCCACGTCGCAAGGCCGCAGCCTGATCGGCGCACTCTACTTGGAGTTCCGCAAGGACCAAGGCACCAGTGAAGCAGTCGTGGGTGTGGTGGAGACGGCGGGCGCGCTGCTTGGCGGCCTCATCGCACAGCAGACAGTCATCGAGGACACCAAAGAGGATCTCCGGGCCCAGCAAGCGACCGAGCCCAGCGGTGCGCAGCTCACGCTCGACGAGCTTCTCGCACCAGAGAGCATGGCGGACATCGCTCGTGAGCTCCACTCTGCCATCGGAGGCGACGAATCGATCATGATCCTCGGTGAGTCGGGCACCGGCAAAACTCAGCTCGCCACCGCGTTTGCACATGCGAGCAACCAAACGCCCATCGTTCGCGCCACGCTCGGGCTCGCGGACGACCTCAACACGATCACATCGGAGCTCTTCGGCCATGAACGTGGCTCGTTCTCGGGTGCTGTGTCCAAACGCAAGGGGCTAGTTGAATATGCGGACAAAGGCACTCTGATCTTCGACGAGGTGCTCAACCTGCCGCACCACGCGCAGCAACTGCTGCTCGATTTCACCCAGTTCGGCTCATACCGACCGCTCGGTCATCAAGGACCGGAGCCCAAGACGGCGAGTGTGCGCATCATCTCCGTGACCAACGGCGATGTCCGGGAGGCCATCGCCAACAGGGTGTTCCGTCAAGACCTGTACTACCGGCTCGCCGCGGTGCCGATTGTCCTGCCTCCGCTTCGCGAACGCCGATGGGACATCCCGAACATTGCCGTGCGTTACCTTCATCGTATCGATCCAGTCACGAGCTGGGAGCTCGACGGCGGGGCGATGGAGGCCCTCGTGTCCCCGAAGCTTCAATGGGAAGGCAACATTCGCGAGCTCGAGGCCCTGCTGAAGCGAGCGCGAAACCGAGCCCGCACCGCGGGGAACGGTGATCCGGTCATCGAGACACAGCACCTAGAGCTAGGCGAGGTCGAGCCTCCGACAGCCTCCGACCCGCCGCCGACCCGCTCGGCAGCTCACGATGACCTTCGAGGCCGCTGGCGGAAATTGAGCGAACAAGAGAAGGACCTGGAAACCGCGGAGCGGGCCGTCATCGAAGATGCGTTGGCCGCCTGCCATGGTATCGTCGCACGCACCGCCCGCATGTTGGATGTCCCGCGCACTGGCTTGATAAGCCGGATCGGACGGCTCGGCATCGACTCGGAGAGCTTCAAAGAGCGGAAGGGATGAGCGGGGCTCATGTCCAAAATCGACTTCGATGCATCTTCAAGCGATTTGCTCGGGACGGAGATCGGACCCTACACGCTGGTCCGACGACTGGGCATGGGTGGAATGGCCGAAACGTTCGTGGCCGTCCGGCGTGGGCCGAGTGGGTTCACTCAGCGGGTCTGTCTCAAGCTCGTGCTTCCCTTCTTTCGCGAGGACGAGGAGTTCGTAAAGCTGTTTCAGCGTGAAGCACGACTCGCCGCGAAGTTGCGTCACAGCAACATCGTCGGTGTCATCGACTTCGGAGAAATTGCAGGCCGTTCGTACATGGCCATGGAGTTGGTCGACGGTGTGGACCTTCGGGTCCTTCTCGACGCCGAAAGCGCTCAGCGGCTCTCGCCCGAGCGGGTCGCCCTCCTAGGTCATGACCTCGCTGCGGCGCTGAACCACGCACACAACCCGCCTCGTGACAGCAGCGTCGACGACGGGGGCGCAGCGGCGATCGTGCACCGCGACATCTCCCCGTCGAACGTGCTGATCAGCATTCACGGCGAAATCATGCTGAGCGACTTCGGCGTCGCCAAAGCGGTCACCGGGAGCTCGCGGCAGCAGAGCGCGGTCAAGGGAAAGATCCCTTACATGTCGCCCGAACAGTTACGCCTGGAGCCGCTGGATGGACGTGCGGACCTCTTCGGAGTGGGCGTCGTCCTCTTTGAAGCTCTGTGCGGACGCCGTCCCTACGAAGGCGGTCACGACCCGGCCACGATCATGTTGATCTTGCAGGGTCAACATCAGCCGCTCGCTTCGCTTGCGCCGGGAGCCCCGACTGAGCTCTGTGCGCTGATCGACAGGCTCATCGAGCCGGACCGCGACAAGCGCCCTGACAGCGCGGCAGAGTTGATCGAGCTGCTCGATCCGTTCGTGCCCGTTCCGCGGGTGCGGCGCGAGCTCGGGAAGCGAGTCGCCGAGCTCCGGCCCGAGGACGCAGGACCGCAGGCATTCGGCGAGCAGGCGACAGCTCATCAGCCAGACATCCTGAAGGCAGACCAAGGCGAACAGATCAGCGGCGTCGTCGGCGCAGGAGAAGGACGGAAGCAGGTCGAGCCTTGGGCGGAGAGCAACCATGCCGCGCCTGAGGCACCGAAACCGGCCCGGTCGGAATCGTTCGTGACCGGCGCGCTGCCAGTGCGACGACGCCCCAGAACTCTCATCGCGCTGTTGCTCACCGCCCTTGTCTTGGCGGGAGGCATGCTAGCCTGGCGCGCAACGCGCGATGCGGGCCTAGAGTCTCGGCCTGCCCCGAGTGAGGTCGAACCCGAGCGGGCTGTCGCGGTAGACGAACCCCAGGCGCCCGTCGAGGCCGAAGAGCAGAAGCCCGATGAACGTCCGGCGGAACCCGAAGACTCCAATACCGTCACCGAGAGCGCGACAGCATTGATTGGCGACCGTCAACCTTCAGCCGACGAGCCGCACGACGCGAGGGACAAGCTCACCCCGAAGCCCCGCGCGCAGCCGGTGGCCCAGGCGCCGGCAAGCCTGACCGTCATCGTGTACCCCTGGGGCGACGTCTGGATCAATGGGAAGCCACGGGGAGCATCACCACTGAAGAACCTCTCGCTCAAGCCCGGCCGTTATCGAATCGCCGCCGGCCAGGGCGAGCCGACAGTCACTCGAACCATCCGACTCCAGCCAGGCCAGGAGAAGAAGCTGAAGCTCGACGTCACGAAATGATCGAGGGGATCGAGACAATAGAGCGCGCCGCACGGCTTTAAGACCGCGCGGCGCGCTGGGTTTGGGTTCGTCGTTGGTTGTTAGAACAGGGTCGTGACCGTGACACTCAGAGATCGCCGACTCGACGCGGATGCCGTGTCCGAGGCGACCAACTCGACGGAGTATCGTCCTAGTTCGAGGTCGAGCGTGGCGGTCGCAGTGCTGGTCGTGAAGGAGTCGATGAGAACCCCCTCCTCGTAGACGTTCCATTGGAATGTCAATGCGCTGGCCGGATCGTGGTCATCGGTGACGTCTCCGATGAAACGAAGACGCTGGCACAAGTCGTTTGCATCGACGTTACCGTCTCCGGTCACATCGACCGTGCATGCATCCGCCCAAAACACGAGCCCACTGTCATATGGGTCCGTTGGCGTTGCGATGACGGACAAGCTGTTGATGCTCGGGCTCAGGTTCGCGGGGTTCGCGAGAATCACGAGCCTCATCGTATCCTGTGCACGCTCGCCTTCGGTGTCGTAGGCGGTCGCGACCAGCGTGTATCGGCCCGGCGCTAGGGAGCCCCGGGGGATCGTCGCTTCAGCGCCCGTGGCAGTCCAACCCGTCGGGAAGCCGAGGTCGTTCATCAGCTGCCAATAGACGTCGTCGAGATTCGCGTCGACGTCGGAGGCGTCCGCGCTCACGGCAATCGCGTTGCCGGTGTACAGGGCGTCGGAGCCCGTTGGTGCCGTGATCACCACCACCGGAGCCTCGTTGCCCACGGAAATGGAGACACTGTCACTCACGGTGAAGCGGCCGTCGGAGGCGGTGCACGTGATCTCGTGCACGCCGGGGCGAAGGTGCGTTGCGCTGGTGAATGAAGACGCCGCGCCGATGGGGCCGTCGAGGTCGCTCGCCCACGACACCGTCACATCGTCCATGCCGTCGTCGTCTTGCACGTCACAGCTGAGCGGCACGCTGCCGCCGACCGAAAAGCGCGCATCGGCGGTAGGCTGCTCGATTCGTACGAAGGGCGGCGCCGCCCCGAGGGCCCGGTGGACGGCTCCCTGGGCGTTCAGCCAGCGGTGAACGGAGCCGCTCGCCTTGGTGTGCGCGGTGTCGCGCATGATTTCCCAGATCTCGTCCGGCCCCAGGCGCGGGCTCGCCGCCTTGATCAGCGCTGCGACCGCTGCAGCGAAAGGGGACGAGAACGAGGTGCCGTGCTTGAGCTTTGCGCTCGTGCTGGGTGGGACGATCCCTGCGCCCCGAACGGGCGTGTCGTGAACCCAGACGGAGAAGGGAGCATAGATGTCGACGGAGTCGCTGGAGTCTCGCTGCTTCGACCCGGTCGCGCTATCCACGTCCTTCGTATCGCGGTCGTGCTGAAGACCGCCCACGCAGATCACCCCCGGCGCTTCGCAAGGAACGCGGTAAGCTCCTTCCCAGCAGACGGCGCCAAAGGGCCCGCAGTCTTCGCTATCGACGTCAGCGGCATCGTTTCCCGCCGAGGCGAAGACTAGGATGCCAGCCGCGCGGACCGAACGGCTCACCACGTTGACGGCCTCACAAACGCCCACGAGGCAGAGCCCCGCCGGAATGTCGGCCGACGCGGAGATGTTCAGGACCGCCGGGAAGCGTCCAAGCGCGCTCGGAACGGTGTCGAAGACGTAATCGAGAACGTCCCAGACGTTGAGCCGGGGGCTCTGCACGAAGATCGGATTGACGACCTCTGCAGCAGGGCCCGCTGCACCGATGTTGTCATCGAACACGCCGAGCGCGGACGACGCGACGTTCGTCCCGTGCCACGGGCAATCGCCTCCGCCCGAGCACGAGTTCGGCGGATTGATTTGAGAGAACCGGCCCCGTGGGATCGTCTCCGCGCTGGGGTAGTCAGCAATGTTCAGGAATCCGCCATCGATGATCATGAAGTCCACGCGATTGCGTCCGGTCGGCACTCCGACCGCCTCGTGGACCATACGAGCGGCCTCTGCCGCACCGATGTCCTGCTGGGACCCGCGGTTCATGTACGGAAGGTCGAACGCGTTCGGGGAGTAGCCCGATCCATCGCCCGAGGAAGACTCCGCGGTCTCGCGATCGCTGAGCTGGTCGTAGGTGAACAAGAAGTTCGCGCCGAGCTCGGTCCCTTCGTCTACACTCTCACGTGCCATCGCCGTCAGCGTGTTGAGACCTTTTTGAGAGGACACGCGGTGCTGACCTCCGTTATCGCCCTGCCCCATGACGAGCTCGGCGAGCTCCGAAGCCTCGGCGTCGGGCGCGTCGACCCTAACTAGAACGAAGATCGGGGAAGGCTCGCTCAACAAGCCCGTGGCGTTCGGATCGACCTCACGGATGACCGTACCGTGCAGCCGCTCTAGGACAGCGGGAAGCGCGTCGCGGTTCTCGAGCGTCACGATCACTTCGTCCTCGACGAAGTCGATCTGACGCCCGTGCGCGTCGACGATCGAGGCGATGGGGCGCACGTCGGTATCGTCGACGAACGAAATCGAATCGACTTTCGGCTCGACCGTTGAATCGATTTCGAAAGTCGGCTCCACCTGGGGGTTGGCGGAACTGCCGCCACCGCAGGCCGCGACGAAGAGTGCAAGGTAGAGCGCGATGGCGCGACGGAAAGAAAGTGACTGCTGCATGACTGATCTCCTGGTTGAGGGCCTCGAAGGGCCGATGTGCCAGGTCTCTCGAGCACGAGGCGTGCCAGTCGTTGTCACGTGCAATTCAGCGATGAATCAGGGCTCAAAGCTCGAATCGACTGACGCGCGGCGCCGAATTATGACGCGCGCGCGTCACCTGGGGTGGCGAGCGAGGCGCCGTGGCTGCGCCGCGATCATGGGCCGGCTTCTAAGGAACCAGACAACTGGTCAACGCTTCCGATTCATCGACGCACGCAGAAGAGCCGCCCCCTGAATCGCAGCCGAGCGCTTCGATGCAGTCGAGTGCGGCTATCAATTCTGGCACGCAGGTGAAGAAGCCCATGGCGCAGGAGCGTTCGCAGTCATCGAGCGCTCCCGCTGGCAAGTACTCGCCGACGCAAGGGCTCCCGCAGATGCGTGCGCAGTCACCGCTGATCATGCCGCCCATGCCGCCCATGCCACCGCTGCCGCCGGTTGCGCCGGCGCCGGCCGTTCCCCCGCTGCCGCCGGCGCCGCCTTCGTCACCGCATCCGGCCAGCCCGACCACGATCGCAAACGCGAGCGACCACCCAATCCTGCTTCTCGCCATTGCTGCCTCCTCTGTGTTGGCTGAACGATACACGCGAGCAGCCGCCAATCCCAGGCGCAAGAGCAGCAACCGCGGGGCATGGAGGTCGCGGTCGCCGCGAACTCTGTCGTCGCACTTCCGTCGCAGACCATGCTCGAGAACCTCTGGAGCCCCGCCCCGTGGGCCGACGAAATCCCGTCTCGAATGACTGACGGAAGTCCGTCATTTCTCTCTGCGAGCCGACGCGCTCGAGTAAATCATTGAGTTTTTTCGGTGGCACGCCGCATGCGTAGGTCATCGGTCATGTCCGAGGGCGCAGCGATTTCGAGAAGAAACCGGCGCACGGATGGAAACACCAACCGATAGGAGAGGCCATGACTCGTTACAACATCTTTCGAATGCTCATCAGCTGGAGCGCGATCCTCGCAGCGATCGGCTGCGGCGACCCGAGCGTTGACGACCGCAGCACCGCCGAAGGACCCGCCGCGAGCGCGTCGTCGGAGAGCCCCGCCGTCGCGTCACCCGAGGAGGAGGTCGAGCTCGCGTGCGAGTCTGCCTGCGATGCCATGCGCGAGTGTGCAGGAATCCGCGTCACCGTCGACTGCGTGGAGAGCTGCGTGACTTCCTATTCAGTGGGAACCGAGGCGGGCGACGAGTGCGCTCGCGCCGGGATTGACCTCCTCAACTGCTATTCGGCACTGGGCTGCTCTATCTCGATGTTGGGCGGCGAGAGCGAGTGCGCCGATGCGGAGACGGCAGTTGGCGCCGCTTGCGGAGCGGGGGAGCTGAGAGTCAGGGAGGACCCAGCATCGGACCGGGAGCTCGTCGGCGAGATCCACGACGGCTCCTCCAGCGACCTGGACGGCGACACCGAGGAGACGTCCCCGACGGACGGTTCCGAGGACGGGGAGCCCGACGTCACCGATCTCAGCGAGCCCATCGTGTTCGTCGAGATCCCTGGTGAGGTCGTGGTCGTCGAGTTTCGATGATGCTGACGCCAGCGGCGAAGCGCGTTAGGATGGCGCTCATGCTTCGCTGGATTGTTGCGGCCCTCTTCGCTCTTGGCCTCGCGGCTTGCACCGAGCTGCCGCCACTGCCCGACTCCGGCATCGGCGGGACGGGCGGCGGCGCAGGCGGGTCTGGTGGTCAAGGAGGCACGGGAGGCGGCGTCGGGGGCTCGGGAGGGACTGGGGGCTCGGGGGGCGTCGACCCCTGCTCCGTCGTTCCAAAGGAAGGCAGCGACATCGAGCTCGATGACGGTGTCGAGTCAGGCGTTGCCATGGGAACCGTGTGCGCGAACGGCTGCACGACAGAGGATCTTCTCGATCGCTGGTCGATCACGACGGCGGAGGCTTGTGCCGGGAAGTACCGAGTCGTGCTGACCTGGGACAACGCGAGCAGCGATCTCGACGTCTACCTCCTCGACATCGCAGAGTCGGTCCTCGATCAGGCAACGGGCTCAACAGTCTGCGGTTCCGTGTGTGAGGTCGAGCTCGCTGCTTCACTGGAGGCGAACACATTTTATCTGATCGATGTCCGCGCAATCGACACCGGTGGCGTGCCGCAGGCCTACAGCTTCGAGGTCTTTCCGATCGACTAGGGCGTCAGCTCGAATAGAATTCGGTAGTCGCCGAAGCCGAAATTCCATTCGGATGGCCACGAATCTCCCCCGGTGATCGAGAGCTCGTAGATGCCGTCAAGCATGAGGTCTTGCATTCGTGGGGTGCCTCCGCTGAGGGGCAAAATCTGATCGAATACGATGGTGCCGTTTGGATCGGTGAGCTTCCACGCGCCGAACTGAATCGCCGTATCGATCTCGAGCGGCGTCAAGGTCATCGTCGTTCCGCTGCTGGCATCAAAGCGATAGATGTCTTCTCCGCCCGGAACCTCGATTGTTCCGGCTCCAGGTCCAAACTGCCCCAGATCCGCACTCGTCACGCCAAGTGCGATGTCGAACGCTTGAGGATCGGGGACGACGTTGCGAGCGACCGCGAGCGACCCGCTCTCGCCGACGTCGGCCGTGAGCCGGGAGACGTAAAGCCCGGTTTCGGGCAAGACAAACTCACCTGGCTGCCCGCAGCGGTAGACGCAGTTCCGAAACAGAAGGTCTCCGCCGGGCGTGCTGACTTCCCAATTCGCGAGCCCGAGGCTCGCCATCGTTTCGACGATCCGGAAGAAATGAGCGTCGCCTGCCTTGCCGACGAACTCCTCCATGACGACCGTTTCGTCGCCATCAATCGCGGCCTGAGATTCGTACATTCTGTTCCAGGTGAGGCTGTCGGGATCGGAAGCGTTGCGCGCCGAGCTCGCCCAAGAGGTGTCGCCGGTGAAACCGACGTCGAAGATGCAGTCCTCGAGCCAAGGGGATTCGGTGACGCCCAGCGCGATGCAGCTCGCTCGAGCCGCGTTTCGCGTCGCTGCATCGAGATCGTCGATGCTGGGGCTCGAGGTCGGAAAGCCCGGCGACTGAAAATCGCCGCTCGACTCGCCCGGTTCGTAGTCGAAGAGCGATTGCGGCGCTTCGATGCGCCAGCTTTCTCCGAACTCGCCGTAGAGCGCAGCGCGCCGTGAAGTGGAGGGCTCATCAGGGACGTCGACCGGAACTCCCTCCCGGGTGACGAACTCATTGCTTGGATCTCCGTCCGCGTTTCCGAGGAGACCCGAAAGTGCGGCGCGCCGCTGGGCGGGAAGCGTCATCGCCACGTCGAGGACGTTGCCCCAGTAGAAGACCCAGAGCCTTGTGTCGTCCGGCCACTGAATCACGAGCTCGTCGGATTCGACTTGAACCTGACCGCCACCGGGCAGCCGTACCCAGGAACCTCGTGGTTCCGCGGGCTCACCGTTGACCCTCACCACGAAGCTGCTCGGACCGACGTACGCACCGACTCGATCCCCGCTGACGTTGGCCGCGACGGCGGTCGTCTTGCTCGCCTGAAGCGCAGGGACTTCGGTGAAACGAGCTTGCACGAGGAGATTGTCGGACGTTGACGCAACCGCGACGAACTCGCCGACGCCGTGAAAGTCGTAGCGCAGCCCATCGATCGTTCTCAGGTGGGGGTCACCAAAGATGTCGGGCGAGCCGAGGGCGCCGTAGTCGGTGTACTGGCCGTCGTTGGGCCGTTCGTCGGCGAGATTGAGCGAGCCGCACAGCCGCCATCGACGCTGGGGCGCCGAGAGGTCGAGGCCGCCCGACTCCATCTTGTCGTTGCAATAGTCCACGCACGACTGTTCGGTCACAGGCCCCCGGCTACCGATCTCTTGGTTGCGGAGGTCCTGCCAAAAACTGTCGTGCTCATCGCCGCCCCAACCCGCCTCTCGCGCGACCTCGTAGTACACGCCGGGGTTCATACAGAACCCACAGAGCTCCTGTGCCCGACAGCCCGCCCAACAGTGCCCATACGCGTCTTCATGGTTCGTGGGAACGACGGTCACGCCTTCTCGCCCACACTCTCGATTGAGCCAATCCAGCGTGGCTTGCTTATTTTGCCTCTCAAATTCCGTGTAGTTGATCCCGACCGCGACACCGCCTCCGACCAAAATCCACGGCAGGATGTTCGGGCCCAGGGATCGCATGGGTCGTGGCTCTGCAGCGGTGGCTTCAGCAATGAGGGTATCGAGCACGAAGGCATACTCCGGATACCCGATTCGCCCGCCGTCGAGATTGCCTGCAGCAACCGCGCTCAACGCGAGGCGTGTGCGCTCGACCACGGAATTGGCGGATGCCTCTTGCGCGCGGAGCACATCGACGGTTTCGCCCGATTCGACTTGGGCGGCCCGAAACAAGAAGATCGGCACGCCCAACGGCTCATAGCCGGCGGCCGCGCACCGCATCAATCCCGAATTGTCCGCCGCTTGCTCCTGCGCTTCCGGCCAGCCGCGAGCGAGCGGGTGCGACTCCGCGATTGGCGGGGAAGCCTCGCCGCTAAAGAAATCCGCGACGTGCCCCAGCTCGTGATGGGCGATCTCATGTCCGAGGACGCACGCGAGCTCCGTCTCGTTGTGAATGAACTTCAGCAATCCAGTCGTGAGCGCGATCTGATCGCCCGGAAGCGCGAACGCTTGTATGAAGTCGGCGTCATAAATGATGACCTGATACGTCGAATCGCCCGCCACGGCGTCCGAAACCGCTTGCACGTATGCGTTGACGGCCGGGTCGTCGTAGACTCTGGCGTCGTTGGACGAGCCCCCCGCGGATTCGCAGCCCGCGAAGGCACACGCGACGACCGCCGCACACAACGAACAGGACGATCTTGCGACCCGAAGAAAGCTGGGCGTGCGAAGCCGCGCCATGCGGCGACGGTACGACGCCGACGCGGAGTTTGACAACACCCCGTCCCATGAACGACAGGTCGCCCGCGTTGAGCACGGAGCAGCTCGAAACACCGTATCAGACACGCCGAACTTGACGCCAAATCCCTGGATACTTGGCACTTTTTGGAACATGGCGACCGAGGTCTGCGCCTTCCGGAGTGGACATTTCAGCGAGTTGGCGTATATGGCGGGCCGCACCGACAAGCACACCGCGCGTCGGTACGTCACCCGCAGATCGACGACGCACACGAGGTAATGACGAGAACAGATCGGGCATCTCGGGTACTTGGGCCGTTAGCTCAGTTGGTAGAGCAGTGGACTTTTAATCCGACGGTCCAGGGTTCGATTCCCTGACGGCCCACCATGAGAGGCGCGAGCCTCGTTAGCTTATCGTCCCCATCGTCTAGTGGCCCAGGACCCCGGCTTTTCACGCCGGTAACCGGAGTTCAAACCTCCGTGGGGACGCCGGCCCCGAGATCAACATTGGTCTCGGGGCTTTTCTATTGTGCGACGCCATCAGAGCCCGGCTTCGGCCGGGCTTTTTCTTTCCCGAGGGAACGCCTGCGGGATTCACCGTCGAATCTCCGCCACCGAGAGTCTACCGGAATCGCGGCCCGTGCCTCTCTGCCACGATGCGCGCGCGGTTAGCCCGCGATGGCGTATCTCAATCGATGTCGGTCGGATCTTCTGTCGACTAGCCGAGCTACGCACGCTCAGCTCTCTCTTCGACGACAGCTTGAACCTCCTCCGCCAACAGGCGTGTGCTCGCCTCCGTCTCGAACGGCTCGGTTCCGACCCTAAACGCACGGGCGACAACGAGAGTGAAAAGCTCTTCATATGCGCGCGCCGTCGTGAATCCGGAAGTATCGGCGTCACCTCCTTGGAGGACTGCGAGACCGAGTGCGTCACCGTGGTTTCCCATTTCTGCGACCCAGATGAGAAGCGTCTGATCGGCCGCCGTTGGACAGACGGCGGACCGAAGGTTCGCCGAGACCGAAATCGTGGCGCGGGCACTGGTCAGCAACTCCTTCGCCTTATCGGATTTGCCTCGGGGAAACCATACCGGCGGTATGCTCGTCGCGATTTGTGGTTTCGCGCCGAAGTACCGCGATCGATTCAGGTGGTCGGCAATCCCGATCGCAATCTCCGTCAGCGGCCGCGACGGTTTGTACAATTCCGATCTGGTTTCGACGAATCCGACGACGCCGTCCACAGCGACTGCGGCGTAGCCCCAATCAGAAAGCTCCTTCGAACGCAGCCCTGCGGCGACCAACTCCCTCACCTCGCCAGTGGCGACCGAGAGCGCGGCGGTGCGCGCAGCATTGGGGTCGCATTTGCGGTGCCAGAGTGCATAGCCGAGAAGACCGGCCGCCCAGATGACGTCGCGGCGATCAACGCGATCTGGATCAATCATGGCGAGAGCGGTGCAGCCGTTATGCCAGTCGCCTCCGGTTTCGTTTCGGAGGGACCAAACGGCACACCGCTTGGCAAACTGAATGAGCGTGTAGAAATCGTGCATGCTCATGGTGTGTCGTATCGCATCCCGCTCTGCATCGTCCGCTGCGAGAAACCGCCGACAGAGGCGCTCCAACTCGCCGTCCAAGGGAAGCGGTTGGACGCGGAGGAGGCTGAACTCGTTGTGCTCCGGCTCGTATCCAGCACCCCGCAAGGGTGACGGGTTCCGCTCTGCTGCTTGGTGCCGCGCCTCAATCTCGCGGGCTCGTGCCATTTCCAAACCGAGGACCACTGCATGCTTGTTGCTGTCTTCTGCCATTGTCTGGAGGAGAGCCTACCTACATTGGCCGAAGCGGTGCGAGGTTTCGCTGATTCTGTTGTCTTGAGGCCCAGTTGCCGAATTTTCAACCTACGACGGAGTGTCTGGCCTATTCCACACGGGCCGGGTCTCGTAGATTCAGCACAGCTCAATTCCTACCGAAGCGTCCCCGTCGGCGTCGAGCACTCGCTTCGAGGGACCGGAGTAGTTCACCGACGTGTGGTGAGCGCCCGAAGGCGCTCGCGGCAGCTCGACGACAACAAGCGGCTTCCCTTGCTATAGGCCGTAGTAGCTGAGGTTTATCCAAGCGTATCCAGCCTTGATCAGTTGCTCGAAGCGCAACGAATAACTTGGAGGGTCAACTAGCGATCGACTAGCGATCTTGGGCTTTCGTTGCGCGCTCCAGTCGTCGGGTCCTATCTCGGCAACCACCACGTGCTCAACAGAACACGCCGTCGCGAAGGAGTCGAGTAGCTGTCTAAGGTGATGGTGCAGCATCTTAGTCGCTCAGAGTATATCGAACGACCGGCTCGCAAAACCGCAAGGAGCTCTGCGACATCGGGGCACATCACGCCGCCAGCCTCCTAAACCCTTCCCAATCCGTGAGAAACCCCACCACTTGGTTCCAACTCGGAGTGATGGGGGACGCCGGCCCCGAGATCACGAATGGTCTCGGGGCGAGCACCGCCGTGTCACGGCTCCTGCACGACCTCGACGGACCCCACGTCGCAACCAAGCCCCTGTGGGCGATCTACGGGTCGCTGGTCTAGGAGTGGGGACACCGGCAACACGTCCGCGCACTGCTCTGCTGGAATCATGTCAACAGCGAGGCTTCCAGCCATCGGCATGTGAGTTTCGGTGTCCCCTCCGTTGTCGGCGAGCGGACCCAGACGCAGCTCGTCGTCGCCGATATTCGTTTGATCGCTCAACTGGGTGAGATCACAACTGTCACCGGGGCTTTCGATGTTGTAGCCCTCGGACATCAAGACCACCGTACTGTCTGTCGCGTGACAGTCGCCTTCGATGATGTTGCCGGAAAACCGCACGGTTGGGGTTTCACCGGTTCCCAATAGCGCACTGCCCAGAGGCGCGCTGTTGTCGACGATCGTATTGGCGTTCAGGTAGATGGTCGATGCGCCCAGGGTCGTACCGCCGATGTACAGCGCGCCGCCCTCATCGCTCGCCACGTTCCCGGAGATGGTGCTGTTCCAAGCCGTCATCCTCAGGGCGATGCTGTAGATGCCGGCTCCGCGTTCGGCGGTGTTTCCGGAGATGGTGCTGTATTCGACGTCGACCAAGCCAAGGCTGGAAAGCCACAGGTCGCCCTCCTCCACGTAGCGACCGGCGTCGTCGCCGTAGACGCCGCCTCCCTCCTCGGCCACGTTCCCCTCTATGGTCGTCCGGAATATCAACACCGATCCTGCGTTAAACACGCCGCCGCCGCTGGACCCTTCGTTGGCGGATATGGTGCTCCCATGGAGCACTAAGTCACCCGAATTGTAGATACCCCCGCCCCCAAAGCTGTTCACGTTACCGCTGATGGTCGTTTCCACCACGAACAACGTTCCCCCATTGTGAATGCCACCTCCGAGATTGTCGTCGATCGAGCTATCGCGAATGCTGATGCTGTTGCCTACACACAGAATGGCGCCACCACTAGATACGGCTTCATTGCGCGAGATGGTGCTGTTGACGATCTCGAGCACGCCCTCGAAGCTGTAGATGGCGCCGGCGCCTTCTTCCGACTTGTTGTCGACGATGCTGCAACCCTCGACGACCAAGTCGCCACCGTAGTTGTAGATTCCGGCACCGAGGCGCTCCGTATAGCCCCGCTGTATTGTCATGTTGCGCAGGACGGCACGAGCGAAGCGCTGGACGCTGAACACCCTGTGATCAGCGTTACCATCCACCGTGAGATTTCCCTCGCCGTCGAGGATCACATCGTTGTCGATCTCGATCGTGGCATCCGTGGTGACTACCGTTGGCCCGTCACACGCAAACGTATGCGGGCCGCCACCGAAGGTGATGGCGTCACGAATGCCTTGCTCGGTGCACGGCCAGACATGCAGGTCGACGCCACCCATCCCGCCGACGCCACCGATGCCACCGACGCCGCCGCCACCGCCGCTCCCCGCGTCCCCAGCCGCTCCTCCGGAGCCACCGGGGTTATTCGCTTCGGTGCCGCAGCCGTTTAGCGACAGCACGGCCAGCAAGAAAGGAAGTGCAACTCTGAACATCGGTGTCGAGCGTACATCGGGACCGGTGATAGCCCAAGTTGACGGCGCGATCTTCGCGCGGAGGGGTGCGTCACGCCGCTGGCCGCCAAAGCCCCTCCCAATCCGTGAGGAAACGCGCCACTTGGTTCCAACTTCGCGTCGTTGGGGTCGCCCCGAAGAGCCCGCTCCTAACCGAGCGGGCTTTTCTTTTCGGGGCATCCCCACGGGGGTTCGGCTCGCACGTGAAATCGCCCAGCACCGCGGACTCACGTCCACTCCGCCTCGGACGATTTCAGTGGACGAGAGCAAACCCCGAGCGAGGCGCGCCTATCGGCCAGTCGGGTCACGCGGTCGCGTGACAGTCCGGCTTTCTGGTCAACCTCGGTCGGATCTTCAGGCTATGCTCGTTCTTGGACGCATGAATATCCTCGACGCACTTCGCCGGACTCGCGAACTTGTTGAGATGTCGAAGGACAGCGCCTGGTCTACTTCGCCCACGGGAAAGATCGCAGCGAAGATCGACTCGCTGATGCGCTCCGTGGAAACAGGGAAGAGACCCAAGTTCCGCTTGGGCCTCCTGTTCGCCGCAACGGGAGACCTGCAGGAGATCTCAATCGCGAACGGGTGGGCAGACGAGTTCTTGAAGCTCGCGGAGGCGGTTGACGCCTATATACAGAAGGAGGTCTGAACGCGGCTGGAGTATTGCCCGATGTGGCCCTGGATCGATGTCCGGCTCGCCCTCTCCAAAATCGGCCGCGAACTGATTTCAGGAAACCCTGGAGACCTACCCCGACCTATACGAGCCGCGACATGTCCGATGCGGTTTCCGTCTCGACCGAGCGGTAGAAAGAAGGTCGCCGTGAGGCTTGGCTTTCTAACTTCTCTTCTGAGCGCGAGTCTCAGGTTCGCTTGTGGTGGCCGGTGAAGCAGCTATCACCAGTCTTCTGCCTTCTCGCGGCACTCGGGTGCGGCGATGAAGAAACTTGCAGCGGGTTGAACTGTGACGCCCTCCCCTGCGAGGACTTCCCTACGCAAACCAACGCGCAGAAGCTCTCTTGCGCATGCGCGCCTAAGTATTGCGGCGACACATGCGAAGGGAACGAGAACCGTTTGATGCGGTGCGCTGATCGTGACGACGGCTGACAACGCACACGGCGTCTAACTCTCTTGATGATCAGGAAGCCAAACGAGCTGGATCTCCATCCAACGTGACGGGTTTCTGAGTAGCGGCTCAAGCACCGAAGACCTCTCGGGAACTCCGTACCGAATCCATTGCGAGCCCGGACACGCGGTCGCGGTCTCCGCTGCTCCCGACCTAGTGTTCGATACCGAGGACGACATCAGCTCTGGGCAGCCGTGATGGTTTCAGTTCCAAGCGTCGAAGATCATCCAGCAATCTCCTCGTCGAGCAGCTGTTCGGCAAATCCGATCAGCAGCCCCGCGCAGCCGGGAAATACCGTGAACGTCCCGGTGGGGACGCCGGCCCCGAGATCACGAATGGTCTCGGGGCCTTCTTGTATGTGGCGTGTTCCAATCCTGGCTTCGACCGGGCTTCTTTTTTCTATCAAGCCGCTGCTCCCAAATCGAGGGCCGCCCTTATCGGTCAACTCGGCCATCAGCTGCAGTGACATTCACGCTTTCTCTTCAACGTCGGTCGGACTTTCTCAACGATCCACGCAAGCCGCGTGGCGCGCAGGCGAACGGCCACTGCAAGCTTCGCCGGCAGGGACAAAAAGGGCGTTTGGATTTATTATGCGCCCATCATGTACACCAAACTCATCAAATGGTTCGCACAAACGCGCGTGGGCGGCTGGATGTTCCTCCACGTGTTCGACAAAATCGACAAGCCGTTGATGAGGCTCACTAACGCGCGTCTATCGACCGGTATCGGCACGGCCCTGAGCAAGAATGCGATCCTGCTAACTTGCACCGGCGCCAAGTCCGGAGTCGAGCGTGATGTAGCGTTGCTTTGTACCCCCAGCGGCGACGACATCGTGCTGGTTGCGTCGCGCGCCGGCCACGCCAACCACCCCGGGTGGTACTACAACCTCAAGGCCCATCCGCACTGTGTAGTGCGTTTTCGCGGCAAGAAGTTTGCCTGTGTCGCAAAGGAGGCTACGGGTGCTCAGCGCGAAGAGCTTTGGAAGCTCGCAACCGAGCAGTACCCGGGCTATGACACGTATGCGGCGCGGACGGCCCGAGTGATTCCAGTGATGTTGTTGGTGGCGGCGCCGTGAGGGGACATGCGAGCCCCTTCCGAGCTGTCTGATATTGGGCACTTGGGCCTTGAACCGTCCCTCTGAGCACGGCGACTTAGCCAACACCAGCCTACCTGCCTGCCCTACGCATACTCTCACGCAGCCAGCCTCCGAAGCCCCTCCCAATCCGTGAGGAACCGCGACACTTCGTTCCAACCCGGAGTGATTGCGGACGCCAATAGATCAACGGCTCCCGCCTTCAGGCAGGGTCCGTTTTGATTCTGCGCCGTATGTGTGCCAGCGGCTTGCACCAATGCAGCTTCGCTTGCGACAAGCAAAGCCTTGGCGAACGGCGAGTTCTGTGAGATCAATAAACGTGCCTGACGTGAGCGCGCATTGCACGCACATCCGATTCGCTTCCCGACTGATTTTGGTTGGTGGTTTATGTGCGCTTGGTTGCGGAACAGACGCTACCAACCAAGAGGGCTCTGGAGGAACGGCCGGGACCGGGAGCGATGCCGGAGTCGGCGGAGCAGGCGGGGCTGGCGCGTCAGGTGGAAACGGCGGAGCTTCGGGCAGTGGGGGACTCGGCGGATCCTCCGGCGGCGGTGGACAAGGAGGTACTGGCGGTCTGCCACCGCCCGAGAATCTCTGTCCAGCGATCACGCGGCTCGATGCGACGCCCGACTCTCTGACCGTCGCAAGCGCCGTAAGGCCCTTCCCGCGAATCGAGGTCGCGTTTCGGGCCGATGACCCTGACGTCAGCTGCGGTGAGTTGTGTGCACATCCGTCGAACCTCATGGATCCATATTGCAACCCTTCGTTGGGCGGAGACCCCAACTCCACTCCGTGCTTGGCCGGAGAGCACGCAGGGCTCGTATGCACCCTCACGGCGGTCGCATCTTGGTCGAGCCTCCCGACGGGGAACTTCATCCACCCGATCGACGGCGTGACGCAAATCGGTCCCTTCTTGCCGATGAACTTGAACACCATTTCGGGGGTTCCAGGCCTCATCATTCCAGGCCTCGGTGGGGATCCAGAGGGGCTTCTTCCGCCCCTTCACTACGAATGCCCCCCAGACGGCATCGGTGAGGTCGAGATCGAGCTCGTATGTGGCGACGGAGACGACGCCTGCAATCAGCAACAGGAGATTGCGGTCGACTGCTTGCACGGAGACTATTGCGGCTCCGACCCCCGCGACTGCAGCGGGTCGAACGACTGCTTGACCGATGGCGCATGTGATAGCGGCTGCCCCACCGCCTGCGACTCGAACATCGCGCAATACGATGACGCGCTGTGCGAAACGCTCAGCGGAGTCGTCGGAGGGACCTGCGACAGTTGTCCGGGCAAAGACCAGCCGCTTCCGACCGGCACTCTCTGCGCATCCGGTGGGGGAAGGATCTGCGATGGCCTCGGGGCGTGCGTTGACGATTCGTGCTCGACCGACGCCGACTGCGCGTCGATCTTGTCCACGCCCGAGTGCATCGAGGATCCGACTTGCCCCGGCCCAGACAACCGCTGCAAGCTCGGCACCGCGCCCAAGCCTTATGGAACGGCCTGCCGCGAAGGGATCTGCTCCGGTGGCGGCACCTGCATCGCCACCTGCGAGGACAACTCGGACTGCAATGGCTTGTACTGCAGCCCGTGCACCCACACCTGCACGTTCTTGCCGATCAACGTCCCTGGCGAGACCCGGGTCTTCTCCCTCGGCTGCACTACGAACCTTGTCGAGGAGGTCCTGCTCCTCCCATTCGATCTCACGGTGTTCCCCGGGGAGTGTGGGCTCATCGCGGGAAAAACCGATGCCTTCGAGCTCAACGGGACTGCCGTGTTGCCGGAAGCCTTCCTCGATACCCTGCAGGCGACTTACCCAGGCGGCGTTTCAGAGCTCGATCTCATCGACGTCGCGGCCACGGTTCACGTTCGATTTGGCGCGACCGGCGACGATCAGGCCCTCGGTGTGACACCTCCGCTCCCGCTGACGGTGCCGCTCCCCACGAGCTCGGACTGTGGTCTCTGCGACGCGCTCGACCATGGCAGCGGGGTGAAGACCGCGGAGTGCGCGGACCACGGATTCTGCGTGACGGGGGGTCTGCCCGTGCCACTGGGGCGTGTCTACGCGGAGTACACGGCTGACCCCTTTGGCAAGGTGCTCTTCGGGTTCGACGACCAAAACACCGGTGCGACGCTGAAGCCGGACGGAACATACGAGCTACCGGCTGCGGATCCCCAAAGCCCACCGGGCCCGACCACGATCCGTTTCCAGGTGGGTACGGATGACATTGCCATCGAGTGCACGATGGCCGTGGACAGCGGTGGACCCAACGGGGTTGGTGTCCCCGGAGGCGTCAGCCCCACACCCGATTCCGAATTGATCCAGTTCAACATCCAAGTGCCCTAGATCGGCAGATTTTGGTGCATTCAGGGCCGGAATTGCGCCGCCGGGTCCCCGCAATCTCTCCGATTCCCTGCACCTCGCGCAATTCCTCCCAATCCGTGAGGAACCCCACCACTTGGTTCCCACGCGGAGTGATTAGGGACGCTCTTTGCGGAGCCGTGCCACCTGGTTTTCAATGCCGGGTAGGCCTTTCTTGAAGAGTCCAGCGAGGCGCCATCGCAGCGCGGGGACCAATGGCCGCATGTATGGAGCCACGTCGGCCGCCACGACGTACGTCAACACGGTCTTGCCGCCCCCGGCGGGATCGATCAGGGCTTGCTCGACGACCGACACGATGCCCGGGAGGTTGGCGTCGAGGATCGTGAACGCCCACCGTCGTGGCGGGTCCCAGGCGACGAAGCGTTCGTTGATCTTGAACAAGTCGAAGTGCATCCATCGTGTGGATCCAACCCCCTGCGCCTGGGCCGAGGTCGTGCGGCACTCCTTCGCCGCCGGGAACCACTCGGGCCAGCGTTCGTTGTCAGTGAGGACCGCCCACACCTCGGCCGGGGTGGCGTTCACGGTGACGACGGTCGTGATCTGGACCGAAGCCGAATCGATGAAGTCGGTGTCGCGTGGAGTGAGTGTCGACATGGCACATGGTAAGCTCCAAAGTCCTCCCGCGTCTCGGAGAAAGTCGATTCATCGAGCAGCGTCTTGGCGAACCCCAATTCGCAACCCGGCACAGCCCGGAAATACCGTTAAGGTTCCGGTGGGGACGGCATCAAAGCCCGGCTTCGGCCGGGCTTCTTCTTGGAAGGTGCCGTCTCCGGAGATCGCTCGCATCGGCCCCTCCACGTCCATGGCGCACCCGCAATATTCTGGATCCCCCCGGCTGCCGCCACTTGGGACAGCAACGATCCACTGAGCGAACCGGCGTCACATGCAGGTGCACGTATCGCAGCCGTTTGCGTCCTGGAGCACGCCGTTCGGGCACTGCGGGTAGCAACCAATGGCGGGGCAGACAGGGCCGAGCGGGGGCGCTGGTGGTGTGCAGGTACCGCCGCCCGAGTCGCCGCAGCTGCAGTCACAGGGCGCGCAGGATGCGCCCGGTGCGCAGTCGGGGCAGGCACAAGCGCAGCCACCCCCTGAGCCGCTAGAGCCGCCCGAGCCACTGCTTCGCTGACAGACACCGGAACGGCACGGTTGACCCATCTGGCAGGGCATCCCCATCGCGTACCAGACGCACGCGTTGTCGAGGTCTGCGGTGCATGCCGTCGCGTCGGTGTGGCTAGTGCACGCGTCGGTCGCGGTCCCGGCGTCGACCGTACCTGTGCCGCCGCCGCTGCTGCACGTGCACGGCGGACACGCCTGGCCGTCGACGCATGTCGGGCAGTTGCAGACGCTGGTGGTGGGGCTGCCATCGCCATTGCTGCCACCGCTCGAGACGGTGCCCGACCCAACGCAGCCACAGCTACAGGGAGGACAGTTCTGGCCCGGCGCGCAGGCGGGACACGCGCAGGCGCAGGTGCCGTTGTCGACGCAGCCGGCGTCGGTCGGGCTGCCGCAGGTGCAGTCACAGGGCGGACAGGTCTCGCCTGGAAGGCACGAGGCGCACGCACAGGTGCAGGTTCCCCCGCCGCTCCCGCCACCGGAGCAGTCGCACTCCATGGGCGGACAGGTCGTTCCCGCCGGGCAGTACGCGGGGCTTACGCACGCGCAGCCGCTGCCGTCTGACGTGAGCGCGTGACAGAAGCCACCGCTGTTACAGGCAGCGCCGGCAGGGCACAGGAGGTCTATCCCGGACCAGGCGCAGGCCGCGTCGGCGAGGCACTCCGTTCGGTCTGCCTTCTGGCTGCAGGTGTCGGCAGGAACGCAAACACCCTCGGGGCAGGCGGTGCCTTCGGGGCAGGAAACGCCGAGACCCTGCCACGCACAATCTTGCGCGGTGTCGGCGCCGCACGACGCCGAGTCGGCGTGAGCGGCGCACGGCGAGGTGACGACGTAGCTCGCCACGGTGGTCGTGCTGGACGCGGAGTTACAGGCCAGCAGCAGCAGGGCGCTCAGGATCAAGATGAATCGAACCATAGATTCCCCTCGAGGAAGGTCAGCATACGTCCTGGTCCCGAGGTTGCACCTCGAAGGCGTGTCATTTGCACCACAGTGAGTGTGCCTGAGCCGCACACTCGCGCGGATCTGCGATGCAAATCGGCCCAAAAACCCTCGGCACGCCTCTTGCTTGGTACGCCGGCCATGCACTCGACCCGACCCAAGAGCCACTCGGTCACGATGGTCCTTCGCGAGCGGTTCTTTCTGTGGATGTGGACCCACGGCTGGATCTCCCGGCCCCTCTGACCCGCCCAGGTCGAGGACATTCACTCCCAGGCGGCCGCTACGCGTGGCAGCCCTTGAGCTCGCCCTCGATGACGGGTCGATACTTTTCCTTGGCGCCGCCGATCACCGCGTCGCCGTGTGCAGGGAGCACATGCTCGAAGTCGAGGTCGAGGACCGAGCGCACGTCGGCGGCGGTCGGATGGGCGAACTGAAGCCAGCCCGGGCCGACGTTGTGAGGCTTGAAGAAGCCAAAGCGCTTCGCCACGAGCTTGCCGAAGAAATTGTAGAACTCGTCGGGACCTGGGGAATGCTGCAGCGAGTCGCCTGCGATCAAGATCCCGCCGTGGCGCTTGATGAGAAGCACCGCCTCGGGCGGATTCGCCGATGTGAAGATCTTCAGCTCGGCATCTTCGATCGGGAGCGGGCCCTTCTCATTGAGCCATACGTCCGGTTCCATGAACGGTTCTGCGCCTCCTTTCTTGGGATCCATGCCCCGAAAGTATCGTTGCCCTTCGATCGCATAGACCTTGGCGCCATACCGTTCCCGATAGAACCCATCGTCGCGTCCATGAAAGCCAGCGAGACGCACGACGCTGCGCACTTGGCCGAGGCCATCGAGCGCTTGGAGCCCTTCCTCGCTCAAACGCATGCTGTTCACGACGCAAAGCCCTTCCCTTCCTCGAACCACGGTCATCGATCGCCCGATCTTGATGGGCATGCGCATCGGCATTCTCACGCCTCCGCGCACGAACCAAATGCCGTCGAATGGTTGCTTGAATCGCCCGTGAGGCGAAGCTGGCAGGTGCCCTCCCGCGACCGATTGCTGTGATGCTCGTGCTGCGACCATGGCTCATCCCTTTCGACTCGGCTCTCCGGCGTTCAAAGCATACTTGCGGCGGGCCAGCCGCGATAGATGGGGATTGCTCGAAGAGATGCGAGCGCGGAACTAGTGGGCGGAAGGCTCGCCCGGAGACACGGTGAATTTCTCCCTGAAGAACTCCCGGGCTCGGACGTACTGCCCCTGCAGGTGGTGGTACTTGAATGCGTCCTCGTACATTCGGGCTTTGGTCGCCACGACTTCGACCTCCCCGCCTTTGGGCACGGGAACGATCACGACGCGGCTCTTCCCGGGCGGAATGCGCGTGTCCGCGAGCAACTTCACTTCGGGCCACCATTCATATCGAGACCCGATGCGAGTCCAGGAGCGCCCCAGCAACTTGCCCTTCTTCGAGACGGTGATCTCGACGTCGATGTGGCGCTCCGGATCCCCGGTCGGCATGTAGTGTCCCGCGCGGTCGTTCGTGACGAGGATCGCGATTTCGCCGGAGCACCTTCTGCATTTCACCGAGATCTTTCTTTCTTTCTCTTGGTCAGACGGTGCCAACGCCGGCGCGCTAGCGGCGAGCTCCCGCAGCTCGTTCGTCACCTCGGCGTGCGTGATCGTCACGCCGTTGCCGTAGATCGCGCGAAGGGGAGCGATCTCGGCTTCGTACTCGGGCTTCTTGGGAATCAGCGATCCGCCAAACCAATGGCGGCGGGTCTTTCGGACCGGCGTGTCGAACGCAAAGGCTAGCTTCCGCTCGATCTCGGGCATGTGACAGCTCTGGCAGGTTTGTCCGCGCTTCGCGTATTCCGACGCGTGCCACTCCCTGCCGGTGCTGAAAAAGCACGCCAAGTTCTCGGACGCGTAGATCCGCTCCGCTTGATGACATCGAGTGCACACATCCACCTGGAGCAACGCATCGTCCTTGGCGGTGGGATGCGGAGCCTTGGTATCGCCGAACGGGCCGTACACGATGCCGTCTCGCACGTGGCAAGTCGCGCACGTGATTGCATCGAGTTGCAGGCGCGCATCGAATGTGGGGTTGTCGACGTACTGCGGCTGGTCGATCCGGCCGTCGTTCAATCCGACGACGAGGCGCTCGAGCTGGGCAACCACGGGTGTGTGGCAGTTGACGCACATCCAACTGACGTCCCCCTTGTTCGGATCTCCGGCTCCCGCCGACTTCTGAAGCTCCTTTTGAAACTGGGCGTCGTCCAGCCACGCGCGGTGATGCGTGCTGATCGCCCACTCCTCGTAGATCGCTTTATGACAGGTGCCGCAGGTCTCCGCCCGAAGGTCGGGAAGTCCCTCTGGCACATCGGTCGCGACCACGGGCTGCTCGTAGTACACACGAGCTCGGTAGAAGGCCATCGCACGCTCCACCAGCGATGGCTCGGCAGGGGCCTTGGGTTTCGCTTCACATGCTGCGACGAGCACCATCAGAAGGATGAGGACGGATATGCGGTACTTCACCACGGCAGAACATGGAGCAGAGGCAATGCCAGCGTCCAGCCGACGTGATCCCAGGGCTGTCGCCCGCGGCGATTCGAGTCCGCGGGCTTGCTGAGCCACCCGCATCAGCTCCTGGAAAGGTCGGTGACGTTCAGCACCACCCACTGCGACGGTGCGATGGTCACTTCATGGATGTATCGGCGGCCCGCGACGTTGACTTCAACCTGGTGCACCCCCGGAGAGATCTGCGTGCGGACCAGGGACATTCGCGCCGGGAGCGTCGCCCAACTTCGAGTGTCGGGCTTGTCGGCCGCGGCCATGGCCCCTTCCGTGACGAGGGCCGCCAACATTCCGAGACCGCTTCGATGGCTCGCCTTGCCGGTCGCTACGCCCACTCCAGCGCCAATCGCTGCACGCGCGATCATCCGAATCACCGCCGCGGCGATGACGCGGCCCCTGCTTTCGTTCCAGGCCTGCCGAACGATCGCGTCGACGTTCGCCATCACCTCGATCGGCTGTGCGACCCCATCGACCGTGACTGCCGGATCGACGTAGCTTGCAACCTCCGGGGCAAGATCGGGGTAGTTGACCCAGGTCACCAACCCTTGTCCCGCAAGACGGCGCGCCTGCTGCTCGGCGCCTGGGGGCAAGAACACCGCGGCGACGCTCAGCGCGAGACCGATCGGCACGCGCTGTGCGACCATGGCGGGCACGCGTCCGTAGTTGACGAGGATCAAGATCTCGCCCTGATGGCTCTCGTCGGACGACAGCGACTCCTGCGCGATGCTCTTCACCGACGACTCGAGCTCGGGCGTGCGGTAGCCGCTCCGCTGCATCAAGCGCTTCACCGGAACCGCGAGACTCGGATAGACGCCTGATTGCAGCGCTTCGTCGTAGTAGCGAAGGGCTTCTTCCGGATCGCCAGCCTTCTCGAACGTGTAACCCGCAAGATAGCTACCTGGCGCATCGGCCGGTCCGAGCTTCCGTGGACTGCCGCCGCCCTCGCCCAGCAAGTAATCGCGCATGACGGCAAACCGACGTGCTTCGACCTTGGCGCCCTGCAAATCGAGGAGCGCGAGGTAGTTGATCATGTTGAACGAGTTGAGCAGCAACTTCTCATACGGCCGCGCCTTGTAGGGCCCAGCGCTATCGGAGAATAGGTAGCGACTGATTTCGTTTGCCGTCGAGCGACTGAAGTCCAGGATCTCAATCGCCTTGTCGGCGACCCCGAAATCACGACTGGACGGTGCGTATTCGGCCAACGCCTGCAGCACCATCGCGCGGTCGAGAAGCAACAGTGCGTCGTTCTCTTTCAAGGTGGCGGGGATTTCGTCCGCTCGCTTCACGCCGAGTGCGGCATTGCTGGCTCTCAATGCTCGATCGGGGGCGTTGGCGTCGAGCGCGGTGCGAGTTCGCGCCGTAGTGTCGACGAACGTCTTGCAGCCGACGACGGCGGCTAGCCAGAGGCCCAGGATCACGCAGATGGCATGTCGCGAACACCATCGAGACCGCGGTCGTTCACGCAAAGAGATCACCGACTAGATGATGGCCTTCGTGATGGGCGCCTGGTTCTGGAAGAGAATCTCACCTGTCTCGACCGAGACAGCACGAATGAACAAGTAGTACTGCACGCGACGTGACTTCTCGGTGCGTTCATCGGAGGAAAACACCTTTCCGGAGATGATGTAGCGGACGCCCAACTGTTTGCCCCAGAGCGCGATCTGGGTCTGGTCGAAGCCGCCGCTTTCGTATTGATGGCGAATCTCATCCATCAACTGGTCTTGTGTCTGCATGCTGATCACACGAACGGGGGCAAAGTTGATGAGTTGAGACTCGATCTCGGTCATGAGCGCGTTGAGCGCGCCCTCGACATGCTCACTCGTTTCGTTCTGAATCGGCAGCACACCGACGGTCGGTTGGTTCTCCGACGCCCATCGAGCCATGAGCTTCGAGGTTCGCAGTGCCTCCATGCTGATCTTCAAGGCCTGCTCGAGGTCTTTGCGATCCAAGCTCGTGCTCATGGCCGCGTTGTCCAGGCCCGGGGTGTCCGATCCGCGAACCGCTTTGGGACCAGCGCACCCCCCCAGAATCAGAAGGGCGACGGAGCACGCGAGCAAACGGCGCGCGGGTTCGTTCGTATGGAGTGATGTCATATCCGTGTTTCGGCGAGCAGCGTCTCAGAAGCCCGCATAGCACGCAACCGCCTTGTAGGCCGCCGCCGAAAAGTCTCCCGCGCTCGAACGGAGATCAGGTTTCGGAAAGTCTTGTGCTAACGTGAGGGCGGTGAGCATGAGTAAGCCGTTCAACCTGGCCTTGTTTTTCATGCTGGTAGCCTTCACGACCGAGGCGAAGGCCGATGAGTCGGCCCCCGCAGCGGGCCAACCGCAATACGGCGTGATGCCGATGGCCTCCCAAGGAAGCGATCGCAGACTCGAGCGGCGCATGTCTCAACAAGGTTTGGCCAAGCAGGACCGGCGCACCACGGGGCCCAGTGGCGTCTTGGAGCTCCGTGGCGGCGTCCCGATCTTCGTCGGGAGCGATGTCGACCACAGCGTCGTGAGGCCGGGCGGCAGCTTCGGGTTTCTCGGTGGCGTCGACTTCGGATACGCGGTCGCCGAGCTCGAGGTCGGCTACATGGGGGTGCCGATGGCGTTGGCGTCCGGGCAGCGTGAGCCCCTGCAACGGGTGCACCTGGGCTTCGGCACACGGCTGCAAGTGCCAAACAACTCCGCGTGGATTCCCTACCTCAGCGTCAACTTCGCGACGCAGTGGTGGAAGCTCAACACGCGAACGGGTTGCGGCCTGGTCGCCTGCTCCACGGGAGACAGCTTTCGCTTCGCGCCTGGCCTGACCTTTCGCGTCGGCACCACGATCTCGCTTTGCAAGTCGACCGCGCTCGACATCGGCTTCGGTTACAATCTCTCGTTCCAGGGCAATGGCGTGTTCACGCAAACGCGGCAGTGGCTCGAGCCGACCCTGGGTTTTCGTTTCTGGATCTAGACCCGTGCGCGCCGCCTCGAGCGACCGCGAGCCTCACTCCGACCAACCGCACCCGCGGGCGAAGTAGTCGGGGCCCGCATCCTCGGAGGCCTGCAACCAAGCCGGCCAGAAGTCCTGCGCTCGCGAAACGAAGTCCGCTACCTCTGAATCTTCGCTGGCAGCACGCTGCATGGCCTCGGAGCTCAAGTCGATGAGCCCGGTGGCATTGCCGAGACCCGGAATTTTGGTCGACAAGCGGTGAACGTCGGGGCCTTCGGCCCATCGATCGGCCGGATCCGAAGTGGGTAGCAGGCCTGGCTGATCGGACCACGCTTCGATGAACGTCATCTCACCCTGGTCGTTGAACACGAACTCTTCGTAAATCGGGCAAGACCCCTCTGCGTACTCGAACGAAACGTAGCAGCGCGCGAAAGGCTGGACGGTGAATGCTCGACAATCACGAGTTGGGACGGTCGACGGATCGAGTGCGACCGCAATCTCGGTGGTTTGGATCATGTTGTCGCGGCCGTACCCGGTCAGCAAGAGCCACGGTGGCAACTCCCACCTCGCGACCAGCGGCGAATAATTGGGAACGCTGTTTGGGTCTGCGCTCGTGTCGAGTGTGTCGAAGTACTTGTGGGCCTGCTCGACGTAGTACTCGGGCGATTGTTGCGGCGACAGAGCCGTGGCGAGCGCATCGGACGACGGCTCCGAGCTGGGCGCGGAGGCACAGGCGATGGCGACGACGGCGAGAGCGGCTACGGATGATGGGCGGACGAAGATCATGAGTGCTTCGTCGGACACTTAGGCGAAGCTCAATGCCCCGGCAAGAAGGCGCTCAGGCGCTGCCGCTGTTGCCCCGCATCGTCGAAATTGGATGGTTCGAGCCATTGCCCGAGGGCCGCTCGAACCCCAGGCCACTCCTTGTCGATGATCGAGAACCATGCGGTGTCCCGATTGCGACCCTTCATCACCATGGCCTGCCGGAACGTGCCCTCGTGGCGAAACCCGAGGCGTTCCGCTGCTCGCCAGGAAGCCGCGTTACGACTGTCGCACTTCCACTCGTACCGCCGGTAGCCAAGCTCGTCGAAGGCGCGACGCATCATGAGGAACATCGCTTCCGTCGCCGCGGCGGTTCGTTGCAGCGCGGGCGAATAGCTCAGGTGTCCTACTTCGATCGAACCATGGCTGGGGTTGATTCGTAGGTAACTTGCGACCCCGACGGGCTGGTGGCCCGGTCCGACCAAAATCGCGAAGGGGATCGGATCGTCGAGCGACTGCATCGACTCGACCCAATCCGCATACGCCTCCGCTGAAGAGAAGGGTCCGTAAGGCAGGTACGTCCAATTTCCTTCGTCGGGATGAGCCGCGAAAGCGTCGTACAGCGCCGCGGCGTGCTTCGCTGCATTGAGCGGCTCCAAACGGCAGAGCCGCCCTGCCATCGGGGTCCGCGACGGAGCGAGGCGCGTAGCCCAGCCCGGAACCGGCTCTCCAATGGGTTGGGCCAGGTCGTTCTTGGTCTTAGTCACCGCAGTGATCTCTCCGCATGCGGGGGCGATCATGCCAGGAATTTCATCGATGCAGTAGACCCAAACCGCTTATCGTGGTGCAGTTTCAGCAACACGACGGTAGGCTGATTCCCGTGAACGAGACGAATGATCTGACGTATCTCTCTGCAGGCAAATGTTTGACACTGCTGCGCAACGGCGAAGTCAGCTCCGTGGAGCTCGTGGACTCGTGTATCTCTCGCATCGACGCTTTGAATCCCTCGTTCAACGCGGTGGTGGCGCGGGACTACGAGCGAGCGCGGGAAACCGCAAGAACCGCTGACGTTGCACGCGCCAAGGGCCAAGACCTCGGTGCCCTGCATGGCTTGCCCATGACCATCAAGGACTCTCTGGAGACCGCAGGTCTAGTGACGACCTCGGGCGCGCCCGAGTTACGCGAACACGTGCCGAACGAGAATGCGGTAGCGGTCCAGCGCGTCATCGACGCTGGTGCGATCATCGTCGGCAAGACCAATCTGCCCATCTACGCCGGCGATTGGCAGACCTTCAATGCGGTCTACGGACGCACCAACAACCCCTGGGATATCGCACGCACGGTCGGTGGATCCTCCGGTGGGGCCGCCGCTTCGATTGCGGCCGGGTTCGTCCCCCTCGAGATCGGCAGCGACATTGGCGGGTCAATTCGAATTCCCGCCAACTACTGCGGCGTCTACGGCCACAAGCCCTCGCACGGCATCGTTCCGACGCGCGGCCACATCCCGGGGCCGCCAGGCACCAGGAGCGAGCCCGATCTTGCCGTGCTGGGCCCGCTCGCGCGAACAGCCGGTGACCTGCGCCTGGCGCTCGGCGTCATGGCGGGTCCCGACACGCTGGCTCGGGACGGGTGGGTGCTCGACCTGCCAGCCGCGCGGGCCGAGCGGCTGAAGGACTTTCGGGTCGCATATTGGCTCGACGATCCCATGTGCCCCATCGACTCGAAGGTTCGCATGGAGCTCGAAGCGACGATCGACGCACTCCGCCCCCACGTGACGCTCGTAGAGCTCGAGACGCCTTTCCGCCTGGACGAAATCGTGCCGGCCTACCTCAGACTCCTACTGGGAGTGATCGGCACCGACATGCCGACGCCACTGAAGGTGCTGACGCGATTGCTACTCCCATACTACGCGCTTGCCGAACGGCTCGGGATGCGAACCGATCTGGTCACCGCCAACGCGGTCCGCGGCATGCTCCTCTCTCACTCGGACTGGAATCGCGCACATGAAGAGCGAACGCGTCTACGTTGGCGATGTCACGAGATGTTCGAGGACATCGACGTACTGCTGACCCCGGTGAGTCCGGTGACCGCCTTTCCGCATGAGACCGAAGGGAACCACCTGTCCCGCAAGCTCACGGTCGATGGGCAGCAGCGACCCTACATGGACCACATCCCCTGGATGGCGCTCGCGACGTCGGCTTACCTGCCGGCCATGAGCGCGCCCGTCGGGGTGACGCCAGACGACCTTCCGGTGAACATTCAAATCATCGGCCCGCACCTCGGCGACATGACGACGATTCGCTTCGCGGAGCTGCTCGCGGAGGTCCGGGGTGGCTTTCGGAAGCCCCCAGCCCTATGAGCACTCCATGACAAACCCACGCACGCGCGACCGCTCCCGTGACTTCGACATCGTTCTGTGGGGCGCGACCGGTTTTACCGGGCGCCTCGTCGCCGACTACCTCGTGCGAAACTACCTGGGCGGGGACACTGGGCTTCGGCTCGCGCTCGCCGGTCGTAACAACGACAAACTCAAAAAGATTGCCGAGGAAGTAGGCGCGCCTCAGGTTCCGATTCTAGTTGGCGACAGTTTCGACGCAGACTCGCTCGACGCGATCGCGTCCAGAGCCGAGGTTCTGATCAGCACGGTCGGTCCGTACGCGAAGTACGGCGCGGAGATTGTCGCGGCCTGCGTGCGCAACGGCACCGACTACTGCGACTTGACAGGCGAGACGCACTTCGTCCGCGCGATGATCGATGCTCACCACGAGGAGGCGAAGAAGACCGGCGCGCGGATCGTGCACTGCTGCGGATACGACTCGATTCCATCGGACCTCGGGACGCTGATGGTTGAAGAAGCGTTCAAGACGCGGCACGGGAAGTACGCTTCCGAGGTGAAGATGGCGGCCGTCGACATGAGGGGTGCATTCAGCGGCGGCACGATCGCCAGCATGATGAATATCGTCGACGAGATGAAGGAGAACCCCAGCCTACGAAAGGTGCTCGGCAATCCCTACGCGCTCAACCCCGAGGGTGTTCGCGGGCCGGACAAAGGCGACCAGGCCGGCGTCCGCTTCGATAAGGACTTCGATATGTGGACGGGGCCGTTCATCATGGCCGCCATCAACACGCGCATCGTTCGGCGAAGCCAAGTCCTGATGGGTCAGCCATGGGGACCGGACTTTCGCTACTCCGAGGTGATGGGCACCGGAAAGGGGGTAAAGGGGCTATCGGCCGCCGTGTCTCTGGCAGCCGGGGTGGTGACATTCATGGCGTCCCTGGCGATTCCACTGACCCGACCGTTCGTCGAGAAGCGGCTTCCCTCACCGGGCGAAGGTCCAAGCGCGGAAGCCCGCGCCAAAGGCCGATTCAAGACGAAGCTCATTGCGCTCGGCGACGGCGAGTCGGTGCATGGCGTCGTCGCGGACCAGCGCGACCCCGGCTACGGCTCGACCGCAGTCATGTTGTCGGAGTCGGCCCTCTGCCTCGCACTGCAGGGCCACGATCTGCAAGTCGAAGGCGGAATTCTCACGCCGGCCGCGACGATGGGGATGCGCCTCGTAGAACGTCTGCGCGCGGCGGGCATGACGTTCGAAGTGCAGAGCTAGCGGCATCCTCTGTTGAACCTGGCTTAGGACTTGGTTACAAATCGGTCCATGCCTGAATCAGTGCACGACGTCGCCATCGTCGGCGCCGGACCCGCCGGCGCTACATGTGCATGGTACCTCGCCAAACAAGACGTCCGGGTTCTGCTCCTCGACAAGGCGAAGTTCCCACGTGACAAGTTTTGCGGTGACGCTGTGATCCCGCGGGCGCAGCGGCACCTCAGAACGATGGGAGTGCTCGATCCGATGATCGAAGCGGGCGAATGCTTGTTCACGACGTCGGGCGGATTCGTCAGCCCCGCCGGCATCGAGTGTCTCAGCGACTCCACCGAGAACCCGAGCGGCACGCCGATGTCCGTCAAACGGCTCATCATGGACGAGCGCATCGTTCGAGCCGCACAGTCAGCCGGCGCCGAGCTCGTCGAAGAAGCGGCAATCGACAAGGTCGTGTTCGACGATCGAGCCGGGACTTGGACAGCGCATTCGGGGAACAGGAAATTCAAGGCGCGAACGCTGGTCTTGGCCGACGGCGCACACTCGAAGCTCGCGCGTTCGCTTGGGATCGTCAACGACAGCCCTGGAGCCATCTGCAGTCGCGCGTTCATCGAGGGTGGAACGCATTCCTTCGAGACCGACGGCATCTGTTACATGGAGCGCGACTTGCTGCCAGGTTACGCTGCGATCTTCCGCCACCCGAACGACGAGCTGAATTTCTGCACGTACATCATTCCAGGTGGGAAGGCGCTGCCAAGCGATTTGAAGACCTTGCACCAGGGCTTGCTCGACAGGAACCCCATCGTGCGGCGGCATCTCGGGTCCGCCTACAAGATCGAACCCATGAAAGGCGCATGGTTGCGGCTCGGGGGCATTCCAAAGAGCTACGCAGACAACTTGCTGATCATCGGTGACGCGGCCGGCCACATCGACCCGCTTACAGGGGAAGGTATCCAGTTCGCGATGGAGGGGGCCGAGAAGGCCGCTGAAACCTTGATCGAGGCGTTTCGCGTAGGGCGTTTCGATGAACGATACCTCTCGACGTACCAGGCCAAGTGGCAGGAGGAATTCGGCAGCAAGTTCGGGCTCGCCGAGAAGGCTTCTCGACTGATGGCCCACTTTCCCGAGCTCGTCGATTCGATGGCTAGAGTCGCTAACGAGCGGGACGACGCGTTCTTCTTCGCCTGGGCAGACATCATGATGGGCGAAGCCCCATGGAGCGAATTCCTCAAACCCAAATTGGCGATCCCGATGGCGGCGGCGGCGATCCGCGAGCTTTGGAACCAGCGCTTGTCCCCCCTACGACGACGGGCCGCCACAAGCGGCGCCTAAGCGAAGCTTCGAGCACGTTCGCGGTTGCGCGCGCCCCCACAATAGCCGTATGACTCCCGGTCTAGGAGCCTGACGATGCGAAAACTCGGTGTAGCGCTGGCTGTATTGGTGACTCTGCTCTTCGCAGGGACGCTCTACTACTTCATGCCTCGGGCGACGAAGGTCTTGGTCACGGGAACCGACGTCAAGAGGATGGATTAGAAGGATGCCGCCAGTGGCGACCACAAGACGCGCGATGTGCGATTCATCTATGCCACGGAGTTGGACACGAAGAAGGCTCGCGTGTTTCGGAACGAGGACAACGGCTGGTACTTCAAGTGGGACTCCGGTGACGTCGCCGCCGAAGCCTCGAAGCTGGCAAGCACTAGCATCGATGAGGCGGAGGCAAAGACCGCACAGGTGGCGCTGCTGAAGTACTACGGGGTTCGCATCTCCATTCTCGATTCGTATCCCAACGTTCTCTCCTTGAAGGAAGTCGCCCCGGACTACGTGTATGTCCCTTGGGTCAACATGGTCATTCTGGTGGCGCTGCTGATTGCGTTCCTCTGGCTTGGCGTGAAGATGCGGCGCCTTTTTCGCGGAGCGAAAGCGAAGATGAGCAAGAAGCCTTGACCCGTCACGGGTCTATTGGGGCGCCAAGGGACCTGCTGAGCCAAGGAGCTACCTCTCGAGCCAGCGTTGAGATATAAGCTCGAACGTGTCGCCACTACAGCTGACAGGCCTCTGGGTGCTTGCGCTCGCCATGGTCGCCATCGGGGTCCTGCACTTCGCGCAGCCCAAACCTTTCGTGCGAATCGTGCCGAAGTTTCTGCCCGCCCCTCTGGCGCTCGTGTACATCAGTGGGTTCTTCGAGATTCTCGGCGGGCTCGGGCTTCTGGTCCCCGCAACGCGCCACTGGGCGGCCTGGGGCCTCATCGCGCTCTACATCGCCGTATTCCCCGCCAACGTCTACATGCTCACCCACAACATCTCCCTCAACCCGAAAAAGCCCATCCCGCGCTGGGCGCTCTGGCTGCGCCTCCCGTTTCAGCTCCTGTTCATCGCTTGGGCGTATTGGTTCACCGGCTAGGGGCGCTAGGCGACTAACGGCGACGGCTCGAAATTTGGCATTTGTTTCAGTGCGCTTTGCGCGGCGTGATAGCCGCACATCCCGTGCACGCCGCCGCCCGGAGGCGTGGATGCGGAACAGAGGAGCACTCGCGGATTGGGTGTCGTGTACGGATCGAGGCGAGCCACGGGCCTGGTAAAGAGCTGAAACATGTCGGCGACCCCACCCGTGATCGCGCCGCCCACGTAGTTGGGATTGTAGCGATAGAAGTCCAGGGTATTCATCTTGTGCCGGGAGAGAATTCGGTCCTTGAAGCCCGGCGCAAACCGCTCGACTTGATTCTCGATTGCGTCGGTCATGTCGACCGTGGAACCGCCTGGAACGTGACAGTACGCGTAGCCCGTGTGCTTGTCTTCGGGCGCTCGACTGGGGTCGAGCTGGCTTTGCTGGCAAAGGATCACGTACGGGCGTTCGGGATGCTTCCCTCGAAACATCGCGGATTCTCCTGCCGCGATTTCTTCGAGGGTGCCACCCAAGTGCACCGTCGACGCTGCCAAGCAATCGGGGTCGCGCCAGGGAATCGGGCCATCCAGCGCCCAGTCGAGCTTGAACACCCCAGGGCCGTAGCGATAACGACCAAGGCGTCGTAGGTACGCGCCCGGAAGCGCCGATTTGCCGATCGAAGCGAGTTGATCTGGACTGGTGTCGAACAAGTAGACACGGGCGGCCGGAAGCTCGGCCGCAGCGGTCACCCGTACGCCGGTGCGAATCTCTCCGCCGAGCTCGCGCAAAAGGCTGCCCAGCGCGCGCGGGATCGCCTCGGAGCCGCCCGCCGCGACTGGCCATGACTCGACCTGGCCGGCAATGGAAAAGATCAGGCCCAACGCCGCGGTGAACATTTTGTCGAGCGGCAAGACGGCGTGACCCGCACACCCCGCAAAGAGCGCCTTGGCGCGCGACTGTTGGAAACGCCAATTGGCAAAGGTGGTCGCCGGCCACATCGCCCGAACCCCGAAACACAGAAACATCGCCGGATGGCGAGGCCAGCCGAGAGGTCCGAGCACGTCGCCGAAAAAACCTTCAGGGTTGTCGAGGAACGGTGCGACGAGGTTCCGGTAAGCGCTGGAGTCGGCACCGAGCCCCGCGCAGGTGTCTTCCAGCGAGCCCCACATCATGACCGCGGGCTGCTCGTCGAGCGGATGGGCCACCGACGCCCTCGGCACGATCCACTCGAGCCCATGCTCGTCGAGCGGGAGCGAACGAAAGAAGGGCGATAGGATCCCGGTGGTGTGAACCGCTGAGCACACGTCGTGCCGAAAACCCGGCAGTGTGAGCTCCGCGGTTCGCGTCCCTCCACCGATCTCGTCGGATGCTTCGAGCACCAGCACCGACGCCCCGGACTGCGCCAATGCGATCGCGGCGCTCAGGCCGTTCGGACCCGAGCCTACGACGACCGCGTCGAAGGTCTCCCGATGCTCGCTCACCCTCTCTTTCTATTCGAAAGCAGTGGTGTTCGTCATCCGAATCTCGAAGGCGTCATCGATCTCGACCTTCTGACTGCCCTCGGAGTCCGTCACCGTGAGCTTGTCCGTCGCTTCGCCATCGGCGGACGCGTCGGACTCGAGCGCGTTCAGGTTGAGGATGATCTCACCGCGGGCATTGGCAACCATCTGCTCGACTGCGATGGAGACGCCGTCGTCGGGGAACTCGACGGTTTGCGGCAACGCGTTCTGCGTCACGGTGACGTTCAGCTTGATCTCGTCACCCACCCGCTCGATGAGCGTATAGGTGTCGACCTGCTGAACTTTGAACCCGTAGAGGGTGAGCTCCTTGTGCGCTTCCCAACGGGCTCCAAGGCCCACCGGTTCGGCTGGCAAGACGACTCGGGAAAGCGTGCTGCGCGCGTTGACGATCATCATCAGCAGGCGGGTCGGCAGATCTGGATTCTTGGCATTGTCATTGAGGGCCGCCGACAATGCGACCCCGCGATCGTTCATCTCGACGGTGCCCCCCACGTCGTCCAGGATCGCCGCGCTCGCGCGAAGGTCCTCTGCAACATCCGGATCGAGACCCTGCGGAACGGCGGCCTCTGCCTTGGCGATGTTCACTTCGAACTTCACGCCCTTGTCGGTGACCATCGCAGGCCCAGAAACGATGTGCAGCCGGACGCCTGGCACCACCGCAAGCGCGGCGCCATCGTCGCTCGTCGCCAACGTCGCCACCGTGAAGTCCATGTTCGACTTGGTCGTCGTGCCTTCCGCGATCTTGTAGCGCAATGGCGCCTTCGGCTCAGCGCCGGCATCGAGGAGCCGCACCACATCGCCGTTCGCGTCCGCCGCAGTCGCCGACGATTTGTCCTTTTTGCAGCTCGTCAACGCGAGCAGCGCGGACGCCAGAATGACAGCTCGCACAATCGAAAATTTGGCCATTGTTCCTCCTTCCGGCACTCATCCCCGGCCGGTACGGAGGCGGCTTTACTCGCATAGGTTCCGGGTCGCAACCGCCGCCAGTCAAACCGGTGAGGTCAGCGTCAGCGGTGGATCCGGCGCGGATCGCAGAAACGACCGCCAGAACCGGCTCAACGCGGTTCTCCCAGAATCACCGTCCACGGCGGCGGCTTTCGAATCGAGACGACGTTGAGGCGCGTCTCGGCGAGCGCGATCAGATCGCGACGACTGAAGTGCTGAATGTGCCCCGGAGTGTTCCCGAGGTCGCGGAGATACTTGCCGCGAGCCATGTTCATCACGCGCCAAACGGGCTCCCAAGGAGTGCTCATCAGGACGAAGTTGCGCGCGACTCGGACGACCTCGGCGAAGGCGTCGTGTGGGCGTTCGAGATGCTCCATGACTTCACAGCAAACTACCAAGTCAAAGCTGCTGTCTTTAAAGGGCAGCTGGTACACGGATGCTTCCGCGAACTCGATCATCGGATCGAGGCCCTGAGCCCGCCGCTCCAGGCTGAGGTCCGTGGCCAAGAAGCGGTCTGGGCGCGGCCCAGACCGGACCAGGTGATCGGCAAGCTTGCCCTCCCCGCACCCTACCTCGAGGACGGATTTGGCCGCAGCTCGAGCGTACAAGGACGCGACTGACGCAAGGAATCCGCCGACCAACGCCCGACTGATGCGATTCTTCGTGGCGTACTTGTCGTAGAAGTTCCCGACGACGTTTTCCTCGCTCACTCCGCGGGCTCTCCTTGCTCCACCGTAGACTCGGTTTCCCGTGTCCACGGCCGAGCGGCTGTGCTGTGAATGCCATCCAAGTCTCGTCCACCTGCGCGTTGAGTCGCCGCCATGATTGCATCCAAACGACGCACGCGTGCCAGAACCTCTTCCGTCAAGCGTCGATTCGCAGCTAGCAAGTCACTCAGTAGCACCATGAGCCCCACCACAAACGCCAAGACGATCGCGCCAACGCCAATCTGGAGCGACTGAATGTGCGAGCTCGTGTCTGGATTGGTCAGGTAGTAGTACGCGAAACGCCCGCTCAGCACGAGGCCCACCACCAGTAGGCTCAACGCAATGTAACCGAAGGTCTGCATCGGCCAGTACATACCGTAGGAACGAAAGATCACCGGACCGTTCCGGCGCAGGTACTCCGGAATCGAGGAGAAGAGCTTCGACTCGCGAATCTTCGGGTTGGTTCGAATCTTTGCATTGGCTACGACCAGGCCCGCGTTGCCTGCCTGAATCATCGTTTCGAGCGTATAGGTGAATTTGTTATGCACGAAGAGGGTCGAGATGGCCTTCCGATTCATCGCCCGAAAACCGCTCGTCGAGTCCTGCACTTCGGTTCCAGAAGCACGGCGAACCAAACTGGAACCCCATCGCTGCAACGCACGCTTGGTCCATGAGAAGTGTTCGATCTCGTCGGTCTGTCGATCGCCAACGACGATGTCGGCCGCACCTGCGATAATCGGAGCTACGAGTCGGGCGATACCCTCGCCTTTGTACTGGTTGTCCGCATCGGTGTTGACGACTACGTCCGCGCCGAGCCGCAAGCAGGCGTCGAGCCCCGCCATGTGGGCGGCGGCGAGCCCCCTATTGCGAGGGAACCGAACGATGTGATGAACGCCGAGCTCTTCGGCCACCTGGGATGTGCCGTCGGTGCTTCCGTCGTCGATCACCAATACCTCGATGCTGTCGATCCCAGGCAAGGAGCGCGGCAGGTCCGCCACGGTCACACCTAGATGGTCCCTCTCATTCAAACACGGAATTTGGATGATCAGCTTCATGACCCCAGCGATCCGACGCTCCCCAGCTCCAAAAACAACTTGGGGGGTTGATGTCCCTACGACACCCGGATAACCATCGCACGCAATGGCCGCACGCGCACTCCAGATGTCCGACTCCCACCTCCGCCCCACGGGATGAGCGCGAGTTCAGCAAAATCGTGGGGCAACCAGCGGAGCGCACGCGTTGCGGTCGCCGCCGCGCTGCTCATCAAGCTCGCGCTCGTCGTGTGGAACGCGAGCACCTACAACAACCGCTCGTATGATTACCACTGGCACAGAGCCCGCGCCGCGTCCGCCGGGCTGCATGTCGACGCGATGGCGTACAACCCTCCACTCTATTATCTGCCCTGCCTTCCTTTCGTGGAAGACGTCCCGAACGGCCGAGTCAAGGAAGGATTCACCCGTGACGATCTCATGGGCCTGCTTCGCTTCACCAATATCGCCTACCTCTTTCTGTTCTACGTATCTTGGATCTACTTCATCATCCCTAAGCTGATCACGGGTTGGAGGGGAGCCACGATCGCATCCTTGGTCATCTTGTGCTTTCCCGGCTTCCAAAAGCTCGGAGTGATGACACACCCAGACAACCTCCTCGTTGGCTTGTCCGCCTTGGGGTTAGCCTACTGGCTCTGGTTTCGGAAACGCCCTTTCCGCGCGGGCTGGAGGGACTGGACCGGTGTCACCGGCTTCGGACTGATCGTCGGACTGATCGGTATGACACGGCCATTCGCCGCGGTTCCCGTGTTCGTTCTGTCTCTTGCCGCGCTCATCGCCCTCGTCCGCGAGAGAGGCCTCTTCAGTTGGGCGTTCTTGTCGCGAGCGACTCTCTTCACCGTCCTCGCAGGGACGCTGAGTCTCTCCTGGTACGTTTATCGCTGGCACGAGATCGGCACGTTCAAGGCGGGCTACAGCGAGAAGTGGGTCGGCAAGTTCCGAGAGTACCGGGATGACCTCGACCGCGTGCACTACTTCACGAACTTCTATTTCACAGACCTCCTTCGAGAGCCCAATATGCTCAATGAGGCCTTCGGCTACAACGGGAAGCCCAAGGTTACAAACGACATGTCCAACAGCTTCCCCACGATCGCCTACTCGGAATTCTGGGGCGATCATTGGCTTTATTTCTCGTCTCCCAAGTACCGTACCGAGGGCAAGCGCTGGCCGAAGCGCATCCTCTTCGTGATCGCACTGCTGATGCTTCCATTGCTGGGCCTGCGGTTTGTCGGCGGGGTCGTGACGACAGGACGCCGCCTCGCGCGAGGCGACCCTGACGCTGACGCGGACGCGCTGCTGGTCCTGTACTTTCTCCTCGGAATGGGGCTCTACTTCCATTGGCTGATGGGCGACGCGCTGCTGCCCGGTGCAAACACACCGATCAAGTTTATCTACAACGCGCACCTCGCCCCGGTCTTCGTGACGGTCGCTTTCCTCAAGGATCTCGGGCCTCGACAGTTCAATGCCTGGCTGGGGTACGTTGGGCTCGTTTTCCTCGCTGCCCTACCCGTTGCGACGTTCTGGCCCTTCTAGGTCGAGCTTGGTCGCATCGCGGACGTCGAAGGGTGGCGGTGAAATCTGCCACGCGACGAATCCCGCAAGCACGATGGCTATGTAATTGCACAGAAACACCAGCAGACCGAACGCCACCCCCTGCGCCGCCAGTAATCCGAGTGCCGGAAACACGAGCGCGAGAAACAGCTCCCGAACGCCCACTCCGGAGACCGAAATCGGCATCAGTCCAAGCAAGCTGGTGGTGGCGAGCAAGCTGGCGACGTCAAAGAATCCGAGATCAATCTCCATCGCGTCCGCGATCAGCCAACCCTGAACGTAGTTGATCGCGAAGGACGCGACCGTCAGCAGGATTGCGACGAGGAGCGCCTTTCCGACGAGTGCACGCAAGGCCGCCAGCAGGGCCGATAGGCTCGCGTGCCAGCGGTCGGTCAGTCGGCGGAGCACCCGGCTGAGAAGCTCCGCCGGCCCCTTCAGCAGAAACAAGGAAGGTGCCAGGGCGGCTATGGCGACCGACACCCAGCTCAGGTAGACGAGCTTGCTGTCGAGCGCCGCGGCAAAATGAACGGTCCCGAGGGCCACAACCGCCGCGAGGACGTAGAGGTCGCAGAATCGGTCCATCACGGTGGCAGCAAGTCCTTCGGCATAGGGTACCTGAATCTCTCGCTTGACATATTGAACGCGCAGCACGTCGCCAACACGCCCCGGAGTCAGCATGCCCAAGTACAGCGAAGATAGAACGGCCGCGTAGCTCCGTCCGAGCGGATAGCGGAAGCCGCGCGCCGCCAGGAGCGCCCGCCAACGGACTACCTTCAAGTGAACCACCGGCACGTTGAGGAGTAACGCGATCGCCAGGAGGAGGATATTGGCATCCTTGACGGCGGTCCAGAGCGCGGCCTTGTCATCCAATCGCCCAACGACGACCAGGAGTAAGGCGGGCCCGATCAGACGGATCCACAGGCGCCACAGATCGGATCGACTCGCCATCTACGCCGAACCGGAGTATACACGCCGCCGTGTCGCGGCGCTCGACCCCTTCATGTCCAGTCGGACAAACGCCGACCATGCGGAGTCCAAGGACGTGACCAAGACTGCGACCCACCGCAGCCGCTCGGATCTCGTCCGGGACGCGCTGGTCACCTCAGCCGCACTCGGGGCTCTCATCGGTTTTGGGATGCTCCTGAACACGCACATTCCGATCGAAAAGTGGCTCTTCTGGAAATTCGCCAAGCCGATCTCCTGCGCTCTGTTCTGGCTTCTTTCCTGCTTTCTGGCGGGACTCGCCATCGTGCAGCGACTCACCCCCGACCTCCCGATCGCTGAGCGGCTGATTCAAGCGACGGCCTGTGGCGTATATGCGTTCTATGTTCTGAATTTCCTCGGCGGGATTCTCGGCCTGTTTGGCCCTGTCTGGGCGGTCGCTTTGCCTTCGACGATGTCCATCGTCGGGGCAAGCGCTTCACGGGACCAGCTACGCCTCCTTTGGCAACGCAGAGACGCCCTCCGCAGGTTCTCGTTCGGGAGCACGAGGTATTGGCACGCAGCACTCGTGGTTTTCGGAATCGCATGTCTCGCGGGGATCTACCTGAGCATTCTGAGCCCCAAGAACACCGCTTTCGACTCGGTCTGGTACCATCTCGGGCTCGGTCAGGGCTGGGCCGCCGAAGGCGCGATCCTGCGGTCGCAGGAGGGCTGGCTCTACGAGGGGCTGCCGAACATGGCGGCCGTCCTGTACTCCTGGGGCTTCCTTCTTCCCACCTTCGACTTGTTCGAAACGACGGTACTCGCGGCCCACATCGAGTTTCTTCTGTTCCTGGTGACTCTGGCGAGCATTCCGGTTCTCGTTCGCTGGTTGCTCCCAGAGACGAAAGTCGGCATCGCATGGGTCGCTCTCTTTCTCTTCCCATCCGTTTTCATCTACGACGCAGGCCTCCATACCGGCAACGACCATATCGCAGCGTTTTGGGCCATTCCAATCTTCTTGGCGCTTCGCCGAACCTGGGTCCGACTCGATTGGCGAAATGCCCTACTCCTCGCGCTGTGCGCGGCTGGTGCGCTCCTGACGAAATACCAGGCGATCTCTCTGATTGTCGGGCCCGCTCTCTTCATCGTCGGGCGGGCCGTTTATCTTGCCATCCAGGACCCTCGAGATCTCTCCTGGCTGGTCGGGCCGGTCACCGTCCTCATCGCAGGGATCGTCCTCACCTCTCCTCTGTGGGCGAAGAACTGGGCCTGGTATGGCGATCCGCTCTTTCCGGCGCTTCACCGCCACCTGACTATCCGCCCCTGGAACGACGACATGGCCTCGCTGATGGAGTGGAACTGGGAACGACAGGTGAGGCGACCGACCGGCACGGCGCTCGAACAGCTCAGGCAAACCATCGCAGCGGGATGGGGTTTCGCTTTTGGCTCGTACACGGGCGGACGATTTCACGGGAAGATGCCGTACTTCGGTTCGCTATTCACGTTGAGCTTGCTGTGGCTGCCGTTTCTGCGTGGGGCGAAGCGAACCTGGGCAGTGTTCATTGCCGCGCAGCTCGGAGTCTTCACCTGGTTTGCGTTCTCGCACGTCGAGCGATACCTGCAGCTCTTGATTCCATGGATGGCCTCCGTGGTCGTGGCAGCCTTGGTACTCGCCTGGCGCCAGGGGTGGCTCGCCCGCCTCCCGTTGGTCGCCCTGGTGGCGATGCAAGTGATCTGGGGCGGCGACGCTCTCTTCATCCGGAGTCACGCCATGATCGGCGACTTGCCCATGGTGTACTCGGCGCGGCTCATCGAGAGTGGTTACAAGGGCGACTGGTCGCTGCGCGAGCGCGTATTCGACCCGTTGCAGAAGATCGGCGAAGCGCTCCCACCCGGTTCGACTGTCTTACTGCACGAGCTCAACCCTCGTCTCGGGCTTTCGGCGCGGGTCGTCACCGACATGGCGGGTCTACAGACCGGCATTCGCTACGGGCTCATGAGCTCCCCCCAGGATGTCTATGATCTCTATCGAGACCTAGGCATCACCCACATCGTCTGGGCGCAGCGAAGATCGCTCGGTTTTGACTCGATGGCTGGAGACCTTCGGTTCTTCGAATTCGTCAAATCGGTCGACAGGCCCAAGGCGGAAGGATCCTTCTACTACGGCGCGATGCCCGACGAGCGTCCGAGGTTCGAATCGTCCAACATCGTTCTCTACGCGGGTTGTGGCCGCACCTTCGAGCCGGGTTTCTTCCGCCTGGGTGATATGAACGTCCGGGGCGGACAGCCAGCGAAGATACGCGGATTCAAGCCCATCCCCACGGATGCTGAAGGGCTGCAAGACGCGATGAGAGAGGTGGACTTCGTCGTGTACGGACCGAAGTGCAAGACTCAGCTCCCTCATCCTCCGGCCGGATTCACGCTGGCTGCGAACCGAGGAGACGAACAAATCTGGATTCGTAATCGATGATTCAATTGCCACGCTCTCAACTAGCCGAGTCACGGTCAGCGATCGACTGGTCGCGGTTTCTGAGGTCGGCACTCCTATTGTCGGCAACTGGCGCGTTCGCTGCGCTTGCGATCGGCGGAGCTGTCCTGCTCGACGACCCCGGGACCTTCTTCGCGGACAACGCAATGTCACGAAACACTCGAATCCGTTTCGTCGTCGTCGTCTTGATCGGAGGCGTCGTCGGATTGACGTCGTCCGCCCTTGCCGTCCTGCTCCGCGGAAATCGCGGCGCCGATGCCGTTTATCTCAACTCCAAGCGCTGGTCGCCTCTGGCTCTCGTCTGGGCGATTGGAGCGCTCGCGACGAACGACGTCTGGCAACATCACAAGCTGACATTCTTGCTGCTCTTGGGCGCAACGATGCTTCTGCTCGAGCGCAGCCTCTGGGTGAGCGGGATGACTTTCTCGAGACTCGTTCTGGACGGTTTTGGCGAACGATACGACCGGCTCCCCGCGCGATTTCGTCGGCTCGCCCCGTTCTCCCTCGTTCTGCTGTCGGCGATCGGATACGCCAGCTACACGGCCTATTGGTCGATCGAGCAGCACCATCGCTTAGCGACCGCGTCGTTTGATCTCGGAATCATCGACAACCTCATGTTCAACGCCACGAGTGGGCACGGGTTTCGAGCGCCGGTTCTGTTCGGGCCATCAGGGGGCAGTCTCTTGGCAGGCCATGCCACTTTCGTTCTCTACCTCCTCGCTCCGATCTACTGGATCTGGCCGAGAGCCGAAACGCTCCTGATCATTCAGTCTGTCTTTCTGGGCCTTGCGGCCGTTCCGCTCTACGGCTTTGCCAAAACACAGCTACCAAGATGGTCCGCCGCGCTGCTGAGCGTTGCGTACCTGCTCTACGCACCTCTGCACGGCTTCAATTTCTACGACTTCCATTTCCTCCCACTCTGCATCTTCTTCCTGTTCTGCCTGTTCTGGGCGCTCGCGACCAATCGCACGGTGCTCCTGTGGGTGCTCTGGGCAATCTGCGTATCGATTCGTGAGGACGTTCCCGTAGGACTCGCCACGGTCGGCATCTTCCTCATCTTTTCGGGGTATCGAGTGCGCACCGGAGCCTGGATGACGATCTTCTCCCTGATCGCGTTCGTCGTGATCAAGTTCGTCATCATGCAGTGGGCGGGAACATGGTGGTTCGCGAACCTCTACAACGATCTCATGCCCGAGGGCGCACGGAACTACGGCGGGGTGGTCATGACCTTGCTCACGAACCCCGCCTACGTCGTGTCGACACTGCTCACGAGCGAGAAGCTGACCTACGCTCTTCACCTGCTGGCGCCGTTGGTGTTTCTTCCCCTCAGGCGGTGGAGGTACCTTTGGCTGCTCTTCGCCGGCTTCTTCTTCACACTGCTGACAACCAACTACAAACCCACGATTTCAATCAGCTTCCAATACACCTCGCATTGGATTCCGTATCTCTTCGGCGCCTCGATTCTCGCGTTGGCCGCAATGGCCCGGTCACGCTCGGGGGTCGTCCACCAACGCGCTGCACTCACGGCGCTGTTGGTAGGTGTCGTGCTCCACAGCTTGTCCTTTGGCGCAATCTTGCGTCCCACTGAGTTCGTAGGCGGCTTTCAGAAGATTCCTTTCCACGTCACCGAGTCGGAGCGAGCCCGCTACCGGGATCTGCAAGAAGTGATCGCGATGATTCCCCCCGAGGCCAGCGTCGCAGCAACGGACTCGGAGAATCCGCACATCTCGAATCGAATCACAGCGTATCCGTTTCGTACCGGCTCGGGCGATGCCGAGTACCTGCTGATTCGCAATCTCGGAAATCAGGAATCGCGCAAGAACGCGCAACAAACGATTGACGAACACCCGTACGGGTTGATGGCGCATGTGGGTGACCTCTACCTCTTCAAGCGCGGATTCGAGTCCCCCGAGACGGCCGACGCTCTGAGGAAACTCAGGCTCAAACCAGGACCACACAATGAGTGACACTTTCATGCGGCGATTCTTCGAATGGTTCTCGCAAGCCGAGACCATCCGAACCAGCCAAGAACGAGTGGCGGCAAAATCGGACCACCGAGCCAAGCTCGAACAACACGCAAGGATCGCCGCCGAAGCCGGTGACGCGCTGTTACACCCGGTCGCGCCGCTCCGCTCGGGCTCTGGCAAAGCCGTTTCGTCGTTGCTTCACAAGGAGAGCATCAGCACAACTCTGCTCGCACTCGGAAGGGCTCCCAACGACCTGGTCGAAGACGATGCTCTTCGCTCCGAGGTAACCCGCGCTCTACCCGCGTCCGTCTCTTTCGAGCGGCTTTCCGAGCTCGTCGCTGCTCCACCACAGATCGACGCGGTGGAGACGAAGATAGGCATCGGATCGGAGGAAGCAGAAGCATTGGCGGGCGCCGCGCACGCGCTTCTGGATGTAGCTCTCGCACCCGAGCATCAGCTCCAACGAGCACTCACCCGACGGTTGTTACGCATCAGCGTCACGGCTATGTTGCTAGCGCTCGCTACGGTTGTCGCGGTCGAGGCCGTCATTTCCATCGCCATCGGTCCCAACCTGGCGTCAGGCAAGCCTTGGCGAGCAAGCAGCGCATACGCAGGCTTCTCACCCGAGGCTGGAATGTGTGATGGGCGCAAGACACGGATTTTTTTTCATACGAACCGCGAGCAGGATCCCTGGGTCGAGTTGGACCTAGGCGAGCCGACGCTCATCCACCGGGTAGACGTTCGCAATCGCAGAGACTGCTGCCGCGATCGATCCTTCCCATTGATGATCGAAGGCAGCCTCGACGGGCAGACGTGGCACGAGCTAGGCCGGCAAACCCAGCCATTCACCAAGTGGACACTCGAATTCGAGCCGACGAGAGCACGCTATGTTCGAGCCAAAGCATTGAAGCGCACGTTCCTTCACCTGGAATCGTTCGAAGTGCGATAGCCCTCGGCAGCGGCGCCAAGCCCGTAGGCGGGCAAGCTGGGCCGCGGGTTGCCCAACTAGGCCGCATTTGCCAAGGTAGCGACCTTAATGCAGATGGATGGCGACGGGTACGACTTCGGATCGAATTGGCGATCGTTCATAGATCACCACCTGACGGATGAATCCCGCCAGGAGGCGCTTCAGTCGTTGCCCGCGTTCCTGCAGCGGGACTCGCTCGAGGGTCTGACCTTTGTCGATGTGGGGTGCGGAAGCGGACTGTTCTCCTGGGCGGCTCGCGAGCTTGGGGCGACGCGCATCGTCAGCTTCGACGTGAACCCCAACTCCGTGGCCTGTTGCAAGCAATTGCGAGCCGACGAAGGTGATCCGGAAAACTGGACGGTCCTCGAAGCGTCGATTCTCGACCGGGAGGCGATGCGAGCGCTGGGCGAGTTTGACGTCGTCTATTCGTGGGGAGTCTTGCATCACACGGGTCGGATGTGGAACGCGATCGAAAACGCCGCGACGCTCGTCAAGCCGGGCGGTGTAATGTGGATCGCGATTTACAATCGAGCGGACGGAATTGGACTTTACTCTGACGGTCGTGTGGGTTCTTCCCGGTTCTGGGAGCGCGAGAAGATCTTTTACAACAAGCTCCCCAAGCTCGGTCAGCGTGCGATGGACTACGCCGCAGCAGGCGGCATGATCGGGGCCTATCTCCTGTCCGGGCGCAACCCAGTGCGAGAGATACGGGAGCATAATCGGAACCGCGGTATGTCGTGGCTCGTGGATATTCGTGACTGGCTCGGGGGCTGGCCTTACGAGTATGCGTCTGTGGAAGAGATCTTCAGCCTCGTTCAGAAGCGCCTCGGTTACACGCTGGAGAACGTGATCTCGACCAATAGCCTTCGGAACAACGAATATTTGTTCCGCCGGCCGGCCGAATAAGCATGTGCGGAATCACAGGCATCGTGAACCCGATGGCGGGAACGCCCAACGCGCGACCCGTCCCAATGGATGCGATCCGCGCGATGACGGACGCGCTGACGCACCGCGGACCCGACGCGGAAGGCTATCACCAGGATAGCGGCATGGCGCTTGGTCACCGCCGCCTCAAGGTGATCGACCTCGAAGGCGGAGCTCAGCCAATGTCGAACGTAGATGGCACGGTGTGGGTCACGTACAACGGTGAAATCTACAATCACGTAGAATTGCGCCAGCAGCTGGAGTCCCGAGGGCACGTGTTCCGCTCGACCTGCGACACCGAAGTGCTCGTTCACGGCTACGTACAGTGGGGGTTCGCGGAGCTGCTGGACCGCATCGATGGAATGTTCGCGTTTGCCGTTTGGGATGGCGCGGCGCGGCGCCTTATGCTCGCGCGCGACAGAATGGGGCAGAAGCCTCTCTTCTACGCCATGACCGATGATGGCGGTCTAGCCTTTGCCTCCGAAGTGAAAGCCTTGCTGGCCCATTCGATTGTCAGGCCTGCCATCGATCTCGAGGGTCTGGCTGCGTATCTCACATTCGAGTACTTGCCAGGCGAGTTGTCGATGGTGAAAGGCGTTCGCAAACTGCTGCCCGGGACCTGGCTCAGTTTCGAAGCCGGCCGCATCGAAAGCAATCGCTACTGGGACATTCCCATCACCGATGCACCGTGCCCCCGCGACTCCGTCCAGCAGTTCACGGAGCTCTTCGACCGCGCGGTGGGGCGCCGTTTGATGGCCGACGTCCCGCTGGGCGTCTTTTTGTCAGGTGGCATCGACTCGAGCTCTGTCGCTGCATCGGTCGTGCGACAGCGAACCGCCGCCAACGTGAAGACTTTTTCGATCGGATTCCACGAGAAGAGCTACGACGAGTCTTCGATCGCGCGAGGGGTCGCAGAGTTTCTCGGCACCGAGCACCACGAGCGCATTTTCACCGTGGAGTCCATGAAGGATGTGCTGCCGGAGGTCGCCGCAGTGCTCGACGAGCCTTTCGGGGATGCCAGTCTGTTGCCCACGTACCTGTTGAGCGCCTTCGCCCGGGAGCACGTGACGGTTGCGCTTGGTGGCGATGGGGGCGATGAGCTCTTGCTCGGGTATCCCACTTTCTTCGCTGAGGCTGTTGGGCAAGCTTTTGCGCAACTGCCGCGGAGCGCACGCCGGGGAGCTGCCTGGGTAGGACGCCAGCTCCCGGTCAGCACCAAAAACATCAGCTTCGACTTCAAAGTGAATTCGTTTCTAAAGGCCGCGGAAATGCCGAAAGAATGGCGCCACCCACTGTGGCTGGGGAGCGTCGTTCCCGGCGGCCCCGACGATCCCATGCACCCCGATCTTCGAGCGATCTTCCCCATCGAATCCGTCATGTCGTTCGCAGCGGAGGCGTATGCCGTTCCGGACACCGAGTCGGACTTGCAGCGCTTATCGTATCAATATTGCCGGACCTATCTCGCGGACGACATTCTGCACAAGGTAGACCGCGCGAGTATGGCGGTTTCCTTGGAAGCGAGGTCCCCCTTCTTGGACAGGGCCCTCGTCGAGTTCATTGCTGCGCTCCCCGCCTCCCAGAAGCTGCGATTCCCGGCCCGAGGGAAGTGGATCCTCAAGACTGCGATGCGGAACCGTTTGCCCCTTCGGGTCATCCGACGGGCAAAGAAGGGATTCGGCATTCCGGTAGCGGCTTGGCTCAAGGGACCACTCGACGAGATGCTGAATGACTTACTTTCCGACGCTCGCATCAAGCGCGCCGGGTACCTGGACCCAATCTGCGTCCGTCGACTGATCGATGAACACCGGACCGGAAAGCGGAATCACCGCAAGGTGCTTTGGACGATGCTCAACCTCGAGCTATGGCGAGATGCCCGCGGGATTCCTGACCGTGGATAAGGCAATTCGCCCTCCCAGGGAACGCTGATAGACTTCGCAACTAGTGTACGAATACGACGCACAGTTCTTGAGCTATGGCCGATCGATGGCGACGCGATCGGCGGAAGTGATCGTGCCGATCTTGATGATGGCGCTACGGCCGAGGTCAGTGGCGGATTTCGGTTGCGGTCGAGGAGCGTGGCTGGAAATTTGGAAAACCGCTGGTGCATCCGAGGTGCTCGGTGTCGATGGCGACTACGTGGATCGCAGCGATCTTGCCGTCGACCTGTCAGAGTTCAGCGCCCGGGATTTGGGTCACACGATCGATCTGGATCGTCGGTTCGATCTCGTTGAAAGCCTAGAGGTTGCGGAGCACCTGCCGGAATCGCGCGCTCGTGGTTTTGTGGCGGACTTGTGTCGCCATGGCGACAGAGTGCTTTTCGGGGCTGCGCCTCCGGGCCAAGGCGGAGAATACCACATCAACGAACAACCCTATTCATATTGGCGCGCGTTCTTCGCGGAGCGCGACTACGAGGCGTTCGACTTCGTCAGACCCAGAATCGCGGGACACCTAGCGGTGGCGCCTTGGTATCGATACAATACCCTGCTCTACGTCAAGCGCGAAACCGTCGACTCTCTTCCGGACTCCGTTCGGCAAACCCACCTCGCGCGCCACGCTCCAATTCCCGACGTCTCACCCGTGCTCTACCGACTTCGCAAGAGCGTCGTGCGTCGGCTCCCATACTGGGCAACACAGGCTCTCGCGAGCCGCGCGAAGAAGACGAGCTGAGCGTCCGCCTCTACTCGCCGTCGCGCCGCAGCTCGGAAGCCAATACGTAGGTCTTTCGGTGCTCCTGCCCGTGGTAGATGCGGACGGTGAGCTCGGACAGCAGGCCTATACAGAGCAAGACCACGCCATTCGTGACGAAAAACGCGGCCAACATCATCACCGTCATCTTGTGTTTCCACGTATCCCAAACGAGCCATTCGATAATCGTCCCCAAGGCGCACACGGCACCGGCTCCAATCAGCGTGAGACCGATCCCGCCAAACACGTACGCCGGCTTGGTCGTGTATCCGCTGAGAAACTTCACCGTGAGCAAATCGAGCAAGACCTTGAAAGTACGGCCTAGCCCATACTTGCTGGTCCCAAAGCGTCGAGGTCTGTGATTGACCTCGAGCTCCCGGATTTTGCCACCGCGCGCCGACGCATAAATCGGGATGAATCGGTGCATCTCGCCGTACAGCTGTTGACCTTTGACCACGGTCGAGCGATACGCCTTCAGCGTGCAGCCGTAATCGTGAAGCTCGACACCTGTCCAACGGCTGATGAGCCCGTTGGCGAGCATTGACGGGACCCGGCGCGTCCACAGCCGGTCCTTACGGTTCTTACGCCAACCGCTGACGACGTCGTAACCCTGCTCGATGAGCGCGGTCAGTCGCGGAATGTCATTGGGATCGTTCTGAAGGTCCGCATCCATGGGAACGATGACCTCACCTTCAGAGTGGTCGATGCCAGCGAGGATCGCAGCGGTTTGACCGAAGTTGCGGGCAAAGCGAACAAGCCGCACGCGGGGATCCCGCGCGGCGATCTGCGCAATGATCGTGGCGCTCTGGTCGGTGCTTCCATCGTCGACCATGACGATCTCAGCGTCCCATCGCTCACGATCGATCACCGCCGTAAGCTCGCTGTGAAGCTCCGGAATGCTTTCTTCTTCATTGTAAACCGGAACGATGATGCTGATTTTCATGAGGCCAGTGAACTCTCCGCTAATCTCCGCGTACGCCACAGCTCACCATGGACTCGATGGCGAAGACTCTTCCAATACGAGCGTCGGCGCGACTAGGGCAACACTACCCTGAGCCCGCTCGACGCGCACGCAGTCTCGTGTGGTCGTCGCTAAACCCCGAAGCGCTCGTTGTACGCGGCCAATGTCTCCCGGACTTGCTCGTCCGTGAGCCCGAAATCCTCGATGTGGTAGTCGTGGCCCCCTTCTTCTTGGGAGGTCGGCTTCTCGGCGATGCGGGCCTCCAAAAGCGCCGCGGTCTCTTCGGTGAGGTCCATGTCGAAATACGAGTAGATGTCGCGAAGCACCGTCATCGGGTCGGCCATCATGTCACGAAGCCGAACGTCGTAGATCTGGGACTCGGGGATCTTCTCCCTCGACTCCATGCCTCGTTCGAGCCCGATGCGCGTGTATTCGAGCCAGAACGCGCCGAGTTCGTTCACGTCGAGGCTTCGCCGCAATTTGGAAGCCAACCGCGCTGCCAAGCTACAGTGCGACGCCAACGCTTGTGTGATGTCGCGATGCGTGTGGATGATTCGGGCATCCGGATAGACGGCCATCAACGCGTCCAAGTTCCACATGTGCCAAGGGCACTTCAAGACCCAGCGCTTTGCCGATTGCTGAGCAGTCAAAATCCTGAGCTGCAGCTTGTGAAACTCGTAGGGCTCGATCATGTCCCAGTTGAGCATCTCCATGGCGTAGCTGTAGGCCGCGAATCCCACCCAGAAGGTCAGCACCGCCATGTCGTTCTCGAGCAGGAAGAAGTCTTCCTCGTACGAATCCGGTGTAACGTGATGCGCGACCGCCTGGTCGGGCACGGCCGCTTGATTGAAGCCGAAGGTGAATTTGGCCTGTGCGCGCCGCCAAGCCACGTCGCCGAGCGGATCGCCCAAGCGTCCAAGCGGGTACGAGAGCTCCCAGGCCTTGGCGACGCGGCTGTCCGGATCGGCGGCCATCACGTTGTGAAGGAAAGTGGTGCCAGTGCGGAAGAAGCCGGTGATGACGACCGGTCGCTCGATCTCGATATCGTCGAGCTCCGGGTGACGCTTGGCGAAATCGATGATGCGAAGCCGGTTTCCGAGATGCCAGTTCAGAACGTACCGCCCGCCGAACAAGCCGGTGGTATTCAGATTCGCTTCGTTGAGACCGTCCACGGCGGCGTCCAGGCGTGCGCGGAACCCGCCTTCCCCCCAGTCCTTGAGCCCGGTGATCCGCTCGGCCATTTTGAGTGCTCGGTCCGAGTCGATGGGGATCATCTTCTGGCTGAGGCGATCCAGCTTGTTGACCAGCGAGAACGGGAGTCCGGGTTTCAGCTCGGGCGGGGTTTCGCTCATCGCGCCTCTAGTAGAACGCCGCCCGATACACTGTCAAAGTGCCGAACGACCTAGATGCTCAACGGTCGAAATGGGGAGGCGAGTGGTTCTCGGGTTGGCGCGAACGGTAGCCAAGGACAGGCACTCGTACCAACCTGCTTCGCCATGCGATCTTCCTCCGCTGGCTGCTCTACGCCGGCGTTCGTCAAGAGTCGGTGGCGCCGAAGAAGCCATCGATCTTGTCGTGGAGCTCGTGCAGATGCACGCTCGCATGCTCTTTCTGGGTCGCATTGAGTAGCCCGTAAACGAATAGAAGCGCTTGACGACCCTCTGCTCTTCGGGCCTCGGGCGGACGGGCGTGCGGACCCCAGTCCTCTCGGCTCTTCCACTCCTTCCAGAGCGCATCGCGAATTGCCTGGGCACCCGGATGCGTACGAAACAGAGCGCCCATGGCCTCGATACGCCGCTCGTCTGCCGCAAGCACTGCGGCCGACTCATCAGGCAGGCGCGCAATATACCTGCGCAACGCATCTTCCTGAGCATCGCTCAGGCTGCCCGACCAGTCCTCGACCGATTCGACGAAATCGTCTTGCCGCTTCTCGAGACGCTCTTCCTTGGGCTTGGCCAGTCTCTCTCGTGCGTCTTCCAGTCGCTTCTGAAAGCGCGCATAGACGAAATCGATCTGGTCGTCTCGAAGGGTGGCGAGGATCGGCGCCGCTTCGTCGATGATGCCCCCTGCCACGACGTCGAGCAGGTGATCGACTTGGCGCTCCATTCCTAGGAGCTTCTTCTCGGTCAGGCCTTTTGCAATCGCGGCATCCACGGTCGCTACCAGCATGTCGACCTTGCTCGAGAGCGCCGCCGGAGCTGCTGCAATGAGCCGGTCGATTGCAGCGCGCGTCGCCGCGGTCTGCACCTCGTCTAGGTCGAGCTCCGAAGCGACCCGCCGCGTCACCCAGCGGGCGCCCACATTCTGAAGAAGCCCCGTACATCCGATCGCCAGCAGCATGCCAAGCGACACGACGACGAGACGGTGGTGGGAACGGGGGCGCGTGCGAGTCATGAATCTAGTCGAGCTTAGCTTCGATTGTGAGGTCAGGGCGCCCCGGCTGCAACGGGTGACCGACCGGCACCGCCCGGCGACCCAGTGCCGCCCGGTCTCGACCTCTGACTCAGAACACCTCGGGAACGAACGTCTGGTCGGTCAGCGGCGGCCGCACGTACTTGAGCCTGTTCTGCCGCTCGGGCAGCTCGAGGCGGGGCACCGGCACGTGTTGATACGGAATCAAGCTGAGGAAGTGCGAGATCACGTTGAGGCGCGCGCGGCGCTTGTCGTCGCCCTCGACGACGTACCACGGCACTTGCTTGATATCCGTGTGGGCGAACATCTCGTCTTTCGCCATGGAGTAGTCGACCCAGTGCTTGCGCGACTGCAAGTCCACGTCGCTGATCTTCCAACGGCGAACGGGGTCCTCGATGCGCTTTTGGAAACGGCGCTCCTGTTCCTCATCGCTCACCGAGAACCAGTACTTGATCAAGATGATCCCCGAACGGACGAGCATCCGTTCGAACTGCGGGCACGACCGCAGGAACTCGCGGTACTCTTCTTCGGTGCAATAACCCATGACTCGTTCGACGCCCGCGCGGTTGTACCAGCTGCGGTCGAAGCAAACCATTTCGCCAGCGGCCGGAAGGTGCTTGACGTAACGTTGGAAATACCATTGCGAACGCTCGCGCTCGGTAGGCGTGGCAAGCGCCACGACGCGGCAAATGCGCGGATTGAGGCTCTCGGTGATCCGTCTGATGGCGCCGCCCTTGCCGGCGGCATCTCGCCCTTCGAAGATGACGACGACTTTGAGGCCCTGCGTCTGGATCCATTTCTGAAGCTTCACCAGCTCGACCTGAAAGGCAGCCAATGCCTTGTCGTATGGCGCCTTCTTCAGATTGGGCTTTTTTGTCGGCTTCGAGCCCTTCTTGTCGGGCGACTGCCCCACCGGCTTGTCCGCTGCAGGTTCTCCCTTTTTTGCCATCACGACCTCGGTCAAGGTCAACGTGACACAACACGCGCCGTGGATCCAGACCGGTTCCTCTCCTACCCAATCTTTGCGCCGGAGAGTCCGACACGCGCACACGACGGTGACATGAGGCGCGCAGATCGATAGCATGGCGCGCATGGCCCTTCTGAAGCCCATCCTCCCGCCCTACGACATCGGCGAATGGCAGAGGAAACCGTTTCCTGAGCGAGTGAAGTTGGTGTGCCAGGCGTGGGCGCTCCAAGGGTATGGAACCCCATGGCCGATCTACATCGTGTACGCGCTCAAGGTCGTGTTCTACGTTTGGATATGGAGCTTGTTCTGCGCCGCAACCCCCGGCCTTGGCGAGCTAGGGAACCTTCAATCCTGGTACTTCGAGCCGATCGCCTTTCAGAAGGCGGTGCTCTGGAGCATGGCGTTTGAAGGCCTAGGGCTCGGATGCGGGAGCGGCCCGCTCACCGGCCGATACAACCCACCCCTCGGCGGCGTGCTCTACTTCTGCCGGCCGGGAACGACCAAGATGCCGTTTTTCCCCGGCATCCCCATCTTCGGTAGCCCGACGCGCACGGTGCTCGACGTGTTGCTCTACCTGGCGCACATGGGCTTCTTGTTTCGCGCTCTGATGGCGCCTTCGCTCACCGTCGAGCTTCTTCTTCCAACGGTCATCCTTCTGCCCGTTCTCGGCATCACCGACAAGACCATCTTCCTCGCGTCGCGCGCGGAGCACTACTACGTGGCGCTGCTATGCTTCCTGTTCGCAAACGACTGGCTTGCGGGGTCCAAGCTCGTCTGGGTTGCCATCTGGATGTGGGCGGCCACTTCCAAGCTCAACCGCCACTTCCCATCGGTGGTCGCGGTGATGCAAAGCAACAGCCCGCTCACGGGCTTCGGGTCTTTGCGCAAGCTCTTGTATCGAAGCTATCCCGACGACCTTCGTCCGTCGCGCCTCGCCCATCTGATGGCGCATGCGGGCACGGTGGTCGAATACTCGTTTCCGATCGCGCTTCTGCTGAGCAACGGCGGCACGACCACGACGGCAGCGCTCATCGTGATGCTCCTCTTCCACACCTTCATCACGAGCAGTATCCCGATGGGCGTTCCCATCGAGTGGAACGTGATCATGGTCTACGGAGCCTTCGTGCTATTCGGGCACTACGCGAGCGTCGACGCACTCAGCATCACCTCGCCGGTGCTAATCGCGGTTCTCGCGGTGGCCCTGGTCGGCGTACCGCTTTTCGGAAATCTCGTGCCTTCACGCTGCTCGTTCTTGAGCTCGATGCGATACTACGCTGGAAACTGGGCCTATAGCGTATGGCTCTTCAAAGGCGACTGCTCCAAGAAACTGGACACGCACCTCATCAAGGCTTCGCCGGGGCTTCGGACACAGCTGAGCAAGTTCCTCGATGACGACGCGATCACCGCGACCATCTCGAAGGTGCTCGGTTTCCGCGCGATGCACCTGCACGGGCGATGTCTGCAATCGCTATTACCCAAAGCCGTCGACAACATCGACGAGTATGAATACCTCGATGGCGAGCTCGTCGCGGGAATCGTCGTAGGCTGGAATTTTGGCGAGGGTCACCTTCATAACGAACAGCTCCTTCGCTCGGTCCAGGATCAGTGCCACTTCGAGGAGGGCGAGCTGCGGTGTATCTTCGTCGAATCCCAGCCGATGGGTCAGGGGACCCATGCCTGGACGATCGCCGATGCAGCAACAGGCACGCGCGCGACGGGAAAGATCGCGGTGAAAGATCTTCTCGAGCTGCAGCCCTGGCCACCAATGGCGAAAGGCTAGCTCTGGCGCGGGAGCGTCAGCGAGAGCTTGACGACGACCAGATCGCGAATGAGGTCGTCGGGCATGCCGGGATAGGCGATGCCGAAGTCCTGACGATTGATCGAGAACTCCGCGTTTGCGCTGATCTGCGCGTCCGTCACTGCTAGGGTCGCCGGAAAACTAATTCGCTTAGTCACGCCGTGGAGCGTCAGGTCGCCCGTGATCGTGTGCCCTTCCCCTTCCGCTCTGATCTCGGTGGAGCGGAACGTTGCGGTCGGGAACCTGGCGACGTCGAAGAAGTCCGGGGACTTCAAGTGCTTGGTGAGCTTCTCTTTATCCGCGTAGAGAGAAGGGGTCTGGATCGTCACTTCGATTCGGCTGGTCTCGACCGGCTGGCCGAGGTCTACCTTCCCGGCGAAGTCCGTGAAGCCGCAGGGATGGCTCGCCGTGACCTTCGCGCCGACGAACTCGATCTTGCTGTTGGACGGATTGATCGCCAGAACGCTCGTCGTCTTTCCGCTTGAATCGTCGCCGGGGGAAGCCTCTGAGGGAGACTCTATCTTGGCGGCCGTCACTTCGGCCCCGGGGTCCTTGCAACCCGTGGCGAGAAGAGCGATCACAGTGAGCGAGACGATCAAACGCATGGATCCTCCAAGAGGCCGCTTATGATGATCGGGCTGCGATCGTCAACCGTCTGCGGGCGGATCTGCTCGAAATCATTCTGCAATATGGAAACTTGTCCTGAGATCGAATCACTCTGATAATCGCTGGCGGTGGGGGCACTTCTACTCTAGGCTTCGCCCACCTTACGGGGAAGGAGCAGCTGGAACAATGACAGCAAGAGCATTTGGTGTTTTCGCGTTGGTGCTTGCAATGGCGAGCCCTGCCTTGGCGGGGCCGAAGAACTCGGTCATCGGCGGCAAGAAGCTGGAACAGGACATGGTCCACAGCGGGGGCGTTGGTTACCCGAGCATGTTCTACGAGTGGTGGAACAAGGGTAAGAACAAGCTCGACTGGGGCTTGTCCGGTGAGCTGGTCTACGGTGGCGACTGGACGGTGGCGACCACGAACAAGACGACCATCAATGGCTTCACTTATCGTGGGGATAGCCGCTACATCAAGATCGGCCTTGGAGTCAACGGGATCCTTCGCTGGCATCTAGCCGAAAAGGAGCGCCCGAAAGTCACCAATGACGTGGGCATCCTCTTCAAGCCGGGCATTCTCCTCTCGAGCAACACCGGCAGCACGTTCACTTTCGGCGTCAGAGCCGAAGTTGGTGCCCCGGTATCGATCTCCGTCCACGAGCGGGTGAGCGTCGTAACCGGCGGTTACATCCCGTTTACGTTCTTCATCAACTCGAACAACAATAGCGGTATCGTTCCGCTGCTCGTCCGCTTGGGCGTGGAGATCAAAGCCAACGAGAACATCGCACCCTGGTTCTACTTCGACCTTGGTCCGGGCATCGGTTTCGCACAGAACGGCAACGGCGCGAACACCTCGTTCGCCTGGCGCATCGGCGCAGGCACCGCATTCTGGGGTGTCATGGGCAAGAACAAGAACACGTCGGACTCCGCGGCCACCGCATCGGCTGAGTAGTCTAGCGCTCGAATCCTCGGGCATCCCAAAGGACCGCCAGGCGATCGCCGGCGGTCTTTTTTTCGTTCGGCGGCAGCAAAGAAGACGGCGCTCGCGGTGGCAAGAACCGCCCCGAGGCCCTACAACGTTCTAGGGCCCCATGGACGCGCGAACACAAGGCGTGCATGATGGGCCCCTTCGAAAAAGGAGCGACCAGTGGCCGACAAAGAAACCACGAGCTTCATGCGATCCCTCTGCATGGGGCGCATCGAGCAGGACGTCATCTTCCCGTTCCCCACCCTCTCCGAAACGGAGAGAGAGACCCTTGGGGATATCTCCGGCGCGCTGCAAGGTCTCCTCGGCCCGCGCGCGGAGGACTTCCGCAAATGGGATGTCGAGGGAGAGCTTCCTTTGGCCTTCATCGACGAGCTCAAAGAGTTCGGGATGTTCGGTTTGGTCATTCCCGAGAAGCACGGCGGGATGGGCCTCGGTAATAAGGCCTACTCCCGGACCCTTCAGGAGGTAGCCAAGTACGATGCCTCGGTGGCAGTGACGATCGGCGCCCACAGCTCGATTGGCATGCGCGGCCTGCTCCTGTTTGGTACCGAGGACCAGAACAACCGCTACATGGACAAGCTCGCGAGCGGCGAAATGATCGCGGCCTATTGCCTCACGGAACCTGGCGCCGGATCGGACGCCGCTGCGGTCAAGACCACCGCCGTGAAGGAAGGCGACCACTGGGTTCTCAACGGGAACAAGCTTTGGATCACCAACGGCGGAATCGCTGACTTCTTCACCGTCTTTGCGAAGACGCCAGAAGAAGGCGGTCGCGGCAAGATGACGGGCTTCATCGTGACCAAGGACATGGAGGGCGTGAGCGTCGGACCCCACGAAGACAAGATGGGCCTACGCGCGAGCTCGACGACCACCGTGCACTTCGACAACGTGAAGGTGCCGGGCAACAACGTCCTTGGCGAGGTGGGTCAGGGCTTCAAGGTCGCGATGGCGATTTTGAACAGCGGCCGCACGGGTCTCGGTGGCGGCTCGGTCGGCGCGATGAAATCACTCATTGCGATGGCAACCAAACAGGCCAACGAGCGCACGACTTTTGGCCAGCCGATCTCGAGCTACGGGCTGATCAAGAAGAAGGTCGGCGAGATGGTCATCGACTGCTACACGTCCGAAGCCGCGGTCACGGTGGTCGGCGGGTTGATCGACAGCGGCTACAAAGAATACCAAGTCGAAGCCGCGATCTCGAAGGTGTACGCCACCGAATGCCTGTGGCGAGCTGCCGACGAAGCATTGCAGATCGCCGGAGGCAACGGCTACATGCGGGAGTATCCGTACGAGCGAATCGTCCGAGACTGCCGCATCAACCGCATTTTCGAAGGGACCAACGAAATTTTGCGCCTCCTCATCGCTCTGACCGCGATGAACGATGTCGCCAGCCAGCTCCAGGAGCTCTCGGCAACGATGAAGGACATCTTCAACGAACCGATCAAGGGCTTCGGCTTACTCTCGGACTACGCCCGCAAGCACGCTGCCCTACGGACCGGGATTCGAGGCGAAGCGAAATTCTCCGGTCTCAATCCGATCATCCATGAGCAGGCGCAAATTTTCGAAGAGTCGACTCGGTTTCTCGCGCAGGCGACCGATAGAATCTTGCGAAAGCACGGCAAGGCAATCATCGGTAAGCAATTCGCCAGCCACCGCCTCGCGGAAATCATGATCGACCTCTTCGTCGTAGCGGCCACCATCAGCCGCGTGCAGGCCTCGATCGACGCAAAGGGCGTCGACGGCGCAGCGTTGGAGATCGACATTCTTCGAACCTTCACTCGCGCGGCCAAGATTCGAATCAAACGCAATTTCCGTCGCATCGATAGCAACGACGACGAGATGTTGAAGGCTCTCGCGGAAGACGCATTCAAAGCTGAAGGCTTCCGCTGGGACACGCTCTGATAGCGACCCATCGGCCCCTTCAACCGAAGTCGAATCTGGCTTGCGGCACCGAATCGAGGCAGCTCGGGTCGTCGTTCTCGATTCGATTGATTCGCAGGGAGACGGCTGCCCGCGTCAGCTCGGGAGGTTCGGCGATCTCGCCCTGCAGGAGCCACTGCCGGGCCGCGGGCCCTTCTAGGACGACCGGCATGCGGTCGTGGATCTCGGCGACCTCCCCGGCCGAGTCCCGAGTGAGGACGACGTATCGTCCATTCCGACAGAGGCCGGCCATCAGAAAGATCCGTCCATCTTTGGGTCGAAACAGGTACGGCTGATTCACGCGTCCCTCTCTACGCCATTCGAGAAACCCATCGGCCGGTACCAGACATCTTCCGTCGCGGAATGCATCGCGGAACAACGCGGTTCGATGCGCGGTCTCGGCGCGGGCGTTGATGGCGAGCCCGCCGCCCGAGCGAGTCACGCCCCAGAGCGCGTCTTCCAAGATGGGCTGCCCACTCCGAAGATAGACCACCGGACTGCGTTGCCCCGGCGCAATGTTGTACCGCGGTCGGAACTGGATTCGGGTCTCGCTAAACTCATCGAACGGTAGGCTCCGAACGAGCGCGGCTTCGTCGGGACACGTCAGCGTGTATCGCCCACACATCGCCCACTAGGCCGGGGTGGGTTGCGTCCCGACCCCTGCGTACTCGAACCCTTGCTCGGCGAGCCTATACGTACCCCAGATGTTGCGGCCATCCAGGATCACCGGTGTACGCATGAGCTTGCGAATGCGGTCGAACTCTGGGTACTGGTACTCGCGCCACTCGGTCAGCAAGAGGAGCGCGTCTGCATCGCGCACCGCGTCGTACGCTTCATCCACCAAGGTGATGCTGTCGCCAAAGACCTGCCTGATGTTCTCCATGGCTTCCGGATCGTGGGCGACGACCTCGCAGCCCTCCTTGAGAAGGAACTCGATCGTCGTGATCGATGGCGATTCGCGGACGTCATCGGTCCCGGGCTTGAACGCCAAACCCCAGATTGCAATGCGCTTCCCCGCCAACTCGGCGCCAAAGTGGCGCTTGACCTTGCGCACCAGAAAGCTGCGGTGGCGGACGTTGACTCGGTTCGTCGCATCCGCCAGCTCGAGCTCGATCCCATGCCGCCGTGCCGTTGCTACGAGTGCCTTGACATCCTTCGGGAAGCAAGAGCCCCCATACCCGGGACCAGCATGGAGGAACTGCGACCCGATGCGCGGATCGCTTCCCACGCCCAATCGCACGCTCTGCACGTCCGCGCCGACCTCTTCGCAGAGCACGGCGAGCTCGTTCATGAATGAAATGCGCATTGCGAGCATCGTGTTGGCCGCGTACTTGGTCACCTCGGCGCTCTCGGGGTTCATCCAGACAATCTTCGTGTTGGAGAGATTCAGCGGGTGGTAGACTTGACCCATCAAACGCCGCGCACGCTCGTGGCTAGGACGCACTCCGATCACAATCCGATCCGGATACATGAAATCGTTGATCGCGCCCCCCTCTTTCAGAAACTCGGGGTTCGACACGACTTGCATGTCGTGTGCAGCGTCGGCAACGAGTCGCTGAACCTGGGCATTCGTCCCGACGGGAACCGTGCTCTTCATGACGATGACGAGGTCGTGCGTGGCATGCTTGGCAAGATCCTGGGCAACGCCGAAGACCGCACTGAGGTCGGCCTCGCCATCGAGGGTCGGAGGCGTGCCGACGGCGATGAACGCGAGGTCGACATCGCGAACGGCGGCAGCGAGGTCGGTACTGAACGTAAGCCGTCCGGCGCTCGCATTCTCCCTGACCATCTCTTCGAGCCCGGGCTCGTAGATCGGAATCTGATGGCGCTGTAGGCGCTCGATCTTCGAGGCATCCGTGTCCACACAGACCACACGCTGGCCGGTCGCGGCGAAGCACGTGCCGGTGACGAGGCCAACATACCCGGTACCAATGACGCAGAGTTTCACCGCGGAGCCATAGCACGTTTCCGGAATCCCCAAAAAATGGCGATCCCGCGGGGCGCTCTGCCCGGCCGACTCACAAACGGGTGCCGAGCGCGAATGTAGAAGCTCTCCGGGACTATCTGCTACAACCGTCGCCGAGGAGGGTTCGTTTGATTCTCACCAACATCGATAGCGTGCCAGGCAAACAAATCGTGGAGCACTTCGGTCTGGTGCAAGGCAGCACGATCCGGGCCAAACACCTCGGACGCGACTTTGCGGCAGGTCTCAAGAACATCGTCGGAGGAGAGCTCAAAGGCTACACGGAGCTGCTCCAGGAAAGCCGGGCCGAGGCGACGAACCGGATGGTGACCGAAGCACGCGGGCTCGGCGCAAATGCCATCGTGAACGTGCGCTTCACGACCTCCTCGGTCGCTCAGGGCGCGTCGGAGATTCTCGCGTACGGCACGGCCGTCGTCGTCGAATAGTGGCAGTATGTCGATGGATCTCCTCATCTCCATCGCGCTCCCAGTGCTCCTCATCGTAGTCGGAAGACTCGTCGGCGCGAGCATCGAACGCAAGCATTTTCGGAGCATCTACGAGCGCGAAGCCCGGTTCCGCGATCAGCCCACGTTCTCAACCAAGGACCCGGCCTCAGGCTCCACGGTACGATCGGCAAGCCTGGTCACCGGATCCGTAGTGATCTCGATCGACCACTTCAAACGCTTTCTCAGCGGCATTCGGATGATCTTCGGCGGTGAGGTTCGATCCTATTCGTCGCTCATCGAACGGGCCCGGCGTGAAGCCATCCTTCGAATGAAGGAGTCGCAGCCCGATGCCGACGCATACTTCAATACGCGACTCGAAACCTCCACCATCTCGAGCGCCTCCGGAAACGAATCGATGGGTACGATCGAGGTCCTGGCCTACGGGACGGCGGTCCACTACGATCGCGCCCCATGACCGACCAACGACCCCGCGTGCTGACCGAACGGGACGGACGCATCGTCCACATCATCCTGGATCGCGCCGACAAGATGAACGCCTTCGACCTGCGCATGTTGCGAGAGCTCGGGGAGGCAGTCACCAACTACGAAGCCGACGAATCGCTCTGGTGCGCGGTGCTCTTTGCCAATGGCGAGAACTTCACGGCAGGCCTGGATCTTGCGGAGGTTGGTCCCGCCGTTCGAAGCGGGGCCCCCCTATTTCCGGAGGGCACAATTGACGTGCTCAACCTCCACGAACCGCGCCGAAAAAAGCCTCTGGTGATGGCGGCTCAGGGTTGGTGTCTCACCATCGGCATCGAGCTCATGCTCGCTGCGGACATTCGGCTGGCGGCCGAGGGCACCCGCTTCGGGCAGATCGAGATCAACCGAGGGATTTTTCCATTCGGTGGTGCGACGATTCGTCTGCCTGAGATCGCCGGCTGGGGCAACGCGATGCGCTGGCTTCTCACCGGCGATCACTTCGATGCTGCGGAGGCTCTTCGCATCGGCCTGGTTCAGGAGGTCGTTCCGGCCGACCAGCTTCGCGACAAGGCCGTCCAGATCGCGCGCACAGTCGCAAAGCGAGCCCCATTGGGCGTCGCTGCAACGCTTCGCTCCGCTCGGACCGCTCAGCTTCGGGGCACGGAGGCGGCTATCGCGGAGCTCCTCGTCATCGCGCGTGAGCTGATGGGAACCGAAGACGCGGCCGAAGGCATCCGATCGTTCCTCGAACGACGCGAAGGAAACTTCAGGGGGCGCTAGCGAGCATCGCCGCGGAAAAACACGTTGCGGGAGATCGGGTCGCGCGGCTGCCGCGTTTGGTTCGCAGGTACGCTGGGATCCTCGTAGCCGAACGACAGCCCGCAGAGGATCTGCTCGTCGCCGGGGATGCCGAGGTGCTCCGCGACGAGCTCCGGGTAGGACCGGAGGGCCGCCTGAGCGCAAGAGGCGATGCCACGAGACTGCATCGCGAGCATCAAAGTCTGCACGTACATTCCGACATCGAGCGCGACTCCGATGCCGAACGTCTTCGCCATGCAGACGTATGCCACGTGCGGCGCATCGAAGAACTGGAAATTGCGGATGCTCGCCCGCAGGCGCCCCACCCGATCGCCACGCTCGATTCCCATGTTGCCGTAGAGCTCCACGGCGCATGCGATCTGTTTCTCCCGATATGGGCCCAGGAATTCGTCCATCGGCGCCACCATCACAGGAGACTCGCCGGAAGTCGCCGCCTGCACGAGAGCGGTGCGCAGCCCATCGAGCACTCGTCCCGAAGCGAGGTAGACTCGCCAGGGCTGAACATTACAGTTGCTCGGAGCGTGCTGGGCGAGTCCCAGCACCTCTTCCAACAGGTCACGGGACACTGGCTTCGGGAGGAAACCTCGCACGGAGCGTCGCTCGCGAATCGCTTTGTCTAGGTCGTACATCTCGTCACGTGCGCCTTTTCGCGGTGGGAACCGTCTTCTTGATTTGGATCACGCATCGTTCCCCGACGACCTTTCTCAAAGCGGGCTCGATGACACCGGTGCGGACGTACTCCGCGCCGACACCGAACGCTGCTCTCCCCGTCACTCGCACGACCACCTCGTCCTCGGTGACCTCCAGCAGCTCGATACTGCTCGCGTCGTTTTGAAGGAGTGGACTGAGAATGTCGTCGATGAGTTGCTGTAGGGCTTCTCGCACCCGCGGAGCATGCGGAATTGGGGCACCGAACGCAAACATCCCCAGGCGCGCAGCGCCGGCACGAAGCTGAGCTATACTCCGCGGGACACGATGCAACCAGCGCGCACACGCTTACAAGTCGACGTTCGCCGGCAGCAGTTGCTGGACTTGGGCCTCGAGCTCTTCGGAAATCAAACCTACGACGAGCTTTCGATCGACGAGATCGCGACGCGGGCCGGCGTCTCCAAGGGCCTGCTGTACCATTACTTCCCGAGCAAGCGCGCGTTTTATGTCGCGGCGGTTCGAGAGGCCGCTCGCCAACTCCTGGAAGAGACCGACGTCGACCAGCATGGACGGGGTCCAACACCCGATCCAGAAGGTGTACGGGCGGGCCTTCGCGCATTCCTCGGATATGTGGCCCGTCGACGTGTCGCGTACGGATTCCTCCTGCGCGGCGGGATTGGCACCGACCCCGAGGTCGCGCGGATTATCGAAGACACCCGGCAGGCGCTCGTCGATCGGATGATTTCGCGTTTGTCCCGGTTTGGGGCACAGCAGGACGACCCGGCGACGAGGCTACGGCTTCGGGGTTGGCTGGGCTTTCTGGAGGCATCGAGCCTCGAATGGGTGGAAAGACAAGAGCTAAACCTAGAGACTTTTCTGCAGCTGCTCGTTCAAATGTCGAGCGTGGTGTTCGCTTCGGTCTTGCCTCTTCCGGAGCAGTGATGCGCGGCCACGAGATTCTCGCCGCCGCACTCATTGGGGTGACCGTCGTAGGGTGCACCCCATCAACGAGGCGCGTCGATTCTCCGCCGGGGCAAGCATCGGCACCGGTTCCCGTGCCGGCCCATCGAACAGACCTAGCGTCGGCGCCTGCTGCGATCGACTGGGGCGCGTTCGATTCCACGTCTATCAGGAACCCGAACGATGGCTCCTTGCGCGGCGGAGTTCCCCTTCCCCTCAGCGCGCCGGGACTGCGGTTCAATCCTGCCCGCGAGCCGAAGTCTCGCTACGGCACGGTAGAGCTGGTTCGCGGCCTCGTCGAAGCGGGCGGCAGGGTCCATCGAGAGCTGGGTGGCCTACCCGTGACGGTCAACGACATCAGCCTCGAAAAAGGCGGGCCGATTCCCCATCATGGCTCACACCAGAGCGGCCGCGATGTCGATGTGTTCTTCTACCAGCTCGGCCCTGACGGAAGGCCGATCGAAAGCGTCGGGGCGTTTTTCGACCCGAGCGGAGCCGGTGTGGACTTCGGGAACCTCGCAGACCCCTCGGACGACGTTGCCTTGCAGCTGGACCTTCCCCGGAACTGGCTGTTCGTTCAAGCGCTGATCGAGGACGAACGGGCGAAGCTTCAACAGGTCTTCGTTGCCGAGCACCTGAGGAAGCTCCTGCTCCAATACGCTCGCTCGCACAACGTCCCTGCAGAAACGATCGCCCGGTTCGCCGAGATGAGCTGCCAGCCGAGCTATCCGCACGATGATCACTTCCACTTTCGTTTCTTCTGTGCTCCGGACGACATCTTAGAGGGCTGCCGAGATGCGCCACCGATGTACCCGTGGCGGCTGACAGAGCTCGAGGATGCGGGCGTACGTCCCCTTCCGCTGGCGCCGACGCGCGAAGCGGCCAAGGCCAAGATCGTGACCCACCAGGAGGCTCGCATGGCGGCGGGGCCCATGGACATCGAGGTGCAACGCTCGCTCGACCGCCGCAAACGATGGATCGACGCGCCTCATCCAGGCCGACCCTATTGTCAATGATCGAGCGACCCGCGCGCGATGCGCTAAGGTAGCCTTGTGACCAAGTTCGACTGGATCGCCGATCAGGCGGGCTTCGACGACCTAGTCGATGAGCTGTCGGCGACGAGTGCCTACGCACTCGATACCGAGTTCCACCGCGAGCGCACCTATCTGCCGGAGCTCGCAGTCGTTCAGCTCGCAACCCACGACCGAATCGCCTTGGTCGACGCCCTCGCCGTCGACGTGCGAGCGCTCAGCCGAGCCTTCCAAAGCGATGCGCTCTGCGTCATCCACGCGGGCTCGCAAGACCTGGAGATTTTGGAGCTAGTCAGCGGTACGGTACCCCGGCGTATTTTCGATACGCAGCTCGCTGCGCTCTTCTGTGGGTATCGCACCAGCTCGCTCGGCAAGCTCGTGGAGGGATTTCTCGGCGTTCAGCTCGATAAGAGCGCGCAGCTCAGCGACTGGACGCGGCGTCCCCTGGCGGAGGCGGAGCTTCGCTACGCGGCCTCCGACGTTGCCCACTTGCTGGACCTTCGCGACGCGCTGGTGGGACGGCTCGATGAGCGAGGCCGTCTCGCTTGGGCCGAGGAAGAGATCGAGCGTCTGCGTTCGAAGGACAGGTCAGCTCCCGAACCCGAAACGCTCTGGTGGAAGCTTCGAGGCAAGACCAAGCTGAGCGGCCGAGCCCGCGGGGTGGCGCAAGAGCTGGCGGCATGGCGCGAGCAGGTGGCCAAAGAGCAGAACCGCCCCGCTCGAACGGTGCTCTCCGACATGTCGTTGTTGGCGCTAGCCCAGCGCCCCGCTCGCAACGCCGAGCAACTGAAATCGGTCAGGAACTTCGATCCACGCCGCTTCAAGCACAGCGATCGGCTCCTCGCGGCGATCCGCCAAGGCAGCGAGCTTTCGAAGGACGAAGTCCGGCTTCCGCCGGCGAAACCCGAGAACACTCCAAGTGTCGAAGGCGTGATCGCGGTATGTCTTGCCTGGCTAGCGCAGCGTGCCGGTGAAGAAGACCTCGATACGAGCGTGCTGGGCACCCGGGACGACGTGACCAATCTCGTGCTTCGTCAGCCGTCTCGCCTCTGCGACGGTTGGCGTGACTCCCTGGTCGGCAACGAGCTGCGGGCGATCCTCGACGGCACCGTGACCATACGAGTCCATGGCACCAAGCTCGAGCTGCTCGATCGCACGCCGCCTTGATTCGCGCTACATTGATGAGATGGCTGTAGCCAAAGGCGGACGGGTCGTGTTGACCATCGCGTCGCTCGTCGTGATCGCGGCGGGCATCAAGCTCGCTGCGCCATTCCTGGTGCCCGTCCTGGTCGCGGCGTTCATCGCCGTCGTGACCGCTCCTCTGGTGATTTGGCTCTGCGATCGGGGCGTCCCCCGCCTCGGAGCCGTATTGGCTGGGCTCCTCCTCGACGTGAGCGCTGGCGCAGCGCTAGGCGTACCGCTGGCGGCCGCGGTCGCGACCTTCACCGAGCGAGTCCCCAAGTACAAGTCGATGCTCTCCGGGCAACTGAGTCAACTCGATCTCTGGCTGGCGGGTTACGGCATCCACGTCGATTCGCTCTTCAGCCTCTCCGAGCCAAGCTGGATGATCAATCTCGCGACCACGATGGCCCAACAAGCGGCTTCATTCATATCGCAGATGGTGCTCGTCCTATTGATCGTCGCCTTCATGCTCTTCGAGTCGACGGGACTTCGCGAGAAGCTGGCCAAGATCGCGACGCCGAGTCAGATTCAAGACCTTTCCCAGGCAGCGCATGAGGTCAACGCATATCTGGTCGCCAAGACGGTGATGAGCCTACTGACCGGTGTTCTGGTCTTCGTTTGGTGCTGGTGGCGCGGCGTAGACGTTCCGGTGCTTTGGGGCCTGCTCGCGTACCTTCTCAACTACATTCCTACGGTCGGCCAAATCATCGCCGCAATTCCCGCAATCACCCTCGCGCTCATCCAAATGGGCCCCGGGCAGGCCTTGGTGGTCGCAGCCGGGTTTGGCGCGATCAATTTGGCGATCGGAGCGATCGAGCCCCGCGTGATGGGTCAGGCCCTCGGCTTGTCCGACCTCGTCGTGCTCGTCTCCATGGTGGTTTGGGGATGGCTATTGGGCCCCGTCGGTGCGCTCGTCTCGGCGCCCCTCACCATGGTCATCAAACACTCTCTGACGCACAGTGATGACCTCCGCTGGTTGGCCGAGCTCCTCGGTCCATCGCCGAAGCCCAGAGGCAAGGCAGGTGCCAAGACCCCCGACTCAGCGGACGAGCTCAGCCGCGCGTGAGCGCATCTCCCGCACGTTCGGCGAAGCGGCGGAGAATTTTCAGTGCCGCGGCGCCTGGCGTTGCGTTGCCCTTGCCGACCGCATCTTCGAGCTGGCTGGTCAACGTGGATAGCTCAGGGTCAGAACGAAGCGCTCGACGAAGCCCGTCTTCGACGAGGTCCCACATCCACTGCACCTGCTGTGCCTGACGCTTGCGTTCGAACTCCCCGGATGCCTCGAGACGACGCCGGCTCTCCACGACCATCGCCCACAACTCTTCCAAGCCCGTCTTCTCGATCGCGCTGCAGGTGACGACGGGCGGAACGCCGCCGACACGCATGAGGCGCAACGCGCTCTGATATGACGCCTGAGCCCGCATCGCCCGCAAGCGATTGTCGCCGTCGGCCTTGTTGATCGCGAGCATGTCGGCCACCTCGAGGATGCCGCGCTTGATGCCCTGGAGCTCGTCTCCGGCGCCTGCGATCAGAAGCACGAGGAAAAAGTCCACCATCCCGGCCACAATCGTCTCCGATTGACCCACACCCACGGTCTCGACGAGCACAACGTCGAAGTCCGCCGCCTCGCACAGGAGAATCGTTTCGCGCGTCTTTCGTGCGACGCCCCCGAGCGTCCCGCTCGTCGGGGACGGTCGGATGAATGCATTCGCGTCGTTGCTAAGCATCGCCATCCGCGTCTTGTCGCCCAGAATGCTTCCACCGCTGATACTGCTGGTTGGATCGACCGCCAGCACCGCGACGCGATGCCCTTGGCTGGTCAGCATCGTGCCGAGCGCATCGATGAATGTGCTCTTTCCGGCCCCGGGCACCCCGCTGATCCCGACCCGGTACGCGCCACCGGCTTTGGGCAATAGGGCTTCGAGGACCTTCTGAGCAAGAGCGGCGTGCGCCGGCTGTTCGCTTTCGATCAACGTGATCGCTCTCGCTAGGACTGCACGGTCACCGCCGCACACCCCGTCGACATAGGCCCGGACTTCGAGAGGCTTCACGCCCCCTCGAGTCGCTCATCGAGATCTTCGAGAAGCTCGATGGCCGCGTCGGCAATGACGGTGCCCGGTCCGAAGATCGCAACCGCTCCCGCCGCGCGGAGCGCCGCGTAGTCCTCGGGCGGGATCACGCCGCCGACGACTACCAAGATGTCTTCACGACCGAGATTCTTGAGCGATTCCTTGAGCTGAGGAACCAGTGTGAGGTGACCCGCCGCAAGCGAGCTCGCGCCGACGATGTGCACGTCGTTCTCAATCGCCTGCTTCGCAACCTCCTCAGGGGTCTGAAACAGCGGCCCGATATCGACGTCGAATCCCAGATCTGCAAAGGCCGTGGCGATCACCTTTTGACCGCGGTCGTGCCCATCCTGGCCCATCTTTGCTACGAGGATCCGGGGGCGACGCCCGTGCTTGCGCAGGAACTCATCGCTTCGCTCCCGCACGCGGTCCACGGCTTCCGAATTCTTCCCCACTTCGCTTCGGTACACGCCTTCGATACTCCGAATCGTTGCTTGATAGCGGCCCCAGACGCGCTCCAGCGCGTCGCTGATTTCTCCGACGGTAGCTCGATGCCTGGCAGCGTCGATCGCCAGCTCGAGCAGGTTACCCTCGCCAGTTTCAGCGCACTTGGTCAAAGCCTCAAGTTTCGGCATGAGGGCCGCTCCGTCACGCTCTGCGCGCAGGGTGCGCAAACGAGCAATTTGCGCCTCCCGAACGGCCGTATTGTCGACCTTGAGGACCTCCAGATGGTCTTCCTTCGCGAGGCGGTGCTTGTTGATTCCTACGATCGTCTGCTGCCCTGAGTCGATTCGAGCCTGAGTCCGCGCCGCGGCCTCCTCGATACGAAGCTTTGGCAAACCCGCCTCGATCGCCTTGGTCATTCCTCCGAGCTCCTCGACCTCCTTGATGTGCCGCCATGCCCGCAGGGCGAGCTCGTGGGTGAGCCGTTCGACGTAGTAGCTCCCGCCCCACGGATCGATGACCTTGGTCGTACCGCTTTCCAGCTGGAGATAAAGCTGCGTGTTGCGAGCGATCCGCGCGCTGAAATCAGTCGGAAGAGCGAACGCTTCGTCCAGCGAGTTGGTGTGAAGGCTCTGGGTATGCCCCTGTGTCGCTGCCATCGCCTCGATGCACGTCCGAACGACGTTGTTGTAGACGTCCTGTGCGGTGAGACTCCAGCCGGAAGTCTGACAGTGGGTGCGTAACGCGAGGCTCTTGGCGTTCTTGGGCTCGAACTGCTCGATGAGCTTGGCCCAGAGCAGGCGCCCGGCCCGAAGCTTCGCCACTTCCATGAAAAAGTTGGTGCCAACCGCCCAAAAGAAGCTGATCCGGGGTGCGAACTCGTCGATCGCGAGACCCGCTGCCATCCCAGTGCGCACGTACTCGAGGCCGTCCGCCAAGGTATAGCCGAGCTCGAGATCCTGCGTCGCGCCGGCCTCTTGCATATGATAGCCGCTGACACTGATGCTGTTGAAGCGCGGCATGTTGGCCGCCGTGTACTTGAAGATGTCGGCTACGATCCGCATCGACGGCGAAGGCGGATAGATGTACGTGTTTCGGACCATGAACTCTTTGAGAATGTCGTTCTGGATGGTACCGGTGAGCTGCTTCGGCGCGACCCCCTGCTCTTCCGCCGCCACGACATAGAGCGCGAGGATGGGCAGCACCGCTCCGTTCATCGTCATCGAGACGCTCATCTGATCGAGCGGGATGCCGTCGAACAGGATTCGCATGTCCATGATCGAGTCGATCGCAACACCGGCCATGCCGACGTCCCCCGCCACACGCGGATGATCGGAATCGTAGCCCCGGTGTGTCGCCAAATCGAAAGCGATCGACAGACCCTTCTGACCTGCAGCGAGGTTGCGCCGATAGAATGAGTTGCTCTTCTCGGCGGTGGAGAAGCCGGAATACTGTCGGATGGTCCACGGGCGGCGCACGTACATCGTGGAGTAAGGACCCCGAAGGAAGGGCGGTAACCCCGGCATCGTCTGCAAGTGCGTCACCGGATCGAGATCGCTCGCGGTGTACACCGGCTCGACCTCGATGCCTTCGGGCGTCTTCCAGCGCTCCTGACCCGGGACGCCCGCGAGCGCCTTCCAGTCCGCTAGCGACGATGCTTGGATCGGGCCGGCAGCATCGAACTCGATGGTGCTGAAGTCCGGCAAGCGGCTCATCGTTGCACTCCTATCGAATCGAGGACCTGAGTCATCCCCTCGAGCACATCGGCCCCCACGAACACGAAGCCACTCACCCCTGCTTCACGAAGCTCTGGTTCCCGCTTGCCCGGACGGCCTGCGACCAGAAGAACCGCGCATCCGGCGCTCTTCAACGCAGCGACCGTGGGATTCAGCAAGGTCTCGTAGTTCTCATCGCTGCCGCAGATTACCGCAAGAGGCGCCGCTGACTGCTTCCAAGCCGCAGTCAGAGCCTCGATGTCGAGGAACCCCTCGTTCGTAACAGCGTCGATCCCGGCCGCAGCCAGGAGGTTCCGAACCCATGTCGATCGCGCTTTATGGGATGGAATCGGCCCGAGGTTGGCCAAGAACGCGACGGGCCGGGACGAATGCCGGTCGCTGCGGTCGCGAAGGTGCTCCCAGATCTCCGCCTCTCTCCATTGCGGAATTGGCTCGACGTGGAAATCGGGTTGGCCGTGTTGTAGCACCGTCGCCACGCTGTATATGTCGGTTCCTCCTGTCGTCGCAGCGATGCAGGCATCGGTGAGCGCTCCGGGAGCACGTTCGGCAGCGCTAACCGTGGATGCGAGAGCGATGAGCCGGTCTCGATGCGCTCCCGGATCGAGGCGGTCGAGGGAGGCGGCGAGCAGTCGTTGAACGTCCTCCGCCTGGATCGCATCGCGTCCTATCACCTCCTCGTGCAGATTCGGAAACTCGCTGACGCCGACGATCGGTGACTCGCGCTTCCCGAGCTGCATCTCCCTCGCGTCGGCGACCTCGCAGACCGAATCCACCAGCTTGCCGGAACCAAGGGCTGCGACGATCCCACCCCCTGCCTCGATCGAACGCAACTCGGTCCATGCGGCGCGCGCCAAATCATTGGTGAGCCGCTCGACGAACCAACTGCCAGCAGCGGGGTCCGCGACCTCGCCGAGATGTGATTCCTCTCTCAAAACAACCTGAGTATTGCGGGCCACTCGCAGCGCCAGCTCGTCGGGAGGGCCCAGCGCACAATCGAACGGAAGCGTCGCGATGCTTTGGGCGCCTCCGAGCACCGCCGCAGTACACTCCGCGGTGACCCGCAGCATGTTCACCCAGGGGTCGCGTTGCGTCTTGGTGAAGCGTGAGGTTCGGCAGTGGATTTGCATAGCCGCTGCATCGGGTTCCCCGCCCGCCGTGACGACCACTTTGGCCCAGAGCCAGCGAGCCGCGCGGAGCTTCGCCACCTGTGTGAAGAAATCACTCGAGACCGCGTAACTGAATCCGATCTGCCGGGCGGCAGCATCGACGCTCATGCCACCTTCGGTCAGCTGACGAAGGTACTCCAGACCAGTTGCAATCGTGTAGGCGAGCTCCTGCACCGTGCTCGCCCCTCCACCGTCGTACGGGTCACTCGACACGCCTGCAGCACGTAAGCCAGGTGCATGGTGCGAGCACCAAAAGCCCAGGTCGCGAAGCTCCGCGAAGCGTGCGCGAAGCCCGCCTTGCAAGCGCCCTTCCGCGGCGAGCAAGCCAACGGGATCGCATCCAAAGCCGCCGCGCAGCGCCGCGTGCGAAACACCGCGGCGACCCGCCAGCGCCAATAGCCCGGCCGCAACCGCGAGCGCATCGGAGCCACCGTCCACCCAGATCGAGGTACTTGCCAAGTCGACCGACTCGAGCAGATCGTCGAGCTCATCGATCGTGAGGATGCGGCATCCGTGCCGCGGCCCCAGCTTCACCCACAACGCCTCGACTCCGCGCTCGAGATCTTGCCGGATCGCCTCTCGGCAGACGTTCGGCCGAGGGTCGTCGTATTCCTGCCGAATCACCCAACCCCCAAGTGGTGAGGCCCCACGCAGATACGGATAGACGCCAGGTAAGCCTGGATCGCTCAGCCCCTCGACATCCTCCGCACAGTAGAGCGGCTCGATGGCGAGACCACTCGGGAGCACGGAACGTAGCGCGTCCACCGAGGCGCCCTTGAGGTCGGCCTCCACCTTTGCGAGCCAGTCGACCTTGGTCACTGGCGGAAACGTGTTCATTCGCTCGTCGGTGTCGGACACAGCGAGAGCTAAATAGACTAGACGGATTGCGACCGCAATGCGGGCCTACGCCGGCGTCGAATCCTTGGCCGCTTCGCCTTTGGGGTCCTCCCAGAAATCCTCGACGGACCCCACGCGGTCGTGGAGGTCGACATATGCGTCGCGAACATTGACGAGCACATACCCGACGCCTGTGTCGCGGCCGAGACGAGTCTTGATTCGCGCCAAGTCGATCACGCTCGCACCGGAGGAAACGACGACCATGACCCGATGCGCCAGACGCGCCGCTCGCCGCAGCAGTGGGCCGCTCAACGGTCCGTTCCATGCGAGAGCCACAGCCGTCACGTCTCCGAGCGCGCTCCGACCCGGGGGAGCCGAGCGCCGTAGGCTGGTGACTTCGTCCTCGTTGTTCCCGAGAAGTCTCACCGCCGCACGCATCACGGCATTCGACGCACTCGAGTCGGGCGAGTCCGCGCTCGCGTAAGCAACGGGTCCCGTGCGGGATGGGGTTTGATCGGTCACGACGGGTACGGGCCTGGTCAGCAGGAAGGCCTCTTCCTCGACTTGAGCGTTCGGGGCTCCCGAGGCGATCTCTGAAACCGTGCCGCTGTGGACTGGGACCACCATCCGAACGGTTGCCCGCGCACCGCGCTTGCGGCGAAACGGCTGAGGGCCGCTCGCGTCGTTGGACGGGTTCTCCTGAGACGAGTTCTCCTGAACGGCCGGGGGCTCCGTCGAGATCGAGACTGCACCGTACGCTCGAACGGCTGGCAAGCCGATCATCGTTTGCTTGTGCGGGGGCCTCGACGACGAGGGACTGGTCGCGCCGGATTTCGGAGGGGGTGTCACGGTGGGCGGCGGTGACGTGGAGCTTCCCGGAGGCGGGACCAGCCCCTGCGGCGTTGGACGGGTCGGCGGCCTCGAGTCCGGCGTCATGATGACTCGCCCGGGAGAAACCGACGGTGTCGCCTGCGACGAGAGGCGGCGAGGCGGCATGGGCGCGCCTGGTGACGGAGTCACCAGGGGAGAAACGTGCACATCGGCGTCGGCCCTTGCCCCGACGTCGAGAATCGCGGCGGCGAGCCATGGAGCTTCGGCGAGACGCATCGCGAATGAGCACGCGATGTCCCGCTCGACCTCGGTCGCTGGCACTACGAGGGTACGACCGGCGCCGTACACGCCGTGATCCTCGAGCTCGTCGACGAACGAGTCGAGCGCAGCGGGATCACGCGGCCAGACACTCGTCCCGAGCACGGGCCCGTTCCCCCACCATGCCACTTCGCGGGGGGCTTCGACCGTCAGACCGCGGAGCCGGCGCACGAGGGACACCAGCGCAACGATCAGAACCGTCACGATGGGCAACGTCATTAGCATCACGACCGCGACCCGCGAGCGTTTGGACTCCTCCGGCAACATTGGAGCGGACAAGACGCGAAACCCGACGAGCTGGCCCATCTGCGCGTCTCGAAGCGCGGCAGACCGTTCCAACAGCTCATCGACCCGACGCTCCGCCTGCTCGAGCTCCCCGATCACCTGACGAGCCTCGCCTTCCTCGGGAGCAAGGCTCTCCGCCTCACTCTTGTTCGCCTTCAAGAGCACGCGAAGCGCAGCCTCCCGCTCTGTGGCACCCGCAAGGGCCGCGCGCGCGGTTGCGAGTTGCTGGTCTACCACCGCGCGCGCCGGGTTGGCGGCGAGGGTCTCCTCGCCGAGCTCTGCCTTCTGCTCACCTCTCTGCGCTTGCAAGCTCGCGACCCGTTCCTTGAGCGCCCGAACCGTCGGATGCTGATCGCTCAAGGACGCGCGAGCGGCCGCAAGCTCGGAACGGGCCTGCGCAAGTGGACTATCGACGGGAGAGCCTTTGGTTGCGCTTGCAACGATTTGACGGGGGAGCTCGCGCTGCGCTTTCTCGAGCTCGGCGATACGCGCCCGCTGAGCGGCGACATCCACAGCCGCTTCGTCGGCGCTTGCGCGCAGCGTCGCTGAGCGCGCCAATAACTGCTCTTTCTCATGGAGCAGATCTGACTTGCCACTCTTCTTCCGAAACTCCTCATACGCCTGCCTTGCTGCCTCGCGTCCCTCCTTGGCCCAAATCAGCGCGGCTTGGTTCTCTGCGGTCAGGCTTTCCAGCTTTTCTTGGTTGAACTTCGCTTGCCGTTCGAGAAACACGTCGAGCACCGTTTGGGCCAATACGCGGGCATCCTCGGCCGTACCCGCGCGGCCGACAATCCGCATGGTGGCTTTGTCTTCGAGCACCGCATCGACTCGGCTGCCGAGCTCCTTGAGCGAAATGTCCCAATTTAGGCGCTCACGTACGTCGCGAAGCCGGCTCGGCACGATGGCGGAATCGACGAAAGCGCCCGGCGTCGGCTCTTTCCCCTCGAGCTTCAGCAACTCCGTGCTTTCGTAGACAAGATGAGCCGAGGACTCGTATGTCTTGGGCAGCAAGAAGAACGCAAGCAGGGCCACCGCCGAAGCGACCAGGAACGCTATGAGCAACGGCTTTCGATCCTCCGCCAGTATCGAGAGCAACCGTCGCGGCTCGACTGGAAGGCCCGGACGCCTCGGCTTGGCACCCGAGTCTTCGCTTTCGAAATCGTACGTCCCGTCGTCCAAATTGGCTTCCTTCGCTACAATGAGCATGGCGGCCGAGGCGCCCTTCGGGCAAGTCGACATCCGGGGGGAGACTGCTACCGTCGCGCCCAATACATGCTCCCTCGGACCGAAAAGCTCGTGGCTACCTGGGGAATCGCTTGGGTGTCGTTGTTGCTCGGAAGGGCGATTTGGCGACTCACCCCGTTCGCCCTGGAACCCTGGACCGACGACCTGATGACGACTGGTCAGAAGGGGATCTACATCGGCTGGCTGGTGGCCAACGCGTACCTGGAAGGCTACAGGGGGTTCCAACTGAAATTCTCTCCACGGGTGGTTTCCCGGGCCGTTTATTTAGGTCAGAATCCCAGGCCCCTCTGGATCATCTTCGCCCTTCCCTTCTGCATCAGCCTCTTTCACTCCACCCGTCGGCAGATGACCGTGAGCTGGGTATTCATCGGCGCCATCGTCTTGCTCATCTGGTGGGTTCGATCGCTGCCGCAGCCCTGGCGGGGGATCGTCGATGGCGGGGTTGTTCTCGGCCTCGTTTGGGGACTGGGGGTGATTTGGTGGCTTTTCGCTCGCTACCTCACCGGTCACGGAAGCCCCCCTCCGGCTGATATTCCTACCCAAAACCCCCCGAAGGGGCACCTCGTCCCGGGATGAGCGCTCAGACCTGTGATTTTTTGCGCAAAAGCCCCGGCCAGCATACAGAAATCCCCGAAAAGCACTGCCTGAACGGCCTCTCAGCCTTGGCATTTGGCTCTGTGAACCTTCAAACTGGCAATCAAGGGGATTCGGGCCACACTTGGCCTCCGGAACATGGGGAACAGTCATTCAAAAAGCGGTTGGCGATCCAAGCTGGTGCCGTGGATTTGTGCGCTGACAGCCACATCGTTGGTTTGGCTGTCGGGGTCGTTTGGTACCTCCGCGTCCGCCGAGCTTCCGATGACCGGCGACTCCGTGCTGCGCGAGACGCACCATGCCGAAACCCACGCGGAGCCCTCCGATGAGGACCTCGAAAAGATCGCCCGAATGCCGCGCCGCATTGCGCCTTCGGACCTCGAGCCCGACCCGAGTGTTTCGGTAGGCTACCCGAACCGGGGCTTGCTTCGCTTCGGGATGCGAATCAACGATGAGAAAGACCTCCGGGTCAAGGTCGGTTCGCAGGACTCGCGGTTCGGCACGGGCGAATTGGTCCGTATGCTCGAGAACGCCGCGCACGAGGTCGCGTTTCGCTACCCGCGCGCGGAGCTCACGGTTGGCGACCTCTCGAGGCCGGGCGGTGGTCGAATGCGCCCGCATGTGTCGCACCAGAGCGGCCGTGATGTCGACATTGGCTTCTACATGCTCGACGCGCGCTCGACTCCGGTGAACCCACACCTCTTCGTCAAGTTCAATAACCAGGGCATGGGCCGGCAGTGGGGGACGCTCTACAAGTTCGACCCCGCGCGCAACTGGGCGCTAATCGAATCATTGCTCAGCCAGCCGACCACCGACGTGCAACACATCTTCGTCTCGAACCCGATGAAGCGGCTTTTGCTTCGACAGGCCGTGAAGGAAGGTGCGAACGCCGAGGTGGTGATGCGCGCCAAGCGGGTGATCACGCAGCCGATCCACGGCGCGCCCCACCGAAGTCACTTCCACGTCCGGATCTTCTGCGCGGACGACGACCGGCCGATGTGCAAAGACCGGCCACCATTCTACGCCTGGCACCAAAGCCCAGATCAAGCGCCTGTCGTGAGTGCCCTCAAACCCAATGACTCATGACCTGGAAGGGTCATTTCTGGACCCTCGGCCCCTTTCTTCGCCATAACCTGCTCCCGCCGCGGGTTCCGGCGTGGCAGCACTGGGAGACCGGCTTCAAAGACCGTGTGGTCGGTGCGCTCAAGCTGAGCGGACGACTGACACGGGGAGGTACGTCCGACACCATCGTCGTCATCGTGCACGGGCTTGGCGGGAGTGCCACCAGCTACTACGCGCGCATGGCGGCTATCGCTGCCGCGCGCGCCGGGATCGACAGCCTGCGGATCAACCTTCGCGGCGCGGACCGCAGCGGCGGGGACTACTATCATGCCGGCCTGACGGATGATCTCGAGGTCGCGCTCCAGAGCCCGGCGCTGGCAGGATACCGCAACATCTTGCTGCTCGCGTATTCGTTGGGCGGAAACATGGTGCTTCGCTACCTTGCCGGACATCCGGACGCGCGCGTACGCGCCGCTGCTACGGTGTGCACACCGATCGATCTGAAGCCGAGCGCTCGAGCGATCGATCAACCTCGCGGTGCGTTCTATCGACGTCACGTCCTGACCGCACTGAAGGACATCTATCGCCACGTCGCGGCGGGCCGCGAAGTGCCGCTGCCCGTCGAAGAAGCATTTCGTATCGACACGATCGAAGAGTGGGACGAACGGGTGATCGCGCCCCGACATGGATTTGCGGGAGCCGAAGACTACTGGGCGCAAACCAGCGCCTGTAAGGTGCTCGGAGACATCCAGGCGCCCACCTTGTTCGTCGCTGCGGAGCGAGACCCCATGGTGCCGATCGACACCCTTCGCCCGTGGCTGCAGAATGCGTCCACGCTTCGACGGGTCCTCACCAGCCAGGGAGGCCACGTCGGTTTTCCGCGGAATCTGGACCTGGGTCTAGGCATGGGAGGTACCGTCGAAGACCAAGTGATCGGATGGTTGTTGGCACCCACATAAAACTCGTGGCCGCGTTTGCGGGCGTATTGTGCCTTGGCTGGATGGACGGTTGCGAACCCCCAGCCCCGGGGCGTGAGGAGCACAGACGTCCTGCTTCTTGCCCGGAGACCCGCAAGGTCGACCCCCCCCTCGCCAACGTGTCAGCCGAGCACGAAACTCTCGAGTACTGGCTCTCACGAAACGAGGCCTATGGCGAGCTCGACGCACCGCTCTTGACCAGCGAGGCCGTGCGCCGCCACGACCTTGCGCTGCGACAAGCACGAAGCGGAGAGCCGATCGGGCACACCGACCTGCTTGCCCCGGTAGATCGAGACATCCTGCAAATGCAGGTCGACGAACGCTTGGCCTATCTGCGGGAGCGACTCGCCGCCGGCGAGCTCGTCAACGAAAAGGGACAGCCACTCGACGCGGGTGACGCCGCTGCGTTTGGAGTGCCCGAATCGCTCGATGCGGTCGAGGAATGGGGCGTCGTGGAGAAGCTCGAGCCGCTTCGCTGCGGCCCATACGACGGAGGTCTGTACATCGCACCGATCGACCTCGACTTCGACCGCAATCGTTGCAGCACCATGCGTGAGGGTGAAATCGTGCAACGACTCGCTCGCTGGCCCAATGGAATGTACCTGGCGCGCACCCCGTATGCGCTCGGATGGATCACGGACGGAGCGATCTCCTCGTTTCTAAGCCAAGACGCGCTCGAAGCCCGGCTGGAACGACCCGAAGCTCTGCCATTCACGAGGCGCGCCGTGCTGACCGAAGCATTCGCGATGCTGGGCAAACCCTATGGCTGGGGCGGGAAAGATGGTGGGTACGACTGCTCGCGCTTTCTTCTCGACCTCTTCGCGCGCTTCGGCATCGAACTGCCCCGGCACAGCGCCCGACAATCCCTGGCAGGCACATTTTCCATCGATGTGGATACCGTCGAAGACCTCAACGAGAAGCGTCTGCTGCTCGAGGCCGCTGCGCTACGTGGTGTCGTGCTGCTCCATTTCCCTGGACACATCATGCTGTACCTCGGGACGACCGCGGAAGGCGTGCCGATGGCCATCCATGCGTTTTCGGAGTTCCTGACACCGTGTGAAGGCTCGAAAGAGGAGACGGTCAATCGCATCGACCGAGTGACCGTGAGCGACCTGTCGTTGGGGGCCGGGACCTCGCGTCGGGATTTCCTGAGCCGGATCACCCGAATCACGGTCCTGGGCAAGACGCCCGGGCCCGAGCTTGTCGCCGACGCCGAGCTCCGCCCCAACGCACCGGTCGCCCTCCCAGAAGGCCGCTGCGCCGACGACAGACGCACCGCCATCTTCTGGTCGCCCCATCGACCCAGCACTTCGGAGCCGCTCAGGGTGATCGTCACTGCGGAGCGCGACCCGGGCCTCGCTTCGCTCGTCCTCTTCGCACCCGACGGGTCGCAGATGACGCCCACGCAGCACGTGCTCGACGGACCGCCGTACAGCCGGTGGGTCGAAGTGCCCACACCGGAAGCGGGCCGCTGGACGGCTGTCTTCGCCGACGGCGACCTGGTGCGTGCCTGCGAGCGAATGGAAGTCAGGACGCGACTGGCGCAGTCCTCACCACGGGTCACGCCAGGGCCTGCATGGACCGCGACCGGGAAGTGGGAACCCGATACCGAAAATCTCTATGCGGCGTTCGTCGAACAACTCTTCCGCGAGCCGACAGGAGAGGAAATCACCTGGCCCCGGCTCCAGGTTCTGATTGGAGAGCGGGAGCGCAACTTGCTCTACGACTATCGCTTGCGCGGTGAGGATGCACGCCTGCACTTGGAGCCCGACTGCGCCGACTTGCCCTACTTCCTGCGCGCATACTTCGCATGGAAGCTGCGATTGCCCTTCGTGTATCGCGAGTGTACGCGCGGTCGAAAGACAACGCCTCCGGTGTGCGATCCCTCCCTGCTGAGCAATCTCGATCCGGCCCCGGGTCCCGACGACGTGTCCGCGTTTGAGATTTTTGTGCGTAGGATGGCCGGGACGGTGCACTCATCGAGCCCGCGTACGCTTCCGGGCGATGACGAGACGGACCTCTACCCCGTTCGCATGAGCCGCCAAGCCATTCGTCCGGGCACCGTGTTCGCGGACCCCTACGGCCACGTACTCGTCGTCGCGCGGTGGAAGCCACAAGGAGTCCGTGACTACGGCGTATTGATCGGCGCCGACGCCCAACCGGATGGCACCGTCGGGAGACGACGATTCTGGCGCGGGTCATTCCTGTTCACCCCGGAGGCAGATCTCGTCGGCGCAGGATTCAAGCGCTGGCGGCCTGCGCAATACGATCCCCGATCGACGTCAGGGCAAGAGCCACAGTGGACGGTCGCCACGAACGACGAGTTGCGCAAGGCCGGCGGCGCTGGAGCCTGGTCCGCCGCCCAGTACCAGGGCACTACGGACGACTTCTACGCGGCGATGGAGGGTATGATCAACCCGCGTGCCCTCGATCCGGTTCGCATGCAAACGAGCTTGGTGGATGCCCTCGAGGAGTCCGTCCATCGCCGCATCAGCTCGGTGCAGAACGGCGAGGACTTCACAAAAGCGCAGGGCTACGCTCCTATCGAAATGCCCCGGGGCGCCGCTTTGTTTCTCACATCGGGCCCTTGGGAGGATTACTCCACGCCCTCGCGCGACATGCGGCTCCTGATCAGCATCGATGCGGTCGTGTCGTTCCCAGACACCGTCGCAGAACACCCCGAGCGGTTCGGGCTTCGCGAGGACGATCTCGATCAGGCCGTGCGACAGGTTCGAGAGACTCTTCGCGCAGAGCTCGAAAAGCGATCGTTCGAGTACACGCGTTCGGACGGAAGCGCATGGTCGCTGTCGCTCGAGGATCTGATCACCCGAGCAAAGGCATTGGAGGTGGCCTACAATCCGAACGATTGCGCGGAAGTTCGTTGGGGAGCACCCGATGGCTCCGACGAGCGCGGAACGTGCATGCGGCGCGCCTCCGAGGAGCAACAGTCCCGCATGCAGAAGTATCGGAGCTGGTTCAGCCAACGAGAGCGGCCACGATGAGCGAGTGTCTAACGAGCACGCTCGATTTGGCCGCGGGCGATGCGCGTGATCCGCCAAGAGACGACGAAGACCGCGATCAATCCGAGAAGCAAAATCACACCTTTGGTCTCCCAATTCGTGTGCTCTTGCCCAGCCATTTTCGTCACGTGCACCGCAACGGTCCCCAGGTAGACATCCACGAACATGTGCGGAGCCATGCCGAGTGTCCCGATCAGCAGCGAACGGCGCGAAGCATGAAGCGCACCGAGCGCATAACTCAGAATCGCGGGATTCATCGGAATCGCGCGAAGCCAAAACACCAAACCCGTTCCATTGGTGTTCGCCGCCGCCGCCGCATCGCGAATGTTGGGCCGCTTGTCCAGCTGGCGGAGCACGGGTTTGCTTAGGAGTCTTCTTCCTATGAGGTAGACCAACATGTTCGCGAGGTAGACAGCCCCGAAATAGTAGAGATATCCCTCCCACAAGCCAAACACGGCCCCTGCGGCCAGTCCGAAAATCGTGTTTGGAATCAGAAAAGGCTCCAACACGATGATCGCAGCGATGTAAACGAGGGGGCCACGGGGTCCGAGCCTTTCGATCACACGATCGAGCACCGGAAGCAGGCCCGCCAGGTGATGACCCTCGAGCGCTAGCAACGCGATCAGCAATGCGCCGAAGATCCATGCCACGCGATGGCGTGAAACGCTCAACTCTGGCAAGGTGTGCATGACGCTTCATCCAGTCTAGCAGCCGCGATCTGGCTCAATGACTCATGTCGCGCCATGGCGAGAATGGCCGCCCTGTCGGCTATGACTGCGCGCGAGCATGCTTCGCTGCACGATGACGCCAAGCGTGGCGAGGGCAACGAGACCGGCGTACTGGGCGGCGGGCGTCATGACGAAAATCGAAGAAATGACGGCTGCACCGACCAGCGCCGAGAAGATGATAATGGCCCAGTCGGTCAGCAGGGCGCCGAGAATTGCTCCGACGACACCGGTCACCACGACCATGGCCGGCAAAATGCGCTCGAGTCCGAGCCTTCCCGCGAATGCGATGGTCAGGAAGACCGCCGCATACAAACCCGCCAGCGCGAAGCCCACTCGTTCCAAGACCACCGCGAGGAGCGCTCCGATCAGCCCCGCAGCGATTCCAATGCCGACGACCACCCACGCCGCCTGATCGACAAGCCAGAGACTCGCGAGATCGACACCCAACAGGAATCCGATCGCCCCAATACACAACCAGAAGACGTTGCGGCCAGCCAGTAGGATGATCAGCCCGAGCAAGAGTCGGACGACATCTTCGATCGCAGTGTTGTCCATGCGATAGTTTCCCTCATAGTTTGGCGCCGGTCACGGATTTCTATGGATCGAGGAGAAGCGACTCTATGGACGCAGGCGGCGAATGCACTCGTGCACGATTGCCCGAGCTCCTGCGGTCACTTATAGAACGAGCCCGATGGACTCCCAACGACAAAGTGACGGAGCTCTGCCGTGAAGCAACGCGCACTCGCCGCGCTGAAGCCAATGCTCAGCATGATCTTGCTCCTGGCAGCGATCCTGGTGCTGCGCCACGAGTTCCAAGCCTATCGACCGCGGGACGTGCTCGCGCAGTTGAAGAACATTCCCTCGCGGACGCTCATCGTCGCACTTCTTCTTACCGCACTCGACTATCTAACGCTGACCGGCTACGACGCGCTGGCCTTTCGCTACGTACGAAACCCTCTACCCTACCGGCGCATCGCACTGAGCTCGTTCGTCAGCTACGCCATCGGCCACAACCTCTCGCCGTTCGGGGGGAGTGCAACCCGGTACCGGATGCTCTCGACATGGGGTGTCCAGACGGAAGACATCGCGCGCATCATCGCGTTCGGGATGCTGACGTTCTGGCTCGGCCTTCTTTTCCTGGGTGGAATGGTGCACACGGTTTGGCCAGTGTCGATGGAGCTCCCTGGGCTCAGGCTCACGTCGAGCCGCGCGATCGGTGTCGTCCTCCTTGCCGTGCTCGGCGTCTACGTGGCGATGGTGGCTCAGCGTCGAGGCCCGATTCGTCTCCGCGGTTTTGAGATCGCGGCGCCCGGTCCAGGGATCACTGCCGCCCAGCTCGTGATCTCGAGCAGTGACTGGCTGGTGGCGTCCCTCGTTCTCTACACCATCCTGCCGACGTCACCGGAGCTTTCGTTCCCCATCTTCCTGGGTATCTATCTCCTGGCGGTCGTCGCAGGCCTGGTGAGCCACGTACCCGGAGGGCTCGGTGTCTTCGAGACGGCGATGGTGCTCCTACTGGCGGCCTACCTTCCAGGGGACCAGGTGCTTGCGTCGATCGTCGCCTACCGAGTCATCTACTACCTCTTGCCGATGGTCCTGGCTGTGTTCCTCTTGACGGCGTACGAGGTGCGCCAGCGCCGGGCTCATCTCGGCCGTGCGGCCGCAACGGCACGAGGTTGGCTCGCCGAGGTCACGCCCCGTCTGCTGGCGGCTAGCACGTTTGTCGCAGGCGCGGTGTTGCTCCTGTCTGGAGCATCGCCTGAGCTTCCCGAACGTCTGGCCTGGTTGCGGAACGCGCTCCCACTTCCTCTCATCGAAATTTCGAAGCTTCTGGGGAGCGTCTTCGGGGTGCTGCTTCTGATCCTAGCCAATGCGCTGCGTCAGCGAATCGACGCCGCTTACTACGGCGCGCTCGCACTGCTGATGGGTGGAGCTGTCGCATCTCTCCTGAAGGGACTCGATTGGGAGGAGGCAACCCTGCTCGCAACCATGGGTCTCGCGTTGGCTCCATGTCGCTCATTTTTCTACCGCCGAAGCTCGCTTCTCACACAGCCGCTGTCACCGACTTGGTGGGTCGCGGTCATCGCGGTGGCGGCGGGGAGCGCGTTCACACTCGAGCTCGCCTATCGGCACGTCGAGTACTCCAATGATCTATGGTGGCGTTTCGGTGAGGCGGAGCAGGCATCACGTTCCTTGCGAGCGATGCTTGCGGCAGGCATCGTCTTCCTCGTGCTTGGTGCGGCTCGCCTCCTTCGGCCCGTGCCTCCCGTCCCGGATCGGCCGACGCCTGAAGAGCTCGACCGTGTCGCTGCGATCATGAGCAAGAGCGCCCGCGTGAACGGCTACCTGGCGCTGCTGGGTGACAAAGAGCTCCTGTTCCACGAGGACGGGGACGCTTTCCTGATGTTCGGCATCAGCGGCCGCACCTGGGTCGCAATGGGCGATCCAATCGGCTCCACGGACCAACAAGAAGAGCTAGCGTGGCGTTTCCGCGAGCTGGCGGACCGTCATGGAGCCCGGGCCGTGTTCTACGAAGTGTCCGAAGCGGCCCTTCCAATTTATCTCGATCTCGGACTCGAACTTCGCAAGCTCGGCGAAGAGGGTCGCGTTCCGCTCCAGTCTTTCTCCCTCGAGGGCAGCTCACGAAAGGAGCTGCGCCAGGCGCTGAATCGCATGGATCGCGAAGAGGTCAGCTTCGAAATCGTCCCTCCGTCAGGCGTCGTGCCGCTGCTCGACGAGCTCGAGGCTGTCTCGAGCGCATGGTTGTCCGAGAAGAACACGCGCGAGAAGGGGTTTTCGCTCGGCTTCTTCGATCGCCAGTATCTGGCCCGCCTGCCCGTCGCCGTGGTGCGAAAGGCGAGCCGTATCGTCGCGTTTGCCAACATCTGGCCCAGCGCGGCCAAGGTCGAGCTCACGATCGATCTCATGCGCTACGACAAGAGCGCGCCGCCCCGTGTAATGGAATACCTCTTCACGCAGCTCATGCTCTGGGGCCGGACCGAGGGTTACCAATATTTCAGTCTAGGCATGGCGCCACTCTCGGGGTTCGAGAGCCGCCGCCTCACCCCCCTTTGGAACCGCTTTGGCGCATTTCTTTTTCGCCACGGTGAGCACTTCTACAACTTCCAGGGGCTTCGCAACTTCAAGGAAAAATTCAATCCGGACTGGGAGCCGCGGTACTTGGCCACTCCGAGAAACATCTCGGTCCCGTTCGTGCTCACGCGCATCGCGGGGCTCGTCTCGGGCGGTGTTTCCGGAGTCCTGGCCAAGTAGAGCCTACGCCAGGGCGTGCCGAGGCGTCCGCTCGCCACGCCCTGTTTCGTGCGGATTCGGTACTCGGTCGCATCACCCGTGTCGTTTCTAGTAGGGCTTCGTCGGGGTGGCTGGAGCCTTCGGCGCGTCAGCCTTCCCAGGGACCTTGGCTTTGGCGTCTTTTTCGGCAGTCGAGCCCGCCTTCTTCGCTTCGCCACTTGCCTTCTTAGCTTCGGCCTTGGCCTCGCCGCCCGCCTTCTTCGCTTTGGTCTTGGCCTCGTGCTCGGCCTTCTCAGCCAACTGCTTTACGCGTTTCTCGTGCCTCGCGTTTTCTTTGCTGATCTGCTTGTCGATGCTGGCCGCCGTCTTCTCATCCCCGGCCGCCTGAGCCTTCTCCTTCTTCGCGGCATATTTCTTCATCGTCTTCGCATGCATCTGGTCCTCGCGTTCCGATGGAGAAAGCTTCTTCGCCGCTTCGCTCTTAGTCGCTTTGCCGGCGTGCTCGACCTTGGCACCTTCGCTCTTGGCGGATTCAGCGGCCTTGGTCTGTGGCTCGTTCGCCGAAGCCGGTGTCGAGGTGGAAATGAATAGAGCACCCACCACGCTCAACACAATTGTCATCAGGATTTTTTTCATACATTCTCGTTTTCTGTTCCTGTGGGAAAACCATGGGGAACGGCGGGAACGTATGCACTGCCGTGTTCGTGTCAATCACCCTCTGGGTGGAGAGGGCTGCAGTCTCGCTACCCCGGAATAGAAACCGCGCTCGGGTGTTCAACAAAAATTGTAGCTGTGCTGGCAATTGGTGAGCGCCCCACGCGCAGCACGAGCACGGCGCCGCTGGTGAGCCGTATCGGATCAACGCGCTCTATCAGTCCAGCGTTCTGTAGTTGTAGATCGAATAAGCGATGGCGAGGGAAATGCCGGGCACGAACCAGTACAGCGCAACCTGCAGTCCGTGAGGGCTGCTGGCAGCTTGATCGATTGTAAGGCTGAACGCGCGATCGCGAGCGGGCAAAACGTAGGGGTAGATCGCAAATGCTGCGCTCAACAGCATGCCGAACAAGAATGAGCTCGATGCACAGAATGCCGTGCCCCACCGCTCGCGGGACGCCGACCACCGAACGCCGAGCAACCCAGCGGCCGAAAGGGCTGGCGCGACCCAGCCCACAGGATGAGCACCGAGGTTGAATCGCATCTGGGGCTGCACGACGAGGGTCGCGGCGGTGGTGAGCACCGTGAGAACGATCACAATCGGCCACAATCGCGTGAGCATCCGCTGCGCTCGTAGTCCAACCTCTCCTTGGACGCGCATGATGATCCAGAGAGCTCCGTGCTGAGCCAATGCGCCCGCGACAGTGAGCGAAGTCAGAACCGTATACCAATCGAGAATGCCTGGATGCGGTCCGACCGAGAAGTCCGTCCATAGTGGGGCGAAGAACTGTCCCTGGGCATCCATGTCGACGCCACGCACCACGTTGCCCAGCGCAGCTCCGAAGAAGATAGCTAGCAGGAGGCTCGAGCCGGAGAAGACGACGTCCCAAAACTGATGCCAGAGCCGGTGTGGTAGCTGATGCCGAAGCTCGATGCCCAAGGCACGGAAAAGCAACAACCAAAGCACGATCATGAGAGGCAAATAGAACCCACTGAAGCTCCGCGCGTAGAGCGCCGGAAAGGCGAGAACCAGCACGCCTCCAACGACGAGCAACCAGACTTCGTTACCGTCCCAGACCGGGCCGATGCTTCGGATGACAGCCTCGCGCTCATCCGCGCTCTTAGAGACCCGAAGATGCAAAATCCCGGCGCCGATGTCGAAGCCGTCCAACACGACATAAACGCCCAGAAGGCTGGCAGTGATGAAGAACCAAAGGTGCTCCAACATCACGCCGCCTCCAGTTTGATTTCGGGCCCTTTGGACAGAAGGCGCATCAGGACGAAGAAGAAGAGCATCGAGAGGATCGCGTACAAGCCCATGAAGCCCAGCAGACTGAAGACGACGTTGCCCGCGGAGACGTTTGCAGAGTAGCCGGCGTTAGTGCGCATCAGCCCATACAAGACCCACGGTTGCCGGCCGAGCTCGGCGGTCAGCCAACCCGCAATGTTCGCGATGTAAGGCAGGGGCAAGGCGAGCATCAGAGCCCACAGCAACCCGCGACTTCCAGCGAGCCTTCCACGCCAAGACATGAACGCGCAAAGCCCCATGAGCGCGATGAAGATGGTTCCGAGGCCGACCATCAAGTGGTAGGCGTAGTAGAGCAGCTCTACGTTGTCGGGCCATAGGTCTCGATCGTAACTGGCGAGCCCAGTGATCTTCGTTTTCCATCGGTGGTGCGTTAGGAACGAAAGCATGTTCGGAACCACGATCGGATTATCGAGCGTGAGCGTCTCCAAGTTCGGCTGACCAATCATCACTAGACCGGCTCCTGTTTCGGTTTCGAAATGCCCTTCCATGGCGGCAAAGGTAATCGGCTGATGCTCCGCGACCATCTGTGCTTGCTGATCGCCCGTGGGCATCGCCAGGAGAATCGACGCGATGACGCCTGCAAGGACGCCGACACGTAGGAATTCGTCCGCGTGCTCGAGATGCCGCTCTGAAAGGCGATAGAAAGCACCTACCGCCGCAACGACGAAGGCAGCGGTGACGACGCATCCAACCATCGTGTGCGCGTACTGCACGAACGCCCAAGGGTTGCCGAGATACGCTCCCAGGCTACTCAGCGAGATCGTGCCGTCGGCTTCGATGCGGTGGCCGACCGGGTGCTGCATGAACGCGTTCGTGGCGACGATGAACCATCCGCTCAGCCAAGAACCCAGGCAGACCAAGACCGCGGAGAGCCAGTGCAGACGCGGCCCGAGCCGGCGTTCCCCGAACAGCAGCAAGTACAAGAACGAGGACTCGAGAAAGAAGGAGAAGACGCCCTCCATGGCGAGCGTTTGCCCGATCACACCGCCGGACGCCTCACTGAAACGCGCCCAATTGGTTCCGAACTCGAACTCGAGTGGAATGCCGGTGACCACGCCCATCATGAAGTTGAGACCCAGGATCTTGGACCAGAAGCGGGCCGCCTCGTTCGCCACCGCGTCTCCTCGAAGCCCCATCGTCTTGAAGACGACGATCAGGAGCGCCAAGCCAATCGTCAGCTGCGGAAAGAGGTAGTGATATGTCACCGTGAATGCGAACTGCATTCGATGCGCGATCAGGGCATCCATCGCTGGAGCCTAGGCCCGGCGCGTTCGGCCAACAAGCGATACCAGGGACAAAGAGACGGTTACCCCCTTGGCTGAATCAGCTTGGCGACCAAAGCGCTCCAACCGGTTTGATGAGAAGCCCCCGCACCGCGGCCGATGTCACCGTCGAAGTATTCATAGAACAACAGATGGTCGCGAAACCAAGGGTCGCTTTGAAGCTTCGCGTTCTTGCCGAACACCGGTCGCGTACCATCTTCACCCCTCAAGAACAGAGCCGTGAGACGCCGGGTCAGCTCGTCGGCGACTTGCAGAATCGTCAGGTCCTTCCCGGAGCCAGTCGGGCACTCGACCTTGAAATCGTCCCCGTAGTAATAGTGAAACCTCTGCAGGGACTCGATGAGCATGTAGTTGAGAGGCATCCAAACCGGTCCGCGCCAATTCGAGTTGCCTCCGAAAAGGTCGGAATCCGACTCTGCAGGAGTGTATCGAACGATCAACTCCTGGCCGTTGGCAACGAAACGAAATGGTTGCTCGAGATGCACGCGGGAAAGCGCGCGCACCCCGTGGTCGGACAAAAACTCCTGTTCGTCGAGCATGCGCTTGAGCAGGCATTTCATTCGGTGACCTCGGAGCATGGATAGCAAGCGCCGTTTGCCCAGCCCTGGTACTTCCCAATGAGAGACCAAGCCAGCCAGGTCGGGGCGATGTTTGAGAAACCATTCGAGTCGCGCCTTGAACCCGGGAAGCTTGTCCAGAAGGCTCTCATCCAAGACCTCGACGGCGAACAGCGGAATGAGTCCCACCATGCTCCGTGCGCGTAGCGGAATCTTGCGGGAAACGTCGCGACCGTCACGGAGGTCGAGCCAATCGTAGTAGAAACCGTCCTCTTCGTCCCAGAGCCCACCCTGGCCTCCGACCCTGTCCATCGCCTGCGCAATATAGAGAAAGTGCTCGAAAAACTTGGACGCAATGTCTTCGTACACTTCGTTGTGTCGAGCGAGCTCGAGCGCGATGCGCATGAGGTTCAGTGAATACATCGCCATCCAGGCGGTGCCATCGGCTTGATCAATGCGACCCCCAGTGGGGAGCGGTGCGCCACGGTCGAAGATGCCGATGTTGTCCAGGCCGAGAAAGCCTCCCTGAAAGACGTTGTCGTCGTGCGCGTCCTTGCGATTGACCCACCAAGTGAAGTTCAACAGCAATTTGTGGAAGACACGCTCGAGGAATTTGAGATCGCCCTCCCCGCCTCGTTGCTTTCGCTCGATTTGAAAGACCCGCCACGCTGCCCATGCATGCACGGGCGGATTCGCGTCACCGAACGCCCACTCGTAAGCCGGAAGCTGCCCGTTCGGATGCATGTACCACTCACGCGTGAGGAGCACGAGTTGTTCCTTTGCGAACTCCGCGTCGATCAAGGAGAGAGTGACGCAGTGAAAGGCGAGATCCCAGGAGGCATACCAAGGATATTCCCACGTATCGGGCATCGAGAGGATATCTGCGTTGTTGAGGTGCTCCCAGTCGGAGTCCCGACCATGGAGACGCTGAGGCGGCGGGGGTGGCTGCAGCGGATCGCCCTCGAGCCATTTCGGAATGTCGAAATGATAGAACTGCTTCGACCAAATCATGCCTGCCAGTGCTTGGCGCTGAACGCTTCGCGCGTCCTCGTTGTCGATGTCCGCCTGCAGGACTGCGTAGAAATCGTCGGCTTCGCCCTTGCGCTCCAAAAACACGGCGTCGAAGTCGTCGAAGCCGGGCTTCTGACCCGGGCGACGAAGCCTCGCGCGAACCACGAATGAGCCCCCCGGAGGGACGAGCCGGTGATAATGGGCTGCGGCCTTCGTTCCTCGCTCGTGAGGATTCACCGCACCGGTTCTGCCATCGACGACGCGGGCATGAATCGCATCCTTGAAGTAGCCAGGGGCCTGCTCCGCACCAAAGACTCGTCGCAGATTGGTTTCGTTCTCGCAAAAGTAAACGTCGGGACGCCCATCCAGATCGACCTGAAACGTCCCAATCGCATGATGCTGCGCGAGAATCTTACTCGACCCCTGCAGCTCCATCGATGGCTTGAGTGTGCCTTCTTTCCAGGACCAGGTGTTGCGAAACCATACTTGCGGAAGCAGGTGGATCTCTGCGGCCTCGGGCCCACGGTTGTGTGCACTGATTCGCCAGAGAATGTCGTCGGGGGCGGCTTTGGCGTACTCGATCTCTACATCGAAGTAGCGGTCTTCGTCGAAGACGTGCGTGTCGAGCAGCTCGTACTCGCCTTCGCTCTTGCCGCGGCGGCGATTCTCCGCCACGAGCGCGTCATAGGGAAACTTGGTCTGCGGATATTTGTACAACATGCGCAGATACGAATGCGTCGGCGTGGCATCGAGGTAGTAGTACAGCTCTTTGACGTCTTCACCATGGTTGCCTTCCGCATTGCTGAGCCCAAATAGCCGTTCCTTGAGGATGGGATCTTGCCCGTTCCAGAGCGCGAGCCCCAGGCAGAGGTGCTGCCGCTCGTCGCAGAAACCTCCGATCCCGTCCTCTCCCCAGCGATAGGCTCGACTTCGCGCATGGTCGTGAGGAAAGTATTCCCATGCGCTGCCGTCCGCGCTGTAGTCTTCACGGACCGTGCCCCACTGGCGTTCGCTCAGATAAGGCCCCCACGTTTTCCAGGCGCGGCGGTCTTGCAGTCGTTTCCGTTCGGAATTGGAATCTTTCTGGGCCATGGGTTGTTCAGGCATTGACGGAACAGGAGCCCATCATGGCACACAGAGCAGCAACGAGTTAGGGTCAACCGTCATGAGATCGACCAGCAAACTCCATGATCTCGGGCAGAGCGTCTGGCTCGACAATATCACCCGTGAGCTGCTGAACAGCGGCACGCTCGAACGCTACATTCATCAGTTTTCGGTCACAGGGCTCACCTCCAACCCCACGATCTTCGATCACGCGATCAAGAACAGCACGAGCTACGATGAAGAGATACGACGCAAGGGGCCTTCGGCCAGCTCGGCAGAGGAGCTGTTCTTTGGATTGGCTCTGGAAGACCTGACGCGGGCCGCGGACCTGTTCGCGCCCATCTTCACGCGCACCGACGGAGTGGACGGATGGGTTTCACTGGAGGTGTCTCCGCTCCTGGCCCACGATACCAAGAGCACGCTGGCGGCCGCTCGAAGTCTCCACGATCGCGGTGGCAAACCCAATCTCTTGATCAAGATCCCGGGCACACCCGAAGGGTTGCCCGCCATTGAGGAAGCGATTTTTGCAGGCGTTCCCGTGAATGTGACGTTGCTCTTCTCGCGCGAGCAATATGTGGCGGCGGCCGAGGCGTATTTGCGCGGCGTGGAGAGGCGTATCGAGGCGGGACTCAACCCAGCGGTCGGCTCGGTCGCCTCGCTCTTCGTCAGCCGGTGGGATGTCGCAGTCGCAGGAAAAGTCCCGCCGGAGCTCATCAACGGCCTCGGCATCGCCATCGCTCAGCGCACTTACAAGGCCTATCGCGATCTGCTGGGCTCGGCTCGCTTTCAACGGGCCGCCAACGCTGGCGCGCGTGCCCAGCGCCTGCTCTGGGCGAGCACCGGCACCAAGGACCCGAAGGCTTCTGACGTCCTCTATGTCAAAGCTCTCGCTGCGCCCTTCACTGTCAATACCATTCCTGAGAGCACCCTCGAGGCCTTCGGCAATCATGGCGAGGTTGGCGAGATTCTCGCTCCCGATGGTGGCGACTGCGAATCGGTGTTGGCCAGCTTCGCCAAAAAAGGGATCGACATCGACGCGCTGGCCGCCCAGTTGCAGGAAGAAGGGGCTTCGTCCTTCGTCAAGTCCTGGAACGAGCTGATGGCCTGCGTCGATTCCAAGCGCAAGGCGGTTCACGCCGCCAACTAACAACCGGACGGAGCGGTGGCGCCCGAGCAGCCGCAAGCCCATAACAGCATCAGGAGGAAGGTCGATGAGCGTTCCAGCATTGCGCCGGCGCCCGATTTGGGATTCGCTCCAAGCACATCATCAAGCGATCGAGAGCATCCATCTCCGAAAGCTCTTCGCCGAGGACCCCAGGCGGGGCGAGCGAATGGCGGCCGAGGCGGCAGGAGTGTATCTCGACTATTCGAAGAATCGGATCACCTACGAAACCTTGAAGCTGCTGCTGCAACTCGCCGACGAATCAGGTCTACGTGATCGCATCGATGCCATGTTTCGAGGAGACGAGATCAATGTCTCGGAAAAGCGCGCGGTGCTCCATGTGGCGCTCCGCGCACCTCGCGGTGCCTCGATCCTCGTCGACGGCCAAAACGTGGTTCCCGCCGTTCATGGCGTCCTCGATCGAATGGCTGAATTTGCCAATCGGCTACGGGACGGCGCCTGGAAGGGGCACACGGGAAAGCGCATTCGCAACGTCATCAACATCGGCATTGGAGGCTCGGATCTCGGACCGGTCATGGCCTACGAGGCCCTCCGGCACTACAGCGACAGGAGCCTGACGTTCCGCTTCGTCTCCAACGTCGACGGCACCGATTTCTCCGAGGCGGTGCGCGATCTCGATCCGGCGGAAACCTTGTTCATCATCTCCTCCAAAACGTTCACGACGCTCGAGACGATGACCAACGCGCACACGGCGCGCGACTGGATGCTGGCGAGCCTGAAGGGCGAGAAGACCGGAATCGCCAAGCATTTCGTCGCGGTCTCGACCAACGCCAAAGAAGTCGCCGCATTCGGCATCGACACCGCCAACATGTTCGGCTTCTGGGATTGGGTCGGAGGACGTTACTCGATGGACTCGGCGATCGGTCTCTCGACGATGCTCTCGATCGGCCCGGATAACTTCCGCGCCATGCTGGATGGGTTCCACCAACTGGACGAGCATTTCCGCACCGCGTCTTTCGAACGCAACCTGCCGGTGCTCCTGGGCCTGCTCGCCGTCTGGTACAGCAACTTCTTTGGGGCCCAGACGGCCGCGGTTCTGCCGTACGAGCAGTACCTCAAGCGATTTCCGGCTTATCTCCAGCAGTTGACCATGGAGAGCAACGGTAAGCATGTGACACTCGACGGCAAGCGGGTGGACTACGATACGGGAGCCATTTATTGGGGGGAACCCGGAACCAACGGCCAGCACTCCTTCTATCAATTGATCCACCAGGGCACTCGGCTCGTCCCATGCGATTTCATCGCGTTCGCTCAGGCCCTGAACCCCTTGGGCGCGCATCACGATATCCTGCTCGCCAACGTCTTTGCCCAGTCCGAGGCGCTCGCCCTCGGCAAGACCGCCGAGGAGGTCAAAGCGGAAGGCACGCCAGATTGGCTCGCGCCGCACCGGCTCTTCGAGGGCAACCGGCCATCCAACACCATTCTGCTCGACCGCCTGACGCCAGCTGCGCTCGGCAAGCTGGTTGCGCTCTACGAGCACAGCGTCTTCACTCAGGGCGCGATCTGGCAAATCGATTCCTTCGACCAATGGGGTGTCGAGCTCGGGAAGGTTCTAGCCCAGCGTATCGTTCCGCAACTGCAAAGCACGACGGAACCCGTGCTGGAGCATGACAGCTCGACCAACACTTTGATCCGGCGTTACCGCAAGCTCAAAGGGGAGCCATAGCGTATGCAACTTGGAATGATCGGCCTCGGACGGATGGGAGCCAACATGGTGCGTCGCCTATTGAAGGACGGCCACGAGTGCATAGTGTACGACGTTTCGGCGAAGGCGGTCGCGGAGCTGGTGAAGGAGAAGGCCGTTGGCGCTGCATCCCTGGCCGATTTTGCCAAGAGCCTGACGAAGCCGCGGACAGTCTGGTTGATGGTCCCGGCCGGAGTGGTCGACGCGACCATCGCCGAGCTCGTACCGCATTTGGAGGGCGGCGATATCCTGATCGACGGTGGCAACAGCTACTACATCGACGATATCCGCCGGGCCAAGGAGCTCACGCCCAAAGGAATCCGATATGTCGATGTCGGCACCAGCGGCGGGGTCTGGGGGCTCGAACGAGGCTACTGTATGATGATCGGCGGCGAGCCGGACGCGGTTCAGCATGTAGACCCGATCTTCGTCACCCTCGCGCCGGGTAGCGGCGAGATCCCCCGCACCCCGGGGCGGGAAGCGGCGGGCGGAACCTCGGAGCAAGGCTATTTGCATTGTGGACCGAGCGGCGCCGGTCATTTCGTCAAGATGGTGCACAACGGCATCGAGTACGGCGTGATGGCGGCCTACGCCGAGGGGCTTGCGATTCTCAAAGCGGCAAACATCGGCAAGCGAACGGGCGCGCTCGACGCCGAAACGACGCCACTGCGCGACCCAGAGCACTACCAATATGACCTCAACCTCCCGGATATCACGGAACTGTGGCGCCGTGGCAGCGTCATCGCTTCGTGGCTGCTCGATCTCTCCGCTGCGGCCTTGATTCAGGATCCCGCTCTCTCCAAGTTTGCCGGACGGGTTTCGGATTCCGGCGAAGGGCGTTGGACTATCAAGGCCGCCATCGACGAGGCGGTGCCCGCCCACGTGCTGTCGGCAGCCCTCTATGAGCGCTTCAGCTCACGCGGCGAGGCGGATTTTGCAGACAAGCTGCTGTCCGCCATGCGGCATCAGTTTGGCGGGCATCTCGAAAAACCCGTGAAGTGATTTCCATGACCAAGGACGAGCTCGATCAACTGTCGATCAATACGATCCGAACGCTCTCGATCGATGCGGTTCAGCAAGCTCAGTCGGGACACCCTGGCACGCCCATGGCCCTTGCGCCGCTGGTCTATACGATCTGGAACCGCGTGCTGCGCTTCGACCCCAAGGATCCGATCTGGCCGGATCGCGACCGCTTCGTGCTCTCGAACGGCCACGCCTCGATGCTGCTCTGGTCCGTGCTTTGTCTGACCGAGACGCAGGCGGTGAACGCCGACTATGAGCGCCTCGGGCAACCCGCGGTTACGCTGGACGACATTCGCCACTTCCGACAGCTCGGCAGCAAGGCGCCCGGACATCCAGAATATCATTGGGTCTCGGGAGTAGAGACGACGACCGGTCCGCTAGGTCAGGGCATCGCCACCAGCGTCGGCATGGCAGTTGCGCGAAAGTGGTTGGCCCGCCGCTACAATCGGCCTGGCTTCGAAATTTTCGATTACGACACCTACGCGGTCTGCGGTGACGGCTGCCTGATGGAAGGCGTCGGCTCGGAGGCCGCCTCGCTGGCCGGTCATCTGCAGCTAGATGACCTATGCTGGATCTACGACAACAACCACATCACCATCGAGGGCAACACGCGCATCACGTTCACCGAAGATGTTGCAGCACGCTTCATGGGCTATGACTGGAACGTTCTTCGAGTCGGTGACGCCAACGATATAGAAAGGATCGAGGATGCGCTCGCGATCTTCCGGGAGACGAGACATCGTCCGACCCTGATCATCCTCGACAGCCACATCGGCTACGGCTCGCCACACCGGCACGATACCGCGGCCGCACACGGTGAGCCCCTCGGCGAGGACGAAGTGAAGCTCACCAAGCGTGCCTATGGCTGGCCGGAGGACGCCAAGTTTCTCGTCCCCGACGGTGTACGCGAACATTTCGCTGCAGGGATCGGCAAGCGCGGCGGCGATGCGCGCGCCCGCTGGGAACAACTCTTCGCCGCATATCGAACCCAGTTCCCCGACCTCGCCACGGAGATCGATCTGATGCAGCGGCGCGAGCTGCCGCCGCGGTGGGATCGCGACCTTCCGAGCTTCCCCGCCGACCCCAAGGGCATCGCCGGACGCGATGCGTCGGGGCAAGTCTTGAACGTGCTGGCCCAGAACATTCCCTGGCTCCTCGGAGGCTCGGCGGACCTCGGCCCGTCTAACAGGACGACATTGAAGTTTGCGGGAGCCGGCGATTTCGAGCCCGAAACTCCCGGAGGCAGAAACCTCCACTTTGGCATTCGAGAGCACGCGATGGCAGCGACCATCAACGGGCTCTCGCTCTCGAAGCTGCGAGCCTTCGGGGCGACTTTCTTCATCTTCAGCGACTACGCGCGACCGGCGATTCGGCTGTCGGCCCTGATGGAGCTTCCCGTGATCTGGGTCTTCACCCATGACGCCATGGGCGACGGCGAGGACGGACCGACCCATCAACCGGTCGAACAGCTCGTGTCGCTGCGCGCGATTCCTGGCCTGGTGGTGCTGCGCCCGGCCGATGCCAACGAGGTTGTCGAGGCCTATCGATACATCCTGCAGCTTCGCCACGAGCCGGCGGCGCTCGTGCTCTCCCGTCAAGCGCTGCCGACTTTCGATCGCAGCAAGTACGCCTCGGCGGCCGGAGTCGCCAAGGGCGCCTACGTGATGGCCGAAGCGCCCGGCGGACCGCCGGAGATCATCTTGATCGCCTCCGGCAGCGAGGTCAGCCTCATCGTCGATGCCCATGAAACGCTGACAGTCGAGGGCATTCGCTCGCGCGTGGTCTCGATGCCGTCCTGGGATATTTTCGAACATCAAACACGGGCCTATCGCGAAAGCGTGCTGCCGCCAGAGGTCACGGCGCGCGTCGCGGTTGAGCAGGGATCGGTCTTGGGTTGGGACCGTTATGTCGGCCCCAGAGGCGAGGTCATCGGCATGAAGACGTTCGGTGCGTCCGCACCGCTCAAGGAGCTGCAGCGCAAGTTCGGCTTCGAGCCCGAGCGCGTCGTCACAACGGCCAAAGAGCTCCTCGGACGCAAGTGAAGGAGAAAGCGATGGCGGACAAGCAGGATCAGCGAAAGAACACCGAGACCGTCGCGCAGCGTTACCGCTCGGCGGAAGTGCCGGTGGCGCCAGCTTGCGCCATGGTGATCTTCGGCGCCGCGGGCGACTTGACCAAGCGCCTGGTAGTCCCGGCGCTCTACAATTTAGTCAACGCCAAGTGCCTTCCCGAAGGCTTCCGGCTAGTAGGGGTCGATCGGGTATCCAAGACAGCGGAGGAATGGCGGAGCGATCTGACCGAGATGATGAACCAGTTCGTCTCGCAGGGCGGGAGCGAGTTCCAGGTCGACCACATCGACCAGACAGCCTGGCGTTGGCTCACCGATCGCATGACCTATCTGCAGGGGGATCTCACTGATCCTGCCGCCTTTCGCCGGCTCGGGGAGCATCTGGCCGGCCTCGACGAGACCGCAGCCAGCGGCGGCAACCATCTCTTCTATCTCGCGGTTGCGGACCGCTTCTTCGGTACCGTGGTGGCAGGCCTCGGAGCCGCGGGTCTGGTGACGGAGAGCGACGGCCAGTGGCGGCGTGTGATCATCGAGAAACCCTTCGGCCACGATTTGCCCTCAGCCAAGGCGCTCAACGCCGAAATCCTCCGGACGCTTCAGGAACGCCAAATCTATCGGATCGACCATTTCCTCGGCAAGGAAACCGTGCAGAACATCATGGCGATGCGTTTTGCCAACGGCCTGTTCGAGCCTCTTTGGAATCGCGAGCACATTGACCATGTCCAGATCACGGCGGCCGAGACCATCGGCGTCGAGCGCCGCGGAAAGTTCTACGAGAAAACCGGTGCGCTTCGCGACATGGTCCCCAACCACGTCTTCCAGCTCCTCGCGATGACGGCGATGGAGCCACCGATCTCCTTCGATGCCGACGCCGTCCGCGCCAAGAAGGCCGAGGTCATCCAGGCCATACATCCGCTCACGACCGCAGCAGCACTGAAGAATTCCGTGCGCGGGCAATACGACGCCGGCACCGTGCTCGGCCAGGCCGTCCGGGCCTACCGGCGCGAGCCCGACGTAGCCCCCGACTCCACGACCGAGACCTTCGTCGCCTGCAAGCTCACTATCGACAACTGGCGCTGGGCCGGCGTCCCCTTCTATTTGCGTACGGGCAAGTACATGAATCGTCGAGCAACCGAAATCGCCATCCGCTTCCACCAGGCGCCCTATGCGATCTTCCGTGGGACGGATGTGGAGAAAATGAACCCCAACTGGATGATCTTGCGCATCCAACCCGAGGAAGGCATCGCGCTCGAGTTTGCGGCCAAGCATCCCGGCCCGACTGTGAAACTAAGCACTGTCAGCATGGACTTCGCCTACAACACCTACTTCAAGATGGCACCCAATACGGGCTATGAGACCTTGATCTACGACTGCATGATCGGCGACGCGACGCTGTTTCAACGCGCCGACAACATCGAGTATGGCTGGCAGGCGGTGCAACCCATTCTGGACGCTTGGACGAACAATCCGCCCAAGGACTTTCCCAACTATGCCGCGGGTGGAACAGGCCCGGCCGAGGCGGACGAGCTGCTTGCCCGCGACAACCGCACCTGGCGACCGCTCGCTTGAACGACCACCGCGGAGATCGTGATGACGCAACCTAAAAAAATCTCCTTGGTCCTCGCCGACGTGGACGGCACGCTCGTCACCGAACAGAAGGTGCTGACCGAGCGCGCCCAGGCAGCCGTCCGGGACCTGCGCCATGCCGGCATCCGATTTGCCATTACCAGCGGCCGGCCGCCGCTTGGGATGGCGATGCTCTTCGATGCGCTTCAACTCGATACCCCAATCGCTGGCTTCAATGGTGGACTTTTTGTCGAACGGGACCTGACGATCCTCGAGCAGAAGACGATTCCTTTGGGTGTGACCCGACAGGCGATCAAGCTCCTCCGCGAACATGGCTTGGACGTCTGGGTCTATCGTGGCAACGACTGGCTGATCACCAAGCGCGATGCGCCGCATGTCGCGCGGGAGGCCTGGACGGTGAAGTTCGAGCCGAAGGTGGTACCCGCGTTCGACACTGATTGGGATGACGTGGTCAAGATCGTCGGCGTCACCGACGATCACGAACGAATGGAGCGCACCGCAGCCGACGCCCGGGCCGCGTTCGATGGGCGTGCCACGGCGGCACGTTCGCAGCCCTACTACCTCGACATCACCAACGTGGACGCCAACAAAGGGGCGGCGGTCGAGTATCTTTCGCGCGCTTTGGACGTACCCGCTTCCGAGATCGCCACCATCGGCGACCAGCCTACCGATACGCGCATGTTCGAACGATCGGGATTCAGCATCGCCATGGGCAACGCATCCGACGAGGTGAAATCGCGAGCCGACGCCACCACCGAATCCTACAACGACGAGGGCTTTGCAAAAGCGATGGAACGCTTCATTCTTGGCTCTCCGGCATGAGGCGGCGAAATGGGTGGAACGATCGGACGTTACGAGGTGCTCGCGGATCTTCCGGCGCTGGCGCGCCGCGTAGCTGAATGGATGACGGCTGCGGCGCTTGCTTCAGAGGGTTGGTTTCGGATTTCGCTCTCCGGCGGCTCGACCCCCAAGATCTTGTACGAGCTCCTTGCATCGGATGAATTCCGATCGCGTTTCCCATGGCAGCGGGTCCTCTGGTATTGGGGCGATGAGCGTTTCGTTCCTCACGACCATCCCGACAGCAACTATCGGATGGCGCGCGAGACCATGCTCGACAAGGCGCCGGTGCCTCGCGAGAACGTCTTTCCCGTGCCGGTCGACGGTACTCCCGACGAGGCCGCCTCACGTTACGAGCGGACTCTGCAGGATGCCTATGGCGGCGCGGTCCTCGATCCCGCAAAGCCGTTCTTCGACATCAACTTGCTCGGACTCGGAGCCGACGGTCACACCGCGTCGCTATTGCCGGGAGAGCCGGTCTTGCGTGAGCGGAAGCGATGGGTGGTTGCAGTCTCCCATGGCCGGCCCGAGGTCCGCATCACGATGACTTATCCTCTGCTCGAGAGCAGCCGACAGGTAGCGTTTCTCGTGGCGGGTCCGAAGAAGGCCGCCATCGTCAGCGCGATCCGCGCGGGCGGAAGCCAAGCGCCGGCCGCGCGCGTCAAGCCAATCGGCGAGCTCATCTGGTTCCTCGATCGGGCGGCCGCCGGCAAAACATGAGATCCTGAACCGGGACCGACCTCGCGTGCATGGGTGATCAGCCCGCGTCCGGGAAGGCGTCCTCGGGCTCGATCTCGTCAGGCCATACGTACAGTTCGGCCGTTGCGGGATCGCGAAGACACGCTTTGGCGTAGAGGTACGCAGCCATGGACCAACTCTGCTGTCGGCGAGCGCGCTCCCCCGGTCGTGGCTCCACCTGCCCGTCGTAGTATTCCGGCCACCCATCGCGATCGAGACGACGCTCGGCGCTGGTCAGGGCGCGCTCGAGAAGGTCCGGGCGGGCGGAGGCCACAGCGGCCGAGGCGAAGGACCAGAGCAGGCAGGGCCACCAACCCCCGTTGTGGTATTGCCAAGGCGCGTTTTTCGCGTCCGCGCCCGTGATGGTTCGCCAGTCTTCTCCCTCGAGGGCGGGATACGCGATGCGCAAGGGGGCCGCCCCGATCAGGTCGGTCCAATGCGAGTGGAGCAGATGCATGAGACGTCCACTGCGCTTTCTGCCGCACAGCCCGGCAGCAACCGCTAAGAAATTGCCCTGGGCAAAGAAGCGGAAGTCGATGCGTCCCGGACCGAGGTTGCCGGCGAAGTAGCCGGCGTCGTCGGGAAGCCAGTCATCCACCCAGTCTGGGATGGACTCCGGGAAGATATTGAAGATGTTGACCGCTTCCTCCCCGTACTGGTCCGGTTCGACCCGCCGCAAGTCCGACAGGGCGGCCTGATCGACCCAGTAAAACCGACCGATGTGGTGGCGCAGGTTGCGGAGGCGTCGCTCGACGCTCTCCCGTAGCCGGTCGCCGCCCGATAGGAGCTCCAGAGCCGCCCGCAGCGCGGCAAAGAACAAGGCTTGAATCTCGAGGGGATGACCGTAGACACCCATGCGCCGATCGATCATGAACGCGCCCTCCGGAACGAGAAGGGTCGGGAACATCTCGAAGCTCCCTTCAAGAACCAGTCCCAGGATCAGACGTATGCCTTCCTGGAACTCCTCTCGCTCGGCGAGCTCAGTGTCGCCGGTGACCTTGGTGTAGGCGCGCAGCGTGAGCAACCACCAGAACACGGAGTCGGCGGGTGTGACGCGCGCGATGGACTCCGCGCCATAGTCTCCCTTCAAGAACCACTGTCCGTTCCGCTCCGCGGGGCGGAAGCTGGCCGGCATGAAACCCTTCCTGGGCTGCAAGGGCTCGAGGGCGTGCTCCTTGCTTTGGAGCCGAAGTGCTGTGACGAGGAAGTTCCGGACGATCTCGGTGTCCCCTCGGAGAAGGAACGCTGATGCGCAGACCGCGAAGTCCCGGACAAAGCACTGATCGTAATTGAGGCGCGGCAGCTCACGGTCATTGGCGGCCACGAGGCCGACCCGCCGACCTTCGAACTCCATGACCGCCTCGCGGAGGCCGCGCCACGCGCTAGCTTCCAGATCGAACATCATCAATTATGCACTATTTGAGATGGTGACGCCTCCGGGAGCTCTTCGATGCCCAGGCTGGCACCAGACTTTCCATGGAGAGACAAGCGTGCTACCGCTTTCGTGCGGAGGTGGAAACCATGCCGCCGGTGCTCATTGCGCCCTCGGTGCTATCAGCCGATTTCACCCGATTGGGAGAAGAGGTCCGTGCTGTCGATGCGGCCGGTGCCGATTGGATCCATGTCGATGTGATGGACGGGCGTTTCGTCCCCAACATCACCATCGGACCGGTCGTGGTGGAGGCGATCCGCCGCTGCACGGACAAGCCGCTCAACGTGCATCTGATGATCGTGGAGCCAGAACGGTACCTCGCCGCCTTTGCCAAAGCGGGGGCCGATCATCTGCTCGTTCAGGCGGAGCCGAGCTCGACGATCCATCTGCACCGGGTGCTGACGCAGATCCGCGAGCTCGGCAAAAAGGCCGGCGTCGTGCTCGACCCGGCAAGCCCTCCGGAGCTCATCGAGTATGTCGTACATCTCTGCGACATCATCTTGGTCATGACCGTCAATCCCGGATTCGGCGGCCAGGCCTTCCTTCCGGAGATGCTCCCCAAGATTCGACGCATTCGGGCGATTTGCGCGGAACGGAGCTTGGATCCAGTGATCGCTGTCGATGGGGGTGAGAATGCTCGCACGGCGGGCCAGGCAGCCGCGGCAGGTGCCACGGCTATCGTGGCCGGCTCGGCGATCTTCGGAACGAAAGATTACAAGCGCGCTATTGCGGCGATCCGCAAGGCCGTGGCTGCGGCGACTGGTGACTCATGAGCGCGCCGAAATCGCAGTTCGACGCGGAACGGGATTCGCTCAAGCGGGCGGCGGCGGAGGCTGCGGCCGCGCTTGTCGAGGACGGCATGGTCGTCGGTCTCGGCACCGGCTCGACGGCAGCCTTCGCGGTCGAGTCTCTCGCCCGGCGCCATCGACAGGGCCTACGTTTCGTGGGAATTCCCACGTCCGAAGAGACTGCGGCTCGAGCGGTTGCGGCAGGTATTCCGCTCAGCTCCTTCGCTGAGCACCGGGAGATCGATCTCACCATCGACGGCGCGGACGAGGTCGAACGCGGCACGCTGAATTTGATCAAAGGGCTAGGCGGGGCCTTGCTGCGCGAAAAGATCGTCGCCGCGGCCAGCCGGCGCCTGGCCATCGTGGTCGACGGGATGAAGCTCGTGGATCGTCTTGGCACCCGTGCACCGGTCCCCGTCGAGGTCGTCGCCTTTGGCCTCGAGGCAACGCGGGCCGCGCTCGAGGCCTTCGGCGCAAGCACGCGCGTGCGGCTGGCGGAATCTGGCGAACCTTTCGTGACCGACAGCGGCAACCGCATCGTGGACTGCAGCTTTGGTTCAATTGGAGCACCCGGAGCGTTGGAAGAGCGCATTGGACGCGTCGTCGGGGTGGTCGAAAGCGGCCTCTTCGTAGGTAGAGCGGATCTTGTCTTCATGGCCGATGCGGCGGGCGTTCATCGCCTCTACGGTGCGCGAGCTCACCGAGGCGGGACGACCATACTCGTGGTCATGGGAGTGTCCGGATCGGGCAAGACGACGATCGCCCAGGAGTTGGCCGCGCGCCTCGGCTGGCCCTTCGAGGAAGGCGACGCGCTTCATCCCGATGCCAATGTCGCCAAGATGCATGCCGGGATTCCCTTGACCGATGCCGATCGCAAGCCTTGGCTCGAGGCGGTAGCGGCCTGGATCGACGGCCAGCGCTCCAAGAGACAGCCGGGGATCATCACCTGCTCTGCCCTCAAGCGGTCGTATCGCCAACTCATCATCGGCAATCGGCCCGAGGTGCGTCTGATCTATCTTCGCGGCAGCCTAAACCTAATCGCCAAACGCCTTGCGGGGCGGCACGGCCATTTCATGCCTCCGAGCCTACTGCAAAGCCAACTCGACACTCTCGAGGAACCCGGTACCGAGGAGAACCCCCTCATCGTCGATATCGCCGGGCCGGCCGCCCAGATCGCGGACGAGATCATCGAGCGGCTGAGTGCTTCAGAGCGAATCGAAAACACGAGTGCTGAAACCTGAGAGGAAGCGCACTGGCACGAAGGCGCGAAAGCCGGCCGCCCGCGGCGACCATGCGACCCTGGCGTCCTACGCTGTCTGTGGCAGGATGCCTGATCCCAGAAGAGGAGAACTTCATGCTCGAGCTCATCACTGATCTCCCGGACCGCGTCCTTGGCCTCAAGGCCGTCGGCGAGGTGACATCGGACGACTACCAGAACGTTCTCGTGCCCGCGTTGGACGACAGACTGACGAAGTTGAAGAAGGTCCGGCTGCTGTACGTGCTCGGCAAAGAGTTCCAAGGCTACACCGGGGGCGCAGCTTGGGAGGATGCCAAAGTCGGCATGAAGCATCTCAGCGCATTCGAGCGGGTGGCGGTCGTGACCGACGTCGATTGGATCAGAAACATGGTCAAAGCATTCGGCTTCGCGATCTTTGGAGACGTCCGCGTCTTCGACAATGACGACGTCGATGAAGCTCGCAAATGGATCTCAGAGCCCGCACCAAGCAGCGGCCTGCGTTTCGAGCTCATCAAAGACACAGGCGTGCTCATTTTGGAGCCGAGGGGAGAGCTCGAACCGGGTGATTTCGATCGCCTGGGCGCAGAGGTCGATCCGTACATCGAAAAAGCGGGCGAGCTTCGCGGCCTGATGATCGTCGCGGACCACTTTCCGGGCTGGGACGGCTTTGCGGCGCTCATCTCTCACCTCCGCTTCGTGAAAGATCATCACAAGAAGATCCGCAAGCTCGCATTCGTGACCGACGATCGGCTGCTGTCGTTCCTACCGCGGATGAGCGCTCAGTTTCTAGTCGCGGAAGCGCGCGCTTTCCCGATGGCCAATCGGGACGAGGCACTGCTCTGGGTGGGCGAAGACCACTGAGAACAAGCCCAGGCTCATCGCACCAGCGCTAACGTCGTGCGGGGTCTTGCAGGTAAAACCCGCGGAGCTGCTCGTAGAGCTCTGGATGACGTTCTTTGAGCGCATGGGGTTTTTCGAAAAAGAGCTCGCTGACGACGGCAAAAAACTCCGCCGGATTCGTCGCACCGTACGGGTCGATTAGCGTTTGGCGGTGGTGTTCGAGGGCGTCGAGAAGCGCTTGGTACTCCTCGCCAAGGACCCGTGCCCACGCTAGGTACATGGAGCGCTTGGGAAGCATTGGAGCTCCCGGTCCCCTAGAGCTCTCCTGGTCGAGCTGGTGCGCGAACTCGTGGAACACCACATTGTGGCCGTCGTGGATGTCGAATGCGCCCCGACGCACATCGTCCCACGACAAGACGATGCTACCGCGCCCCCATGACTCGCCGGCACGCGCCTCGGGACCCTCGGTCACGATGTGCCCGTCACTCACGTGAAGGCCCTTGACGACGTAGGCGTGAGGATAGACGAGGATTGACTGGAGCTTGGGGTAAAAGTCGGTTTTTCGGTGAAGCAGCAGCACACATGCCTGCGCCGCAATGGTCACTCGAACCTCGTCTGTGATCTCCAGACCCGCGCAGCCCTCGAACCGCTTCTCGTCGAGGAAGACCTGCATCAAACCCTGGAGCTCGGTTTGGTCCTCGGGCCCGAGCTTGGCCACGTACGGCACGTTCCTTCGCACGATCGCGATCGCTTCCGCCGACAGCGGAGTTCGCATGAGCTCGCGGCGTCGCTTCGTTTTCAATCCAAACACCGAAGAGAACACTGCAGCCGGGTCCAGGTCAAGGCCCCTGCGGAACGAGGCCATCGTGATCGTCAGGCGCGTTGCCTGACGAGTTGCCGGGTCGCACGAGCAACTTATAGAGGCACGGCAAGGCGAATAGGGTGAGGACGAGCGTCGAAGCGAGCCCTCCCACTACGACCGTGGCAAGAGGCCGCTGAATGTCTGACCCTATGCCAGTGGCGGTGGCCGCTGGCATCATGCCCAAGAGCGCCACCACGACCATCATGAGCACGGGCCGCATTTGGGCCAGAGTGCCCTCCAGCAACGCAGTGGAAAAATCGGTGCCTGGATCCTGACGCCGTCGATTGACCTCGGCTACCACCAATACGCCGCTCATCACCGCCACGCCAAATAGCGAAATGAAACCGACCGCCGCTGAGACGCTCAGGTGGATGCCGCGCAGCCAGAGCGCAGCGATGCCGCCCACCAGCGAGAAGGGCACGTTCATCAGAACGATGCTTGCATAGAGCGGCGAGCGAAACATGAAGAACAGGAGCGCGAAGATGATCACGATCGTGATGGGGACGATGAGTGCGAGGCGTTTCTTGGCACGGGTCAGGTTCTCAAACACTCCGCCCCATTCGACGTGGTACCCCGAAGGCATTTGCACGGCCTCCTCGACGCGATCTTGCGCCTCCCGCACGAAGCTCCCCTGATCGATGCCACGGATGTTCGTGCGCACGGTGATCTGCCGTTGGTTCTCTCTCCGTGCGATGATGCTGGCACCGTTTCGAACCTCCACCTTGGCGAGCTGGCCGAGCGGCACCCTGCCCCCCTCTGGAGTGGGCACGAGGATCCGATCGATTGCCTCCGGATCGCCCCGATCGGCCGGCGGATAGCGCGCTGTGATCGCAAATCGCCGCTCACCTTCGAACATCGTGCTCACCGCACGGCCACCGATCGCCAATTCGATGACGTCTTGAAGATGGCTCACGGAAATCCCGTAGCGCCCGGCCTGCTGGCGGTCGACCGTGATGACGAGCTGGGGCTGGTCCGCGTCCTGTTCGATGGCGGGATCGGTCGCGCCGGGAACTTTGCGAACTACGTCGAGGATCCGCTCTCCGAGGCTACGCAAGCGAGTCAAGTCGGGTCCGCGAACGATCACCGCCAAGTCGGCTGCGGACCCCGTCACGGCCTCGGTGACGTTGTCGATGATGGGCTGCGTGAAGCTGAACTTCGCCCCGGGTATCTCAGCACGTAACGCAGTCGAGATCTCTTCCACCAGATCGGCCTTGCGCTTGCCCGATGGCCAAGTGTCGTAAGGCCGCAGCGCGACGAATAGCTCGTTGCGGTTCGGACCGTAGGGATCAGTACCCGAGTCGTTTCGCCCCGACTGCGAGCTCACCAGGAGGACCTCCGACGATCGTGCCACGGTGGCCCGGATCTGCTTGGCCACCTCGGCGGATTCGGAGAGCGATGTTCCTGACGGCAGGTTTGCACGAATCCATACGACCCCCTCGTCGAGCTGAGGCAAGAACTCCGAGCCGAGTCGAGTCCCGATCAAAAAAGAAGCAGCCACGATTGCCAGTGCGATCCCCACGGTGATCCGAGCCCGCCGCAACGCCCCCCGCAGCGCCCGCGTGTACTGTTTGCGCAGCCAGTTCAGAGCTGGATTGTCCCGCTCGCGGTAGGAACGCCCAAACACGTAAGTCGCAAGGACCGGGACGACGGTCAGGGACAGCAAAAGCGCGCCCAGCAGAGCATATGACACTGTAAACGCCATCGGCGTGAAGAGGCGACGCTCCACCCGTTGGAGCGTGAACAGGGGAATATACGCGGCAACGATGATCGCCATCGAAAAGAAGATCGGCCTCCCCACTTCGAGCGCCGCTCTGCGAACCGAATCGACTAGCCCACGAGCACGGTAAGAATCTGTGCCCTCGGCACTCGCAGGGTCGTTGGTGCTCAGCACGTGGACGATGCGCTCTACCATGATGAGCGACCCGTCTACGATGATTCCAAAGTCGAGGGCGCCAAGGCTGAGCAGGTTGGCCGGAATGCCCGTCCACGACATACAGATGAATGCAAAAAGCAATGAGAGGGGAATCGTAATCGCAGTGATGAGCGCAGCGCGAACGCTCACGAGAAAGAAAAAGAGGACGCTGACGACGATGACGAGCCCTTCGATCAGAGTGTGGGTCACCGTATGAAGGGTGTTGTCGACGAGCTGAGCCCGATCGTAGATGGGGTTGATCCGCACATCAGGAGGCAATAGCGAATCGTTGATCTCTGCGATCGCCTCCTTCACGCCCTGCAGCACCTCGCTCGGATTTCCCCCCCGACGCATGAGGACGATTCCCTCTACGCCCTCGCTGCTCTCACCCAGCCCGAAGATGCCGGTCGGCGGCGCTCCGCCGATCTGGACACGTCCGAGGTCGCGGATGAAGACGGGGATGCCCTCGGACTCGGATACGAGGACGCTCTCGAGATCTCTAGTCGATTGAATCGCTCCCACTCCGCGCACGGCGAGCGACTGCTGCCCGGTATCGAGGAGCGCTCCACCGGCGTTTCGGTTGTTCGCTCCGACCGCGTCGGCCACATCCCCAACGGACACCCCGTACTCGTCGAGCTTGAGAGGATCCAGCTGGATCTGAAACTGCTTCACGAGACCGCCGAACGGCGTGACGTCAGCGACACCAGGCACTTGAAGAAGCCGGGGCTCGATCACCCAATCTTCGAGCTCGCGCAGACGGATCGGGTCGCGGTCTTCGGCTTCGATCGTGTAGCGGTAGAGCTCGCCGATCGGCGTGGACAACGGGCCGAGTGAGGGCGACGCGTCGGGCGGGAGCGTCGCGTCACCGAGCGCCTCGAGCACCACTTGGCGCGCGAACCAATCGTCGGTGCCGTAGTCGAATGTGAGCTCCACGACCGAAAGACCGAAGATGGTTCTCGATCGGCGCGCAATCACGTTGGGCACGCGGTTGAGCGCACGCTCGATTGGCACGGTGACCAAGCGCTCGATCTCCTCAGCGGCACGCCCGGGAAGCAAAGTGATGACCACCACCTGGGTGTCGGAGATGTCGGGATATGCCTCGAGCTTGAGCTCTTGGAATGCCCAAACGCCGGTGCCGGCCACGACCGCGGCGGTCAGCAGGATCACCAGCCGCTGCTGTAGCGCGAAGCGCACCATGCGTTCGATCATGGCGCGGTCGCCCCCGAGCCCTCTAAGAGCATGGTGCCCCCAACGACGATCTGGTCGCCTTCCTTCAAGCCGGTGAGCACCGCGACTTGCTGCTTGCGGCGAACCCCAAGCGTCACCGCGACGGGTTCGAAGGTCCCTGGAGTGACCTGGCGGTAGACGAATGGGCCGCCTTCACTTTGGACAACCGCGCCAAGTGGAATGACCGGCAGACGCGCGACCGAGTCGACGTAGCGCATTCGTCCAAACATGTCGGGCCGCAGCAGGCCGTCGGCGTTATCGAGCTCTGCCCATACGGTCACGGTGTGGGTTTGTGGATCCACCTCGTCGGCGATCCTGAACACGGTGACGTTCCACGAGCGATCCGGATATGCAGTCAGCTCGACCTCGAGCATCGCACCAACCCGTATCTTGGAGACGTCTCCCTCCGGAACATTCGAGGTCACCCAGACCTTGGAGAGGTCTGCAATCGTCATGAGCGGAGCGCTGATATCGCTCCAGAATTGGCCGGGCGCAACGTTCATCTCGATCACCTTGCCGGCCAGTGGAGCATGGAGAGTGAATGGCTTTCCAACCTGGCCCGGCTTGAGACCCATGATCTTGAGCCGCCCGATCGCCTGCTCTGCCTCGGCACGCGCCTGCGCGACCTCCTCCCGACGTTGCTCGAGCTCGGTCTGGGCGTTCAACACTTCCTTGCGTGCGACGGCCTTGTGCTCGAAGAGGTCGCTGATGCGGTCACGGTCGGCCTCTGCCTTGGAGAGGGCGGCCGTGGCCTCTCCCACCGAAGCGCGCGCTTGGAGATAGGCGGACTGAAATTCACCCGCTTCCGGGCTGTCGACCTCCATCAGCGTCTGTCCTTCGGTCACTGCGTCGCCTAGACTGACCAGGATCTGAGTGATGCGGCCCGTGACCGGTAGCTCAACCTTGGCGAGCCGATTCGGATCGGCGCGAAGCTTCCCCGGCGCCACGACCTCTACCGTCGGCATTTCCGCAGAGGCGACGGTCTCCACCTTGATATCCGCAAGCATTGGAGAATCCGGCGGCAACACGATGCGGCGCAGCGTGGCATCCGGCGCAGGCCCTGACGCAGACGTATCCTCTTGCGGTTTACCTTTGCAGCCCACCACGGCAATGGCGATCAGAGCAGCAGCGAGATGAAACATTCTCATGGTTCGACCGATCTGGCCGTGACGTAGTCGATCCGATAGCGCGTCAAGGCATAGCCAGCCAGCGCTTCATCATAGCTCCTCATGGTTTGGTTGAACGCGCGTTGGGCGTCGAGGAACTCGACGAAGGAAATCTCCCCCCTGCGGTAGGCATATTCGCTCGTCTCGCGCACTTCGCGGGCCTCCTTGATCATCCCCTCTTCGATTGCCTCGAGAAGCTCCTGAGCCGCCGCATACTCGGCAAGCGCGTCTGCGACCTCCCGCTCGACAGACGCGTGAAATGCCTTGGTCTCGGACAACGACTGTTCGAGCGTCTGGTGGGCGCGTTGAATCTCGCCCTGGTTGCGATCGAAAAATGGAAGCGGGATCGCAACGAAGAATCCCAAAGACCTGGCCTCGGCATACCCATACTGATGATGAAACTGCACCCCGACATTCATGTTGATCCAACCTAATGCCCGCTGCAGTTGCACGTCGGCATCCGAGCGAATCTCCGCCGCAGCCAGTGCCCGAACATCGGGCCGTTGCTCCAGCGCTTCGCTCAGCACTACGTCGAAGTCCGCGTGTTCCAAGGGGTCTCGCCTCAACGGTCCGCTCACGTCCACCAGAGATGCGTTCGCATAGCGGCCGAGAAGAAGCTGAAGCTGGAGGCGAGCGAGGCGCACGCTCAGCTCGGTTACCCGGACGACGTTCGCGCGCTCCCGCGCCGCAAGCTGCGTGCGCATCAACTCAGCCTCGGCGAGGTCGCCGCTACGAACACGAGCCTCGTTGATGTCGACGATGCCCTGGAAGATCGACAAATCTTTTCGTCCGAGGTCGAGAAGCGCCTCTTTCAATAACACCTGGACGCAAGCGCTCTGCACGGCGTAGCGAAGCTCGCGAACTGAGTTCAAGAGCAAGAGCTCGGAAACCGAGTGATCGGCTTTCGCATACGCGATTCGCTTTCGGCGCTTCCCCCCGAGCTCGACCGGGTAGTCGAGGCGGATGTTCTGCTCCGAGGGGCCCGCCCCTGTCGCCGCGTTGTTCTTGAAATCGCTGCCGAGAAGGTCCAAGTAGTCGAATCCAGCCGCGACATAGGGATTGTTGAGGATCCGCGCGGTTACGATCCGGGCCGCTGCGATGTCGACGTCGTAGCGGACTGCAAGGAGATCTAGGTTGTGCTCCAAGGCGGCCATGACAGCTTCGTCGATGGTCATCAGCTCGGATGCCGCGCGGTCTGCACGCGCCGCGTTTGCCAGCGTCAGGGACACGAACAAGACAAGACCAGCGCGTAGTGGCACGCGCCCACTATAGAAGCAATTTTCAAAGGTCAGCAAGGTGCGAAACCCAAATTGCAAGCACCGGGTGCACGACCCGCGACTCGACCGGTAGTCGCTCATACGTCATTTTGAAATGCAGTGGCGACGGTAAGCGATCGGCAGTGATGAACGTGTCAATCGTCAGCCGTTTACCGTCCATACTGAGGACGAAGCGATTCCGAGAGACGCTCCGCTCTCCCTCGAAGCGCTGGTAGAGTGCGCCGGTGTCGTCGATGCCGTGGCTGACTTGGAACACGTCGCCGTCGGTTGGGTGGCGCCAGGTGATGGGCTTGCCGTCCGCGGGTGCGGAGACCTCGGGTTGTCCCGGCCGTTCGATGCGGATTTGCCCTTTCTCGACAAATATGCTGACCTCTTTCGAGGGCAGATTGGGTGTACGCAGACGGCGACGTGCGATGCCGCGAATCAAGAAGTTCATCTGCGCGACCACCGCATCGATGGCTCGGTCTAGCGCTCTGATCTCGGCTTCCCCGCCAACGTAGCCGTATGTCCCTTCGAAACGCTCGAGCGCCGCATCAGAAGCCTCCGCTGCCACAACCGAAGGACCCAGCCAAACGGCGAGCGCAGTCACAAACACCAAGATCGATCCCGCGGATGGTCGTCGAATGATGCTCATACGCTAGCTCCGCAACACGACCGCACCCTCCCACGGGCGCAGTACGTGTCGACCCCTTGCCGCAATCGGCGCGTCTCGCAGATTCGAGTAGAGACGGGCCTCGGATCCTTGCGGAAGCTGACGTAGATCGATCGGCACTTCTCGTTTCGAGAAGTTGAGAAACACGTCGGCCACCTCGCGCCGATCGGCGTCTTCGTAGACACGCTGGTAGGCGAAGATCTTGTTCGGATTGGCAGGAGGATCGACGATCTCCAGGCTTCCAGCCGAGAGCGCCAGGCTCGCACCCCGCAGTTGGAGCATCCGGCGGTACGATGCCAGCACCGAGGTCGGGTCCTTTCGTTGCACGGCCACATTCATGATCGAGCTTTGCGGGTGCAATGGCAGCCAAGTCTTTGGCGCATCCGGCGGCGCGAATCCAGCGTGCGCTCCGCCGTGCCAAGGCATGGGGCTCCGGCATTCGTCTCGATTGGTGAGAATCCCCCGTCGTCGCAAAGCTGGCAGCAGAACCTTCGGAATGAACCGGAAGCGGTCCGCAAGTGGATCACGGGCCGCATCTCGCGGCATGTCGTGGTGCGAGAGACCGAGCTCGTCACCATAGTAGATGAATGGCACACCACGAACCGTCATTTGAAAAGTCGCCAGCAGTCGTGCGCGGGCCAAGTCATTGCCGAGCCGCTCCATTTGGCGAGGGCGATCATGATTTCCGAATACATAGGTTGGATGCAAGGGCTCTGGGAAAGCCGACTCGAATCCGTCGACGAGGTCACGAAATGCCCCGGCTCGGAACGGAGTGCGAAGGCTCTTGAACAAGAAGACGAGATTCAGGCCCTCGCCCGATGGCCCACAGTACTCTCGCAGCAGATCGGCCGACCCAAACACCTCGCCCACGATGAAGCGCGAGGGATCATCGAACTCGTCGACCACCCGCCGCAATTCACGCGCGAAAGCCAACGTGTCGGGGTGATTTTGCGTGTGAATCGCTTGCTGAAAGAAGCCGCCGGGATTTTCTTCGGAAGGGATCGCGCGCAGCGAGCGAGGGTTGTCGGCAAACGCAGCGTCTTTGTAGATCGCGTTGAAGATATCGAGCCGCAAGCCATCGGCGCCTTCGCGCAGCCAGTGTCTGACCATCTCGAGCATCGCGCGCTTCACCTTGGGGTTTCGATAGTTCAAGTCAGGCTGAAACGGCAGAAAGCTGGCCCAGTACCACTGATCGGTCGGTGGATCGTAGTGCCAGCCCGATCCCCCGAGCATCGAGCGCCAATTATTGGGAGGCGCTGCGCCATAGGGCTTGCGGCCGTCGCGCCAGATGTAGAAATCCCGATGTGGATTATCCCGCGTGCTGCGCGATTCGAGGAACCAGGAATGTTGATCGGAGGTGTGGTTCAAGACCATGTCGAGGACCACTTTCATCCCGCGCGCGTGAATCTCATCGATTAGACGTCGGCAATCCTCCAGAGAGCCGTATTCGGGCGCCACACTGAAGTGGTCGCTGATGTCGTAGCCGAAGTCCTCTTGAGGGCTCGCGAAGAACGGCGAGAGCCAAATCGTCTCCAAGCCGAGCCACTGCACGTAATCGAGGCGGTCGATGATTCCCTGAAGATCACCGATGCCGTCACCGGTTTGGTCCGAAAAAGAGCGTGGATAGATCTGATAAACGGTGGTTCGCTTCCACCAAGGGAGCTCGCTTTGAACTGGCCTATTCGTGCTCATTACTTGAGGATGGCGGTCACCGCGTGGTCAAACGTCCAGTCTTCCATGGCGTGCCACCGGCGCTTCCACTCGTTCGCCTGTTCGGGATGGGCACCGAAGTAAGCATTCCACCACGCCTCCGACCCGCCCGTGAGGGCGGTCTTTGCAAGCCATGGCTTTTGCACCGAGTAGTGGATGACCTTCGCCTCGCGCAGAAGAGCTTCCTTCAAGCTCGGGTGGCCGCGGAGGAACTGAAAGATGAAGTTCTGCAGGTTGTAACCAGCAGGGAGACGATGGGAGACGTCCATCGCGTACCAATCAGAGTAAAAGATGTTCAAGAAACCCTGGTCGCCACCGTCGTAACTCGGCGTGTCCCAAAGCGTCTCCAACATCCGCTCGAACGTTTCGGTCGATGGCTCGATGACCATCAGCCCACTGTTGAATCGATCTGGAAGAAAGAAATCCGGCGCTGCGGCCATTGGAGGCCGTTCGAACAGATCATCGATGTTCTGCAGCGTGATCAAATCCGCATCGAGCAGAACAGCTTTGTCGAGCTCGATCAGCTGCCAAGCCCGCAGCTTCGTATAGACGTCTCGAAAGCGCGAGAACAGTTGCACGGTGTCCGGGTTCGGATTGTCGAGCGGTTCGACTTCACGGAGCTGCCAGCCCTGATCGGTCAAACACGTTCGCGATTTTCGAGGCACGTCCGAAGTCACCAGGACAATGCGTGGAACCTTGCTTTCGTTCGCCTCGAGGGATTTCCCGAGGGCTTCGACGCCGGGCAGATAGCCGTCGCCGTTGCACAGTGTGGTTACATACGCTTTTTTCATTGGGCCCCGGAGGCTACGCCTCGAACGTTAGGATGCTGCCATCGCGTGCCGTTCTCGAACCTTGAGCCCTATCTTCAAGCGCCGCAAACTCCCCTCAAAGGAGCCCCGGAGCGATTCGCCGGTCATTGCGACGAGGCGAGCCTATGCTTTCGCTCGATTTCGCCGTACAGGCTCTTGAGATCCGCTTCGCCTAGGGTTTCTTTCTCGAGCAGTTGCTTTGCGCCGGTCTCGAGGGCCTCGCGCTCCTCGCCGAGGATCGAGAGCGCTTGGTCGAAGGCACGCTGAACCATGGTCCGGACCGCGGTGTCGATCTCCCTTGCCGTGTCGTCGCTGTAGTTTCGGCTTCGAAACGGAGTCGCATTATCTCCCAGAAACGCAGACGACTCGCTCTCATAAGACACGGGCCCGAGCTCAGGCACCATCCCATAGCGCGTCACCATGCTTCGCGCGATGTCGGTGACCTTGGCCAGATCGTCGGCCGCGCCTGTGGACAAGTGACCAAACACCAGTTTCTCAGCGGCGCGACCGCCCAAGAGAACGGCCATCTTTTCCAGTAGCTCTTCGCTCGTCATCAGGAAACGATCTTCGATAGGCCGCTGCATCGTATATCCCAAGGCCCCCACTCCACGCGGAATGATCGATACCTTGTGCACGGGGTCGCATTTCTTGCACATGAGCGCCACCAAGGCGTGCCCCATTTCGTGGTATGCGACGACCTCGCGCTCGCGCGGATTGAGGAGGCGGTTCTTCTTCTCGAGACCAGCCACGATGCGCTCGATCGCAGCGGTAAAATCCTCGAGGGTCACCGAGTCGGCCGCTCTTCGTGTCGCCACCAGCGCAGCTTCGTTGATCAGATTGGCCAGGTCGGCACCCGTGAATCCAGGCGTGAGCGCGGCCACGGTTTCCAGGTCCAAATCGGTCGCTAACGGTACGTTTTTGGAGTGCACTTTGAGAATCGCGGTTCGGCCAGTGCGGTCGGGCCGATCGACGAGTACCTGGCGATCGAAGCGACCTGCACGTAGCAGCGCCGAATCCAATATCTCCGGGCGGTTCGTGGCAGCTAGGAGGACGATGCCGGTCGAGAGGTCGAAGCCGTCCAGCTCGACGAGCAACTGATTGAGGGTTTGCTCCTTCTCGTCGGTCCCGCCAAGAAAAGGCCCCGCGTTTCTCGCCCGGCCGAGCGCGTCGAGCTCGTCGATGAAGATGATGCACGGTGCTTGTTGACGGGCCTGGTTGAAGAGGTCTCGAACCCGCGCTGCCCCAACGCCAACGAACATCTCCACGAACTCGGAGCCGCTGATCGAAAAGAAGGGGACTCCTGACTCTCCTGCTACGGCTCGGGCCAAGAGCGTCTTTCCAGTACCCGGTGCACCTACCAGCAGAATCCCTCTAGGCATGCGCGCTCCGAGTCGACCGTACGACTTCGGGTCCTTGAGAAAAGCGACGACCTCCTGGAGCTCCTGCTTCGCTTCATCGACGCCCGCGACATCAGAGAAGGTCACGCGAGTGTCGGTTTCCATGTAGACCTTGGCCTTGCTCTTGCCGACCGACATCAGCCCGGCACCGGGACCACCCATTCCTTCCATCCGCCGGCTCATGAAGAACCAGAACCCGACGAGGAGCAGCAGGGGAAAGGTCCACGAGATGAGACTTCGAACGAGTGTGTTTTGCTGTTCTTTCGAATACTCCACTCCGTGTGCTTGGAGGCGCTGGGCGAGGTCAGGGTCGACCCGATTCGTCACGAAGCGCGTCTTTCCATCGAGCGGCTCTGTCAGCTCACCCTGCAAGGCGTCGTCCGTTATCGTGACCTCTTTGACTTTTCCGTCTTCGAGCAGCTTCTCGAACTTGCTGTAGGGGATGGGCGCAACCGTCTCGTAGGTCTGCCACATCTGCATCAGCAGCGATGCCCCGACGACGGCCGCGAGAAGATAGAGCACTGCGATACGGGGCGTGGGTGGCCTCCGTTTGGACTGCCGATCTGGGTTGGGCATGGGCTGGGCCGAACTCTAGCACCCGCGTGTCGCCACACTACACGAGTGGAAGCCGGTTGCCTTCGCCAGCGCCCGCCGCGAGAGACTGGGCGGGATTGCCTTTGGGGTTAATTCCGCCGGTCCTGCGTTCGATTGTTCCGGAAGGGACTGCTCGATATGCCACTCTGCGGTACGGATGGGCGAGCCAGCGCAGGTCGAGGCCAACGGCCAGGTGATCGAGGCGGAGCTCACTCGCGACCTCGGCCTCCTATCGGTCCTCGCGATCGGTGTCGGTACGATGATCGCGGCCGGCATCTTCACGCTCTCGGGCTTGGCGGTGGGCTACGTCGGTTCTGCCGCCATCGCATCCTTCTTGCTCGCCGCAGTGGTCGCAACGTTCACCGCCCTCACCTATTGCGAGTTCAGCGCCCTCTATCCGCAATCGGGCGAAGGGTATCTCTATGCGCGCCGAACGTTTCCTGCCCTCATCGCTTACATGGTCGGCTGGTGCTTGCTCCTTGGATACACCGCTTCGTGCGGTTTCTACGTCGCGAGCTTTGCCAGCTACTTCAACGAGTTCATCGCCGAGTCACGAATAGAGATCCTTCCCGGGCTCGTCACCGTCGCTGCGCTCACCCTCCTCAACATCAAAGGCACCAAAGAGAGTGGCTCCTTTCAGGTGATCGTGACCGTTGGCAAAGTGATTCTGCTCTTTTGGTTCGTGGGCGGCGGTCTGCTTCACGTCGACCCTGAAGTGATCGTCGAACGCTTCAGCACGGATGTTGGGAAAATCGGCAGCACTGCCGCGATGGTATTCATCACCTTCTTCGGATTTTCCGCGATTGCGGCCTCGGCAGGTGAGGTGAAAGATCCGATCGCCACGATCCCCCGTGCGATCTTCATCTCGATGGGCTTCGTGACGTTGCTTTACACCTTGGTGGTGCTCGTCGTGGTTGCAGCGAATCTCAGCGAGTACAGCGAGTCGGCGATGGGAACGGCCGCGGTGGAGTTTCTGGGGCCCATCGGCGGCATGGTGATCGTCGGCGGTGCCCTGTTTTCCATGGTCTCGGCGTCGAACGCTTCGATCCTGGCCGGTTCTCGCGTCGCGCTCTCGATGAGCCGGCTTGGCCACCTACCCAAGGAGTTCGGCTCGATCAACGCGCAGACGCGCACCCCGGTCATTGCGCTGCTCCTCGTCGGGGCTGGGATTGCAACCTTCGCCACGTTGCTTCCGCTCGAAGAGCTCGCCCACTTTGCAGATTGCGTCCTTCTGATCGCGCTCATTTTCGTGAACGCGGCTCTCATCGTTCATCGGCGCAAGTTCCCGAACCTCAAACGCCCATTCCGAGTACCCTTGGTGCCCCTGCTTCCCGCTCTCGGGATTCTCGCCAACCTGTACCTGCTTTCGCAGGTTCCGCACTTGGCTCCCGTGCTCTTGGCGCTGGGCGCCCTGGTCGTTGGATTCCTGGGCTTCATGGGTTGGAAGGGTGCCCAAATCGAGGCGGAAGCCTTGCCCGGAGAGCCGTCCAGGGTCGCCTTCGAGCAAACCGACGCCGCGGACGCGAGCTTCCGCATCTTGGTGCCCCTCGCCCATCCTGCAAACGTCGATTCGCTGATCGACGTCGCCGCGGCGATCGCGCATGCACGTGACGGGCACGTCATCGCCGTCCGTGTGGTGGTCGTCCCAGAGCAGCTTCCTCCGCGCCTCGAAAGCGTCCACGTCGAGCGCGAGCGAGACATCTTGGATGCAGCCCGTCGACGGGCGCGCCACGACGACGTGCCCATGACGTCACTCGTGCGAATTGGCCACAACCCAGCTCGTGCCATCCTCGAGACCAGCCGGGAACGCCATTGCGATCTGATGGTCGTCGGCTGGAAAGGTCACACCTCGACGGCGCGCTACATCCTGGGAGAAATCACCGACACGATCGTCATGAATGCTCGTACCGACATCATGGTCGTGAAGCTCATGGGCAAGGAACTACCCAAACGATTGTTGTTGCCTACCCATGGCGGCGTTCACGCCGAGCGAGCCGAAAACTACGCTGCAGACATCGCCGCTTCACAGGGTGGCATCCTGACGCTGTGCGCGGTGGTCCCGATCGACGCTCAGGAGGAGCTCATCCAGTCCGAGAACGAGCGTCTTGGCGCGGCCAAAGCCCGGATTGTCGAGGCCACAGGCTTCCAGAACGTCGTCACAGTCATCGTGCAGAATCGCTCGGTCACCGATGGAATCGTCGAAGAGCTCCGTAAGCACGACGGTGTGATCGTTGGCGCCGCCCGGAAGAGCTTTTCGACCCGCATCGTGTTCGGCAACATACCTGAAGAGATCGCCCGCCTTTCCGACAAGCCGGTCTTCGTCGTCAAGCGACACCACAAGGTCAAAGCCCTCTTCGGCCGCGTGATGACCGAATAGAAATCGCGCCGCACCAGGGTTGGGATTGCGGGGGCCATGAGGCGGTGTTAGCTCAGCGCATGCCCCCAACCACTGTGCCGCCCGGTGACAGCAGCCCCCTTTGGGAGCAACTGCAAGAGCTCTTGCAAGCAGATGACGTTGGCGCCGCCCGTGCCTTCATGGAAGCCGTTCCTGAAGGCGACGTGCCCCGCTTGTTCTCTCACCTGAGCGCCGCCGAAAGCCATCAGATGCTTGCCATGCTCGACCCCGAGCTGGCCGGCACCCTGATGAAAGCGCTCCCCGATTCCTTGGCGGCCGACATGGTCGAAGGCCTCGAACCGCAAGAAGCTGCCGCGATCGTGAGCACTCTGCCGAGCAATACGCAGGCGGACATTCTGTCGGACTTCGAGCCTGATTATGCCGAGGCAGTGCTCGCAGCCATGCCGGCAGAGGATGCCGCCGATGCCGAGAAATTGGCCCGGTACGCCGAGCGTACCGCCGGCGGCGTGATGGTCACCGAGTACCTATCCTATTCCGACGACCTGACCGTCGCACAGGTGCTTGCAGATTTACAGGCGCACCAAGAAGACTATCAGCGTCACGACATTCAGTACATCTACATCACCGACCATCAAGGAATGCTCGAAGGAGTTCTCCGCCTTCGCGACCTCGTTCTGACCGCTCCGAGCGTTCCGTTGCGCGAGATCATGATCACGGGCACGGATTTCGTCTCCGTCGATGCAGGCATCGAAGCTCTGCAAGATTTCTTCTCCACACGTCCATACCGCGGAGTCCCGGTCGTGGATGCGGATGGCCTCTTGGTGGGCGTCGTGCGCCATGCCGACGTAGCCGAAGCGCTGGGTGAACGGGAGGCAAGTGACCACCTCAAGGCACTGGGTATCGTCGGCGGCGAGGAGCTCCGCACGATGCCGGTCTTCACCCGCGCCTGGAGGCGCTTGTCGTGGCTGAGTATCAACATCGTCCTCAACCTGATCGCGGCGAGTGTGATTGCGGCCTATCAGGAGACGCTGTCGGCTGTGATCGTCCTAGCTGTCTTTTTGCCGATCATCTCCGACATGAGCGGGTGCTCCGGAAACCAGGCCATCGCCGTCAGTATGCGCGAATTGAGCCTCGGCTTGATCCATCCGGCCGACCTCATGCGCGTCTGGGGAAAGGAGCTCTCGGTGGGAGTGATCAACGCGGTCGCCCTCGGGCTACTCCTCGGTGGCACGGCATACCTGTGGAAGGGAAACCTCGCGCTGAGCCTCGTGGTGGGGCTGGCGTTGACACTCAATACGGTGCTCTCCGTCTCACTGGGCGGCCTGATGCCCTTGATCTTGCGAGGTTTGAAGATGGATCCCGCCCTGGCCTCGGGGCCCATTCTCACGACGGTGACGGACATGTGCGGGTTCTTCTTGGTGCTGAGCTTCGCCTCGGCGGTCATGCCCATGCTGGGTGGCTAGTTCCATTCCTGCGCGTTCTCGTCCACTTCATACCCGTCGATCGCGCGAGGCTTCGGACCCTTGATTCGTCGCTGGTCTTTCTGGGCTTCGATGGGCACCGTGTCGGCCCCGCTGATCGGCTGGTAGGGCATCTTCTCGATCGGGGTCCCTTGCCCCCTAGGCAGCGATTCCTTCTTCGGCAGCGGATGAACGACATCCTCGAGCTGTGGTTCTCGCACGCGGGGACCATTCTCGACGATGACCGGGGGTTCGTAGTTGATCTCGATGACCGTCGAGACCGTCTGGGACACCGAATCGTCCAAGGGTTTCAAGACCACGCTGCCAACTCGATCCTCGATACACTTGCGGGCGGCTTCGGACAGCCCTGCTCCGTACGCCGAGGGCTCGATGATCATTCCTGTGAGCCGAACGATTGCGCTCACGCTGATTCGAATTGTCGTGGCGTTGCTGGCGGAGAAGTCGCGTACGCAATCGATTGGAGTGCCTACGGCAGCCTTGAGCTCCGCGGCCAAGTCGCGTTTCGGCTCCTCCGCGGTGGTCCCGACCACGATGATCTGCGGGTTGCGCGGCTCCGGTGTAGGGACCTCGACCGGCTGCCGCGGGGGCGCGACGCGTCGTTGCTGCACTACCGTGGGGTCCACGCCGCGGTGCGCGCCCCGAACCGGCTCCTCCCCGCTCTGGCACCCCAAGACCAGAAAGGCCGTGACGCAGATGGCCAAGCGGCGGTTCATCCACCGAGCTTAGCTGGCAAAGTCGATTATGGGTACTTCGTGAGCGAGCCCGCCTCTATCGGCGCCACGCTACGCCGATCGATGCCCCCCAATATTGGTCGAGCGCACCGCCGGCCACGTAAGGCGGATTGGGCGGCACCGGATTGAGGGCGAACCAGTAGCCCCGGTAGTCGCCGCTGATTCGGATCTCGAAACCCTTTGGAAGCGCGTAGCCGAGCATGAGCATCGCGTCCATCCCGTTGGCCTTGGCCTGGGGGAACCAAGCGTACGTCCCGATCCCCCCAACCGAAAACACCCCGCGAAAGGCTGCACTCATCGCCAGGATGAGGCGTTCCTTCTTGCCGACGCTAACTCGAAACCCGCCGCCCACCCGCGCGAACTCGTACTTCACGCTTGGAACTCCCGGAGTCGTATCCTCGCCTGGCACCGGCGGCCCTGACACGCCGAACTCGAACGTGTGGACGCCGTAGTCGAGGATGACCGTGGGTTCCCACCGGCCTTTCGGGTATCGCCAACGCAACCCGATCAAGAACTGCTGGGACTGAGTTGGAAACCGTGCCCCATCTGCACGGGTCGAGTCGAATGGAAACAAGCGCTCCCATTCGAAGTCGACCCCGAATTGCGCCCCCACGCCCGAAGTGAAATGAGCGCCCGGATAGTATTGAAACTTCGTACCGACGCCTGGCGCGATGTTGAGCGTATAATCGCGCAGATCACTGCTTACCACGTCGCTGTACGTGAAGCTGCGATGAAGAAGGCGGAAATCGACTTCGATGTCGACCGCCGCGGGTCGCGCGGATTTGGGAGCTTTCGACTCGTGCTTGCTCGCGACCTCTTCCTTCGACACTACCTTCGCGGCCGGCGCAGCCGTCACTTCCACGGGTGCGATCGGCACCTCCGCGGGGACCGCTACGCCGAGCATCTCGATGTCCTTGCGGAAATCGGGGCCTATTTTCGTTTGCACCGACCTCGCCAGCGCGGACGACGTGCTGGCCGCATAGAAGTGCTGAACGATCACTTTCGCGCTCTTTCCGTCGACGAGACGAACATAAACCGACCACACGCCGTCCTCGCGCAGCACATCGCCCTCGATGAGCCCGCTGACCGCGAGATCTGTGGCCGGAGCCACGTGACCCTCGATTGAATTCGGGTCGGCTCCCAGGCTTCGTGCCTTCTCGTCGAAGCGCTGATTGGGGAAGAGCTCGACGGGCTCGGAGCGAAGCCCACGCACCGCAGCGCCTCGAATTTTGGCCGCCTGTGTGCCCTTGAATGGCCTGATGACGAGTCGCGGCTGTGTCGGTGCTTCAGGCTCCGTCGCGCGCTCCGTTGATCCAGCAACTGCGGCAGAAGGGCTCGCGACCGGCAGCAACCCGGTCTTGATCAGTTGGTTCACGATGCGATTGGAAAGGCGTGTGATGCTCGACGAGTTGCTGCCGAGCTCCTCGACGCGCTGACCCTTCGCGTTGCGTATCTCCGTCTTGGCAATCCATCGACCCTCGACACGTCGGATGTGGGTTCGAACGAGTGCGCTTGCATCGAGCTTGGCGGCTTGCTTCGCGTACCCTTTCGTCCCCTTGGTCACCGCGGTCACCTGCTTCAGCGGGACCAGTCGAACGTCGGCTGCGCGTAAGCCCGATTGGACCCTCTGGCGGACCTTGGAAGCCTGGGGACCCTGGAACGGCAACAATGCGGCTCCCCGGTCATCGGCCGAAGCAACGCCTCCTAGCCAGAACGAGCCCAGTAGCACCGTCAGCATGCCGAAGCGCAACGATCGCATCGACTACCCCCCTGAATCATCTTCGAAGTCTAGTAAGGGATGGGACCGATCGTCGAATTATGCGGTATTTTGCCCAACTCAGCCCGCTCAACGGCGATTGAGCGTCCAGTCATACGGCTGAAACGCGATCTCGAAGCCCGCGCTCCGAGCGCGCTCGACGTCGGCGGCCTCCTGGGGCTCGGCGAACGCGAGGATGAAGTCCAGGATCGTGGCGGGCCGGCCCAGGCGCCGAGCGTACTCCTCGAAATCGGACCGGTACCACTCGAAGATCGACGACAACTGGATCTCCTTGGCCTCCTCGTCGATCCGGACGTGTCGCGGCCTGGAGCAAAAATCGCGTGTCACCGCGTCGAGCTGATCATCGAGCTGCCTCGGCTCGAAGGCGTACGGCATCAGCGCAGGACATGACTTCGAGGCGCAGTTGATCGCCGCGTGAATCCGCGCGTCGCCGAACCCCCTGATGACCTCGTTCTCCAACTCGTACAGATTGGTCGTGCCTCCATCGAGCGGAAAGCGAAGACCGTAGAAGAAACCAAATCCAGGTCTCGGGTCCAACCAGCCGCGGACCTCGTGCACGGTGTCGAGCGGCCAGTTGGCGACGACCCCAAACAGTACCAACGCGTTGTACGCATTGATGTAATAGGCGAGGCGCTCCGGCTCTGTGGTGAATCGCTGGGGGGTCGACCGAGGTCCTATCTTTCCGAGCGTCGCGATGAAGCGGCGCAGATCGATGCTCTCGGACCGCACCGCATCGTAGTCCACCCCATCGGGGTGCGCCCATCGGCCGAGCGCAGCGTTCCACCAACTGTAATCGAATCCGGTTGGCGGCTGGTCGAAGGGCACCCCGTCGACGCTTACCGACCGCAGGCCCAGCGCCTTGATGGTGAGCAACCCCGTGCCCCCGATGACGATGACGATCAGCGCCAGGATCGCCCACCAGCGTCCGTACCAATGGGTCGATGACTGTTGCACGCGCGGAGTATTACACGGACACGAAAGAGACGCCCTGTCGGGATCGATGCCTGTACGACGAAAACCTGCGCCGCCGGGATCTCTTGCGGCGATGGTCGAAGAGCGCGTGCTCGAGCCCATCGACTAGGCGAACAATGCCCGATCGAACGCGGCGTGAACGTCAGGCGAAAGAAGGTCCGACACGACGACGCTAGCCCCTGCAGCTAGCAATTCGGAGCTGTCGTAGCCGCCAGTGGCCACCGCCACGCAACGGGCTCCAATGACCCGTGCTGCGGCGACGTCATGCGGCGTATCCCCAATCACGACGACCCGTGCTGCTCCTGGTTGGACTCCTGCTCGCTGCAAGCCCCGGTGCATTGCGGTGCGCAGAAGCTCGGCGCGTTCGCTGTGATCGGAGCCGAACCCGCCAAAGGCAAAAAACGCGTCGAGCCCCCCGCGCGCCAGCTTCGCATAGGCAGCGGGTTTGGTGTTGCCGGTCCCAAGTCCCAGGACCACGTCGTCTCGAACGCTCAGCACCGACAGCAACGCGAGCACTCCTGGGAGCACCTCGAATGCGCTCGCGAGCTCGAGCTCGCGCGGCAAATGCGCCGCGTAACGCCGCAGCACCTCGTCCACCACACGGTCGTCCGCCGCGAGACCGAGCTGCAGGAGCGCCGTGCGAACGATCCACGGGTCCGTTCTCCCCGCAAATTCGACAGAATCGAGGCGGATAGGGCGACTGAGCCCGTCCAGCACGTCTCCAAGCGCGAGCTCGATGGCACGCCTCCCGGCCCCACCCGCGCGCAGGAGTGTACCGTCTATATCGAACAAGGCGATGATGGGTCCCATCGCAGCAATGTAGCAGGCGTGTGTTTTCATAGTAGGCTGGCGCGGATCGATGGACGTTCATATTTTCGCGACGCTCCCGCTCTGGCTTGCGGCCTTCCTGCTCTCGCTTACGTGTCATGAGGCGGCCCATGCCTTCGTCGGTAAGCTCGGTGGCGATTCCACCGCCGCAGCGCAGGTGACCCTCGACCCCCTGCCGCACATCAAACGCGAGCCGTTTGGCACACTCGTGGTCCCGATTCTTTCGTTTCTCTTGCAAGGGGGAGGCTGGATGATCGGCTGGGCCAGCGCGCCCTATGACCCGACTTGGGCCAGCCATCACCCCCGACGAGCGGCCGGCATGGCGGCCGCGGGGCCGGCGGCCAACTTCGCGCTTGCGCTGCTCGCCGCGCTGGCAATCCGCGGAGGGATCGCAAGGGGCTACTTCTCGTTACCGACCTCGGGCCTCACGCTCGAAACGCTGGCCGTCGCACCGTCCGGGATCTCCGCGGGTTTGGCGCTCTTCTTCAGCGTGCTGTTTTCCATCAACCTGATCCTCGGTTGCTTCAACTTGATCCCCCTTCCCCCGCTCGATGGATATGCGATCGTCCCGCTTGTGCTGAGCGAACGCATGCGCGGCCAATGGTTCCGGCTTTTCTCCGGTGGCGGCGCCCTCATGGGGCTGATCATCGCCTGGGTCTTGTTCGACCGCCTCATGCCACCCGTCTTCCAAACGGCCATCGGCTGGCTCTATACAGGCGTCTAAGCGGCCGTCTGTGCTAATCTCAGAATGTGCGGTGGATTGGGATGGTTCTGGGATGCGCGCTCTGGCTGATGGCGCCCCTCGCCTCGGCCGATGCGGCCGACGCCCACTACCAGCTCGCGAAAACGCTCCGAGATGAAGGCCGCTACGAGGAAGCCCTCGCGGAAGTCGACCTCGCGGTGGCCGCGAAGCCCGAATACGCCCAGGGGTACCTCACCCGAGGGACGATCCTACGGCGCCTTGGCCGCTACGACGAGGCGCTACTTTCCTTCAAACGCGCGATCGCGATCGACCCCAAAGATGGCGGAGCGCAAGGCCTCGCCGGTGCAACTCTGCTTCGGCTAGGCCGCCCGAAGGAAGCGGTGAGATATTTGCAAAAGGCCACTGCGCTCGAACCGAAGGACACCAACCATTGGCTCAATCTCGGCGTCGCTTACCGACAGTCGAACGATACCAATGCAGCGATCGCGACCTACCAGAAGGCGCTGAAGGCGATCCCCGACGATCCCCTGCTGCTGAACAACCTCGGCGTCGCGCTTCGCAAGGCCAGACGCTACGACGAAGCGATCAAAGCACAGGAGCAAGCGATCGCGGCACGACCGTATGACCCGGAGCTCGCCCGAAACCTGGCAATTTCGTACCGCGGAGCGGAGCGATACAAGGAAGCGATCCCCGTCTATATCAAGGCGATCGAGCTTGGTGACGGCGGTCCACCGGACCTCTTGTTCGACTTGGCGTCATGCTACGAGAAGCTCGGAAACACCGAAATGGCGATCGCGACCTTCAAGCGTTACATCGCAGCCGTCGAAAAGAGCGACCCCGAGGCGGCTCGACGCGCCCAAAACGCAGTCGAGAACCTCGAAAAGAAGTAGCGCGCTTCGGGACAGCTCAGTTGATGAAGAAGCTGAATCCCGCTTCGATGCTCCAAGAATGATTCGGGGCACCCGACGGCATGTTGAAGTATCGAATCCATCGGCCGCGGACCTCGGCCCCCATCCACGAGAGGAACCCATACCCGAGACCGAAGAACGATCCTATCGTGCCGGCTCCCCGCACGTAGTTCGGCAGTGGCACTCTGAGATAGCCGCCGGTGAACGCTCCCGAGAGCCGTAGATGCTTGACGTTCCAACGGAGCGCGAGCAGGCCGCCCCCTCCAAGCCCGGGCTGGTCGAGCGGAAAGTTCTTCCCCAACCATTGGAAGTAACCGCCAAGGTGCAGCGGCCCGGCGGCGCGAACGGATCCATCGACCCAGAGTGTGGGCTGCCACTGCTTGCGACCTGCAAAGCTCGACACCGTGCCGCCGAACACGCCGTCGAGCACGACGAGATCCCCGTCGGCACGAGCAGTCCGGGTTGGGCCGAGGCCCGCACCCAATGCTGCGACTGCGAACAAAAAGAGGGCAAGGCACGCGGGTCGCTTCACGCCAAAGCCTGTTACCACAAATCAGTGGGCGACCCCCAAAACCTGCGCGGCGGGCCGCCCAGGGCCTCAGTTCGCGGTCGCCTTGATGATGGCGTCTGAGACGTCGAATTTCTTGAGGAATGCCGTCCGGGCTTCCTTCATGTGGGCGACCCACTGCTCGTAGTCTTGGTGCCGCCCACGGCGGTCGAAAAAGCGGCGCGGCTCGAGAATCTCGGCTGGCACGTCCGCGACGAGATCCGCGTTCTCGGGCGCGTCTACATCGACGATCTCGTAACCGAAGTCCGGATCCTTCTTCCATTTGATCGTGTCGCTCAGGAGCGCCTCTAGCATCGCGCTCGAATGGGGAATCTTGATGTTGAGCGCCTTGTTCTCTTTGGCGTCGTTGGCCTCGCCACCGATGTAGCCCGTATTCATCAACCACATCGTGACGCCAGGCATCGTTCCGGCGAGCTCGGCGAAACGCTTCGCCTGAAGCCCGTGCTTTGCGGGAAAGAATGGTTGCGTGAATGGCGAACGCGTCTTGCCGCGGTCCTTACCAGCCGCACTCGTCTTGGAAGTCTCTCCAAGCATGAAGTAGCCAGCAGCCTGCTCCGGCGAGGTGAACCGAACGATCCCAGGCATCGCCGCGTCATAGCCCTCATCACGATTGAGAATCCCCATCGACTTGACCTGCGGGATGTTGTGGAGGTCTGCAGCCTCGGGAATGGAGCTCATCGGAACGATCGAGCGCCCGTTCTGCGTCCACACGACGAAGTCCCAGCCGTCTGCCGGAATGCCATGACTGTTGACCACTTCATCGACTTTGACTTCACCCGAAATGTACTTGGCGATGTTCGCAGCGTTGGCGCCTGTGCCGACGAGGATGTCGCGAAGCCGGCGGACGTCATCCACCGAGAGCACGCCCTTGCTGAAATTGAACGAGCCGTCGGCCTCGAGAAAAACGTTCTCGATCCATGCGTCGGGACCGCTCGTCGCGGTGAAAAGAACGGGCTCGGTGTCGAGCGACAAGCCATCGGTCTTTGCGAAACAACCGTTCTCGGTAATCGACAGCGCGCCGTGCGGCCACAGCGCCACCATGTCGTCCTGGATCGGCTCCGTGAGGTCGCCCTGCTTCGAGAACGTCGTGGTGGTCTTTCCTGTGCCCGACAAGCCCATGATCGTCATGGTGAGCTTCTTGCCCTGCGAGCTGGTGACCGCCTTGGCGCCTGCGTGCAACACGAGCCCACCCTGTTGGTAGACGCGGTGATTGAGCATACGGAGGATGCCCTTTTTGGACTCGCCGAAGTAGTCGGCACCCATGACGTACGTCGTCCAGTTCTCCATGTCGACGATGATCGCCTGGCGGCCAGGCATGTCCTCGAGCATGAGGTCGGGGGTGTAGTAGAGACGAAAATCGGGCTGGAATGGAGCCTTCAACCGCGCCCCAGTCTCGACGTCGGAACGCGGGAACGCGAGGATTTGTTGCATGCCGGCGATGTTCGCAGCCTCCAACGTGTAGAGCCAGGTCGCCCCGAACGCATGCTCACCGAGCCCCACGTAGCCATCGATCGCAATGAGCTTTCCCTTATCGGCGATGTACTTCGCCTGCCGGTCGATCAAGGCACGAGCCCTCTCAGGATCGATGATCTGATGGCTCCATCGGTCCTCCGTGTCGATCACGTACGTGTACATGGCCACCCGCGACTTGTTGCGCGAGACCTTGTTGATGCTGCCAACTGCGGTGCGTTGAACGCAGGGGGTATGCGCGAGTGCGAGGTCCCGCAGCTCAATCTGCGTTGGGTTCTCGATGTACTCGACGTCGAAGGGGCGTGGGTCTGAGGTCGCCATGATCTCTCCGCTTTCGTCTGGCAAATGGGAGCAAAACCCCCATTGGGCAAGGCCAACAGTTGGCATATGACAATGTTTCTGGATCGTGTCCAGGAGCAAGGAGAGTTGCCACCCACTAGGCACCAACTAAGCTGCGCATCGTGTGCGCGATGCCGCTAGATTTTCGCGAGGCTTCGGCTTTCAACTGGAGCGATTGGCGCTGGCAAGCACAGAACGCGGCCACGAATTTACAAGCCCTCGACAAGGCCCTGACCCTGACGGATGCCGAGCGAATCGGCGCCAGTCGTGCCATGGCAGCCGGACTACCGATCTCGATCACTCCCTACTATCTCGCGCTCTGCGACCCGGTCGATCCAGATTGCCCAATCCGCAAGCAGTGCATCCCTCGGGCCGAGGAGGCGATCTCAGTGGCGGGCGACCTGCGTGATCCTTTGGGTGAGGAAGCTCACGAAGTCGCACCGCATCTGATTCAACGTTATCCCGATCGCGTTCTCCTGATCGCAACCGACCGCTGCGGTGTCTATTGCCGCTTCTGCACCCGTTCCCGACTGGTTGGGGATGGGGGAGGTGCGCGCTCGATGACCGCGCTCGAGCCTGCATTCGCATGGATCGAGGCCCACCCGGAAGTCCACGACGTCATCGTCTCCGGCGGCGATCCGTGCGTCATGTCCACCGACCGGCTCGCACGATTGCTCCGAAGAATCCGGGAAATCGACCATGTCGACTACGTGCGCGTGGCGACGCGGGCCCCGGTCACCCTCCCCCAGCGAATCACAGAGGAGCTCTGCAGCGCAATCCGCGAAAGTCACGAAGCCACTTGGATCATGACTCACTTCAACCATCCGAAAGAGCTCACCGACGAGGCCCGCTCGGCCTGCGCTCGTCTTGCCGACGCGGGCTTGCCGACGATGAACCAGACCGTTCTGCTGCGCGGCATCAACGATGATCCGAACACTCTCGAGGCCCTGTTTCGGGGCCTGGTCCGGTCGCGGGTGCGACCCTATTACCTATTGCAGATGGACCCGGTTCGCGGGACCGGGCACTTGCGGACGCCACTGCGGCGCGGGATCGTTCTGATGGCCGCTCTGCAGGGACGGCTGAGCGGGATTGCGCTCCCGAAGCTGATCGTCGATACGCCAGGAGGCCTCGGCAAAGTGCCAATCGGCCCGAATTACCTTGTGAGGGAAGAAAGCGGTGTCACAGTGCTCGAAACGTTCCGCGGTGAATTCGTCGAGTACTACGACCCCCCTGAGCACTAAGCACGCCCTTTTTCTACCTGCCGCGTGGCGAGCGCCCGCAGGGGGATGTATGAATCGGCCGCCCGGCGCGCCGGGGACTGAGGAGAACCCATGCAACGAGCCCTAACGCTGCATCAGACGACCGTCGGAAAGAAGGTCATCATGGCCCTCTCGGGGGTCATCATCGTCGGCTTCGTGATCGTTCACTTCCTGGGCAACCTGAACCTGTACTTCGGACCAGAAGCCATGAACGGCTATGCCGAGAAGCTGCAAAGTCTGCCGCCACTGGTTTGGGGTACGCGCTTGGTCTTGCTCGCGGCCTTCGGCGTCCACATCTCTTCCGCGCTGGCGCTATGGGCCCGCAACCGCAAGGCTCGGGGCTCTCGGTACGAGAAACACCGGGACCTCGCTACCGACTACGCGGCGCGAACGATGTACTGGTCCGGTCCAATCCTACTTCTGTTCGTGATCTATCACTTGTTGCACTTCACGATTCTCCCGGCTCATCCAGGTGACGCATACAGAAACGTCGTCGAAGGGTTTCAACATCCGTTGATCGCCGCAGTCTACATCGCGGGCAACCTCGCACTCGGACTTCACATCTTCCACGGCATCTTCAGCGCTTTCCAGTCGCTCGGCATCAATCATCCCCACTACAATTCCTACCGTCGCGATCTCGCGGTCGCGATCTCGGCCGCAATCACGATTGGCAACATCTCGTTCCCAATCTCGGTGCTTGCAGGGCTCGTCACACTTTAAGGGTCGTCATGGAACTTCGATCGCACGAACCGACCGGTCCCATCGAGAATCGCTGGGAGAAGCAAAAAGAGGCGGGCAAGCTCGTCGCACCGGCCAATCGCCGAAAGTACACCGTCATCGTCGTTGGAAGCGGCCTCGCAGGTGGCGCGGCTGCCGCTTCGCTCGGCGAGATGGGCTACAACGTGAAGTGCTTCTGCTATCAAGACAGTCCACGACGCGCGCACAGTATCGCTGCACAGGGCGGAATCAACGCCGCCAAGAACTACCAAAACGACGGCGACAGCGTCTACCGCTTGTTCTACGACACCGTGAAGGGCGGCGACTTTCGCTCCCGGGAGTCGAATGTCTACCGGCTCGCTGAGCTGAGCGTGCAGATCATCGACCAGGCGGTGGCGCAAGGCGTGCCCTTTGCTCGCGAATACGGCGGCCTGCTTGGAAACCGGTCCTTCGGCGGCGCCCAGGTGTCGCGCACGTTCTATGCTCGCGGGCAGACTGGGCAGCAATTGTTGCTCGGGGCGTATCAGGCGCTCAGCCGCCAAATTGAGGCAGGGACTGTCGAGATGTTTCCACGTTCGGAAATGCTCGAGCTCATCATGCACGAGGGCCGCGCACGAGGCATCGTCACGCGCTGCCTGCGGACCGGCGAGGTCAAGCCGCACATCGCCGACATCGTGCTCCTGTGTACGGGCGGCTATGGCAACGTCTTCTACCTGTCGACGAACGCCAAAGGCAGCAACTGCACGGCCATTTGGCGAGCACATCGTCACGGCGCAGCATTTGCGAACCCCTGCTATACGCAGATCCATCCCACCTGCATTCCCCAGTCTGGCAGCTATCAATCGAAGCTGACGCTCATGAGCGAGTCGCTTCGCAACGACGGACGCGTATGGGTCCCCCGCAAGAGGGAAGATGCCACCAAGCGCCCCGAAAATATCCCCGAAGCCGATCGCTACTACTATCTCGAGGAACGCTACCCGGCGTTCGGAAATCTCGTTCCTCGCGACGTGGCCTCCAGGAACGCCCTCTACGTGACCAACGATGGTCTAGGTGTAGGGGCAGAGGTCGATGGCGAGAGACGCGGCGTCTATCTCGACTTCGCAGAAGCGATCGCCCGCCTCGGCGAGCAGACGATTCGAGAACGCTACGGCAACCTCTTCGACATGTACCAACGAATCACGGGGGATAGTCCATACCAGACGCCGATGCGAATCTACCCGGCGACCCACTACACGATGGGCGGCCTGTGGGTCGACTACAACTTGCAAACGACGATCCCGGGCCTTTTCGCAGGCGGCGAAGCGAACTTCTCGGACCATGGCGCCAACCGTCTCGGCGCGTCGGCTCTGATGCAGGGGTTGGCGGACGGATATTTCGTGCTGCCTTTCACCGTCGGAAACTATCTGGGTGAGGTGCGCAGCCTTCCTCCGCTCGACGAAGACCATGTGGATGTGCGCAGGGCGATCGAAGCCGTCGAGGACCGCGTTCACAGGCTCATGAACGCCCCCGATCCCAGACATGCCCCCGAGCATTTTCACCGCAAGCTCGGCGCAATCATTTGGACCAAGTGCGGCATGTCCCGCAACGCGGAAGGGCTCGAGGAGGCGTTGCGCGAAATTCCAAAGCTGCGCGACCAATTTTGGCGCGAGCTGAAGATCACCGGAACGGGCGCTGAGCTCAACCAGACACTCGAGCGAGCAGGTCGAGTGGCGGACTTTTTCGAGCTCGGTGAGCTGATGTGCTTGGACGCATTGAAGCGCAACGAAAGCTGCGGCGGCCACTTCCGCGAGGAGTACCAAGAGAACGGTGAAGCCCTCCGCGACGACGAACGATTCAGCTACGTGGCAGCCTGGGAGTGGACGGGGAAGCCAGGCGAGCCCCGCCTTCACCAAGAACCGCTCACCTTCGAATACGTCAAGCCCACAAAGCGGAGCTACAAGTAAGAGGTCGAATCGATGAGCGAAGAACTGCTGAACCTGACCCTGCACGTGTGGCGACAAGACGGCCCGAACGACGCCGGACGATTCCAGACGTATCTTGCGAAAGACATCACGACCCACATGTCGTTCCTCGAGATGCTCGATGTGGTCAACGAGGGTCTGATCGAGAAAGGCGAGTCGCCCATCGCATTCGATCACGATTGCCGAGAAGGCATCTGCGGAACCTGCGGCATGGTGATCAATGGCGTGGCGCACGGCCCGCAGAAGCTGACCACCACCTGCCAACTTCACATGAGACAATTCAAAGACGGCGATGTGATTTGGCTCGAGCCCTGGCGCGCGCACGGCTTTCCTGTCGTCAGGGACCTCATCGTCGACCGAACCGCTTTCGACCGTATTATCCAGGCCGGGGGCTACATCTCGATTCGAACGGGAAGCGCTCCGGAAGCCAACGAGCTGCCCGTTCCGAAAGCGATCGCTGACCAGGCGATGGATGCGGCCGAATGTATCGGATGTGGAGCGTGCGTAGCGGCTTGCCCGAACGCATCAGCCAGCCTCTTCACGGCGGCGAAGATTTCGCACCTCTCATTGCTTCCCCAAGGGCAAGCGGAGCGCCAAGACCGAGCCCGCAAGATGGTGGCGCAGATGGATGCCGAGGGCTTCGGAGGTTGCACCAACCACGGCGAGTGTGAGGCCGTCTGTCCGAAGGGCGTGAGCCTGCGCTGGATCGCGCGTATGAACCGCGAGCTCGTGCGGGCGATGGTGAAAGCCGACTCGCCGATCGAGAGCCGCGAGCGCTAAGCGCGCTTGCCGTTCCAAAGGAACCGGCCAACGACCGCAACCGTGACGACGAGCACGAGAATCAATGTCGCTCCGGTGTACCGGTCCGCCAACTCGCGCAGCGCGTCCCAGTTGTTGCCAACCGCATAACCGACTCCCAGGAGGAGCGCATTCCATAGAGCCGCTGAGATCCCCCCGTAGATGAGCACCGGACGCGCGCGCATCCCAGACAGGCCTGCGCCCACGAAGAAGAAAGCCCGCAGCGCGGGCAAGAACCGATTGCCGACGAGGTACATCCCGCCGTGTTGCGAATAGCCACGACGCACTGCGTCGAGAGCTCGGATCGTCCCTGGTGTTACCAAGAACGAGGGCCAACGGTCTTCATGCTGTGCAAGCCAAACACCGAAACGCCACGCCGCTAGCCCTCCCAAGAGCGCGCCCGCCGTCATCGCGAGGTATACGAGCGCCCAATGCAATTGGGCGCGAACGGCCAATGTCACCGCAAAGAGCGCAACCGTGTCCCCCGGGATTGGCGGGAAAATATACTCGATCGCAGCGGCACCCGCGACGAGCGCGTAGCCCCAGAGGTGGGGACCGTGCTCCAGTGTGTGCAGAAATTCGTCAAGCACAGGGACAACACATAGCCTTGCGATCATGGTGGGTGTAGCACACGGCTCGGCTCGACATTAGCGCACGATGAGTCAATCTACTTCAACGCAAGGTTAGAACAGTGGCGAGCGGTGATCCCCTGGTGTCGGTGTTGCGACGTCCCAACGTGCGGGTCGAGGATATTGCCATCCTCATCGCCAAAGAAGCCAATCCGATACTCGACGAGCACGCGATGCGGCGCGCCCTCGATGGCCTCGGTGCCGAGGCACTGATTCGAAGAGGGCTTCGTTCGACGCCCGAGCGGGATGGTCGAATCCTCGCAGAGCTGCTCTTCGACGAGCTCGGCTTCGAGGGCGAGCGCGACGACTACTACAACCCATACAACAGCTACCTCGACAAAGTGATGATCCGGCGCAAGGGGATTCCGATATCACTTTCTGTGCTCACGATGGCCGTCGGTGAACGTGCGGGTATGGAAGTCGACGGCATTGGGTTCCCAGGTCACTTCCTTGTTCGGGTAGGCGGGTCTCGGGGCGTCTATCAAGATCCGTTCAACGGTGGTGAGCTCTTGGACGGCCACGGCTTGCGCACTCTCGCCGCCCAGTTCCTCGGCGCTGAAATGGCGCTGCATCCGAACTACCTCGAGCCCGTGGACTGCACGACGATCACGATTCGCATCTTGGCGAACCTGAAGAACGCGCATCGCCGCCAGGGTGACTACGCGCGCGCGATGCTCGCGTGCGACCATTTGGTCGAGCTGACGCAGGCCCCAGAGCACCGCCGCGATCGCGGTCTGCTCGCCCACGCACTGCGAACCTTCGGGGCTGCCTCGGAGGACCTGGCCGCATATCTTGAGGCCCGTCCGGACGCCAAGGACGCCCACCTCATCAGTGCCGCTCTAGAAGAAGCGCGCCAGCAGGCCGACCAGATCTTGCACTGATTCGGGGCGGCCGCTTTACACCAGCCCTCGGCGTGCAATGACTCGGCCGACCGGTGAATCCCCATGTCCATCCAATCCCTCAAAGCGCTTTTCCGACCAGAGCTCCATGAGTTGTCCGCGTACCACGTGCCGCCTGCCGCGCCCGACGTGAAGCTCGATGCCAACGAGAGTCCCTTTCCGCTGCCACCCGATGCGTTCGGGCGAATCGCCGCGGCGTTGGACACGACCGAGCTGAACCGGTATCCCGACGGTCGGAGCACCAAGCTGCGCAAAGCACTGGCGCGCGGGCTCGGTGGAAGCCCGGACGAGTACGTCCTCGGCGCTGGGTCAGACGAGATCATTTCGCTCTTGGCGACGGCCCTGTATCGGGCGCGGACCGAAGCCGCGCGGCCAGTGGTGGTGTTCCCCGAGCCAACCTTCGCGATGTACCGCATGACCAGTCGTGCACACGGTTGGGAAGCAGTGGGTGTGCCGCTGGACCAGCGATGGGATCTCGACGTCGATGCGATGGCAACAACGCTGGAACGAACGAAACCCAACCTCGTGTACTACGCCAGCCCGAACAATCCGACCGGCAATTGTTTCTCGCGCGACCGAATCGAAAGGCTCGTGGAGTCGTTCCCGGATACGTTGCACGTCATCGACGAAGCCTACGGTGCATACTCGGGGGCGTCCTTTGCCACGTTCTCCGAAGGGCACCCGCAGTGCGCATTGATGGGGACCCTTTCGAAGGTCGGCTTTGCCGGCATTCGCGTGGGCTGGGTGCGGATCGACGAGGCTCTCTCGCCCGAGCTCGAGAAGGTGCGGCAGCCGTTCAACCTGAATACGATCTCGCAGGAGATTGCGACCCTCGCGCTGACCGATCTTGCCCCGCTCCTCGAGGAGCACGTCACCAGCGTCGTCGCCGAGCGCGAGCGGCTGAGCGAAGCGCTCGACCGGTGGGAGTCACTTCGCTGCTACCCGAGCGACGCGAACTTCCTTCTGGTGGAGTTCGGAGGCGACGTTGCAGCGCTGTGCCAAGACCTGCTGGACCGAGAGATCGCAGTTCGCCAGTTTCCGAGCGGAGAGCCGCGGCTGCGAGGCTGCATTCGGATCACGATTGGCACCCCGGAGGAAAATGGGCGCCTCGTCGAGGCGCTCGACGATATACTAGGCTGACTGATGTCCGTGGTGACTCAAAGAGAAGAAAAGCCTGAACGAGCCACTGAAGCGCTGATCTGGGCAGCCGACGTCGCAGGCGACCCTGCACTGCTCGTCCATGGGCCCGAGCGCGCCACCCCAGCGGAGTGGCGTTCGGTCCCCTTGTCGGTGCTCCGCGAGCACATGGATCGACTTCTGATTTCGAAGCATCCAGAGCCCGGGCTGGACGCGATCGAATCGGTGGGGTGTCTCGACGCCTGGCTTCCCGAGGTCGCGGCCATGGTTGGCTTCGGCGATAACGAGTGGCGTCACAAGGACGTGTGGAAGCACACCAAGCAAGTCGTCAAGCAATCCGTCCCGCGCATCGAGGTCCGCTGGGGCGCTCTGCTACACGACATCGGCAAGCCCAAGACACGCCGCATCGATGACGGCGGCAACGTAACGTTTCACGGTCACAGCGAAGTGGGCGCGGCGATGTTTCGCAAACGCGTCGCAGACCGGCTCGGGTTTGAAGGTGCCCTGCGGGAGCGCATTCACTTCCTGATTCTTCACCACCTTCGCGCGGCCCAATACGACGAGGACTGGACCGATGCCGCCGTGCGCCGCTTCTATAAGCAGATGGGTGACGGCCTGCGCGATTTGCTCGACCTGAGCCGCGCAGATATCACGACGAAGCGCCCCGAGAAGCGACGCCGAGGCGTGCTTCAGATCAGCTTGTTGGCGAAACGAATCCGAGAGTTGCAGGACGAGGACTCAAGGGTGGCGCCCCTGCCCAAAGGACTGGGCACCGCGATCATGGAAGCGTTCGCCGTCCCTCCGTCGCGACAGCTGGGTAACGTGATGAAGCAACTCACGGCCGCAGTAGAGGCCGGCGAAGTGCAAGCGCAGCAACCGCCCGAGTACTACATCGAGTACCTCGAAGGGCATCGCCTGGAGTACGGTCTCGACTGAGAGAACGGTCGTCTGCTACTGAAGTTGGAAGTCGGCAATCGCATCCATGATGCTCGTCGAAGTCGTCCTCGCGGAAGCTCGATGGATCGCTCCTGCATCACCGGATGCATGCCGGCTCAATGGCAGCCATCAACACCTGCGTCCGGTGTACGATCGAACCCGTCGGCGGTGACGATACCAGCACGAGCTCGCAGTCGATCCCATGCGCCAAGAATCGGCTCGCGAGCGCCTCCTCGACGTGGGTGAAGTAGTCGAAGCCACCGAGACGCGCGAAACCGAACAGTCCAGGCACGAGAACGATCTGATGCCGAGGGCGAGACAAGAGCCCACTACCCTACCACGGGCGCGGTGGAGGCCTGAAAATCGACTTGCGATTCCGACGAGCTCGAAGGCGTGAGCGGTCGAAGTGCGTCGGACGCGGTTGCTGGCGCCGGTCGCTTGATATAAGGGTTACCCGATGCCCGAGAATCCTCGTAACTTCCCAACCGTCTTGCCAAGCGGCTGGTTCCAGATCGGGTACTCCGACGAGATCCGACCGGGTGAAGTGAAACCACTCAAGTATTTCGGCAAGGACCTCGTCGTGTTTCGCACGGAAGACGGCGAGCTAGCAGTGCTCGATGCGTTCTGCCCTCATCTCGGCGCGCACCTCGGACACGGCGGGAAGGTCCAAGGAAACGAGATCGAGTGCCCCTTTCACGCCTGGCGCTTCGACACGGACGGACGGTGCACCGCCGTGCCCTATGCCAAGCATCGACCCCGCAAAGCGGGGCTGGGTCGCTGGCACGTCCGGGAGCTCGCGAACCTGGTGATGTGTTGGCACCACCACGCAAGCGCTCCACCGCTTTGGGATATCCCGGACGAGATCCCCGAGTGGGGCACCATGGACGGTGTTCGCAACCAGGAGTGGACCGCTTGGGAGACCGCGGAATGGACGGTTCGCTCTTGCAACGAGGAGATGAGCGAAAACGCTGTCGATTCGGCGCACTTTCGCTATTTGCACGGTACCAGCAACTTACCCAAGTCCGAAGCGACGTTCGCAGGCCCCGTCCTACGGGTGTATTCGGGCACGGGAATGGAGACGCCGCGCGGGCCGGTCGACGGGTCGGTCGAGAGCGTGGCTTACGGTTTCGGCCTGGGCATCGTTCGCTTCCGCGGGCTGGTCGAAACGCTCAACATCGGCACGACGACACCCATCGATCTCGAACGCTGCCATCTCCGTTTCAACTTCAGCGTGAAGAAAGTCGGCGGCGCGGACATCACCCGTGGCATCGGCAAGGCGTTCGTCAACGAGGTGAAGCGCCAGGTCGAGCAGGATATTCCGGTATGGGAACACAAGCGCCACCTCTCGCAGCCTGTCCTTTGCGACGGCGACGGCCCAATCGCGGCCTACCGGCGTTGGACAGAACAGTTCTACGTGTAACGCGAGGCCGCTCTCGCCGTACGACTAGTGACGGTAGCGGAGCTGGAGAAGGCCGCCAAAGCCTACCTGCCGAACTCGAAGCTGAAGCTTCTCCGTGTGTGCCATCTTGCGTTGGTTCAGATCGACGCCGTAACGGGCGAGCTTGTCAACGCGACGGACGAGGTCACGGATCTCTTGCGACAGAGTGAAACCGCGAACCGGAGGGGCTTCCATCGAGGCCGCAATCAGGTAAGGGTTCGATAATCCGAGCACCGCGGCGGGCGCCACGAGCTTAGCCGTTTGGATCGCTGCCGGGGGCGTGTCCGCCGAAGCGGGCTTGGTCCCGAATAGGCAGGCGAAGAAAGTGCACAGACAACACAAAACCCCAAAACGGGAACATCGTAGGCGCCCACTTGCACCGAACTGAACACTTTTCTTCACGGGGGTTCTAACTGCAGTATGTCAGGGGTCTACCCCTTAAGCTAGAGGGGTCAAATTGAGTCCGCATCACTGCCCTTTTCAGCCTGGAAGCTAACCCGTAGGGGACGAATTGAAAAGCTTTCAGTGAACGAAGTTGCGTAACGTTTACAAAACTTCGAAGCTGCGCCAGGAAGCCGGACCGGGTCGGCAACGTGCAAAAGCCCGGCCTGGGCCGGGCTTCAAGCTAAGTGTATGAAATAACTCTTAGCTTATTGGGCACCACGGGTGCCGCGACGCAGGTAGGCCGGGATGTCGAGGACCGCCTCGTCGTGGAGCGCGCTCGCTCCGAAAGCCCTGGTGCCGACGGACTGTGGGACCGCCGCCGGAACCCCCTCGAGGGTCGAGGAGAAATCCTCCCCACGGGCCTGAGCGCCTCGTGTTCCTCGGTTGGCGGATCCGTTGTGTGCGCTCTGGCTGCTCGCGCCCGCATGATGAAGGCCGATCGGCATCGATGTCTGGGCGACCTTCTGAAACCCGGTAGCGATCACTGTAACCTTGACGGTATCCGTCAAGTTCGGATCGGTCACGACGCCGAAAATGATCTCGGCATCCTCGTGCGCCGCCTGCTGAACCAGGCAGGCCGCTTCGTTGATTTCGCGGAGCTTGATGTCCGGGCCGGCAGTGAAGTTGATGAGGATGCCCGTCGCACCCTGTACCGACACCTCATCGAGAAGTGGCGAGTTCACCGCCATCTCCGCAGCCTCGAGTGCGCGCCGGTCTCCTCTCGCCATCCCTGTGCCCATCAGCGCACGTCCGTTGTTCGCCATGATCGTCTTCACGTCGGCGAAATCGACGTTGATCATGCCGGCGTTGATGATTAGGTCGCTGATGCCCTGCACCGCTTGGAGCAGGACGTCATCGGCTCGCGCGAATGCGTCGAGCATGGTGATGTCGTCGTCGCCGAGCGACATCAAGCGCTGGTTCGGAATCGTGATGATGCTGTCGATCGCATCGATCAGCTCTTGAACCCCACGCTCGGCGTTCTTGCCACGTTTGCGTCCCTCGAAGAGGAATGGCTTGGTCACAACGCCCACCGTCAGCGCACCTTGGTCCTGCGCCACCTGACAGATGATGGGCGCAGCGCCCGTGCCGGTGCCGCCGCCCATGCCGGCGGTCACGAACACCATGTCTGCTCCTTCGAGTGCCTCGGCCAAACGCTGCACGTCCTCGAGCGCCGCCTTGCGGCCGACGTCTGGGTTGCCTCCTGCCCCGAGACCCCGCGTGAGCTCCGGACCGAGTTGAATCTTCACCGGCGCGAGGCTGCGATCCAACGCCTGTGCATCGGTGTTGGCAGCAATGAACTCGACACCTTCCAGACCCCGCTGGATCATCGTGTTGAGCGCGTTGCCGCCACTGCCACCGACCCCTACGACTTTGATACGTGCCTGAAGCTCTGCGTCGTCCGCGAACTCAATCGAGATAGCCATCGATCCCTCCTAAAAAACTTCCTTAAACCACGCGCCAATTTTGCGACCGAGTCCACGACTCGCAGCCACTTCGACTGTGCGCTCGGGTGCGGACGTTCCTGCTACTTGGTTCGCTCCGTGCTTCACCAGTCCAACGCCGGTTGCGTAAGACGGGCTCTTCACGACATCGATTAGTCCCCCGATGCCCGTGGGTGCACCACGACGAACGGGTAGGCCGAGAATCTCCTCGGCAAGCTCTGGCAAGCCATCCAAGAGCGTCGTTCCGCCGGTCACAATCGCTCCAGAGGCCAACATGTCCATGTAGCCAGTCTCGGCGATGACGTGACGACAAGCCGCGAAAATCTCTTCCACGCGGGGCTCGATGATGTCGCAGAGAACTCGGCGAGGAAGTGAACGCGGAGCCCTACCCCCGACCGAAGGCACCTCGATGGTCTCGTCATCGTCGACCATACGCGATGCTGCGCAGCCGTACTTGATCTTGATCCGCTCTGCCTCGGCCATCGGGGTGCGAAGACCCGTTGCAATGTCGTTCGTGAGGTTGATTCCGCCAATCGGAATCGAGCTCGTATGCACGACCGCGCCGTCGACGTAGATGATGATGTCGGAGGTTCCGCCCCCGATGTCGATCAGCACGCCGCCAATCTCTCGCTCGTCGCCGCTCAGAACAGCATGGGCGCTAGCCAGCGGTTGCAGCACGACCTCTTCGACGAACAAGCCGCAGCGCTCTGCACACTTGGTGACGTTTGCGACGCTCGTCGATGCAGCGGTCACCATGTGCACGCGTGCTTCGAGACGGACTCCTGCCATTCCGATGGGCTCTTTGATCCCGTCTTGTTCGTCGACGATGTACTCTTGAGGCAGCACGTGGAGCACTTGCCGATCGCCGGGGAGAGGAACGGCCTTGGCTTGCTCGAGCACCCGGGTGACATCCTCCGCGCAGACCTCGCGGTTGGCGATCGCGGCGACTCCGTCTTGGTTCATGCCGCGCACATGGCTTCCGGCGATGCCCGCATACACTGCGTTGATCTCGACGCCTGCCATCGTCTCGGCCTGCTCGACCGCCGCTCGAATCGCTTGCACCGTCGACTCGATGTTGACGACGACGCCCTTCTTCAAACCCTTTGAAGGTACGGAGCCTATCCCGATGATGTCTAGACCTTCTTCCGACTGTTCGGCCACGATCACGCAGACCTTCGTCGACCCCAGATCCAACCCCGCAATGATCTCGTTTTGCGCCATCCCTCGCCTCTCTCTGACCCATACACAAACGCGTTTGGACGAGACAACTTTCGTGCAGAAAAAAGAGGGGTGAAATGCGCTTTTTATTCAGCGAGAAAGAGCTCGCTGCGACGGGCGCCGCCCCCGTCTCGGCTCATGGCAGGCGAAGCGTCACGCGCTCAGGACTTCGCACGTTGTCGAGGTATACGTAGGAAGGTCTCGTTTTCTCTCGCGCAAGTCGCTCGAGGACTTGCCGGAAGCGACGGAGCTTTTGCCGGTGTTGTCCGTTGCCAAGGCGCACGTTCATGCCGTCCGCGCCGACGAAGAGCTCGATTCCGTTAGCGCCCTCGAAATGAATTTCGGATACCGGCTCTCGCTTCGCGAGGCCCGCGCCCTCGTAGTCCTGCAGGAGCGCCATCGAACGGAGGAGGATGGCGGTGCGGTACTCGAAGTCGTCGTAAAACTGCTCGGACGCAATACCCGTGATGACAGGCAAGTCCACGGGATCGTCCACGCCGAGACGTTTGAAGACCGCGCCTTCCCGGCTCACCAGATACAGCTGGTCCAGTGCCACCAACGCGACCGGCTCACGTTCCACGACTTCGATTCGAATCCGCCCGGGAAGCTTCCGAACGACCTTCGCGTCCTCGACCCAAGGATGCTGAAGCAAGTGGTTTCGGGCTTCTTCGCTTGAAACTTCGAAAATGTTTGAACCAATTTGCAGCTGGGCGGCCCGCCGGATATCGATGTCTTCAACCTGATGGTTCCCCTCGATGGTGATCTCGCGGATCGCGAACGCCTCCGCACTATGGGCATACCGAACGGCGCGCTCCCCGACCCACACCAAGGCGGCGGCCCCCAATCCGAGCAGTATGAGCTGGCCCGTGCGGCGAAGGACCACGCGGCGGCGAGCGATCCAACCGAGCAGGCTTTCGCGAGCGCCCGCAGCGCGCAGTCGCCAACTCTTCTTGGCCTCGACACGCCGAGGCTTCCGTGGAACCGGCCGGCGTCGATTCTGCACGGTCCTGGACTGGGTAGCGTTCCTGGCCAGCTTCCGGAGAGGAGTCGATTTGCCCGGATCCGCTCGCTTGACCGCACCGTTCTTGCGAGCCGGCCGCTTGCGAGCTTCCTTCTTGTTGTCCGTGGCCTTTCTTTGAATTGGTTTCTTCGGGACCGGTTTCTTGCGCACGGACGATGCGGCTCGACGGCGGTTCATCGGCCGAGCACCTGGAGCAGCTCCGGACCGGTGCGGGTGATATCGCCCGCCCCCAAGGTGATCACCACGTCGCCCGGGCGAGCCCGTGCCCCAATCGCTTCGGCCAAATCGCTTCGCTCTTGCACAAACGTCACGTCCCGATGTCCGTGCGCGCGAATCGCCTCGGCGAGTCGACGCCCATCGGCCCCTTCAATAGGTTTTTCGCCTGCGGCGTAGACCTCGGTCAAGAATAGGACATCTGCCCGATTGAAGGCTCTCGCGAGCTCGTCGAAGAGGTCCCGTGTTCTCGTGAATCGATGGGGCTGGAAGGCAACGACGATGCGCGTGCCGTAGGCTCTCTGCGCTGCCTCGAGGGTGACTTCGACCTCCGCGGGGTGATGTCCGTAGTCATCGATGACCGTGACTCCCGCTCGTTCGCCAACGACGGAGAATCGCCGCTGCACCCCTTCGAAGTCACGTAGCGCGGAACGAACCTGATCGTGATGAATCCGCAACTCGTCGGCGACTGCGATGGTAGCAAGAGCATTCAGCACGTTGTGAACACCTGGCATGCGAACTTCGAAATGACCCAAGCTTTCGCCGTGATGCTCGACATCGAAACCTACGGATAGGCCGGAGAACACCAGATTGCGCGCCCGGTAGTCCGCCTGCGGCGAAAACCCATATGTGACGATACGCTTGTCGAGCCTCGGCAAGATGTGTTGGACGTTCGGGTGATCGAGACAGGCGACCACCAGCCCATAGAACGGAACACGATTCGCAAAACCAATGAAGGCTTCCTTCACCCCATCGAGGCTTCCGTAGTGGTCGAGGTGCTCGGCGTCGATGTTGGTGATCACGGCGATCGCGGGGATGAGGTGGTGAAACGAGCCGTCAGACTCGTCTGCTTCCGCCACGAGCAGATCCCCGGCCCCCATTGCCGCCCCAGACCCCAGTGCATTGAGCTTGCCTCCAATGATCACGGTCGGGTCCAAGCCCGCTCCCCGCAAGACTGTGGCGACCAACGATGTCGTCGTCGTCTTGCCGTGTGACCCGGCGATCGCGATGCCGTCCTTGAGCCTCATCAGCTCGCCGAGCATCTCCGCGCGAGGAATCACGGGTACCCCTGCCATACGCGCAGCGACCAGCTCGGGATTGCTTGGTGGCACCGCAGACGAGAAGACGACGACGTCCGCGTCGCTCACCTGGTCAGCTCCGTGACCCACGTAGATTTTGGCGCCCTTCTCAGCAAGACGCCGCGTGTAGTCGTTGCCGCGCAGATCGGATCCGGTCACCTGGAAGCCCGCATCGAGGAGAACCTCCGCGATGCCGCTCATTCCAACGCCGCCAACGCCTACAAAATGGATCGACCGAATTCTGCCCCGAAACATGGTCGCTTACTCCCACGCGGCTCCATCGACGACAACCGGGCGGCGCGGACGATGGGTCGCGGGCGGCAAGGCGAGCTCTGGGCAAGCGAGCCGAAGGATGGGGGCCATACCAAGTCCACTGTAGTGCATGCCAGGAGGCGGTTCGCTGTCAGGCTTCGTGGCCGCCTCCCCTACGCGCTCTGCGCCACCGATCCAACCGAGCATGTCGTCGACGATGGCCGCAGCGGCATCAGGTCGGCCGTGCTCACGTGCTGCGCGCGCCATGGCCTGGCGCTTGGCCGGGTCGTCCAATAAACCTCGGATGAGATTTCCGAGGGCACCGACCTCCAGCTCCTCCTCGCGAATGCAAATCGAGGCGTTTCGATCCTCGAGCGCTTTCGCGTTTTTGGCTTGGTGGTCTTCCGCAGCAAACGGGAACGGAATCAGGATCGAAGGACGACCTATCGCGCATAGCTCTGCCAAAGTGGTGGCGCCTGCTCGTGCCACGACCAGGGCGGCGTTCGAGTATGCGCGTGCGATCTCGTCGATGAACGTCACGACCCGGGCTCGGATGCCAAGCGCCCGGTACGTCGCCTCGACTTCGTCGCGCATCGACTCTCCGGTTTGATGGACGACTTCGATGCCTCGATCTGCGATTCCGGCGAGGGCCAAGGCACGGGGCACGTCTTCGTTGAGCTTGCGGGCTCCTTGCGATCCGCCCAGGACGAGCACTGTGCGGGCGCGCGACTCGAAACCCTCGGGATCCGCGATCGCGCGGCGCGCATGCTCCACGAACTCGTGCCGAACCGGATTTCCCGTCAGTCGGGACTTGCGTTTTCCGAACACCGCCTCGGTCTGCTCGAAAGTGATGTAAGCACGGTCGACGAAGCGGGCCAGAATGCGGTTGGTCATGCCGACATGTGCGTTTTGCTCGAGGAGCGCGGTCGGCCTTCCGGAAAGCGACGCGGCGAGTAGCACAGGACCGGACGCATAGCCGCCGACCCCCAAGACCAAGTCCGGTTCGAAGTCTCGCATGAGGGACGACGCTTCGATCATCGCGGTCGGGATGCGCGCAAAGCTCTTGATCCGCGCGCCGGTGTCCTGCCCCTTCAGTGGAGTCACCTTCAGGAGGTTCAAAGCCTCCCCGCGACCGGGTAGAATGCGCGCTTCGATGCCGCGGGCCGTGCCCACGAACTTCACGTCGATTCCGGGCACCCGCCTGCGAAGCTCCTCGACGACCGCAAGCCCGGGGAAGAGATGTCCCCCCGTGCCACCGCCGGCAACCATGATGCGTCGGATCATCGTGCACCTCCCCCCGCTGTTCGTAGCCTCGGCTGGGGTCTCTTGGGGTTGGGATTCGCCGAAACCTCGGCCGATCGCGACACCCCGAAACGTGACGTGTTGAGGATGATGCCTGCTGCGGCGGCATTCACGAGCAGGGAGGAGCCGCCATAGCTGACGAAGGGTAGCGCAAGACCCTTGGTGGGCAGCAGTCCCATCGCGACCGCCAGGTTGGTGAACGCCTGAAGCCCGATGAACAAGGTCATTCCAGCCGCGAGGTAGCCGGCGTACTCGTCTTGGGCGCGCCAAGCCGCGCGAAGCCCACGAAAGACGATCCAAGCGAATGCAGCACAAAGAAGCACCACCCCGATGAAACCGAGCTCTTCGCCGATGATGGCGCTGATGAAATCGGTGTGCGCTTCGGGCAAAAACAACAATTTCTGGCGGCTGTCGCCCAACCCAACTCCGGTCCACCCGCCGGAGCCGAAGCTCATCAATGACTCGGTGATTTGATAGCCAGCGCCTTGCCTATGCTCGAACGGCTCGAGGAACGCCTTGATTCGGCGCATTCGGTAGGGAGACGATGCGATTGCAGCGTAACCGATAGGAACCGCGATCAGGACGCAGCCAAGGAGGTAGCCGGCCTTTGCGCCGGCGGCGAAGAGCACCACGAAGGTCAGCAGTGCGATCATCACGGCGCTGCCGAAGTCCGGCTGCGCGAGACACAGTAGCATCAGCAGACCCGCCACGAGCACGTGCGGCAAGAAGCCGATTGAAAACGTTCGTACCCGATTCGACTTCTTCGCCAAGGAGTGCGCGAGCCACATGATCATCGCGAGCTTTGCGAGCTCCGCGGGCTGCACGTTTACCGGTCCAACGGCGATCCAGCGGGCGGCGCCACCCGCGCTGCGACCCAATCCGAGCGCGACCGCAATCATCAGCAAGACTGCGACCAGCAGGACGGGATACGTCGAGCGCCGGAGCAAGGAGAGGTTGATTCGGGTAAACAAGATCATGACGACCAACGCCACGACGGCGAAGGCGCTTTGTCGGACTAGGAAGTGAAATCCATCGTCGAACATGTTGCTCGCGTACACCGCACTCGCGCTGTAAACCATCACTACGCCAAACGCGATCAATCCAACGAGCGTGGCGGCCAGCGTGACATCCGGCGGGCTGGTCTCCATCGGGGGGGCGGGTGTGGAGGCACGTCTCATGGTCGATCTCCAAGGGTGTTGACGGCTCGTTGAAACTGATCGCCTCGGTCGGCGTAAGAATGAAACATGTCGAAGCTCGAGCATGCGGGCGCCAAGAGCACGGTGTCCCCAGAGCGTGCGAGCGCGGCGGACCGCTCGACTGCATCGTGCATAGTGCTCGCACGTTGCAGCTCGATCGGAGAACCGGAGAACTCTCTCTCCAACAATGAGGCTGCTTGTCCGATGATGACCAGCGCCCTTCCCTGGTCGAGCATGCGCTGCCGAAGTGGCTGATAGCTCCCACCCTTGTCGACGCCACCGGCGATTAGAACGATCCTGCCCTTGGAGCCGGCGAGACCCTCGATCGACGCGACTGCCGCGCCCACGTTCGTTGCCTTCGAATCGTCGATGTATTCGACGCCGCCTATGGAACGGACGAACTGCATGCGATGGGGAAGCCCCTCAAACCCCCGAAGAACGGCGGCGATTTGGTCGTCCGGGACACCCAGCAAGCGCGCCGCCAATACGGCGGCGCAAGCGTTGGAAACGTTGTGGGAACCACGAATCTGCAGCCGATCGACTGAAAGGCGAAGAGCACCCTGCGTGTCCGTCAGCACGCCATCGATCACGCGAACCTCGCCATCGGCGCCACCGAACGAAATGACGCGACCGCGGCCCTGCACGAGCTCGCGAAGCTCGGGAGCGTCTGCCGGAAGAATCGCGAAGTCGTGCCCGTCCTGCCGCTCGAAGACCCGTGCTTTGGCGGCCGCGTACGCTTCAAAAGTCGGATAACGGTCCAGATGGTCCGCGGTGACGTTGAGGAGGACCGCTACGTGAGCCTTCATCTGCGACACTCGCTCGAGCTGAAAGCTCGACAGCTCGACGATGACGAGACCGTCTTGCGCCCCGGCATCAGTCCCCACGGCCTCGATCATCGGGCGGCCCAGATTGCCTCCGATGAATACCGCACGGTCGAGATGGCTCGCCATCTGGCCGATCATGGTCGTCACCGTGCTCTTGCCGTTTGTTCCCGTGATCGCAACGATGGGCGCATCGATGAAGCGCGCGGCGAGCTCTACTTCGCTCACGACGAGCACGCCACGCTCCTCGGCTTGGTCCAGCTGCGGTAAGGGCGGCACGCCCGGCGAAACGACTATGAGGTCTAAATCTTCAAACGCACCGTCGGAATGACCCCCAAGGACCAGCTCTGCTCCGAGCGCTTCGGCTTCGGTCGCAGCCGCGCCGAGTGTTTTGGCGTCGCGTTGATCGTTGACTCGGACTCGCGCACCCCGGGCGGTCAAGAAGCGCACGACCGCCAGCCCGCTATCCCCGAGCCCGACCACCATCACCTTCTTCCGAGACAGCTCCACGGTCACCTCAACTTCAGCGTGGCTAGGCTGAACACCGCCAGGACGATGGCGATGATCCAGAAGCGAACGATGACCCGAGGCTCAGGCCATCCCTTCTTCTCGAAGTGGTGGTGGATCGGCGCCATCAGGAAAACGCGTCGACCAGTGAGGCGGAAGTAACCGACCTGCAGGATCACGCTCACCGCCTCGATGACGAAGATTCCGCCGAGAATCACCGACAGCAGCTCATTCTTCGTCAGGACGGCCAGCGCACCGAGACCTCCGCCGAGCGCTAGGGAGCCGACATCGCCCATGAAGACTTGGGCCGGATAGGTGTTGTACCAGAGGAAGCCGAAACCGACGCCAACCATCGAGGCGGCGAAGATGCTGAGCTCCCCGGCGCTTTGGATGTGAGGGATGTCGAGATAGGCGGCGACCACGTTCCCGAACAGAGTCAGGCCAGCCAGGTACGCCAAGATCGCGTACGTCCCTGCCGAAATCATCACGGGACCAATTGCCAGGCCGTCGAGTCCGTCGGTCAGGTTTACCGCGTTGGACGTCCCGACGATCACGAACGAGGAGAAGATGACGTAGAGCCATGGAGGAAGCTCGATCGGATACTTCGAAAACGCGAAGAATGGCGCCGCGAGCCGATGGCGAATCTCGAGCCAATCGTTCGGAAGGCCTGCTTCGCCGTAGTAGAGCCAACTGCACACTATGATGGCGGTCGTGAACTGCAGCAGAAGCTTGTACCTGCCTGCGAGACCGCCACTCGAGCGGGTCCGAATCTTGGACGTATCGTCGACGTAGCCAACGACGCCATACGCCACGGTGATCAAGGTCACGACCCAAACCATCGAGTTGGAGGGGTCCGCCCACAGCACGGTGGACAGGACCAACGCCAGCAACATGAGGGCGCCACCCATCGTCGGCGTGCCGGCCTTGGAGAAGTGAGAAGCCGGACCGTCCGTTCGAATGACCTGCCCGATTTGCTTGCTTTGCAAGCGGCGGATGAACCACGGATAGAGCCCGAATGTCAGAAGCAACGAGGTCATCGTCGCCATCAGGAAACGAAACGGCACGTACCGGAGGACGTTGAGAAACGACAAGGACTCGTACGTGTGCAGCGGGTAGAGCAGGTAGTAGATCACGTCTGAGCCCCCCCTAGCATCGGCGAGATCAAACGTTCCATCTCCATCGATCGCGAGCCCTTCACCAAGACGACAGCGTGGGACGGGAGGCGGTCGACCAGATCTCCGCACTCAGCAGCGTCCTCGAACCAGAGGGTATCGGTGCCGCGCGCGCCGGCCGTCGCGACGGCCTCGTGCATGCCTTCACCGCAGCCGACGAAGAGAAAGACGCCTGCGTCGGAGACGAGCTTGCCAACGGCTCTATGCGCTTCTTCAGCGTGGGATCCGAGCTCCTTCATGTCCCCGAGAACCACGACCAGCGGCGTACCGCGTTTTTCAGCGATCGTGCGCGCCGCGCCGAGAGCGACCTCCATGGATGCAGGGTTGGCGTTATACGAATCGTCGATGATGAGGCGCTCGGCAGTGCCCGCCCTGAGCTCCATTCGTCCGGGGGAAGGCGCAACCTCGGCAATACCGCGAGCGGCTTGCTCCAGTGACACGTCCAGTCCGAACGCTATCGCAAGGGCTCCCGCCGCGTTGAGCACGGCGCCCTCGCCCAATAAGCCCATGGCGATTTCGACATCCTGGCCGCGAACCTGGAACCGGGCACGGGTGCCATCCGCGTCGACATCCCAATCGACGACGCGCACGTCATTGCCTGCGGAGCGGCCGTAGAAGAGCGTGCGCTTGGCCCGCACCACCGAGACGCGCTTCTTCAAAGCAAGGTCGTCCCCGTAGGCAACAGCCAGCCCGTCCGGTGCGAGCGCGCGGAGGAGCGAAACTTTCTCGTCGGCGACGGCCTCGACCGAACCGAGCCCTTCGGTGTGCGCCAACGTCGCGCGGGTGACGATTCCGACGTCGGGCACCGCGATCTCTGCCAGGCGCGCGATCTCTCCTGGCTCACTGGTGCCCATCTCGACCACGGCGGTGTCGACGGCCGCATCGAGCTGGAAGAGGGTCATGGGTACGCCAACGCGATTGTTGAGATTGCCCGCAGTCTTGAGCACCCGCTGACCCACCGATTGAAGCGCCGCTGCCGTGAGGTCCTTGGTGGTCGTCTTACCGACGGAACCTGTAACCCCAATCACGCGTCCGTCCCACGCTGCGCGATGTGCCCTCGCCAGGTCACCGAGAGCCAGTAGCGTGTCATCGACCTCGACGGCGCTCACGTAGTCCGGCAACGAGACCCCGCGCTCGACGACCACCGCAGCGGCGCCAGCATCCGCAGCCTGCGTGGCGAATTCGTGCGCGTCTAACCGCGCGCCTCGAAGTGCGACGAACAAGTTGCCGGGCTTGACTTCGCGCGAATCCGTCACGATGCCGCAAGCGCTCTCCCACGATGGCCCGACCGCGATGCCCCGCGTAGCCGATAGAACACCGTCGAGGCGAAACCGTGCTTCGTTGCGGGGGATCGGAGTCGCCATCACGCCCCTCCCGCCACTCTGGAGATCACGGAACGCGCCTCTTCGCGATCGTCGAAGTGCGTTCGTTCAGTCCCTATGATCTGATAGGTTTCATGGCCCTTGCCGGCCAAGAGCACGGTATCTCCTGCCCGGGCGGCCCCAATGGCGGTTGCGATGGCCTCTTTTCGGTCGACGATCGTGCAATAGCCACGGGTCGCGGTCGCGAGATCGGTGGCTTCGATGCGTGTGGCGCCGGCCCGCTCTGCACCCGCCTCGACTTCTTCGAGGATTCGCCGCGGGGGTTCACTTCGCGGATTGTCACTGGTCAGCACGCAGAGGTCCGCGCTTTGCACACCCACCCGGCCCATCTCCGGCCGCTTACCCTTGTCGCGGTCGCCTCCAGCGCCAAACACTACGATCAAACGGTTCGGGGTCACCACCCGCATGGTTTCCAAAACCCGTCGAAGGGCATCGGGGGTGTGCGCGTAATCCACCAACACCGCGACGTCCCCGGGATGAGCGATTCGTTCGAGCCGACCGGGGCTTCCCGCCGCGGATTCCCAGGCCTTCGCGACTGCTTGTAGATCGAGATCGAGAGCGTATGCGCAGCCGAGCGCCACGAGGAGATTCTCGAGGTTGTGCTCCCCGAGCATGGGACTGCGGAGCACGACCGCCCCGGTGGGCGTCTCGACCTCGGCTTGGATCCCGGCGCGGGTCACCGAACATCGGGTCGTGACGATCTCGCAGCCGCTCCCGGCTCGACGCGAGCAACGGATGACGGGAACCAGCACGCGGGCTGCCAGCTCGGCTCCAAAGGGGTCATCGACGTGGATGACCGCCCGCTTCGGTGAGAGCTCCGTGAAGAGGCGCGCCTTGGCCTCCCCGTAATTCTCCATACTGGAGTGGAAGTCGAGGTGATCGCGGGAAAGGTTCGTGAAGGCAGCCACCTCGAAGTCGAGCGCGTCGACCCGGTGCATGGCAAGCCCATGACTCGAAACCTCGAGCACCAAGTGCGTGGCCCCATCATCGAGCGCCTGCCGCGCGAAACGCGAGATGTCATCGCCTTCCGGCGTCGTGTGGAGGGACGGTCGGTCCGAACCTGCGCCCATGAGCCCCGTCGTCCCAACGATCGCGGGATTGGCACCCACCTCCTGCAGCGCCAGCTTCAAGAGATACGCCGTCGTCGTCTTCCCATTGGTGCCTGTGATTCCAACGGTATGCAGGGCGCTGGTCGGGGCGTCGTACACCAACTCGGCCGCGAGCCCGAGAGCCGCTCGTGCATCGGGCACGGTGATTTGTGGAACCTCGCAAGCGAGCTGCTGCTCGGCCATCACGGCAGCCGCGCCGCGAGCCACCGCATCCCCGACGAAACTGATGCCGTCATGGGCTGCTCCGGGCACCGCAACAAACAAGTCTCCCCTGGTAACCTGGCGAGAATCGTGCTGCACCCCGGACACCAACTGGGTCACCGAGCCGGTGATCCGCCCCCCTACGCCGCCGCGCTGAAGTTGCTCGAGTGTCATCGCTGCTCTCGATTCATGGGACATGCGGCCTCCCGGATACCGCCGCCAGCGTCTTCGAGCGCGCCTGTGCGGGCGTCGCGTCGGCATCGAAGCTCCGGCGCTCGAGCTGGAGGCGAACCACCGCCCCATGGGAAATCGCTTTGCCCGGCGCGGGGTCCTGCGCGACGACGATCCCCGAGCCCTGGACCTCTGGCACTAGAGACTGTTCGTGGAGGGCGATGACGGCCTGTCGCAACGGTAGCGAGCGCAGATCCGGAACGGAGCTCTCTCCGCTTTCGACGACTTCCTCCTTGGTTGCGGGCTCCGTTTCGGGTGCGGCGATCTCCTGTCTCTTCTTCTTCGCCAGAACCGCTTGCCGCCCTTCAGGCGCAATGCCCAGGTGCCGAAGCGTAGCTTCGGCAATGCGCCGGAAGACCGGTCCCGCAACCGTCCCGCCGTAGTGGGCGATCACCGGTTCGTCGATGACCACCGAAATGACCACCGCAGGCCGATCGGCTGGCGCGAAGCCGATGAACGACGCGAGCCAGGTGTCCTTCGCGTAGCCGCCGTGCGCATAGTCCGCCTTCTGAGCGGTGCCTGTCTTGCCGGCCACGAGATAGCCGTCGACCCCGGCTTCGACCGCAGTGCCCCCCGACTCGGTCACCGCAGTGAGCATTTGTCCGACGAGCTTCGCTACCTTTCGCGGAACGACCTGTCGCCGAACCCGCGGTGTCGTCTCCTCGATGGTCTCTCCATGTCCGTCCACCATCCGGCGCACCAGAATCGGCTGCATCAAACGGCCACCATTGGCAATTGCGCCCATCGCCGTCGCCAATTGGACGTTCGTCACACTCATCCCCTGGCCGAACGACACCGCTGCGGTATCGATCTCGTACCAACGTCGGTAGTGACGAAGCACGCCGGCTGTTTCACCAGGCATTCCGATGCGCGTCGGCTCGCCAAAGCCGAATCGGCGGAATGCACGATACAAGTCCTTCTTGCCGAGCGCCAACGCGATCTTTGCCGTGCCGATGTTGCTCGAGTGGGCAAGAACCTGCGTGGGAGTCAGCCACTCGTACGGATGGGCGTCGTGAAGGGTACGCCCACCGATCCGCGTGACCCCATTCTCGCAGTTGATCGACTGATTGGGCTTGATCGCACCGGCGGCGAGCGCCGCAGCGACCGTGAACGGTTTGATGGTCGACCCCGGCTCGAAACGGTCGACGAGCGCCCTGTCGCGTCGGTGCGCAGTCGGGTATTTCGATGGTTCGTTCGGGTTGAACGGCGGGTAGCTCGCCATTGCAAGAATCTCGCCCGTGCTCGGGTCCATCACGACGACGCTCCCGCCCCTTGCTTCGAACGTCCTCACGCCTAGCGCGAGCTCGCGCTCCGCGACGTGCTGGATCGTCTTGTCGATCGTGAGAACGACGCTTTGCCCTTGCATCGCACGATCGTCTTCCATGTCATCGGCAAAGACGACTTGGCCGCGGCGATCCCGAATCGCTGCGATGCGGCGATCCGAGCCGCGAAGTTGGTCCTCGTAGGCGAGCTCGATGCCCTCGATTCCTCTTCCGTCGATGTCAGCAAAACCCAAGAGATGAGCGGCGAGCTCACGGTTCGGGTAGTAGCGGCGAGATTCGGTGGTCAACTCGATGCCCGGGATGTCGAGCTCACGAACTCGCGTGGCTTCGTGGGGCGTCACCCGACGTTCCAGCCAGACGAAATAGCGATCGGACGCCAGGCGCTTCGCGAGCACTTGCGCATCGACATCCAGAATCTTCGCGATTCGTCTGGCCACCACGACCGGGTCTTGCTCCATCGCCTTCAGGCGTCGGGGATTCGCATAGACGCTGTCGACGTCGGCGCTCACCGCGAGCTCGGCCCCGTCCCGGTCGTAAATCGTGCCGCGTCGTGGAGAAACACGAAGCTCCCGAAGGTGCTGGTCTTCGGCCATCTCCCGCAGACGGTCGCCAGTTGCGATCTGAACGTGGAAGGCGCGAACGAGAACCAGCAAGGCCACGCACATCACAGCCACTCCGAGCAGCGCGATCCGGGCACGAAACCATCGCTGCCTGCGATTCTTCAACGAACCCTCCCTGCCGCCGCGCGTTGCTGCTTCTCCGTCATGGTGACGATGCGGGTCGGCTTGGGCACTTCCATTCCGAGAGTTCCACGCGCGATGGTCTCGATGCGGTCACTTTGCCGCAGGGTCGCCGCCTCGATCGAAAGCAGACGACGATCTTGAAGCAGCTCGCGCTGCCGCCCTCGCTCTTCGCTCACCTCGTACCCCAGGCGAACGGTTTCGAACCGGATGGCGAGATGAACCACGAACGCCGCCGCCGTTGCAAACACGGCAACGCACCAGAGTGGCAGAAAGCGACCTTTCATACGGCCACCTCCGCACGGCGGGCAGCGCGGAGCTTGGCGCTTCGCGACCGTGGGTTGCTGTCTCGTTCCCGATCGGAGGCAATGATCGGACGCTTGGTCAGGGCAACGAGGTCCGCACTGTCACGAAAGGCGTGCTTGACGATTCGGTCCTCGAGTGAATGAAAGCTGATCACGGCAACGACTCCGCCCGAACGCAAGATGTCGGGGGCTTGCTCGAGCAATGCTTCGAGCTCCGTCAACTCGTCGTTCACCGCGATACGGAGCGCTTGAAAGGTCTTGGTTGCCGGATCGATGCGTCCACGCCGGGGTCCGGTTGCGCGATGCACCGCGCGACGCAAGTCGGTCGTCGTCTCGAGCGCCCCTTCCTCCCAGGCGCTTCGCAACGAGCGCGCGATCTTCCGCGAGCGATGCTCCTCGCCGTATCGAAAGATGATGTTGGCAAGCTCTTCGGCGTTGCAATCTGCGATCAGATCCAACGCACTCTCGCCTTCGGTCGGGTCCATCCTCATGTCGATCGGTCCGTCGTTGGCCAGCGAAAAGCCTCGCTCCCGTTGATCGAGCTGAGCGGAGCTGACCCCGAGGTCGGCGATCACCCCATCGACGCGCTCGATATCGAGCGAGCTCAGAATCTCTCGGATCTCACTCATGCGGGCCTTGCGCAGCACGACTCGATCACCAAACTGCGCAAGCCCTGCGCGCGCAGCTTCGAGTGCGCTCGGGTCGCGGTCGGCTCCGATCAGTCTTCCGTCTGGCGCGCTTCGCTCCAAGATCGCTCGCGCATGGCCTCCCCCGCCGAGCGTCACATCTGCGTAAACATGGCCCGCCGCCGGAGCGAGCTGCTCCATGACCTCCTCGAGGAGAACCGGGGTGTGCTCGAATGCGTTCACAAGCCGAGCTCCGCTAGCCGTTTGGCGATCCCGAGACGGCGATCCTCATCGTCGAGAACGTCCTTACGAAGATTCTCGAAGCTCGCCTTTGCCCAGAGCTCGATGTAGCTTCCCATTCCGGCCCAGAGCGCATCGCGTTGAAGGCGCGCGTGTTTGCGAAGGGCGGCGGGGATCAAGAGCCGGCCAACCTTGTCGACCTCGCACTCCACCGCACCCGATACGTAAATTCGCTTGAGCGTGACCACGTCCGCATCGAACCGAGGAAGCTCCGAAAGCCGCTGCTCGAAGGCGAGCCATTCCGCCATCGGATACGCGACGAGACAGGTGTCCAACCCGGTCGTGAGCACGAGCTTCGAATCGCCCTGCGCCGTCATCACTTCGCGGAAGCGAGACGGCACCGAGGTGCGGCCCTTGGCATCGATGCTGTGCTCGTAACGTCCTCGGAACAACCTAGCCCTCTCGTCCTAGTCGGCAGCGGATTGGCACTTGCTCCCACAAGTTCCCACCAAGGCCGGAAACTACGGCCCGATCTCCCCTGGTGTCAACTTCTTTCTGCAGGCCAAGTGATAGAATTCAATAGACTTTTTCGGATGATTTGGATGCGTTCCCCGTCGGGTACACGGGTGGGAAGCCATTGCCCTCCTTTACGGGACGCTCCGCGAGGCATTGCAGCCTTCCAGAGGCCCAGGAGCCAGGCGCATTTGGCATTGATCACGTAGCTAAACGCCAACTTTGTCCAAGCTGGGCCATGCTACTCTGCTCGCTGGTGGATCCGATCGAGGAAGCATGGGCTCGGGTCGAAGCCGAGTGGGGAAACGAGGATGCTCACCGGCGTTTCGTTGGGCTCTGCGTGGCCCTCGATCGGCTGCCGGATGCTGGCAAACGATACCGTCAGGTCCGCGAGGCCGATCCGGCACGGCGCGAGCACGCCACCAAGCAGATCGACGCCCTGATCGCCCTGGCGACGCAGCAGTTGCAAGACACCCGGGTCCGGCCCACCAGCACCGAGCACAAAAGGACGCTGACTTGGGCCGCGTTCTTTATCATGTTGGTGTTGATGGGGGCGGGGGTCTGGCTCTTGGCGCGCGGCTAGACCCGCAACCACGAGCGCCTTCGTGACTTGGCATGCAAGTAGATTTCGCTGCGAAAGAACTGACCGTGAAGCTGGTGTACTACGGACCGGCGCTCAGCGGTAAGACGACGAACCTACGGGCGATTCACTGGCTGGGAACGTCCAACGCGTGCGGTGACCTCATGACACTCGAGACGCAAAACGACCGCACCCTGTTCTTCGACATGCTCCCGATTTCGGTGAGCTCGGAGAGCGGCCTCAAGATTCGGCTCAAGCTGTTCACGGTTCCCGGCCAGGTAATGCACAACGCGACACGGCGATTGGTGCTTCAGGCAACGGATGGAATCGCATTCATTGCGGATTCGCAAAGAGGGGAAGCGGACGCCAACCGCGAATCGTTCCTGAACCTCAAGCAGAATCTGGAGGACAACGGGATCGACCCGGAGCGCACCCCGATCATCATCCAGTTCAACAAGCGTGACATGCAAGACATTCGTACGGACGAAGAGCTCGAGGCGATGGCCATGCAGAGCCGGGAGCCTATCTACAAGGCCGTCGCGACGCGCGGCTATGGGGTCATGCAGACACTTCGTGGGTTGATCCGCGAAACGTGGAGTAGGCTGGAGGAAGAACACCAACTCGAGAAGAAGTTCGGCATCAGTCCGGTCCGATTCATGAACGAGATAGAATCGAAGCTCAGACACGATCCTCGACGACGGGAGCGATGATGCAGGATGACACGCGCGCCGCTGATATCTTGATGGGAGACGTCGTCCGCCTCGAAGACGTATTGAGCCGCGATGCGGTGACGACGGTCGCCAAGTCCTTCTTTTCGTTGTTCGGGCTTCCCGTGCGCGTGATCTCCCATGAGGGCGACCTCTTAGCCGATGCACATCGTGATCGCCCACTCTGTAGTTACCTCAATACGCTGCGCAACGGCGAACGCGAATGCGCGAACACCGTTGGACTCGTTCGAGACATCGAGCCAGAGGGGCGAACCATCGTGCACCCTTGTTTCACGGGCGCCGTCTATAGAATCGTTCCCCTCGACTATCAGGGTCGCCCTATCGGCCGTTTCATCGTGGGTCCGTACGTGCCCGCCGAGCTTCGCGGCCCTCCTGCATCGCTCACTTCCGTCGATGCTGCGATCGACGAGCGCACGGCACTCGCGCACTTCGATCGTATGCCCCGCGTACAGGAGAGCGTCGCCGAACAGCTGTCGACACATCTCAAGGACATTCTCGAGCTGCTCGTGTTTTCGGGGCATCGCGCTCAACTGGCATCGACCATGCAGGTCGCCAGCGTCCGTGAAAACTACCGTGAGCTCGCCGAGAAAAACGAAGCGCTCAAGAGCAGTTACGACCAGCTCAAGCAGCTCGACCAGCTCAAGTCTACCTTTTTGGCTACCGTGAGCCACGAGCTCCGAACGCCGCTCACTTCGATCCTCGGATATGCCGAGATGCTTCGGAGCGGGGCGGCGGGCGCGCTTAGCGACGGTCAAGCAGAGTTCCTGAAGACCATCCACGGCAAGGCCGACCAGCTATTGGGACTGATCAGCAGCCTACTCGACCTGGGCCGCCTCGAAGCGAAGAGCCTCGAGCTCCACCACGAGGCAGTCGATCCACGTGCCCTTCTCTCCGACGTGGGCTCGACGATCGTGCCCGGAGCGAATCGACGCAACGTCGAGCTCGACATCACGGTCGCCGACGGGACACCCAAGATTTGGGGCGACCCGGTGCGGCTTCGCCAGATCCTTCTGAACCTCGTGGACAATGCGGTGAAGTTCACGCGTGAGGGCGGGCAGGTCCGCCTGGGCGCAGAAATAGGCGAGCTCGACTCCGGAGGCGCAGGCGGGCTTGGCTCTGCACTGTTCGTGGAAAACCGACCGGCGGTGGTACTGACGGTACGGGATACCGGAATGGGTATTCCCCAAGAGAGCCTCTCCAGGATCTTCGACGCATTCTATCAGATCGACGCTGGCACGACGCGCGCCCATGGAGGTGCGGGTCTGGGACTGTCGATCGTGAAGCAGCTCGTCGACGGTCATGGCGGAAAGATCGAAGTCATCAGCGAGCTCGGCGAGGGCAGCCTGTTCACCGTCAAGCTTCCGGCCGCAGACCAAGATGCGTGACGAATTCGAAAAGATCGATTGGCTGAAAACCCGCTTCGACCTAAACGACGACGGCAAGAAGGTGATGGTCGGCATCGGGGACGATGCGGCAGTGATGAATTTCGGCAACCGGCCGACGATCGTCACGGTGGACACGCAGGTCGAAGGTGTGCACTTCGAATCGGATCTGATCTCGTGCCGCGACCTGGGGTACCGCGCGATTGTTGCCGCCGCGAGTGACGTCTGGGCGATGGCCGCGATGCCCAGCGCCGCTGTGACCGCCCTCACCCTCCACGAAAGCTTCCGCGACGAAGATTTCCGCGAGCTGATCGAAGGTCTCGCGGAAGCTGCGCGGAAAACGGGAGCGCAGATCATCGGGGGCAACCTGAGCAGGGGACGGTCATTGTCGGTCACGACGACCGTCTTTGGCTGGCCGATCGCTGAGCCGATTACCCGCGATGGCGCACTACCTGGCGACTCGATCTACGTGACGGGGACGCTGGGCTCGGCAGCGCTAGGGCTCGCGATTCTACAAGCGGGCGCAATCGACCTCGAACACGGAGCCCGATTCATCAAACGCTGGAGACGACCACCGACGAATAGCCATGTGGCAAAGGCGCTCGGCAGTCTTGCTAGAGCAGCGATCGATGTCTCCGATGGCTGTCTGCAGGACTTGGGACATGTATGCAGTGCTTCTGGCGTTGGCGCGGTCTTGCACGCCGATGCCATTCCTACCGATTCGGGCTATCAGGTCGCCTGCGAGAAGCTGGATCTCGACCCGGTCACGCTCGCGCTCACCGGCGGGGAAGACTACGAGCTGCTTTTCACCGCACGCTCGTGCACTGAGGCTGCCGCACTCGGCACGAGGATCGGTGAAATCATCGAAGGCTCTGGTGTTGGAGTCGTCGATGCATCCGGCCACCCGATCGTCGTCGCCAAAACCGGCTTCCGTCATTTCTCATAGAGCCAAGCTGCTCGGCGCTCGTCGTCGAATTTGGCTGCACCTCTGGACTCCTCGGTCAGGACTTCGTCGATGGACACGCCGGCGTCGACCGCCGTCCGAAACTCCGGACCGCCGGTGAGAAGGTCGATAGCGGGGCGGTCGGACACGAACTCATAAGTCTCGGTGCGCCAGCGCTCCGCAGCTGAGAGCGTCGGGAGCACCGCAGCGAGCAACCGGAGATACGTGTGATACGGCCGGAAGACGCAACGATCGGTCACGTGTACCTGCACCCCCGTGCAACTTCGCCCGGCGAATTTCTGGAAGGTCGGAGTGAACTCGACGGGCCGCAGCGCGGCACCACGGAGATCGATGTCCAAGAGCGGACGGACATCCAGCCCGGGCGCACCCCAGATCTCGAATGGACGCGTCGTTCCCCTTCCTTCGGAGAGCTTCGTCCCCTCGACTAGGCATCCCCCCGGGTAGACCAGGGCCGTCTCGAGAGTCGGCATGTTGGGCGAAGGCAAAATCCAGGGCAGACCCGTGTCGTTCCACGTCATCGCGCGTGTCCAGCCGTCCATGCGGACCACGCTCAGCGCATCGCGATCGATCTGCTCGTGATCGGCAACCCAGCCCATGATCTCGGCGATCGTGAGGCCATGGCGCACCGCGACCGGATACATTCCCACGAACGAGAGATAACCCTCGCGCTGCGGAGCACCTTCCACGTGCGAGCCTCCGAGTGGGTTGGGTCGATCGAGGACCACCACCTCGATGCCGACGGACGCTGCGACTTTCATAGTGAGAGCGGCGGTCCACACGTACGTGTAGTATCGTGACCCTACGTCCTGAAGGTCGATGACGATCGCGTCCAAGCCACGAAGCCATTCGGGCTTCGGACTCAAATCGGCCGCGTCTTGTCCGTAGAGCGAGTAGACGGGTATGCCGGTCGAGTCGTCGGTGCCAACTCCGACCATGTCTTGCGCCGCACCGGAAAACCCATGCTCGGGCCCGAAGAGCGCGGAGATGCGGACGCCAGCTCGCTGGAGGACCGAAGCCGTCGATCGCAGCGTCCGATCGACGCTCGCCGCGTGCGCGAGCAACCCCACGTTCCGGCCGGCGACCAGGCGGACTGCATCCGAATCACGGTCGGCAATGCGATCCAATCCTGTTCGAACGCCCGTCAATCGGACTCACCCACGTCAGGCGACTCGGCGACATCGCCGGCGAACAGATACAGGAGCGCCATGCGAACCGCAACGCCAGCTTCGACCTGCTCGAGAACGACACTGTGCTCGCCGTCAGCAATGACGCTTTCGATTTCGATGCCGCGGTTCATCGGACCCGGATGCATGACGATCGCGTCCGGCTTTGCAAGCCGCATCTCGCGGGGACCGATGCCAAACGTGCGCGCGTATTCTCGAAGGCTTGGGAGGAGCGCGCCCGTGAGACGCTCTTGCTGAATGCGAAGCACCATCACGACGTCGGCGCCTTCGAGCGCCTCGTCGGTGCGATCGAACACCCGGACACCGAGAGAATCCACCGCATAGGGAAGCAAGGTTCGCGGGCCTACGACGCGAACCTCGGATCCGAACAACTTCAACAGATGCGCGTTGGAGCGCGCGACGCGTGAGTGGGCGATGTCGCCGACGATGGTGACGACGAGGTCCTCGAGCGTTCCCTTTTGATGTCGGATGGTAAACGCATCGAGCAGCGCTTGCGTCGGATGTGCGTGCATCCCGTCGCCGGCATTGATCACACTGCAACCGATCTTGGAGGCCACGTAGCCGGGGGCACCCGATGCGCCGTGCCGAATGACGACCACGTCGGGATGCATCGCCTCGAGGGTCCGACACGTGTCCTGAAGAGTCTCGCCCTTGTTCACGCTCGACGCAGACACGTTCATGTTGATGACATCAGCGCTCAGCCGCTTGCCGGCGAGCTCGAAGGATGTCCGGGTTCGGGTGGACGCCTCGTAGAATAGATTGATTACCGTTTTACCGCGAAGGGTCGGAACCTTGCGCACCGGCCGGCGGGAGACCTGCAGGAACGCCTCTGCCGTGTCCAGAATGCGTTCGACGTCGACTCGCGTCAGGCCTTCGATGTCGAGGAGGCTGCGGTGGCGAAACGGCGTCGTCATTCCGCCTCCGTCAGGACGACGCGATCGGGCCCCGCGGCGTCGATCCACACGTCGACGCGGCCACCAGCGCTCATCTCGATGGTCGGGCCGACGAAATCCGGGGCGATGGGAAGCTCGCGCCCCCCGCGGTCGCACAGCGCCGCGAGCCAGATTCGCGCCGGGCGTCCGTGGTCCTGCAGGCACTCGATGGCCGCACGGACGGTGCGCCCGGTGTGAAGCACGTCATCGACGAGCACGACATGACGGCCTTTCACATCGAATGGGATGTCGCTCGGCCCGATCTTGGGATTGGGGAGCGCGGTGGCTGCATCATCGCGATAGAGCGAGATATCGACGCTTCCAACGGGCGGTGGCCGTCCCTCGATTTGCTCAATCTCTTTGGCGATGCGCTTCGAGAGCGAGATCCCGCCGCGTCGAATGCCAACCAAGGCCAGATCATCGATGCCCGACGTCGCTTCCAGGATCGCAACGGCGATGCGCCGAATGCTCCGTTGGATTGCTTCCGCGTCGAGGACGACCTTCTGGGTTCGCGCCACCTTCGGCGAAGTGTGTGTGAAAAGACGCCGCGCTTCAAGTCTAGGCGATCGACAGGCCCCCATCGATGGTAACCAGGCTTCCGGTCTGCCATGCCTGGTCGAGCAAGCCGATGATGACAGTGGCGACTTCCCGAGGCTCTCCGAGCCGACCAAGCGGGTGCAAAGCAGCCAGTGCCGTCAGTTGGGCTTCGACGCGTTCGTCGAGCGCCGCCGCACTGAGGGTCTCGCCTGGGCGGAGACGCGGGGCGCGCAACATATCGGTAGCCACCCCACCCGGCAGCACGGCGTTCACCCGGACACCGGCCTGTGCTAGCTCGAGCGCCAGGCCTTTCGTCAAGGTGTTCAGAGCAGCCTTGGTTGCTGCGTACACCATCGTGTTCTGCGCGACGTGCTCGGAGAGTGTGCTCGAGACGTTGACGATGGCTCCTCCTCTGCCCCGGAGATGCTCCGCGACCGCCTGTGACAACAGGAGCGGAGCGATGAGGTTCACCCCAATCTGGGCCTCGATCGAATCGAGCCGGATTGCACCGAGAGGCTCGTAGCGCGAAATGCCGGCACAGTTCACCAAGCCGTCGACCATTCCAAACGCATCGATGGCGCGTCGAGCGACGTCAGGGACCGCGCCGGTGTCCGCAAGGTCGGCGACCACGGTGCGGACAAGATCCCCCGCCGACGCTCGAAGGGCGCGCAAACCATCGTCGCTGCGAGCGATGGCGACTACCTTCCCGCCGCGCTCCAGAATCGCTTCGACGGTGGCGCGCCCAATTCCGCGGGTCGCGCCGGTCACGATCACGGTGCCCTGGGAAATCGCCATCTCAGCCCAAGCCCGCAATCGGACCCCATGGTGGCTCCGCCGGAACATCGTCTGGCTTGCCGATAACGCCAACCTCGTCCTCGGGTATGAAACGTGGCGAGTCGACACAGAGGATCGTCTGGTGGCGTTCGGTCGGATTCGCGTAGGTGTGTGCCGCCCCTCTCGGCCATCGATGGACCGTCCCGGGTGCACAGGGCTGACCTTGGCACAGAAGACCATCCCCCAAGACCATCTCGGATTCCCGCATTTGTTGATGTACGTGCAGCGGGATGCTCCCGCCGGGTGCGACGTTGAGGCGATAGATCCCGGCGCCCTTGGTTTCGTAGATGACATCCACGGTTCCGAACGACTTGCGCTCGACCTCGTAGTTGCACCAGGACGCACGCCGTTGGATCTCCAGCGAAGGGATAGCGAAGCCCCGAAGCGCCCCGGGCTTGGAGAGACGGATGAGCACCGAGTCGACTTGTGCGCGGCGCTCGTCGGGCGCTGGAGGTGCGAGGATGTATCGCGCAAGCACGTGGCCCGCAGTTTCGAGGAGGCGAAAGCGACAGCTCCTCAAGAGGAACACCAACTGCGACGCGGTCGCGGCGTAATCGACGGTGGAGCGCAGGCTCTCCTTGACCGCGGACGTCTCGGTGTCGAGGCGCATCTCGACGTCGACGCGTAGTGGTTGCGAGGCGTTGCGTTCGTGCGGGTACATCCCAACCACGCAGTCGACCATCAGTTTCTCGATGCGCAGAACATCCACCCGGCAAAGGCTATCGCATTTCGAGAGTTCTGCTAGAGTGCCGCACCGCATGAGCCAGATCAGGTCCAATCCGGCGAACGACGTGGCGGAGGTCGCTGCATTTCGACCCGTGCCGCGGACCGGCGTCATCTATGTCACGGTGGAAGCGCAGAAGCGCGGCTTCACCCCGGACGCGGCGGGCTGGTGCAATCTCGGACAAGGTCAACCGGACACCGGAGCACTTCCTGGCGCGCCGGAACGAGTGACGAAGATCGACGTGCGCCCGGAAGACCTCGATTATGCCCCAGTCGCTGGCGTCTGGGAGCTCCGGGAGGCGGTTGCCGGACTCTACAACGGGCTTTTTCGCCGCGGGATGAAGTCACAGTACTCGGCTGAAAACGTCTGCATAGCGGGCGGGGGACGCGTAGCGGTCATGCGTGCATGCGCTGCGATCGCACCCATTCACCTGGGGCACTTTCTCCCGGACTACACCGCATACGAAGAGCTCCTCGACGTCTTCCGTCGCTTCTTGCCGATCCCAATCTTGCTCGACCCCAAGCACGGATACGAGTTCACGCGTGCACAACTCGAAGAAGAGATCCTCGGCCGCGGTCTGAGCGCGATACTCGCCAGCAACCCGTGCAACCCCACAGGAAAAGTCGTGCAGGGCGACGCGCTAGCTAACTGGGTCGAGACCGCGCGAGATTTGAACTGTGCACTGTTGCTCGATGAGTTCTATTCACACTACATCTGGACGGAAAAACCATCGATCGTCAGCGCTGCGCAGTACGTCGAAGACGTCGATCAGGATCCCATTGTCGTGTTCGACGGACTCACGAAGAACTGGCGGTACCCTGGATTTCGAGTGAGCTGGATCGTCGGTCCGAAGCCCGTGATCGAGTCGGCCGCGAGCGCGGGGTCCTTCCTCGATGGCGGTGGAGTCGCTCCGATGCAGCGCGCCGCGATCGACCTCGTTCAGGAAGCGCCGACGTTGGCCGAGGCAGATTCCGTCCACGCGGAGTTCAAGAAGAAGAGAGACTTCCTCGTGGAAGGGCTGAAGGGGCTTGGCGTCACCTTCAATCTCGAACCCCAAGGCACGTTCTACGCGTGGGGAGACCTGAGCGGCCTGCCCGCATCGCTTCGAAACAGCGACGACTTCTTCAAGGCTGCCCTCGAACGGCAGGTCATCTGCGTCCCAGGCCACTTCTTCGACGTGAACCCGGGTAAGCGCCGCACCGGCCGTCCCTCCCGGTTCGTACAACACATGCGCTTTTCGTTCGGGCCTCCCATGAACGTGCTCGAGGAGGCCGTCGATCGACTTCGGAGCCTGGTCGCCGACGCCCGATAGGCGCGGCGCCAACTAGCCGAAACTAGATCGAAATTCGGCCTCGCCGCGCCGCTTTTTTCCGCTTTTCGGCTTGTGTAGGTGACCATACTACACATGACGACATTCGCAGCGGTCGCAGCTAGAATCGAGCAGCAGCCACGGGAGGCAGCCCCCTTCGTGAAGTGGGCCGGGGGCAAGGGCAGACTGCTCAGCCAGTTGCGACCGCTGCTCCCATCGGGGGTCGAGCAGATGCGCCACGTCGAGCCATTCGTTGGCGGTGGAGCGCTCTTCTTCTCGCGCCGACCTGCGCGCGCACTGCTAACCGACATCAACCCGACCCTGGTAGCGACTTACTCCGCCATTCGTGACGATGTAGCCGCCGTGATCGAAGCCTTGCGCGGGCTTGCGCACCGCCACTCGAAAGAGAGCTACTACGAAATCCGGGAACGCTACAACCGGGGACGACGCGTCTCCGTGTCACAGCGGGCCGCGATGTTCATTTACCTCAACAAGACCTGCTTCAACGGATTGCACCGCGTCAATCGCAAGGGTGCGTTCAACGTCCCGGTTGGCTCGTACAAGAATCCCCGAATCTTGAACGAAGACGCTCTTCAGGCTGCAAGCCGGGCACTCGAAGGCGCGCAACTTCGTTGTGAGCCCTTCGACGCATTGCTCGAGAGCGCCAAACCCGGAGATTTCATCTACTTCGACCCTCCCTATGAGCCGGTTTCCCAAACGTCGAGCTTCACTTCGTACGCGCGCGACGGTTTCTCTCGCGAAGACCAAACGCGGTTGCGCGACGTCTACAAAGCGCTCGACCGACGAGGATGCAAGCTCATGCTCTCCAACAGCGACGTGCCCTTCATCCGAAATCTATATCGAAGCTTCCACATCGACACAGTGGCCGCGCCTCGCGCCATCAATTGCGACGCCAAGAAACGCGGCAAAGTGACCGAAGTCTTGGTTCGCAACTACCGATAGCGTGCGAACACCGAGGAAGTCTGACTATGGTGGGTCGGGGGGCGACGCCCGATCGATCCGGAAATCCGCGGGCAGCCGATCGAGATCGAGGATCAAGACGAAACCTTCCGGGATGGGTCTATTCGCGTCGACCCTCTCGATGAGGCGTGCTTCGCGCGCCAAGACCGCGATGTCTCATTTGGGCAGTACGTGGAATTGGTGGTGTGCTCCGTTGCGCCGTGCCCAAATCACATCTGAAGCCTCGTCTAGCTTGACGAGGCCGAGTCCTTCGTGGATCGCCAGGAGGTCGCCGTTGTCGAAGGGCTGCGCATGCCGTCAATGCTGGGTCCCCTCCTGCGCGCGCTCCGCATCATCTCCTGGCCACACGTCCCAGAAATCGCGCGCCCAGCGGTGCACCACGCTTCCGTCCATGATCATCAGCACCGCCTCCGCAGCGTGCCCCTGGCATACCCCAGCGCTTCGAGCTGTCGGATCTGGGTCTCGAGGTTCGCCTCCGCCTCATCGGGCGAAGCGCGAAGCTTGTTCCATCGCCCATCTCCCTCCGCCGGGAGCAGGCCCAACCTGCGGTTCAGCTCCTCACGCGCAGCGTTAGGAAATTTTAGACATCGGCACTCTCCGAGCGTTAGCCCTTCAAATACACGCGTGGAACGCGACGCGAGACGTTGGTGAGGATCTCATAGGGAATGGTCCTCGCGGCGGCCGCGAGATCACGCGCATCGAGAACGGTCCCCTGTTGCTCCCCGAGCAGCAAGGCTTCCTCGCCAATGGTGACTCCCGGCACCTTCGAAACGTCGACGGTCGTCAGATCCATCGCAATGTTGCCTACGATGGGACAGAGGGTCCCGCGGATCAGGACCTGTCCGCGATTGGAGGCGGCGCGCAACAAGCCGTCGCCATATCCGACCGGGAGCGTCGCCAGCTGGGTCTCCGTTCTTGCACGAAACGAACGTCCGTAGCCCGCAGACTCGCCGGGCTGCAGAGTCCGCAGTCGCAGAATCTCGGTCCGCCAACGCATGGCGGGTCGAAGGGGCGCCTCGATCAAATCGGAGCCGGGGTAGCCGTACAAGGCCAGCCCGGGGCGAACCCAGTCGAAATGGGTTTCTGGATGCCTGAACAGCGCCGCACTATTGGCTGCGTGCAAGACGGCGGGTTCGTGACCAAAGCGCCGAACGAGGCCCTGCGCGCGCGAGAAGCCAGCGAGTTGCTCCGCGACGTATTCGGGGTCGGAGTCGGCCGTCGCAAAGTGCGTCATGAGGCCCGCCACCCGAATCGAAGGGCATTCGCGGAGCGCGCGAAGAAAATTGTCGAGCTCGCTGAGCGGCACACCTAGACGCCCCATGCCGGTGTCGACCTTGAGGTGCACGTCGATGGGGCGACCGTCCGCAACCGCGTCGAACGCCCGAGCCTCCGAGATCTCGTAGAGCACGGGGGTGAGCCCCGCGTTGATGATGTCTCGATGTGCGCCACCGCTAATTCCGTTGAGGACGAGAATGGCGCGATCGATGCCGGCTTCACGGAGCTCGATCCCCTCTTCAGCGAGCGCGACGCCAAATCCATCGACGCCTTCAGCCTGCAGTCTTTGCGCAACACGAACCACACCGTGCCCGTAGGCATCAGCCTTCACGACCGCGAGCACTTTGCGCCCGCGGGCAGCATCGCGCACGACACGCAGATTGTGTCCGATCGCGTCGAGGAGGACTTCTGCGCGCGTCGGCCGCATGGAGCTATCCGCGCTCTGCATACGAGGTCTCGACGGCTTCGAAAAATCGGGTTGCACCGCTTGGGGCTAATGGTTGGCCCCCTCGGCGTCAAGTATTGGCGTCCCATCGCTGCGGGGCTAGGCTCCGGCCTGCATGGTCCCAGCTTCACGACACCACCCCGAAGCAGCCGACTGCGCCGACCCCCGGGTCACATGGGTGCACGGCATCGCAATGATCGCCGTCGCTCTGATCATCGGCGGCATTGGGCTGGCGTCAGGGTGTCGCAAGCAAGCGGAAGAAACGGTCGTTCCAGTCGAGATCAGACCGAGCGAGACCACAAGCCCCAGCACGGCACCAGGCATCGAAGAGCTTCGCGTCCACGTGGTTCAGCGGTACCCGCACGCGACCGATGCGTTCACCCAAGGTCTGCTCTGGCACGACGGCTTCATGTACGAGAGCACCGGTCAGTACGGGCAGTCCTCACTACGCAAGGTTCGGCTCCGAGATGGAGCGGTTCTCGCGGAGCACAAGCTCGATCCCAGCTTGTTTGGCGAGGGCTTGGCGCTGGTCGATGATCGTTTCATTCAGCTCACGTGGCGCTCGGGTTTGGCGATCATCTCGGACTTGGAAACCCTCCAACAGCACGCGACGCTCCGATATCCCGGCGAGGGTTGGGGCCTGTGTTACGACGGTGCTGCGCTGGTGATGAGCGACGGTTCATCCATCCTGGAATTCCGCGACCCGCAATCGATGGAGCTTCTTCGCGAGGTCACAGTAATGAAGAACGGGCGCCCGGTCCCGGAGATCAACGAGCTCGAGTGCGTGGGGGCGGACGTCTACGCCAACGTCTGGCACCGGAACGAGATCCTCCGCATCGATCCACAGACAGGCCGGGTGACCGGAACCATCGATGCGAGCGGACTGCTTTCACGGATGGAAGCGACACGGGCCGACGTGCTAAACGGCATCGCCTACAAGCCAGAGTCCAAGACGTTCCTGCTGACGGGAAAATTTTGGCCTCACGTATTCGAGGTCGAGCTCGAGCCGCGCTGAGCCCCTGGACGCGCATCCACCTCGGGTTCCCACTCGCTGAGCCTCCGTCGCATGGTCGCGATCGCGTCCGGATTCTCATCGATGAGCACGAACCCCCGGCCCAAACGTGCGGCCGCTTCGCCAGTCGTCCCGCTGCCCGCGAAGAAGTCTAGAACGGTGTCGCCAGGTTCGGTGTGTATCTTGATGATCCGCTCGAGCAAGCCCAGGGGTTTCTGTGTCGGATACCCTGTCTTCTCTTTGCTGTTCGTCGGGACTATGGTGTGCCACCAAACGTCCGTTGGTGTCTTGCCTCGTGCCGCCTTTTCTTTTCCGGCAAGCCCCGGGGCCATGTAAGGAATCCGATCCATCTCGTCGAACTGAAAGACGTAGCGCTTGGGGTCCAGGACGTACCAAAGCAAGGTGTCGTGCTTGGCGGGCCACCAGCGCTTCGGTCGTCCTCCAAAATCATACGCCCAGATGATCTCGTTCCGAAACCGATCGCGCCCCAAGAGGCGGTCGAGCGCCACCTTCACGTGATGCACTTCTCGATAGTCGAGATGCACGAAAATGGAGCCATCAGGGGTCAGACACGGAAGCGCGGCCTCGATGCGACTCATCAAGAAAGGGATGTAGTCATCGAACTCGTCTTCGTAGCTGGGGCTGGGGACCGGCGTCACGTCGTAGCGTTTTGCGCCGAAGCCCGCTCGCTCGCCCTCCGCGGAGGCCTGCACTTGTATCCGCTGACGGGATTGCGTGCGACCGGTGTTGAAAGGCGGGTCGATGTAGATCAAGCGCGCGAAGCCCCGCGGTAGCGTAACGAGGACCTCCGAATTTTCGCCGTGAACGATGCGCTTCACGCGCGGAAGCCTATCATCGGCCGTTGAGCGCGCATATCTCCGAAGCCGCTTGCAGCCAACTGAGGGCCGCCCTAGGCTCACGGCCGATGCGACTCGTGGTCAATGGGGAGGAACGGCAGGTCGGCCCAAGCACGACCGTGAAGCAGCTGCTCGTCTCGCTCGGACTGGCAGATACCCTGGTGGCGGTGGAACGCAACGAGGAAATCGTGCCGCGTGCCCAGCACGAGCACGCTGAGTTGCACGACGGCGACCGAGTCGAGGTGGTCCATTTCGTAGGAGGCGGTTAGGTGTCCGACGACGGCCTGAAGATCGGCGAGTTCGAGTTTCATTCGCGTTTGTTCACCGGTACCGGTAAGTACCCGAATCTCGAAACCGCTCGCAAAGCGCTCGAAGCGTCGGGCTGTGACGTCGTCACGGTTGCCGTACGACGCGTTGATTTGACGGCGACGGGAGCCGACTCGATCATGACGGTGCTCCGCCAAGGCAAATACACCATCCTGCCGAACACCGCGGGTTGCTACACCGCCGCGGATGCGATTCGCACGGCCCGATTGGCTCGAGAGATCCTCGACACACCGCTGATCAAGCTCGAGGTCATCGGCGATGAGAAAACCCTCTTCCCGGACGTGCCGGCCACGCTGCAAGCTGCCAAGACGCTGGTGGACGAGGGTTTCACGGTCCTCCCTTACTTCAACGACGATCCTGTCGCCGCGAGGCGCCTCGAGGATCTCGGCTGCGCGGCCGTCATGCCGCTCGCCGCTCCGATCGGTAGCGGCCTTGGCGTACGCAATCCGTTCAACATCGAGATTATCGTCCAGCACGCGAGGGTCCCGGTCATCGTCGATGCCGGCGTCGGCACGGCTTCCGACGCCGCCGTCGCGATGGAGCTCGGCGTTAGCGGTGTATTGATGAACACGGCGATCGCGGGAGCCAAGGACCCCGTGCGAATGGCGCGCGCGATGAAAGCCGCGGTCCAGGCCGGCCGCGACGCATTCCTCGCAGGCCGCATCGAGCGCAAGCTCTACGCGACCGCCTCGAGCCCGCTGAAGGGCGTCATCGGCTCCGATCAGCACGGCCGTCCCTAACCCCTTGCGATGAACGACGAGCTTCCGCGAGTCTGGATCATCACCGACCCGGACCACCCAGACGGTCCGGTGGCTCCCCTTCGGCATGCGCTCGAAGGGAGCCCGCCCGGTATGCTGGGAGTGCAATTGAGAGCGAAGCACGTCTCCGATCGCCAATTGATTGTCTGGGGTCGCGAGCTGCGCATACTAACCCACGACGCCGGGCAGATCATGACCGTCAACCGACGGCCCGACGTCGCCCAGATCGTCGGTGCAGATGGTGTACATCTTCCTGAGCTCGGGCTCCCGCTGACTTCGCTGCGCAAGCAATGGCCTTCGCTGGGCCTGGTTGGGGTCTCGAGGCATGACCGCGGCGGACTGGAAATGGCTGCTCGCGATCGGGCGAGCTACGCATTTTTCAGCCCGATCTTCGAGGTTCCGGGCAAACTTCCAGCGATCGGCATTCATGGTTTCCGCACCGCGATCGCCAATGTCGGGATTCCGACATATGCGCTTGGCGGAATTCGATCGGGAGACTTGCCGGCCTTGCTTGCGGCCGGCGCATTCGGAGTTGCGATTCGTCGGGCAATCTATGGGGCCGATCAGCCAAAGCGGGCTTTGGAGTGCTTCATCCGCGCGCTTGACAAGGGCTCCACAAACGGCAAATAGCCAGCGTTGTGGGAGCGATTCGCAGCGGGCTCGGATGCCTGTCTTGGGTGGGCGCTGGCGTCATCGTCGTCGCCTTGGTGCTCAAAGTGCTGTTTTTCGATATCGCGGAAGTCGGGCACAACGGAATGGCCCCTACGCTTCTGCACGGAGAGCGCGTCCTCATCTACAAGCGGGGCAAGCCGGAGGTGGGGTCGATCGTGGTGTGCCGGCACCCAAGCGAGGATGGCTGGGTGGTGGGTCGGGTCGCGGCGAGCGGGGGCATGACCATCGACTCCTTCGGGAACAAGCTCCACATCGATGACAAGCCTGTCCTGTTCGAGGAGAAGGGCGTCAGTTCCTTCTACAACACCGACAACGACCTCACGGGCTCCGTAATCTGGGGCGACGAATACCTCGGAAGCCAGCCTCACCTGATCTTCATGGCGGAGGGCGAGGGGCATCGGGTTCGTGAGACCCAGGTTCCGGCCGGCAAAATCTATCTGCTGGGCGACGACCGGGCCTACATGGGACAAGACAGCCGCATCTACGGCGTCGTGGACGCGTCGACGTGCCGGGGCACGATCATCTTTCGCCTCACCCCGGTGGAGGGCCTGGAGGGCAAGCTCGCCCACGGCTATTTCGAGCCGATTCGATAGTGACGCTTCCGCGTTGCCCCAAGCCCGGTCCGTTCTATGCTGCCCGCGCCGAGGACACGGGAATCCCCGAATGAGAGTCGCCGTCGTACAATTTCCAGGGTCGAACGCCGACTGGGACGCTCTGCACGCCGTGCGCGACGTCCTCGGCACGGATGCCTGGTACGCGTTTCACAAGGAAACCGATTTGGGTGATGCGGACGCGCTCGTGATTCCAGGCGGCTTCTCCTACGGAGACTACCTGCGCGCAGGCGCAATCGCTGGGTTCAGTCCAATCGTCCAAGCGATTCGCGAATTTGCTGGTCGCGGAGGGCCAGTCCTTGGAATCTGCAACGGATTCCAAATTCTCACCGAGATGGGGCTGCTGCCTGGCGCATTGACCAGGAACGCTCATCTTCGGTTCGAATGCCGCGATGTCTACCTGCGCGTCGAGACGGCCGGCCCGTTCACGGACATGGGTAAGGGCGCTGTGCTCCGCCTTCCGATCGCGCATGCGGACGGCCGATATCACACGACCGCAGCGGGTCTCGCGGAGCTCGAGCGCAACGACCAAATCGCCTTTCGCTACAGCACTCCCGACGGTGAGGCGCCCAACGGCAGCGACGCCAATCCAAACGGCTCGATCGATGACATCGCAGGGGTGTACAACCGCCAGAAGAACGTACTGGGCATGATGCCGCATCCGGAGCGAGCGAGCGAGACAATCCTCGGAAACGACGATGGCCTCCAGCTATTCACGTCGCTGCGGCGTCACTTGGGGTTCGAATGAGCACACCATCGAATTTCCAGGGAGAGCCGGAGAGCTCGGCAGAGATCGCACGCGAGTTCGGATTGGCGAGGCACGAATGGGATCGCGTCCTGAGCACGCTTTCCCGCGCGCCCAGCTACGCGGAGCTCGGGGTCATCAGCGTGATGTGGTCGGAGCACTGCTCGTACAAGTCGTCGCGCATTCACCTCGGACGCCTTCCCACCACCGGTCCACAAGTCGTGCAAGGACCCGGTGAAAACGCGGGAGCGGTGGATATCGGCGATGGGTTCTGTGCCGTCTTCAAGATGGAATCCCACAATCACCCGTCTTACATCGAACCATACCAGGGCGCTGCGACCGGCGTCGGCGGCATCCTCCGCGATGTATTCACGATGGGCGCGCGCCCGGTAGCGTCCCTGAACTCGCTTCGATTCGGGAGGCCCGATCATCCCAAGACACCTCAGCTGCTCAAGGGCGTGGTTGCGGGCATCGGCGGCTACGGCAACTGCATTGGGGTGCCGACAGTCGGGGGCGAAGTGCAGTTCGACGCGAGCTACGATGGCAACATTCTGGTCAACGCGTTCACGGTTGGCATTGCCAAGACCGAAGAGCTCTTTTTTGGAGTCGCCGAAGGCGTGGGCAATGCGATCATCTACGTTGGCGCGAAAACCGGGCGTGACGGGATCCACGGCGCGACGATGGCTAGCGCCGAATTCGGGGAAGAGACCGACAGCAAGCTCCCCACGGTGCAGGTCGGCGATCCATTCATGGAAAAGCTTCTCCTCGAGGCCTGCCTAGAGATTTTTTCTGCCGATTGCCTCTCCGGTGTGCAGGACATGGGCGCAGCGGGGCTCACCTCGTCGTCCGTTGAAATGGCAGAGCGGGCGGGGAACGGCATCGAGCTCGACTTGGATGCGATCCCGCGCCGCACCAAAGCACTGAGCCCCTACGAGATGCTCTTGAGCGAGTCCCAAGAGCGCATGCTGATGGTCGCCAAGGAAGGACGCGAACAGGAGGTATTCGACATCTGCGCGAAGTGGGACTTGGATGCGTCGATCGTGGGACGGGTGACCGACACCGGACGATTCGTATGCAAAGCCACCCCCGGTTACGATCCGTTCGATGGTACCGGCTCACCCGATCCAGTGCTCGTCGTCGATCTGCCCGTAGACTTGCTGACGAACGCCGCGCCCAAGTACGACCGCCCACAAGAGGCTCCCCCTGCCCGGGCTTCCCTGGTCATGATGACGGGCGACGCGCCCGATGATCTCGGCGTCGAGCTCGTTCGCTTGATGGGCTCGCCGAACATCGGAAGCCGGTCCTGGATCTGGCGGCAGTACGATCACATCGTTCGCGATGGCACCGTCATTCGTCCCGGCGAAGGTGATGCGGCCGTGATTCGGGTCTTCTGTGAGGACGCCTCAGGCATGCGTGAAAAGTTTCTCGCGGTTTCGGTCGACTGCAACGGCCGCCACGTGGAGCTCGACCCCTTCACTGGGGCGGCGATGGCCGTCGCCGAGTGTACGCGCAACATCGTCTGCGTCGGCGCCAAGCCGCTCGGCCTCACCGATTGCCTCAATTTCGGCAATCCGGAAGCGCCCGAGCAAATGTGGCGCTTCGCGCAAGCGATCGACGGATTGGCAGCTGCCTGTACCGCGCTCGACGCTCCGGTCGTTTCGGGCAACGTGAGTCTCTACAACGAGACCGATGGCAAAGCCATCTTACCCACGCCGACGGTTGCGGTGGTCGGTCAGCTGGAAGACCCCGAGCATCGCCTTGGTCTCGGGTTCATGGCAGAAGGTGACATCATCGGTCACTTGGGCCGACCGTCTCGCGGTGTCCTCGGTGGTTCGGAATGGCTCGTCCAGCGCAGCGGCTCGGTGAGCGGTGCGCCCGTCGGCATCGATCTCGAGGCCGAAGCCGCTCTGCAGAAAGCGATGCTCGACCTGGCTCGCGCCAAGTTGGTGAAGAGCGCACACGACGTCAGCGACGGCGGTCTTGCCGTGTGCTTGGCCGAGGCCTGCATCGCCAATGGCCGCGGCGCTCGCGTCGCCCTCCCAACGAGCGAGGACGCACCCGCGCATGCTCTGCTCTTCAGTGAGGAACCTTCGCGCATCATCATAAGCCTTTCGACGGACTGTCTCGATGAGGTCAGCGAGGTTTGCGAGCGCTACGGCGTCCCGTTCGAGAGAATCGGAAGCGTCGTGGGCGAGACGCTCTCGATCGAAGGCGTTTGCAGTGTATCGGTGGCGGCGCTCGCTCATTCCCATTCGAGCGCCCTCGACGCCATCGTCGGCTAGTCTTCGAACCGAAAGTCTCGCTGCGCACCGACCCCCAAAGTGATACGCTCTGCCCCGCCGGGCTCGGAATTAACGATGCGATCTGGTTTCTTGCGGACTTGGATTCTAGTTGCCGTCATTGGCGGGCTCTGCCTGCCCGGCTGTAGCGAGAGCCAAGACCCTGACCTGCCCGAAGCCACAGGCTTCTTCCAGGTTGCGGAGGTCGGACAACGCTGGCTGCTGATCACCCCCGACGGCAAGCCGTTCTACTCCGTTGGAGTGAACCATGTCACCGCCAACAACAACACCGACAGAGTAACCGGCATCTGTCCCTACTGTGAGGCTGTCGACTCGAATTACGACAGTCGCGAGGCTTGGGCGGAAGCGACCTCTCAGCGCTTGCAGTCATGGGGCTTCAACACGGTTGGCGCATGGTCCGACGATCAACTCTTCGCCCCGCTGATGCCGTACACCGAGCTCCTCAATATCGGCCAACGTCAGGGCTGATTGGTTTGCACCGGAGTTCGAGGCCCACGCCCGCGCCGTGGCGGAGGACCGGGTCGCCCCTCTCAAGGACGATCCGAATTTGCTCGGCTGGTTCCTCGATAACGAGCTCAAGTGGGGTAAGGACTGGCGCAACGTCAACACCATGTTGGATGAGTACATGATGCTCGACGTCGGCTCCCCAGGACGGGATATGGCTGAATCGTTCCAGGGCGACCACGAAGGCTTCTTGCTCGCTTTGGCCACTCGGTATTTTCAGGTGGCGTCCGAAGCCATCCGCGCCGTTGATCCGAATCATCTCATCCTCGGGTCGCGAGCGTCGAGCCTCAGCATGCCACCCCAGGTGCCGCAGGCGGCCGCGCCCTACATCGACGTCTTCAGTGTCAACTTCTATGCGACCACAGCAGGTCTCTTCGACGCGCTCAACGAGAATTGGGGTCCTCTGGTCCCAATCGAGAATTGGCTGCGGGCGTACCACGATCTCTCGGGCTTGCCCCTGATGGCAACGGAGTTCTCCTTCCGCAGCAGCGAGAGCGACCCACCCAATCGCTACCCGCCAATCTATCTGACATTCGACACCCAGGCAGAACGAGCGGCCGCCTACGATGCGTACGTCCAGAACTGCTTCGACGCGCCGTACATCGTCGGGCAGCATTGGTTCGAGTACGTGGACCAGCCGGTCGGAGGCCGCAGTGACGGCGAGGACAACAACTTCGGTCTGGTCACCGTCGCTGACGAACCCTACGAAGCTTTCGTGCAGCCCGTCACCGCAACAAACCTGAGAGCCCCACACCTGACCCCATAGAGGTCGTCCGCTACTCGGCGGCTTCGACCGCGACGGAAACGGGCCGTCTCCCTCCGCGAAGCTCGACGGAGACGAGCTTGGAGACGCCGGGCTGCTCCATCGTCACACCGTACAAGACGTCCGCGTATTCCATCGTTCGCTTGGAGTGGGTGATGATGATGAACTGTGAGCGCTCGGTCATCTGCTGAATCGTCTCGGAGAAACGTCCGATGTTCGCCTCGTCGAGCGGGGCATCGACCTCGTCGAGGATGCAGAAGGGACTCGGCTTGTATTGGAATATCGCAAAAATCAGAGCGACCGCCGTGAGTGCCTTTTCACCACCGCTCATCAACTCGAGCGAGCCGAGGCGCTTGCCTGGAGGTTGGGCAATGATCTCGACGCCCGTCTCGAGCATGTCATGGGGGTCGGTCAAACGCAGCTCCGCTTTGCCACCGCGGAAGAGCATCGGGAAGATGCGCTTGAAGCGCTCATTGATCGCGGCAAACGCTTCTCGAAACAGCGCCCTACTCTCGCGGTTCATCTGACGAATCGCCTTGTCGAGCTTCGTGAGGGCGTCTTCCAAATCTCGGCGCTGACCGGTGAGGTACTCGTAACGCTGTGCGCTTTCTTCGTACTCCTCGATCGCCGTGAGGTTGATCTCGCCCATCCGATCGATCAACCCCTGCAGCTCCTCGGCTCGGGCGGTGATCGCTTCGTCAGGTATGGCCCGGTCATGATAGTCGCCGATCACATACGCCAACTCGACGCGATGCTTGTCGGCGACCTGCTCCTCCAGGTGCTCGAGTGACAGCGTCAGCTCGCGGTCGCGGAGCGTAAGCTGGTTCAGCTCGGTGGAATGCTCGTCGATCGTGGAGCGAAGTGCCTTGAGCGACTGCTCGGAATCGCCGAGCTGCATCTGCGCGGCGTCGAAACGGGCGCGGTGACCCGAAAGCTCCTGTCGAGCCGCCGCGGCCTCGTGGACGGTCTCGCTCAAGCGCCCCTGATGAAGGAGGATTCGACCTGCCGCTTGGCCTCGGTCCCGATCGGCGATGGCGACGTCTTCTCGGAGGCGGTCTTCACGTGCGTCCAACTCGGCGATCGAGCGATCGAGTTGCCCCAGCAGAGACCGCTCTCGGTCCGCTCGCTCGCGCGATTGCGTCGCGCCAACCTTGACCTCGGTGGCCTTCGCAGTCTGCTCTTCGACCACTCGGCGCCGTTCGGCGAGGACGCTTTCGGCCACCCGCACTTCCTCTTCGGCCTCGGCTGCCTCGCGCTGCGCATCGGAGAGCTGTCGCTTGGTGTTGCCTTCGTCTAGGTCGACTCCCGATAGAGCCGCGCGCGCCTCCGCCTCGGCGCTGCCAATCTCCTCGCGGCGCTCGGCGATGCGCGTGAGCTCGATCTCGATGACCCGAAGATCGCGCTCTGCGCCCAGAATTTCCAACTCGGCGTCGTGTGCCTGAACACGCGCTGAATCGATGGCAGCCTGCCGTTCGGCGATCGTTGCGCGGAGCCGGCCCTGGTTCGAGATCGCGCGCTCGAGCTGCGCTCCTTGCGACGCAGCCACCTCTTGGAGCTCCCGGATTTCGCGCTTCAGGCGAAGAAGATGAGCCGCCGAAGCATCCTCGGCGCCGCCAACGACTGCACCGTCTGGAAGCAGGGCCTGCCCGTCGAGTGTGGCGAGCTTACCCTGGAAGCCTTCGCGCTGCAGTCGTGCGGCGGTTTGCAGAGTGTCGACCACCAATACGTCGAACAACAAGTAGCGCACCCAGGCATCATCGGCGTGCGCGTGGTGCACGAGAGTCAGCAGCGGCCCCACGATCCCCATGCCCGCGGGGAATGGTGGCACGATGCGAGGCGGCCCGCTCGGCGCGCGCGGAAGGAATGTGGCGCGACCCTTCCCTTCACGAGCGAGATAGTCTGCGGCGCGCAATGCCGCATCTGTGTCGTCGACGAGCAAGTACTCGAGCGCGCCGCCCAACGCAGCCCCCAACGCACGAGTGTGCTCCGCCGCGCACTCCAATCGATCGGCAACCAAGCCGACGAGGCCGGAGCGCCCCGCATCGCTGGATGCGTTGGCGTATCCGGTCAGCACAGCTTGTGCGCCAGCCCCCACGCCTTCGAAGCGTTCGTGGATCTCGTTGAGAGAGCCCAGGCGCGAGCGGGTAATAGCGAGCTTCTCTCGGAGCGCATCGACCTCCGCGTCCGCGCCGTGCAATGCATCCTTTCCGGACGAGAGAGACGCCTCAATCTCGGACTGACGCTCGACCGTCTCCGATTTGCCGCTCCGAAGGCCAACCATCCGCGCTTCGAACTCACCGCGCTGCTGCCGGAACTCGACCTCGCGCGTCGCGAGCAGCTCCAGCTCGTCGTGCAGGCGCCCGAGCCTAGATCGCATCTCGTCGCGCCTCACCTGGTAGCCATTGAGCACGGCCTCGGCGCCCGCCACGCGGGCATGCCACCCAGCCAGCCGACTGCGTGCGTTCTGGAGAGAGACATCGGCCTCTTCGGCGGCATTTCTGCGGATTTGGACCTCTGCCTCGACCTCCGCAAGGAGCTCCCCGGCTTCGGCCTCGAGCGTCTCGAGCTCGCTCAGCGAGAGGCGAACTTCAGACCCCTCGCGCTGCAAGCCGTCGCGCTGCTCTTCGAGCTGGGAAAGCTCGCGAGTCGCGAGATCTTTGCGCTCGACCAATGCGGCCTGTCGATCGCGTTGCTGACGAATCAAGCCTTCGAGCTGCCGAACCGAGTTGTCGAGCTCGTAGGCTCGACCTTGCCCGCGCTCCACCGCCACTCCGAGCTGTTGCAGAGAAACACGCTCCGCCTCGACGGTCGCCTCTCTTGCCACCAGCGCGCGACGGCTCGCCTGCACGTTCTCGTTGGCCTCCGATAACGAGAGGCTGACCGAACCCAACTGTCCGCGGAGCTCCAAGAACCGGTGCGACGCGACCCACAGGTCGAGCTCGCGCATCTCCTGCTTGTAGCGCTTGTACCGCTCGGCTTTCTGAGCTTGTCGCTTGAGTGACGCGAGGCTGCGCTCGAGCTCTCCGATGATGTCGGTGACGCGCAGGAGATTCTGACGCGTCTGATCCATTTTCCGCTCTGCCGCTCGCTTGCTCAGCTTGAACTTGCTGATGCCCGCCGCCTCTTCGATCATGGAACGGCGATCCTCGGGCTTGGACGTCACGATGTATCCGATGCGGCCCTGCTCGATGATCGAGTACGCTCGTTTGCCCACGCCCGTGCCCAAGAACAAGTTGGTGACGTCGAGCAGCCGGACCGGAGTACGATTGATGAGGTAGTCGCTTCGCCCCTGGCGATCGAGTCGACGGGCAACCTGAATCTCGGCGTAGTCACGATATTCGGGCGGTGCCAATCCGTCCTGGTTGTCGAACGTAATCGTCACCTCGGCGAATCCGTGAGGCCCGCGCCCCTCTGCTCCGCTGAAGATCACGTCGTCCATGTGCTTTCCACGGAGACGGGCGGCGGATTGCTCACCCATGCACCACTTGATCGCATCGACGATGTTGGACTTGCCGCAGCCGTTCGGCCCGACGACACAAGTAATATCGTGGTCGAAGTGAACCGTCGTCTGGTCGACGAAGGATTTGAAGCCAACGATTTGGAGCTTCTTGATCTTCACGATGCCCCCCAAAGGAGTAGTTGGACGTGGCTATCACTGAACATACGATATTGCAACGATTTGCGCGACCAGAAGGGAGGGTCAGTGTGTGACCCCCACAATATGTCGTGGGTGGGCCGCGCCGACGCGCCTAGACTCCGGCGCCTCGGCGTCTCTCAGTCCTCTTCGGCTGGCTGGGCGGAACCCGCGGTCAGGGTCGCGGAGGCGGGCTTGATCGCAGGGATCGAAGATGGACGACGGTCCGCGAGGAACTCGAGGAAAGAGCCTGCCTTCTCGAGATCCCGCAAGGGTAGCAGATCGACCAAGTCGTGAAGTCTCTTCCGATGAACGTCGCCTGCTGCCGACCGCTTGCCTCGCTCGACGGACTCCTCGGCCCCTCGCTCAGCCTCGGGCACGACCTCCTCGGCCGTGGGTACGTGCCAGGTGGGGCGCTCTACCGAGTGAATCCCGTGTGCGGTCAGCCAGGACTCCATACAGGAGCGCAAACGCTCGGATCGAAACGCGAACCAGCGCTCCCGATCGACCGGCTGACCCATCAGAGCGTCTTTGAAGCGGCGAAATGCGCCCTTGCCGTCGATCGAGATATTGAGGCGCCTTCGCAGGTCCGGGTCTTCGACCGTGGCGATGAATCGCTCCATCCACCGGTACTGCTCGCGCGATGAAACCGGATCGATCCGCAGATATCGGCTGTCGCTCATGATGCGAGTGTGCATCGAAGGGTCAGCCACGCCGTCGACGACGCGAATCACCTCACCGGTGTCGAAGTGTAAGTAGCTGTGCACCTCGGGTGCGTTGTTTTCAAATGCGTCCTCCAGTGCCTCCCAAGCTACCGGTACCTCTAGCGTCTCTCCATTTTTGTTGTCTTGCCCGACATCATGCTCGCTCATTTTAATCCCATCTCGCTTCGCGCCCGCCGTACCGCGTCGCGCCATCGCCCCAAGTGCCCATCTCGTTCTCGTTGGGTGACCTGAGGCTCAAAGCTACGTTCGATACGGTAAGCATTTACAATAGAACTAAGGCCGTCGAATACTCCAACCGCCATTCCAGCTAAGTAAGCAGCGCCCAACGCAGTCGTTTCGACATTCACGGGACGATCGATCGTCACCCCGAGCATGTCTGATTCAAACTGCATGAGTAAGTCATTGCGGGCCGCACCACCGTCGACCCTCAAACGTTTGATCGGGCGAGCGGCGTCAGCCTGCATCGCGTCCACCAAATCGACAATCTGAAAAGCGATTCCTTCGAGGGTTGCACGGGCCAAGTGAGCCGCTGTCGTATCCCTCGTGAGCCCGTAGATGAGGCCCCGCGCTTTCGGATCCCAATAAGGGGCACCCAATCCGGCCAGTGCCGGCACGAACACGACGTCACCCGTGGCATCGACCTCCCTGGCCTTGGCCTCGATCTCGTCCGACGATGCGATCAACCCGAGCCCGTCGCGCAGCCATTGGACCGCAGCGCCGGCGATGAATGCGCTGCCTTCGAGCGCATACACCGTCTGGTCACCGAGACGCCATGCGATCGTAGTGAGGAGCCCGTTCTTGGAATGCACCAAGCTCGTCCCCGTGTTCATGAGCAGGAACGCACCGGTGCCGTACGTGCACTTGGCGTCTCCGATTTCGAAGCAAGTCTGTCCAAACAGAGCAGCCTGCTGATCGCCGGCCATCCCCGCGATCGGGATCCCATCGGGCAGGCCGGGAACGCCCAAGGTGTGGCCGTACACTTCAGAGCAGGTCCGTACCTCTGGCAGCAAGGTCATCGGCACGTGGAGCTCCGCCGCGAGCTCCTCATCCCATCGTTCCTTGCCGATGTCGTAGAGGAGCGTTCGGGAGGCGTTGCTCGCATCGGTCACGTGCACTCGCCCGCCCGTCAGCCGGTACACCAGCCACGAGTCGATGGTGCCGAACGCAAGCTCGCCCTTCTCGGCGCGCGCCCGCGCACCGTCGACATGATCGAGGAGCCATTCGAGCTTGGTTCCGGCGAGGTAGGGATCGAGCACGAGCCCGGTCCTTTGGCGGAATATCTCTTCCTTGCCAGCGTCCTTGAGCTCCTTGCAGCGGCCGGCGGTACGCCGATCCTGCCAAACGATCGCACGATGGACCGCCCTGCCCGTTTTGCGATCCCACAGGACCGTGGTTTCGCGCTGGTTGGTGATCCCGATCCCCAGACAGTCGGTCGCCCTAGCACCCGCCCGCTCGATCGCCTCGCTCACCGCATCGCCAACGCTCTTCCAAATCTCCTCGATGTCGTGCTCGACCCAGGCAGGTTGCGGGAAATGCTGGGGAAACTCGCGATTGGCGCGCCCCATGATCTCGCCAGCGGGAGACAGAAGCATGGCTGTGGAACCCGTGGTTCCCTGATCGATCGACAAAAGAAAGCCCGACATCCGAGCGACTACGGTACGAAGCCTCGGTAGCAAAGTAAAGCCGCTACTGGGCGTTGCTCATCCAGTCCCGAAACCGGGGCCAAGCCCCCCCGAGACCCATCTCGAGCTGAGCCCGCGCAGCGTCCAGGTCGGGGGTGTCCGCACTGAGCGCATGCGCCCTCTCGACGCACACCATCGCGGCCAAGCACTGGTCGCGGGCGGCCAGGGACCGCGCTAGGAGTGGAAATATCTCTCGCTCCTCGGCGCCCAGCCGAAGCGCCCGACGCAAGAGGCCGATCGCTTCTCCGTGCTTTCCGCTCGCCACGGATGCGCGGCCTAGCGCGAGATAGAGGGCCCCCGCCTTTCCGGATTCACCGGCCCATTGGACGCCGAGCCGCAGAACTTCGTTGGCCGCGTCCAGCTCGCCCATCTCGGCGTATGCCGCGCCGAGGAGATCGAGACCGACCGACAGGCGCCCATGGATCTCTTCGCCGAGGCTCTCGGCCTCTCCCGTCCGCAGGAGCATGGAAATCGGGGTCAGCCAGGGCGTGAGCATGGCGATGGTGGCGGACCAGTTGCCATGAGCACTCGCCTTTTCCGCCTCGTCCAGGACGGCCAGGTCAATCGCGGCATCCGTCTGGCGATCGAGCCCGAGCTCCGAACGCACGCGCTCGTCGAGCACGTCCCTGAGGTCTTCGAGAGCCAAGACGTGTCGAACATCGTTGAAGGTGAGCGTGATCTCGGAGAGCCCGAGGTCGTATCGAAGCTCGAGCGGCTGCACGTGGAACAAAGAAGCCTCGAGCATGTAGCGTCCACCGATGTGTGCCTGAAGCGCTTCGACTTCTGGCTCGTCCGGGAGATTCTGACTCTCGAGAGGTGTCAACAGGTACCGTCCTACCGTCGCGCGAAACTCGGGAAGCGGCACCTGCCGCACCGTCGGATCCTGCCCAATCGAGAACTCGACCATCGTCTTGTCTCGTGAATGCGGATTGGCGGTCAGGCTGAGGATGCGCGCACCGGCGATGAGCCCCAGGCCGAGCGTGCTTCTCCCGATGATCTCACAGGCCCTCTCGAAGTCAGGAGACTGCGCGAGCACTTCGTCGAACCAACCGTCCGGACGCGCGGAAGACAAGTCGTAGACTCGCGGAGAACGGGCAGCCACTTCATGCCTCGCCGTTTAGCTTGCGCCGGTACCAATCGATGGTGTCGAGCAGTCCCTGCTCGAGCTCGATGTTCGCGCGAAAGCCCAGTAGCTGCTCGGCCTTCTTCACGTCTGGAATACGGAGCTCGACGTCGGGGAAATCCCAGTCGACAAACTCGATCGGCGACTTGCTCTCCGTGAGGCGAACGATCAGCCGCGCGAGCTGGTAAATCGTCACGGTGCTCCGCGGGTTCCCGATATTGAAGCTCTCCCCGATCGCTTCGTCTCGCTGCATGGCGAGCAAAATCGCGTCGACGATGTCGTCGATATAGCACCACGAGCGAATTTGGTCGCCCTCGTTGTGGATGAAGATCTTCTCCCCCTGAAGCGCGCGCACGACGAACGTGTGGACAGCACCTTCGCCGACCTGCCCAGGCCCGAAGATGTTGAACGGACGAATCGAGACTGTCGGTAGATTGAACTGTTTCCAGTAGTTGTGAGCCAAGTGCTCGGTAGCGAGCTTGCTGACCGCGTAGGTCCACCGGGCTTCGCCGACCGCGCCGAGGCTCGTGACGTCGGCCTCTCGAACGCGAAACGCATAGGATCCGAAAACCTCGCTGGTCGAAAAATCGATCACCCGCTTGATCCGCGTGCTGTCATTCGCGGCGCGCAGGACGTTCATCGTTCCTTCGAGAGAGATCTCCATCGTCACGACCGGGTTCTTCAAGACCGTATCCACTCCTGCGATCGACGCCATGTGGATCACGTAGTCGCACCCAGTGACCGCCCGGCGAACTGCGGTCATGTCCCGAACGTCGCCGACGACGAGCTCCACGTTCGGATGATGGTCGAGGCCGGCGTTCGAGAGCGCATTGCGGCGCAGGATGTCGAGGACCCGAATGTGGTTGTCCTTTGCCAGACGCGCGGTCAACGCCGTCCCAATGAACCCTGCGCCCCCGGTAATCAGGACGTGTGCCCCCTTCAACATGGTCATCAGCTAGCATGAACAGAACTCGGAAGTCGAGAAAGCTCAGTACCTTTACAGGCTCCCCCCGGCGTGGGAACTTCATCTTACGAGGGGGCATGGGAAGTTTCAGTCGGCTCAACCAGGTCGCCAAGGCCAATCTCGGCCGCTAGCCTGTCATCCCAATGGAACGTTTCGTCGTCTGGCATAGGATCCTTCCCCCCGCTTTCGAAGACGAGGAGACCACCGCGGCAGCCGGGCAATGGGCACGCTACGTCACGAACGAAGTGCAGAGTAGCGGAGGCAACGTGATCTCCTCGCTCGCCGGCACCGTGGTGGCGAACTTCGCGCTTCACGATCTCAAGGCAGCAATCAACCTGGCGCTACGTCTGCTCGCGGAAGCCGAGTCGCAACCCGTACCCGCGGGTGGGCTCCCCATCGCGTTTGGCATCGCAACTGGTGACATCCGACGAGACAAGGATGAAACCGGTCATCTCACGAACAGCGGCAGCGCGATCGATCGCGCACAGCTTCTAGCAAACCAAGCACGCGCTGGGGAAGTCGTTCTCGACGTCGAGTCGCGCGAGGCCGCCTCTAGAACGTATCTGTTCGGACGCTCCGTCAGCACGAGCTCCTTTGCCTTACAGGGCGAAGCGATCGACCGAGGCCGGCCCCTGCTCGAGGAGTGCCGACGGTCCGTGGGACTACTGCACCCCGCCCCGGTCCCCGCGAGCGTTCGTCATGCCCTGGAGCCGATCAAGAAGGCAGCGTCCGGAACGCGGAGCCAGGTCTTCTACTTGCGGGGAGCCATCGGCATCGGTGCGCGCGCGGGCGTGTTCGCGCTTCGCGACGAGCTTCGACCGCCGGCATTTCTGGAGATCGGGGCGGTACCAGGCGGGCTTGAGCCACTCGGCGGACTGCGCCTCGCTCTACTGAAAGCCTGGCGAACGCTGGAGCCGACGCGGCAGGCCCTGAAGAAAGTCGAGCCCGGCATTGCCGACGCCCTCAAAGCGATCGCCTGTGCGACGCCTCCTCGCCGCGAGGCGACGATCCACGCGCTCAAAGCAACGTTGCGTGCGCTCCGAAGAGAGCGAAGTCTCCCGTGGATCTACATCGATCGCATCTCGGCAGTGGATCCCGCGACGCTCGATGTGCTGGGCGCCGTCCTGTCCGACGAGACTGTGACCGCGTTGCTTTGCATTCGAACCACCGAGTCGAGCATCCCCGCGGGGCTCCGCGCTTTGCGCGAGTCGGTGGAGATCGACCTCCCCGCGCTCGATCCAAACGAGGCATTGCTCGTCGCCTCCAGCATACTGGGTCCCAACGCCGACGCGGAGATCGCGACGCAACTCGTCATCAGCGGAGGCACGAGCGTGTTGGGTATCACGGAAGCCGCGCGAACCATGATCGCTACGGGCGACGTCGTACACGAGAACGACAGGTTCGTGTGGCGTGAGCCTGGCGCGGAGCGTCGCCAATACTTAGGCCCAAGAGCCCTGCTCGAAGAGCGCTTCGCGACGCTCGACACATCGTCGATGCGTTTCCTCGAGGTCGCGTGCACCGCTCTCCCTGCTTCTTCCGCGCAGGTCATCGATGCCGCGGTCGCGTTGGACGGAATCCCCGACGACGCGCGACGTCGGGCGCTCGAAGCACTCGTCAACGACGGACTTCTCACACCCCAGGGCAAGCCGGACTCTGAGCTCCTCCGAAGGGCCGTGGTCCAGCGCATGCCACCCGCGCGCCGCACCGAGGTCTATCGATTCGTGGCTCATGCGCTTCACTCGGTCGAACCACTGGTCGGCCCATCGATGGCGGCGACCGTTGGCGCTTACCTCTGCGAGGGTGGCGATCTCGCCCGAGGCACCCGCGCGATCCTCGATGCCGGCTCCCTCGCCGCCGACAATGGATACGCCCAAGCAGCGATGCGACTGGCTGCCGCGGCGGTGCAATATCAACCCGACGCAGAAACCCGCGAGGGGGCGTCGGAGATCAGCCGGGCCGTTCGACTCCCATCGGGCCCTCCGCAGGACGACGACAGGCCCACGATTCCCGTCCTCGAGGCCGAGCTCGAGAACCCGGCCCAGGAGCTCGTTCGCATGCTGATGGCTCGCGACCACGACAAGTTCGACGCACTGATCGAATCCTCGATCGCCGCGGGCGGCGACCTCACCGGAGCGCACTGTCTGCAGGTCATCTCTTACGTGACGCGCGAGGACATTCCCGCGGCGAAGCAAGCGCTAGAGGCGGCTAAGAAGAGCCCTTGTAAAAGGCCGGGTGCCGCGATCCGGATTTCCATCGCGTCTGCCTGCTTGCAGCTCGCTCAAGGCCATGGCCGCGACGCGATGATCGACGCGCTCGAGGCGCTCGCAGCCGCGAGAACAGTTGAGGACGGTCGAGGAGAAGCGGCGGCCCTGAAGATGGTGTCTGCGACTTGCCTCGCAGCGGGGCTGGACAATGACGCCAACCGGATTGCACGCGTTGCAGAGGCCGTGGCTAGCTGACGCCCGCACGACCGATCGGATACGAACCGAGCACCTTGAGAAAGGTCGTGACCGACTCCAGGTCATGGAGCGCGCCCTGGGTGGTCTCACGATCGACATTGCCCTCGAAATCGACGTAGAAGATGTACTCGAACGGAGTATCGGGTTTGGGCCGGGATTCGATTTTGGTCAGGTTCAGGCCTCGCTCGGCGAAGATCGCGATGCAGCGTGCCAGCGCGCCCTGCTCGTGGATCGTAGAAAAGATCAACGAGGTCTTGCATCGAACGCCTCGATCGTAGTGCGCTGGTTCATTCGCCGCGATCACCATCCTCGTGTAGTTCTCCGGATGATCGGCAATGTCCCGGCGAAGAATGGGCAAGCCGTGCAGCGCCGCTGCCTCTTCGCTCGCGATGGCCGCTTGGGTCGGGTCGGCGTCATGCTTGACCTTCTCGACGGCCATCGCGGTATCCACGAATGCCTCGACGCGGCAATGCTCTAGAGTCTCGAGGAACTCGCCGCACTGCGCGAGCGCCACCGGATGTGAATATATTCGGCGAAGATCGGTCACGGCGACATCGGCCACTCCGATCAGACAATGCGCGATGGGCTGAAACTCCTCTCCGACGAGCGAGAGCCCAGTATCGGCGAGCAAGTCGTAACTCTCGTTGATCGACCCGGCAATCGAGTTCTCGATCGGGAGCACGGCGAAGTCGATCTCGCCTGCCTTCACCGCATCGAGCATTTCGCGAAAGCTGTGATAGCCAACGCAGCGAAGCGACTCTGCCGACGCGGCGAAGTGATGGGTCGCAGCGAGCTGGCTGTACGCGCCCTCCGTGCCCTGGTAACCAACGATCAGTTCTCGTTTCGATTGGGTCAACGCACGCCGCCTCAGTCTCGGAAGTTCGAGTATTGGAGCGGTAAATCGAAGTCCTGCGCTTTGAGAAATGCGATGGTCTCCTGCAAGTCGTCACGCTTCTTGCCGGTCACCCTCACCGAGTCTCCCTGGATCGCAGCCTGAACTTTCAACTTGCTATCCTTGATCGCTTTGACGATTTCCTTCGCCTTTTCCTTCGAAACACCCTCTTTGAGCTTGATGAGCTGCCGCCACATCTGCCCGCCTGCCTTTTGCGGCTCCTGGGGGTCGAGCGACTTCAACGACACCTGTCGACGGACCATCTTGCTTTCGAGCACGTCGCGAGCAGCGTCGATGCGTCCTTCGCTATTCGCGCGAATCACGATTCCGTCTTCAGTCTGCTCAATCGTGGTTTCGGTGCCCTTGAAATCGTATCGCTGAGTGATCTCCTTGCTCGCTTGATTGCTCGCGTTGTCGACCTCGTGTTGATCGATTTTGGAAACGACATCGAACGACGGCATCTTGACCTCCGAGAGCTGACCATATCACGTCGTTGGCTTCCGGCGAGCCGGCTTCTGCAGCTCCACGCCGGCGTCTCCGCTGACCAATGGGGAAAAGAAATTGTCCTTCTTGGTATACTCGTCGACACGGAATGCGAACTTGTAGCTCGGCGCCGATCGCATGTTGCAATCGGTTCGCTCGCAAAACCGGCAGGTGGTCCCGACTGGCACTGCCATCTTTTTCGGATCGGCGAAAGGTATGTCGTCGGCGTATGCGAAGTGCCTGGCGTTGTCGGCGTGGGTTCCAAGGCCGATGCTGTAGGTGGTGCCTTTGACGAGCGATCCCTGCTGTGGCTCGCTCACGATCTTGGCGAAGCAGAAATACGTGGAGCCATCTGGGAAGGCGGAATACTGCTTGGTGATCACGTTGGGGGTGAGGAACGCCAGATGCACGGCCATCTTCGGGCAGGAGCCGTCCTGGTGCGGGAAGCGAATTCCATCGCCCGAGTAACGTTTGGAGATGTTCCCCGCCACATCGACTCTGAGGAAGTGCATTGGAGCTCCGCGGCGCCGAGGGTCTGAGAGGTTGCACATCCGATGCGCGACCGTTTCGTACGACGACTCGAAATGCTGCGCCAGCAGCTCGACGTCGTATCGGGCACTCATCACTTCCCTGTAGAACTCCGGATACGGGAGCAAGAGTGCACCCGCAAAATAGTTTGCAAGGTGGATCTTGATCAGCTTGCGCGTCTCGGCATGCTGATCCTCATACCCCTCGAGGATCGGCTCGTGCAGCTTCTCTTCGTCGAAAAGACCGAGCGCGACGGTATGGGCCAATTGAAATTTCAGCCGCTGCTCGAATAGATCATTCGAGACTGCGAGAACACGATCCTTCGCGTTCCAAGTTCGAATGACCGAGCTGTTGGCACGCTCCGGAATGCGCTGTACGCGCACGCCTACCTGCTGCAGCAAGCCGCGTTCGATGTCATCGCTGGTGACGCGGCGTCCGAAAGCGCAGTCGCGGCGAAACTGCTGCGCGCGTTCCTCGAGCGACTCGAACCAGTTGTGATGCTGCTCGAGAAAGTCCGTCACCTCGTCATAGGGGCTGTAGTCGAATCGAAGAGAGTCGTCCTCGGACTGCCGCTCCCGCAGTGCGATGCTCGCCATGACGTGGTCGAGCTGACTGCGCGTGTTCTTGTAGAGATTGAAGAGCGCCGTGATGGTGGTCACCATACGTGGCTCGGCGCTGATGCTGGCGAGGTCCTCTTCGCTCAGGTTCAGCGAGCGCACCAAAGGTTCGTCGAGCAGCCGCGCGAGGCCGTCGTCGACGTGACGCTCACCGAGGCTCCCCATGAAGTCTTCGACCGCGATGCCGTAGAGCTCGAGCGCCTGAAAGAGCAACGGCAACTGAACGACCCGCTTGCCCTTTTCGATGAGGCTCAAGTACGCAGGCGAAATCTTCAGGCGCCTGGCAACTTCGCTTTGCTGCAAGCCACGCCGAAGCCGAAGCTCTCGCAGGCGTCGCCCCATCGCGGCGTTCGTCTCCGCCATCCGACCCATTTACCGCAAATTTACAGCGATCACCAGCGACAAGAAGCCACGAAAATGCAACAGATACTGGACGCTTGACGCCCATCGGCCGTGTGGTACGCCAAAAACACTGGGCTTGACCGTGTGAAGCTGTAAAGAGCACCGCAACGGTCGCGCGGGCCTAGAGCGCAGGCAAAGCTAAAAACGAGGTAGGCTCTTGCCCCCTCGGACGAATCGCAGAGGAAGGGACCGGCGGATGGCGGAGTACGGCAAGCGGGAACGCGACAAACCGTGGATCATGCGTACGTACGCGGGCCACAGTACGGCCGCCGCGTCGAACGAGCTCTATCGAACCAACCTGGCCAAGGGGCAGACGGGTCTCAGCGTCGCGTTCGATTTACCGACACAGACGGGTTACGACGCGGACGATCCGCTCGCGCGTGGCGAGGTCGGCAAAGTCGGCGTTCCAGTTTCCCACATCGGCGACATGCGGGCCCTTTTCGAAGGGCTACCACTCGACCAGATGAACACGTCGATGACCATCAACGCCACCGCGGTCTGGCTGTTGGCGCTCTACATCGCCGTGGCCGAGGAACAGGGTGTCGACCCGAGCGTCCTTCGCGGCACGACGCAAAACGACATCATCAAGGAGTACTTGTCGCGTGGGACCCATATTTTCCCGCCCGCACCGTCGATGCGTCTGATCACCGATCTGATCACCTACACAGTCGACCGGGTCCCCAAATGGAACCCGATCAACATCTGCAGCTACCACTTGCAGGAGGCAGGCGCGACGCCGACCCAGGAGCTCGCTTACGCGCTCGTCACCGCAATCGGCGTCCTCGATGCGGTGAAGGCGACGGGCCGCGTGCCGGAGGACGAGTTCGGCAAGGTGGTGGGACGCATGAGCTTCTTCGTCAATGCCGGCATTCGCTTCGTCGAGGAGCTGTGCAAAATGCGGGCGTTCGTAGAGCTTTGGGACCGCATCACCCGGGAGCGCTACGGCGTCACCAACCCGAAACAGCGGCGTTTTCGCTATGGAGTTCAGGTCAATTCCCTGGGTCTCACGGAGCAACAGCCCGAAAACAACATCATCCGGATCGTGCTGGAGATGCTATCCGTCACCCTGAGCAAGGACGCCCGCGCGCGCGCAGTTCAACTGCCCGCCTGGAACGAGGCGCTCGGACTCCCGCGACCCTGGGACCAGCAGTGGTCGTTGCGCGCTCAGCAGATCCTCGCCTACGAGAGTGATCTCCTCGAGTATGCCGACCTCTTCGAGGGCAGCCATGTGGTCGAGGAGCAGACCAAGCGCCTCGTCGATGCAGCGTGGGAGGAGGTCCAGGAGGTGTTGAAGCGTGGTGGCGCCGTCGAAGCCGTGGAAAGCGGCTACATCAAACAGAAGCTCGTCGAATCCAACGCCGCACGGCTCCGCGCCATCGAGAATGGCGAGCAGATCGTCGTCGGAGTCAACAAATACATCGAAGGAGCGCCCTCTCCCCTGACGGAGAATCTCGACGACGCGATCCTCACGGTCGATCCAGAGGTCGATGCTCATCAGCGTGAGGCGCTCGGCAGGTGGAAAGCCGCGCGCGACGGCGGCGCGGTGAAAAAGGCGCTGGCGGAGTTGGCGCGAGTTGCGCAGACCACCGAGAACATGATGGCGGCCTCGATAGCGGCCGCTCATGCGGGAGTGACCACCGGGGAGTGGGCCAACACCCTTCGGGATGTTTGGGGAGAGTACCGCGCGCCGACCGGTGTGGCGGGCGCGACGGTAAAAGCCGCGAGGTCCGGCAGATCCGCAGACACCATCGATCGGCTCCGCAAACGGATGAGCGAGCTCGAAATTCGCATGGGACGGCGACCCAAGCTCCTCGTCGGTAAGCCCGGGCTGGACGGTCACTCCAACGGCGCGGAGCAGATTGCGATCAAAGCGCGCGACGTCGGTTTCGACGTCGTATACGAAGGAATTCGCGTCTCGCCGGAGCAAATCGTCGCCTCGGCGCTCGAGGAAGGCGTCCATCTCATCGGCCTGAGCATCCTCAGCGGATCCCATCTCGCGCTCGTCCCGGAAGTCCTCGAGCGGCTTCGCAACGCCGGGCTCGGGGACGTGCCGCTGGTCGTGGGTGGGATCATTCCGGACGCGGACGCCGAGCGCCTTCGCCGGGAGGGCGTTGCAGCGGTCTACACCCCGAAGGACTTCGAGCTCGACCACATCATGAGCGACTTGATCGACCTGGTGGACCGTCAGCATGCCGCCGAGTGATCTCGCCACCGATGCGGAGCAGGTGATCGAGGCGGACAAGACGGCCGTGTCCCGCGCTCTGAATTTGGTCGAGGATCGGCGTCCCGAAGCACAGGCGAGCGTCGCCGAGCTGTTGACGAGACTCAAAGACGCTCCCAGGGCGACGGGCGGCCACCGCATCGGTCTCACCGGTCCGCCAGGCGTCGGAAAGAGCACACTCGCGTCGGCGCTCGCGCGGGCCGTTCGGCGCCGAAACCGCACGGTCGGACTGGTCGCGATCGATCCATCGAGCATCCGATCGGGCGGATCATTGCTCGGTGATCGCGCACGCATGAGCTTCGATCCGGCCGATTCCGGTCTCTTCGTGCGCTCGATTGCAACTGCTGGAGAAGTTGGCGGACTCGCGTACGCGGCCAACTCCGCCACGCGAGTGTTGGCCGCAGCCTACGATTGGGTCGTCGTCGAGACGACGGGAGTCGGGCAGTCGGAGATCGACATCGTGCATGTCGTGGACACCGTGGTACTGGTGATTCAGCCGGGGAGCGGCGACGTGCTTCAGTTTCTGAAGGCCGGAATCATGGAGATTCCGGACATCCTGGTCGTCAACAAGGCGGATCACGACGAGCTGGCGAGACGAGCCGTCGCAGACCTCAAGGGCGCCCTTCGAAGCGCCCACGCCGCGGGGGCTAGCACTGGACAGGACGCGGATTGGGAAGCGCCCATCATCGCAACCAGTGCCACGACGGGCGCCGGGATCGATGAGCTGATCGACGCCCTGGACAGGCACCGAAAGCATTTGGAACCGATACTGGCGGCCCGCCGCCGCCAAGGCGAAGTCCAGTGGGCGCTCGACCTGTTCCGCCGCAGGCATGGCGACCACGGGGTTTCGACCCTAGGTGGAAGAGCACAGTTGGTGGCGAGCGCTAAGCGCGCCATCGATGACGGTGAAACGCCGTTAATCCTTTGCGAACGTTTGAGCCGAGAGTATGTAGCAACGCTCCGCAACACTCGATGAGGAACAGATGAGTGAACGTCCAGATATCGTACCCATTGGTCAAATCCCAGAGCTAGGCGTCGTGCCCGAAACGATGCACGCTTACGTCATCCGCCCCGAACGCTTCGGCGAGCCCGAGCGCTCGTTCCAACCGGAAGCGATTCCAATCTGGTCGCTCGGCCCCGGCGAGGTTTTGGTGCAGGTCATGGCGGCCGGCGTCAACTTCAACGGGATCTGGGCGGGACTCGGCGAGCCGGTCAACATTCTCAAAGGTCACGGTCTCGACTATCACATCGCCGGCTCCGATGCCTCGGGCGTCGTCTGGGCGGTGGGCCCGGGCGTCCACGATCACAAGGTGGGCGACGAGGTCGTGCTTCACTGCAACCACCTCCTGAACCCTGGCACGGATGACATGCAAACCATCTGGGGCTACGAAACCCCGGATGGCTCTTTCGCTCAGTTCACGAGGGTCCAGGGACAGCAGGTGCTGCCCAAGCCCGCTCACCTGAGTTGGGAGGAAGCGGCGAGTTACGGTCTCACCTATTACACCGCACATCGCATGTTGGTGGACCGCGCCAAAGTGCAGCCCGGCGAGGATGTGCTCATTTGGGGCGGCGGCGGCGGCCTCGGCGTGTTCGCGGTTCAACTCTGCAAGGTCATGGGCGCGAGGGCAATCGCAGTCGTGTCGAGCGACGACAAGGCCGATCTCGTGATGGCGCTCGGCGCGCATGGGGTAATCAACCGCAAAGACTTCCCTGCACTACAGTACAAAGACAACATGACCCCCGAGGAGGAGAAAGCACACGGAGCCGACCTCAAGGCCTTCGGCAAGCGCATCTGGGAGATTCTCGGCGAGCGAAAAGGCCCGGATGTCGTCTTTGAACACGTCGGCAAAGCGACGTTCCCCGCGAGCGTGTTTCTGGCAGCGAAGTACGGCCGCATCGTCATCTGCGGCGCAACCACTGGGTACAACCTGACGTTCGACGTCCGCCATCTATGGATGCGTCAGAAACGGATCATCGGGTCTCATTTCGCGGACGCGGATTCCGCGAACCGGGCGAACCGCCTGGTGATTCAGGAAAAGATCAAGCCCGTCATGACGCGTCTGTTCACCTGGGCAGAGATCCCGAAAGCCCATCAGCTCATGTACGAGAACAAGCTTCACGGAACGGTTTCGTGCCTGGTCGGTGCGCCCCGGCCTGGGCTGAAGAACCTCGCGGAAACCCGCGCCGCGATCGCGAACGGTTAGGAGAACCCATGCAGCAAGTCATCAAGGCCATCGAGGGCATCTACCAGCGGGCGCACGACCACGTGAAGGGGCTCGTTTCGGAAGGGGATCGGATCAGCGCCAAGAAGCTGAACCAGCACCAGCTCGCTGCGCACGCAGTGGCATACCTGGCCACCGAGCTCGAAGCGTGCAGGCAGATGGCATCATGGTCCGAACGCGTCGGCGGTGATTACGAAGGCAAAGTGGCTCGCGCCTACGTCGGCGAAGTCGCGCGCTCGATCGTGGGTGGAGTCGATCTCGGCGCGTGCGAAAACATCGCGCTCGGCGAGCTCGGGATCACGGCGGCAGACCTTCTCGAAACCATACTTCGCCCGGAGATAGTCGCGTTTTCGACCGAACATGCGAGCGGCAAAATCTACCTGGAGCTCGCTACGCATGCGCGCGATCATGGCTTCCCCAATCCGGGGTTCCACGACGAGATGCTCGACGAGATCCGCGCACAGTTTTCGAAATTCGTGGATGCGGAGGTGATTCCGCGAGCACAAGACATCCACCGCAACGACATCTTGATCCCCATGGACATCGTGGATCAAATGAGCGAGCTCGGAGTGTTCGGCCTGACGATTCCGGAGGAGTTCGACGGGCTCGGCATGAGCAAAGTCGCGATGTGCGTGGTCACCGAAGAGCTCTCGCGCGGCTACATCGGAGTGGGCTCCCTCGGCACACGCTCGGAGATCGCAGCCGAGTTGATCATGGGGGGCGGCACCGACGAGCAGAAACGCAAATGGCTCCCGAAGCTGGCGTCGGGAGAGGTGCTTTCGACCGCGGTGTTCACCGAGCCGAACATCGGTTCGGATCTCGCGCACCTGGGCACGCGAGCGCTCAAGCAGGAAGACGGCAGCTACCTCCTAAACGGGCAGAAAACGTGGATCACCCACGCGGCGCGCGCAGATTTGATGACGGTCCTTGCCCGCACGGACCCGGACGAACCCGGCTACCGCGGGCTGTCGATGTTCCTCGCGCAGAAGACGCGCCGAACCGGGGAAAACGGCGAGGCGGAGTTCGTCGACGATGGGCTGACCGGCACCGAGATCAAGGTTCTAGGCTACCGCGGCATGAAGGAATACGAGCTGAGCTTCGAGGACTTCGAGCTTCCAGCCGACTCACTGCTGGGCGGTGAAGAGGGCGCGGGCTTCAAGCAACTCATGCGCACCTTCGAAAGCGCGCGCATTCAAACCGCCGCACGCGGCGTCGGCGTGGCGCAAGCCGCTCTCGAGGACGCGATTCTATACGCGACCGAACGCGAGCAGTTCGGCGGACCAATCTTTCAATTCCCGCGCGTCGCGCGAAAAATCGGCCGCATGATCTGCCGAATCCAGGCCGGCCGGCAGATGACCTACTTCAGCGCTCGCGAGAAGGACGAGGAGAAACGCTGTGACCTCGAGGCAGGCATGGCGAAGCTCCTAGCCACCCGCTCGGCGTGGGAAGCGGCGGACGCGAACGTCCAGATTCACGGCGGAAACGGGTATGCGGAGGAGTACACCGCGTCGCGATTGCTGGTGGATGCGCGAGTTCTCAGCCTCTTCGAGGGCGCCAACGAGATCCAAGCGCACGTCGTCGCGCGTAGGCTTCTCGAAAGCTGACGGGTAGCCCCCGAGCAGCCATACTGCCCCGCGATGGGCCCTGATCGCGTGGGCGAGAGCCGGAGGCCGATTCGGATCGCCTTTGCCGTGGTGCTTTCGCTCCAGGTCTTCCTGGCGGTGTGGGGCATCGCCGATCAATGGACGCGCGGGCACAACGGCTGGAACGGATCGGCCTATCAGAACGCAGCACGCAACACGCTGCGCTGGGACGAGCTGTTCCCACTGCAATACGATACCGCGAACGTCCCGCCGAACCCGGAACATCTCTACACGCACGCGCCGTTGGCGCTGCACCTGCACAACGTCGTCAGCCTCAAACTGTTTGGCGACCGTGAGCTCTCGATCCGGCTCGTCGCAGGTTTCTGGAGCGTCGCGGCCCTCTGCATGCTGTTTGCGGTCGTGAGACGGCTTTGGGACGAGCCGCACGCGCTCGCTGCCTCGGCGATTTACGTCGTCCTTCCGATCAACGCCATCTATACCAACATGGCCAACCACTCCGCGGGCTTCATCTTCTGGAGCCTTCTGACGCTGTACCTCTACATCCGAGCAAGCCGCGCCCCACCCTGGTCTTGGTCTGCCTTCTCGCTCTTCCTCGCCGCGTTCGTCGTCGCCGCCAGCTGGGACTGGCCCGCCTACTACGTCGCGCTCTGCATCGCCTTGCACTGGACTTGGACCCTCGCTCGGCCTCGAAGCCCCAAGCCCCCGAGCCGATCGGCCGTCCAACTAGGACTGTTCTGCGCGTGTGTGTTGGCTTCGTTCGCGGGGCACTTCGTGTTGGTGGACGTGCTGACTGGGAATCTCGATGAGCTGAAGGGCGCATTCAATGCGCGACGAGCCCTCTCTTGGGCGCGCTTTCGAACGCACCTGCTCGTCGTTCCGGAGCTCATGTTCACCGCGCCGGTTCTCGCGATCTGTGCGGCATGGGTCGCCGTCTGGGGAGCGCGCGCGGTCCGCGGCAGGGCGCAGGCTCGAGACCTGGTTCCGATCGCTTTCTTCTTCTCGGGCTTGATTCACTATTGGACATTCCGTTGGAGCGCGATTGTCCATTCGTATTGGGCGTGGCCCATACTTCCGGCCGTGGCCATTACCGTCGCCGCGTCGCTCATTGCAACCGCCCGATGGATTCGCGAGCGGGCTGGGGTGGCGCCGAGCTTGGTGGTACTGCTGCTACTCGTTCCACTTGCGCTCCGCGTCGTCCAAATCGTTCCGGAGGGACGCCGAGTCGGAGGCTCGATGTGGTTCTTCACTCCCGTACGCGGCACGATCGACACCTACGACTCAGGTAGGCCCGAGCTGCGCTTGGCCCGACGCATCAAGGAGTGGACCGACCGGGATACGGGAGTCCAGCTCCATACGAGCTTGAAGCCGCTTCGCCTGGAACCCAGGTTCGACATCACCCTGGATCGCGTGACCCACCGCTGGGAGCAGAACCCACGCGTCGAGATCCCCAACAAGCAGGGGGCTACAGGATGGGTATTCGTAGCCGCCGTCGCAGCGTTCACGGAGGAGGAGCGTGCGGCGTTTGCATCGCGCCATCCTTACCGCCAGTACGGCGACTACTTCATGCTAGACCTTCGCCGTGAAGCGCGAGACATCAAGGCGTGGAGCCTGACTCCGCTGCCTTACACTCTGCGATGGTGGTTGTTTCACAGCTCCTTCGAACCTCCTGTGCGCGCGACGCGGGCAATCTCGGTCGAGCAATCTCTCGACGAAAAGGCGGCGGAGCTCGATGCGCACTAGCTCAGTCACGCCGACGCTGACTCTCTGGGCCTCCGCATATTTGGGATGCGCCATCTTCCTATTCGTGAGTCTGCTTCCGCCAGGCTCCGTATCGCTCGCGCTCCTCGGTCAGCTCTCGTGGCTTGCGCTCATTGGCTCGATCCCAACTGCGCTCGTGTTGGGGGCAGCGGCTCGCGCAGCCGACGCTTCCAGATCGCTGGTCGTTGCATCCTCGGTGGCAGTGAGCATCTTGGTTGCGCCGATTGGCTGGGAGCACGCCGACTTCCTGCTCTCTGGGCCGCACTGGCTCTTCCATCCGCAGAGACTGGCGATTCGCATCGGGATGACTTTGGCGATATCGCTGCTCGGGGCGGGCGGCTGGCGTTGGCTAATCCTAGGCGCCCGCACTGGAGGCGGGCGATGGCTTGCTGGATGGATCGCGCTGACCGCCATCGGCGTGGCCCTGCTGACCGCCGCGATTGTCAGGTACCGCGCATACGATTACTCGATGGCTCAGCTCGTCTTTCCAGCGGGCGTCCTCTTGGCTGCAATGCTGCGGCAACTCGATCGCGCGCCTTCCGTTCGACCGCTCACGCTCGGTGTCGCCGGCGCTTTCATGGTCTTTGGAGCGGGATCCAGGCTCAGCCCGGAAATGGTCGCAACCGGGCAGCGCGAGCTGATCGCGCACAGCCGCGCCGGCGCATTGGTGACACTGTACGTCTTGCCTCACTTCAATCCCGAGGGAACCTGGTCGACCAGCGGGATCGTTTGCCCAGAACCCAAACCGATTGTCGAGCAGTCCCCGATCGGCATCGAGCCGCACGCGCGCCGCAACGTGATCATCGTGACTGTCGATGCCCTCCGAAACGACGTCGTGGGAATCGAGGTGGACGGTCACCCGGTCACCCCCAACTTGTCGCGGCTCGCGAAAGCTGGCGTGTCCTTCACCGAAGCCACCTCGCCCTACCCAGCGACGCTGTTGGCGATGGGAAGCGCCTTCACAGGCTTGAGTCCAGCGGAGCTCTACCTCGCCCCGGCGCTCCCGGACACCCTCTTCACGCGTGCACGGGCTCACGTCGATCGACAATTCGCGGTATTGCCCGCCGTGAGCTGGTTCCGTCTTCCAATCATCGAGCAGTTCCTCACTCCTGGCGTCGAGACCGCGTTTGCCCCCAACGATGCCACCGCCACCGATGCCTTCATCGCTCGTCTCCGCGCAGCCCGAGACGGCGACTCCTCTGTGATGGCATGGATCCACTACTACTCACCCCACGATCCCTACCAATCGCATCCGGAGTTCCCTTTCGGAAACGGCAAAAGGAACGCGTACCTGAGTGAAGTGGCCTACTTCGACCACGAGCTCGGCCGACTGATGCAGTATTTGACCGAGGAAGGTTGGCTCGAGAACACGCTGGTGGTCTTCTTTTCCGATCACGGCGAGTCCTTGGGGGAGCGATCGTACTGGGGACATCACGTCTACTTGGACAGCTGGATGGTCGACGTTCCACTGGTGCTTTGGCACGAGGCCTTGACGCCAGCGGAGCGTAGAGTCGGCGTCAGCCTCGCCGACGTTGCGCCGACCGTTCTGCACTTTCTAGGCCTGCCGATTCCATCCGACATCCCGGCGCAGAGCCTCTTCACCCTGGACCCGGACCTCGTGAACCGGCCTTCGTTTTCCGAGGCGTTTCCCGTGCGAGGGCGCGAGCTGTTCGACAGTTTCCTCCTCCCCGCGCTCGATGATGCCTCCGTTGTCGCGAGGCTCCGGAGCATTCGGGTAGCGAGCAAGGGATACGAACCCAAGGGCGCCATTCGTCGAGATGGCGAGCGTTTGATTCACCATCGCGGCGCCGACACCACTCTGTTTTACAGAGACGAGTCTCCGGTCGACGGCCGCCTCAACCTCGAGAGCTCCGACCCAGAAGCGAGCAAGCTGCTTCGAAGCGAGTTGGAACACTGGGAGCAAAGACAAATCCAGCGCATCCGATGCCGGCTACAGCTCAGCGGGGTTCGGGACGCGACACCTCGTCCCGAATGACTTCGACGGTCGGCAACACCGCCGGCCCCTGAGTCATCGATAGCCGGGCATCGTGAAATCGGATCGTCGCCACATCGCCAGAGACGGTCGTGGCGTACAGTTGCACGACCAGTTGGCTCGCATCGTGTGGCGTACCGATCTCGTAGCTCAAGCGCCACCGCTCTCCGTCGCGGACTTCGACGCTCTCATGCGCAAACTTGGGGTAGCCGTCGACGAAGACGTCTTGATGAAAGTCGATCGCGGCATGCTCTCCGGTGACCTCGAGGTCCAGGTCGACACGGAGGTTGGTTCCGCCGGGAACCCGGAGATATTGTCCGCCGATCAGAAGCTTCTTCCCATCGGCCGCCCGCACGGACACCTCGTCTTGTGTGATCAGTCGGATCCCGCCCGATTCCGTCATCGCGGGGCGGCCCGAGCGCGTCAGGCGAGCCACCTCGGCCAAGAGCTGCCGCTCACGGGCAGATGCCTCCTCAGTCCGCCGCTGCGGTTCGAAGACCCGACCGTTGATGGGCACGGAGCGCGTGCACTGGCGGAACGACTCGTCACACACCACGGCGGTGCCCGATGGCTCCCACATCATCACGCTTCGAGCGTAGGTGTTCCCGGCGAACAGCGGGCGCGGGGTCTCGTAATCGCGAAACCAACTGCGGCCGACAAATCGCATTCCTTCGCGTTCCATCCCGAGAATGTCCATCACTGAAAGCGCGATGTCGACGTGCGCGTAGAGAGTGTCGACCCGCTTCGTCAGCGGGTCCGGCAGCATCACGACCGCGAATGACCAGCTCTGAGAGAGAAGCCGCTGAGTCGCGCTCTGGGCCTTCGCCAGCCCTGCGGACTCGTCGGAAGTGATGATCACCACGGTGTCGCGAAGCACCCCCTGCGCTCCGAGCTGCACCAGGAACTCCGAGAGGGCCTCATCCGCCCATCGAAATGCTTCCCCCTGCCGGCTCCCCGCCTCTTCTCCCTCTGCGGCGGGGGGAAGCGTGAACGGATGGTGCGTGCCCACGGTCAAGAGCGCGGCGAAGAACGGACGCTCTCCATCGTGAAGCTCCACTACGCGCCCGAGGGCCTGCTCGAAGAACGATTTGTCGTCGACGCCCCAATCGGTTCGCGCATAGCTCCACTCGAACCACCGATCTCCGATGATCTCCTCGAAACCGGCCTTCTTCATGAATTGGTCCTTGAGCATGAAGGCCAGAGGCGCCGATTGGATGTACGACGTGGCATAGCCTGCCTCCCGCAGAACCTCGGGAAGACAACGGCGCGCTGCTCCGTACACTTGCTCGCTCATCTTGGACTGATCGGTGAGGAGCTTCGGATAGTCTCCGCACAAGATGCCGTACTCTCCTCGATTGGTCTGCCTCTGGTGGGAGATGACCTGCGTGAACAGGATCTGGCGCTGAGCCAGCGCATCCAGCTTGGGCATGCTCACCGCGCTGTGGACGCCCTGCGCTGCCGCAACGGAGGGAAGATACGCTCCGGAAGCGGATTCCAACATGATGAGAAGCACGTTGGGTCGACCGGCAAGCGGCCCCACCCATCGCTCGCCGCTTAGATTTCCCCGGAACGCGTCACGCACATCAGCGCTGACCGGAGCCGGGCCTAGACCGGTCGATCCTCGCAGGATGGATAAATTGGCCTCGAGCGCATGTCGTTGGCGCCACTCGTCTTGGTCGTGTGAGGTCGGGATGACGAGCTGCCCGAAGATGCTCAATGCAAACGAGACGCCCCACCATCGCCACCACCGCTGGCTTGGGGCACGCGCCCATCCCGCCGCGGCGCTCGCTGTCACGAGCATCGAGGCGAGAATCACCGGATGCCCAACGTGACGAACCGAGCCCCCAAAAAACGTCGCATCAGCAAGGAAGGCGGCGTGACTCAGCGCGTAGAGCGAGTCGAAGACCGAAATGAACTCGTACATCGCGAAGCTGAGCAACACGAATGAGAGAACCACCAAGAGCCCGAGCGCCCGACCCCACCAGCGGCGGATCGCGAAGAGCAGGCCAGTGATGCCGAGGACCAGCAACGCAACCGACGCGTCCGCGAGAGCACCGTGCAAGTCGGTTGGCGCGAGAGTCAGGTGCTTCTCTCGCAGCAGTAGGCCCCGCGTCAGCCATGGAGCCGCGAAGCACACCAGGATGATGAGCGCCCAGCCCAGCCTTCCGCCCCAATCCCGCCGACTCGGTTCGATGACGGGAACTTATGAGCTATGTACGAGCGATGGCAAAGGCTTTTGCACCTGCGGCCGAACGCAATCGGCAACCGATTCTCGAAGTGCTCCGACGGGTGCTCCCACCTGCCGGGCTCGTCGTCGAGATCGCGAGCGGAACCGGACAACATTCCACGTTCTTTTCCCAGCACTTGCCCTCGCTTCGATGGCAACCGACCGATGGGTCGGCTGAAGCCCTACAGAGCATCGAGGCGTGGGTGAGCGAAGCCGCTCGGGACAACCTCTTGCCTCCGCTCGAGCTCGATGTGCGTTGGGCGCGATGGCCAGTCGCTGAAGCCGACGCTCTGCTGTGCATCAACATGATCCACATCTCGCCGTGGGAAACGACAGAAGCACTGTTCCGTGGAGCGGGTGGGCTGCTCGCCCCCGGCTCGCCGCTGATCACCTACGGGCCGTATCGACTCCACGGTGAGCACACGGCACAAAGCAACGCAGCATTCGATGAAAATCTTCGATCTCGCAACCCGCAATGGGGAGTTCGCGATCTGGATGAGCTCTGCCAGCTAGCTGCAAGCACGGGCTTCACCCTCGAAGAGCAAATCGCGATGCCTGCCAACAACATGACGCTCGTCTGGACGCGCGACGTCCACGAAGGCAATCAGGGCGCCGACGGATTCAAGAAGAGCGTCACGAAGTAGCCGACGAAGACGATGATGAGGGTCACTCCTCGCTTGCGGCCGATATGACTTCGCTCGTTCACTGCCATCAACAAGAGAAGCAGCGTCACACACACCATGATGGGAAAATCGCGAACGATGACGGAGCGATCGACCGCCCCGGGGGCGATGATGCCGGGTAGCGCGAGCACACCCAGCAGATTGAACATATTGGACCCGATGACGTTGCCAACTGCGATATCGTCCTCGCCACGGCGCGCCGCAGCCACGGACGCGGCAAGCTCGGGAAGGCTCGTCCCGAGCGCGACGAGGCTCAGCCCCACGACCAACTCGCTGACGCCGAGGGCGCGGGCCATGCCCACCCCACCCCAAACCAGCGCCCGAGAGCCAGCGAGCAAGCAGACGAACCCGACGGAGAACCATGCCACCGCCGCGGCGGTCGGCAACGAATCGGGGATCCCGTCTGCCTCGCCGCTCGGCTCGAGTGAGACCGCCTCTGCCGCCCCTTGCTTGCGGCTTTGCATGCCGATCCAAGAGAGCAACCCGAATAGACCCGCGATCAAGAGCAGGCCCTCGACCCGAGTGAGCACGCCGTCCCAAAGGAATGTCCAGGCGACCGCCATGACTAGAAACAGAACCGGGATCTCGCGGAGGATCAGGCGGGAGTGAACACTGAGAGGACGAACGCACGCCGCGGCACCGAGGACCAGCGTGACGTTGATGACATTGGAGCCCACTGCATTTCCGATGCCCATCTCGCGGCTCCCGGCAGCGGCTGCCATGCCGGATACGAGCATCTCGGGAGCCGAGGTCCCGAACCCGACGATCGTGAGCCCGATCACCAGGCGGCTGACGCCCAAATTGCTAGCAAGCCCGGCGGCCCCGTACACGAAACGGTCCGCTCCCCATACGACGGCGATGAAACCCGCAATGACCGCGGCTATGGGATAGAACAGGGTCAGGGCAACCTCTTCGGCGAAACGAGGAAGCGCTCAGTCTTGCTCAGGACCCGACGCATGCAAGGTCCATGCAGATCGCGCTGGCAAAACCACCCCACGGAGCGCTATACGTATCCCATCACGGGAGGGGATGTCATGGGTGAGCGCCTACGGGACAAGGTGGCGATCGTCACAGGAGCAAGCCGGGGAATCGGCGCTGCAATCGCTGCCAACATGGCGGAAGAAGGAGCCAAAGTGGTCCTGGTCTCGAGGAAGATCGATGGCCTGCAAGGGGTCGCCGAGGGTATCCGGGGCAACGGTGGAGACGCCATGCCGATCGCCTGCCATGTCGGTCACCCCGAACAGCGCGAAGCCATGCTCGACCAGGCGTTGCAAGCCTATGGCAAGGTGGACATCCTCGTGAACAACGCCGCCACGAACCCGCATTTCGGCCCGATGCTGAGCATCGACGGCGGCGCTTGGGACAAGACCTTCGAGGTCAACGTGAAGGGCTATTTCGGAATGATCCAACTCGTCGCGGGGCATCTGCAGCAGCGAAACGCCAAGGGGTCGATCGTGAATATCGCCAGCGTGGTGGGTTTGATGGCTGCTCCGATGCAGGGGGTCTACGCCATGACCAAGGCGGCGGTGATCTCGATGACCAGGACGCTGGCCATGGAGTTGGGCGGCTCGCGGATTCGGGTCAACGCGATCGCGCCGGGCTTGATCGAAACCAAATTCGCGCAGGTCTTGGTCGACAACGACGCAATTCGATCGAGCATCGTGGATCGAACCGCTGCAGGGCGCGTCGGACAGCCGCGCGACATCTCGGGCGGGGCGGTGTTCCTGGCTTCGGACGAATCGGATTACATCACGGGGGACGTCATGGTGATCGACGGCGGTTGGACGCTCGCGTAGCCCGGAGCGGTTGATGATCGAACAGCCGTCACCTCGTCCATTGCCGTCCGATCGCAAGGTCGATTCCGTCGAATTGCGCATTGGGAACCTACGCCGTGAGCTCGAGGCAGACCCCGAGCCGTCGAACCAGGCGGCGATCCTCTACGAAGTCGGCGCGCTCTACGAGCACGAGCTAGGCCAGGTCTCGGCGGCCATGGACCACTACGGTCAGGCGCATGCGATCGCGCCGAGCTTCCAGCCTGCGATAATCGCCCAAGTACGCATCGCGGAACGCTCCAAAACCGGAGGCTCCCTGGCGTCGCTTCGCATCGATCACGTGGCAGCTTCCCGAAGCGCGGCAGTGAGCGCGGCCGCTCTGGTGGACTTGGCCATTCAGTCCGAAGACTGGGCGTCGCTTCTGCGAGAAGCGATCGTACGTTCCAAGGCGCCCGTGGTGCCTGCTCTCATCCTCGAGTGGTTGGCCGGTGCACGGGGTGACGAGGGCGCCCTGCGAGATGCGCTCCGCGCCCAGGCCGAGCACGCCGCGCACCCGAGCCTCCGCGCCGCGCTGTGGATCGACCTGGCCCTGAGCGAGATCGATGCTGGGCAGCCAGACGCAGCGATCGACGCGCTCGACCGCGCTTGCGAGGGTGACGCGCTCGCCTGGCAGGCTTGGTCGTTGCAATTGCGGATCGCCAGGGAGCACGAACGCTGGGCTGTATTCGTTCGCGCGGCCACAGCGATGGCTCGCCTGCTCGAAGCAACCGCGGCATCGAATGAGATCCCGGACCCCCTATACCTATCGGTGCCCGAGCAGGAGCGCCTCCCGATGGCAGCGTTCCTGTGGCGGCAGGCCGCTTCGTGCAGCGTCTCCCATCTCGATGACGCCGATGCCGCGGCTCGGTACATCGATTCGGCGCTGCGCATCTTCCCGGACCAGCGGCTGACCCGCTTGCATGCCTTGCTGATCGAGGAGCGTCGTGGCGACCAAACCGCCATGTACGAGGCGTCCGAGTGGTTTCGCAACATGGCGCCGGAGGACCCGGCATTCGTGGCCCACGAGGTGCGGCAAGCCTTGTCGAGCGAGGACGTCCGACAGGCCACCGACACCCTACGCGATGCAGCCGCACGGTACCCGAATTCCGACTTCGCGCAGGCTGCGCTGGACGTCGCTTTGATCCGCGCCGCGGCCCATGCGGAACGCTCCCAACGACTCCTCGAACGGGCGCCCGCGCTCGATGCGGAGTCGCGCGCACGTGCCTACTGGCATGCGGCACAACTGACGGCTGCGAGCTCGGCAACATTCGCTGACGCGCAGTCGCTTTACAGCGAGGCCGCGGGCGCCGGCACGCGCTTCAGGGAACGGATCCTTCGCGAAGCGTTCGGTGCGGCGGTTCGCGCGAATCGGCCCGATCTCGTCCTGCAGCGCTGCGACGATCTGATGCGATGCGGGCTCGATCCCACAGAGCGCGCGACCCTCGCGTTCCTTCGATATGACGTCATGCAGCACGTCCAAAGGGCGAATCAGGAATCGCTGCAGCTCTTGCACGACAGTGTAGAAGATCCGGACGCACAGGCATGGGCTCCGCAAGTCGCTCGAAGCCGCGCCGCATGGGAGAGCAACGCCGAGCTGCTCGCCCGCGCCCATGAAGCCATGGCGGATCTCACCACGGGAGACCTACACCTCGAACATCTCTGCGCCGCGGGACAGACCTACGCGAGAAACCGGAGCTGGGAAGCTGCCGATCGGGTTCTTCGGCAAGCGTTGCACAGCGCTCCAGACGACCGTTACATCGTCTCGTTGCTCGACGCGGTCTTGCGCGAGGCAGGGCGGACGGAGGAAGTCGTCGCCTTGGCGCGTGAGCGATTCCTAGGGGAATCGGCGGTGCGACTCGGGGAGCGATCGCTTCTCCTCGCCGGCGCTGTGGCGGAGCGCGCCGGAGACCTCGGCGCGGCTCGCCACGCTTATGAGCAGGCTCTGCTGGAGGTGCCGCAGGCCCCGGCTGCAGCCCTCGCGTTGCTAGACATCGCCCGCCGTCAAGACGACGCGCATGCGATCGCGCGGGCGTATCGTCATCTCTCGGAGTGTGCTCTCGGGGGAGGAGTGCCCGAGCTGTACGCATTGCTCGAAGGTGATGCGCTCGGCGGTCGGCACGGCTCAGAATCGGCATCATGCACGGCCTATGAACGCGCGCTCGAGCACCCAGCCACATCGCTCGCAGCAGCGGTCGCTCTGCTCTCGACCCCTACACGGTTCGTCAGCGCCGACCAATGCGCGGCCGCCGCCGAGACCCTTGCAGACGCGGGCGGCGTGAGCGACGAGAATGGCGAGGGTTTCGCCGCCGCCTATGGCCCACTACGGGCTTCGCTCGGCGACGAGAGCTCGTCCGCCGGTAACGCTTGGCTTCAGCTCGCAGCATTGGCACCGACCGATGACTTGCGGGCGCAGTCGCTTTTGCAGGGTCTGCGCGCGAATCGCATCGCTCGTGGAACGGACGCGGCGGACGATATCTTCTTACTCGCCCAGGAAGCCGAAAACCTGGCAGAGGGCATCGCGGAAGCGGCCATTGCGATCGACGAGTCGCTCGCACCTGGTGATGATGCGGAATTTCGAGCCATGGCGCTCGAGCGCAAGCTGCTCCACACCGAGGCCATCGGACGCGGGGCGCTCGATGCCGCACATTGCCGCGCGCTCGTCGAAGCCGATCGCGGCTCAGAGGCCCTCGCCCTGTTGAGCGACGCGGTCAACGAGCGACCCGACGACCTCGCGCTCTGGGAGACACTCCGGAACGCCGCACGTCAGGCCCGGCAGTGGCCGTTGGTCGCGCAGGCCTGCGAGCGCCTCGCGCAGTTCGTCCAAGGCCCACTCAGAGCCGATCTGTTGGAGGAGGCCGGTGTCGTCCGCTTGGACTGCCTGGGACAGCATCAACAGGCCGAAGACCTCTTCCGATCGGCCCTCGAAGAAGACCCGGGGCGCGATGTGGCGTTCCGTCGCCTGCACGACCTCCTCGCCGCGCAAGAAGACGCAGAGGCCCTGGAAGCGCTCGTCTCCGAACGGCTCGCCCTGGGCGGTCCAAAAGATCGCTTGGATCTGCTCTACGAGCGCGCCCGCCTTCTGCGTGGATTTAGCGATCGACCCGGGGCGCTCGATGTGCTTGGCGAGTTGTTCTCGTCCGAGCCGGACCATGCCGGGGCGTTGGCCTTAGCGGCGGAGGTGCACGTTTCGCTCGAGCAATGGGCCGAGGCCGTGAGCTGTTTGCAGCGCTTGTCCAAGGCGAGCATCCCCGATGAACAGCGCCGCGTTGCGCACCTGGGGGCCGCAGACTTCCTCGAAGCTCACCTGATGGCCGGTCGCGACGCCCTCGAGGAATTGCGCGCGGTCGAAGCCCTAGGTCTTGCTGACCCATCGATCTGGACGCGCATCGGTGCGCTCGAGGCGAATTTCGACAATCGAGGAGCCGCCGCGGATGCCTACGCGCGCGCGCTCGAGGCGGACCCGACGAACGCGGTGGCGATTTCTGCGCTGGTCGATCTCATCGACGAGGAGGCCAGGGACACCGCGATCCACACGTACGAACGAGCGATTTGGGAACGCATCGATGACGGTGAGCTCGACCAGGAGCTCCTCGAAGGCATCAGAAAGTGCGCTCAGTGGCGGGGGCAGCCCAAGCGCGCCGATGCAACGCTGGCGGTACAGGTTGCGCTCGGGCTGGCAGAGTCGACAGACGTCGGCAGCGTGGGCGACCTGAGCGGGGTGCCGATCGGCCCCGTCTGGGATCGAGACGCCGATCCGGTTCTGCGGGAGGTCTTGCTTCGAAGCGGCTCGGCCCTTTCGAAAGAACGTGGACGCACTAGGAAGTCGACCCCGGGCCGGCAAGAAGACCCCGGGCTCGACGACCGGGGGCGATTCGTCGCGGGACGCCTCGCCTGGGGGAGACCACTCGGTGCTGAATCCCTCCTCGATGCGTCGCCTCAAGTCGTCGCCGGCACACTTGCGGCGGTGCTTCGAGTCGCGCGCTGCGACGTCGCGGTGGGCCAGCCCGCTCTGCCGGCTGCGGACGTCAAGCTGCGGCGCGCCGTACGAAAGGCCGTGCGCGAAGCGGTCGGCGGTGTGACCTTCGATCCGGAATCATTGCTTTCGTTTGCTCGAACCCTCCAGCGCAGCGCCGACCGGGCCGGCCTGCTGGCTTCGGGTGACATCGCGGCCGCGCTCATGACGCTTCTTCACGGAAAGGTCACCCTCGACGCGCTGAGGACCTCCACGCGCGGTCTGGACTTGCTCCGATTCTGGCTGCGCGACGACTCGCCGCTTTGGGGTAACCATGGCTGAGGACGATCTGTCTGCGATCGACGGCGAGTCGGGGGCGCCCTCGTTCGATTTCGACGAGGATGCCATCGTCGCGCTGCTCGACACTTTCGTCGAGACCCAAACCGGACCTCTTGCCCGACGTGTCGGCCGAGCGTCCGACCCCGCGGATTGCGGCGCACAGGCAGCACACCGCACGGTTTTTCAGCATAGGTCCAGAGAGGAAGCGCTTCCGCTCGTCGGTGATGCCCCGGAAACGAAGGTCCGCCGCATCGAGCTCCTGGAGGCGCTCGCGGAGCACACGGTCGGATCTTCGCGGGCCCGGCTTCTAACGTCCGCTGCGGAGCTCCACGAGCAACTGGGTAACCCAGAGAACGCCGTGCGAAGCTACGAGCGGGCACTACAGTCCGATGCCCGCGACGTGATCGTACTCCGCGCGCTACGTCGACACGCCATGCACAGGGAAGACTGGGTGGCGGCGGCAGCGGCGTTAGAGAAGGAGGTCGGACTCGAGCTGAGCACGCCGGATCGCGTATCGGCACTCAAGCTGCTCGCACAAGTTCAACTCTCCAAGCTAGGCGATCCCGCGGCGGCGGAACAATCCGCCACACACGCCGCCGAGCTTCGCCAAGACGATTTCGTGGCCCGAACATTGATGGCATCAGCGCGCTTGGCGCGCGGCGACACCGTGCGTGCCGCAGAAGCTCTCATGGACGCCGCTGAACGTTGGCCGGGCACCGAAGCGCAATCGAACATGCTCCTGCACGCGGCTGATCTCATGGAACGAGCGGGAGCGCTGGGGCGAGCGAAAGACGCGTACAGTCGTGTCCTCGCGCTTCAGCCCGCCTCGCTTGGAGCCCACCTCGGTGTGATTCGCACGGCACGTGGGCTTGGATCCACCGAAACCGCGATCGAGTCGTTGCGTGCCGCCTCCGAAATCAGCTCGATGGCTGTTGCGGCCGCCCTCCGGCGAACAGCGGCCAGCTTAGCTGATGGGGACAGCGCTCACGAGACCGCGATCATCGAGCTCGATCGATCCGAGGATACCGCCTCCGTTTGGACCCTGGCAGAAGCCGCGGCCACCGCAGGGGAAACACAAAGGGCGATCGCAGCCCTCCGCGCCACCCCCCGTGACGCCTCCCCCGAAGCCCTTGCGGTCGCGAGCGCACGGCGTGCACGCTTGCATGCGGAGCGGGGCGAGCACGCGGATTTCGAGCGCGCATCGAGCGAGGCGCAGCGCGAGACCAGCTTGGACATCTACTTGGCCGCCTGCCGGCGCCTCGTCACCTCGGACCAGGAGACGGAAGGCCAAATCGACGCGCTGCTCGGAACACTCTCCGCCGAGGCGGTAGGCCTTTCGTCACGCATGGTGCATGCCGACGAAGCGGCTGCACGCGGGGACGGAAGGTCGTTCATGGCCTCCCTCGAACGTGAGCTCGATGACGCTCCCGAGCGGCTCGTCGCGGGGGCCGCTTTGGCGCTCGCCGAGATCGCGGACGCGACGGGTGTGACCGACCGACCAAGCATGCTGCTCCGGGCGGAGGAACGGACGCCAGGCGACGCGATGATCCGCCGAGCGCTCCTGGTCGAGGACGACGATCCAGAGCGTGCAGCGCGACGATGGAAGGAAGAGGGAGAGGCGAGCCGTGGTGCAGTCAGCGCCTTCGCGTTCACCATGGGCGCGCGGCTCTCGCCGCCGGGGACGCAAAGCGCCATCGACGCTTGCGAAGCCGCTTTGGCCGAGGAGGCCGACTATTGGCCCGCCTTGTGGGAATTGGAAGACCGCCTCGGGTCGCAATCAGCACGCGCGGCGAGCGCAACGATGCAGGCTGGCCTCGATCCAGCCGAGGCCGTTTCCGCAACGCTACGTGCATCGATCTGGGCGCCGTCTTCGCGCGAGCGCTTCGCACATGCAAACGCCGCTTTGAGTCGGGAAGCGCCCGACCCCCTGCTCCTCGAACACCTCCTCGACGCCATGGGCAATGCGACCGAGGCCGCCGGCGAGCTCATGGTCTTGGCGGCGCACCGCCTAGACTCTCCTTCCTATCTCGAGCGCGCCGCGGATGCGTTTCGATCGACTGGTTTTCCAGATCGCGCCGCCAAGGTGCTCAGAGATGCGTCCGCGGCGAACCCGGATGACCCGTCGATTCGGGTTCAGCGAAAGGATGCCGAGCTGCAGGCATCGGAGTTCGCTCGATTGGCCGATGCGGCGATGCACCGTGCGCGCGAAGCCCCGAACGACGTCGAGCAACTCGGTGCATTCGCTGCGATCGCCGAAGTCGACCGGCTCGCCCGGCTCGACATGCGAAGCGCGCGCTTGTCGCTGCAGTCGATCGCCGAGATGCGCCCCGAGCACGTTCCAACGGCCCGCGCTCTCGAATGGGATGCCCTTCGAGAGAATGATGTCGAGCGCATTCGCTCGAGCGCTCGCCGTCTCTCGGAGGCCCTTCCCGCGGGCTCGCCGGACTGGCTCGCGAGGCAAAGGCTGATCCTCGAGCTGCTCAAGTCGGACCCCGACATCGTCCAAGCCGACATCGATAGGCTCCTTCGCGGAATGGGCCGGGGACTCGAAGCCGATCCTGGCTTGGCACGGCAGGTGCTTGGTACAGCGTACGCGAAGGGCGACGCCGGGCTCGGTTTGCAGGCGCTCGAGGGTCTCGCATCGAGTTTCGATGACGAGCTGGACAGAGGCGCCATCGCGCTCGACTCCGCGCACGTGCTGCAGCAGATGGGGGACCCGGCGCGTGCGCTCGAAGTCTTAGACGCGGCGCGGAACCATCCTCTGGCGCGCGAAGCAGAAGCCAGGCTCCTTCATGCCGCAAAGCGGTGGGAGGACGCCGCGTCCGTCTATCAAGACGCCGCCAAACATGCCAAAGACCGTCGTCGAGCGGCTTCGTTGTGGCGTGAGGCCGCGTCGATCTTGGAAAGAGAGCTAGAGGATGACGGCCGTGCGGTCGACGCTTGGGTCTGCGCCGCGAATTGCGACCTCACGTACCTCGACGTGTACCGACGCCTTGGAGCACTCTATCGGCGCCAGGGCGATCTAGACGCGCTCGCTGCTCTGACCGACGCGCGCATCGAAGCGGGTGCCGATACTCCCACGCTCGTAGGATTTCTCCTCGAAAAGGCTCGGCTGCGTCGCGAGCGGGACGACCTCGACGGCGTCGTCGAAGCACTCGATGAATGTCTGGAGCTCGACCCTCATCACTTCGCTGCCCTGAAGGAGCTCGTGGACACGCACTGCGCCGCCGGAGACTGGCAAGGCGCCGCCGAATCGTTGATTCGGATCGCACGCCTGAACCGCAGCACGGACGAGCAGATCTGGGTGTTTTCCCAGCTCGCGGAAACATATGACGTGCATCTTCAAGACCTACCGCGTGCCGAGGCCTCGCTGCGCCGTGTGGTCAAGCTCGCGCCCACGCACATCGAGACACTGGATCGCCTCGCTTCGGTGCTGATGCGTCAGGACAAAGGCCAGGAAGCGGCGAGGTTGCTCGAAGAGCTCGTGCGGCGGACCGACAACGATGTGCAGCGGCGGGACTATCGGATTCGTTTGGCCGGCGCCGTCGAGACGGCGGGTCAGGCGCGACAAGCCGAGCTCATGCTCGAGCACCTTCGGACCGAGCAGCCGACGGAACCGGACGTGATCCTCTCACTGGCAGACCACTACCAACGGCAAGGCGCGGGCCCCGCCGAGGCAATGCATCTAAACCGCGCCGCGAGCGATCTGCGGGAGGCCATCCACGCACACCCCGAAGACGAAGGCCTGTGGACGACCCTGGTGCGCGTGCTGCACCGGCGCCGCGGAGCTGGCCCCGCTTCCTGCGCCGCCAGCGCAGCGATCGCGATCGGACATCCGGCATCGCTCTTCGAGGGCGACGTCACCGGCAACGGTGAAACCCTAGGTGAAGCCAGCGCCCCACTGCCCGCCGTCATCGACGGCATCGTCGCGCCGCCCACCCTGCCGCCGACGCTTCGCCGCCTCTTCGCCTTGTGCGAGCACTCGTTCGACAAGGTCCTTCCATTCGATGCCGATGCATGGCGCTTGCGTAGAGCAGGGGGACCGAATCGAGGCCTTGTCGAAGAAGCGGGCGCTGTCGCGGAGCTCCTCGGGATCAGCGAACCGCGTCTGAAGGTGACCTACGTGGCGCCAGCGGGGTGCATGCCCATCGGAGGAGACCCACCGACGATCGTGGTGGGCGGGAACCTCCAGCAGATCACGACCGCGCGGGAACGGGTGTTCCTGTTCGCTCGCGCGCTCAAGATCGCAAGCAACCATCTCGCGCCCGCTCTGAGAGCCCGTCCCGAGGACCTCGATGATGCACTGCTCGCCCTGCTTCAGGGTCACGAAGCCCGCCGCGCCGGGCAGCAGGACCCCCGGAAGACCCAGGACCTGCGCAAGAGTTTGCTCAAGGCCGTACCTCGCCGCTGGCGGGACGAGGTGGAAAGCTTGGTGCTGGAATTGGCCGGAACACCAGACTTTTCCTCGCGGGCGGTCCCATTCGCAATCGCCGAGCTGGGAGACCGCACGGCACTGACGCTGACGGGGGACGTTCCGTCTGCCGTGAACGCCCTACTCAAGATGGCCGGGCACGACGTGCCAGCCGGCGCCGCAGCCCGCCTCGATGCGGTGCGGCAAACCCCCGAGGCCTGGGCCGTGGTGCGCTTCGCCATCAGTGACGCACATTTTGAAGCTCGGACCCGAGCTGGTGTAGATCCCTAAAACGATGCGATTGGGCTTCATCGGTCCTGCGGGAACGGACGCGACCTCTCTCGAGGAGGCCGCCGAATTGCTCATCCGCGACTTCGAGGCAGACGCGCTCATCTATCTGGCGGAAGATGTGGCTCTTCGCGACTTCATCGCAGCGCACGAATCGGTGGATGGCAGCCCCCCGATCGAGCAGCGAGTCGCCCAGGTCGCCGCGACCGGATCCCCAGAGGACATCGAAGGCGTCCTCCGAAAGCTCCGTGGGGATCGCTATCTCGGCAAGCTGCGCATCGCTCCACCATCCCCGAGACGTGCGATGGAAATGCTCGACGATCGCATCGTCCTCATCGTTCGTGACAAGATCACGATAGGCGAAGAAGACGTCATCAATTCGAACGTCGTGGTCTATGGTGATGCGAAGGAGTTGATGTTCAAGCGATTCGGGCCCCGTTGCTTCTTCAGTCCAGGGCCTCTTGAGCTAGGAGTGGTCGGACTGATCGACGACCACTCTGAAAGCGGAGGCGTCGTGCTCAAAGCAATCGATCTCAGTGGGAACGTGTCGTGGAGCGAGCCGATTCAGGGTCGGGGCGCCAAGATCATGGTGGCGCCATGACGGTGCGGCGGATCGCGATCTACGGGGGAAGCTTCGATCCACCTCACGTCGGTCACGTTCTGTCGATCGCGTGGGCTCTTTCGACTGCCGAGGTCGACACCGTTTGGATCGTCCCAACCTGGAAACACGCGTTCAACAAGGCGCACGGAGCGCCATTTGAAGATCGCATGGCCATGTGCAAACTGGCTTTTGCCCTTTTCCACGGTGTCGAAATCTCCGACATCGAGCGTCGCCTCGACGGCGTCAGCCTGACGCTCCACACGCTCGATGCGCTCAAAAACGAGCACCCCGATATGCTTTTTCGGCTGCTCATTGGCAGCGACGTATTGCCGACGACCGATCGGTGGCACCGCTGGGACGACATCGTGAAACTCGCACCGCCCCTCGTGGTCGGCCGCCAAGGTTATCCGATGCCCGAGGGTTGCCCGATCTCGATTCCAAACGTCAATTCGACCGACATCCGCTCCGGTCTGGCGTCCGACCGCAACGCCACCGGTCTCGTTCCGACTGCAGTCCTCGAATACGTCCGGTCCCGCGGTCTGTACCAAGGCGGGCGATGAACATTCTCATCATCGGACGCGGCCGGGTTGGAAACGCCCTACGGCGGGGCCTGGAATCGAGCGGGCTGCACAGCGTCGTCGTAGCAGGACGCCGGCGTAAGCCTTCGAGCGTTCGCGCAGCCAATGCGATCATCCTTGCGGTCTCCGATGCCTCGATCGAACAGGTTGCGCAGTCGATCGCTGCGAACGTGACGCCAGGCGCCACGGTCCTTCATTGCGCGGGATCTCGGGGAATCGACGCCCTTCAGGCCTGTGAGATGGGCGGAGCGTCGGTCGGCGTCATGCACCCGCTGGTGTCGTTCCCGAGCTCCAGCTCCGGCCCGAGTCTTCACGGCACCACCTTTTCGGTGAATGGGTCGCGGAGAGCCGTCGCGACGAGCCGTCGCATCGCGCGAGCGTGCGGTGCCCGCATCGTGGTCGCGCAGACCGGCGATCCGAGCTACCACGCCGCTGCGGCACTGGTCGCCAACGGCGCCGCCGCGTTGGCCTTCGTCTCGGTCGGCGTGTTCGAGCGTCTCGGATTCGACAAACGGGCGGCGGAGCGCGCAATAGGCGGCCTACTGCGGAGCGTCGGCGAGAACGTCCAGAGCATTGGGGTTCCTGGTGCCCTCACCGGTCCGATTGCACGGGGCGACGTAGGGACCGTTGCGAAACATCGAAGGGCGCTGCGGCGCGTGAAACGCGATGCACTCTCCACCTACGATGCACTCATTCCGATCATCGTGAAATGCGCCCAGGCTGCGGGCTTGCCGAAAGCGAACGCGTCGAAGATCTTGCGCACGCGACGCCTTTGACGATCGCCTTCACTCCGCGGCTTCGACGGAGCCTTTGAGCGGCTCGAAGTGAAGACCCTCTTCGTCACCCACCACCAGGACTCGATCACCGCGACGAAGCTCGCCACCGAGGATCGCGGCCGCCAACGGCGCTTCCACCATCCGTCCGATCGCTCGACGCATCGGGCGTGCGCCGAGAGCCGCATCGTATCCGCCTAGCGCCACCAGCGAATCGATAGCCGTCGCATCGATGCGCAGCTCGACGCCTTGTCGATCGCGAAGCTGCTCCGCAACGCCCGCAACCATCCGACGCGCGATTTCGCCCACCTCGCCTCGGTCCAGCGGACCGAAAAACAATGGCTCGTCGATCCGGTTCCAGAGCTCGGGCGGGAGCGCGCGCCGGGCCGCAGCGAGGGCCGCGGAAACCCCGTCGCCCGATCTCTCCGACGCACCATGGAAGCCAATCGACCCCTGGCCACGATTGGAGAGTTGCGCACCGAGATTCGAGGTCATGACGATGATCGTATTCGTGCAATCGACCGTCCTGCCCTTTCCGTCCGTGAGCCTGCCGTCCTCCAAAAGCGGCAGGAGGGACTGAAGCACGTCCATGTGGGCTTTCTCGATCTCATCGAGTAGGACGAGTTGGTAGGGTCGGTGACGGATCGCTTCGGTGAGCTGGCCGCCGGTGTCGTGACCGATGTAGCCCGGCGGAGCGCCAACCAGTTTGGCCACTGCGTGCGACTCGCTGAGCTCACTCATGTCGATACGAGTCATCGGACATCCAGTGAAAAAGAGCTCGTTGAGCGCCCTGGCGGTTTCGGTTTTGCCGACGCCCGTAGGCCCCAAGAACAGAAATGTGGCGAGAGGGCGGTGACCATGGAAGCCTGCAGCTCCCTTTCGGAGCGCATCGGAGATTCGGGTCATGACGTCGAGATGGCCAACCACATGCTCCCCGAGGTGCTGCTCGAGCTCGAGAAGCTTCTGCGAGTCGGTCGCCAAGATCCGCTCTGCCGGGACGCGTACCTTCTCGGCGACCACTTGCGCGATCGCTTCGCGGTCTACGATGGCCCCTCCGCGACGCCGCGTCCGAGCACCCGCCAAGTCGAGGAGCCCTATTGCCTTGTCGGGAAGCGTCTGCTCGGGCAGGTAGCGCACGGATAGCTCGACCGCCGACTCGACCGCCGATGGATCGTACGCGATGCCGTGGTGAACTTCGTAACGCGGCGCGATGCCGCGTAGGATTTCGATCGCGTCTTGAGGAGCGGGCTCCGCGATGTGAATCGGCGAAAATCGGCGCGCCAAGGCTGCGTCCCGTTCGATGTACTTGCGGTACTCCACGTCGGTCGTCGCGCCAATGCATGGAAGCTCGCCGCGGGCAAGCGATGCCTTCAGCTCGTGGGCGAGATCGTCCGGTGAATCACCACCCGTAAAGAGCGTGTGAACCTCGTCGATGAAGAGCACGATCTTACCGTTGCCTCGCTTCACCTCGAACTGCAGCCGACGCATTCGCTCCGAGAGCGCCCCTCGAACCCCGGTTCCCGAGACGAGGCCGCCAGCCGAAAGCTCGACCAAAATGGTACCTTCGAGACCGCCAACTCCCTCGCCGCCATGCGCTAGCCGCCGTGCCAGACCTTCGACGATCGCGGTCTTGCCAACCCCAGGCGGCCCAACGAGAATCGGATTGTTCGAGCGCCTGCGCGCCAGCACATCGAGGAGCCGCTCGATTTCGTCGTCACGGCCGATCACCTCGTCGATTCGCCCTAGTGAAGCCATCTCGGTCAGATTTCGGCCGAGCTTGACGAGGGTTGGATACTTGCGCGCATCCAGCCCAAACGGCGACGAGGACGGAACGACGATATCGTCCTCGATCGCCCCAAGAGGCGAAGTGCTCGGCGACTCGATCTCGGCGTTCTCCTCCGGCGTCTCGACGCGAAGCTCGATCAACGGCGCAGGCTCGGCGACTCTGCGCGCAGATGGGCGCGAAGACTTGGCAGCCGGTTGTGACGGCAACGATGCGGCGGGCCGGTTCTGCGTCGACGCGGACGCCGTGTACGGCTCTACTGGGTTTAGAGCGATCTGCACCGCTTCCTGCACGCGCCGCGAACCGGTGCCGATCACTTCGAGGCTTCGGTGCGCTGCACTGCGCGTATCACGCGCAATCGCCAGAAGCAGATGCGCCGGAAGGACCTGCGCCGCCCCGGTTGCTTTGGCCAACCGATATGCGCGCTCCACGGCGCGCTCGAGCGCGCTCGTAGGCTCCGAGTCCACCACGCGAATCGCGCTGAGCAGATCGCTCTCTTTCACGCCGAGCTGCGAGAGAAGCCTCCCCATCGGCCCGCCCGTCTGCAGCATCACGAGCAGGAGATAAGCCGTAGAAGGGCCCTGTGCGCGCCTCTGCGCTTCGCGCTGCGCGCGTGCGACCAGTCCTTTCACACCCCCACTGACCGTCGTCATCGAGCTCCGTTCCTGGCTCGGAGTTAGCTGTCACCGCCTTGGGGCACAACTTTTTGGCGGCCGCTGGAACCGCGGGAGGGCAAAATCCCACACTTGACCACCTTATCACCCTGTCACTGTAAAGTTTCACTTGTTAACCTGATCCTGGACTCGAACCCGGGAGCAAGCAGTGAACCTACGTCTCGTATTCGTCGCAACCGTGCTGGGCGCGATCCTCTCTCCGCTGAGCCCTTCGCAAACCGCGGATGCGGCCTCTGGTCTCCGCGCGAAGCTCTATCTGACGCAAAAGGGGGTTCCGCGATCTCTTTCGGAGTCGGGCGTCCTGCACTTCGCGCAGTCGAACAAGGCCACCAGGTTGCAGGAAACGACCGATGCGCCGATACAAGACCGCCAATGGCGGGCGACGCTCGTGGCCAACTTCAATGCACCGGTGGGTGACTCCGAATTCGAGGTTCTCTTCTATGACATCCAAACCGCGGAGCGGAAGTTCATCGCGCCCACGATGACCGTCTTCGTGAACGACCGAAAGCAGAGAACGATCGTGCACAGCCTTCGACTCCGGCGTCCCCAGTTCGAGCCCAATCGGCGACTGGAGATGGTGGTCACCGTGCGTCGGCAAGAGGTCGGCCGTTACCGCTTTCAAATTCTCGGAGACAAGGTACAACACAGTGGCGAAGTCACCTTCTCGGATGACGAAGCCCGCTGACCAGTGCCAAGCCTCCATGACGTCACCGCGAGGGCCGCAAAAGGCCCGCTCGAGCCGGTCTACCTTTTGGTGGGCACGGAGCGCCTGCTCGTCGAACGCGCGGTCAATGCCCTGCGCAACGCCATCGACTCGAAGGGCGTTCCCGGCTTCAACGTCGAGGTGTTCGATGGGAAAGGCCTCGACGCGGCGCGGGTGATCTCGGCTGCGCGAACCCTTCCGATGATGGCGGAGACGCGGCTTGTGTTGCTTCGCCACGTCGATGCGATGACGCCAACCGAGCAAACGCACCTTGCCGCGTACCTCGACGATCCGAGCGACTCCACGTGCCTCGTCCTGACGGGGACCAAGCTCGATGGGCGCGCCAAGCTGGCCAAACTCGCCAAGAAAAAGGGCTATCTCGTCGAAACCAAGCCGCTTCGCGGCCGGGAGCTACGCGAGTTCGTCGGTGCGGAGGCCGCCTCGCGTCAGCACAAGATCATGCCTCAAGCTGTGGAAGCGCTCGTCGATGCGGTAGGGGACGACCTTGCGGCGATCGATGACGCGCTGGAACGCTTGTCGTTGTTCGTCGGTGCAGGCCAGCGCATCGATGCCGAGGCAGTGAGGATGTGCGTGACGCGCATCCGGGTGGAGTCGGTCTGGAGTCTCGTCGACGCCATCGGGCTCAAGGACCGTCGCAAAGGCATCACCGCGGCACAGTCGCTCCTCGACGACCGAGAGCCTCCACTACGCCTGCTCGCGATGGTGGCGCGACAGCTTCGAATGGTCGCTCGCATGCGCGAGGCGCTGTCCGAAGGCCTGCGCCCTCAAGACGCCGCCAAGCGTGCGGGGGCGCCACCCTTCAAGGCCGCCGACCTCACCGAGTCCGCGCGGAGATTCACGGCCGACAGCTTGGGCGACGCGTTTGCGCTCATCGCGCAGACCGACAAGGCGCTCAAGAGCAGCAAACGTCCGCCAGACGTCATCCTGCAGGACGCAGTGCTCGAGCTCTGCGCCGACCCTCGCTGAAGCGGCGTTCGCGCTCAGTCTTGGACCGCGTTGACTTGCTGCGTCAACCTGGAAATGTAACGCGAGCCGGTGTTCCGGTGGTAGATGCCTTTGGAGACCGCACCATCGATACGGCGAATCGCCTCGCCGAGCGCGCTTTTCGCCGCGCTGGAGTCCCCCGCCTGGACGGCGGCATGGACGCGCTTGACGCAGGTACGGACGTAGGTTCGCAGCTGCCGGTTGCGCGAGGTTCGCTTGACCGTCTGACGGGCGCGCTTTTTTGCTGAAGCGTGGTTGGCCACTCTGATATCCTCCCCGTAGGGACGCGGGTGGTAGCCCTGCCTACGGGGGCTGTCAAGCCGGTGACAAGATCCTTGCCAGCTCCGCTCCCAGCAGGCATACACGCTCGTGTCCCGACGCCAGCAAACGTTGAATTGGCTTGCGAATCTGGTGACCGAGCGCCGGAAGCTCGTCGTTTGGGTCGCGATTGTCGTGACTGTCGCATTTGCGACCCAGATCCCCAAGCTGACCGCCGATCCAGCCCCCGAAAGTCTTCTCACCTCGTTCGAGGGCGAAGAGTACGCGCTGATGCAGCAGCATTTCGAGGAGTGGTTCGGCAAGCGCCCCACCGCCGTTCTGATCCTGGTCGAGAGTAAGAACGTCCTGTCCCAGCAGACGCTCCAGCAAATCCACGACCTCTCTCTGTATTTCGCGGGCAAACCCTGGGTGCAGAAGGTCGTCGGCCTGACAACGCTCAACATTCCCCGTCGCGTCAAAGCAACCGCGGGTGAGGAGGGGACGCGGGCTGACGGGCCGGACGGCCTCCAAGAAGTCGGGGGCCCGGACGACCAAACCGATCTCGATTCCCTGGACGACCTCGATTCGCTCGACGAGGCGACCCCGGGCGCGGACGCGCAGGGCGATCTCCAAGACGACGCGTTCAACGCGCTCCTCGACATCGTCGAAAGCGATCCAGACCGGTTCCCAGGTGGCATCGCAAAGCTTGGTCCCGCGCTCTCGACCGAGCTCAAGACGGATCCGATCGTCAAGGGCACCAAGGTCACAAAACAAGAAGCGGCTGAGCTGGCCAAGGCGATCGAAGGCAATCCTCTTCTGGTCGGCCAACTGATCGACGACGACCACACGTTGGCTGCGATCGCCCTCCAGTTGCCGGACCTCAACCCGCGCCAGATGCGCGAAGCGATGAAGGAGCTCCGCGAGGGCTTGGATCGGCCCGAGTTCAAAGACATCAAGCTCCACGTGGGCGGCCTGCCCTATCTGCGGAGCGTCCTCGTCAGCAAGATGCGCGACGACAATCTACGGCTGATCCCACTGACGGTTTTGGTCTGTTTGATCCTTCTGACCTTGTCGTTCCGCTGGGCCCCGGGCGTCCTGCTTCCGTTGGCCGCGGTCGCCATCACGGCCGTCGTCACCGTTGGCGGCATGGGGCTGTTCGGCGAGCCCATGAACATCCTCAACAATATCATCGTGCCCCTGCTGGTCATCATCGTCATCAGCGATGCGACGCATTTAATCCAGCGTTATCGGGACGAGGTCTCCTTGGATGACGACCAGGACCGCGACGCCGCCGGGCGCCGCACGGTCAGCGCGATCGCGGTGGCCTGCCTGCTCACATCCTCCACGACGGCAGCCGGTCTCGGCTCGAATCTAGTATCGAAGACGGTGATGCTCAGACACTTCGGGGTCACCGCCGGGCTCGGCGTGATGGTCGGGTACTTGGTGATCATCACCTTCGTTCCCGCCGTCATCACCTGGGCAACCCCTCCGAAGCGCGAAGAGGTCCGTCGTGAACGTACCAGCATGTTCACCAAGGCGACTGGCGGCCTCGTCGCAGGGCTGCTGCGCTGGCGTTGGGCCGTGCTCGGCGCGACCGCCTTGTTCACCGTGGGCGCGGGCTACGTCGCCAGCCAAATCACGGTCGATCACGCGCTGCTCGACCAGTTCGACGAGAACGACCCCGTCTATAAGACAACGCTCTTGATCGAAGAGAAGCTGGCCGGAGTTCGTCCGCTCGAGGTCATGCTGGTCAGTACGGAGAAAGATCACTTCATGGATCCCGAGATGATCCAGAAGATACAGAAGATCCGGAATTGGGCGGCGCTGCGGCCGGAGGTCATCCGCACATTGAGCTACGGCGACATGTTGCACGAATCGTATTCACTGCTCACCGATGACCCGAGCGTTCGGTCTGAACAATTCAAGAGCGCCAAGCAAGTCGAGGGTCTCGTCACCATGATGAGTCAGCACAAGCCCAGCCCGCTGAGCGACTGGCTCACCAAGGACGGCAAGAAGGCGCGCGTCGAGTTCAAACTGAGAGACGTCGGGGCACAAGCGACCCTGCGGTTCCTCGATACGCTCGAGAAGATCATCGCCTCGGAGCTCGGAAACGACCCGACCGTATCGGTGGCGTTCACCGGAGAGGCCTATACTGGCTCGCGCGGGCAAGCAGCAGTCGTGGGGGATTTGATCAACAGCATGTTCGTCGCCGTGGTCGTCATCTTCCTGCTCTTGGCCTTCTTTTTCCGCAGCATCCGGCTCGGCCTGTTGAGCATACCCCCGAATCTCATTCCGTTGGTAGCTACGATGGCCTACATGGTCTGGCGAGAGATCCCGCTCAACGTGTCGACCGTCATCATCTTCTCAATCAGCCTCGGTCTCGCGGTCAATGGCACGATTCACGTGCTCGCGCGTTTTCGTGAGGAGATGCAATCTGGCATTGGGCGGGAGGCCGCTTTGGTTCGCGCGGCGCGCGGGACCGGGCGCGCGATCGTGATCTCGTGCCTGACTCTGATGGCCGGCTTCAGCGTGCTGCTATTGAGCTCGTTCGTCCCAGTCCGAAATTTCGGTGAATTGATCGCCGTTACAATTGGTGGTTGCCTGGCCGCAACCTTGATCGTGCTCCCGCCTCTGCTTCGGGTCGCGGGGGGTGACGGCGGAGTCCCGGACTCGCACAGCTAGCCGCCGAGTCGATCGATCAGAGCAGAGGCGAATTGCTCTGTTCCCAGATCACCTCCTAGGTCGCGTGTCTTCTGTCCATCGGACAACGCCAGATTGTAGGCTTGGCGAATCCTCGCTGCCGAATCCCGGCAGCTTTCGTCGTGCCGCGTATCGGCGATGTGATTGAGCATCATCACCGCCGACATCAACAACGCCAATGGATTCGCGATACCCTTACCCGCGATGTCCGGGGCCGAACCGTGCACGGCCTCGAAGACCGAATACTCGTCTCCGATGTTCGCCCCCGGTATGACGCCGAGGCCGCCGACGAAGCCGGCGCACAAATCGCTGAGGACGTCGCCATATAGGTTCTCCAACAACAGAATGTCGAACTGCGTCGGATCCTGCACGAGCCTCATGCACCCAGCATCGATGATCACCTCGTCGTAGTCGATGTCCGTGAATCCGTCTTGCTCTCGAATCTCACGCGCGCAGCGGATGAACATGCCGTCAGTGAGCTTCATGATGTTGGCCTTGTGCATCACTGTGATCTTCTTGCGACCCCGTTCGCGCGCGTAGTGAAAAGCCCATCGGGCGATGCGCCGCGACGCGTCCTCGGTCGCGACCTTGAGACTCGTCACCACCCCCTTGGTCACCACGTTCTCGATGCCACTGTAGAGGCCTTCGGTGTTCTCCCGAATCACGACGAGGTCGACGTTTTGAAAGCGCGTGGGGATGCCAGGTAGGCTACGCACCGGACGAACCGCCGCGTAGAGGTCCAGCCGCTTGCGAAGCTGTACGTTGACGGACGTGAACCCGGTCCCCACCGGGGTCGTGCATGGTCCTTTGAGCGCGATGTGTCGCTCACGGATCGCGTCGAGCGTCTGCTCCGGCAGCACCTCTCCCGAGCTCTGCAGCGCTGCGACGCCGGCGTGGTGCTCGATCCATTCGAGGGGCGCGCCAGCGGCTTTGAGCACGCGCGTGGTCGCCGCCGCGACTTCTGGGCCAATTCCATCACCTGGGATGAGAACAATCTGATGCGTTGTCATTTTCTACTCCGACCCCGACAGTAGCGCTTGCCAATCGATCGCCAATGCGCTTGAAGGGGGAAGATGCCAGAAAAAGACTCGGTCGTGCGAGCCATGACCAACGATGGGGCATTTCGAGTCGTCGCCGCCCGAACGACCGACACGGCCCTGGCCGTGATTGCCGCCCAGAAGCTATCCGGAGCCATCGCCCAAGATATGGCGAATTTGGTGACCACCGCCGTGCTCTATCGAGAGACGATGGCCCCGTCACTGCGCGTGCAGTGCATCGTCCGCTTCGATGAGAACGCTGGTCAACTCATCGCCGACTCCCATCCCGAGGGATGGACTCGGGGCCTGCTCCAGGCAGGCTCGGGCGGCGCGCCACCCGACATCCGAGAGGTGCGAGCTACCCTAGAAATGATGCGCACGCTCCCAAACTCCGACCTCCACCGAGGCATCGTCGAGATGCCCGAAAGCGGGAATCTGAGCGAGGCCTTCATGCGTTACATGCAACTTTCGGAGCAAATCGTATCGATGATTTCGTTGGATTCGGTGATCGAGAACGATGAACCGGAAGCAGGCGGTTTCGTCGTGCAACTATTGCCCGAAGCCAAAGAAGCCGAAGCGGCCCTGGACACGATGACGAAACGTCTCGAGGATTTCGTCGAAATTCGAGATCGGCTCCAAGCGTCCGACGGCTCACCCTCTCTCCTCATCGAGCATATTTTCGAGGACATGCCTTTCACGTGGTTACACAGCAGCGACGTCCGCTTCGGCTGCCAGTGCAGCCAGCTCCGCGTGATGACCACGCTCAGCGTTCTCGATCGATCGGACGTCCAAGAGATCGTAGACGAAGGCGAACCGCTGAGCATCGACTGTGACTATTGCGGCGCCTCGTACACGGTAGAAGTCGCGCAGCTCCGGGGCCTACTGAGGTCGAGCTGAGCGGGTCGGCTTTCTTGCCGCGATTGACCGCTCATGCGCATCCTTCCGCCGATGTCCGACAAGCCAACTAGAACATCCCGCGGCGAAATCGCTCGACGCGCGGGCGTCGTGGCCACCGGTACACTTGCGTCGCGAATCCTGGGCGCTGTGCGAGATGCCGTCGTGGCTTCGGTTTTTGTGTTGGCATCGACGGATGCATTTTGGCTTGCGTTCACGATCCCCAATGCGTTGAGAGTTCTGCTCGGAGAGGGCGCGGTCTCGGCGGCGTTCGTCCCGGTATATACCGAGGTACGCCAACGCGAGGGTCTGGAGCGCGCCAAAGAGTTCTACCGTAATCTCGTCGGCGCGATGTCCGTGGTTCTTCTGGGGGTCAGCGTGGTCGGAGTCGTGTTCGCCCCTTGGATCGTCAAAGGGTACGCATGGGGTTTTCAACGTAATGAAGCGTTATTCGACACGACGGTCGGTCTGACACGTCTGCTCTTTCCGTACATTTTTCTGATGGGGTTGTCGGCGCTGATGATGGGCGCCCTCTACGCGAGCAAACGATTTACCGCCCCGTCCTTCGCGCCTGCGCTACTCAACATCGGCCTCATTGGCGCCGCGTGGTTCCTTGCGCCGTGGTTCGTCGAGCTTGGCTGGCCGGCGATCTTTGCACTCGCCGTGGGTGCACTCCTCGGCGGAGCCCTTCAGCTCGTCGCACAACTCCCTTCTTTGAACGACGTGAACCTGATGGTTCGGCCGCGAATCGGATTCGACGACCGCTACGTGCGCAAGTGCGCTCGTCTCATGCTCCCGCTCTTGGCGGGGCTCGGAGTCTATCAACTCAACGTCCTGCTCTCGCGGCTCTTCGCGTCGTTTCTGCCGACCGGAAGCGTGAGCTATCTCTACTACGGGCAACGCCTGACGGAGATTCCGCAGGGGATGTTTGCCCTGGCGATCGCGTCGGCCGCCCTCCCCTCGCTGAGCGATGCTGTGGCGCAAGGCGACGAGGAGGAGGCCAAGCGCCTCTTCCGTCACGCGCTCGGGCTTTCCCTCTTCGTCGCGGTTCCCGCGGCCGTAGCGCTAACCGTCCTCGCAGAGCCAGCAACCACGGTCTTTTTCGGACGCGGCCACTATGATGCGACAGCGATTCATGAAACCACTCGCTCCCTGGTCTGGCAGGCGGCTGGAATCTGGGCCGTGGCCTCGGTGCGCACCATCGTGCCGATGTTCCACGCACACAACGACACGCGGACACCGGTCATCGCGAGCGCCTTCAATCTCGTCGTCTTCATCGCGCTCAGCGTCGTCTTGATGGGACCGATGCAGCACGCAGGCCTGGCGGCAGCCACGACAGCGGCCGCTGTTGTCCAACTGGTTGCGCTCCTCGCGCTCCTTCGCATGCGGTCCGGTCCCCTGGGCATGGAGGACATTGCCGCAAACCTGGTTCGGATCGTCGTAGCGAGTGCGGTGATGGGGGGAGTCGTCTGGGCAGGCGCCCGCCTCGGTCAATGGGACAAGGGGGGCAACGACCCGCGCAACCTGCTGGTGTTCGGCGCAACCGTGGTCGTCGGCGCATTGACGTATTTTGCAGTGACGGCCGCGCTCGGCTCTCCGGAGCTCCTCGCCCTGAAGAACGCGATCATGCGTCGCATGCGTGCGTGACGGGCCAGGGGCGCTACAACACCGCGATGGATGTGCTCGACGCAGAATTCGTAGCTGGAGCCACCTCCTTTGAACGGTTGCCGGCTCCCACTTTTGCTGAAGTCGCGTTCGCGGGACGATCCAACGTCGGGAAGTCGAGTCTCATCAACAATCTCGTCCGTCGCAAGAAGCTCGTGCGAACCAGTGGCGCGCCGGGCTGTACCCGTGCGATCAACATTTTTCGCGTGCGCCTGCGGACGAATGACGACGAGGCCCACCTCGATCTGGTCGACTTGCCTGGGTACGGCTATGCGCAACGGAGCAAGGCCGAACGCAAGTCCTGGGGCCCGCTCATCGAGGGCTTCCTCCGGGAGCGGCCGGGGCTGCGTGGTGCGGTGGTCATCATCGACATCCGACGAGGCGCCCAGGACGACGACCTGCAGCTCCTCGAGTTCCTCGAAAGCATCGGAGTCACGCCGATTCTCGTGGCAACCAAGATGGACAAGCTGCCGACGAGCAAGCGAAAGCCAGCCGTCAGAGCGCTCCAAGCCGAGCTCGGCCGGCCACTGACTCCCTATAGCTCCGCGACGGGCGATGGCTGGGATGCGCTGTGGCAGCGAATCCTGTCGGTGAGCAGCATCGACCGAGCCGGCGAACCCGCACAAGCCTGAACGTCTACTCCCCGACGTCGAGCTTCAGAGCTTGGCCTGGCTCGCGCAAACGCAGCTTCGACGGATCGCCCAACATCAAAGCCGGCCCGCCCGAGCCCGCATCGGTATCGGTATCGGTATCGGCGTTGGCATCGGTATCGGCATTGGCCTCCTCGGCCGGAGGTGGTGCATCGCTCCAAGCGCCCGGCCCCATCATCCGTTCGACGAACGCTCGAACCTCGCTGCGCTTTTCAGGCGGCACCAGTTGCAGCGCAGCGGCAACGTTCTCTGCGGCCCCTTCGGCGTCTCCCACCCCTTGGAGCAGGCGCGCCGCTTGAAGGCGGAGCTGCCAGTTATCGGGATCCAAATCGACCGCGCGTTTCATCTTGGCAGTGGCGGCGACCGAATCATTTTCGGCAATGTCGAGCTGCGCCCAAACCGCCCAGAGCATGGGCGCGTCGGGATTGAGCGCCTCCGCGGCTTCGAGCTCGGCCCGCGCCCGCCCCAGGTCGTGGAGACCCAGATGAATCGTCGCCAATACGAGATGCGCTCGGCCATAGCGCGGCCACTTGTCGAGGACCTCGCCGACGATCCGGTTCCCCTCGTTGAATTGTGCCTCGGCGGCGGCCTCCTCGCCGTTCACTTCGAGCATACCCGCTTGGGCGAGGAGGATTTGCACCAGGTTGAGCTGACGGGGCCCGTCCTCTCGCAGCTGTAGCGCGGCTTCGAAATCCTCCATCGACTGAGCAAGCCCGCCGGATTCCGCGAGAATCTTGGCGCTCACGCTGCGAAGCGAAGGGGAGACCGGGTCCAGCAGCAGCGCCGTCTCGACCATCGGCAGCGCCTTGGCGCCATCTCCGGAGCGAGAGAAGATGCGCAGCGCCTCCGTGCCCAGGGCTGCAGCCAGAACCTCCGTATCCCTGAGCACCCGAACGTCCGAAAGCTGGACTTCCCCACGCCCGCCCCAGGGATCGAAGTACGCAGACGGCTGCTCGGATCCCTTCTGATCGTACACCGCCGTCACGAAGTATCCCAGCATGCCGGATGGATCGGCAGGCGCATGGGCGCCTTCGAATTCCCAGGCCTCCGCGACCATTGCCTTCTCCCCGCGCTCGCGCAGCAAAGCCGTCATCGCGGTTGCCAGCTCGAGCGGATAGAACTGGGATCGCTCCTCGTGCGCAGCCATCATCGCGAGAGTTTGATCGGCGGTGAGAACCGCCCGCCGCAGCGGGCGTTCGAGCGACCAGGGCGAGGATCGTTCATGCATTCGATTGGCGATTTCGGCCGCGCTGCCGGGCCATCCCGCAACATCAGCCGGAAGCACCATCATCGTCTGATACGGGCCGACCTGAATCTGGTCGCGCTCGAGGTACGCCGAGAGCTCGCGCGCGTCGAGCGGACGCAACGGAGGGGTGTCCTCGAGCGACACCGTCGTGGTTCGGTACACGCCGTACCCGATCCCCGCGGTCACGATGATCATTGCAACGATGAGAAGCCACGGTCGCTTCGTACGACGCGCCGGAGCGAGCTCTTGCACCGGCGCGACACCACCCCTTCGCATGCATTGCGGGCAACGAGGCTTGTCTCCTGCTTCTTCTGAGACGAACTCCTTGTCACAGTGTGCGCAGAAATACTTCGTGGACATGGCGCGCGAGCATACGGCTACGGCGACGGCTCGTCGACCGGCGGGTCGGGCACGAAACCACCGCCATGAATCCGGGCAACTGCAAAACCGCACTCCCTGGCGGTTCCCTGGCGCCACTCTCTGTCCCAGAGCTCGATCTCACAGTGGACATCGCCCAAGTTGATCACCAGCTGCGGCTTCGCTTCGCTCGGGCTCGGGCGCTCTTTCGAAGTCGAGGGTAGCGAACAGCAGTCCAACGCACGCAGGGTTCCGACGAGCTTCGCATATTCTTCTTGGGAGACCGTGCGCGAGATGCTCATCATCGTCCCGTCGGGCGCCTTGTTCGTCACGACCAAGTTTCGGCTTGCGTCGAGCGCGACGTGAATGCTGTCCCGATCGGAGCTTCGACTGATCACACTCCAAGAGACGACGACTGTGTCGGGCGCCACCTTGGGCAATGCCGCGGGGTCCGTCGGTTCGTTCCTCGTACAACCGCACAGCAGAACCGTCGCGCCCAAGACCGCTTTCCACATGCTTCACACTAGATCATGCTATCGGTGCAAAGTCCACCGCGTGCGCCGCACGGCGCACGAGCCATACTCTCCGCGCGATGACCGAAGAGCTCGACTGCTTGACATGCGGCGCTTGCTGCCGAACGGGGGCAGACGGACGCATCTTGATCCCAGCAGCAGATTTGACGCGATGGCGTCAGATCGGCCGAGACGACATCGCGGATGCCGTTCAGCCAGGCCACTTCGGAATGCTGGGATTCGCGACCCGGGCGGACGGGGCGTGTGTGCACCTCGGAACCCGCCAAGCCCCAAACGCATGTCGCATCTACGAGATCCGCGGAACCACATGCCGGGAGTTCGAAAAGGGCAGCCCGCAATGCCTGGAGTTCCGGCGAGATGCCGGAATCGGCCCATGACGCCGGCGCTGAAGGTGTTGCCAGCCGGGCGCGAGATCGAGTAACAGGAGGCGATGATCCACGGGATCAAGCTACCGGGGGCGATGGGCCTCGGCGCCTGCATGCTGGTGCTCGCGCTTCGGGCGGAGGCTCAGATACCGCCAGAGCAAAGGGGCCAGGTCATGCGGCTGCCCGACGCGCCGGGCGACCACTGCGTCTGGGTGCCCGACCGCCTCTTTCGTCACTCCATTCTCTTCGATGGCGACAGCGGAAAGATGCTCGGTGCGATCGACAGCGGTGTGCAGATCACCCCAAAGTCCCCTCTCTGGTCCCACACGCGCAACGAGATTTACACCGTCGACACCACCTACTCGCGTGGCCATCGCGGCGACCGCCACGACTACGTGGTCATCTACGACGCGCGCACGCTGGAAGCGAAAGGCGACGTGGAGATTCCTCCGAGGGCGGCCGATACCGGGACCGGCATCGCCCTGCTCGGAATGCTCGACGGAGATCGGTTCGTCATCGTGCTGAATCAGTCTCCCGGATCGTCGGTTTCCGTCGTAGACGTAGAGACCAGGCACATGGCCGCGGAAATCCCAACCGCAGGTTGCGCCGGAGTGTTTCCAGCCGGTCCGACACGGTTTGGCATGTTGTGCGGCGACGGCACCGTCATGACCGTGTACCTCAAAGCGACAGGCGAGCTCGATCGGATCGCACGGAGCAAGCCGTTCTTCGATGTCGTCGCTGATCCCGTCTCGGAGAAAGGCGTTCGGGACGGTTCGACCTGGTGGTTTCCGTCTTTCGAGGGTCTCCTCTACGAGGTGGACTTCGGGGGCGACACTCCAGCCCCCAAAGAGCCTTGGCCGCTTTTCACGGCCGACCAGCTCGAAGACGGGTGGCGTGTCGGCGGCGCTCAACACCTCGCCTATCATCGTGGAACCAAGCGCCTCTACTCCATCGTGCACAAGGGTGGACCTGGCTCGCATAAGGATCCCGGACCAGAGATTTGGGTCTACGACCTGCCTGCCAAGAAGAAGGTCGATGCGTTTACCACGCCCAGTCTCATCGCAGCTTTTCTAGGTCCACAAGCGGGATTCGACGCCGAGGGGACGTTTGGCAAGGTACTCGACTTCGTGCTGCCAAACATGGGCGTGCATAGCATTGCGGTCACGCAAGATAGCCAACCCATCCTTTTCATGCGTCACACGGACCTCGGTGCGGTCGGAGTGCTCGACGCGCTGAGCGGCGAGCATCTGCGGAACATCGACGAGGCCGGCCTGTCGGGGGCAATGTTGGTGGTGCCATGATCGATCCCGTCGTCGAGCTGTCGATTCGTCTCTGTCTCGCCCTCCTGTTTGCGACGGCGGCTTGGCACAAAGCGCTCGACGGGGCTCGGTTCGCCGGAACGCTACGCGCCTATCGACTCTTGCCAGCATGGATGATCGCTCCCGTCACGTGGCTCTTGCCGCTCGCGGAGGCCGCCATCGCGCTGGGGTTCGTCTACGCCCCGGGGCGAGAGACCGCCGTGCTCGCTGCAGTTCTCCTACTCGGACTGTACACGTTCGCCATCGCCGCAAACTTGGCGCTTGGCCGACGTGAAATCGATTGCGGCTGCTTCGCGTCGTCTGTTCGCGTTCCGCTGAGCGGCTGGTTGCTCCTCCGCAATGGAGTCTTGATCCTCGCCGCTTGTGTGCTCCTCGTACCGATACGCGCGCGGACGTTGCTCTGGGTCGACGCGCTCACTGTGGTGGAGACGCTCCTGATCTCGTCCGTTCTCTGGGCCGCCGGACGACGGCTTGCGACCACAGGCCCTGCGCTCCGGCGCTTTGGAGATACCCGATGATCGACGCGCTCCTCATTTCGAACGGCGTCTTGTGGGTGCTCGTAGTTGGGCTGGCCCTGACGGTTCTCGCACTCACCCGCCAAATCGGCCTGCTTCACGAGCGCATCTCGCCGGTGGGGGCGCTATCCCCTCAGGCGAAAATCAAAGTCGGAGACCCAGCTCCCGAGATGCCGCTGATCGACCTCCACGATCGTCCGTTGCAAGTCGGCGGCGCATCGAAGGACGAGAGCCGAACGCTTCTGTTCTTCCTGTCCCCGACCTGCCCGGTCTGCGAGACGCTTCTGCCCACCGTCGAGCGTGTCGCGCGCACCGAGGTACCGCGCGTCCGAGTGATTCTGGCGAGCGATGGTGCTCCCGAAGAGCACCGCGCATTCGTAACTGCAAAACGCATCGCGCATTTGCCCTACGTGCTCTCCGCACCGCTCGGCATGAGCTATGGGGTGGCGAAGCTCCCCTACGCCGTTCTCATCGACAAGGACGGCATCGTCGCGGCCCAGGGCCTGGTCAACACCCGTGAACACCTCGAAAGCCTATTCGAGGCGCAAAGGCGCGGTGTCGCCTCGATCCAGGAGTACCTGAAGGAGAAGGCCAAATGAGTCGCCTCGATCGCTGGTTTGAAGGGATGACGAGGCAGTCCGCGCGGCGCGTATCGCGACGCAACTGGCTCTCACGATTCGGCGCTGCGCTCGTCGGTGGGGCCGCCCTTCCCTTGCTTCCCGTCGCACGCGCCGCGGAGAAGCATACGCTTGGCGAGGACGGCGTCAAAGGACGGGAAGGCGATCCAACCCGCTGCGAATACTGGCGCCATTGCGCGATCGACGGGTTCTTGTGCAGCTGCTGCGGCGGCTCGCACACCGCCTGTCCTCCGGGCACTGAAATGTCGCCCGTGACATGGATCGGAACCTGCCAAAATCCCGCCGATGGCAAGGATTACATCATTTCCTACAACGACTGCTGCGGAAAGACGTTTTGCGGACGCTGCATGTGCAATCGCAACGAAGGCGAGCGCCCCATCTACCACTGGTATCGCAACAACGACATCAACTGGTGCGGCGGCGCAAAGACGCAAACGTACAGCTGCTCGACCGCGGTCGTGGTCAAGACAGCCAAGGAAGCGCAACCCGAAAAATGAGGCTGGTGCTCGGCGCGGCGGTGATCTTGCTCGCGACGCATACCGTCCACGCCGAATCCTTCGCAGAGCACGACTACATCTTGAACTGTTCGGGCTGTCATCGAATCGACGGACGCGGATCGCGGACGGTCCCATCGCTTCGGGCGATGCAGGAGCTCCGTGGGCTGCCAGGTGCACGCGAATATTGGGTGCAGGTCCCCGGGGCCGCGCAGGCTCCGCTTTCGGACGCGCGGCTGGCCGGGTTGGTCAACTGGTTGATCGAACGGTTCACCGGAGCTCGACCCGAACCGGCGTACACGGCAGAGGAAGTGGCGCGCCTAAGAGCCTCTCCACTGAGGGACCCGCTCGGCAAACGCAACGAAATCCGCCAGTCGCAGCGGCACTGACGCCGACGCAAGCTACATCGCGATGGCGCCCGACCTATATCGAGGACGTAGCCCAAGTTGCGTGGTGAAGACTCTCGCCTCGACTTCTTCGACCGTCACATGCCCGGATAAAGGCAACGCAGCAGGTGCCCCCTAATCGCTGAAGAGGTTCTCGACGTCGGCCTTGGTGAGGCCCTTGAGGGGGCTGCCCTCGGTCGATAGGACGTTACTGACGAGCTCGCGCTTCTTGGCGGAGAGCTCGAGGATCTTTTCTTCGACGGTGCCTTCGGCGATCAGCTTGTAAACGTTGACGTTCTTCGTCTGGCCGATGCGGTGTGCGCGGTCGGTCGCCTGGTCTTCCACCGCCGGGTTCCACCAGGGGTCGAAGTGAACGACGGTGTCCGCTCCGGTGAGGTTGAGGCCCGTGCCGCCCGCCTTCAGCGAAATCAGGAATATGGGAACACTCGGGTCCTCGTTGAAGCGATCGACCCGCTCGATGCGATCCTTCGTCGAGCCGTCGAGGTACTCGTATTGGACACCATCGGAGTCGAGGGCTGCCCGGATGTGGCTGAGCATCTCCACGAACTGACTGAAGACCAGCACGCGATGGCCGCCATCCACGGCTTCGTCGATGATCTCGCGAAGCGCACCGAGCTTGCCGCTGTCGTCGGCGTTGAAGTTGGTATCCGGAAGCTTCATCAAGCGAGGATCGCAGGCGACCTGCCTCAATCGAGTCAGCGCGGCGAGAATTTGGATCTGCGCCTTGCTGACGCCCTTCTTCTCGACCTCGCTCAAGACGCTCTTGCGCACCTGACGAAGGACCTGCTTGTAGAGCTTCTCTTGCTCTTCTGCGAGCGGTACGATCATCTCCTGCTCGATCTTGTCGGGCAGGTCCTTCGCAACGTCGCGCTTCACGCGCCGCATGACGAAAGGCTTGATCGTCGCCCGCAAGCGCTGGGCCGTCTCCATATCACCGCGATCGATCGGCCGTGCGATGCGCTCTTCGAAAGTCTTGAGCGACCCGAGCAACCCGGGCGATACGAAGTCGAAGATGCTCCAGAGCTCGCTGAGGCGGTTCTCGATCGGCGTGCCCGTGAGTGCGAGACGTCGCTCGCTGCTCAGCTTCTTGGCGGATCGTGCCGTCTGGCTCATCGGGTTTTTGATGTGCTGAGCCTCGTCGAGAATCACGTAGCGCAGGTCGAGCGCCTGAAGCAGCTCCTCGTCGCGGCGAAGCAACGCATAGCTGGTGATCATGACATCGGCCTTTTCGAGATCGGGCGCGCGCTGACTGCGGTTGGGCCCTTGCCAGACCACTGTCTTGAGCCCGGGCGCGAACTTGTGGATCTCGCGCTCCCAGTTCGGCACGACCGAGGTAGGCGCGACGACGAGGTTGAGCTTGCGCTTCTCTTTGCTTTTGGCCCAGAGGAGCAGCGCGATCGCCTGGATCGTCTTCCCCAGGCCCATGTCGTCAGCGAGGATTCCGCCGCTGTTGAGCTCGTGCAAGAACACGAGCCACGAAAATCCATCTTGCTGATACGGACGCAAATCGGCCTTGAGTGTCCGAGGCTTGGAGACGTTGGGGACCTCGTCGATGTGTTCGATCTTCGTGAAGAGAGACTTGGCTGATGCCGACACCTTGGCGTTCACGACCATCTTCAGGAGGTCTTGGACGCGCCCGGCCTGCGAGAGCGGGAGCTTGTCCTTCATTCCGGCGGTCGCGTAGATCTCGGCCATCCGCGTGAGCACCTCGCCTACTTTGTCTGGGTCGACCGGAGCGTAACTGCCGTCTTCGAGCCGAACGAGCCTGCGCCCGTGCTCGAGGCAAGCGCGAAGCTCTTCTTCGCGCACGACGGCGCCACCGGACTCGAAGCTCATGTCGAGATTGAGCCAATCGACGCCGCTCGACACCCGCATCTGCGGCGTCACCGACTCGTCTCGAATGGTGACGTCCACCAAATCGTCCGGTACGAAGCGGTCCCATTCCTCGGGAAGCTCGCCGATCCCGTTCGTCCAAAACGCGATCGCATCGTCTCCCGATGCGACGAGCTCCTCGCCCGACTCTGACACTTCGAAATTCTGATTGAGCAAGGCCTGAATTCCGGCCATCTCCGCGCCGACGTCACGCCGCACCACACGCGGACGCCCTTCGCCGCGCTTCGGAGGCAAGACCGCCAAAGGAGAGGGAAAGTCGTCGGGCGGAACGTCGAATTCCTGATCTTCGTAGCGCACGTAGAGACGAACGCGCGCATCGATGATGTCGCCGTTGGCCTTGAGCTCGAAGAGCGGTTTCTGATCGACCAGGTCGGCGACCGAGCTCAGGTCGGGCAGATCGGCTCCGAGCAACGCAGCCACACGCGGGATCGACTCGCCGAGTAGCTCCGGAAGATCTTCGTGCGACTGTACCATCGCCGGCGAGCGGTAGAGCCGCTGAAGCCACGCCGGGGTGACCAGCTCGCTCACGGGGCGTGCGACGCCTTCGGTGGTATCGATCTGCCAACCAGGGGTCCCCTCGAACCACGCACCGCTCGAGAGCGCGAAGCGGCGCTTGTTGCTCTCGAGGTAGAAGACGACCCGCACGCGCAGGCTATCGCCGTTGGCCGGGTCGAGCTCGATGCGCGGTTTCAGCGCCTCATTGGCAAAGCGCAGCTCCATCGATGCCGGCTCGAGCAGTACGCGCCGATCGCTGAGCATCTCCAGGACCTCGGCGGCATCTTCGCCGCGAAGCTCGGCGGTATTGGCTTGTCCGCGGTTGACATTGCGAGCCAGCGCTCGAAAAAGCGGACGCTCGTCGATCGACACCATGTTGAAGGCGCCTAGCGCGTCCGCGATCGGAACGGTGCTCCGCGAGCCTGCAAGGACCGGCGTGACGGTGATCGAAGCCGGACGAACGGTCATGCGGTATTCGAACTCGAGCGGCTTGTCGAGCGCTTCGGAGGGCAGCCACGCGTCCATCGGCCCGCGCGCGTCTCCTCGTTGGCTCTGAAGCTCCCGCGGCGAGAGAATCTCCAGCGCGCCCCCATCGGCGCCCACGGTCCCACGGCGGCGACGCCGGGATCGGCGCCGCTTACCGCCGACCGAAACCGTACCCGGAACGTGCACGGGCGCGGTCTTCTTCTTCTTGTTGTTGTGGTTGCCCTGCTGTTGCTGCGGACCCTTGGTGCGCGGCGGCCGCACGTCATCGCGTAACGCCACCATGACCGCCGCCACATGCTTGCAATGACCGGTGGGACCGCGCCACCCCGGGCAGGTGCAACTCGACTCCCAGGCGTCAGACTCTTGGTTATACGAGATCGTCGTCCGGTACGGCTCGTCCGCCGTCCGTACGGAGATCTCGCCGCTAGCCGTATGCTCGTCCTCTTGGAGGTTCTCGACCGCCTTACGCCGGGCATACAGGCGACCACGAAGAAACGCGTTGCCGCCGGTAACCCGCTGAATCGCTCGGTCGCTCATGGACGCGAGCTTCTTCGCCACGGCCGTCGTCGGCTCACGCCACGAGCGCACATCTTCGTCCACCGACGCTTGCAAGGCGGCTTCCTGTTCGTCTAAGGGTTCTTGGAGAGCAGTTTCAGCCATTGAAGGAGGGCTGGGTTCAGCCTGAATGGTCTTGGGTTGGAGGCTAACTTGACCTACACGGGGCCACGCGGTTTGCGTCTTTTCCCCTCGCGGCGCCGTTGCTCGTTCTACCGTGATACCCCGGTGTAGGCCGCAACCGCCGCTAGATGGTCATCTTACACACCCGGGCGGAGACTGCAACTCCAGAGAGCCCCCACCTCAGGACGGCCTAGTCGAAGTTGCGAACCAGAGCCTCCGGTAGAAGGACCGAGGGCTGCCCCGTGGAGAACACCCAGAGCTGGTGGGCGGCACGGGTGGCAGCGATGTGGAGCAGGTGGCGGGTCTCGTCGTCAGCCGGAAAGGTCGACCGGTTGCACTCCACGATGACCACGTAGTCGAACTCGAGCCCCTTGACCTGACGCACGTCTGTCACATCGACCCCCGGCCGGAATGGGAAGTCTTGATCGGCGATGCGGCGAAGGTTGGGCACCTCGCCGTGGCGGAGCCCAGTGTAGTAGAGGTCCGCCTGTTCGGGGTAGCGGGTGATGATCGCCACCGAGGAGAGTGGCTCCGAGCTCACGAGGCTCCGGAGCGCCTCGGAAAGGAAGCCAACCGCCTCGCCGCTGCCGCCGAACTGGAACAACTCGACAGGCGCGCCATAGCGCGTCGCCTCTCCAGAGACTTCGTTTCGAAGCGGCCCGAGGATCTCGGTGGCGAAGTCGAGGATCTCGTGGGTGGAGCGGTAGCTCAACTTGAGGGGCTCGATCTGGATGTGATCCAGCTTGAGCTCCTCGAGCACGTGTCGCCAATCGGTGAAGCCGTTGTCCAGATGAAGCTTCTGTGCGATGTCCCCCGCCAACGTCACGCTCCGTTGCTCCGCCGACGTGTCCAGTACGACCGCAAGCTCCACTGGGCTCATGTCTTGCGCCTCGTCGACGAAAATGTGCGAGTACTTCAATACGCCTTGTCGCCCGGAAAGCGGACCGCTCAGTGTCTGGTGAAGCCGGAGCAGGAGCGCGTCGTCCTCTCGATCGAGCGCAGCCGGCTCGTTCTCCTCGACGCCATCCACCCCGACGCTGTGGCTATGCTGCTCCTCCTCGTCCTCGAACGAATCTTCGTACGCCATGAGCGTTCGGGTCGAATGCCGGCTGCACCAGGCGTGTGCCCACTCGAGCTGCGTGTCGCTGAGCGCATCGGGTGCCCAGCGCGCGAACGTGTCGGCGAGGCGCTGCTGGTCGGTCAGGAGGTCCGCCCAGGCCGTCACCACGTCTCGGGTGCGCAACGACCATCGGTGGAAGATGCGTCCCAGCGTGTGCTGGATGCCGAGGGGCACGTCCTTGCCGTCACCATGGCGATCCTGAAGCCACTGCGAGAGCACCTCGATTCGCACGCCGAGCGGCTCGGCGGCCGTGCCGCGCCAGCGCCGCATGACCACGGGCTCGGCCTCGGTCTCCCGAATTTCTGCCGTAATTTCGGACTCGACCCGCTCCGTCAGCTCGCTCACATACTGGTCGATGGCGCGTAGCATCGCCGGGTGCTTCTTCATCCGCACGACATGCGTGGGCGTGTCATCCATGTACCGAGTCGTCAGCTTCGGAATGTGACGTCGCCGCTGCTGCTCCGCCCATCTCTGGAACGTCAGCACGGGCACCTCGTTCACCCCGAGGGCTGGCAGAACGTGCGAGATGTACCGTACCAGGGCGTCGTTGAAGACGATCACCAGCATCCGATCGTCACGAAAGCGCTCCGGATCCTGAAATGCGAGATAGGCGAGGCGATGAAGTCCGATGGTAGTCTTGCCGCTGCCCGCGCCGCCCTGAATCACGACCAGGCCCGAGGTTGGCCGACTGATCAACTCGAACTGCCGCGGGTCGATGAGCGCGGTGATTTCGGAAAGATGCTTGTCCTCGCGCAGCTCGTCTTCGCCGATTCCGAGCTGGCCGAGCCGGTGATGGGACTCGGGGCGCATCGCAACGCCCTGCCCGCCCGAGAGCTTCGTCGCTTGCTCGGCGACCCGACGCCAGACGTCGCCGCGCGAACGCCGAAACGTGCCCTGGGGCGATCCGATGCGGCGCAGCTTACCCCCTGTGATCGACAGGTTGCGGCGGAGCAGCACTTCGCCTTCCACCTCGCGGTCGCCAAAGATCTCGTCGTAGTCGTCGCCCTCTTCGTAGCGGTAGTAGACCCTGCTCACCGGCGCGTCCCGCCAATCCACGATGCGTACACCCGTCTTCGGATCGAGGAACGTGCTTCGGCCGATCAAAATTTCGCGCTTGCGCTCGTCCTCCTCGAGGATCATTCGGCCAAAATAAGGTGACGCCGTATCGACCGCACCTTCAGTGACCTGGGCGCGCCGCTGCGCCACCTGCTGAAGCCGCTCCATCTCCTCGACCAAGGGCGGAATGTCCTCGAGCCGCGCCTCGCGGATCTGATCTCGGAGCGCGATCAGCTCGGCGTCGTAGTCGATCAGCTGGCCGCGATGCACGGGCCGGCTCGCGGCCGCGGTTCGATGCACGCGGGCGAGGACTTTCTCCTCTTGGGCGACGATTTCGTCCATCTCCGCATCTGTAGGAGGGGCGTCCGCTTGGGAGCGTGAATTGAGCTCAGCCTGCTTCATGCTGCATGTATCAAGGACGAATCAAGTCCCATTTAGGCGAATTCGGGGACGAGTAGCACGATTCCCGCGCCACTCCAAGCATGAACGGAAAGCGTCATGCTTTGGCACAGATGCGTCAGTCGAGCGGTTTGAGGAGGGTCTTCGAACGCCTCCCTTGATCGTACAGGGAGCGCCGCGCAGCCGGAAGCTCGCTCAGGTCGCAAGTGTCGAAGCCCCGCTCGCGAAACCAGTGCGATGTCTGGGTCGTGAGGACGAACAATCGGCGCAGGCCCTGCGCGCGGGACTGTCGCTCGAGGTATTGCAGGAGCTGATCCCCACGGCCCGAGGTCCGGTAGTCCGGATGGACCACCAGACACGCCAGCTCGGCGATCGAATCGTCGGGGTAGGCATACAGCGCCGCGCAAGCCACGACCATCCCGTCGCGCTCGATCACCGTAAATCGATCGATGTCGTTCTCGAGCATCTCCCGGGGGCGGCGGACCAGGATTCCCTGCTCCTCGAGCGGCTCGATCAGGGCCAGGATGCCGCCGACGTCGTTTTGCGCCGCCGGACGAACCCCTTCGAAGGCCTCGGAGGTCACCAGGGTTCCGACCCCGTCCCGGGTAAAGAGCTCTCGGAGCAGTGAGCCGTCGCGCTGGCGGGAGACCAGATGCGCACGGGGCACGCCACCACGGCAGGCCTGAATCGCGGCCGCCAAATGGCGCTCCACGTCGTGGCCGAGGTCGCGGCCCGAATGCAGGAGCTGCTCGGCTTGCTGGGGCGTGAGCTGGGAGGAAAGCACGCCCTCGGCATCGAGCACCCCCTGCCCTTCGAGCAGCCCGATCAGCTTGTCGGCGCCGAGGGCGATGGCGGTCGCGGCCGCGACTTCGTGGCTGCTGATGTTGAACGCCTCACCGGTCGCTGAATACCCGATCGGGGTGAGCACGACGATCGCGCCGTCATCGAGCCGCTGGCGGATCGCCTCGGCATCCACGCGGCGTGGCTTGCCCGTGTACTGATAATCGACTCCGTCGACGACCCCGACGGGCTGCGCAGTCACGAAATTGCCGGTGGCGACCCGCAGCCGCGCGCCGGCCATGGGCGAATTGGGCAACCCCATCGACAGGAGCGCCTCGAGCTCGACCCGCGTCGTTCCAACCGCCTCTTTCACACACTCGAGGGCCACGTCGTCCGTCACGCGCAATTCACCCTCGAAGCATGGCTCTTCGCCCCGCCGTGCCAAGGCATCATCGATTTGCGGACGCGCCCCTGCGACCAAGACGATCCGCACGCCAAGCGAATGCAGCAGCGCGACATCGAAGAGAAGCGTTCGCAATTCCTTCGACGCCACCGCCTCGCCACCGAACATGATCACGAACGTCCGCCCTCGATGCGCGTGGATGTACTGCGCGCTCGCTCGGAAGTGTTCGACGAATGGATCGACTTGGGGGCTCATGCGGACTCGATGCAGAAGCGTTGAATCAGGCTTGCGTACACGTCGGTGGCACGCTCGACAGCCGCCATGGTGACATATTCGTCGGGCTGGTGCGCAACGGCGATCTCCCCGGCACCGAGGACGAGCGTTTGCAGGCCCAATTCCGCGAGAAACGGCGCTTCGGTTCCAAACAAGGCGGTCCCGGCTGAACACCCGCACAAGGCCTCGACCGTGTGAGAAAACCCGGCATCCGTCGGTCCGGCGAAGGCGTCCGCGTACGCGCCGGTCGCCACGAGATCGAAGGGCCACGGTCCAGCTTCGAGCGCGTTGGACACGACGTCGCGGAGCTCGGCAACCACGGCCTGCCTCTCCATCCCTGGCAGCAAGCGAATGTCGAGATCGAGCGTGCACTCGTCGCAAATCCGGTTGGGACTGTCCCCGCCGGTGATTCGTCCGAAGTTGAGCGTCGGCGTCGGAACCTCGAACTCCTCGTCGTGGTGGCGTCGTCCAATCGCGTCTCGCCACGCGTGCAACCCGGATAGCACCCACTGCATTCCCTCGATGGCGTTCACGCCGAGCGCCGGATTGCTGGCGTGACCAGCCTTCCCGCCGACGACAACCCGGACGTAGAATACGCCCTTGTGCTTTCGAATCGGCCGGAGCCCCGTCGGCTCCCCGATGATCGCGTACCGACCAAGACGCTCCCCGCCTGCGACCAGGGCCCGCGCGCCGTCCATCGTGCTCTCCTCGTCCGCCGTGCCCAGGAGCGTGATGGGGCGTTTCAGATCTCCAGGCTCGAAGCGGGCGATCGCATGAAGCGCGGCGGCGAAGAAGCCTTTCATGTCGGCGGTCCCGAGCCCATACAGCCTGCCGTCCCGCTCGGTGAGCACGAACGGGTCATCGGTCCATCGCTCCGCGTTGTACGGGACCGTGTCGGTGTGCCCCGACAGTACGAGGCCATCGTCGCCCTGCCCCAGCGTCGCGATCAGATTCGACTTGCCCGCCTGTCCGGGGAGCGCCTCGATCCGCACCGCGAACCCGAGCTCGGCAGCCCAGTCGGCCACGAGATCGACGACCCCCCGATTGGACTGATCGAAACGATCATCGGGCGAGCTGACGGAGGGCGTGCCAACCAACTTGCGAACCATCTCGAGGGCGGGAGGAAGCATCGACCCAACATAGCGCCGAACACGGGCCGTCAAAATCCGGATTGCAGGCGGGCCGAGACGCACTAGGTTCAATCGATGAGCGACGATTTTGCGACCCGCGCGATCACCATCATCGAAGAGACGCACCGGGGCGAGCGAGCCTGGGACATCTACAGCCGGCTCCTCAAGGACCGCATCGTCTTTCTGGGCACCCCGATCAACGACTTCGTCGCCAACGCGATCATCGCCCAGCTGCTGTATCTCGAGAGCGAAGATGCCGACAAAGAGATCACGCTCTATATCAACAGCCCCGGCGGCATGGTCTCCTCGGGTCTCGCGATTTACGACACCATGAGCTACGTGCGCTGCCCGGTCTCGACGGTCTGCCTCGGACAGGCCGCCTCCATGGGCGCGTTCCTCTTGGCGGCCGGCACCAAGGGCCTCCGCCGCGCCCTCCCGCATAGCCGGATCATGATTCACCAGCCGCTCGGCGGGTACGAGGGGCAGGCTTCCGACATCGAGATCCACGCCCGGGAAATCCTCGAAACCAAGAGGCGGCTCAACGAGATTCTCGCCAGTCATACCGGTCAAGACGTCGAGACCATTCGTCACGACACCGAGCGCGACAAGTTCCTGTCCGCGCTCGAGGCCAAGGACTACGGTCTCGTCGACCAGGTCATCATGCCCCGCAAGGAACTCGGGGTCGCTCCGGCCGCATGACCGCGCTCGAGGTCTGCCTCGTTCGGCACGGGCAGTCGGTGTCGAACGCCAGCGGTGTCTGGCAAGGCCAGGGAGATTCCCCGCTCGACGAGGTCGGACGGATCCAGGTCGAGGCGCTCGGCCATGCCCTGAGGGAGCGAAACTACGACCTCGTGCTGAGCTCGGACCTGAGCCGGGCTGCGGACACCGCCAAAGCCGCGGACGCGGAGGTCGAGCTCGATCCGGCGTGGCGCGAAATCGACGTGGGCGACTGGGAGGGCCTGACCGCCGAGCAGGTCGGCGTTCGATTCCCAGAACAGATCGCGGCGCTGAAGGCCCGAAAGGCCGTGGCGATCGGGGGTGGCGAGAGCTGGCCGCAGGTGTTCCAGCGAGCCGATGATGCCCTCGGGGCGCTTCGCCGGCGGATGCCCGACGGAGGCCGAGTCATCGTCTTCACACATGGCGGCATCATCGCGGCCCTCCTCGCCGGGCTCCTCGGGGCTCGCAACCGCTTTCCGTGGCCGCTCGGCCGCATGCGGAATACGGGGCGGACGACGCTCCGATTCCGTGGTGAACGAGTCGAGCTGCTCGGGCACAACGATGACAGCCACGTTCCTCGAGACCTCCGCCAGACATACGCGCCCCAAGCGGGCCAGACGTTGGTCCGATTGACCTCCACAGGTGGCGATAGTGCGGCGGGAAATCCAATTACAACGGATTTCAACTCTGCAATCAAATCTGCACGGAAAGCGGGTGCAGGTGGGGTCGTGTCGGTATCAGCCACGTCACGCCAAATCGCCGAGCTTGCCCAGCGGGCGGCGGACACATCAGTCAAGGAATTCCGGTTTCTGGAGCCCGACGAAGGCCGCTCGACCGAGCTCCTCATCTCCGAGCGACATGAGATGCTGCTCGATTATAGCCTCCCGATCGTGCAGATCTGAAAAATCGACGACAGAAATGAAAAGTAACTTCCCTCACCTTTGTGCAGCGAGAGTACACTTGTAATTAATCTGTAAGGCTTATTCAAGCAATGTGTCTTTTGTGATCCGTCCCACATTTCGCGTAACCCATTCGGTCGATCGGGTTGAATTTGGGGGTTAACGGGTAGAACTTCAAAAAAATTTCAGATCTGAACGACGTTCAATGTGCTGATTCGGACAACCCATATGAGATCATTGATGATTCCATCCGCCGAAAAGTTGGCACGCTAGTAGCATATACGAGCGGTGACATAAGCACTGCCGAGATGACGTACCCCCCACGTCCCCGGTAGTGCTGTTAGACCGGCGATTTAGCTTGTTTTTCCCCCACTTCATCTAAATCGCCATCTCTCTAACGGCCCGAAAGCCCCCCCTTTCGGGCCGTTACTTTTTAATCGCCGATCGCCGCGGGAGCGAAGCTCTACTTCACGACTTTGAGGTACGACGGCCGCTCGCCCGGCCTTGGGGGCGTCGAAGAGGGTGCCTTGCCCCGCTCCTCGCTATCGACCGACGGCAGGACACGGAGCGATGGCCTCTCCTCGACGACCGGCGGGGGTGGCTCCCGGCCTGCTTCGCGCTCGATTTCCTCAACGATCTCATCCGGCATCGAGTCGGGCCAGACCATGCCACGGCCGTCGTCGCCAGCGAGCGCGAACACGGCATCCCATTGGATGTGACAGGTGAAGGCGGTGCGGTTGAAGGACAGCGTGCCGTAGATGCCGTCTTCATCTACCTGCAAATCTCGAATGGGTACGGGCATATCGAAGCCAATCTGCAGAACGAGTTGAGGTTCTGAGCGGTATGACTGCGGCACGAGCACTGTATCGGCCCGCGGGTCGAGATGCACAAAGACGCTGCCCTGGGCCAGCAGATACCGGGCGACGTCCAGCTTGGGCGGCAGCGGCTTTTCTTCGGCCACCCTTCACCCTTAGCGGATTCTGGGCGCGTTTGCCAAGGCTCTAGCTCAGTCCGAGGATCGTGGTCCCAGCCAGCATCAGCCCAAGGGCCACCAGCTTTGGAGTGGTGATCGGCTCGGCGAACAGTACGCGTCCAAACAGCAGACTCCCGAACAACTCGAACGGCCGCTTCAGGGTCTCGACGACTGCGATCCAGAGCGTCTGGAGCGCCAGCAGCTGAAAAGCCAGGGCCGCCACCGCCAGTGCGATGAGGCCTATCAGCAAGGTCCGGGGTTCGTTGATCAGTCCTCGAAGCTCGCCCTGCTTTCCGCGGGCGAAGACCCAACCGAGCAGGATACCCCCGCTGCCTGCGGTGAGGAGGAAGGCATGCGAAGCAGGGGAAGCGTAGTGTAGAGCCTGCTTGTCGAACCCGATCGAGGTGGCCCAGAGGACAGCCACGGCCATCATGTATCGGGCGCCCCTTTCGTGAGCGAGCGAACGCAGCCACGAATCCGAGAGATCGCTGTTGAGGACGAGCGCTCCGGCCACGACGAGAAGGATGCCCGCCCACTGCGACACCCCGGGGAGCTCCCCGAGAAGGGGAATCCCCGCGAGGGCAGCAAACACCGGCGCCAGGGAGAGGAAGGGCACGGTCCGGCTCAAAGGGGACAGCTCGAGCGACCGCATGAAAAACACGTTGGCGAGGGCATTCATCGCCATCGAAATGACGGCTGGCACCCAGTACTGAGCGTCGATGACCCAGGTTTGGTCCCACACCGCCCAAGCGCCGAGAAACGGAAGCTGTCCGACCAACAGGAACACCGCAATCGCCGATGGCGTCGCCTTCCCAGCGAGCGCTTTTCGAACCACGTCGAGCCCGGCCCAACAAAGGGCCGCCCCGAGGCCAAACAGAATCCCGATCATCGTCGCTTTGCCAAGAACGCCGTGGCCTTCACCTCACGCGGCTCGGCCTCGTGCGGAGCTGGGGGTATCTGAGTCACCTTGTGCGCGGTGAACGAGACGATTTCGTCGTCTGGGTTTCCGCTGCGCTCATGGTGGCGGAAGATCCAGTTGCTGAGGCTGCCCTGATATGGCCGCATGCCCGGGATCCGTACGGTGTAGTCACACCACCAGTAACTCATGTCGAGCTGCGGCGGGACCGTACGGAGGGCGGGGTCGGAGTAGCGCGCGGCGACTTCGTTGTACGGGTCGATGTGCCTGCCGTCGATGGTGACAGCGTCGACGACGATCCACATATCCTCGCGCGGGGCATCGGCGGCAAACATGCTCCAGCCTTGATTCAGGCGAAAAGTCTGGACCGTTGCTTGAATCCATTTGGGCTGCGGGTGCTTCAAAAAGCCAGGCACCGCCCAGTTTTCATTCAGCACTTGCGAGCCCGCAGCAACGACGAGAAGCGCGAGAAAGGCGTAGGAAAGCCATCGAAGCGGCGAGCGTTTCGGTTTCGGCGACGCATCGCTGGATGGCAACGTGAGGACCGCAACGGCCGGAGAGTCTTCGCCGCGACGTTGCGCCAGCTTGTCGCGAAGCCATTCCCAGTCCTCGGGGCTGACCAGGAACATCGAGTAGGCGATCATCACGAACGAGAAGGACCCGACGTTAGCGATGGCCGCAATGCCGAGATGCAAGGCCCAGATGCCGACAATCGCGGCGCGCCTTATCCAAGGCCGGCCCCACGGGGAGAGGATCAGGATGGGCAGCGAGTACTCGATGACCAGGCTGGTGTAGGTCATCGCTTGGAAGGCCCAGAACGGAAGCTCCCGGCGGATCCAGAGGCCGAACCAGGTCACGATTCGCTCTTGATGGGCCAGCCAGTATACCGCACTGCCGTCGACCCAGGTTTCGCCAGTCTTGTGGATGGCATTGAAGAAGTAGATCGTCGCGAGCTGGAGCCAGATGACGGGCACCGCCCAGGAGACGACGGGCGATTCTATGGCTGCGTTAGCTTTCTTCTTGCGCCAGACGTCGACAGAGAAGGCCGAGCCGAGGGGAAGGAACATGCTCCATACCAACAGATTGCAAAACACGAAGTCGCCACCGTTCGAGAGAAAGTCGACCCGAACCTGGAGCGAGATCAGGCAGGCCGCAGCGAGCACCTGCGCAACTCGAGTGAACACGCCGAACAAGAGGGCGAGATAGACGAGCGCGATCAATACGAAGGCCAGTCGGACCCCCGCATCCGAGCTCACGTAGTACAGAAACGAGTAGGCCCAAGGCCGAAGCGGATGCTGTGCCAACATCGCGTTGGGTAATAGCCCGCTCTCGAAATACCAAATCGACATCTCGAAGCTTCGACGCGCCAGGTCGAAGAGGAGAAGCAAAGCGATGTAGATGCGCGCCAAGCCGAGCGTGCGAATGTCGATGGTAAGGAATCGATCTCTCAGAAATCTCATGTGGATGCCCGCAACCCAAACGCGAAACACGTTGAGATACCCCGCTCTTAGTGGTTGGATGGGCTCATGTCTAACTTAGTTTCCCTTGTCTCGGAAGCGGGAGTGGGCCGACGCACGGCGGCGCAATTCATTGGGAAATAGCCAGGCATTGCGCGCCACCCTCCGGGACCTCATAGTGAGCAGGTCTTTGAAAATCTGGGGGCGACCGGTTTCGACGGGGATGTTGAAGGTTTGGTTGCGTGTCCGTCGGCCCAAGCACGACGTAAATACGTTTGGGACGTACAACTGCCAACGATAACGCAGTTGCTCTCGCGGCCTAAGTAAAGCCAACGGAGCCGTCGAAGTTAGAAGCTTGCCTGTGCTTCTAGCGGAGGCGTCATTTGAACGGGCTGGTCTATGCGAGTCGCGGTTCGGCGCAATGACGAGATAAAGAGCCACTAGCTTTGGTGCGAGCCTGTTTGTGGGCGCAAGCCATCGCGAATGTCAAAACACAAAATACGCACGTAGACGTCATTCTGGACCATTTTCGGACGTGGGTTCGATTCCCACCGCCTCCACTGATAAGCACTCGGAATCATTTCGCTTTGATCTCGGGTGGCAAAATCACTGGCAAAAACCTGATGAGAAACCGCGGTTGTTTCGCGTGTTTCACTTTTTGCCACCGGCAAAACGATCAGCTTGGTCGGGTTGAGATCGACCTCCAGCTTGGTGAGCTCGCCGCACAGCGTCGACCACTCCCAGGACGTGTAGGCATCGATCACTCCGCCCTTCGCGTTGTGCGTCATGAGCTCGACCACCTCCGTACGTGCCGCGGCGTTGCGGCACGTCGAGATGAACCAGCGGCGTAAGCCGTGGGTAAGTCTGCCGGGAACGTAGATGCCGAGCAGCTCGGCGTCCGCGCTGGCGATTCTTGCCTGCTTTGTTCTGCGTTCTCGCGCCCATCGTTGCGGGGTCCGGCGCGATGAAGTCGTCCGCCGTTCGGTGGTCGGCCGTACACCTCCGCAAAGCCACCTAGGCGCCATTCTGCGAGGGCCTTCGCCAGCACCGGGTGCACGGGCACGAAGCGCTCCTTCTCGTGCGAGGCCCTTGGCCCGTCTTGAGCGGCCGGTCCTCGTACTGGCTCCAGACGCGGATGGCCCCGAGCCCCGGCGTTTCCCGGTCGTAGTCGCGCCAGCGGCGTCCACACGTTTCGCCGATCCGCGTGCCGGTCAACGCTTGCAACGTGTTCAAGACCCTCCGGTCCGCGGCGAATCCGTGGATCGGTCATCAGCGCCACGGCCTCGTGGTGCCGGTACGGAATGCCGCCCTTCGCCTCGCTTTTTGGGGCGCCTTCGGCGCGGGATCTGCTTGACCGGATTGAGCCTCGATCGCACCTTCGAGGATCGCGAGCTCGAACACGCTCGAACAAACACCGAGGATGTTCACGATGGACCCATCGGCATGACGCGGGGATCCATTCGCTTTCTTCTGGCGCTTCAGCGTCTCGAATCATGAGCAAGACATCACGCGCTTCGATGTCGCCGATGCGCTTGCTTCCGATCAAGCGGGTCACGTGGCTCCTGAAGCCGACGAACTCTCGATCGGCGTCGCGCTCGCCATCGGCCTGCTGGGCTTCCAACCATCGCTCGGCCACGGTTCGAAGTGCCATGCGCGGGCTTGCGTCGCGAGTCACCAACCCTTTGGTCACCTCCATTTTCGAGTCGTCGCACCTGATGGAACTTGCGGAGCGCCCGGGCTTCGTTCGGACCCGCGTGCTCGGACGCGACCGTTCGATGTCCTTCGGATCCTGTACTGAACTCCGTCCGCGTGAAACCGCGCATACCACGCTTCTTGCGTTGTGATTTCTCACGTCTCCCGATCCTCGAGCCACGCGATACGTCCGCGCCTCGCGAAAACGAAGCGCACGGCCCGCCCGCACGTGACGGGCAATCGTCGGAGTCACCCATTTGCGCACGGTGTCCGCGCTGAAGTCAAGCCGCGCCGCCCGAGCTCCTTCAGCGATATCAACTCGGCAACGGGCTCCCTCGTAGCGCTCACGGCCTCGCCACGGCATCACGGATGATCTCCCGCAGGTCGGATTTGGTTGTGACGATGAGATCGAAGGAGTCGCTCATCGATTGGGGTCCAGCTCGAGGTCAGGGTCCGTCAGCCGTCCGATTTCTTCTGGCGTGAGGCCAGGCGGACGGTGCGTGGCGGCGGATATCGCTTCCCCTGACCGAGCACGCTGGCGGCTCTGCCTGGCGTGGCCTCGGGTCGCTTTCGGGGCCCTGTGCCTAGCAGCCGGAGCGCTCTCGCAGTGCTGGCGGCAGTAGCGAAGAAACGACCGATACGAGCCTGGAAACGGAACGCTCTTTTCGGAGTAGATTCGCCACACGCTCTTCACGGAATAGCCCGCTTCCAACCACGCCTCGATGTCTTCGAGCCGCAGAAGGAAGTACGGATACGGCATTTTCTCGGCAGCCTTGCGCAGCCGCCCGGTCAAATTGGATCTCTCCTCGTTCGTCCATCACTCTTATTATCGGTTTTGCCCCCCGAAAAGTTGCCCTGGCGGAGCGATTTTTTTCGCATGCGAAGAATCGATGGCAATTCCGACGGCGTGACACCGGCTTTCGCGCGCTCGGCGCGACTTGGCGCTACCTGTCGCTACTTGGCGCTTGGAGTGCACTCGTTGTCATTCGCGCGACACTGTTTGGCGTAAACGCGACACCAGTTGGCGCGCGCGCGACACTTCATGTCACTTCTTGTCATTCTTGCCAGGAAGTGTCGCGGTTGTGACTGAAAGCGCCAGGTTGTGACTCACCGGCGACAACCAGCGTCAGTTAGGGACTCGCTACCGGAGGGCAAGGTGGAGTTTTGTCTGCCAACAAAACTGCAAGTGCGTCGCGCGAACGTCTTTGCGTTCGTGCTCGGCACTTGATGACGCGCTCAACGCCTTCGGCTTATTCGCGCGTGCGCGGCAACGATTCCTCCTCGACAATGCGATCGCGATGCTTATGCTCGTGAGGTGGGGGATCTCAAGCATCGAATCACGGTGCGCTTGACCGATGCGCACGCGACGCACCTTCAGCAGCTAGCAAACGCAAGCGGCCTCACGCGCAACGAGGTCATCCGCCGCGTGCTCGCAAACGCCGAGATTCCGAGCGCCCGTACTCGGCAGGAGGTTCAAGACATCCTCCGGATTCAACGCGAGCAGAACCGACTCGGCGGATTGCTCAAGAAGGCACTCACAGAGCGCGCGGAGAAACCCATCGAGCTTCGCCGCACCCTCATCGAAGTAGAACGCAATGGGGCCGAGCTCAGGCGCGTCAGTCGCGCACCTCGTTCGCTCGCGATGATCATCACCCCCAAGCAGCCGCGGAACGACAAAACCCGTTCTCGTCTATCCAGGCTCGTCCCCTACATGCTTCGGGGCAAGGGAGGGGAGCGTTGTACCTGGTACATGGCGGGAAATCTACCGGGCCTCGATCGACGGGACGACGCAGAGCTCGCGGTCAACGTCATGGAGCTGCTGCAAGAGGGTAATCAGAGAGCGAAAGCGCAACAAGACCTACCACTTAGTCATTTCGTTTCATCCAAGGGACCGGCGCCTCATCCGCCGAGCTCGAAGACGTCGTTCGCCGGACCGTAGAGGCAGCGGGGCTGGGCGAGCATCAATACATCGCCGTTCGCCACAGCGAGCAGGAGCACGAGCATCTTCATGTCGCCGTGAACAAGATCCATCCGGAAACGCTGAAAATCCATCATCCCTACAAGGCCATCCCTGCCTATCAAGCGCTTGCGACCATCCTCGAGCAAGAGCTCGGCCTACACCGCGTCGACCGAGCGCTAGGGGCCACGCGCAAAGCTCACCGGGCACGCGACTTCGAAGCCCACCAGGGCGTCGAGAGTTTCTCCGACTTGGGCGCGGCGAACAATCGGAGACACGAAAGAGCTCGATCGCATCGCGTCCTGGCCGGCTCTTCACGAGGAGCTCGGACGTTTTGGAGTTCGTTTGGTCCGGCGCGGCAATGGGCTGGCGATCGTCGATGCAACGAGGCCGAACTTGGCGTGCAAAGCATCGGCGCTCGGGCGCGGGTGGTCCAAGCAGCGGCTCTGCGAGCGATACGGCGACTTCGTCCCGGTGTAGACGCTGCCAAGGTCACTCGCGAGCAAGTGCGGACGTACGAGCAGCGGCCGCTTGGGCCGGCACACGACGACGGGCTTTGGCGCGAGTACCAGGAGGCACTCGACGCGGCGCGGACTCATCGTCGAGAGCTCCGCGAGGCGATGGCGTCCAGAATCGACGCGGCTAGAACCGCACACCGCCAGCTGTTCCAGTTGAGGCATCACGCGATTGCCGCGATGCCCATTTCCCCACGGGACAAACGGACCCTGTACAAGACGCTTTCGTTCGAGAGGAAGTCTGCCGAGCGCAGGCTCAAGGCGACCATCAGGAGCTGGCGGTCGGTAGGCCTCGACAGCCACCCGGGCTCCTGGAAGCAATTCCTCGCCGCTCGGGCCGCTCGCGGAGACCGCAGAGCGATCCGTCGCCTGGAGCGAGTGCAGCGCGGCTTGACGATCAAAGGGAGGGACAAAGCGCTCGGGATGCACATCCCGCGGCGTCCGCACGAGCCGCGGTGATACCATCCACAACCTGCCTGGTGGCGTCCGGATCCGCGAATCCACAGGATCGATCGAGCTCCTGAGCGAACCCCGCGACGAGGCGCTCGAGCAGCTGGCTAAGGTTGCCAAGCAGAGGTTCGGACCGAAGCCCGTTAGGCTGCTGGGATCGAGACCGCACAAGAGCGACTGGCGGAAATGGCGGCCGAGCAGGGGTTGGAAATTGCCGAAGAGCGCCAGCGGTGACTCCAGGTGCTGATCTCGTGTAGTGAACGACACGAATCTCTGCAAGCTCCAGTATCCCATGGACCGAAAAACCGATCTCACGTCGCCTGGGCCTGTTGAGCTCGCTCGCTTTCGAAGCTCGACCCATCGGATAGCTGCATCCGCTCGGTCTTGGGCGCGTCGATTGCGGCCCTTCGGGATGCAAACACGGTGCTCCGACCGCGTTTGTTTGCCGGTCTCTTAGCGCATCGGGATCAAGAAGCGTGCTGAATTTCGCGGCACTAAACGTTATGTCGCCTGGGACGCGAACCTGAAAGAGCGTTTGTAGTTACTACGCTCTCCTCTCTAATCATTTTAGCTTCTTGTGAACACTGGTTGTCTTTTCTCTACAAATGCTTTGGTCCCTTCCGCCTTATCATGGGACTTAGCAACTACTCCAAAGACTGATGCTTCCTGGTGTATACCATCTTTATTTGACAGATCATTTCCAGCATTCATGACCTTTTTTGCACTTGCAACGGCAAGTGGACCATTTTTTCCTATAACTTCGTAAACACTCAACTGCTGCTTGTAAGCAGCTTGTTTTATCATCTACTACTCTATTCACCAATCCCCACTCATAGGCTTTATCAACATCTATAAAAGTGCCCGAATAGATAAGCTCTTTTGCTCGGTTTCGACCAATGTACTTTGGAAGTCTTTGGGTTCCACCAAAAGCAGGTAACACACCCCATTTAACCTCAGGCTGTCCAAAAACTGCTTGCTTCGAAGCAAAAATGAAATCGCAAGACATTGCCATTTCACATCCACCGCCAAGTGCAAAGCCATGAACACAGGCAATAATCGGCAGGGCCAAGTCTTCCATTGCCAAGGTGACGGCCTGTCCTGTTTCAGCAAAGACTTGTGTTTCTTGCGGAGTCATTTCAGACATCGCACTTATATCTGCACCTGCCATAAAAGCTTTTTCTCCAACACTTGTTAGAATCACGCCTTTATATTTTGAAACATCGATACTTTTTATCGCATCCAACAACTCATCTAAAACCGTTTTATTCAATGCATTCAGCTTGTCGGGCCTGTTTACTTCTAAATAAAAAATATTATCTTTTTCAAATGCATTGATTGTTTCATAACTGTTACTCATAAAACCTCCTCCTGACTTCTTTCCATATCTACCTGCGGCCACGTATTGGTTAAGCAAAGGACATCTCACCACGCGGCCAGCAGCCGAGTGCGGCAATGAGACTGAAGGCGAGTAGCCGATTCCGGTGAGCGCGACGCACGCCGACCGGTCGGAAGCTTAGGGACCTAGCCGTCTACAAGCGAGCAAAGAATGGCTCCGTGCGCGAGCTGATAAGATCTGCATATCGAAAGACGTGGGGCTCTTTGCGGGCGGAACCTAGGGTAAGGCCCGGAGGATCGAGCGATGCCAAGAGCAATTGCCGCGCGCCTGCGCGTACACCATTGCGCTACCCTGCGAACCGTCCGCGCAACCGGCGTACTGGTTGCACTGGCCCTGTCCGCCAGCCCCGTTCTTGCAGACGACGATCCACCGAAAGCGTCGCCCCGCGCTCAGACATCGGAAGAGGCCGCATCTCACACCTGCGGCAACCCGGAAGATCATCACCCGCACGACTGCGAGTACGTACCCCAAGGCAAGCAGTTGGGCGACCTCCGCTCGCCCGAGAGCCGGAGCGCAAGCGGGAACTCGGATCTCGCTTCCAAGCTCGCGAATCCGAGCGCGCCGATCCTGCAGCTGGCCACCTTCATGGATGTCACCCAGCACGGGGGTTCCCTGCCGGGCGCGCACCGTGCATCCTACACATTGAGCGTCCAACCCGCCCTGCCGTTCCAGACCTATCGCGGGAATCTCATCCTGCGGCCCTTGATCTCGTTCGAGTTCGGTCAGCCCTACGTAACTTCGAGCGGAAACGTAGAAACCGCAGTGCAGTTTGGAAACATCGCGCTCGACAGCGTGTTCGGAAAGACCTTCAAGAACGGTTTGCTCCTCATGGGCGGGGTCAACACGGTGTTTCCGACCGGCTCCAAGCCGGAGCTCCGGGCCGACTGGACCTTCGGACCCGAGATCGTCGTCGGCTATGCCTCGAAGAAGACCGGTAACGTGTGGGGCGCAATCCTCGGCTACTTCTGGAGCTTCCCGACCGACGTGCAGACGGTGGGCGGTGAATACTTCTACGCGATCAACCTAGGTGGCGGCTGGCAGGTCGCTGCTTCCCCAACCTGGTCCTACGTTCGAGACATCAATCTGCTGCGTTTGCCACTTGGTGTGGGCATCGCGAAAACGGGCGCCATCGGCAAGAAGAATTTCCCACTCAAGCTCGCCGCTCAACTTTGGGGCTACACGCCGCCACCCGACGGAAGCGGCCCAGAATGGCAGGTTCGCATCGCGGTCTCCCCCATCTTCAATCGGCCCTGGCAGAAGCAGGGAGCGGGGACCCTTCGCAACCGTCGCACTGGCGGCCGCTAAACTTTCTTCATAGCAATCATAGCAACTAAAGGAAAAATATGAGTGACCAAGAAAAAGAAGTGAGTGACCAAAAAGTACGCGTGGAGATCGATGGCGGCGTGGCAACCGTGTTCCTGGTTAACCCGCCGATGAACGTCATGACACTGGATATGAGGCGCGAGTTGGACGCGGCCCTGACCAGCCTGGAGGCTGACCCAGCGATAGGAGCGATTGTACTCACAGGCGACGGTGACCGCGCTTTCGGCACCGGCTCCGACATCAAGGAATTTCCCGGACTCTTGGCGGATGGTTCCGTCGTGTCTCGCAAGCTCGCTCCTGAGAACGAAACATTCACCAAATTCGCCAATTTCCCGAAACCCACAGTCGTGGCCATTGAAGGCTATGCGCTAGGCGGCGGCATGGAACTCGCAGCCGGCGCCGACATCATCGTGGTCGCCGAAAATTCAAAATTCGGCGTACCCGAAATAAACCTTGGCGCCATACCCGGCAGTGGAGGCACCGTGCGTATAACACGGCGTATCGGTATTGGCCGCGCCAGTGAGTTGTTTTTGCTGGGCGATATGATCGATGCGCAGCAAGCGCTCGCGTGGGGCTACGCCAACCACATTAAGCCTAAGGGCGAGGTGCTCGCACACGCGCAAAAACTTGCTACAAGGCTTGCAAGCGCTCCGAAGCAGGCCATTTGTGCCGCCAAGCAGGCGTTGCGGTATGGCATGTACTTGCCCGAGGAGCAGGCAATCGCGAAGCTGCTTGACGTGCTCGATGTGCTACAGCGTACGCAGGACCTCCACGAGGGAGCCGACGCCTTCATTAATAAGCGCCCAGCGAATTTTCAAGACCCGCTGGACACCTCAAAATTTGTTGGCTGCATGTTTCCAAAATAAACCCGCCCCGTACGAAACGGGGGTCGAAGAGACTCAGGTGGTGAGGCCTGAGTTGGCGAACCAATTGC
>CAVYJZ010000009.1:0-877340 GCA_963768985.1 uncultured delta proteobacterium | reverse complement strand
ATGTCTAGGTTATCGGTTTTGCCCCCCGAAAAGCTGCTCGGGACGGAGGGAGTCCGTCTCAGCGCGCAAACGTACGAACGGGCTTTGACCGCTGCAAAAGAAGTAGACGCCGATTGGCGTTTCTTGGCGCCCGCGATCTCTTTCTGCGGTTTCTTGACGCCTCCGTCGCACCGTGTCGCCGCTTGGCGTCGGTTGGCCCGATGTGGCGCGTTTTTTGGTAAACGCGCCATCGGGCGACAGCTGGTGCCGCGAAGCGCCAACCAGCTACTTTTGACGACAGGTAGCGCCGTTCGGCGCCAATTCGGGACCCAACTCGTTCGGGCAAGGCATAGTTTTGGCAGACGCAAAACTGCACGGCCCTCACCTCGGGTCTTCGTCCGGAGCTCGACCGTGATTGACGCGCTCAACGCCTTCGGCTTATTCGCTCGAGCGCGCCAGCGGTCTTTCCGAGCGAGTGTGCTACATTCTCTTCATGACCGAGCCCGCCGCCAAGGAACGCATTCTCAAGGCCGTCGAGGAGCTTCCGGATGACGTCACGCTGGACGAAGCAATCGAGAAGCTTTGTTTCTTTAGCCAAGGTCGAGCGCGGCTTAAAGCAGGCGAACGAAGGAAAGACAGTCCCCCACGACGAAGTCAAGGAACGCTTGCTCGGGTGACCAAGCTTCGATGGACGACCCAAGCGGTCGAAGACCTGGAAGTCGATCCGCAAGTTCATCGCAAACGATTCCGAATGCCTATGCAGACCTCGTCGTGGCACGGCTGCTCGAAGCCGTTGAGCGGCTCGAGCTCTTTCCCCGATCGGGTCGAATCGTACCTGAGCTCGCTGACCCGCAGCTCCGCGAGATCATCGAATCTCCCTACCGCATCGTGTACCGCGTTCCTCGACGAAAGCGTCGAGATCCTGACGGTGTTTCGCGCTTCCCGTCTTTTGCCGTCAGCATTCGATGACTAGGTCAGAAAGTGATCCGAGGTTGGCGTTGCTTCTAGCCCTAGCCGCTTGTCGCGAGGTCGTCGCACCCTCGCCGGTTGCTTGCGCTCCCTCAGCAGCGAGATAGGCCCTCCAAAAGCGCGTCCGCAACGGTTCCTCGAGAGTGGCGCTCCCTCGCAGGATCGTTAGCGTCATGAAACACGCGTCCGCGTCATCAACCTTGGGACCGCCCTTCTCTACCCACTCGACAGTCGCATCAAACGCCGTCCAATAACGCTCCGCCTCTGCGGGGCCTAGCGCTTCGCCTATTCTTTGGAACCCCGCCCGCAGGGCGTTTTCGTCCATGGGGCTCTGTTCAGTTCCGGCTTCGAGCGCGAGGATCGTCGCGTTGACGGAAATGCGTTGCCATTCACGAATTTCGTCGTCAGTCAGCTTCGAGAGCGCGCGGAAAACTTCCGCCCGGCGACCCTGATCACTTCCGGTCCACATCTGAGTGCACAGGTCAGAGGAAACAGATGCCATCCGCAATTTGACCTCGTTCGCAACGATGAGGTCCGCCGCGCCGAGCTTAGAGAGCCCTGCCCGCTTCAGCCGCTCCGCTGCTGCCAGGCCAGCGGCGGTCGCTTCCGGGCCACGCTTCCCTTCCCATTTTTCGACCTCTGGATCGGTTTCCATGAACTTCTGATAGGCTGGATGTTGCTTTAGCCTTCGGTGTTCGAGCTCCATCAGCCGTTCGATGCGCACAAGCTCTTCCTTGGGAAGACCGACGTCACCGAGGACAGGTTTGATGATGTGGGATTCGGTCCGCGCCGATAGAGCCGCCCAGACGCCCAGCCCGAGCGTGCAAGCAATCGCAACGCTGGTGAGAATCTTCCTCGTCATGGCCCTTCGCGGAATTGGGCCGAAGCCGGTTGCTATCATGAAACGCTCCGTCACGGGAGGCCGAACGGCCGAGGCTCGTTGAGGCGCGAGAATCTCAGGTTTGACCTGCCCTGGAATTTCGCGCTGCGAAAAGACCTGACAGACTGCGTCTTCAGGACCGTCCGGAGAGCACATGAGGAAGAGTCGATTCAGGGAAGAGCGTAAGGTGAAGAAAACCGCCGTGGTACAGGGCCGGGCAGAAGTGCATGGAGGGGGGATTATCGGATCCGCATCGAGGAGAGGATATGATGAAAGCAAGCACACTCGTTGTGATTGGGTTCCTAGCTGGCACCTGGGCGGTGATCGGTTCGGGAACGGCGAAAGCAACGGCAGTGGAGGCGCGGGAGGCACCGCACCCGGATGGTTCTGGCAGAACCCGTTACCGACGGGCAACAGCCTCTATGACGTGTCGATCACCGATGCGAACACGGGCACGGCCGTGGGCGATTCGGGATCATTGTGCGAACGACCGATGGGGGCACCACGTGGACCGCGCAAGACAGTGGCACCACGAAGCCCTCACGGGTGTGTCGTTCACCGATGCGAACGCGGGCACGGCCGTGGGCGACGGCGGGACGATCTTGCGAACGACCGATGGGGGCACCACGTGGACCGCGCAAGACAGTGGCACCACCGAAGCCCTCACGGGTGTGTCGTTCACCGATGCGAACGCGGGCACGGCCGTGGGCGACGGCGGGACGATCTTGCGAACGACCGATGGGGGCACCACGTGGACCGCGCAAGACAGTGGCACCACCGAAGCCCTCACGGGTGTGTCGTTCACCGATGCGAATACGGGCACGGCCGTGGGCGACGGCGGGACAATCTGCGAACGACCGATGGGGGCACCACGTGGACCGCGCAAGACAGCGGCACCACGAAGCCCTCACGGGTGTGTCGTTCACCGATGCGAATACCGGGCACGGCCGTGGGCGACGGCGGGACGATCGTGCGAACGACCGATGGGGGCACCACGTGGACCGCGCAAGACAGCGGCACCACCGAAGCCCTCACGGGTGTGTCGTTCACCGATGCGAATACGGGCACGGCCGTGGGCGACGGCGGGACAATCTTGCGAACGACCGATGGGGGCACCACGTGGACTTCACAAAGCAGCGGCATCCCCAAAGTCACCCTCTATGGCGTGTCGTTCACCGATGCGAACACGGGGACGACCGTGGGCGACTACGGCACCATTGTGCGGACGACCGATGGGGGGACGACGCGGACTTTGCAAAGGAGCGGCACCCTGCTCCACGTCTATGGCGTATCGCTCACCGATGCGAACACGGGCACGGCCGTGGGCGCCTTTGGAACCATTTTGCGGACGACTGATGGGGGGACGACGTGGACCTCGCAAAGCAGCGCCTCCGGCGCGAACCTCTACAGCGTGTCGTTCACCGATGCGAACACGGGGACGGCCGTGGGCGCGCTCGGAACCATTTTGCGGACGACCGATGGGGGGACGACGTGGGCTTTGCGAAGCAGCGGCACCGACGTATACCTCTTTGGCGTATCGTTCATCGATGCGAACACGGGGACGGCCGTGGGCGGCTCCGGGACCATTTTGCGGACGACTGATGGGGGGACGACGTGGGCTTCCCAAAATAGCGGCACCGGCTTCGACCTCCGTGACGTGTCGTTCACCGATGCGAACACGGGGACGGCCGTGGGCGAGGAAGGGACGATTGTGCGAACGACCGATGGGGGGACGACATGGATTTCGCAAAGCAGCGGCACCATGACCCGCCTCACTGGCGTGTCGTTCACCGATGCGAACACGGGGACGGCCGTGGGCGGCTCCGGGACCATTTTGCGGACGACCGATGGGGGGACGACGTGGGCTTCCCAAAATAGCGGCACCGGCTTCGACCTCCGTGGCGTGTCGTTCACCGATGCGAACACGGGGACGGCCGTGGGCGGCTCCGGGACCATTTTGCGGACGACCGATGGGGGGACGACATGGACTTCGCAAAGCAGCGGCACCGGCTTCGACCTCGCTGGCGTGTCGTTCACCGATGCGAACACGGGGACGGCCGTGGGCCTACGCGGAACCATTTTGCGGACGACCAACGGCGGTGGCGAGTGATTGTCGCGAACAACTGCTAGGCCAAGCACCTTGATTGAGACGGCAACCGCTGGCCACCGACCAGGATTGCGCCTCAGGCCGGAAACAGGCGGCACGATGTGCGATGTCGAGGCGCTTGAGCTGCAGCCCGACGATCACACCAGCAAAGAACCAAAGGAACGGCGGCTTAGAACCACTCCCGGGGGTCGGCGTTGTGTTTGTGCGACGTAGGCCCGGTCGAGGTGCATGCAAGCATGCTAGCGCTTTCGCCGCAGCGCCTCGAACACAGCGAACATCGCACCAACCTCTTCGAGTTCCCGATTCACATCTGGGATTTGTGACATTGTCATAAGAATGCCCGGTGGCGCGTTTTGCTCGCGTTCTTTGGACGTGTTCTCCTCGATACCTGTCCGCGAAACCGTTCGAGAATCGTCGAAAGCGGGTGAATCCCCGGCTGTTCGATTCCCACCGCCTCCACTATCACGGTTCCCCGACCCACTTCGCGCTCGACAAGGACGGTCCTGAGCTACGCGAGCGCCAGTCCATCGATGACGTCGAGGTCATCTCCATCGCGATGTCGGCGGACTGCATCATCGCCACACTCGCGCCGCAGCCTGAGCGAGGATCTGGGTCCCACAAGAGGCGTCGGGCATGAGCCTGAGCTCTCTTAGCGCATCGGGATAACGATGAGCGCCGAATTTCCCGGTACTAGATCTTATGTCGCGTTGGCAACCGCTCGGAGAGCAGCTTTGTCTTGCCTATGCCTAGAGTGTCGACGACTGCGCGCTGGACATCGCCAGGATGGGCCACGACACGACGCTCACCTGCGAACGCGCTAAGTCGTGAACGCCAAGCCTCTGTTTCGGGCGGGGCGTTCTCGTTCGCCGTAGCGAACGGAGCGTTTAGCGCTTGATTGCAAGGGCGAGCCTCTGGCAGGCTGCGCCGATGCGAAAGACCAGCTTCCTCTTCGTGCTGCTGTGCAGCAGCCTTGCAATCGCCGGTTGCGGCACCACCGACACAGCGGCCGGCGATGGGGGAAGCGGCGGTCAGGGCGCGGCAGGGGGCGATGGCGGATCCGGCGGTGCCGCGGGAATCGGCGGCAACGACGGCACAGGTGGTGTTGGCGGAAACGGCGGTGAGGGCGGCAGCGGCGGCATCGGTGGTGTGAGCGGCATGGGTGGCGCTGGTGGTGTCGGCGGAAACGGCGGCATGGGCGGCATGGGCGGTGTCGGCGGAAACGGCGGCACAGGTGGTGCGCAGCTCGAATGCCTTTCGTCGGACGACTGCGATGGCGGTCTCTTGTGCGCGGTGACGACCGGAACTTGCGAGCTCCCGATCGGCGGGACCTGTTTCAACGTACTCGATTGCCCGAGCCCGCTTGCTTGTGACTGCAACGTCTCTGAGTGTGATTTCTTCCCCTGCCCGTGTGTCGGGTTTGGATCTTGCAAGCTCGTACCCGGTGCTGAATGCACGCAGGACTGGCAGTGTCCCACCGATCACTATTGTCCCGATGGCAGCTGTGTATTTCGCGCGCGGCCGGCTGGGTCCGAATGTCAGCGCACGCTCGAGTGCGAGGGAACCCTATCCTGCGTGTGCGATGCGATCGTCTGTGACGCGCTCGGCTGCCGCTGTGACCCCGAACCCGGCGTCTGCAAAGCGCTCACCGGAACCGCCTGTGCGGCCGATGGCGATTGCCTCGATAGTGACTTCTGCAACGGATCGGGGATCTGCGAGCTAGCGCCCCTCCGGCTCGGCGAGGTTTGCGAATCGGACGCGGCTCCGGGAACCCTGAACGACCCTCCCATGCTCGGGGATTCCGTTCTGGGTGATCAGGCCTGCGAAAGCGGGCACTGTTTCGCGCTCGTCGGGAGTGACAGCAGTGCGACGAATCCGGGCGACTACTACTGCTGCCGTGACCTCGATGAATCCTGCAGCGACGACACGGATTGCTGCAAAGTGTTCACGCGAACTCGGGGTGGTCTCACCATCAGTTTCCCGAGGGGCTGTGGATCGGGCGGAAGCTGCAGATTGCTCGCCAAGGAAGGCGATCCCTGCGTCACGACGGACGACTGCCGACGCACGGGCGAGCTCAGCTGCGTCGAGGGCACGTGCCAAGCGCCATTCGAGCCACCGGTGCTCGGAGCCGGCCAGTCGTGCGACCCGACCAACGCACCCAACGGTTGGTGTGGCAGCGGGCTCGCATGCACCGATTGTCGAGGACAAAACCGCGGGTTCCGCTGCGCCGATGCCACCGCTCCCTGCTGCATCAACAATGAAACCGATCCGTTCTGGTGCGGCGACGGAAGCTGCTGCAACTACGAATGCAAGGCCTCGGACGACATCCGCAACTGCGGTGTGTGCGGCAACGACTGCCAGGCCGCCGCCGACAACCACGGCTGCTTCATCAACCCGACGTGCGACCAGTATACGCAGTGCAACTTCGAAACGCGCTGCTCCTCTTACCAAGTCTGCCAAGCGGGCATCCGAAGCACCGGACAAGGGTTCGCAGTTCCGGATTGGTCGACCGCGCGTTGTGTCACACTTCTGATCGATTCCACCGAAGACGCCAAAGGGGCTGGGGCAGCGTGCGACGAGGATGCAGAGTGTGCCTCGGGCGTCTGCGGCAATTCTTGCGAAGGCTACTCCGGTCTTTGGTGCACCGGTGTGTCCGTGTGCACGGATGGCTCGTGAGGCTCTTGAGCCTTCGGTTCAGCAGCGCCGGACGCTGCGGTTCCGCGGTATCTCGGTAGCGAGCCCAGTCGCGTTCACGACGAGCCCAGGCTTCCTGGAGGGTCTGCTCGTACTCCTTCCACAAGCTCTGGGGCGCCCTGGCCGGCATAGGCGAATACCGATGGGGCGCCTCGCGCGCGGCTTTGAGCTGTCGCTCCGACGCAGGCTCGAATGCTCCAAGCCGTTCGCAGAGCCGCGCCTTGCTGAGCTCGCGACCGACGGCCGAGGCCTTCACCCGAACACCCCGCACCACATCCTCGAATACGAGGCCGTTGCCATGCAGCCGAATCACGATCCCCAAACGGCCGCAGGCTTCGTGTACGTCGTCCCACCTTCGTAGCTCAGTCGCCCGGATCGCAGGCCGGAGATTTTCCCGGGCCCAACGCGCGAAGCTCTTGATGCCCTGGTGGGCTTCGCAATCGATGGCTCGCTCGGGAGTTTTTACGCGGTCGCGCGTCCTCGACCGAAGCGGTATCAGGCCGAGCTCCCTCTCGAGGGCCCGGGCCCCGGTGAAGAGCTTCTGGTGGTCCCAAGCGGGCGAATGAATCCGAAACGTCTGTGGGTGGATCTTGTTGATCGCAACGTGGATGTGCTCGTGATCGGTATCGTCGTGACGCACTGCGATGTACTGGTGCTCGGAAAACCCGAGAGTATCCACAAGCCTTTCCACAATTCGTTGGAGTTCCTGTCGTTCGAGACGCCGATCGTCGGGGTGAAGTGAGATGACGAGGTGATAGGTGCGCTTGCTCCCGGCGCGGGTGTTCTGCGGCGCTACGTCCGCAGACATTTCGATGATCTGTGTTCGCAACTGCGACACGCCGGTAATCAAAGACGAAATCCCCCTCCCCTGCAGCGCGAGCTAGCTGGGGAAAGCCGAGTGTGCCAGACACCGAGCCATGCCGCAGCTCTCCGGAAGTCGTCGCAGCTATGACCATCGGATTCGACAAATCGTGTGCGAAACCGGCAACCCTCGGATCTTTCGGCACCTGCGCATTCCGCGTTCTACGACGGCCAGCTAGATTTCACCCGGACGCCCGAGCGTGGTCTCCCTCGATTGGAACCCCCACATGGCGTCGGTGTTGGAGGAGAACCAAAGGTTGAAGCGCCGCGCGGAGCGGCAGACCGCCATCATTCGGCTCCTGGTGGTGTTGCTCAAGCTCTCTGGCTTTCGGCTCGATCGGCAGCGACTCCCAGATGGCAAGGCCAAGGCCAAAGTTCTGCGTGGGATCGATCGCTGCAAAGACGCCCTTCCTCTGAAGTCCGCCCTGCGCATGATGCAGCTCTCGCCGGCCCGCTATCACGCTTGGAAGCGAGCCGAAGAACGCTGCGAGCTCGATGATCGGTCGAGCTGCCCACGGTCTCATCCAACGCAACTCACCCCCATCGAGGTGAGCACCATCAAGGAGATGGTCACGGCCACGGACGGAGTATCGGCACATGCCGCTTCGAACTCTGTCCCTCTATGTGCAGAGAGCCGGCCACGTCTTCGTGTCGGCGACAACCTGGGCCAAGCTCGTCCGGCAACGTGATTGGCGGAGGCCGCGTCGCCGATTCTGGCGTGGAGAACGGCAACACCGGAGTCGACCAACTGATGGCCGACGGCGTTGTCCGCCATGTGCTTGCCCAGGTGGAGGTTAGCTTCAGCAATTCCATGATCGAAGCATTCTGGCGTTCTCTACGCCACCAGTGGCTGTACCTGCATTCGCTTGAGAGCTTCAGGCAGCTCGAGCAGCTGATCGATTTCTACGTCCGCGAGCACAACACGAAAATGCCGCATCACGCCTTCGATGGACAAACACCCGACGAGGTGTACTTTGATCACGGCGATCGTGTCAGGGACCACCTCACGACCGCCCGGCATCAGGCTCGTCGAGCGAGGATGACGGCAAACCGAAGCAAGTCATGTCGCGAGTGCGCGCCACCCGCTCAACGGTTTGTGAGTGTTATCAACGCTGTCGCAAATGCGCCGCCGTGAATACAGAATCTTCACGGACGCAGCAGCGTTGAAGGCCCGCAGGCGCCGGACCGCTTCGGTCGCCGCGCGCCCCGACAAACGCGATGCCTGTACGCTCTCTAGGCCCGCTTGGCTTGACTACGCCGGTCGTCTGGCTTGATCTTCCGCGCGCGCCTGGCGGCTTCGGCGAAGCGCTTGGCCTCTTCGAGCCACGCCAACCGCTGGGCGGGCGTGAGTTGAAGCCAGGCCATGCGTTGCTCCTCCTCGTGGAGCTTCCAGCCGCGCTTATCCGCCGTCGTCATCTCGTCCAAGCATAGCACGCGCGATTTGATCGAGCTTCTCTATGTCGTCCAGGTCTTTGGGCCGGCCGGTGGTTTGCTTGAGAGACCGCAGGTCCTCCATTCCCACAACGTGCACCGTCGTGCCGTCGTCCAGGACCGCATCGAGCCGGCGAGACCACGCCTCCTCGAAGTCGAACGGCTCTTCGACGAAGAGGTCGACCTCGGTCCCAGGATAGCTGGGACTCCATAGCGAGAACACGGTCCGCCCTTTCTCGTCGCGCCACTTCCTACGCACTTCTTCCTTCGCGAAGTCCTCCGCAGGAACTGGAGCACGGGGCCGATAGTCGAGCCTTTGTAGGGTCTCGATCGCGGCGGATGCATTCGTCGGTGTCAGATCGAGCACGAGATCGAGGTCTGCGGTGAACCGTGGGTGACCATGAAGGACGACCGCTACGCCGCCCACCACTAGGTAGCGAACATCCGCGTCATCGAGGGCTCGAAAGATCTCAGAGAGAAGACCAGTCGACATCCACGCAAGATATCATGCGCAGGACCGAACACGCGCGGTAACAGGCCAAACCTGAGTGACCACATAGTGACCAGAGCGCAGGGCGAACGGGAGGATTCCAGCGCATTGGAGAGTACGTGAGTAAGAGGTCGGCGTGACCTCCAACGCTACGTTTCGTTGGTCGAACGCGGGGAGCTCGCCATCCGTACGGGCCCCGTGTGGCGCTTCGATCAGCTGCCGCTCGGTCACCAGGCGATGGATGAGAACCGCGCCAACGGCAAAATGGTAGTCGTCGTCGAGTAGCGCGGACGGAGGACGGCAAATGCCACCATGTCCCCGACCACACCGCCGATCGATGCTATCTTGCCGCTCGATGGTGAAGCGCGCTGGTTCCCCGTTTCTCGTCGTCGCGCTGGCGACGTTTCTCACATCGGTGGGTTGCAGAGCCTCGTCGACACCTAGTTCGTCCCCCGAGCTTCGCGTGTCCTGCCCGGCGGGCGGGACAGCGATCATCGAGACATCACGTTGGCGCGCAGAGGTCACGCAACACGACCGGCTCTGCAGGCTTTGAAGGACAGCCCGCCATCAGAAGGGCCACGGCGAGCGCCGAATTGCGATACCGATGGGCAAGAGAGGCCCTTACCTGCGACCGGCCACCCAGTGAGCTCCCCAGCCCAGCGGTTTCGGCCCCGAGAGCGAGGGGTCACCTAGTGCTTCGAGCACGTCGGCCTTGACCGAGGCCACGAGCTCGGGCGGCGCATCCCGGAGCGCCGCGACGACGGGAGGCACCACATCGTTCATGAACGCCCAGTACTGTTCCGACGAGTCACAGGGCATGTAGCCGTGCAGCAGCGCTGTTCGCTCCACGCAAAGGCCAGCACCGTCGAAGAGCGCGCGCAAGGCGTCAGGGTCGGCGCAGCGGAAAAGCCCCGGACCTCCTGGCGGCGGACTCGAAAGCTCGACTCGCTTCCCCAGCGCACCCATGAACGTAGTCAGCCACGGGTTGTCGCTCGGAGCAGCCCACACCGTTGCCGCCAGGACACCACCCGGCCGAAGCACGCGGGCCATCTCCCTAACAGCCTGCTGGGGATCAGGAAAGAACATGAGCCCAAGGCGACAGGAGAGCGCGTCGAAGCTTTGGTCCGCAAACTCGAGAGCACAGGCATCGCCGGCGACGGTCCGGAAATTGGCGAGCTCCAGGGCCTTGGCTTTGTCGCGAGCGATTCGCAGCATGCCCTCGGACGCATCCAGCGCAGTCACTTCGATGGTGCGCCGCCTAGATGCAAGTGTGAGTCCCGGGTCGCCGGTACCCGCGGCGATGTCGAGCACGCGCGCGCCATCCGGCAGCTCCAGTGCGCTCAGGATCGCGTCTCCCTGCGGCTGCAGGAAACGCATGGTGAAGTCGTCCCACTTCTCCCACCCAGCTGAAAACCTGTTCCATGACTGCCTCTGCGATTGCAGGATGCTGGTTGGTGAAGGACGGGTGGTCGTGTCTTGTGCTTGAGTCGTGTGCATGGCGAATTCCTCCTAACGGTATGCAGTGGCTTCGGTGGGTTTTGTTAGCTCACTGCACCCGGCGAACCGCGATGGGAGTCGGGTTGGAAATGATGTCGACGAGCGGCGAGCGCTCCTGGGCGACTTGAATGAGCTCATCGATGACCTCCGACGCGGCGTCAGCATCCACCTTGAGCAATACTCGAATCCCTTCGTATCCGTTGCGCACCGTGCCATCGAGGCCGAGGATGCCGTGCAGGTCGACGTCCCCCTCGAGCGTGGTTTCCACTGAGCGCAGGCGTATCCCGCGTGCGGTAGCGTGGATCACGAGCGTGGAGCAAAGGCACGCTGCAAGCGCGTGAAGCGCGTGCTGTGCAGGGTTGGCGGCGCGGTCCGCGCTCAGGAGGACTGCAGGCTCGTCGCTATGGACGACGTGGGGCTGCTCGTGGACATGCTTCTGACACGCACCGTCGAAGTCCGAGATCGTCGTCTTGTTGTGGCCGCCGCCGAGCCACTCGTTGTGGGCGCGGAATTGGAACTTGGCGATGACGGGCTGGTCGCCGATGGCGCTGATGGTCGCGCCCATGGCATTGGTGTCGAGACCGTTCAGGATGGAAGTCTGTTCATTGTTCATCGTGGTTCTCCTTGAGTTGCGGGCGACGTGCCCGGATGCCCTGCCTATGAGCACAGACCGGGCCAAGCCCCAGAAGACCAAAACAAATCAATGATTACAGCTAGATGAAGCGAAACCCGCAAGATGCGGGTGAGCGCGAGATCTCGCGTGACGCGAGATCTCACGTCGGGTCCGGTACGAAATCTCGCGCTACTTGATGCCGAGCGCCTGCAGTCGCGAGCGAAAAGTCGAGGGTTTCATCCCCAGCATGGCGGCGGCCCCGGACGAGCCCGCAACCGTGCCTCCGCACAGCTCCAACGCAAGTTCGAAGTTGCGTTTTTCCAGGGCGCGCAGCTCGTCGATGGTCAGCACGGTGGGCGCGCGCTCCGCCTCATCGCTCGCCGCAGGAACGAGTTGCGCCGTCTCGGTGAGGTCCGGCAGCGCGCGGCTGAGGTCGACAACACCGCCTCGGGAAGTGATGACGGCGCGCTCGAGGACGTTGATGAGCTCACGCACGTTGCCCGGCCAGTCGTAGCGACACAGGCGCTCGATGGCGAAGTCGGTCGGTGCCTGTAACTTCTTATCCATGCGCGCGGATATCTTCTTGAGCAACGTCCGTGTGAGCAGGGGAATGTCCTCGCGCCGGTCGCGGAGAGGCGGCACGTGGATCGGAAATACGGCCAGCCGATAATAGAGGTCTTCCCGAAAACGACCAGCCTTGACCTCTTCGAGCAGGTCCCGGTGAGTGGCCGCCACCACGCGCACATTCACACTGCGGGTACGCGAGCTTCCCACGGGCTCGAACTCGCCGCACTGGAGCACCCGAAGCAGCTTGGGCTGAAGCGACAGTGGAAGCTCTCCGACCTCGTCGAGAAACAGCGTGCCTCCGTCGGCAAGCGCAAAACGCCCCTCTCTTGTGCGCGTCGCACCCGTGTACGCCCCAGCTTCGTGCCCGAAGAACTCGCTCTCTATGAGATTGTCGGGAATCGCGCCGCAGTTGACCTTGATGATGCGCTTGCCGCTGCGGGCGCTGAGCTCATGCAGGGCATCGGCGACGAGCTCCTTGCCCGTCCCCGTTTCACCGGTGACCAGCACCGTGGCATCGGTAGCAGCAACCTCCCCAATCTTCTGCTGCATTGCGCGGAAGGCCTGACTTTGTCCGATCATTCCGGTGGTTCGGCCCCTGGCCGCGCGCAGGTACTCGGCCTCGCTTGCCAGCGCTTCGATCGCCCGTTCGGCCTCGATGCGGTCGTTCACGTTTCTGATGATCAGTGTGTAGTAGGCCTCCCCGTGGGCGTCCTGCGATCGAGAGAGCGAGCCCTCCGCGGGGAACAACCGGCCGCCCACAGTGCGCCCTGTGAGCCCGCCCGCTACCCAGCTTGCCCGCTGCCCAGCCGTCCGCGCGTCGAGGGCGCGGGCAAGGCCTCTCACCTTCTGGGCAGACTCATCTGCCAGGAGCGGCAGGAATGGTGTCCCGACGAGCTCGCCAGTCGCCGCTCCGAACACGGACGCAGCCGCCGTGTTAGCGTGCGTAATCAGGAAGTCGCGATCGAGATCCACAATCGCGTCCAGAACGCCATCGACAAGCCGTGCCAGCCTTGCTTCTCGCTCGCGAACCTCGCGCTCCGCACGGAGACGGCGGAGCTCCGCCGCAGCCCGCGCCGAGAACACCCGAAACAACGCCTCCAGCCTCGGGTCGGCTGGCATGGGACGCGTATCGAGCGCGGCCAGGTGACCGAGCACCGTGCCGTCCAAATCGAGCAGCGCAAGCCCCATAAAACTTACCGCGTGAGTCTGCTGCACAACCTGATTGTGTGGGTAGAGCTCGACGATGTTGTCTTCGATGTGGAAGAGGCTCCCGCTGTGTTCAACAACCCTCGCGCAGGGAGTGCCGTCGATGTCGTAGTTGAAGTCGTCGACGAAGTCGCCATCCAGAAACATGCTGTAGGAGTACAGGCGCCTTTCGTCGGGACGCCACTCGGTCACCCAGGCGCCGAACGTCTGCATAGCGGAGCTGAGACTACGCGTGAGCTGAGCGAAGAACTTGGTACCGGTTGCTCCCGCGGTCCCCTCTGCGACGCTGCGCCACAACGACACATCGTCCAGCGATTCGAAACGTGAAGTGGTGTCTATTCGCGACATTTCCATACCGTAGTCGCCAACGCCCTTGGAAGCATCCGGACAACCCCACCGCGGTTCAGCTCTCGAGTGTCGCTTCGGCGATCCCCAGTGTCTCGAAGATTTCGAGCGTGCGGGAGTGCAAGAGGTTGGCGCGCACGTGGGGATCGATCCCTGGTGATCGGTCTACGATGCGCACGGCAACGCCTTGTCGCGCGAGCTCAACCCTGCTGCGTCCGTGGACATTCGCCAGACCCCTGTTCGCAACTGCGACATGCCGGTAATCAAAGATGAAATCGCTCCCCCCTGGCTAGCGAAGATATCCATTCTCCCTAAACCAGTTAATGGCGTTTTCGATGGACGTCCTGACCGGCGTTTGCGGCAGGCCGAGTTCTTTTACCGCCTTTGAACAGTCAAAAAATTCATATTTCCTGCCGATCCTCAACTCCGAGGCGGTGCTCGCCGGCGGCGTCTTGGTCACAAAGGCCCCGAGCTCATACAGGTGGGTGACGAGCAGCGCCAGATGATAGGGGATTTTGATTTTCGGCGGTTTCACACCGGCAACGTCACCGATTAACTTAAAATAGTCGGAGACCGACATGTTCTCATTGCCGAAGAGATAGCGCTCGCCGATGGTTCCTTTTTCAGCAGCCAAAATCTGGCCCCGGGCTACATCTTCAACATCGATGATATTGACCCCGCCTTCGATGTAGCCGGGCAGTTCTCCCTTGGCCACGGCAAGGATCAGCAGACCCGACGGCGTCGGTTTGATATCATTTTTTCCGATGACGATGGTGGGGTTGACGATGACGATGGGCAGCCCTTTGGCGACGAATTTCAAGGCCTCAAGCTCACCCAGGTACTTGGAGATGGAGTAGTGGTCCTTGGTATCCCAATGGTTGAATTGAGCCGTCTCGTCGGCCGGTTTTTCGGCACCGTGGGCTCCCATGGTGTTGTTGGTGCTGGTGTAGACGACCTTTTCGACACCGGCCGCCAGGGCCGCGGCCATGGAGGTTTTGGTCCCCTCCACATTGATCTCGTAGGGCAGCTTCTTATCCGGCGTCCAGTGGGAGAAATGGGCGGCCGTGTAATAGAGCGTATGAACGCCTTTGAGCGCTTTGCCCATGGCCTCCCCGTCGCGGATATCGCCATAGACCCGCTCCACATCCAGATTATCGATATTGCGCGTATCGCTGCTCTCTCTCACCAAGACGCGGACTTCTTCTCCGTCTTTGAGTAGTTCTCTCACGATGGCCGATCCGATAAATCCTGTGGCGCCCGTCACCAAATTTTTCATTTTTCAATATCTCCCCACTGGTTTGATCCTGATGATCGGCGCATCACGTCAGACGCCTTCAATATTCTGAAAAATACCCTCAAATCGCACCAAGGCCTCATCGATGATCTCGTCCGTATCCTCAGCAGAGGTATAGAGGCGGCTGCCCGCCAGGGTAACGATGCCTTCGGCCGTATAGGTGGCGCTCATCTCTTCCATGATCTGCTTTCTTTTCTTGGCCTCTTTGACGTGAGATCGGTGATGCGCCCAGGTTGAGGTGGACAATCCTGGCGAAGTGGGTTGTTTCACGCGGCGACCTCGTGTCTCAACGCGAAGTGGTTCGGGGTTTGGCATCCGCGTGAGCCGTGAGGGCGTTCTGGGTTGTAGTGGCGGCACCAATCGGCGATGCGGCGCCGTGCCTCGGGCAGTGTTCGGAACCAATGAAGGTTCAGGCATTCATCGGGAAGCCGTGGCCAAGGTGAAGGCCCGTCGGATCGACAAGCTTGCCGGGGTCGATGTATTTGTCGATAGTCGCATGTGCACAGCGTTGATCTACGTGCGCCGGAACGACTAGGAACCCCAAATGCGAGCCTGGATACTGCGACAACCTGGAGGGCCCGAAGCCTTCGAGCTCACCGACCTCCCGCGTCCGGAGCCACAGCCGGGTCACGTGCTCATCGAGGTTCGGGCGTTCGGGCTCAACAGGTCGGAGTGGTTTACACGGATTGGCGAGTCCCCGACCGTCCAGTTACCGCGGGTGCTCGGCATCGAGTGTGTCGGCACTGTGGTCCGCGCGCCCGGCGGCGAGCTCGAAGAAGGTCAGCGCGTCGCGGCGATGATGGGTGGCATGGGCCGCGAGTTCGATGGCTCGTACGCGGAATACACGTCGGTGCCCGCCTCGAACGTGTTTGCGCTCGACACCGAGTTGCCATGGGACGTCCTCGGCGCGCTGCCGGAGATGCTGCAGACCTGCCACGGGTCGCTCCACACCGGGCTCGGCGTGCAGCCGAATGAGACGCTGCTCATCCGAGGCGGAACGTCTTCCATCGGGCTCGCGACCCTCTCCATGGCCAAAGCCGCAGGTCTTCGTGTCATCTGCACGTCGAGAAGCGAGGTGAAGATCGAGATGCTGCGCAAGGCCGGTGCAGACGAGGTCGTGATCGATGACGGCGAGCTCGGCGCCAAGATTCGCAACGACTACCCTGGCGGAGTCGACCGCGTGATCGAGCTCATCGGGACCACGACGCTGCTCGACTCGCTCAAGTGCGCTCGGCCTGGCGGTGTGGTGTGTATGACCGGCATCCTCGGCGGCGAGTGGGAGCTCGCGTCATTTCGACCGATGGGGCACATCCCGACCGGCGTGCGGCTGACCTCCTACTCGGGCGGCGCGAGCGACATCTCGAGGGAGGACCTCCAACGCTACGTTTCGTTGGTCGAACGCGGGGAGCTCGCCATCCGTACGGGCCCCGTGTGGCGCTTCGATCAGCTGCCGCTCGGTCACCAGGCGATGGATGAGAACCGCGCCAACGGCAAAATGGTAGTCGTCGTCGAGTAGCGCGGACGGAGGACGGCAAATGCCACCATGTCCCCGACCACACCGCCGATCGATGCTATCTTGCCGCTCGATGGTGAAGCGCGCTGGTTCCCCGTTTCTCGTCGTCGCGCTGGTGACGTTTCTCACATCGGTGGGTTGCAGACCCTCGTCGACACCTAGTTCGTCGCCCGGCCTTCGCGTGTCCTGCCCGGCGGGCGGGACAGCGATCATCGAGACATCACGTTGGCGCGCAGAGGTCACGCAACACGACTTCGCGCTTCGCGTCGTGCGGCCGAGTGGTGAGACGCTGATCGAAACCGCGGGACCGCTCCGTTTCACCACGGTCACCGGACAGGAGACCCCCTTAGAAAAGGGCGTGGTCGCCCCTTGGACAGAGGCGGGGACGGTCGCGAGCATCAGCTGCGATGCGACCTCCCTGGATGTCGAGCTGAGCGCCGAAGCCGGGGATGCCCCGCTGATGATGCTCTCCCTTACGAGCGACGGCGACCCTCGTGCTTTGCGCATCAGCGTACAAGTCGAGCCTGGAGCTGGCGAGGGAGTCAACCGCGTGGCGATCGACCTCGTCCAGACCAGCAACGATCGGTACTATGGAATGGGCCAACGCTACGAAGAAGCCGAGCACAGCGGCAACGAGCTCGTCGTGTGGACTGAGGAAGGGTGCAACTTCGAGTGCGTGGATGAGCTGCCGACCGGTGTTCCCATCCCTTTCTACCTGAGCTCGCGCACGTACGGCTTGCTGATCGACGACACTCGATTCAGCCGCTTCGACTTCGGCAAGACGGATCCCGCGAAGACGATGATCGAGCTTTCTCACGACCGCCTCGAGCTACGCGTCTTCGTCGGCGATGACCCACTCGACGTCATCGAAGCATACACATACTTCGCCGGAAGGATCCCCGAGCTTCCGCCACCCTGGGTGTTCGCGCCGTGGATATCCGCGAACACGAAACACCGCGGCGACAGTCCCGACGCCGAGAGCCGGACGCGAGAGATTGCAGCGCTCATGCGCACCGAGCGCATTCCTACGAGTGGGATCTGGAACGAGGACTGGGCCGGAGGCGACGGGGAGCTTCTCTACTCCGAGGACTTCCACCTCGACGAAACCCACTACCCGGACTGGGCCGGCATGATCGACGACATGCACGCTCTCGGATTCCGCGTGTTTGCATACTTCCAGCCGTATTTGACCGTCGGCACGGAGGACTATCTGTACGCCGCGGACCGCGACTACTTGCTTCGAGATCCGGATGGAGCGCCCGCGACCTTCTTCCTCGTGGGGAACCGATCTCAGCTGGATCTGACGAACCCGGACGCGGTCCGTTGGTGGCAGGACACGATCTTCGACCGCGCGGCACGTTTCGGCGTGGACGGTTGGATGAACGATTTCGGCGAGTACGTCGGAGCGACGACGGTTTCTGCCGACGGCCGACTCGGCTGGGAGGTGCACAACGACTACCCGAGGCTTTGGGCGCGCACGGCCCGCCAGTTCTGGGAGGAGCGGCGCCCCGACGGTGACTGGGTATTCTTCTCGCGCTCCGGCTACACCGGCTCTTGGCAGTACTCACCGGTGGTTTGGACCGGCGATCAGACGACGGACTGGTCACAGGGGGACGGCCTGCCCACCGTGATCCCCGCCGTCCAGTCGCTCGGCATCAGCGGTGTGCCCGTCGTCGCCACCGACATCGGCGGACTCCTGTGCCTCACCATACCACCCACCGATCGCGAGCTGTTCTACCGGTGGACCCAAGTGGGGGCGATGCTGCCGGTCATGCGCGAGCACAACGGGCAGTTCGCCTGCGAATCCAATTGGCTCATCGACAACGATGCCGACAGCATCGAGCATTGGAAGACCTACGCCACACTGCACACGGCGCTCTTTCCGTACCTCTACACGCTGGTCGCGCAGGCGCGGGATCACGGATGGCCCGTCGTGCGGCATCAGGTGCTCCACTTCCCAGAGGCGCCCGGCTCGAAGGAGCGTCAGGACGACCAGTTCATGATGGGCGATCGGATCCTCGTCGCGCCGGTCATCGTCCAGGGCGCGCGCAGCCGTGTCGTCTATTTTCCACCAGGCGATTGGGTTCACTGGCAGACCGGTGAAACGTACACGGGACCGGCCGAGATCGAGGTGGCTGCGCCGCTTCGAGTCGCTCCGTACTTCTATCGCAGTGGCCGAATCATTCCCCGATTCGACACGGTCGTCGACACGCTGGTCGAGGAATCGGACCCCGACTTGGCCGGCTTCGCCGATGCGAATTCATCGATGACCATTGACTTCTTTGGAGAAGGCCGAGACGAGCTCTCACTCTGGGACGGTACGACCATCGCTTGCGATGCGTCTGCGCGCGCATGCGAGGTCACCAGAGCGCCCCTCGACCGGACATACACGTTTCGCTTCCACTGAATGCCGAGCTTGTCTGAAACGAACCTCTTTACAGGCTTGGGCGTCTAAGGAAGTCTCCGCGATCTGATCTTCAAGTCGCCCCGGTCCAGCTTGACCAATCTGAGACAACGCGCTCGCTTCAACTCTGAGGAGCTTCTACGCACCAAGAAGCTGCCCTCGCTCGGTTGCGAACGGACTCGGCCGTGCGGCTGCTCGCTGAATGGCTACGAGAGCCCGACGATCGAGCGTCGGCGCGCCAAGCGCACTTGACGTCATAATTGGGTAGCTCTAATTCGTCGCAGCAGGAAGCCGTCGAGAGCTCAACGCGCGATTCGCGCGCTAGGAGACAGGAGAACCCGAGTGGACAAACTCAATCGCAGATTACTCGCGACAATCGCCGTAGCCTCCACGCTGACGATGTACGGTTGCCAACCGAAGCCGCCGCCCGAGCCAGCGGCGAAGAAGGAACCCGCAGCCGAGAGCCCCGCCGAGGCCGCGGTCACGAACGACGACGCGTTCAGAGGAACGATCAAGCTCGACGTGCGCGATTCGGTTCCCGACTGGACACCATACGAGCTCAAGAAGGCACCCGAGGGCGCCCCGAACATCTTGTTCGTGCTCTACGACGACACGGGGCTCGGCGCATGGTCGGCCTACGGAGGACGGATCAACATGCCGACGCTGGATAAGCTCGCCGCGAACGGTATCACCTACACGCAGTGGCACACCACGGCCCTGTGTTCGCCGACGCGCTCCACACTGCTCACCGGAAGAAACCATCATCTCAACGGCATGGCGTCGATCACCGAGACGGCTGACGGCTTCCCCGGCGCTAACGGGCGACTGCCCGACCAGGTGACGACGATTGCGCAGGTCTTGCAGGACAACGGCTGGAGCACGTTCTGGCTCGGAAAGGACCACAACGTTCCCGAGCAGGACGTCGCGCCAGGTGGCAGTCGTTCCGAGTGGCCGACGCAACAGGGCTTCGACCGCTTCTATGGATTCCTCGGGGGCGAGACCAACCAGTGGTATCCGGATCTCGTCGAAGACAACAAGTTCATCGAGGCGCCCTATGGGCCCGAAGACGGCTATCACCTGTCGAAAGATCTCGCAGACAACGCCATTCAAATGCTGCGCGACCAGCAGGCGACCAATCCTTCGAAGCCCTGGTATCTCTGGTTCAACCCCGGCGCCAATCACGCGCCGCACCAGGCTCCCAAGGAGTATATCGCCAAGTACGAAGGCAAGTTCGACGACGGATACGATGCCTATCGCACCTGGGTGGTCGAGCGGATGATCGCAAAGGGAATTCTCCCGGCGGGTACCGCGATCACGGAGATCAATCCCATGCCGGAAGACCAGGCCAACCCGGCCGACTACGTCCGGCCCTGGGATTCACTGAACGCCGAGGAAAAGAAGCTGTTCTCACGGATGGCCGAGGTCTACGCCGGTTTTTCCGAATACACCGACGCCCAGGTCGGACGCATCATCGACTACCTCGAAGAGACCAAACAGCTCGACAATACGATCGTGATCTACGCGGCTGACAACGGCGCATCGGGCGAAGGCACGCCCAACGGGTCGGTGAACGAGAATAAGTTCTTCAACGGCTACCCCGATGACCTCGAGGAGAATCTCAAATACCTCGACGTCCTGGGCGGACCCGAGACCTACAACCACTTCCCGACGGGGTGGGCGGCCGCGTTCTCTGCGCCCTTCAAGATGTTCAAACGCTACTCGGAGTACGCGGGCGGCACCAATGATCCGCTCGTGATCTCTTGGCCGGCTGGGATCAAAGCTCGCGGCGAAGTGCGCCATCAGTATCATCACTCGGTGGACATCGTCCCCACGATCTTGGAAGCCGTCGGTCTCGAGATGCCGATGGTGTATCGCGGTGTAGAGCAGTACCCGCTCTCGGGGGTGTCGATGGTCTACACGTTCGACGCAGAGCCCAACGACCCGACGCGAAAGGAGGTCCAGTACTTCGCAATGCTCGGGACGCGCGGGATTTGGAAAGACGGCTGGAAGGCCGCTGCGGTGCATGCCCCGATCAGCGGCAAGGGGCACTTCGACCAGGACGAATGGGAGCTGTACCACGTAGCCGAAGACCGATCGGAGTCGAAAAACCTCGCGAAGGAGAACCCCGAAAAGCTGAAAGAGCTCGTCGACGCCTGGTTCGTCGAGGCCGCGAAGAACAAGGTGCTTCCGCTCGACGACCGTACGCCAGTCGAGCTGGTGTCGATCGAGCGGCCCTCACAGGAGCCGGTGAGAGACCGGTACGTGTACTACCCGAACACGGCACCCGTGCCCGAGGGCGTGGCGGTGAACGTGCGGGGTCGTTCCTACAAAATCCTCGCGAACGTTCAGATCACCGATCAGAACCCGTCCGGCGTCATCTTCGCGCATGGCTCGCGATTCGGGGGTCACGCGCTGTTCATCAAGGACCGACGGCTCTACTACGTCTACAACTTCCTCGGCATCAAGCCCGAGCAGGTGTTCAAGTCCTCGGTCCCGCTCAAGCCCGGCAAATACACGCTAGGCATGGAGTTCATCCGAGAGGACGCCGGTAAATATGGTGAGTCTCTTGGAACAACCAAGCTCTATGTCGATGACAAGGTCGTGGCCGAAGGCCCGATGAGAACGCAGCCGGCGAAGTTCACCCTTTCCGGCGATGGGCTCTGCGTCGGCTACGATAGCGGTGATGCGGTGAGCTCACTTTACGAACCACCCGGGGAGTTCAAAGGCGGCGAGATTCAGGGGGTCGGGGTGACCGTCGAGGGTACACCCTACGTCGACCTCGAAACCGAGGCGAAACGAATCATGATGACGCAGTAACCGCCTGCTTGACCGTCAGACCGACCCAAAGAGCCGATGTGCGCGTCCCCGATCGACGCTAGAGATGGCGGCGGACTTGGACGAGGTCGGGGTCTTCGGGGTCTCGCGCGACACGGAAGCCCAGTCGTTCGCAGAGGGTGAGCATCTTGGTGTTCTGGGAGAGGACCTCGCCCTCCATGACGTCGATGCCGCGATCGCGCGCCACGGCCATGAGCCGACGCATGAGCTCGCGGCCAATTCCCTGCCGCTGGTACTCATCGCCTACAGTCAACCCGAATTCGCAGGAGTGACGGTCGGGGTTGGACACGTAACGCGCGACGCCAATCATCTGCGCGCGGGATGATCCGTCGTCCAGCACGCCGACGAGGGCCATTTCTCGGTCGTAGTCGATCTGGGTGAAGCGTGCCAACATCTCCGGCGTCAGCTTGTCGAGGTTTTGCATGAAGCGGAAGTACTTGCTCTCCGCCGATAGCGACTGCACGAAAGCCTGCTCCATGGTCGCGTCTTCGGGTTGGATCGGGCGTATCACTACGTCGTTTCCGTCCGCCAGCTGCCACCGTGTAACCAGCTCTGCGGGATACGGGTGAATGGCCATGTGGCCGTAGTGGGCGGTGCTCGCGACCGAGGCAGCGACCACGATCCGCGCGTCGACTGCGATGACGCCGTCCTCGTCGACCAGCAGAGGGTTGATGTCGAGCTCCCGTACCTCGCGCAGCTCACACGCGATTTCCGAGACGCGCTGCAGTACGTCGATCAGCTTCTCCTCATCGGTCTCCGGCAGGTTGCGGAAATGCTTCAAAAAACGGGCCGTTCGGGTGCCTTTGATCAGCTCCCTGCTGAGGTATTCGTTGAGCGGCGGCAGTGCGACGTTGCTGTCGGCGAAGATCTCCACGGCGGTGCCGCCGGCACCGAAGCTGATCACCGGGCCGAAGATCGGATCGGTGGCGATTCCTATCATGACCTCGCGAGCATTCGGACGGTCGACCATGGGTTCGATGGTCACCCCGTCGATCCGGGCATCGGGACGCTGCGCGCGAACGCTATCCATCATCTCTCGGAACGCCGTGCGTACCGAGCGAGGTTCGCGAATGTTCAACCGTACGCCACCGACATCCGACTTGTGCGTGATATCCGGCGAATTGATCTTCATGGCGATGGGCAGGCCTACGCCTTCGGCCGCCACCAACGCCTCCGCGGCGGAAGCGACGTTGATGCTCGGCGAGGTGGGAATCTGAAAGGCGTGCAGCACGGCCTTGGCCTCTGCGCTGCTCAGCGTCTGCCGGCGCTCCCCGAGCGCATGCTCGATGATGAGGCGCGCACCCTCGACGTCGGGCGCTTTGTGTCGGGACATGGGGCCCGGTGCCTGCAGCAGCGCGGTCTGGTTGCGCCGGTAACACGCGAGATAGCCGAACGCCTCCACCCCGGCCTCAGGAGCTCGGAACTGCGGTATGTCGGCCTCGGCAAACTTCTGGCGCCCTTCGTTCACCAAGCCCGCGCCCATCCAGCAAGCCAACACCGGCTTGGTCGATTCCCCAGACGCGTCGATAACTGCATCCGCACAGCTCGTGGGATCGGTCATGCCCTGCGGCGTGAGCAGCACGAGCAGGCCGTCGACGCTCGGGTCGGCCAAGACGATTTCGGTAGCCGCGCGGTACCGCTCGGGATCGGCGTCGCCCAGGATGTCGACCGGATCGCTGTGCGACCAGTGTGCCGGCAGCACCTTACCGAGTTGCTGGACCGTCGCCACGCTCAGCTCCGCAAGGGGGACGTCGAGATCAGCGGCTCGGTCGGCGGCCATCACGCCGGGTCCGCCGCCGTTGGTAAGAATCGCCAGACGCGGCCCTGCGACCCGCGCGCCGGAGGCAAGCAGTTGGGCGGCGGCGAAGAGCTCGCTCACGGAGCTGACCCGTACCGCGCCGGCCCGCCGCAGAGCGGCATCGAATACGCGGTCGGCGCCGGCCAGGGCGCCGGTGTGGGAAACCGCCGCACGCGTGCCGCTGTCACTGCGTCCGGACTTCACCACGATCACGGGCTTGAGTCGCGCCGCCGCACGCAGGCCGCTCATGAAGCTTCGGGCGTCGGTGACGCCCTCGACGTAGAGCAGGATGCTCCGCGTCTCCGGGTCCACCGCGAGATAGTCGAGCACCTCGCCGAAGCCGACGTCCGCGGTCGCCCCGAGTGACGCGACGGCGGAAAATCCAAAGCCCTTGGTATCCGCCCAATCGAGCAGCGCGGTGCAGAAGGCGCCCGACTGGGCGACCAGGGCGACGTGCCCTTTCCGTGCCGGGCTCTTGGCGAACGTGGCGTTGAGCCCAACGCGCGGACGCACGATGCCCAGGCAGTTCGGGCCGACCAAGGCGATGTCATGGGTGCGTGCGATGTCGACGATTTCACTCTGAAGGTCGGCTCCTGCCTTGCCGACCTCCGCAAAGCCTGCGGACAGGACGATGGCCGCACCAACCCCGAGATCGCCGCATTCGCGCATGACGTCCGGAATGTTCTTGGCGGGGATGGCGATGACGGCCAGGTCGACCGGGCGATCGATGGCGCTCAACGACGCATGGCTCTTCAGGCCCTGCACCGTAGTGCGCTTGGGGTTGACCGCATAGATGTCGCCAGCGAACCCGCCTTCGCGGATGTTTCGAAGGAGCTGGCCGCCGACCGAGCTCTCCCGATCCGAGGCGCCGATGACGGCGACAGAGGTGGGTTCGAAGACCTTGAGCAGGTAGTGCTTTTTCATCTTGCTGCGGGGCGAGAACCCGAGCGCAATGCTGAGGTCCGCACGCCGGCTGTAGTCGAGCTACTTAGCGGATCCACGGAATGCTGCAATGCAGTAGGCTCTGTATTGGTCCGCTCCCAGCCAACCTGCATCCTTGCAACTGAAATCGTGTCCATCGCCTACATCACGCATCCCTCCTTCATGCTCCACGAGATGGGCGCACACCATCCCGAACAGCCGGCACGGCTCGGAGCAATCAACGATCGTTTGCTCAGCTCGGGCTTGAATATGGTGCTGCGCCACTACGACGCACCGCAGGCCGAGCGCGAGCATCTGCTTCGCGTGCACGATGCCGCTTACATCGATCAGGTTTTCGGGGCTTCGCCGCGTGAGGGTCTGACTTGGCTCGATGGAGACACGGCGATGAATCCCTACACTTTGGAGGCCGCGCTGCATGCCGCGGGCGCCGCCGTCCAGGCGGTCGACCTGGTCATGACGGGGGACGCGCAGCAGGCGTTCTGCGCGGTTCGCCCGCCGGGGCACCACGCCAAACGCGCGCGCGCGATGGGGTTCTGTTTCTTCAACAACGTGGCGGTCGGGGCGGCGCACGCACTGGCGGCGCACGGGCTCGAGCGAGTGCTGATCGCAGATTTCGATGTGCATCATGGCAATGGCACGGAAGACATCTTCGGCGGCGATGAGCGGGTTCTGTTCTGTTCGACCTTTCAGCATCCGTTCTATCCGCACAGTGGGTGCGACAGTCGGGCGCCGAATGTCGTCAACGTGCCCCTGCCCGCGCAAACCGACGGAGGCGCGTTTCGAGAGGCCGTGTCGACTCGTTGGCTCCCCGCCATCGATGCTTTCGAGCCCCAATTGGTGATGATCTCGGCTGGATTCGATGCGCATGTCGAAGACGACATGGCCAATCTGCGACTGCACGAGCGCGACTATGGGTGGATCACGCGCAAGCTGTGCGAGTGCGCGGACCGTCACGCAGAAGGGCGCATCGTGTCTGCCCTGGAGGGCGGATATGCCTTAGGCGCGCTGGGGCGCAGCGTCGCGGTGCACATCAACGAATTCTTGGAAGACCGCCGTGACGGTGCACATGGTTCAGCCATCGAGCCCGGCGCGACGGAGTAGCGCGGGCCGCTCGCGTCGGAGTTTCGCGGTGTGGGTCGAACGGCACTGGCGAAGATCCCGAAACGTCCCTCTGCCTCCTCAAAACGCCGTCGACCTCACAATCGTCGACGTTTCCGAACTCGCGGTCGAGCAGCGGTGTACGATTCGAGACGTGAACCCCCGCGCGGCCAGTCGAAACAGCGACCGTTGGCGAGCGCTCGACCTACTGCGACTCGTTGCGGTGGTGCTCATGGTGCAAGGCCACGTGTTCACCGCGCTCCTCGAGAGAGGGCTACGTCATGGGCCGTGGTACATCCGGCACAGTTACGTTCATGGGTTGACTGCGCCGATATTCTTCTTTGCGTCCGGGTTGGCCTTTGGGGTCGCCACCCTCCGAAACTGGTCAGACCACACGCACTGGGGCCCATCGGCAAAGCGCCGCTTTGGGCGGTATGGTTGGTTGCTCTTCATCGGCTACATGCTCAGCCTTCCCGGGTTGAGCTTTCGCGAGTTGTGGACGTCCGCATCGCCCGACACCGTCCGGATGTTTTTCCGGGTGGACGCCCTCGAAAATATCGCGGTCTCGCTGATCCTCGTGCAGGGACTCGTCTGGCTCACGAAGAAGCAGCGGCCCTTCATAGGGACCGTCACGGTTCTCGGGACGGCCCTCGTCTTGAGCGCGCCTGCGGTATGGCGGCTTCCGGTCGAACGCTGGCTTCCGATCGGTGTCGCCGCATACATCAACATCGACACGGGGTCGATCTTTCCTTTGTTTCCATGGACTGGTTTTCTCTGCGCCGGGGTGGTCACCGCCTACCTGGCGGTCGATCCTCATCGGGGCTCGCTCCGGCGACGCCTCGGGTGGGGCTTGGCTACGACGGGGGGCCTCTTGTGGGTGACTGCACGCCTGTTGCAGGACGCCGGCGTGGATCCGTTCGGAAATCAGGACTATTGGAAGACGAGCCCGATCTTCTTCGTGACGCGCTTGGGCCTCATCTTGCTCGGGTTCGCCGCGCTCTGTGTTCTCGAGTCGCTCTGGGCACGAAGGCGCGCCGCCCCCGCCATCGCTGCAAGGTATGGGAACGCGATGGGTCTTCTTCAACGGGTCGGCCAGGAAACCCTCGTCATCTACGTCATTCACCTGTTGGTGTTGTACGGGTCGCCCATCAGTCCCGGCCTCAATACGCTTCTAGGTGGGGCGTTGAACCTTCAAGGCGCATCGATCGTCGCCGCCCTCGTGCTTCTGCTCAGCACAGCCGTGGCGCTGCTGTGGAGCTATGGGCGCCGACGATGGCCTACCCAGTTTCGTTCGTTCCGCTACGCCCTCGCCGCCCTCGTACTGTTCGTCGCCTTGGTCAAGCCTTGAGGTGGCCCCTGTGCCACTCGAGAGGACCGGCATTGTGGCGTTGCGAGTGACGCGGTACTGTCGATCGTGATTCATTTCTGGCTTCGCCTGCGCGGCTTTCACGACGTCAACTCGTTGGAGAACCGCGATCCTCGGGTGATTCAACGTTGGGCCGAGATCGCTCAGCCCATTCTGTGGCGATGGTTTCGGCCGGAGGTGCGCGGCCTCGAAAGGATTCCCGAAGGCAGCGCGCTCTACGTGTGCAACCACAGTGGTGGCTTCATGACGCCCGACACTTGGATCTTCACCATCACGCTGCAGCGTGAGCGCGGCGTGGAGGCCATCCCGTACGCCCTCGCCCACCAAGCCGTGATCGAGGCGCCGGGCACGAACCAAATACTCACGGCCTGGGGCACCCTGGCGGCGAGCCCCGAGAACGCACACCGGGCCAGAGGCAGCGCACGACGAGGAGTACGTCGAAGCCTGCCATGACCGTGTACTCGAGACGATGCAGTGTGCGCTCGACACGCTCGCGCAGGAGCGGCTCGCAAAGCGACGCGAGCGGCTTCGCGCGTGGATTGGTGGGACCCTCTTCCGCGGTGCCGATACGAAGAAAAGCCAAACGTAGCTGCGGACGGTGCGTGAAATTTCAGATCGCCTCGGAGTCGCGCTTCCTCGAGAAGTACTTCGCAGGCGGACCGGAAGAGCTGCACTTCTATGGCGTCGGGGGCGCCCTTTCCCCTCTACCTGTGACCGACGACGCCCGTCAGGCGCGCGTGGCCGTCACGAGGAACACCGGGTAGCGCTTTTCGTCACGGTCCACCTCGACGGCGGTTGTGAAGTCGATGTCCGAGAACCCGTGGACCTCGAGCTCCGCACGCAACACGTCCCGATCAAAGCCGTGATGGTACACCCCCTCGGTGTCGGGAGGGTGGAAGCTGCCGTCCTCGGTGTCGAGATCCGCCAAGGCAACCTTGCCCCCCGGAGCGAGGTGGTCGGCGAACGCCTGCAGGAGGCGACCGGTGTCCTCGACGTGGTGCATCGCCATGGCGCTCACGATGAGGTCGACCTTGTGCGGGAAGGGCGTGGAGAGGATGTCGATGTGCATCGTCTCGACCTTGCCCTGGAGCTCGGGCTTGGCGGCGAGCTGCCCCAGCATCGCGGCGGAGACGTCCACCGCGTAAACGCGGCGCACGTGCGGCGCCACCTGTGCGCAGATGAGGCCGGTCCCCGCCCCGAAATCCATGACCTCCATATCGTCGCGTAGGGCGACCCGCTCGAGGAGGGCCCTGCCCACGCCCGCGGAGATCTGGACCGGCGCCGGTCTGGTATCCCAGTCCTGTGCCTTGTGTTGGAAGAGGTCGTTCATGACCGTACTATAGCCACCCAAGCGTAAGTCGTCTTCCGTCGATCACGCTTTTGTCGAACGCTGTCATGCGTCTATTGATCTTCTCGAGCTCGCCGCTCTTCGACTCGCGGGCGGGGCTCATCGTCATCTCTCCCCTGAGATCTCTTCGGCCCGAAGTCTCGATGTATCTTAGGCCGGCGCGTGGCACACAGCCTCGATGTTGTGTCCGTCCGGGTCGAGCACGAAGGCACCGTAGTAGTTTGGATGGTATTGGGGCCGCAGTCCCGGGGCCCCATTGTCCTTGGCCCCCGCAGCGATCGCCGCCGCATAGAACGCGTCGACCAAGTCCCGCGTCTCGACCGAGAAGGCGACGTGAGCTCCCTCGCCTGCCTTTCCTTGGCCAAACCAGAAGAACGGCTTCTGATCCTTCCCATAGCCGCAGGCGGCCCCGCCGCTCTGGGTGACTTCAGCGGGCACTTCCATGATCAGCGCAATGCCGATCGGCGCGAGCGCGGCATCGTAGAACTCTTTGGACCGCGCACTGTCGCTCACCGCGATTCCGATGTGGTCGATCATGGCTTCTCCTTCAGGTTGGGCGGACAGCCTGCCACTTCCGCCAATCAGGATCCAGCTTTCTCAGTTGGATCTTCACCGGCTTGCAGAGGGCTACCGCGAGACGATTCCCTGTTCGATCATCGTCTCGCCCATGGAAACGGTCATTTCTTCGAGAGAGTGCGGTTGCCAGTTCAGGACGCTACGGATCTTCTCGCTCGACACCCGGCGCACTCGTCCAAGGTCCGAGACGACCGTCTTCACGGCAGGATCAAACATCGCGACGACGCGCACCATGAAGTTCGGCAGCTTGCGCGTCGGGACCTTCCATCCTTCGGTGCCGAAGCGCTTGGCGAGAATGCCCGCCACTTCGTCGATCCAGGAGAACTCGATCGCACAGCAGAAGCGTTGACCGGCCGCGCCCGGGGCGGTCATCGCGGCGATGTGTGCGCTCGCAACGTCACGTACGTCGACCCACGGAAAGCCGATCTTGGCGGTTCCTGGCAACTCCCTGGCCATGAGCTTGCGCACGATCTCGCCGGAGGTGCTGTAGTGACGGTTGAGCACCGGGCCGAGGACCGCGCCCGGGTTGATCACGCAAAGCTCCATCGGCGTGTCGCCCTCGAGGCTCTCCACGAAGTCCCAGGCTGCACGCTCAGCGAGCGTTTTGCTCTTCGGGTACGGAGGGCATCGATCGACGATCGACCAGTCATCCTCGGTGAAGACGCGCGAGTTATCCGCAGGATGTCCCCCGGAGACTGCAGCCAGTGACGATGTAACGACAACCCGACGCACCCCAACGCCCGCCGCCGCCTTCAGCACACGAAGCGTGCCTTCCATCGCCGGCTTGATGAGCTCATCCTCGTGCTCGGGCGCTCGGTTGGGAAACGGCGACGCGACGTGCAAAACGTAAGTGCACCCGCGGACGGCGTCCGCCCATCCATCATCCTGCGTCAGGTCCGCTTCGACGATCTCGAGCCGGTCGCCAAGCTCGACGTCGACGTTCGCCTCCATCGCCTCACGCACTTCCTGCGCGCGGGCTCGACTGCGAACCGTGCCGCGCACGCGGTAGCCCTGCTGCAGTAGCTGCAAGACGCAGTGAAGCCCGATGAAACCGGACGCGCCGGTCACGAGCACCGTGGTCTTGGCATGGTCTTGGTCCATCACATCCTCCGTTCGGCACGTCGATCCTGCAGCGTACTGGAAAAGCCGCAAGGGGCGCTCGGCCCCGTACCTGCTCAAAACCCCGTCGATGACGCAATGGTTGGTGTTCCGTACTAGGGGTCAAGCTAGCCGAACGCTCATCCATCGATCGACTGAACGTCGGAAGCGGCGGTGGTAGCCTGCGACAACTGCAGCGTCACGAACTCCTGTACCGCTTGGTACACTCTGCGGCTCGCCTATGCCCAGGTGTGCGTCCTCAGAACCTAGTCGACGGCACAATCATTGACGTTTGCGCGCTTGGGATCAGGGTCGCCCTACCCCGACGATTGGCTTCCTGTACGTCCTGCTCGCGGCCACAACGCGAGCTCGCTCGCGAAAACCTCGCTTTGCGACGGCCGCTAACGTCCACAGGAGGCTCATTGTTTTGTGGCTTCGGATTCCTGTTCGGACGGAGCCGCTTCCGATGGTGAGCTCGAGAGGGGACCGCGACAGTTACTTTCTTCTACATAGAAGTACACCTCCGCTCACGGCGATGCTCGTGTCGGCGGTGTGCGTGCGATCTTACGCCTTTACGCCGACACCTGCGATCTTACGCGGACACCATTGAGAGAGCAGCCCCGTTCGAGAGGGCCTGTCCCTTGCCTCCGGGGGTTCGCGAGCTATGTAACTCGCGTGGAGATATTTATGACTCAAATGATGCGTTTGATTGTGACTCTGATTGTGCCAGTCGTGCTTCTCGGCACGAGCCCGGCATCTGCCGATGAGGCCAAGAAGGCTGAGAAAGCCGAGAAGGCTGAGAAGGCCGAGAAGGCTGACGCGGCCGACATCCATCAGGAGGTCCAAGAGATCAAGAAGCTCTGGCAGAGCCAAGACGACAGCTTCGACGCAGCCCTGAGCAAGGCGTACGCATACGCGATCTTTCCCGGGGTCGGAAAAGGCGGCTTCGTCGTGGGCGCTTCGCACGGAGACGCCGAAGTCTATGAAAAGGGCGAGCTAATCGGGCACGCCAAGATGACGCAGACCACGATCGGTGCTCAGGTGGGCGGGCAGACGTATGCCGAGGTGATTTTGTTCAAGAACAAAAAGGCATTAGATCGATTCAAGACGAGCCGCTTCGAAGGAAGCACGGCCGCTACGGTGATTGGCGGCAAGAAGGGCGCCGCCGCCGCATCGAAATATAAGGAAGGCGTCGCCATCATGGTCCTACCTCTCAAGGGAGCGATGGCAGAGGCTGCCGTCGGCGGCCAAAAATTCAAGTTCGAACCGCTCTCGAAATAACAGCGAGCTCGCGCACGCCTGGCCGCGCGTATGGCGCTCGGCGAGCTCGTCCTGCGCACCGGTGACGGCGCCTGCGTCACGGCCGCGATGACCTGAAGGCCGAGATTTTTACGTCAGGGCGTGATTTCTGCGACCCTGGCGTATGCTCATGGGCTACCTCGAGTCGATCGCCGCTCTTCTCCAGGAGTGGATGGGCGCTCTGATCACCATCTTGGTCGCCATCGTGGTCATGTGGGCAGCCTACCGCCTCCTGCTCAAACGCGAGGGCCTTACGTCGAAGAGCCGGATGTTCCAACAGGCCCTCATGGTCATGCTGGTTTCGATCTTCGTCATCACGCTGATCCTCCAGCTACCGATTGGAGATGCGCCACGCGGGCAGCTGTTGAGCCTACTCGGGATTCTAGTGGCGGCAGCGATTGCTTTGTCTTCCACGACGCTGCTCGGAAACGCCATGGCCGGGCTGATGTTGCGGTCGATACGAAACTTCAGACCCGGCGACTTCATCATCGTCGAGGGGATCCGGGGGCGTGTGTCGGAGCTCACACTCCTGCGTACGGAGATCCAGACCGAGCGGCGCGAGCTGACCACGCTGCCGAATCTATACCTCGTGACGACCCCGGTGACCGTGGTTCGTTCGTCGGGCACGTTGATCTCCGCGACGGTTTCGCTCGGATACGACATCCCGCGCGAGAAAGTCGAAAAGCACCTGCTCGAAGCCGCCGAAAACGCCGGTCTAACGGACCCTTTCACATTCGTCCTCCAGCTCGGAGATTTCTCGATCACCTACCAAGCTGCGGGGTTTCTCGCGGAGGTGAAGTACCTGATCAGCGCCGAATCGAAGCTTCGCGAGAACATGTTGGATGCCTTGCACGGTGCGGGCATCGAGATCGTCTCACCCACGTTCATGAATCAGCGTCAGCTCTCCACCAGTCAGGTGTTCATCCCTGAGACAAGGCGCGCCATGAAAGGCGAGCCCCAGGCGGCTGAGGAGCCCCGGCCCGAGGAACGCATGTTTGACAAGGCCGAGCTCGCGGAAAGCGAGTCTAAGGCGGAGCAGGAGCTCAAGGACGCCGTCGAGGAGCTCGACGACCTCAAAAAGGCCGACGAGGAAGCCTCCAAACCCCGTATCAGCGAGCTCGAGGCAAAGGTCACCGAGCTCGAGGCCGCGATCAAGTTGCGTCAGGAACAGAAGGCGGAATCAAAGGACGGAGACGATTAGCCGAACACGTTGTCGAGGCGTGGCGAATAGCTGGCGAGTAGGCGCAACCTGCATTCAGTTGCAGTCGATCTCCGAGGTAGCGAGCTTGGGCGGTCTCCTTTTCCACGAGTAGCCGGCTTTCGCCCGCTCAAAGAAATGTACGCGAGATTGAAGTTCAGACCGTCGCGGCACGTTTGGAGGTAGATCCTGAAAAGGTCGCCGAGGCCTTGCGTCCAAACGAGTGAGTCGATCGAGCGGCCCAAAATGGGGAGGAACCTGTTCTTGACTGGCTCGTACATCGGATCGACACGTGCGTTGCGGATGATGTAGACATCGGGGCGGCCGGGCACCGCGAGCCTGTCGAGGACTTCGTCGTAGTCGATGCCGACGGGATAGAGGAACACTTGCGAGCTTGCGCCGCCATCGACGTGGAGCTCGTCGTACTTCTTGCCGCCTGCTTCGACCTGAATGAGCACGGGAGGAAACGCCCCGGGAACGGACGCCGAGGCAAGCAGGATTTGGCGGATCAGTCTCAAGGCATCCGGACGGCCGCTGTTTGCGATGACGCCGATGCGCCAAATGACGGGGCGCATCGAATCGAGGTTCGTGGTACCGATGTTCAGCGCGCGGCCCTTGCGTTGCTCGGCGGCGATTTTCTCCATCGCCTCTTCGTCCATGTACTTCGCGATCAGCGCTTGGAGCGGCTCGGTGGTCGCCATGGCGTCGGTGCGAAGGCCTTTGATTTTCCCGCGCTTCTTGTAGATATCCTTCGCTCTGAGCTCTACGGAGACCGTCGTGAGCTCCGGCCGATCGCCGGGGTAGCGCACCTTCATCTCAGCGCGGCTCTGGCCGGCCCAGTCATGTTTCCACGGCGGAGGCGCGTCACCCCACAGGCGGGCGCGAGGAATCCCCGGTACTTCAGCGATTTCGACGTACTCTTGCGGCAGAGGGAAACGTTGGGGGACGTGGGCGCACGCGATCGCAAGCGTCAGTCCCGCGATGAGCAGAGAGGTGACGACTCGTGCGCAGGGAAGCGGCATGCCCGAGGGTCTTATCACAAACCCGTGCCTGTAGGCAGCTCCGCACGCTCAGGCACGTCCCTCCGGTTGACACACGCAAGCACGGCAGTATCAGCTGGCTGGTACGAAGATGAGCTCCCCTACGCATCACATCGTTCTGATTCCAGGCATGTTCGGCTTTTCACGTTTGGCCGGTTATGACTATTTTGTCCACATCGCAACGGCGTTGGAGAACCGCATGCGCGCAGCCGGCAAGCATTGTGAGCTCGTGGTGGTATCGGCGCCGCCGACGGGGTCGATCCGCCGACGAAGCCAAGTCGTGATCGACACGATCGAGGAACACTGCACCAAGGATGAGGGACCCATTCACGTGATCGGCCATTCGACGGGCGGCCTCGACGCTCGGCTGTTGACCTCGCCGAGCGTCACCCTCGACGTTCCGTCGTGGATCGAGCGCGTTCACACCGTGGTCACCCTGAACACCCCTCACCAGGGCACGCCGGTGGCCTATTTCTTCTCTACCCTGTCGGGAACGCGGCTTCTCTATGCGCTGTCGCTTTTCACGTTTGCGACTCTGCGATTCGGCGGCCCTTCACTGACCGTGTTCTCGTCGTGGATCGCATTCCTGGGCCGGCTCGACGATGCCGTGGGTGTGAATATCAAGCTGCTCGACAGGAGCGTTCAGCTCGTCTTGCGCTTCATCGAGAAGGAAGGGCAAATCGAAGTGGGCGACTGGCTGGACGGGATCCGTCACGACCAAGGAGGCGTCATCCAACTCACTCCGGAATCGATGGACATGTTCAACGCGTCCGTCGAGGACAGCCCGGAGGTACGATACGGATCAGTCGCGAGCTGGGGTCCGTCACCGGGCCCAGTTCCGTTTCTTTCGAGCGTGCGTTCGCCCATGGCGGCACTCTCGGCCACGCTGTATTCGACTCTCTACGTCATCGCGAGTCGCGCTTCGAAAACCTATCCGTACTCTCCCCCCGAGGCGACGGCGCGCGAGATGATCGAGCATGCGCTCGACCGAGAGTTGACAGACGGGGTCAATGACGGTTTGGTGCCTACGGCAAGCATGGTCTGGGGAGATCTCCTTTGGGCGGGAGCGGCGGACCATCTCGATATTCTTGGCCACTTCCACGGTGAGCCCGGCTCGACCCACACCGACTGGCTGACGAGCGGCGCAGGGTTTGGTGCGGAAGAGTTCGCACAGGTGATGGATGCGGTCGCCGATTTTCTGCTCGACCGTCGTCCGGAGTCCTAAACAGACCGGCCGGTCTGGTGCCGTGCCCCTCGAGGGGCGGCGCGCAATCGCTGCATACGCAGCCCCTTCGCGCGCAACGATTGCGCGTGGGGCGGGGCAAGGACACACAGGAACCCCGGTTTTTGCGCTGGCACGATAGATACGTTCACGGAGCTGGTCGCCTAGGAAGGAGGAATGCTCATGTTGAACCTGATTTGGTTGGTGGCAGTGATTCTGGTCGTGCTGTGGGTGGTCGGTATGGTCACGTCAACCACGATGGGCGGTCTCATCCACGGGCTTTTGGTGCTAGCGATCGTGGATCAGCGCAACACCGTCACCTCGGGCTTGATCGTCGAAGTGCGCGGCCTTGCCGCAGGCCAGACGCAGTAGGCTTCGGAATCGGCCACTTGCTCACGACGCCACGGTAAGGAGCGCATCGGCCGGCTGATAACGACGACAAACGCCGTCGGGCCAGCTTCGCGTGCAGCTCGGCTCACGTCAGTCTGGGCTGTGTTGGAGTGTGGGGCGCTTGGGCAGGTGGCGTAGGCCCATCCAGGCAAGGGCGCTGATGTGTTTGGCGACCTCTTCGATGGTCGGTTTGCGCTCCTCGGTCCACCACGTGCCGACGAAGGTGACCATGCCGATGAGGGCGTTGGCGTAAATGGGAGCAGCTTTGGTGTCGTAGCCGGCTTCGTTGAGCGCGGAGACGAACACGTCGCCAACGCGCTCGGCCAAGCCGTTCAGTAGGCTCGATATGGTGCCGCGCGAGGAGCTCAGCGGGGAGTCCTGGGAAAGCACCGCGAAGCCGTCGGGATGGTCCCTCACGTAGCGGAGGAACGCGAGTGAAGCGCGCTCGACACGCTCGCGCGGCGACCCTGACGAGATAGCTTCGTTAATGCGGCGCTCCACGTAGTCCATCTCGCGATCGACGATGACCGCGTAGAGCCCCTCCTTGCCCCCAAAGTGCTCGTAGACGATGGGCTTCGAAACTTTCGCGCGCTTGGCGATCTCCTCCACCGAGGTGCCCTCGTAACCGTGCTTGGCAAACACCGAGCGGCCGACCTCGATGAGCTGAGCGCGACGCTCCGACGCGGGTAGACGGCGGCTTCTGCTTCCCATTCGACTACAATACTACGCATGCGTAACTTACGCCATAGGTAAATAAGCTAGAAAACACGGATGCTTAGTCTATATTTGCAAAATAATGCAAAACAAAGACATTGACTAAGTTCTACGGCGCCGTAAGTTACGTTATCGTAAGTTACTAATCCGGAGGTTAGCAATGGTTTCGATGTCAAAGATGGGAGCAGTCTGGAGGAGTGCAGGGAGCACAGTGGCCGAGCGCTTGTTCCTCGACCGACAGGCAGAGTTCTGGATGGGCGAGCTCGACCCTGTTCGCTCCCTTGGCGAGCGTGGCGCCCGCGTGGTCGAGGTCATCGAGGAGACCCGAGATACCAAGACCTTCGTGCTCCGGCCCAACGCAGCCTGGCTCGGACATCGCGCCGGGCAGTACACGTCCGTCGAAGCGGAGATCGACGGCGTACGCGTGCGTCGCTGCTACTCGATCTCATCGGCCCCCAGCGAGGCGCTGGTTTCGATCACGGTCAAGCGCGTGGCGGACGGCCGCGTGTCGACGTGGCTGCACGAGAACGTGCGGGCCGGTCACATTCTGGGCCTCGGCGCTCCGGCCGGTGACTTCGTCCTGCCCTCCCCGACACCCGACAAGCTGCTCCTCCTGAGCGGCGGCAGCGGCATCACGCCCGTCATGTCGATGCTGCGCGATCTAGCGGTGCGGGACGCGATTCGCGACGTTGTGTTCGTTCATCACGCGCGGAGCCGCGCCGAGGTCATCTTCGGCGAGGAGCTCGCGGACCTCGCCGCACGCCACACCGGCCTGCGCCTGCTCTTGTGCCTCGACGACGACGCCTCGTCCCCGCGTGGATTCGACGAGGCGCACTTCGCGAAGCTGGTCCCCGATTTCGCGGAGCGCTCGACATTTCTCTGCGGCCCAAAGCCCCTCATGGACCGCGCTGAACGGCTCTTCGAGAACGTCGGCGCATCCGATCGATTGGAGCTCGAGCGGTTCACCCCAGCGCTGCGGCTGTTGCCGACGGCGATCCCTGTAGACGGCGTGCAGGTGCGGCTCGGGCGCTCGGAGCGAAACGTCGTGGCGAGGGGCCATGGCAGTCTGCTCGAGCAGCTCGAGCGTGCCGGCGAGCGCCCGGCTCACGGTTGCCGCATCGGCATTTGCCACACCTGCAAGTGCCGCAAGCAGAGCGGGACCGTGCAGAACCTCGTCACCGGGGAGGTATCGAGCGAGCCCGATCAAGAGATTCAACTGTGCATTTCAATGCCCCGCTCCGACCTGGAGCTCGACCTTTGAAAGGAAACTTCATGAACACCCTAAGCAAAACCCTTACGCAGCAAGAAGCCGATGCATTCGGCCGCGAGCTCGATGCGCTCCGACAGGAAACGGTCGCAGACCTCGGCGAACGCGACGTGGCCCACATCCGCCAAGTCATCCGTACGGCAAACCAAAGTGAGGCGGCCGGCCGGATGCTCTTGCACTTCGGTCTCGGACCCGTGAGCTTCGTGCTCGGCACGAGTGCCCTCGGTCTCTCGAAGATCCTCGAGAACATGGAGATCGGCCACAACATCATGCACGGCCAGTACGATTGGACGCGTGATCCGACGCTCAATTCGCAACGCTACGAGTGGGACAACGTGTGTACGGGCGACGACTGGCGTCACTCGCACAACTATGAGCACCACACCTTCACCAACATTCTCGGCAAGGACCGAGACGTGGGATACGGCTTTTTGCGGGTGGCTCCAGAGCAGGAGTGGAAACCGATCCACCTCACGCAGCCGATCGTCGCTACATTCCTCGCGCTCTTTTTCCAATGGGGCGTGGGAGGCCACGACCTTCGCATCGACGAGCTCTTTTCGGGCAAGCAGACGCCCGCGCAGCTCGGCAAGCGCGCGCGGCCGTTCCTCACGAAGGCGGCCTGGCAGCTCTTCAAGGACTACGCGTTCTTCCCGGCGCTGGCGCTCGGCAACGCACCGCGAGTGTTCCTCGGCAACCTCTTCGCCAATGGGACGCGCAACCTCTGGACCTTCGCGGTGATCTTCTGTGGTCATTTCCCGGAGGGCGTGCGCGTCTACGACCAGGCTGAAACCGAGAACGAGAGCCGCGGCCAATGGTACGTGCGCCAGCTCAACGGCTCGGCGAATATCGAGGGGAACCGCTGGCTGCACGTGCTCACCGGCCACTTGAGTCACCAGATCGAGCACCACCTCTTCCCGGACATCCCTGCGGCACGCTACCCCGAGATGGCTCCACGCGTCCGTGAGATCTGCGCGCGCTATGGACAGGGCTACAATACAGGGAGCTTTCGACGCCAGCTGAGCAGCGTCATCGGACGCATCGTGCGCCTGTCGCTACCCGGACCGAAGCCAGCGGCGAAGTGGATGCGCCCGGCGCCGGAAGGGGTCGCGGCGGCCGATTTCGCAGTCGCCGGCCGCGCGGCCGCGTGATGCAATGCCCATGAGATCCAAAAAGAAAGAGAATGCCAGGAACCACAAAGAACTCTATCCGCAGAAGATACAAGCTCGCGTGGACCAGTGGAGGGCAAAGCCACGTTGCCGACGTCGCCTGGCTCTGGTACGCGGACCGAGGTGGCGGGTCGCCTGATTCATCACGAGTCGCTTTTGCTCGTGCTTTGCGTGACGCTCGCCGGCGCCGGCTGTACGTCGTCGGATACCGCGAACGTCGTCAAGGGGCCGCTGAGCCCGCTTCATGCCGAGCTCGACCCGATCCATGGAGGACGCTTCATCGATGCACAGGGCCGAGAGGTGGTTCTCAGCGGTACCAACGTCAACTCCCTTGGCGAGTACTGGCAATTCGATCCGAACATCCCGACCGTCTTTCCGTTCGGGGAGGAAGACGTCGATGTGATGGAGGACATTGGCTGGAACGCGATTCGGCTGGTCATCACCTGGTCACGCGTCGAGCCGAGTCCTGGCGAATACGACGAGAGCTACCTCGATGAGATCGAAGCGACCGTTCGGCTCATCGAGAGCCGCAACATGTACACCATCATCGACCTGCACCAGGATGCATGGGACATCTCACTGGCTGCCCGCGACGATGAGAATTGCGGGGAGGATGGAAGGCCGGCGAGCGGCTGGGATGGCGCGCCGGCCTGGGCAACGCTCGACAGCGGGGCTCCGCGATGCGTACCGACCAATCCCGCGATCGCGACGCGCGAGTTCTCCCCTGCCGTGCTCGACGCGTTCCTCGCGTTTTGGCAGGACGCCGAAGGTCCGGGCGGCGTCGGAATTCAAACCCGATTCCATGCGATGCTGACCCATCTCGCAGAGCGTTTCTCGAAGTTCGATGCAGTGGCCGGTTACGACCCGATGAACGAACCCAACGCCTGGAGCGACATCGTGCTCACGTTCGTGAATCCGGGCGCCGACGTCGAAGACCAGACCCCGTATTTGTCTGCCTTCTACGAGCGAGCGCTCCAAGCCATTCGCGACGGTGAGCGGCGGGCCAATAGCCCGAACCGGCTCATGCTCTTCGAACCGTCCCCCGACTGGGCCCAGGGGCCGTTTTCCGTGCTCCCCGTGTTCGAACACGACAGCCAAGTCGTGTACTCGCCCCACATCTATCAGGGCGGCATTACATCCAATCCGCTCACCGAGGAAGCGTTCACGCGCGCCCGCGACGAGGCTGCGATGTACGGCGGCGTTCCGGTGCTTTCGGGCGAATGGGGAACGGGGCCAGCCCGCGCCTTGGATCCGGACGACCACTACTTCGAACGTCACCAAGGTTTTCAAGATCAGTACCGGGTCAGCGCCACCCAGTGGCTCTGGCGCGCAGCCTGTGGCGATCCGCACTACGCACCCAATTCGTTCCAGGGAGTGGACCTGGGAGTGTGGGGCTTCTACGACGTGGATTGCCCAAGCAACACCACCGTGGGCTTTCGCGACTACTTTGCCGACGTGCTCCGGCGTCCTCTTCTGAGGGCCGCGCCCGGGCCAATCGATAGCGTGCACTACGACTATGAGAGTGGTCGGTTCGCAGCGTCAGGACGAGAGGCCACGCCTGGTCAGACGCTGCTCCTGTTCATCCACCATGCCGTCGAGGCTTCCGAGTTCAACCTCGTCGGCTTGGAAAACCTCCAGCTCACGAGAGACCTCGACCCGGGCCAGATCTGGTCTGCCGACGCAACGGACGCTGCGTGGTCGATCGAGGTGGATCTCTAGGTAGGGACGAAACCGCACCGAGAAGGAAGGGTCCGAGCTCTATCCGTCGCGGCACCTTCGCCATCATCGCGGCTCAGATCTCGCGACGGACAACGTTTGGAGGAGCGACCCCCTTGTTCGGGTTGATCAGGTATTTCTCCCCCGTTGCCTGTTTTCCGTACACGGAGATGGCCTCGAGGGTCAGGGCCTCGGCAAGAGAAACCTCTCGCGTGTAGTTGCTTGCGAAGGTGGTCTTGATTTCGGCAGCGACGCGTTCCTGCAACTTCCGAGAAGCGTCGGCGCCTATCCTCTGCAGAAACGGAAACAATAGCCAGCCGCCAACGCCCCAGGTCATGCCGAAGTTTCGGGTTAGTACGATCGGGCTGCGATCGAGTCCCCCATAGATGTAGACCTGCTTGTGCGTCGTGGAGCCATAGGGACTGTACGCCGCCCCACTCGCACTCGCCGCGGCTTCCATGCAGGTCAGGATCTGCCCCGCCAGCGTGCCCCCGCCGATGGCGTCGAACGCCAGAGTCGCACCCGTAGCGATCAGCGCCTCGGTCAGGTCTTTCATGAAGGTCGGTTCGCTCGAGTTGCACACGTAGGTGGCACCGATGCCCCGGAGCTGTTCGACTTGTTCCGCTTTGCGCACGATGTTGACCAGCGGGACGTCGTCCTTCAGACAGACCTTCTGAAGCATCTGGCCGAGATTGGACGCCGCGGCGGTGTGTACGAGAGCGTGGTGACCCTCGAGACGCATGGTTTCGACCATACCGAGCGACGTCAGAGGATTGACGAAACACGACGCGCCTTCTGCCGGCGTAGTGCCATCGGGCAAAAGAAGCACCTGGTTCGCCGCAATGCAGCGGTACTGTGAGTACATGGCTCCGCCAATCATCCCGACGGTCTTGCCGATCAACGCCTGCGCGGCCTCATCAGCGCCGGCCGCGACCACGATGCCTGCGCCTTCGTTACCAACCGGCAGCGACTTATCGACCCGTGCTGCCATTGCACGCATCAGCTTGTCGGGAACGCTTGCCGTCACAATCGGACGATCAGCACTGCCCGACGACCGCATGGTCGTGGGGTCTGCGGCACCGAACAGGAGTCCGAGGTCCGACGGGTTGATCGGCGACGCTTCGACACGGACCAGCACCTCGTCGTCTTTGGGTTGCGGGATGGGGATCGTCGCAAGCGACAGCTCGAGCGTGCCGTCCTGTTTGATCATCGATCGCAACTGCAGCGCGTCACCCGAAAATTGCTTGGTCATGGTAGACTCCTCAGATCGAAATTACAGATTGGAACACGTTGGACGCGACTCGATCGACGCCGGTTCTGGTTGGCCCGGGCGCCGCGGACAGACCACGTCCGAGACGATGTCGATCCGGGTCTTGGTGGGCGGCGCGCTCATCGTCATCGTAGGGGTCATGGGCACCGGGGATCGTCGCGTCAACCTGCGGGAATCGGCTCGACCTCGGTCCTGAATGCCAGGATGCACTGTGGTTCGTGGTAGCGTTCGCACAGCAAATTGCCGACCGCCGCGGGGTCGAAGAACCAGGGTGATGGAAATGTCGGGCGTGATGGCACTCGGTTGGCTCGTAGCGGGCATCTTCAGCGTACTCAGCTTGCTCCATATCTTCTGGGCCCTGGGCGGGCGCGCCGGAAACGAGCTGGTGCTGCCCGAGCGCGACGGGCAACCGCTGTTTCGACCCGGTCCGATTTCTACGCTGCTGGTGGCTGCGCTCCTGGCTGTCGCCGCACTCTTTGTGGCCCAGCGGGCCGGCATTGGACCGGCGCTCCTCCCGTCGTGGCTCGTTGCACTCGGCTGTTGGGGCGTATCGGCGGCCTTCCTCCTCCGCGCCGTGGGAGAGCTCCGATATGTCGGCTTCTTCAAGCGGGTGCGCAATACCTCCTTTGCCCGGATGGACACGCTGCTGTATTCGCCGCTGTCGCTCTGCCTCGGCGTAGGGACCGGCATGGTCGCGTTCCTGGCCCCTTGAGTTGTGGCTTGGTGTTGTCGAGCGTGCACGGATCGCGCAATTCGGTTCCCGAAATGGTCCCAGCGGGCCAAGAGATATCCGTTGCGATGCCGCTTGCGCGAGGTCCGTATCCCGTTTTAGAACAGGGCCAAATGGGACTCAATTCCACTTTTGTGACCCGAGATTCCAATCGGCTCGAGACATTCCCCACGGGTTGGTTCCTCATCTGCTTTTCCGACGAGCTCAGAGCCGGCGAGCTCAAGTCGATCAAGTTCATGGGGCAAGACCTGGTGGTGTTTCGGACCGAGTCCGGCACGGCCTGCTTGAGCGATGCGTTCTGCCCCCACATGGGCGCGCACTTCGCGCACGGTGGCGCCATCGAAGGCGAACTCTTGCGTTGCCCCTTCCACGGATTCTGTTTTGACGTGGAGGGCACGTGCGTGAAGACGGGGTACGGGACGAAGCCTCCTCGCAAGGCCAAGCTCCGCACCTGGCCGATGCAAGAGTCGAACGGACTCATCCTCGCGTACCATCATCGGGACTGGCAAGCGCCTCAGTGGACGGTGCCGACGCTCGACGACGAGGGGTGGACGCCACCGATCCATCACACATGGGAACTGCGCGCGAACCCGTATGACACCGCGGAAAACAGCGTCGATTTCGGGCATTTCTCGATCGTGCACGGCTACCGCAGGACGGAGATCATCGATCCGCTCCACACGGAGGGACCCAAGCTCACCGCGCGATATGCCATGGATCGCGACGCGGGGGTGTTCGCAAAAAAGAACGATCTTCGGGCCGAATTCGAGATCACCAAGTGGGGCCTCGGCTATTCGTGTGTCGAGGTCGAGGTCGAAGAATTTGGCCTGCGCTCTAGGCACTTCGTGTTCCCGACCGCGATCGACCACGAGATGCTCAAGCTGAGCCTCGCGATCAGCCTCCGACACGTCGCGCATCCGGAGAAGATCAACCCGTTGCTCAAGCTCATCCCGAAGAGCCTTTTGCACAAGCTGATCCTTGGAGCCTCCATGCGGGGCTACAAGAATGACGTCTCCCAAGACTTCGAGATTTGGCGCAACAAGATCGTCGTCGAGCGCCCTCCGCTTGCCGAAGGAGACGGTCCTATCCATGCCTTCCGCCAGTGGACCAAGCAGTTTGACCCCAATTACACGGGCGAAGACACGCAAGTCGCCAGCGCCGCGGAGTAGCCCCGTTCAGTAGACCCCTGGAAGCACCTTCCAGGGCACCAACGCTTTGTACTCGTCCCAGTATACGCCGTACTTCCTTTGGCACTTCTCGTCGTCTCGATAGCCACGATGAATCAGAAGAAGCGAAAGAAAGGACACGTAGAAAAACGGCGCGAAGTGTGAGAAGCCGCCCACCACACTCCAGCAGAAAGCACCGACGATCTCGCCCACGTAGTGGAAGTGTCGGCTGAGTCCCCAGAAGCCCGAGGCCAGGAGAATGCTCTCGCGCTCTTCTCCGTTCTGATTACGGTACTTCGCCCGAATGATCAGAGGGGGCTTGCCCCAGACGGTGGTGCGGCCATCGGTGCTGCGCACCCGCGCGCGCTGGCGATTGGCGACGTTCTTGGCCGTGATGAAGAAGGTGCCCACGAGGAAGATAGCCGTCGCGAGAGGCCACCCGAGCTCGACTGGATGCTCAGCGAGGTACATCGCCGGCGAGGTATAGACCGCTGGCACCCAGACCACGACACCCCAGATGAGATAGAAGCCCGCGCGATCGTGCTGAATGTCCATCGTGCGAAAGTAGGCCGTTTCCCAGTAGAAAAACTGCGTCAAGTAGACGAGCTGCAGCGCTACGCAGACCAACATCGAGGTGCTGAGGCGCCCGAAGTGCTCGGTCTGCCACGAAGCGAAACAAAGGGGGATCAAGGCCCACGCCATCATCGAGAACCGGCTGTTGGCGAAATGCTTGACGTCGGAGCCCAAGAGGCGCGGATAGAGCTCGATCCCCGCAAAGTAGTCGAAAATTCGATTGCTGCTCGTTGTCGAATCGAGGCCCGAGGGCCACCACCGCCCTTTGATGTAGAGAACGATGCACAAACCCACCGCGGTCACGTTGAGGGCCCCGAGGATGTCACCGAAGTTGTCGTAGACGATGCCGGGCCGGAACCATTTGAAGACGAACCCGCCGAGGAAGAAGAGCACCAGGCTGAGTGCGTAGGCCAGCCTTCCATTGGCTCTGTAGATTGGAACGTAGCCGTTGGTGGTCTCGGGGCCCACGTACGTCGGTCCGGGCAACCACTTCATGAACGCGAGCTCGATTGCCGCAAACACGCCGATGATCGTCCAAGCGATCTTCGACCCGAAGAGGTACGGCCCCCACGCCGCCCACAGGGTTACGAAGAACCCATTCTGGTAGAACGCGCGAAAGAGCTCGGAGAACGATCCGTTCAACTGAGAGTTGATGTGCCAAAGAAGCATCGCGACCGGGGGACACAGACCGATCAAGAGAGCCGGGAGCAAGGAACGGCGAACGAATGCGGAGAGTTTTCGAGCCAAAGGCGCCCTCTTCGAAGGGATGCACTAATGCGAATTTCGGGAAACCGCAAACCGGAATCCGGGGGAAAACTGCCTCTCGTGCCGGGTCGTCCGCCCCTGGGTGAGCGTCGCAAAAGCAAACGCCCTGGTCGCTTCTTCGGCTCCTACCAGGCAGACGGCGACTCGCTGAGCTTCAGCACCAAAGCCCCAATCGCTCAACGGCGAGCGTAGATGCCGTATCCTCGAGCTTCGAGATCCTCGACGATGTCCTCCTCGGTCACATCGAGATCGATTTCGAAGTTGAACGCGACCAGGCGAGCAGCTTGGTAGACTTCCTTGGCGAAGCGAGGGATGAAATCAAACTTGGAATACATGGCGAACCTCCTTGGCGGCGTGCTTTGTGCCGCGTCTTCATGCATCCTAGGAATCGGTCGCAAGAAGGTCCTTTGCAAGGCCTTAGCAAACCCTTAGCTTAGCGAGCGCACCTGGGAAGTCGCACGCATGACCTTTGTTTTTGGCCAATTCGAGCTGGACCCTGCCCGCCGCGAGCTTCGCGTCGAGGGCAAGGCGCAATCCATCCAGCCGCAGGTTTTCGACCTTCTGCTCTACCTCGTCGAGAACCACGAGCGCGTCGTCCCGAAGAGCGAGCTGCTCGAAGCGCTGTGGCCCGACGCGATCGTCACCGAAAGCTCGATCCAACGGGCCGTGAGCTTGGCGCGGACCGCACTTGGCGAACGCGGGCCGGCGCTGATTCAGACGTTTCCCCGGCAGGGCTATCGGTTCGTCGGCGAGCTACGAACGCAGAAGAAGACCGCTTCTCGAGCCTCTTTGCGCCCGCGCTACGCACGGAGCGGCGACGTGCACATCGCCTATACCACCCTCGGCGAAGGCGAAACCGACATCGTCGTGATCAACGGTTGGATCATGCCGATGCGAGCGATGTTCCAACACCCGGCTACGCGTGCATCGATGGAGGCGCTGGCAGAGCTCGGACGGGTCATCACCTTCGACAAGCGTGGCACCGGGCTCTCCGATCGAGTGAAAGAGCTTCCCGCCCATGAGCAACGCATGGACGACCTCCGTGTCGTGCTCGATGTGTGCAATTCCAAGAAGGCCGTGCTCGTTGGGTATTCGGAGGGCGGTGCGCTCGCGATGTTCTACGCGGCGACGTATCCAGAGCGGGTGCAGGGACTAGTCCTGTGCGGCGCGTTTGCGCGCATGACCAGGACCCAAGATTTCGCTTGCGGTTACGCCCCCGAAGACATGGACAAGCTCAAAGGCTACATCCGCGGAGCCTGGGGCAAGGGAGCATCTCTGCGTCCGATCGGGCCCGTCGAAATGAGGAAGGACAGCGAGTTCGTCGACTGGGTCGCGTTTGCTGAGCAGGAGGGCACGAGCCCTGGGGGCGCGCTCGATCTTCTCGACATGAACATGCAAATCGACCTGCGCGTTCTGCTGCCGGCCATCCGTGTACCGACCGTCGTCCTACAGGCCGACGAAGACGGCATGATTCACCCGGGCAACGGAAGATACCTGGCCGACCACATCCCGAACGCCCGGTACGTCGAGATCCACGGCAGCGATCATGTCTTCTTCTTCCGCAACCAACACGAGATCTTGGACGCGCTGAGATGGGTGCTCGATCAGGAGCCGCCGGAGCTCGAGGAAGATCGCTTCCTCAGCACGGTGCTCGCCGGCCCCTCGAACCAACGCGTCGACGACGACCTCTGGTGCGATCAGGTGCGGCGGTTTCGAGGCCAGGCTGTGCCCGAGAAGCAACACGCGTACTTCGATGGGCCGATTCGCGCGCTTCGATGCGGAGCAGCGATCGCGAAGGCCGCGGGCGCTTCGTTTGGTGTACATACCGGGCAGGTGATCCGGCGCGGCACTGCGGTGGTCGGGACGGCGTTCGACGTGGCCGAGACCATTGCCGCCCAAGCGCCCCCCGGACAAGCGTGGGCGTCTCGCGTGCTCGTCGATCTGGTTCCGGGCAGCGACCTTCTGTTCGCGGAAACCGGGGTCGCGGTGCCGGCACAAGACCGCGAAATCGTGCTGCTTTCCGTTCAGGCGCAGAGCTAAGGATCCGGTAAGGGCCCCGAAAGGACCTTCGCAGGCCTTCTCCGTACGTTGGGAAGCAAGGAGGCCAAGATGCTCAATCACAACGCCGCACGGATTCTCGAAAACCCAGCAACCATTCACGCCGTCCACGTCCCGCACCGCTTCAACGGACCCCCCAACTCCGGAAACGGCGGCTGGTGCGCGGCCCTCCTCGGCAAGCACGTGGGAGCCGAGGTCGAGGTCACCCTCAAGCGCCCGATCCCACTCGACCGCGACATCCAGGTCATCACCAGCGGAAGCGCCGCGACCCTCGTGGACGGCAACGTCGAAATCGCCAGCGCAAGGCGCGCCGAGCTCGACCTCGACATCCCAGACGCGATCAGCTTCGCCGAGGCTGCCCGGGCGCGCGCTAACTTCACGGGCTACAAGACACACCCGTTCCCGAACTGTTTCGTCTGCGGGACCGACCGTCGCTGTGGCGAGGGCATGTGCCTCTTCACGGGGCGGCTCGCCGAAGGGATCGTCGCGAGCTCGTGGCTTCCACAGGCGGAGTTCGCAGACGAGCACGGTCACGTCCCACCGGAGCTGGTCTGCGCAGCCCTCGATTGCCCAGGCGCATGGGGATTCATCGACCGCTACGGAATCAACGGGCCGGTCGTACTCGGACGTATGACGTACCGCCTAGACAAGCCGATCCGCGCCGACGGGCGCTACGTGGTCATGGGCTGGGCGCGGGGCCGCGAGGGCCGCAAGCTCTTTAGCGGAACCGTAGTCTACGACGCGCACGGAAGTGCATGCGCCGCAGCCGCCGCCACCTGGATCCAACTGCAGTAAACGCGGGCCTGAAGGAAACGCGACCCCGAAGGTGAGAAGCGCCATATTCGGCTTCCTCGCGTCGAGTTGTGCGGACGACTTTGGCAGCGGATCTTCGCAAGGAGCGCGTGGCACCGAACGTATTTCCGGATTTCGTGCGTATTCGGCGACGTTGACTATGGTCGTCAGGTGCTGCGCGCTCGAAAGGAGGCTTCCGCATGCCCCGACTAGAGATCTCCGCTTGGGATCTCGGGATCTTGATCGGCTACGTGGTGCTCACGCGTGTGGCGTTTGGCTGGTACTTCGCCCGGCAGACCCGGGGGCAAGGGGCGGAGGGTTACTTTCTGGGTGGGCACCGCATGCGCTGGCCGCTGATCGGCCTCTCTTTCTACGTGGCCAACATGGGAGGCGCCAGTTTCGTGGGCCTACCCGGGGCGGGATATCACAGCGGCATCAGCGTCTTCCATTACGAGTGGATGCCAGCGGTGCTCCTGATCCTGTTCGCAGGATTCTTCCTTCCGGTCTTTCTCCGTACTGGCATCTACACGGCACCGCAGTATCTCGAGGAGCGTTTTGGGCGCGCACCGCGGATCGCATTTTCCGCGATGCTCTTGTTGACGAGCATGCTGGTCGATGCCCCCGGTTCGCTCTACGCCGGTGCCATGGTGCTGAAGACACTGCTTCCCGGGGTATCGATTTGGATCACCATCACTGTTGCCGCATTGGCGGCCGGCGTGTACATCGCTTTTGGCGGCCTAGGCGCCGTGGTGGCCAACGACGCACTGCAAGCGGTGTTGATCGGAAGCGGGGGGATTGTCATCTCGGTGCTCGCCTGGCAAGCGGTACCCTCTTGGGATGCCGTCGTCGCCGCGGCCCCGCCTGGCGCGTTGAGCCTCATGCAACCTGCGAGCGATCCGGTGATGCCATGGCCCGGCATCGCCGGCGTGTTCATCGTGGGCATGTACTTCTGGTGCACCAACCAGTTCATCATTCAGCGCGCGCTCGGCGCGCAGACGCTCGACGACGGCCGCTGGGGCGCACTGTTCGCCGGGCTGCTCAAACTGCCGAACCTCTTCATTTTGATCCTGCCGGGCGTCTTTGCGACCGTGCTCTACCCCGACCTGGACAATCCCGACTTGGTGTTTCCGATGTTGGCGTTCGACCTGTTACCGATCGGCTTGCGCGGATTCATGCTGGCGGTCCTCGCGGCAGCGATGCTCTCTAGCCTCGAGGCAATCCTTCATTCGGCATCGACCCTTTTCACCATGGACTTCGTGCAACCCGCTCGTCCCGACATGGACACGCAGCAGCTCGCGCGCTGGGGTCGCGGCGCCACCCTGGTATTCATGGTGTTTGCCGTGATTTGGACTCCGCAGATCTCACACTTCCCCACTCTCTGGCAATATCTGCAGTCGATCCTCTCCTATCTCACGCCTCCGGTCGTGGCGGTGTTTTTGCTCGGACTATTCTGGCCCCGAGCCAACAATGCCGGCGCGCTGGCGGGCATCGCCTTGGGCATTCCGCTGGGCATCATCGGATGGATGGCTGTCGAGTGGCTCGGATTGTTCGAGCTCCAATACTTGTACGGAGCCATGTGGATGTTTTTGCTAGGCCTGATCTTGGTCGTCGTGGCCAGCCTACTGACGCCGGCGCCCGTTCCGAAGAAGGTCGAAGGTCATCTGTGGCGACCGCGGGACGCGGCAGCAACACCAGGACAGCGCTGGTATGAAAACTACCGCATTCAATCCCTGGGTCTCATCATCGTGACCATCACTCTGGTGGTTTGGTGGTGGTGAGCGGTCTCGGCAAATGCCGACACTTACTCGAAGCCAACCTTGATTTTCATCGGAAATTTCTTGAGCACCTCGATGTATCGATTGCCTTCGGTCATCAGGAGCACGCCCATGGGGATATGGCGGACGCCGACGCTGACGTCTTCCTTTGGATTCTCGTAAAGGTTCGTGATGATCACGCCGCCTGTGTCGGTGACGATTGCACCGCTGAATCCACCCGTGTAACCCCGATTGAAAATACCCTGCTCGATCTCGACCGCGCTGCTGCCCTTGAACTCATCGATGCGGATTGCCGACACCATCTGATTCATCGTGTAAATGCGGCTCCGGCGATTCGAGAGATGCTCGTCGCCGATCAGGAATGACGCCTGATCGACGCCGTCGACGTAGTGGTCACTGGGCAGAGCCTTGCTGACCTCCGCGCTGTTCTTTCCTGCGATCGAAAGGATCGTGTTGAAGAGGTCGGCCAGGTCGAAGAGCCCATCGGAGCGTCCGGGCTTGATGGTACCATTCCAGTACGCGAACGTCGGGACGCGCACACCGCCCTCCCAGCTCGAGCCTTTGCAACCTCGGAACGGGGTCCGACCGTGGGGCGGAATCTCACACTCTGGACCGTTGTCCGACGTGAGAAAGATCAACGTGTTGTCGAGCTGACCCGTTTCCCGCAACGCGTTGACGAGCCTGCCCAGGATGTCGTCCATCTCCACCATGCAGTCACTGAATGTCGTGCGGGCACGAGACTTTCCTGCATATTCGTCGTTTGGATAGTTATCGAAGTGGCAACCGCGCGTCGCATGGTAAAGGTAAAAGGGTCTGTCGCTCTTCTCCATCTTTCGGATGAATGCTTCGCTGTAGGCGGCCCAGTCTTGGTCGAGGTTTTTGATGCTCGAGAGGTTGATCTGATAGGTGCTCTCGCATTCCTTCTTGTTCGCATGGTTGCAGTGCACGTTGTCGTGGTTGAAGGGCATGATTTGCAGCAGAGCGAAGCGCTTCGGGCTTAGCGCGACTTCTGGGTTCAGGTACTGATCCCTCCACTCCGTGTACATGTCGGAGACACCGAGGAATCCGTAGTAGTCATCGTAACCCACGTTCTGGGGCAGGGAAGCTTCGTTCTCGCCCATGTGCCACTTGCCAACTCCCTGGGTGATGTAGCCCGCCTTTTGCAGCAATTTGGGAAATGTCGCCTCGCCGTCTAATCCGCCCTTCTCACCGTACATCGGCGGTCGCAACAGTCCGTGGTGCAGGGGGTTTTGCCCCGTGTGAATCGTCGCACGTGTCGGCGTACAAGAGGGGGTGGAGTATGCCGAGGTCAGCACCAGGCCCTGATTGGCCAGCTGATCCATCGTTGGCGTGTCGTTGCCGACCGCAACGCCGCCTCCGTTGAAGCCGGGATCCATCCATCCAACGTCGTCCATCAGAAAGACCAAGACGTTGGGCTTCTTGCCGACCTGTTTCTCTAAGGCGGCCAGCTTGTCGCGCATCCGTTGGTCCTCTTGCGCGTGCCGCATGACGGGCTCCATGTTGTTCGCGATCGAGGTGGCGAAGTCGGCCATGTACTCATCCGGATGATCGTAGCCTTTGGCGGTTGCTTGACCGGTAACGGAGCCTCGGACGATCTCGTCCTGCGGCTCAGCCGTGGTCAGGTCTTTCCGGCGCTTGATGAGCTCCGTGGCGACCTCTTCCTTGATGGCGGTTTTCTGCGCCTGGGTGCAACCAGTGATGCCGAGCACGATCAGAAGCAACAGACTTCGGTTCATGGCACTTCTCCAATCTGGAAATGAGCTCGGAGAATAGATCGAGCCGGCCGCTGGGTTCAACGTTGGTCTGCACAAGCATGCTTTCACGCGCAGAACCAAGCCTCGCGCAGCTGTGCCTTGGTCGCCTTGCAGTAGAGCCCAAGACTTGCTTGATTTCCACCGATGCCCGACTTCGGAACCCCGGATTTCCACAACGTCCTGCTCGCCGGCTCGCGCTCGAGCGGAAAAACCACCCTCGCCGAAGCGCTTCTGTTTCACGCCGGTGAAACGAGCCGACAAGGCACGGTCGACGGCGGCACGACGACCAGCGACTTCGAGCCGGAAGAGCAAGCGCATCACTACTCGGTTTACTCGGCCTTGATGCATGCCACGCATCAAGGGAAGTGCATCAACCTCCTCGACCTTCCGGGCGCACCCGATTTCATCGGCCAGGCGATTGCCTGTCTTCCTGCCGCCGAAACGATGGTGCTGGTCATGGATCCGGAGGTTGGCGTCGACAGCGCCAGCCGACGTCTAGTGAAGCTCGCGCGCAGCCTCGACCTTCCGATCGCCATCGTCGTGAGCCACGTCGACGGAAGCGTCTCCCACCTAGGCGCGTTTCTTTCCGAGCTCCAAGAAGCGTTCGGCCGTGGTTGTCTTCCGATCAACCTGCCGGCGAACAAAGGCCAAGGTGTCATCGATTGCTTGCTGAACGGCACGGGCGAGAGCGACCTCGGCCCGGTTGCTGGCTTCCACACCGAGTTGCTCGATCGAACCGTCGAAATCGACGATGCGCTCATGGAGCGCTACCTCGAAGGCGAGGAACCCAACTACGAGGCGCTTCACGAGCCGTTCGAGCGCGCCATGGATCAGGCGCACGTCATCCCCGTCTGTTTCACGGACGCGCTGAGCGGAGTCGGGGTGGCCGAGCTGCTCGACATCATCGTGCGCTATTTCCCTAGCCCTCCCGAAGGCAACCGGCGTCCGTTCTTCATCGGCGAAGGCGACGACGAAAAGCCGTTCGTCTACTCCGACGACGCTGACAAGCCGCTGCTCGCTCGCGTCTTCCACATTGCAAGCGACCCATACCTCGGGAAGCTCTGCTTCTTCCGGGTTTACCAGGGAAAGCTCAACGCCGGAGACCAGCTCTTCGTGGGTGACGGAAAGCGACCCATCCGCGTCGGTCATCTGTTCCAGACACAAGGAAAGCAGCGCACCGCGATTCATTCCGTCGTCGCGGGCGATGTCGGCGCGATCGCCAAGGTCGACGAGCTACACCTCGGAGACGTGCTCCACGACGACCACGCTCTCGACCACGTGCACCACAGGCCGCTGCCGTACCCAAAACCCTTGCACGGCCTCGCCGTCGTCCCGAAGACCCGCGGCGACGAAGACAAGATCGCCGCGGTCCTTGCCCGCATTCGCGAGGAAGACCCGACCTTCGAAGCGCACTTCGAGCGCGAAACCCGCGAGCTGGTCATTCATGGCCTGGGAGAAATGCATCTGAGCCTGGTGATCGAGCGCATCAAGAACCAGGGCGTCGAGGTCGAAACCAAGCCACCAAGGATCGCATATCACGAAACGATCACGGGCGAGGCCGACGGCCACTACCGGCACAAGAAGCAGAGCGGCGGTGCCGGCCAGTTCGGTGAGGTCCGCCTTCGCGTCGAGCCGCTCGAGCGAGGGCAAGGCTTTGAGTTCGTCGACAAGATCGTCGGCGGCGTCATCCCCAAGAACTTCCTGCCCGCCATCGAGAAGGGCGTCCGCGACATCATGCGGCGGGGCATCGTCGCCGGTTATCCCATCGAAGATGTGCGCGTCACCGTCTTCGACGGGAAGACTCACGCGGTCGACAGCAAGGAAATCGCCTTCAAGACCGCCGGAAGGTTCGCGTTCAAGGACGCCTTCCTCAAGGCCCAGCCACAGATTCTCGAACCTGTCGTCCAGGTCGAGGTCACCACGCCCGGCGAGCACGTGGGGGCCATCACGGGCGACCTTTCGAGCCGCCGCGGCAAGATCTTCGTCACCGACGTCAAGATCAGCGGCGCCACGGTCGTCAAAGCCTCTGTGCCGCTGGCCGACATGATGGACTACGAGCCAGCGCTCAAGAGCATGACCAAGGGACGCGGGAGCTACACCATGGAGCTCAGCCATTACGACTCCGTCCCCGATGCAATCGCGCAAGACCTCATCAAGAAGCACGCAGCCGAGACCGGCTAGAGGCAGTATTTGTGCGGTCTTGGATCCGCAGAAAGGAATCACATGGCAATCATTGGCTCGTTGATGAAGACCGACATGGTCATGGTGCGCCCGGACGCCACGGTGGCAGAGGCAGCCCGGACCATGGCCGAGAACCAACTGGGGGCGGTGCTCGTCGTTGAAGGGGATGCGCTCCGCGGCATTCTATCGGAGCGCGACCTGGTTTCCCGGATCGTGGCGGAGAAGAAGGATCCGGCGGCCACGAAAGTGTCGGCGGTCGCCACCACCGACGTCGTCAGCGTCGATGTGGCCGTCCACATCCGCGAGTGCGTGCAGTTGCTCCGCGATAAAGGCATTCGTCACCTGCCCGTCACGAAGAACGGCAAGCCGATCGGTATACTATCGAGCGGTGAGTTCCTGGCATACGTCGTGGAGGGGCTCGAACGTCTGATCGACCATGCACGGTACGACCAAAAGCTCGACGAGGGCGATGACCCATACGACCATCTGGGTGGCTCCTACGGCAAGTGATCGAGCTCCAAGCCAGTCGTTGGCGGCGCCGCTTCGGCTGGACGGTCGTCTCTCCTCAGCGCGCCGGCTTCGTTCAGGACAGTCGGTGTCGGAAGAGCCAGTTTGCCGAGGCAAGAGTCGCGATGGCGATCAACGCGAGCGGCCAGAGCTGTTGAGCCACCAAGTCGGCCGATATGCCCTCGAGGAACACCCCTCGCACGATCACGAGGAAGTAGCGCATCGGGTTGATGTAGGTGAGCGGCTGAATCACAGCCGACATGTTGGCGATCGGCGTCGCGAAGCCCGAAAGAAGCACCGAGGGGACCAGAAAGAGGAAGGCGCCCAGGATGGCTTGCTGTTGGGTGCGCACCAACGACGAAATCATGAGCCCCACCCCGATGACCGCCAGAAGATACAAGATCATGCCTACGTAAAGCAGCGCCGCGCTTCCGAGGAACGGGACGCGAAACCAAAGCACCGAGACGACGACGATCCCCGTCCCTTCGATGAGTCCGATGAGCAAGGGTGCCAGTGACTTGCCGATCAGGATGTGAACGGGGCGAAGTGGGGTGACCAGAAGCTGATCAAAGGTGCCGAGCTCGCGTTCCCGCGCCACAGAGAGCGCCGTAACGACGAGGGTCACGACCAAGGTGAGCAGTGCCACGATCCCGGGCACGATGAACCAACGGCTTTGCAGGTTCGGATTGTACCAGGAGCGGACCACCAGGTTCGCAGAGGGCATCGATCTGCCGGAGCGCCGTAGCCAGTCGATGTTGAAATTGCGCACGATCGCGTTGGCATAGCCAGTCGTGATCAGGGCCGTGTTCGAATTGCGACCGTCGACGATGATCTGCACGGGAGCTGGCGATCCCAGACGCAAGTCGCGCGAGAAAGTCTGCCCGATGTGCACGACCGCGGTGGCTTCCCGGGAATCGATCACCCGAGCGATATCGGCTTCTTGATCGAGATGAGCGATGGGACGGAAGACCGGAGAGCCTGCAAATCGGGAGAGGAGCTCTCGGCCGTCGGCCCCCTCGTCCTCGTCGTAGAATGCCACCGGAACGTCTTGGAGATCATAGGTGGCCGCATATCCGAATACGAGGAGCTGGAGGATCGGCGGCCCGATCAGAACGGCGCGGCTCCGTGGATCCTTCCAGACCGCGAGCAGCTCCTTGATCATCAACGCTCGAATGCGAAACCACATGGGGGCTCAATCCAGCTTCTTGGGCGTCTTGCGCCAGGTCATCCCGAGGAAGAACACAGCCATGAGAGCGAGGGCCAGCGCGTTGGGAACGATCACCGTCCAGATGTTTCCAGCGAGGAAGATGGTTTGCAAAATCGCCACGAAATATCGCGCCGCCACCACGTGGGTGATCCACCGAACGACGACGGGCATGCTCGCGATGTCGAAGATGAAGCCGGACAAAATGAGGGCGGGCAGGAAGGTCACGATGATTGCGACCTGCCCGGCGACGAACTGGTTCTTCGAGACGGTCGAAATCAGAAGGCCCATCCCAAGCGCAGTCAGCAAGAAGAGGGACGATACAATCCCGAGCACGATGAAGGAGCCCTCGAAGGGAATGCCGAACAGGAAGATGGCCATGGCGACCGAAAGCGCCATGCCCCCCATCCCCAACACGAAATACGGGATGAGCTTGCCGAGTAGGATTTCCGAGGTCGAGACAGGGGTGACCAAGAGCGCTTCCATGGTGCCTCGCTCCCACTCGCGGGCGATGACCAGTGCGGTAAGCAGCGCGCCGATCAAGGTCATGATGATGGCGATGAGGCCGGGGACTAGATAGTTTCGGCTGCTGACGGCGGAATTGAACCAGACCCTCGATTGAAGGGCGACGGGCATTGCTAGCGGCAGGCGTTCCTCCTGGGCAACCTGCGTCAGCCAAGTGACCCATGCGCCTTCGATGTATCCCGTGATGAGGCGTGCGGTGTTGGCGTCGCTGCCATTGACGATCACCTGGATCGGTGCGCCGTCAGGATCGCGGTAACGGCGAGAGAAATCGGAGCGAAGCACGACGATGGCGTTTACCTCCCTGCGTATGAGCAGCTTCTCTGCATCTTGACGGTGTCGGAGCTCGCGCGGCTCGAAGTATGCGGATTGCTGGAAAGATCCTGCAAAGCTGGCCGTCTCAGCGCTGGGCGCCTCGACGACAATCGCGAGCGGAACCTTCCGCGCATCGAGCGAAATCCCGTATCCAAAGATGACCAGCAGAAGGAGCGGAAGTAAGAAGGCGATGGCGATGCTGCTCGGATCGCGGAGAATCTGGATCGCTTCCTTACGGATCAGGCCGCGCATCCGCATCCGCCGGGCCCTAGAGCTAGAGACACCGCTCACGGGTGAAGCTCCTCGGCCTTGGCCTCGATCATGGCGACAAATGCATCGTCGAGGCTTGGCTCGGGGAGATCGGGGGTTCGATAGCGGCTTTTGAGCTCGTTCGGCGACCCGAGGGCGATGAGACCCCCTTTGTAGATGATCCCGATTCGATCGCAGTACTCTGCCTCGTCGAGAAAGTGAGTGGTCACCATGACGGTGACACCGGCCTCCGCGAGCGCGTTGATCCGATCCCAGAACTCTCGCCTCGTGAGGGGATCTACGCCCGAGGTCGGTTCGTCGAGAAATAGGATCTCCGGCTCGTGCAGGAGGGCAGCGCCAAGCGCCAGCCGCTGCTTGAAGCCCAGAGGAAGATCGTCGCTCGTCCGGTCCGCAACCTCGCCGAGGCCGAAGTCTGCGATGGTGGCCGCGATGCGTCGGGCGCGATGCGTACCGGCGAGCCCATAGGCGGCCCCGAAAAACTGCAAGTTCTGCTGAATACTGAGGATCCCGTAGAGAGAGAACTTCTGCGACATGTAGCCGATTCGCGCTCGTGCCTCCGGGGCGGAGCTCCGCAGGTCGATTCCGAGCACGCGCGCTTCGCCCGACGACGGTGGCAGCAGGCCGCAGAGCATCTTGAACGTCGTCGATTTGCCGGCGCCGTTGGGACCGAGCAGGCCGAAGATTTCGCCTCGCAGCACATCGAAGCTCACGCCATCCACCGCGGTAAAATCCCCGAACACCCTGGTCAGGTCGCGAATACGAATGACCGGATCCTCGCCAGGCGCCTCGCCCGTGTGACCCGCGACGACGGGCGATGAGGCCGCGGGGGGCTTGCTGGCGATCGGCGAGCGCGCGGCATCGGCATCGGTCTGCAGACGCAGCAGCGCGATGAACGCGTCTTCCAAGTGAGGCTCGGCCGGGCTCATCTGCTCGGGCGCTCCTTCGGCGCTCGGAAGTAAGGCGCGTGGATCGGGCGCTTGCGCACCTTCGGCGACGAGCACTCGCACCGTACCGCCCTGGATCACGGCATCGATCACGTCTGGGATCGCCTTGGCCGCGCGCGCGGCGCGGCGGCGATCGGCGGGCGGCATGGGCATCGCAAAGGTCCGGCCTCGCATCGGTTCGATGAGCTGCTCGGGCGCGGCTTGGGCCACGAGGCGACCTTCGTATAGAAGCAGAGCGTCGTCGCAGCGCTCGGCCTCGTCGAGGTACGCCGTGCTCCAAATCACGGTCATCCTTTCGCCGGTTAGCAGTTGGACGATCTTCCAGAGCTCGCGCCGTGAGATGGGGTCCACGCCGACGCTTGGCTCGTCGAGCAGCAAGAGCTCCGGCGGATGGATCAGCGTGCACGCCAGTCCGAGCTTCTGTTTCATTCCGCCAGAGAGCTGACCCGCCAACCGGCTGCGGAACGGACCCAGACCTGTGAACTCCATCAGCTCCGAAAAGCGGGACGCCCTTTGCGCTTCGGGCAATCCGTAGAGGTCGGAATAGAGCGCGAGGTTTTCCTGGACTGAGAGATCCTCGTACAAGCCAAAACGCTGCGGCATGTAGCCGACACGCCCGCGCAAGGCCTCGGCCTGCTTGGTCGCGTCCAGGCCGAGAACGCCAAGCCGTCCTACATCGGGGGTGAGCAGACCGGCGATGAGTCGCATCAAGGTCGTCTTGCCCGCGCCGTCCGGCCCACTGAGGCCCGTGACGCCTCCGCGACGCACTTGGAGACTAAGATCTCGAAGCGCTGTGATCTGAGCCCCATGGACTGCAAACGTTTTGGTGAGCCCTCGAATATCGATCGCAAAGTCGCTGGGCTCAGGGGCATCAGGTGCAGCCGGACTCGATGCAGGCCCAGCGGCTGCGCTCACGGTGGCACCTCTTTCTGTGAAGCGCCGGGGACCACTGGCGCCGGCTTGGGGCGCTCATCCTCGAGGAGGGTCACCGTGACCGGCATCCCCTGACGCAGCGCGTGATCGGGATTGTCGACGTACACGCGCGACCGATACACGAGGCTCGTGCGCAGGTCCGGAGTCTCGACCGGTTTGGGGGTGAACTCCGCCGTTGGCGAGATGAAGCCGACCCAGCCGGAATAGCTTCGGTCGGGAAACGAGTCGCTGGTAATGTGGGCCTTCATTCCGGAATACACCCGTCCCAGGATCGTTTCTGAAATATAGGTGCGCACCCATACGGGATCCGTCAGCGCGATCGTGTAGACGGGCGAGTTGGGGAGAACGACAGTGCCAGGCTCGATGATACGAGTGAGGACGACCCCCGTGGCGGGCGCATAGAGCTTCGTGTCTGCGAGCCGATGCTCTGCCAGCTCCAGGGCGTTTTCGTCTGCACGAAGCTGAGCCTCAGCCGCTTGGATATCCTCGGTGCGGGGACCCGCGATGGCGAGGTCGAGATTCTGTTGGGCTCGATCGAGGCGCGCCCTCGCCGTCTGGAGGCCCGTGAGGGCATCTTGTGTGTCCTTTTTCGAAGCGGCGCCAGTCTTCACGGCTTGAGCGAAGCGCGCAGACGTCGACCGAGCATCGCGCAGCTCCGCCTTGGCTGACGTCACGTCGGCGCGTGCGCGCTGGATCTCTTCAGGCCGGCTCCCGTGCTGCAACCTCGCCAGTACCGAGCGCTGGCCTGCGGCTCGTGCTTTCGCTTCGAGCATCGCGTGTTCGAGCCGCGCACTGTCGAGCTCTGCCAGGAGCTGGCCGGCCACGACAGCATCACCTTCCTCCACGAGCATGCGCGTCACACGGTCGCTCTCGTTGAAGGCGAGGTCCACCTCACGCACATCGACATTGCCGTAGAGCACGAGCTCGTCGGCTGAAACACGACCCCAACGCACGTAGATCAGCGCCGCAATGGCGGCGAGCGTCACCAAACCCGCCACTGCAATGCGTCGCTTCGGCAGTGGCTTTCTCGCTGCGGCTGATCTCGTGGTCACGTCAGCCACCCTATGCCGAGAAGTCGCCGGCCTCAAGGACTTCCATTCTCCATGTCGGGCAGAGTCGTTCGATCCGATCGAGCCGATGAGGCTCGAGCCAATCGCAATCGGAATCGACCCGGTGCCTCTGCTTCAGCGCGGCACGACTTGCAAGCTCGACGCATGCCACGTACCTTCGGCGCCAGAGATTTTCAATGAAGCTTACTTGTCTCTCTATTGTGTTCGGCATCTCGCTGGTTGGGTGCGGCAACCAGTCCAACGTCGTGGACTGCACGCTGCATCCCGAGCGCTGCACTCCCGAAGACGGCGGCGTTCCAGATGGCGGAACCGAGATCGTCTATCCGATGCTCGACTGCGACTCCCTCGTACCGGAGTTCTGTGGCTATCCATTCCCGTCGAACGTGCACACAGTGGAGGACGTCACCACGGTGACGGGTCGGCGAATCTCGTTCGGCGAGCAGTTCATGCTGGGCAATGCTGCCACGCCTTGGAGCAAGAGCGACGGCTTCTCCGCGGGTTCGCCGCTATTGACGTACCTTCGAGGTGCGACGGGAAACGAGCTGGCAGGCCCCGAAGAAATCGAGAAATCGTTGTCGGTCGATTCGCCGACCATCGTGCTCGATGTAGAGACCGGTGAGCGCGTCCCTCACTTCGCCGAGATCGACGTCCGGGCTCCGACACTCGAGCAGCGTTCGACGATGATTCGACCGGTCGTCCGATTGCGTGATGATGCCCGATACATCGTTGCTATTCGCGGACTGAAAAACGAAGCGGGCGCATTGATCGAACCCTCGGATGGCTTCGCAGCGCTCAGAGATGGAACGGCGAGCGACGATGAATCAATCGATGCGCGAAGGGGCCTCTACGAGGACATTTTTTCGCAGTTGGCGGAAGCTGGTTGGGACCGCGGTGAGATCCAGATCGCCTGGGATTTCAGTACCGCGAGCGATGCCAACAACACGCGTTGGCTTGTCAGCATGCGCGATCAGGCACTGGCACTCGTCGGAGAGCAAGGTCCCGACTACACCCTCGGTCCCTGCGACGATGTTTGGGAGTCCGATTACATCGCGTTTCGCGTTTGCGGTACCTTTCGGGTTCCACTCTTCATGAGCAGCCCGGAGCCCGGCGGCTCGCTCCTCTTCGGAGACGACGGCCTACCGACGGTCAACGAGGACGAGCCCTGGACCGACATCCCCTTCGAGCTGGACATCCCGAAGAGCGCCAGCCCGGCGAATCCCGCTCCGAGCGTTCAATACGGACACGGGCTCTTCGGGACTCGAGAACAAATTCACGGTGGCGGTTCCCAGCACAACCCGAGCTTCATGAACGAATACAACTATGCGTTCGTGGCAACGGAGCTCCAGGGCATGTCGGACTACGATGTTCAAACGGTGACGCTCCTTCTAGCTGTCGGTGACATCTCTGGACTCCAGACGATGTTCGACCGGCTCCACCAGGGTTTCGTCAACTACCTCTTGCTCACGCGCATGATGAAGACGAGCTTCGCCGCAGACGAGACCTACGGGCCATACATCAACGGTGACAAAGCCTACTACTACGGCAACAGTCAGGGCGGCATCATGGGGTCCGTTTTCATGGCCCTCAGCCCCGATGTGGAGCGCGGAGCCCTGGGGGTGATGGGTCAGCCCTACAGTTTGTTGCTCTTTCGCAGCGTCGATTTCAACACTTTTCTCGAAGCGATCAAGCTCCACTACAAAGACTATCGCGAGCAGCAGCTGATCATCGCCCTCGCGCAGATGCTCTGGGACCGCGTCGAGCCGACTGGCTATACGCACCACATCCGGGAGAACACGTTCCCCAACACCAATGCGAAAGAGGTCCTGACGCGCGTCGCGGTCGGAGATCATCAGGTGTCGACACTAGGCGGCCACGTGATGGCCCGCACCCTCAAGGCCCCCATGCTTGATCAAGGCATCCGCGAGGTATGGGGAATTCCAACGGTCACCTCCACCGCCGCGGGGAGCTTCTACGCGGAATACGATTTTGGGCTCCCAGGCGAACCTCTGTGCGATGTGCCGATGTCCCTTTGCGGAGATCCCCACACGGATGTGAGCCCACGCACCTCGGCGCGGGAGCAACTCGACGAGTTCTTCCGGCTTGGAACGGGAACGAATCACTGCGTGAAGGGTGATGCGGATCTGCACCAAGTTTCTGCCGATGGCGTTTGCAGCTACCCGACGCTCAGCGGCTGCGAAATGGGTGAAACCGAAGAAGACACCCAAGCCCTCTGCCACCCTTAGCGCTCCCGCTGCTGCGTCTTTACCACGGGACCACGTACGCTCCACAAAAGAGGTTTCATGGGTTTCACACCAGCCAGCGCCCGGCCCGCACGATCGATCCACGGAAGTGATTGCGATGTCCAGCGCACCGATCACCGGCGAGTGCGATGCTGATTAGCGGCATCATCATCGTCGTCGCCCTCGCTTGCGGAGGCTATCTTGCGTTTTCGAAGCGGCTGGCGAGCTCCACGTCCTGGAAGGCAACCGTCACACCACTGGCTTCGATCATGGGAAGCGGGTTCCTGATCAGCGCTCCGCTTCTCGCGAGCGTGACCGGCTACTACGCCGTCTTCTGCATGGCCATCTTGCTAATCATCGCCTACCTCATCGGCGGTGTGATGCGTTTCAACATCCGCCACTTCGAGCCTGTCGAAAAGGACCACGGCGCAGCGCAAGAGATCGCCCTGCTCTCCCGCTTCGTGCTTGCCGGCTCGTATTTCATTTCCGTCACCTACTACCTGCAGCTTCTGGCGGCCTTCGCCCTCCACATCATCGGGGTCGCGGACCTAGGGGCCGCGAGGTGGGTGACGACCGGTCTTCTCGTTCTCATCGGAAGCATCGGCGTATGGCGCGGGCTCGACGAGCTCGAGAGCGTCGAGAAGTATGCCGTCAGCCTCAACCTCGGGATGATCGCCGCGCTTCTGATTGGGCTGCTGATCTACAATGTCGAACTTTTCGTCGGCGGTCAGTGGCACCTGCCGGACATCGACGAGAGCATCAACCTTCACGATTTGCGCGTGCTGCTGGGTCTACTGATCGTCGTCCAAGGCTTCGAGACGTCCCGCTACCTCGGAGAAAACCACCCCGCCGAGCAGCGCATCTCCACGATGCGCGCGGCCCAGCTCATCTCGACTGTGGTCTACTTGTTGTTTCTCGCGCTGACGACCGTGCTCTTCCAAGAGGATTTGGGCGCAGACGTGACCGCTATCATCGAGATGTGCCGCCCGGTGGCGGTCGTTCTTCCCCTGCTCATCTCCGTCGCGGCGATCGGAAGCCAGTTCAGCGCGGCCGTCGCGGATGACTCTGGCGCCGGGGGTCTCATCGAGGACCTGAGCGGGGGACAAATCCCGGCCCGCTACGTTTACCTTATCATCATGCTGGTCACGGTCGCGGTCACCTGGGAGACCAACGTGAACCAGATCATCGCGTACGCGTCGCGCGCGTTTGCCCTGTACTACGCGCTGCAGTGTATCGTGGCCCTATTGGTTGCGCGAAAGATGGGTCGCAGTGCGGTCGGATTCACCGCGCTGGCGCTCGTTTGTCTCGCGGTGTTCGCGTTCGGGGTGCCGACCGGCTAGCGCATTCTGCTCAACGGTTGGACCGTCTAGTCGAGCGTTGCTGCCGATGAGATGCGGACATACCCCCGGTAGGTACCGAGGAAGATGCTGTTCTTCGGGCCAAACGAAAAAGTTCCCCAGATGTTGTTGAACACCTTCCGGCCATAGTACTGCGCTCCTAGGGTCCTTCGTTCGATGATCCCCGAGACGTTGTCATCGAAGCCGACATCGGAGAAGTAGCCTTTGATGCTGAACACTCGCCAACCGGTCCGGAAGTCGAGAGCGGTAAGCTGCCAATCGTGGTAATCTGGTTGGTCCACATCGCGATGATAGATGTAGATGAGACCATGCGCGGTCGAAAGCTTGGGCGTGGCGGTCTGCGCGTCGATGTGGCCCGCTGCGGGCCAGCCTTCTTGAAGCACGTATTCGCCCTGTTCTTCATCGTAGTCGAAGCGCATGATGCCGCCCGCGGTATCGTTCTCCACGAAGGGGTCCACGTACCCGTAGGTATTGGCCACGATGAGACTGTCGTCGTAGGCCAGGACGGAATTCTCCACGGCACCCCGACCTGGCTCGAATAGTGGAAGCTTGCTCACCAGCGTGCCGTCCTTCTGACTGAAGACGTTCAAATGGACCTGGCTCGGCGCGTTGTCGACGATCGCGACGAAGCGATCATCGATCAAAGTCGGCGTCGTGCCGCTTCCTGCATTCAGGTGGCCTGGCTTCACCTGCCTGTCGTTGTCGTACACTAGGGGCTCATGCGCATAGCTCGGGGCCCAGTTCGGATCGAGCTCGATGTGCTTGGTGTCCTGATTGAACCGAAGCTTGTATAACGCCATGTTGCTCACGATGTAGACGCCGTCGGGGCCGACGGCGAACGAGTTTTGGATCTGCTCGAATGGCTCGTCTGCTTTCCAATCGGCGCCGAAGACCTTCAGAGCTTCTTTTCGATGTTTCGCCAAGTTGTGAACGAGCGTGCCGTTCTTTTCATCTCGCTCGACGCCTTCGATGAAGTCCCGAGCTCCGGGCGGCAACTCGCCCTCATAGTAGTGCTGGATCTTCGAAGCCAAGGAGAAATAGCAGATCGACGTCACGTAAACTCGCGGGCACTCGTCCGAGTCTTCGTCGACATCGAGAACCCCCACTAGGCCGAACTTCGAGGTGAACCAAACGCGCCCCTGTGCATCCGGCATGATGGCAGTGATGTGATTTTCCGGATGTTGCATGGCGTTGTCGATCCAATCGCCTTCTTCGATGTCGTGCTGCAGATCGATCAGGGTCATGCGGTCGTGCACGATTTGCCGGTTCCGAATCGGAATGCGGATTATCGTGTTGTCCGCTCCAGGAACGTAGACGTTCCCTTTGGCATCGAGGTACGAATAGGCTCCTCCCGACGTATCGCGGAACATCGCCATCCGGGCGGACCGGTGGGCGAGCTCGAGGGCCTTACCGCCTCGCCCAGGTAGGGCGACGGAATCCAACAGCTTCGAATCGCCCGAGACGTCGACGAGGAGCAGCATCGCCGAATTGCGACCGAAAGAGATCGTCACCACCGTGTGGTCATCTAGGAAGGTATAGAAAGGCGACATGCCCGAAAACTTCGCTCCCTTCTCGAGCACATGGAAGTACTCGACCTTGGCCTGGCTCGGGAGCGGCCCCGGCTCCACGCTCACGTCCGTCGCGAGGCTGTCTTCGTGCATCGTGGCCGCGTAACGCTGTGGAAGCTTCGGGTGCATCCAGTGACGCGGCGATGGCATTGCTTGGGGAAGCGTCTTTCCATGACGCGAAGTCCATTCATCGTACCACCTGGTCTCGACGGTGGCTTGCTGGCTCCTGTACTTGAACTTCTTGTTCTTCGTTTCGTAGAGGTAGCAGCCGCGCTCGGCGCCGCTGACTCCGAAGACCGCACCCTTGGACGTCTTGCTCTTGTTGCAACCAAGACCGGTCAGCACAAGGAAGATCCCGGCAGCGCAACACCACTGTCCGCTCGACATGATTTTCGTTTCTCCTTTTGGAGCATGGCCAATTCGGCCGCCCTGCCTGGGTTGCGAGCGACTCGACGTCGCATCGAGCAGCGCGTGATTCGGTTCTGAAAGTGAGCCCATAGGCTCAGCGACAATAGCTTCGCCGAGAAGAGCCAGAGTAGCGCCAATTTAGTGACAAGATAGTCAGCATATTTTGGATGGACGGCTCGCCGGGCTGCTCGTATGGTGTGCGCTGCCTCGGAAACTTGAGCGTTCGATTGCCTTCCTACGAGAACAGCATTGTGATCCAGGCTCCGCTCGGCGAGGTCTTCGCGTATGTGAGCGACCCGAGGAAGTTCCCTGATTGGGTGAACGGCATGATCGAGGTACGCAACCTAATAGGAGCCGGCGAAGGCGCACAGTACGAGTGGACCTTCAAGATGGTGGGGATGCAGTTTCGCGGGCAGAGTGTGGTGGTCAACTACGTCGAAAACGAGTGTGCCGCTTACCAGAGCATTGGCATGATCGAGAGCCTTTGGACGAACATCGTCGATCCGCAGGACGGGGGGACGAAGCTGACGATGAAGCTCGAGTACGCGATCCCCACTCCAGTTCTCGGGAAGCTCGCCGAGCGCCTCATACTCAGGCGTAACAAACGCGGCCTGGATGCCTCGCTAATGAACGCCCAAGAAGCCCTCGAGGGCTGAGCGAGAACATCCCGTCCGAAAAACCGGAGTACGGACCCCAGATTCCTGCGTACAGACAAGCCAGAGGGAATATTCCAGTCTCAAGGTGGTTAATCGATTCGAATGGCGTCGGAACTGTTCATGATTGGACGTCGGCCTGCGGATTGGCCGATTCGAACATGGTCCTCGTTGCTCATCTTGGGTGGGCTCTTGGGCTTCGGTTCGGTAGGCGCTCAGTCACCCGCTGCGGAATCGGCGCATGGTATGCGCGCCGCGGCTGCCACCGCTCCCGTATGTGTGACCAACGCGGCTAGCTTGGCCTTGATCGAATGTTGGGTAACCGACTCCGAAGAGATCGTCGATCCCGTCGAGGCCGGACACGGACAGGCCGGGGCGCAGTCGGTTGTAGCTCCGGAACCCTTCGTTTCGTTCGGCTCGCGCCACACAGTTCCCATTCCGACACCTTCCATCGACTCTGTCGCAGCGCGCGCTCCCCCGTCCACCTGACCAAGTCCCTGTCGGGGCGTCGTCCGCAGGTTGTGCTCCCGGACCCGAATCCTCGGGGACCGCTGCGTTCAAACTCGAAGGTGGGTTCTGATGTCGCAAGTATTATTTGGGAACGGACCGAGTTTTCCTTTCCGTTCGCCGGGTTCAAGACCGGTTCCCTGATGTGCCTATCATGTCGTGCCGCACTGACAGATCTCTTGGTTTAGCGAAGCGGCGCCCTCACTCGGGCCCCGCGTATTCGACAGGGATGCTGGCTCTTGGCGTATGCGACCGCGCCTGGTACGGTCGATTCTCTCTAAGCGCATCAAGCGCGAATATGGGTTCAGCTACGTGAACAAGCTCGTTTCGATTGCCTTGAGTAGGCCGTATACGTTCGTCGTTCTGGCGATTCTCATTACGCTCTACGGAAGCAAGTCGGCGCTGGACACGCCTACCGACGTCTTTCCCAACGTCAAGATTCCCGTCGTAGCCATCATCTGGAGTTACGCCGGAATGTTGCCGGAAGACGTATCCGGACGCATCACGTACTTCTACGAGCGTGCCCTGACGTCGACCGTCGAGGGGATCGCACGGCTTGAAAGCCAATCGTACTACGGATTCAGCTTGACCAAGGTGTTCCTGCAGCCGGGAGCAGACCTGGCAGCGACCGAGGCCGACATCGCATCGATTTCGCAGACCGTGACGAAGGCGTTACCGCCGGATATCTCACCCCCGATGGTCATGCGTTTGGAGGCGTCGTCGGTTCCTGTCGCAATGTTGCAGGTCACCTCGGATAAGCTCTCGCCGGCGGACCTCTACAACCTGTCGATCGCTCGAATCCGCCCGGAGCTGGTGACGATTCCCGGTGCGATTTTACCTCATCCCTATGGAGGGAAGCCGAAGCAGCTGCTCATCTCGCTCGACCAACAGAAGCTCCTCGCCCGGCATTTGACGGCAAAAGACGTACATGACGCGTTGAACAAACAGAACCTCGTTCTGCCTGCAGGCGATCAGAAAATCAAATCAATCGACTGGATGGTTCAGACCAACGCTTCGCCGCTGCAGGTAGAAGACTTCAACGACATCCCGATCAAGCGCGTGGGCAATGCCACGGTCTACTTGCGCGATGTGGGAGATGCCACTCTCGCGGGCCCACCCCAAATCAACGCCGTGCTCGTAAATGGCAAGCAGGCGGTGAGCATCGTCGTGATGAAAAGTGGCGAGGCCTCCACGCTCGATGTCGTCGCGGGCGTCAAGGAGGCGATCCCGAAGATCAAACGGAGTATCCCAGAAGGCGTCGATATCAAGATCCTCCATGACGCATCCGAGTTCGTGAAGGTTCCGATCCAGGAAGTGCTGACCGAGACGCTGATCGCGGCAGCACTCACGGGGCTCGTCGTGTTGTTGTTCCTCGGATCATGGCGGGCCACGGTGATCGTTGCCGCGTCGATTCCGCTCTCGATCCTGACAGCGATCATTTGTCTCAACTGGTTGGGAGAGTCGATCAACATCATGACGCTAGGAGGCCTGGCGTTGGCAGTCGGCATCTTGGTGGATAACGCGACAGTGATGATCGAGAACATCGATACCCATCTCGCAATGAAGAAACCTTTGGAGACGGCGATCATCGACGGGGCCAACCAGATTCTCATACCGACGCTGGTCGCTACGCTCTGCATAGCGATCGTCTGGTTGCCTCTCTTCGGGTTGACCGGCGTGTCGGGCTTCCTGTTCAAACCGATGGCAGAAGCCGTAATGCTGGCCGTGCTCGCCTCATTCGCGTTGTCGCGGACACTCGTGCCCACGATGGCGAAGTACTTGCTCCGCGCTCATGAGGAAGAAGAGCATTCCGACCAACCTACGCACCACGCAAATCCGCTGGTTCGCTTTCAGAAGGGCTTCGAGCGCCGGTTCGAAACCTTCGCGGACGGTTATGTGAAACTGCTGGAACTGGCGATCTCTCATCGCCGGATATTCATCTTGGTCTTCCTCCTCTTCGCGGGAGTTTCCTGTGTGCTTTTCTATTTCAACGGGACTGAATTCTTTCCGGAGGTGAAAACGAGCGCTCTGCAGCTACACATGCGAGCTCCGCTCGGAACCCGAATCGAAACTGCCAGCCGCATTGCCTCCCTCGTTTCCAACGACATCGAGCGCATGCTTCCAGGCGAGGTAGAAGGAATCGTCAGCAACTGCGGCCTGCCAGTAGGGCCCCACAATCTTGCGTTCATTCCTACGCCCACCATCGGCTCGCAGGATTGCGATTTGACGATCGCGCTAACGAACGAGAAAGCGCCGGTCTGGGATTTTCGCAGAATCCTGCGCAAAGGTCTGAGGGAGCGCTACCCGGGCACCGAGTTCACCTTTCAGCCGGCTGACCTGACGGCGAAGATTTTGAATTTCGGTTCGCCCGCCCCCATCGACGTACGAGTCAAGGGTATGGACACGGCTGAAAACTATCGCTTCGTACGACAACTAGCGGGAAAGCTGAAGAAGATCCCCGGCTCGGCGGATGTGTCGATTCAGCAGACGATGCGCACGCCCACGCTCCTCGTCGAGGGCAACCGGACCCTGGGTTTGGGGGTTGGCCTTCAGACGGAACACCTCGGTCTCAATATGTTGATGGCAACCTCGGGCAGTCAGCAGATCGACCAGAAGTATTGGCTCGATCACAAGACGGGCCTTTCCTATCAGATCAACGTCTATACCCCACAGCCCTGGCTTGCGAGCATCGACCAGCTGCTTACGCTTCCCATCCACAGGCGTGAGGAGGACACCGACGGAGCTCCGCAATTGCTCGGCAATGTCGCCAAAGTCTCGGCCGAGGGGACCCCGGGTGTGGTCACCCATGACGGCATACAGCCGGCGTTCGATATCTATGTGTCTGCAGAGGGACGGGACCTCGGCGGTATACTGGCCGATGTAGAAAAAATCAGCGATGAGATGAAGAGCGACTTGCCTCGCTCTGCGGCACTCCGAGTCATCGGACAAGCTGAGACGATGCACACCGCTTATGTCGAGCTTCTGACAGGGCTGGTGGCGGCGGTCATCTTGGTTTACCTGCTGATCGTCGTGAACTTTCAGTCTTGGATCGACCCGTTCATCATCATCACCGCTCTTCCCGGAGCCATCGCAGGAGTCGCCTGGGCTCTGTTCGTTTCACACACGTACATTTCGGTTCCGGCGCTCACGGGAGCCATCATTACTGTCGGGGTCGCTACGGCGAACTCTATTTTGATCGTCGCCTATGCGAGAGAGCGGATCGAGATCCATCAGGATGCTTTTCGCGCGGCGGTTGAGGCCGGTCGCGCCCGGATCCGTCCGGTCCTGATGACCGCGTCGGCGATGATCTTCGGCATGCTACCGATGTCGATGGGAAACTCGCAAAATGCGCCCCTTGGACGTGCTGTCATCGGAGGGCTGCTCTTTGCTACCTTTGCGACCTTGTTCTTTGTGCCGACCATCTACGCCGTCGTGTACAAAAATCGAACCGTCCACCAGCGGGAGTCGGTGGTCTAATGCTGTGTATGCAATCGCTCCAGTCTGTTTGGCCAAGACGTATTAAAATCGCTCTAAACTCTGCGGCGCAACCAATGGCGTTTTCATGAAGCGAAAGACCAAACTCATTTCCATCGGCGCTGTGCTCATGGTTGGCGTCTATCTTCTCGTCGCGTTTCTTTACAGAAGGGCAGCGTCGGACAGATTGGCAGAGGACACGCTGCAAGGTGCCGTGCCAACCGTGGCGCTCACGAGCGCTCAGCCTGTCGATCCGACGACGACGATCACGCTTCCCGGCAACATCGCCGCCTGGTACGAAGCCCAGATATTCGCGCAGGTCTCCGGCTACGTGAAGATGTGGGAAAAGGACTACGGCGCGGAAGTGAAAACGGGCGACGTGCTAGCGGTGATCAACGCCCCCGCGCTAAGCGCTGAGTACGGACGGGCAACGGCCGCCGCGAACGCTCAGCGAGCAAGATACGAGCTCGCGAAGCTCACCGAGAAGCGATACAGCGCCATGCAGAAATCGAATGCGGTACCGCTGCAAACCATCTCGGTAAAGCGGGCACTCGCTCAGGTGGCAAAGAGGGAGCTGGATGCGGCGCTGCAAGAGGTGGCACGACTCGATGCGTTGATGAAGTTCCGCACGATAATTGCGCCGTTTGATGGAGTCGTCACATCGCGCGACATCAATGTCGGCGACTATGTCAACCAAGAGGGAACCCTCGACAACAACAGGGCCCAAAGCAGTCGCTTGTTCACAGTTGCAGACATTCACAAAATGAGATTATTCGTCTCTGTCCCAGCAAACTTCGGGCCCTTTCTCAAACCCGGTTTGACGGCAGACGTGGTGGTGCCGCAGCTGCCGGATCGACACTTCGAGGCGAAGTTTCTCACGGTGGCAAAAGGTTTTAGCGTCGACACGCGAACGGCGGTGACCGAATTCGTAATCGATAACGAAGATCGTGCGTTGTGGCCAGGCTCCTATGCCACCGTGAGTCTTAGTGCGGAAGTCGATCGGGACACATTGACGATACCGGCCAGTGCCATGGTCTTCGATGAAAACGGAACGCAAGTCGCAACGGTGACTTCGGAGAACAAGGTCCACTTCAAACCGATTACTGTGACACAAATCTTGGATAGTGCGGTGGAGGTGAGCGCCGGCGTGACGACCGACGATCGGCTCATCGATAACCCGAGTGCTTCGCTTCTCGAAGGCGAGCCCGTTCGCATCGTAACGCCAGCACCGGGATATAAAATCCTCACCCCTCATCACGAACCGGTCGTCAAAGATCACGAGCCTGTTGGGGAGGCCGTGCCCGAAGAAGCGGAGCACGAACCCCAGAAGGCGCTTTGATGAAGATTTCGAGGAGGCGCCCTAGGAAGGCGACAGTCAGCCCTTTGGGAGGAGGACTCGAAGAATGCGTATTGGGTCTTGCTTTGGTGTTGTGCGGGCTATCCTAGTCTGTTCCGCGTTAGTGCTGCCAGCATGCATCAACCGCGGCGCAGTGGACTTGGCCCCGAAGTATGCCCTCGCCAAATTCGAGGTACCAGCCGGGTGGAACGGGTCGAGCCCATTTGTCGAGGCGCACCCGTCCGACGACGTCATCCGTCGAGACTGGTGGAAGATTTTTGGCGACCCGGTGCTAGACGCGCTCGAAGAACAAGCGATGGAGGCGAATCCCGAGCTCGAAGCCGCTGCCGAACGATTCATGCAGGCGCGAGACATGATGATGAAATCGCGGGCGAAGTTGATTCCTCACATCGGCACGGATGCGGTGCCTCGGATCGGGCGGGAATCCGACGGTCGGCTGTTTCGGGCGCCCAACGCCCCGCGGTCCGACCAGGGGATCGCTCTTGGGGGTCTGGCGCGATGGGAGCCGGATTTTTGGTCGGGAATTCGCAACGAGACGCGCTCGCAGATATACGCCGCTCAACAGCAGGCCGCAGAATATGGATTGGCGCGCTTGTCGCTTCAGGCGGAGTTGGCGACGAACTACTTCACGCTGCGCGGGATCGACGCGCAGAACGCGATCTATCGGCAGTCGATCGACTACTACAAGCGCTCCCTCGAGGTGGTCACGGTCAAATTCGAGGGAAAGATCGCATCCGCACTCGACGTCGCCCGGGCGCAGTATCAACTGGTGAGGACAGAATCGCGTCAGCTCGGACTTCAAGCCGAACGCGAGGTGGTCGAGCATGCGATAGCCGTTCTCGTCAACCGAGCGCCCGCAAGCTTTTCGATCGAGCCCGTCGATACGCTGGTAGTCGGAGAGTTTGCGGTGCCTCAGGCGGTTCCATCGACGCTGCTCGAACGCCGCCCCGATGTCGCCGCGATGGAACGGCAGGTTGCGCAGGCCAACAGGCAGATCGGCATTGCCAGAGCTGCCTTCTTTCCCAAGCTCCGGATTGGCGCCGGGGGAGGTATCGAGGGCCAATTTGGTAGCTTGTTCAAGGTTGCCAATCTGTTCTGGATGGTCGGTGCGTTGATTAAGTTTTCGGTATTCGAGGGTGGATCACGTCGAGCGGACGTGCAGCAAGCATGGTCTTACTACAGAGAAATGGAAGACCACTATCGGGGAACGCTGTTGGAGGCGTTCAAGGAAGTCGAAGACGGGCTGAGCCGTACGAAGCTGATTTCGGATCAACTGGACCGGCAGAAGTTGGCCGTCGTTGCGGCAGAGGAGCAGCAGAACCTGGCGATGCAACTATACCAAGGTGGTTTGGCGTCGAGCCTCGACCTGATCGTGGCACAAGTCAACACGCTGGATGCGAGGATCGTTTCTGCGGAGATCAAAGCCGGTCTGCTCAGGTCGACGGTCGGACTCGTACGAGCGCTCGGTGGCGGATGGCAACGCAGCGACTTGCCCAGCGACGACGACGTTCAGCCGTTTGGCGTTTTCGAATACAAGGGAATCAAGAACCCGAAGCCTGCCGGCGGCATTGATGTCCAGGTCGAGGAGCGCGAGGAGCACAGGGACGTGAGTAAACCCAGTAGGCATTGAGGAGCAAGCTCATGGATGTAAAACCCGTCAAACGCGTGACGATCATAGGCGCACAATCTTTGCGGGCGGCATTGGTTTCTGACGTCCGTACGCTGGGGGCAAAGGGCTACACGTATTCCGTGGTGGACGGCGCGGGTACGCGAGGGATTCGACCGAGCGACTGGAGCGGTCCGAACGGAAAGCTCGAGGTCCTCACCACCCCCGAAGTGGCCGATCGAATCTTGGAGCATGTGGCGGCCAATTATTTCGATAACTACGCCCTGATTGCGTATGTAGACGAAGTTTTGGTGCTCCGCCCCGAGAGGTACGGCGTCGATTAGACGGAGTGTCGGCACTCTAGGGAGTACTCATGGGAAAGCCAGTTTGTGTGGTGGTCGGGGTCGGTCCTAAGAACGGGCAGGCGTTTGCTCTTCGCTTCGCCAACGAAGGGTATGCCGTCGCATTGCTGTCTCGCAGCACCGGCTACTCGAGTGGTATCGCAGAGGAGATCGGCGGCAGGGCTTACGCGTGCGACGTCACCGACCCCGCCGCGATCAAGAGTGCCTTCGCCAAAGTGCGCCACGACTTTGGCGACGTCGATGTCCTTCTGTACAACGTTGGTACGGGGCAGTTCGGAAGATTCGACGACGTTCCAGATAAGGACTTCGAAAAGGGTTGGCAAGTCAATGTCCGCGGGCTTCTCCAGAGCACTCGTGAGGTGGTGGGGCCGATGCGAGAGCGCGCAAGCGGCGCGATCATCATCACCGGCGCTACCGCATCGCTTCGCGGGAAACCTTTCACCCCCGCCTTTGCATCGGCGAAAGCCGCTCAACGCAGCTTGGCTCAATCCTTGGCGCGCCAGCTAGGGCCCGAAGGGATCCACGTGGCTTTGGTCATCGTCGACGGTATCATTGGGACCGGTGAGCAGACCGGCGACGAAGGCACTCACTTGAGACCCAGCGATATCGCGGATACCGTGTACTACCTCGCGGCGCAGCCGAAGTCGGCGTGGTCGTTCGAGGTTGACCTTCGCCCGTTCAAAGAGATCTGGTAGCCGAGTTGGGGAGTGGCTCGAGGGATTCGAGCCCTCGGCCGCGCGGCCATCGATCCCAACCCGCTGACGATTCCCGCCGCGGGGACATCGCAACCGGGGTCGCTACTGCGTAGACGCGCCGCCGGTGCCACCTGTCGCGCCACCGGTGCCGCCAGTGTCGCCTGTCCCGCCTGTCCCGCCTGTCCCGCCACCGGTACCGCCAGTGCCGCCACCGGTGCCGCCGGAGCCGGCGTCGTTGCAGAATTCGCAGCTGCAAACGCAGTAGTAACCGAAGCCGATGATGAGGACGCACGCTGGGCCCCCGAGGCTCGTTCCACCCTCGCTCGCGCAGACCGGGTCACACTCCGGGCACTGGTTGGACGTGAAGCACGGTTGATCGAAGAGCGTCCTGTTGTCGTTTGTGCATCCCGGACGACTTTCGTCATGGCATCCAAATAAGAGAGCCCCGCTGAGGAGCACGCCACAGATCGCCTTGACTGCTTCCGACATGTGCACAGACTAGGCCTCCGCGCCTTCCTGGATCAAGGATGAGTAAACAGAGGGCTCAGCCTTACCTGTAGCCGCGGCCTCGAGTCCGACTCCCGGACGATTGTCGCCGCGGTGCCGTGACAACCAGGATCGCTACTGCGCAGAGCTGCCGCCGTTCCCACCCGAACCGCCGGTGCCGCCCCCCGTACCTCCGGTGCCGCCACCCGAACCGCCCGTGCCGCCGCCCGTACCGCCGGTGCCTGCGTCGTTGCAGAATTCGCAGGTGCACACGCAGTACGACCCGAAGCCAACCTCTTCGACGCACGCTGGGCCCGACACCCTCGTTCCTCCCCGAGCCTCGCACACCGGGCCACACTCCGGGCACTCGGTGGTATCCAAGCATGGTTGATCGGAAAGGACAACGTTGTCGTTTGTGCATCCCGGACGAACTTGCTCGCCGCACCCGAACACGAGAGCCCCGCTGAGAAGAATGCCGCAGATTGCCTTCAGTGTATCTGACATGCGCGGAGGATACGCCTGCGCGCCTACTTGGATCAAGAGCGAGAAGAGAGAGCGCCCTGCTTTACTTGCCGTAGTCGAAGTACCGATTCAGCATGCGCTCTTCCTCCGGGCTTACGCGAAAGAAGTTCTCTGGGTATACCAAGTACTCCGTCATGTCCTCGTAGATGCGTTCCTCCTTCTGGGCCATCCGGGCTCTGCCTGCGAGATATTCGAGCCGCAAGTTCTGGTCGAGGTTGGGTTGATAGTCGCCAAGCCATGGACGCACGTCTTGTCGTCGTCCTGCGTAGGCTCGAAGCAGGTCCATGGGTGAGTTGATCTCCACGTCAGCCAAGGACTCCCGCAGCAGGGCATTGCTATCGAGCCGTTCCTTCAGTCGATCAGAGTCGATCACCACGGGGCCCACTTGACCGAGAAGCACCAGATCATATCCCTGCCCTCTGATGTCGTTGCTCCAGATGCTGCCCTCTGGAAAGACATCCAAGAAGGTCCCGATCTGACTACGGACAGCGTCTTCGCTCATCTGATACAGCGGGACCCACTGACTGATGAACCCACCGGGATTCAAGTGCTCCGCGCAAAGCTGCAAGAACTCGCGGGTGGCGAGGGCCGCGGCGCCCTTGAACCAAGGATTGAAGGGATCCGTGGTGATCACGTCGAATGTCTCGGTGGTCGTAGCCAGGTACTGTCGACCATCATCAATGATGAGCTCGGTTCTGGGATCCTCGAGCACCGCATAGTTCTCCGCTTTGAAATAGTCTCGGGATGCAGCGGGGACCTCGGGTTCGATTTCGACGATGACGATGCGCTCGATGCCCGGGTACCGTGTGAACGACCCGGCCGTCACACCGGCGCCAAAGCCGATGATCAGGACCGACTTCGGATCGGGATGCAAGATCGCCGGAAGATGCCCCAACATGCGCTGCAATCGCATGTCCTGAGGGAGATTGGATGCGCAGATCTGCCCGTTGATATGGAGGTTCACGTTATGCCTCGAGCCGCCGCCCCTGGTCCTCGACACCGCAACCGACGCGCTCGTGCCTTCCCGCACGTGCAGGTACTCGGCCGGTTCGTTCCAACGTTTCACCTGGGGGCCATAACCGATCAAGCCCGGTGGGGTATCCGGTGTGAGCATGCTGACGCCCACACTCGCGATCACCACGGTGGCGATCATGATGATCCGGCGATACAGCGTCGTGCGAGGTGTCGAAGGGCCCGCGGGCCGCGCTCTCCTGAGCGGCAACGACACGCTCGTTAGAATTCCCGCAACCGACAGCCCGGCCAGCAGCGTGAGCAGAACCTGCGAGTTTCGCGTGCCGAGCAAGTGAATCAAGATCGTGCTGAAAGCGAGCGCCCCGAGGATGGCCCCGATCGTGTTCGCCGCGTAGACGCGTCCCACCAACGCCCCCGGATCACGGTCACGGTACCTATCCCCGGCGGCTGCCACGGCGAGCGGGAAGCTTGCACCCCAGCACAGCGTCGCGGGAAGGATCGCGACTGCCACCCTCACGATGTCATCCAGGTTCGTCGCCAGCCACCCGCCGCGGAGAAAGTGCAGCGGAGGTACGATCCCGGTAATCGCGAAGGCTGCGAAGGGAATCGCGAAAACCAGCCCGAGCTGGTAGAGCCCGAGCAAGAAGAGGGGCTTCTCGGTGCGACGGCAATGCCTGGCCCCGAGTGCGCTTCCGGCCCCCAGCCCGATGAGGAAGACCGCAAGAACGGTGGCGAAGTTGTAGACGGTCGCCCCGAGCAAGAGCGACAGCAGCCTCGTCCATACGACCTGCGCGCCAAGCGCGGTCAGGCCGGACAATGCGATTGCGATGTGAACTACGCCAAAGCGTGCGTCGCTTGGACCGTCGGCCGCTTTGGGTGTCTCGACGCTCTCGAACGGAGTGCGCGCACCCAGCACATAGCCCGCGGTGGCGATGACCAGATTCAGAACCACCGCGGCGGAGGTCGCAACGTAAATGTCGAAGCTCCTCAGTAGGTAGAAGCCGGCCAGCAGCGTGCCAAGCACGGCTCCGACGATGTTAGCGCTGTAGAGCGCGCCAATGCGCGAGTAGCCGATGGACGTCAGCTCCATCCAACGTGAGATCGCTGGGAGCGTCGCTCCCATCAGGATCGTCGGAGGAAGGAGGAGGAAGGCGCAGACGATGGCGCGGGAGAGCAAGGGAGCTCCCCAATGTTCCGCTGACGAGACGTACAGCCCGGTTACCGTCGGTATGATGATCGGGATGGCGATGCCGCATAGACCGATGCCGAGCTCGAGGAGCGCGTAGACTTTCAACGGATTTCGATGGGTGGGTACGACCCTGTGGAACAAGAGGCTACCGATGAAGAGCCCGCCCATGAAGCAGGCCAGCAAGATCCCGAGAGACACGGTCGACGAGCCAATCGTGAAACGGAGAAGGTGATACCAGACCACCTCGTAGATCAATGCAGCGGTGCCGCTGCCCACGAACAACGTCAGCAGTACTAGTAGGGTTCCGCTCTCGGCGGGCCGTCTTGATGATGAAGCGCTCATCTCGTATCGTGGCATCTGCGACGGGCTGACGCCTACGGATAGTTCTGTCGGCTCAGGGTCCCCTGCGGATCGTACACGATTCGTATGCGACCCGATTGCATGACGTTACGAAACTCGCTGTTTGTGTCGACGTCCTGCAGATTCGCCACTCCAACCCCGTAGACGAATTTCAAGGCCAAACCCTTGACGGGTAGCTTGATCAAGTACGAGACGGCGCCCTGGATCTGCGTCCGTTGCTCTCGCTGTCCTGTGCTCGTCAGCTGCGAGTTCTTCTCCGACGTGTAGTGAGCTGAGATCCCGGGCCAGTGGATCCCCTTTCGGAAGTTCAAGTAGCCCCCGATGGTCGTCCAGGGTTTGAGCGTGTTCTCAGCGTCCTGTTGATCCTGAGCATCGATTCTGTCCTGGGTGGCCCAGCTGCCCTCCGCCCCGACGGAGACGAGGTCGCGCGCGTACTGCACTCTCCCTGCCATCCCGTTGAACTTGCTCCGCGCCGACGACGCGTCGTTCTGAGGGGAGAGCTTCAGAAACTCGTAGCCCGCCATGAGCTCGAAGCCATGGTATTGGAGATCGACGGCGGGCCGCACTCCGTAGTTGTTCTGGTTGTTTTCCTGCCCGTACACACTCGAGACCTCGATGCCGAAGGCGTGGTCACACAGGCCCATGTAGCGGCGGGCACTGCCACCTGGGCAATTGTCCGCTCCCCACGGATAGAAGTGCGCCGCCATTTGTCCGGACTCGTTCCGGTACCCACGAGTCACCTGGAGCCAGTAGATTGGCGGCCCGCCAGCAGCGCCCGCCTCTTCCGCGGTGAAGAGCTCGATGCCCTCGCCTCGGTAGTAGACCTCCCACGCGAGGTATCGTCCGATCTGCACGTCCCACAACTTCTGGCCGACCATGATGTACGCGTCCTGCATGCGGGGCTCGAACTGCGATTTGGTGTACTCGTTGACGAATCCGATGAAGGACGCTTTGACCAGCACGAAATTCTTCTCTTTGAACTCTTGATAGTATTGCGCTCCGAGGAGGAAGCGCCCCTGCATGTAAGGCGCTTGGAAGTCGAACTGGCCCGGCCGTTCATCGGTTCTGGTGATGTAACCAGTGTCGATCCAGATGGTTCCGAATACCGAGAGGTGCGCGCCGATAGGTTTGATGTGGGCGCGGAGGGGTGGGGGCTCTTCTTCTTCCTTCGCAGCGCCTTTGGGCGCCGTCGTGCTCGCGGCGGCCGAGTCCTCGGGAACTGGCATGGCGCTCTTGGCTTCGAGCTCGGTGATTCGTCGCTCGAGTTGATCGATGCGTTCCTGCGGATTCACAGTCTCCGTATCAGTGGCTGCGCCCGGGGTTTGCTTTTCGGGCGCACCAGCGTCTGTGCCCGCCCTCGTGCTCGAGGCAGCCGTTTCCGTTTTGCCGGCGTCCTCTCCACCCTCATCTTCGGGCGCCGCTCGAGCAGTTGCTGCTGCGGAAAGGCACAACGCTAGGAGCAGAGGCCAACTCGAAGTCAGCTTGCGAATCATGATTGGACCTCCGTTGCCTCCTCACGTGTTTGCGGCTGGCGACTCAGTTCACCGTGAACGAGCCCGTTTGCATGTTCGCGTCGGCGGCGTCTGAAGATGGACCCACGTAAAGCTGGTACTCCATCCGCTCGACCTCCCACGCATCGTTGCTGGTGTTCCAGTAGGCGAGCTCCTGCGCATCGACCGTGATGGTCGCGGTCCGCGTCTCGTTTGGCTCGATGTCGGCGAGGCGCGTAAACCCCTTGAGCTCCTTGACAGGGCGGCCCCACTCGTCCGAAAGCCCCGTGTTGTCGTAGCCCACATAGAGCTGAACGACTTCCGACCCGGTCACCGGTCCCGTGTTCTGCACGTCGACCGTCACCGTGAGGGTCCCGTCGCTCGGGATGGTGGGCTCGGCCACCTGCAGGTTGGAATACGCGTACGTCGTATAGCTCAGGCCGAATCCGAAGGGGTAGCGCGGCGTAATCCCCTCTTTTTCGAGCCAAGTATAGCCATGGTAGTAGCTGTACGGGAAATCACCCGTGGTGCTCGTGTTGTAGGGCGGCAGATCGGTTTCTTGGAACGGAAAGCTCTGGCTGACTTTGGCGCTCGGGTTGACGGTGCCGAAGAGGATTTCGGCCAGCGCCTGCCCTTCTCGCATGCCCCCAAACCACGCCATGATCAGCGCATCGACATCATCGATCCAGTTGCCGACCACGGCGCCGCCGCTCTTGGCGACCACGACGACCTTCATGTCGGGATGAGCGTTTCTCAGCGCCAACGCGCCCGTGATGTTCTGGAGATCGCGGGACACCAGCCCCATGCTCTCGCGGTCTTTCCACTCGCCTTCCTCGCCGGCGGGAGTGCGCTGCAGATCCGCCGGCCAATAGGCAGCGACGACGACGATAACGTCCGCATCTTGGAGCTTGCTCTCGTTGCCCGAGACCGACTGGTAGGTGACCGTCTCCCCGGAGAACTCGTCAAGAATGCCCTCGAACGGGGTGATGACGAGCTCGGAATCCTGAACCTTGGCGTCGCTACTGCCCTTGTCACCCAGGTTCTCCTGGTTGGCGAAGAAGCCCACGACCGCCACCTTACTGATCGCCGACGCGTCCAGGGGCAGGACGTCGTCGGTGAGGGTGCGCTGTGGGCCGTTCTTGAGGAGCACCATCCCCTCGCGGGCTGCCTCGAGCGCGAGCATTTGAGTCTCCTGCGATTTGGTGAGGCCCGGCTCGAACTGCCTCGGGTAGTCCAGAACACCGTACTTCACCTTCGAATGCAGGATCCGCAGCGCTGCGTCATCGATATACTGTTGGTTGACCTGGCCGGCATTGACCGCACTCACCAGCTGGGGTCCGTAGAAGTACGCGCTATCGAAGATCTCCGGAAACAAGCCGGAGCTGAACGGCATCTCGACGTCGAGCCCCGCGAGGGGTGACCGGTTGGTCTGACCCTTGGCGAACCAGTCGGAGATCACGAAACCGTTGAACTTCCATTCCCCTTTCAGGATGTCGCTCAACAAGTGCGAGTTGTAGCAAGCATAGTCACCATTGACGCGGTTGTACGACGCCATCACGCATGCCGCGCCTGCGTCGATGGCCTTCTTGAATTGGCGAAGATAAACTTCCCGCAGCGTGCGCTCGTCGAGGACCGCATTGATGTAGATGCGCGAGTCCTCGACGTTGTTCGCGGCGAAGTGTTTGACACAAGCTTCGATCGTATAGGTGCCGTCTTCGGGCGGTGTTTGAATTCCCCGGATCATGGAGGCGCCCATCTCTCCGAGCAGAAACGCGTCTTCGCCGTAGGTTTCCTGCGCCCTTCCCCAGCGGGGGTTCAGGACCTGGTTGATCGTGGGCGCCAGGAAAACGTGGCGCCCGAGATAGTGCATCTCGTCGGCACAGGCCTTGCCGATCCGCTCCTCGAGGTCGATGTCCCAGGTCGAGGCGCGAGCTTCGGAAACAGGATACACCGTCGTGCCGTAGTCGTTGTTGTACCAACGCACCCCGCGTGGGCCATCCATGTACCTGAAACCGTCCACACCCACGCGTTCGTTGTCTTCCTGGTCGAAGAAGTTGGTCGGGTTGTAGGGAGGCCCGCTCATTTGTTGGACCTTGTCCTCCAGGGTCATGGACCCGAGGAGTTGCAGCGCCCGCTCGGCATATGGCGAGTTACATAGGTTGGTTCTCTGCAAGCGGGGATCGTCGCAATTGTTGGTGCTGCCACCGGTGCCGCCGGTGCCGCCGGTGCCACCGGTGCCGCCGTTGCTCGGAAGCGAGGTCTGGCAGCCGCCAGAGATGGCTCCCAGCCCAACCAAGAGCCAAAACACTCCAGTCGCCGCTTTCGCGTCTTTTCTTCTATGCATAGTCCAAGTGATCCCTTCAACCCTAAGGTGAGATGTCGCTTCTTTACTCATATGGGTTCAACGTCAGCCCGAAACCCCTGGGGAACATCGAGTCCTGTCCATCGCCCGCGACGTCTTCCAACTGGTTCGCGGCTGCCGTATCGGAGGCTGGAAGGCCCACGGGCAGCGTGCCCAGGCCTCGCTTGATTCCAAAGGCCATGTCCAAAAGGGCCTTGGTATCGGCGCCCCATTCGATGAAGAGCCCGCTCACGCCATATTGGGCTGCGAGCACCTCTCTGACGACGGACGGCCTTCCAGCGTCGAGCGCCACGATGATCTGCGTGTTGGGGACGAATCCGTCATATGCTGACCAATCGGTATCGATGGCGGCGCGGGCCGTTTGGAGGAAGTCGAGCAGATCGGCGTTGGCGTTGTTCGCGTACTCCAGCGATTGCTCGGGCAGCTCGAGGGACCCGCTGTCCGGGTCAGCGGTATACGGAGTATCGATGAACAGGAAGACGTAGTTGCTGCACGCAATCTTTTTCGCGTCCGTATCCGCGGGATTGATCGGGCAGATGCTCGAGGGTCGTACGCCCGGGTCGCTCACTCGAGGGTCCGTGATTTGGCTGACGAAGTTCGTGAGCTCGCCGTAGCCACCGCTGTTGGCGAGCACGAAGTTCCAATCGATGTTCCCGGCCTGTGTTCTGGGGTCATCCAAGGTCGGGGGCATCAGGTAGAAGCTGCAACCAGGCGCGACGTAGACCTGACCCGGAGGCGCGGGCAGCACTTTTCCGCTGCCGTTGCCAGCGTTGCCCGGATCGCCGGTCTGCGTTCCGTCTCCGATCCCGTTGAGGAAGCCGGCGGGTTTGTTCTTGTTTAGCAGGAGCACAATCGAGCGATACATCGACGCATACCCAGCGTCCTTGGATACGGTCGTGTTGATTTGGTTCCCAGCTTCATTCGGATCGACATAGGGATTTTCGAACAAGCCGAGATCGAACATCACGACCAACGCGCGCGTCGCCGCCGCGTCGATCTGTGAAGAGTTGATGTCGCCAGCAGTCCTAGCCGCTGCAATCGGCGTGACGTCGTTCAGATCCGCAAACTGGTCGACGCCCGCGTTGATCGCCTTGGCGACGCGCTGAGCCTGAGTCATGGATTCGACGCCCCAAGGCGTTCCCAAGGGATTGAGCCCGGCATTTCGGAGAACGCCAGCCGGTGCGATGACCAGACCCTCAAAGCCGTACTGACCACGGAGCGCGCCGTTGATGATGGTGTCATTGAAGGACGCACCCACTTGCTCGATCGTCGAGCCGTTGAGGAGACCACCGAGACCAGACCAGGCACCGCTCTCCAGGATTCCGTACGCAGGCATGACCGCCGCCACACCCGAATCGAACGCGCCCTGGAAGGCGGAGAGATGGGCGTCGATGTTGTCACCGGGATAGGTCACAAACTTCCCCTTCTGCAGACGCGCGTCCCACCCATCCTTCGCGGGACCGGCGCCAGGGAACTGCCCGACCACGGCAGCCACGCCATCGGCACCGAGGGTCGTGCCCTGGAGTCCCTCGACGTAGGCAGAGACCATCGCGCTCACTTGGGCGCTGTCTTCGCCGAAGCTGAACTGGGTATTGTTCCAGCGAGGTTCGGTTGCCAGGTCGGCCGGCACCGAGAGCGCCATGCGTATTCCGAGGGCCCTGTACTCCTGGGAGACCACCCCGCCGAAGCCCTGAACCCGTTCGGGGGTGCCGGCTCCAAGACCCAATTCGGTCGGCCATCGCGAGAACCCGGCGGCCATTGTCCGCCCGCCTCCTGTCGAATGCGCAGGCTCCATGCTGAGCACAAACGGGATGCCGAGCTCGGTGCCCTCGCAGAGCTCCTGGACGTTGTTGGCCCAAGTTGCCCGGGCCACAAACGGGCCCGATCGAGCGGTTACAAGACCGTAGCGGATGTCCTGATTGGTGATCATCGATTGGAGTCCGGCCGACACGTTCTGATTGCCGATCGTCGGTGCGTCGGTCGTCGTTGCATGGGCCATGAGCCCGATCTTTTGATCTTCCGTCATTCGCGATACGAGGTCGGCGGCGCGGTCGGCTGAAGAGAGTCTCCAGTCTTCGTACGGGTCGAGGTCGCCACTCCCATTGGAGTCCTTGAAGTCCATCGCATCCACGGTGATGACAGACTTGGTCCGGACCCCGATGGTCGGTTGCGTGATACCGCCCGTGCCGCCCGTGCCGGCCGTGCCACCCGTGCCGCCCGTGCCTCCGCCCGTGCCGCCCGTGCCTCCGCCCGTGCCGCCGGTCCCACCGCCCCCCGTACCGCCCGGGCCGCCGTTGCTACTACCGCAAGCAAGAGCTCCGGTCAGACCAAACGCCAAAAGGGGAAGCCAAAATTTCGTTCTCATTGTCTCATCCTCGCTGCTTCATCAATGGGCATGCTGGCCCCCTCTACCGAGGAAGGCCATGTGTGAACCGGAGACACCGCATCTGGTCGCGCAGGTGGACTCGGAGACGCGCGCAGCGTGAGTTGCCCGCTGCGCGCGTGCACGAGTCGCTCTAGTAGCCGCTTCCCGCGCCGATCGCGTACTGCGGGTTGGCAGAGTCCGCGGGGACGTCCTCAAATTGGGCCGCCACCGCAGCATCGGTGCTCGGGATCTCCATGGGCAGCCTTGCCTGCAAGTAGGCGTCGACCCCATCGGGCAGGTTCACGTTGAAGAGAACATCGAGCACCGCCCGGTCGTAGGCACCGAAATCGACGAACAACGCATCGACACCGCTGTCACCCGCTGGATTGTGGTTTTCTACGTTGGCGACCAGTGCTCGGTCGTCGCTGGTCCCATTGTAGTAGTCCTTGTAGGAAACACAGGTGCCGCCATCCATGACGTCGTTCAGGGCCTCTGGCTTGAGGCCATCCACGAAGCCTTTCACGATCGCGGCTCGGTCGGCGTATAGGACCAGCGCAATGCGCAGGTCGGGGTTGGTCGCCGGCACCGCTTCCAGAGCCGTGCCACCCGCATTGCATCCCATGTAGCCGTCACGCACGCGGAAGGCATCGACGACCCGGTTGCGCTCCAAGAGCGCTGGACCGAGGCCACCATCATTGCCGGTTCCGGGGAAGGGTCCGTCGAAGGACAACGGCACGCCGTCATCCAGTCCGAAGTACTGACCCTGGCGAGCGCCAATGCGAAGGATCGCGATGTCCGCCTCTTCGATGGTCGGCGCTTCGACAACGGCGAGAAGCGGATCGACCGCGGGCGACGTGTAGTCGTACTCGCCGAGGAAGGCGGCTCCGCTATCGTCCACCACGTACGGATCGTAGTAGGGGTCACCGGCGGTAGCGGGCGGCTGCGAGACCAATCCGCCTGGGCTGTCGTGAATACCGTCGAAATAGACCGAGACCTCGCCGCTACCGTCGCTGTCGTGATTGGCATCACCGACGATTGGTAGCAAGCCCACCCTCGAAGCCACGTTTGCATTTTTCAGCTTCACGATGGCACGCTTTTGAGCGTTGAGCCCAAACAGCATGTTCTCCTGGGACCTCACGATCTGGCCCGCGGCAGCCTCGTCGACATACGGGTTCTCGAACAAGCCGAGCTTGAAGCTCATCTCCATGATCTTCGCGACCGCGTCGTCGATGTGACTCTGGTCGACGAGACCTTGATTCAGTGCGGCGCGGAACAGCTCGACGTCGTCGCTTCCCCACTGGTCGGAGCCCGCCTTGAGCCAGTTGGCCGCACGTTGAGCCGTGCTCAGGCCCGCGTTGTTTCCGTAATCATGGCCCGATGTGCCCCAGTCTCCGGTAATCATGCCCGTGAACCCCATCTGCGCCTTGAGGATGTCGGTGATGAGATGCCGGCCGAAGCCTGCCGGCACCTGGTCTGGATCATAGGTGAGTTGGTCCTTGAACACGCTATAGCAAGGCATGACGGCGGCAACGCCGACGTCGATAGCCGCCTGAAACGGAATCAGGTGCTGCACTAGGTTGTTGCCGGGAAAGACGTTGTACCGCCCGGGGTAGCTGTGGCTGTCCATTCCACGCTCATCGGGGCCGGCGCCGGGAAAGTGCTTCATCGTAGCTGCGATACCGCTGCGCAGGCATTGTTCTTCATCCTGGCACCCGTAGTTCTGGAAGCCGGAGATCCAAGCCTGGGTGTGCACAGCAGCCCGCAGGGGATTCTCAGAAAAAGTGCTCTGGTTTCGTGCCCACCTCGGCTCGGTCGACGAGTCCGCCATGGGGCCGAGCTGCCACCGGAAGCCCATCGCCATGAACTCCTGTCGAATGATGTCGCCAGCCTGGCGGGTCACGGTGCGGTCGTTGATGGCGCCGAAGCCCCACCGGATTGGGAAATCCGAAACCGTCGTGCTTTCAGGGCTCAGGATTTGGGCGCCGGGGGTGCCGCCGCCTCGCCCGCCACCCGTCGTCGTCTGCATGCGCAGGCCGTGAATCGGGTCGGCCGTGATGATGACCGGAATGCCGAGCGGTAGGCCTTCGGCCACTTCGTTGAGATTGTTGATGTAGCGCGCATACAAAGGACCGGACTGGCCCGTGCGAATCAACGCCGGACGCCGGTGTAGCTCGACGAGATCGTCCAGCCGGTTGGTCGGGACCAGCTGGTCCGCTTCCCCGTCCGCCGGAGCGCAGTCTTGGGAAGTTCCGTTGCTTCCGAAGCGGGATCCCTCACCCATTTGCCCAAGCTTCTCATCGAGGCTCATCTTCGAGACGAGATCGCGTGCCCGGCAGATTTCGAGCAGCCGCCAGTCTTCGTAGGGATCGAGCTCCCCGTTTCCGTTCGAGTCCTTGAACTGCAGTCCGTCGACGGTGATTGTCCCCCTGGTCGCGCCCTCCCATACCAGCCCTGTGATCGGGACTCGCGGATCATCGATGGGGACGCAAATGTCGTTCCCCCCTTCATCCTGAATTACCGTCTGCGGAAGCGTAGCGCTCGCACGGACGACAATCTCGGGTTGCTGGGTGTAGACCTGCTGCTCGCAGGGAATCGCCAACTCGCCAACGCACATGCCGCCTTGGCAGGTCTGGCCGCTCGGGCACGTTCCGGTGGGATTCGCTGAGCTGCATAGGCTTGCAGTCGCGACGCACGCGCCCTGGTCGCACGTGCTGCCAATGTTGCATGCACCGGTTGGGTTGTCCGTGCTGCATAGTGCCGTCTCGAGGACACACCCTCCGGCGAAGCACGTCATGCCTGAAGTGCAAGTCCCCTCGAGGTTCGTCGTACTGCATAGGCTCGAAGTCGCCACGCAGGCCCCTTCGACGCAACTCTGACCTGCATCGCATGCGCCCTGGGGTTGTGTCGGGCTACAAGGGGGAACGACCTCCTTGACGACCTCGGTGGTCGTGGTGTCCCCGCAACCTGCCAGGCCCAATATCGGCACTGACAGGACGAAAGCATACGCCAATAACCTTTTCATTCCAACCTCCTCATCGCGCGTCTAAGCGCCGCATGACACCTCTAAGGGGCCCATCGCGTGCGACAGCTCGCCGGGCTCACGGATGACGGTATCACCCGCCGTTCCGGAATTACCAGTGCCAAATATGAACCCGCAATCATCACTTACGCAGCCCATGAAACCCACCAGCTTGACTCGGTGCGCCGCTCTCTGCGCTCACATCCATGCATGGGACGTGCCAGGGAAATGACCTCATTTTACGCGCGAATCTTGGGGCGTGGCGCGAAGGATTTGCGTTTACCGCGGTCGCGCGCACCTGTTGCGCGGCTACGTGGGCATCGCCTGAGGATCCGACCGGATCTTCGCTCGCCCACTTGGCGCGCTTCAACCCATGGATGCGGCGCCGCCCGCCGGCGGGCAGCATTCGCGCTGACTGCAGCCGGAGGACGCGTTGAGAGGACGAAAGTGATCTTTTGATCTTAAACACTGAATGTGAAGACTCCTCTTCTGGGTCGGGCAAAGGCAGGGTAATGCGATTGAAGATATGCAAGTCATTGACGATGCGGATCGGACTGTCCGCGATGGTTGCCGTCGCCGTAGCGGTGACCGGCTGCGGAAGCAATGGTGGAGGCAGCGGCGGAACCGGTGGCTCCGGCGGTAGCGGCGGCATGGGCGGTGCCGGCGGCATGGGCGGCAGCCCCGCGATGTTTACGGTCTACCTCGCTGATACGCCGGACAACGGCACGTTCACCACCGATCCCGCGCTGGATTCGGCGGGAACCCTGCTGCCCGAAGGCTCGGTGGTCGCCGTCACCCCGACCCCGGACGCGACCTACGTGGTGGACTCGGTGTATCGCGCCGTCGATGGGCCGTTCACTCAGTTTACCGGGGTGCCTGATTTCCTCGATCACATCGTGCCACCGTACGAGGTCACCGTCTCGGTCGATGAGATGACCGTGGGCGCGTACTTCATTCATCAGAGCGTGGTGGCCGGTGTGAAGGACACGCAGAACATCGTGTATGCGCAGCCGGGGGTGAAGCCGCTGAGGTACGACGTGTTCGAGCCCGAAGCCGCGCACAGTGATCTGCCCGCAGTCATCATCATTCACGGTGGTGGCTGGACCGCCAACAACGAAGACATCATGCGGGGCCTCGGCCGAGAGCTCGCGAAGACCGGTCGGTACGTGGCCTTCAGCATGAACTATCGCTTGGCGGGATTGGCCGATGGTGACCCGGAGCCGAACACCATGGCCGACCTCATCAACGACATCTTCGGTGGGATCCACCACATCATGCTGAACGCGACCCTGTACGGAGCGGATCCCAACACGATCGCAGTGACGGGCGACAGTGCAGGTGGCCATTTGGCGGCTGTGGTGGCGACGCTTTCCGACAAGATCGGCACGGGCGGTTTCGTGGACGGTGTCTGGGAGTTCTGGCCCACCGGAGTTGCCGCGGACGACGTCGCTCCGTTCAAGGCGAACTTGCAGGCCGCGGTCCAAGCGGTCGAGCCAAGCTACGGCGTCTTTGCGAATGTCGACGACTTCGATGCAGATCACGATTGGAACGAGCACGTCTCCCCTATCGACAACATCCCGGATTCTTCGGTGAGGGTGCTCCCCCCGCAGCACCTGACCCGCGGAAGCGCGGACCCGCTTATCTCCGCGCCGTCGCTTCAGGACTACGCGGACGCGTTGACGGCGGCGGGGCAAGTCTCCAGCATCGACACCATCGACGGCGCCAGCCACGCCTATCTGGACTGGAAGCCCCACGCCGGAACCATCGAGACGTTCAATACGTATGGGATGGAGGGAATCGGCCTCATGGTCGATTTCTACGACAGTGTGTTCTACCCCTAGCTGGACACTTGGGCCGGCGTGGGAGACTATCGCGGCCATGGAAATGGGCGGGGTGGATCGTTGAGTACAGTGCCGATCGAGGCCGGGCAATCCAACACCGTCTACATCGTGCTGATCAGCGGTGTCGCGACCATCGGTGGCTTCCTGTTCGGTTACGATTCGGGCGTCATCAACGGCACGGTCGATGGCCTGCGGACCGCATTCCATTCGGACAGCGTGGGGACGGGTTTCAACGTCGCGTCGATGCTGCTCGGCTGTGCGGCCGGCGCATTTTTTGCTGGCCGGCTCGCGGACAGTTACGGCCGCCGATTCATCATGCGTATCGCGGCCGCGTTCTTCGTCGTCAGCGCGTGGGGCTCCGGTGCAGCCGATGGGTCATTGGAATTCGTCCTCTACCGCGTGCTCGGCGGCCTCGCCATCGGGGCAGCGAGCGTACTTGCGCCGGCGTACATTGCGGAGGTCGCGCCAGCAGCCTATCGCGGCATGCTCGCCACCGTTCAGCAAGTCGCCATCATCGCCGGCCTCTTCATCGCGTTCTTCTCCAATTACTTGATCGCAAATGCCGCGGGGTCGTCACTGAGCGAGTTCTGGTGGGGTTTCCAGGCGTGGCGCTGGATGTTCTGGGTTGGGGTCCTTCCTGCGACGATATTCCTGCTGGCACTTCTGATGATCCCCGAAAGCCCGCGCTACCTCATGCTGATCGGGAAACGGGACCTCGCGATCGACGTGCTTACGTCACTCAATGGCCGTGATGCCGCGGTTGCCAAGGCCGAGGAGATCGAAGCCTCGCTGGCGGGCGACCACCACCGTCCGAAATTCTCGGACCTGCTCGACCAAGGCTCGGGAAAGGTCCGGCGCATCGTGTGGGTCGGGCTCGGGCTAGCCAGCCTGCAGCAGCTCGTCGGAATCAACGTCGTGTTCTACTACGGAGCGGTTCTCTGGCAGTCGGTGGGTTTCAAGGAGAGTGACGCCCTGCTAATCAACCTCGTCAGCGGTGGGCTCAGTATCGGCGCGGTCACCGTCACGATCCTGCTCATCGACCGGATCGGCCGAAAGCCAATCCTCATGATCGGCTCCATCGGCATGGCGATCACGCTCGCGCTGGTGAGCTATGCGTTCGCCAACGCCACGGCTGCCGCGGACGGGTCATTGACGCTGGAAGGATTCTACGGCCCCCTGGCGCTGATCGCAGCCAATACCTACGTCGTGTTCTTCAACTTCTCCTGGGGTCCCGTGATGTGGGTGATGCTCGGCGAGATGTTCCCAAACCAGATTCGCGGCACCGGGCTCGCCGTGAGCGGCCTCGCGCAATGGGGTTCGAACTTCGCGATCACGATGACCTTTCCGATCATGCTCTCTGGGATCGGCCTCGCTGGCGCGTACGGCTTCTACACCTTCTGTGCATTTCTCTCGATCATCTTCGTTTTGAGAATGGTCCACGAGACACGCGGCATCGAGCTCGAGGACATGCGCGGTTAGGCCGCTCAAGCGCTGACGGTCGCGGTCGAGAGCGTGGTGTGGTGGAAGCCGAGGCGAGGATCGCTCAGGAGCCCGACGTGCTCGGGGAAAAAGCCGCGAATGGACGGGAAGCGGATGCGCTTGTGCACCGTCATCTCCGGGTGGCGATAGACGATCACCTCGTTGAGGCCGCGGTGGGCAGAGAGGATGAAGCGACCGTCGGGGCTCACCTGCAGGCCGAGGCTTCCGTCGAGGAGGCTGAAGCGGGTGGCACGCAGCGCCTTCAGGAGCAGATGCGAGTTGCCGGGCACGTCGACGCGGCTGAAGCTTTCTACCAGGTTCGACCAACCGCTGCGCAGATGAGGGAGCGAGCGGAGGAAGCTCGGGCGCTCGTCGATGAACTGCACGTGCTTGAAGGTCTCGAGATCGACCCGCACTAGCGTGCCGCCGGCGCACGCGTTGTAGAAGACGTCATTGGACGTGACCACGACGTCGGATGTGAATGCTGCGGGGAGCTCCTTGGCAATGGAGGCGTGGCGAGTGACGGTGGCCGTTTCGGCGTCGACCTCGAAGACGTAGTTCTTGAAATGAGCGAGCGTGTACTCGCCGAACTCGTGCCCCTGGGGGGCAACCTGCTGACTCGGGCCGTAGAAGAAGTCCTTGGTCGGGTGCGCCGCGATGTGCCAGCAGGTGGCCGGAAGCTGCACGACGCGAGCTTCGTTGGTGGTGAGATCGAAGACGCCCAGCTCGCGTGCGTAGCCCTTGAAGTCGTGGTCCATGGAACCGTAGCCGATGTAGCGTCGCGAGGGCGAGAGCTTGAGCGCGTGGGGGAGCTTCACGAGGTGGGCGCCGAGGCGGACCGGGTGCTCGAGGTCGTCCATATCGAAGCGCCAAAACGAGTCTCCAAGCACCGTGATGAAAGTCTTCTCGGACAGCCACACCACGTGGGTTTGACTGGAGTACAGGACCTCGGGCGCGCAGAAGCGGAGCGTCGAGAGGCGGCGCACCTCGCGCAGTGTGCGCGGATCGTAGAACAGCAGTGTCTGGGAGAGGTTGCCGAGGAACGCCAGCGTGCCCGTAGGGTTCACCTGCGTGGCATGTCCGCCGGCCAGCCCTTCGAAGAAGTGGACCTCCTTCTCCCAGCGGTCGGCGTCGGGGTCGCAGCGGAGGCGGGCGACGCCGCAGAGGCCCTCGAAACCGTTGAGGCAGTTGCCATCGAGCGTGATGAAGAAATCAAAAGCGGCCATGCGGTTCCTCTCTGGTAGGCGGGACAAACCCCGCCCCTAAGTAATTGGTGGTGGTTCAGCGGAGCGAATCGGGATCGCCGAGCAGGGAGTGGAGCTCCTGGCAGATCCTGGCGGCCTGGATGCCGTCGACGACGCGATGGTCGAAGGTGGCGCAGAGCTTGAGCGTGGGCCGAACGCTGAGCTCGCCGTCGTCTCCGACCCAGGGGCGTTGACGCACGCGTGTGAGAAGCACGTCGACCATGATGCGGCTGATCGGCGTCAGGGGCGCGTAGGCTTCGTCGACACCGTGCATGCCGAGGCTGGTCACCATCCCGGTGCCGAAGAGGTCTGCGGGCAAGCCGAGCTTCGGAAGGTCGAGGTAGAGCTCGTTCATCGAGAGACTCGCGAGCGAAAGGAACGAGCGCATCATCCACCAGGGGAGCTTCTCCACGAGCTCCTTACTCTTACGGAACTTGGGGTCGTCGTCGGCGCGGATGAGCTCGCATGCTTCGATCACGTCGGTCGCCAGCTGGCGCAGCGGCAGCTTGTCCGCTGCGGCGATTCGGTGCGCTGAGAGGTCACGGCCGCCGGCGCCGGCAATCAACACGGTGATATCGACGGTCTTGCGTTGCTCGAGCTTGCCCCAAAACCGCACCTTGGCGTTGGTCTCTGGGTGACGGGCGATCGCAATGGCCAGCGCCTTGGTCACCAGGTGCGTGACCGTGACCTGCACACCCCACTCTTGTCGAACCTTGTCCACGAAGGCCAGCGCTGGCTCCATGTCGATTTCCGTCGCGCCGTAGATGGTGGGGTCCTTGGGTCGGCGCCACTGGGCTGCCGCCCAGCGATGAAAGATCGACGGGTTCTCGTAGTTCTTGAAGTTGCTGCTCATTGCTTCGCTCCGTGGATTGTCAGCTCGATCGCTGCCTGCACCATCAGCGTTCTCCCATGAGCTGGCTGATGCACATGGCCTGATTGCGATCCTCGAGCCGGATGGTCTGCTCGAGGCTCAGCCCGCTGACGGCCGCATCCAGCGCTTCCTTGGTCAGGCGAAGACCGAGCGGCGACTTGCCCGCAAGCTTCTTGGCTAGACCGCCCGCCTCCTCCAGAAGGCTCTCCTGATCGACCAACGCCTGAACGAACCCGATGCGCAGCGCTTCGTCGGCCGGTAGAACATCCCCGGAGAGCAAGTAGCGCGCTGCATTTCCGGCTCCCACCGCCCGAGGCAGCAACCAGGACGAGCCCATGTCGGCGCCCCCAAAACCGAGGTTGATGTAGGCGGCCTGGAATGTCGCCACGGGCGACGCCAGCCGAATGTCGCAAGCCATCGCGATCGAGAAGCCCGCCCCAATTGCGGGACCGTGGATCGCGCCCACGATGGGCTGTGGAATACGCCGCATCTCGAGGATCATCTGCGAGTAGGTTCGTTGCGCCTCGTAGGCCCGCTTCGGCGTCATCGATTCGCCGCCGGCGATGGCCGGTTCCTTGAGGTCGAGACCCGCGCTGAACGCCCGACCGGCTCCCGTCAATAGAATGACGCGTGTGTCCAGATCGGTGGCGCGGGCGCGCAGGCACTCTGTCAGCTCGTCGCGCATCGCGAAGTTGATCGCGTTGAGGCACTTGGGCCGATCGAGCGTAATGACGCCGACGGCTCCCTTCTGTTCGTATCGAATCGTCTGGAAATCGTTGGCAATGGACTCGCTCATATCGCTCCCATATACCAAACACTGTCCCAGACGGAACCTATTTGCGCCAGGGTGAATGCTCTCCGCGAGGCCGATTTCGAATCAGGCTCGCCAAACCGCTGGCCCGCTCCGCGATCCCGCGGCCGTTGAACACCTTGAGGACGCCTTTGAAGAAAGCCTCGGTCGTCGACGCGTACGGCATCCAAAGCGCCTCGACACTGTCCGGAGAGATCATCACGCTCTTCGTTGCGACGTAGTGATAATAGGCCTGCTCGCCTTGTGCGCGGCCGACACCCGAGTCGCCGTCACCGCCGAAAGGCAATGTGACGCAACCGCCCGATTGCACCGCGTTGTTCACCATCACCGAACCGGCGCGCATCCGACGCGCGATCGCTTCACCGGCCTTGATGTCACGCGTCCATACGCTACCACCCAAGCCGTACTGAGAATCGTTGGCAAGCCGGACCGCCTCGTCGTCGCTCCCGACGCCCATGATCGCGAGGAACGGCCCGAAGGTCTCCTCTCGCATCATCCTCATCTCGTGGGTCATCCCAGTGAGGATCGTCGGAGGCCAGTAGACTCCGCCGCCCTCCCGCCGAGCCTCCCCTCCGCAGACGAGCGTCGCCCCCTTCTCGATCGCATCCGCGGTGTGCGCCTCGTAGATGTGCAGCTGCGGCTCCCAGATGATCGGTCCGAGGTCGTAGTCCCCGCCGCTGGTCTGCCAGCCCGGTCGGAGCTCCCCCACCACCGACCGAATCTTCTCGACGAGCGGTTCGACCAGGTGGTGAGGCACGTAGATGCGCTCGATGCCGTTGCACACCTGGCCGGCGTTGTAGCAGGTGCCATTGACCAGACCGCGCGCTGTCAGGTCGAGATCGGCGTCCTCCCGAACGATGGCCGCATCGTTACCGCCGAGCTCGAGGACGACCGGTGTCAACGTCTCGGCGGCCTGCCTCATCACCTTCTTGCCGGTGGCCGTCGACCCCACGAAGCAGATCGCGTCGGCCGCGTCGATGAGCGCGCTCCCGGTCTCCGCGTATCCGTGCACCATCTGGACGACTCCGTCTGGAACCCCAGCGTCGCGAAAGAGGCTCACCATCATGTCGCCGATCAGCGGGTTGACTGGCGAGGGTTTCTGCACGACCGCGTTGCCCGCGGCGAGCGCCGGGATCATGTGCTTCATGCCGAGCTCGAACGGGAAGTTCCAAGGCAAGATGTATCCGGCAACGCCGAGTGGCTCGTAGAAGATCCGCGCTTTGGACCCGACGAAAAACGTCGCGCTGACCCTCTGACCGCGCTCGAGCCGCTTCGCGAGCGCCGTGTGGAGCTTGATGGTTTCGCACACGGGGCCGATCAGCCCGATCGGTTCCACCGGTGGCTTGCCGTTCTCGGACGAAACGACGCGCGCGATCTCGTCTACCCGATCGAGGAGCACCCCTCGAAGCCGGTTGAGGATCTCGTTGCGACGATCGACTCCCATCTCTGCCCACCCTACTTGGGCGCGCCTGGCTCTCTCGAAGACCGCGCGCACCATCGCAGCGTCCGCGATGGGAACCTCCCCGAGCTTCGAGCCGTCTCGCGGATTGAACGACTCTAGTCGTCCCGGTGCTTCATTGACGCGAACTTCGTGCAGCATGCAAAACCTCTCGACGGGGCGCCTATGCTAATCGGAGGGGCCCCAAAGGGCCAGTCGCGAGAGGTCGAAGCCGGTCAGGCTCAGCACGGGAACCGCCACCCAGTTCGGATCGAGTCGCGCGGCGCGCTCCGTGCCGTGTGCGTGGGTGACCACTGGTTCGTGACCTCGTCGTGGATTCAGGCTACTGGACACTAGGGTCCGACGAGCGCGGCCACCGAAGTGCGCGGAGACGCGATGAACGAAAAGAAAAACACCAGGTTTGACGAACCCCAACACCCAGGGCGACGATTGTGTGCGCTGCTAGAGTGCCGCTACCCGATTCTGCAGGCGGGGATGGGCGGTGTGGCTCGAGCCGAGCTCGTCGCGGCGGTTGCTCAGGCCGGCGGCTACGGGAGCCTCGGCATGGTTCGAGAACGACCCGAGTTGATTTCGACCGAGATCGACAGGGTGCGCACGCGCACGGAGCGGCCGTTTGGGGTGAATGTCATTCCAGCGGCCACAGACCCGCATCTGCTCGAAGAGCAACTTGCAGTTTGCTTTGAAAAGCACGTGCACAGCATCTCCTTGTTTTGGGATGTGCACAGCGACGTCGTTGAGCGCATCAAGTCCCGTGGTCTGCTGGTCGTGCATCAGGTCGGCTCCGTTGCTCAGGCGCAGGAGGCCGAACGCGCAGGCGCTGATCTGATCGTCGCCCAGGGGTTCGAAGCGGGGGGGCACGTTCATCGGGGCGTCACCTCTTTGGTTCTACTGCCTCAGGTGGTGAAAGTTCTCGAGGTTCCGGTCGTGGCCTCCGGGGGCTTCGCTACCGGTGAGTCGCTGGTCGCGGCTTGGGCGCTGGGGGCTGCGGGCATTCAATGTGGCACGGCGTTTCTCGCCACACAGGAGTCGTTCGCTCACGATTACCACAAGCAACGCGTTGTCGCTGCCACCGAGGAAGACACGGTACACACCGAGATTTTCGCCATCAACTGGCCCCCGCATGCGCCCGTCCGTGTGCTGGAGAACAGCGTTACTCGGGCCCAGAAAGACGCGACGCCGGGCGCTAGCGGCGCAACGACCGCGGAGCCGGTCGCAATGGATGATGGCAGGCCCATCCTGCGTACGAGCACGGATTCACCACTGCGTACCACGACTGGAAATCTGGAGCCCCTTGCACTCTATGCAGGCCAGGTCGCCGGACAGCTCGATACGCTTCCAACCGTGCAGGAACGGATCGATACAATCGTCATCGCCGCCGAGCGCACACTCCAAGCACTCGAACGAGGAAGCCCGGTCGCAACCGCAGGCTCTGATGCGGAGCGACACGACGCCCTGCTTGGCGAAATCCAACCATACGCATCATCCCCCTGCTACCAGCACGAGCTTGAAGACGAATGACATACAAAACATGCCGCGGGCTGGTTCGGCCGCGCAGCCATGCAAAGCTATTCGGGAACGGTCCTGCCGGTTACCGTCGAGTCGAGGAGGCTGCCGATGTTATGGACGGTGGCATCGCGGCCTCCTAGCTGACCTGTTTCGCCGCCGAACCAGTTCCACTCGATGAACTTGACGATCGAGCTGTGCTCCATCGTCACGTGCGAGATCCAGTCTTCTCTGGCGAACGGGCCGATAGCCAGCATGGGCACTCGAGCACCGTAGGGCTGCTCGTCGACGTCAGAGGTTGGAGGCGGCGCGATGTGGTCAAAGTAGCCGCCTGATTCATCCCATGTAATCAGAATCAATGTGTCTGACGCGTATGGCGAAGCTTGGATCTGATCGACCAGCGCGGTGACCGGGTCGGTCCCATCGGTGATCGTCGTACCATACCCCGGGTGCTCGGTACGAAAACCGTAGAACTTGACGAAGCTATAGTCGGGCAGAGTGCCTGCATCGATGTCGGCCGGCATACGTGAGAAGTCGGCGAAATGCTCGGTGTCAGCGCTGTCCGCTCCGAAGTAGGCATACGGAATGTCACTGGCATCGAACACACAGGGATAGATCGGGAGAGCGAGTGGGCAAGCCGGGTCGGGAGCCGGACACTCGCCCGCGGCGACCGCCGTTCGTGCGGCGCCGAGCCCCTCCGCATAGACGGTCCAGGGTACGCCCGCGGTCGTCAAGAGATCGCCGAGGTTTGGCCCCGTGAAGTCCATGACGTTGGGGTTGATGGAGCACCTCGAGACGACGAAGTCGGGAACGAAGGCGTTGTCGAGAAAGACGAACTTGGCGGCGGCGAAGTACATGTCATTCGCGCTGGATTGACCCACGATTGGCTGAAAGTACCGATCGGCCAACGCCCCGCCATGGGCCAAGTCCCAATACGGTTTCGCCGCAGTGTCGGCCACGGCAAAGTTGCGCGCGTCCGCACACGCGGGTCCCTCCGTGAAGCCGTCCATCAGGCCGCCGTTGATCTCCGCCATCTCGCACTCCTGCGTATGGTCGGGATCGTAGGAGCTGTTCGACTCGTCGTTCAACAGAGACGGCGCGATGCCGTTGGGGTCGAGCGGCGGGACGCCTTCGCAACAGTCGGGCCCTTCGTTGCAGGACGGGTTGGTGCCAGACGATGCCTTGCAGTAGCTGCCGTAGTAATTGTCGAAGCTGTGGTTCTCCTGAACGATGACAACCAAATGTTTGATCTCACTGTTCGCGACGCCCGGCGCCGGGGAATCGGACGACCCGCACGACGCGACAAAGACAACGAGCCCCACAGCCGCACCAAACGCAGCGAGACGACCCAATCGGTAGACCAGCATGTGCGCAGGCTAGAGACAAAACCGGTGCAAAGTCAAAACCAAACTCAAAATCGAGTGGTTCCGGGAACAATCGACCGGATGATCTTGCCGAGCGTTCGATGCCCCTCCATCACGCCATCCTCGACAGCCGCGAAACATCCGTCGAGCGAGACGGGATCAGTAGCTTCCTTCGCCACGTCCACCGTGACGGTGTGCGCGCGTTAGCCGTGCGCGAGCTTTGGGATTGTGATCGTGAGAACGCCGTCCTGCACGTCGGTTTTCATGCCTGACGGCGATACCGGCTCAGGGAGCGTCAGCGTCCTCGAGAACATACCGGCTTCTCGTTCTTCACGGAGCACACGACCGTTCTGAGCCTTTTGCTCGGTCTGCGACTCGCGGGTGGCCTCGATGGTCAGTTGTTGGCGGTCCAAATAGACTTTGACGTTACCCGCAGACGCGCCCGGGACGTCGGCCTGCACGATGAAGCGGTCCGGTTCTTCGCGTAGGTCGATGCTCGGCCCCGAAGTTGCTGAGCCGATCGAGGGGTGCAGGTTCATCGAATTCATCGAACCACCAAAAGCTCGATTCATCTCGTCACGCATTCGCTGCATTTCTGCGAAGGGATTCAATGTTTGGGGGCGGGCCGTGCCGAGTGAATTGCCTTGGCTCCAATCCGTAGCCGGGACTGCGTCAGACAATTGCTCCTTCAGCGCCGCGGTCTCTTGTCGCAGATCGCGCAGGAACCATGCCTCGACGCCCACCGTGACGACGAGCAGGCCGACGATCATCAGCAGGGCTGCCCGCCATGCGCGGTGAATCGGGCCGGCCGGGTTGGTCGGGCTGGCCGGAGATGAAGACGAATCCACTTCGGGAAGGGCAGCCTGTGCTTCTTGCTCAGTCATGAGATGCTCCTTTTTCGGGGAACCTTGTCCGTGAGGAATCTTCGCTTGTGATAACAGCGCTGCTGCGGCGTTTATTCTGCTTTGGAACGGCTTCCGAGCGTTGGCGATCACCATCTGGATGGGACCGTCGATACGCTCTCGTGGGCACGGAGGGCTCGGCGGCCGGATCTTTTTGCTAAGCTCGGCTCCATGGAAAAGGAACCCTATTCGGATCGCTTCCGCGTCGTGCCGGGGCAGAAGCTTCGATTGGATGAAATCGATCCGAATGGAACCGATCTTCATACCGGCAAGGCGGAAGCATTGGAGGAGATCCAAAACTATGCCGAACGAATGCGCGAGCTACAGCACCTGCTGTATGCCGAGGACCGACGCAGCCTGTTGTTCGTTCTGCAGGGCATGGACACTGCGGGCAAGGACGGCACGATTCGCCATGTCCTCGGCTACATGAATCCGCAGGGGTGCCGCGTCATTCCCTTCCGGGTACCGACTCCCGAGGAGGCCGCCCATGACTTTTTGTGGCGCGCACATCGGGCCGCACCAGCCCGCGGACAAGTAGCCATCTTCAACCGTTCCCACTACGAAGATGTCGTGATTGCGCGCGTGCACGAATTGGTACCGGAATCGGTCTGGCGTAGCCGCTACGATCGCATTCATGAGTTCGAACGCCTCCTGCATCAGAGTGGAACTCATATCATCAAGTTCTTTTTGCACATCAGTCCGGAAGAACAATTGCAACGTCTCCGTCGACGTGTGGAGGACCCGCACCGGCAGTGGAAGATATCTGAATCCGACTTTGCCGAGCGGCAGTACTGGTCGTCCTACCAAACGGCGTATGAAGAGGCTTTGCAGCGCTGCAGCACCGAGAACGCGCCCTGGTTCGTGATTCCAGCCAACCACAAATGGTTCCGCAACCTGGCTGTGTCGCGGATCGTGGTGGAACGCCTCGAAGCTCTGAATATGCAGTTTCCGGCACCGCGAGTGGATCTGGATGCAATCCGCCGGACCTATCTCCCCGCACTGGAGGGAAAGAAGGAGTCATGAATGTGGGGCTACTAGAAAGTCTGCTCAGCCAGTTGTGGCTGCGCTTCTTGCTGGTAGGGGTCTTCGCGTTTCTAAGCGGTCTCGAGTTCCGAGAATATCTCTCGAGCAAGACCCGGCCGCTCTCCTTTGGTACAGCCCGAACCTATACGTACATTGGACTACTTGGCTTCGTCTTCGCCGTTCTCGATCCGACATTTCGCCTCTACCTCGGAGGCATGGTCGCCCTCATCGTTTGGACGGGGATTTTCTACCATCGCAAGCTCGCGCAAGGGCAGACCGGCATCCTTGGCATACTCATCGGAATCTTGGTCTACACTTTCGGACCGGTCATCCAGGTATTGCCCGCGTGGTTTCTGGTGCTGGAGTTCGTGGGTATCGTCTTCGTTCTCAATGCCCGACCACTCACTCACCGGCTGACCGAGACCATCGACCGGCGCGAGCTAATGACGCTGGCCAAGTTCCTGTTGTTGGCGGCGGTCATCCTGCCGCTCATGCCCGACGAGGCGCTCATTCCCTTCTTGCCGAGCACGCCCTTCTGGATCTGGGTAGCCGTCGTCGCTATTTCGGCGATCTCCTATCTTGGCTACGTCCTTCAACGGTATGTCTTTCCGCATCAGGGCTATTTGCTGACAGGCCTGCTCGGCGGATTGTATTCGAGCACGGCCACGACAGTCGTCCTAGGGCACAAAATCCGTGAACAGCCTACAGCTGCCGCTGGTCTCAATGTCGCCATTCTAGCGGCCTCGGGCACCATGTACCTGCGACTGCTGGTGCTGATCGCGATTCTCAACCCAGATTTTCTGCGGCCTGCCCTGCCTCCGTTCCTGCTCCTAGGCCTCGGCACCATCGGCTATTGCGTCTTGCACGTGCGCAAGAAAGAAACCGCCAACCCCGCCAAAGCCGAGACCGTCGGTCACAACCCGTTGGAGCTCGGAACGGCTTTTCTCTTTGCCGCAATCTTCGTCGCCATGCTGTTTCTTTCCCAAGCCGCGTTGCACTATTTCGGAAACACGGGCTTGCAGGTCTTGTCGTTCATCGTCGGCTTCACCGACATCGACCCGTTCGTGCTCTCCCTGCTCGAGGGACATTTTCCGACGGCAAGCCTGAACCAACTCGCCATTGCCATCGTCATCGCCGCCGGTAGCAACAACTTTCTCAAAGCCCTGTATGCGGTCCTCGTCAGCAATTGGCGCCAGGCCCGTCACGCCGTCCTCGGTCTACTGGTTCTCGGCGCGCTCAACTTGCTGTACGCCGCATGGATGACACAACATTTCGCCGGCTCCTGACTCTCCAGGAGATGCAACCCGAGCGAATCAATTGTTTCGACGAATATCGCTCCGAGCACCTCTGGTCGATCGTGAAGAAGGACCGTCTAAATGATGAAGCGCCAGCCAGCGGGCGATGTCGCTTCCATGTAGCAAGCCAACGATATGCTCGCCCTGCATCACTGGCAGCGGGTCTGTGTCCGACTCGGCCAAGATACGGAGCGCATCGCGTCCGCCGAGGTCCGGACGAACACGATCGTCGATCGGCCGCATGAGGTCGCGGACGGTTCGCCGTGCTCGCTCTTCCTCTGCGCTGGCACGGGCGTCGTCGAAGCTGATCAGGCCGACGGCTTTGCCTTCTTCGACCACAGGCCAAGCGGATTGGGCACTGCGAAGCAACAGATCGCGGATGAACGCCTCGATGCTCAAGTCCGGGTGAACGACCTCGAAGTGCGTTCGCATCAGGTTGCCGACGACGAGCTCGTCCAACGCCTGCTGCACGAGTAGTTGGGTATAACTTTGGCTGGCCGCGTTGTTGAGGAACCAGCCGATCAGGAGCAACCATACACCTTGCATGAACGCGCCTCCGAGCGCTTGCAGCACGCCAACCCCCATCAGCGTCCACGCAAAGACTCGACCCATGTTCGAAGCCCACAATGTCGCGCTGCGCAGATTACCGGAAATGCGCCAGAGGATGGCACGCAGCACCCGCCCACCATCGAGGGGAAAGCCTGGAACCAGATTGAAGAAGGCCAACATCAAGTTGATCGGCCCCAACCAGAGAAACAGCGTGGCGGCCGGCCCCAAGCTCGCCATTGCCTCTCCCGGATCTTGGAAGACCTGGTCTGCAAAACCCAGCCCCGAGATCGCCGCTCCAATCCAGGTAAAGGTGGCGCCGAGCACGGCGCTCATGGCCGGCCCGACGATGGCGATCAGAAACTCCGTGGCAGGCGTGTCGGGCTCCCGTTCGAGCTCGGATACACCTCCGAAGACGAACAGAGTGATTCGCGGCACAGCGATGCCACGGAGCTTGGCCACGACGGAGTGCGACAGCTCATGTGCCAGCAGCGAAGCAAAGAATAAGAAGCCCGCGGCAAGTGCAGTGCTCCAGGTCAGTGCGGCGTCCCAGCTCGGATGCCATCTGGGAAACAGCCCAGCTCCCAAGCTGTAGACGACCAGAGCGAACACGATGAGCACGCTTGGGTCCAGCTGGATTTGAATTCCGAAGATTCGCCCTAGGGACATGCCTCGGTGCCGGCGTGGCCGACGCGTTGCGCTTTGTCCTGCTTCGGCTGCCGGAGCAGGGGCTTGGTCGATGTCTTGACTCATGAAAGCCCGAAGCCTCGCGCTGCTTGGTGAAATCTGCCGACTAATGAGCGAACCATGATGAAGCCTAGGTCAAAACTCCATACGATCCAGGCTACGTTTGATGCCAACGACGGCGGCTGCACCACGAGTGCGACAGGTTCGGTCCGGTCCCTACGGGCTTGCCAAATGCTTTCGTGGGGGATGCGGGAAGTTTGCTGGACGAGTCTTGCTGCCGTGGTAGTTGAGCCGATGAAGGCACGGGGCGTTGCCTACAGCCGCCCTGTTCGCCAACCTACCAACACTCCATAGGAGGGAAACAATGCTTTTTTCACGCACGAGTTTGCATCACACGGCGGTCCTCGGAGCACTCTTCGGAGTCGTCTCCCTGCTTGCGGTCTCGTCTTCGAGCCGCGCGGAGCCGAGCGCTCCCGATCAGGCTTCGCCGTCCAAGGACGAGAAGCCCGACACAGATAAGCCCAAGGAAAAGAAGGCGATCACCGTTCCCGCCGGGACGGTCATGATGGTGAGGACCGGCGAGGAGATTTCGTCGAACGACAAGGCCGGTCGCAAGTTCAGCGCCACTCTGCAGGCGAATCTGGTCGCGGGAGACGTTGTGGTCGCGAAGGCCGGATTGCAGGTCTACGGACAAGTCGAGAAGTCGCAATCGGTCGGGCGCGGCATCGTCGTGAGCTCATCCGCCCTCGTTCTGAGTCTCACGCAGGTGAACGTCGACGGAACTCTGTATCCGGTCGTAACCGGCAGCTTCTCGGAAAAGTCGAGCGGGGTCCTGCTCACTGGCAGGCGCGCAGTGACGGTGCCCAAGGGCTCGATCCTGGAATTCTCGCTCACGCAGCCGCTCACCGTAGCGAAGTGAGCGTTCCTCGATTCACTGGCACGCCGCGGCGCCAGTCCAGATGGTGCAATCGATCTAGATGCCGACCCCCGCGGGTGCATTCGCGTCCCCATAGACCGTGTTGAGCTCGGCGCAGGTGAACGCTGCGCTTCATAGTCACCCCACGTGAACCCGTTCGTACTCCTTGGAGCAAAGATTCCAACATGTATTTGAGGAGCTGAGGAAGGGGCGGATCACCCGGGTTTGGGTGGCCGCACCCGGCTAGCGGTCCGCCAACTGGATCCCGGTGGCCTCCGTGTCGGGTATCCGTCTGAAGTCCACGCGCTTCTTGAAGACCAGAATGTGCGCGGTCAGCTCGAGCTCGTCGAGCTTGGGAACCAGGATGTCGATCGGCACCTCGCGGTTGCGTTTGATCGAATACGCGCGCCCATGCCAGGAGCCCGTCTCGGCATCGTAGCGGAGCTCACGGAACACCACGATGCCCACCGTCTCGGGCCTGCGCTCGCTCATCACGATGACCCCGTGATAACCGTCTGCGTGCCGCCTCACCTCGATGATCGCTTCGCCAGCGCCCCGCTGCCAATAGCCGATGATTCGGTTTTCGGCTGTGTCGACGACGCCCGATGCCTCCGCCGTCGCGATGCGGGGGCACAGAAGGATGAACCCTGCGAACAACACAACCGAGGCTTTTGTCGACCTGAGAATGAGAGCTTCTCCTTGGTACGAGAGGGAAGATCGATGCTCTCTGAAAATGCCCGTTTTTGCACGCACAGAATGGAAACCGGGTGCTGAAAATCGGTTCACGATGTCATCGATCTCACACACTGTCACGATCGAGAGGGGGGTTACAATGAGAGCATGGGGATTTTGGGGGCTTGGATTGCTGCTGCTCAGCAGCTGTGGTGATGCGAATGCCGGTGAGGCTCGGACCGCGGCGCAAGTTTGTGATGAAATCTGCGGCTGGCCGGACGAGTGCTTCGTCCAGCTGGGTGTTCCGGTTCAAGGGTCGGATTGCGTGCCGAGCTGCGAGTCGCAAGTAGACGCCGTCGGCCTCGACTGCCTGAGAGCGATCTCGGACACGGTTGCCTGTCTCGGTACCTGCGATGTGCAGTCCGTGACCCAGCAGCAGGCGCTCGCCTGCCAGGACCACGCCAACGCGATCCAGTCGGCTTGCCAGTAGCGGACGAGACGCGCGCGTTCGCGCCCAATCCGGGCCGCGCTCGACGCGCCTACTGCAAAAAGAAGACGCCCTTCAGGTCTTCGGTCCGCGAGAGCGGGCGATCGTTGACGTCGAACGACGTAACCCGGAACTGGTAGTACATACCCGAGCTCAGGGGCGGCCCTGCGTAGGTCACTTCGGGATTGCTCCCGGTCGACTTCGGAACGTTCGGATCACTCCAAATGATTTCTCCGAACGTGTCGAAGACCTCGATCTGATAGTAGTCTTCTCCGCTATCGTCGACCCACGAGAAGACGGGCGTTCCCGTGACCTCTTCAGCGCCGTCGGCGCCTGGGGATAGCACGTCGAGGGCGCCGGTGATCTTGAAGCCAGGGGCTTCCACGGTCTGCCCAGCGCCAACATCGACGCGAACGATCTCGGTATTGCCCTGACCGAAATCGGGGTCGCGAACGAGAAAATCGTTTTCGAACGCTCCGAGCACTTTGTAGCTGCCGGAAGGGACGCCTTGGATCATCCAGCTTCCGCTGTCGATGAGGCCCGATCCCTCCGGCGCGCGAAGGCCAGGTGGCGCTTCGCCACGAGCCAGGACCGCTTCAAACGTCGACTCGACGACCAAGATGTACGAGGTTCCCTGACCGGCGCCTGGGTTCACGATCTGCACGCTGCCGGTGACCGTTCCCGGAGCGTCACCCGCAAGAGCCAGATCGACGCGTACTTCCTCGCCTCCGCTGACAGACGCTGATTCAGTGCCGTAGTTCCGGCCCTGCGCATAGCCGACCACTGAGAAGGCGCCATCGGGCAAATTGAAGATCCGATAGACGCCCTCTCGATCCGCAATCGCGGTGAATCCCTTTGGGCTTGGACCCGGAGTCTCCGCGACGACCAGGACTCCACTGACGTCATTCGGCACCTCGACGTTTCCGAAGATCACATTCGATCCGGAGCCCGGAGGAAGCTCGATAAGCCCGATATCGGTGGCCGCCGTCTGTACGACGAGCACACCATCCTGCTCGACGGGACTGGACAGATCGATTGGAATGGCCTGCCTGACGCCTCCCGGAAAGGTTTGGAAGCCTGCCCCATCGGCGCGCAGCGTGACATCCCCGCCGACGGGATTGCCGTCCACATCGCGCTGCCGCGCAACGGTGATCTCGTAGTCCCCCGTCGAACCCGTGGTCGTGACCGTGCTGACGGGTGAGCGGTTCGCATCCAAGGCCACGACGGTTGCGCCTTGTATGCCAGTCTCGTTGGCCAGGTCGAACACGTTGCCGCGAACGACCACAGGCGCGAAACAGCCAGGCTCGCCACCGACGACGTTTTCACAAACCAGGCCCTCTGCACACCCGGTCTGCGCGACCGGATCACAGGCATTGCTGCTGCTCGAGCAGCCGCTCGCAACAAGCAGCGAAACCGCCGCAACATGGATCATGCGATTCATTCGTCCCCCCAGTTCCTTGCCAGGATGCCACCCGAAAGGCCGTCCCCCAAATCGGGGCGTACCCGCAGTTTTGGCGAGGACTGTCGAAATTCCTGGCTTGCCCCCACTTCGTCCGCTAATTTTGAGATTATGCAGTATAGGCACATTTTTGCATTTTCACTGTCCACTCTTCTTCTTGTATCCGCCAGTGCATGCGGCGGCAATCCGAGCGGTGAGAACCGCGGTGGTCCGGGCGGCGTCGGCGGCGCGAGCGGAACGAGTGGCACCGGCGGCATTAGCGGCAACGGTGGCACGAGCGGCGCCGGGGGCATCAACGGCGCAGGTGGCACGAGCGGCGCCGGGGGCGTCGGCGGTGGCATCGGCGGTTGCGTCTTGATTCAGTGCGCCGGGCGCACGACGCTCTGTGGAGACTGCATCGATAACGACGGGGACGGCCTGATCGACAACGACGACCCCGAATGCCTTGGACCGTGCGACAACACCGAAGGACCCGTGCTGTTGGCTGGAGTCGGCGGCGAAACGGGCAATCAGTGTGGGGCGGACTGCTACTTTGACTTTGGAAACGGCTCGGGCGGCGGTGACTGCAAGTGGAACCGAAGCTGCGATCCCCTGGAGCCAAAGGACCAATGTCCATATGTTCCCGGCTTGGCCGAGAGCGAAGGGGGCACGGATAAGGACTGCCCGCTGTCCCAACCGCTCGCATGCGAGCAAGCCTGCCCGCCGCTCACTCCGAACGGATGTGATTGCTTTGGCTGCTGCACGTTCCCCGAGCTCGAAGGCATGGGTCCGGATGGCGGCCCTGGATACGTCTTTCTCGGATCCGAAAACGGAAACATAGGAACCTGCACGTTGGCGGACGTGGCCGATCCAGGGCTGTGTCGACCGTGCACACCAGCCGGCAATTGTTTGAACACCTGCGAGCGATGCGAAATTTGCCTCGGCAAGCCGACGATTCCGGAAGACTGCTTCCCTGGCACCGGTGGCACCGGTGGCACGGGCGGGACTGGTACGGGTGGCACCGGCGGCGCTGGTGGCAGCGGCATGCGCTGCCCACCGACGCTGCAGGCGTGCGGGCTCGCGGGCGATGCGCCGTGCCCAGCCGGCTCGTTCTGCCTGACCGGCTGCTGCGCGGACATCGTCGTGCAGTAGCGCGGGTTCATCACTTAGTCGCGCGTCCAAACAATCGGACGATGCCTTGTGCAGGCATGCTGTGTGGTCGATCTTACACTTCGGGGGCGCAGAAGATGCGGCGCGGGTGTACGCATGTACATTCTCGTAATTTGTGAGGTTCGTTCCTTGGCATCACGGTCGCGGCATGGGAGTTAATGCGACCATGAAGTATCGAAACCTCGCAACTCTCTCCGCCACTATCGCTTGCGTGCTCCACGTCGGATGCTCCGGCGACACGACCGTCAGCCCGGCTGCGCAAAACCTCGCGCCTGCGTGCACCGAGAACGCCGATAGCCTGGAAGCACAGGACTGGCTTTGCCCGAACGATTTGACTGTCGAGTGTAAGGACGGTTTTGCGGATCCCGCCCTCATCTATGTCGAACCCTCGGGCGATCTTCCCGATAGCTGCGACCAGATCGAGCTCTCGATCAACGACGAGGGACCCTTTGCGCTGGGCACCCATGACATCGTCGTGACCGCGGACGCCTCCGGTGCAGACGGAGGAACTGTTCAAGTCACCTGCCAGGCGGTGCTGACGGTGGAGGACACCGTGCCCCCGGAGGCGATTGACAAGACGCTGGAGCTTTGGCCGCCCAACCACAAGTTCCACACGATTTCTGGGGAAGACTGCGTCACCGATGCGTGTGACGGAAATCTCGCGGTCACGTTCCTCTCGGCCTCGAGCGACGAGCCGGCCAACGACAAGGGCGACGGAAACACCGAGCCCGACATCATCCTCGCTTGTGATCAGGTGCAGCTTCGCTCCGAGCGACAGGGCGGGAGCAACGGGCGCGTCTACAAGCTTGGTTGGAAAGCGGTCGACGATGCTGGCAATGAAACTCAGGGAGAGTGTGTCGTAGCGGTCCCGCATGACCAAAGCGGCAGGGAGGCTGTGGACGACGGCGCTGCATACGAAATGACGCTCGACGCGAACGAGTGCGACAGCGGCGCCGGTGGCAGCGGCGGCGCTGGCGGCATGGGTGGCTCTGGCGGTATGGGTGGTGCCGGCGGCGGCGGTGGCGAAGGCGGCATGGGTGGTGTCGGCGGCATGGGCGGCGCCGGCGGCATGGCCGGTGCCGGTGGCTTCGGCGGCGAAGGCGGTGCCGGCGGCGAAGGCGGTGCCGGCGGCCTCGTGGTTCCATAGCGGCACCCGCGAACGTGCTCCAGGGATCGACTTGCTCTATCGGGCCCTGCGCGTGCTGTCTTCGGAGCACGCAGAATTACGGCGCGCGGTGAGCCTCGTGCAATGCTTTCGGGGATGGCTCCGCTCGCGACGTCCTCTCTGGCTCCGCCCAAGCCCGTCACCGGCGCCGTATTCTCAGGAGGTGGCGCAAGAGGGGCGTACGAGGTGGGCGTTCTCAGCGCGATCCTCGATGTATTGAGCAGGGCCGGCCGCCTCGAACACGCTCCCTTTCACGTCTGTTGTGGTACCTCCGTGGGCGCGATTCATGCGGCATGGCTCGCTGCCCAAAGCCATCGCCCAGATTTCGCCATGAAGGAGCTCGAGGGCGCTTGGACCAGCCTCAGGCTTCGCCGATTTCTGAAGGTCGACCCTATCGGTCTCCTCGGACCCAGCATCCTTCGCGCTCGGGGCCGAAAAGGTCACGCAGGTGACACCTCCAGTAGCGGTCGCGCCGCGCTCGACCCGACCGCTTTGAATGACCTGATTCGTTCGCGCGTTCCGTGGTCTCAGCTTCGGGACAATATCGATGCAGCGCGAATGCGCGCACTGATCATCTCGGCGCTTCATGTGCAGTCCGGGCGCACCACGCTCTTTGCCGATTTGGCACCGGGTGTCCGGTTGCCATCGACCAAGGACGTTCGCCGAGTTGCAGTGCCAACCCAGATCGGAGCCAAGCACGTGCTCGCCTCCGCGGCGCTTCCCGTGGTCTTTCCGCCGCGGGAAATCGACGGCGCCTACTATTGCGACGGCGGTGTTCGGTTCAACACACCGATCGCGCCCGCACTTCGCGCTGGCGCGAATCGCCTGTTGGTCATCCCATTGCTCTCCGGTGAGCTGCCAAAGTCTTCCCCCAGGCGTGAGCGGTCCCCTAGCCTACTCTTTCTCCTCGGCAAGTTGCTCAACACGCTCCTACTAGACCCGGTCAACTACGATTTGTCGATCCTCGAGCGCATCAATCGGTTGGTGGGCACCATGGAAAGCGTGCTCGATGCAGACCAGCTTCGGGCGGTTCGAGAAGTCTTGTCTCAGACACGCGGGATGCCGTATCGACCGGTTGAAACGCTCGTCTTTCGGCCATCCAAAGACATCGGTAGCCTGGCGCGGGACTATGCCTCCCAGCTCACGCCGCGCGACGGGCCGGGGTGGCTCTTGGCGCGATTAGATCGCTTGGGAAGCGTCTGGGACACCGACCTGCTTTCCTTCGTCCTCTTCGACGGCGATTTCGCTCGCGGGCTGATACAGCTCGGCCGGCACGACGTCGAACGGCGCGCTGACGAGGTGCTTGCTTTCTTCAACGTGGACGAGCGCCCTTCGTGATTTCGCCGATCTACGACCTGATGATCATGAGACGCGCGGCTTCCGGTTGCCGACGGGCTAGCCATCATGGGAGATCCCTACCCGATGCGAATCTTGGTACTCGATGACGATGAGGAGACGCTCGAAGTCGTCGAGCGTGCACTAGGGCGGGAAGGGCATCAGGTGTTTGCGTCTCGGACGCCCGACGAGGCCAGACGCCTGCTCGAATCCACCGCCATCGATGTGCTCGTTTTGGATGTCATGCTGGAAGAGGCCTCGGGGCTCGACTTCTGCCGCAGCCTTCGCAAAGATGGATTCGAGGCACCAATCCTATTCTTGAGCGCACGCGGAGCCGTGAACGCGAGACTGGACGGTTTCGATGCTGGGGGAGACGATTACCTCCCCAAACCCTTCGCGCTGCGTGAGCTCGTGGTCCGCGTTCGGGCGCTCGGACGACGCGGCTCCGGGGTTCGTTCGTCCCGCCTGGACTTAGGCGCCCTTTCGCTGGACTTCGATGCACGCCGCGCGACGGCAGCGGCGAGGGAGGTCCCGGTGACGCAACGAGAATGGGACATCTTGCGGACCTTGGCCGATGCCCAAGGCCGCGTCGTAGCTTTTCACGTGATTTTGGAGCGTGTTTGGGGCGACGTCACCGAGGGCGCGCGGGCTAGTCTCGAAGTCATGGTCTCCCGACTCCGCAAGAAGCTCGATGACGCCGCCGGCAGACCGATCATTCGCACGGCGCGTGGCCTCGGTTACTCGCTGGAGATCGACCCATGAGCCTTCCATCGATCGAGCGCTCGGTCGTGCGCTCGTACCTCGCTTCGATCGTCGGGGTGTCTCTCGCGATCGTCGCAGTGAGCGCCGTCATGACGACCTTGGTCGTCGTCGAGCGCGACGATGCCGAGGCACGAGCGCTCGCACTGACGCTCGGTGGGGAATTGCAAGACCACAGCGACGAGCCGCGGAAAGAGCTCGATGCACTCGTACAGCACGAGTTGGAGGAGCAGCAGTGGTTCCAGCGCGAGATCGAGGTCTGGCAGGGCGAGAACCGTATCGGCGGCGCGCCAGAGACCGGGCGTCTCTCACAGTGGGTCCACCAGCATGGCTGCGCACTTGGCAACGTCGCCGGGACCCTGTCGCGTGTATGCGTGGCTTCGGACGACCCGGGCACGGCGGTGGTGGTCGCGTCGCCGATTCGTCCATTGCTCGTCGCCCAGCTCCCCATTCTGGGCGCGATCGCATTGGCCGCTCTACTGTCCGCCACCGCATTTACGGTCGTGGGCCGCCGTATGGTTCGCCGCAGTCTTCGGCCTCTTCAAGCGTTCGAGCAGAGTCTCGCGTTGCGGCCTGCCCTCGATGGCGGCTCCGTGTCCTCTGAGTGGGGCGCCGTCGAGATCGATCAGCTCGCGCAAACCTTCAACGCGCTCCTCGCTCGCATCGATGTCGCCGTGGAGCGCGAGCAACGTTTCGTTTCGAACGCCGCTCACGAGCTGCGCACTCCGTTAACTCGCTTGCGCGGGCAGATCGAGCTCGTTCTCCACGAAGGCGGGGCGAGCGCCGAATCCATGAAGCGCCTTTCGCTCGCCGCTCGTAGTTGCGAAGAGCTCAGTCGGTCGGTGGACGCGTTGCTAGCCCTCTCACACGACCAGGCTGCTTCGAACGAAGCGGTCGACCTCGGGGACCTCGTTTCCGAGGTCCTCGATGCGCTCGAGGAAGAGGACGCGCGGCGTGTTCGAGTCGTTACGGCGCAGGCGCTCGTTCGTGGCGATCCCACCCTCTTGGCGCTCGCAACCCGCAATCTGGTCGACAATGCTCTGAAGTACAGCAACGGGACGGTCGAGGTCCGCGTGGCCGGAGATCCGGCGCACTGTTCGTTGACCGTTCTCGACGAAGGCCCGGGAATCCCAGACGCCGAGCTGATGTCGGTCCGGGGGCCTTTCGTACGTGGTCGCCAAGGAGCAAACCTGGTGCGTGGGGCGGGGCTGGGCTTGGCCTTGGTCGAGCACGTGAGCACCCTGCATGAAGGCGAGTTGAGCTTGGAAAACGCAAGCCCGACTGGGTTGCGGGCCGCCATGATCCTGCCGTCGTGGCGCCCAACCTGAACATCCGATTCATCGCCCCATGACCGGCGTTAGGGAGCGGTTAAGGACTGCGCGCTACACCGGCATGTAATGAGGGGTGGCGCATCCAGTGCATGTGGCTCGAAGCAGCGTAAGTCTCGGCGCTGGGCCCTCCTTGCACTCATCCCGCTGATGGTGCCGGTCCTGGCCGCTGCGCAGGAGGACGTGCCCACCACACTGAGTCTCCAAGAAGCCCAGCGGCTCGCGCTGAGCGAAGCGCCCGAAGTCGTGCTTTCGACGGCCAGGGCGAGCACCGCACGCACCGAGGTCGGCGTTGCCGGAATGTATCCCAATCCGCAGTTCACGGTCGGAAGCACCTCGGGATCGGCGAGATTTTACGAGACCTTTTTCATCTCGCTGCCGATCTTCGGCCAACGCGCAGCGGCCATGGATGCCGCTGCCGCGCAAGCACGCGTCGTAGCCGCTGGCGTGGAGGTGACTCGGCTCGACGCGCGCCTCGCAGCAACCCTCGCCTGGCTCGATCTCTGGCAGCTCCAGGAGGAGTTTCTCATCGCGATGAACAATGCACTTCGGCGAGATCGCATCCTCGACACCGCGAAAGCTCGCTTCTCCGAGGGAGCAGCGCCACGACTCGAAGTGCTCAGAGCAGAGACAGACGCTCGCCGCATGCGATCCGTCGTCGCTTCGTTGGAAAAACAACGGTCGGCTGCTGCCGCGCGCCTGTCCGTTCTCTTGAGCCGCAACGAACCGCTCATGGTAGCCATCGAGGGAGATCCCGGCACACCCTACGCACCGCCCTCTGTCGCTGCGCTCGAGGGCTTCGTCGCCGATCATCCATTAACCCTGAGAGCGCACGCAATGTTTGACGCCGCTCATGCCAACTTGATCCGCGAGCGGCGCGCCCGGCGGCCAAACCTCGGTGTGCAAGTAAGCGGTATTTTCCATGAAAGGTTCGGCCCGCCAACGCGCGACGTGCAATCGTCGCTCAAGGCGGACCTTCCGTTTTTCAACCATCCGCTGATCGCGCGAGCCGAGAGCGCACAAAGCACGGCACTGACGGAGCTCAACACGGTGGTCATTCAGTTGCGCGCGCGGATGGTGAGCGCGCTATCGGACTATCTCGCTGCGGTGCGGAGGCAGGAAGCGGAGGTGAACCAGGTCTTGCCGGCCGCAAAGGAAGCGGCCGATCTGTCCGACGAGGCCTATGACAGCGGGGGCTTGGACCTCACGGGGGTCCTCGCTGCAGAACAAGTGTTGTCCGATGCACGTCTCGCCGCCGTTCGGGCAACTGCCGATCGGGCTCGGGCGTTGGGCGTGCTGGAACATGCCGCTGGGAGAGCACTTTGAGATACCTCGTCGCAATGATGCTGATGCTGACCGTTTACGGGTGCCACGGCCGTTCCGAGGAAGCGCCGGCGATGCCAGTGGCGCGGGTGCACTGCGCTCCCGTCGAAAGTCGTCAGTGGAGCGAGACACGAAGCCTCCGCGGGACGGTCGCGCCGCTTCCGGATCGGGACGCAATCGTCTCGGCACAGGTTCCAGGTCGTCTCCTCCGCGTACTTGTTCGAGAGGGGGACATGGTGGAGCGAGACGCGGTGCTCGCAGAGGTCGAATCGCGGCCCTCGCGCGATGCCCTGCGCCAAGCCGAAGCGCTTCTCGAGCAGGCTCGTGCGCAACACGAGGCGGCGGAATTGGCGGCGACTCGTGAGGAGCATCTTTTCAAGCGGGGAATCAGCGCGCGTCAGAGCTTCGAGGCGGCCCGAGCCGCCGAAGGGCAAGCCGACGGTGCCATCGCGTTGGCCTCCGCGCAGGTCGATGTCGCACGGCAGAACGTGCAGCGCGCCACCGTTCGCGCCCCGATCGCCGGGGTCGTGGTCAGGCTGTCGCGCCGTGTGGGCGAGGTGGTGGATGGCACACCGGCGACACCGATCATGGAGATCGCTGACCCTACCTCCCTCGAGCTTGCCGTGAGCGTTTCTGCAAGCACCTTGGTGTCGCTGCGAGCCGGACAGGTCGCGACCGTTTCGTTCGATGCGCTGCCTGGCCGTACGTTCTCTGCCTCGGTGCGGACAGTCTCGCCCGCTGTCGACCCGATGACCGGCGTCGGCTCCGTGCGCCTGAGCTTGGAAACGGCAGAGAACCCGATTCCGATCGGAATTCTCGGAACCGCGGAAGTTCAGGTTGGAGCAGCGCAGTCCGTGGACGTCGTGCCTGCCTCAGCCGTTCGCAGCGCTGGTGGCGCGAACACCGAGGTCGTCGTCTGCGATGGGGGCCAAGCGCATCCCCGCCCCGTCGTGGTCGGTGAGCGTCGAGATGGTTTCGTGCAGATCGTAAGCGGCCTCGAGTCCCTGACTGCGCCGATCCGCGTCGCCACCGACGGACTCACTGGGCTCGAAGAAGGCACAGCCCTCCAGGAGGAGCCGTGAACTTCGGCGGTTGGGCACTGCGCCATCGCAGTCTCGTCCTTCTCGTTCTTCTCGTCTCCGTCCTCGGAGGCGCGCTCGCGGCGCGACAGCTCGCGAGCGGCATCTATCCGGAGGTCGATTTTCCGCGCATTGGGGTCGTCGTTCGGCAGGGTGACGCACCGCCCCAGGTGTTTCAGACCAACATCACTCGCCCGGTCGAGCAGGCACTCATGACGGTGCTCGGGGTCGAGCGTGTTCGCTCGCGTACGATTCGGGGCGGCGCCGAGATTCAACTTCTATTCGCATCGCGCACCGACATGTGGCGTGCGCTTCAGCTCGTCGAATCGAGCCTGAACGACGTCCGAACGAGTCTTCCCCCGGATACTCGCATCAGGGTGGAGCGCCTGACACCGGTTTCATTTCCGATTCTCTCTTTCAATGTGACCGGGCCACTCGACCGCAGAGAGCTCAATGAGTTGGCAGAGTACACCCTGCGACCGAGCATCGCGCGGGTTCCGGGCGTGGGCCGGGTGGGTGTGCTCGGCGGTGACGTGCGCGAGATGGAGGTCATCGTCGACCCGGAGCGCTCGGCTGCAGCACATCTTCGCCTCGAAGAGATCGCTGGACGCGTGCGACGCTCCGTGCCGCTGATGACAGCCGGGAGGTTCGAGCAGGACCACACCTTGACGACGGTCATCGCGTCCGCGGAGGCGACCAGCGCTGCGAACCTCGCCGAAGTGCCGATCGGGGTCGACCCGAATGGAACGCCCATTGCCCTCTCGAGTGTTGCAGCGGTGGTCCAAGGGGCCGAGGATCGTTTGTATCGAACATCGGGCCCCCAAGGAGAGGCTGTTCTGATCACCGTTGCGCGGCTCGAAGGCGCGAGCACTCCCGACGTCGTGCATGACGTCCTCGCGGCGGTGGACAGGCTCCGCCCCAGTCTCCCGGCGGGAGTTCGAGTTGAACCCGTCTACGACCAGGGACTCCTCGTCAGGGAGTCCATCGCGAGCGTTCGGGACGCGATCCTGATCGGCATGGCGCTGTGCCTTCTCGTCCTAGGCGTCTTCCTTCGAGATGTTCGCGCCGGTTTCGTCGCTGCCATCGCTGTTCCCACGACGCTCGCGATCACCTTCCTAGCGATGCGAGTCCTCGGACAGACGCTCAATCTGATGTCGCTGGGCGGCATGGCCGTTTCGATCGGATTGGTGGTGGACGACGCGATTGTGATCGTGGAGGCCATCGCTCGCCGAATCGAGGGTGGTGCAACACCAGACGAGGCCGCCCGCGAAGGAACCCGTGAGCTTGCGGCGGCGGTGCTCGGGACGACCGTCACGACCGTCATCGTTTTCCTACCGTTGGCGTTTCTGAGCGGAGTGGTTGGAAAGTTTTTCAGCGCCCTGGCCACGACACTCTCTGCCGCGGTCGTCATCTCGCTGCTGGTGGCCCTGCTGGTCGTGCCCATTGCTGCTGCCCGCATCATTCGGGCACGCCCCTCCCGACCTGAGGGCGTCCTCACTCGGTGGGTGGGAGCCCTCGTCGGCTGGTCGGCTCGAAGAGCGTGGATCGGCGTTGTAGGCGTCTTCGGCGCCATTGCTTTCTCCGTATGGGCTGTTGGTCATGTGCCGAGCGGGTTCATGCCGACGTGCGACGAAGGCGCGTTCGTTCTCGATTACTTCACGCCAGGCGGCACGTCTCTGAGCGATACCGATCAGGCAGCACGACAGATCGAGCAGATTCTACGAGAGACACCCGAAGTCGAGACGTTTTCCCGACGTACGGGAGCGCAGCTCAATCCCACCTCGGTCACACTTCTCAATCGAGGCGATTTCGTGGTGCGCCTTCGCCCTCTGCCGCGAAGACATGCTGACGAGATCATCGCGAGCGTGAGAGCGAGGGTCGAACGTGAGGTGCCCGCTGTGCGCGCAGAGTTCATTCAATTTCTGCAAGACATGCTCAATGACCTCTCCGGGACACCTCGCCCGGTCGAAGTCAAAATCTTCGGCCCCGACTACGCGGTGCTCGATCGCCTCGCTGCGGACGTCACCGCGCGCGTAAGTCGGGTTGCGGGCGCGGTCGATGTATACGGAGGCGTCGAGCGCCCGTCATCGCAGGTCGTGGTGGACATCGATCGCGGGGCGACAGCTCGTGTAGGGCTCCTTCCAGACGATGTCGCTCGCGAGGTGAGCGATGCGCTGCTGGGCGTCAATGCTGGCTCGATGCGCTGGCTCGATCGGCTCATTCAAATTCGCGTCAGGTTCCCGGATGCCATCCGGTTCGCGCCCGAACGGCTTGCGAACCTGCCGATCTCTTTCGGCATGGGCGGCGAGATTGCGCTCAGCGCCCTCGCCCGATTGCGGGCCGACGAAGCTCCGACGGTGTTGCTCCACGAAGGGCTTCAGCCTGTCGTGATCGTGACCGCGGACCACCAGGACCGCGATCTCGGGAGCGTGGTCCGGGACATTCGGAGCTCCCTTGGGGATCTACAACTGCCCGCGGGGTACTACATCGAGCTCGGAGGCCAGTACGCGGGACAGCAGCAAGCATCTCGAAATCTGATGGTGGTCGGTCTTGCGGGATTGCTTCTCGTACTCGTCGTCTTGGTCGCCCAGTTTGGTGCGCTCCGACCTGCGCTGGCCGTACTGTTTACGGCTCCCCTAGCGCTCGTGGGCGCCCTAGGTGCGCTGTGGATTACGAACACGCCGCTCAACCTGTCGTCCCTCATGGGCTGCGTGCTTCTCGTGGGACTGGTCGTGAAGAACGGAATTCTCTTGTTGGAGCTTGCCGAGCAATACGATCGCGATCACCAATCGTCGTACGCCGACGCACTACGGCACGCAGCGGAGCGACGACTGCGCCCGATCGCAATGACGACCCTCGCGACGCTCTTCGGCCTCGCTCCCCTGGCGCTCGCCGTGGGGGCGGGCTCAGAGCTGCAGCAACCACTCGCGATCGCCGTCATCGGAGGGCTTTCTCTTTCAGCCGCGTTGAGCCTGCTCGTTCTGCCCGCGCTCGCCGCCGGATTACACCGCGGACCCAGTGTCTGAGCGCGCTGAGCTCGGGTCTAGTCCTCGACCCCGGGAATGCCAGTCCCGACCCGCCAGAGTTGGGTGCCCAAGAGACTGGTCACATAGAGTGAGCAAGGGTCGAAGTCACCTTGGCCGAAAGCTAGGCTCGCTGCGGCATAGACTCCGCTTGCGAGGGTCGTGAAAGTGCCGTCGGGCGCGACCTTCGCGATTTGGCCCGCAATGTTGAGCGCCACATAGACGTTGCCCTCGCTGTCGATGGCTACACCGTCGGGCGTCGTGGCCGGAGGAAAGGTGACCCATTTGTCGGGCGTGCCCGCCGCTCCGCTTTGATCGACGGGGACGCGCCAGAGGCCTATCTCTTCGAACGTCGATGCGACGTAAAGCGTCCTGGCGTCCAAAGAGAACACCATTCCATTCGGAGTCGGCACGCCCTGCACCCAGGTCGACACCGCGCCCTCCCAGGTGACCTCGTGAATCGTATTCTCGCCCCTGGTGTCGTCCGAAACGAGGATCGTGTCCCATGGGGTGATCGCGACGAAGTTCGGCGCACCGAGACCGCTGGCGATGACCTCGTTGGCCCCAGTGTCAGGATGGATCAAAAGGAGCTCACCTGTGTCGATGCTGGCTGCTACGATCCCCCGCGCGTCACTCGCGATGCCGAGAAGGGAGTCGGCTTCGGCGACGGGTTCGCTTGATCCGTCGGTCATGATCTCGAGGAGCTGATCGTTGGAGCTGGGTGCATCGTCGAGAGCCGAAACAAAGAGCCTACCGGTGGCGTCGAAGGTGATGCCTTCCGTGCGGAACAGCATCGGCGGGCCGAACGCTTGCACCTCACCGACGGCGATGTCCGTCGCACAAGCCCTCACAGTCCCGCCTGTACCGCCCGTACCCGAAGCTTCGGAGCCGCACCCTACGAGCATGATCGAGGCAGCAAGAGCAAGTTGCAAGTACTTCATCACGAGACGACCTCCCTCAATTTCCGGCCCTAGCCTAGCCGTGCACAATCCCGGTGTCACGCGCCAACCGACGAAAGGCGCATCCAAGGGGGTAAGTTGCGAACTGGGGCGAGTGGCTGCGGCACACGGTTGGAACGCTTTCTTCCTCACAGCCACGCGTAGGCGCTTCGCAGCACCGCCTCCGCGTCGCGTTCGATGCATCTGCCGTGGGCGAGCAAGATGCGCTCCGGCTTCCACGCGAGCATGCGGTCGATTTGCGCCCGGGCACCGGTGCGGTCGCGAATCGTGAGATGCTCGAGCCAGGTGGCGCCAGGCTTGCCATTGCCGGTGAGTCGTGAGACCACCCGCGTCAAACGCTTGGGATGCTCCGTTAGATTGAAGATGACATCAGCACAGATCATCGTGCGGCTCCGGCGGTGAAAGAAGACCACTTCACTCTCCATCGTCCGCGCCGCGAACCAGACTTGGTCGAGCTCGCGTTCCCATTCTGCCTCCGGCCGGTCGCCTAGAATGCGGTCCCACGCGAAGTCCGCCCTCTTCTTCTCGAGTCCGGGACAACATGCAAAGACCGCCTGCGGATACGCATCTTTCCATGCACACACAGACAAGTGATGGAAGCGACTCGGCGCGACTACTGCCTCGACGGTGCCAAGCGCGTCGACCTCGGCTTTGAGCTTCTCATCGAGCGGCACTGGCGAGTGCACGAGAAGCCCGCCATCGTTCAAGCGCACGACCGACATGCGCGCGCCGGTCTCGAGACCCCAAAACCGTAGCGGCCGAGCCACGCTCCAGAGGTCAGCGGCAAACGGAATCAGCGGCTCCACGGGCGAAACCTATCACGGGCTCGTATGGGGCGACGTTCCACGATTTGGAGCGCAAACGATCGGGACGCGTGTGCACTCCGCACCTGGGGTGGGTATTGCCCACGCGCAAGTCCATCGAATGGGTCGAGATTGTATCTTGCGCATTCAGTCGCGACAGGTTCCTATATGGCACACCGGAGGTGCGGTATGACGAACGGGACGGAAGAAGCCGAACAAGAGGTTCTCAGCGTGATCAAGCAGCACGCTGGCGTCGGGATGGCGGTTGGCGTAATTGCGGTTGTCGCGGGGGTTCTGGCATTGATCTCGCCGCTGGTGGCCGGGCTCTCGGTCGCGCTCGTCGTCGGTATGCTCATCATCGCATCGGGCGTGTCAAGGCTTTTTCTCGCGTTCCGGATGGGCTCCTTTGGGCACGGATTGCTAGTCTCCTTGCTGGGCCTGCTCTCGATCGTCATTGGCGGTTACATGCTCGCCCGTCCCGGTATGGCGCTTGCGACACTGACACTCGTTCTCGCGACCTTCTTCTTCGTCGATGGGATCTTCCAGATCGTCTGGGCGTTTCGACTTCGGCCGATCAAGGGCTGGGGTTGGACGCTGTTGAGCGGGGTCGTGGCCCTCGCGCTCGGCATCATGATCTGGCGGCAGTTTCCCGTCTCGGGGATCTGGGCGGTCGGCACCCTCGCCGGCATCAATTTGATCTTCGGCGGCTCGTCCGTTGTCGCCATCTGCGGAACCGCCCGGCGTAGCTGAGCCGCGCACCGGTTGGCTTCACGCCGTCAGGCGACCTGTGGTTAGCGCCTACCGCGCATCAAGATTGCTGGCGTTCCCGCAAGCCGGGTCACTTCCCAACTCGCCAGCGGAAGACCGCTCAAGAGCGCACGGGCGTCGTCGATATCGAGAGAGCGACCCGCCACCAATGTGCGGAACAGCAGGAGACTGATTGGACGCGCAAGAGCAGGCAGCCGCCAACGGGCGACGAACGACCTTGCATCCTCGAGGCGGCAGCCGCGGTCCGCTTCCACCACCATCAGCTGCCCGCCGGGTCGAAGCACCCGAACGCATTCCGAGAGGCCCTTGGCTTGGTCGGGCCAGTGCTTGATCGAAGCGATGCTCGTCACCGCGTCGAATCGCGCGTCCGGAAACGGAAGGTCGAGCGCGTCTCCGACGACGAAGGAGGCTCCTGCGTGCGTGGCGTTGCGACGGACGGCGCGAGCGATCTGGTCGGCAGACACGTCGAGGCCGGTCCAGCGAAGGTCCTCGCGCTTGTCCAACTGGGCCTGGGCGAATTGACCACCTCCGCATCCGACCTCCAACACCTCGGCGCCGTGAGGAAGCAGGCCAAGGTGCGCGTCGACTACCGTCTCACCCAAGTCCGTCACTGCCGGAGCAATGACGTGATCATAAAACCAAGCCTCCGACGAGCTGTAGCGGGCGGTGAAATCGTGCAGCAAAGACATGCGATTGGGATAGCGCCACTTGGCGACTGGAACCAGCCGACCGAGAGAGCGAATGCGCTGTCAGGGGAGCGGCTCGGCATTCTCCAATCGCGAGGCTCACGGCTCGACGAGCACGTAACGGCCGATGTCGTCACCCAGTATTTCCCAGCGACTCGAATCTCTGCTTCGGTTGGGCCCAAACGAGTAGACGAAGACTACCCGCCGCCCCCCGTTCTTGTCGCAACGATCGCGAATCCAATACGGCGAGCTCCAAGGGTCGAGGAAGTACTCGGCGCGAGCCTCGGGGAGCGTGCTCGCTGCCAATGCCGCGAACGAACCCTCTCTCAAGCGCCGTGCGCGCTCGTTGCCACGGACGAATGTGTAGAGCCGCTTGTGCAATCCGCACTTGCTGATCGTCGAAATGCTTCTTGCCGCCGCCGCATCGACGAGGTCGCGCTCGAGCGCTGTCACCTCGACATTCGCAAGCTCGAGATTTGCGGGATCCGGGCTCACTCGGTTCTCGGACCACCAAGTAGTCGAAAAGGCTAGCGCCGCGATGAGAGACGCCAGGCTCACCGGTAGAAGGAGCGAATCTCCCATACGTCCGCCGGACAAGCGGGCAGCGTTCGCACCAGCCGCAAAGAGAAAAGCGAAACCGAGCGCGCACTCGATGACCTCGCCGGTGAATTTCCAAGGGTACCAGATATGGACCAACAACATCGCGAGCATCGAAGGTACGAGCTCCACCGGTGGAGGGACGACGGCGATTCGATCGAGCAGGCGACGGATGGAGGGGAAGAACGCCGCGACAGGCAGCAAGACTCCGTAGCCGAGAATGACGGCACGAAACGCAAACAGGCGAAGCTTGGTGCTCAGGAGGTTGTGAACGTTGAGCTCTTGTTGGTAGTTCTGCGCCAAGAAGTACTCGGGCGGGAGCTGCCCAAAGACGCGTTGACCCCAGGAAACCTCTTCCATCGCCACGAAGAAGCAGAAAAGCGCGACCCCGGCGAGGAACCAAGGGAGTGCTTTGGTCGCTCGACGCTGGTTTCGTGCGGCGAGCGCGAATACGCCCCCGGCGATCAAGAAGCTCCAGAACGAAGCCCACTCGAGCGCCTGGTCCTCCTGGACGCTTCGGTAGTAGAGATCTGGATAGCTAGCCTCGAGCCAAGCGACTGCGCCGAGGAAGCCGAGAAGGATCAGATTGGCGCCGATAGCCGGCATTCGGGGTGACTGTGACGCGATGCCAAGTGGTTCCAGCACGGACGAGGCTTCAACGCCTTAGTCGCAGCTGTCTCCACGCTTTTTCGAGTCGGAGTGCGACCTGTCGCAATCCGTGTCGTGGTGTTTGCCGCTATCGCTATCCGAATCGCTGTCTGCGTCATCGCACTTGCAATGACGGTCGGTGTCACTGTCCCCGTCGTCGCAGGCACATGGCTCGGGACAGCCACACGGAACACCTTCGCACCTGGCGCTACAATGCTCGAGAACGCGAGCCGCGATCGCAGCGCAGCGATCTTCGGAGGCGATGGTCTCAATGCACGCCGTGTGCACGCGCTCGGAAAATGCCGCGCAACGATCTGCGCAGGGTGGAGGCTTCGGCGCTGGGCAGTTCTCGGCTACGCAAGCGGCCAGGGCTGCACGTGCTGCCATCGCGCATTCGTCCTTGGTGCCACCATCTGCGACGCACTGGTCGTACATCGTCTTGGCGTCGTTCTCACAGCGACCCTGGCAAGTCGGCGGCTCACAGGCCTTCGCGCATTCGAAGAAGGTGTGGATGGCCTGTCCGAAGCATGCCTCCCGATCATCGCCATTTGCGGTACACTCGTCGAAGGCCCCTAGCCCATTGGCGACGCACCCGTCGCGACACTCCCCGGGTGCCACGCCTTGGCTATCGGCAGTGGCGTCGAGCACGGCCGCGAGCTCGCTGTTACCGCCGCTCGTGTCGCTGCTGCAACTCTGTAGGGTCAAGATGGAAGCTGCGAAAATCGTCAGCATGGATGCAGTGAATTTCATGGGAACCAACCTCACTCGTCGCGCGTGTCGCCCGGCCGAGTGGCGAGCATACACGAATGGAGGCGCGGCCGATATCGCGGTGGATCGAGGCCCCGGGCAGGCACGGCGATTGTGAGTCATCTCACAAATACGACACCATGTCACCCATGAGGGCGCTGGAGCTCGCTGACCCTGTTTTGCCTGCGAAGAATACGGTAGGCATCGGATCACGGATGCTGGGAGGTCGAGGATGAGGGTCATACATTTGGTGTTGCTAACCGCAGTGGTAGCCGCAGCACAGGGGTGCGGAGGCGATGGCAGCGGCAGCGCGGGAACCGGCGGCACAGCCGGCTCTGGTGGAACTGGCGGAGGCGGCGGTGATCCCGCGCCGAAGGTCCCGACCGAGGGCCTTCAGGCCTTCCTATCGTTCAGCGGGGATGCCAGCGATCAAAGCGGCAATGGAAAGGATGGAATGCTGCTTGGCGGGGCCACTGGGTCTGGAGAATTGGTAGTCGGAAACAACGCGACCGACATGTTGACGCTTCCTTCCTCGGTGATGGACGGCTTGAGCGATTTCACCTTCGCCGCGTGGCTGAGGATCGATACGCTTCGAAACGAAAGCCACGAAGTGATCAGCGGCGCCAACGCCGTCGAGGACAACGCCCTGATCTTCTGGTACCGAGAAGCGACTGACGAGTGGGTCGTGGGAGTCAATAATGGCTCCTCCGCCTTTGCCACCGACGCGACGATCGAAGACGGCCAGTGGCACCATATTGCCCTCACCCGCTCGGGTAACAGCGCTCTGCTCTATCTCGACGGTTCACGGCTCGGCGGCGCCGTCAACGTCGACGGGGCGATCCTGGACATCGATCCGGGTGGCCTCGTCTTCGGACAGGATCAGGACGAAGTCGGCGGAAGCTTCGACGCGGGCGAGTCCTGGGCCGGAGCGATCGACAACCTGAGGATCTATGACCGAGCCCTGAGCGCTGAAGAAGTGGGCCTGCTAGCCGCCGAGGCCCGCTAAGTCACCTCAGCCCGGATGGACCAGTCGCACCGGGCGCGGCTCGACCCGCCAGATGTCTCGGCTGTATTCGCGGATCGTGCGATCCGAGGAGAACCACCCCATCCGCGCCGTGTTGAGGATCGACATCGTTGTCCAATGATGCTGGTCTTCCCAGGCCTTGCTGACTTCCTTCTGGCAGTCGACGTAGGATTGGAAGTCGGCGAGAACGAAGTACTCGTCGTGATGGATCAGGCTGTCGATCAACGGCTGGAACAGCCCCCGGTCTCCCTGCGAAAAATGACCGGAACCGACTAGGTCCAGAGCCGCCTTGAGCGACGAATTTTGCTCGTAGTACGCATACGGCTGGTAACCCGTCTGGCGCAGCATTTGAATCTGTTCTGCCGTGTGCCCGAAGAGAAAGAAGTTCTCCGCTCCAACCGCATCTCGAATCTCCACGTTCGCTCCGTCGAGCGTCCCGATCGTGAGTGCCCCGTTCATCGAAAACTTCATGTTGCCCGTCCCGGACGCTTCCTTGCCGGCCGTCGAGATTTGCTCGGACAAGTCCGCGCAAGGATAGACGAGCTGTGCGGTCTTGACGTTGAAGTTCGGGATGAACACGACCTTCAGCCTGCCCCGGCTGTCGGGGTCGGAATCCACCACCTCGCCGACGGAGTTGATCAATTTGATGATGAGCTTGGCCATCGCGTAACCGGGCGCTGCTTTGCCACCGAAGACGAAGGTCCGGGGGGGAGTCCCGAGACCACGGCCTTCCTTGATCTCTCGATACAGGTGCACGATGTGCAACACCGCCAAATGTTGGCGCTTGTACTCGTGGATGCGCTTGACTTGAACGTCGAACATCGAATCGAGATCGGCTTCGACCTGCATGAGGTTGCGCGCGTGTTTGGCCGCAACCCTCTTGCGGGCGGCCTTGACGCCCCGCCATTTCTCCTGAAACTCGGGGTCGTCCGCGAGCTCTTCGAGCTGTCGGAGCTGGTCGAGGTCCGTGATCCATCGTTCCCCGATCTGGGCCGTGATCAGCTGGGCAAGCTCGGGGTTCGCAAGCGCCATGAAGCGGCGAGGCGTCACGCCGTTGGTCTTGTTGTTGAACTTGCCCGGATAGAGCTCGTCGAAATCGCGCATGACGCGGGTCTTCAGCAACTCGGTGTGCAGAGCGGACACCCCGTTCACCGAGAAGCTGCCTACGGTTGCGAGATTGGCCATGCGCACAGCGCCTTGACCGTGGTCGTCGATCAGAGACATTCGCGCCTGCCTCTGGTAGTCGCCAGGAAAGCGTGCACGGACCTCATCCATGAAGCGAGCGTTGATCTCGTAGACGATTTCGAGGTGACGCGGCAACAATCGCCCGAACATCGGCAACGGCCAGGTCTCGAGGGCTTCGGGGAGCAAGGTGTGATTCGTGTATGCAAACGTCTTCGAGGTGATCTCCCAGGCGGCTTCCCAGCCCATCCCGTGCAAGTCCAACAGCAAGCGCATGAGCTCGGGTATCGCGAGCGTTGGGTGGGTATCGTTTAGCTGAATGGCGAACCATTCGTGTAGGTCGTCGGGCCGACCGCCCCGCAGGTGGTGCAGCCTGAGCAGGTCTTGTAGCGAGCAGGACACCAGAAAATACTGCTGCTGGAGCCTCAGCTGCTTGCCTTGTGCGGGTTCGTCGTTGGGATAGAGCACCTTGGTCAGCGTCTCCGAGGCCACCTTGCCCTCGACTGCACCGTAGTAGTCGCCTTGATTGAAGCTCTCGAAGTCGAACGTTTCGACCGCCTCCGCAGACCAGAGACGGAGCATGTTCATGTTGTTGACCTTGTATCCGGGAATGGGCGTGGCATACGCGACCCCCTTGACGACGGTGTCGGGTCGCCAGCGAACTCGGTAGTGCCCCTTCTCGTCGGTGTATGTCTCGGTATGGCCGCCGAAACCGACGGGATAGCCGTACTCCGGCCTAGCCACTTCCCAGGGATTGCCGCGACGCAACCATTTGTCGGTGCGCTCGACCTGCCAGCCGTCTTTGATTCGCTGCTCGAAGATGCCGAACTCATATCTCAAGCCGTAGCCCGCCGCGGGAATTTGCAACGTCGACAGCGAGTCCATGAAGCACGCGGCCAGACGACCCAAACCACCGTTGCCGAGGCCTGGCTCGTGTTCCTCCTCGATGAGCGCGTCGAGGTTATGCCCCAACGAAGCGACAGCCTGTGCCACTTGGTCGCGAATCCCGAGGTTCAACAGAGCGTTGCCCAAGGATGGCCCGAGCAAGTACTCCGCGGAAAAATAGCAGACCACGCGTGTCGGCTCATCGAGCAACGCCCCGGCCGTGCTCAGCCAGCGCTGCATGAGCCGATCCCGCACGGTGTACGCGACCGCGAGGTAATAGTCCGACCGGGTTGCGAGCCTCGGGACATTGCCACAGCGGTAAAACAGGTTGTCCTGGATCGCTCGGCGCAGCGTGTCGACGTCGAGCCCAGTGCGATCGTCTTGTACGATTACCTCTTCGCGCGGAGAGGAGCCCTTCGTTTCCATCGCCCTATCCTCGCACAACGAGCCCCACGTGTGGAGATCGACCTCACGCGCCTCTTTTGGATGACGTGAAGAGGCGCTTCGCGCTAGCATCGTGCGGATTTCCAACCGAGGCGTGGGCTAGAGGCCGCGACGAAACGCTGAAGATCCTTTCGAAAGGCCTATCGCCTGAACTCTGGTAACCTCGGAGGCCGTGCTGCTCGACCACTACCAGGCCATGGCCCGATACAACGCTTGGATGAACGAGAAGATCTATGCCTCGAGCGCTGAGCTCACGGAGCAGGAACGCACGCGCGACATGGGCGCGTTCTTCGGGTCGATTCACGGAACGCTGAATCACATTTTGCTGGCCGATCATGCTTGGATGCGCCGCTTCACCGGCGACGTGGAGGGCTTTGCGTTCCGCGATGCCCACGGCGAACCGATCGAGGTTCGCTCGCTCGATCAGGTGCTCTACGCCGATTTTGAGGAGCTACAATCGGTACGTCGAAAGAGCGATGCGAAGATCCAAATCTGGGTGGAGGGGCTGAACGAAGACTCTCTACGTAGCCTGCTTCGATACAGGACGAGCACGGGCGAGGAGCATGAGCATCCGAGCTGGTGGGCGTTGAGCCACTTCTTCAACCATCAGACCCATCACCGGGGACAGGTCACGACCCTGCTCAAACAGCTCGGGATCGACCCGGGCGTGACCGATCTCGCGGTCATGCTCCGGTCCGGGTCCCACCCATGACGCCCGGTCGCCATCAATGCTGCAGGGCATGGGCGCGAATACGCATCGAGGCGTCGTGGTATACTGTGTCCACAATGCTTGGCGAACGGCCTTCTGGAACCCGATGACACCTGCTGGCGGAAAATCTTGGAGGGAGCACTTCACCACCGAAGAGATTCGGGCGCTCCGCGTCATTCGCGCGCATCGGGCCTGGCTGACCCTCCTCGTCAACTACGGATTGATCGCGGCCTCGATGGCTCTGGTCGCATACGTACCCAACATCGTCACCGTCGTCTTGGCCCTGTGCGTGATCGGCACGCGACAGCTCGGGCTCGCGGTCGTGATGCACGAAAGCGCGCACCACACTTTGTTCAAGAACCGCGGCCTCAACGACTTCGTCGGAAACTGGCTCGCCGGGTACCCGATCTATCTGAGCGCGGACATGTACCGGGCCCATCATCTCGAGCATCATGCGAAAACCTGGACCGAGGGAGACCCCGATTTGCCGTTGGCGACTCCATTTCCGGTTTCGAAACGCAGCATGTTCCGGAAGGTGATGCGGGACCTCCTCGGCATCACGGGCCTCAAGCAGCTCATTGGAACGACCTATCTCGCCGTCCAGGTGCTACGCGGCAAGCCGGTGAACAGCGGCACGCTTCCGCTTCGCTTGGAGCGCGCGCCCGTCATTCGAATGCTGGTCGGCACTACGGTCACCAATCTGATGCTGTTCGGCCTCCTCTGGGCGCTCGGACACCCAATGTTCTATCTACTCTGGCTGGGTGCCTGGCTGACGACGAACAAGCTCGTCGCGCGAATCCGTTCGATCGCCGAGCACGCGGTAGTTCCCGATCCGAAGGAGCCGCTCGGCCAAACCCGCACCGTGCTCGCGGGCCCGCTGGAGAGGCTGTTCATCGCGCCGAACCTGGTCCAATACCATTTGGAGCACCATCTCCTGATGACGGTGCCTCATTACAACCTGGCAAGGTTTCATCAAATGTTGCGAGAGCGTGGCCTCATCGACCATGCGTGCGTCGCTGAAAGCTACATCCAGGTCATGCGCCAAGCCGTCCTCTGAGGTGACGCAGCCCGGATCGGGCCAGTTTGCTTGCTGTCTGTGTCGATGCGTATCATGCAACGCTCTACGCCTGTCATGAGCACCGTCGCAAATGAAACATCTTCGTCGGAGCAGAAGGTGCGTCGGCTCGTCGAGCGAGATCCCTTGCTCGCGCCGTACGCCACCATCCTTTCCCGACGTGTGCACCAGGCTGAGGCGATGGAGCACCGCCTGACCGGTGGACATGTCGACCTCGCCGAGTTCGCTTCGGGACACGAGTACTTCGGCCTGCACTTTCGAGACGGCAAATGGGTTCTTCGCGAATGGGCACCAAACGCCCAGTCGATGTTCGTGAAGGGTCCGTTCTCCGACTGGCGGGCGGAACCGAAATATGCGCTCGCTCGAACCGGCGGCGAGGGTGTGTGGGAGATTCAACTTGCCGCGGATGCCCTCGCCCACGGCGATCCCTATCGCCTCGAGGTCCGCTGGTCGGGAGGTGGCGGCGATCGGATTCCGGCCTGGACCCGACGGGTCGTGCGTGACGAGACGACCGGCAGCTTCAACGCACAGGCGTGGCACCCATCGGTTCCCTATCATTGGCGTCACACACGGCCGCCGCGCCCGCAGTGGCCGCTGTTGATCTATGAAGCGCACGTCGGCATGGCGCAGGAGGAACCCAAGGTCGGAACGTACGATGAGTTCCGTACGCAGGTGCTTCCGCGCATTCGCGATGGCGGGTACCAGGCCATCCAAATCATGGCGCTGGCCGAGCATCCTTACTACGCCTCGTTTGGTTACCAAGTGTCGAGCTTCTTCGCGTGCTCGTCGCGTTTCGGGACGCCCGAGGAGCTAAAAGCGCTCGTCGACGAGGCGCATGGCATGGGGCTCTTGGTCTTCATGGACCTCGTGCATTCTCACGCTGCCCGAAACGAAGTCGAAGGCATTTCGCGACAGGACGGCACGTCGGCCTTGTACTTCCACGACGGGCCGCGCGGCGAGCATCCAGCCTGGAACTCGCGGTGCTTCGACTACGGAAAACCACAAGTGCTCCACTTCTTGTTGTCGAACTGCCGGTTCTGGATGGACGAGTTCCGTGTCGACGGCTTCCGCTTCGATGGCGTGACGAGCATGCTCTACACCGATCACGGCTTGAAGCGGAACTTCACCAGCTACGATGACTACTTCGGCAGCCTGGTCGACGAAGATGCGCTCAGTTACCTGACCCTCGCAAACGAGCTGATCCACAGGCTTTCACCGGACACCATCACGATCGCCGAGGACGTGTCCGGCTTTCCTGGGCTGGCATTGCCCGTCTCGGAGGGCGGCGCCGGTTTCGACTATCGCTTCGCGATGGGCGTCGCCGACACCTGGATCGAGCTCACCAAAGACCTGCCCGACGAGAGCTGGCCGATCGGCAAGCTCTGGCACGAGTTGACGAACCGCCGGCGTGACGAGCCGACGATCAGCTATGCCGAGTCCCACGATCAGGCCATGGTCGGGGACCAGACCTTGATCTTTCGCCTCGTGAAGGCTCGCATCTACGATCGCATGTCGGTATTCACGGAGGACCTCGCGGTAGACCGCGGTATCGCGCTCCACAAGATGATCCGACTCGCCACCCTCGGGACAGCCGGTCACGGATATCTCAACTTCATGGGCAACGAGTTCGGCCATCCGGAATGGATCGACTTCCCGAGAGAAGGCAACCACTGGTCCTACGCGCACGCCCGGCGTCAGTGGCACCTGTGCGAGGATGAAACCCTGCGTTATGCGGGCCTCGCCGCGTTCGACCGCGACTTGATGTCTCTTGCCCGGACATACGGCGTCCCCGATGGCCGGGATGAGTTCCTTCTGCACAGCGACGAAGGGACCAAGGTCCTGGCGTGGCTTCGCGCGGGGCTCGTGTTCGTGATGAACTTTCACCCGAGCCGCTCGTTTCCCGACTACCGTATTCCCTCCCCTCCGGGCGCGTACCGCACGGTGCTCGACACCGACCGTAGCGCATATGGCGGATTCGACCGTCAGGCTACGGACATCTCCCATCACGCGCTCGCCGACCGCATCGAGCGATACTTTCTGAGTCTCTATCTCCCCTCACGCACGGCCCTGGTGCTGGCGCCGAAGATCGACGGGCAATCGTGAGCACAGGAGAGCACGACTGGAAGCCAGAGCAGGCTCGCAAGTCTTTGCAACGCCTGCTCCCGGAGCTCGAGGAGGCGTTCGCTGAGCAGCTCGAGCCGCTCGCCTTCGATTGGCACCGGTTCAAGAACCGCCTCCATCGGGAATGGGAGCGTTTGTTTTCGTATCTACACGATCTCTACGGATGGCAGTACGACTTTCACTACACCCTAGAGCGCATCCTCCGCTCACTGATCAGCTCCTGGCTCGCGCGCCCATTGGAGCTACGGCGCCTTGATGAGAGACGGGAAGCAAACCCCGAATGGTTCCAGTCACAGGAGATGGTGGGCATCGTCCTATACGTGGATCTCTTCAGTGATCACATAGCCAAGCTGAAGGATCACATTCCCTATTTCAAAAAACTCGGGCTTACGTATCTGCATCTGATGCCGCTCTTCGCGAGTCCGCACGGCGAGAACGACGGAGGCTATGCGGTCAGCGACTACCGCTCGATCAACGCGGACATCGGCACCATGGAGGAGCTCGAGGAAGTCTCATCCGTGCTCCGCGAGCAGGGCATCACTCTGGTGCTCGACCTGGTGTTCAATCATACCTCGGATGAGCATGAGTGGGCCCTGCGCGCCAAGTCCGGCGATCCGGATTTCATGGCGTACTACTACACGTTCCCTGACCGCGAGCTACCTGATCAGTTTCAGCGCTACCTGCGCAACATCTTCCCCGAGGTACGTTCGGGCAGCTTCACCTGGTGCGACGAGCTCGAACGCTGGGTTTGGACTACGTTCAACAGCTATCAGTGGGACCTGAACTACGCCAACGCCGAGGTCTTCCGCGCGATGGCGGAGGAGATGCTGTTCCTCGCCAATCGCGGTGTGGAGGTTCTGAGGTTGGACGCGGTGGCGTTTCTCTGGAAGCGTCTGGGCACCAACTGCGAGAACCAACCCGAAGCGCACACGATCATTCGGGCGTTCAACGCCATGGCGCGGATCGCCGCGCCGGCCCTGCTCTTCAAGTCGGAAGCGATCGTTCACCCCAACGAGGTCATTCGCTACATTCACCCTGACGAGTGCCAGCTTTCCTACAACCCTCTTCTCATGGCTCTACTCTGGGAGGCACTGGCGACCCAGCACACGCAGCTCCTGCACCACTCGATGCGTACCCGGTATCGGCTCCCGGCCGGCTGCTCTTGGGTCAACTACTTGCGGTGCCACGATGACATTGGCTGGACCTTCGACGATGACGACGCGCGGAGCGTCGGAATTGACCCCGCAGCCCATCGTCGATTTCTGAATCAGTTCTACACAGGCGAGTTCCCCGGGTCATACGCGCGGGGAAAGCGATTCCAGGAGGATCTGGCGACGGGAGATACGCGCGTCACCGGCACCCTATCCTCGCTTGCCGGCCTCGAAGACGCGCTCGAGCGCGACGATGCCGAGCTGATCGAGCGCGCCGTTCGACGCATCACGTTGCTGATGGGAATTCAGGTGAGCATTGGTGGCCTGCCACTTCTCTATGCGGGGGACGAGTACGGCATGATCAACGACTACACCTATCTCTCCGACCCTCGGAAGGTGAACGACAGTCGGTGGGTCCACCGCTGCCGAAAGCGCTGGGACGCCCAGGAGGATCTGGCCGACCTCGACACCATCGAGTGGCGGTTCTTTCGCGAAACCGCCAAGCTCTTCAATCTGCGCAAACAACTGCCCGCCCTCTACGACGGCGGGATGGAAGTCGTCGATACCGGCAATCCGCACCTCTTCGCGTATCTACGGGCGCATGCCGACCAGCGACTGCTGATCGTGACGAATTTTGCAGAGACGTCGCAACGGATGGAGCAAGATTTCCTCCGACCGTGGACGGCTGGCAGCGAGGCTCTCGACCATCTGACCCAGAGCCTGGTCTCCTTCGCAGGTGGCCTGATTCTCGATCATCACCGCGCCGTTTGGCTCGATCTCGGTTGATTCCCGGATCTCGTGATCAGCCATCGGTCCGCGCCGTCTGCACTTGCGCAGCGGCTTCGACCATTTTCTGGGGTCGCAGGAACCATTGCGCTGCAATGGCTTGATGGAGCTCTCCGAAACCGATCTGCAGTTGATCGATGTAGCGGTGCAGCTCGGCGCCATCCATGGCGGTATTGCGTTCTACGGAAACGCTTTGCTTCAGCTCTTCGAGGATCCGCTGGGCATCGTCGCTCTGTGGCAAAGTCCGAAGACACCTGGTCAGCGCATTGAGCGAAAACGCCACGGCCCGTGGAAACTGCGAATCCGCCAACAAGAAGCTCACGACATCGCCCGCCGCAATCCTGCGCCTCACGTACTGACGGTACATCTGGTATGCGCTCAGGGATCGTAGCACCGCGATCCACAGGGTGTTTTCGTAGGGCGCCACACCTGGATCATGCTGCGCCAGCGTTGCCGCGCCTACATCGACGACACGGGAGCTCATGTCCGCGCGTTCGAGGTAATTACCCATTCGGAGAAAGTTGTAGGCGTCGCCGTGGCTCATGGTGCCAGACAGAAGCCCGGTGATCTGCTGGCAATGCACCACGCAGCTGGCAAGCACCTCAAAGCGGCGGCGCCGGCCAACAGCACCCGGTAGATCACGCCGTCCCATCAAATAGAGCTCGTTGACGCGCTCCCAACCCTCCATCGGAATGACATCCCGCGATGTGCGAAAGTTCTCTCTGGCAAACGTGAGGGACGAGAGAATGGAGCCCGGATTCTCTGTGTCTGCCAGGAGGAATCTGAGAATGTCTTGCTCGGTATTCTGGGAATACCTGGCGCTGAACTGGCTTTGCTCATTGACGATTCGCAGGAGCTGCGGCCACCCGACGCCGGTCTCCTGAGGCAAATCCAAGAGCAGGTTCGCGTACGTATTGACGATTCGCGCCGTGTTTTCCGCCCGCTCCAGATAGCGACCGGCCCAGTACATGCGCTCCGCAACCCGAGAAAGCATCTCAGTTCGCTCCGCCGCCCACGATCCACGTGTCCTTGCTGCCACCACCCTGAGATGAGTTCACGACCAAAGAGCCTTTGCGCAGGGCCACCCGCGTGAGGCCACCTGCGGTCACCGCAGTGTCGCGCGCCTGCAGGATGAAGGGCCTGAGGTCGACGTGACGAGGTTCGATGGCGCCGGCGCAGACTGTCGGAACAGTCGACAGAGCCAAGGTGGGCTGGGCAATGTAATTGCGCGGGTTCGCAGCGATCAGAGCCGCGAACTTCTCGACCTCCGCGGCCGACGCGTGCGGACCGACGAGCATCCCATATCCGCCCGATTCGTTGGCGGGCTTCACGACCAGCTTTTCGAGGTTCTTCAGCACGTGTTGCAGGTCCTCCGGATCAGAGCAGCGCCAGGTCGGCACATTGGGAATGATGGGATCCTGATCTAGGTAATACCGAATCATCTCTGGCACAAATGTGTATACCAACTTGTCATCCGCGACACCGGCGCCAGGCGCATTTGCCAGGGCGACGTTTCCCTTGCGCCAGGCACGAATCAACCCTGCAACGCCTAGCATCGAATCCTTGCGCAGCGCCTCCGGATCGAGAAACCCATCATTGATGCGCCGGTAGATTGTGTCCACGCGCTTCAGGCCGCTGACGGTGCGCATGTAGACGCAATCGTCGGAGTCCACCAGCAGATCGCCTCCCTCCACCAATTCGGCGCCCATGCGCTGGGCGAGATAGGCGTGTTCGAAGTACGCGGAATTGAAAATCCCTGGTGTGAGAACCACGACTTCGGGATCATCGTCGGGGCGAGGTGACAGCGCAGTCAGGGTGTCGAACAGGTCCGAAGGATAGTCGTCGACCGGCGCGATCACCTGGTCGCGGAACAGCTCTGGAAACACTCGCTTCGTGACACTGCGGTTCTCGAGCATGTACGACACCCCGGACGGGACGCGGAGGTTGTCCTCGAGCACATACACCGTGCCGTCCCCGTCGCGGACCAGATCGGAACCGCAGACATGTGCCCAGACCCCGTAGCGCGGCCTGGCGCCGATGCACTCGGGGCGAAAATCCGGCGACGATTCTACCAACTCGCGGGGCACTCGACCGTCGGCCAGAATCCGCTGCTCATGATAGAGATCGTCGATGAACATGTTGAGCGCGGTGAGGCGCTGGCGCAGGCCCCGATCGATCTCAGCCCACTCTTTCGCCGGAATGACTCGGGGAATGATGTCGAAGGGCCAGGCCCGATCGATGTTCTCACCCTCCGAATAGACCGTGAAGGTGATCCCCATCTCCATGATCGCCCGTTCCGCCGCGTCCTGCCGGGTTTTGAGCATGCGCGGCGAGAGCTCAGCTAGATGAGCGGCCAGGGTTCCCGTGGCCGCACGGGGCTGTCCGTCCGGGCCGATGAGCTCATCATGGAAGGCCCCGGTATGGTAGGTCGACCAGTCAGACATCGCTTGTCGTGCGCCCATGGGATGAACATCTCAGGGACGCAGCCTCGTGGCAAGCAGTCACCCCACGCTCACCGATGCGCCTGCGGCGGCACGACTCGTCGACTATACTTCGATCAGTATCCCATCGGAGGTGCCATGACCCTGACCCGACGAGACTTTGGAAGAAACATGCTTGCCGGCCTTACCGCAAGCACGCTTTTAGGCACCGGTGCCTGTGGGACGGATGAAGCGGCGGGGTCCGACGCTGGGACCGGTGGGACCGCAGGCTCAGACGCTGGCACCGGAGGCTCAGACGGCGGCAATCTGTGTACCGTCTACCCACAACAGACCGAAGGCCCTTACTACCTCGACCTCGACATGCTTCGTCGCGACATCACCGAAGGGAAGCCGGGCAAAGCGCTGCGCGTCGTCGTGCAGGTGCAGGACGAAGCTTGCGCGCCACTCAAGGACATCGCCGTGGATCTCTGGCACTGCGATGCCGATGGCGTCTATTCGGGGTTCCCAGGTCAACTCGGAAACCTGGACACGAGTGGACAGACCTTTCTCCGCGGCACTCAAGTGACCGACGCAGAGGGTATTGCCGAATTCGACAGCATCTACCCCGGTTGGTACCCAGGCCGAACCACGCACATCCACTTCAAGGTGCATACTTCGAGCCTTACGGAAGCCACCTCGCAACTCTATTTCCCTGAGCAAACGACCACCGCAATCTATGCGACCTCGCCCTACGACGCTCGTGGGCAGAAAGATACTCCAAACGACCTCGATTCCGTAGCCGGCGGGGCGCTACCGCCGCTGGCGATGATCAGCGGGGACGCCGGCGCGGGCTTCGTCGCGACGATCCTCGTCACTGTAGCGTAGGGGTGACCGTGTTACACGTCGAAGCGCTGCCTATAGTCGGCAAAGCGGGTCTCAATTCGCTCGTCGGAGAGCCCGTAGTCCGTGATGTCGTAGTCGTGCTCGCCCAGTTGCGCAGTCGGCTCTTCGGCGATTCGGGCCCGAAGTTGATCCGCTAGTTTGCCGTCAAAGGGAAGCTCGAACCTGTTGTAGATGTCCTCGATCAGCTCGAGCGGCCTGGATCGAAGGTCCTGGAGCCTTACATCGTAGACCTGTGACGACGGGAGCTCTCTTCTCGCATGCAGGCCGCGCTCGATCCCGCGCGTTGAAAAGTCGAGCCAGAAGCGGCCGAGCTCGTGCAAATCCAGGTTCCGTTGAAACTTCGCCGCGATGCGGGCGTTGAGACTGCACTGTGAGCCTATGGTGTCGACGAGGTTGCGATGAGTCTGAATGATCCGTGCATCCGGGTACACCGCCAGGAGCGCGTTTAAGTTCCACATGTGCCACGGACACTTCAGAAGCCAACGTGTTGCAGAGCGCTGCTCCCACAGGATCTGAAGTTGCCGCTTGTGCCATTGGTACGGCCCGACCATGTCCCAGTCGAGCATCCGTTCCGCATGCGCGAAGGCGCCAAAGCCGACAAAGAACTTCATGATCGCCATGTCGTTTTCGAGCAGAAAGAAGTCCTCCTCGGTAGCGTCGGCTTTGACCATGTGCGCCTCTGCCTGCTCCGGGACCATGAGCTCGTCCATCGATACCTCGTGGCCGCCGCGCCAACGCCGCCACTTCGCGTCTCCCATCAAGTCGCGCCGTCGCCCTACGGGATGGGCGAGCTCCCACATCTGACCGGTGCGACTGCTTGGATCGGCGGCCATGACATTTTGCAAGTACGTGCTTCCCGTTCGGAACAGGCCAGTGATGACGACTGGTCGTTGGATCTCGATGTCTTGGAGCTCGGGCCGTTGCTTGAGGAGCTCGACGAGACGCAGGCGATTGCTGAGGTGCCAGTGCAAAATGTAGCGAACGCCGAATCGGCCGACAGTGTTCCAATCGGTTCGAAGGACGAGCTCGATCGTTTGGTTCAGGCGTTCTCGGAAAGCCCCGTCGGGATCACCATAATCGCGGAGCCCCGTGAGACGCTCGGCAAGCCTCATCACCCGTTCGGCATCGATGCGGAGGAGCGGCTCGCGCAGCGGATCGCCAAGAAGGTTGACTAAGGAAAGGGGAAAGCGCGGTCGGAGTGATTTCGGCACTTGCGTCATGACGGGGCGGCGGGACAGTATCAGATTCCGCCGCGATGAACCTACGCGACGACGGGTCGAAGGAGATCGGCAGCCCCTGTGACGCAAGAGACTACGCTGAGGCTCCGGGTCCCTTTGGAGCGTATGTTGCATGCGGGCCACCCATGGATATACAGACGGGCGCTGCACAGCCCGCCAACGGTCGCTGGGGCGGTCGTTGCGGTACAGGGTCGCAACGGCCGATTGATTGGCCGCGGCATCTCGGACCTGGGCCCGATTGCAGTGCGAATGTTCAGCATCGGCGATGAGCCGCTGGACGCGCGCCTGTTCGCCGAACGGCTTAGCGCTGCCTGCGAGCTGCGTGAACGGGTCCTGCCTCCGAATACGAACACCTATCGTCTCGTTCATGGGGAGGGCGACCGTCTGCCAGGTTTCGTGGTCGACATCTATGCAGCCTATGCGGTGCTGCGCTTCGACAGTCAGGCACTGCATCCCTGGCTGCCGGTGTGGCTGGAGGTGTTGCGACCACACTTCCAACGGATCGGCGTGCGTGGGGCTGTGGCGCGCGTGCCGAAGGACGAAGATTTTGGAGTGCAGCACATCTGGGGAGAGCCCCCGCCCGAGCTCGTGACCGTGGTCGAGCGGGGTATGAAATTGATGGCGAGCCTCTGGCACGGGCAGAAGACAGGACTCTTTTTGGACCATCGCGAGTCGCGCTGGCGGATTCGTCAGTTGAGCGACCACTGCCGGGTGCTGAACCTCTACGGATACACGGGCGGTTTTTCAGTAGCCGCCGGACTCGGCGGCGCCAAGGAAGTCGTGACGGTCGACTCCGCGCGTCCCGCACTCGAGCTTGCAACCCAAAGCTGGAACATCAATTCTCTGCAACCGCACCGACACCGTGTCGTGGCCTCCGATGTCGCCCGTTTCATGCATGCGCTCGGGGGCGACGAACGCTTCGATCTCGTGATCGCTGACCCACCAAGCTTCGCTCCGAGCAAGCGAACCATTCCGGCGGCAATCCGCGCATACCGCAGTCTCCATCGGAGCTGCTTGCGGCACGTCGAAGATGGAGGGCTCTACCTCGCAGCATCGTGCTCGAGCCACATCAGCGTCGATGTATTCGAGGCGTCCCTTCGCGATGCCGCACGGGCTGCAAATCGCTCCGCGCAGATCGTCGAGTCCTGGGGCGCCGCGCCCGACCATCCGGTCCTAAGCGCCTTTCCGGAGGGCAACTATCTGAAGGTCCGTTTGCTGCGTATCACGGAGTGACCCTTCGACGCCGAGGCTGCTCAGTCGTCGTCGGCCTCGTCGAAGGGAATCGGGCGGCTCTCCATGCCGCCACTGACCCGAAAGCCGAGAAGCCTGAGGAAGAGCCGACGCCGGCCGATGCCCGGTGCGCCGACGCCAGCGGGAATGATCGCCGGTGCAGCGAGGGCTACGCCAAGACGACAGAGCGCGCTCACGACGAAGACGACGAGGAAGTTTCGATCGACCTTCATCAGCAACCAGCCACCGAGCAGGCTTCCGACGAGCTGGGCAACGCCGGTGAACACACTCATCATCGCGAACACGTGAAGGCGTGACCGGGCATGGCTGCTCTCGAGTAGGAGCGAGAACTGAGACACCTCGTGTCCCCCCCACGAAAAGCCCGACAATGCCTGCGCAGCGACAACCATGGCCACGCCACGGACCCAGAGCCACGGCAGGGGCACGAGGGCGACGAGAACCACGGCCAAGAGAAACGCTGCGCGTGCTCCGTACCGATCGATCATGCGACCCCAGGCAGGCAGCGAAGTGAACTTCATGACCACGACGGCAACGCTACCGGCCATGTACTCGGCGTAGGTCAAGCGGAGCTCTTGAAGCATGAACGGGCCGAAGTAGGGAGAGGCCATGTACACGGTGAGCTGCAATGCAGCGGCGAACAGCAGAATGCGGCGGACAGGCAGGGCTTCGTCCGAACGCGCGAACGATAGAGTCTCGCGTCGATTGCTGAGCAAGTCGGCTCGGGGCTCGGGTGACGCGGAGAGCAACACGACCGAAACCAACCGAAACGCACCGGCAGCGCCGAAGATGATCGCGTATCCGAGCCCGCCAGCCCCTGGCGCAACTTCACCCGCTGCACCGGGCTCGAGCCGCTGTAGCAACAGGCCGGCAACGATCAGCGAACCCGAGGTTGCCATTTGGGCAATGCGGTTTCGGGTCGCGAAGTAGCGGCCCCGCATGCGCGCGGGCACGAGGTCTCCATACCACGAGGCCCAGGCGGTCCCCGCGGCTTGGGCGCAGATCTGGTACGCTGATGCCAATCCGATGAGCACTCGTGGCGACAGAGCTCCCGACAGATCGGTGACGACAATCGTGAACAGGACGAGCGACTGCGTCATCGCCGCTGGGACGACGACCGCCTTGCGGCGGCGAAACCGGCCGAGCAGGCCCAAGGCCAGCAGAGGGCCGAGCGTCCCTACACAAAGCGGCAGCGTGATGACCAATGCCTGCTCGAGCGCCGTCGCGCCGAGCCGCACCGCATCAGCGAGGAAATAGACCTCCCCGGAGCCCACCATGAGCGCGTAAAAGAGAGCATCCGCAAGCGAGAAGCGCATGGCACGGCGTATCGAGCTCACCGACCCTTTTGCGAACAAGGAGCGCCCCTTCTCCTGACCGAAACGCGGTCGGTCGGGCAGCGTGTATACCGCCCAGAGTGCGGGTCGGGCAAAAAGACGTGTGCCCTCGAGTCGGCGTTTGGAGCTATGCTCCGTCCCCTAGTGGCGCTCTAGCGTCCCGGGATTCCGGAAAGAGGGGAAAGCATGACGACATTTCAGACCGTCCGAATCAGGCGGCTTCCGCTGATGGCTTTCGTTTGGACGATCGCGTCCCTTTCCGGATGCGGGGACACCGCAGCAAGGGACTGCTCCAGTTGTTCCAATCTGGATCTGAAGCCGGCGTGTGAAGAGGCGGCCGCCCAGTGCGATACTGTCCCCGACAACGTTCGCCAAATGTGTATCGACGAGGCGCTCGCACTCTGCACATGACCCGCGGCCGTCCGAGCTGCGCAGAGCTCCACATCCTCGCGGCACCGTAGGGTCCTGATGTTTTCTCTTCCCCTTCTCCCCGAATGGCGGCAGGATTCGGCACATGCCCCGTCAGCAGTTGAAAGAGGCGTTGAGTGCTCTTCATGAGGAGCTCGAGTCTGGCGCTGAGATCGAGCCCGCCGACCGGACGGCCCTGCTGGACGCCGTGCGCGAGATCGACGAGGCGCTTCGCCGGGCTGACGCGGCGAGAAAGGACGTCGCGGGCGGCCCGGTCAGCAAGCGCATCGCCGCGCTCATCGAAGATCTCGAGACATCGCACCCGAGATTTGCGGAGATCCTGCGCAGCATGTCCGAGAGCCTCGCGAACCTCGGCATCTAAGTCGCGAATATTCGCTTGCGCAAGTAGTCTGCCATGAAGATGAGCGGCGCCCCGAGCCACGCCATCCCGTACATCTGCAACGACACCGGGCCTGTGCCGAGCACGTGGGAAAGCGGAGGGAAGTAGAGCGCGCCCCAGGAGAAACCGATTTCGAGCGCGAATCCGATGAGAATGAGCGGGTTGGTGAAAAGCCCGCGATCCAAGCCCGACCGTGTTGCAGAACGGCGGCCGATCAGATTGCCGATCTGCATGAGCATGATCGTTGCAAGAGCGAGCCCGGTCGCCGATTGGTACAACGGGTCAGCAGCCGTGAGCCGCTCACCATATTGCCAACCTCCCGCATGCAGGACCCAGAAGAAGAGAAGGAGCGAATACGCGGCCTCGATCAGTCCGAGAAAGAAGTAACTGTGGGCGACCAACGGGAAGCTGAGCAGCGGCTCGTCGCGCCTGCGCGGAGGCTTCGTCATCGTGTCTTGGTCCGTCGGCTCTTGACCGAGAGCCATCGAGGGAATGATGTCCGTGCCGAGGTCGATCGTGAGGATCTGAATTATCGTCAGTGCTAGCGGCACCGGAAAGAGAATGTAGATCAAGTAGGGCAAAATTTCGGGACCGTTGCTGACCAACACGTAGTTGGTGAACTTACGAATATTGTCGAAAATCGTGCGCCCCTCGGCGACCCCCGCGACGATCGATGCGAAGTTGTCGTCCAACAGGATGATCTGAGCCGCCTCGCGCGCGACGTCGGTGCCTCCAACGCCCATCGCGACGCCGACGTCTGCTGCTTTCAGGGCCGGGGCGTCGTTGACGCCGTCCCCGGTCATCGCAACCACCAAGCCGAGACGCTTGAGCGCGGTCACGATCTTCATCTTCTGCTCAGGTGTCGTCCGCGCAAACACGCAAACGCCCCGCTCGAGAAGGTCGCAGAGCTCGTCTTGGCGCAAGCGCTCTAGCGCATCGCCCGTGACGAGGAGTGCGCGCTCATCGTCGATGGACGGACCAGATGCTGGCAGGATCCCGGCCTTGCGGGCCACCGCCGCTGCCGTCCGCGGATGGTCACCTGTGACGAGCAGAACTCGGATGCCTGCTTGATGGCACTGTTCCACGGCGTCGGCGACTTCGCCTCGAAGCGGATCCTCGAGACAGAGGAAACCGTGTAGGTTCAGCCCGCGCTCGAGCCCATCTTGGTCCGCGTCGTCAGCGTCGGAAGCGAGGCTTCGCGTCGCAATGGCGATGATGCGCCGACCCTCACTGGCCAGTGTATCGACGAGGGCGTCGGTGTCGGCAAGCGCCTCCGGCGTCACGCTGCGCACGGTTCCGCCCGGCTCCCCGATCTCGTGGATCAAGGGGCGGAGCGCCTCCCATGCACCTTTCACGGCGAATACCGATTCCCCTCGAGCCTGCCAAACCCCCGCCGACCTCCGTTTGCGGAGGTCGAAGGCGAATCGTCGGGTAGTGCTCTGAAGCACCTCTTCCACGCCACCCACTTCGATTTCGAACATCTCTGCGAGGGCGACGTCGAGGGGATCCCCCGCCCAGCGCTCTGCGTGCCGATGGACTTCACTTGCGATGAGACCCGAGCGCAGCAGTCTTGCGCGCCGTGGGTCTGATGCTGGGATCTCGCCGGCCGTCGCATCGACCAGCCGGGCGATCGACAACTCGTTGAGCGTGAGCGTCCCGGTTTTGTCGGTGCAGATCGCGTGGACCGCGCCCAGCGCCTCCACCGCGCTGAGGCTCTTGACCAGCACGTTCTCGCGCGCCATTCGTAGGCTTCCCATCGCTAGCGAGAGGGTGAAGGTGGGCAGCAGGCCTTCCGGAACGTTGGCCACGATGATGCCGAGCATGAACACGAGGTTCACCCACAGAGGGCGCCCGGCGAAGAGGCCGTAGGTAAAGAAGCCAACGCCCATGATGACGGCAATGGCCGTCAAGACTCGGACCATGTGTGCGGTCTGGCGCTCCAGGGGTGACGCAGGTCGGCGGATGTCTCTCGAAAGCGCTGCCACCTGGCCGAACTGCGTGCGCTCCCCGGTGGCGAACACGACCGCCACGCCCGAACCCTTGAGAACCGAGCAGCCGGCGAACACGACGTTCCTGCTGTCGATCAAGCGCCCTGACTCGGCGGCTTCGGTGAGAACCACTGCAGCGGATTCGCCAGTGAGCGGCGCATTGTTGACGAGGAGCTCGTTACATTCGACCAGTCGTGCGTCGGCGGAAATCCGATCGCCTTCCCGAATGAGGACGACGTCTCCCGGGACGACGTCTTCGGCGAGCATGTCGAGCTCGCGGCCCTCGCGGCGCAGCATCAGACGAGGCGGCAAGAACTTCGCCAAGGCCTGCATGGCGCGCTCGGCCCTGTATTCCTGCAGGAACGCAAACAAGGCATTGAGCAACGAGACGCCGAGCAATGCCCAGCCAAGGACGTCCATACGCTCGCCGGGCTGCATCGAATTGGCAACGAAGCAGAGCGCGCCAGCTAGGTCGAGCAGCAGGCTGAAGAAGTTAGTCAGTTGGCGAAACAGATTGCGAATCAAACGAAAGCGAACCGCGGCGCCCAAGATGTTCTTGCCGAGCTCACGCTGACGTTCCTCGGCCTCCGTCGCCGTCAAACCCTCCGAACGGCTGTGCAGCAGCTCGAACACGCGATTGGGCGATACTTCGTGGATTTGGCTCACGACGGAGTACCGTAGATGGCAACGTCACACGGCGCGCTTCGCAGGACCTGCTCGATCGGACTACCGTAGACCGAACGCGGGCGAAGCGACCTGATAGACGCGCCCATATAGATCATCTCGGCCTTGACCTTGTTGGCCTGGATGACGATTTCCTTGGGCAAGTCATCGGACGGGACGACGGTGGCGTCGAGCCGGCGCAGTGGAAGGCCTAGCTCGACGCTCAAGGATCGCTCGATGCCGACGACGTAGTCCTGCCCGCGCTGGATCAAGCGCGCAGCTTCGGCATGACTCATACGCAGAAATCGCTGATGGTTCATCCGACGAACCAAGAGGACCTGCACCTCCGCAGCCTCCGGAACCAATAGCCGAAGAAAAGGCAATCCCACTTGAATGCCTTCGGGCCGACCACTCACGGGAACCAGGAAGCTCCGAGGGCCGCCCAAGAGCCCGGGCTGCATCACTCGAAGCGATAGAACTCGGCAGCCGCCCTCGCGAAGCAAGCGCTGCGACACAGTGCCCGCCAAGAACCCACGGCTCTTGTGGCGGGCCCGAGTTCCACAAACCAGGTACTCGTCGAGACTTGGCGGCACGAGCCCCAGCAGCGTCGCCGCTACGCTGCTGCGCGCGGGCTGCACCACGAGCTCGTACGGCAGAGACCGCAATGCGCATTCGGCTTCGATGAGCGCGAGGCCCCCCTCGAGGGCCGTATCCGCGAGTTGCCCGTCTTCGACGTGTAACACCCTGAGCCTGGGCTCGGGAAGCCGCATTGCCATTTGTATCGCGTGCCGAGCAACCCAGTCGCCATGAATCGAGCCGTCGTAAGCGAAATGGAGCATGAGAGATCACACAGGCCTGCGAACGTCCCGCAGCGAACCAAAACCTACCACGAGACCGCACCAGAGCTAAACCCAGATGGGATGTATCCCTATTTGCCCGTGACGCCCCAGAACGAGGTCCCGACCCAGATGCGCCAGGCAAACGAAACGTCTGCGACACCGCCCCCAACTCCGATGCCAGGGCCGAGCTCGAAGAGGAAGAACGGCGAGACGTGATCGGACGCCTTGATCTCCACACCCATTCGAAACAGCAGCGGAATGAAGCCACGCGTGCCGAGGTCGCGGTTGCTGATGTACACGGCAAACGGGATCGCGCCGCCGGTAATCACGCTCACGCGCTCGTGGACGTCGAGCGACACGGGGGCTGCGGCCTCGGCCTTGATGCCAAACGTGAAGGTGTCGGCACGATTGCCTGCGAGTAAGATACCCGGTGTGAAACGGAAGCTGATGTCGTTGGTCGTTTTCGCACGCTTTTTCGTAGCGAGGTGCCAGCGAAGGGGCGCGCTGAGCCCGAGCCCAATCCGAATGAACCGGCTGTCTGAATAGGCTGCAGGCCAGTCTCCATACACGAGAGCTGGCTTCAACGCCCAGTCGAGCTGACGCGGGCCCTTGTTCCACCACTCGTAGAACAAGCTCGGATACCCGACCGCCACGTTGTGCACGTTGTCGTCTCTCAACCGCTTGCCGCCGATGGTCGAATTGGCAGGCCCCGCCAATGCCGGGCTCGCCATCGCGAACACCAATGCAAATACAGCAGTAGCTTTCATCTCGTTCGTCCCCCCGGCACGTATCATGCGAAGCGTGTCCACCCTGTAAATCGCGTCTAGACCCCCCGAGAGATAGAACAATGAACCCAGTCCGACAAACCGGAAATATCTTCACGACCCCCTGCTCTGCCTCCAATGGGGAGCAAACGGCGGTCTTGCTCAGCGCAGCGTCGTTTCGACTCGAGCAGATTGCATCCTTCGGCGCCGCTTCGCCGGAAGGGTTCTGGTACGAACAGGACCGTCCAGAGTGGGTATTGCTCGCGCGTGGCCAGGCGACGCTTGGTTTTGAAGTGGCTGAGCCGATAGAACTGAAGCCTGGAGACTACATTCTGATTCCCGCACGCGTCCGTCACCGAGTCGAGGCCACGTCCGGCGATACCGTCTGGCTCGCGCTTCATTTCACTCCATCGTGAGGGTGACCGCTCTCGCCGCTGATTGAGACCGATCGATCGCAGGGTTGGCGCACCCGCGGACCGCTAACGAAGCAGGCGACGCAACGCCCAAATCGCCGTACCCACGCAAGCCACAGCACCGAGACCAAACAGCAGGCGCGCCACCGATTGGTTGACCGATGCCGGAATGAACGGGAACACGCGTTCGACAGTTCCGGGCGGGGCATAGAACGTGAGCCAGCCCGTGCTCGCAGCGACGGCCAACAGAACGATCGAGGCGATCGCGTCACTGGCCCGGTGGTCGCGCGCCAGTAGCAGGAAGCCGAACAAGCCTATTGCCGCACCAGCGCCGCAAACCAGCGAGCGGGGCGCGTCGAAGGCCAGGTGCCCCACGGGCAAGAGCCCGAGAGACGCGGCGCAAAGCGCACCTCCCCCAACTACGAACAGCAATCCGATTGGCTTCGCCACCTTCGATCAGGGTAGCCCATCCTCCACGCCGTGGGAACGAACTGGCCCTCGCCTAGTCCGCTACTGCGCTGCCCCAGTAATTGTATGACAGAAGCTTGACCCCAGGGATGTACATTCGCTCATCGACGAGCACGCGGAATCCGGAGGCCTCGATGAGACCCACGATGTCCCGATTGATTTGGCAGCCGCCAGAAAACCGACGCCATATTGGGTTGATTCGCTCCTGCCATTGTCGAACACCGAGGTCAGGCGCGATGCCGTGCTCACAGAACAAGAGCTTCCCGCCTGGGCGAAGGACTCGCCGCATACCTTTCAACGCGCGCTGCGCATCCGGGATCGTGCACAGGGTGTAGGTGACGACCACGGTGTCCACACTGTGGGCATCGAGCGGGATCTCCTCGCCCGGCAGATCGATAAACTCGACCTCGACCTCCGAGTCAACGACGTTCTTCCGTGCGAGGTTTCGCATGCCTTCCGATGGCTCGAGCCCCCAGACCTTACGCACTTTGCCGGGGTCGTAGTAGGCGAGATTGAGCCCGGTGCCCAGTCCGATCTCGAGCACGTCCCCCTCGGCCAACGGCACCACCTTCTCCCGTTGCTTCATGTTCGGGTTGGAAGAGCACGCGAGGCTGACGAGCCGCGGCAGGAGGTATCGATCGTACATGCCCATCTGCAATGGGTCCTACCAGATCCCGATGGTTTCCGCCCGTGGAGCGTGCCTGGCTCGAGCTCTACAGTCCGTAGCGACCATCCGATGCGCCCATTTCACTCGAACGTTTCATGCGCTAGGGAGCCCCTATGCCTCTACCGAGAGTCCAGCTGTTCGAGTTCAACGATCGGGGGTGGGTTCCCGCGACTTTGCGAGACACGATCGTCGAGACGCTGAGCCGCTCGCTGGACTGGGGTGGGTTTCTTCGACCACTCGTTCCCGTGATCGACCGCTTTCTCTCGGACGCCGGAACCAGCGAGGTGCTGGACTTATGCGCGGGCGCCGGCGGACCTGCCGTCATCCTCAGTCGTGAGGCGCAGCGTTTGGGGTTCGCGCCTCCGCGTTTCTTGCTGACCGATCTCTTTCCTCGCGTGCCGCTTTGGATCCTCGCAAAACAGCAGTGTCCCAGCCAGATCGATTTCGTCACCGACAGCGTCGATGCGACACGGATTGCACCGTCTCTGTCCGAAGGTCGAGCGCGGATCATCGTCAACGCCTTCCACCACTTCCCGCCAGACTTGGCCAAAGCGATCCTCCGCGATGCGGTGGCCAGTCAGGCGCCAATTTTCATTTCGGAGTCGTTCGAACGCGACCCGCGCGGGGCGTTTCCTCTGATCCCAATTGGCATCCCCTCTCTTCTGGCTACTCCTTTTCTTTCGCCTCGCGACCAAATGGCCAAGGCCGTGTGGACCTGGCTGACTCCTATCGCCCTCGCTGCCGGAGCATGGGACGCCATCGTCAGCACCTTGCGTGTCTATTCGGAAGAAGAGCTACGCAAGCTCGTCGCCCCGTTCGGACGAGGCTACCGGTGGACGTACGGAACCTATGACTATCCGTTCGGGGGCCGCGGCTGCTATTTTCAAGGGCTCCCGCCGACCTCAACGTCATGATTCCCGTACCGGCCCCATACTAGGCTTCCCGCTTCGAGCTCTGTCGACCATCTGTCCAAGCACGAGACCGCGACGCGGCGGAGCCGCCTGTGGCTTGTGAGCGAAGGGTTGCTCGCGTAGCCTCTAAACCGAACGTCATTCAGGAGACTCGATATGAAGCATATCCCCCAATCCCACGCCGACATCCTCGGCAAACCCGCATTTGCACACTTGTCGACGCTCATGCCCGATGGCAGCCCGCAGGCCAGCGCGGTTTGGGTGGACACCGACGGAGCCATGATCGTCGTCAACTCCGCGGAGGGCCGGCTCAAAGACAAGAACATTCGGCGAGATCCGCGCGTTGCGATTTCGGTCACCGATCCGGAGAACCCTTACCGCTCGTTGATGATTCGGGGGCGTGTTGCGAAGATCACGAACGAAGGAGCGGACGAGCACATCGATCGGATGGCCAAAAAGTACATGGGTGTCGATCAATATCCATTCCGACAGCCCGGCGAGGTGAGAGTCCTCTATTACATTCAGCCGGAGAGGGTCTCGGCGATGGGTTGACGGCGTCCGCCCGGCTACGGCCGTGGGAGCTCTGCCCAGAAGATTCCCCGGAGATCACCGGCCGCATAGCCAGTCGCTTGGTCATCCGGATAGAGCTCTTCGATCTTGGCTCGCAAGTCGGGCGCCACGTCGGCGCCATGGCAGGTCACACACATCGGCTGAACGAAGATCGGCTCGACATACCCTACGGTATGCTCGTCGATCAAAGCCACCCCGGGCTCTCTCCTGTCGGGGTCGGTTTCGTACACCGCTAGGAAGGGCTCCATCCAGGGCTTGGGCGCGTTGTTCGGATTGCGGAGCTTCCGGCTGGCACGACCAACCTTGATTCCACCTGTGCTCGCCGCCTCAGCCAGCCGCGGCGCCTGGATTCGGCACGCCGAGATCGCCTCCACCGGACCTTTTTCGAGGCCCGCGACGAGCGCCTGCTTGAGACTGCTCTTGAACGGGAGCACCGCTTCGGCACCTGCTTCCTTCCACTTTGCTTCGTCGATCTTCGAGCGATCGCAGCCCACCACGAACACGATGACGGAAAGAACCAATGCGGCACGCAACATGGGTTGTGCTTACCCCGATGAGGGGGCCGCGATCAAGCCGCCATGGAAGTGTGCCTCGGACAGCCGCCTACGTTACCCTGCTGCCATGCATTTTTGGCGCGCCGTACCCTTCCTTGCCGTCGTCGCGCTCTCGCCTGGGCAAGCGCGCGCCCACCTGGGATTGAGCTCACCACCCTCGAGGTATGGACCCGATGTCCTGAAGACGGGTCCATGTGGGATCTCCGGAGGCGAGCGGAGTCAAGTCATCAGCTACTACGAGCCAGGTGCAACCATCGAGGTGCAATGGGAGGAGTACATCGACCACCCAGGGCACTTCCGCATCTCGTTCGATGCAGACGGCGATGACGACTTCGTCGATCCCGCCACGATGATGGAGCTTTATTCCAACGATGCGGTCCTTCTCGACGGAATCGCCGATCAAGCGGCAGACGAACCCGACTACACGGCGACCGTCACGTTGCCAGATGTAACCTGCGACAACTGCACACTCCAGGTCATCCAAGTGATGTACGACAAGCCGCCGTACACGACGCCCGGGAACGACATCTACTACCAGTGCGCGGACCTGGTGCTGCAGAAGGGCGGTGCACCGGCGGATGGGAGCGGTGGCTGCAGCGCTGCTCGTGGCCCTTTTTCAGGATTCGGAGTGACCCCGATGCTCGTGCTCCTCCTCGCCTTCCGTCTTGCCCGCAGACGCTGGTTCCCCGTATAGAGAGTCGCCCATGCGAATCGCCGACCTTTACGCCACCGCTGGCGACCCGGTCCTCTCGCTCGAGTTCTTCACGCCGAAGGATGAGGCTGGGCGCAATGGCCTATTTCGCGCGATCGAACGTCTCGAGACGATTCGACCGAGCTTCGTCTCGATCACCTGCGGCGCAGCAGGCACGACGCGCGAACGGACCGCGGACTTGGCGATCGAAGTCCAAGAGAAATTCGGAATCCCCGTCATGGCGCACCTGGTATGCACCGGCACGACCCAGTCCGAGCTGAACGAAACGCTCCAGCACATGCAGCAGTGCGGGATCGGTAACGTCCTCGCGCTCAGAGGGGATCCTCCCAAGGGCGCGACCCACTGGACCCCCGTCGAAGGGGGCTTTCGCCATGCCAACGAGCTCACTGCTTTCGTGCGCGGACGGTTCTCGCTTTGCGTTGGAGGCGCGTGCTATCCCGAGAAGCACCACGAGGCGCCTAGCCTCGAGGCTGACATCCGCAATCTCAAGCGCAAAGTCGACGCAGGTGCCGAGTTTTTGGTCACTCAGCTGTTTTTCGACAATGACAAGTATTGGAGGTTCGTGGACAAGACTCGGGCAGAGGGCATCGACGTGCCCATCGTGCCTGGGATCATGCCCGTCCTGAACCTGACCAACTTGCGGCGCATTGCTTCGCTATCACCCGGAACCACCATCCCGTCCGCGCTGCAGAGCGCCCTCCACGAGGCCGGAGAAGACGATGAAGCGGCTCTTCAGGCAGGCGTGCGCTTCGCCGCAGCGCAATGCCGAGCCCTACTCGCGGACGGCGCACCAGGCATCCACTTCTACACGCTCAACCGTTCCAAAGCGACCGTCGAAACCGTCGCACAGCTCTGAGGTCTGGGTGCGACGGAGCCGAGCTCGGCTAGGCTCCGCGAATCAGCGCCATCGATACGCCTGCGCCCATCAACAACAGACCGAGGCAAATGATCGCGAAGCCGAAGCCTCCGATGTAGCACCATACCATGACCCCGCTGCGTTCCTCGCGGCTCAGAAGCGAGTTGAACCGGAGAGGGCGCCAAAACCAACCTCGCGGTAGCTCTCCGCGCGGATGTAGCGCCCGATAGAGACGGACGTGGTAGACGAAGCCGGTAGGGACTCCCAGCACGAACCCAACCACGGTGGCCCAAATGCCGTTGTAGTAGAGCGTCTCCCAGGGCGTGAACCAGACGCCGCTGAGCAAGCACATCAGGGCACTAATTGCAGCCACGATGCCGAGCTCACGCATCGGTCCTGCTTCGAAACGCGCTCATGGGTCCCCTGTCCGGTCTGCATCAGCGTGGCTGCAGAGAGCGAGGTTGTGCCTATTGCTCTCGTCGTATGGATCGAGCGCAGCAGCTCGCTCGAACGCGCGGCACGCAGCGACGGTATCTCCGATCTCGAAGTTTACGATCCCGAGCACTCGCTGATTGTGCGAAGTCTCGGCCTGAAGACGGACCGCCTCTTCCGCCATGCGCAAGGCATCTTCTCGGTCGCCCCGCCTCAGGTACAACAAGGCTAGATTCGCGTAGGCTTTGTGTGACTCGGGCACCGATGCCGCGCGTCGCATGATCTCGATTGCCTCGTCCAGCTTGCCCTCGGCCGCCAGCAGCAACGCCTGACGATGCAGGAGACGCCAGTGCCCAGGCGAATGCTCCAAGCCTTGGTGCGTGTAGGCCCACGCCTGAGCCTCGTCGCCGCGGTCCGCCGCCGCCGATGCGAGCTTGTCCCAAGCATCTGCGTTGGTCGGCTCGACTCTCACGGCGTTCTCGAACAATCGATCGCTGCTCGACCAAACGGGTGTCTGCAAAATCGTCCAGCCGCAAGCTACGAGGATCGCCGCCGAGCCCAGTGGCCACGAGACCGCGCGCGGGAGCTTCACCAAGAGCGCTGCGAATGCCAGAAGCAAGCCGAAGCTCGGCAGGAAGATATACCGATCGGCCGCATAGTTCTGAACCGGGACGAGGAGGTGGCTCACGGGCGCCAGAAAGACGAACCACCACGCCAAGCCAAACATGGCAGCGCTTCGCCGCTCCCGATCCCGCACCGCCCAGGCCACGGCGCCCACCCCGAGCGCCGCCGCGAGCGCACCTGGCAGCCAGTCTGCCGTCCCGGCTGCGCCCGGCCGCACCGCGTATTCGATCGCATAAGGCCCACCGTAGGCCATCAACTTCAGGTAGAGGGTGTGCGCTTGCGCCGAGAGCAGGAGCGTATCGGAGAACGTGTCGCCGTGGTATGGCAGGATAACGCCCATCGAACGCGAGACCCAAAGGTTCGGAACGAACACGAGCAGCCCGCATGCCGAATACGCAGCGACGAACATCCATTTGCGTCGCCATCGCAGAGGGGAGTCGAGCCACAGAACCACGAGCACCACGGCACCCGCGCCCGCGATGGTGAGCGCCTTGGCCGCGACGGCCAGAAGGAAGACACCGCTCGCAGCAAGCGCACGTTTCCAACCGCCCCGACGAAGGTACGATGTGGCGAGGAGGAGCGAGCACGACAGCAAGAACGCACCGAGCACGCCTTTGCGCTCGGAAAGCCATGCCACGACCTCGACGTGCGCCGGATGGGTCGCGAACAAGACCCCGGTGAGCCATGCAAGCGGCCGACTCTCGAATATCGCAAGCGTCAATGTGGCGAGCGCGGCACAGGTCCCTGCGTACAAGAAGACCTGCGTGAGGTGCTGACCACCAACCCAGTCGCCAAACACGGCGTAGTCGAGCATCACTGAAAGATCGCGGACCGGAAGATACTCTGCCCCGAGCCGAAGTCGTTGCTCCCACGAGAAGTCGCTCAGGACTCGCCAAACCGACCCGGCGCTCAGACCGTGCAAGAGCTGGTTGTCGCGAATCAGCCAGGGATCGTCACGCAGGACGAAACCGTACGCGACGGTGCGGGCATAGAGAGCGACCCCGATCAGTCCTACCCAGGCCGGATGAAGTCGTCTCAGCAACGCTGTCGCACGGTCTGTCATCCTCCGGGCACTCGCTCGCTCCTCAGCGACAGTCCGCGTAGGTCAGAGTGGTCTCGGCGTTGCGGAGATCGTCGCGGTCCTGCCCGCGCGAAAAGACGGGCGGGCTTCCAATCGGGGCGTCGACCATGATTCGCTGGCTCCCGTCGATTTGCTCGCCGGTCCAAACATTATACCAGGTGCCAGCGGGGAAATACACCGAGCGCGTCGTCGCTCCTTCCTTGCTGACGGGCGCCACGAGAAGGCTATTCCCAATCATGAACTGGTTGCTGATGTCCCATGTGTTCAAATCATCGGGGAAGACCAACATCAGATGGCGCAGAATGGGAGCGCCGCTCGTTTCGGCTTCGGACGCCAGCGTCATGAAGTCGTTCATGAGCGCACAGTGGACGTACGTGAATCTTCGAAAGTGATTGATGGTCTCTTCGTCGTTGTTCCAGTGCCAGTTGTTCACTTTGTCCGCCCCGTCGTGGGTGCGCATGATCGGCGTGAACGCTCCCAGCTCGGTCCATCTCTCAAATAGCTCCTTGGTGCTCGGCCCCGCGCCTTGGGCAAAGCCCGCGATGTCGCTCGTGACGAATGGCTGCCCGGCCAGGCCGAGATTCAGCATCGCCGGCACCACGGTCGGAAACCCGTCGAGATCGCCCCAATCGGTTTGCTGGTCGCCAACCCAGTGAATCTGCGCGACGCTCTGAACGCCGGTGAAGCCCGAACGGGCGAACATCACCCAATCGCCATCCGGCCGGACGCTCTTCATCGCTTCCCTCGTGGCGCGCTGCCAATCGATGGGAAACGTGTTCCGACGCTCGATCGGATCACTTCCGTCCTGCGGCGCCGAGTTCAACGGAACCCACTCGCCGAAGTCCGCCATCCAACCGTCCACGTCATAGTCACGCACGATCGAGGCGAGCGACTCGCTGATGAAGTCCAGCGTCTCGGGATTGGAGAAATCGGGATGGGTATCTGACTGCGGAATGTTCGGCACCGCGAAGTCGATGTACGTCTCGCCCGTCTGACGCCTGAGCAGGAGCCCCATCTGTTCCATCGGATCGAAGCGCTTCGCAAACCGCGCGGGGTCGTCTATTTCCTTGACGCTATCCGGAACGACGATGAACGGATTGACGTAGGTGAGGAACCTGTACCCGTCCGCGTGGAAATCCGAAACCATGCCGGCGAAGTCCGGATACAAATTTTCATCGGGCTCCCAAATGTATTGAACGCCGAACCCCCCGTCCGGATTGATGCGAATGCCGCCCCAGTCCTGAACCCAAAACGCGGACGCGGGAATATCGGCGGCCTTCAGCTCCGCCACCTCTGCGAGCACGTTGTCGCGCCCGCCTTGTCCAGCCATCCAGAGGTTGTAGGCCCAGGTCGGCGGCTGGGTTGGCCGGCCTACGAGATCGCCGAGCTGCCGGATGACATCGAGTGCGGTTGGGCCCTGGAAAACCCGCCACTGAACCGGAGCACCACTGATCACCTCGATCCATGCAACCGCCTCGTCACTGGCACAGAGGTCCACGTCGACCCGGCGCGTGGTATCGAAGAGCGCACCGAATCCTCGTGCATCGATGTAATAGGGCATCGGAAAGTAGGTGGTGTGCTCGTTGCCCACCGAAATACCAGGGCTGCCGTCACGGCCATTGCCCTGCTCGTTGACGAGCAGCTGGAAGGCTTCGCCCCGCTGATTGGTTGCGTTGTACTGCTCACCGAAGCCGTGGAACGTCCCGCCGTCGTCACAGCGAATGCCCACCGCGATCGAGTCGGCAGGGGGGCCTGCAAGCTCCAATCGAAACTCGCTCGTCTCCTCGTCGACTGCGACCGCCGTCAAGACAGCGGTACGCGAGCCGTTGGCGTTCGCATACTCGACGCGCGCGCTCGATCCTTCGTTGGAGACCGCCTTCACGGCAAGCGGATCGGTGGTTTCCATCCCGCGCTCGAACGTGATCGCCCCAACCCCGACCGCTCGCTCGGTGAAGTTTCTGGCCACCGGCCCGGTCGGTGCCAGCGCGAAGAGGACCTTGTCCCCGACGATGACTTCGACGGTGCCGTCCTCGCTGGCCACGATCTGAACGTTCCCAGTGGAACCCGACGAGGACTCACTACAAGCGGCGACGCCCATCGCCGCTGCGAGCCCCAAACCAACGACCCCGATACGCACCATCTTGCCACTCCCATCCAAGTACGGGCCGATGGTTCGAGGATTTCGCATACCTCGCAAGTAGGCGAGCCTCGCCTCTAGGGAAGCGAGGATACACGGATCCGGCCCCACTTCGGCTCTGTGAGGCTTCCGATGTAGAGCCAATCGCCAGCCTGCTCGGCGCTGGTGGTCTTGGAGAAGTTGACGCCGTCGGCGTCCTGCAAATTGTGGACGACGTGGCCGCTGGCATCGAGGCCCAAGATGAAGGGATGGCGCTGGGGTTTGGGCTGAAGGGACGCGGGGATTCGGTAAATCACCTTGCGCAGCCAGGGTTTTGGCCCGGCCGAATCCAAGAGAGCGTTGCGAGGAGCGAAGAGCGCCAACCAGAAAATGCCGTCCGCGCCGGTGGAGATGCCGTCCGGAAACCCCGGCAGATTGTCGATGAACAGCTCCACCTCGCCTTTGCGAGGGCCGCGAACGTACACGCGCTGCACGCGATAGCGCATCGTCTCGTTGACGAGGACCGACATTTCATCCGGAAAAACCGCGATGCCATTGGCGAAGAAGAGTCCGTCGAGGACGACCGCGCACTCGCCAGAATTGAGGTCGTACTTGATCAAGCGGCCGTTTGGCGCGCTCTCGAGGGCCTCCTCCATCGCATGGCCTGCGGGCCCCCATTTGTTCGAGGCATCGGAAAACCATGCGACGTTCTGCGAGTCCACGTCGACGTCGTCGGTGAACTTGAACGCCTGGCCACCCGCCTCGGTGCACAGCACCTTGATTGCGCCTGTCGAATCGATCGAAAGCAAGCCCTTGATTCCATCGGCCACAATCAAATTGCCGCCATTGTCGAAGTCCAAGCCAAGGGGCCTACCGCCTGTATCCGCGAACACTTGGGGATCGGAGCCGTCAGGCGCGTAGCGCAGGATCTGTCCTTCCTCGACGCCTACGTAGACCCGTCCCTCCGCGTCGATGGCGACGTCTTCGGGCCCGTGGCTCTCCGGTGTCGCGAACAGCTCCATCCCTTGCAGCACGCGGTTCTCGGCATAGACGCCTACGAGCGCCGGCACCGGTTGCGGTTCCCAGGCGACCGGATCAATCGGCACGGGCCACAGGAACAAATACAAGACCAGGGCGAGCAGCCCGAGTCCCAACCAAGCGCCAAGCTTCTTTGCCATCGTCACCCCTCCCAAAACCATCGAAGCCGTTGGATTGCAGCGCCGGCCGAGTCGAGCTCGGCGACGAAAGCAGCATCCCGACTGCGCGCACCCCATTCGATCGACGCGAGCCCGGACACCGTCCGGCCGGATGCCAGCAGATCGTGCACCTCGAGGGCAGTGCACCCTTTGAGAAACTCGCTGACGGAAGCGGTCGCTGCGCGCGGCAGCTCCACCGTCGCGCCTGGGACGAAGGCCTCGTGCCCATCGCGGCCGATCTCATTCGCGAGCCCCTCGATGATCTCTTTTCCCGCGCGCCCCACCCCCTCTTGCGAGGCCTTGAAGTACGCCATCAACCACTTGGGGCCGAACGCGCGCAGCATGCTCCAGTTCATGACGGCGATGGTCCGCATTCCGAGCAGCCCCTCGCTCATCAAGATGCGACTCATCCTGTTGACCTCCCAGTGCGCCTGCATGCGCTTGATCAGCAGCGCCCCGTCGCGAGTCACGATCTCGTAAAGCAGGTTTGCCGGCACCTTCATCTTCAGGCCGGTCTTGAGATTGGTCGTGTGAATGTCGACTGCGCGAAAAACGTGCATGTCGGACACGATGTCGCGGCGTGCCACCATTTCGATCCCGCTCGCCGCGATGAACGCTTCGTAGAACCTCCCGAGCTCGTCTCCCAAACGGCCCGGCCGCTTGCCTTTGTGCGATGCCGGGGTGCCTACCGGGTCTTCGACCACCGCATCGTCCGAATACAGCGCCAGCCACCTTTCCTTGTCGTGCTGTGCAGCAATCTCGGGAGATGCCTTCGCCGTCCTCAGAAGAGCGTCACGTTCGGGTAACGAGGATGCCGTTTGAAGCCGGAATTCGATCATCGACGCAGGTTCTACCACAGAGACACGACGCCGGCGATCGATGTCGCTGATGGCCGAGCAGGAGCCTCAGTCGCCCTCGTCGGATGCGCCTTTGGGCGCTTCGCGCTCCGGAGCTTCCGTCTTCGGAGCTTCCTTCAGGGGCGCCGTCTTGTTGATGAGCCCCATCACGGTGACGGCGAGCAAGTCCTCGTCGGCTTTTCCCAGGGGGCAAAGATATTTGCCGAGGTATTCGCACGCTTGGTCGCGTGCCTCGTCTGGGTCGTCGACGTACTTGCCTTCGCGCGTGTACCAGGTTTCGCCGTCGGAGGTCCGCGCCAGCATCCCATTCGAATACTCCCACTGCCCGAGCGCGCTTTTCGCCCTGGCGCCGCTCGGATAGAACCATTCACCGCTGCGACTCTTCGCAATGCGGCCGTTGGGATGATTGAGCTCCAGGTAGCCGCGCTGGATCACCCGACCATTGGACCAGGTCGTGGTCGGGTGACGCGTCACACGGTATCCGACATACGGGGCGCAGACTTCTCGCTTGAGCTGAGACAGATCGCGCTGCTCCTCCACATCGAGACCTCTCTTGTAGCGGCCGCGTTCCTCGTCGAGGCGAGCGAGGAAATCCATGATGGTCAGCTCCTCGCAAGTAGGAGACGCCATCAGGGTTCGCTGCGACGAGGCGGGCGCCCCGTGTACGAGCCCAGCAGCAAACAGCGCAACGGCGATTGGTGGCAGTCTACGAACCATGAGCAGCTCTACCGAGCCCCATCCAACTACTCGTCGGACGCTCCAAGCCCTCGCGGGCCACGCGCGCTACGCCGCCGCAATCGGTTCGCCTCGGCGAACCGGCCTTCGACCCACTTGATCATCTTCTGGTGGGTCCCGTCGATATCCTTCTCACCGTTGCGCTGAACGTAGCTTCCATCGGGTTGCATGTCCCAAGCGCTTCGCTGGTCATCGAGAAGGATGTCGAGGATTGTTCGCAGCTCCGCTTGGAGCGCGGCCGGCTCGACGGGGGCCAGCACTTCGACTCGGCTCACGAGATTCCGTGTCATGCAATCGGCCGACCCGATGTAATATTCTTCATTTCCGCCGTTGCGAAAGTAGTAAATCCGCGAGTGCTCCAGAAACCGGCCGACGATGCTGACGACCCGAATGTTGTCCGAGAGACCTGGAACGCGCGGGCGCAATCGACACGAGTCGCGAACGATCAAGTCGATGTGCACACCAGCTTGGGACGCTTCGTATAGCGCGCGAGTGATGTCGACGTCTTCGAGGGCGTTGGTCTTGATCTGAATGAGCCCCTTCTGGCCCTCTTCGATGCGTCGGATCTCCCGCCGGATCTTCTTGAGGAGCGCGGGCTTGAGGTGCTTCGGCGCCGGCAGGAGCTTCTGGTATGTTCGGCTCGGCTTGTAGCCCGTCGTCAGATAGTTGAAGAGCTCCGTCGCGTCGCGGCCTATCCCGGGATCGCATGTGAGAAGCCCGATATCGGAGTAGAGCTTCGCCGTCTCCTCGTGGTAGTTCCCCGTGCCAATGTGCACATAGCGGCGGAGACCGTTGTGGTCACGACGGACGACGAGGATGATCTTACAGTGCGTCTTCAACCCAACCACGCCATAGGTCACGTGAATGCCGGCTTGTTCGAGCTTGCTCGCCCAGTTGATGTTGGCCTCTTCATCAAACCGCGCCTTGAGCTCGACCACCACCGCGACTTGCTTGCCATTGACGGCGGCGTTGATCAGATGCTGAATGACGCGTGACTTTGCCGAAGTGCGATAGAGCGTCATCTTGATCGCGCGGACCTTCGGATCCTCACTCGCCTCACGCAGGAACCGCTCGACCGAGGTCCCGAATGCCTCGTAGGGGTGGTGCACCAGCAGCGCCTGCTTGTCTCGAATGACGTGGAAAATGTTGCGTCGCCCCACCAAGCCCGGCGCATCGACGGGCCGATGGTCTGGATCCCGGTGCTCCGGAATGTCGAGGCCGGCCAGTTGGAAAACATCAGCAACACCCAGAAAGCCGTCGACCTCGAACACGTCGGCCTGCTCGTCGAGCCCGAGCTCAGCCGCAAGCCAGCCGCGGTGCGTCGCATCCATTCCGAGCGCGACTTGGATGCGAACAATCGGCGCGAATTTGCGTTCTTGCAGCTCCAACTCGATGAGCGCGAGTAAGTCGTCGGCCTTTTCCTCGTCACTCTCCACGTCGGCGTTGCGGGTGACGCGAAACAGCTCGGTGCGCTCGATCAGCATGCCTGGAAACAACAAATCGAGATTGTTTGCCACGATTTCTTCGAGCGCCACGAAGGTTCGCGAATCACGAAGCTGAGTGAAGCGCTGCACACCGGCGCCCGTCGGGACTTTGACCCTTGCCATCAAAGGCGTGGGGTCGTTCGGGTAGCGAAGCGAGACCAACAGATTGAGCGACAGATTCGAAACGAATGGGAAGGGATGCGCGGGGTCCATCGCCTGCGGCGTCACCAGCGGAAAGATGTTGTCCACGTAGTAGTCGCGAAGCCACTGCTGATCCTCGGGAGCAAGCGACTCGTAGGATGCGACGCGGACCCCGGCGTCCTCGAGCTCCTTACGAAGCGTGACCCACAGGTGTTGCTGCTCGATCGTTAGCGTACGGATGACCTCGTGAGCCTCTTGGATTTGCTGCATCGGCGTGCGGCCGTCGACGGTGAGGTTGTGGACGCCAGCCGCAACCTGTTGCTTCAGGCCGCCGATGCGCTTCATGAAGAACTCGTCGAGAATCGAGCTCGTGATCGCAACGAACTTCACCCGCTCGAGAAGCGGGGTTCTGCTGTCCTCTGCCTCGTGCAGCACCCGCTTGACGAACGCGAGCCAGGTGAGCTCACGATTGAGGTAGTTCTCCGGCGCGTCGAGATCGATCGTAGATGTGGGGTGCTTCTTTTCTTCGCGCGGAAGCTCGGGGCTCGGGTGCCCGTTTGTGGTGGATGGAGAGCTCATACGAAGCAAATTGGTGAATTCCCAGTGTAGCTCGCAATTGCCGGTGGGATCCAGGTGCGGAATCCTGCGATGGCTAGGCATTCGCGCACTTTTGCTGTAAATCGGCCCGCAAGACGTGCGCCGACCATCGTGACGACCAAAACCGACCAGCTCACCCCGCGGAGGAAACCCAGCCAGGAACGCTCTCGAGATCGCGTGGAGCGCATCCTCGACGCCACGTCTGCGCTTCTCGGCGATACACCTGCGGACAAGATCACCACTGCCGCGATTGCTGAAGAAGCAGGTGTGCCGATCGGATCCCTGTATCAGTACTTTCCGAACAAGCTTGCCGTGCTTGCCGAGTTGGCGCGGCGCGTGATGGAGCAAGTCGATCTCAAGACAGCGAGCTTGATCGCAGAGGATTTCGGCATTTTACCCTGGGACCAAGCGATCGACCGCGCAATCGATGCAACCATGCAAGGGTACGCCGAACAACCGGGATACCTGCAACTCTTGCTCAACATTCGTCCGACACCGGAGTTTCGCATCATCACCGACGAGTCGAACGAGCGCGTAGCCGCGATGCTCGCATTTCATCCCGCGCTGCGAGCGCTGATCCCCGCCGATCGAATCGAGCTCGTCACGCGCGCTGCGATTCAAGCCGCAAATGCTTTGCAGGACTGGGCGCTGTCCACCGAGGATCCGGAGATCGCGAGTCGCATCACCGGGGAGATGAAAACCCTGCTGAAGGGCTATCTGGCGGTTTACATGGATGAATCGAGCCCTTATCGCCGCTGAAGAGGACTACTAATTCGAGGAAATGCACGAATTGTTCGAATTGTGAGCTTTGCTCACTTTTCAATTTGAAGTTTAAGTGGTAGATAGCCGGAGTTTTCTGGAGGAGGAGACCAGTTCATGAAAATCAAAGTACTTATCAGCGTAGTTTTCGGAGCGATGATCGCCGTCGCGGGTTGCGGTAGCAGCAGCAGCAATCCCGGCGGAAGTGGCGGGACCGCAGGAACAGGCGGGACCGCAGGAACAGGCGGGACCGCAGGAACAGGCGGGACCGCAGGAACAGGCGGCACGGGCGGCAGCATTCCCGCAACGGTCGATTGCAACGACCTGCCGGACATCAGCGTGTACGCCGTAGGCGACGTGTTTGACAACGTTCCGGCGACGTCGAGCACCGATTGCACCGACCCGATCGTCACCTCTAGCGCCACGGCGGCGGACTTGAACGTGCGCCTCGAAAACGCCACCCCGGGCGACGTCATCTGCTTGGATGCGGGAACCTATGAGATGGACCAAACGATCGCGATCTCGCTCGTCGAAGGTGTGACGCTCAAGGGCATCGGCGCCTCCCCCGACGATACCATTCTCAATTTCGCCGGCCCCGGCAGCGGTAAGGGTATCTTCGTTCAGAAGGACAACGTCACGATCGAGAACCTCTGGGTCAAGAACACCGGCGACAACGGCATCGAGCAGGACGGCACGACAGGTTCGGTTTTCCGAAAGCTCCATGTCAGCTGGGACAACGCGGACCAGAGGGACAACGGCCCCTACGGCATCTACCCGACCAACTGCGAGGATGCGCTCGTCGAGTATGTTCAGGCCGTGGGCGCAGCCGACGCGGGCATTTACCTCGGCAAGTGCGGATGGTTGGACGACACCACCACTGGCGGCGTTCTGCAGTACAACATCTCTGCGGGGAATGTCGCTGGTTTCGAGGTCGAGAACAGCAAAGACGTGGTTGCGCATGACAACTTGGTGCTGGGCAACACCGCCGGCCTCATGCCGCTACAGCAGCCGATTTCCGCGGAGAGGCCTGCGAACGAGAACGTGCTGATGGAAAACAACCGGGTTTGGTGCAACAACGGCGAGAACTTCGCAACGGCTGGAGTCGTGCAGATCCTCCCGGTGGGCACCGGCCTGCTCGTCTTGGGCGGAAACGGCATCGAGGTCCGCAACAACGACATCCAGGGCAATGATACGATTGGATTGACGATGGTCGGTAGCGCATTTACGTGCGACGCGGCCGGCGCTGATTGCCCTCCCTGGTCGTATGACTACAACCCGTACGTGCAGAACGCCTATGTGCACGACAACTACTTCTTGAACAACGGCACCAATGCCGATACGCAGAGCGACTTCTATGTGATCTTCAATCTCCTCGGATATGGAACCCCCGCCAGCCCGACGCCCGATGTCATGTGGGATGGCTACATCGCACCGCCCGGCACCGAGGACCCCAATGTCTGCCTCGGCACGGACTTCACGGGAACCTATATCGATCTGACCGGCGACGCGTGTCAGATGCCCGCCAACGCTGGTGAGTATGCCGCCTGCATCGTCACGAACAGCACGACCGACACGGCCGGCCGGCTCTGCAATCTGTAACCCAAGCCAGGAACCTGGAAGAGCAGGCAGAAGATGAAGACCTCACTTAACTTATCCCTCCCCCTCTTCGTCGCCCTCCTCATCACAGCGAGCGGTTGTGGTGACAGCTCCTCCGGTACCTCGGGTACCGGAGGCAGCGGCGGCACCGCTGGTGTCGGCGGTGTCGGAGGCATGGGCGGTGAAGCCGGGATGGGCGGCGCCGGCGGTGAAGCCGGGATGGGCGGCGCAGGTGGCGAAGCCGGGATGGGCGGCGCCGGCGGAACCGGCGGCAGCACCGGCAGCACATGCGCCCCGGGCATTCCCGCGCTCCTCTCCGAGTGGGGGCTGTTCGCCGACATTCGTCATCAGGTGCCGGCGGAAGGCGTCATCCCCTTCGACGTGACGTCGCCCCTATTCACCGACAACGCGCTCAAGCATCGTTTTGTGACTCTGACCCAGGGCGGCACGATCGAATACTTCAACGACAGCGAGCGTTGGCAGAGCCCGGTGGGCGCGATCTACGCGAAGACCTTCGCGTTCCCACCCAATCTCGACGATCCAAATTCCGACGGCCTCGAGCAGTTGATCGAGACGCGTCTCATGGTGCACGTGGCCGCCGCGGATGATCGTTTGGGTTGCAACGGCGCCGACTCCTGCTGGCAACCCCACGTCTATATCTACGACGAGACGATGACCGACGCGGTCTGCAAGGCTGGCGGCGCAACCATCTCGATTACATACACGAACCCGGTGGGGGAATGCTCCGACGATCAAAGCTCATGCGTGGTCGACGAGGACTGTGCCGGCTTCATGACCGGTGCGACCTGTGTCCGTCCGCAGGAATCCGTCCCGGACTACGGCGTCCCATCGAACGGCGCGTGTCGTCGATGCCACGGAGTCGACCCCACCAGGACCCTCGGCCCGTCCGCGGGCATGCTCAACCGGGGCAACGACTACCAAGGGAACGTGGTCGACAACCAAATCGATCAGCTCTACGGGCTGGGTTGGCTTGCGCCGGAGCCGCCACCTGATCCCGCACTCCGCACGACTTATGTCAACCCAGTCGCGCATACCGACGTGTGTCAGACGCCAGAGTGCTTCCACGAGGCCGCGCGGGCCTACTTCAATTCCAATTGCTCCCAGTGCCACGCCCCCGATGGCGAGGCCTCGGGCACCGGCTTGTACTTGGATTATGCGACCATGGACCCCAACAACGTCACGACCGAACGATTCAAGACATGGGGCATCTGCAAGCTTCCGACCTCCGCGGGCGGCGTGCACAACTGCCCCGGCGCCGAGAATGACGTCGTGCCGGGCGAACCGGACGCATCGATCCTGCTCTGCCGAATCGACTCGGTCACCCCAGGCGAAATGATGGCGCCCCTCGGCCGCACGATCGTCGATCAGAATGCATACAACATCATCCGTCAGTGGATCACGGACCTGCCGATTCTCTTCCCCGATATCCCGAGATGTTCCACCCAAGGCACCGGCGGCACCGGCGGCGCGGGCAACTAATGCCTAGGCATGCAGGGGCCACGTTGGTCCTTGCCGTGCTCGCCACCGCGTGCGGCGATTCGGCGGGGAGCCCTGCGGTCGATAGCCCTACACCCTGGGCGGTCACGGCATTCCCGGCTCTCCCGGAGATCATGAACAATGTTCCGGAGGCGAGGATCGAGCTCGGCCGCCTCCTTTTCTTCGATCCGATCCTCTCGGTCGACAAGCAAACCGCATGTGTGACCTGCCACAGCGAGCGATGGGGCATGGGAGACGGAATACCGCGTGCGATCGGACAAGGGGCCGGCATTCTCGCGGGACCCCGTCGCGCCGGCCCGAACATGTTGCGGCGCAACTCTCCAGCGCTCTACAATCTGGCCTTCCGTCCCAGCTTGCTTTGGGATGGCGACGAGCACACGCTCGAAAACCAGGCGCTCATTCCTCTCTTTACGCCAAACGAGATGGGCGCCGATCGGGAGACCGTCCTCGCGGACCTCTCCGGCATTCCCGAATACGTGCAACGTTTTCGCGACGCCTTCCCAGACGATCCAACGGTCAGCATCGAGAATCTGGTCTCGGCTCTGGCGGCCTACGAGCGCGGGTTCATTTCGAATCGCTCGACCTACGATGCCTATCTCGAAGGCCGACCGGAATTGATGAACGCCGATCAGGTCGAGGGCATGTATCGTTTTGCAGAGATGGGTTGCGATGGCTGCCATACGCCGCCGCTGTTCGAATCTGAGACATTCGCCAACCGAAACGTTCCGGAGGTCGAGGGCATCGTCGATCTCGGGCTCGAGGAACGAACCGGCCTGGCAGAGGATCGCGGCAAGTTTCGAACGCCTTCGCTCCGAAATCTGATGTCCACGGAGCCCTACTTCCACAACGGCTCGATAGCTTCGATGGCGGACGCGATTCGGCACGAGCTCGAGCAAAGTGGCATGCCCTTCACCGACGATGACCTGCGCCTGATCGGCCTGTTCATCGATAAGACGCTGCGGGACGAGACGCGCGAGGCGATTCGTCCGCTCAGCGTGCCGAGCGGCCTGGAGCTCCCATTCGACCCGCCTGGGAGCCGCTAGCTCATGCAAACGGCTGCCGGATCGTCGGTGGGGGTATCGAATGTCGCCAGGCAGTCGGCGCTCCTGCTGATCCTTGCCGTGCTGGCATCTGCCTGTGGCGATTCGACGAGTACCTCCGCGGTCAATTCGCAAGCCAATAGCCCTACCCCATGGGCGGTCACGGCATTCCCGGCTCTCCCGGAGATCATGAACGACGTCCCGGATGCGAGGATCGAGCTGGGCCACCTCTTGTTCTTCGATCCCGTCCTGTCGGTCGACCAGCAAACCGCATGCGTGACCTGTCACAGCGAGATCTGGGGCATGGGAGACGGCATACCTCGCGCCATCGGCCACGGGGCGGGGCTCGACGCGGGACCGGGTCGCGAGGGCCCGAACGTGCTGCGGCGCAACTCCCCGGCGCTTTACAATCTCGCATACCGTTCCAGCTTTTTTTGGGATGGTCGCGCGAAGTCGCTCGAAGAGCAGGCGCTCGTCCCAATTCTTGGAGTAGACGAGATGGGCTCCGACCGCGAGATACTCCTCGCAGAGTTGTCCGGCATCCCCGAATACGCGCTACGTTTTCAAGACGCCTTCCCGGATGATCCGAGGATTACCCTCGAGAATCTCGCCTCGGCTCTGGCGGCTTACGAGCGCACGTTCATTTCCAATCGATCGACCTACGATGCCTATCTCGAAGGCCGACCTGAATTGATGAACGAAGATCAGGTCGAAGGCATGTACCGTTTTGCAGAGATGGGCTGCGACACCTGCCACACACCCCCGCTCTTCGCTTCGGAAACGTTCGCCAACCGGAACGTGCCGGAGGTCGAGGGCATCATCGACCTTGGGCTCGAGGAGCAAACCGGCCGCCCAGAGGATCGCGGCAAGTTTCGAACGCCCTCGCTTCGGAACCTGCGGTCCACCGAGCCCTATTTCCACAACGGCTCGGTCAAGGTGGCGTCAGACGCGATTCGACACGAGCTCGAGCAAACTGGCCTGCCCTTCACGGACGACGACGTGCGACTCATCATGGTGTTCATCGACAAGACGTTGCGGGACGAGACGCACGAGGCGATTCGCCCGGTCCGCGTGCCGAGCGGACTGCCTCTTTCGATCGACCCCGCTGGTCCGTAGCTCAATCGACCAGCAGCCGGCTCTCGTCCGTGAAGCCCTCGTCCTCGATCACGTCGATGCGCGAGCGAGAGAACCGGCGGGCGGCCGCCAGTGCGCGCTCGCCCTTCCCTCGATCGAGGCACCACTGCGCATGGTCGACGAGGAGCGCGAGCTCGGTCGTGCGTCCTAGCGTCATCGCGAAACGCCGAGCGCCCGCTTCGAGCTCTGGGCGTCGCTCGAGACTGGCTTGCATCCAACGCCCTGCATGTTGAATTGCAGCTTGGCCGCGCTCGACGGCAGCCCCCAGCCGCGCATCCTTGGCCGCTCCCAGACGAGCTCGAATCTCGTCTGCAAATGCCTCCCAAACACCTTCCTGCTTGAGCGCCCGGAGCGTGTCGAGCGACAGGACGTTTGTCGTCCCTTCCCAGATCGGAAGTACCTGTGCGTCCGCGAGCAATCTCGGAAGGCCGGTATCGTTGACGTAGCCTGCACCGCCAAACGCCTCCAGCGCTTCAGAGGCGACTGTGACGGCCTGCTTTCCGGTGGTGAGCTTGCCGATTGGGGTGAGCAGCCGGCTCAGCAGTTGCTCCGTGTCGCTCGCCTCCTCGGACTCGATGCGTCCGAGGAGCTCGACCACGCGAAACGCGAGCAAAAAAGCTCCCTGCGTCTCGGCAATCATCTCCGCCATCGTGTCCACGTGAAGGGGCTTATCGATGAGAAGATCCCCAAAGGCTTCCCGCTTGCGCGCGTAATCACGAGTGAGCGCAACCGCACGCTGCATCCCGAGAATCGCCCCGACCGCGTTCCAGGTACGGGTGATGTTCAACATCGGTGTGATGTTGCGGACACCGTTTTCGAGACCCGCGACTGGAACCGCCGCCACTCCGTCCAAGGTGAGCTCCGCGGTCGGAAGCTTGCGCGTTCCGAACTTGTCCTTGAGCCTGTTGATCTGCAAGTTCTGCAGGCGGCCGCGCTCGTCGCGCAGCTCCAGGTAGAACATCGCCAGGCCGCGGCCGCCCGGTGGGTTCCCCTCGGGCCTCGCAAGCGTGAGCGCCATGTCCGCGGTCGTTGCAGAGGTGAACCACTTCGTACCATGGAGACGCCAGCCGTCACCGTCTCTTCGCGCCACCGTCTCCGTCTGACCGACATCGGATCCGCCGATGCGTTCCGTCATCCATTGCCCGGAGGTCCACATCCTGGCTGGGTCGCGCGACAGCAAACGCGGCAGCGCATGATCGATGAGCGCTTGATTGCCCGAGTCGAGCAAGGTTCGCGCAGCGCCGTCGGTCATGGCCAACGGGCAATTGTACGTGTCGAGCGAAGCTTGCACGAGGTAGTTCAATACATGCTGATGGGTTCGCGCATGCGGCCCGAGCTCCGAATCGTACCCAGCCGCCACCAGGCCATGCTCAGCGCAGATGACCTGAGCGCGTTTCCAAACTTCGGTGACGTCGACCTGATCGATCCGATTGCCCCAAGGGTCCCAGACCTTGTGCACGGGCTCGTTGTCGAGGTCCCTGTACGACAACTGGAACAAGTCCCCACCGCTGAGCTCCCCGAGCTCCCGATACTCGGGCTCGAGACGCTGGAGGAGCGCCGCCGGGAGGGTTCGCTCCAGGTATTCTCGCAGGAGGGAGTCAGAATCGTATTGATTTCCAAGGTTTGGGGGCGCTTGACGAAAGGTCATACGTTACTCAACTTGGCAGAAACTGACGTTGGTTGAAATCACCATACGCCAGTGCGAAGCCTCCGTCAAACCGCAAGAAGGCTCTCCGACACCGAGCAGTGCTAGAGATCACGCATGATCCCGATCAAGGTCGCGACAGCGTCGTTGAATCAGACCCCGCTCGATTGGGTGGGCAATCAGCACCGCATCGAGACCGCGCTTCAACGAGCACGAGCCGACGGCGTGACTTTGCTCCTGCTTCCGGAGCTTTGCACGACCGGTTATGGCTGCGAGGATGCGTTCCTCGGACCGGATGTCGCGAGCCGCGCCTGGTCCATGCTGATGGAGCTCCTGCCCCAAACCAAGGGCATGGTCGTGAGCATCGGGATGCCCGTTCGGCGCCGAGGCGGGCTGTACAACACGGCATGCGTCGCCGCGGACGGTCGCATCGCGGGCTTCGCGGCCAAGGAGCACCTTGCGGGCGAAGGGCTTCACTATGAGCCGCGTTGGTTCAAGCCCTGGCCGAACGATCAAGTAGTGCACCTCGAGCGTAACGGCCAGCGCTATCCGTTTGGCGACGTGTTCTTCGATTTCTCGGGTGTGAATGTCGGGTTCGAAATCTGCGAGGACGCCTGGGTCGCGCAACGGCGGGGCGCGCTCGATGGCTATGCGATGGACATCATCCTGAATCCGAGCGCGAGTCACTTTGCGTTTGGCAAACATGCCGTGCGCGAACGCCTGGTGCTCGAGGGGTCTCGCTCGATGGCAGTGACCTACTTGTATTCCAATCTGCTCGGCAATGAAGCAGGCCGGGTGATCTACGATGGGGGTTGCTACATCGCCCAGAATGGCAAGCTCCTCGCGCGGTCGCCGCGCCTGACCTTCGACGACTCGGTGCTTACGACCGCCGTGATCGACGTCGAGGCTTCTCAGACCGAGCAGGTGCGAACCACCAGCTTCTCTGCCGATAGCAACGACCCTGGCGACAAGCGAGTCAGCGTCGATTTCGAATTTCCGCGCGCCGCGATGAAACGAACGCAGCCGACCGAGGTGTCCTGGGAGGCGAGCGAGCACCACAAAGAAGAGGAGTTCCTGCGCGCGATGACGCTGGCTCTCTTCGACTACCTACGGAAGAGCCACTCGCATGGATTCGTCCTCAGCATCAGCGGCGGGGCGGATTCCGCAGCGACGGCCTGCTTGGTCGCGTTGATGGTGGATCGCGCGCTGCAGGCACTCGGGGACAAGCGCTTTGCCCAGAAGCTGGGCCTCGATGCCGAACCGAGCGCCCGCGACTGGGTTCGAAAGCTCCTATGCTGCGCGTACCAGCCGACGGAGAACAGCGGAGACGTCACACGCGACGCGGCGACCGCCGTCGCCGAGGCAATCGGCGCCACGTTCTACGTCCTGGACGTGCAACGGATCGTCGAGGCATATGAGCATCTGATCGCCAACGCGGTGGGACGCCCGCTGACCTGGGAACAGGACGACATCACGCTGCAAAACATCCAAGCCCGCGTCCGTGGTCCAAGCGTGTGGATGCTCGCCAACATGCGGGGCGCCTTGCTCCTGTCGACGAGCAATCGCTCCGAGGCTGCGGTGGGATATGCGACGATGGATGGAGACACCTGCGGTGGACTCAGCCCCATCGCTGGGATCGACAAGGCCTTCCTTCGTCACTGGCTTCGCTGGCTCGAAACCGAAGGCCCCGTGGGCATGCGCCCGATTCCGGCGCTCCATGCGGTCAACATTCAAACTCCGACGGCGGAGCTCCGCCCTCCTGGAAGCGAGCAAACCGACGAAGGCGATCTGATGCCTTACCCCGTGCTCGACGTCATCGAACGTCTGGCGATCGGGGACAAGCTCCCGCCCGCCGATTGTCTGGAGATCCTTCGAGGCGAGTTCTCGGAGCATGGAGAAGAAACCCTGCGCGCCTGGGTGAAGCGTTTCTTCCAACTCTGGTCCCGCAATCAATGGAAGCGCGAGCGCTACGCCCCGTCGTTTCATGTCGACGACAAGAACCTCGACCCCAAGACTTGGTGCCGCTTTCCGATCCTGTCCGGGGGCTTCGAACGGGAGCTATCGGAGCTCTGAGCGAACGGTGTCGGCCATTCGATTGATTTCTTCGACGACGATGTCCGGGCTTTCCATCGCCATGAAGTGAGTCGCGTCTTCGAGGAGCAATAAGCGCGTATCGGGAGCGCATCGCATGAAAGCCTTGCGGGACGCTTCGTTGAACGGCGGACCAGCCTGCTCCCGGGCGAACAAGGTGATCGGACAGCGAACCTTGCGAAGGGCGCGATAGGAGTTCACCGTCGCCATCGTGAAGGTCCTGCTCTCCCAAGCACGATCGCAGCTGAGACGAACCGCTCCTCCTTCGATCGCGATCGTCCCGCCTTCCACGTAGGCCTCGATCCAGCTTCGCGGCCAGGTGCGAAACGGCCCCTTGCCGACGAAGTTCTCGATCGCGGCCTCTTTCGAGGGGAACTCCATGCGCCGCTTGGCTGCCGCTTTGGCGATGGGGACGCCACGCTCAGCTAGGCCAAGGATACGGGCCACGGCTATCGTCGGAATCTGGAGCGGAGCAATGATGACCGGGTCGATGAGCACCAATCCCTTGACCAGGTTCGGCCGCGCCGCGGCGAGCTCCAAGCTGACCGTGGCTCCCATCGAGTGGCCGGCGAGAACGAGAGGTTGTCTCAACGTCTCGACGAAAGCCTCGAGATCCTCGCGATAGGGGCGCCACGAACGCAATCGCTTCGGGTCGGCGACCGCCGTCGACCTACCATGACCGCGCGCATCCATGAGATAGACGTCGAGTGACGCATGGAGGTCATCCAACAAACCGCGATAGGTCTCCGCATTGAACCCCGTCGCGTGGGCGAAATGAACGGTCACGTCCGACTCGCCGCTCCCTTCCCGGTGAAGTATCGAGAACTCTCCGAATCGCTCCCGTCGAATGCTCGTCACGGCTACACGACTGATGTTCGGTCGAGGAAGCGCACCCCGGTCAGGCGCTCCGATTCGTCCCACAATCGCTCGGCCACTTCCGGGTCGCGTGCCTTGCTGAGCGGCTCGATGAGCTCGGGAGGACCGTGCCATCCCATGAGGCGGGTCGGACCGATGTATTCATCGCCGCGAAGGGGTTCGACCGTGGCGAAGATCGTGGGCAGCGCCCCCGCGGCCGCATCCTGCGCCAACCATGCATTTCCCCAAGCGCTCAATCGCTCCATCAGCTTCGAGCCCTCCATCTTGGGTCCAACTTCCTGCAAATTGGTCGCTGCCCAGCCCGGATGACACGCGACGCTAATCGTGTCGGCGCCGGCTTGTTTGAGCCTGCGGTCGAGCTCGTGGGTGAAGAGCAAGTTCGCCAGCTTACTCTGCCCGTACGCCGCCCATTTACTGTAGCCTTTCTCCCATTGGAGGTCGTGGAAGCGAATTTTTCCGAACTTGTGCGCGATGCTGCTCACGTTGACGACACGCGACCCGGGCGTCGCCAAGAGCACGTCGATCAGGCGTCCGGTCAGCGCAAAGTGTCCGAGGTGGTTCGTCCCGAACTGCATCTCGAAGCCGTCCTTGGTGAGACGCCTCGGAAGAGCCATCACTCCGGCATTGTTGATCAGGGCGTTCAGCGTCGAATGGCCTTGCCTGAATGCGTCGGCAAAGGCGTGCACGGATGACAAGTCGGAGAGGTCGAGCGCGATGAGCTCCAATGGCGCGTTTGGCGCTTCGCGTCGGATGCGATCGGCAGCGGCCCGTGCCTTGTCCTGATTTCGGCAGGCCAAGATCACACTGGCGTTACGCTTGGCAAACGCGAGCGCCGCTTCATACCCGATGCCGCTGTTGGCGCCGGTGATGACAATCGTACGTCCCGATAAGTCGGGAACCCGATCGAGATTCCAATCCTGTGACATGGAACTTACCGTACCCCAGCGGCTGCGGCGACGCTGCCGGACGAGGCAAAAAGAAGGACGGTCGCGCCTCGATTCGTGCTAGCTTTCCGAGCACCGGATGCCTGGGGCCCGGTTTAGGGGGAGGTTGAACATGCGAATTTTCTGGATTCTGACGCTGGGCGGCGCACTCGGGGTACTGGGTTGTGGGAGCTCCAGCATGGGTACTGGTGGCTCAGGTGGCAACGGGGCGGCAGCGCCCATCATCACATCGATCAGCTGGGAGGCTGCAGCAGGCTGCGCCCAGGGCACACGATCGGACGTCGTCGTCACGGTGACCGCAACCGACGCCGACACCAATGTGGCAAACCTGATCTACAGCGGCAGCGTCAGTGGCTGCAACGGCCCGATCGATGGCGCAGTATCGACGATCAGCTGTCCAAATGTTGCGACATATCCTGGCACCGTAATGGTTTCGGATCCGGACGGCCATGACAGCACCCCGGTCGCTTTCAGCGTCGGGGTATGTGAAACCGCCAGCTGCACGACCGACCCCGACACTTGTAACTGATAGGCCAGACACTGCCCTGGCAGCAAGGCCGTAACCTCATCACCCGGGCCCCAAGTCGCAGATCTCGAAGTACAGGCTTGAACTGTCACGTATTCTAGCGGCTTGCGCAGTGCAAGCCGGTAGATCGAGCTGATACGCGCACTGACACCGACGCTGGCGCCTGCTATCCTCGCCGCGATCCATGGCTGGAAAGAGCAAATATGAAGCGGAGGTCGTCGTCATCGGCGGCGGCCTCGCGGGAATGGTGACCGCCCTCGAGCTGCTCGACGCGGGAAAAGGCGTGGTCATGCTGGATGCAGCGACGCGGGATCGTTTTGGCGGCCTCGCGCTCTGGTCGTTTGGCGGCATGTTCTTCGTCGACTCGCCCGAGCAGCGCAAGAACGGCATCAAGGACTCGGTCGACCTCGCGATGCGCGATTGGGTTCGGTATGGCGAGCTCGACCCGGCGGATGTCTGGCCGTATCGCTGGGCAGAAGCGTACGTCAACCGCTGCACCGAGGAGGTGCGTGGCTGGCTGGCTGAACGCGATGTGAGCTTGTTCCGGGCCGTCAACTGGACCGAGCGAGGGTACTTCATTCCGGGCAACTCGGTGCCGCGGTTTCACATCGTCTGGGGTACGGGCGAGGGCATCGTCAAACCACTGATCACGCGCCTCGAGGCATACGAAAAGACCGGGCGACTCCAGCTCCACTTCGAGCACAAGGTCGATGCGCTCACCCAGGAAGCGGGCCGCGTAGTCGGCTGCCACGGGACGGGAAGCACAGGGTCGTTCGAGGCTCGAGGCGACGCCGTGGTCATCGCTGCTGGCGGGATCGCGGGCGACCACGACAAAGTGCGCGAGGTCTGGCCGAGAGACCAGTGGGGCGAGCCGCCGGAACCGATGCTCAACGGCTCGATCCCCGAAGCGGATGGCCGATTGCTCGAGCGCGCTGCAGAGCTCGGCGCAAACATCACACACCTCGAGAAGATGTGGAACTACGCCGCCGGCGTCCGCCACTGGGCCCCGCTGTTCCCGAATCACGGGCTGAGCCTGGTTCCCGCCAAGTCGCCAGTCTGGGTCAATTACCAGGGACGCCGCTTCGTCGACCCGCCTTTGGTCGGCGCCTACGACACGCTGATGCTGATCGACCAGGTTTGCCGCGAAAAGAAGAAGTACTCCTGGCAGGTCATGAACCGAAAGATCGCGAACAAGGAGTTCGCGGTTTCTGGAGCCGAATTCAACCCTGCGGTTCGGGACAAGAAGCTCTTCGCGTTCATCCTGCGGCTGCTCAAAGGCAACGGAGAGCAGGTCCAGGAGTTCATCGATCACTGCCCGGACTTCGTCACTGCGGGCAGCGTCACGGAGCTCGCCGAAAAGATGAACGCGCTCACCGGCACGAACGACGTCGACGCGAGGCAACTCGAACGTGACATCGCCGACTACGACGAAAACATCGCCCGAGGCCCCAAGTTTCAGAACGATGACCAGCTTCGGCGCATCGCGCACGTCCGCCAATATCTCGGCGACCGGCTGCGGACCTGCAACATGGCGCGCATCGTCGACCCCGACGCCATGCCGCTCATCGCGATTCGCATGCAGATCCTGACGCGCAAGAGCCTCGGCGGCATCCAAGTGGACCTCGATGCGAAGGTTCTCGACAAGAGTGGCAATGCCATCCCCAATCTATTCGCGGTCGGCGAGGCCTGCGGCTTTGGCGGGGGCGGAATGCACGGAAAGCGCGCACTCGAGGGAACGTTCCTGGGAGGCTGTGTATATTCAGGCCGCGTTGCCGCTCGGGCGATCAACAGCGGCCAAGGCGTGAGGTAACCCATGAAGCAAAGCGGCGCATGGTTGACGGCACGCGCGCTCGAAAACATTGGGGTGAAGTACACGTTCGGCATTCCGGGGGTTCATAACATCGAGATCTACGACCAGCTCAACCGCAGCGAGCAAATCACCCCGATGCTCGTGACCCACGAGCAAGGCGGGAGCTTCATGGGCGAGGCATTCAGCCGCGTCAGCGATAGCATCGGCTGCCTTCTCATCGTGCCCGCAGCGGGGATGACCCACGCAATGAGCGGAATTGGCGAAGCCTATCTCGACGGTGTTCCATTGCTCGTCATCTCCGGTGGCATCCGCCGCGACTCGGGCAGGCATTACCAGCTGCACCAACTCGATCAACAACGCGTGCTCGATGGCATCACGAAAGCAGCTTTCCTCGTCGACAAGCACGACGACGTCGTGTCCACGATCTACAAGGCCTATGAAATTGCGACGTCCGGACTTCCGGGCCCGGTGTTCGTCGAAATCGCTGGCGACGTGCAGATGTTCACGGCGGAGGTCGCTGAGGTTCCCCGGTTCGTGCCTACGTACCAGCCGCCCATGCCCGATCCTGCCGTGATCCGGCGTGCGGTCCAGCTCCTGCGCAATGCGAAGCACCCCGGGATGTATCTCGGATGGGGGGCGCGCGAAGCAACGAAATGGAGCATGGAAGTCGCGGAGCTCTTGGGGGCGCCAGTGTCGACAACGCTGCAAGGCATCAGCGTCTTCCCGCACGACCACGCACTGCATGCAGGATTTGGCTTCGGGCCATCCGCTGTCCCGGCAGCGCGCAAGGCGTTTGAGGACGTGGATTGCCTTCTGGCGGTCGGTGTTCGGTTCGCGGAGCTCGCGACGGGAAGCTACGGGATGCCGATTCCAGAAACCCTGATCCACGTCGACATCGATCCCGAGGTGTTCAGCAAGAACTACCAAGCCACCGTGGCGATACAGTCCGACGGCGAGCTCTTCATGATGACCCTGCTCGAAGCACTGAAGAGAGAACGGTTTAGTCCACCGGATCGAAGCGACCTCGAGCAGCGCATCGCACAAGAGAAGAAAGCCTTTTTCACGAGCTGGACCAGCAAGACCAACGAGGAGAAGGTCAGCCCGGGGATCTTTTTTCGACAGCTCCGGAAGAAGCTCGACCGCGATGCATACCTCGTCATCGATGACGGCAACCACACATTCTTGGCTGCTGAGCAGTTTCCCGTCTACGAGTCGAAGCACTTCATTTCTCCGACCGACTTCAACTGCATGGGTTACTGCGTACCCGGGACGATTGGAGTGAAGCTATCCCACCCCGACAAGCAGGTCTGCGCAATCGTCGGGGACGGGGCCTTCATGATGACGGCGCTGGAGATCCTCACTGCCACGACGAACGAGCTGGGAGCCGTGTTCTTCGTCTTCCACGACGGGGAGCTCGCGCAGATCTCGCAGTTGCAGGCGATTCCACTGAAGGACAAGACGTGCACGGTCACTGGCCAATTGCAGATTCAAGGCGTAGCGACCGCCACGGGCGCAGCATACGTCAAGATGGACAGCGACCTGGAGATCGATCAAGCCATCGACGAGGCGCTCACGATCGCTGGCACGGGAAGACCCGTGATCGTCGACGTCAACATCGACTACTCGCGCAAGAGCGCGTTCACCCAAGGCGTGGTCAAGGTGAACCTCGGGCGCTTTCCATTGGGCCAAAAAGTTCGTTACATAGGTCGCGCGCTCAAGCGCCATACCGTCGGATGAGTCTCGTTATGTCCCACCGTGCAATGCTCCTCTCCGGTGTCCTCATGATGGGCGTCGCGCTCGGCCTCATCGCCGGGGCCGCGGCTCAAGCGCCACCAGGCAAGCCCATCTCACCGAGAAACATCGACCAGACGCCCGTGCTCATTCCGATCCCGAACGCGCGGGTCACTACCACCGGCCTTCTCATTGGCGGTCAGCCCTCCCCTGAGCAACTCAAAGCGATTCAGCAGGCTGGGTATCGAACAGTCGTCAATCTTCGGGTCCCGAGCGAGCTCGGCGACGAGGGCGAACAGGCCGCGGTGGAACGCATGGGCATGCATTACGTCTCGATTCCCGTCGCCGGCGCGGCGGGGCTCACCGAAAGCAACGCGCGCGCGCTCGCCAAGACCATCAACGCGCGAGACGCGAGGCCCGCGGTCGTGCATTGCAGCGTCGGGCAGCGCGTCAGCGCACTGCTGGGCCTGAAAGCCTTCGTGGTCGACCGCATGAGCCCTGCGGCAGCCATCGATTTGGCCAAGAGCTTGGGCCTCACCAGTCTCGAGGGCGCGCTCCGCGCCCGAATCGCGGAGATCTGCAAAGCCGACAAGTCTCGAAGCTGCGAAGATTTGCAATGACCGAAAAGCCCACCGCTTTGGTCCTGCTCGCGCAGGGCAGTGAAGAGATCGAAGCCGTCATCAGCATCGACGTCTTGCGTCGCGGCGGGATCGTCGTGACGGTCGCCGGCGTCGATGGCGACGAACCGGTTCGGTGCAGCCGCGGCGTCGTCATCATTCCCGACGTTGCCCTCGAGAGAGTCGACGGTGACTTCGATATCGTCGTTCTCCCTGGCGGGGCCGAGGGAGCGCAAAGATTGGCCCAATCCGCCAAGGTCGGGGAGATCCTTCGCAGCCAAGAGCAGAGCGGTCGGTGGGTCGGGGCGATTTGTGCGGCGCCGATCGCGCTCCAGGCGCACGGGGTCTTCCAGCATCGGCAGCTCACGAGCCATCCCAGCGTCAAGGCGGTCATTGAAGATTGGGGCGAGTACAGCGAACATTCCGTGGTGGCCGATGGGAACCTGATCACGAGTCGTGGTCCCGGCACCGCATTTGCATTCGCATTGCGCATCGTCGGCACGCTCACAGACGCACAGCGCATGGTGCACGTGCGGGCCCCGATGATGTTCCCGGTGCAGGTGTCCTAGCGAGGTGCTTCCGGGGGCCGCGTCACGCGGGGTCGAATCGAAATCTGGTCGCGCGCAACGTACGACAAGAGCCTCTGGAGCGCCGTTCCGACGAGGAACCCAGGTGCCGTTGGCGTCCGATCGGGCTCTGGAATTGGCAGCGTCGCGACGACCGCACCGTCCCCGGATGGATGGAACTTCACGTCCGGGCTCAGTGACTCGATCAAGCGCTTAGACGCGGTGTTTTCGCTCAGGACCTCGGTGCAGAACCAACGGATGTCGCGCTCCCAGGCCGCCTCGATGAGCCGTTGGAGCATGAGCGACCCGAGCCCTTTGCCCTGGAAGTCATCGGCCACCGTGACGGCGGGCTCCGCAGTATCGAGCCGGTCGGTCAAGCGCACGAAGCGCGCGCTGCCGACGCCCTCGTCCTTCCCCATCAGGTGCCGTCGAATCGCGCCGATCGCAAAATGGTTGATCCCGTCGATCTCCGTGAGATAGCGCAGCTCCTGCTCGGAGAGCTTGGTCTTGGATGTCATGAATCGCGCATACCGTGATTCGGGCGATAGGCGCTCGAAGGCATCCAAGAACATCTGCTTGTCCGAGGGACGGATCGTGCGTAGCAGCACCTTTTGCCCGTCCGACAATTGGACCGATTCCTCGTACTCGTCGCCGTAACGATTTGGTCTCTCGTCGTCCCCCATCGCGCGACTACCCTAGACGCGGTCGAGGCCGCGCACAAGTGCATCCATCGCATCCGCAGCCCCGATTCGAAGGCGATAGTCGACGATGCGCGACACTTCGCTCGTGCCGGGATTGATTTCGACGGTGAGCGCTCCACGGCGACGCGCATCGATGACAGGCTCGGCGATGTACGGAAAAACACTCGTCGTCCCGATGGAGAATACCGCATCGAAGCCATGAGTGAGTTGCTCCTGCAGCAGCTTGGTACGATCGAACGGCAGCATCTCACCAAACAAGACCACCTCGGGTCTCACCAACGAGGCGCACTCCGGGCACGAAGGCGGGATGTCCAGGCCCAAGTAGCTCGTGACGCGCCACCGATGACCGCAGCGCGTACAGACCAGTCGATGCACATCGCCGTGAATGTCGATCACGCAAGTGCTGCCCGCAGCATGATGCAAGCCATCCACGTTCTGGGTCAGCGTCCACACGCGGTCGAAACGGCGCTCGAGCTCCGCGATGACTTCGTGGGCCCGATTGGGACCCGCATTGCGGCACGAGCTTTCGATCTGATGGATGTACTTCCAGGTGATCGCTGGATTGCGCCGGAACATCCCGCCGGAAAGGGCCGCTTCGATCGGGATCCCATCGTCCGTCTCGTCCTGCTCATACAGGCCTCCGATGCCTCGGTACGTGGGTAGACCCGAATCGGCGGACACCCCCGCGCCGGTGATGAAAAGGACGCTCCGGCTGTCCCGAAGGCGCCGGACGATATGGGAGATGACCTGCTCGTCCACTCGGTCTCCGTATCGCACTATCGCAGGGTCGCCAAGGACCGGGGCGCCGGGGGGGCTACCGCGCGCGTCTCAATCTCTCTATGGAGGGGGTATGTTCTTCCAGTCCGAGAAAAAGCTCCGAATGCCAACCCCTGAACAGGCGCTGCCCGGGCGCAATGTGAAGATGCCCGTCGCGGCCCGCCACTTCGTCCTCGACGCTCCCTTGCAAGAACCCTTTCCCGACGATACGCGCAAAGCGATGTTCGGCCTTGGTTGTTTCTGGGGTGCGGAACGGAAATTTTGGCAAACCCGCGGTGTGTACACGACGGCGGTCGGCTATGCCGCCGGCCACACCCCGAACCCTACGTACGAGGAGGTTTGCTCGGGACGGACCGGACACAACGAGGTCGTCCTCGTGGTGTACAGGCCCGGCGAGCTCGGTTACGATCGACTCCTCGAGACTTTCTGGGAGAGCCACGACCCGACCCAGGGCATGGCTCAGGGCAATGACCGAGGGACGCAATACCGGTCGGGCATCTACTACTTCGATGATTCACAGCACGAGCTGGCGACGGACTCGCTTCGACGCTATCAGAACGCGCTCCGAGACGCGGGGTACGGCTCCATCACGACGGAGATCATCGCAGCCCCGACTTTCTACTACGCCGAGGACTATCATCAGCAGTACCTGGCGAAGAATCCAACGGGCTACTGTGGGTTGGGTGGCACGGGCGTAGCCTGCGGGACAGACCAGGCGTAGACATCGCGCGAGTGAACCAAAGCTCCGCGATGCACTGCGCATTTGCGCATCGCAGCATCGGGTTTTTTGGTTGACTTATCGGTGGGCTTTCCATGTATGCTGCGCCGGCCCCCAGGGCCGCACGCTGGGCGGAGGAGCCCCCGTCATGAAGCACAAACTACTGACCACATGCCTGCTCGCGGGCCTGCTCACTCCGGCGTTTGCAAGCGCCAACCCCGAACCAACCGCGTACGACTCGCGGAGCATTGGCATGGGTCTCACCGGGGTGACTTTCCTTCAGCGGCCGGCAGCCCTCGCGATGAACCCTGCGAACTTGGAAGGCATCAAGAAGATAGGGTTCACCTTCAACTTCACGAACCTCTTGGTGAACCAGACCGCACCGGTGCAGGGTCCCAACACCAGTGTCTCCTCCGGTTTGGGCTATGGGCCGCTGCCTTCAGGATTCCTTGCCGGTAGAATCGCTCCGCGCGTAGTGTTCGCCGGGGGCATCTACATCGAAACCGGTTACGGTTCGTCCTTCAAGAACGTGACCTGCCTAGATGGCGATCCTGTCGGACCTGCCCCCGACTACAAACCCGACACGGACACCAACCAAGGGCCCGGCCAATGCACCAACCCCGCGCCTCAAAACCTCAGCGTGACGTTTTTCGTCGGTGAATTTGCCGGGGGCTTCTCATTCCGGGTCCACAAGAAGCTCTGGCTCGGGCTCGCACTGCGGCTGCCGTTCTCCAAGCAGACCGCCGACCTTTACCAAAACGTGGGAGCTGCCCTCCCCGGGTATACGCCGGGTAAGCCGAACTACGGCCGAGTGAAGAACAACCTCGGAGGGATGGGGTTCCCGTCACCGAAGATCGGAATCACTTGGAAACCGCACGAGAAGGTGAACATCAGCTTGGTGTACCGCATGTATTCGAAGATCAGCCTGTCGGGCACCACCGAAACCGATCTGCTTCCCGGAACCGTGCTCCACTCCACGGCGGACTACAACATCCCGAACGCGCTTTCCTATGGGATTTCTTATCAAGCGACGAAGCACGCGCTCCTGGCACTCGAGGGCAGAAACCAGTTCCACGCCGCTGCCAAAACCGGCAATCAGAACCAAACGGTCGTCGCCACCGCCCCCAACGGAACCGTGTTGCAAACGATCGTAGTGCCCTTCGGCTGGAAAAATGTTTGGAGCGTCAAGCTTGGGTTCGAGTATCGCTTCACCAAGGACCTGCTGGCGCTTCGATTGGGTGCCAACATCGCGGAAGCCGCGACGACGGGCCAGTTTGCGCAGTATTTCACGCCGCCTCCGGGCTTGAGCGGCAACTTGTCCGGCGGCCTCGGGTTCTATTGGAAAGACCGGAACGACCCGAGCATCAAGGATAAGTACAGGCTCGATCTCGCCACCGCGTTCGCGTTCACGAAAGGGAACATCGGGAACGAATACATTCGCACGCAAGCGATCATTCCCGGAACGACGCAAACCACGTTGCTGTGTTCGGATGAGCAAGTGGTGCGCACCGGCTGCCCTGGCAACTACAAGGTGCTCACCTATTGGGCGTCCGTGTCGTTCACTCTGCAGTACTAGCCGGTTCGATCGGCACGCCTAGGATCGGCGCGTAGAGCATCGGATCGCGGCGCTTCCACCAATCGCCCGTAGCCTTGCGTTCGTCGCGATCGGTGAATTCGTAGCGGTAAATGACGGCCCTCACCTGTTTGGGCGGCTCCGCTTCAAAGGGATTGCCGCCGAGGAGCCGGAGAACGCTCGGCTCGCCCTGCAGAAGCCGCCTCATCAGGCTTCCGAGCCAAGCGTTCGTGCGGTAATCGCCCAGCGCCGCAAACCACATCTGCCAATCGAGCCGGGGCTGATGCGGGGCGTTCCAGACGGGCGCTCTATCGAGCGGGCCCGGCTTGTCGCGGAACACGTAGGGTTTCCAGTTCTCTCCGTCGAGGGTGCCTTCGATGTTGATCTCCGCTCGCTCGGTGGTCATCACGGCGAACAGCCCGTAGTTGTTGAACGTGCTGAAGCGGTAGACCGGACTCAGCCAACTGGGCACCCGCTCGCCGAAGGTGCCCGTGAAAAAGACGGCGGCTGAGAGCGCGATGATCAGCGCCGGGGCCACGGACGACCATCGGTGCTGAAACGCTGCGGGACGAAGCGGCGCGTCGAGGACAGGTCGGCGAAGCGCGACGCGGCTCAGCAAGCAGTCGTCCAAGAGCGGCACGCAGAGCACGATCGTCAGCAAATTGAAGAACCCGTAGTTCCCGGTGGCAGCGATCAGGCACATCAGAGCGGTGATCGCAGCAGCCGCGGACCGTCGCGCCCTCGGGAGCGGGATCCAGATCAGGATCGGCGCGCCGAATTCGACGACGAACATCAGCACGCAGGAAAGTTTCTGAAACCAATCGGGCAGCAGGTTCGCGTACCAGGCGAGCGCAGTCGGCAAGGGCTGGGTCCAATAGTGATATGTCAACGCGCTCAGATCGGCCCAGGCTGGATCACCGCTGGCCAACTTCACGTAGCCCGATCGGAACATGAGCCGGAACAGCAGCCACCACAGCGCCCAGCGGGCGACCGGATTCGGCTCGGGGTGCGAAGCGAGCCGGTCCCAAATGCGCAACGGCACGAAGAAGATGGCCGTGAACGACACTTCGAGCAGAAGTGTGTCCCACTGAAACGACATGAAGGGCCAGCCGAGGCTGACGAACGAAAGATAGGCGAACCAAGAGATTCCAAGTGCCGCTTTGGGCATCCAGCCCAGCAAGAGCGAAACCGATGCGACCGCGCCGATGATCCAGATGGCGGTGATCATCGCGTCACTGCTGCTCCACCAGAGCGCGCTAGGGTGCTGCCAGAAGCTATGTCCCGCGCTCTTCGCCGACTCGACGAAGATCGAGATCGGCATCACGCCGTTGGCGCCGAATAGCCCCTTCGCTTGAAAACCAAGCGAGCCGAACGCGATCAGAAGCACGCCGCCGAGGGCCCGTCCAAAGAGCCAGGAGGAGGTCGCAAAGCGCCGATCGTCGGAAGCAGCGGACACCGATGCCGTCCTTATCACAGTAGCGCGGTCGGCGTCGTGCAGCGCACGGGGCCGGTCCCGCGGTCGCAATCGCTCGAGCTAGTCCGATACGCCGAGATCTTCGCCGATTCGTGGCGGCCCTGCCCGATCCCAGCACTCGACGCAAAACGCGACCCACTCACAACCGGGAACTGGATGTACGTGCATGTGGGTGCCACAAGCCGCGCAGAAGAACAGCCCCGCCTCCTCTCCGGCTCGGAAGCCGGCGCGTAGCAGGTCACCTCGGGTCGCGATCCCCCAGCCCGCATCGCCGCCGCGTACGATCAGTGCACCGATCCCCCTTTGGCACATCTGGAGGCTCGCCCGCTCCGCGGACTCGTACGCGCCTATCGTGATCGGTCGCGTCATGTATTGACTGACGGGACGCCTCGGAAAGGCATCCGCGAGATCGCAGCGAATGCACACGAGGCCCACCGGCGAGCGACCCCTGGTGACGACCAGATGTTGAACCCCGAACGCGGCTGCAACTCGAAAGGCTTCGGAGACCGGAACGTTCGGAGTGATGGTCACCGGCCTGTTACTCATGACGTCAGCCACACGCATACGGCCCCCTCAGGACTCAAACGTTGTTTTGCAAGCAAGGCAGACGAAGATGATTGGAAAACACTACCAGCAACCCGGATTATTTCCTAGCCCCTGAAAACGGACGGGAAAGTCCGCGCCCGCTGCCCGATTTCCGGTGCTAATAGAAATCCCGCGATGCTTGCCCCGTCGAAGTCCCGGCCGTCCCACGGGACCCCCCCTCTCCTGTCGCGCGACTTCCTCCTGTTGCTCGCGTCGGTTTCGTTCTTTGGATTCTCCTGGTCCTTCTATCTGATTCTGCCGAAATTTTTCGCCACCGAGATGGGCATGGACGCGGCTGGGATCGGACGCGCAGTCGCGGTCCAAGGTGTGTCCGCGGTCGCGATCACCCCGCTGGTGGGCTGGCTGGTCGATCGATACGGCCGACGGCCATGGTTGATATTCGGCAACCTCATGCTCGCTCTAACAGGCCTGATCTATGTTTTCGTCGATCACGATGGGCCGCTCCTCTACATCGCACAGATGTGCTGGGGAGTCGGGATGGTGATGGGGTTCAATGCTGCCGGCACGATGACCGCTGACATCGCACCCAGCGATCGCATGGCTCAAGCGCTCGGTTTTTTCGGCGCAGCGAACCTCGGAATGAACGCCGTCTCACCGACGATTGGGGAGATCCTCGCGGATTCGGTTGGCTGGACCTACGTCTTCGCCGCGAGCGCGACCGCCGGTCTGCTCGCGATGCTCCTCAGCACGCGCATCAAAGAGCCGCCTCGGTACCAACCGCGAGAACCAGAGCTGAAGCGTCCGATCCTGGGCAGGTCGCTGCTGCGCGTCTACGGCGCGACCTTCGTGATGACCGCCGCGTTCACCGCCCTTTTCACCCTGCACCAACCGTTCGCGCTCGAGCACGGCGTGACGGCGGTGCGGAGCTTCTTCATTGGGTTTGCGATCGTCGCACTGACGGTGCGGCTCGGCGGGGGACGTCTCATCGACCGCTTCGGTGTGCTTCGCTCCTCGATCGTCGCCTTTTGCGTGTACGCGGCCGTCCCACCGATGCTCGGAATCCTCGGCCCCCACCATCTATTTGCGATCGGGGCCATGATGGGGCTCGGACACGGCATCGCGTATCCTGCGGTAACCGCCCTCGGCATCGAACGGGCCGATTCCTCCTCGCGGGGCATGGTGGTGTCGATCATCCACGGCTCGTTCAACGGCGGTAACGCATTTTTTGCGTATGCCCTCGGCCTGGTCGCGGCTGCTTGGAATTACAACGTTGTCTTCTGGATCGCCGGCACGGTGACCTTGAGCGGAGCATTGCTCCTGGGTCTGACCCCTCGCGCTCGGGTCGTTTAACCCCGACACCCAGGAAGCAGCTTCTGGTACGTTCCAGATGGGCAGTTGAACATGTCGGCAAAGCGGAAGGACGAAGGAAAGCGCGACGACTCCCAGGCGGGGAGCAAGCTCAGTCGTCTCCTCGAAACCGAGAACGCGCTCGAGGCGATGCTCAAGGCGGCGCGGCGCGAAGCGGAGGAGCTCGTCGAAGCAGCACAGATGGCAGCGGACACTCGCGTCCGACAGTTCGAGCTCGAAGTCGAAGCGGAGAACCTCGAGCTGCAGGAACGCATCGCGCGAGATCGAGAGAACGCCATCGGCTCGATTCAACGGGATTCACAACAGGCAGCCGAACGACTGGACGGGCTCGACGATACCAAGATCACGGACCTGGCCCTCCACGTCGTGGATCTCGTCGTCGGCGCACCGGATTCTGGAGAACCTCGATGATTCTGGACATGGCCCGGATTCGGATCCTCGGTCCGAGAGATCAACTCCAAGCGGTCTTGGGACGCGTGCAGGACCTGGGCTTGATTCAACTGGTCGAACCTGCAGAGACCGAGTCGCTCCGCCGTGTCGGTCGTTCGCGCGAGGAAGAACGTCACGTTCGCCGGGTTCGGCGCATCAGCGAAGATGTCGACGTCGCGATTCAGCTCCTTGGGGCGACACCGATCTCAACGGGGGTGTCGAACGAGATCCCACTGGACCGCGCCGCGTTGATCGCGAGACGAAGCCGTAGAGAGTTGGAGGCCTCGGCCGAGAAGCGCCAAGAGCTCGAAGAAGAGCGGTCCCTCATCCTGAAATTTCGTCCGTTCTTCGCGGCCTTTCGGAAGATTAGCGAATCCGGATTGGACCTCGATGGTATTCGCATCTTCTATCTGGTGCTCAGAGAAAACGATGAGCAGGAGCTCCGACGGACGCGCGTCGCGCTGCGCGAGGCACTGGGGGATGGATTCGAGCTCCTCGGGCAATCGTCGGAGGCGGGGGGGGCTGCGATGCTCCTCGCCGTCCCTGCGGCCGACGCGCGTAAGGCCGAACAGCTCCTCAGCGAAGCCGGGGTGCAAGCGCTTTCCCTGCCCGACCAGTTCGAAGAGGAGAGCGTGGGAGCCACGATCCAACGGATGCAGTCCCGTCTCGACGCGCTACCGGGCGAGCTCGATGCGATCGAACGGCGCCGGGCCCGCATCGCCGAAGAGCGGGGACGGGAGCTCATGCGCATTCAGGCGAGCGTCCGAGATCACCTGGCGGCGATCGAAGCCATGGAACACGCGCTCCTGACACCCCGCGCGTTTGTCTTGGAAGGTTGGATTCCCAGCGCTGCGCTCACTGAGCTCCGGAGCGAATTCAGGAAATCGTTCGGCGACCGAATCGAGATCGAGACCGTCTCGTCGGAGGAGTGGTTCGGCGATACCGTCCCCGTCGTTCTCCACAACCCACGCCTCTTTCGTCCATTTGAAGCAATTACGGGGATGATGCCGCTACCGAAGTACGGAACGGTGGACCCAACGCCGTTCGTCGCGATCTTCTTCCCGATGTTCTTCGGCGTCGTGCTCGGGGACGTCGGATACGGAACGATGCTCGCCATCATTTCTTTGATCTTGAGAGTCCGTTCGCGGGCCAACACCAAGTTACGGTCGATCTCCGAGATCGGCCTCGCGTGCGCCTTGTTCTCGATCGTGTTCGGCTTCTTGTATGGAGAGCTCTTCGGCAACCTCGGACACCGCTTCGGACTGCGTCCGATTGTGTTCAACCGCGAAGAGGCATTTTTTCCGTTCCTCGGTCTGGCCATCGCGCTCGGGCTCGTGCACATCGTGCTCGGCCTGGTCGTGGGAGCTGTGAAGATGTTTCGTGGTGACAAACGCCGGGCCATCGGAAAGGGCATGGCGGCTGTGATGGTGATCCTCATTGCCCTGGCGCTGATGGCCGCGTTCGATATGCTTCCTGCGCGATTCTTCACGCCTCTGGTCATCACGGCGCTCGTCGCGTTCCCGATCCTGATCATCGCAGAAGGGGTGCTCGCGCCCATCGAGCTCGTCTCCACGCTCGGCAACGTCCTTTCGTATGCTCGTATCATGGCCGTGGGCACGGCCTCGGTCATGATGGCCATCGTCGCGAATCGTATGGTCGGTGCGTTCGGGAGCGTAGTCGTTGGCGTGGTGTTCGCCCTGCTCTTTCATTTGATCAACTTCGTGCTCGGCGTGTTCAGCCCGACGATTCACATGCTTCGACTTCATTTCGTGGAGTTCTTTGGAAAGTTCTACAGCCCAGGCGGTTCGCAGTACCTGCCCTTGCGACATTGGTCCGCGCGCGACAGCGCGATTGAGGAGAGGAGCAATTGATATGGAAGCGGTTTTGATTTACTTGAGCGCAGCTCTGGCGGTCGGTATCCCGGCACTCGCCACGGGCTGGGCTCAGTCGCGCATCGGTCCGGCCGCTGCCGCGGCACTCGCGGAGAAGCCCGAGCTCACGGTCACCGTCGTGCTCTTGATCGCCATACCGGAAACCGTTGCGATCCTCGGATTCGTGATCGCGGTTCTCATCCTCATGCAGGGAGGAGGCTGAGGAACGAATGGCTGCATCTGACCTCGACACCGAGCTGCGAACGCGGGCCGAAACGACGGCTGCGTCCATTCTGAGCGCCGCGCACGCGGAGGTGGCGCGGCTCGCTTCGGAGGCCGACCTGCTGATCGCAGACCGGCGAAGAAAGGTGTTGAAGGATAAGGAGGACGAGTATGGCTCGGAAGCCCGCATAGCGATCGCGTCCGAACGGCACGCAGCAATGCGCGCCGTGCTCCTAGCTCGGACTCGCGTCGTGGATCGTGTACTGGAGCGAGTCCGGGATCTTCTCCCCGAAGCCGCAGCACGGCAGTCCTATCTCTCGGGTCTAAGCGCCGAGCTGACGGAGGCGCTCCAGTTCGTGGAGCGGGACGGCGCAGTGGTACGCTGTTCCGTCGATCTGGCCTCCATCCTGCGGGAGGCCCTTCACGCCCAACCGGAGATCAAAGTGCAACCGGTGTCCGATCTCGGCACGGGTTTCATCGTCGTTGGTCGAGAAGAGTCGGTCCTCGTCGATGCTCGACTCGACGCGCGGGTCGACAGTCTGGCATCGGTCCTGGCGATCGAAATCCACACCTTGCTCGGGGAGGCCTAGCGATGGCACGGTACCTGGGCGACATCAACGCGCGCGCACGGGGGCTTCGAACCCACCTCCTTGCCGCAAGCGAGCTGGAGAGACTGGCGAGCGCCACCAGCCTGATGACTCTGCAGCGGGAGCTGAGTGCCCTCGGATTGGTCCGCTCTGACGCGCCGGCGACACCGGCAAGCTTGGAGCTGGCGATTCGGCGATACGCCGCCGGGCAAATGGCGGTGCTCGAGCGCTGGTGTGGTGGCGCCCGTCGCGCAACGCTGGCAGTGATCTTCGAGGACGAAGACCGGCGTTCGATTCAATCGATCATCCGCGGTGCGGCGCAAGGTACGGCATCGGACGTGCGCATGGGAGGTTTGGTCCCTACAGGAACGCTCGGCGAAGCAGCCCTGCGGACGCTCTCGATCCAACCGACGCCGGCGGACGTAGTTCGCGTGTTGGTGCTCTGGGGCAATCCCTTCGGCGCCCCGCTCGTCGGCGCCGTCAATCAGCCCAATCCATCCCTGTTCGAGATCGAAGTAGGGTTGGCGCGCACGTTTGCTCGCCGGGCATCGGCGCATGCGCGCGAGGGCGGTAGACAACTAGTCGAGTACGTCCAGCAAGTCGTCGACGTGCTCAACGCCTGGTCGGCGCTGTTGCATTTTGCAGAGAGCGACCCTTTGATCGTCGATCTGACGTTCATCGAAGGAGGACGTTGGCTCGGGCGAGACTTGTACGTCGAGCTGATGGGCTTCGACTCGCTCCGCGACGTCTCCAATCGGCTCGCCTGGGAGCTTCGGAAGACCCCTTTGGCAAGCGCGTTTCGAGGCGAGACGCAGGATCTCTCCGAGTTGGAGAGCGCCGTACTGCACGCGCAGATCGCGTGGCAAAAGCGATCGGTGCGCATCGACCCGAGCGGCGCCGCGCCTGTGATTGGTTTCGCGATCGAGCTTCGAACCGAGACCCTGAATCTACGGCGCATCATTTGGGGCGTCGCGCTCCGGGCGCCTGCCGCCCTCATCCAGGCAGAAATGGTGGTCGAATGAAAGTCGGACGGCTCGTGGCCATCTCGAGTCCCGGATTGAGCGCGGGCTTCGCCTTGGCAGGCGTGCCCGTATTCGAGGCGACGGATAGCGCAGATGCCGCGCGGCAGATCGATGATCTGCTGGCTGACGCCAACATCAGCGTGCTCATCATCGACGAAAACCTTCACCGGGGCTTACCCGAGGAGGTCCAGCGAGATCTACAACGGGCCCCATTCCCCGTCGTCATCCCCGTGCCAGGGCCCGACTGGACCCAAGAGTCCACCGCCCACGAGTACATCGTGGAAATCTTGCGGCGCGCCATCGGCTATCGCGTGAGGCTGCAATGACCGAGGCACGCATCGTTCGAGTAGCGGGCGCCATCGCCGAAGCGGAACCGCTGCGCGACGTGGCTCTCTACGAGCTGGTGGAGGTCGGTGAGCAGCGTCTGCTGGGCGAGGTGATTCGTCTCCGCGGTGATGTCGCGACGATTCAGGTCTTCGAGGAAACGAGCGGGCTCGGCCTCGACGAGCCGGTGCGAAGAACCGGCAGCTCGTTGATGACGCGCCTAGGGCCGGGCTTGTTGGGTTCTATCCTCGATGGAGTCGGCCGTCCGCTCGTCGGGCTCGCAGAGCGCTCGGGCGACTTCATGGCCCCTGGAATGACCCTGCCCACACTGGATCCGGAGCTCCGCTGGTCGTTTGCGCCGACCGCCAAACCAGGAGCGATGGTCTCGGAGGGCGATGTGCTGGGCGTGGTCGAAGAGCGTCCGGGCATGATTCACCAAGTCCTCGTCCCGCCAGGTCGCAGCGGCCGACTCGTGAGCATCGATCAAGGAACCTTCACGGTAATCGAAACGATCGCTGAATTGGACGACGGCACCCCGTTGAGTCTTTCGCATCCCTGGTCGATTCGCGAGCGGCGACCATTCGCACGCCGGCTCGCTGGCGACCGCCCTTTCATCACCGGACAACGGGTTTTCGATCTCCTCTTTCCCGTCGTCGAGGGCGGTTCGGTAGCCGTCCCGGGCGGCTTCGGCACGGGAAAGACCGTGATCGAGCAATCGCTTGCCAAACACGCGAAGGCGGACGTGATGGTGTACATCGGGTGCGGAGAGCGTGGAAACGAGATGGCCGAGGTCCTACACGACTTCGGCCGTCTCACCGATCCACGAACGGGACGACCGATCATGGATCGAAGCGTGCTGATCGTGAACACCTCGAACATGCCCGTCGCCGCACGAGACGCTTCGGTCTACCTTGGAATGACGATCGCAGAGTACTACCGGGACATGGGCTACCATGTCGCAATACTCGCCGATTCCCTCTCGCGGTGGGCCGAAGCGCTCCGCGAAATCGCCGCCCGCCTTCAAGAAATGCCCGGCGAAGAAGGCTATCCGACTTACCTGGCGAATCGAATGAGCCGCCTCTACGAGCGGGCTGGTCGCGTGGAAACGCAGGGAACGCCGACACGAACGGGAGCCGTGACGTTCATCACCGCGATCTCGCCGCCTGGCGGCGATTTTGCGGAACCGGTGACACAAGCATCCTTGAGGGTAGTGGGGGCGCTCTGGGCGCTCGACGCGAGCCTCGCGCACCAACGCCAGTTCCCCGCAGTCGATTGGGACATCAGTTACAGCCTATATGCCGAGGGCACCACGGAGTGGTTCGTGAGAGAAGGTGGAACCGACTGGGCAGACCTGCGGACTGAAACGATTCGCCTACTGCAGCGAGACCGGGAGCTAAGGGAGATCGCCGGGCTCGTCGGCGTGGATGCGCTCGAGGACGCAGATCGACTCGTCCTCGAAGGCGCTCGCATCGGACGAGAGTTTCTGATCGGACAAAACGCCTTTCACCCACATGATGCGTTCTCGACGGTAGCCAAGACGTACCATTTGGCCAGGCTGCTTTGGCATTTCATGCGGACCGGGAGGGACGCGCTCAAGGAGGGTATGGCCTTCGACAAGCTCGACCTCGCCTCCGTTCGGGGGGCGTTCGGCTCGGTGAAAACCGCGGCGCCAGAGCTCTTGGATGGGCAGATCGCCGAAGCCGAGCGGACGATCTCCGGAATGATGGAATCATGAAGCACTTGCACGCACCGTTGGGACGAACGTACTCGGGTGCGGCTTCCGCCGCCGGGCCACTGCTGTTCGTCCGTTCGACGAGACGCGCACGGCTTGGCGAGTGGGTTCGCATTCGCGACGAAGGTCAAGCGGAGCGCCGCGGCCAGGTGATCGACGTGGGCGCTGAGATCACCGTGATTCAGGTGTTCGAAGATACTCTTGGGCTCAAACCCGCCAAGGCCAAGATCACGCTCACTGGGGAAACGGCTACGACGGTGGTTGGCAAAGACCTGCTCGGGCGAGCGCTCAGCGGAACCGGCGAGCCTCTCGATGGTCTGCCTCCGTCGATAGGCGAGGCCCGCATTCCAATTTGGGGATCGCCGATCAACCCCGTCCGCAGACAGCACCCGTCGGACTTCATCGAAACCGGCGTATCCGCAATCGACGGAATGAACACGCTGGTCCGCGGTCAGAAGCTGCCCGTGTTCTCGGCCCCGGGTCTACCGGGCGTCGAGCTCGCCGCCGACATCGTCGAGAACGCGCGCCCTGCTCGCGGCGAGCCATTCGCGGTCGTCTTCGCCGCCGTCGGGATCACCGAGCGCGAAACACAAACATTCGTTTCGCGCTTTCGCGAGAGCGAGGTGATGCAGCGCACCGTGCTCTTCCTCAATCAGGCCAGCGATCCAACCATCGAGCGCCTGCTCACCCCTCGCGTCGCGTTGACGACCGCTGAGCACCTCGCGTTCAAGCATGGCATTCACGTGCTCGTCGTGATGGCGGACATCACCCACTACGCGGAGGCGTTGCGGGAAATCGCGGCCGCGCGCGAAGAGATCCCTGGAAGACGCGGTTATCCAGGCTACATGTACACAGATCTGGCTTCGTTGTTCGAACGGGCGGGGGTTCTCAAGGGCGGCCGTGGATCGGTCACCCAGTTGCCGGTGGTCTCTCTGCCCGACGGAGACATGACACACCCGATCCCGGACCTGACCGGATACATCACCGAGGGTCAAATCGTGCTGAGCCGCGAGCTCCATCAGCGCGGCATTTATCCTCCCGTGGATGTTCTGCCGTCGCTCTCCCGACTCATGAACGCCGGCATCGGCGAAGGCCATACCGTGCCGGAACACCGTGAATGGGCCGATCAGCTCTACGCGGTCTACGCGCGAGGTCGCGAAGCCAAGCTCATGGCCGCCATCGTCGGAAGTGAGGGGCTCGGTCCCGGTGATCGCAGTGCGCTCGATTTCGTCGATACCTTCGAGCAGGAGCTCATCGACCAGGGCCGTGCTCGCCGGTCACTGGCCGATACGATGCGGATTGGTTGGGCACTGCTCGAGACGCTGCCCCGCGACCAGCTGACCCGCATCTCCGACACCACGTGGAAGTCGCGCCCAGGCGCTCGATCTCAGAAAGAAGCGACACGATGAGCAAGCGTTCGGTCCCGGCGACTCGCTCAGGGCTGGTGCGAGCCAGCGCGCAGCTCGGCCGGGTTCAGAAAGGCCGCGAGTTGCTCAATCGGAAGCGGGAGGCGTTGATCAGGGAGCTCTTCAAGAGCGCGAGGCCCGCGTTGAGCGCCCGGCAAGAGGTCGATGAACGGGCCGACGAGGCATACCGGGCGTTGTTGCGAGCCTTGGCCGCTCGCGGCCAGGACTCGTTGCAGACATATGCCCGGCCCGGACGGGAGGTCACGGTAGAGCTCGAGCATCATCAGATCTGGGGCATCTCCGTCCCCTCTGTCGTGTCTCACACACCCCTACGGCGCACGCTGACCGCGCGGGAAACCGCGGCCACGGCGGTGGGCCCGGCAGCCGCACAGTCTGCGACGGAGTTCGAACGTCTGGTCGAGCTCATCCTCGAGTCCCTTCCCAAGGAGCAATTGGTCAGGCGCCTCGGCGAAGCGCTCGCGAAGGCCACTCGCCAGGTCAATACACTGCAACTGCGGGTGGAGCCCGCTCTGACGACCGAGCTGACCGCTCTTCGGCGCATGCTCGAGGAGCGGGAGCGGGACGAGCGTTCGCGGTTGCGGCACGTACTACGCCGCCGGAAGAACGCCATCTGACCCTCAGGTCGCGCGACGCCGTCGCCAGCACGCGGCGCCGAGCCCTAGGAGAGCCAAGACGACACCGGAATCGTATTGGGAGGCCGTGATGACCCCACAACTGCAACCGCTCGAACCTGTGCCTGGGCTCGTTCCGCCGTCCGGGGTGCCGGCGTCAGGCACCCCAGTACCGTCTGCAGCCCGCAACCAAACGTAGCTCCCCACGGTTTGCGGCGTGTTGCCGATGGTCACTTGGTGACGATATCGGTCCTCGCCCTGTAGGGGCGCTTGGACGGCGGTCTCGTGCGTAAATGGATCGCCCGTGATCTCGACCGTCTCCAGCACCGTTCCGTTCTTGAAAACCTGGAGCGTTTGTCCCGAGCCCCGGGTCACGGTCACGGAGAGCGTCGCGGTGTCGGCAAAGACGGTGTCGCCCACACGCTCACCAGTCAACTCGGTCTCGATCATCGGGCCGTCGATTCCGTTGACCTTGACGACCGTTCGCCCGTTGCGAACGCCTTCGAGAATCGCATCGACGCTGAGACTGTCGGCAAGCACCATGGTCGTGGGCGTTCCGATCGGACTATAGAGCGCGCCACTCCCCTGGCCGCCATCGTGGTCGTCGCTGCCTCCGAGGGCAGCGGCATGAGAACCATCGGCGCACATCTGCTCCCAATAATCGACCGCAGCCCAAATGCCGCTTTGAACCTCGACACCGTCGATGATCGTGGGGTCGACCGGGATCTCCCACGGACACCCGATGCAAAAATTGCCGCCCGGTACCTCCGGATGATTGATCGAGAAGAGGGCTCCCTGGTCGTGATATTGCTGGATTGCGCCCGCAGCGGTCGCCCCTCGCACACCCGGCTTGTGATCGACCCATTGCGTGGCGCCAATCCCGCCGGCGTGCCCGGCATACGTCGTCCACTCGACTCCAGGGAAGAGCAAAAGCTTGGGGAAGCTCGGTTGCACGCTCGCGTAGAGCGTCAGCCCACTGTTGGTGTTGTGCTCTGAGAGCATCATGAAATCGAGTCCCACGCTCTGCGCGAACTGCATCGTCTCTTCGATCGTGGGATGCGCGTCTCCACTTTGCCGCGAGTGCACATGGAAGTCACCGGCGTACCAACGCTTTGCGGTGTCGAGGACGCCGGGGTCCTGGTACGGGGCGCGCGGCTGGGGCGGCAATGTCGCTACGGTTCGGAGAATGATGCAAACGTCGTACGAAGCGGGGGTTTCGATGATCTTGGCTTTGCCGACGACCACTTCCCAAGTGCCAACCGGGATCGGACCGGGAACGTAGCTCCGCGAAGCCGCTTCGACGCCTACGATGGCGGGCTCGCTATTGCCACCGCCCCAGCCACGAAATCCGTTGGGGTCATCGAGCCCCCAGTCCAGAATGTTCTGTGCAGAGAGATCGTCGTGCTGGACCTCGATCTCCGCAGTTCCTTCCGGAACCTCGAAGTCCAGAAAAAAATGCGTGGCGGCATCGTCCGGCACATCGCCCACCAGGTGAATCGTACATGGGCTCTGCGCACGCGCGGTGTTGGCCCCAACGAGGAGCCCGAGGGCGACCCAAATGAGATTTAGCGGCATGATCCGGCATTGGAGCGCACATCGGCCCTGGCATCAAGGGCTAAGCGCCGGCGAGCGCGACGTCGGAGGATGCTAGACTGCCAAAGTGGCTCCCGTTCTCGATCTTCACGTCAAAACGTTCACCCGCGATGGCGTCGAGATTCTGCGCGACGTCCGCTGGCAAGTGTTGCGTGGCGAGCACTGGGTGGTGCTCGGCGCCAACGGAGCCGGCAAGAGCTCGCTCCTGTCGATCGTTGCGGGCTACGAATGGCCGAGTCGCGGCAGCGTCTCCGTCCTCGGAGAGACCTACGGTCAATGCGACATGCGCGCCCTCAAAGAGCGGATCGGTTGGGTCAGCTCTGCTCTGTTCGGCTGGCTGCCAGCGCAGCAGAGCGCCCGTCAGGTCGCGGCAACTGGGATCCACGCCACCATCGGAAACTGGCACGAGCTGAGCGTCCAAGACGTCACCCGAGCGGACGACGCGCTTCGGCGCATCGGCGGCTATGCGTTCCGAAACAAGCGCTATGGAGTGCTGTCCCAGGGGGAGAAGCAACGGGTCATGATCGCCCGTGCGCTTGTCACCGACCCCGCGTTGCTGATTTTGGACGAGCCGTGCGCGGGTCTGGATCCCGGCGCCCGGGAACGCCTGATCGAGGACATCGATCAGCTTTGCGCCAAAGGCGACGGCCCCACCCTCATTCTCGTCAGCCACCACGTGGAAGAGATCCCGAGCCATGCGACGCACGGCCTACTGCTCAAAGAGGGTCGGATCCTCGCAGCCGGCCCAGTCCACGAAGTGTTGACCGATGAACGGCTGAGCGAGCTCTACGACTACCCGTGCAAGCTTGAATACGGCAATGGTCGATTCCGCCTGCGCTGAGGGGGACAGCGCGTCCCGCTCATTGCAGCAGGCCCTTTCCTGGGACGAAGTTGATCTCCAGCCGGATGCCGTCCGGGTCCTCGAAGAGGATCGAGTAGTAGCCGGGAGCCCAAATTGCTTCTTCGGGCCCGTGCACAATCTTCGCCCCGAGCGCTTTGACAAATTCATGCGCCTCGTCGACATCCTCGCGCGTCCTCGCACGGAAGCAGATGTGATGAAGCCCTACCTGGTGCTGGTCGAAGCGCGCGCCGCGCTTCTCCTCGGGGATCTCCCGAATCGCGACCCCAGTGCGGCCGCCCACACAGTAGTACGTCCCGGGAATGTCCATGACGTTCTTGAGACCCAGAAAAGGCAAGAGCTTGCTGTAGAAAGCGCGGGACCGATCGAAGTCCCCAACGTTGAGGAAGGTGTGCGCAATGCCATTGATTTCCATAAGCCCTCCGTCACCGAAGCTCGGACGATCGTTTGCCGAGCAATCGACGCGCGATGATGAGTAGTTGAATCTGCTGCGTGCCCTCGAAGATATCGAGGATCTTGGAGTCCCGGGCCCATTTCTCGAGCAGATCGGCTTCGGAGTAGCCCAGGGTGCCGCATAGCTCGACGCAGCGGAGCGTGATCTGGTTTGCGACGCGCGCTGCCTTGGCCTTGGACATCGATGCCTCGGTCGAGTTGGGGATCCCGTTGTCCGCCATCCAGGCCGCCTTGAGCATCAACAAGCGGCCTGCCTCCCAGTCCGCCTCCATGCGGATCAGCTCGGCCTCTGCGGCGGTCTTGCTGAAGAACGAGCCGGTGTAACGAACCTTGATTCCCTCTCCGCGAAGGAGCTCCTGCGTGTGCTCGAGCGCGGCGCGTGCAACGCCGACCGCCATCCCTGCCACGATGGGCCTGGTGTTGTCGAAGGTCTGCATGACGCCGCCAAAGCCGGCCTTCGTATCGATTTCGGCGGTTCCGAGGAGATTCTCCTTGGGGATTCGGCAGTCTGTGAGCGTGATGCTCGCCGTGTCGGACGCGCGGATCCCCATCTTCTTGTCGAGCCGAACGACCTCCATGCCGGGCGTCCCATGTGGCACGACGAACGATTTGATCGCGGAACGTCCGAGATTGCGATCGAGCGTCGCCCAAACGACCACCGAATCGGCTCGGCTTCCCGCCGTGACGTAGATCTTCTCTCCGTTGAGGACCCACTCGTCGCCGTCGAGGCGTGCAGTGGTGCGGATGTTGGCCGAGTCCGAACCTGCGCCGGGCTCCGTGATCGCCATCGCGGCCCAGACGCCTTCAAAGCGCTTCCTCTGTTCGAGGTCCGCAACGGCGGTGATCGCCGCGTTCCCGAGGCCCTGCCGTGGAATCGAGAGCGCGAGACCGATATCACCCCAGCAAAGCTCCGTCAGCGCGAGACATGTGGACATGTTTGCCCCATTGCGAACCCCGTCGTTCGAGACTTCGTCTCGCTGGAGCGAATCGATGCGCGCGCCCTTCTGCCCGCTTCCAGCGTTGAGACCGTCCATCAGAGCGGCAAGCAGATCGAGCTCTTTCGGATAATCGTGCTCGGCGCGGTCGTACTTGCGCGAGATAGGCCGGAAGACGTGCTTGGCGACCTGGTGCGCTTGGTTGGCAAGCTGCCGGAGGTGCTTGGGAACTTCCAAATAGATCATACGCTTCCCTTAGACCAGAAGGTTGCCGTCCATGACGCCAATCGAACGAAGTTGGCGATACCAGATCTCCACGGGGTGATCTTTGATGAAACCGGCGCCCCCCAGCAGCTGAATCCCGTTGGTGCCTATCTGCATGGCCTTGTCAGAGCAGAGGGTGCGCGCGAGGTATGCCTCCCGCTGGCACTTCAAGCCCGCGTCGATGCGCCCTGCCGCTCGGTAGACCAGCATTCGCATCGACTCGAGCTCGATGCCGATGTCGGCGATCATGAATGCTACGGCCTGCCGGTGCGAAATTGGCTCGCCAAAAGCCACCCGATCGTTGCAGTACGGAATCACGTAGTCCAAGAGGGCTTGCGACGTACCAAGGGCCATGGCGCCCCAGGCGATGCGGGAGCGGTTCACCGCATCGTCGTAGGCGGCCCTGCCCTCAGGCTTCATCGCTGACTCGCCGCCGAGCACAGCGCCCTGTGTGACGCGGACCTTATGGAGCTTCAAGCGGCCGAGACCAGCGGACCGCAAGCCCATCGCAGGCTCTTCGGTCACCTCGACGCCGACGGCATCGCGCTCCACCAAGAAGAAGCGAGGACCGGATTTGGGAATCTCGGCTGCAACCAAGAACCATTTGGCGCGTTCAGCCAATGCCACCAGAGATTTCTCTCCACTGAGCAGGTAGTCCGAGCCACGCTTTTTTGCCGTCGTCTGCAGCGCGCCCGGATCGAACAGCGGTTGCGGCTCCACGACGGCGACACTCGCCGCCGTCGTGGCTCCCTCGACGAATGAGGGGAGCAGGCTTGCCCGCTGGTCTGAGTCTCCCCAGTGGACCAGCGCGTTGACGAACGACAAAGGGGAGAGCGCCGCGTACGCCAGGCCCATGTCGCCTCGCGCGAGATCCTCTGCCACGAGCATTTGAGACACCGCCGACACGTGCTCGGCAGCCCCGCCCATCGCCTCCGGCACCGCCATTGGAATGGCGCCGAGCTCGTTGAACGCGTCGAGAAAGTCGTCAGGCGGCGCGGAACGATCATCTGCCTCACGGGCGACGGGCTGCATCACCTCATCGGCGAAACGCCGAAGAGTGTCGCGCATGAGCTGCTGCTCCTCACTCAAGCTCAGATCGAACTTGAGCGCGCTGCCGGTACGTTGACCCGAGCGCTTGGGCGCAAGTCGTTTGGCCGCTCTGGCCGCGGTCTCCGCAGCGCGTTTGGCGCCTTCGTAGACGAGCTTCTGGGCGCGCTCTTCGAAGCCGAGCCGCTCGACGAACGGCGAGTCCGCAATCCGATTGAGAACGCGCAGGCCGCCACCCATGACTTCATTGATGATCTTCTCGGTGTCCACCGCGGGATGCTGCGCCGGTGCGCAATGGCGGTCAATAGGACTTCGACAAGCGTGCAGGCCTGCCCTGCACCTCCACACCGCTGGTCGACCAGACACTAAGGCAGACAGATGAACGAAGCCCCGCGACAGATGTTCTCGGTCAGCCCCAACGCCTCGCTACAGTCCAGGCACTCCTGCGGACTACGGATGAGCCGGCACGGTGGCGTCGCGCCGGGCGCGTAGCCAGCGAGCCGCACGACCTGCCCGATGCATCTGAGTTGCTCCGCCGTCCAATCGAGAACGAGATCGCAGAGGTCCATGCAGCCTGCCGGAGCCACGCTCGCGTCGGGGACGTCCGCATCGGTGCCAGCGTCAGTCCCAGCATCCGTGCCGGCGTCGGCGTTCGTGCCGGCGTCGATGCCTGCGTCAGTGCCCGAGTCCGGGCCGGCATCGGCGCCGGCGTCAGTGCTGGCATCGGTGCCGGAGTCCGTGCTGGCGTCAGGAAACGGGTCGACCGCGACGGCCTCGTAACAGCCTGCCGCGCAGACCGCGCCCAGAAGCAATCCCAGTGACCTCCCTCGTCCGAGCACGGCTCATGATGCCCCGACGCAGGAACACATTCCAGTTTTGCTCAATCGTGCGCGTGTATGATGCTGGGATGCTCAGCGGTTTCGACAAGGCGCTCATCGGGGCCTTGACCCTCATCCTCATGGTGGGCATGGGCGCGTCGCTGAAACCTGGTGACTATGCGCGCGCGCTGCGGCGGCCGCGTGCCGTCCTGATCGGACTCCTCTCGCAATTCGGTTGGATGCCTTTCCTGGCGTACTTGGCGATTCGAAGATTTGCGCTCGAGGGCACCGACGCCTTGGGTTTAATGCTCATGGCCTGCACTTCGGGCGGCAACGCAAGCAACATGTTTTCCTACTTCTCGCGGGCGGACCTTGCTCTCAGCGTTTCAATGACCGCGATCTCGACCTTGGTGTCGGTCGTGATGATGCCGTCGCTCTTGTACGCGTATACCGCGTCGCTCACGCAGAGGCAGATGGATGTCCCATTCTTCGCCGTGATGGGCACGCTCGCATTGATGCTCGTGCCGATCGCTGCTGGGATGTGGATCCGACACCGGTCCGTCGCGACCGCGAAGAGAGTCGAGCGCGTGGGAGCTCTTTCGGGAGCGCTGTTGTTGGTTGTGCTGCTGATCACCACTGTCTCGGATCAACTGGACCTCTTGTTGACGGCCCAGGACGCCAGCCTTCTAGCCTGCGTCTTCGTAGCGGCGAGCGGGATGATTCTCGGCTATGGAGTCGCACGCCTCGCCGGACTTCTCCCGCGTCAACGACATGCAGTCTCGCTCGAGACCGGTGTGCAAAATACACCGCTCGCGATCGCGGTCATCCTCGCGACGTTTCCCGATGCGGATCAAGACGCCCTGCTCAAGATGCCATTTCTGTATGCAATGACCGCGCTTTGCGTAGGCACACTCGCTACATTGACCTACCGCCGATTTCCCGAGGCTTGAAATCCAATGACCTGCAGACAAGATCATCACGGTGGGGTTTAGAATCTTTTTGGTCGGCGCCATCTTGCTGGCGGCGTGCAGCACTTCAACGACCAGTGAGAGCGTGGGTGGCTCCGGCGGTTCGGGTGGCTTTGGTGGCATCGGCGGTTCCAGCGGCGCGAGTGGCTCCGGCGGGGCCGGCGGCTCCGGTGGCATCGGGTTCGTCTCCGACCTCGCCGTGACCCCGCTGATCACCGGCCTCGACAAGCCCTGGGACATCGCTTGGCTTCCAAACGGAACCATGCTGGTCACCGAGAAGGCCGGACGGCTCAACGTCTACGTGGACGGCATCGATGGCGAGCCGTTCGTCATCACGGCCGCTGACGTGGTCCTGGCCAGTGAAGGCGGCATGCTCGGCCTCGAGGTCGATCCGGACTTCTCGAGCAATGGCTATGTCTACGTGTGCATGGCATCGAACGCGGGTGGAGCGACGGACGTGCGCGTGAGACGCTATACGCTCGCCACGCCGAATGGCGAGACCGAGCTGGGCCAGAGCGACATCGTCACCGGCATGCCTTACAGCTCCGGACGACACAGCGGATGTCGCCCTCGCTTTGGACCCGACGGGTACCTCTGGGTGGGCACCGGAGACGCCGCAATCGGCACCACACCTCAAGACGACAACGCGCTTGGCGGAAAAGTGTTGCGCGTCGATCGAAACGGAGCAGCCGCAGCTGGCAATGCGGGCGGACGACTCTGGTTTTCGAAAGGCCATCGCAACGTTCAGGGAATTGCGTTCCGATCCGGGGACGGCCTCGGCGTATCCGCCGAGCATGGCCCGTCCATCGACGACGAGCTCAATCTGCTCCTAGCCGGCAACTTCGGCTGGAATCCGGTGCCGGGGTACAACGAATCGGTTCCCATGACCGACCTCGATAGCTATCCCGATGCGGTGGCAGCGATCTGGTCGAGCGGCGCGCCAACCCTCGCACCGTCTGGTGCAACCTTCCTCGAAGGAGACCGCTGGGGCGATTGGAACGGCGCGCTCGCGGTCGCCACCCTGAAGGCCATGCACTTGCACATCTACTTCGTGAGCTCCGCAGGCGAGGTCACGAACGATTTCCGCGTGATCGAGGATCGAGGGCGCCTGCGCTCCCCCCGCCAGGGACCGGATGGCCTCCTGTACATCACCAACGACGCAAGTGGCCCCGACGGAGAAGTGCTCCAGGTCACGCCAGTGCTGTCCCCGTGACTCCCACTCTGCGCTCTGCAGCAACTGCCTCACCTATGCGCTGCTGAGGACTCGTCCGATACGCCGGTATTTTCCCTCGAACATCTCGATCCATTCTTCGAGCTTCTCGAGCTCCTCGGCCTCGAGCCCATCGATGTCCGCGGTGAACAATTCTTCGTCGAATGCCATCTTTGCCAACGCGCGGGTGCAGTCCTTTCCGGCAAACATCCCGTAGGGCGCGCCCGGACCGTAGAAATCGCGGCCGCGGGTCACATCGTACACCTGACCCCGGATGGCGACGAGGAGCGGTTTGGTCGAATCCGAGCCGTCGTATTCGGAGAGCTCGGATAACGAGTAGTCGCGCTCCTCGGCTTCCGGAAGAGGTCCCTGCGACGCTTTGGCCTTTCCGAACAACCTGGCAACGAAGCGAGTTAGACCCATGTCCGAGACCTACGATGAACGCAGGTCCCAGACAATGGGCTCGTCCACCGAGGGTGGGCTACTCGGTGAGCGCCGTGGCGCCGCCCATGTGGTAACCCTCTTCGCCGTGCATATTGGTGTCGAGGCCCTCGCGCTCCTCGTCCTTGCTGACGCGGAGGCCAATGGTGGCATCGATGGCCTTCAGGAGGACGAAGGTCACCACGATCGAATACGCCCCAGCAGCGAGCACGCCGATGATGTTCTCGATGAAGAGATGGCTGTTGCCGCCGATGAGCCCCGTGTGACCCCCCCAGACCTCGGCGGCGAACACACCGGTCAAGACCGCGCCCAAGGCGCCGCCCACACCGTGGATGCCGAACGCATCCAGCGCATCGTCATAGCCAAGGCGGCCCTTGAGCATCACGGCTCCGTAACAAACCGGACCCGCCGCCAGACCCATGACCACCGCCGAGATTGGACCCACGAAGCCTGCGGCAGGCGTGATGCACACCAACCCCGCCACCAGGCCGGAGGCGACGCCGAGAGCGGTGGGCTTGCCCTGTTTGATCCACTCGACGATGGCCCAGGCCGTTGCGGCGGCGCCTGCAGCCAGATGGGTGTTGACCAGGGCAAGCGCCGCACTCTCGTTCGACGCTAGTGCGCTGCCTGCATTGAATCCAAACCAACCGAACCAGAGCAAACCCGCGCCCGTCAAGGTCAGGGTCAAGTTGTGCGGCGGGCCGGGACGGCTACGGCGACCGATGACCAGGGCGCAGACCAACGCTGCCGTGCCCGATGAGAGGTGAACGACGGTGCCGCCCGCGAAGTCGAGCGCTCCTCGAGCGCCGAGCCAGCCGTCCGGCCCCCAGACCCAGTGACAAATCGGATCGTACACGAAAGTCGCCCAGAGGATGATGAACACGAAGTACGCAGAGAACTTCATCCGCTCGGCGATGGCGCCGGAGATCAGCGCCGGCGTGATGATCGCGAACATCATTTGGAACGCCATGAACAGAATCTGCGGGATCGTGGAACCCTCTTGGGGGGCGAGACCTACGCCGTTCAAGAACGCGTGATCGAAGCCACCGATGAGCCCACCGCCAGCATCCGAGCCGAACGACAGCGAGTAACCGATGACCACCCACTGAAGTGTGATGATGCCCAACGCGATGAAACTGTGCATGAACGACGAGAGCACGTTTCGCGAGTTCACCATGCCGCCATAGAAGAGCGCCAAGCCCGGCGTCATGAGCATCACCAGCGCACACGACACCATGAGCCATGCGGTATCCGCCTGATTGAGAGCGTCCATCCCCGGTTCCTCCTTGAAGTGCGCCGAGCGTAGATCCGGGCTGTTTCCGGTCGATGTGTCGAAGGTTTCCGGCTTGTTTCAAGCCCTTCGAGAAGCGGCTGACAGGCCGCTCCAATTCGCCTACATTCCCGGCTCCATGCGAATCGTTCATGACAAGAATCTCTGCGCCGCTCACGGGCAGTGCGTGGGTGTCGCCCCAGAGCTGTTCAAGTTCTCCTCCGATGGCTCCCTGATCGTCATCGATCCGAGTCCCCCCGAGGAGCTGCGGGAAGCGGCACAAGATGCGGTCGACGTCTGCCCAGTTCGAGCGCTTTCCATCGTGGATGACTGAAATCGCTGAGTTTTTGGCGCTTGAAACGGGGGTGCATACCGCGGCGATTTCGGTTACAACTCGTCTCCGGTCAGCCACACCGACCAGCGGCTGGAAACGGCGGCCAACACAACAAGAGAGGCAATATTCATGAAATCCGCAGCTGAGTTCTTCGAGAAGTTTGAGCAGAGAGCCGCCGCCAATACCGACGCGGCCACTCAGCCCAACGCAATTTACCAGTTCAACATCACCGGCGACGGTGGCGGCGAGTGGAACCTGGACCTCACGAAGGGCAAGACCGGCGGTTTCGCCAATACGGGTACCCATGCGAGCCCGGGCGCAACCATCACCGTGTCCGCCGAGGATTGGCTCGGCATGCTCAATGGCTCGCTGAATCCGATGCAGGCCTTCATGTCCGGGAAGATCAAGATCGACGGCGACATGACGCTGGCGATGAGCCTTCAGCAGGTGATGAACCTGGCTCAAGACTGAGCCGGTCGTCGTCTAAACTCGACCAGGGTGGCTTCTATCGGGGGCCACCCTTTTTCATGAGCCCATGTCTTCAACCAACAGACCCAGCGACGCCGCACGCACGAGACTGAGTCCCGAAGACCGCCAACAGCAATTGCTGCGGGTCGCTTCGGACATCATCGCTGCCGACGGCATCGACAAAGTGCGCATCCCGCACGTGGCGGCGGCCGCTGGAATCACTCGGCCCGTCGTCTACAAGTTCTTTCCCAACCGGCACGAGCTGATCAAAGGTGTCCTCGAAGACTTCCGCGAAGATTTCGCTCGTCGAACTCCAAATATCATGGAGGAAGAGGGAGTCGCGGACGTTGCCTCGATTGCGCGCGGATTCATCGACGCCGCCTGCGACACAATCGAAGCCAAAGGATCGGGCGGTTGGCAGTTGCTTCGGTCGGTCGGCCCCGATCGGGAGATCTCCGCGATCAGCAAGGAATTCCGCGGTCAGCTCGTCGAGCCCTGGCTGCTTCCCCTTCGTGAGCTCACCGGTGTGGAAGATGCCGAAGCGCAGGCGCTTGCCGACATGATGCTGAGCGGCGCGGGCGAGATTCTCCAGCGTTGGATCGATGGCGACTTCTCGCGGCAACAGGTGGCGACGCTCCTCGGGCGGATCATCCTGGCCGTGCTCAGCGAGTTCACGGAGTAACAGGACGATGGTTTCTGAGATATTCGACGCATCCAAGTGGACCGAGGTGCCCGGCTTCGAGTTGCAGGACATCACATACCACCGCGCCAAGGATCACGGGACGGTCCGAATCGCCTTCCATCGGCCCGAGGTGCGCAACGCATTCCGCCCGCGCACCGTGGACGAGCTCTTCCGAGTGCTCGACCATGCAAGGCAAACCCCCGACGTCGGCTGCGTGCTGCTCACCGGCAACGGCCCTTCTTCCAAGGACGGGGGTTGGGCGTTCTGCTCAGGCGGCGATCAGCGCATCCGCGGCAAGGACGGATACAAATACGAGACCGAGGCGGCCGGCGAGATCGACCCTGCGAGGCTGGGACGGCTGCACATCTTGGAAGTGCAGCGCCTGATTCGTTTCATGCCGAAGATCGTCATCGCGGTGGTCCCCGGCTGGGCGGTCGGCGGTGGCCACAGCCTGCACGTGGTTTGCGACATGACCATCGCGAGCGAGGAGCACGCGCTCTTCAAGCAAACCGACCCTGATGTCGCCAGCTTCGATAGTGGTTACGGCTCCGCCCTGCTAGCCCGACAGGTCGGGCAAAAAAAGGCGCGAGAGGTCTTCTTCGTGGGCCTGAGCTACAGCGCCCAGGAAGCGGCCGAGATGGGAATGGTCAATGCAGTCGTACCGCACGCCGATCTCGAGAATTTCGCGCTTTCTTGGGCGAAGGAGGTCAACTCGAAGAGCCCTACGGCCATGCGAATGCTCAAGTTCGGTTTCAACATGATCGACGACGGCCTCGTCGGTCAGCAGATCTTCGCCGGGGAAGCCACCCGCTTGGCTTACGCCACGGAAGAGGCTCAGGAGGGCCGGGATGCCTTCCTGGAAAAGCGGCCTCAAGACTATCGAAAGTTCCCCTGGCACTATTGAGCCAGGGCTTGCGCGAGAACGAAGTCAAATCCGGGTCACGGCCTCCCGCTTGGACTCGAACCCCAAAACGTGCCAAATGTGCACATACAGGAGAACGGAGTCAGTCATTTCAAGTAAGATATTTGTAGGGAACCTCAACTTCGGCACGACAGACCAAGAGCTACGTGAGCTCTTCGGAGAGATCGGTGAGGTCGTTGACGTTCACATTCCAAAGGATCGCGAAAGCGGACGCCCGAGAGGCTTCGCATTCATTCGGTTCGCTGCCGAAGAGCATGCCGCTCAAGCGGTCGAGAAGTTCCACGGCCGCGAAGTCGGTGGACGCGAATTGCGCCTAGACATCGCGGAAGACCGTCCCCGGCCCCCGCGTCAGCCCCGGGACTTCGGGCCTCCACCCGATCGCTTTGCGCGCAGCGAGTATGATCATGGCGGCGGCTACGATCGGGGCAGCGGCGGTGGTGGTGACGGTCGCTCGTTCGATCGGCCGAAGAAGCCGAAAGGTAGTCGCCGAGGCCTGCGCGGCAAGAAGCGAAGCCTCTAACGACTTCCTGCGGATCGCGTCTTGGGCTGCGCGCATTCGGTGCGAGGCAGACGGGGCGCGGTTTAAAAATCTCGGGCGAGGTGTGAACCCCGCCCGAGCGCCCGTTCTGTCGTACCCCCGAGGAGTGTGAATCTCGATTTGGCCCGTCAGTGGGTCACTGAATCAGCCACTGACAGTCCTACTGTAAAGGTTCGGATTCACGGTTGTCAACAGGTATTTTGGGTCACAATTGGCCAAAGGTTACGAGCGTTTGAGATCGGCGCGCTCGGCCTCTCCGGGGGTCCGAGCCTCGAGCCTCTGGCATGGCGAGCGCAGCAAATGAGCGGCGGACGGTCGAGCTTGCGGCGCCTAGGACTACGACCTGGCGAATGCGTGAGCTTTGCAGTTCTCGGCAACTGCATGCAGGTCTTGGACAACGGGGAGTCGGTGCGCGTGCGCAGGCAACGACAAACACTGCGGCGCCGGTTCCAACAGCATCGCCGTCGACCCGTACGGAAGAGTTCTGCACTGTGTGCAGTGGCGTGTTCCGGTCGGCGATCTACACGAGCGGCGGATCGGAGAAATCTGGGCGGGGTCGAAGGAAGGCGCACCCTGGCACCGAATAGGGCATGAGCCTCGGTGCTCCGCACGAAAAGCTCGTCCGTCCGGAGCCGATGACGCGCGCGATCGAAAAGGCGCGGATGCAAATCCAAGGTGAAGCCGAGCGGGGTTCGCATGACGATCGCGCCGACGCTGCTGCGGCCCGCCTCGCGGTAGCCGCGCGCCGCCGAACGGCATGTCGGTTCACTGTGGTCTCAGGCACTTCGAAGATCTTCCCCGACGCGGTATAAAACGGATGGCTTCGGTGGTATAGACCGCCGATGGCAACGCATCAGAAGCTCGGCGACCTGGCAGAGGCGCTCGAAGCAGAAGGAGCGGACGAGCTTCGGGTTCACGTGGTTCGGCGTGCGCGCGAATTCAAACGCTCGTGGGTGATGATGGCAGAGGCCCTCGTCGAAGTCCGCAATCGGGAATCATACCTCGACTGGGGGTACGAAGATTTCTATTCCTATTGCTCACTCGAGCTGCAGCTCAAACAGGCAACCGCCGACAAGCTCACGGGCTCGTACGTCGCGCTGAAGCGACACGCTCCCTCTGTCTTGAAGCGCGACGGACTCAACGAACGCATCCCCACCTGCGATGCGGTCGACTATTTCGCCAAGGCTCTTCGAAAGAGCCCGAGCAATGATGCCGAGGACGAACCGGCCGTGGACCGAGCCGTGGTCGATCAACTCCGAGAGGCGGTCTTCGAAGAGGGCGCACCGGTCACCGAGCTTCGCAAACGCTTCAATCCGCTGTTTCACCCGAAGCCCGAGGGAGCCGAACGGCTCGACACAATTCGGCGTGCGAGCGCCTCGGCGAGACGGCTCGAGAAGATGATCGAAGAGATCGACGGGCTGCGTCGCCCGACGGTTCGCGCCACCCTCGACAGCCTCGAAACGCTTCGCGAGGAGCTGACCGCCCTGCTGGAGCGCACGAAGGCCCAATACGCGAAGTCCGCATGACGCCGCCCGGCTTGCCACGAAGTGAAACGCGTTCTATTTCATGGGACCATTCCCGATGACTGAGAAAGCCAAGGTACCGGCCGTCGAAGGCCTCTTCACGATGGATCCCCAGGAGCCGGCCCTGATCGGAACGCGATGTCGCGCGTGTGGAACCTATTTCTTTCCCGCCGAGAAGACCTTCTGCCGGAACCCAGCTTGCGACCAGGCAGACCTCGAAGTGGTGCCCCTGAGCCGCACCGGCAAGGTCTGGTCGTACACCAGTGCAAGCTATAAGCCCCCCGCACCCTTCGTGGCGAAGGAACCGTTCGAACCATTCGCGATCGCGGCGGTCGAGCTCGAGGAGGAAGGGATGACGATCCTTGGTCAGGTCGCGGACGGTGTCGGCGTAGATGCATTGACGACTGGCATGCCGATGGAACTGGTGCTTCGCGAGCTCTACCAAGATGACGAGCATATCTATTTCACTTGGAACTGGAAGCCGATACACGACGGGAGTGACACATGAGCAAGGACGTCGCAGTGCTCGGTGTGGGCATGCACCCCTGGGGCAAGTGGGGGCAAAGCTTCGTGGGCTACGGCGTGAGGGCTGCACAGGACGCGTTGAAAGATGCGGGCGTGCAGTGGAAAGACATTCAGCTCGTCGCTGGAGGTGATACGATTCGCAACGGTTACCCGGGCTTCGTAGCAGGGGCGACCTTTGCGCAAGCGCTAGGTTGGTCGGGCGCGAAGGTATCGAGCTCGTACGGGGCCTGCGCCACAGGCGCTCAGGCCGTCAGCGTGGCGCGGGCGCATATCCTGGCTGGGCTCTGCGACGTGGCGCTGGTGATCGGCGCCGACGCCGCGCCCAAGGGCTTTTTCGCGCCGACGGGCGGGCGGCGCCCTGAGGACCCGGATTGGCTGCGCTTTCACATCCAGGGGATCACCAATCCCACCTATTTCGGGCTCTACGCGCGCCGACGCATGGACGCGTACGGAGCAACTCAACAGGATTTCGCTGCGGTCAAAGTGAAGAACTCGAAGCATGGTCTTCACAATCCCAATGCCCGATACCGCAAAGAGGTCGCGCTCGAAGAGGTCTTGAGCTCGGTCCTGGTCGCCGACCCACTTCACCTTCTCGACATCTGCGCGACCAGTGATGGCGCTGCGGCCTTGGTGCTTTCGAGTATGGATTTCGCCCGGAAGCATACGACCAAGCCCGTGAAAATCGCAGCGGTGTCCACAGTGACGCCGGTCTACCCCAACAGCGTCATCGAAATGCCCAACCTCGCGACGGACTCCAAAGCCGGCGTCGGGCTTCCGGATCTCGGATTCAAGGAGTCGATCGCACACCGCGCCTACGAAGAGGCCGGACTCGGCCCCGAAGACATGAGCCTCGCCGAAGTCTATGACTTGTCGACCGCGCTGGAGCTCGATTGGTACGAGCAGATCGGCTTGTGCCGGCCCGGAGATGCCGAGAAGCTCCTTCGGGACGGCGAAACGAGCATTGGCGGCCGTGTCCCCGTCAACCCAAGCGGTGGACTGTGCTGTTTCGGCGAAGCGGTTCCGGCCCAGGCGATCGCCCAGGTTTGTGAGCTGACCTGGCAACTGCGCGGACAAGCGGACGGACGTCAGGTCGAGGGCGCGACGGCGGGGGTGACGGTGAACCAAGGTTTGTTCGGTCACGGCTCATCGGTGATCTGCACGGTGTGATCCAGCGGGGGAGCATGGCCAACTCGCTTCTTCGATCATTTGGAAAGAGCCTCTGGTATATCGAGGGCACGGTTCGGTTCTTCGGCGTTCCGATTCGAACCCGCATGGCGGTATCGAGGCTCGACGGGGATGCCCTTTGGGTTTGCTCCCCGCTGCCGATGACGGATGAGATCGGCGACGTCCTCCAAGGGCTGGGGCGGGTCGCTCACATCGTTTCGCCCAACAAGATCCACAACCAGGGCCTCGATGGCTTCCACAGACGCTATCCAGAAGCGAAACTCTGGGCGTCTCCGGGCCTGACTGAGCGGCGGCCCGAGCTCGACTATGCGGGAGTGCTCACCGATGAGCCCGAGGCGGTGTGGTCCGAATACATCGACCAGCGCCTCACCGAAGGGAATTCGTTCTTCTCGGAGGCGGTCTTCTTTCATCGGGCAAGTCGCACGTTGATCGTCGCGGATCTCGTGGAGAACATCAGCGCCGAAACCTTCCCTTCCACGGCTGGCAGAGCGTTCGCAAAGATGATGGGGATCTACGGGCGCGCCCTGCCCTCGCCTGAGTTCCGGATGTACACCTTCGATGCCGCGGCGGCGCGCAGAAAGCTGGACCAGATCAGCGCCTGGCCATTCCAGCGTATCCTCTTGGCGCACGGAGAGCTCATCACGGAGAACGCCCATGAGGTGTTCCAGAAAGTCATCGATCACCTCTGTCTGGAAGTCGAAAGCAGGCCGCGGTTCCGGCGCAGCATCTATCAAGCCCTGACGAGGCTTCAGTGACGGCCGAAGAAGATCACGGTGAAAACCAAGACGAACCTGACTGCCCCGCCGTTGCGTCATGTACCCGCAGTCTTACGTTTTCATCATGGTAAGGTCAGACCATGAGCAGCTTCGTCTGGATGAAGTTTCTGGAATCAGCCCCCGAACGCTATGACCGAGGCATTCGACTCTTGTCGCGAGGCCGCATCGGCAACGTTTATGAGCAGATCGCAACTCTTGCGGCATCTCCAGGAAAGCGTGTCCTCGACCTCGGCTGCGGGACCGGTGGTGTGGCGCTCGCGTGCGCGGCAAGAGGCGCGCATGTGGTCGCTATCGACTCGAACGCCGAGATGCTCGAGATCGCTCGTCGGAAGGCGACCCCGGTCGATCGAGGGGCTGACGTCGAGTGGCTCGAGCTGGGCATCGCCGAGGTTCAGGACCGCTTTGGCGAGGCGGCCTTCGACTCGATCGTATCGTGCCTGGTGTTCAGCGAGCTCTCCGCGGACGAGCAGTCTTACGCGCTCGACATCGCTCGTTCGCGCTTGGTTCCGGCCGGGCATCTCGTGATTGCCGACGAGACTCTGCCATCCTCGAAAGCGCAACGCGCCTGGTATTATCTTCGCCGGCTACCCATGAGCATTGCCACCTACGTCTTGACTCAGACGAGCACACAGCCGGTCGAGTTTCTGGCCGACAAGATTCGGGACGCCGGCTTCCAGCACGTTGAAGAGACGCGCCTCTGGGGGAATACTTTCGTCATCGTGAATGCCATGCGTGGTGAGGCAGTGCCGTGAAGCTTATTGATTTCACGAATTGGTTGCGAGACACGATGCTTCGCATGTTGCCGCATCGCGCGCCCACAGGGCTCATCCGAATCGGAGAGCCCTGCCGCGATTCGCCCGTCCTGCTCACCGGCAACTTCACGCTGACCGTACGACGGCTCATGAAGGTCCTCAAAGGCCGCGATGCTTGGCTGTTGTGCGCGAACAGTCAGGGTATCAATGTCTGGTGTGCAGCTGGCGGCGGACATCTCACGCACCACGACGTCATCTCGGTGCTGCGCACCTCGCGAATCGGCGAGCAAGTCGATCATCGGGAGATCATCCTGCCTCAGCTCTGTGCGACCGGTGTAGAGCGTGCAAAGATTTTGGAAATTGCGGGTTGGTCGGCCCGCTGGGGGCCGGCGCAAATGGAGGACCTCCCCGCTTTCTTGGACCGAGGTCAGCACGTAATTGCCGAGGAACGGTTCGCGCGCTTCCCTCTGCGGGACCGCATGGAAATGGCCCTCATGTGGGGATGGGCACTGCTAGTCATCGCAGCCTTGTCGGCTTGGGGCGTCGGCAGTTGGGCACTAGCGGCCTCCTTGGTCGCAGTGATCGTGTCGATCGTTGGAGGCATGTTCGCCGTGCTCCCCTGGATCCGCGTCACGGGCGCAAAGCGATGGGTGACATTTGGCGTCTTTGCGACGGCTGGGTTCCTCGTCGGGGCGGGCCTGCTCGCTGCGCTCGGGTCCGCGACGCCCACGCATCTATGGTTTGCGGCCGCCACGTCCGTCGTCGCGATGGGCGTGCTGTCGGTCGACCTCGCCGGGACTACGCCATGGTACGGCAGCTACATCAATACGTTTCACAACGCGGCGCACATCGATCTCGTGGAAGAGCGTTGCACTGGCGCTGCCGCTTGCGTGCAGGTTTGCCCCCGCAACGTCTTGCACATGGATGGTCACCGACGGAAGGTCGAGATCAAGCGAAGCAACGATTGTATTCAGTGCGGCGCGTGCATCGTGCAGTGCCCCGAGGATGCACTTCGCTTCCGGTACGACGATGGCCGAGTCGTCGAGGCGGCAACGATTCGCCGAACCCGAATGAACATGTTGGGTCGAAGAACGATCGATTTGCCGGAATCCTAGGACGCAAAGAGCGCGATGCACGACACCAGCGAAAGAGAAAGCGCTCGGAGAATGCTCCGGGCACGGAAGACGGGAGCTTCATGTGCCGAACAAGTCTTCAGACAGCGCCTCTGAAAAGCAAGCGAGACGACGCTTCGCGATCCTCTCGTTCGCCGCCTTTGGCGTCGTCTATGGAGACATCGGGACGAGTCCCCTCTATGCGATTCGAGAATGCTTTCACGGAGACTATGGCATCGAGGTGACGCCAGAGAACATCCTGGGGGTTCTGTCGCTCGTTTTTTGGTCGCTGATGATCATCGTCACCCTCAAGTACCTGTTTGTCGTTCTGCACGCGGACAATAACGGAGAGGGCGGCGTCATGGCGTTGACTGCGCTCGCCGGTATGTGCCTGCCGATCGGGAGCAACCGCCGTCGAATCGCTTTGGTCGTGGGCCTGTTTGCCGCTGCGCTCCTCTACGGTGACAGCATGATCACGCCATCGATCTCGGTGCTGAGCGCGGTTGAAGGAATACAAATCATCACGCCGCGGTTTGGGCCGTACGTCATTCCGGTAACCGTTGCAGTTCTCGTTGGGCTATTCGCTTTGCAGCGGCATGGCACGACCCGAATCGGCACGCTGTTCGGCCCGATCATGCTCGTCTGGTTTGCTGTCCTGATGGTTCTCGGAATCCGCAGCGTGATCACCTCCCCTGCGGTCCTGAAGGCAGCGAGCCCTTGGTACGGCGCTCAGTTTCTCCTGCACAACGGCTCCCATGGCTTCTTGGTTCTAGGCGCGGTCTTCCTGGTCGTCACTGGAGCAGAGGCCATGTACGCCGATCTCGGTCACTTTGGCCGGCGTCCGATCCGCCTCGCTTGGCTCGCTGGCGCGCTTCCAGCACTTCTGTGCAATTATTTCGGGCAAGGTGCGTTGTTGCTGCGTGATCCCAGCGCAGCATTTCATCCGTTTTATGGTTTGGTCCCGAGCTGGGCGCATATTCCGGTCGTCGTCTTGGCCACCTTTGCAACCGTGATCGCGTCGCAGGCGGTGATCTCCGGTGCGTTCTCGCTCACCAAGCAAGCGATTCAGATGGGCTACCTTCCCCGCCTGCGAGTCATTCACACGTCCGACTCCGAGCCAGGGCAGATCTACATCCCTCAGGTCAACTTCATTTTGATGGTGGCGACCGTAGCCCTGGTCTTCGGCTTCCGTTCATCGAGCCGCCTGGCGGCTGCGTATGGCGTGGCGGTCACCACGACGATGCTGATCACCACGATGCTTCTATACGTGGTCGCTCGCAATCGTTGGGGATGGAGCGTCTGGAAGGCCAGCATTCCAATGACGCTTTTTCTCTTGGTCGACCTGAGCTTCTTTGGCGCCAACATCAGCAAGATCGCTCACGGTGCATGGTTCCCGCTCGCGATCGGTGCAGCGGTGTTCGTCATGATGACCACCTGGCGGAAGGGTCGGGCCATCCTGTCTCAAAGGGTCTATGAGCAGGGAGAGCCGCTGGAGCAATTTGCTGGCGAGATCTCCGCCGACACCTTGCGAGTGCCTGGCAAGGCGGTGTTTCTCGCAGGCCGTCCGCAGATCACGCCCCCCGCGCTGATTCACAACCTCAAGCACAACCATGCGATTCATGAAAACGTGGCGGTCGTGACCGTGCTCACGGAGGAAACGCCCCGAGTGCCACGCGATGAAAAGGTCAGCGTTGAAAGGCTCGAAAATGGGTTCTTCAGAGTCGTGGCTCGCTACGGCTTCATGGAAGACCCCAACGTGCCTCACGTCCTTGCCCTTGCTCGCGAGAAGGGGCTCGACTTCGAGATCGCCGAAGTGAGCTTCTTCCTGGGACGCGAGACACTCTTGCCGGACCGGCATCCGCTGATGCCGATCTGGAGAGAGCGAATCTTCGCGTTCATGTCACGCAACGCCCAAAGCCCAACCGCATTCTTCAGCATTCCCCCGGACCAAGTCGTAGAGCTCGGCACGCAGGTGAAGATCTAGGTATGCCTTCCTTTGCTGCGCTGCGGCCTCTCGCTCTCGCTCATCTGCTCGACGTTTCGCTCCTGGTCTGTAGGATCGCGTACCGTACGAGGCGCTGGTAGAGACGCTCTCGGAGGTTTTTCGGCTGGTCGAGCTGCATCCGAGCGAGCAGGCGCATCGTCGTCGCATCTGCTGACCGAAGGGACGAAACGAGCGCTGACCCCGCGCTCCAGATGGAGCCGCCCCGAGTTCGGGTCCGTTCCTCGAGCCATTTCAGCGCAGTCCCGAGCTCCAGCTCGTCGTCGGTGAATTCGGTGCCAAACGGAAACATGGGAAGCAGTCCATCGCGGGTCGCGCCGCCGAGCTCGCGTTCGAGTCGCGAAGGATAGTTATCCCGCCAGCGTGGGGGAATCTCGTACTGGGCCTCGATCTTTCCGACTCTCTTGGCCTCCCCGAGCAGAGTCGCCTGAAAGCGGCTATCGGCAATGTTGAGCATGGCCATCACGCATTCCCGGTCCGTCTTGCCCCGAAGATCCGCGATTCCGTATTCGCTCACGACGATGTCCCGTAAATGCCGAGGGATCGTGCAATAGCCGTAGGACCAAAGGATGTTCGAGACGAGTACGCCCTCGTCCTCTCGAGTTGCCCGAATTGCCAGAATCGATCGGGCCCCTTCGAGCTCGTGCGCCATCGCCACGAAATTGTATTGGCCGCCGACGCCACTCACGACGCGTCCGTCTTCCAGTCCGTCCGACGTCGCAGCGCCGTTGAGCGTCATCATCATCGCGGTGTTGATGAAGCGTGCCTTTTGGCGATGGCTGCGCTTCAATTCCTCCTGACCGTAGAGCTGATTGACGAATGAAATGCGAGTCATGTCGATCAGTGCGCGTTGATCGGCCGGCATCGCCTTCAAGCGCTCGTACATCGCGCGGCTGCCCAAAAAAAAGCCGCCGTGGAGAATGACGCCGCCAGGGACCGCCTCGCCAGCATGATGACGTTGCTCGAGGTCCAGGCTCGGAAAGACGCGACGAGTGAGGATGCCCGCCTCGATGAGCTGTATCAAGCCGTCCACCACCATCTCGCTGCACCCGTAGAGCCCCCGCTCGAAACGGCCGGACTCCCGGGTCAGGTACTCGTGTTGAATCGGAAGCTTCTTCAACAGCGCCGCATGACGCTCGGGCCTCTCGTGTCGGACGATGAGGCAACGCGCGATCGCATCTCCGAGCGAGCCGATCCCGATCTGCAAAGTGCCACCGTCCTCGACCAGGCTCGCAGCGTGAAAGCCCACTGCATAGTCGGCGATGCTGATCGGCTGATGAGGGAGCGAAAACAGAGTGAAGTATGGTTCTCCTGGGTCGAAAATCACGTCGAAGAAGTCGGTCGCAACTTCAGCATCGTTCGCGATGAAAGGAAGCTCTTGGTTCACCTCGCCGAGCATCACCACGGGCTTGCCCGTTCGCTTCGCACGCTCGCGCATACTGGGCACGACGCTGAGGGTCATTTCGGGGTTGCTCGAAAGAGAGAACCGCGCGCTCGGACCGCGCCCACGTCGACCCACGATCTGGGCCACCACATTGCACCCGGCGGCTACGAGAACGCGCGCAGCGTGAGTGTAGTTGACCGCAATATAGCTTTGCTGCACGCGGTCGTTCGTGAGCCAAGCGCCCGGAAGCAAGAAGAACTCGGACACCTCGATGTTGTCGGGCAGAACGCCGCGTCGCAGCGCATCGCAGTAGGCGAGCTCGGGGTAATTTCCGAAGACTCGTTCGACGAATGGTTCGAGGAAGCGACGCTCTAGCTCGGACTTCGGCCGAGGTCGCTCGAGGGTCAGGGCCGTGATAATCCTCAAGTGAAGCGAGCGATCTTGCAACGCTCGCGCGAACAACGCATTCGCAAATAGGTTGGCCTTACCCAATCCGAGGGGAAGACCGAGGACGATCTCACTTCCAACGCGCGAAAGCACCGCGTCGACCGCTCGATCCACATCGTCGATCCGCTGAGGTTGTGCTCTAGGTGACTGCATGGGGATCGATATTGTACCCTCTTTCTTGCCGACGCTCCCGAAGCCGGCCAACGCGTTCGTTACCGTCGCTTGTGCAATCGCTCTCGAGATGGTCGCGAATGAAGGCCTCCTGTCGGGTTCTGCATGATCGTCTACTGGATGTGAGGCATGGTTGGCTATCATGACTGACGCTTCCGAAACACCTCGTGGCCTCGATTTGCTGCGTGATCCCATTCGCAACAAGGGCACCGCCTTCACTTCCGAGGAGCGGATCTCTCTGGGCTTGAGGGGATTGTTGCCGCCGCGTGTGCTGAGCCAGGAGCTCCAGGTCAAACGGGTGATGGAGAACCTCAGGCGCAAAGAGTCCGACCTGGAACGCTACGTGTACTTGCAGGCGCTTCACGATCGCAACGAGAGACTCTTTTATAAAGTGGTGATCGACCAGGTCGAAGAAGTGATGCCGCTCATCTACACGCCCACGGTCGGGAAGGCTTGCCAAGAGTTCGGCCACATCTTTCAGCGACCTCGAGGCATGTTCGTCTCGATTGAGGACCAAGGTCGAATCGACGAGATTCTTGCTTGCTGGCCCCACGACGACGTCCGCGTCATCGTAGTCACCGACGGCGAGAGGATCCTAGGCTTGGGTGATCTCGGTGCCGACGGAATGGGCATCCCGATCGGTAAGCTGAGCCTCTACACGGCATGTGCGGGGATTCATCCCGACAAGTGTTTGCCGATCACGCTCGACGTGGGAACGGACAACATGGAGTTGCTCGCCGATCCCTTGTACATCGGCTTGCCCATGCGCCGCGTACGTGGCGCGACGTACGACGCCTTCATCGACGAATTCGTCGGCGCCGTGACCACGAGATTTCCACGGACGGTTCTGCAGTTCGAGGATTTCGGCAATGCCAATGCGTTTCGCCTGCTCGAAAGATACCGGAACCGCGTCTGTACCTTCAACGACGACATTCAAGGGACCGCTTCCGTCGCTCTCGCGGGATTGCTGTCGGCGATGCCTCTCACCGGACGACCATTCACCGAGGGTCGGTGGCTGTTTCTTGGTGCCGGGGAGGCTGGAATCGGGATCGGACGACTCATCGTCGCTGCCCTCATGGCAGAAGGCATTCCAGAAGCCGAAGCAAAGAAGCGGTGCTGGTACTTCGATTCCAAGGGTCTCATCACCTCGGCGCGGACGGACATTTCCGAGCACAAGCGCACATTTGCGCATGACCATCGCCCGATCACGGACTTCGTAGACGCGGTGCACTCCCTCGAACCGACAGGCATCCTAGGCGCTTCCGGAGTGTACGGCTCCTTCACGAGAACCATCGTCGAGGCGATCAGCGAGATTCAGGAGCGGCCCATCATCTTCTCGCTATCGAATCCCACATCCAGGTCGGAGTGCACCGCTCGACAGGCGTACGAATGGTCCGGAGGGCGCGCGATTTTTGCGAGCGGTAGCCCCTTTGGACCGGTCGAGCTGGACGAAAGGACTTTGGTTCCAGGCCAGGGAAACAATACGTACATCTTTCCAGGACTCGGTATGGGACTCATCGTGAGCGAAGCATCCCGGGTCGTCGACGAGATGTTCCTGGTCGCGGCGCGTACGCTCGCCGACCAGGTGTCCCAGCGCGATCTCGACGTGGGCAGAGTCTACCCCCCGCTATCGAAGATTCGCTCAGTTTCAGAGGAAATCGCGGTCGAGGTCGCCGAGGTCGCCTACAAGATGGGTCTCGCTCGGCGGGGTCGTCCCCAAGACCTTCGCGCTGCAGTGAAGGATGAACACTTCAGCCCAGAGTACTGACACACCTCGTCGAACCGGAACGACGGTCAGTCCAGACGCGCCAACTCCTCGTCGAGGCGCGCGTCGAGCGCGGAATCTTGGTTCTGCGCTTCGCTTTGGTGCGTCCGTGCATGGCGCCCTCTGAACCTACGCCCCATCGCGATCAACCACCAGGTCGACAACGCAACCGCAATGACCGGAATCACCCAGCCAGATTTCACGGGAGGAATGCTCAAATCGAATTCGGGCACCCGCGCCTGCAAGCGGCTCCGGATCTCGGGTTCCGGCACGCCCGCTCCAACCCATTCCCGGATGTCTCGCCGCCACTCGCCAGCCTTGGGGCTCGGGCAAGTATCGAGCGTCTTTCCCGGACAGAACGGGCTCGCGGTGTTGCGTACGATCGCTTGCACCTGGCGACTCTCGATCGGACGCTCTTGCGTGGGCGCACCCGTACATCCAAGCGCGGACCAACACAACAACAACGTGGCAACACGAAGCATCCCTTTTACATGTGGGCACGCCGGCACTGAAGCGTAAGGTGGCAAATTGTCGCGCCCTGTCTTGATCTCTCGCTGACGACGAATGCCAACGTCTTTTCACTCGTAAGGGACGTCGAAACGGGCGCGATAGGCTGCGATACGGGACTCGACGTCGTCCCTACTCATCCCGAAGTCAGCCAACGAATACCTGTGACGGCCGTATTTGTGCTGCTTGTTGACCTTGCGCGACGCGGCCATCGCGGCCCTTGCCTCTGCCGACAGCTCCAGACCAGCCGCTTCGTAGATCCGTGCGACCTGCGGCATCGGATCCTCGATGACATCGTAGTAAGAAACGTCGACGAACCCGCGGTCGCTCACCCGCTCGCGCGTGGCCATTGTGCGGCGGGCCATGCTTTCGATTCGATGGAGCCAATGGCTCGCGACTCGGTGCGGATCTACGTCGTCGCTGAAGATCATCTGCAGGTGGGTGAGCATGCTGAAGAGCGACGGGCTCGTCTTGAGCGGGTCGCGATGCGTGTGGACGATCGTCGCTTTCGGAAACACATCGAGCAGTGGATCGAAGTACTCCTGGTGATGCGGCGTCTTGAGCACCCAGCGGACATCCGTGCCGATACCCGGCCGTTGCCATTGCAGGTACTGCATCATGCGCTTGAGCGCTCGATAAGCCGGCAGGTGATTCTGTGCCTCGAGCCACTCAGCGTACGCGGGCACGTTCATCATGGCCTCTGGCGTCGTCGTGAGGAACGCCTGCTCCAGGAGAATCACCTCTTCCTCGGGCGCGTCGGGCTCGGCTGGGTGAATCGCGAAGAACCCGGGCGACATGTACTTGAGCCCCTTGGCGGCCGCGGCGGCTTGCGCGAATCGTGGATCTCTCTTCCGCCACGGCTTCCGAGTAGGGGGTGCGGGGTTGATCGCCTCCCACGACGCCAGCGAACGAATGGCAGGGTCCTGCGCGATCAAGCGATGGAGCATCGTCGTCCCGGTGCGGGCCAAGCCTGCCACGACAATCGGCGCCTCCACGGGAATGTCGAGGATTTCCGGATGCCGCTGGATCGTATCTTGCGCCACCAGCTTGTTCGCCAGCACACCGACGATCCGCCCGCGAATGATCAGATGCCCCACCGGGTTGAGCTGGGCTTCGCGATTGATCGAATCGACCAAGACCTCGAGCGGCTCGAGGAAGCCCTCGTCGCCGAAGTCGCTCAGTTCCACTTTGCGGCGTGCATCCGACAAGACGCCATCCACCGTGATCGGTCCACCACCGAGGCCCATTCGCCAGAAAAACCGCCCTACCCGGTTGGCGGCGGCGATCGCGGCCGGACGGTACGGCCGATCGAAGCGACTCGTGATTTCGCCGGAAGACATCGGAGAGCTCAGAGATCGGACAGCTTCAGCACTCGGGTCTGTGGTTGCGGGTGTTCGCTCGCTCGCACCCAGCGCCAGCACATCGTACCCTCTTCGTGCCCGACGGTATCGATCCAGTTGTCGAAGCCTTTGTCCTGCGCCGCCACCACGACTTGCACCGACCCGTCTGGGCGGTACTTCGCGGTGTGCTTGTTTACGTGAATCGGGTAGTAGCGGTAATCGAGCGATTCCATCCAGTAGTTGTTGAGCTGAAAGTTCCAGTGATCGCATTCCGGAGGCGTCGCCTCGATCACGAGTGCTTCGTCCGGCGCCAGCTTCCAGTAGCTGTGGTAGTAGGCGATGTCGGACACGCCGCCCGCTTGATTCGAGACCTCTTGCGGCATCCGGGGCAGCTCGTTCGTGTGTTTCTTGAAGCCCTCGGCCCAGCTCGCGAACATGATCGCGGCGCCTGCCACCAGACCAGCCGAGGTCGTCAGGCCCTCCGCGCACTTCACCGGATCGAACGGCGACGGCCGCCCGTCTCCGCCAATACGCTCGATGCGAAGGTCCGCGAGCGTTTCATTCTCACGATCTAGAAACGTTTGCCGCACGATCAAGGTACCGGTCTCCCGCTCCATCGGGAGCCAGTTTCCTCGTCGCTCCTCGGTGCTCAGAACGATCTCGAAGCTGCCGTCGGGCTCGATCTGCATCGTCGACGCTTCGAGGTATCCGGTCGGCGGCATCCCGCGGCCCTGACCGTAGTTGCCCCTCTGCGTGAAGAACCCAAGGTAGTGCACGGACCCTCGGTTGCCGACGATACGGTACTCGTGCTCGCCGCTGATCGATGCGTTCTGGTAGTAGTTGTCTGGGTGGTCCGCGCCCATTTTGGCCGTCTCGTGCACCACGCGCTGCAGGACTGGTGCGAGCGGGTCGTTGTGCTCGACGAAAGTCTGGAGGGCGGCGCGCGTAATTCGGCTCAAGTAGCGGAAGCCCTCCATCCGGTTCATCGGATCAGCCGGCGTATTGGGTCCAAGCACGACGTTCCCCGCCATCTTCAGGGTGTCACAGAAACGATTCCACACGGTCCCGTCGACGATCTCCTGCTCTTCTTTGCTCAACTCGTCGGTCATTCGCTTTTCCTAGATCACTGCGTGCTTGCGCAAGAGCTCTTCGGTCTTGCGCCAAAGCAACGCGCCATTTTCTGCGTCCATCGAGGCGGGGGACGATTGCTTACTCCGCATCATGTGCATGTACGCGCCGGTAGTTCGGCCCATCTCGTCGGAGGTCGCCAGATAATCGGCCGGGATAGAGGCCTTTTCGGGGCTCTGGAAGAACAACGCCATCACCGGCTTGAGAACTGGCTTGAGCCAAGCGGGGGCCTCGCGCGCCATGTTGGAGTTCACCGCCCCGGGACAAAGAGCGTGCACGCAGACATCGGGGTCGTCCCCGTTGCTACCAGGGTTGAGGCGCCTCGAGAGCTCGTGAAAATACGTAGTCAGGTGGAGCTTGCTGAGGCCGTAGTACTTCACTCCGTCCGATACCCCGTACTCGACTGGGTCGCCGAAATTGTCGAAATCGATGGGGATCGAGCTCCGGTGCGTCTCCGACGAAACGAAGATCACCCGCGGCGGATCTTCTGCTCGAGAGTTGTTGCCATAGACCGCGTTGGGAATCACTCCGTCGCGAAGCAAGCGACGGAGCAGAACGAACTTGGCCAAGAAGTTCACCGCGAACATCAGATCGAGGCCGTGCCTATTCTGGCGCGCGGTCACTGGCACGACGCCCGCGTTGAACACCGCGACGTCGAGCGTAACGTGTCGATCTCGCAATTCGTCGCAGAATGCCGCGATCGAATCGAAGTCGCTCAGGTCGACCTTCAACATCTCGATTTGATCGTTGCCGCTCGCTGCACGGACATCTTCGCCGGCCTCCGGAATCCCACTTCGACACGCCATGATCACATGCGCCCCTCGCTTGGCGAGTCGAATCGCGATCGCCTTGCCGAGTCCACTGTTGGCTCCGGTGACCAAGCAGGTGCGCCCGTCGAGCCGTACATCGGGAGGCACTGGCGTGACCTTCGGCTCTTTGCTGCGTTGATCGAGCAAGCCGCTCAAGACGGCGCTCAAAGGGTTGTCGTGCGTCCTAGGCCCCATGGCGGCCGAACTCTAGGAAACTCGGCCACTGTGTCAACATGACCCGGCAATTCGCAGGTATTCCGCGACTGCGGACGCCAACCCAACGAACAAGGCGCGCGCCATCAACGCGTGTCCAATCGAGATCTCGTCGATGGGAGCCACGCTGAGGAACGTGGGAAGGTTTGCCAAGTCGAGATCGTGACCGGCGTTCACGCCGAGCCCATTGGACGAAGCGCGTTCGGCCGCGAGCCGGTAGCGCTCGATCGCTGCACTCAACTCGTCTCCACCGCGTTCAAACGCTCGAGCGTACGGTTCGGTATAGAGCTCGATTCGATCTGCGCCCAGCTCCGCAGCCCAGTCGATGACCCTCGGCTCGGGATCGACGAACACGCTCACGCGCACACCCCGATCCCGAAGGCGTTCGACGATCTCGGCAAGCGCCGCCTTCGGCGTATCCGCGGGCCAGCCGGCCTCGCTGGTCAGCTCCCCGGGACGAACCGGGACGAGCGTGCATTGGTCGGGCCGAACCGAGTCGACCATGTCGACGAACTCCGGCCGCGGGTCTCCCTCGATGTTGTACTCGACGCGATCGCGCACCGGCGCGAGCGCCGCTGCGACGTCGTACACGTCGGCGGGTCGAATGTGGCGTTGGTCGGCGCGCGGATGTACCGTGATGCCGGGAGCGCCGGCCTCGACGCAGACCCGCACGGCCTCGACCAGGTTCGGGACAGCCCCACCCCGGGAGTTCCGAAGTGTGGCGACCTTGTTCACGTTGACGCTGAGCCTCGCCATCGCGCGCAGTCTTACCTACGCAGGCCCCTGCTGTCAGCGCCCGCTGGCCACCGCCGCACCCATAGGCTAGACCAAAAGTGAAACGTGTTCTATTACTGTCGACGGGATGGGTCTAAGATTCTCGTAACATCATGATCGTGAACGTAAGCGCCAAGGCCGTCGTGCTGGAGGTCCTTTCTGCGGGTGAGGCATTCCACGACGGTATACTGCCTGTGCGGTCCCTCGTTCAGGCTGCGTCGGTCTTCGAGATCGCCGAAAACAGCGTGCGGGTGGCGATCGTGCGGTTACGGGCCGAAGGGCTGCTCGAGTCGCCTGGACGTGGGGAATATCGCCTAGGCCCGAGCGCACGCGTGGTCAATGACAAGATCCATGCATGGCGAACGGTCTCATCCCGGGTCGGCGCCTGGGACGGCTCGTGGGCGGCGGCGTTCATCGCCGACCTATCACGCACCGATCGCCCCGCCCTGCGCCGCCGGTTGCGCGCGCTTCGATATCTCGGGTTCGAGGAGCTCAAGCCTGGGCTGTTCCTGAGGCCGAACAATCTAACGCCTGGCATCGATGGCATTCGCGACGAGCTATTCGCGCTCGGCCTCGATGCCGACGCATCGGTGTTTCGCATGGAAGAGCTGAATCCCGATCAGGAACGACGCGCCCGCTCTCTCTGGGACAGCCCAAGCTTGGAGCAAGCCTACTCCAAGCTCCAGGGAGACCTGACGGGTAGTATGAAGCATTTGGAATCCCTACCGCTCAACGACTCGGTGCGCGAAGCGTTCCTCCTCGGTCGAGAAGGGATTCGTCAAGTGGTGCTGGATCCCCTGTTGCCCGAGCCCCTGATCGACGAGGACAAACGCTCGTCCATGGTGGGCGTTCTGAACGACTACTGCGACCGGGGCCTGAATCTTTGGGCTCGCTTCCTCAAAATCGAGTAACCTCGCGACCGTATGAAATCCGCGGACTTCTCGTTTCAAACGATCGACGGCGCCAACCTTCACGTCAGCGGGTGGGTAATCGCCGAGCCCAAGGCGATCGTTCAGGTGCTGCACGGGATGGCGGAGTACGGATCGCGGTACGCGCGCCTCGCACAATCGCTCGCGGCGGCTGGGTACAGCACGTACGCTCACGACCATCGAGGCCACGGCAAGAGCATCCCCAAAGGAAGCCCGCCCGGCCACATGGCCGACACCGACAGTTGGAATCGAATCGTCGAGGATGCGCATGGCGTGAACCGCGAGATTGCCAAGCGCAACCCAGGCCTCCCGATCATCGTCCTCGGTCACTCGATGGGGTCGTTCGTCCTGCAGCAGTTGCTCTTCGAGCACCCCAACGACATGGCTGCTGCTGCCTTGTCCGGTTCGAACGGAAAGCCCCCCGCCATCGCGATGGTCGGCAAGGTGATCGCGCGAATCGAGCGTGCGCGCGTCGGAAAGCGAAACCCGAGCCCCGTGCTTCAGCGACTCACCTTCGGCGAGTACAACAAGTCGTTTTCACCCGCGCGCACGGAGTTCGACTGGCTTTCGCGCGATACCGACGAAGTCGACAAGTACGTCGCAGATCCGCTCATGGGCTTCCCGGTGTCGACGCAAGCCTGGCTCGACTTGTTGAATGCGCTCGACCGGATCTCCAACCCGAGCAATGTGGCCAAGGTTCCGAAGAGCATGCCCCTCTACCTGTTCGCCGGCGATCGGGACGCGGTCGGCGACTTCGGGAAGGGGATGAAACGCCTCTACGACGCATACAAGCGCGCAGCGATCTTCGACGTTCGTCTCAAGCTCTACCCTGGCGCACGTCACGAAACCCTCAACGAAACCAACCGCCAGGAAGTGACCCACGACTTCATCTCCTGGTGCGACGAGATCACGGCTGCGAGGACCTAGTCGCTAGGCGGTCGGCTCGTGTAGAGCGGGCCGTGGACGATGCCCCGGACCAATGGCCGTGTCTCGGGTGTAACCCGACATCTCCACAACGCGCTTCGCGATCCGATGGCCTCGGCGCCGGCGTAGTGGTTGAAATCTTCGAAGACGGCTTCGACGAGAAAGCCGGCCTCACCGAGAACACGCTGTTTCTGCAGCCCTCGCTCGCTGGCCCGGCGACTGTAGCCGAAGCACACGTAGAGCCGGCCATCGGGTTTGAGCATCTCCGCCGCCCGGCTGACGAACAGCTGAAAACCCTCGAGTGCGTACGGCGGGTCGGTAAACACCGCGCCGTAGCGACCGCTCATCGCTTTTGGAATGGGTTGTCGCAAGTCGTGGTGTACGGCATCGTGCTCCCAGCCGCGTTCCACCGCATGGCGGGCCAAGATTTGAATGATTTCCTCGTCGGTATCGAGCGCGGTCACCTTCCGACCCGCGCCGGCGAGTTGCACGGCGGCGCTAGTCAAATCGTCGTCACCCAAGAACACGAGCCCGCGTTGGTGTTCGCCCGCCTCGAGTAAGAGCTCTGCGCGGCGCACCACGGTATTGGTGGTCGCGAAGACCTGATCGAGCCCTCGCTTGGGGGTGCTGCGCTCTGCGGCCATCGCTTCGTAGATCGGCTGCCAGGACTCAGCGCCGGCTTCGCCAGCGCTTCGAGCGACCAGCTCCCGCGCTAACGCGGCCAGCCCACGCTCCGAGCAGCGAATCCGGTGTTCATCCTGCTCGAACCACTTCGGATAACGCTCGATCACGTCGCGAACGACAGACGATGCCTCGCCTGCGGCGTGCACGATCTCATCCCGCGAGAGCGAGCGACCATCGCCAAGTGCTCTGAGGACGCGGAACGCTCCTTCGTACACGGTCCGAGCTACTTGTCGCGAAACACGATCATGCCGTGCGTCAGATCATAGGGAGACAGCGCTACCGTGACGCGGTCCCCCAAGATCACGCGGATCCTGAATTTCCGCATTCGACCGCAGAGCTGCGCGCGCACCGGACCGGAATCCGTCGTCACCTCGAACTGGCCGCCCGCGTAAACTTGACTCACCACGCCGTTCAGCTTGATGTGGTCATCGCGCTTGTCCTCTTGCTCGAAATCCCGCTCGAACTTCCTGTTCTTACCTCTGGGGCTGCGTCTCGCCACTCATGCTCCTTCTCGTCATCGCCGCAACCTAAGTCCTCTCGGACCGCCTCGCCAGTTTGGGAGGAATCGTTGTTGATACATGCGGCGCTTTGGTTTTTGTAGCACCCCCCATGGAAAAGTCAGCCGGAACGCACCATGGTCCCCATCCGGTGCTCCTGCGACACCCCGACGATGGTTGGACACTTGCGGCGCCGCTCGAGGTGGGCGCTCGAACGCGCCGGATTCTACTACGGCTGGCCGATGCCATTGTTCCACCCAGCCCTCGTACCGACACGACCCTGGATGACGTCACCGAGCATGCGCTCGTCTCACTTCGGTACATGCCCCGATCCACTGCGTTCTTCTTTCTCTTCGGGATGCGCCTGCTGAACTGGTGCCCCGTTTGGCGGCTTCGTGGGCTGCGCCCCCTCACCGCGCTTCCCGTCGACGCCGCGCGCCGTCACTTGGTGAGCGTCACGCGAAGCCGGTGGTTGCCGGTTCGACTGCTGATGTACGGGCCAGTGGGCCTCTACATGTCGTCGTACTTCGATCAGGACTACGTCCATCGGGAGTTGCGCTACGCACCTGCTGCATTTGTCACTGAGAGGATCGAGTTGCGCCGAAAGTGGACCGAGGGGCAGGAGCCCGGAGCCGAACAAGAGATTCACCACCTGTCGGTTCGTCCGCCATCATGATCCTCTCCCATCGCGACTACCAGAACGGACAGCGCTATGATGCCGACGTCGTAGTCATCGGCACCGGCGCAGGCGGCGCCGTCGTCGGCGCCGAGCTTGCAGAAGCGGGCCGAGACGTGCTCTTCGTCGAAGAAGGTGGCTACCACCCGACCTCCAGCTTCAATCCATACCTCACCGAGTCGCTCCCACGGCTCTATCGGGACGCGGGGGGCACCATCATCATGGGCAGGCCTCCCATCCCCTACGCCGAGGGTCGATGCGTCGGTGGCAGCACCGTGATCAACGGCGGAATGACTTGGCGAGCCCCAGAAGAAGTTCTCGTCGAGTGGGAGCGGATCACCGGGCAACCCGATCTCGGCGCGAAGGCGATGGAGCCACTGTTCGATCGGGTCGAGGCGCGCATCCATGCCAAACCGCAGCATCCTGTCTCGGTTGGTGATGACAGTCGCCTGCTCGAAGAAGGCGCCCGCCGTCTCGGCTGGCGATACGAGCACAATCGCCGTGCGCAGGATCGGTGCGTGGGGTCGAACCAATGCGTCATGGGTTGTCCCACTGGGGCGAAACGATCGACCCTGCTGAGTTACATGCCACGGGCACTCTCGCACGGTGCGAGATGTCTGACTGAAGTGCGCGCCAGACGACTTTGGATCGAAGGCGGTCGGTGCGTGGGGGTGATCGGGAAGGCGATCAATCCGCGGACTCAGGAAGGGGACATCGATCTGCGGGTGCGAGCGAAGGCCGTCGTGGTGGCCTGCGGCGCGATTCAGACCCCTTTCCTGCTTCTCGGCAATCGCCTGGGCTGTCCCAGCCGGCAACTTGGAAAGAACTTCCTCTGCCATCCCAACGCGAAGGTGGTAGCGATCTATCCGAACGACTTGTACGCCTGGCAAGGGGTGAGCCAAGGCGGTCAGATTCGCGAGTTTCGCGACGAGGGAATTCTAATCGCCGAGAATGCCGTCCCGCCCGGCACCGTCGCCGCCCAGATTCCCTACCTCGGTGAAGAGGCCCTGGAATTCATGAAGCGATACAACGCGATGGTCATGACCGGCGTGCTCGTCGAGGATTCGCATACCGGCACGGTGACGCGAAGCTTGGGCGCGCCGATGGCGAAATACACAATCACCCGCTACGACCACCAACGATTTCTCCGCGGGGTGCGACTACTCGCCCGTCTTCACTTCGAGATGGGCGCCGAGAAGGTGCTTCTCCCCTTCAGCAACTTCCAGGTGGCGAACAATGTCGACGAACTCGGGCAGATCGAGCGTACCCAGCGATCTCGCAGCACCATCGAGCTCTTCACCGTCCACCTGATGGGCACGTGCAGAATGGGCAGCCGGTCTCGCTCGTCGGTCGTCGATCTCAACGGCGAGCTTTGGGACCTGCCGGGTTGCTATGTCGCCGATGCTAGCCTGTTCCCCACGGCGGTCGGCGTGAACCCTCAAGTCACGATCATGGCGCTCGCGACCCGCATCGCACAGCGGCTACGGCTTCCGAATTGACAAGCCGCCCGCTTTTGACCACATCGTAGTCGTTCGATGCTCGATCTCGCGAGACTCAAGCGTATCCGGCTCATGAAGCGACCGATCGGCCAAGTGTTCTTCGGCCATACGGTCCTCACGCCGAACTACAATTTCTTCCCCCGTGTCGAAATCGAGATCGAGGGACTGCAGAACGTCCCCGATGGGCCGGTCATCTATGCGATGAACCACACGGACCGCTTCAACTACTTTCCGTTCATGTACAAGATGTGGAAGCTGAAAGAACGCTACATCACGGTTTGGGTAAAGGGGAAATATTACGAAAGCCCTTTGGTGGGCACGTTCATGGAGCTCACCAGCAACCTTCCCACGGTCTCGCGGGGGTACATCATCACCAAGGACTTCACGCTCACGATGGGGAGGAGACCGACGAGCGCCGAGTACGACACCCTGCGTGCGCTCGTGAACAAAGATGCCACCCCGGACGAGCACCTGAGCGCCGTGGACGTCTCCAACGTTCCAAGAAACCTCTTCGACACCCGGCGCAACATGCTCGGGGTGGATTTCAACCCCGACGAATGCACCTATGCCACTTGCGTCAATCGGGTGTTCACCGCGATGATGGCCGAGTTCCTTCGCCTGAATGAGCGCTCCTTCGAGCTCGGACTCGACCTCTTGGTCTTCCCGCAGGGGACCCGGTCGATTCGGCTCCCGCGCGGGCACATCGGCATGGTCGAAATCGCGCTCCGCTACAAGAAGACCATCGTGCCCGTTGGCTGCAACGGGTGCGACCTGGTGTATACCGGCTCATTGCCGATCGCCAAGGCAGGCACGATCGTCTACCGAATCGGTGATCCGATCCCGTACGATGCCCTCTCCAAGTTCCACATTCGGGAAGACTTCACGCCCTTCTCCGCGGAAGCGGAAAATAAGCATCGCGACAAGTTTCAAGGGGCGACAGATCTCGTCATGGACCGCATCAACGACCTGCTCGACCCGGAGTACCAGTTCAGCGATGATCTTCAAAGCACGGGCGTTCGCGGGACGTCTCGTTTCTTGTAGACCACGGTTGTTCGAGGGATCGAATCGGGCTAGACCCAGGGCCGTGGATGCGCTCCAAACTCTGAGGAACGCGGTGGAGCCGAAGCCAGTGGTGGCAATCATCGGCGGAGCGGTCGCTGGGTCGGAGGCTGCGGCAGCGTGCGCTGCGCGTGGAGCCATCCCCGTCGTGTTCGAACAGGGCGCGCGGCCCTACGGAAAGATTGAAGACGGCCTGCCGCGTTGGCATGAGAAGCTGCGTGACAAAGAGTACCGGAAGATCGACGAGAACCTCGGAGCCGAGGGGGTGATCTTCGTTCCGAAGACGGAGATTGGACGCGATCTCCACTGGAGGGAGCTCTACACCGAACTCGGGTTCAGCGCGATCGTGCTCGCAAATGGAGCATGGCGTGACCGTCCCTTGCCAGTGAACGGAGCGGATGCCTACGTGGGCCGGGGGCTGGTCTACCAGAACGAGTTCGTATACTGGTTCAATCACTACGATGATCGGGGCTACGACGGGCCAATCTTCGAGATCCCCGACGACGTGATCGTAGTCGGAGGCGGGCTCGCATCGATCGATGTCGTGAAAATCGTCAACTTGGAGCTCTTTGCACGGGCGCTGCATGCGCGCGGCATCGATGTCGACATCGTCGAGATGGAGCTCAAGGGCATTCCTCGAACGCTCGAGGCGCACGGCCTCACCGCGGAAGAGCTCGGCGTCAAGGGGTGCACCCTCTACTATCGACGCCGGATGAAGGACATGCCGCTGGCGAGCGCGGACGCTCCGACCCCCGAGCAATTGGCGAAGCTCGAGGCGGCACGGGTGAAGATCATGGACCGCGTCATCCGTAAGTACTTCGTTAAGTTCGAAGAGCTCTCGGTGCCGGTGCAAACCATCGTGGAAGACGGGCGATTGACGGGAATTCGTTTTCAAAGAAGCGAGGTCGTCGACGGCCGGATACGCACCTTGGACGGGACCGCGTTCGATGCGCGTGCCTCGATGGTGATCAGCTCGATTGGCAGCATCCCGAAGCCCATCGAAGGCATCCCCACCAAGGGCGAGCTCTATCACTACGACAGCTGGGACACTGGCGAGGTTCACGGCCTTCGCGGCGTGTTCGGGCTAGGCAACGTCTTGACCGGCAAGGGCAACATCAAGGACAGCCGGGCAAATGCGATCGAAATCATCGAAAAGGTGGTGGCGGCGTACTTGGGCGTCGGCGATGAGCCCGAGCAAATGCCACACAGTGCTTCGGCGCAAACCGAGGCTGTCGCCGAACAGGCCGCGGTCGCTAGGCCCATGTCGGTCGAGGAGATGAAAGCATTGGCCGAGCTGCTCGAATCTCGTCATGAGGCGATCGGTTACTCGGACTACTCGCGCTGGATCGAATCTCGAGGTTAGAATGGACGAGTTGATCAACTGAGGCGAGATATCTCGCTTCGAACGCGGAGGTGCAGTGAACCCAGCTACCTCGACCGTCATCGACTTGACCGAGCTCGTCTACGACTTGGACATCCCCAAGAACGAATGGGTCCCGTCGCTGCTCGAGGTTGGCCTACCCCTGTTCGACCACGGCCATGGCGTTCTGGCGATGACGTACATACGGCCGCCAAAAGGTGGTATGCCAATTCCGTCGAAGTTCTATCAGGCGTCGGGATCACCCGATCTGCCGGAACGGATGTTGATGGGTTCGACCCTGGCGGACGAGGCAACGCTCCGGGACATCAATCGCTCGGGCGTCGTGACCACACTGTCCGAAGAAGCACATCGGGTTGCCGGAGGTCTCGAGGCGTTCGAACCTTACCTCGCCGGCGCCAAAGACTTGCTCGCAATCACCGCCGTCGACCCGAGCGGGATTGGGCTAAGCCTCTCGGTCCCGCTGCCCGAGGTGACCAAGTTGACCGGGAAGGAGCGGGCAACCTGGCAGATGATCGGCGCTCATTTGGTATCCGGCTTTCGGCTACGACAAAGCCTGCAAGCAGCACACGCCACGAGCATCGGGCACACGCGGCTTCCCGAGGATGCCGAAGCCGTCCTCGATCCGAAGCAGTTCGAGATCACGGATGCTGTCGGCGCGGCGACCGAAGCACACATGGGCGAATTCATCCGCGAGGCTGCCCGTCTCATCGACAAGGCCCGTGGACGCCTTCGCCAAGAAGACCCCGAAAAAGCTCTCGAGATCTGGAAAGCCCTCGTCGAAGGTCGTTGGTCCATGGTCGATTGGTTCGACAGCGACGGGCGGCGTTTCGTGTTGGCGCACCCGAATCCACCCGACTTGAAAGATCCGCGCGGACTGACCGAGCGCGAACGTCAAGTCGCAACCTACGCCTCGCTCGGCGAGACCAACAAGTTGATCAGCTACCGACTCGGGGTCTCGCAGCCCAACGTCTCCACTACCCTCAGGTCGGCGATGCACAAGTTGGGCGTACAGACCCGCCCACAGCTCGTCGAGAAGTTGCGCGCGTTCCAGACCGTGGCGTGAAGGGTATTTCAGGCAAGTTCCTCTCCTGAGTTTGAGAGCAGATCGGAGGCTGGTTCGAAGATCGGAAGCGATTGTTCGATTTGATCCGCCGCCCGCGCGACCGCATGAATCGACACCTCTAAGTCCGCCAGACGCAGATCGTCGACCATCACCGTGTGACGAACCACGTAGACGTCACCATCCAAACAAAGTGATCCCACCGCCAGATTGAAACTCTGCCGCAACGCGGCTTTGGGGTCCATCCGGTCGATGCGGCAACACGCGGACGAGAAGTCGACCCACGAATGCCCCATCGCATGGTAGTGTGAGACGATCACTGCCTGCAGCCGGCGACCCGGATACTCGAACACGACCTTGAAGCTATGCTCGTGTTCCTCGGCCAGCTTGTAGCTGGACCTCGCGTGATCCTTGATGTCGGTCCACGTCGGCACGGGGCGGTGATTCTATCATCGTGAGCCCCAAAAAAGGGCTCGAATCTGCATTGGCAAAGCGTACACTTCCCGACATGTTCGAGCGCCTAGCTTCGCCTTCGTGGCGGTCATCGGTCCTCGCAGAGCTGCGTTTCGGTCCCAAAGCATTGCGAGGCACAGTTCCATGGTTGCTCCGTACGCGGCTCCGGCGAGTCGACAGCTTGCTCCAAATCGCTCTGAAGAACGCTCAGGATGTGCCGCACGACCTCGCGTTCGAGATGGAGAGCGAGCATCTGACCTGGTCGGAGCTCGCGAACGCGACCTCGCGGGTCGCACACGTTCTCGCAGGCGCGGGTGTGAAACGGGGCGACGTGGTAGTGCTTCTTGCTGAGAACTCTCCGTTCTACGTCGCTTCCGTGCTCGGGATCTCCCGCATTGGCGCAACTGCAGCGCTGGTGAACACGAATCTGCGCGGCCGTCCACTATCTCACGCGGTCGATGTCTCCAAAGCAAGAGTCGTTCTCGCGAGCCACACATTGGAGCCGGGGCTTCGAGAGTGCGAAGAGCTTTGCCGGTCACTCGATCGAATCCTCGTATTCGATCACAACCCCTACGCCGGCCTTCTCGCAAACACTCCGTCCACGCCATATCCACGCGCTGCAGTTCGAGCAGAGGACGACTTCATCTACATCTACACGTCTGGGACGACAGGCCTTCCCAAGCCATGCCGTATTTCGCACGCCCGAGCAATTCTAGCGGGGGCTGGATTTGGGCCCTTAATGTACGAGTTCCGGCCGGGCGACAAGCTCTACTGCGTGCTTCCGCTCTATCATGCGAACGCCCTTCTCTTGGGGGCCGCAGCGACGATAATCGCTCGGGTCCCGATGGCCATGCGCCGCTCATTCAGTGCCAGCGCGTTTTGGGACGATGTCCATCGATACAACGCGACGGCGATTCTCTACATCGGTGAGTTGTGTCGGTACCTCGTCAATTCACCACCAAGTCCGAAGGAGCTGCCCAACCCAGTGCGGGTGGCTGTCGGCAACGGGCTTCGCCCCGATATCTGGCCTAGGTTCAAAGCGCGTTTCGGCATCGAACAGATCCGTGAATTCTATGGCGCGACGGAAGCACCCGGTTTCATCGCAAACATCAGCGGACGTGAGGGCTCGGTCGGCCGCGTCCCACTGGGCGGGCTGGGTGGATGGCTGTCCATCGTCCAGTACGACGTCGACCTCGACCAACACCTGCGCGATGAACGGGGGTTCTGCATCCCGTGCGACGACGACGAAGTCGGCGAATTGCTCATACGCGTTCCAAAAATCTCGACTGCGGGGCTCGAGTATCGGGGCTACACCGACGAGGTCGCTACCGAGAAGAAGCTCATACGCAACGTATTCTGCAAGGGCGACCAGTACTTCCGCTCCGGGGACCTCCTCCGCCGCGATGGTGACGGTTTCTATTACTTCGTCGACCGAATCGGCGACACGTTTCGATGGAAGGGGGAGAACGTGTCGACGGCGGAGGTGGCGGACGTGATCACCCACGACGATGGGGTCGACGAGGCCACCGTCGTCGGAGTGCCCGTTCCCAACATGGACGGCCAGGCGGGGCTTGCCGCGATCGTTCCATCGGGCACCTTCGACCCTGCGGCGTTCTGGCGGGTGGTCTCGGATCTGCCTCCCTACGCACAACCGCGTTTCGTCCGGGTGATGGGCGGACTTGCAAAGACAGGAACGTTCAAGATCCAAAAGAACGAGCTGCGCACAGAGGGCGTCGACCCATCATTGATCTCTGACCCCCTCTACGTTCGTACCAATGCCGGTTATGAGCTGCTCACGGCAGAACGCTGGAACGACGTGAAGGAAGGACGCCTCAAGCTCTGATGCTGAAAATGACCGCCCGCGAGATTGAGGACTTCATGACGCAGTTCTTTCCGCAGGCTCGAATGCCGATCGAGATCGAGGAGCTGCGCAGCGGCTTCCTGAGGATGCGGGTTGGAGTCACGGAAAGATCTCTCCGTCCCGGCGGGACGATTTCAGGTCCCACGTTGATGACCATCGCAGACACGGCGATGTACTACCTGTTGCTCGGAATGATCGGGCCGGTGCCGCTCGCGCTCACCACGAACCTCAACATCAACTTCCTACGGGCACCGAGACTAGCCGACGTGATCGCCGAGGCGGAGCTACTCAAGCTCGGGAAGCGCCTCGCTGTTGGGCAGGTGACGATCCGTTCGGCTGGCCGGGACGAGCCGGTCGCGCACGCCACGGTGACCTACTCGATTCCGCCCGACGCTACGCGTCCTGCAAGGCCTTCTGAATGAAGGCCATGTCTTTGGGGTCGAGGTCGAGCTGAAGCGCTGCTTCGTGGGCCTTCTCGGTCATCTTCTTCCACGTCTTGCGCACGATCTGGGCGAGTTTTGCCTCATCGTGCTTCTGCGCGAAATCATGAAAGTAGTGCTCGAGAAAGACGAGACAGGCCACGTCTTCGATCAACTGTGCGTCGCGGTCGGTTTTCAGCCCCCGCTTGCGCAGGAGCTCCTGGACGCGGGCGATGATCTGGCCGTCGTAACCGACGTCTTTCATGATCTCGCCGGCGAGGACGCTGTGTCGCTTGTATAGATCGGTGCGCCACTTGAGGTATCCCGCCCTACCCGCCGGGTAACTCTCACGCGGAACCTCCCAACGACGGATATGCTGGGCGCGGGCAGCGAGCCTCACCGTTTCAGGCGCGTCGGCGGCGAATGCCGCGAGACGTGCGGACATGCGTTCTGCGTACACGAGCTCCTTGGGCAGGGATTGGCCGTTCACCGATTCCTTGTTCGGATCTTCGGCGTTCGCCGCGTCGAAGCGGCGGAAGGCGTCGTCCAGGCGCGACATGGACCGAGTCTACCATGCCTGATGACGGCCTGGGCCGCTTCGGGTAACCTCCCTGCTCGATGTTCCGAGGGATCGTCACCCAAGAGCGGAAGAGATCGCGCTGGGCGGTCGTCGCCTGCGGCCTCTGGTTGCTCGGGTTCGACGTCGCTCCGTTGGCGCACCTGCTATTTCACGAGTCGCTCGGTCATCATCATCACGACGCCCATCACGGTCACCACCACGACGACGACGGCAACGACGAAACCCCCGCCGAGCACGGCCATGGGAGCGTCGCGCACCGTGACCTGGCCGCGCAAATACCGACTCCTGCGGTCCCAGTCGTTCAGGGGCCGCTCCTCGCCTGGAGCTCGCGCCCGATTCGATCGCACGACGAGCGGCCCGTCGACCGGCGACCGGACGCTACGAAAGCCCGAGGCCCTCCTGCGCGGACCGTCTAGCCCCAAGGCATTCCAACACAATCCCATCAACCGGGTCGCCGGGTCTCACGACCTCGGTGGCTGCGTCAATTCGTCTCGGGCGCTGGGTCTCACGACCTCGGTGGCTCCGTCAATTCGTCGTGAACGCCGGGTCCCATGACCTCGGTGACTCGATCAATTCGTCATGCGCAGCATCTTGACCTGTCTGGCCGCGTTTACGGCTTGTCTCGCCGTCGCCGCATCGGTGCGCGCGCAGCAACCCGATCCGGAGCCGCAGACCGCCGAAACGCCGGTCCTCGTCGCCCCATCGCTTGCGCCGGACACGAACATCAGCCCGCCGTATCCCACGAATGCCGACGGTCGCCCCGCCCGCGTTCGGTTGCGGATTACGATCGACGCGGAGGGTGAGGTCGTGGACACCGAAGTGCTCGAGGTCGACCGGGAGGCCGACCAGGCGGCCCAATTTGCGGAGCGTGCCGTTCAATACGTTCGAGGCCTCACCTTCCAACCCGCGACCCAGGATGGCAGGCCGGTACCCGCCATCATTGGTTTCGAAGTGCTCTTCCAGCCACCCGATTCGGGGCCGACGCCGGCTGACGAGGCAGCGGCCGAACGATCGAACGCTCCCCGCGAACCCGGGTTCAGTGCCACTGCCGTCGTAGGTCCATCCGACATTTCGGCGTCCTCCATCGACATCACCGGCGATGAGATCCGGCTTCGCCCATACCTGTCCACCGGACAGTTGCTGAATGCGGCCCCGGGCTTTTATGTGATTCAGCACGCTGGTGGCGGAAAGGCGAACCAGTACTTCCTCCGAGGCTTCGATGCCGACCATGGCACGGACGTCGCCTTCTTCGCGGACGGCGTGCCGTTGAACTGGGTGAGTCACGGACACGGTCAGGGGTACACCGACCTGAACTTCGTCATCCCGGAGCTCATCCAACGCTTGGAAGTACGCAAGGGGCCCTACTTCGCGGAGTACGGAGATTTCGACACCGCCGGCGCGATCAACCTCGTGCTAGACAACGAGAAGCCGATGAGCTCACTCACGCTTGGCGGCGGAATGTACGGGACGTTTCGGGGCGTGGCGATCATCAGCCCCAAGACGAAGAAGGTGAAGCCGCTCCTCGCCGCGGAGGTCCTCGGCACCAACGGACCCTTCGAGAATCCCGAAGGTCTCTTGCGTGTCAACGTCTTCGCCCGCACCACATTCGACCTTCGGGGCAAGACCAAACTCGCGCTCACCGGCATGGCCTACCTAGCCAATTGGAACGCATCGGGACAGATCCCACTCCGCGCGGTGGAATCGGGTTACGTGGACTGGTTCGGAAGCATCGACCCCAACGAAGGAGGTCAGAGCCAACGCTATAGCCTCTACTTGAACGTCGAATCCCCGGCCAAAGCTGGAGCGCAAGGGCCACGCTCGATCGGCGGTGAAGGTTTGAGCTTGGTGGGATGGATCACCTACTCGAGATTTGCTCTCTATTCCAACTTCACCTACTACGCGAACGATCCCGTCAATGGGGACATGATTCGACAGGGAGACGACCGCACGGCGTTTGGTTTGCGAGTGAAGTACGGCTTCACCCATCGGTTCGACAGAGTGACACTGAAGTCCCGCTTGGGCGCGAGCTTCCGCTTCGACGCGATCGACAACACGCTCCAGCATGCGCCGGCGCGCGAGATCACGAGCGCGCAGGTCGACGCGGACATTGGCGAAGGCGGCCTTGGTCTCTTCGGCCAGGAAGAGCTCGCTTGGAAATGGCTGCGTTTCATCGGGGGTCTTCGCTTCGAATATTTCGGCTTCAGCGTGACCGACCGCCTGGAGGACCGCAGCACGCTCGGTACGATGACCAGCGGCGAGGAGGCCCAGTCGATCCTCTTGCCCAAGGCCAGCCTGATCGTACATCCGGTGCAACCGCTCGAGCTCTTCTTCAATTTCGGCCGAGGGTTTCACTCGAACGACGCGCGGGGAGTCGTTGCAGGGACTGATCCTGCGACGCCGCTTGCGGCGGCCCTCGGATGGGAGCTCGGCGCTCGAGTCATCGCGTGGGAGCGGCTCCAGCTCTCGACGACCGTCTTCTGGATCAACCTCGACAGCGAGATCGTCTGGATCGGAGACGAAGGCACGACGGAACCCAGCGGTCAGACCCAGCGGTTTGGCGTCGAGGGGCAATTTCGGCTCGAGATCCTCTCCTGGCTCTTGGCCGACCTGGATGCGACTTGGGTACGGGCCGAGTTTGTCGACAATCCGGGCAACGCCAACGCGGTCGCACTGGCTCCGCAAATGCTGGTCAGCGGCGGTATCAGCGCGCACGACCCCCGCACAGGGCTATCGGGCCGTCTCGGGGTCTTCTACATCGCGGACCGCCCGGCCACGGAGGACCGGTTCTTGACGGCGGAAGGATTCGTGAGGGTGGACGCCTCGTTCGGCTGGGAGAACCATCGCTTCGGGGCGAAGGCCCAGGTGCTCAATCTCCTCAATACGCGATGGCGCCAGGCTCAGTTTGCAACCGTCGGCCGATTGCCAGGCGAGAACGCTCCCGAGGACTGCCCCAGCGGCACCAGGCCGGTATCCAACCCCGATGGCTCCTTCTACGGCTGCGAAGACATTCATTTCACCCCAGGTTGGCCGATCTTTTTTCAAATCCTGGGCACCGTGAAGTTCTGACAATACGAAAAAACGACGAATTCTGGAGCTTCCGGGGGCAAAACCAGCCGCACCTGTCCTCGACTTGATTTCTCTCTACCATTTGGTAGGCATTTGACGACCAAATGGTAGAGACGATGGATGTGCGAGCGCAGATACTGACTCAGGCGACACGTCTGTTCGCGGAGCAGGGCTACGATGGGACTTCGGTTCAGCAGATCGCCGAAGCGGTTGGGATTCGAAAGCCGAGCCTGCTCTATCACTTCAGGTCCAAGGACGCGCTTCGGGAGAACGTGCTCGCTGAAATGCTTGCGCACTGGAACTCGGTCCTGCCCGGGCTCTTGTTGAAGGCGTCGACCGAGGAACGCTTTGACGGGACGATGGAGGCGCTGAGCGAGTTCTTCATCGAGGACCCCGACCGTGCGCGCCTCTTCCTTCGAGAGACTCTCGACCGGCCGGAGCAGATGCAAGCGATGCTCGTGCAGTTCGTGCGACCTTGGATCGAGCTTCTCGGAGCTCAGCTCGATCGCGCCAAGACGCAAGGCTTGGTCCGAGATGACGTCGACCCGCAGGCCTATGCGATCGAGGTGATCACCATGGCAGTCGCCGGTACCGCCGTCATCGATACCTTACAAGTGATTCTGCCGGCTCAACCGGCCCGAGGCAACACGCGAGCACGTCATGCGCGTGAATTCATTCGCATCGCGCGAGCGAGCCTCTACACAGAGAAAGAAGGCGAGAAATAGTCATGGCTAATTTCTTCAAAGACAACGACGACCTTCAGTACTACTTCGACAAGGGTATCGACTGGGATCCGGTGGTTCGCATCACCGAGCATGATTTCGCCAACGCCGACGGCGAGGGCTTCAGCACCACGGAGGAAGCTGTCGATTTCTACCGAGACATCGTCGAGATGTTCGGACAGTTCACCGCAGAGGAGATCAAGCCTTACGAGAAGGAAATCGACGAACAAGGCATCGCGCTTATCGATGGAGAGGTCGTCTTCCCGCAGCGCCTCACCGAGATTTTCGAAAAGATCAACGCCTTGGACCTTCACGGACTGCCACTCCCCCGAGAGCTGGGGGGCATGAACGCCCCCATGCTCGTGTACTTCATCAACAGCGAAATGATGGCGAGGGCAGATGTGTCGGCCATGGCGCACCATGGCTTCCACGCGGGCATGGCAATGGCCGCGCTCGTCTTCTCGGCCCTCGAGGGCAGCACCGACATCGAGCCTACGACCGGCCGGATCAAAGCGACCCGCTGGGAGAAGGTGATCAAGGAAATCGCGGCAGGCAAGGCTTGGGGGTGCATGGACATCACAGAGCCTGACGCCGGGTCCGACATGGCAGCGCTTCGCGCAGTGGGCGAGCAAGATGCCGATGGCAATTGGTACGTGAGCGGCGAAAAGATCTTCATTACGTCGGGACACGGAAAATATCACTTCGTGATCGCTCGCACCGAGGAAGCCGACCCGAACGACGAAATGAGTGGCCTCAACGGGCTTTCGATGTTCCTAGTGCAGACATACGAGGATGATGCGGAGGGGAATCGCAAGCGCATCGTCCAGCTGAGCCGCGTGGAGGAGAAGCTCGGGCACCATGGTTCCGCGACCTGTGGTCTGGTGTTCGACAAGGCGCCTGCAGATCTCGTCGGGCAACGGGGTGAGGGTTTCAAGTACATGCTCACGCTGATGAACAACGCCCGACTCGGCGTCGGCTTCGAGTGCCTCGGCCTAAGCGAATCGGCCTATCGCGTCGCTTCCGAGTACGCCGCTGAACGCACCTCGATGGGCAAGCCCATCGCCCGCCACGAGATGATCGCCGAATATCTCGAGACCATGCGGACGGAGATTCAAGGCATTCGCGCCATGGCAATCGCCGCTTGTTTTCACGAGGAAATGTCCCAGAAGCTGGGGCTGGCGATCCGTTTCGGGGAGCTCGACGAAACGGCGAGGAAGCGGGTGGAGCGGGAAATGCGCTTTCACCAGAAGAAGGCACGCCGCATCACGCCGCTGCTCAAGTATTTCGGTGCGGAGAAGGCCGTCGAGCACGCGCGAATCGCCCTGCAAATCCACGGCGGCAACGGTTACATCACCGAGTACCTCCCGGAAAAATTGCTCCGCGACGCGCTGGTGATGCCGATCTACGAAGGCACCAGTCAGATCCAAGCGTTGATGGCGATGAAGGACACACTGGGTGGGATCATCAAGAACCCGCAGGCCTTCGTTCGACGATTGGCGCAGGCACGGTGGCGTTCCGTGTCCAGCAGAAATCCGCTCGAACGACGGGTCGCACACCTCCAATTGCTGTCTCTCGGAGCGCAACAGAGCCTCGTCCTGAAGACCGCGGGCGACAAGGTCAAGGGCCTGCGGGGAAAGCCGATCGGCGATTGGTCTGCGGAGCTCACCAAGAACTGGGACCCGAAGCGCGACTTCGCACACGCGATGCTTCACGCCGAGCGCTTGATTCAACTTCTGGGCGAAACCATGATCGCCGAGCTCTTGCTCGCGCAGGCCAAGAAACACCCCGAGCGCGCCGATGTCCTCGAACGACACCTCGAGCGTGCGGAGCCGAGGGCCCGCTACCTGCACGACCAAATCACGACCATTGGACAGCGCCTGCTGGAACAGCTGTCACCGGGGTCGAGTGAGCCGACGCGCCAAGCCGCGGAGTGAGCGGACCGAGAGCAGGTCCTTGGCGGCCAGGCTCCGATACCAGTTGTTCGCCACGTACCAGTCATGGGTGCGCCGAACACCCTCGGCGAGATCGACTTCGGTCGCAAAGCCGAAGTCCTCGCGCGCCGAGTCGCCGACGCAGGTCCATGCTTGCTGTGCACCCATCTTGGCCTTCTGCAGGTTGAGAAGTCTCGGCTTCTTGTCGATCCGAGTGGCAATCTCGCCCCCAATGGCCGCAACCGAGAGGACCTGCTCTGGCAAATCCAAGGTTCGGACCGGTCGGCCTACGGCCCGGACAACCTCGGACTGAAATTGCTCCCAGGTAACCTGTTCATCGCTGGTGATGAAGTAACCCTTCGCGATGGCCTCGTCGTGCTTTGCCGCCTCTAGAATTCCGCGCACGCAATCGTCTACGTAGATGATCGACATGCGCCTCTGACGATTGCCGAAGAACAGGTTCCAACCGAGCATCGCGCTTTGGAACAAACTGAAATAGTCGACGTCGCCCGGACCGTACACACCGGACGGGCGCACGATGGTCCAAGGGACGCCGCCGGCTTCCTGCTCGACGACTCGCTCTGCTTCGAGCTTGCTCTCACCGTAGTGCTCGATCGGCCGAGGTGGGTCTTGTTCCCGATGAGGGGCCGAAGTAGCGGACGGCCCGTACGCAGCGAGCGATGACACCAGCACGAAGCGCTTGACGCCGGGATGCTCCCGCCGAAGAGCGTCCAACAGATTTCGCGTGGGCACGACATTGCCGCGTTGAAAGTCGTCGTACGAGCTGCCCTTGGTGACTCCCGCGACATGCAACACGTAATCGGGCTTCTCTGCGCCGATGATGCGTTCGAGATCGGTGATGCGCCCGTACTCGGCTTGGACGGAACGGCCCGTCTCCGAGGGGGGGGAACCGTTCCTGCGTATCGCCACCACGTCGGAACCCGACGCGAGAAGCTGATCGCGCAGCCGGCTTCCGATGAAGCCGCTGGCACCCGTGATGAGTACCTTGCCGTCGAGCCGGGGGACCGCCATCGGCTCGTCGTGCCCCGTGAACGAGGAAGACGCAAGCCCGGATTGACCCCAGCCAGGTGCTGAGAGACGCTACCGTCCATGACTGGGAGCTTCCAAACAATCTCGCCGGTGGACGGAAGCGTCGTCTTCGAGCACGCCCTCGCTGGGGCGGGCGAGGTCGAGCGAACGCTGACGGCCTCGAGCAATGCCTTCGAATCCTGGCGCCAACTCGATCTCGAAGAGCGTCGCACGATGGTGCGGCGCTTCGTGGAGCTGGCGGTGCACGACACCGATGCGGTGGCGCGAGAGCTGACCATGCAGATGGGGCGCCCCGTCCGCGACGGCGGCGGGGAGGTGGGCGGCTGGTTGCTTCGCGGCCGGACGATGATCGATCTAGCGCCCGAGGGGTTGGCCGACATCGAATTGGAAACCCGCGATGGCTTCACCCGCTTCATCCGCCGCGAACCGCTTGGCGTCGTTCTCGTGGTCGCACCGTGGAACTATCCGTGGCTGACCGCGGTCAACGCCTTGGTCCCAGCGCTCGTCGCCGGCAACACCGTCGTGCTCAAGCATTCCGAGCAGACTCCCCTCGTCGCCGAACGGATCGCCCAAGCTGCGAAGGAAGCCGCGCTGCCCGACGGCGTCCTCCAAGTGCTCTATCTCGATCATCGCGGAGTCGCTGATGTAATCGGCGATCCACGCATTGCGTTCGTGGCGTTCACCGGGTCCGTCGAAGGCGGCCATGCCATCCAGCGGGCCGCGTCGCAACGGTTCATCGGCGCTGCCCTGGAGCTTGGCGGCAAGGACCCCGCGTATGTGTGCAGTGACGCCGACATCGCGCGCTCGGCAGCGAACCTGGTCGATGGTTCGTTCTACAACGCTGGGCAATCCTGCTGCGGCATCGAGCGAATCTACGTACACCGAGACGTGTACCAGCCGTTTCTCGAGGCATTCGTTTCCGTGGCCAACGAGCTCGTGCTCGGAGATCCGCGCGATTCGTCGACGACGCTCGGTCCAGTCGTGCGCATTCGGAGCGCCGAAGCGATTCAGGCGCAAATCGACGAGGCCATCGCAGCAGGCGCCCGCCCTCTCCTCGACCCAGGACATTTCGAAGGCAGCAAACGAGGCCTCCCCTACATGGCGCCGCAGGCTCTCGTCGATGTCGATCACTCGATGCGCATCATGACCGAGGAGACCTTCGGACCGGCGGTCGGAATCATGCGGGTGCAAGACGACGCCGAGGCGATCGCGCTGATGAACGACAGTCGCTATGGGCTTACCGCGTCCGTTTGGACGAGCGACCTCGATCGCGCGCAGCAAGTCGGAGCACGGGTGGAGACCGGCACCTGGTTCATGAACCGATGCGACTACCTCGATCCGGAGCTCGCCTGGGTTGGCGTCAAAGATTCCGGACGGGGATGTAGCCTGTCGACTCTCGGCTATGCGCAGCTCACACGACCGAAGTCGTTCCATTTGCGACACACACCGGGGTAGACTGGTCATCACGGGTCAGGTCGCTATATTCGGGCCCGATGAAGCCGCCCGTGCTCTGCTGCCGCCACGTCACGAAGCGCTACGGGAAGCTCACCGCGCTCGATGACTTGTCGCTCGAGGTCTATGAAGGCGAGATTTTTGCGCTTCTCGGGCCGAATGGCGCGGGGAAGTCGACGCTGATTCATTGCATCACGGGGCTGGCGAGACAGACCAAAGGCAGCATCGAGGTGCTCGGGTTCGATACGATTCGCGACTTCCGCACCACGCGTCGATTGGTAGGACTGGTTCCGCAAGAGATCAACTACGACCCCTTCTTCACGCCCCTCGAAAGCCTATTGATTCAAATGGGTCTCATGGGCATCGAGCCGAGCAGGGAACGAGCCGAAAACCTACTCAAGACGTTTTCGCTCGAAGAAAAGCGCGATGCTTACACGCGGACTCTTTCGGGCGGCATGAAGCGGCGTCTGCTGGTCGCAAAGGCACTCGTGCATGGGCCTCGATTGCTCTTTCTCGATGAGCCAACGGCCGGCGTGGACGTCGAATTGCGCCGCGAGCTTTGGCAGGAGGTCCAAGATCTGCGCACGGCGGGCACTACCATCGTACTGACGACCCACTACATCGAAGAAGCGGAACGGCTCGCGGACAGAATCGGGATTCTACACAACGGCGAGCTCCTCCTCGTCGAAAGCCGCGCCAGCCTGATGGAACGACACAGAGGACGTTCGCTCGAGGACATCTACGTGGAGCTGATTCGCCGGGCTGACGGAAAGCCAGCGGCATGAGCACGATCGCCCTGCGGACACTCTTCATGAAAGAAATCCGGCGTTTCAGCAAAGTGTGGCTGCAAACGGTGCTCAGTCCGCTCGTGACGACGAGCCTCTACTTCCTGGTATTCGGCGTCGCGCTTGGCTCCCGTCTGCGGGAGATTTCCGGCGTTCCTTACATCCAGTTCGTGGTGCCCGGCCTGGTCATGATGACGATGGTTCGCGACTCCTTCTTGAACACGTCGTCGAGCCTGTTTCAATCGAAGATCAACGGAACGATCATCGATATCTTGATAGCGCCCCTCGGGGCGTTCGAAATCCTCGTTGCCTACGTGGGGGCCGCCATGATCCGCGCCATCGTGGTAGGGGCGCTCGTGTACCTCGTCGCGCTATCGTTCACCTGGTTTCCGATTCGCCACATCGGCTGGACCATCTTCTTCAGTCTCTTCGTCACCGCGACGCTCGCGCTCTTGGGCCTGATCGCTGCACTCTGGGCCGAGAAGTTCGACCATCTCGCAATCTTTCCCAATTTCGTTCTCCTGCCGCTGGCCTTCCTGGGTGGCGTCTTCTACTCGATCGACCTCCTTCCCGAGCCCTGGAATTCCATCAGCCGTTTCAACCCACTTCTCTACATGATCAATGGGCTTCGATACGGCTTCCTCGGGGTGGCCGACGTCTCGCCAATCACGAGCGCCATCGTGGTCCTCGTCTCGTTCTTGGTCTTGCTCGGAGTCGCGGGGGCGCTCCTTCGCAGTGGCTACAATTTGCGAAGTTAGTCATGATGGGCCGGCAGCGATGAGCAGCAGCACCTATTTTTCGAATCCCGCGGCGCGCGCGTTTCTCCAACGGCGCGTTGCTGTCTTCGGGCTCATCGGCGCAGTGCTCGGGGGCACCGCCCTCTCCTTCCGCGTGGTCATGGGGGTCCTCTTTGGCTTTCTCGAGAAGGAGCTCATCGACCCGAGCTTTCTGATCCACGCTGCGGCAGTCTTCCCACTGATCGGCGTCTGGCTCGTGTGCAGGCGTGGCGAGCTGTCGGTCAACGCGATTCATGCGGTCGAATACACTGGGATCTTTCTGGCGAGCCTCGGATACATCGGGATGGGGATGGAGATCCGGCCGGAGGTCGGCGCCGACACCATCACGGCGTTCATTCTGGCGCTGGTCATGTTCGCGAGGAGCGTGTTCGTGCCGAGCTCCGCGCGGCGAACGGCCATTCTTGGTGTCCTGATTGGGATCCCCCTCGTCGCTGCGATGTATTGGCACTACCTAGGGGTCGACCTCAGCATTTGGCGACGCTTCGGCTATGAGGGCAAGTCCACCCAACGCGTGGCCGCGTCGCAAGCCGTGATCACGGTGATGTGGTGGACGCTCACGGTTGGACTCGCCGCCTTGGCTTCGCGCGTCATTCATCGCTTGCGCAAGGAAGTCAGCGATATCCAGAAGCTCGGGCAGTACACTCTGGAACGCAAGCTCGGCGAGGGCGCGATGGGCGTCGTCTACCAAGCAAAGCACGGCATGCTCAAGCGGCCGACGGCGATCAAGCTACTACGCCCAGAGCTCGCTGACGCGGAGGCGCTAGACCGGTTCCGAAGAGAGGTGCAGCTCACCGCGAGGCTCACCCACCCGAACACCGTCACGATCTACGATTACGGTCGCACTCCGGAGGGGCTCTTCTACTACGCGATGGAGCTTCTTGCTGGGGCCACGCTCACTCAGGTCGTCGAGGTAGGTGGACCGCAGCCGGTTGAGCGGGTCGTGCGCATCCTGAGTGACGCTGCGCGCGCACTCAACGAAGCCCACTCGGTGGGCTTGATTCATCGAGACATCAAACCGAGCAACATCATGCTAGCGCGTCAAGGGGGTGTGCCCGACGTGACGAAGGTGCTCGACTTCGGTCTCGTCAAGAATCTCGGCCAGGTCGACGACCTCGAGCGAACGAACACGCTGTCGATCAAGGGCACGCCGCACTACTTGAGCCCCGAAGCGATACAAGACCCTCAGGGTATCGACGCCCGAACCGATCTCTATGCGCTCGGAGCCGTGGGTTACTACCTCCTCGCCGGACGGCACGTCTTCGACGGCAAGACGATCATCGAGGTGTGCATGCACCACGTGCAAACCGAGCCGCTCCCTTTTTCGGAAGTCTGTTCGCAAGAGGTACCAGCCGAGCTCGAGGCGCTCCTCTTCGCTTGTCTGGAGAAGGACCAGTCCAAGAGGCCCGCCTCCGCCCAGGAGTTTGCCGATGCGATCGATCGTCTCGGGATACGCCCGTGGAGCCGCGCCCAGGCTGAGGCTTGGTGGGACGCATTTGGAGGCGACATCGAGAAGGCGAGGAAGCCTTTGTCGCCCGGGGGAACCGAGCAGACAGTCGCGATCGACTTCGACGAACGGTGACGGTAGACTATAGTTGGTTTAGTTGTCTTGCTTGATTCGCCGATGAACCTGAAGGCTTGGAGCGCGACGCTTGCCCTCTGCACGGCAGGCTTGTGGGGAGGCAGCTGCGCCCACGATACTTCGGAGCAGGTCGCGGAGGGCATATTCGCGGAGCTCGGTGCGCCTCTACCGTCCGCATCGCCGCAGGAGCTCGCGACATTCGAACGCGGCCGGGAAATCGCGTTGCATCAATTCGCTCCGGAGGAAGGTCTTGGGCCGGAGTTCAATCTCACCTCCTGCGGGGGTTGCCATGAAAAGCCGGTCACCGGCGGGAGCGCGAGTCACTATCGAGACTTCTTGTTGGTAGGCGATGCGCTCAGTCCCGACACGGTCGTCCCGAGGGGCAAGAACGGAGTGCAACGGCAATTCTCTCTCGATTCGGGGCGCGCGCCGACGGATCAACTCACGAACATCAGCGCAACACGGAATCCGATTCCATTTTTCGGCTCTGGTTTGCTCGCTGAAATTCCCGAGACCGAAATCATCAGTCATGCCGATCCGGACGACGCTGACGGAGACGGGATCAGCGGCCGGGTCAACTACGACGGGACTCTCGTGGGTCGGTTCGGGCGAAAAGCACAGACTTCGCGAATCGAGATCTTCATTCGTGGCCCACTGTTCAATCATGTGGGGATCACGTCGGACCCGCTTTCAGCAGAGCGAAGAGCGGAGTTGCCCACGTTCAGCGTCCTACCGACCGCGGCTCCGCCGCTCGCGCACGATGGCGTGGGGGCGATCATCGCAGCCCAAGCGGTCATCCCGGACGAGCCGACCCTGGATCTCGACGATGTACCCGACCCAGAGCTCCCTGAGTCGCAGCTCTTTGACTTAGTCGCTTTTACCTTGCTCTTGGCCGCTCCCACTCCCGACGCGCCGAGCGCGCAAACCGAGCGTGGGGCGCGAGCGTTTCACGAGATTGGGTGCGACGCCTGTCACTTGCCAACGTTGCATGGCCCCCGTGGAGCGATTCCGGCGTACACCGACCTGCTGCTGCATGACATGGGTGACGGCCTCGCTGATGGATTCCCCATGGGCGAAGCCAACGGTCGGGAGTTTCGCACGCAACCGCTCTGGGGAATCGCCGTAGCGAATCCGTACCTGCACGACGGTCGCGCCAGCACCATCGACGATGCGATTCGGTGGCATGACGGAGAGGCTGCTTCGATCCGGGATGCCTACGTAGCGCTCACGACCGACGAGCAACAGGATCTGCTCGCGTTTCTTCTTTCGCTTGGGGGCAATGCGCAGGCAAGCTCGGGCCTCTTGCCCCCCGGGGCCAAGAGTCCAGCCGTGGGCGAATACGGAGGCCCTCTCGCGGGCTTGGATGCCGAACAGCAGAAACGTTTCGAGGAGGGCCGCATCCTCTTCGATCGGGACTTCCGGTTTTCCGAAGGCGTCGGTCCGCGCTTCAACGGTGACGCCTGCCGGTCGTGTCATTTCGACCCGGTGATTGGGGCGGCGGGGCCGTCGGATGTCGACGCCATGCGACAAGGGATCTTTAGCGGCTTCACGTTCAGCATGCCAAGCGCAGGAACTGCCCTTCCCCACCACTCGACTAATTCGATTCGGCCGGAACCCGACGCAAACGCGAACTTCTTCGAGCCACGCCAGACCCCGTCGACGCTGGGCTTGGGTCTCCTCGAACGGGTTCCGCGTGCGGCGATCGAGGCTCTCGCGGATCCAAGCGATCTAAACGGCGACGGAATAGCCGGGCGCGCTCACGTTCTCAGCGACGGACGCCTCGGTCGATTCGGCTGGAAGGCCAACGTGCCATCGGTCCGCGAGTTCGTGCGGGACGCGCTCAGCACCGAGCTGGGATTGACGGTCCCCGACGAGGTGGGTTCTTCGTTTGGCACTGCGGAGGATGGCGACGACGTGGCCGACCCTGAATCGGACGTAAGCACCATCGATGCGATCACGGCGTTTATCGAGCTCCTCGCACCGCCGCCGCGAAACAGCGTTGACCCTGGCCTCGAAGGCCGGGGCGAAGCGCTATTCCGCGCCGTCGGCTGCGACAGCTGCCACGCGCCGAGCCTGCAAACCGCAGATGGCGTCCGTGTCGATGCGTACACCGACTTGCTACTGCACGACATCGCAGTCCCCACCGCGCTCGGCATCGAAGAAGGTGCCGCGGGAGTCCGCGACTTTAGGACGCCACCACTGTGGGGCCTGGGTCGAACCGCACCCTACTTACACGACGGCCGTGCGAGCACCATCGAAGATGCGATTGCAGAGCACGCGGGCGAGGCTTCGAGGAGCCGTGATGCCGTGGGCGCGCTGAGCTCAGCCGACAGAGAGGCGCTCCTTGCATTTCTGAGGTCGCTGTGAAGAACGTGGTCGCGTTTCTGCTCCTTGCTGTAATTGCGGCTTGCGGCAACGATCAGACGACGCAACGCGGCCTGCTCCTCGACGCCAGCGGTCATGTGCAACTCGAGCTCGCGATCACGATCGCCGACACCGAGTACGAGCGACAAGAGGGCCTCCGCCTCCATGGGCCGCTTTCCGAGAACAGCGCCCTGCTGTTGGTCTTCCCCATTGAAACCAAGGTCTGCATCACCAACACCGGCGTCCCATTCCCCATCGACCTGCTGTTCCTGTCCGCAAGCCAAGAAGTGATCGCCTCCCAAGAGCACATCCCCGCGAACGCGACCGGCCCCTACTGCCACCCCAACACCGCCATGGTGCTCGAGCTTCAGGGGGACGCGCTCCAGCCCCTCAACTACGCGAAACTAGAGCTATTCTAGCGCAAAGATCGCAGCCCCAACCTCCCCCCTTGGTCCACGCACGATTGGTTCCGTCGACACAGCGGAAAGCAGCCGCTGCGATCTTTGGCTGGGAAGTTGAGTGATCCCCTGCGTTTGAGAGGATGGAGCGTGTCCCTCTTGACCGTGGGGAGAGTTGGCAGCAGAATCGGAAAATATGGTTCGGTACTCGACTGCTATGGCTGCAGCCTTCGATGCGCGACACGCGGGCATCGTTGGCGGTGTTGTAGTTGTAGTCGGCCTCATTATTAGCCTCCTGCTAGTCGTGCAGGCATAGGCGGGGACCAGAACCACTCACACACATCCCACTCAGTTTCTGGCCCCCGCATCGAGCGTGCGGGGGCCTTTTTTATTGACCAAAACCCATGAAAAGATACTCACAACGCAAAACTACAGTTGGCTCGCAGGTTTCAGAGGTGTCGAGTGCCGCCGGCGGCCAGGGCGCCCTGTCAGGGTTTGGCCCGGCGCCTTCATCGTTGGCCAAACGCTGCTTGAATGCCGCCTCAAATCAACTAGTTGGAGCCAACCAACAGGTAAGGAGAGCCTCGTGACACCCGCCCACCCCAAGCTCGAGAATCGTATCGGCGAATCGCTGACCGGAGCACGCATCATCTGGGAGTCGCTCGCGCGCGAGGGGGTTGAGGTCTGCTTCGGTTATCCGGGTGGCGCGATCATGCCCGCATACGACGCGATGATCGAGTACCCGATCCATCACGTGCTGACCCGTCACGAGCAAGGGGCCTCCCACATGGCCGACGGCTATGCGCGCGCGTCGGGGCGAGTCGGGGTCTGCATCGCGACCTCCGGCCCTGGCGCCACCAACCTAGTGACCGGCATAGCCACCGCCATGCTGGATTCGATTCCGATGGTCTGCATCACGGGGCAAGTTCCGTCGCAACTCATCGGCAGCGATGCATTCCAGGAAACGGACATCACCGGCTGCACCATACCCGTCACCAAACACAACTACCTGGTCACGAAGCCGGAGCAAATCGCACCCACCATCCGCGAGGCGTTCTACATCGCGCGAACGGGCCGGCCTGGACCAGTCGTGGTCGACATCACCAAGGATGCGCAGCAGCAGAGCTGCGTGTTCGAATGGAGCGACGACGAAATCGTCCTTCCCGGCTACCGACCGGACTACGCGCCGCTCGAGGAGCAACTCGAAGAAGCGGTGGAGCTGATCAAGAACGCAAAGCGTCCTATCATCTTTGCCGGCCACGGCGTCATGCAGTCGCAGGCGACCGAGACTTTGATACGGTTCGTCGAGAAGACGAGCATTCCAGTGGCATGCACCCTTCTGGGTCTTGGGGGTTTCCCGGCCAGTCACCCGCAGAACCTCGGAATGATGGGAATGCACGGAGAGACCTGGGTCAACAAGGCGATTCAGGACGCCGATTTGATCATCGCAATCGGCATGCGATTCGACGACCGCGTCACGGGTAATCTCAAAACCTATGCCCTGGGTGCAAAGAAGATCCACATCGAGCTCGATCCAGCAGAGATCAACAAGAATGTCCATGTCGACGTGCCAATCGTGGGTGATGCGCGGACAGTGTTGCAGACGATGCTCCCGCACGTCGACAAGTGCGACCGCCCCGAATGGTTGGCGTACATCCAGGAGATCCAAGGCGGCTCGGCGGTGCGGGACATCAAGAATCTTCCGGACTTGGGTAAGCTCTACGCCGCTCATGTGATTCACGATCTGTACCGCTTGACGGAAGGCAAGGCACTCGTCGTCACCGACGTGGGTCAGCACCAGATGTGGGAGGCGCAATACTACAAGCACGACTACCCGATGAAGCTGATCACCTCGGGCGGCCTCGGCACGATGGGCTTTGCACTACCCGCCGCGATCGGCGCCAAGTTCGCCCAACCCGATGACTCGGTGTGGGTCATCTGCGGCGACGGTGGATTTCAAATGACCCAGGCGGAGCTTTCCACCTGCGCACAGGAAGGCATCAAGGTCAACGTCGCCATCATCAACAACGGCTTCCTCGGCATGGTTCGTCAGTGGCAAGAGTTCTTCTTCGGCGGCCGCTACGTGGCAACGCCACTGCTCAGCCCTGACTTCGTGAAGATCGCCGACGCGCATGGCCTGACCGGCCTTCGCGTGAAGAAGCGATCCGAGGTCGAAGAGGCGGTTCGTAAGGCGGAAGCCACCGAGGGGACCGTGGTCATCGACTTCCGAGTCGAGCAAGAAGATTCGGTGTATCCAATGGTTCCAGCCGGCGCCAACCTCGGTGATATGATCGAGCGACCGCACAAACCGGGCGCTCCCGAGCACAACCCGATCTTCGAGACGGGGGAGGACGAATGATGTCTCAGTCCGTCAAAAGAACCTTCGCCGTTTTCGTGGAGGACAAGCCAGGCGTGCTGAACAGAGTCGCCTCGCTGTTCCGCCGTCGCAGCTTCAACATCGATTCGCTCAACGTCGGCGCCACGCACGAAGCAGGCGTGTCGCGCATGACCATCGTTTGCGAGGCAGACGAGGACAAAGCCAAGCGGATCGAGGCGAACCTCTACAAGATGGTCAATGTGCTTTGGGTCGACGACATCACGCACAAACAATCGATCAGTCGTGTGCTCGCGTTGATCAAGGTCAACTGCAACCGCGAGCAGCGCGACGAAATCCTGAAGATCTGTGAGGTGTTTCGCGCGCGGGCGATCGACATGTCCCCCGAACGCATGACCATCGAGATCACTGGACCGCAAGACAAGGTCGAAGGCCTGGTCTCGGTGTTGCGACCCTTTGGCATCCTGGAGCTGGTTCAGACCGGCACGGTCGCGATGACCCGCGGCGTCGAAAAGCATGATCTGGCCCATCCCACGGTGCCTTCCCGCTCCCGCAACTCAGCGGCATAACCCTTTGGAGAAGTAGAGAGACACATGACCCAGATTCGCTATGAAAAGGACGCCGACCTCTCGCTGATTCGAGGCAAGAAGGTGGCGATCATCGGCTACGGCTCCCAGGGGCACGCACATGCGCTCAACTTGAAAGAGAGCGGTGTAGACGTGCGCATCGGCTTGCAGGAGGGCAGCAAGAGCAAGGCCAAGGCCGAGGCGGCCGGACTGGCGGTGAGATCGGTGGGCGAGGCCGCAAAGGAAGCCGACGTGATCATGATTCTTGCGCCCGATACGTCGCAGTCGGCGATCTACGAAAAGGACATCGCGCCAAACCTCGAGGCGGGCAAGATGCTGATGTTCGCTCATGGGTTCAACATCCGGTACGGCACGATCGCGCCACCGAAAGATGTCGACGTCACCATGGTTGCGCCGAAGAGCCCCGGGCACCGAGTGCGTGAGACGTACCAGGAGGGCGGCGGTGTCCCTGCTCTGCTGGCCGTTCACCAAGACGCGACGGGCCAAGCCGATGCGCTCGCGATGTCGTATGCCGCCGGGATCGGCTGCGCCCGCGCCGGTGTCTTGACGACGACCTTCACGGAAGAGACGGAGACCGACCTCTTCGGAGAGCAGGCCGTTCTTTGCGGTGGCGCGTCGGAGCTCGTGAAAGCCGGCTTTCAGACGCTGGTCGAAGCAGGCTATCAGCCCGAGCTCGCCTACTTCGAATGCCTGCACGAGCTGAAGCTCATCGTCGACCTGATGTATCGTGGTGGCCTCAACTACATGCGTTACTCGGTGTCGCACACCGCGGAATGGGGCGACTACGTGAGCGGTCCGCGGGTCATCGGCGACGAGAGCAAGAAGGCGATGAAGCAAATCCTGGCCGAAATCCAAGACGGGACCTTTGCCAAACGCTGGATCGAAGAGAACGAGAAGGGTCGCCCGAAATTCAATGCGATCCGACGCGCCGAACAGGAACAGCCGATTGAACAGGTCGGCGCAAGGCTTCGGTCGATGATGCCTTTTGTCGACCCAGTGGAAATCAAACCGGGAGACTAAGACAGGCGCCGCCCAACGCGGTGCCGGGAGAACGAATCATGCAACCCGAACACGTACGGATCTTCGACACAACGCTCCGAGATGGAGAGCAGTCCCCTGGCGCGACGATGAGCTCATCGGAAAAGCTAGAGGTGGCGAAGACCCTATCGCGCTTGGGAGTGGACGTCATCGAGGCCGGCTTCGCGGCTGCGTCACCCGACGACCTGCGGGCCGTGAAGAACATCGCTGAAGCGGTCGGGGTGACGGGCGTCGAAGGCCGTCCGATCTCCGAGCCGCCAACGATCTGCAGCCTTGCACGGGCGCACAAGCTCGACATCGACAAGGCGGCAGAGGCCGTGGCGCCTGCGAAGCGCCCCCGGATCCATACCTTCCTCGCAACGTCTCCGATCCACCGTGAACACAAGCTCCGTATGAACCGGGACGAGGTGCTTGCGAGGATCAGCGAGATGGTCGCGTACGCGCGGAGCTTCTGTGAGGATGTGGAGTTCAGTCCGGAAGACGCCGGCCGCACTGAGATGGACTTCCTGTACGAAGCGCTCCAGGCCGCGATTGAGGCTGGTGCGAGCACGCTGAACATCCCGGATACCGTCGGTTACACGATCCCAGGGGAATTCGGAGAGCGCATTGCGATGATCCGGGAAAACGTTCCCGGCATCGAGAACGCGATCATCAGTGTCCATTGCCACGACGACCTCGGCTTGGCGGTCGCCAACAGCCTGTCGGCGATCCTCAATGGCGCGCGCCAGGTCGAGGTGGCAGTCAATGGAATCGGTGAGCGTGCAGGTAATGCGTCGCTCGAAGAGGTCGTGATGGCTCTCTACGTGCGGCGCGACCTGTATGGCATTGGCACCCGGATCGACACCACCCAGCTCACTCGTGTCAGCCGCCTCGTCAGCAAGGTCACTGGGATGGTCGTGCAGCCGAACAAGGCCATCGTGGGTGCGAATGCGTTCGCCCACGAGGCCGGCATTCATCAGGATGGCATGCTCAAAAACGAGCAGACGTACGAGATCATGCGTCCCGAAACCGTCGGCGCGGGGAAGACTCAGCTCGTCCTGGGCAAGCATTCCGGCCGGCACGCGTTTGCAAACCGCTTGGTCGAGCTCGGCTATCCCATCTCGGGCGACGGCCTCGACAAGGCCTTCGCGCGCTTCAAGAAGCTCGCCGACAAGAAGAAGCACATCACGGACGCTGACTTGCTAGCGCTGGTGAGCGACGAGCTCTACCAGCCTACCGAATACTGGAGGCTCGACAAGATCCAGGTCGGATGCGGCACCGGAATGCCTACCGCTACGGTGAGGCTCACCGGGCCAGACGGGCAAACGCAAACCGTGGCCGAGGTCGGAACGGGCCCCGTCGATGCGGTGTACAAGGCGATTCAGTCGCTGGTCCACGTGCCGTGCACCTTGCTCGAGTACACGGTTCAATCGGTCACCGAGGGAATCGACGCGCTCGGAGAGGTCAGCGTGCGCGTCTCACCAGAACAGGTGGATGCTCGATCTGACAAGATCAATCCACAAAACGAGCGCGCCCGCGCGCGTGTGTTTCACGGTCATGGCGCGCATACCGACGTGATCGTCGCGAGCGCCAAAGCATATTTAGCGGCCATCAACCGCATCCTGGCAATCAGAGAAGCAACGCAGAACGATAGCGAGGCAGCCGGAAGCGCTGCATGACGAACATTATGGAACCAAGAACACTATTTCAGAAGGTTTGGGACGACCACGTAGTCGTTCAGGAGCCCGACAGGCCTGCGGTTCTCTACATCGATCTGCAGCTCATTCACGAGGTCACATCCCCTCAAGCGTTCTCGGGACTTCGCGAGCGTGGTCTCCGGGTTCGCCGACCGGACAAGACGATCGCCACGATGGATCACTCGACGCCGACGCTTCCGAAGGCGCTGTGGGTAATCGACGACCAGGCGAAGGCTCAGCTCGCGCAGCTAGAGCGAAACTGCGAAGAGTTCGGCATCGAGCTCTTCCGTCTCGGAGATAGCCGCAACGGGATCGTCCACGTGATAGGGCCGGAGCGCGGTTTCACGCAGCCCGGAAAGACGATCGTGTGCGGCGATAGTCACACTTCGACGCACGGCGCATTTGGTGCGCTGGCGTTCGGAATCGGAACCAGTGAGGTCGAGCACGTGCTGGCCACACAGTGCCTCTTGCAGCCCAAGCCCAAGACCCTCGAGGTACGGGTCGATGGCCAACTGATGCCAGGGGTGACCGCCAAAGACGTCATCTTGGCGCTCTGCGCGGAGATCGGCACGGGCGGGGCGACGGGCCATGTCATCGAGTACACAGGCTCGGCCATCCGCGGCCTCGACATGGACGGCCGCATGACAGTCTGCAACATGAGCATCGAGGCCGGTGCTCGCGCTGGGATGATCGCGCCCGACGAGACGACGTTCGAGTACCTCGCAGGGCGCGAGCGCGTTCCCCAGGGAGCCGAATGGGACGCTGCAGTGCAACGCTGGAGTGAGCTTCGTACCGACGATGGTGCCACCTTCGACAAAACGGTCGTCATCAACGCCACCACGCTCGAGCCGATGATCACCTATGGCACGAATCCGGGTATGGGGATGCACATCAGCGCACCGATGCCGACGGTCGATTCTTTCGCCGACCCCTCGCAGAGGGCCGCCTTCGAAAAGGCGATGGGCTACATGGGCCTGCAGCCTGGCCGGCCCCTGCTCGGCAAGAAGATCGACGTGGTCTTCATCGGTTCGTGCACGAACTCGCGCATGAGCGATCTTCGCTTGGCGGCCGGAGTATTCAGCGGGCACAAGGTAGCGAACGGTGTGCGCACCCTCGTCGTGCCTGGTTCGCACGACATCAAGACGCAGGCCGAAGCCGAGGGTCTCGACCAGATCTTCAAGGACGCGGGAGCCGAATGGCGTGAGCCAGGCTGCTCGATGTGCATTGCGATGAACGGCGACAACCTCGAGCCGGGACAATATGCAGTCAGCACGTCGAATCGAAACTTCGAAGGTCGACAGGGCAAGGGCGGCCGTACATTCCTAGCATCTCCGCTCACCGCGGCCGCCGCGGCCGTCACCGGCGAAGTCACCGATCCCCGAAGCTTGTTCCTTTCCTGAAAGACTGAGTCATGGCGAAATTCACGACACTCACCTCCCATGCGGTCCCCCTGCCCTCGGAAAACGTGGACACCGACCAGATCATACCCGCCCGATTTCTCAAGGTGACCGACAAGAGCGGCCTCGGAGACAGCCTCTTCTGCGACTGGCGCTACCTCAAGGACGGCTCACCCAATCCGGGCTTCGTGCTCAACGAACCGTCATCCCAGGGCGCACAGATTCTCATCGCCGGTCACAACTTCGGCAGCGGCTCGTCGCGCGAGCACGCACCGTGGGCCCTAGTCGGATGGGGTTTTCGTGCGATCATTTCGACCGGTTTTGCGGACATCTTCAAGAGCAACTCGCTGAAAAATGGGCTGTTGCCGGTCGAGGTGAGCCCTGACGTGTACAAGGCGCTCCTGGACGCGGTGCAGTCGAACCGTGCGACTCAAATCACGATCGACTTGCCGAGCCAGACCGTGACCGGGCCGAACGGCTTGGAGGCAACTTTCCCAATCGACGCGTTCTCCAAGCACTGCTTGCTCCAGGGCATCGATCAACTCGGTTACCTGCTGTCTTTCGACGAACAGATCACACGCTATGAGCAACGACGGACATAAGGGCTCAGGCCCCGCCGTAGCCGTATACGACACTACTCTGCGTGACGGTACGCAGATGGAAGGGATGAGTCTATCCTGCGACGACAAGCTGAGGATTGCGGGGCAGCTCGATTCCCTGGGTGTCGCTTACATCGAAGGCGGCTGGCCAGGGTCCAACCCGAAGGACGTCGAGTTCTTCGAGCGTGCCAAGGACGCAACCTGGAAGAACGCGATCATCGCATCGTTCGGGTCGACGTGCCGAGCGGAGCTGCGTGCAGAGGACGACAAACAACTTCAGACCTTGCTGGCAGCGGGCACGCAGGTGTGCACGATCTTCGGGAAGGCGTGGAACATGCACGTCACCGAAGTGTTGCGGACGAGCCTCGACGAGAATCTGCGGATGGTCGAGGATAGCGTGTCTTTTCTTCGGAAAAATCAACGCCGAGTCATCTACGATGCGGAGCATTTCTTCGACGGTTACAAATCCGACCCAGAGTACGCACTCGAGACGCTGCGCGCGGCCTCGCGAGGCGGGGCCGAAACGCTGGTCCTTTGCGACACGAACGGTGGTTCAATGCCTTGGGAGATCGAGGATACGATCAAGTTGGTGCGTCACGCCCTACCCGAAGCGCGTCTCGGCATCCACGCACACAACGACGGCGAGTGCGGCGTTGCCAACTCGGTCGCGGCTATTCGCGCAGGCGCGCATCACGTGCAGGGAACGATCAACGGCTACGGCGAGCGTTGCGGAAACGCCAACCTCTGCGCGATCATCCCGGACGTGGAGATGAAGCTCGGGTTGCGGTGCCTTCCCGACGGTAGCCTCGCGCAACTCTACGACTTGGCGCACTTCGTCGCAGAGATCGCCAACCTGAGCCCCGATGACCATGCTGCATACGTTGGGCGAAGCGCGTTCGCACACAAGGGCGGTGTCCACGTCGCGGCCATCCGCAGGCATCCTGAATCGTATGAGCACATCGATCCGACGCTCGTCGGAAACGAGTCGCGGGTGGTGGTGAGCGAGCTTTCAGGGCGGAGCAACGTTCTCAGCAAAGCGGAGGAGCTCGGCCTCGAAGTGGGGTCGGATCATGGCGGCCGCGTGCTCGAAAAGATCAAGGAGCTCGAGGCCAAGGGCTTTGCGTACGAAGCCGCCGAGGCGTCGGTGGCGTTGCTGATGGCCCGCCACCAGGCCGACTATCGGCCTCCATTCGAGGTACTCGACTTCCAGGCAGGCGTTGGGCGGCGGCGTGGCGGAGGGATGTTCGCCGAGGCCACGGTGAAAGTGCAGATCGGCGACGAGGTGGTGCACACTGCCGGCGAGGGCAACGGCCCGGTGAGCGCGCTCGACTCGGCGCTTCGGAAGGCGTTGCGGCCCTTCTTCCCCGAGGTCGCGGAGATGCACCTCAGCGATTACAAGGTTCGCATTCTCGATGGCCGCAGCGGAACGGAAGCGACGACGAGGGTACTCATCGACAGCCAGTCAGCTCACGACACATGGAGCACCGTCGGGGCGTCGAGCAACATCATCGAGGCGTCGCTCCAGGCCTTGATCGACAGCATCGAGTACGGACTCAGTCTGGAACGCGCCAGGCTCAAAAAGCAACCCAAAGCCGCGGCAGCGCGGACTTAGTCATTGCCCTCGTGACGCGCGCCGTGCATCATGGCCGGCCGCACAGGTAACGAACCATGAAAGCCAAGATCACCCTTCTCCCTGGCGACGGAATCGGCCCCGAGATCGTGGACGCGACCCGCCAAGTGCTCGAGGCGGTTGCGAGCAAATCCGGACACGCGTTTATGTTCTCGACTCACTTGATCGGCGGCATCGCCATCGACGAGACGGGCGTCCCGCTGCCGGACGACACCATCGTTGGATGCCGAAGCGCCGACGCGGTCCTCCTCGGTGCGGTGGGCGGCCCGAAATGGGACGACCCCACCGCGACGGTTCGCCCCGAACAGGGGCTCCTCGGGATGCGGAAGGCCCTCAAGCTCTTTGCAAACGTTCGTCCGGTGAAGCTCTTCCGAGGGCTCGAAGCCGCTTCGCCGCTCAAGGCCGAACGGCTGCGGGGCGTCGATTTGGTGTTCATTCGGGAGCTCACCGGGGGAATCTACTTCGGGCAGCCCAAGGGGAAGGAGACTAGGAACGGTCTGCGCACGGGTTTCGATACGATGGTGTACGACGAGAGCGAAATTCGCCGAATCGTCGAGCTTGCGTTCGAAGTTGCGCGAAAGCGAGGCGGGCACGTCACCTCGATCGACAAGGCCAACGTGCTCGCGACCATGCAGGTCTGGCGCGAGGTGGCCACCGAGGTCGGCCGAGAGAACCCAGACATCAAGCTTGACCACCAGCTCGTCGACTCGGCTGCCATGAGACTCGTCACCGACCCCTCCTCGTTCGACGTCATCGTGGCCGGCAACATGTTTGGCGACATTCTCTCCGACGAGGGTGCCGTGCTGACCGGCTCGCTCGGGCTGCTGCCGAGTGCTTCGCTCGGAGCTGGCACGCTCGGCGTGTACGAACCGATCCACGGGTCGGCTCCAGACATCGCCGGGAAAGGCATCGCGAACCCCCTTGGGACGATTCTGAGCGCCGCTATGTTGCTTCGCCACAGTCTCGATCTCGATGGCGATGCGAAGATCATCGAAGACGCCGTCCAGAAGGTCCTCGACAGTGGCCTTCGGACCGCGGACCTGAGCGGCGGACGGCGTTCGCTCAGCACGACTGAGATGGCAGATGCAGTCGTGGCCGCCATCGAAGGCGCGTAACGAAAGGACCTCCATGCCGCGAAAACGCGTTAGTCGGTTGTTTGACCTCAAAGAAGATGAACATGGACGCAAGTACATGGAAGTCTACATGGACGGCATCACGCTCCTGCGGTTGGTTTTGACCAACAAGGGGACCGCATTCAGCTACGAAGAGCGCGTGGCGCTGCGCCTGGGTGGTTTGCTCCCCCCCAGTTCAACACGCTCGAGCAGCAGATCGAACGCGTCTACACGGGCTTCGTTCAGGCGCCCACCGACATCGACAAGTATCAGTACCTGCGAGCGGTGCAAGAGCGCCAAGAGATCCTGTTCTACGCTTTGCTCGAGAGACACCTCGAGGAAATGCTGCCCATCGTCTACACGCCGACGGTGGGTGCAGCCGTTCAACAGTTCAGCGCGCTCTATCAGAACCCTCGCGGTCTCTCGTTCTCGCCTCTCAACATCGACCGGGCCGATCAAACGCTCGAGTGCTTTCCGATGGATGACGTTCGCATGATCGTCGCTACGGACTCGTCGGCGATCCTCGGCATCGGCGACCAGGGATACGGGGGGTTGGCGATCCCAATCGGAAAGATGTCCCTCTATACCGTCGGCGGTGGGGTCAGCCCGTTCCACACGATGCCGGTTGCGCTCGACGTTGGGACCGAACGCATGGATCTCATCAATGACCCCAACTACCTGGGCGTTCGTCAGAAGCGTCTTCGAGGTGACGACTACTACAAGTTCCTCGACCGCTTCGTAGACGCAGTTTGGTCACGTTGGCCCGACGCCGTGATTCAATGGGAAGACCTCTCGAAGACCGCCGCGTTCACGGTGCTGGAACGGTATCGAGAACGGGGCCCATCCTTCAACGACGATATTCAAGGCACCGGTGCGGTGGCACTCGCTGGGATCCTGGCGGCGTGCCACCTCCGAAACGAGAGCTTGAAGGACGAGGTTTTCGTCATTCACGGCGCCGGTGCCGGCGGTATCGGCGTGGCATGGGCGGTGCGGCAGGGATTGATTCGTGCGGGTCTCAGCCCAGAGGCGGCCGCTGCACGGGTGTTCGTGCTCGATTCCCAGGGTCTGCTGCTCAGCGATCGCGAGATGGAAGGTTACAAGGCCAGCTTCGCCCACGCGCGTGCAGCCGTTCGCGGTTGGGAATTCGCAGGCGAAGCTCCCGACCTCGTCGAAACCATTCGCAATGCCAAGGCAACCGTTCTCCTGGGGCTCTCGGGCCAAGCCGGCGCATTCGACGAAGAAGTCGTCCGCGCGATGGCGGACAACCACCAATGGCCGATCATCTTCCCACTCTCCAACCCGACGAGCTCCGCCGAGGCGAAGCCGTTGGACATCTATCGCTGGACGAACGGCAAAGCGATCGTCGCGACCGGTAGCCCATTCGATCCGGTGCTGATGGGCGGGGTGACGCACCCTATCGGTCAAGGCAACAACGCGTTCATCTTCCCGGGGCTCGGTTTCGGCGCAATCCTGAGCGATGCCAAGACGATCACGGACGGCATGGTGCTCGAGGCATCCCAGGCACTAGCCGACTACACGATCGAGAAGTATGTCGAAGGCGGCCTCATCTACCCTCCGGTAAAAGATCTTCAAGAGACCTCGGTGCGAGTAGCCACAAGGGTCGTCAAGCGAGCCATCGAAGACGGCGTTGCACGGCGTGCGAACATACCCGATGATATCGAGAGCTTCATCCGAGACCGGTTCTGGCACCCCGTCTACCTTCCTTTCCTCCGCGGCCATCTAGCTTAGAGCCTTCCGGCAGTCTCGAGGCAAAAATGACGCAAATCGCAATCGCGCTCTTCGACCAGGTGACGGCGTTGGATGCGATCGGACCCTATGAGGTACTTCAACGCCTACCGGATTCCGAGGTCCGCTTCGTCGGGCACCGTCTAGGCGAGGTGCGCACCGACAATGGATTTCTCGGTCTGACGGTCGACTTTCTTTTCGACGACGTTCCGGCCCCGGAAATCCTCTTGGTTCCTGGAGGCATCGGTACCCGCGCATTGGTGAACGACGACGCGATTCTTCACTGGATCCGCACGGCGCACGAGACGAGCACGTTCACGACCTCGGTCTGCACGGGGTCCCTGCTCCTCGCAGCCGCCGGTCTATTGCGCGGACGTCGCGCAACGACTCATTTCTCTGCGCGACAATTGCTGGCGAAGTACGGCGCCGAGCCCTCCGACGAGCGCGTCGTTCGAGAAGGCAAGATCCTCACGGCTGCGGGGGTTTCGAGCGGCATCGACATGGCGCTGCAGCTCGCCGAGCTTCTCACGGACGCGACGACCGCCAAAGCGCTGCAACTCATGATCGAGTACGACCCTCAGCCCCCGCACGATGCCGGCGCGCTGCACAAAGCAGACCAATCCGTCCTCGCCCGCGTTCAGGAGCTCGCGAAAGGAAAGAACTAGCCCTAGGAAAGTGCTCCGCCGTCGGCCCGAATTTCGGTGCCGTTGATGTAGCGGGCATCGTCGGAGGCCAGGAAGGCGATGACCGATGCCGCGTGCTTGGGTTTCGCGAAGCCGACGAAGGGCATGGCGCCCTTCAGCAGCTCCATATCGGCCCCCGGGGGAGCCTTGAAGTCGCCGTGCAACGACGTCGCGATCCCGCCGGGGATGACGCAATTGGCGCGCAAACCCTGCTTCACGTACTCCTGATAGAGCGCGCGGGTCATCGAGAGGATCCCGCCTTTGGAGGCTGCGTAGGCGCTCATCCACGGATGACTGCCGAGCGCTGAGGTCGACGAGCAGTTTACGAGCGCGCTGAACCGGTTTTTGAGGAGGTGCGCCAGCGCGGCCTGATTCACGTAGAAGGTGCCGTTGAGATTGATGTCGATGATCTCGTGCCACTGCGCGAAGGTCATTTCGTGCGTGTGGTAGGTGCGAAGGATGCCTGCACAGTGACAGAGCGTATCGAACCCGCCCATGTCTCGTGCAGCCTGATCGATGACTTCCTTCACGCGAGCACCGTCGGTGACGTTGCACTCGTAGGTCCACGCTTTGACGCCCAGGTCTTCGGCGATCTTCTTGGTCGCGGCAAGGCCTTCGGCATTGATATCGATGAGCGCGACGTTGCCGCCCTCCTCGGCAATCCGCTGCGCAGTGGCTTGGCCTATGCCTGCCGCCGCCCCAGTGATGACAACATTCTTCCCTTCAAACCTCTTCATCGTATTTCTCGCTATTCAGGGTTGATCGCTAGTAGCCGTGAAGCTCCGCCCAACGCTGCCGGTGCTGCGAAGGCCTTCCAAAGCTCATGTACGCCGCTTGTGCGCGCTTCATGTAAAATCCGATGTCGTGCTCGTCGGTCACGCCGATGCCTCCATGCATTTGGACGGCTTCTTTCGCCGCATGCATGAACGTTTCAGAAGCCATGGCCTTGGCAAGCGACGCCAGACGCGGAACATCATCGGGCGTCTCGTCGATCGCACGGGCAGCTGCAAAGACGACCGACCGGGTGAGTGCGATGTCGGCATACACGGACACCGCACGGTGCTGAAGCGCCTGGAAAGAGCCGATCGGAACGCCAAACTGCTCACGCTCTTTCAGGTATTCTACGGTGTCCGCAAACGCTTGCTCCGAAGCGCCAAGCATCTGCGCCGACGCGCCAACGGCAGCGCGATCGAGGACCGCTTGCAATAGCGTGGCACCGCCGTCGAGCACACCGACGATTTGGTCGCCCTTTACCCGAACCCGGTCGAGTCGAACGATTGCGGCGTTCAGGCCGTCGATCCGGTACTGGCGGGTGATTGTCACACCCGACTGGTTGGGGTCGACTAGAAATAGGGTCGAATGGACCGGGTCAGCCCCGGTGCCGGAAGTCGCGGCGGCCACGATGATGGCGTCCGCGACATGGGCATCGAGAACTTGCACCTTTTCGCCACTGAGCTCAAACCCGCCCTCCTCGGAACGTGCGACCGTCCCCAGGCTCCATGCGTCTCCTTGCGCGCCTTTCTCTTCGTATGCGAGCGATACGATTTTGTCACCTGCGACGATACCCGGAAGCAGCGCCCCTTTCTGTGATTCGGTGCCTCCGAGCAGGAGCGCTTGCGCGCCGAGCAGCAACGTCGACACGAAAGGTTCGGGCATCAACTCCCGCCCGCTTTCTTCGAGGACGACGCAAAGATCGAAAAACCCGAGTCCGAGACCTTCGTACTCCTCCGGGATTTGTAGACCGAGCCAGCCAAGCTCGGCCATCGCGTTCCAGACCTCACGGGAAAAGCCGGTTTCGTCTCCCCGGTTTCGGAAGGTACGAATTCGAGCGGCCGGCGCACGCTCGCGAATGAACGCGTGTGCCGTCTTCGAAAGCATCTTCTGCTCGTCGTCGAGCAAGAGAGTCGGAGCCCTACGCCCGGTCATCTCTTCCCCTCCGGTAGCCCGAGCACGCGCTTGGAAACGATGTTCTTTTGAATCTCGGAGGAGCCCCCCTCGATGGTGCTGGCTCGCGATCGCAACCAGTCGCGAGTGTACTGGAGATCTTCCTCGTCGAATCCCGGCCCTTCCCAGCCGAGGCCCTGAATCCCTGCGACCTTCATGCCGAGCTCGAAACGCATCTGCTTCAGCTCCGAGCCCACGATCTTCGTGATGGATCCCTCGGGGCCGGGGGTGCCGCTCTCGGCACTCTGCTGGATGCGAGCGAGTGTGAGGTGAAACGCTTCCTCCAGCATGCCCAGCGCGGCGACCTCATCGCGCAGCAGAGGGTCGGGTATTGGCCCCTTCGCCGCACCTAGATGTTTGCGGGCTCTGGCGACGACATCGCGCTGTGCCGAACCCGGTTGACGCGCGATGGAGCGCCCGATTGACGAACGTTCGTGCCCGAGAATGGCCTTGGCGATGGTCCAGCCTTCGTTCTCCTTGCCCACGAGATTCCCGACCGGCACGCGAACGTCGTCGAAGAAGGTTTCGCAGAAGGGTGAATACCCGCTGATCAAGTCGATGCGTCGTACTGTGATCCCCGGCGTCTCGAGGTCAGCGAGAATCACCGAGATTCCGATCTGTTTCTTCGGCGCATTCGGATCGGTTCGAGTGAGGCAGTAAATCCAGTCGCTCAGATGGGCATGAGAGGTCCAAGTCTTCTGACCGTTCAATACGTACTCATCGCCATCACGCTCTGCTCGGAGCTGTAGGTTTGCGAGGTCGGACCCGGCATTCGGCTCGGAGTATCCTTGGCACCAACGCACCTCCCCGCGAGCGATCCCCGGTAGGTGCTGAGCGCGTTGCGCATCGCTCCCGTACTTGAGCAGCACAGGACCAAACATGGCGAGCCCCTGTCCTGCGACCGGACGCGGGACGCCGATGGCCTTCATCTCCGCGTGAATGATGTCTTCCCGCTCGCGACTCAGGCCGCCCCCGCCGTATTCCCTGGGCCAAGCAGGCGCCGTCCAACCCTTCTCAATCCCGAGGTCACGCCAACGCAGTAGGTCCGGATCGGTCTCCTCGCACTTCGAACCGCCCCAGTAGCCCTCGAACGGACCACTGCCGCTAGTGCCCCAGAGCGACTTGGGCGCGTTCTCCCGAACCCAGGCACGCGCCTCTTCTCGAAATGTTTCGAGGTCCGTCACACGATCACTCCGCGGCGCCCGCTTTCTTCATGTCGAGCGCGACGTCCTCGATCATGTCTTCCTGCCCCCCGACGGTTTTCATTCGACCGAGCTCGACCAAAATGTCGGTCGACTTCAGGCCGTACTTCTCGGCAGCACGCTTCGCGTGAAGCAAAAACGACGAATACACGCCGGCGTACCCGAGCGTCAACGAGTCACGATCCACGCGAACCTTGTGGGTCATCAGCGGGTAGACGATGTCTTCGGCAACATCCATCAGCTTCCACATGTCGATTCCCGTTTCCACCCCCATCCGGTGCAGGACGGCCACGAAGACCTCGAGCGGCGTGTTGCCTGCACCTGCCCCCATTCCAGCGACGGAACCATCGACACGCGCTGCCCCGGCCTCGATCGCGGCCAGTGAGTTCGCGATACCCATGTGCATGTTGTGGTGCCCGTGGAAACCAACCTCCACCTCGGCGCTGAGCTCATCGCGAAGCAAGCCTACGCGCGCGGTGACGTCGTCGGGAAGCATGTAACCCGCCGAGTCGGTGATGTAGATGCAATTGGCGCCATAGCCCGTCATGAGCTTGGCTTGCTCGAGAAGCTGCTCGGGCTGGATCATGTGGGCCATCATCAAAAAGCCCACGGTGTCCATCCCCATCTTGGCGCCGAGCGTGATGTGCTGCTCCGAAACGTCCGCTTCGGTGCAATGGGTGGCCACACGAATCGTGCGAACACCGCAATCATGGGCCATCCGCAGGTGGTCCACGGTCCCGATTCCCGGAAGCAGCAGCGCGGAGATCTTCGCGTTCTTCATCCTCGGCACCACCGCCCGGAGGTACTCCTCATCGGTGGCGGCTGGAAAGCCGTAGTTGACCGAGGCGCCGCCCAAGCCGTCCCCGTGCGTCACTTCGATGAGCGGAACTCCGGCCGCGTCGAGCGCCGTCGCCACTTCGATCATTTGCCCGGTCGTGAGCTGATGGCGCTGGGGATGCATCCCGTCGCGCAGGCTCATGTCGTGTAGCGTGACCTTCTTGCCTTGCAGATTCATGCTGCCTCCGCGCGCTGAATCTCTTCAGCGATGAGCTCAGCCGCCCGCAGACCGGCTGCAGTCATGATGTCGAGATTGCCAGCGTATTTCGGGAGGAAATCGCCGAGCCCCTCGACCTCCATGTAGAACGACACGCGGTTCCCATCGAAGACGGGGCCGTTCTTGAGCGTATAGCCGGGCACGTACTTCTGAACCTCGGCGATCATGCGCTGGGCGGATTCGCGGATTTCCTTTTCCTTGGGTGGGTCCTTCGTCAGACAGTGGATGGTGTCCCGCATGATGAGGGGTGGCTCGGCTGGGTTGATGATGATAATCGCCTTTCCGCGCTTGGCTCCGCCGACGACCTCCACGCCCTTGGCCGTGGTGCGCGTGAATTCGTCGATGTTCTTTCGCGTCCCCGGACCTGCAGACCTCGAGGACACCGTCGCGATGATCTCGCCGTACTCCACGGACTGCACGCGACTCACAGCGGCCACCATCGGAATCGTCGCCTGACCGCCGCAGGTCACCATGTTCACGTTCTGCTCGTCACGCCCGACCATCTCCTGGAGGTTGACCGGAGGCACACAGAACGGACCGATGGCAGCCGGCGTCAGATCGACCATCTTCACGCCATACTTCTTGACGAGCGCGTTGTTCGAGGCATGCACGTATGCGCTGGTCGCGTCCCAGGCGATTTGCACCTTGTCAGCGACGATGTGCGGCTCGAGGCCTTTGACACCATCGTGCGTCGTCTGGAGGCCGAGCTCCTTCGCCCGTTTGAGCCCTTCGGAATCGGGGTCGATGCCGACCATCCACACCGGGTCGATGATCTGGCTTCGTAGCGCCTTGTAGAGCAGATCGGTGCCGATGTTCCCGGACCCGATGATCGCTGCCTTTACTTTCGTCGTCATCTCACCCTACTCCTACGTGAACCGGACGGAGGCCGTCCCGATTCCCTCGACGTCGAGGCGCATCTCGTCGCCCGCCACCACGGGCTCGAGAGGCACCAAAGAACCGGAGAGCACCACATCGCCCGCGTTCAAACCGATGCCAAACTCCGAAAGGGTATTGGCCAGCCAAGTCACGCAGTTCAGCGGCGACTCGAGCGCAGCCGAACCCAAACCCTCGCTGAGAAACCTGCCGTTTTTGTACACACGCATCTTCAAATTCGGGAAATCGAGCCTTTTTGCGTCAGCGTGCTCGTCCCCGAGGATGAACAAGCCACAGCTCGCGTTGTCCGCGACCGTGTCCTGGATCTTGACCTTCCAGTCATGGACTCGGCTGTCGACGACTTCGAAGCATGCCATCACATACTCGGTCGCGTCGAGCACGTCCTCGTTGGTGACGCTGGGCCCCTTCAAGTCCTTGTGGAGCTTGAAAGCGATTTCTCCTTCCGCGCGCGGCTGAATGAGCTTCTCGCTGATCGGCATCGGTCCACCGTTGGGATAGAGCATCGCATCGGTCAGATATCCGAAGTCCGGCTGAAAGACGCCGAGCATCTCTTGAACGGCGCGGCTCGTGACACCGATCTTCTTGCCGATGATCTTCTCGCCGTCATCTTCGATTCGCCGGTTCACCATGTGAAGTGACACGTGATATGCATCTTGAATCGTGATGCCGGGCCATCGGTCCGTCAGAGGGCTCAGCGTTCGGCGCGCGCGCAACGCCGTATACAGCTCGTCTCCGAGCTCCTCGATCCGCTGCGTGCGCGCTGCGTCACCCATGCCTAGATGAAAAAGTCGGTATTGCTCTGGCCGAAGAGCACTCCGCCCATGTTGGATGCCGGCGTGTCTGGGCCGTTGGCATGGTGCAATCGAATGGTGTGAACATCCTGAAAGTGCCGGTTGATCGGGTGATCCTCGAAAGCTGCTCGAGCACCGCAAGCGACGAAGAGCTGCTCGACCACCTCGGTCGAAACCCGAACGGCCCGCGCCGAGTCATTGCGGAAGTGGACGCGCCGGTCGAGTGGGATCTTCTCTCCCCGTTCCAGGTATCCAGCCATCTCTTCGAAATTTCGGCGAAGGGTCAAGACCTCTCGGTCCAGGACCGCGGTCGCTTCCGCAGCCACGACGCTATTGGTGAAGGAGTCTTTGGCCTTGCCACCAGTCGCCTGGGACACTTTCGTCTTCATGAAATCGACATAGGCGTCGAGCGCCCCCAGCGCCGCACCGACCGCGGGCGTAGACACCGAGCGCACGTGGATCTGACCGAAAGGGTACTTGTACACGGGCGATGGATTGATCTCGTTGCCAGGGCTCTGTTGCTTGAATCCGTCGGAGAACTTGTGCATCCGGTGGTCAGGAACGAATGCCCCATCGACCACGATGTCTTTGCTCCCAGAGCCCCGGAGCCCGGAGACGTGCCAGTTGTCGATGATCTCATAGTCCCAGCGGGGCACTAGGAACGTGCGCATGTCGGGCGGTTTGCCCTCTTCGGCCGGAACGAAGCCCCCGAGGAACACCCAGTCGCAGGCGTCGCATCCGCTCGAGAACGACCAACGACCGCTGAGCTTGACGCCACCGTCCACCCACTCGGTCTTTGCGACGGGCATGTAAGACGAGGAGATGAGCGTTTTGTGGTTCTTGCTCCAGACCTCGTCCTGCGCTTCGGGCGCAAAGAGCGCGAGCTGCCAAGAATGCACATTCAACACGCCGTAGACCCAAGCACTCGAAGCGCAGCCTCGCCCGAGCTCGAGTTGCAGATCAAAGATGATCGACGGGTCCATCTCGTAGCCGCCATAGCGCTTGGGCTGGACGACCTTGAAGAAACCAAGCCGGTGGAAATCCACGATCGTCTCGTCGGGGAGCCTGCGCAGCTCGGCCGCTTTCTTGGCGCGCTGCTGCAAGGTCGGGGCCAGCTCGCGGGCCCGTTGAATCAGCTCTTGTCGTGTGGGGATGGGACTCTGATCTCCGTCCATTGTCGTTTCTCCAAGCGCCCTTGGCTGGGGACTCCAGGCGTTCGATGGGTCAAGCAATCACCGCTTTACAGATCGCGTGCCTCAGGCCATAAACTAGAACGTGTTCTAGCCCACGAGCTGGGGCATGTCCAGCGGGCTCGTGCAAACATAGGGCTCAGCAGGGAAGCCGGAAAGGACGCGATTTCATGCCGATACCGAATGGCCTCGAGGCCATCGATCTGATGATGAACATCCCCGACGGGGACCCCAGCGCCTGGTACGAGTTCATCAAGCCGCTGCTTCTCGACGAGGAAAGTCGGAAGCAGTTCAAGATGCCTGCCCAGTACATGTTCAAGGACATCCCGGAGATCGGCAAGCAGAAGGACTATGTCCAGTACGCGATCAAGGAGATGGACAAGTGGGGGATCGAACGAGCGATGCTCGGAATTTCCGGTCCGAACTCCACCAACCTCGACGCGTGCCACACATATCCAGACCGGTTCTTCCCCTCGTACGGCGCGAATCCGAACAACGGAATGGACGAAGTCCGTGAGATTCGCCGGCTGCACAAGGCGCACGGGCTCAAGGCCGTGACCGGCTTCCCCTCGGGTCTGTGCCCCCAGGTCCCACTCAATGACAAGAAGTACTATCCCATCTATGCGACGTGCGTCGATCTGGACATCCCGATCTGTCTGACGGTTGGCGTCCCCGGTCCTCGCATCCCGATGGAGCCCCAGAAGGTCGAGCACATCGACGAGGTCTGCTGGTTCTTTCCCGAGCTGAAGTTCGTCATGCGTCACGGTGCCGAGCCCTGGGTCGACCTCGCCGTGAAGCTGATGCTCAAATACCCGAATCTCTACTACAGCACCAGCGCCTTCGCGCCGAAGCACTACCCGAAATCGATCATCCACTACGCGAACACCCGCGGCGCCGACAAGATCATGTACGCGGGGTACTTCCCGATGGGTCTATCCCTCGAACGCATCTTCACCGAGATGCAGAATGTGCCTTTCAAGGATCACGTCTGGCCCAAGTTCCTGCGCGAGAACGCCATACGCGTGTTCAAGCTGGACGAATGAGCGCTGCAAACCACTTTGAAGCGGCGACACAGCCGACGCATTCGGTGGAGCCGGCATGACGCAACTCAGCCTTTCGTCAGATGGCCCTTTCCCTTGGTTCGTAGCCGGAATGCTCGAAACGGATACCGGACGAAGTCGGGCGGCACAAACTGCTTCGTGACATCTTCGACGTGGAAGCGGGTCGTGATGGGCTCGTCCAAGTCGAACGCCCGTGCGTGCGTCGTGAAGACCATCTCGCCCTTCCGGTCGAGGGAACGCATGGCATTCTCGATCAAGCTGGCATGGTCTTTATGAATGTTGAAATCGCCTTTGCTCATTTTGGAACGCGAGAATGTGGGCGGATTGATGAAGATCCAATCGTAGCTGTTGCGATCTCTGGCCATCCAGCGCATCGCATCGTCGCGGATGAAGCGGTGCTCGGCCGGGTCGATGCCATTGGCTTCGAAGTTCTTCTTGCCCCAGTCGAGATAAGTGTTTGAAAGGTCGACGCTGGTGGTTTGTTTCGCTCCGCCGACGGCGGCAGCGACGCTGACCGAGCACGTGTAGGCAAACAGATTCAACATGCGCTTGCCCTTGCAAATCTCCGCGGCGTAGGCCCGGACCACGCGGTGGTCCAGGAAGAGTCCCGTGTCGATGCGGTCTTCCAAGTTCACCACGAAGCGAAGGTCCCCCTCGCTGACCAGCATCTCCGCGTCTTGCTGGGAGATGCGGGCGTACTGGTCACCTTCGTCGTGTTTGCGCCGGACCTTCACGACGAGATCGACCGGATCGATCCCGAGAGCCTCGGGAAGGGTCATCAAAACGTCTTGGACACGCTGCTTGGCGGCGTCGTCATCAGCGTCGCGCTCCTTCTGAAAGATGTGCACCACCGCCTTCGAAGGATATTGGTCGACCGCAACGTTGTACTCGGGAATGTCGGCGTCATAGAGGCGGTAGCATTCGACCCCGTTTCTCCGGGCCCACTTCCCCCATTTCTTTTTGTTCTTCTTGATCCGATTGGCGAACATCTCGGCCTTCTCGCTCGGCTTTCTCCACCCGGGAGGCTTTGCGGAAGCACCACCGGACACGCCGCGTACCGGAATCTCCACTAGGCGGCACTCGATCGCTCCGTTGTAGAGAACGTGGCGGCGCGTCGGCCGAAGACCGAGATGCTTGAGATTGCCGCCATGGGCGGCAAACACATACGCGGTCCACCCGTCGAAGGTCTGCTTGAGGGTGTCCCCGAGCGACTGATAGAAGAGGAACAGGGTGCTTTCATCTCCGAGCCGATGACCGTACGGTGGATTGCAAACCAGAATGCCCCGCTCGGCCGGCTTCTCGATTGCGGAAAGCTCTTGGACGGCAAGGGAGACGTGCTGCTCGACCCCTGCCGCATCGAGGTTCTCGCGAGCGTAGGACAGTGCCTTCTCCGACGCGTCGCAACCGAAGATCCGTGAAGGACAGGTCGTCTTCCTCGCGCTCAGCGCTGCGCTCCGCTCCGCCGCATACTCAACCGCATCGTGCTTCAGCCAATGCTCGAAACCGAAGCGCTCTCGCAGGAGCCCTGGAGCAGCGTTCGTCGCCATCAGGGCTGCTTCGATCAAGAACGTGCCGGAGCCACAGGTTGGATCCAAGAGGGCAAGACCTTGGCGGGCCGCCTCGGGCCATCCGGCGAGGTACAGGATCGCCGCAGCCAGGTTCTCCTTGAGCGGCGCCTTTCCTCCGGCGCGCCGGTAGCCCCGTCGATGCAGACCTTCCCCCGAAAAATCGAGAGCAAGCTCGTGGTTCGTCTCGCCTATGTGCAAGTGGAACCGAACGCTGGGCGTCTTCTTGTCGATGCTCGGACGCGTGCCCGAATGATCGCGAAAGCCGTCGACGATCGCGTCCTTTGCCCGCTGCACCCAGTAGTGCGAAGGTACCGAGCTCTTTGGAGCCTGAGAGGCTCCGATCGCAAACGTTTGCGCTGTGTCGAAATGCTCCCACCAAGGGAAGTCGCGGAGCGCATCATAGAGCCCCTCGTCATTCGCGGCGTCGAACTCCACGAGCGGCAGCAAAATCCGAGACGCAACGCGAGACCAGAGGCACAGTCGGTAGCCCTCGCGGAGGGTGCCGAGGGCGTGCACGGCAGTTGGCCGCACGCGCGCAACCTCGACATCCAGACTTCGGACTTCTTCAGCAAGAACCTCCTCGCAGCCCTTCGGGCAAGGAAGGACCCACCGAAACCTGGTCATGGACGCGATGACCCCCTCGCCTATGCCGCCAAAAGCAGCTGCGTCGCCTGCTCGACGTCTTCCAAGACTTGAGACGCGTCGTGCAAACCACCGGCCCAACCGACGAACGACGCAAACCAGACGTTCTGCAAGATCGAGGCGATCGTGCGCTCTCGCTGATCGAAGTCGCCGCCCCACTCCGCCTGCTCGGCCGCGGCTTCACCGCGGATTGCGGCCATGACCAGGGCCGTGATCAGCGCATGGAAGCTGGCGACCCGTTCGGTGATGTTTGGGTCTCCCGATGCAAGCGAACGAACCAGGGCCTTGGCTAGATTCGGCCGCCGCAGCAGGCCCCTGGTCAGCGCTGAAAAGACGAACCGCACCCTCTCTGAGGCGTCGTCCCCTGGAACGGTCTTCTTCCCGATCTTGGCGACGAGCTTCTCGCTCTCTTGCTCGAGCGCCGCGATGAGGATCTCTTCCTTGCTCGCAAAGCGCTTGTAGACCGTCCCGAGCGCGACCTGTGCGGTGGCGGCGACGTCCCGCAGCCGCACGGCCTGGTATCCATCGCGCTCAGCGAGCGCGACCGCCGTTTCGACGATTCGCTTGGCCCGATCATCCATCGCTAGTAGCCAACCTCTGCCTGAGGCAGATAGAACTTCTGGTACCAGCGGCGCAGCGCTCCCACGTCGCCGTCACCATCGCAAAGAATAGGACGTGTTCGGTACTTCTTGTTTTCCCAGATCGCGATGTCTTCCTTGAAGCCTACGATGATGTTCTCGCGGTAGCTCTCCTGAAACTGCGATTTCCCCTCTTTGACGTTCGAGATATCGATCATGGCACCGATTCGAACGTGAACGTGGTTCTTGTCCACCGGAGTGTGGCATAGGAGCATGATGTTTGGCAGCACGCTCTGCATCTTCGTGAGCATGTAACCGGGCCCGTGGTACGTGGATTGGAGCTCGAAGTGGTCTTCGCCGCCGCCACGGGGATATGCGACACCTTTGACGTATTGGATCCCGATGTGGTCTTTGAACTCGTTGCCAAATTCATTCGCCCAGGTGCCGTGCACGGGGCCGAAGTGCCCTTTGTCGGCGAGGTTCTCGACGATCTCTTTCGGGTGCGTCTGGATGGGGATGAGAGCTGAGCCCCAATCGGTCCAGCCTTCCGTGCCGTACTCCGGGATGTCGGGAATTTCCCAGGTGGGCAGCTCACCTTCGATGTGGGCGTTCCACATGAAGATCAATCCGTTGTGCTCTTGCACTGGATTGTTCTTGACGCAAGCCCTCGGCGGAATCCGCTTGGCGTAGGGAACGTCCACGCATTTGCCGGTCTCGTCGAAGCGCCAGGCATGGAATGGGCACTGGATCGTCTCGCCGACGACCTTGCCTCCATGCCCGAGATGCGCACCGAGGTGCGGGCAGAACGCGTCGTGCACGATCGCTGCGCCACTCTCACTGCGATAGAGCACCATGTCGCGGCCAAAGTACTTGATCGGCTTTACGTCGCCGGCCGCGAGCTCCGTCGACACTCCGATGACGAACCAACCCCGAGGGTAGCCCGGAAAAAGCTCCTCTTCTTTGTCTTGTGCTGCTGACATGGGTTCCTTCCGGGTCCGGGGCAGGCGCGTTCAGTGACTCGCTTGCGCGCGGGCGATTTCCTCCGCCCATTTGTAGTCCGGCTTTCCGCTCGGCATGCGGGAAACCGTTTCGGTGATCGTGATTTGACGCGGCACTTTGTAGCCCGCGATGTGCTTGCGGCAGTGCTGCTGCACTTCCTCGAGCGAGAGTTGCACGTTGTCCCGAGTATTGAACACGGCAGCGACCTTGGAACCGAATCGAGGATCAGGAACGGCAACGACGAGTGCATCGACGATCTGCGGGTGCGCCTTGAGGGCTTCTTCCACCTCTTCTGGGAAGACCTTCTCACCACCGGTGTTGATGCACTTGCTGCCACGGCCCAGGAAGGTGATTCGTCCGTCTTCCTCGATTGTGGCAAAGTCACCGGGTACGACCCAGCGCTTACCCCTGAATTCCTTGAACCGCTCTGCCGTCTTCTCGGGGTCCTTGTAGTAACCCAGTGGCAAGCGGCCCGACCGGGCGACCATTCCAATCTGCCCAGATCCCGGCTCGATCTGAACACCGTTTTCGTCGAGCACTGTGACTTCTTCTCCCATGTAAAACGATGGGCGGTTTTCGTGGCTTTCTTCATCGCCAGCGGCGCGTCCGAGATCGCCGGACTCGCTAGTGCCGAAGCTGTTGATGATCATCACGTCGGGTAGAAGCGCTTCGATTTGCTCTTGAATGCTGGCCGAGAGGATTGCGCCCGCCGAGGCGATCACCGCTAGGTTCGACATGTCATAGTCGCCTCTGCTCAGCTCTTCCACAAGAGGGATCGCCATGGCATCGCCTACGAGTGATATCGTCGACACCTCTTCTTCGGCGACCAGCGACAAGATGCGCTTCGCATCGAAGCTCGGTCCGTCCTGAAGCACGAGCTTCCCCCCGGTCATGTGACAGATCCATTGCGTCCACTGCGCAGCACCGTGAATGAACGGGGCACATGGAAGCATGGTCACGGTGTACCAGCCTTCTTTGACTTGCTCGATCAACTGCTCCGGCGATTCGACCGGGTCGCCGCCCGGGGACCCGCCTTGAAGCCCGGTAAAGAACAGATCCTCGTGGCGCCACATGACACCCTTGGGCATTCCCGTCGTGCCACCGGTGTAGATGATGTAGAGATCTTGGCCGGACCTCGGGCCGAAACCGCGCGCTTCTGAGCTTTGGGCGAGCGCAGTCTCGTACTCGATCGACTCCTGATCGGCGACCGCAGCCGCACCGTCGTCGATCACGATGAGCGACTTGAGTGGTTGCAACCCTTGCATCGCCTCGTTGATGATGGGGACGAACCGCCGCTGCGTGATGATGCCCACCAGGTCGGCGTTCTCGATCATGTACCGCACTTCGGGCCCAACGAATCGATAGTTCATGTTGATCCCGACCGCGCGAAGCTTGAAGAGCGCGAGGATCGCTTCCACGAACTCGTGGCCGTTGAATAGGTGCAACCCTACGTGGTCTCCGGCGCCGATACCGCGGGACTCGAGATGGTGCGCGAGGCGGTTCGCTCGCTTGTCGAGGTCTGCGTACGTATGATGCACGTTGCCGGACGCTAGAGCCACGTTGTCAGGTACGGTGTCGGCAATGGCCTCGTAAAGATCTGCAAGGTTGTATTCCATCGTTTCTCCTGCTCAGCGCTCCGAGCTCACGATCCACATCGCGAAGAACTGCGAGCCACCTCCGTATGCGTGGCCGAGGGCGACCTTCGCCCCGTCGACCTGGTGTCGTTCCGCCGTGCCGCGCACTTGACGAGCGGCTTCCGCGAATCGAAGCATACCACTGGCGCCAATGGGATTGGTGCACATCACACCGCCAGACATGTTCAGGGGCATCTCGCTGCCGAGCTTTGTCTTACCCTCCATCGTCATTTTCCAACCCTCGCCTTCTTCGGCGAATCCCAGATTCTCGAGCCACATCGGCTCAAACCACGAGAACGGAACATAGAGCTCTGCGCAATCGATCTCTTTGAGTGGATTGCTGATCCCTGCCTCGTCGTAGACGTCTTTGGCGCAGAGCTGACCCGCAGCCGGGTTCACCTGATCCCGCCCGGCAAAGAAAGTTCGCTCCGTCCGCACCGACGTCCCACGAATCCACGCTGGATTCTTCACACGGTTGGCATGCTTCGCGCTGACGAGCACCATCGCGACAGCGCCGTCGGATGACGGGCAGGTCTCCGAGTAGCGAATCGGATCCCAAAGCATCGGAGAGGCTTTGACCTGCTCCAGCGTTTGGTCGAGGTGAAGATGCGCGTTCGGATTCAGCAGCCCGTGCTGACGATCCTTGACGGCGACCATACAACCGGTATCCGGATGCGCATCGGATCGGCGAATGTACGCTCGGATGAGAGGCGCGAAGTATCCTCCCGCGCCTGCTACGAGCTGCGGCTGAAACGGTATGGACGGCGACAGCGCCCACATCGCATTGGACTCGCTCTGCTTCTCGAAGGCAAGGGTGAGCACCTTCTCGTGCACCCCACCCTGCACGAGGTGAGACGCGACGACGGCGGTCGAGCCACCGACCGACCCGGCGGTGTGGACGCGGAAGATCGGCTTGCCGGCGGCACCGAGTGCATCGGAGAGCCAGAGCTCGGGCATCATCACGCCTTCGAACATGTCCGGCGCGGTGCCGATGACGACCGAATCGACGTCCTTCCAAGTCATGTCCGCGTCTTGCAGCGCCCGAAGCGCCGCGTCGCGCACCAGCCCCGGAATCGACAAATCGCGCCGGCTCTCCTGGTGCTTGGTCTGACCGATCCCGATGACGGCGCAGTACTCAGCCACTATTGCCCCTCCAAGACAGCGACGAGGTTGTGCTGAAGGCAGACGCCGTTGGTCGCATGCGCAACGGCGCGGTCCGCTTCTCCAGCCAGCACTCGGCTCGCCGCTTCACCGAATCGAATCAGCCCGGCGGTCATGAGCGAATTGGCGGCCAACGCACCTCCCGACGGATTCACGCGAACACCATCACCGAGCCTCATCGCGTCGCGCAAGATGATCTCTTGATGGGCAAACGGCGCATGAAGCTCGGCGACGTCGACCTCGCGATCGCCAACACCGGCCTTCTCGGCAGCCAAGCGCGCGGACGGCGAGATCGTGAGGTCGCGCTGTCCGAGCCCGTTCGGCTCGGTCCGATGATCGATACCGCGAATCCACGCGGGCCGCTTCACGAGCTTCTTGGCCGCGTCACCGGCTGCGAGAACGACGGCAGCCGCCGAATCCGACAGTGGCGGGCAGAAGCTCTTCCGCAACGGCGAGCTGATGTACGGCTCTTGCAGCATCGCGTCGACATCGAAGTTGCCTTTGATCTGCGCGTTCGGATTGTCGATCGCATTTCGGCGATTTCGAGCAGCGATTTCTGCGAAATCCCGCTCGGTGGCCTTGCGTGCGTCGAGCAAGGCCTGGGCTTGGAGTGCGGCGGCGCTGATCGAGTCGAAGCCGAGCGGTTGCACGTAGTAGGGGTCGTTCTGCAGGTTTAGGATGTCGGGCACCGGACCGAGCGAGCACTTCCCAAAGGAAAACACGAGCGCGGTGTCGATATCGCCGTGCAGGAGCCTCACCCAGGCCTCGTAGAGTGCAAACGCCCCATCCATTTCGACGTGGGACTCGCGAAGCGGAGGCCAGGCCTTGAGCCCATCGACCGCGGCCACGAACGAGAACGGGCGCCCCGGTAAGTAATCGGTGCTCCCGGAACAGGTGAAGCCGATGTCGTCTTGCGTCAGCCCCACCTGCTTCATCGCGTCGGACGTGACCGGTTGGACGAGCTCGGCTTCGTCAGCGGCTGCGATCACCCTGCTCGACGGGAGCTGCGAAAACGAAACGATCGCCACTTCACGCACTAGAGATGCTCCTCATAGCTTTCGAACGGGGCGTCTGGCTCGCCTGTGGGCTCGAAGTAGAGAATGTTCTCCAGCGACGTCTCCCATTGCTCCTTGGGCTTCCACTTCGCTTTCACGCGCATGCCCATTCGGATGTCGTCATGCGGCACACCGCTGATCAGGTGATAGATGGGAGTGTCCGCTCCATCGAGCACGATCGCACCGAAGCAGTACGGCGGCGTGAGCTTCTGCCCTTCGAACGGAATACGAATGATCGTGAACGTGGTGAGCACGCCCACGTCCGCCACCTCCACGTACTGGCTCGTTGGATTGCCCGTCATCGGGTCTGCGGCGCGGGGCGGCACGTACACCTTGCCGGACGCGGGATCTCGGCCCCCAATGAGCTTGCCCTCCAAGAGGCCACGCAGATACGCGGTGTAGTGAAGCCCTGGGTTCACCTGGTATTCGACGTGGACGGGACTCGCGATGAACGGGGAGATCGGCTCGAAGCACGCGATGTCGCGAATCGTGCCATTCTTCTCGTCCGCCCAGCGCAGACGGACTCGCATTCCCGTCTTCATGCGCTTCGCCTTTCCCGCATCGACGACATGCACCATGGAGTTGTCGGCGCCGTCGACCTGAATGAGAGCCCAGGCGAACGGACGGTCGAATGGGTGCCCCTTGCGAGGCTCTTGCACCCACGACCAAGATTTCACGGTACCAGATGGACGCAACTGCACGAACTCGCCGGTCGTGGGCTCGCCTTCCTCGTCGTATTCGAGAGGCGGGCAGAGCACGCGACCGTCGGCGGTCTTGACACCTTCGAGGACTTCATAGCGAAGGTTCTCCAGGAAGCGGCCCACCACCGGTCCGGTGCTTCGAGTGTACGTGTACTCGAGCACGTACGGAGCCGAAAGAATCTCGCTCATGGGTCAGTTCCGCATCGCCATCGGCGCTTAGCCCTGAGGAAAGAACTTCTGCATCTTCTGGGCGAGAGCGATGTTGCCCTTCACCTTGAGCTTGCGTGTGAGAAACGCCTTGCGGCCATCGAGGTCGCCGTTGGCCATCTCGATGAACTTCGCGGCGTCCATCATGATGTTCAACGTCGGCTTCTCGACCGAACCGGTCTCGACGCCCTTGAACTGCCCGTCCCCAATCGTGACCGTCCACTCACCGCCACCGTCACCGCTCAGGCTGTACTGCATGGTGGCGTTCACGCCCTTGGCCTGGTCGGCCACGAAACGATCCGCAAGGGTGTCGAAGTACTCTGCTGTGTTGGCTACTTTGGCCATGTCCACCTCCCGGTTCCGGGTACAAAAAGGGTGAGAAAGGAGTGAAACGTGTTCTATTTTGCCAAGACCGCTACGTCAAGCCGCCGCATCGCGACCACGCGAAAAAGCCCCGGACCTCCATCACTGGCTCCCGTTAGGGGATCGTGGGCGGCGCGATCGAACCGACCACCTGCAGCCCAGCCACACAGTCGTCACCGACGCGGCGAGCCCAAATTACGCGTGCACGTTTGAAAATCACGCGCCCGGAGTGGGTCGTGATGCGCAAATCGCACAGTGTGCCGGTCGAGAGCCAGCCATCGAGGGCAAGCTGAATCCCGGTGGAGCTCACATCGAGAGCCGTCGCGCGGACGCGAACGGGGGCGAGGATTTCGATCTCCGCGTCGGAAGCCCAGCGCTCCGCATGACGCCGCTCGTCCGCCTGCACCGACGGTCGGACCTGCGATTGCTTACTGCGAGGAGCTGGTGGCTTCGAACCTGGCTTTGGAAGTTTGGAGCTCATGTCCGCCCTGCCGTCGCTGAGTCGTGGATGCGACGTCCGCTTCCATCATGACGACCTTCGTCAAGACCGTCTAATAAGTCACGAATTCGTGTGCGCCACGTCACACGCCGCGCGCATCTCGGGCCTCTGGACGGCGCTGGGTCCCCAAAAAAGGACTCAGCCGAGCCGCTCGATGATGGTGACGTTTGCCTGACCGCCACCCTCACACATGGTCTGCAGGCCGTAACGGCCGCCGGTGCGCTCGAGCTCGTAGAGGAGCGTCGTCATGAGCCTGGCGCCCGTCGCGCCGAGTGGGTGGCCGAGAGCGATCGCCCCACCGTTGACGTTCACCTTCTCGAGGTCTGCGCCGAGCTCCTTCGCCCATGCGACCACGACGGGGGCAAACGCCTCGTTGATCTCGACGAGGTCGATGTCGTCGAGGGCCATGCCCGCCTTCTTCAAGGCGTACTGTGTCGCCGGGATTGGAGCGGAGAGCATGCGAATCGGATCCTCACCGCGAACGCTCAAGTGGTGGATGCGCGCACGCGGCGTGAGATTGTGCTCCTTGAGCGCCTTTTCGGACACCACCAGGAGTGCGGCGGCGCCATCGGAGATCTGGCTCGCCACGGCGGCGGTGAGTCGACCGCCTTCCATGAGCACCGGCAACGCAGCCATTTTCGCGAGCGTGGTGTCGGCGCGCGGGCCTTCGTCAGCGGTGACGTCGCCGAAGGGAACGATCTCGCGATCGAATCGGCCTTCCTTCTGTGCCTGCAACGCCCGACGGTGGCTCTCGAGCGCGAATTTCTCGAGCTCTTCGCGGGAAAGATCCCAGTCCTTCGCGATCATCTCGGCGCCATAGAACTGATTCACCGGCTTGTCGCCATAGCGTTCGGTCCAGCCCACCGATCCCGAGAACGGATCACGGATGCCTAGCTCTTTGCCCACGATCATCGAAGCCCCGATGGGGATCGTGCTCATGTTCTGAACACCGCCGGCGACCACGATGTCCTGTGTGCCACTCATCACACCCTGTGCGGCGAAATGGACAGCCTGCTGCGAAGAGCCGCACTGCCGGTCGATCGTGACGCCTGGAACGTGCTCCGGATACCCGGCGGCGAGCCAGCAGGTGCGGGCGATGTCGCCTGCCTGGGTTGCAACCGAGTCGACGCAACCAAAGACTACGTCTTCGACGAGGCCGGGATCGATGCCGGCGCGCTCGATGAGACCTTTGATGGCGTGCGCGCCTAGGTCAGCGGAGTGCACCTTGCTCAATCCGCCCTTCTTCTTTCCAACGGGCGTACGAACTGCTTCAACGATGTATGCTTCGGGCATCTGAACCTCGCTATTGGGTATTTCTAAGGGGAGGAGTCGTCGCCCGCAAGGTGCCGACGCTGGAGCTCAAAGAATATGACGCCCTACGAGCTCGCGATGATGGGCCGCATCGCCGTGAGCAGCGGAAAGCGCCCAGGCGCGTTTCATCCACATGTGCAGGTCGCATTCGATCGTGTAGCCGATCGCGCCGTGGACCTGGAGGGCCGCCTTGGCCACGAATTTCGCAGCCCGCCCTGCATATATCTTGGCTAGGGAGACGTCGATCTCGGCGTCCTGCGCGGCATTCGCCATCGACCAGGCCGCGCGATACACCATGGGCCGCGCAAACTCTTGCTCGATGAGTGCGTTGGCCAGCCGGTGCTTGACCGCCTGCTGCGCGCCAATCGGCTTTCCAAACTGCTCCCGGTCTTTCGCATACTGGACCGCCATGTCCAGCATGCGGCGACAAAGCCCTGCGAGCTGAGCTGCCGTGCCCAACGCCGCACGTGCACGAGCCAGACCGAGAAGCGTCGCCATGTCGACGTCGTCCCGCATCCTGTATGGCGCGCTGGAGTCGAACGACACACGGGCGAGCTCGCGGGTGCGGTCCACCGATTGCTCCGGGACGACCGATACGTCGGCGATCGGCACGCAGTACGCCGCGCCACCCCGCTCGGCGATCAAGACGTCGGCGGAAGCCGCGTGCGGAACCATCGGATCTTCGCCGAGGGACAAGACGATACGTGCTTCGCCGGCCATAGCCGGCCCGAGCCATCGTTCTTTTTGATGGGGGGTGCCGACTGCCTCCAACAAAGGAATCCCGACGGCTACGGTATCGACGATGGGGCCAGGCAACGCTGCGTAGCCGGTTTCCTCCAAGAGAAGCACGAGGTCGATCTCGCTCATCGCCATACCGCCGACCTCTTCGGAAGCCGTCATGCCGATGACACCGGTCTCCGCCAGCGTGTCCCACACAGCGTGAGCCCCCTCGGTGCGCCGATTCCACGCCGCGCGAACCACATCGGGCGCGCACTGGCGCTGCAAGATCTCACGCACCGTATCGCGAAGCATTTTCTGATCGTCGCTGAAAGAAAACCACATGAGCCCGGCTACTTCCGCGGAAGGCCGAGAACGCGCTCGGCGATGATGTTGCGTTGTATTTCGTTGGTACCGGCATAGATTGGACCGGCGAGCGCGAACTGGAAGCCCTTCATCCAGTACCCTCCATCGACCGCGGCGTCCGCACCCTCATCGAGCTCGAGCCGATCGCCAATGATCGCCAGCGCGGTTTCATGCGTGCGCACGTCCATCTCGGACCAGAACACCTTGTTCATGCTCGAGTCCGGGCCGATCGATTCACCCTGCATCATGCGGGTGACCGTCTGGAAGGTGAACCAGCGGTAGGCCTGAGCGTCCATCCATGCCTGAATGACCCGGTCGCGGAGCACTGGATCGGCGCGGTCTCGAAACCGATGGTAGAGATCGATCAGTCGTGCGGCGGTCGCCACGAAACGGCCCGGGCTCCGGAGACTCAAGCCGCGCTCCGAGCTCGTGGTTGCCATGGCGACCTTCCACCCTTGATGGACTTCGCCAATGATGTCGTTGTCGGGAACAAACACGTCTTCGAGGAAGATCTCGGCGAAACCTTCGTCACCGTCCAGCCGATCAACACCACGCACCGTGATGCCTTCGGCGTCGAGCGGGAACATGAAATACGTGAGTCCGTGATGACGCGCCTGTCCGGGGTCGCTGCGGAACAAGCCGTAGGCCATGTTGCAAAACGCTGCGCGCGTGGACCAGGTCTTCTGACCGCTCAGTCTCCAACCTCCGTCGACGCGGCGCGCGGTGCTCTTGAGCGAAGCGAGGTCGCTGCCGGCATTCGGCTCGGACCACGCCTGAGCCCAAGCGACATCCCCGCGCGCCATCGGCCGGAGAATGCGTTCCTTCTGTTCGTTCGTACCAAACTCGAACAGCGTTGGAGCAAGAAGGAAAATGCCGTTCTGCGTGACGCGGCTCGGCGCACCGACCCGATAGTACTCCTCCTCGAAAATCAACCACTCGAACAGCGTGGCCTCCCGACCGCCATACCGCTTTGGCCAAGAGACCGCAGCCCACCCAGCGTCGAATAGGTCGTGCTCCCATTGCAGATGCAATGCGAACCCTTCTCGTGTGTCGCCAGAAGGCAACGGCTCCGCGGGAGCATTGGCCTCGAGCCAGGAGCGGCACTCTGCACGAAAGGCGTTCTCCGCTGCGGTGAAGTCGAGGTCCATGGTGTGGGCTCACGCACCCAGCCGTCGGAGGGTCTCTCGCGCTTCGACCATGATGCGCTGGATCAGCTCGGCTACGGTTGGGATTTCGTCGATGACGCCTGCGATCTGACCGGTAGGCAGGATGCCGGCTTCGATCCTGCCATCGACCATCGAAGCCTTGGTCAGCATGGGCGCGTTGGCTGCCATGGCGAGCTGTGCCCAGGTGAGCTCCTGGTTCTGTTTCATCGCCATGCCTTCTTCCAGAAGCTCGGGCAGTGACGTTCCGGTGACCTTCATCAACGACAAGGCGTTGAGGGCCGCGCGTGGAAAGCGAGTGAGCAGGTTCGCCTTCTCGAGCTGGTCGATCAGAAGCGTCCGGATGACCCGCTGTGGATGGCCGTCGACAGCCTTGGTCACGACGGTGCCGTTCGCCTTGGTTTGCAGGTAGATCTGCTTCACATGGTCGGGGACCTGGCTGTCCTTGGTCAACAAGAAGCGCGTGCCCATCGCGATGCCCTCGGCTCCGAGCGCCAGCGCCGCCACGAGGCCTCGACCATCACGAAAGCCCCCCGCACCGACGACCGGAATGTCCACCGCCGCCGACACGTCCGGGATCAGAATGGATGTCGGGATCTGCCCCGTGTGACCACCGCCCTCTTGACCTTGCGCGATCACCGCATCGACGCCCCATGCCTGAACCTTCTCAGCATGTCGGCGAGCACCGATGGTCGGCATGGTGAGAACGCCGGCATCCTTGAGCGTCTTGATGACACGCTCCCCGGGCGCTTGCGCGAAGCTCGCCACTTTGATCTTCTCGCGGATGAGAAGCCCGACCCGCTTCATGACGTCGGACTGATCGGCGCGCATGTTCACACCGAAAGGTTTGTCCGTTCGGCTCTTGACCTTGGCGATCGCCTGTTCGAGCTCACGGAACGTCATCGTGGCGGCCGCCAAAATCCCGAGCCCGCCCGCTTGGCTCGTCGCCGACGTCAGGCTCGCACCGGACACCCAACCCATCCCGGTCTGAATGATCGGGTACTCGATGCCGAACATTTCGCAGATGCGTGTGTGCAGCGCGGACTGGGATCGTTGCACCTTCGGGGGCGCGGCCGATTCGACACTCTTCGCACGGGCCGGGGATTTGCTCTTGCGGGTAGTCGATCTCGACTTGGCTTTGGATGTGGGTGTCGCTTTGGCCTTGGGTGTCGCTTTGCCCTTAGGTGTCGCCTTGGCCTTGGGTGTCGCTTTGGCCTTGGGTGTGGGCGCTCTGGACTTACGCGCCTTCGCCGTCTTTTTCTGAACCGTCATTCTACGACTTCCTTCTGCGCGTACCCTTGCGGATCGAGCTCACGCAACACGCCGATGATGTCTGGGGTCGGGATCGGGGTCGTCTCGACCCGACCCGGCATGGCGAGCTCGAAGCCAGTGTTGTCGATGACGTGGGAAAGCTCAACTCCGGGATGGAGAGAAACCAAGCGCATGCGATGGTCGGGGGTGTTGAAATCAAACACGCCGAGATTGGTCACCACACGCCGGATCTCGTGAAAGCGGGACCCCTTGGGCCCCAGCGCGGCGGCGCGGTCATAACCAACCCCACTCACCATGTCGACTTCTGCCACGAGCACTCGCGCGTTGTGATTCGGAACCCAATAACTGGTCACGTGATTGATCGTGTTGCCGGGCGCTCCGCGCACACCGAGGAGCTGTGCCTTGGGGCTTTTCCAGGGGCCGATGCAGGCGATGTTCTGATTGCCGAAGCGATCGATTTGCGATGCACCCATCATGACGTGGCGGCGTCCCCACCAGAGCGTGTCGAACACGGCCCCGAACGGCATCCAGCCCTCGATATCGTCATGACTCGGCTTCACCCCGAGGGGAAGCGCGCGGCGAAGCAGGAGATTGTACCCGTCGGTCATCAGCAAGTCGGGGGCAAAGGTCGATTTTGCCAGGCGGGCACCCAGACTCGGGGTGGTGCCCATTGCGCTGACCATGATTTCGCCGTCGTTGCGGAAACACTCCGCGACGGCAAGGGCGCAGACATCGGCGCGCGTAGGTTCGTTCCCGCTCATCGCGCCACCGCCCGCTGATACTCAGCCTCGCTCCGATCCAGGTACTTCGCGCGAAACGCCTTCCAGGCGGCGTCGTCTGCCGCGGTTGCCGCGTACTCACGCTGGAATTGCTCGTCCCGAGCATAGTCCGGCGGACATTCGGTGAAGTGGGCGCCACCCGGCGCTTCGATGACGCCGCTCACCATCATGCGGTTGATCAGAAGGCTCTGAAGCGGACCTCCATCGACCAGCTCTTCGGTCGTCACAATTTTCTCGCAGCTCATGAAGGCTTTTTTGGCTGCCATGCAAAAGAGGTTGTCGAAATACGGGTCGCGCCCGAGGGCCTGACCATTGCCCGACGCGTCAGCGCGATTCATGTGGATGAACGCCACATCCACGTTCAACGCAGGCACCGCCACGAGCTCCTCCCCATCGGCGTACGGCGATTTCACCGTCCTGAGCTGCGGATTGATCTCGAGGACGTCGGAGCCGAGGCCTGCACGGGTCGGCAGGAATGGCAGTCGCTGCGCCGCGGCCCGAAGTCCGAGAAGAAACATCCCCTCGTCGAGCTCGACCGCTTCAATCGTCCCGTTTTGGCGCGCCTTCCGGAAATGCGGCTCGAGCGGGATCGAGTCGAGGGAGACGAAACCATAAACCGCCTTCCGGAGCTGCCCCGTCGCGCACAGGATTCCGATATCCGGTCCTCCGTACGAGACCACGGTCAAGTCCTTCACACCCTTGCGGACCAGAGCTCGCACCAAGGCCATCGGCTTGCGTCGCGACCCCCAGCCTCCGATGCCGACCGTCATTCCATCGGTGACCTCGGCGACGGCTTCATCCGCCGTCATGCGTTTGTCGCTCACGAAGCTACCTCACTTCTCGTCTGCATCGGGGTCGCGTTTTTCCACGAACGCATCCCGTGCTTCGTCTGCCACGCCGGCCAGGTTCAACTGGAACGTGAAGCCTTGCTCGAATCGATACGAACGATTCACGTCGATCGGATCGATGTTGTTCAAGCATTCCTTCGCCACGCGGACGACCTCCGGAATCTTCTTGGTGAACGTGCGAGCGACCTCTCTTGCCTTTTCGGCGAGCTGACCCTGTTCGACGACCGCATGAACCGAGCCCCAGGCCTGGAGCTCCTCGGCGGTGGCCGCCTCGCAAGTGAGAACCATTGCGCGCATCTTGAGCGGCGGGACTAGGCGCGCCAGATGAGTCGCCGCGCCAAGCGCGCCCCGGTCGACTTCAGGCAAGGCGAATTTCGTTCCCTTGGCAGCGATGAGAATGTCCGAATTGCCGGCCAAACCGATTCCACCGCCGACACAGTAGCCATGGACGGCGGTGATGACGGGAACCTTGCATTCGTAGACCGCCTTGAAGGCCTCCCAGCAGCCGCGATTCGCCCCGAGGAGGGCTTCGAAGCCTTCGGTGTTCTGCATCTCTTTGATGTCGACGCCAGCGTTGAAGCCTCGGCCCTCGGCCCTAAGGATGACGGCGCGCGTGGCTGGGTCGTTCCCCGCGGCGGTGATCAGCTCGGCGAGCTCGAACCAGCCTGCGACGGGAATGGCGTTGACCGGAGGATAGTCGACGACAATCTCGGCGATTCCATCAATGATTCCGTGCGAAATGCCCACTGCGCGTCCCTTCGAAGCAGGGCCGAAGTGAAACGCGTTTCAGTCCGCCGGTCAAGCCGACGAGGAAGGCTCAGGCGGGAAGGCGATTGAGGAACGCTTCGATCTGAGGCGTGATCGCGAGTCCCATTCGGCCGAGCTCGCTACGGACCGTCTCGGTGGCGGCCGCAAGGTCGGGGGTCGTCAGGGTACGCAGAGGCGGGGCCCGGAATCGGTAGACCACCCGTAGCACCGCGCGAAAGATCGCCTCGGGCACCACGACCACCACAGCAAAATCACTTCGGTCGAGCTGCGGACGGCGGTTATCGAGCCAGTCGGCGAAGGCCTTTCGGTGGCGCGCGGCAATGACTCCGGTGCCGCGTTGGTGCTTCACGAGCCCCAGAAAAGGAAGGTCTCGGTCGAGATGGAAATCCGCGATGCTGAGCATCAAGCCGATCTCGTGATCCTCGATCTGTCGAGGCAGCTTCATGTCGTAGAGGATGACGGGCGAATGCTTCCCGTCGATTCGTAAGCGCTCCGACTCGTAGGCCGGTCGCGCAGCCCAATCCCAATCCATCATAGAAGCCAATCGTAAGTGAGGGAGGCTCACATAAGGCCGGCCCCCCAAGTAAAGCGCGGGGATTATGATAGTCTTCGTGCTCCGGTCAATCCTCGATCAGGGACGAATTGAGCCCTAGGGCACGACTAGGCCGTTGCTCCCTTCCGGGCTTGGCGATATCACGGGCGCGGTGTTCGAAACCATACCCGATATGGTCGCCCAACAGGCTGAGAAACTGGGCGGCCGGCCTGCCATCGTGGAAGGCACAACGACGCTGAGCTTCGCGGAGCTGGCTGATCATGTCGACGAAGCCGCTCGAGCGCTGATCGCCTTGGGCATCGACAAGGGTGATCGAGTCGCGATTTGGGCCCCTAACATCTGGGAGTGGATCGTTTGCGCGCTGGCAATTCACACCGTGGGTGGCGTGATGGTTCCGGTCAACACTCGATACAAAGGCTTGGAGGCGGCCTACCTCCTCGAAAAGAGCGGGGCCAAGGCACTGTTCACCGTGACGGGCTTCCTGGACGTCGACTACGTGGCGCTCCTTCGGAGCGTCGACGCGGTGCTTCCGGCGATTGAGCAAGTGGTCGTGCTCCGTGGGGACGCACCGAGCGGCACGTCGACCTACCAGGATTTCCTCGAACGCGCATCTGACGTTTCGTCGACAGCCGCGCAAGAGCGCGCGGCGACGATCGGTCCCGACGATCTGGCAGACATCCTCTTCACGTCGGGGACGACGGGAACGCCTAAGGGGGCGATGTGTACGCACGCCCAGAATCTGCGCGTGTTCGATCAATGGAGCTCGATCGTCGGCCTTCGTGAGGGCGACCGATATCTAATCGTCCTGCCATTCTTCCACAGCTTTGGTTACAAAGCCGGCTGGTTCTCGGCACTGATGCGTGGCGCGACGATTTTTCCCGAGTCGGTGTTCGACGTCGACGTGGTACTGCAGCGCGTGCAGCGCGACCACATCACGATGCTGCCAGGCCCTCCTGCCCTATACCAATCGATCCTCCTCCACCCGAATCGCGGGCAGTTCGACATCTCGAGCTTGCGGCTCGCCGTGACCGGCGCTGCCGCGATCCCAGTCGAGCTCATCCATCGCATGAAGAACGAGCTGGGATTCGAAACCGTCATCACCGCCTACGGGCTCACCGAGAGTTGCGGCGTGGTGACGATGTGCCGCCTCGACGACGATGCGGAGACCATCGCGACGACCAGTGGACGCGCGATCCCCGACGTCGAGGTCCGCATCATCGATAGCGACGGCGCCTCGCTACCCGCGAATGAGCCCGGTGAAATCGTCGTCCGCGGCTATAACGTGATGAAGGGGTACTTCGATGCCGTCGAAGAAACGATGGCGGCCATCGACGAAGATGGATGGCTGCACACTGGCGACATCGGTACGATGGACGAGCGCGGCTACATCAAGATCACGGACCGCCTCAAAGACATGTTCATCGTCGGGGGCTTCAACGCATATCCTGCCGAGATCGAAAACACGCTTCTCAGGATGCCAGGCTTGGGGCAAGCCGCCGTCATCGGCGTCCCGGACGAACGGCTCGGTGAAGTCGGAATGGCGTTTGTCGTTGCAGCGCCCGGTCATTCAATCACCGCCGACGGCGTCATCGCTTGGAGCAAAGAGAACATGGCGAACTTCAAAGTGCCGCGACGAGTCGAAATCCTCGAGGCACTACCGCGCAACGCGACGGGCAAAGTCCTGAAATTCGAGCTGAGGGAGCGAGCCCATGTCTGATTTCCCCGAAGGCGTCGCGCTCATCATCGGCGGGAGCGGGGGGATTGGGAGTGCCATTGCTCGCGGCTTGGCCGCAGAGGGCGCCACTGTGGCGATCACCTATCGGCACCGCAAAGATGCTGCAGAGGAGGTCGCAACCGAAATCCGGAGCGCCGGGGGAACCTGTTCCGTGCATCAGACTGAGCTCGGGAACCTCGACTCGGTCCAGACCTGCCTCGCCGGGCTCGCCGCGGAGCACGGTCAGATTCATACCATCGCGCACGCGGCAGGCACGCATATCGACCAGCCGTACATCAGTCAGGTCACGCCGGACCAATGGCGAAACACGATGGACTGGGACGTGAACGGATTTTTTCACGTCGTGCACGCCGGGCTTCCGCACCTACGAAAGAGCCACGGTTCAATCGTGTTCGTCAGCTCGGCCGGATTGAAGCGTCACCCGCCCGGCGATGTGCTGTCGGTGGCGCCAAAGGCGGCAATCGAAGCACTGTTGCGTGGGATTGCGCGCGAAGAGGGGCGCTACGGCGTCCGTGCGAACGCCGTGGCGGTCGGCGTGGTCGATGCCGGCATGTTTCCGAGGCTCGTCGAGCGCGGTGAGCTCAGCCAGGAATGGATCGACGCCGCGATGCGAAATACGCCGTTGCGCCGCTTCGGGACTCCGGGCGAAATCGCGGATGCGGCCGTGTTCCTGGCGTCTGCCCGCGCGCGCTACATCACCGGTCAAACCCTGTTCGTCGACGGTGGCTACACGTTGTAGCGCAGGACGGAGATGGGTAGACTCTCTCCGCGGGGAAACATGGGCCGAGTCATATTCGACGAAAAAGACAAGCCGCTGATGCGAATGACCTATCAGGGGCTGTGCGATGATGTGGAATGGGACCGGCATATCGAGGTGATGTCTGAATGGGCGCGACGCGGTAGTCCCTACGCCGTGATCATCGACGCACGCGAAGTTGGTCGAGTCGCGGCGACTCAGCGCAAGGGCATCATGGATTGGATCACTCGGGACAGTCGGCACCTCAAGGCGAATTGTGCGGGGGGTGCGCTGATTTTCGCGAGCCCGCTTCAACAGGGGCTGTGGACCGCGATCTCCTGGGTTACGCCAAGCCCGATCCCCGTGAAGATCTTTCGCGATGTTCCTTCCGCGGAGAACTGGTTGCTTGCTCAGCTAGCCGAGAAGATCGCGTCATGAGCCGTTTGGCTGCGGTCGAGGCTCAGCTCCTCGCCCGAGGGGCACCATTTGAGCTCGCCGAGCAAGATGTGCTTGGCGAGCATGTTCGTGTGTTTGCCAACCGTGCGCGCTCACTTCGGGATGTATTGCTTCGGGCGAGGCAATTCGCCGACGCGGAGTACATGGTGTTTCAAGACGGCGAACGCGTGCGGCGCTACTCATTCGAGGAACATGAGAAGCTGGTCGCGAGCGCGGCGGCCGCATTGAAGGATCGGTTCGGCGTCGGCTCCGGAGACAGGGTGGCCATCCTCGCCGCCAACTGCCCGGAATGGATCATCTCGTTTTGGGCCAGCATAAGCCTCGGCGCGATCTGCGTTGGACTGAACGGCTGGTGGACTGAGGACGAGATTCGGTATGCCGTCGGACATAGCAAGCCAAAGTTACTGATCGCGGATCGAAAGCGAGCCGCGCGTATCGCCGGCGATCTCGGTGTGCCGATCATCATCGTGGAGGATGACTTCGATGAGCTGCTCGCCACGTACCCGGAGGCCGATCTCCCCAGTCGACCCATCAGAGAGAGCGATCCGGCAATCATGTTGTACACGAGCGGAACCACCGGCCGCGCCAAAGGCGTCGTGCATACCCACGGAAACGTGACGAACATGCTCATGGTCAGCTTCTTTCACGGCGCGCGCCTGATGATGGCCAACCCCAAGCAGGCTGAGTTGCCGCAGTTGGCGAACAGCATCCTGGTGACCAGCCCACTCTTTCACGTATCGGGATTACACTGCGCTGCGGTCACCGCGCTTGCGGCTGGCGCCAAGACCGTCTGGCCGATGGGACGGTTCAACCCCGAAACGACGCTTCGGTTGATTGAGCGAGAGAAGGTCACGGGCTGGGGGTACACCGCGACCGTGCTCCATCGCTTGCTCAGTCATCCCGAGGCTGGCGACTACGATCTGAGCTCGCTTCGATCCGTTGGCGGCGGTGGCTCGCCGATTCCGGCGCCGCTGATCGACCGGGCGAAGGCCCTATTCCCTCAATGCAGTCACACGATGGGTATTGGGTACGGCCTAACCGAGGGGACGGCCTTCGCAACGCTAAACGCCGGCGAGGAACTGACGGACGACCCTGCGTCGGTGGGTCGACCGGTGCCGACCGTCGAGATCGAGATTCGGGATGAGCACGGACTCTCAGTCCCGGAGGGGGAGGAAGGCGAGATCCATCTTCGCGGCCCGCTGGTCATGCTCGGGTACTGGGAGGACCCCGTTGCCACCGACGCGGCGATCAAGCCCGGCCGCTGGCTCAATACGGGCGATGTGGGTCGGCTACGCAACGGCAAGTTGTACATCGCTTCTCGCAAACGCGATTTGATCTTGCGCGGAGGCGAAAACATCTATCCATTCGAGATCGAGCAGCGCCTGCAGGCCCATCCCGCCATCGCCGAAGCGGCGGTGATTGGCGTGGACCACCAAGAGCTCGGTCAGGAGGTCAAAGCGATCGTCGTGTTCGAGCCTGGTCAGGAGCTCGAAACCGAAGTGCTTCAGCGCTGGGTCGGCGACACCCTCGCCTACTACAAGGTGCCGAGCCATTGGGAGATCCGAAAAGAGCCTCTGCCCCGCAACGCGACGGGAAAGGTGCTAAAGAACGCCCTGCGCGACGCGCAGGATTCGATGTTCATCGAGGAGTAAGTCATGCCCGAAGCCGTGATCGTATCAACCGCGCGGACGCCCATCGGTCGCGCTTTCAAAGGATCTCTGATCGAGATGCGCCCCGATGATCTCGCCGCAGTCGCGGTGAAGGCTGTTCTCGCAAAGGTTCCCAATCTGGACCCGGCTACCGTCGAGGACCTGATGATCGGTTGTGCCCAGCCGGCTGGTGAGCACGGTTACAACATGGGGCGGGTGGTGAGCTTGCTGTCTGGTTTGAACTCTCCCGGCACGACGGTGAACCGCTACTGCTCCTCGTCTCTGCAGACGATTCGAATGGCAGCGCATGCGATCAAGGCCGGTGAGGGCGATGTGTTCATCGCGGCGGGCGTCGAGTGCGTCAGCCGCTTCGGTTTCGGCCGAGCCGACGGTATGGAGAACACCAAGAACCCCGAGTTCTCAGCGGCAGAGGCGCGCATGGCGGAGTACATGTCGCCCGATGGAGGCAACTGGGAGCCCGCGCCGGGACTGCCGGACGTCTACATCACGATGCTACAAACGGCTGAAAACGTCGCCCAGTATGTGGCCGTGTCCCGCCGAGAGCAGGACGAATTCGCCGCTCTTTCCCAGCAGCGTGCCGAGGCCGCCCAGAAGTCCGGCTTCTTCGCCGACGAAATCACGCCGGTCACCACCCCGAGCGGAAAGCTCGTAGACACTGACGACTGTCCCCGCCACGGCACGACGGTCGAGAAGCTCGCCGAGCTCAAGCCGGTTCTGCTCGAGCAGATGGGTGAGCGGGCGACCGTGACGGCAGGCAATGCTTGTCCGCTCAACGACGGTGCGGCGGCGGTGATCGTGATGAGCCACACCCGCGCCAAGGCGCTCGGCCTCACGCCCTTGGCCCGTATCGTCTCGACTGGGGTTTCGGCGCTCAACCCGGAGATCATGGGCCTCGGTCCGGTCGACGCGAGTCGGCAAGCCCTTCAACGCGCTGGGCTCAAAATGCGGGACATCGACCTCGTCGAGATCAACGAGGCGTTCGCCGCGCAGGTCATCCCGTCGGCCCGGGAGCTCGAAATCCCCTTCGACAAGCTCAATGTCAACGGGGGCGCCATCGCCCTCGGTCATCCCTTCGGCCAGACCGGCGCACGCATCATGACGACGCTCATTCACAACCTCCAATCACGCGACGGCCGCTATGGCCTAGAGACCATGTGCGTGGGCGGCGGGCAGGGCATGGCCGCAGTGATCGAACGGCTCGCCTAGCCCAGGGGCGAGCGTGTCTCCTTGCAGAAAGTGAAACATGTTTCACTCTTGACGGCGGTGCGGCAGGCCAACCGGCAAATTTTGTTGAAGAAGCGGCCCGTTGGGGCGCCTACCGCCGAGGATTTCGAGGCTAGGGAGGCGTCGACCGGGACTCCGGGCCGTGGTGAGGTGCTGCTCAGGAACCTGTTTTTGTCGATCGACCCTGCGATCCGCGGCTGGATGAGCGACGCTCGCTCGTACTTGCCGCCCATTGAAGTTGGCGAGCCGATCCGTAGCGGTACCCTCTCGCAGATCGTCGAGTCGAATGCGGAGGGCTGGCCTGTAGGACAGATCGTGCAGGCACTTGCGGCCTGGGAGTCATTCAGCGTCGTTTCGTCGCGGAACCTGCACGGCAAGGTGAAGACCATCGAAGGCATCCCCCTTTCCGCCATGTTGAGCGTTCTCGGCGGGACGGGGCTCACGGCGTATTTTGGTCTGCTAGACGTGGGGCGGCCCAAAGAGGGCGAGACCGTGCTGGTGTCGGCCGCGGCCGGTGGTGTCGGATCGATCGTCGGACAGATCGCGAAAATCAAAGGCTGTCGCGCCGTCGGGCTGACGGGCAGTGACGAAAAGTGCGTATGGTTGACTGACGAGCTCGGATACGATGCGGCGATCAACTACAAGACCACAGATCTGCGAGTCGCGCTCAAGGAAGCCTGTCCCGACGGCGTCGACGTGTTCTTCGATAGCGTCGGAGGCGAGATCCTCAACACGGCGCTGACGCGGCTGACCCATCGGGGCCGCGTCGCCTTGTGCGGCGCAATTTCCCAGATCAACCAGCAGGGGCTGCCGCCCGGCCCGAGCAACTACCTGCAACTCCTGGCCAAGAGCGCAAGGATGGAGGGTTTCACCACCTTGGATTTCGCCGACCGATACGACGAAGCGCGTGTGGAGCTCGCGCACTGGATCGGCGAGGGTAAGATTCGTCATCGCGACGACATCGTCGAAGGGCTCGAGAACGCTCCGTTGCACTTCCTTCGATTGTTCAGCGGAGAGCATCGAGGAAAATTGATGGTCAAGTTGGCGAACGCTGAGGTTTGAGAATGACTGGCATTTGTGAGGGACGGGTAGCGATCGTAACCGGAGCGGGACGTGGCATCGGCCGCGAGCATGCGCTCGAGCTCGCACGGCAAGGCGCGAAAGTCGTCGTGAACGATCTCGGCGTGAGCAACAGCGGCGAAGGCGGCGGCTCTGGACCTGCGGACGAAGTGGTTCGAGTCATCCGCGACATGGGTGGAGAAGCTGTCACCAACGGGGCCGACGTCGCCGATTGGGGCCAAGCCGAAGCGCTAGTGCAGCAGGCGATCGACGAGTTTGGACGTCTCGACGTCGTCGTGAACAACGCAGGGTTCGTCCGCGACCGCATGTTCGTGAGTTGCAGTGAGGAAGAATGGGATGCGGTCATTCGCGTGCATCTCAAAGGACACTTCTGCGTGGCGCGGCACGCCGCGAACCATTGGCGTGGGCAGATCAAGGCTGGCGAGGCGGTCGATGCCCGCATCATCAACACCAGCTCCGGCGCTGGCGTCCTCGGGAGCGTCGGTCAATCCAGCTACTCCGCAGCAAAAGCGGGAATCGCAACGCTGACCTTGGTGCAAGCGGCCGAGCTCGGACGCTATGGCATCACCGCGAACGCGATTTGCCCAATAGCGCGCACGCGGATGACTGAGGGAGCCTTCGGCGAGGCGATGAAGGCGCCAGACCAGGGATTCGACGAGAACGATCCGGCCAATGTCTCGCCATTCGTGGCCTGGCTCGCGAGCTCACAATCGAGAGAGGTGACCGGCCGTGTGTGGGAGGTCTTCGGCGGCACGATCACCGTGTTCGATGGCTACCGCCGCGAGCAGACGATCGACATCGGCAAGCGCTGGGATGCCGCCGAGCTCGGTCCGGCGGTCGAGGATTTGCTTTCCAAGGCGCAACCCTTGGTCAAGGTGTATGGGACATGAGCACACCCCTCGACTTCAGCGGTCGAAAAATCCTGATTACCGGCGGTACTCGGGGCATCGGCCGAGGCATCGCTGAAGCGTTTCTGGCTGCTGGAGCCGATGTTGCGGTATGCGGCCGCAAAGAGCCGAATGAGCTTCCGAGCGTCCCCGGCAAGCGCGCGATCTTCGTCAGCGTCGACCTGCGGGATGCCGAGCAAGTCGAAAAAATGGTCGACGAGGTGGTGAAGCGATTTGGGCGACTCGACGTTCTGGTGAACAACGCAGGAGGAGCGCCCTTCGCCGATGCAGCTACGGCATCGCCTCGATTTTCGGAAAAGATCATTCAGTTGAATCTGACCGCCGCGCTTCACTGTGCACAGCAAGCCAATCGCGTGATGCAGACCCAGAGCTCGGGCGGCTCGATCATCAACATCGCCAGCGTCTCGGGGATTCGCCCTTCCCCAGGCACCGCAGCCTATGGGGCTGCCAAGGCGGGGCTCATCAATCTCACTGGAACATTGGCCATCGAATGGGGGCCCAAGGTGCGCGTGAATGTGATCTCGGCTGGCATGATTCAAACCGAGCAGGCCCATCTTCACTACGGGGATGAGGAAGGGATCGCACGCATCGCCGACACCGTTCCCCTCAAGCGTCTCGGAACGCCACAAGATGTCGCCGGAGCCTGCTTGTACCTCGCGTCCTCCCTCGCGTCGTACGTGAGCGGAGCGAACTTGGTGTTGCACGGCGGCGGGGAAACACCGGCGTTCCTTTCCGCCGCCAGCGTCAATCGAGGAGAGTGAACGCGTGGATTTTTCCTTCTCAGCGGACCAGGACGAGCTCAGGAGAGCCGCACGCCGGTTCTTGGATGCCGCATCTTCGGAGGAACGCGTCCGGGCAGCGATGGAAACCGAGCGAGGCTACGACTCTGCCGTGTGGCGGCAACTGTCCAATGAGCTCGCTTGGACGGCGCTCACGATCCCGGAAAATTTCGGAGGTCTGGGCATGAGTTATCTCGACCTGCATCCGCTGATGGAGGAAATGGGTCGCTCGCTCCTGTGTTCGCCATTCCTCTCGACGATTTGCCTCGGTGCCAACGCGCTCTTGCTCGGAGGAAGCGACGCTCAGAAGGACCATTACTTGCCTGGAATCGCCGCGGGCCAGACGACGGCGACTCTGGCCTACGGGGAAAGAAACAATCGAATGACCGCGGATGGCGTCGAGACGACCTACGCGCGTGATGGCGCCGGCTACATCCTCCGCGGCGAGAAGAGCTACGTCGTCGATGGGCACACCGCCGACCTTCTCGTGGTTGTGGCGCGTTCGGAGCAAAGCAAAGGAACCGAAGGCGTGTGCTTGTTCCTGGTGCCCGGCGACGCGAACGGCGTGAAACGAGCCTGGCTTCCGACGATGGATCAGACGAGGCGATTGGCTTCGGTGGAGCTGGGCGACGTGCACGTGCCTCCCGATGCCCTCCTCGGCGACGAGGGACAGGGATGGGAGCTCTGCGAGAGAGTCCTGGACCTCGCGAGGATCGCGCTCGCGGCCGAGCAAGTCGGCGCCGCCGAGATGTGCCTCGACACATCGGTCGAGTACGCGAAAGTGCGAAGTCAGTTCGGAAGGCCCATCGGCTCGTTTCAGGCGATCAAACACAAGTGCGCCGATATGCTGATGCTGGTCGAATCAGCACGTTCTGCGGCGTTCTATGCAAGCTCACTCGCCGGACAGGGGGAGACCGACCTCGCAGAAGCCGCCTCAGGGGCCAAGGCATTCTGCTCCGACACGTTCTTTCACTGTGCGGCGGAAAACATTCAGATCCACGGCGGAATCGGCTTCACTTGGGAGCATCCTGCACACCTCTATTTCAAACGGGCCAAGGCCACCGAATCGCTCTTCGGCGATCCGGCCTTCCACCGCGAGCGAGTCGCAAAGCGCATGGGTTTGTGATGGAGTTACGGCTCACGCAAGAAGAGGAAGCGTTCCGCCAGACGGCGCGCGCGTGGCTGCAGACGCAGCTCAATGGTCCCTTCAAGGACGTTCGAGGCCGCGGCGCCTCGGGCGACCAGGATACGTATGTCGAGGAGCGAATCGCTTGGGGCAAGGCCATGGGCGCCGCGGGATGGAACTGCATCGGCTGGCCGAAAGAACACGGCGGACGCGGGTGCACCATCAAGGAAGAGGCGGTCTTCAACGAGGAGTACGTCCGGGCCAACGGGCCGGGCAACGTAGGCCACATCGGGCAGACTCTGCTCGGCCCAACCTTGATCCACTTTGGGTCGGCCGAGCAGCAGAGGCGGTTTTTGCCAGCTATCGTCGCTGGAGACGAGATCTGGTGTCAGGGTTACTCCGAGCCGGGCGCCGGTTCGGACCTCGCCAACGTGCAAACGAAGGCCAGGTTGGTGGGTGACCAGTGGATCATCGAAGGGCAGAAGATCTGGACCTCCGGCGCCCAGTACTCGGACTGGTGCTTCGTGCTCTGCCGCACCGATTCGGACGCGCCGAAACATCGGGGCATCAGCTACATCCTCGTCCCGATGAAGCAGGCCGGAATCGAGGTGCGCCCGATCAAACAGATGGGTGGCAGCGCGGAGTTTGCGGAGGTTTTCTTCGATGGCGCCAGGGCCGATCAAGACCATGTCGTCGGCGGTGTGAACAATGGCTGGAAGGTCGCGATGGGGACACTCGCATTCGAGCGCGGAGCTTCGACGCTCGGACAGCAGTACTTGTTCCAGCAAGAATTCGAGGAGGTACTGGCGGTGGCGAAGCGGACCGGCGCCTCGAACGACCCGGTCTTCCGTCAACGGCTCGCCCATGCTGCGATCGGACTCAAGATCATGCGTGTCAACGCACTTCGCATGTTGGAACACCAGGGTGCCGAGCTCAGCCGCGAGGCCCTGATCAGCAAGCTCTACTGGTCCAATTGGCACCGCGACCTCGGCAAGCTCGCGATGGACCTGCTTGGCCCGGAGGCAGAGTTGCTCGACGGCGTGCCTTACCAGCTGACCCGCATGCAGAAATGGTATCTATTCGCACGAGCCGACACCATCTATGCCGGCTCGAACCAGATTCAACGAAACATCATCGGCGAACGAGGACTCGGGCTGCCGAAGGAGCCACGATGACCGACAAACCCTCTTACGTCGCCGGACACAAGTTGATCGACGGAAAGACAGTCCTCGTCACCGCCGCCGCAGGGACGGGCATCGGGTTCGCGACCGCCCTTCGCTGCGCGGAGGAAGGCGCCTCGGGGCTGGTGATCAGCGACATTCACGACCGGCGCCTTGGGGAGGCAGCCGAAAAGATCGAGTCTGAAACGGGAGTTCGTCCGGAGACGATTCTGTGCAACGTCACGAAGGAAGACCAAGTGCAGGCCATGTTCGACTTTGCCATCGAGAAAATGGGGCATGTCGACGTTCTGATGAACAATGCTGGACTCGGCGGCTATGCGAAGATCGTCGACATGACCGACGAGCAGTGGAGTCAGGTGCTCGACGTCACGCTCAACGGGTGCTTTCGGTGCACGCGCGCTGCGCTCAAGCACATGATGGCTCGGGGACGAGGAACCATCGTCAACAACGCTTCGGTGCTCGGCTGGCGCGCGCAGGAGGGGCAGTCGCACTACGCCGCCGCCAAGGCGGGCGTCATGGCGTTGACGCGATGCGCGGCGCTCGAAGCGGCGGAACGCAACGTTCGTATCAACTGCGTCGCGCCTTCGCTCGCCATGCACCCATTCCTCGAGAAGGTCACTCCGCCAGGTTTGCTCGAGGAGCTCAAGAAGCGCGAGGCATTCGGGCGCGGTGCTGAACCGTGGGAGATTTCCAACGTCATGCTGTTCCTGGCGAGCGACTACAGCTCCTACATGACGGGCGAGGTTCTCTCCGTCTCGAGCCAACGCGCCTGACGCTACGCGTCGCCCGTTCGGGACTGCCAGGCCTCGGAATACCGCAACATGTACCAGCGAATGAGCGGCGAGAGCGTTCGAACCAGCGGTCTCGTGAAGCGCGACGCATGGCGCAACTGTTCGACGAACGCGTCGAAGCTGTAACGCTGATAGTGAAGCAGGGCTTGGCTTTCGCGTGTGTCGAGCCAATCACAGTAATATGGGACGGTTCCGTAGGCCTCGGGCGGGAAGCGCCCTACCCCGGTCGCCTCGAACATCGCACCGTAGAACTGACCGAACGTCAAACGACCGCCAACACCCGCGCCGATCATCAGAGTCTTTCCAAGCGCGCTCGGGGTTTCGATCGCACGCACCTGTGCCACGGCGACGTCCTCGGGGTGCACCCACTCGAGCCGCGTCCTCGGATCGATGCTGAAGAGCATTCGGAAGACGTCTGGCGATAGATCGCCGGCGGCTGCGTTCGCACCCACCGACACGCCGATGCGAAAGATCACGTACGATTGTCCAGACTCTTTCAACAAGCGCTCGCACTCCGTCTTGTGCGACGTATAGTGATCCGTCCCGATCGCAGGATCGGCGCCGGTCAGCGGCGGCCCTCCGGGGGCACGCGGGCCACAAACCGATAGCGAGGACGCGAAAACGATGATCGGAGGCTTCTCCCTCGCCTTCATGGCGTCGAGGATATTCTCCGTGCCACCAACGTTGACGGCATACGCCAGCTCCGGATCATTTTCGGAAGCTGGTGCCAGGACGCCTGCATTGTGAATGATCGCATCGCAGCGGGCGACGCATGCGCTCACCTGCTCGGCCGACCGAATATCCCCCCATACGATTTCGACCCGATCCGCGAAGCGCCGGGCCACCTTCTCGTTTCTTCGATTCGGAACATCGAAGGCGATCGCCGAATGCCCCTCTGCGACGAGGCGTTGAAGCACTTCCTGTCCGAGACGGCCGAACGCGCCGGTCACGAGCACCCGCATCCGCGCAGGCTGACCTGCGCCGCGGCCCGCATCAAATTGAAACACGTTCTTCTTCCTGATAGGGTCCCGCACCCACGAAGAGTGGCCTCTTCCCTACTGAAAGGAGCCGGTGATGAAGCTCGGTCTGTCGATTGGATACGCGGGTCCTCAGTTGAACACGACGGTACAGGGCCTCGTGGACATGAAGAAGATCGGAGAGGTCGAACGGCTCGGGTACGACTCGATTTGGACCGCAGAGTCATGGGGTAATGATGCGGTGACGCCGCTGGCTTGGGTCGGCTCGCAGACTTCGAAGATCCGATTGGGCACCGCCGTCATGCAACTGCCCGGACGCTCGCCTGCCAACGCTGCGATGACGGCCATCACGATGGACACCCTCTCGAACGGTCGATTCATCATGGGTCTCGGAACCTCGGGGCCGCAGGTCGTCGAAGGTTGGCATGGCGTCCCTTTCAACAAGACGCTCACTTGGTTGCGCGAGTACGTCACAATCGTGAAGAAAATTTTCGCTCGCGAAGCGCCACTCGAATTTGACGGCGTGCGGTACCAGATCCCGTATATGGGCGAAGGGTCCACGGGTCAGGGCAAGCCGCTCAAGAGCATGGTTCATGGCCGACCCGACATTCCCGTCTATACCGGCTCCATGGCGCCCAAGTCCCAGGTGATGTCCGCTGAGCTTGCCGACGGATGCCTCTTGACCTGCATGCACCCGGAACGGTCCGAAGTGCTCATGGAGAACTTCAACGAGGGCTTTGCAATAGCGGGCAACGGGAAGAGTATCGAGACCTTCGACATTGCACCGACGGTGGTGGTCATCATAGGCGACCCGCAGTACGCGATGACGCCTTGCAAGATGCAGCTGGCGCTCTACATCGGGGGAATGGGCTCGAAGAGAAAGAACTTCTACAAGGACTATCTGAGCCGAGTCGGTTTCGAGGAAGCCTGCGAGACAGTTCAGAACCTGTTCCTGAATGGCAAGCGCAACGAAGCCGTGGCTGCAGTGCCCGACGAGATGGTCGACGCCCTGTACCTCATCGGCTCGAAAGACCGAATTCGCGATCGATTCCAGCGCTGGAAAGACTCGCCGGTTGGAACCCTGATGGTCGGCTCGCAAGACATGGACACGCTTCGGTTCATGGCCGAGCTGAACTCGTGAGGAAGTCATGAAAATTGGAATTGTAGGTGGCACCGGGCGCGAGGGGCGCGGATTGGCCGTTCGGTGGGCCAAAGCGGGACATGACGTCTTCATCGGCTCTCGCCAAGCGGAGAAGGGGTCCGCAAAGGCGGCCGAGCTCTCGCAAACGTTTGGAGTCACGCTACACGGGGGTGACAACCTCGCCGCATGCGAACATGCCGAGCTGATCGTCGTGACCGTTCCGTACAGTGCGCATGGATCCACGTTCGAGTCGATCAAGCATGCGGTTGGCGACAAGACGATCGTGGACATCACCGTGCCACTTCAGCCGCCCAAAGTTCGCTCCGTGAACCTGCCGGAGGGACAATCGGCCGCGCTCGAGGCTAGCGGATTGCTGAACGAGGGTGCACGCCTCGTAGCGGCGTTGCATCACATCAGCTCGGAGCACTTGAGCGACCCGGAGCACAGGTTCGATTGTGACGTCTTGGTCTGCGGCGACGACCAGATCGCGCGGGCTCAGGTGATATCGCTCATTTCAGACCTGGGCCTTCGCGGCGTGGACGCGGGCGTCCTCAAGAACTCCATCGCCCTGGAATCCCTCACACCGGTTCTGTTGCACATCAATCGCCACTACAAGAGCGTTGGCTCCGGCATCCGAATCACTGGCATCCCGGAGACGGAATGATCCATCGTGAACCTTCTTCGACCGGCCTGTACGTCGGCTCGGAGCTCTTGGTTCGCGCCATCGCTGGGGTCCCCACGATCAACCCGGGTGACGATCTGTTCGAGGTCATCGATTCGAGCCTCGCCCTCGCCGAAATGCAACTCGCAGACGGTGACGTGATCGTCATTGCGAGCAAGATTGTTTCGCGCTCGGAGGGCTGCTTCGTCGACTTGGGAACCATTGCCCCGAGCGACACTGCTCGTCAGCTCGGAATCGAAATCGGCAAGGACCCACGCCTCGTCGAGCTCGTGCTTCGAGAGAGCAGCGCGATTTCCCGCAAAACGACCGGTGCCTTGATCGTCCGGCACCGCTTGGGATTCGTCTCCGCCAACGCAGGAATCGACGCAAGCAATGCTGCTCCGTCGGGCGCGCCAAAGGGGAGCGGCCCTTGGGTGCTCACCCTTCCCCGCGAGCCCGACGCCACGGCAGCGGCGCTTCGAAGCAGGCTTCGAGACCGTTTCTCGGCCGAGATCGGCGTCATCATCACCGACTCCTGGGGCCGTCCGTTTCGGCGTGGCACCGTCGGCTTCGCTCTCGGCGTGGCCGGGGTCCCAGCGGTCTGGGATCGTCGCGGTGCCAGCGATCGCCACGGCCGGACGCTCGAGGCCACCGAGTGCGCGGTCGCCGATTCAATCGCTGCCGCGGCGGATCTCGTGGCGGGCCAAGCCGACGAAGGACGTCCCCTGACCTTGGTCCGGGGGCTTCGCTTTGGCGATTCGGGCAACTCCGCCGAAGCATTGCTTCGGGACCCAGAGAACGATTTGTACGCATGACTAGACAGCCCAGGAGCGACATCGCGGTCGTCGCCCTGGCGGGCGGCGTGGGTGGCGCTCGCTTGGTGGACGGATTGGATCGCACCCTTCCCGCCGGCTCGCTCACCGTAGTCGTCAATACCGGCGACGATTTCCGGCATTGGGGACTTCACATCAGCCCCGACCTCGACACGGTGATGTACACCCTCGCCGGGCTCGCGCCGGAGGACCGCGGTTGGGGCATCGACGGCGACACGTTCCACGTGCTGGCTGAAGCAAAGCGCCGCGGTGGGGAGGAATGGTTCGGCCTCGGCGATCGAGATTTGGTGACGCACCTCCGGCGTACGGCAGCGCTCGATCGCGGCGAGTCACTCACGCGCGTGACCGGAGAGCTCTGCGCGGCGCTCGGGGTCGCGCGCCCGATCTTGCCGATGAGCGACATGCCCCGCCCAACCTGCATCGTAACCCGAAGCGGAGAAGAGCTCGCATTCCAAGAATGGCTGGTCAAGGCACGGGCCGAGGCGCCAGTGCGCGAAGTTCGACTCCAGGGAACCGCCCAAACGACGCAGGCGGTGCTCGATGCGATTGGCGCAGCCGATCTGGTAGTGATTTGCCCGTCGAACCCGTACGTGTCGATCGACCCGATACTGACGTTGACCGGCGTCGCCGATGCGGTGCGGCGCGCGCCGACTGTCGCAGTGAGTCCGATTGTCGGCGGGAAGGCCGTGAAAGGCCCGCTCGCGACCATGATCGCCGAGATCGAAGGCGTCGAAGCCTCCGCCGAAGCGGTCGCAATGCACTACGAGGGTCTCCTGGACGGATACGCGGTGCATCCAGGCGATGAATTCGCGGCTCCTTCTGCTTTGCTATCGACGAACATCCTGATCCAATCGCCAGAAGATAGGGTAGTCTTGGCTCGCGAGCTCATCGAGTTTGCCGGGAGTCTGACATGAGCCGTTGGGCATTGATTCCAATCAAGGGGTTCGATCGAGGGAAGTCCCGGCTCTCCGAAGTCTTGAATCCGACGGAACGCGCGAGGTTGGCGCGCGATCTGTTCGAGCACGTGGTCGGCGTGCTCCGGTCTTCACCCGCCATCGACGAAATCGCGGTTGTGAGTGATTCGCCCAAAGCTTGCGAGCATGCCCAACGTCTAGGTGTCGTCGCGTTGGCCGACGCGGATGACAGTCGAGGCCTGGCCGATGTCGTCGATAGCGCATTGCAGGAATTGGAGCGCCGTGGCGCGACGAATGTCATGATCTGCATGGGCGACCTCCCCGAATTGACGGTGCAAGACATCGCCAGCGTTGCGCGTCAGCTCGACGAAAGCGACATCGTGCTCGTCCCCGATCTCCTTCAGCAAGGCACCAACGTCATCGCAATGAAGCCAGCCACCGCTCTTCCGAGTTGTCTCGGCCACGAAGACAGTCTTCAACGGCATCACGCCAAGGCGCTCGAGCTCGGGCTCAGCGTCAGCGTTCAACTCTGCAGCGGCATCGGCTTCGACGTCGATCGTCCGCGCGACCTGGAGCGCATGCGCCGACGCTAGTGACCTGCCGCGAGGCGATTCAAGATGGAACCCAGAATCCACGTCGACAGGCGCCTCGGCAGTAGGCGCATAGTCAAGACCGTGAGCTTGTTGAGAACCCCAGGAATGACGGTCACGCGGCGCCCGAGAGTTCTCAAGCTGGTCGAAACGACCGACGCGGGGCTCGCAAACAGGAGTCGCGCGAACGGGCCGAATTTTCGCGTATCGAGACCGGCAACCTGCTGGAACTCGGTGAGCGTGCCACCAGGGCATAGTGCCTGAACGTCGACCCCGTAGGGCCTGAGCTCCCCCGCAAGACCCTCGGCAAACAGGAGATCATAGGCCTTTGTAGCGTTGTAGTTGGCCATCCCGCGCGCTGCGCAAAAGCCGTTCACCGACGACACGTAGATGACGCCACCCCTGCCACGCTCACGCATGCCCTGCACGATCTCGTGTGTCAGCAGCATCGGAGCACGGCAATTCAAACTAATCATCGACTCTTGAACGCTGCGGTCCATGTCGAGGAAGGGGCCGTTCGATCCGAAGCCAGCGCAGTTGATCAAGAGTCCGACCTCGATGTCGGCGAGGACCGGCGCCAAGACCTCGACGACTTGCCGTGACGCGAGGTCCACCGGCGCCACCCGCACTTCGACCCGATACATGTCCTCGATCGTCGAAGCCAGCGCCTCGAGACGATCACGACGCCGGGCGACCAGGATGACGTTGATGCCGCGTTCCGCCACGCGGCGAGCAAACTCAGCGCCAATCCCGGCGGATGCACCCGTAATGACGGCCCAAGGACCGTACCGTTTTGCAAGCTTGCTCATGATCGGAGACCGTACCATGCGCCCGTGGAGCGCACAGCCGCTAGCTCACGACACGCAATCCGCGCGGCTCGTAGTGAAAGCGCGCGTCCCGAGTCAGTGCGTCGTAGGAACCAAACAGCTGATTGGGATCTCGAACCAAGTCGAGTGGCTCCGCGGGATCCTGATCGGATGTCACAGGGAACTCGCGGATCACACCATAGAGGGTATCGCGCTGTACCGGCACTCTTCCCGCATCGCGAATGACGCGACGCAAGCTCGCAGGGGTCATCAGCTGCCCATGACGAGCGCCCGCCGCCGTCGAGATGCTTTCATTCATCAGCGTCCCCCCGAGGTCGTTGACCCCGCACCGCAGCAACAACTGCGACGTCCGCAAGCCTTCCTTCACCCAAGACGCCTGCAGGTTTGGGATGTCCCGACCGAGCACGAGACGGGCAGTCGCGTACAAACGCAGCACATCGTCGCCAGTGGGCCCTGGACGGACGCCGGGCACACCGCTCGTCGCAAACAACGGCGCTTCCTCGTGGACGAAGGACAGAGGAACGAACTCGGTAAAACCACCCGTCTCCCGTTGAATGCTCCGGAGCAGGTCCATGTGCCGGATCCGGTCCTCGATCGATTCGACGTGTCCGAACATCATGGTCGACGTCGTCCGAATCCCGACACGGTGGGCCGTCGTGACCACGTCCAACCACTCGCTGGTGCTGATTCTCGTGGGTGAGATGATCTTGCGTAGGCGATCGTCGAGGATTTCTGCCGATGTACCCGGGAGCGTTCCCAAACCCGCGTCTTGCAGCTCGGACAAGTAGTTTTCAATCGATACACGCTTGAGCGATGCGCCGAATTTCACCTCCTCGGGTGAGAACGCGTGGATGTGAATTTCTGGCGCGGCTCGTTTGACCACTTTGCACAGGTCGATGTAACTGTCCCCAGTCAGGTTCGGCGAAAGCCCAGCTTGGAGGCATACCTCCGTGGCGCCCATTTCCCACGCCTGCCGCACCCGATTCGCGACCTCTTCGTGCGGTAGGAAGTAGCCCTGCTCCGAACGCACGGAACGGGCGAACGCACAGAACTTGCAGTTCTTGATGCATACATTCGTGAAATTGATGTTGCGGTTGACGACATAGGTGACTCGATCGCCCACCTGACGGCGACGCAACTCATCGGCGACTAGACACAAGGCATGGAGGTCGGTGCCCCGCGCCTCGTTCAGGGCGACGCCATCGTCAATGCCAACCTCGTCGCCGCGGAGGCTGCGCTCGAGGATGGTACGAATATCGGGTGATACGGCTTGAAGACAGGTTTCGAGGGCGGTCGTCATGGGGTAGCGAGCTCCATTTGAAGCTGATCGATTCGGACGCGCAAGGACGGGTCGATGAAACCCGGCGCCTTCAGATGGGAAGGGTATACTGGGAGTCTCGGCTCAAGTCGAAAGCCCGCTGCATCGCAGGTCTCGCGAAGGCGATCCAGGTAGGGCCAGGGATGCTGAGGGTTGATGTAGTCGGGGCTCACCGGTGAAATCCCACCGAAGTCGTTGATGCCCGCACGAACGAGACTGGAGATCGATGCTGGGCTGAGATTCGGGGGCGCCTGAACACTGACGTCGTCATCGAGAATGAGTCGCGCCAACGCGATCGTAGTCACGAGCTCGTCGGCACTCGGGTCGGCAACCGAGCCCATCGGCGTGTCCGGATGGGACCGAAAGTTCTGGACGATGACTTCCCCGATGTGGCCAAACTCGCGATGCATGCGCCGAATCGTGAGGATGGTGTCGACGCGCTCCGACATCGTTTCCCCAATTCCAATCAGGAGCCCGGATGTGAATGGGATCTGCAGCTCTCCCGCCTCTCGCGTCATCCGAATGCGCTTGGCCGGACGCTTATCAGGTGCACGATGATGTGGCATGCCTTTGGCGCAGAGCCGATCGCTCACGTTCTCGAGCATGAGTCCCAGGCTGACGTTGACGGGCTTCAATGCGATCATATCGTCGCGCGACAGGATTCCGGCGTTGGTGTGCGGTAGAAGCCCGGTCGCCAACGCTTCTTCAGCGACCCAGCGTAAGTAGTCGACGGTCCGGTCATGGCCCCAGGAACGAAGCAGACCACGGTACTCCGCGAAGCCGGTCTCTGGCGTGTCGCCCAAGCAAAACAGCGCTTCGACGCATCCCTGGTCGCGCGCACGCCGAAGCCAAGAGCGCACCTCGTCCGGGCTCATCGTCCATTCGCCAGGGTCACCGGGAGAGCGCCGAAACGAGCAGTAGTCGCAGCGGTTGCGACAGAGGTTCGTGATCGGCAAGAACACCTTCGGCGAGTAGGTGAGTGTCGTGCCCCAGGCGCGATCACGCCGTACGCGTGCTGCCGCGCAAAGCATGTTACCGTCGATCTCGCTCAAGCGGTAGGCATCCTTTTCGGACACCGGATTGAGACTCGCGTGCTGCAGGATGGGCAACATGAAGCTCATCGCATCTTGGCGATCACCGTGTCGGCGAACCGATTCAAACCGTCGATCCGCCCTTGCAGGGCACCTCCGACCATCGGAGTCCCGTACATGAGCCAGGGAACCGTGATGATGTCGGTGACGCCAGCATCTTCGAGACGTTTGAAGCCGTCTGCGTTCCAGACGTCCGTCACGACCGCCTGGTACTCCATCGGGAGCTCGTCGCGGCCGTACTCTTTGCGAAACACTTCGATCTGCGTGATCAGCTCGATGAGTCGCTTCGACGGGAGCATTGCGGAGGACCATCCATCGCCGTACTTCGCTGCACGCCGGAGCCCAGGTTGCGAGTGCCCACCAATGTAGATTGGGATTGGCTCAGTCGGAGCGGGACTCATTTGAATCTTGCCGAACTCGTAGTGCGCTCCGTGGTACTCCACCATGCCACCACCCCAAATGAGGCGAAGGATCTCGAGGCACTCATCCATGCGTTTGCCGCGCGTCGCGAAGTCCGTGCCACACCATTTGAACTCCTCGGGCAGCCAGCCGAGCCCACAGCCGAAACCGAACCGGTTGTTTGAAATCGCGGCAAGCGACGCTACCTGCTTGGCAACCAAGACAGGATGACGAACGGGTAGTTTGACGACGCTGGTGTAGAAGTAAATGGACTTGGTAGCACCAGCCATGGCCGCAGCACCCACGAGCGGCTCGATCCAAGGGGTCTCCCCGTCCCACATGCGGCTACCGTCCTGAGTGTATGGGTACGGCTTGCTCACTTCTTCGGAAAAGAAAATCGAGTCGGGTAGCACGATGGCATGGTAGCCAAGCTTCTCTGCCTCCTGAGCGACCGGGATGTACTGCTCGGGCGGCGCCATGGCGATGGACGCGCTGAACTTCATGCGGGAGAGCCTAGCATGGCGCCGGCCTAGGCTCGATCGCGAGGAATGCGATTTCCGATGACCCTAGTCACGTTCAACCAGGCAAGCATTCTCGCAGAAAGGAGGGGCTTGCCCGTATTCATGAACGCAACACTGATGTCCCGATCGGGATCGGCCCATCCGAGGACGTTGGTGAAGCCGAGGTGGCCGAAGGCGTGGGCCGTGCGAGGGCCATAGAAACCAAACGTGCGTCCTCCGAGCATGAAACCCATGGAAAGCGGGATCGGCATCATCAAGACTCGGTCCACCTGCCCGGTGACCTGCGGCGCGGTGGCCCTCGTGACGGTTCGTTGATCGAACACGCGGGTGTCTTCGTAGGTGCCTCCACAAAGGAGCGTTTCGAAGAAACGGGATACCTCCTCGGGTGTCGCGATCACGTTGGCTGCAGGCACGACGGCGGTCCTGAAACGAGCGTCGTTGCCCAGATCGACCAGCTCGCGCATGGACGCTCCGAAAGCAACCTGTACCAGATTCTTGTAGGGCCAGGTCGGCGTTGGCCCAGTGAACGCATCGAGCGCCACTTGGTCGAGGAGCTCCGGAGGCACGCCGTAGTTGAAGTACTTCATCTTGAGCGGTTCGCGCACCCTGGCCGTCAAAAAGTCCCGAATGTTCTGCCCAGTCACGCGGCGTATGATTTCGCCTAAAATGAAACCGCTCGTCACGGCTTGATACGCTTGAACGCTGCCTGGGCGATGGGTCGGCTCCAGCTCGCAAACGGCGCGGACGATGTCATCGGGCTTGGACAGGAGGTCTAGGTCGATCGCCTCCTCCGGAGTTGGGGGAATGCCGGCGCGGTGCGTGAGCACGTCGCGAATCGTGATGTTGTGCTTTCGTCGCTTGGCGAACTCCGGAATGAATGTAGCGACCGGCTCGTCTACGTGCAGCTGGTCTTCTTCCTGAAGAAGGTGAATCAGCATCGCAGTGACGCTTTTCGATCCAGAGAAGAAGTTGTACAATGTTTCGGGTGTCGCCTTCACGAGTGGCGTACCCGCCGGATCCTGCGGACTGTTCCCGCGAGCGTGCCCGATCGCTCGATCGAGAATGACCTCTCCACGGCGTCGAATACACAGCGCAATCGCGGGGTGGAGGCCCGCCCTGTAGAACGACACGACCGAATCCCAGATCGCATCGACGGATTCCGTAGTCAGACCGACTCCCCGGGGATCCGTCTCGCGGTGGCTCTTGGTGGTCACCTCTTCCGGATCGAAGACGCGAATGGTCGTTGGGAGCAAGTCTCTGAGCCGCGGCCGTTGCATCAGCGACCTCGCTGGTAACCGATGTTGGGTTGAAGCCAGCGTTCGACCTCTTCGAGGGTCACCCCTTTTCGGCGCGCATAGTCCTGTGCTTGGTCGAGATCGATGGGTCCCACCGCGAAGTACCGCGACTTCGGATGAGCGAGGTAGATACCACTGACACTGGCTCCGGGAATCATCGCGAAGTGCTCCGTGAGCGAGATGCCCACCTCATCCGCGCCAAGCAGCTCCCATAGGGTCCGCTTCTCGGTGTGATCAGGGCATGCCGGATAGCCAAATGCCGGCCGGATGCCGCGATATTTTTCCGCGATCAAGTCGTCCGTACTCAAGCCATCGGAGGGCTCATAGCCCCACTCGCGTCGCGCGCGTTCGTGCATCAGCTCCGCAAAGGCTTCGGCCAAACGATCGGCCAGCGCTTTGGCCATGATGGAATTGTAGTCATCGTGGTTGCGCTCGAAGCTTCGGCCCAGCTCTTCTGCGCCAATTCCCGTGGTGACGGCGAAGGCCCCGATGTGATCGTCCAGCGCTGCGCTCACGGGCGCCACGAAGTCCGCAAGGCAAAAATACGGCTGTTCGTTGGGCTTGGCGGCCTGCTGACGCAGCATGTGAAAACGCAAATGCTCCCGACTGCGGTCCTCGTCGCGCCACACGACGATGTCGTCGCCATCCTTGTTCGCCGGCCAGAATCCGTAGACCCCTCTCGGTGTGAGAAGCTTCTCCGCAATGATCCGGTCGAGCAACGCACGGCCGTGATCGTAGAGCTCCCGAGCTGCAGCGCCGTATCGCTCGTGTTCTAGGATCTTCGGGAACTTCCCCTTGAGCTCCCAGGCCGAGAAGAAGAACGTCCAGTCGATGTACTGGGCAATGTCTTCGAGGCTGACGTCGTCGACGACCCGACGCCCTTGGAACGACGGTTTCGGGACGTCCTCACTGCGCCACTCGATCGACAAGCCGTTCTCTCGGGCGATTTCGAGAGAAATTAGCTCGCGGGTTTGCCGGTGCTCGAACAGCTTCCGCGACTTCTCCTGCTCGCTGCGGTTCTTCGCATCGAATCCTGGTCGGCGATCGGGGCTCAGGATGTCGGACACGACGTTCACGACGCGCGAGGCATCGAGGACGTGCGCTATGATGCCATCGTACGCCGGAGCGATCTTCACGGCAGTGTGCGCGCGACTGGTGGTCGCGCCACCGATCAAGAGCGGAAGATTCATCCCGCGGCGTTTCATCTCGGAAGCCACGTAGACCATCTCGTCGAGCGACGGCGTGATGAGCCCACTCAGCCCTACGATATCACAGCCCTGTTCGACGGCAGTATCGAGGATCTTGTCCGCTGGGACCATGACACCGAGGTCGACAACCCCGTAATTGTTACAGCCGAGAACGACGCCCACGATATTCTTTCCGATGTCGTGAACGTCACCCTTGACCGTGGCGAGCAGCACCTTGGCTTGAACGGAGCGCTCGGTCTTCTCTTCTTCCATGAATGGCTCGAGATGCGCGACAGCCATCTTCATGACCCGGGCGCTCTTCACGACCTGAGGCAAGAACATTTTCCCAGCGCCAAAGAGGTCGCCCACGACACCCATCCCGTCCATGAGCGGACCCTCGATGACATCGAGCGGCCTGGGGTACTTCAAGCGTGCTTCCTCCGTGTCGTCGATGACGAACTCGATCACCCCGTTGACCAACGCATGCGAGAGCCGCTGCTCGACTGATGCCTCGCGCCAGGAGAGGTCGTGCTTTTGCACCTTCCCTTTGCCTTTGACGGTCTCGGCCAAGGTCACCAGGCGCTCCGTCGCGTCGGGGCGACGGTTGAAGAGAACGTCTTCAACGTGCTCGAGAAGCTCCTTCGGAATCTGTTCGTAGACCTCGAGCTGACCGGCATTCACGATGCCCATGTCCATCCCGGCTGCGATCGCGTGGTACAGGAATGCCGAGTGCATCGCCTCGCGCACTAGATCGTTGCCCCGGAACGAGAAGCTCAGGTTGCTCACTCCCCCACTGACCAACGCTCCAGGGCATCGCACTTTGATTTGCCTCGTCGCTTCGATGTAGTTGATCGCGTAATCGCTGTGCTCCTCAATCCCAGTCGCGACAGCGAAGATATTGGGGTCGAACACGATGTCAGTCGGCGCGAAGCCCACCTGCTCGACGAGGATCCGGTACGCACGGGCGCAGATCTCGACCTTCCGCTCGATGGTGTCGGCTTGTCCTTGCTCGTCGAAGGCCATCACGACGGCGCCGGCCCCGTAGCGGCGTACTTGGCGAGCCTTTTCGAGGAATTCGGCCTCGCCCTCTTTCATGCTGATCGAGTTGACGATTGCCTTTCCCTGTACGCACTTCAAACCCGCCTGGAGGACGCTCCATTTCGAGCTGTCGATCATGATCGGGACGCGTGCAATCTCGGGTTCCGCCCCAACGAGATTCAGGAAAGTGGTCATGGCTTGCTCGGAGTCGAGCATGCCTTCGTCCATGTTGATGTCGATGATGTTCGCGCCGCTGCGAACTTGCTGAAGGGCGACGGACACGGCTTCTGCATAATTGCCAGACTTGATCAGCTTTCGGAACTTCGTCGAGCCGGTCACGTTGGTCCGCTCGCCGACCATGATGAAGTTGGTCTCGGGACGAATCACCAAGGGTTCGAGCCCGCTGTATCGCGGATAGTGCACCTCACGCTCTGGTTTTGCGCGCGGACGCACGTCGCGCACGGCATCCACGATGGCCCGAATGTGTTCCGGCGTCGTGCCACAACACCCGCCGATCACGTTGACCATCCCTTCGGCCGCAAACTCACGAAGCAGACCGGCCATCTCCTCTGGCGTCTGGTCGTAGCCACCGAAGGCGTTGGGTAGACCGGCATTCGGGTAGCAATGCACGTAGCAGTCCGCGATCCCAGCCAGCTCCTTCAGGAACGGGCGCATCTCGGCGGCGCCCAACGAGCAGTTGATGCCGACGGCTAGGGGCCTGGCGTGCTCTATCGAGATGTAGAATGCCTCGACCGTTTGCCCTGACAGCGTACGGCCGCTCTTGTCGACGATGGTGACTGAAATCACGATCGGAAGGCGCACGCCTCTGTCTGCAAAGACATCATCGATCGCGCACAGCGCCGCTTTCGCGTTGAGCGTATCGAAGATGGTCTCGACGAGCAGGAGGTCGGCCCCGCCATCGATCAAACCGCGGACTTGCTCGGCATACGCTTCACGCGCCTCATCGAAGGTGAGCGCCCGGAACCCCGGGTCATCGACGTCCGGGCTGAGACTCAAGGTCTTGTTGAGTGGGCCTATCGCACCCGCAACGAAGCAGGGCCTAGCGGAGCGACCGGATGTGGCTTCTTTGGCGAGACGCGCCGCAGCGACGTTGAGCTCGTAGACGAGGTGCTGAAGCCCGTAGTCGGCTTGGGAGAACGCATTCGCATTGAAGGTGTTGGTCTCGATGATGTCAGCGCCTGCATCGAGGTATTGCTCGTGAATTCCGCGGATTACGTCGGGGCGGGTGAGCACCAGCAGGTCGTTGTTGCCTTGGAGGCTGCCCGGATGATCACGAAACCGATCACCACGGAAGTCCGTTTCTCCGAGGCCGGCGCGCTGGATCATCGTCCCCATTGCACCGTCGAAGAAGACGATCCGCTGCTCGATCAGCTCCTGCAACCGTCGTTTCGTCTCACTCTCACTCATCCGTTTCCACCCTCGCCCGACCGAACTGCCGTAATGACCTAAAAAGGCGGCTTGCGCCCATAGGACGAAGCCTGCCGTCGTCAAGCCTGATGCGCTCCTGATGGGTTAATGTAGAATGTCTAGACTGGTGCGCCCGCGATGAATTCGAATAAATTGGCGTTTGGTACGGCATGGGTCCGCTTTCTATTGGCGGCCTGTGGGATTTGGCTCGTGCCTCTGCTCTACCCGCCGATGGCCGAGCATCGCTGGGTCTTCATCGCCTATGCCGGCGTCGCGATCGTCGAACAGTTTTTGATCTGGCGCGATATCGCCGGTCCGTGGCGTCCTTTACTGGGCGGCATCCTCGACATGGCCCTGCTCACATTTATCGTACAGCGGATCGGCTCGTCTCGCACGGCGATCGTGGCCCTTTATTTCGTGGCGGGCATCGTCAACTCACTCGTGGTCACACCAAGGATGGGGGTCGTGCTCTCGAGCTTCGGCGCAGCCATGTATTCGGCAGTGGTGATCATGGAAGTGCGGGGCGTGTTGCCATTCGCACCTGACGGTCCCGCGTGGCTGCAGTACAGAAAGCCGGACACGATGGAGGCCTTCCTGCAAGCCTTGATGGTCACCGTCCTCTTGATGTTCGGCACGGCGATCGTTGCGACTCTGGTTGAGAAGATCAATCGCCGGGAGACAGAGCTCGTACTCGCCAACGAACGGCTCGCGGAGCTTTCCCGGCAGGATCCGCTGACCAAACTCTGGAACCGCCGGCATATCATGAGCCACATCGAACAGGGTCTCGCATGGTTGAATCGTGGTCGGCCCATGGCGGTCGTGATGATCGATCTCGATCAGTTCAAACGAGTCAATGACACCAGCGGTCACATCGAAGGTGATTACGTGCTCCAGAACGTGGCCGGGGCGCTCACACGATCGACCCGCGAAGTCGACGTCGCTGGTCGCTATGGCGGTGACGAGTTCGTCATCGTGCTCCCGGACACCAATCAAGAGGAGGGTCGTGTGGCAGGAAACCGCTTCGTCGCTGCGATCCGTGAAGTGGGCATGAAGTACGACCCCAGGAACCCGGTGACGGCAAGCGCAGGTTTGAGCATTGCGCGTCCGGGAGACACGGTGGAGACCGTCTTGAAACGCGCAGACGATTTTGCATATTCGGCGAAGGGCAAGGGCGGCAATCGCCTTTGTAGCTGAGGCATGCCCAACAAGGTCTTGATCGCCGGGTGCGGCGACGTGGGAAACGCGCTGGCAACCCGTCTGCTGGCGGACGACTGCGAGGTCTGGGGAGCTCGCCGGCGGCTCGAGGGGCTCGCGACGGGGATTCGGCCCTGGCCGATCGACTTGACCGACAAGAACAGCTTCGGCGCCCCGCCGGTGGCGTTCGACTATCTGTTCTACACGGCAAGTGCGGACCGTCGGGACGAAGAGCACTATCGAGCGGTCTACGTCGACGGGCTCCATGATCTCCTGGCCACGCTTCGAGGCTCCGGCTGCAAACTGCAGCGAATCTTCTTCACCTCGAGCACCGCTGTCTACGCCCAAAACGAAGGACAATGGGTCGATGAGGGTTCTGCGACCGAGCCATCGCAATTCAACGGCCGCGTCTTGCTCGAAGCGGAGGCAATCGTCGAAGAGGCACCGGAGACGGGCATCAACGTACGCCTCTCGGGAATCTACGGACCGGGAAGAACCCGACTGCTCCGGAAGGTTTGGGACGGGCAGGCCATCGCGTCTGGGAGCTGGACCAACCGCATCCATGTCGAGGATTGCGCGGGCGTGTTGCACCACCTCATGCGCCTCGAAAATCCGGAGTCCCTCTACTTGGGCTCCGACGATGAGCCGGTGACACTCGAGGAAGTCGCGACGTGGCTCAGCGCGGAGCTAGGGGTCGCGGCGCCTTTCGCAGCGGGGGCGAGACCATCGAACAAGCGGTGTCGGAATACGCGCCTCCGACAGACGGGATACCGATTCGCCTACCCGAGCTTCCGCGAAGGGTACCAGCCAATCGTGCGCGAGTTCCTGCGCCAGACGCACGAACCCCGATGAGCGATCAAGCGCTGCGATGAATGATGTGGAAACCAAATGGCGTCTCCACGACTCCGCTGGTTTCGCCTACGCCGAGGGAAAAAGCTGCGTCTTCGAAGCCTTTGACCATTTGACCACGCCCGAAGGCACCCAAATCGCCACCCGCTTGTGCCGAGCCGCAATCGGAGTGCTCGCGAGCCAAAGCGGCGAAGTCGGCGCCGTCTCTCAGCTGCGTCTCGATGGCGACGATCTGCGACTTGGCGTCTTCTTTGCTGCGCGACGCGGAGGAGCGTTCGGAGCCCGCGTACATGAGTAGAATGTGTGAGGCGTGGATCTGATCGGCCATTTCGGTCTCCCCTTTCGAGGACCGAACGCTAGCAGAAACGTTCCGCGGCTGCAGAGACTAAATCGGACGCAATTGGGGAAGGCACACGTCCACGACGGCAGCGCGGTCGATCTTCCCGGAGCGATTGAGAGGGAGCGCATCGAGCGTGCAGATTCGCTTGGGGTGCTTGTGTGGCGCGAGCTCGGCCGAGAGCCGGGCGCGAAGCGCGCGCGCGTCGAAGCGCGTCCCATCCGTGACGAGAGCCGCGACCACTTCTTCGCCCCAGTCTTCATGCGGAAGACCGAAGACGCACGCCGACGCGATGCCTGGAATCGTCTCGAGCCAGGCCTCGACTTCCGAGGGTGACACGTTCTCCCCGCCCGTCACGATGAGGTTGTCGATGCGCCCCCGAATCAGAAGCTGACCATCGGGCAAGAACGTGCCGAGGTCCCCTGTGCGAAGCCAGCCATCCGGGGTCCAGGGCCCCCCGCCGTGGTCGTTCCCGAGGTATCCGTCCATGAGCACGTCACCCTGGACCTGGATTTCGTCTCCTTCGATACGCACTTCGATTCCAGGCAGGGGCGGCCCCGAACCAGTATGTCCACTCTGTTCGGGCTTCTGGGTACTGATCTGCGAGCATGCCTCGGTGCAGCCATACGTCGTGAGGATCGGGACGCTTCGTCTCGTCGAGAGCTCACGAAGCCCATCTGGGAGAGGCGCCCCCCCGACGAGCACCGCGCGGAGCTGAGGCCCCGGCGACCAGTCGAGGGACAAGAGGCGTCCAAGCATCGTTGGAACCAGGCTCGCAAGCGTCACTCGGCCCTCGTCGATCACGCTCGCCACGGCTGCCGGGTCGAAAGGTCCCGGGCTCAACACGACACACTTTCTGGCGATCAGACAGCGAGTCACGACCGACAAGCCACCGACGTGCGCTGGGGGCATGCACAGCAGCCAACGATCGTCTGCATTCCATCGGAGATTTGCGGCATGCGCAGCCTCCGACGCGACGAAGGCGCGGCGCGATAAGCAGGCCCCGCGGGGCGTCCCCGTGGAACCGGATGTGTAGACGATAGCGAGAATCTGGTCGGCGGAATGTGGCTCAGGCGGTGGAGCGTCATCGGTTACCGACGCATCAAACCAGTCCGACGTGATCGAGTGCACGGGCTGTGCCTCGGCCAGCAGGTCCGCGCGCTCGCGATCGGTGAGGCGGGGATGGAGCAATACCGCCGGACACCCGAGCTCGAAGAGCGCGTAGAGCCAGACGATGGAATCGACATCGACGTCGGGAGTCAGCGCGACACGATCCAAGCGCTGAACTCCCCGATCTCGAAGCGATGCCAGCGCAGTGCGCACGCGCTTCGCCACATCGGCGTACGACCAAACACGACCATCGGCGATCAGGCATTCGCCCGACGGCGCTTCGCGCGCAGCGGCGAGGACACTCAGCTCATGCATCGGGTTCCTCGTCGAAATGAAGCCCCAACCCAGGAACGTCGTGTGACACGATCTGGCGGCCTTGGATTGCGGCGATTTGCTGAGGCGGCCATAGCATCAGCGCTGGATGAGCCCCGAGGCCGGCTGCAAGCTCGGTTTGAAGCGCGAGCGCGAGCTCAGCAGTGACCGCCCGTGCGATCGGGCCGTCGAACGTGTGGGAGACCAGGTACTTCGCGCCATGCAGGGCAGCGCGTTCAGCGACCTCGATCGACGCCCGCAATCCGCCGAGAACCATCGGCTTGAGGACCACCGCCCGAATCTTGCCTGTTTCCAGCAGCTGCTGAGAAAGGACTTCGTCTCGGAGGGTCTCATCCAACGCGAAGGGCAGCGACAGACTCAAAGCATCGGGCCAGCTCGGCGCCGCCACCGGTTCTTCGATCAACTCCAACCCGAGCTCCTCCAACGATTTCGCGCACCGGCGCAATGCCTCGATCGGGATGCGACGGTTCGCATCGAGCCGAATCGGAAGGCCAGGATTCCCCCGACGAATCGTCTGAAGGGCGCTCAGCTCTGCGTCGAAATCACGTCCCACCTTGAACTTGAGGTGCGTAGCTCCGTCCCCGATCCGCTCTTCGACCCGCGCCGGCCACAAAGCGGGATTGGTTTCCATGACCAGGTCCGCGATGGGGATCGGCTGCCGTTCGACCCGGCCCACCAGCAGCTGATGGATCGGTTTGCCACGGGTATGACCCAACCAATCGAGCAGTGCCGTCTCGAGGGCAAGGCGCGAGGAAGGGTGCTGCATCGGATGCGCAGCGAGGGTGTCGACCAGGAGCTCGAGTGGGCTTGCCAGCGGATCGGCCCGAACCGGCGCATCGGTGAGGCGCTGAAGCTCGTCCACCACCTGCGCCATCGAATCGGGCGAGTAGCCGGGGAGCGGAGCGGCTTCTCCAAGACCGCTCGTGCCGTCGCCTCGCATCAGCCGGAGCACCGCGAAGGCTCGCTTGGACAGATCCGCAGCTGCGCCGACGAGCGCCTCGGGCAATTCGCCTTCGAGCAGATCGAGCTGCGCGTGGAGGTCGGTCACAACGCGATCCCGATCGCAAAGAGAACGCCGAAGCCCGAAAGAAGCTTGGCGGTTCCCGCGAGCGTCCGATTCAGAGCGACTCCCCGATCGCTCGCCACGGAGCGAAACAGGCGTGCCGCCCAGGGAACCGACAGCAAGGGAAGACACACCCAAGCGCTGGTCCAGCCAGCCAGCCAAATGATGAAGGGCACCAGGTAGGCGGCGCTCAGCAAGGCAGCATACTCCCTCACGCCCGCTTCCCGTCCAAAACGAACGACGAGCGTCGTTTTCCCGGCGAGTGCATCCCCCTCGAAGTCGCGCACGTTGTTGACGGTGAGGATGGCGGTGGCCAACGCGCCTATCGGAACCGAAGCAGCCCACGCGAGATCTGGTACGAACAGCGCCTGCACGAAAGCAGTCCCGCAGACCGCAACGAATCCGAAGAATGCCATCACGAATACGTCACCGAGGCCGTTGTATGCGAGCGGAAACGGGCCGCCTGTATACGCCAGGCCCGCCGCGATCGATGCGAGCCCGATGACGACCACGGCGGGGCCCGCGATCCAAGTCAGGTACACTCCCGCCACGGCCGCGAGTGCGAAAGTGGCGAAGATCCCTTGCCGAAGCTGCCGCACGCTCAGCAAGCCTGCCTGCGCTGCTCGCAAAGGTCCCAATCGCTCGTGGGTATCTGCGCCTTTTTGGAAGTCGAACATGTCATTCGCAAAGTTCGTCGCGATTTGAATGAGGAAAGCGCCAAGCAGGGCTGCTAGTGCCGCGTCCCAGCGAAACCCGCCTACTCTCCATGCACACGCAGTGCCCACCGCGACCGGCGCAAACGCAGCTGTCAAGGTGGCGGGGCGAGCCGCGAGAATCCAGGCACGCAGCGATCCTGGAGCGACCTCCGTCACGTTCCCACCCGATTCTCAATCCGGCTCAAGGCTGCCGCGACGGCCGCCGGCGCTTCGAGGACGACGTTGTGTCCGACGCCTTCGACGAGCACGGCGTCGATGTGAACGCTCGCCTCTGCAAGTGTGAGCGCGATGGAGGAGAACCGAGAGTCGCAGGCTCCTGCCATCAGCGTGATGGGAACAGGAATGGAAGACAACGCCGGGCCATAGTCAGGCATCTCGGCGAGACCGAGCACCTCGAGCGCACGCGCTAAACCATCAGCGTCGTGACGAAGGCGCAACTCGCGCTGTTTCGCCAGCACTTCCCTCGAGATCCGCTGCTGGGTGTCGAACAGTGGCAGCGCCTCCCAAGCGTCCACGAACGCCTCGAGGCCCTCGTTCTTCAGCAAGTCCATCCGAGCGGAATCGACGTTGCGCCGCTCGGCTCGTGCGGCCTCGTCCGCCAGCCCCGGATGAGCTCCGATCAGCACGGCGCCGTCCCAGAGATCAGACTGGCTGGCAAGCATGCCAAGAGCGATGCGCGCACCCATCGAGTAACCGCAAACGAGCCGCGGCCGTTCCAGCCCCGAAGCCAACGACGCTAGACGAGAGACTTCGTCCTCGAACGCGCGGGGCTTGGCGTGTTGCCACCGAGAACCGTGCCCGAGCAGAGTCGGGAGGAGCGGCTCTTGGTGGAGACCAGCGCGCGCGACGACCTCGTCCCAGCTTCTGGGCGAGCCGGTGAAGCCATGGATCAGCATCCACATCAAGGAGCCTCGCGTCGTAGCATCCGCTCGACTCGACCCAAGAGCTCGCGGCTTTGCTCGAGTGCGCTGTGCGGGGGCACGACGGCTTCGACCACCGTGCATCCTCCTTGCGCGTAGGCAGCCTCGAGCGCCCTTTGGAAACCGGTGATCGTGTCAGCACGCCGAAACTCGCACCCGTAGACCGTCGCTGCACTCTCGAGGTCGGCGCCGTGTGGGGTGGTGAAGTAGGGGAGCCAGCTCTCTTTACCGTCACGCGCGATAGGCAACTGCTCGAAGATCCGGCCGCCGCCATTGTTGATCACCACGATGACCATCGGTCCGCTCGAACGAGACGCCAACTGGAGACCGTTGAGATCGTGGAGGAAGCTGACATCGCCGATCAACAGGGTGGTGACCGCGTTCGCGGTGGACGCCACACCGGCCGCGCCGGACACGACGCCATCTATTCCGCTCACCCCGCGCTGCGAATGGACCCGGAGCGACTTGTGATTGGGCCGCGTCCAAGTGTCGACGTCCCGAATAGGCAGACTGTTCCCCAAGACCAGGGCACTCGGGCTCGGGACTGCCTCGAGCAGCGTTTGCGCAACGCCAGCCTCGGTCAGACCGTCACCCGCTTCGTCGATAATCGCGGCCGCCGCATTCCAGACCTCCGACTCGGCGCGCTGGAAGCGCGCGACGAACGCCTCGTCTCGCCGGGCGGTGCGGTAGGTACGCCTTGCAAGGCCTACGAGGACGGAACCTATGTCGGCGTGCACGATCGCTGCGGCATCGGAACTGGGATCGGGCCAAGCCCATGGATGCACGACGATGCGGGGAATTCGATGCGTCGAGCAGATCTTCTCCCAACCTCGCGAGATCGGAGTCGCACCGAGTTGCAGCACGAAGTCCGGCGCGCAGCTCGAACGCCCGCGCTCCGTTTGCCAGATCGTATCGAATCCACCGAGCGCGGACGTCTGCGCCGAGCATCGAAATTGACTGGAGGTTTCCGCAAGCACCAGAGCGCCCGACCGCTCGGCTAGCTCGTTGAGCGCGTCTACGAACATCGCGTTGCGCACGTCAGCGGGTCCGCAAAGAACGAGTGGCCGGTCCGAGGCGTCGAGTGCTTCGGCGACCGAATCGATCACCGAGGCGGGAACATGTTCGAGTAGACCCGGGTCGAGCGAACGGGTTCGAATCAGTTGCGTGAGCGGCTCTGCGAGGATCGCATCGACGCGCGCGCGAAGTGCGTCACTGGCCGCGATGGGCTCGAGCGGCTTGCGCGCCTGCGCGTTGATGTGGACAGGGCCCGGCTTGACCCCACTGGCTTCGGCAAGCGCCTGCGCCACGGTGCGACGAACCGCCCGCAGGCACAATGCGTCGTCCTGCGGCTCGCCGAGGTTCGCGAAGAAGCGAACGTGCTTCCCATACAGACCGATCTGATCGGTGGTTTGGTTGGCTCCGCAGCCATGCAGCTCGGGCGGACGATCGGCGGAAAGGACGATGAGCGGAATGCCGGATTCACTCGCCTCGATGACGGCAGGAAAGTAGTTCGCCGCCGCGCTCCCCGACGTGCAGATCAGGAGCGACGGCCGGAGTGAGGCGCGCGCCTGACCGAGGGCGTAGTGCGCGCCGGACCGCTCATCGAGGGCGCTGCATAATCGGAGCCCACCATGCTCCAGCGCGGCGATCGTGAACGGGGTGGAGCGCGATCCGGGGCTGATAATTGCATCGCGGACACCGGCTCGGACGAAGCTGTCGATGAGCAGCCGCGCCCACTGGGTTTGCAGGTCAGCGACCGTGCCCATGGAGCGCTCCTAGAAGCGCCTGCATCTTGAGCTCGGTCTCCGCATACTCGGCCGCGGGATCGGAGTCGGCCATGATTCCGGCGCCAGCATAGACCCAGGCCTTCCCGTCGCGTAGCAGACCAGAGCGAAGTGCAACGACGAACTCGCCATCGCCAGCAGCGTCGGTCCAGCCGACCGGCGCGCTATACCAACCGCGGGCCAGCGCTTCGTGTTCTACGATCCACTGAATCGCTTGGTTCGTGGGAACACCGCCGACGGCAGGGGTCGGGTGCAGGGCCTTCACGAGCGCCAGGACATGCGTAGGCTCTCGAAGGTGTCCCTCGATGGGCGTCTGCATGTGCAACACGTTGGGAAGCTCGCGCACACTCGGTTCCGGTGCGGAGCGCAGTGAATCGCAGAACGGCTCGAGCGCATGGAGAATCGCCCGGACCACCAGCTGATGCTCCTCGCGCTCCTTCGAGCTAGCCATCATCCGCGCAGCATCGCCGTGCGCGGTCGAGCCAGCCAACGCCTCGCTCAAGACCGAGCGCCCGCGTCGCGAAATCAGTAGCTCCGGAGTCGCGCCCAGAAACGCGACGTCGCCTCTCCACAACGCGAAGCGTGTGCAGCCAGGGAATCGTTCTTCCAAGCGCTTGAGCACATCGAGAGACCCAGCGCCGGTCTCGAGCTCGACGACGCAGTGTCTGGCGGCGACGACCTTCTCGAACTCGCCATCTTGGATCTTGTGCCGGATGTCCTCGACTTGGCGCGACCAAGTCGCGCGATCGGCTTCTTCGACCCGTCGCACCGAGACCGGCGATGGTATGACACCGATCGGTCGTTCGAGGCTGTCCCAGATCGCATCGAAAACGTCCAGCTCATTGCCTCGCGCCGAGGTTTGCGGGCCGCACAGCGCAAGCGATAGCCAAGCACGCTCGCCCACGTGATAGGTCCAGGTTGGCAAGAGCAGAAATCCGTCTCCGAAGCTCTCCCACGGGGCGTGCGTCGCCGCGCCCGGCGCGAACGAGGCTCCTCCGAAAAGGCGTGGAGCAGGGCTTGCTGCGTCAGCAAGGTGATCGGTGCGCTCGAAGAAGCTTCGGATCGAATGCGCATCGGGCGACAAGCTCGTTGCGACGCCGAGCCCGGAGCACGCGTCGCTCTGCGGCGGGTCCCAGAGAATGCTGGCCTCGCGCGGGAAAGCACGAAGCAATGCATCCGGGGGTGCGACTGGAGCGGGAACGCTCACGATCAAGTTGCGCGACCCGGAGCTGCGGCCGACGATCGCCTGCTCCAAGAATGCCCGTGAGGTTTCCCTGGTTGGGTGTCCCTCAAAGGCAAACGCTACGCCGTGAGACCTCATGACGAGGCCTCCTGCGGTTCAGCGACGAACAAGGTACACGCTCCGAAAGTCAGAGGCCGCACGTCGAGCACGTGCAGGCCACTAGCGCCCATCTGCGCCGCAAACTCATCGGCAGGCGGAAACGCCGCGATCGACTCCTGCAGGTACCTGTACTCCCGCGAACCCGAAAGCATGCCGCCGATACGAGGGATCACGTTGCGGACGTGGAAACGAGCGATGGGGCTCAGCCATCCCACACTCGGCTCGCCGAGCTCCAAGACGGCGACGCGGCCGCCGGGCTTAGTCACTCGCGCCATCTCCGAGAGGGCGGCACTTCGGTCTGGGACGTTGCGAATACCGAAGGCGATGCAGCAGCCGTCGAACGAGTCCTCCTCGTATGGCAGCGCCTGCGCGTCGCCGATTTGGAGCTCCACGCGACCCTCGAGACCGCTGCGCGCTACCTTCTCTGCACCAACCGCCAACATTCGGCTAGACGGGTCACTCCCGACGACGTGGGCGTCTGGGTGACGCCGGGCGATCATGAGGGCGAGGTCGCCAGTCCCGGTCGCAAGGTCGAGTACCCGAGCGCCCGGCGGAAGCTTCATCGCCGACACCGTCTTTCGTCGCCACGACTGGTCGATGCCCATCGACATCACCCGGTTCAGCAGGTCGTATCGGCCTGCGATCTGGTCGAACATCTCGCCCGAACCGGGGTTGGGCGACGGGGTCTGGTGCACCGCTTCGCTCACTGAGCACCTCGCTCGAGATTCTTGGCCTGAAGCCGGGCGTTTTCCTGAACCTCTTGCTTGCGCGAGTGCAGTCGCATGTGTCCACGCTGGATGCCCTCACCCGCGAGGGCTCGGAGCGCCGCCAAATTGGAGGCCATGCCAGCGGCTCCCATCACAATCGCCAGCTCGCCGGCGTTCTTCACGTCCATGAGCTCGAAGCCCGCACGCACACCGCGGTGAACCCGTGTCGATCCGCCGATCGTTCCGACAGCCATTGGCATGTCGAGCTCGCCATGCACGCCGCTCTCGGTGCGGCTCCAATGGACGAGCGGCTTGTAGCTGCCGGTCACCGCGGCAAAGGCATGAGCCCCGGCTTCGATCGAGCGCCAGTCTTGACCCATCGCGAGGGCGACTGCGTCCACACCGTTCATCACCCCCTTGTTGTGGGTGACCGCGCGAAAGGGGTCTAGCTCGGCAAAACGGCTCGCTTTCACGATTCCATCGGCGAGGTCCGGCCCGCCCAGCGCGTCGACGCTCACGTCGCAGCGAACACGCACCCGACGTCGCAAGGGCAGATTGCTCAAGATGCGCAGCCCAACCGTGCCGCCAGTGAGCCGACGAATACGTGGAGCAACCGCCTCGGCAACCGCATCGACGACGTTGGCGCCCATCGCGTCACCCACTTCGACGTAGAGATGCACGACCAAGATGCCGTTTTCCTCGTCGAGAACGCGGACGTCGAGGTCGCGACAACCGCCGCCCCGTTTCACCATGCCTGGGATCGCTTGGTCCGCAATTTCGAAAATCAGATCCCGTTCGGCCTCGACGCGCGCCTTGGCCTCTTGCGGATTTGGTACGTCATCGAACTGGACCTGGGTGGTCATGATTGGGGCCGTGGCCTCACCGAAGAAGCCACCGGTCATGCGAACCTGCCGCGCAGCGTTCGAGGCTGCCGCGACGACGGAAGGCTCTTCCACGGCCATCGGCACCAACACATCGTTGTTGTTCACTCGAAAATTGAGAGCGACCGCAAGCGGAAGCCCATGCACGCCGATCACGTTCTCGCTCATGCGGTCGGCGACTTCGAGGGTGAGCCGCCCACCGTCCTGCAAGTGCCTGACGGACTCTTCGGACAGCAAACCGGTCTCGATGATGGTTCGCAGCCGCTGTTCGATGTGCTCGCGGTAGAAACCCGGAATCCGGCTAGTCACGGATGGTGGTTGCTTGGACATCAATGCTTCCTTCTTCGATCCTCGCTAGGACTCCCGGTGAACGGTGGCATGGGCCACCGTAACGAGTGCATCTCGCGCCCTGCTGTCGGGCAGCTCAGTCAATGCCAAACAGGCCGCCTCGGCCTTTCGAATGGCGAGCTCACGGGTCGCCTCGAGAGCACCGGTGCGATGGAGGGCGGACAACAAACCCGACTTCGCGTCTTCCGAAACCTCGTCCGTCGGGCGTGCGACGATATCCTCCAGAATGCGTCGAAGCGACGGATCCCGCTCCACCGCAACGATCACCGGATGGGTCATCTTGCCTTCGCGAAGATCGGTGAATGGCGATTTGCCAATCGTCGAACCGTCCCCGGCATAGTCGAGATGATCGTCAATCAGTTGAAACGCCACGCCTAATTGGAGACCGTATTCCTCGAGTGCCTTGCATGCCTCGGCGTCGAGACCGCCGGCTCGCGCTCCGGCGAACATAGCCCAGCGAAAGAGCGCTGCGGTCTTCCCCTCGACGACTTGCATGTACGTCCGCAAGCGCGCGTCGATGCGACCGCGGTTTTCGAGCTGGATCGCCTCCGCGAAAATCATTTCATCGATGATGTCGAGCAAACGCACCAAGACGTCGGACATCTCCGCAGCACGCACTCGGCGCAGCGCATCCACGAGCAGCCAGTCACCTGCAAAAATCGATGCGGCGTTTCCGTAGAGCGTGCGCGCCGCAGGGACGCCGCGGCGCCGATCGCCATCATCGACGACGTCGTCGTGTAGCAGCGTCGCGCAATGCACCAACTCGACCGCCACCCCGAAGTCGCGAGTCCTCTCATCGAGACCCTTTCCCAGCCGGGAGGCCAGGACCACGCACATCGGGCGGAGCCGCTTCCCAGCAATCTCGAGCAAATGGTGGGCGCTCTTGTGGACTACGCTCTGCCCCACGGGGAGGCCCTGGATACCCTCCTCGAGCGCCGCCATGTCCCACTTCACCAAGTCGGCGAGATCAGCCAGGTGCGCCGAGAGATCACCGAGACCCTGCGAATCGCACACGGCCCGCAGACTGGAGAGCACGTCGGACGACGAATCCGATCGGACTGCCGCTATCAACGACATCGCAGCCCTCCGCTGAGTCTACGCTGGTGCATCAGTCTTCTTCTTCCGCGGACCGCAGATCGGCCGGGTTGAGCATTCGGCCCGCGATGAGCAACCGAACGAGGCGTTCGCCGGCCTTTGATAGCGCACTCAGGCGCGAAAGTCGCTTCCGCATATAGTCCACGCGCAGCCGCTCTTGCGCCCCGAGCCGGTTCCGCGCCTCGTCGAGCTGCCGCTGTGCGTCCCCGAAAGCGTCGATCGCTTCGCGTATCAAGTTTAGCTCGCGCCGCTCGTAGACTCGGCGAAGGAGCTTCCAAACACTGCTTTCTGCCTGGTAAAAGTCCTTTCGCTCACCGGGGAGCCAGGTTTTGCGTACGGCGCCCCAGCGGACGAGCTCGCTGAGGGACAAGCTCACGGCGCTGCTGCTCAATTGAAGCACTTCCGAAAGCTCGGCCGTCGTCATCGGCTCGGGGGAAAGGTAGAGAATCGTCCAGAGCCGGCCCATGTGGCGGCGAAAACCCCAAAACTCCATCAGGCGGCCCATGGCATCGGCCGCTCGCAGCTCGGCTTCGCGCCACAAGGGCTGGGAATCATTGAGTTCTTGCTGTTTTACAGCGGCGGTGGACATTCCGGAAGCTCAGTTCCTTCAAATTTTCTTGAACTCACCTAGGACTGCGGCTGCTACCCGTCAAGTCAACCGTCACTGTGGCAGGGCGCGCCCGTCTGGGTGCTAGACTCCGCTGCCCCAATGAGCAGAAAACTCAACAAGTACAGCAGCCGAATCACCCAACCCCCATCCCAAGGGGCATCGCAAGCGATGTTGCACGCGACTGGGCTCACGCGCGCGGACATGGACAAGGCCGAAGTCGGCATCTCCGCGGTCTGGTACGAGGGCAATAGCTGCAACATGCACCTCAACGAGCTCGCCGCCGTCGTGAAGCGTGGCGTCGTCGACGCGGGTCTGGTGGGCATGCGGTTCAACACCATCGGGGTATCCGACGGCATATCGATGGGCACGGACGGGATGAGCTACTCGCTTCAATCGAGAGACTTGATCGCGGACTCGATCGAGACCGTGATGGCGGCGCAGTGGTACGACGCCAACATCTCGATTCCCGGGTGCGACAAGAACATGCCCGGGTGTATGATCGCGATAGGCCGACTGAATCGCCCCGCCTTGATGATCTACGGCGGAACGATTCGCGCTGGACACGGACGCGACGGCGAGAAGCTGGATATCGTCTCGGCCTTCCAGTCCTACGGGGAGCTCCTCGCGAAATCGATCGACGAGAGCAAGCGCCTCGACATCATCGAGCACGCCTGCCCCGGTGCCGGTGCGTGCGGCGGAATGTATACGGCGAACACGATGGCATCCGCGATCGAAGCGATGGGGATGTCCTTGCCCTACAGCTCGTCGACGCCTGCCGAAGATCCCGCAAAAAAGGAGGAATGCCTACGCGCGGGCCAGGCGATCAAGATGCTGCTCGAGAGGGATATCAAGCCGCGCGACATCATGACGCGCGAGGCGTTCGAGAACGCCATGGTCACGATCATGGCGCTCGGCGGTTCGACGAATGCGGTCCTGCATCTCGTCGCCATGGCGCGTGCCGTTGCGGTGCCTCTGACGATTGACGACTTCCAAACCGTGAGCGATCGCGTGCCGTTTCTCGCGGACCTCAAACCCAGCGGGAAGTACGTGATGGAAGACTTGCACAACGTGGGCGGGACGCCGGCTGTGCTTCGGTATCTACTTGCCCACGGAGCGCTTCATGGGGATTGCCTCACCGTGACGGGCAAGACGCTTGCCGAGAACCTGGCTGATCTGCCGGACCTCACGAACGGGCAGGACGTGATCCGCCCCTGGGATGCACCGATCAAGAGTACCGGTCACCTCACGATTCTGCGCGGGAGCCTCGCGCCCGGAGGGTCGGTGGCGAAGATCACCGGCAAGGAAGGCTTCCACTTCAAAGGCCCGGCCAAAGTGTTCGATTGCGAAGAGGATATGCTGGCAGCGATGGAGCGCGGCGAAATCCACAAGGGCAACGTGGTCGTGATCCGATACGAGGGACCCAAGGGCGGACCGGGAATGCCCGAGATGTTGTCACCGACGTCGGTGATCATGGGTGCGGGTCTCGGCAATGACGTGGCTCTCATCACCGACGGCCGTTTCTCCGGCGGCTCCCACGGTTTCATCATCGGGCACATCACCCCGGAAGCGCAGGAGGGCGGTCCAATCGCCCTGGTGCACGATGGCGACATCATTGCGATCGATGTCGAGAAGCGAAGCATCGATCTCGAGCTGGACGAAGCCGAGCTGACGAAGCGCCGCGCGGAGTGGAAGGCGCCTGAGCTCAAGGCCACGCGCGGAACTCTTTACAAGTACATCAAGAACGTGAAATCGGCTTCCGAAGGCTGTGTGACGGACGAGTAGGCACCTCGGCTCGCGGGTGCACGGAGACCGTTCAACCGGACCGGGGCGCCGTTCGCCCGGTTTTCCCAGCAATTTCGAGTATCGACCCTAGACTGGGAGAGGCTGGTCCACAGACCTAGTCCCAGGGCACGAGCATGTACATCAACAAACAGGGCCTCCGCGAGATCCGAAATGTTCTCCTCAAGAAGCCGACGATCGGTCGGCTGCTGACCACCGCTTGGATCGCACCCATTTATCTCGGAGTCCGGCAAACCACCGTCGCTTTCCGAGCGCTCGACGGGCTGCTGTACCCGGGATACCGCGATCAGAAGATCGAGCGTCCGGTGTTCGTCTTCGCAAATCCACGCAGCGGGACCACCCTGGCGCACCGTCTCATCAGCATGGACGACGAGGTCTTCACGACGGTGAAGCTCTACCAGACGATTTTCCCATCGATCACGGCCACCAAGACGTTCAAGCGCCTGGTCGGTCTCGCGCAGACGAGCTTTGGCTCGGTGCTCCATCGTATGTACGACTTCTTGAACAATCCGCTCGAGAGCCGTTGGCAGGACGTTCATCACCTCAGCCTCGACCAAGCGGAGGAAGACGTGTGCACGCTCCTTTGGAGCCTGACATCGCCGGCCGCGGGCTTGCTCTTCCCCTTCATGGAAGACATGCCCAGCCAAACCTGGATCGACCGCCAAGCCGACGAGGAACGACACGCGTTCATGAACTGCTACGAAGACACGATCAAGCGCCACGTGTTCGAGGCGGGTGGTAAGCGTTTCTTGAACAAGAACGTCTTCTTCTCGACGCGCGTTCGCTCGGTGTACGAGAAGTTCCCCGACGCAGCGTTCGTCTATTTAGTGCGCAACCCGCACGACTGTCTACCGTCGTTCTTGAACATGTTCTACCAGGCCTGGAAGGCGCATTCACCAGGGATTCGTCCGGACGGCGAAGAGATCCAAGCCCTCAAACGCCTCGGGTACGACTACTACCGATACGCATTGGAGTGCCGCAAGGAAATCCCGAGCGATCAATTCATCGTGATTCGCTACGAAGACCTCATTCGGGACCCGAAGGCGACGATCCTGCGCCTCTACGGCCGTCTCGGCATGCCCGTCAGCGAGGCGTTCAAAGCCAAGCTCGACGAGGCCATGATCGCCCACCACGAATACGAGAGCACCCGAGACTTCGAGCTCGATTTCTTCGGCATCAGCCGAGAGGAAGTCTCTGACGAGCTCCGCGAAGTCTTCGAAGAGTTCGGCTACGACACGCCCGAATACGCGCACTACCTGGAAGCCGCCGAGTAGGGACGAGGGCACCCTGCCCTTCTTGGTGGCCCTCCGTGGCTGCGTCGGCCTCGCGTCGCCTGCGGCGTCGGTTTGTCCCGCCCCGACACCCCGGGCTATCCCTACCCTCTGACCGGTTTGAGGAGGCTTCATGACGACCGACGTTCGACGATTGGAATTTCCGGGCAGTGAGGGTCAACGGCTCTCGGGTCGAGTGCATCTGCCGGCCATCGATCCGGTGGCCTGTGCGGTCTTCGCCCACTGCTTCACCTGTTCGAAGGACAGCCGAGCCGCGCGCCACATCAGTGCCGCACTTGCCGAGAAAGGCGTTGCCACGTTGCGCTTTGACTTCACCGGGCTCGGAGAGAGCGAAGGTGACTTCGAGGAAACGACGTTCGCGCACAACGTGGACGATGTCGTCTCAGCGGCCAACGCGCTCCGGGACGCGTATGCGGCTCCCGCGCTGCTCATCGGACACAGCCGCGGAGGCACCGCGGTGCTCGCAGCCGCGGAACGAATTCCGGAGGTTGTCGGCATCGCCACCATCGGCGCTCCGCTACGGCCCAAACATGTGGAGGAACGGATTGGTCGTCTGAAAAAAGCGCTTTTGGTGTTTCACTCCCCGCAGGACACGATCGTCGGAATCGACAATGCCCGATTGATCTACCAGGCCGCCCGACACCCGAAGAGCTTCGTGTCCTTGGATGGGGCGGATCACCTCCTGAGCCGAGCGAGCGATTCGAGATACGTGGCCGAAGTGCTCGCGGCCTGGGCCAGCCGCTATCTGCCCGAGCAGGTCGCCGAAGAGAACGCCGAGGACACGATCGAGGGCGAAGTCGTCGTCGAAGGAAGAACGACAGGCTTGTTGCAAAGGATTCGGACCCGGGCTCTGACCTTCTCGGCGGACGAGCCTCTCGACGAGGGTGGAACGAATCTCGGGCCCAACCCCTACGATCTGCTGCTGGCAAGCCTCGGGGCGTGCACTTCGATGACCCTCAAGATGTACTCCGATCGGAAGGAGTGGCCTCTCGAAGCGGTCCGAGTCACCCTTCGCCACGATCGCGTTCACGCCAAGGACTGCGAGGACTGCGACAAAGACACGGGCATGATCGACGTCATCGAAAAGAACATCGAGCTGATGGGCGCACTCAGCGACGAGCAACGCGGTCGTCTCCTCGAGATCTCGGCGAGGTGCCCGGTGCACCGAACTTTGCTGAACGAAATCAAGATTCGGTCGGAGCTCGCTTGACGACACTTGCTACGGTCAACGACGTTTCGCTAGCACTCGGGGGAGTGACGCTCTTCGAGGGGCTGTCGTTCCAGGTGCACCGGAGCGATCACATCGGGCTCGTGGGGCCGAACGGTTCGGGCAAATCGAGCCTGTTCCGTTTGCTTGCCGGTCAGATCGAGCCTGACGGTGGAACGGTACGAATCGTTCCTGGGGTGCGTATTGGGTTTCTTCCGCAGGAGATCGCTTCGTTCCCCAATGAGAAGGTGCTGCCCTTCGTGTACGACAGCGTGCCGACCAGGCCCGAGCTCCGCCAAGACCTCGAACGTCACGAAGCTCGACTCGCCGAGCTGGAGCACTCGAACGAAGCCCACGTCGAAGAGCTGGTCGCAGTCGCGAGCGAAATCGCCGAGCTACATGAGCGAATCACGGCGCTCGACACCCGGTTCTCCGAGTACGAGGCGAAACGGATCCTGCACGGGCTGGGGTTTTCGCAAAGCGACCACGACCGCCCGCTTTCGGAGCTCAGTGGAGGCTGGAAGATGCGGGCCGTCTTGGCCTCGCTGTTGTTTCAGAAGCCCGGGCTCCTGCTGCTCGACGAGCCGACCAACCACTTGGACATGCCCTCCGTGGCCTGGTTCTCGAAGTTCCTGAGCAGCTATGATCAAGCGCTCGTTTTGGTTTCTCACGACAGGGAGTTCCTGAACGAACAGGTCAACCGGGTCATGAGCTTCGAGCCCGAAGGCGTGCGCATGGTTCGGGGCAACTACGAGAAGTATCTCGAGCAACGCGCGGAAGAGCGTCAGCTCCTCGAGAACCGTGCGAAGAACCTCGAACGCGAGAAGGCGCATCTCGAGCAATTCGTCCGGCGTTTTCGGGCCAAGGCGAGCAAGGCTGCGCAGGTTCAAAGCCGGGTTCGTCAGCTCGAGAAAATGGATACGGTCGAGCTCCATCGCTCGGCACGTGAAGTCCGATTCATGTTTCCGGCCACGGAACGCGGGGCACGAATTCCGATGCGCGTCGACGATCTGTGCAAGTCGTTCGGTCCGCACGTGGTGCTCGACCAGGTCTCACTCGCCGTGGAGCGGGGTGATCGCATTGCGATCGTCGGCCCCAACGGCGCCGGCAAAACCACGCTGCTGAAGATCCTGGCCGGAGAGATCGAGGCGACCGGGGGTCGTGTCCATTTGCCGGGGAGATCGAACGTCCGGTACTTTGCCCAGCATCACGCCGAAGCCCTCAATCTCGACCGGACCGTCCTCCAGGAAGTGGCCTACGCCAGCGACGGTACGAGCAACGAACGCGTCCGCGCGATCCTCGGTGCGCTGCTGTTTGGCGATCAGGCCATCGACAAGCCCGTTTCGGTTCTCTCCGGCGGCGAGAGGGCCCGGGTCGCCCTGGCGAAAATCCTCGTGCGGCCGAGCAACGTCCTGCTGATGGACGAGCCCACCAACCACCTCGACCTGCAGACCACCGAGGCGCTCACGGACGCGCTGACCACCTACGACGGCACGTTGCTCTTCGTCAGCCACAACCGAGCCTTCATCCGCAGGCTCGCAACCAAGCTCTGGGTCGTCCACGATGGCACCGTCGAAAGCTACCCTGGCACCCTCGACGACTACCTCTGGTCCTGCCAGGAACGAGACGTGGCTCCGGCGACCGATGCTGCGATCAAGCCGGTAGCCCAGAAACGGTCTCGACAGGCGCGAAAAGACCAGCGCCGCAAAGAGGCCGAGCTTCGGACCAAGCAGAACCTAGGTGTAAAACCACTGGAGAAGCGTGTAGGCACACTGGAGCAGACGATCGCGAAGCTCGAACGACGGATCGCAGAGCACAACGAAGAGCTGAGCAATCCCGAGGTCTACGAAGACGCCGAGCGCCGCGACGCGCTGCTACGCGAGGTGCGGGAAGCGCAGGCGGAGCTGGATCGATCCTTTGCCGAGTGGACGAAGTCACACGAGAAGCTCGAAGCGCTTCGCGCCGAGATCGCCTGAGCGCCGCCGCCTACTGCCAGTTGGTGGTTCCGCTCTGACCGTCGCTCCCCGCCGTCGCGGTGTCCTGCTCGCCACTGCTGCCGCCGGTGCCCGCGGCGCCGGAGGAAAGCGTGTTCTGATTGAGTGTCGCGAAGAACCCGTCGGTCGGGTCTGCGTCGTAGACGGAGTAACTGTAGCCGCCCTGTCCACCGTTGCCGCGGAGCCCGCCGTCACCGCCGGCGCCAGCGTCCCCACTGCTGATGGTGTTTCCGGTGAGGGTCGGCGCCATGCCGGCCGCGAAGACCACTCCGTAGCTGGGTCCGCCGCCACCCGCACCGCCGTAGCCGCCGGTCCCGCCGTAGCCGCCGTAGCCGCCATCGGCCCCATCACCTCCGTTGCCCAGAATACCCTGATCGTCCCCCGGCGCGCCGGTGCCTCGGCCTCCGCCGCCACCGCCCCCACCGCCAAACCCGCCGCTCGCGCCGGCACCGCCGGTTCCGGAAGTGATGGTATTGCTGAGCAACTCGCTCGAATCGACTGCATACAGCCACACCCCAATGGACGCTCCGCCCCCGCGACCACCTAAGCCGCCTTGGCCGCCTTGACCGCCTTCGCCGCCGCCGCCGCCACCCCCGCCCACAACGCCGACGGTATTGGCCTCTCCGCCACCGCCGCCGCCGCCGCCAGAGCCGAAGCCGCCGCGACCGCCGCCAAGTCCGTTCGAGACGATGAACGTCGAGCCATTGAACACACCCGCACCGTTCCCCGCGTCGCCGGGCGTACCTCGGCCACCGGTATTGCCCGAATTGCCATTAAGAGGAAGGGTACTCCCGCCGCCACTGCCGCCGCGCCCCCCGGTCCCACCGGCGATGGTCCCACCCAAAGGCGCCGAACCAGGGCTCCCATTGCCACCCCCTCCGCCGTTGCCGCCGAGCCCGCCGCCACGCGAACCTCCAAGGCCGCCGTCACCACCGGGACCGCCGGAACCGCCCGAGGCTCGACCGCTTCCGCTGGCATTTGCCCCCTTGGAACCGGTGTCGCCAGGATTGCCATCGTCGCCGAGCGCACCGTCGCCGCCTCTACCTACCGTGATGACGTTGTTGCTCACCGTGCCCACCGAGAGGAACCGAAGCGCAACCCCATAGTTGCTTCCCGGGTTGTTGCTTTGCCCCGCCTCTACATTGCCAGTCGTGATGATGTTGTTCTGCACGTAGAGCGACGCGGAGTTGTCTCCAGTCCCAGCTACCCCGTACACGTCGTCACTTGCGCTCGGGGAGTTACTGGTCCGCAGATCGAAGCCCGAGAACCAAGCGTCCTGCGTGACGCTGAAGAACTGCGCGCCGAGATGATTGGTGTTGAGCGGAGTCTTATTGGTCTCGACATCGCGAACCCAATTGGCGTCGTACCCGCCGTAGAGGCTGGTGCCGGACGGCACATTGAGGTCCGCGGCCGTCTCGTCATACGCCGTCGACCCCGTGCGGGTCTTGACGTAGATATCTTCCAGATTCGTGGTCAGCGCCGACAGCGCCTTGGCAATCGTGGCATAGGGATTGTCGCGGCTCCCCGTGCCGGTATCATCGTCCCCGCCGTCGCCATCGACGAAGTAGGTGACGTTGAGATCCTCGAACACGTTGACCACGACTGTGTCGGCGGCGCTTTGCTCGGCGCCATCGTCCACGACGAGATCGAACATCAGGGTGTCGACAGCATCCGGCGCAGCAAAGGTTGGCTTTACGCCGCTCAGCGTGCCCGTTCCGCCGGTTACATCAGGTCCCTTCGTTTGGGTCCAGGTGTAGGTCAGGTTGGCGCTTCCTCCAGTTGCATCTTGGCTGCCGCTCCCGTCGAGCGTGACGGTGAACGTCTTGGTCACGTCGATATCGGATCCCGCATTCGCCGTAGGGGCATTACCGCTGGCCCCACCGCTGCCGCCGGTCCCCGCGGTGCCACCGACGCCGCCTCCGCCTCCGCTGCCGCCGCATCCCACGAGCGCGAGTGCGAGCGCCAAACCGAGCCATAGAATTTTCATCGAGAATGTGTCCTTGCTGTCGATCATTGGCTTCTATCCGTTCCGTGGTTTGGCTCGCTGGGTCGACGTCCCGTCACTGCACCCAGTAGTTGATGATCTCGTACTCCTGGGTCGACACAGGGTCGGTGTATAGATACGTAAACAAACCCCAGGAATAGCGGCTCTGGCCGTACTGCTCGGTTGAGAGGTTCATATCTGCGACGACGCCGGTGTACTCGGCTTCCTGCCCGTGGATGATCTGCAGCGTCCTGTCCGCAGACGTCCCCACGCTGAACCCAGCGACCACCACGCCGACGGTGCCTTTCACCGATAGGTCAAAGTCCACTCCGTAGCTAGTGCCGAGTCCGGACTCTTTGGCCACGTTGATCGACAGGGAGCTGCTGCCACCAGAATTGCCGACCGACTGAGGCCCAATGTCCAAGCCCTCGAAGCTCATCAGTAGATCGTCTTTGTCGGATGAGCTCGGGTAACTCGACGGCACACCGGGGGTATGCCCGAAGACGCTGGCATCGATCATGGGGCCGCCGGTGATCACGTTGGCGTTGTACCGCTCGCGCTCGACCTGCACCTCGATGGGGTCGCGCGGGAGCGAAATCACCACCTTGGAGCCGATCAACTCGGGGTCCGGATGGGAAGTCACTTCGTACGTGTACTGATCCAGCGGGACGGTGGTGAAGACCACCGTGTCCTCGATGGGGCCCGTGGTGTACACGATCCGCTTGGTGACCGTGTAGGCCTTGGAAGTGATCGCGCTGGCATGAACCTGTAGCGTCGCCAACATTTCGAAGCCGGTGACCTTCACGCCGAGAGCACTGAACTCGGTCTCGAACCCGACGGTGGCAGCTGCACGGACCGACAAGACATCCTCCTGGGTCACGGTGGTGCTGCTCGCCGTACCATAGGATGTCCGGCAAGCGTCGGGGTTCTGGCCGAGCTCGGGGTCGCACGGAGCGGCCGCCAGCGCCGCGATGATGATCGGCTCGGTGAAGATCAGCTTGTATTCGCCTTCGGAGAAGCGCAGCGCCAAGCTGTCATGGTTTACGTTGCTGGCGAGAATCAGAGGGTGGATCGGATCGCTGCCCGGGTCTTGAACGACTAGCGAGCTCATCATGCGCCAGTCCTTGTCGAAGATCGGCTCAGTCAGCGGAGGATCTCCCGGATCGGGATTGCTCAGGCCCCAGGTTTCCAACCGGTTCGTGGCTTGGGAATAGAAGACGATGTTCTGACGGCCGTCGGCGGTGACGTCGCCGACCATCATGGTGCTGGTGTCGAGGGCAAAGCGGCCGGTGAAGCCAGACGCGTTGGCAAAGAGGCTCGCATCGTCGATCACGGCATACAACGGCTGATCGTTGGAATCGGTACCCCAGACGTATTGCGTCCATGGCGCGTTGTTGACGAAATCTGCGAACACGTACTGGTTCGCCTGAACCTCGGGTAAGCCGTCTCCGTCCAGGTCCAGAACGTTCACGTGCACGTAACGCAACTGGCCGGGTGACGCAGCGGAGCAGCCTCCATGAATGTCGGGCACTAGATCGAGACCGCCAAGAGGCGTGTTGCTCCGTTTGATGTCGTCCAGCGCCACCATCAGGTACCGGTATCCGCAGATGCCATTGGGGTCGAAGTTCTGAAGCCCCGCAAATACGATCTCGTCGACGTTGTCGCCGTCGATGTCCCCGGTGGCCACGTCGGCGACGATCGCGGTGCGATTGACCTGGCTCAAGGTCGCGCGAATCAGGTTATCCGCCACCGGCGCATAGGCCGCCTTGGCGTCGTCGAAAATGAAGTAGCGGGACGCGCCTGAATCACCGCCGTTGGCCTGAAACAGCTCGTTGACCACGACGACGAGCTCGTTGCCGGCGTCATAATCGAGATTGCCGCTGGCCATGGAGAGCTGAATCTGACTCCCTGACACGGCCTGAGGCAGGGTCTTGGTGGTCTCCGACAGCGAGAGAACGCCATCGGCGTTGCTGATGAAAAACAAACGCGCTGCGGTGTCGAATGAAAGTCCCACCACGAGATCCGCCAGGCCATCGCCGTTGAAATCGCCTGCGCTGAGCGAGAGATCGTTCGCCGGATCGGTGCTCACCGTGATCGACTGATCAGGTGCGAAGCCGATGACACCCCCGGTGACGCTCTCCTGGTAGGTTTGAAGAATGATCGCGTCCTGGTTGGCCTCGCGGTAGAGCACCATCACCTCGTCCAATCCGTCGCCGTCGATGTCGGCCGCAGCTGCGACTCGGAGATTGCCCGGCGCAGCGCCAGCGGAGCTCGCCCAGGGCGTTTGAGCAGGGCTTGGCGCGAAGAACTCTTCCTTGGCGTAGATCGGCCGGTCGTTCTGGCTCTGCAGCTCGTAGATGGTGAGCTGACTGCCTCCCGCATTGAACTGTGGGCCGATGAGCGTGATTTCATCGATGGTATCGAACGACTGCGACGATCCGAACGGGCTGTAGTCGTCGGGCAAGGCCTCGGACTCGTCATCTAATCGAGGCGTTTCTTCGACCGGGACGCCGAGGCTGATGAGCTTGTCGCGCACCTCGTCGCCAGTGACCGAACCACCGCCTCCCCCGCTTCCCCCGCCAGCGTCACCGCCGCATGCAGGGAACATGACTGCAATGACCATCGCAGCGCCAAGTCTGGCAAGTGTCTCGAACTTCATTTGCATTCTCCAAGCAATCACGGCACCGGCAGAAGGCGGCCCGATTGGTGGACTTGCCCGGCGGCTGCCGGACTACGCCTAAGCGGCAATGGTACCGACAAACGCGCATATGCGAAGAGAATAACGCGACATAGAGAGAAATTTGCGGAGCGTCGAGATCTCGATGCGGCTTCGCAAGCGCGATCGGCCAGAAAAATTGGAGTCAACGCCGCAGCAGCTTCCGCCAGAGCAGGAGATGGGCGATCAGCGCGAAAGGGACCAACAAAGTGGGCAACCATACGAATGGCGCGTGGGAGACCCAGATGTTCAGTTGCTCGGGCCCCCAGCGCGCGAACATCGGAAGCGATAAAATCGCTACCACCAGGACGTTGATCAGCAGCGCGGAGCCGAGGATGTTCCACAGCCATGGAGTGCGTTTGGTGGCGACGCCGCGCGAGATCAGCCATGCGACCAGGAGAGCAGTCGCTCCGGAGATGATGTCCAAGTTCTGCCCGGAGAAGCTCATCTGAATCGGCATCACCCCTTCTTCGGCGGCGCGTTGCATCACGAGCTCGAGGGGCAGTCGAAATCCCTGAAAGCCGATCAACCAAGCAAGTGAAATGCCGTCCATCACGCGCGTGCCAAAGCGCGAAAACGCGATCGCGACAGCAAGAGTGAACGAGACTGCGACCAAGATCGGCAAGAGGGGTGGACGCCGATCGAAATCGCTCAGGACACCGCTCTGCGCCAGCGCGGCGGTGAACGCCATCCAACACCCCACTGCGACAAACGCGTAGAAAACAGAGCGTTGTGAACCCAGCTGGCCGTCAGCATCTACGTGAGCACGGCGGACCAACGCGAGGGCCAAGACCGCGGTCGCCAAGACGAGCAGGACAAACGCGACGAGCAGACCTGCAGAAGGATCGGCCATGGGCCAGCGGGAGTATAAGGATCCCGCTCAACCCTGGCGAGTCACTTGTTGTACTGCAGCCGCTAGTATGTCGCGGTCGCGACCGGCGTGGTCAGATCGTCCACGTCGTGAACCCTGACGCCACCGTAGCTGATCGAGTAAAGGAACTTGTCGATGAAGACGCCGCGGGTGATCTCAGGCTGGTAGCCGCAATTGTCGTAGAACATCGCGTCGGCCTCGAACGGAACGCCGCCTGGGGTCCAGCCGGGGCAGTCATTGAGGACCAGGTCTGAATGATCGACGGCACCACGACGCACGAGTCCCGTCTCGACGCTGACGCTCCAGAGCTCGAGCATGCTCGAGAAGTTGCCCTGGTAGGACACGAATGGAAACGCGAGCAAACCCCTATCGGCGTAGAAATTGAACGCCTTGTGATTGTAGCTCGCCTCCGAGTAGCCAGCGCCTACGGGCGCCTTGTGCGCGAGCATCGGATGCACGGGATCGGTCACGTCGAAGATCTGAAGAGCGATCCCGTTGTCGACCTGTGTGACCTCGTCGATATCGCGACCGATGGTCAACAGATGATGATCGCCCAGCGGATGCATGTAGTCGCTAAAGCCCGGAATTTTGAGCATGCCGAGGACGGTGGGGTTTTCAGGATCGCTGAGATCGATCGCAAACAGAGGGTCGACCTGCCGGAACGTCACGACGTAGCCCAGGTCGCCAACGAACCGAGCCGAGAAGATTCGCTCGCCCTCGGCAAGCGGGGGCGTGGATCCAACGATCTCGAGCGCGTTGCCGTTGAGCTTCATGGCGGTCACGAGATTGTCGGTCGTGGGCGGAACCCATGCGTCTGCTGCGACGGTATCGCCGGGTTGGTAGTTCCAGGTCGTGCGCGTGGTCGCGAGTCGGATGATCCCGGCACGTTCGTCGATCGAGAACTGATCGTTGATGATCCCCGGCACGAAGCCCGAACCCTGGTACGGTGTTCTTTGCCCTTCGACGGAGACCGCGAAACGGTGCACCGCTGTCCGGTCACTACTCGTGTCGCGCTCGAACCAGGTCCAGTCGGGTTGAGCCAGAATCAAAGCCTCGCCATTGGCGTAGACCTGTGAGACATCCCCGAGGATCGATGTGATTTGGGCGGGACTGTCATTGCTCATGTCGATGCCGACGATCTGCGTGAGCCCATAGTTCGTGAGCCCCGGCGCAGGCGCATAGAAATCAGCGCATTGCACGGGCTGGGGTTGAATTACTCCGTCGATGCGCTCGCCCCAAACGGGCACCCACTGCTCCAACGTCGTCGCCCGGATCGCGTCCTTGGCCTTCGCCGCCCAAGCGCGAGCGAGAAGAATTTCCGCGTCGCGCGACGGTGGGTACGTGTCGCCACCATAGACGAAGTCCCAGAGATTGGGCACGCTGGCCGGCCTTTGCATGCTGCTCTGCACGATGGCGCGCGCGATGTTGCCGTGTCGGCGCGACGAGTTGTACCAACCGTCTACGTAGATCTCGCGCACTGCTTGGGGTGCATCGCCGCTGAGATCGATGACCGTGAGCTTCACGAATGAACGACCGCAATAGTAGGAAAACGCGACGTCTGCCAATGCAGGCTCGGGAGCTCCGTACGGATAGCCCGTGCACAGATCACCGTTGTCGAGCGCTTCGACGCCGTACGCGTTCGAGAACACCAGCGCTCGTGCACCTTCGACGAACATCTCGATCGGGCTGCCCTCGATTTCGAGGTCGGCGACTTTGGAGGTCTGGTCCGCCGGCCAGGAATCGAATTCATAGAAGCCATTGCCGCGGATCACGTACAGCTTGCGCCCTTCGTCGCCCACTTTGGCGATGTCGGCCTCATCGACATCGGCGACCTGCCGGTTCGTGTCGGAGTAGCCCGAAGGCGCTTCGGGCGCATTGGCTCCGTCCGCCCCCGCGGAAGGCACGGGTGGTCCTCCGGCACCGCCTGTACTGCCGTCGAACTCTACACCAACGCCCAGGACGGGCGTGCCCCAGCGATAGTAGTCCTGTTCGACGAATGCCTTGAGCTCGAGGTCGACCTTGGCGATCGCGTCCTCTTGGATCGCCTGCAGAACGTCATCGCACGTGGCCGCTTGCCTGAGAGCCGCCTGGTACGGGGTCGCCTCGGAGCTGCTGTTGCAGCCGATCGAGCCAGCGATGAGCACCAAGCAAAGCATTTCGAAAATCCTACGCATCGTCGTCTTCCTCCTGGGTGCACTTAAGCCAAGCAAACAGTGTGCCTATCCAAAACGATAGTCATTTCAGAGCACCCCATGAGTCAGGGTGTGCCATCCGGTTCAGGCTTGCACGTTCGCGCCGTCGTGCTAGCGAAGATGAAAATCATTTTCATTTGCAACACGAAGACATGGAAATATGAGGTATCTACCCACGAGATTTGCGACGGTCGTCGGCCTGATCGCCTTGGCCATGGGATGCGCAGGTCGCGCGACGGCCCAGCAACCGAGCGCACCTCTCACGCCCCCGGGCGAAGAACCCCCTGCACAACCAGCGCCGAGCGGAGACGAAATCGCTTCGCCCTCCCCCAGCGCGGACGCTCCGGCTTCTCCCGACGGCCCGAGGATTGTATTGCCTCCCGGCGAAATCGCCGTGGAAGAACCCGCGGCGGGGTCCTACGAGCTCGACTTCGATCGGATGCGGGGCATGAAGGAAGTCCGCCTGCACGGGGAGAGGAAGACCACGATCGGCGGATACGGCGAGCTCCATTTGAATACGTTCAAACCGGAGGGTGAGAGCTTCAACTCCATCCTGGATTTCCGTCGCTTCGTCCTTTTCTTTGCGCACCGGTTCAACGATCGCTTTCAGTTCTATTCCGAGGTCGAGTTGGAGCATGCCTTCGTCGCGACGAGCAACGGCATAGCGGGACCGGGTGCAGTTGAAATCGAGCAGGCCTTTCTCGACTGGCGCCTGTTGAAAGGCGCGAGCAATGCACTCAACTTGCGGGCCGGCGTCATTCTGGTCCCGATGGGCATCATCAACCAATGGCACGAGCCTCCGATCTTCAACGGCGTCGATCGCCCGCAGGTCGACACCTTGATCATTCCAACCACCTGGCGCGAAGGAGGCATCGGCATCTGGGGTCAACCCAACGAAAGGTTCCGGTACGAGCTCTATGTCATGGGTGGCCTAGACGCGAGTGGATTCACAGGCAGCGCCGGCCTTCGCGGAGGGCGGCTTCAGGTTAGCCAGGCGGTGCTCAACGGCCCGGCATTTACAGGACGTGCGGAATGGGAGCCGATGCTCGGAATGATTTTCGGCCTCTCGCCTTACTTCGGATTTGCGGGACCGAGGAGTCTGCCCGATGTCAATGTACAGGTCTCGGGAATTTCGGGTGATTGGCGAACCCTGCGGAAGGGCTTCGAGTCTCGCTTCCTGATCGCGTATTTCCATGTGAGCGACACAGCCGCGCTGCGGGAGATTCCTGTCGGCGAAACCGAGCCGATCAGTACGGTCGGCTCGAACATCTTCGGTGTCTATGGCGAGATTGGCTACAATTTACTCTACTACGTCGACACCGAGATGGCGCTCGTGCCCTTTGCACGCCTCGACTATTACGACACCACGTTCAGGGAGTCGGATCCGGCCTTCAATCTTCCCGCCTTTCTGGTACCGACCATCGGCCTGAGCTACCGCCCCATTCCCCAGATCGCGTTCAAGTTCGACTACCAATACGAGCTGCCGTCGACCGGCCTGAGCTTGAATCGCTGGAACGTGGGGGTCGGCTACATGTTCTAGCGGGCCTCGCACCGTGCAGACTCTGCGCCGCAACGCCGAGAGACGAAGGGATTGCGCCGCGTCCTAGGCTTGGGCACCGTCGCTTCGCGCATCTCGACTCAGGGCACTGGCGTGCAATTTGCGTAAATCACAGTGATCGATCGGGCGAACAGGGGATACGTCGTGCCCGGAGCTGGGTCGATTTCGCAGACCGTCGCGCCCGGCGCTCCGGTGACGGTCGCCGTGATCGGTGCTTCCGCGGGATCGACCGATGAAAAAATCAGGTCTGCGTAGCCCTCCATATCGGCGATGACGGCACTTTGTTCAACGGGCGCCTCAGCTGCGTTGAAGGTCACCGGTGGATCGCTCGACGCACTGATGGTTCCTGTCTCGCCGCCCACGGCGCCTTCATACGTGATGTTCACCGCGCCATCGCCCTCCTGGAGCGTGCGTCCGAGAGCGTCCCCAAACGCAGCGATGACGGAGTCCGGGACCACGTAAAGCACGGCGCCAACATCGGTCTCGCCGGGAACATCGTAGTAGTCGACCATCCCCCAGTAACCGGCCGCCGAAGTGGTGAAGAACACCACCCCGTTCGGCACGTTTTGGAGAGTGAATTCACCGGACGCATTCGTCGTGGCGCTGATCGACTTGCCCACGACTCCCACGGTCGCTCCTTGTACCGGAATGGGCATGTCGCCAGTGTCGTTCAACACGACGCCGGTGACCGTCGAGGTTGGAGCGCCGCCGGCGCCACCCGTACCGCCGGTACCACCCGTGCCGCCTGTTCCCGCATTTCCGCTGTTTCCGTCGCTGCCACAGGCCGCAAGCGCCAGCGCGCCCAATGCGATCCCCCACATCTTCACTGCAATTCGCATGCTCCACCTCCTCCATGCACAAGGCCCATCGCTTACGACCATATCAGATCCCGGTTCTATCCGGCTTCCATCGGGCTTCTATCCGGTGCAGGAGGCGTGCCAATTCATGGCGAAAGCCCGCGCCGGACGAGCAGAAATGATCAAGAGCGGCCCGCTCGAATGTGAGCTTTCGGGTCGAGAGGCGCGTAAAGAGCCGAATCCGACATCCGTTCGATGGACAGAAGGCCGCGAGGAACCCAGAAAAGCCCCGGTCGAATCGGAGGATACACGAATGCAAGAGCCAAACCCAAACGGGACCGCTCGGTCGCGCATCCTACTGCGCGTGTGCTGCGCCCTTTGGGCCAGCCACCTGGCCGTGAGCGCACGCGCCCATGCCCAGGAGATCAGCTTCGACGAGGCGCTCGCGCTTGGAGCCCTGAGCCCGGCAGTATCCGGGGCGCGGGATGTCTTGAAAGCTCGTGAATCGGGCGATGAAAGCATCGGGGGCACGACCGGCCAAACGGCGTTGACCTTCATGCCAGGAGGACTGGTCTTTCCCCCCAGCTTGGCCAACGAGGTCACTCCGTGGGAGATGCAGTTCAACATCACGCAGGGCTGGAACCTCGGCAACCTCGGGGGCGCGCGACGCGACGCTGCGAAGGACGAGCGCGGTGCGCTCACCGCAGCCATCCGAGTGAGGGCCCTGCGGGCACGGCTCGACGCGGCCCGCTACTGGATCGACCTCGATACCCTTGCGGAAATCGCGCGCACCGTCGAGCAACGGATCGAAGGGGCGGAGGATCTCGTCGCGCAGGCGGAGCGGGCCTTGTCGAGCGGCGAAGGAACCGCACAGCCCGTGGCAGAGGCCCGAGCCATGTTGGCCCAACTGCAGCAACGGCGTCTCGACCTCGAAGGTGAGCAATTCACCGTCGCAGCCCAGCTCGCCGTCGCGATGGGTCGCGCGCCCAGTTCGGAACCCCTGCGGACGACGGGCGATCCACCGACCCCGGAATTGCCCGACGTCGCCGAGATTCGGACTCGCGTCGACAATATCGATGCAGCCCCGGATGTGGTGATCGAGCGATTACGGGAAACCGCAGCCAAAGCGCGCGCGGTCGAGGCCTCCGCGCAGTACGCGCCGGTGCTCTCAGTCGGAGCGCAGGTGGAACGTAGCGCTCTCGGCACCTGGGTGGTTTATGGCGTGTCGGGGGTGACCTTCCACGGGGCCGGGCAAGACCGGCGATGGGCCTCGATCGCCGAATCCGAAGCTGCCGGCGCCCGCGCGGACACCGTCAGCGCGAGGTTGCGGGTTCGGGCGGAGCTGGAGGAAGCGATGCACGACCTCGTCCATAGCGCGTCTGTCGCGAAGCTGCTCGACGAAGAAACCCTCCCCGCGCTACGCAAGCTCGTCGCAAGCCGGGAGCGCGCCGTCGCGCTCGGCGAGGAATCGCGTTTTGCTCTCATCGAAGCCCACGACCGTGAGCTGGCCGTGGTTGAGGCCGCGCATCGGGCCCACGGCGTGAACAACTGGGCGCAAGTTCGTCTGTGGCTCCTCCTCGCCGAGCTCGCCAGCGGACAAACCCAATCATGAGGCTCCGTCGAACCGCTCTCGTGTGCCTCGTGCTCGGAGCGTGCACCTCCTCGGAAGCGCCCGCCGCGAAGACAGACGCGCCCACCCCTGCAAGCGCATCGTCCCCATTCGTCGCGATCAGGAAGCCACAGGATCGGTCGATTCTCGATGCCCCGGCAGTGGTGCGTGCGTCGTCGCCGGCGTCGGGAGAAGTCACCGCGCCGACACCGCTTCGCATCGCCCGAGTTCACGTACAGGTGGGAGACCCGGTTTCCGTCGGAGACCCCATCGTCGACGCATATAGCCCCGAAGTGCTCGATGCCGCTGCCTCGTATCTCTCGAGCGCATCGAGAGCCCGGATCCACGACCAGCGGGCAGACCAACTCGAAGCGTTGCGTGGCGAGGGGCTCGTCGGCCGCTCCCAGGTCTTTCAGGAACGCGCCACGGCGGCCGACCTTCGTGCGAGCCGTCTAAGCGCCGTCGCGCTCCTTCGCTCCTCGGGGGTTGATCCTCAAGATGCGGCGTCCCTGCTCGAGCGGGGCTTTGTGACCCTTTCCGCTCCCGTGAATGGCATCGTCACCGAGCTCTCCGCACGGGTCGGTCGAAGCTACGACAGGGGGGCTAGCCCGATCGCGACCATCCGCGGAGAGGCACCGGCGAGAATCGAAATCCGCACCACGGGCGAGTGGCCACGTGCCGAATCGATCGAATTCGTGGCCGGCGACGGCAGAACGATCGGGCTCGACCCCGTGCCGATTGCAGCGGTAGTCGTTCCGTCCGACGGAACCAAGCGATCCTGGTTCACGCCGGCAGAGCCCATCGACCTGCCCGATGGGCTCATGGGCACGGTCCGACTCAAGGTGGCCCAGGATGTATGGGAGGTCCCCGCGACCGCGATCCTTCAGCGGGGAGGCCAAAGCACTTTGGTTCGTCGGCGCGGTGAGATCAGCGAGACGATCACGGTCGAAGTCGTCTCAGCCTCTGGGGCGTCCGCGCTCGTCCGCGGACCGCTTGCCGTTGGCGATCTGGTTGCGAGCTCGCACCGATCGGATGCGGGAGTGGCGGAGCAACCGTGATCGAAGCCATCGTTCGGTGGTCGGTTCTGCACCGGCGCTTGGTGGTCGGAGCCGTGTTCGTCGCGGCCGTTGGGGGTGCGGTCGCCGGCTCGCAACTTCGTTTCGATGCCCTGCCAGACGTGACCGGCAAGCAAGTCATCGTGCTCACCAAGGCTCAGGGCCTCACGCCGGAGGAGGTAGAGCGCCTGGTCACACGTCCGATCGAGATGGCCGTCGGTGGTCTGCCGCGGTCGAAGGGTCAGCGAAGCATCTCGCGCTACGGCCTGTCTTCGGTGACGGTCCTGTTCGACGATGACACCAACTTACTCCAGGCGCGGCAGCTGGTTCAAGAGCGCCTGCTAGGAGTCGTAGGAAGCATGCCTCCGGATGTAGGCCCACCGGAGCTGGGTCCGCTCACGGGCGGTCTCGGCGAGATTTATCAGTTCACGGTGAGCTCTCCGGCAAGGACGACCGCCGAGCTGCTCGAGCTGGTCCGGTTTCGAGTCGCGCCCCTACTGCGCTCGGTTCCGGGCGTGGTCGAGGTCAACTCCTGGGGTGGCGAACGCCGCACGATGGACATCGTCGGTGATCCGGTCCGCATGGCCCAGCAGCGGATCACCCTTGCAACGCTCACCGACGCAGCGCGGCGCGCGACGGGCTACGCCGCGGGGGCGACACTCGAGGCCGGCAAATCGGGCGTGTTGCTCCGCGGAGTCGCATGGCCTTCACGAACGGAAGAGCTCGCAGCGGGGGTCGTCGAAGTCCGAGAGGGCGTCCCGATTCGAATCAGCAACGTCGCCGAGGTCGTCGTGGGGGCACGACCAAGGATAGGCGCGGCGACGACGGACGGACAGGGAGAGACCGTCTACGTCATGGTGCAGATGCTCATCGAGGCCAACGCCCTCGAGGTGCTCCAACGAGTCAAAGCGCAGATGCCTCAGGTCAGGATGGCGCTGCCGGACGATGTCGTGATTCGGCTGGTCTACGACCGAAGCGACTTGGTCCACGCGACACTCCACACGGTCTTCAGCAACCTGCTCGAAGGAGGGCTGCTCGTGATCGGGGTGCTGTTCCTGCTCTTGGGGAGCTTCCGCGCCGGCGCGCTGGTCGCCTCCGTGATTCCGCTCTCGATGTTGGGGGCCGTCACCGGCATGGTGCTTCTCGACGTACCAGGCAATTTGATGAGTCTCGGCGCCCTCGACTTTGGTCTCTTGGTCGATGGCGCCGTCGTGATGGTCGAGACGATCTTCCATTCGGTTCATGAGCGAGGCGGCCCGATCGAGGACCGAATCTCGGAGACCACGACGCGCATGGCGCGGCCGGTCTTCTATTCGGTCCTGATCATCATCCTCGTCTACGTACCGATTCTCTCCCTCTCGGGTGTGGAGGGAAAAATGTTTCGGCCCATGGCGCTCACGGTCTTGCTCGCATTACTGAGCGCCCTCATTCTCTCCCTGACGTACGTGCCGGCGATGTCGCGTCTCATGCTTCGCGAGAAGGACATTCCGACGCGCGCTCCGTTCGTCGTCCGCTGGGCATCGCGACATTATTCGCCTGCGCTCGATTGGGCGACTCGCCACCCGGGCATGGTAGCCATCGGCGCCGCGGCGCTTCTGGCGGTCGGTGGCGCATTGAGCGCCATGGCAGGCGTTGCGTTCGTCCCGCAACTCGACGAGGGCGACTTAGTCTTGCAGACCACTCGGGACCCGGACATTCGCGCTGCAAGCGCTGTGGAGGACAGCACGGCGATGGAAGCGGCCATCCTTCAATCGGTCCCCGAGGTTCGTCACATCGCTTCACGAATTGGTAGTCCCGAGGTAGCCACCGACATCATGGGGCTCGAGCAATCGGACGTGTTCGTCGACCTCGCCCCCCGTGATGAATGGCGCGAAGGGGTGACGCGCGAGCAGATCATCGACGGCATTCGTCAGGCGATCGCGAGGTCCGCGCCAGCAGAGGAGGTGGGGTTCACGCAACCGATTCAAATGCGATTCAACGAGCTCGTCGGCGGAAGCGTGACGGACGTCACGTTGAGCGTGTTTGGCGAGAACCTCCCGGCGATTCGCGCTTTTGCAGATGCCGTGGTCGTCGCGCTCAAGGAAGTGCCAGGCGCCCAAGACGTCCGCGTGCTCGCGCCGCCTTCGGTCGCTCTCCTCGAAGTGACGCCGCGCCCGCTCGAAGCGAGTCGAATGGGGTTTCGCTCGGCGGACGTGCTCGACCACGTGAGGGCTGCGAAGGCCGGAATCGACGTTGGCACCACCTACGATGGTCCCGTTCAGATCCCGGTTCGCGTGAGGCTTGCGACGAACACGAACGCCTTGTCCTTCGACCGCTTCGGGATGCCGACTGCCGAAGGATCTCTCGTCGCTTTGTCTCAGGTCTCGAAGCTGTCCCGCGAGCGTGGCTCTGCTTTGGTGAGCCGCGAAATGGCTCAACGACGGGTCATCGTAGGGCTCAACGTGCGCGGAAGGGACCTGGGCTCCGTCGTCACCGACGCTCAAGCCCGGATCGCGAGCCTCGGTACGCCGGTACCCGAAGGGGCGCGCCTGGTCTGGGGCGGGCAGTATGAGAGCCTCCGAACTGCGAAAGAGCGACTCAATTTGATCATTCCGGGGGTGCTCGTGCTCATCCTGGCGCTGCTACTCATCTTGTTTCGGCATGTTCAGCCGGCCCTGTTGATCTTGCTCAACGTTCCGTTCGCAGTGGTGGGTGGCGTCGTCGCGCTCTCGATGCGCGGCTTGCCGATCTCGGTTTCGGCGGTAGTCGGATTCATCGCGCTGAGCGGCATCGCAGTGCTCAATGGCGTGGTATTGGTGAGCGCGCTCATGCGCGAGCTCGAACAAGGGGTCGAAATCGTCGAAGCCGTTCGCCTCGCCGCGACCTCCAGGCTCCGACCCGTGCTGATGACGGCGCTGGTCGCTGCCCTCGGATTCGTGCCCATGATGCTAGCCACTGGGGTCGGCGCGGAGGTTCAGCGACCCCTCGCCACCGTGGTCGTGGGTGGGCTCGTGACCAGCACATTGCTCACACTCATCATCCTTCCCACCCTCGTGCCTCCTGTGTTTCGATGGAGCGCGAAATTTCTCGGGGGCCAATCCCCGGAATCTCAGATCGTCGCTTGACCGGGGTTGTCGTCGGCCTCGAGCGGTAACATCAGGTCTTCGAGGAAAAACGCCGCAAGATCGTGCCTGCCGCCCAGCCCAGCCTTCTTGTAGATGGCCCTGGCCTGCTGCCGTGCGGTCGTATCGCTGACCGACCGAACTTCGGCAATCTCCTTGTGGCTGAGGCCCTTCAGGAGCAGGAGCGCGGTCTCTTTCTCGGCCGGGGACAGCGCCCAGCGATCGAATTGCTGGTCGAGTGCCACGGCAAGTCCCCTCACCAGATCGCGGGCTTCAGCCCGCCAGCGGAGCGCATCGGCTTCGGTCAGAGCAAGCCGCTGTTTGAGATCGACCGCCTCTCGCTCGACCGCTCGAGCACGGCGCATCGCCAAAACGAGACGGTGCATCATCAGAGCCGACCCTATGAGCCCTGCCAAGAGCACGCCGGACTCCGAGAGCACGTGAGAGCCGGTCGTCCCCTCGCGGACGTCGTCCACGATATCGATCGCCGCAAGAACAGCCACGAAGAGGAATGCGAGGAGGGCTCCAGCGAGCAGCTTGCCCTCCGACGTGAAGTCAGAGTCTTTCAATCGGAGTCCCTCAAGCGTCGAATTCCCGGCCCAAATCAAACATTTCGATGCTGTACTACATCTGAACGATGGCGCGGCCCGCGCAAGGGGGCAAACTCGCAGCCGGAGGTCGCTGCTATGGACCAGTTCCTGTTTCATCCGAAAGTCGTACACATGCCGATGGCTCTTGCCGTCCTGATGCCCCTGCTCACCGGCGGGGTGCTTCTCGCCTGGTGGCGAGGGTGGCTTGACCGGCGTGTCTGGGTCATCGTCGTCCTGACGCAAGCCGCTTTGGCAGGGTCCGGGCTCGTCGCCATGAACGCTGGGGAAGCCGAAGAGGAACGCGTCGAGAAAGTCGTGGCCGAGCGCTACATCGAAGCGCACGCAGAGGCCGCCGAGGCTTTCGTGTGGGCAAGCGCTGTCGTGCTGGCGCTCATGATCCTGCCCCTCGTCCTTCCCAAAGGCCGCCTAGGCCCCGCCGCGGCGGTCGGTGCGCTCCTAGGGACCGTCGTCGTGCTCGGATTGGGAGTGCGAGCCGGCGAAGCGGGTGGACGCCTGGTCTATGAGCATGGAGCGGCGCAGGCCTATACCGCCGGAGGGGCGTTACCCGCAGAAGGCTCGGATCTCGGCGATGCGGATGCGGATGCGGACGGCGACAGCGATGACTGATCACGAACGCAAGGAGGTACTCGGGTGTACTCCGCTCTCTCTTTTGGATAGGGTGGCCCCATGCTCCGCTTCCTGACTGCCGCGCTCGCTCTCACCCTGCTCTCGTCCACCGCTCGAGCAGACAGCTGGCATGGCTCCGCGGCCGGCGCAGGCGACTTCGCGCTCGTGCCGGAAATCACCGGCTTTGGGTTCGCACTCTTCGAAGCAACCGCCAAGGACAAAGTCGGCAAGGGCGACGTTCGCCTCTACTACAACACCGACACAATCCAACTCGAGATCGAACGGATCCCGATGGGCAAGGACTTCGAATTCTCGATTGGCGTGCGCGGAGAAGCGATCTTCGCCGGCTTGCTCCATCAGTACTACCAGCAGGGGCTCCGCGTCTCCGGGCAAGGGTTCAACGCAAGCTACGCCGTCCTGCTGCCGAAGCTCCAGTGGCACTTCGCCGACCACCACACCCTCGAGCTGCTCACCAACGTGCGGTACTGGTTTTTCGGTAAGGACAAGAACCCCGATTATCTCCTCCCGCCCGACACCTTGGTTTTCGAGCCACGACTTGGTTACATCTACTGGAACGTCGACTCACCCGGAGACGAGTTCCGCGCGTCCAAGCTTTTTCCTCGAATCAATGGCGTCGCCGCAGGCGCATCGGTCGGCGTCGACGTGCGCTCGAATGTGCGCCCCTGGGGATTCGTTACCGATCAGCCGGACCGAAACAACCCTGGCAAGGCAATCGTGACCCTGAACCAGTGGTTGCGCGCCGGTTGGAAGACGGGAGACCGATTTCGAATCGAGCTGCAAGACACCTTCAACTGGGGCTGGTTTCAGGACGACATCACGCGCCTGCGAGTGGGCGGGATGAACCCGTACGTCGTCGTCGTGCCCGGTTTGCCTTGGTCGGCCAACCTCTCGGAACGCTTGGCGATCGCCCAGCTCAGCGGGCACATCAAGGTCAAGAAGAACACGCCGCAGGAGCTCGGCCTGCTGATGTCGGGCGGCGCGCTCAACGACCCCCGCCGCCAAGGGCTTCTCAACAGCTACGGCGGGATCGGAGGCCTGGCCTTGTTCACGGACCTTCGCTGGGGCCCTTGGCAGGTCTATGCACGAGTCGGGTGGGCAGTCCCGACGAAATGGTTGACGGACAATCCGCATCTCTCCGGCTTCGTCGGGGTTGGCGTCGACGCGTTTTGATCCTCACCGCGGGACTCTCTCAATCTTCGGTACCGGAGGAGGCTTGTCCCGGCTCGTGACGCGCACCGTCGGCGGGGGGCACGGGGTCTTGGTGGATGATGATCTCGGCACCGGGCACAATTGCGAGGATGCGATCTTCGACTTGATCGGCAAGCGCATGCGCTCGACTCAACGGCAAGTCCCGGTCGAGCTCCAAGTGAAGCTGAACGAATCGAAGCCTGCCCGACCGCCGGGTGCGAATATCATGCACACCGAGCACTTCGGGGCTCTCGCATGCGATCGCTAGAATCTGTTGCTGCAGGTCGGCAGGCAGCTCGCGATCCATGAGTTGCTGAAATGCTTCGTGGCCAATACGCACGGCGCTATAGAAAATATAGACGGCAATCGCCATGGCGAACACGGGATCGGCCCAGCTCCAGCCGTAGGCCGCCAGAAACAAGCCGACGATCACGGCGAAGTTGGTCAGAAGGTCGGTCGCGAAGTGCAGGGCATCGGCCCGAATCGCAGTAGACTGGGTTCGCTCGATGGCGCGGCGCTGAACGAGAAGCAGCCCTGTCGTCATCGCCATCGCAAACACCATCACGCCCACACCGACGCCGATGTCGCTCAAGTCGCGCGGTGCCCGCAGGCGATCGGCGGCATGGATCACCAGGAATACCGCCGATCCGCAGATGAACCCTGCCTGCGCCAGCCCTGCCAATGGCTCTGCTTTCCCATGACCAAAACGGTGCTCGGCATCGGCCGGCATCAAAGAGTATCGAACGGCGACGAAGTTGATCGACGAAGCCATCGCATCCATGAGGGAGTCGACCAGCGATGCGAGAACGCTGATCGAGTCGGTCCAGAGCCAGGCGAGCAACTTCGCGGCGACCAAGATCAGCGCGGTGAGAACCGAGGCCAAGGTCGCGCGCCGCAACTGCTTACCGTACGCCGTCGCGTGAGTTTCGACTGGGGGACCCATTTCCATTGACCGTGCTCGCTTGCTACGAATCGGAGTCGAAGGGAGAGGCGCTCAACTCTCTTCTCATTGTGCGCGGGTCCGGTCAAGGATCCGAGATCCACGGGCCTGCCGCCAGACCGCGAGCGGCGACTTTTTCTGACGAGCGGACGCAATCAGTGTCCCGATCCAAGCGCCGGGCAGGAACAAGAAGTTGATGACGAGCTCGTCGAGCAGTCGGCTTCCGGGAACCGGGTGACCTCGCCACCGATCGGGAAGTGCGTTCAGGGTGTTGGCGATCCGGTTGGCCACGGTCATGACGCGAGCGATGTCCTCGACATCCAGATAGGTTTGCTGACCAATCGCGCGGACGAGCGCAGCGCGCTGCTCCGTCGGCTCCACGTCGATAAAATCCGCCTTCACTCGCTCGCGGGCGTGTGCGATCGCAAGCCAAGTCGTCCGATCGAAGGCAGATTCGTCCATGTTCGCCAGCGCCGCAAGGTCTGCGTCCGATACCCCCGCCTGCAGCGCCATCCGGGTATGGGCGTGCTCGCACATGCGACAGGCGTTGACCTGTGCAACTGCAACGATGATCTGTTCTCGCAAAGCGCGCGGTAGGCGACCCCGAGCCCAAATCGACCAGAGGGACGGGAATCGTGAGACGAGTCGCCCTAAATCGCGCAGCAGCTCCCTCACCCGGTAGGTGCGGGGAACAGGACCGGCGGGCGCTTCTGCGATCGTCATTGCCCTGCCGTCCCGAGAAAACGCTTCACCGTCTCGTGCACCTCGTGGAGATGCTCGCTCACGTGATCCTTTTGCGCATCGTCGAGCAACCCATACACGAACAAGAGCGTGCTCCGGCCGTCGGCGCGCCGCTCCGCTGGCGTGCGCGTGTTGGGCCCCCAATCTTCCCGGTTTGTCCACGCGTTCCAAAGGAGATCTCGAACGGCGGGCGCGCCTGGATGCTTGCGCAGCCCCTCCGCGACTTCCGCGAGGCGCTCTTCGTCCGCTCTGAGCCCGTCTGCGGTTTCATCGGGCATGGCCGCCACGTAGGCCCGGATCGCGTCTTGTTGAGCATCACTGAGCCGGCCGGTCCACTGCTCGATCGCTTCCACGAATTTCTCCTGCCGATCCCGAATCCGTTCGTCGGTGGGCTTCCCGAGCTCTTCTCGCGTCTCTTGCAACCGCTGGTCGAGCTGGCTCTCCGCGTAATCGATCTGTTCGTCACGCAGGGTCGCCAGAATCGGGGCCGCCTCGTCGATGATCCAGTGAGCGCCTTTGTCCAGCAGAACGTCGACCTGGCGCTCGATGATCAGCATGGTCGTCTCATTCAAGCCCTTGAACAAGGCTCGGTCGACGGTTGCGACCAACAGATCGATTCGCGGCCCGAGCACCTCGGGCGCGCTCGCCAAGACGCGATCCACCGACACGCGGACAGCTTCTTGCTGGCTCGCATCGAGCTGAAAGGTGTCGGTGATCTTCCGGGTTGCCCAGCGTGCCCCTAGATTTTGGAGCACGCCTGTGCAGCCGGCCACCACCATCAACGAACAAGAGAGCGCGCATAAAAGCCATCTGCGCCGAGTCATGGACACCCGATCACTACGAGCCATACCCGCCGTCGCCACCCCACATCAGTCCGATGCCGAGCCCAACCGTGGGGCCCTGGATCCCGATATCTTCTGCGGTCACCGGAACGATCGCGTAACCGGCCCGCGCGTCGAGGCCCACCCAGAACTCCCCGCGAAGCCGCCAATAGAGCAGAGCGCGCAAGTCGGCGCCGAATGTGAAGTGGTTGACCGGGCCTATCCGCGCCCAAGCCATGTCGAACATTGCCCCCGCACCAAACCAGCGATCCGCATCACCATTGCCCCAGAGTGCGCCGAGGGACCCGCCCGCGGTTCGCATGTCGATCTCGTTGCCAGACGCAGCAGTCCGACTGCCGAAACGGGCGAAGCCTTCGCCGGCGAGATGGAGACATTTCTCGGTCGGCCGCCACATCGCCCCCAACGCGAAGCCCATCAACACCGCGTCGCCATCGGGATAGATCCGCGTGCTCGAGAAGAGATTGACGGTGAGGTCGGGTGTTTCACCGGCAGCAGGCGTGTCGGCGCTCGCGCCATGCGCCGACAGCAGGAGAATCAGCGCTGAGCTCCAAGAGATCGTTCGACGGTATGATGGAGTGAATGAGTTGATCATGATGGTGGTTCCCGGGATGGTTTGGTGTAATTGTTCTGCAATCAGCGCTCCCCGCTCGCTTTGCGAAGCTGCGTGAGCAAGCGCTCCATCGCCTCGACCCGAACGGGCTCACTCGTCTCTGCTTCACGCCGAAGCGCGACGACCATCGATCCGAAGCTCGCGCCAAAACGTTCGCAGTTCGGGCAACCCAAGAGGTGACCTTCGATTCTTTCGGCCGCAGCGACATCGAGCTCTCCCTCGACATACTCGCTCAGAAGGGCGAGCACTTCGGAACAACGCATGCCGGCTACGGTACGTTCCTTCATTGCGGGCCTCCTTCCCGTTCGCCACGCTCTGGGCCCAGTGTGGCGCGAAGGGCGACGGCAAGCCGCAGCCGCGCCCGATGCAAGCGGCTCTTTAGAGCGCGTTCGTTGATTTCTAGAATCTGCGCGGCTTCCGCGCTGGTTAGTCCTTCGATATCGCGCAGGACGAGCACTTCTTGGTCGTCGGACGATAGGGTGCGCAACGCATGATGGAGTATCTCGTTGCGCTCTGCCGCCATCGCGAGCGATTCGGGGTTGTCACTGCCCCAGCCAGCATCGAGGCCGAGCTTCATGAGCGGCTCTTCGAATGGAGCTTCGCGAGCCTGCTTGGCCCGGAGCCGGTAGGCGGTGTGCCGTGCGATGGTCAGGAGCCAGGTTCGAGCAGATGCCTCTGCTCGAAAGCTCGAGGCATGTCGAAATGCCGACAAGAAGGTCTGCTGCAAGGCATCCTCGCCGCTTGCCGAATTACCAGTCATCATCGTCGTCAATCTGAGCACCGCTGACGCATGACGCTCCACGAGCAACTCGAACGCGCGGTGGTTCCCGGCGGCGGCTAGAGCGATCAACTCCGCATCGGAGCTTGAGAGCTGGGGGGTTTGTCGGTCGAGCATGTCGAGATTCCAAACACCCGATACAGCGGACAGCTACCGACCAAGCCAGTCAAGAGCGGCACCAGGCCAACCCAGCCCCAGGGCGTTTGAGGCCCGATCCATACCAGGGATAACAGAGCGATCCCAACCACAACTCGGACCACACGGTCCACGACATGTTCGTTTCGAGGAAATAGGGCACTCATGGAAAGCCTCCTTTATATGCGCCCCCTCTTTTGGGGATGCTCTTAGTAGAGCCCGGGCGACTCGGAAAGGATTCAGGCTCGCGTCCGAATTAGGAGGACCGCGGGCCCTCCGGGGCGTTCCACCCTCCAAAGCCGCAAATTTAGGTTGGAATTTCGCCTTGCAGTGAATCCTAGCTGCCCTTATCGTTGAAAACGAAGATGAAAGGCGTTTTCAATAGGGCTCTCCTCTTGTTTGCCGCCTCGGCGCTCGGGTCCAGCCTTGCGGCCAGCGGACATGCGCAGGTCTACTTCAGTGTGCGCGGCCTGCTGTCAGAGCAGTTTCGTCAATCCGAAGTGGTCGACTACCAAAAGGTCCTGCTTTCGGCGGAGCGACGCGAGGCCATCCAACGCGAGCTCGGCCAGACGCTCGAGAAGGCGGAGTACATCTTCTATGTCGCGCGCTCGGCGGGCCGCGTCGATGGGTACGCTCTCTTCGACCGGGAGATCGGCCAGCACGAGTACATCGACTTTGCCACGTTCTTCGACAGCGAGGGTCGCGTGACGCGCGTCGAAGTCGTCGCCTACCGCGAACACTACGGCGAGGCGATTCGTTCACAGCGATTCCGTGAACAGTTCATCGGGAAAGAGGCTGAGAGTGGTTTTAGGCCGGGGCACGACATCGACGTCATCTCCGGTGCGACTCTCTCGGCCCGCGCCATGGCGAAAGCCGTGAAGCGCGCGACATTATTGCTGCACGACACCGTGCTGAGCCCCTCCTAGCGCGAGCCATGCAAGACTTTACTCGACCCGCCGGCAGGCTACGCGCCCTACCCTTGGGCGCAAGGGCCGTATACACGGTGTTTTTGCTGTTCACGCTCCTCGGATTGGGGCTGACCTTGGTCCTGACGCACGACATGGTCGGCCTCGATCTGAACAAGGCGGGCGCGTACTACTCAGGAGAATCCGCACCGCCCGAAGAGATTGCACCGGACGGCGGCCCGGCGCTGGTACTACCCCCGGGCGGAGAGAGTCTCGCGGCGTTCGAACCAATGCCGCGCCGCAAGCTCCTAGAAATCACCCACTTTCACCTGTTCTCGATGCCAGTGTACCTGCTGATCCTCAGCCACATCTATATGCTTTCCCGGACTCGCAAGAAGGCGAAGGCGGCCTGGATTGCGGGCGGGTCGTTTGGGACCCTGCTGCACGTCGCCGCGCCGTGGCTGGTGGCATACGGTTGCGCCGGCGCGGTCGTAACCTACGCAGCGTCGGGCATCATGATGCTCATCAGCTACTGCGTCATGAGCATCGTTCCGCTATGGGAAATGTGGCGGCGCTAGGCGCGGCGAAAGCCAAATCTCGGCGCTTAATGTCCGACGAACATTGGGTCCACGCTAGCACGGCGCCCGTGCTAAGAGAACGCTCGTGGATACAGTGGGCACGTCAGGCAAGCGGGTCGTCGCGGTACTACTCGGGCTGGTCTTGGCCGCGGGGTTGATCGCATGGCTCGGCGCCGCACAGCTGGAGAAGAAGACACTAGCGGGCCAGAAGACGGGGCTCGAGGGCTCCAATGCGATGGTGGTGAGCGACGGTGTGCTGTTCGAAGCACGCATAGGCGACCCTGGAATCGTGATCGCCAAAGACGTGGGTTCGGGTAAGGAGCTGTGGCGTACCGAGCTCGGCTCGGTGACGAGCAAACCCGTGCTCTTGGTTCGTGAGGAGATCGTCGAAGTGCAGATCGCGGGAACCCCGTGGATGACCCTCGATCGATCGACAGGCGAGCCCTTGGAATGAGCAACGATTCAGCCCCGAGCGTCGTCGAGGGAGGCTGTCACTGCGGCGCCGTCCGATATCGCGTCACGTTGCGTGCCCGCGAGGCCGTCGAGTGCAACTGCAGCATCTGCATGAAAAAAGGATTCTTGCATCTCATCGTGCCGGAAAGCGACTTCGAGCTGCTCTGCGGAGGCGACGCGCTCACGACGTACACCTTTGGGACCCACACGGCGAAGCACCACTTCTGTCGGCAATGCGGGATTCACTCGTACTACCGCCCTCGCTCCCATCCAGACCAGGTCGACGTCAACGTGCGCTGCCTCGATGGCGTTGAACCTTCCGATTTCCAATTGTCCTCGTTTGATGGGAAGCACTGGGAAGAAAGCGTCGAGGAGCTGAGAGACCGTACTCGGAAGCGTCAGTGAAGCTCGATCGACTGCCATCGGCCTCGGTTCCACATGAGCGCGAAGGTCAGCGACTGCATGCTTCGGTAGACCACTTGCGCTACGAAGACCACGACGAGCCCTAGGCCCAGCACCGGACCGATCAAATAGACCAGGGGGAGGAAAATCAGCCACTGAAAACCTGTGGCGATGTACATCACCCGTTTGATGTCGCCCGCACCCATCAATGCGTTCATCAGCACCATGCCCACCGCATCGACGAAGAGACAGGCCGCGACGAGGCGCAGCGGACCGCGGGCGATCGCGAGGGTCGAGGCCTCGTGAAGGAACCCGCTCAAGATCCATTCGGGAGCGAGCACAGCTGGAATGCTGAGCACGCCGACGACGAGAATTGCGATTTTGGTCACGTCCCAGCCCCATTGCTTTGCGTCGTGCGGCTCGGCCCGTCCGAGCGCCTGTCCCACTAGCGATGCGGCCGCCAACCCGAAGCCGAGGCCGGGCAAGATGCCAACGAGGATCAGGTCGATGATCACCTTGGTCGCGGCAAGCTCGGAGGTACCCATGCGAGCGACCAAGGCTAGGAATACCGTCATACCGCCAGCGAAGAAGAACTGCTGAAGGCCAGCGGGCGCCGCCAACCGAGCGATTGCGACGAGGGTCTCGCGCTTGGGGAGCCCATGGAGGAAGCCTCCATCGGTCGCGTACGACCGTCCCAGAACGAAGTACGAAGCTGCACCGAAGACCGTGGCAATTGCTGAAGCGACGCCGGCTCCAGTTGCGCCGAGCGCTGGTGCGCCCAGGTGGCCGAAGATCAACACCCAATTGAGAAAGACGTTGATCACGTGCATCGAGATCAGCGTGCGCATGTAGAGCATCGACTTATCGACGGCGTTCCAATAGCCTCGGAAGGCGAAATTCATCCCCATCGCAAACATCGCGAACAAGCGTGCCTGCAAGTAGGGCACCCCCTGCTCAATCACGGCGGGATCGCCGGTGAGGACGGGGAAGTACTCCGGCGCGAGCGTGATCAAAAGGGCGGACCAGGGGACTCCGACGACCAGTGCGATCAGCAAGCCTCCGTTGAGTGGGATCGCCGTCTCATGCATTCGCCCTTCCCCGACGCGACGGGCCGCCATCGCTTGAACGCCCGTCGAGAGGCCCAAAATGAACGAGGACAGAAGAAAATTCGCGAACCCACCGAGCCCAACGCCCGCTAGCGCCGCATCGCCCAACGAGCCGACCATTGCGGTGTCGACGAGGTTGAGCACATTCTGCGAGAGCATGCCCCCGATGATCGGAAGGGCGAGCCCGAAGATACGCTGCCGGCGCGCGAGAGGCACGCCCAGGACGAACCCTTGGGCGTCTGCCGTCTCAGCCACCGCTGAATCCCAAGCTTGTCTCGAGTCGCGACAACTCAGCGCGGCGCCATGCGAATGGCGCCGTCCAGACGGATGACCTCGCCGTTGAGGTAACTGTTCTCCACGATGTGACAGGCGAGTGCGCCGAACTCCTGAGGGCGCCCGAGCCGGCTCGGGTGAGGAATCGTGGCAGCGAGGGCAGCGCGAATATCCTCCGGAAGCATGCCCAGCAGCGGTGTGTCGAAGGTGCCCGGCGCGATTGTCACGACGCGAATCTGCGATTTTGCAAGATCTCGCGCCGCAGGGAGGGTCATCCCCACGATGCCGCCCTTGGAGGCCGAATATGCCACTTGCCCGATTTGCCCGTCGAACGCGGCGACCGAGGCGGTGTTCACTATCACGCCACGCTCCCCGTCCTCGGACTCATTCTTCGACATGGCTGACGCGGCCAGTCGGAGAACGTTGAATGTACCAAAAAGGTTGACCGAGATGATCTTCTGAAAGACACCAAGATCGTGAGGCGTCCCATCTTTCCCAATCGTACGCATCGCCATGCCGATGCCTGCACAGTTGATCGCAGCCCGCAGCGTGCCCATCGACGTCGCCTGATCGACGGCGGCCTGCACTTCTTCCGCATTGCTCACGTCGGCCCGCGCAAAAGTCGCAGCGCCACCGAGCTCGGTCGCGAGCTTTTTCCCGCGGTCGACATTGAGGTCGACGATGACCGCGCGCCCCCCTTTTGCCACGAGCTGACGAACCGTCGCCTCACCCAAGCCAGATGCGCCACCGGTCACCAGCGCCACCGAACCATCAATCTTCATGGGAACCTCCGGCCGCAGATGCTTGGTCGAAGCGAGCTCCCCGTCAAGCAACTAGCGTGCAGGGCCGCCTGCGGCTAAAACCGGGCGCGTTCACGCTGGGTAAGGGGACCAGTGCTCTTCAACAGCCTCGACTACATTCTGTTCCTGGGAATCGCTGTCGCAGGCTTCTGGCTGTTGGCACGTCACGCCCAACTGCGGATCATTTTCGTTTTCCTCGCCTCGTGCCTGTTCTACATGGCATGGCACCCCGCCTACATCGTTCTGATCCTCGGATCGACGGTGATCGACTTCGTCGCTGGCCTCCGAATCCATGCCAGCGAAGACCAGAAGGTCCGCAAGGGCTGGCTGCTGGTGAGCGTGGTCTCCAACCTCGGTCTCCTCGGCGTTTTCAAGTACTTCAATTTCGCGTCACAGGCGACGGCCGACATTCTGAATCTCCTGTTTGGCATCGAGATCGCGCACCCCCCATTCCTCGATGTGCTTCTCCCCGTGGGCATTTCCTTCTACACGTTCCAGACGCTCAGCTACACGATCGACATCTACCGGCGGAAGCTCGAGCCCACACACAACTTCTTCCAATTCGCGTTGTTCGTGACCTATTTCCCGCAACTGGTTGCAGGCCCCATCGTCCGGGCGTCGCAGCTTCTGCCGCAGCTTCAGAGAAAGATCACCCTGCGCGATGAACAGGTCACCCAGGGCCTCTTCCTGATCGCAACCGGCATGGTGAAGAAGGTCGCCATCGCAGACTACCTCTCCGTCAATCTAGTCGACCGGGTATTCGATCAGCCGGACCTCTACAGCGCCGCGGAGGTCGTCATCGCTCTCTATGGCTTCACGATGCAAATCTATTGCGACTTCTCCGGCTACACCGACGTCGCGCGGGGCTCGGCGAAGCTCATGGGCCTCGAGCTCCCGGAGAACTTCGACCGGCCCTATCAATCTGCGAGCCCAGCGGAATTTTGGCGCCGCTGGCACATGACCTTGTCCACCTGGCTTCGCGACTACCTCTATTTCCCGCTCGGCGGTTCGCGAGGTAGTCCCATTCGCGCTTACTGGAACCTTTGGCTCACGATGTTCATCATCGGTATTTGGCACGGCGCATCGTGGACGTTCGTCTTCTACGCGCTCCTTCAATCGATGGCGATGGTTCTCCACCGCTTCTTCTACCGCCGGTCCGGGCGGACTCGGGATACGGTCGACACCTGGCGGATGCACGCGTTCAAAGTGTTTTGGGCGCTTCAGTTCGTCGTGTTCTCGCGGATCCTCTTCCGCGCGACGAGCCTTCAAAACGCAGCGGACATCGTCGCGAGGCTCGGATCGGGAGCCTACTCCGTCGCGCAGATTTCGCTCGGTCTCTGGGCGATGCTCGTTCTGACTTTCGCAGCCCACTATACGCCCACGAGCTGGTTCGAATCGATCGAGCTTCGGTTCAAGGCGATGCCCGCGCCAGCGCAGGGTGTCGCACTTGCGGCGGTCGGATTCACGTTGAGCTTCGTCGCGACCAGCGAAGTCGTTCCCTACATCTACTTCCAATTCTGATGCTCAAACGATTACATGCCCAGCTCACTCCTCTGCAGCACCTAGCCGTGGTGTCGCTAGTCATGTTCGTGGCGTGTGCGCTGACGTATCTCATTGCGCCGTTGCACGGTCTGCGTCCTTGGATTCCTGGGGAGGAAGGATTCCCCATCGTGCGGCTTTTCAGTCGGTGGGGGGAAATCCCCGCATTCGCGGGCCACGGTGGGGCATATCGTGGATCCCTCGGCACGGAGGGCGGCGCCGAGCGTCTCGCGGAGACGGTGGGCGAAAACGTGGCCGCGAATCTCGGCCCGACGCCGCTCGTCGCGCACCCGGGTGGGTCGGAAGACCGAATGCGGATCGACCCGGCGGAATACGCTGGCATCTCCGTTCGTATCGAAGACCCGACCGGGCTCGGCATGCGCGCGTTCTACCGAGCTCTCGAAAAAACAGCTCGTGGAGACGCAGGAGCCATCACACGCGTCGGACACTATGGCGACTCGAGTATCGCGACGGACTTGATCACTTCGACGATCCGGGAGAATCTACAGGCGCGCTTTGGGGACGCAGGCCATGGATTCGTCCTCGCTGCCAAAGGCTACATCCCGTACGCGCACCGCGGAGTCCGGCAAGCCTCCAATGCCAGCGACTGGGAGGTTCGGGAGGTGGTGCGCCGACAGGATCGTCGCGGCCGCTACGGCTACGGCGGCGTGCAATCTCGGGCGCAACGAGGAGCATGGGCGCGAGTCGCTACGAGCAAGAACGGCGAGGTGGGTGCGCGCGCTTCTCGGTTTCACATCTACTACGAGGAGCAGCCACGAGGCGGTAAATTCTCCGTTCGTCTCGACAAGGGAGAACGAGAGACGGTGTCTACGGAAGCCGACGCCTTCGGGGAAGGGGTCTACTCGATCGAGGCGCCCGATGGACCGCACCAGATCGAGATTCGCCGTGCAAGGGGCGGACCCGTCAGCTTGTATGGGGTGGCCGTCGAACGTGAAGGCCCCGGCATCGTGTACGACTCGATCGGACTGGTCGGCGCGCGAGCAAATCGCCTCCTCAACTACGACGAAACCCACATCAGACACCAACTCGAGTTGCGTGGCGTGAACCTCATCGTCCTCGGTTTTGGCGGAAACGAAGCCAGCGACGAACGAAGCGAAGAGGCATTTTACCAAGACTATGTGCGGGTGCTCGACCGCATGCGGCAGGGCCGTGAAGACCTGAGCTGCCTCGTGTTCGCGCCTCTCGATCAGGCGAGGCGGCATCAGGGCCGCATTCACACCCTACCGATGATCCCCCGAATCGTGGCGGCCCAGCGGCGGGCTGCGTTCGATTCGGGGTGCGCGTTCTACGACACCTGGCAGGCGATGGGCGGAGAAGACGCCATGCGGCGCTGGTACGGCGCGCAGCCCCGCCTGGCAATGGGCGATTTTCGGCACGCGACGCCGGCCGGCTACGAGATCATCGGCAATATGTTCTACAAAGCAATCTTGGCGGGCTTTGCAGACTACCTCTCGAGAGAATCTTCCGCGGCGCCAGCATCAGGCGCTCCCATCGAAGAGGATGCAGGCGCGGAGCCGCCGGACTCGGGCATCCCCTCGAGCAACGCCGAAAGCAACACCTCCCCCAAGCGCTGATACCCGAGCCGTGTGTAGTGAATGTGATCCTGCGACGCATACGCGGGGTCGTTCGCGGCCCATTGCACCATCGACAGAGCACCACCCTGGAAAGCCACCAGATCGAAGAACCCGCAACCGTGGTCGAGTGCAACGCGGTGCTGCACTTCGATCAGCTGGGCGGTCCGACTCCGATCTTCGAATACGCGCTCTTCGACTTGTATGGGGCGATCGGATGGTCCGATCAACAAGCACGATGCGTCAGGTACCGTATCGCGCATGCGTTTGACGACGGCGCGAAGGTCCCGCTCGTAGTCTTCGATCGGTGAATCATCGCCGCTCTCGTTGGTTCCATACGCTAGAACGACCAAGTCTGGCTTCCGCCTGCGGAGATGCTCTTGGTACACTCGGTCCTCCCAGAGCAACTGATACCGAACACGGGAGCCATTGATGCCCAAGGTATCGACGATCACCCCGGGCCGGTCGCGCTCGACGGCGAGCCCAAACAGCCAGATGGGTCGCTTGCTCAGCGTGCGAATCTCAAAGCGATGCGGAGCGTCAGGAACGCGAAACGCAGCGTAGGCGGTCGACACCTTGCTGGCGCGCGTGGAAATGCGGCGCGCAGGTACACCGTCAATCGAGATTTCCATGTCACCGCCGCGGGGGTGCTTCATGTAGTACAGCTCGAAGAAGCTGGCGGTTGTACCGTACTCGCCCTGCTCCGCCGTCCGCACCCTGCCGAACGAACCTGCGCGCCGGCTCATCATAGTGATCCCCGCGAGCCCCAGTCGCTGGACTTCAGAATCGCCTACGCGAATCCGCTTGGTTTCCCATCGATCACCGTCGCTCTCGATGTTGATGTCGCGGTGTCGATACGTTCGCCACGGATGAACGGGGAGGACAAATCCGTGACCAGCGTCACCATAGCGAGCCTGGAGCTCCCGACGAATGTAACCCGTGAACAGATCGCTCGCGACATGCGATGCACCATAGAAGACCAACCGGGCTTGCCCCTCGCCGGCGGCAGCTCGGGCCAGAGCTCGATGCAGCGCGTCCATCGACTTGCCGTCGCGATCCTCAATCGCGATGTCGAGCCCGAGCGTGTCGTTTGGCGGCGGTCGCAAGAGCTTCGGTCCCATGCGGGGACCCGGACGCACCACCTTGAGCACCCCTATGTCATCGAGCGCCGCAGGCGGTCTCGCAGACGCGTCGGCAGCGGTCTTGGAAGCGCCGTAGGCCAAAGTCCAAAGACCGGCCGTCGCCACCCCAAGCAGCACAATCGCCAAGGGCGAACCCCATGGTTTTCCCAGCCGCACGCCCTCACAATGGCGATACGGCGCGATCGAGTCAAATTGCCGTGAACGCAACGGAAAAGTCGGCCATGATGCGCGCTATGAAATCACGCGAGCTACTGCTCACGGCCGCAAAATTCGAGGTCGCCCGCCTGCGGTTCGAAGGGCCCGACGGCCGCGAGATCGTCCGAGACGTCGTCGAGCATCCCGGCGCAGCAGTGATCCTTCCTCAACTGGACGATGGGCGCGTCGTCTTGATACGCAATCTTCGGAGGACTGTCGGCAAAGTCCTTTGGGAGTTACCGGCTGGCACGCTCGAGCCCGGCGAAGCGCCCGCGCTGTGCGCCGCCCGAGAGCTCGAAGAGGAGACCGGGTATCGCGCCGGGACGATCGCGCCCCTCACGGAGTTCTTCGCTTCTCCGGGGGTCTTGAACGAGCGCATGTACGGCTTTTTGGCGACGGACCTCGAACCCACCGCTCAGGCACTCGATGACACCGAAGAGATCGAGGTATTCCCGATTCCCCAGTGGCAGGTGAGGGACATGCTCAAAGACGGGCACATCGAAGACGGAAAGACGATCGCCCTGCTCCTGTACTGGATGCACATCTACACACCCTGACGGTTCCAGCCTGAGCATCGACGATGATGGATCTGCTAGCCCGTATTCAAGACAACTGGATCGTGCTGTTGATCCCCCTGATCAGCGCGCTGGTCGGTTGGTTCACGAACGTCGTTGCCATCAAGATGATGTTCCATCCTGTCGAGTTCGTCGGCATTCCACCCTTTTTCGGCTGGCAGGGCGTGATTCCGGCGAACGCGCTTCGATTGGCCAAGGTCTCGAACGCGCTGATCACCGAAAAGTTGCTCTCCCTGCGCGAGCTCTTCGACCAAACCTTCAATGCCGACTCGTTTGCCGGAAAGCTCGGGGCAGTCGTGGATGACGTCACCGAGCAGGTGATCGACGAAGTCGCCAACAAGCATGCCAAGTCGATGTGGGACAACGCCGGCGAGTTCATGCAACGCAAAGTACGCGATCAGGTACGTGCCGAGGTGATCGAGGTTTCACGGGCCATCGCGATGGATATGGCGGATGACATCGATCACATCATGGACATCGAAAAGACCGTCCTCGAAGCGATGGAACGCCACAAGGGGCTGATGGGCGAGATGTTCTATGAGGTCGGTCGCAAAGAGTTCACTTTCATCGAACGCTCTGGCCTTTATTTCGGCTTTGTGTTTGGGATCGCCCAGATGGTCATCTGGGTCCTGTACCCGGTAGGTTGGATGCTTCCTGCGGCCGGATTTCTCGTCGGCTATCTGACGAATTGGATCGCGATCAAGCTGGTCTTCTCGCCGCGAGAGCCGATGAGGTTCGGACCGGTGACCGTGCAAGGTCTGTTTCACAAGCGGCAAAACGAGGTGGCCGAGGCGTTCGGTCGTACGGTGGCAACGCGCGTGCTGAACGCGGAAAACATCGTGAGCACAGTCATGGAAGGCGACGGCGCGGAGCGAATGAACGAAATAGTCGAGCATCGCATCGGCGAGCTGATCGCGAAGTACGAGGCGCATCCGATGTCTCAAATGATATTGCCAGAAAGCGAGCGCCCTGCCCTGCGGGTCGAGGTCCTCGAACGAATCAAGACGGAATGGCCAAAACCTGGAGGATTCTTTCACACGTTCGCCGCTGAGTCCGTGGATCTTCGGGGGGAGCTCGAACGACGGATGAAGAGTCTAGATCGCGAGAGCTACGAAGGAGTTCTTCGACCGGCATTCCAACAGGACGAGTGGAAATTGATCGCCGCTGGGGCGGTTCTCGGCACCATCGCCGGCGTCTTACAGCTCGTCTATATCTTCGGCGACGCCATGGAGCGCCTGAGCCGTTAGCCCGGGGGGGGCGCTGGCCGAACGCCCGCTCAACGGCTACACAGGAGCTCGTGGAACAAACTGCTACGCTTCTAGTCTGCTGCCCCGATCGCAAAGGCCTCGTCGCGGCGCTTGCGCAAGTGCTTTACGGGCACGGAGCCAACATCCTAGACGCCGACCAACACACAGACCCGGTTGCCGGCCAATTCTTCCAGCGCATCAAATTCGACCTTTCCGAGCTGCACACGGACCGCACGAGCCTCGAGACTGCGATTTCGGAGGTCGCTGCGCGTTTCTCCATGAGCTGGCGGATCGCCGATGGTGTCCGCCTCTCCAAGACTGCGATCTTCGTATCGAGATACGATCACTGCTTGTACGATCTCGTGCTGCGCCAGCGCGCCGGTGAGCTCTCCACGGAGATCTCGATGATTATCAGCAATCATGCAGACCTCGCGCCGGTGGCGGCCCAGTTCGGAATCCCGTTCCACCACCTTCCAATCACGAAAGCTACGAAACGCGCGCAGGAGAGCCAAGCAATCGAGCTCCTCGAGGCCGAGGGCATCCACTTGGTGGTGCTCGCCCGATACATGCAGATTCTCACCGATGATTTCCTCAAACGCTACGGTGGTCACGTCATCAACATCCATCATTCGTTCCTGCCGGCATTCATGGGCAGCAAGCCTTACCACCGCGCGTTCGAAAGGGGCGTCAAGCTGATTGGCGCGACGGCCCACTACGCGACGGCGGATTTGGACGACGGCCCCATCATCGAGCAGGACGTGGTCCGGTGCTCGCATCGCGATTCTGTCGAGGATCTCGTTCGCAAAGGTCGCGATCTCGAGAAGGTTGTGCTGGCAAGGGCCGTCCGTTGGCACCTTGACGACCGAATCCTCGTCTACGACAACAAGACCGTCGTCTTCAGCTAGGGAGCCCCCATGTCACAAAGAGTCCAGCTCACCATCGACAACGCCGTCGCCACGGTTCGCATGTCACGGCCCGACAAACGCAATGCGCTGGATGCGGAGATGTTCGAAGGGCTCATACAAATGGGTAAGCGAATCATCGCAGACCAGAGCATCCGCGCCGTCGTGCTGCATGGCGAGGGCAAGGCCTTCTGCGCCGGCCTGGATTTTGCTTCGTTTCTCGGCTCGCCCGCACTGATGCAGAAGCTGCTGACGCGGACCAACGAGAGCCCCGCCAACATGGCCCAGCGTGCGGCGTGGGTGTGGCAGGAAGTGAAGGTTCCCGTGATCGCCGCGGTCCACGGGACCGCCTTCGGCGGTGGGCTCCAAATCGCACTCGGTGCAGACCTCCGATACGTCACTGCCGACGCGCAGCTTTCCATCATGGAGATCAAATGGGGGTTGATTCCCGATATGAGCATCACGCAAACACTGCTCAAGCTCGTGCCGATCGACGTCGCGAAGGAGTTGACGTTCACCGGACGCATCGTCTCCGGCACTGAGGCCGTCGCGCTCGGGTTGGCCACGAGGGTCGCGGACGACCCGCTCACGAGTGCACTCGATACAGCCAAGTTGATCGCGAGCAAATCTCCTCACGCGATCCGCGCAGCCAAGGCACTTCTCGGAGATGCGCCCGGCATGTCGCGCGCGGACGCTCTCGAGCTGGAGACCACGCTTCAGGTTCCCCTGCTCGGCAGCCCCAATCAGGTCGAGGCGGTGCAGGCCAACATGATGAAGCGCGAGCCCTCGTTCAAAGACCCGGACTAGTCAAACGCCGATCAAGCCTGCTCAGGTGGACGCGAAACGCGCGGCTGATACGCGCAGCAGTCGGGCGGACAGACGTCGTGAGAGGGGCCGTACTTACCGAGCGCCCGGCGCTCGGTAACCTTCCCGATGCGCTCTTCGATGAGCTCGCGGATCATCGCGACGAATGCCGGATGGGTGCCGACGGTCGCTGCTCGGGTCATCGTGATTCCGAGATCACTAGCGTAGTCGCGCGCCTCGTGATCGAGATCCCAGATCACCTCCATGTGGTCTGAAAGGAACCCGATCGGCGCAACTACGACGTCTTTCACGTTGATCTGCGAAAGCGCGTCGAGGTGCTCGAGGATATCCGGACCCAGCCAGGGGACGTGCGACGGCCCGCTTCGACTCTGATACGCGACCTGCCAGCGGTCGTGGCGAGCTCCCTCCGCAACTAACCTGGCAGTCTCCTCGAGTTGTTCGGTGTAATCGCAGGTCTCAGCCATCGCCACCGGAATGCTGTGCCCGGTGAACGCGACGCGAGCACACTCGCGTCGTTCTTTGGGCAAAGTTCCGAGAGCCGCGAGTAGCCGGTCGACGTTGGCTTCGATGAAGCCCGGGTGGTTGTAAAACGCTCTCAATTTCTCGACGACCGGTGCCCCTTCGCCCAGCTCTTTCCTCGCCTCTTCGATGTTCTCGCGATATTGCCGGCATCCACTGTAGCTGCTGTACGCCGACGTGAAGAACGCGAGAGCTCGCTTCTTCCCGTCATCACGCATCTGGCTGAGCGCTTCCGCGATGAAGGGGTGCCAATTGCGGTTGCCCCAATACACCGGTAGGTCGATCTCAGCACGTCGGAGCTCTAGCTCGAGCGCTGCGATCAGCGCGAGATTCTGCTCGTTGAGCGGGCTTCGACCCTCGAAGTGATTGTAGTGTGCGGAGACTTCCTTGAGTCTCTCCGGGGGCACATTCTTGCCGCGGGTCACGTTCTCTAGGAACGGCATCACGTCCGCCCTCGTCTCGGGCCCCCCAAAAGACACCAAGAGAACACTGTCGTATGGAAGATCGCTGTCGCTCACCGTGTAACTCTCGCGCCTAAGATGGGTGGGTGCAAGCCAAGAGTCTTGCCAAGCGATCGCACCTGTGCTCTAGGTTCGTCGTGCGGGTCACGATCCTCGGGAGCGGCAGTGAGGGGAACGTGCTTCTCTTGGAGACGGGGAAGACCACTGTCCTGGTCGATGCGGGCCTCTCTTACCGTAAGCTGATTCAACGCTTCGCCGGGATCGGACGGGAGATTCCGAAGCACGTCGCAGCTCTCGTCGTCACGCACAGCCATGCAGACCATGCAGCGCACGCGTCTACGTACGCAACGCGGCTTGGCTGCCCGATTCGGGCGAGCGAAGTCACCATGCCAGCGATCCGATTACGTGCTTCGGTCGAGACCGCGCCGTTCATCGTGGGTCGGCGCTTTGTCATCGGCGACATCACCATCTACTCCCGGTCGATTCCACACGATGCGCCCCAGGTCGCACTCGTCTTCGAAACGAAGATGACGAGGGTCGGCTTGGTGACCGATCTCGGGCATGTTCCCGATGGGATCGAGGACTTTCTCGGCAAATGTGAGACGCTTCTCCTCGAAAGCAACCACGACCCCGACATGCTCGCCACCGGCCCTTACCCCTCAATTCTGAAACGACGGATCGGCGGACCTCTCGGACATCTGTCGAACAGCCAAGCCGCAGACATCTTGGCGCGCTTGCCGCACGCGCCAAGACGCGTCGTCTTGATGCACTTGTCTGAAACGAACAACTCCTCCCACTTGGCACGGAGCTCGGCCGAAGCGGCGCTCGGACATCGAGGCACAGAGCTATTCTTGGCGCGACAGCGAGACCCTCTCGAGCTAAGTCATGCGAGCGAACGACAGCTTCAGCTCGGTCTCTAGCGAGGAGTCGATGGGACTTTGGTACGACGAAACCTTTGAGGACCACACCCGACTCGGGCTCCGGGTGAAGGAGACTCTGTTTTCGGGACGAAGCCCGTATCAGAAAATCGAAGTGATCGACACGGCAGGCTTCGGACGGGTCCTGGTCCTGGACGACGTATTCATGACCAGCGAGCACGACGAGTTTCTCTACCACGAAATGCTCGTTCACCCGGCTCTCACCACGGCGCGAAGCATAGAACGCGTCCTGGTCATCGGCGGAGGCGATGGCGGCACGGTTCGTGAGGTGCTTCGGCATCCCGAGGTGCAGAGCTGCGTAATGGTCGAAATCGACCGGATGGTCGTCGACGTATCGATGAAACATCTCCCCGGCATCGGGACGGCCTGGGACGACTCGCGACTCGACGTCCGATTCATCGACGGGTTCGACTACGTGACGGCGAGCGACGATGAGCCTTATGACGTCATTCTGCTCGACGGAACGGACCCGGTCGGCCCGGGCGCGCTACTCTTCGACGAGAGCTTCTTTCGAGGGTGCAAGCGCATGCTCGTCCCGGGGGGCATCATGGCGCTTCAAAGCGAGTCCCCATTGCTCATGATGGAGCTGTTCGTCGGGATTCAACACAAGCTGCGCACGCTGTTCTCCGAGGTGCATCCATATTTGGGTCCGGTCCCCCTGTACGGAACGGGCACCTGGAGTTGGACCTGGTGCTCGGACACCGGTGAGCCGCTGCGCCCGATCCCAGAACGCCAGGAAGCGATCGTCGAGGGCTCGAAGGCATACAACCAAGCCCTCCACCAGGCCGCCTTCGCCCTCCCCAACTACGTGAGACGCGCGCTCAAGCTCTAACACCAAGCAAGGCGTCAACTGGATCCCCGGAGGTCGACATACGGAGGGGCGCGGCGGAACGCGATGGGGGGGCGCAGCGACGTCGCGAATGACAATCGGCAAGACCGCAACCCGCTCCGATTGGCGTGAGCGCCGAGGCGAGGCTTGCCTGGCCTCCGGCGACAAGCCCAACCGGCCAGCTATGCAAGCCGAGCCGTTCGTGGAGCCCCCGCGTCGCGTTCCGTCGCGCCACGGCACGCAAGGCGGCCCCGTCCGACGCAGCCCCGCGTCGCGCCCCGCCGTGCCCCGCCGTGCCCCGCCGTGTCCCGGGGGGTGCTACCAGCGAAGGACCAACTTCCCGAAGGTCTCGTTGGCGTCCATTCGCCGGTGCGCGGCCTGCACGTCGGTCATCGGCAACACGTCATCGATGATGGGCTTCAGCTCTCCGGTTTCGAACCGCTCCAGCATGTTCTCGGTAAACGACTCGGTCAGCTCCGCCTTCTCGACTGGCGAGCGGCTTCGAAGAACGGAGCCTCGTATCGACGCTCGTTTCGCCAGCAGGGTGCCCAGTGCCAACTCGCCTTTCACGCCGCCCATCAAGCCAATCACGATAATGCGGCCCTTCGTCGCGATCACCTCTAGGTTTTGCGCTAGGTAAGCGGCGCCAATCGTGTCGAGAATCACGTCAGCACCCTTGGGCGCGACGGCAAGGACTGCGGCCGCAAACCGACCGTCGTCGACCAGGATCGAGTGGGTCAAGCCGAGCTCGGCGCACCGGGGTAGCTTCTCTGCGGTTCGCGACGTACCGACGGACTTCGCGCCGAGAGACGCCGCGATCTGGACGCCTGCTGTGCCGACGCCACTTGCAACCGCATGGAGCAGGACCGTCTGGTCCGCCAGCAAGCCGCCCTGCAACACGATCGCGTCGTAGGCGGTCAGGAAGACCTCGGGTACAGCCGCCGCCTCTTCGAGAGAGAGCGCGTGTGGAACCGGCATGAGCTCGGCACCGTCGCTCACCACGCGCGTTGCCATCGCGCCACCAGCCAGTATGCCCATCACTCGGTCGCCGCGCTTCCATCTGGTTACCGCAGTACCGACTGACTCGACCACGCCTGCGAACTCCAAACCGGGTATGTCCGCGGCCACGCCGGGAGGTGCCGGATAGAAACCGCGACGTTGCAGGCAATCTGCGCGGTTGAGGCCAGCGGCGGCGACCTCGACCAAGACCTGCGACGACGTGGGATTGGGCACTTCGATCTCGCCGACCTCGAGGACCTCAGGCCCTCCTGGTTCGCGAATCCGAATCGCTTTGGCTTTGGGCATGCGAGGAAGCGTAACGCGTCGGCGGCGTCCGTCCAGAGCTGCCCTTCGTGCTAGATTCCGGGTGATGCGTGCGAACGTCGGGAGCCTTCTGCATCGCTGGGCCGAGCGAGAGCCGCGCCGCACGGGCATCGTCGACTCCGGACGCGATGGTCTAAGCCTCAGCTACGGAGAGCTCGACCGCCAAGCCTCCCGCGTTGCAGCACATCTGCTCGACCGCGGGCTCGGTGCGGGCGACCGGGTCGCGATTTGCACCGCGAACGGCCTGGATTTCGTCGCGGCATGGTTTGGGACCGTGTATGCAGGATGCGTCACGCTTCCGATCCCGACGATGTCGACCGCGCACGAGATCGCGTTTCGCTTGCAACACGCGGGTTGCAAAACTCTTCTCGCCGACGCCGCGCGGTCGGTGGTCGCGCACGAAAGCAAGGCGCGTGCCGGTAGTGGCGTCGACGTTCTGCTAGTCGAAGATGCAATCGCAAACGCCAAGCGCGAAACGAGCCCTCGCGATGTCTCGCGCGAGGACCTCGCGATGCTCCTCTACACCTCGGGAACGACGGGAGCAGCTAAAGGGGTCTGCATCACGCACGGATCACTCGACGCCCATACGAAAGCCCTCGTCACAGAGACGCTCCGACTCAGCGCCGACGACCGGATCCTAGGCACCCTGCCCCTCACGCACTCCTACGGAATTCGCATGACGCTGCTCGTGCCTTTCTGTGCCGGCGCAAGCACGGTCTTCGTCCCCAGGTTCTCCCCAACACGCACGCTCGACCTCTGCACCGAGCACCGAATTACCTGGTTACCAGGCGTCCCGACCATGTTCATCGCCTGGGCCAACGAACACACGCGACCCAAACCTCCCTCCCTTCGCTGGTGCATGAGCGCGGGCGCTCCGTTGGCGGAAGACGTGCGCTTGCGAGCCGAGGAACGTTTGGGCGCTCCCGTACGCCAAGGATATGGACTCACGGAAGCGACCTTCACCGCGATCAACGCTCCGCCCGACGTGGCGGTCGCGGGGTCCTCCGGCAGACCGGTGGGCGGGGTCCAGGTGCGGATCGCGGACGACTTCGGCGAAGAGCTACCGCCAGGAGTGCATGGAGAAGTGCTGATTCGAGGCCAGAACGTGATGGCGGGGTACCTCGATGACAAGCTCGCGACGGCTCATGTGATGCGTGGAGATTGGCTGCACACGGGCGACATCGGGTTTGTCGATGATGACGGCCGGCTCACGATCGCCGACCGCAGCAAGGATCTGATTCTCCGCGGCGGCGCCAGCATCTACCCTTCGGAGGTCGAAAACGTCCTCGCGCAGCATCCCGGGGTTCGCGACGTCGCGGTCGTGGGACAACCAGACGACTACTACGGCGAGGAGATCGTCGCTGTCATCGTGCGTGGCGCCGAGGTGACGGCGGTCGCACTCGACCAGTGGGTCCGGGAGCAGCTTTCCTCGTATAAGGCGCCGCGACGCTACGCGTTCGTCGCCGAGCTCCCGCAAGGCACCAGCGGAAAGACGCTGAAACGGCGGATCCGCGACCAACTCGTGTCCGGCCAGATTCGCGCCGAGCGGTTACCGTGAAACGCGTCCGCTCAGCAACTCGAAGGCAGTGATCATGACCGCCGCCCCAACGAGCAAACCGACCCAGGGGCCGTACCAACCGGCGGCCACGGGGACCTCGGCGCAAAGCAAGCTGATCGCACCGATGAAGAGAGCGTATGGCAACTGTGTTCGGACATGGTCCATGTGATCGCAGCTACTTGCCATGGAGCTGAGGATAGTCGTATCGGAAATCGGAGAGCAGTGGTCACCCCAAACGGAGCCCGCCAGGATCGACGACACCGTACCCAAGAGTATCGTTTCGTTACCCGGCGCGGTCTGGTGCGCAAGCGGTACCGCCAATGGAAACAGAATCGCCATCGTGCCCCAGGAGGTGCCTGTCGCGAAACTCACCAAAGCCGCCATGACGAAGACCATCGCTGGAATCCAGACCGGAGCAATCCAGTCCCCGACGGCCCCGATCAGGAACTCCGCCGTACCTAGGTCGCGACAAACGGCGCTCAACGACCAGGCTAGGACCAGAATCATCGCAGCCGAGAGCATCGACCGCGTGCCCGAGATCCACGCTTCAATCGACTTGCCGAAACCTAGCGCGCCGCTCGACACCGCGAGCGTGAGAGCCGCGAGGCAGCCCGCCCCAGTGGCCCACAAGATCGCCGCACTGGAGCTCGCCTGCGCCACGATCGCCCGAAGGGAAAGCTCGGTCCCGGCGGACAAGACCTTTGCCCGACCGTCGACGTAGATCCCGATCGCCGCGACGAGAACCAAGACGAGGATGGGAATCAAGGCGTTCATGGGTCGCTGGGGAACGGCCTCCGGCACCGACTCCTCGTGGAAATTCGCGACCGGCTGGGCGCCCGGTCTCGAAACCAGACCTTCTTCGAGCGCGCGCCGCTCCGCACGGAGCATGGGACCGAAGTCGCGTCCACGAAACGCAAGCCATCCGACGAATAGCAACATGAGAATTGGATAGAAACGAAAGGGAATCGTTTCGATGAACGTGAGGTATGCGTCTCGTTCGATACCGAGGTGCGTTAACTGATCGCCAATGTAGCCGACCTCCACGCCAATCCAGGAAGAGATGAGCGCCAAGCTTGCGACCGGCGCGGCGGTCGCGTCGACCAGGAATGCGAGCTTCTCTCTGCTGATGCGAAGGCGATCGGTCACCGGGCGCATCGCCGACCCGAGGAGGAGCGAGTTTGCGTAGTCGTCGAAGAATACCAAGAGCCCGAGCAACCATGTGGTCAATTGGCCGCGCCGACGATTCGTGGCATCCGTACCCACCAAGGAGGCGAGACCCTTGGCACCCCCGCTTTGTGTCATCACTCCGAGCATCCCGCCGAGCAACAAGCTGAATACCAAAATCGACGCGTGCACCCGATCGGCGATAGCGTCGACGATGTAGGTGTCGAGCAAGCGCGCGAATGAAACCGGTGGCGACAGTCCCGATACCAAGAACGCTCCGAGCCACACCCCGAGGACCAACGCGAGCAAAACGTGACGGAAGAGTAGCGCGAGCAGTATGGCGAGCAGTGGCGGCAAGACCGAGACCCAGCTGGGAAGGCTCCCAGTTGCATTGCTCCCCGCGACTTCGATCGCCGCGCCCGATGTGATAATTTGTGGTATCGGCTGAATGGCCGTCGTGCCGGCTCCGTCGTAGGAAACAGCGCGCGCATTTGCGGCCGTTAGACCAAGCACCAGCACCATTATCACCAAGACTGCACGCATGATCGCCACCAGACATAGACAGGAACGCGGCCGCCGGTCAATTTTGGCCGCCGGCGTGTCTTTCCTGTGCGTTGCCCTGGTGTCATTTGGCGCACCGTCTCGGTCGCTATCGAAAGACGATCAGCTCACCAAAGAGGACAAGAGGCAGCTCGCCACGGGCGAGCTGGTCATGAAGCGCAGAAGCGAGGAGCGCGGCACCCTCAAGCTGATTGGAGGGCAGAGTTGGCAGATCATCGATGTACCGATCGAAGTTGCATGGCGCGCGATCGCGGACTTGCCCGGTTACAAGAGATTCATCCCACTCGCCACCGAAACCGAGCTCCAGGAGCAAGTGGGAGCAGAAGCAGACCTCGCGGTTCGCCAGCAGTGGGGCCCGGTCGACGTTCGATACGTGCTCCAGGCCACTCTCGAGCCCAATAAGCGTACGATGGTATTCCGCGTCGACCACTCGAAGCCGCACGACATTCGCGCTGGATGGGGTTTCATGCGCCTGCGGCCCTACAAGGGAAACCAGACACTCGTATCCTTCGGCGCTCTGGTCGACATCGGAGACGGCGTCTTCGTCTCGATTATTCGACCAGCCGTTCGCAACAACATGTTGCGCATCCCGCTCTATTTCAAGAGGCACCTCGAGGGCGAGGGGCGCGCACTCTACTCAGACGCACCCTAGACGAGCTTCTTGATCCAGCGAAGCTTCCGAGCGGAATACGGCGGAAAGAGGAGCGGCAGGTCGGCAAAGGTGGGCTTCTTCAGAACCGAACGCCGGTGGGAGAAGGTTTCGAATGAGTGGCGGCCGTGATACGCCCCCATCCCACTCTCGCCCACGCCACCAAATGGGAGCTGGGGCACGCCAACGTGAAGCCAAACATGATTGAGCGTCGTGCCTCCAGCGCTGGTGCGAGTGATGACACGTTCCTGCGCGTCCTGGTCGCGCGAGAATAGATAGAGCGCCAAGGGCTTGGGATGCCGGTTGACGAACGCGATGGCCGAATCCAGGCTCGGCACGGAGATCACCGGCAGAATGGGACCGAAGATCTCTTCCTGCATCACCGCGTCGTCTTCTCTGACGTTCCTCAGGATCGTCGGTGCAACGTAGCGCTCCGATGCGTCGACGACACCGCCCGTGACGACGTCTCCGCCGTCTAGCAAGCGAGTCAATCGGGTGTGATGGCGTTGATCCACGATTCGGGCGAAGTCGCGGCTCTGCTTGGGATCGTCACCGTAGAACTCCCGAACCGCAGAGACCATGCGATTGACGAGGCTGTCGTGAACCTCTTCGTGAACCAAGACGTAGTCGGGGGCGACACAAGTCTGACCCGCGTTGAAGAACTTTCCGTAGACGATTCGCTTGGCGGCAGTATCCAGATCGGCGCTCGAGTCGACGATACACGGACTCTTTCCGCCGAGCTCCAACGTGACGGGCGTGAGGTGACGCGCCGCCGCCTCCATGACGATGCGTGCCACTGCGCCACTCCCGGTGAAGAAGATGTGGTCCCAGCTCTGATCCAAGAGCGCCGTAGTTTCAGGGACACCACCTTCCACGACCTGCACCGCTCGTCGGTCGAGGTACTTGGGCAACCATTTGGCCACCAACGCGGACGCCTTCGGGGCGAGCTCCGAAGGCTTGAGCACGGCGCAGTTACCTGCCGCGATCGCTCCGATGAGCGGCAGGAGCAGGAGCTGCAGCGGGTAGTTCCAGGCCCCGATGATGAGCGTTACACCGAGAGGTTCTCTGTAAACGTAGCTGCGACCCGGGAATGCGGCGAGTGAGGTCCGGACCCGCTCAGGCCGCATCCAGCGATGCAGATTCCTGCGCACGAGGCGGAGCTCGGAGATTGGAAGGCCGATCTCCGAAGCGAACGCCTCGGTCGCTGGCTTGCCGACGTCAGCTCGAAGCGCATCGCAGATGTCTGCTTCGCGTTCCATGAGGAAATGCTCGAGGGCGGCCAGCTGCGACAGCCTCCAGCTCAGCGATTGGGTCGCTCCCGAGGCGAAATGATGGCGGAGGGAGCTGACGAGCCCCGCGGCTGTCTCTTCGGCAGCGACGGTGGGGGAGGAAACGAGATGCAAACCGGGCATAGATCAGGCTCCTGACGGACGGGTGCTGACGGAATTATCGTTTGATTTTAGGCAGTTCCATGACTTGTGAAACAATTTCGAAATCTACCCCAACTCTGTATAATCGCTGGACGGGGTACGTCATGACTCAATGGAGGCCCTGATGCCCAGCAACACACGCAACTGGCAACCCGCAAGACGACCGGCACCCTGGTGGGCGCACATCCTACGTTGGTGGCTGTAGCCCCAATCTAGGCCGCGAGGCTCAGATTCTCGCTCGCGCCGCCGGCCGGCACGGCCGTAGCAGAAGCGATCTCGCCGCGATCTCGGCGGCGTCCTTCCGCAAGGACGTGCGCCGGAACCTCTCGGATGTCCCATACCAGACCGACCCAGCTCAGCATCTTGAGCACGTAATACGTGACATCGACCTCCCACCAGTAGAAGCCGTTCCTGCATGAGGACTGATAGTGGTGGTGGTTGTTGTGCCAGCCCTCCCCGAGGGTCAGCAATGCGGTCAGCATGTTGTTGCGGCTCTCGTCGGAGGTTTCGAATCGCTTCTTGCCCCAGATGTGCGTGAGCGAGTTGATGAGGAACGTGTTGTGCCAGAGCAGCACCGTGCTGAGAAAGAACCCAATGAAGAGCCCGGGCCAGCCGGCAAGCAGAAAACAGGCGATCGCAAGAGCGGCCGGAGGGACGGCCCAGTACTTGTTGAGCCAACGCAGCTCAGGATACTTCGCGAAGTCGCGGATTTTGTCCCATCGCGTTTCCTCGGTGTCGTCGAAGATCCATCCCACGTGCGAATAGATGAAACCGTTCTGAACCGGCGAGTGTACGTCGCCCGGTTGATCGGACAGCTTGTGGTGCACCCGGTGGTGTGCAGCCCACCAGAGCACGCCTTTTTGAGAGCTGCTTTGTGCGAGGACTGCGAGGAAGAACTGAAACGCACGGCTCGTCTTGTAGGTACGGTGCGAGAAATACCGGTGATAGCCAGCCGTGACCCCCCAAACGCGAACGAACAACAACACGAAGCAGAGCACGACGGACTGCCAGGTCACCCCGGACCAGAACGCACCGAGCACAGCCAGGTGGGAGAGCACGAATATGGTGGATCGCCGCCACCGCTCCCCTTGGCTGAGGGCGCCACTTTCCAGACCCGTCTCCCGAACACTCGTTTCCATGTACCTGAACTTAGCCTGCAGGGGTCCCGGGCACCGTCACGATTCGGTCCCGCTTTGTCATAGTTTTGTAATAAAGCGCCCCCCGTACGACGGATCAGGGCCGTCGCTCAGGCGACGAATTTGTAGCCTGCGCCTCGCACGGAAAGAAAGTGGGTTGGGGCGCTGGGGTCATCCTCGAAGCGGCGCCGCAAGCGGGAGATGAAATTGTCGACGGTGCGGGTGTTGCCGTAGTTGCGAAGCTTCCAAACGCGTTCGAGGAGCTCGGTCCGGCTCAGGACGCGCCCGGCGTTCTCTGCGAAGTATCGCAATAGATCGAGCTCTAACTGCGTCAGCTGCGCGGGTTCTCCCGAGACGATCACCTCGTGGGTGTCGAAGTTGATCTGCGCGCTGCCGAACGAGAGTATCGTGGCCTTCGCGCTGTTGCCCGAGACTTGCTCCCAGCGCTGGCGCCGAAGCACCGAACGTACCCTGGCGAGAAGCTCGCCCAGCTCGAACGGTTTGACCATGTAGTCGTCGGCGCCGGCCTCGAGACCGAGAACTCGATCTTCAGGAGATGAGCGCGCAGTGAGCATGATCACAGGAACGAAGTTCCCGGATTCTCGAAACCGCTTACACAGCTCGAAGCCGTTCATGTCGGGCAGCATGACGTCCAACACGATGGCGTCGTAGCCGGTCGGATCGAGCAAGCGTTGACCCGCCTCCTTGGCATTCGGCGCAACTTCGACGTGATAGCCCTCGAGCTCGAGATTCAGCTTGAGGCCGGCCGCGAGATGGTCTTCGTCTTCGACGATTAGGAGTCGCTGCGCATTTCTCTCGGTCATCATCCGCTCACTGCACGGGCGATAGGAAGCTCTACGCGCATCGTGGTGCCCCGCCCTCGGCCTTCGGAAAACGCTTGTACATCACCACCGAGTTGCTGGACCAGCGCCCAAACGACGAAAAGCCCGAGCCCAGTGCCCCGGCGCTGGCGAACCTCTTGATCCTCCACTCGATAGAAACGGTGAAAAACCCGCTTCAGATTCTTCTGATCGATGCCGATCCCACGGTCACTCACCTCTAACCGGAGCTTCTTGTCGGACTCCCTGCGCGCCACGATTTTGACGCGCACCGGACGATCCGAGTACTTCGCGGCATTGTCGATGAGATTGTTGACGACGATCTCGAGCGCCGCGCGATCCGTCGTGACTACGAGATCTGGATCGACATCGACGCTCACCTCCTCAGGGTCCAACTTGTGTCGCTTCCGAACGATTTGGGCGCACTGTTCAACGAGCTGAGATAGCGAGACATCGTTGAGGTTCAACATCCCCGCTCGCGCATGAGAGAGACGATTCGCCTCGAGCACATCATCGATGAACGCACGCAGACGGTCGACGTCTTCAAGCATCATGCGACGCAGCTTCTCCCGCGCTTCATCGTCGATGTCTGCGCGCTCTAGTGTTTCCAAGCATAGCTGCAGCGATGCGAGCGGACTCTTGAGCTCGTGCGTAACCGAGTCGATGAAGGAGTCTTGTTTTCGAACTTCGATGATTCCGCGTGCGAGCGAGATCACGAACAACACCAAGACGACGATGATTAGAATGAACGACAGCGCGCCCAGCACAAGGAGCCACACATCGCCGGCAATGTCGGCGGAGCGGGCGATTTTCTGCCCGAGTAGGAACGACCAGCCTACGAGCAGCGCAGCGCTCAACAGGACGGTGATCGCGCCCAGAGTGATTGGGATCGAGATCGAGGATCGAATTTTGCGACGGCGTGCCATAAGCCCAAGCGCCACGAATCACTGACCCCGCAACAGACGCCATAGGTTCTGTTCTTGCCACAGCTGCGCAGCACTGTGGCACTCGAAGCTCCGCTCGCGCTTTCGGAACGCCCGAGTGTGATAGTGGCGGCGGCCGTTTTGCAAGATGGCGGGCATGTCATGGTGTAGCATCTCGTGGTACACTACGGCCTCCACGAAAAACGCCGGAACCCAGGGCTGATCGAGAACGGGGTGAATCCGAATCAAGCGCTCCTCCGGCAGATAGGTTCCGAGTTGGAGCGAGCGCTGACGTCGTTTCGGTTGAACGCGTTTGCCCCAGGTGATGCGGACGTCGACCTGCCCACCGAAATGGCGCAGTGCCAAATCGTCCGCGATCGCTCGAAGATCGTGATGAAGACCTTTGGAACGCAGCGCCTCCTGCTCAGGACCGGGGGTGACGAAACGGGAGCGATGCTGCTCGACGAAACGGTCGATGACCCTGGCCGCCCGGGCGTCACTCTCGCCCAGATAGTCCCCCACCGCGTCCAGGATGTCTTCGTCGGCGGTCAAGAACATGTGGTGTAGGCGAACTTCGAGCCGCCCTCCCTTGGGGCGGGCAGACAACATAGTGCTTCGGTTATCGGTCACGACGAGGCGAATCGGCTGTCCCAATCGTCGTGCCAAGGCACGGCTCCAGCCTGAAGCGCGTGCGTACGCTCGGTCCAGATCGTCCTCGCGGCGCTTGCTAGCGCCGGGCTCCGCGATCGTCGGCGGTTCACCGGCAAACTCGAAGGAAAGTTGGGCCACGTCACTTGGGGCTAGAGGTTTGACGCCTCGTTGTCAACCGAGCTTTCGAAGAGGCGAACGGCAGGCTAGAATCATCGGGGATGCGTGCTGCAACTCGGGACCGGCTCGAACGCCTGACAGCCTTGCACCGACTGCCGACGTCCGAGCAGCGGAAAGGTGCGTGGCGTCAAGGCATGGCGACACTCGCTCGTGCGGTCGTCGACCAACGTCGCCCGGTCCCGCTCGAAGGTCTCGACCCGGACGCCCTGCTACGGAGCATGGAGGTCGCGGTTGAAGCGGGCCTCGTGGAGAGCCTCGATTGGCTTTCGCCTCCGGCAGCTGCGGCTGCGCTGTACGAAGTAGCGGCTGCGCTTCCCCCGAGCCCAATCAAACGTCAGCTGGGACGGATGGTGCTTCAACGCCTACGCAAAGGCGACGCTGCGACGTTCGTGTCGGTCGCCACGCAGCTTGCACTCGGGTCCCAGCGCGCACTGAGCGGCCAATCGATTCGCGCGCGGCTCGCCCTCGCACTGAGCTTGCCGATCGGCACGGTAAATAACGTCGATGCCTTGGCGTTGGCGTTGATCTCCAGACAGGATTCGAGCCGCGATTGGCTCCGCGCGCCGGCAAGCGGCTCGCTTCCGTCGCGACGGCTTGCAGCCCGATTGCTGGAACGCGCTGCCCGGGAAGCCGCTCGCCGCGCTGCGGAGGGCGACGATGTAGGGATCCGTGTATTTTGCACGGACGCCGTCCGGGAGGCATGGGATCGCTTGCTCGCGGACCGTGAAACCCTAGTGTGGCGACACGTAGCATCGGCGAGGGGCCTGCTTGCCGCTTCCATGCCCGCCTTCGACGAAGAGGTGCAACGCCATCTCGACCCGGAGTTCACGATCACGGAGTGGCGGCGCGCTGCGGTGTCACTCGCCGCGAGCATTGCGATCGAACCCGAGGAGGGCATCCGACACTGCCGCGAGCTGCTGGAGTCGGTCGTATTTCAGCAGGACCATGGCATCGCCGCCGCAATGATCGCCGGACTCCCGCGCGCCGCGGAGAGTCATCCGGTCGCGGTCGAATCCTTGCTCGATCGCTTGATGCGTGTAGGCGGCCTCGGCACCGCTGAAGCTTTGGTCGAGCTGCTACGCGAACGCATTCGGCCGGGCTTTGCCGGAGACGCCGCAAAAAAGGCCGAGACCCATCTGCGCAGATCCATCGCAGGGGGTGGCAGCGAAGACCTTGGCCGCGCCGCACTCATGAAAGCACTTGCCGACGAGCTCAGTGGTGCTCGGGCGACGGGCGAGCCCACGCTCCGAGACATGATGTCCGACGCGCTCGAGACGTTCGCCAACGAGGGCGCGTACGAAGCGGCTCGCGCAGCGCAGCCCATCCTCGAAGCGGCGGCCAGGAAAGTCAGGCTGCTCGAAGGCCCGTCCCTCGGTGGCCAGGAGACCGATATTTCCGTATTTCTCGCACTCCGCGAGCTGGACTCTGCGCTCTTCGAAACATCGACATTGAACGATCTACTAATCGTCGGTGAGGACGATGACTTGCAACGCGCTCACGACGAGCGGCTCGGAAATCTCTTCCAGCAGGTCACCAACTGGCTCGTGATCCGCGAGGGCGACCCCTTGAGCGAAGGCAGTCACGTCCCTCAGTTCACGACGCGCCTGCGTCAGCTTCGCACGATGCTGCATCTCGTCGATGCGGACGGCCCGCACGTCGACCCGCGCAAAGAGCTGGTTCACGGAAGACGACTCTTGACCCAGCGAGTACTGCTCAATCGAGTCCAACACGATCCACAAAGCTCGCTTCGCCGGACTTTGTGCGCTGCGACCGCCCGCTCCTGGGACGCGCTGGTGCGCGAGGAAATCGCCGACGTTTCCGACATCGTCATCGCTGCGGCCCAGAGCGTCTCCCGCCTCGACGACCTCCGAACCATGGCGGAGGCCTCGATGGCTCCCGAGATCGAGACTGCGCTTCGCGCCTACGCGAAGCTTCAACAGGCAGCCCGCACCACGCAGCGGGACGGCCAAGGATTGCTCGCAGCCGCCGATGCGCTGAAGGCGATGGGAAACGAGCTGCCGGTCGCGCGCGCGGCTCGGATAGAAGCATTTCGTCAATCGCTGTCGCTACTCGCCCGCGGGCTCCGGTCGATCGGGGGGTCGAGCTCACTTGCCGAAGTCGCCGAACGATCATCGGGCACTCCACTCGCCTCCCTAGAACGAGGGGTCGCGATGATGGCCCAGCTCGTGAGCGGCTCTCGACGTCGATTGGGCACGGCCGTCGACGACGAGTCACCCGCATCGGGAGCATCCATCTGGAGAATGGGCCTCGAAGTGGAGCGTGCCCTGCGCTCTTCGACCTCCGAGATCGACCACGCATTCGCTGGTGCTGCACGAGCCATCGAGCGTGATTTGCCCGGCGCATTTGGCGAGCTCACGTACGCGGCCCTCGATCACTTGCGCTCGATGCCGCTCGACGGACCGAGGCGGGCCCGGAGCATCGCCCCTTTGGAGATCGAATCGGATGCACCCCTCCCAGCTTGGGCCCCGCCGAGCCGCGTGATCGGAGGTTTCTACCTGGTGCGAACCGTCGGCGCCGGTGCAGTGGGGTCCGTTTTCGTCGCGCGCCGCGTGGAGGAGAGGCAAGACGAAACGGCACTGTTCTTCGCATTGAAGGTGCCCGACTACTCGGCGGCCGCCGCACGCACGCTCTCAGAGCAGGAGTTCCTCCGTCTCTTCCGCGAAGAAGCCGGCGCGCTTCTCGCGCTGCCGGAGCATCCCAACATCGCGCGTTTCGTCACGTTCGATGCCGGCGCCCGCCCCAAGCCAATCTTGGTCATGGAGCTGATCGAGGGGCCAAGCCTCGAGCGCATGCTGGAGATGGGTGACCTCTCGCTCGCACGAGCGCGGGAGCTGCTCCTCGGCATTGGGGCCGGGCTGGATGCGATGCACCAAGTCGGCGTGGGTCATCTGGATCTCAAGCCGTCCAACATCATCGTGTGTCATGCAGATGCGATCACCGGTGTGGGCCAGCCGCCAAAACCCGTGCTCGTCGACTTCGGTCTGGCGGGTCGACACTTGCGTCCGGGCTGCGGCACCGCGAACTACGGGGCGCCCGAGATTTGGGGAGTTGGGAACGAAGCCCAGGCGATTCCTGCCGATGTCTACGCATTTGGCTGCTTGATCTTCGAGGCGTACACGGGAAGGACGTTGTTCGATGGGAACGGCGAGGATGCGATGATCAGCCAGCACCTCACGCACGACGGCAACCCAGAACCCGTGCGAGCGCTGCTCGAGCGCCCAGAGACCCAGGAGCTCGGTCAGTTGATCGCACATTGCTTGCGGCGCGATCCCCGTGACCGGATCACCATCCGCCAGGCTCGCCAGTTCCTCGCTGGCCTGAGCCTCGACACCGAGGATGAAAACTGGCCGGTGAGGATCGCGAGCTAGCCGAACCCGTCAAACGCGAAGCGGGCTCCAGACCGAAGCCTGGAACCCGCCGCGCTGTGGTACGCCCCCCGGAGGGCGGTTGGAAGCTAGTCCGTCGTGCTCTCTTCTTCCATTTCGACGATGTGGAACTCGACGCGTCGGTTCTGCGCGAGCTCTGCCTTCGTCTTGGCGTCCGGCACGAGGGGTCGGGTCGGACCGAAGCCTTCCGACATCAGCCGCTCCTTGGCCACCCCGCCTCGGTTGACGAGGTACCGCACGACCGAGTCGGCGCGCTTCTTGGACAACCTCATGTTGAATTTGAGGCTACCGGTGCTGTCGGTATGACCCTCGACCCGCACCAGCTTGATCTCGGGGTGCGCCAGCATGACTTTCGCCACGTTGTTCAACAGCGCGTCGGAACGCTTCTGAATCTGTGCGCTTCCGGTCTTGAAGTAGACCATCTCGAGGATCTGGAGTTGGCCTTCGCCGATGACCACCAGCTGGGCCTCCTGGCAACCATGATTCTCCACGGTTCCTGGCTCATCGGGGCAGTTGTCGATGCGGTCGGGAACGCCGTCGCCATCGCGATCCGGATCCGGACAGCCATTGTTCTCCAGCGTGCCGGGCTCGTTCGGACACTGGTCGTCGACGTCGAGAATTCCGTCGCCATCGTTGTCCGGGTCGGGGCAGCCGTCTTCGTCCTGGAAGCCATCGACATCCTCGGCGTCGTTCGGGCATCCATCATTCGCGTCGAGGACGCCGTCGCCATCGTTGTCCAGATCGGGACACCCGTCCTCATCCTGGAAGCCGTCGAAGTCCTCTGGCTCGGTCGGACACTGATCGACATCGTCCAGAATACCATCGCCATCGGCGTCCAGATTCTTCTCAGGCTCGGGCATCGTGTAACCGATCATCCCGACGCCTCGCCAGTCCGGCGCACCGTAGCCTGGCGCCACACCCGCGCTGCCCGAAACACCGATCACGAAACCCTTTGGGTGCAAGTATTTGAAGCCGCCGAGCACCTCGACGGGAGTCTCCTCGCGGCTCCACCAAGCCACGGTGCTGTTTGCCGCGGTTCGGCCGAAGGTTTCCGCCGAAATCATGAACTTGTCCTCCCCGAGCATGAGCAAGAGGCCGCCTCCGAAGGTGAACTCGTTGCCCACGAAGAGATTGGGGGTGACGGCCTGGCCCTGAGTGCCGAGCTTGTAGCCGACCTGGATCGGAATACGAACGATGTCGCCCGCATTGAACGTCGCCAAGAGCTCGAACCAGCCACCGATGTAGGGCGACTTGCTGACCTGCCCGGCGTACTTTTGCTGATCGTCGGTAAGCGACGACGTGTTCACGGTCAACGTGGCCTGCAAGGCGAGCTCGAAAACGTCCGCACGCGTCCCCAGGATGTTGCCTCGCGCGCCGAAGTAGATATCACCAAAGTGGGCGCCGTTCGGAAGCAGGTAGTCGTACTGACCGGCTGGGGGACCCGACGGCAGCCCAGCCTGTGCGCCCTGCCCTGCATCGATGATGAAGTGGTAGGGAATGTCCATGTAGATCACGAGGTGATCCCACAATCCCAAGTTCCAGTTGATGTGGCCGGTCAGCTGCCGATGAACCACGGAGGACGTCGTCCCGTTGGCAGCCTGCTCGAAGACGAGGGCATCATCATTGTAGTCCATGTAGACCATGATCCCGAAGCGCTTGTGACCCTGGCCATCCGCGGTGCTGGTCGCGAAGCCATCCGTGGCCAACTCGGCTGGTCTGAACTGGTTCAAGTCGATTTGCGCCGACCCCTGCGCCGATGCACCCGAGCTCGCCCCAAGCCCGCTCACCAATACGGCTAGCAGCGCCGCGACCCTACCCCGATTCAAAATTCTTAGGTCATCGCTCTTTTTCACGCCATCCTCCATATCCATCCTTGCGCTGAGCCGAAGCCCCCAAAAGCGCCCCGCCAGTCTTGCCCCTACTACCATTTCGGCCAAGAAAAGCGGAGAAAATCCGATTGGAGCCGCTGCCTAAAAAGCCGCTGACATAGAAAAACTCCACTAAGATCACATCCATGCTCTCCCGTGCTCCCTACCGCACCGCGCCCGCGCCGATCTCAGGGATGCCCCCGGGGATTCCCTACATCGTGGGGAACGAAGCGGCGGAGCGTTACAGCTACTACGGCATGCGCGCGATCTTGGTCATTTTCATGACCCAGTTCCTCATGAGCGGTCGCGGCGAGCTCGACGTCATGACGGACGACCAGGCGAAGACCTGGTTTCATGGGTTCGTGACGGCGGTCTACTTTTTCCCGATCGTGGGTGCGGTCGTTTCGGACGCGTTTCTCGGAAAGTATCGGACGATCATGGCGCTGTCCATCGTGTATTGCCTCGGGCACCTCGCGCTGGCGATCGACGACACACGGACCGGATTGGTGCTCGGCCTTGGTCTCATCGCGATTGGATCAGGCGGCATCAAGCCGTGCGTGTCGGCACACGTAGGGGATCAGTTCGGTCAAACCAACGCTGCTCTTCTGCCGAAGGTGTTCGGCTGGTTCTACTTTTCGATCAACGTCGGCGCGCTTGCGTCGATTCTGTTTGCCGAGCCTCTCCTTCACCGTTTCGGATCCGCGGTGGCGTTCGGAGTTCCGGGTGTCTTGATGGCGATCGCGACATTGGTCTTCTGGACCGGACGTGGGAAGTTCGTGCACATCCCTCCGGGGGGGGTGACGTTTCTGCGCGAGCTCTTCAGCGGCGAAGGTCTCGCCGCGCTCGCCAAGCTCTTCGTCATCTACGCGTTCATCGCGATGTTCTGGGCTTTGTTCGATCAGCAAGGCTCTGCATGGGTATTGCAAGCGCAACGGATGGACCGGCACTTCGTCATCGACTGGGATCCGTCCCAAGCGCAATGGCTCAATCCCGCCTTGGTGCTGCTGTTCATCCCCTTGTTCAATAGGGTGATTTACCCTGGATTCGAGCGTTTTTGGCCGCTCACGCCGCTGCGAAGGATCGGCATTGGCCTCTTTCTGACGGTGCCGGCGTTCCTGCTACCTGCCTGGCTCGAGGCGCGGCTCGATGCTGGCGAAAGCGTGAACATCATCTGGCAGCTCGGCGGATACACTATCATGACCGCAGCGGAGATTCTGGTTTCGATTACTGCTTTGGAGTTCTCCTACTCTCAGGCGCCCAAGCGAATGAAGTCGTTGGTGATGGGCGCGTTTCTGATGAGCGTGTCGATCGGAAACCTCTTCACGTCCTTCGTCAACTTCTTCATTCAGAACCCCGACGGCACGAGCAAGCTCGAGGGGGCCTCGTATTACCTGTTCTTCGCCGCCGCCATGGCGGCCACCGCGATACTCTTCGTTCCGGTCGCCGTCTGGTACCAGGAGCGGACCTACATCCAAGACGAGGCGCCAAGCGAGGAGGCCCTGTGAGCATCATCGAGAGAGCCTGGGCCTGGGTTGCGCAGGACCCAGACCCCGAGACGCGACGCGAGCTGGAGGCTCTCATCGACCATGGCGACATCCCAGCACTCGAAGAGCGATTCGCCGGAACACTTCAGTTCGGAACTGCAGGGCTTCGAGGACTCTTGGGCGCAGGCCCGGCGAGAATGAATCGAGTGACGGTCGCGTATGCGACCGCAGGCCTGTGCGCATGGCTGAAGCGGCGAGTGCCCGAAGTGCAATCCCGCGGCATTTGCGTCGGTCGCGACGCGCGGATCAAGAGCGATGTCTTCGAACGCGATGTCATCGAAATCGCAACTGGCGCCGGCATTCCGGTGTGGGCGTTCAGCGAAGTCGTACCCACGCCGATCCTCGCCTTCGCCGTCCTGGAGTTGAGGGCGGCAGGCGGAGTGATGATCACGGCGAGCCATAACCCTCCCGGATACAACGGGTACAAGGTCTACTGGGAGAACGGCGCGCAGATCATCCCTCCAAACGACCGCGGCATCGCTACCGAGATTGAGCACGCTCCACCCGCGGTTCAGATTCCACGATGCTCGAGCGACGACGCACGTGCCAAGGGTTTGCTCCGGGAAACGGATTTCGTACGCGAGAGTTACATTCAGCGCATCGCTAGCGAGGTGATTCGCCGCAACCAACGCGCGAACGTACGGGTCGCCTACACGGCGCTTCACGGCGTCGCGGAAGACTCGTTTCGCAAGCTGCTCGCCCGAGCGGGCTTCGAGGATGTGCACAGTGTGAGCGAGCAGTCGGCGCCGGACGGCACCTTCCCCACGGTGCGCTTTCCCAACCCGGAGGAGCCTGGAGCGATGGACCGCGTTCTCGCCCTCGCCGAACGAGTCGGCGCCGATCTTGCGATCGCCAACGACCCGGACGGGGACCGAGTCGCAGTTGCGGTCCGAACTGCGCACGGCTTCGAGCTCCTTTCAGGCAACGATACTGGTGTTCTCTTGGGGGACAGTTTGCTTGGTCGCTATGTGGGGACCGCCACGCCCGTCGTGATTTCCACCGTGGTGAGCAGCCCGATGCTCGGGTCGGTAGCGTCCAGCCACGGAGCGCGCTGGGAGCAAACCTTGACCGGACACAAGTGGATCCAGAACCGTGCGATCGAGCTCGAGCAAGAGGGCTTCGCATACGTGTTTGGCTACGAAGAGGCCTTGGGATACGCACCCTCTTACGCCGTCCACGACAAGGACGGGCTCAGCTCGGCGCTGCTGATGATCGACATGGCGGCGCATCTCAAAGCCAAAGGACAGACGCTGCTCGACGCGCGCGACGCACTCTGGCGCGAGCACGGCTTCATTGCCGACCGTCAGATCTCCGTCCGGTTTGAGGGCCCCGAGGCCCAGGCCCGGATGAATGCCGTGCTTGAACGTTTTCGAAATGATCCACCGTCGAGGCTTGGAGGCCAATCGGTTCTTCGCATGCTGGATCTCGAACGGCAGGTGCAGTGGACGCCGGCCGGACTGACCCCCTTCACCGATTTCGCGCCCAGCGACGTCGTCATCTTCGAGCTCGAGGGCGGGCACCGCGCCATGCTACGCCCGAGCGGGACCGAGTCGAAGCTCAAGTATTACTTCTATGCAGCCGGTCCGATCGAAGCGCGGCACGATCTCGCAGCATCGAAAGAGCAAGCGTTCGATCTGCTCGAACGCATGGTCGAAGATCTCACGCGTTCCAACGATTGCTGAGCAGAGCGCGAGCGAAGGCGTCCCACGCGTGCGAGGCGCGATAGAGCTCGCGCGCCTGACGCGCATGGGTCCGGTGCCATGGAAGCGGCGGGCGACCGTACGGATTCGGGGGCGGCAAGGCCGCGCTGATGGTCTGCGCTTCGCGTCGACATGCATCCGCGTGCCGGCGGCAGAGCGCGATGATGTCGTCCACCGGAGTCACCAGGTGCGGCGAAACATCGAGGTCGACGACCTCAGCGAAATCGCGGGAGCTGACCCCGGCAAGCCACATCGCGCGTTCTACGTCCCGGCCGCGTGCCGCAGGAGAGCTCGATGACCAGGCCTCGGGTCGCAGCTCACGAATGTCGGAGTGGTAAGCCTGCCGACCTTCGTGTGGATCGGGAGCGGGGGAAGCCGGCCGAAGCCAAGCCGGGAATCGAGCGTGAAGCATAGGCTGTCTCGTTTCTCAGGGACGCCTCGCATCACGGTCAAGAAAGTTACCGGAGCGAAGCGCCCACGATGATCGCCGCGGCGGCCAAGAGAACCAAGCCAGCGGCGCCCCAAAGGATGGCCGAGCTTCTCCGCCGTCGGCCGCTACTCCGCACCCCCCGAGCTTGCTCCGAGGTCCCAAGGCTCTCCCTCTGTAGATCGGGCCGAGCCACGAGGTCTTGTAGGCGTGTCGCCGTGGTAACCGGCATGGCGAGCGGGTCAAACCTCGGGTCGCGGCGCGCGCCGCCCGCAGAGACTCGCATGACCGGCTCAGCGCCGGGCGATCGATTCGCCAGCGATACGATCTCCAGCTTCGGGCCCCCGCGGCCGAGCTCGATCTCGTCCCCATCGTGAAGTGCCGCGTGCTTGATTCGCTGGCCGTTCAGCCAGGTACCGTTCCGGCTGCCCGTGTCGATCAAGAGATAGCGCCCGTCCTCGTTGCGGATCTCCGCATGTCTCCCGGATGCATCCAGGTCGACCTCGGGGTCGAAGTTCACATCGCTATCGGGCATGCGGCCGATCCGGATGAGATCTTGATCGAACTCGAGCTCACGGCCGGAGTCGGCGCCCTTGATTTGGCGAAATCGAATCATGACCGAGCATCAATCCGTAGGCGAAGCGAGCACGACATCCGTCAGCACCCCAGGCTCCACCAACACGTCTTTCCCGAGTTGGGTCCCGTCTGCTTCACGGGCCTCGAAATGATACGAGCCGGGAATCAAGCGAAGAAGGATGGCTTCGTCGACTCGAAACGGACCGTAGCTTTGGCCGTTGACGAAGAGCTCGCCTTTGTCGAGCGCTGCTCGAACCCGGACCTCGACCGGCACTTGTTCGTCTGCGTATGCGGGCGGGGGAGGCGCCAACGCGGCGCCAGTTGGATTGGTCCGCCGACCTGCGCTGGCGATGGTGATCACCGCCGCCAAGCCGAGGAGCGCCAAGACGGAGGCTGCCGTTGTCCACGAGAATGGGACGGGACCGGACGGGTCGGACAGGCGATCGTGAACCTCAGATTTCGTCCCGGGGGACGCGCCGGGAACCATGCTCCTGACGACCTGGGGCAAGGCCGGCCCGAGCAGTGGCCGCCCATCGTTGCCGCGCGGAAGCGGATATTGCTGGTAGAACGGCACAGCCCCGTCTTCCGGGGGCTCCAGCGCGTCGCCGTCGAAATCGGCGACGATACATGTCACGTTGTCGTGACCGCCGGCTGCGTTGGCGAGATCGATGAGACGATGGGCCAGCTCCGAGAGCGATTCCATGCGAGCCATTTCGTTTTGGATCACAGGATCGGGCACGAGGCCGCTCAGACCATCCGAGCACAGAAGCACCCTGTCACCCCGCCGCAGCTCGACGAACGTGAGATCGACCGCGACTTGCTGGGTCGTACCCAGCGCTTGGAGGATGATGTTGGAATGCTCGAACGCTTCGGCTTCGGCTTCGGTGAGCTGCCCCGCTTCGATCAATTGGTTGACCAAGGATTGGTCCTTGGTGATGAGGCTCAACTGTCCACCTCGCAAGATGTAGCAGCGGCTATCCCCAACCTGGCCCGCGAAGAGCACCTTGTCGACGAGACCTGCAACGGTCGCGGTCGTTCCCATTCCACGACGGGTACGGTCCTTCTTTGCGGACAGGAAGATCCGTTTGCCCGCCTCTTCGATCGAGGTCACCAGACGCCGAGCGAAGTCATCGCGGTCCCGGGGTGCGTCGTCGCCTCGCAGCATCTCAAACAGAGTTTCGACCGCCATGTGACTCGCAACTTCACCGGCGGCTGCACCGCCCATCCCGTCACATACCGCCAATGCGACGCCACGGTTCGAAACCGAGCCTGACAACTCAATCTCGCCGGATAGCGGACCGGACGCCACGCCGAGATCCGCGAGCATCAAGTTGTCTTCGTTGTGCTCCCGGACAAGGCCAACGTGGGTCTTGCCGTAAACCGTGAAACACAGTCCGTGCGGGGTCGAGGCCGAGGCGGGCTTCGGCTCACGAGTCCAGCTCTCCGTGCCGCGCGCAGGTGCCAGCGTTTCGCCTCCTTCACCAGGATTGGGCGGATCGTCGCCATTGCGGTGCGCATCGCCGCTCATTGAGCCCCCGCCTGCATCCACTGACCCCGCCAAGACACTACAACGATACAGCCTACAGCCGTGCTGTCGAAATCTCCACCCGTCTGGGGCGGGATTCGGGGACGATTCGGTCCATTTCAAGCCAGAAAAGTCGATCTGCTGGGCGGCGCGGTTCGCGCGGATGGCATGACTGTGCAATCGAGGAGCGGAACCTGCCCCGACGAGATTGACAGCCCCCAACGCTCTCTTATAGTAGCGCCGATTCGACCGGCCCAGAGGTTTTCTGATGGAGATCTTCCTGAACAAGCGCGCGATGCAGCGCGTCCGACTCTCGGTTGCAGATGCGATCGAAGACGGCGAGATCGATGCATTGCGCGAGGACCTCGTGAGCGTCTTTTCAGACGATGACATCGAGGAAATCGAACGCCGCATCGATAGTGGCGATTTCTATGATTTCATCTCGGAAATCCTGGATGAATGGTCTGGGGAGGATCTGGACGAGCTGATGGAGCTCATCGAGACCCAGCTGGCCGATGCCGACGTCGACCTGAAATACACAGTCCCAGAAACCGAAGCAGACGAAGAGCCCGAAGTCGAAGAAGACGACGACGAGGACGACACGGAGGACGATCTCGTCGTCGACGACGAAGACGAGGAAGTGTAGGCGCCGACAGAGGGCCCAATTGACAGCCCTCGCCAGTCACGCTACCAGCATCGCCGCTCTCCAGCAGAGCGACCCCTAGGCCACCGTAGCTCAGTTGGTAGAGCAACGGTTTCGTAAACCGTAGGTCACCAGTTCGACTCTGGTCGGTGGCTCTGTCTTTTTTTGGCACTTGCGTCAGGTCCGGCAGTAACAGGCTCAGCATGGCCAGCGCAATGATCACGGACAGATACGCGTTGGCGCCCTGGAGATGGTAACGCTGCCGCCGTGGCGCAGCGCACCCATCAGCAGCGTCAGACCGACCATGCCGTTCGGGACGATCATGATCACCGCGAACATGGTGTCACGAGCGAGCGTCGGATTGTTCTTGCCGCTGAGCATCAGCGCCGAGATCATCACGCCTTCGATGGAGATCACCGATAGCGTCAGGATCCGCGAGCCAGCTGTCTCCGAACGCCACAAAGGCGAGGGTCGTGCCGACGACGAAGGCCAACGGCGCCTCGGCGCGCACCGCTTTACTGGTGGAATCGGTCATGTATTCCGCGTGCTGCGGCAGGCTGGGCATCGGTACCGCGGCCCGGAGAATACAGGTCAGCGGATTCCGTACAAAGAGAGAAAGCGCCTCACGCTCCACCGCTGCAACATGGGACCTCAAGGCTTCGCAAAGGCCCAGCCTCCGCGCTAGTCGTGTCTTCGTGGTCGATCCCATGCAAACCGGAGTACACTCGCGGAGCTACGGGCTATCGTGACGCGGTACTTCGTTCATATCGGTCTCATCGGCACAGTGCTGATCGTGCGGTCCGCATTCGCACAGAGCTTCACCCTGCCCGGCTCCCTAGATGAAGTCGTCGGTGCGCCAACGATCGTCGCTGCGTCACGCGAAGAGACGTTGTTGGACATCGCACGCCGGTACGATATCGGGCAGGAGGAGATCCTGCTGGCAAACCCCTCCGTCGACCGCTGGTTGCCGGAGGACGGCGCCAAAGTCACCTTGCCGACCGCTTACATCCTGCCGCGCGCTGAACGCAAGGGCCTGGTGCTCAACGTGCCCGAGATGCGCCTCTACTACTACCCGCAGCGCACCTTCGGTGAGGCTGGGGTCGTGCAGACCTACCCGGTGAGCATCGGGCGCATGGACTGGGCGACTCCGCTGGGGATCACCCAGATCGTGGAGAAGATCAAGGACCCGAGCTGGCGACCGCCAGACTCCATCACGGCCGAGCACGCGGCCGACGGTGAGAACTTGCCGAAGGTCATACCCCCCGGGCCAGACAACCCGCTCGGGAAGTTTGCCTTGCGGCTTGGTCTGCCCGGTTATCTGATTCACAGCACCAACAAACCCTTTGGCGTGGGTATGCGCGTCACGCACGGCTGTGTGCGAATGTATCCCGAGGACATGGAATCGTTGTATCCGCTGATCTCGGTCGGCACTCAGGTGGCCATCGTCAATCAACCAATCAAGCTGGGCTGGCTCGGCGATGTGCTCTACATCGAAATCCATTCACCGCTCGAAGAGGAAGAGGAGAAACAGGGCCTGAAGGAGCGCGTACTCGGCCTGCTCAAGACAGAATCGGAGATGCGCCGATTCGTGCTGGATGACGCCGCATTGGCCAAAGCATTGGAGTCACACGACGGCATACCGATGCCCATTGGCCACGCCAAAACGCCGGCAACCGCCACGAATCCCTGAAATCGATTTGGGTTCGCGGCGGTCGCCATGCGTGGTGAACCTTACTTGTGCATCGCCTTTTTGAACATGCGGTCCAGCTTGTCGCTGTTCCCCTGTGCCATGGCTTTGGCCTCGTCTGCTGTCGCCTTGGCGTCGTCCGCGGTGGACTTCGCGTCCGCTGCGGTGCTGTTGGCTGCTTGCGCCTCTTGTTTGGCTTCGTCCGCGGTGGACTTGGCATCGTTAGCCACGGCCCTGACATCGTTGAGGTCTGCGCGAAGCTTGTCGATATCGGAGCTAGCGCATCCGGCCAGACCCGCGACACACACCAACAGACCGGCCGCCAGAAGCCGCGTCACTGATTCACTCTGCATAACTAGTTACCTCACTTGTTGGAGTTCGAACGACATAGTCGAAAGCAACTGGGCAGGAGTATAGAAGCGAATCGGGACGAGACAACAGCGTGCGGGCTCAGCGCACCTCGACACGCATTCCATGGAAAATCCAGCGTGAAAGCCGGATGACCTGCGCGTTGGTCAGGGCAACGCAGCCTTGGGTCCAGTCAAACCCTTCGTGGATGCGTCTGTCGCCTGCGCCGAGGCCATGAATCCCGATGTGCCCGCCGAGAAGTGTGTCCTGTGGGGGTGATTCGTGCCGCTGGGAAGCGAGCAGTATGCGCTGGTAGTCGCCTTCGTTGATGCGGCCGGCTTCGAGCGCTCGCTCCGCGTGCTCCGGTCGCGGGTAGTCGATGCCGAAAAAGAGCAAAAATCGCGATGATCGCTTGATGCGATCGATGTGAAAGGAGCCGAGCGGCGTGGTGCCGTCACCCCGCAGTCTGTCGGTGGAAATGCCCCCGCGTCCGATGGCGACGTTGTGGAATCGCTCGAGCAACCGGTCGCGCCGATAGACAGACAGCGTGTGTGTGCTGCTATCGACCAGAATCCAGAGGTCGGCGCCGAGGTTCTCGGCCCGCGCCATTCCCTGGATGGCGGCGAGGCCAATGCATGCACCGAGGGCCCACGAGACGGCTCTCAGTCGAGCGCTCCCTCCGCTCCCCAGCTGCGTGCATCGACGCGTACCCACCATACATACATGAAATCAAGCGGTACGGGCGATGTCAAAATGGGGTCGCTGTTCGGGGCTGCCGGATGAGGCGCCGAAGCGCGACATGGACAACCGCATCGACACGATTTTGAGTTTCTGGTTTGGGAGCCTCGATGCGTTGGGGCGCGGGAGCCCCGAGCAACGCAAGCGCCGGTGGACCAAGTCCGATGAGTTCGACCAAACGATCGGGTCGGCTTTTCTGGCAGACTACGACGCAAAGCGAAGACATCTCCGATCAACGCCAGTGCGTGGGTCTATTCCAAGCCATGGTCGAGCAAGCCCCGGAGGCCCTGAAGGGGGATGCCGAATACTACCTCGACTTCGCCGTGCGCCATCGTGTAGAGCTTCGGCAAAGGCGCTCGGACCTCCGACCATCCTTGTGGAGCACCGCGTATAGATCTTTGCGGCGATCGGGCCAGGTCCGGACGGTGCCGGTGCCTTCGGTCCGGCGCAAGAGAGCCAAGTCGAGATCGTGAACGATCATGGTCTTCGCGTTGGCCGCTCCTTCCGAAGCGATGCCATCTCGGGCGAAGGCGATGTCCGAAGACGTAAGAATCGCCGCCTGACCGTAGTGAATGTCGGCACCCTCGACCTGCGGGAGATTTCCAACGGCGCCCGCCATGACCACATACATGTGATTCTCGATCGCACGCACCAGCGCGCAGGACCTTACGCGAATGTGCCTCAATCGAATGTCCGCAGATAGTTAGTAAAACGCCCCTTCAGGTTCGCGCGCCACGCAACGTAGGATCTAATACCGCGCAATTGGGGAGTCGAGGTTGAGCCTGGTGGGCTCGGAAAGCGACAGGCGATGGAGGTTCAGGCAGGGGCCGAACGCAAGCCAGTGCAAGACGGGCCTCCCGCGTGTCAGTCGCGATCGACCGATTTGCAGAAGGCCCGTCGTTCCGTGGATGAGTCCCGCGCTGTCAGTTGTCCTTTTTGCCGCAAGTCGACGAGGCTCTGGCGCTCACGATAGCGCCCTCCTCGTCAGCGGTGATCGTCCCGTCATCAACCATCTGTTGAGCGACGCGCACGACGGACTTCACGTAGGCGCCGTGGTTCTTCCATGCGTTTCCGCAGGGGACGGCTTGGTCAACACTGCATCCGTTCGCGAGAACGGGTTCGCCAGGCGGTGTGCCGAGGCAAGCGTCCACGTCGTCGCTGACGCCATCGCCGTCCGAGTCCGTCGCCGCATCGCATGCGTCTCCGATTCCGTCACCGTCAGTATCGAGTTGATCAGCGTTTTCATCGTAGAGACAATTGTCCGTGTCATCGACGATGCCGTCACCATCGGTGTCTGGTTCACAGGCATCTCCCACTCCATCGCCGTCGGTGTCGAGCTGATCCGAGTTGTCGTGAACGTCGCAGTTGTCGTCGATCTCGCAGATTCCGTCCCCATCGTTGTCGTTCGCAGCATCGAACGGGCAGACGTCACAGAAATCCGGCGCGGTATCGGCGTCGCTGTCGAGGAAATCGTCACCGCCCGGGCAGAGATCGACGTCGCCACAGACACCATCGCCGTCAGCATCGTTGTTCGCATCGTTCGGACATGCGTCCTCGTCGCCGCAGATCAAATCAGCATCGGCGTCGTTGTCCGCGTCGAACGGGCACTGATCACACGCATCCGGAACGGTATCCCCGTCCGCGTCCAGACTGTCGTCCCCGCCAGCGCACAGATCATCGTTACCGCAGACGCCGTCGGCGTCGGCGTCGTTGAGCTCATCGAGAGGACAGTTGTCGCAGAAGTCCGGAGTGCCATCGGCGTCCGAGTCGATGCTATCGTCACCGCCCGGGCATGCGTCGCACCCGTCGGGCGTACCATCCGCATCGCCGTCCACGTTGTCGTCGCTACCCGGACAGATATCCACGTCGCCGCAGACGCCGTCGCCGTCCGAGTCGTTCGCTGCGTCGCTCGGGCAAGGATCGCATACGTCGCCCGCCAAGTCTCCATCGTCGTTCGCCTGGTCTGAGTTGGAGGTACTCGGGCAGTTGTCGTCGTTGCCGCACCAGCCATCCGCATCGACGTCATTGAGCTCATCGGCTGGGCACACGTCGCAGACGTTGCCTTCGAAGTCCCCGTCAAGGTCTTCCTGGCCTGGATTCGCGACCGCCGGGCAGTTGTCCTGGGAATCGACCACTCCGTCCCCGTCGGTGTCACCCTCGAAGACATAGACCGACCCCACATTGAACCCGAGGAGAACATCGTCGTCGCTCCTGGCTCCAACGATGCCGACGTTGCCGGACACGGAGACCGCACCGCCGAAGTAGTCCGCACCCATCCCGTCGCTTGCCGATAGCTTCTGAAACTGCAACCAGGAATTCCCACTCAGAATGTAGACGTACGCCGATCCTGACGCATAGCCGTTCACCGCATCGTTCGGAGCGCCCGCCAGGATTACCCCTCCGGACACGGAGACCGATTCGCCGAAGCGATCGTTCGCCGTACCGTCGCTCGCCGACACAGTCTGCTGCTCGAACCAGAGCGATCCGCTCCTGAGAAACACGAACGCGGCTCCGCGACCACTCGTGCCGTCGACTACATCGTGGTTCGGGGCCCCAATCACCGCCGTATTCCCCGACATCGAGATCGAGGATCCGAACAAATTACCCGCATATCCGGTGCTTGCCGTCAGCTTCTGCTGCTGCACCCACAATCCGCCGATGTCGGCGAACACATAAGACGAGCCCGACGACGACCCGTTGTCGTCGTCGCCCCTGGCCCCGACTATTGCGGTGCTGCCCTCTATCGCAACGGCCCATCCGAATGTGTCCCCCGCGGCTCCGTCACTCGCCGCGAGCTTCTGCTGCTCAGCCCACAGGCCGCCGGTTCGCTGGAACACATATGCCGCCCCCGAAATGCTGCCGTTATCGTCATCGCCCCGCGCACCGATTACGGCGTTGTCGCCGTCGATTGCAACTGCAACGCCGAAGTAGTCCTGGTTAGACGAGTCACCGGCCGTGAGCTTCTGCTGCTCGGTCCAAACACCAAACGCGTCTCTGACGAACACGTAGGCGGCCCCCGTGTCCGGACATGATCCCGTGCACCCACCGTCGGGGTCATCGACTCTATCCGCTCCAATTACGACCGTGTCGCCATCGATCGCCACCGACACGCCGAAGTGATCGTCAAGAACACCATCGCTGGCGGTGAGCTTTTGCTGCTCAGTCCATACACCGGCTGCGTCTTTGACGAAGACGTATGCTGACTCAGACTGACCACTCGAGCCCCCACCGACGACTGCCGTATTACCCGATAGCGCCACGGCGCCACCAATGAAACCATTGGCACCGGCGTCACTGGCTAGCAGCTTTCCAACTTCTTGGACGTTCTGTGCCGACGCGGCGTTCGGGAGATTACAGAGCATCGCTAGCAGTGTGCACGGCACAAAGCCCGCCCGAGCGGTGATGTGCATTGACGTATTGATCCTCTCGGCGCGCATTAGGTCCTCCTTCGATTGCCGCGGAAGTCGCGGTCTCTTCAAAGCGGACGCTAGCGACCGTCGCGCGCTGGTTTCTATACGTAATAGTTCTCGATGCGAATCTTGGGTTCGATCGTTCGAACGGTGTCTCGCTTGCTCCCCCAGCTGTACGGGAGCACCAGTCGCAATCATTCCGACTCGTTACGCACAATGTGGGAACCGCCGATCTCCACGACCCGCTGCTTGAGTCGACACGCCCGACGTTGACAATTACGTACGTAGCGAAACGCACGCGGACAGATGATATCTTGCTCGTCGAGACCCGGTCTTTTCGTAAAACTGGCGGTTATGGCGAGGGCGGAGGGCGGAAAGAGCGCCATTCGAGATCAGAGCAATCGGTGTTTACTGTCGCCGCGAGACCTTCTCGATCCGCTGAAACACGTCGTCGATGACTCTTGCCTGTAGCAAGTCGGCGAATCGGAAGTAGTTGCGGTAGTCGACGTTGAAGCTCGATCCTAGCGCCAGGAGAACCTGTTGCGAATGGCTGTGGCAAATAGTGCACATGTCGCAGTCGCTGCACACCCCCTACTACAGCAAAACTCCCCGTAGCCGTTGGAAATTGGCTCACAGGCTCCCGCTCCCACTTGGCACGTCTGATGCAGCTCTGTAACCGTAGTTTGGGGCGCTCGGTCCCCGAAGCCGAGGTTGGTCATGCGTTCCTTGATCCCACTTCTGACCGTTTACGCTTTCTGTCTGCTTCCGTTCATCGCCTGCATGGACGCGGGTGCTGGTGAAGAAGGCTGCGATCTCCCGAAGTGTATCGGCAGCTCGTGTCCGGACCCTTGCAAAGAAATCGTGTGTCCGCCCGACGACAACAAGTGCACGCGGGAGTATTGCGCATATGGTCATTGTACCAGCGAGCCAGTTACCAACGGTGTTCCCTGCACGTACGGCGGCGTTTCTGGCGTCTGTGTAGAGGGCCTGTGCGGCGAGAACCTCTGCGAAGGGGTCTCGTGTGAGGACGGCGACGCATGCACGAATGGCAGTTGCGACTATGTGGACGGATTGTGTCGCTTCGTGCCTGTGGTGTGTGACGACAATCCGTGTTCCAAGGCCACATGCGAAGCCCATCGTGGGTGCATCTACGCCGAAGTCGAAGACGGCACCCGTTGCGAGGGGTTGCGAATATGCCAGGGCGGCGATTGCGTGGCGCCCTGCGATCTCACGTCCGTGCAAGTGCATCCGTGTCCCATCAAGGGGCTCGAGGATCAGATCTGCTGCCCCGGCTTGGAGTACTGCACTAACCAAAACAGCTGCAGACCATCCGCGTGCGACCCGAGATCGGCAGAAGTGTATTCATGTCCCATCAGAGGCCTAGAAGCCCTGGTTTGCTGCCCGCGCAGCTCCTCCTGCCGGGATCGGTGCTGCCGTAACGCCGGGGATTGCGACGACGGAGACCCCTGCACTCAAGACGAATGTGCGGATAGCGTTTGCGGGCACAGCCCATCAGCGGACGGCATTGCGTGCGCAAACGAAGCGGGTGTGTGTCAGGCGGGCAACTGTGTCGGCACTTTTGCCTGCACCGAGGACGGTATTCGCGACGCCATTGCGGCTGGTGGTGGTCCGCACACCTTCGACTGCGGTGCGCCAACCACCGTGGTGACGCAGGCGACGATTGAGATCGACAAGAACGTCGTCCTCGACGGCGAGGGGAATCTCACCTTGGACGCGAACGGTGGTCACCGTGTCTTTTGGGTGGAAACCAACGTCACAGCCGAGCTTCAGGGGGTGACTATTACGGGCGGTGCGACAGGAGCTAGTGGTGGCGCGATTTGGAACTACGGGACCCTAACGCTGACCAACAGCACGGTATCGGGAAACGCTGCGCAATCCGGTGGTGGCATTCGGAACAGCGGGGTGGTGACCCTGGCGAACAGCACCGTGGCGGGGAATACGGCGGAGAATTACGGTGGGGGCATTCTGAACATCGGGGGAGGCTCGGCGACTCTGACCAATACCACCTTGTCGGGGAACAGTGCGCAATCTGGTGGCGGCGCATCCAACAAGGGAGGCGCGGTGAGCCTGACCAACAGCACCATCTCGGGAAACGTCGCGGAATTTGGCGGCGCCATAACGAACCGGAAAGACCCGTTCCGCGCGAGCGTGATCACTTTGACGAGAAGCGTGGTCGATGGCGATTGTGAAACCGGGGTGGGCGCCACCACTGGCTCCAACGGCTACAACGTCGAGAGCCCCGGCGACACTTGCGGCTTCGACGAGGGTACCGACCTTGTCAACGTCAGCCCCGATGCCTTGAAGCTCGGACCACTCCAAAACAACGGCGGGCCGACCATGACTCACGCACTGCTTCCAGGCAGCGTCGCCATCGACAAGATTCCTGAAGCCGACTGCGTCGATGCGGACGGAGCACCGCTAACGACCGACCAACGCGGAGAGCCACGACCGAAGACAGGCGGCACGATGTGCGACGTGGGCGCGTTCGAGGCGCAGCCTTAGGCGGGGAAGCTCACAGGCCGTCGTTGTGGGTTGGGCAGGCAAGTAGGCGCTGACCGTAACGATCGTGTTTGCGCTGCGTCAACTCGGGGGCCCTGCAGTTGACTCCGACGCCCCAATCGCGTGAGAGTCCGGACGCGCCATGCTCTCTGGAACGACGCTCGCGATCCTCGGTTTCGTGCTCGTGCAGCTGGCCATCGGCTATTGGGCGTCGCGCCGTGTCGCGCGCGAGGACGACTATCTCGTCGCGGGCCGAAAGCTGGGCGCGCCCCTGGCCGGGGTCTCCTTGTTCGTCACCTGGTTTGGCGCCGAATCGATTCTCGGTTCGTCGGCGGCAATTCGCGAAGACGGTCTTGCGGGCGGGCGGGCAGATCCATTGGGGTATGCGCTTTCGTTGTTCTTGTTCGGCGCCTTCTTTGCGGCGCGCCTGTGGCGTACGGGGTCCATGACGCTTGCAGACGCGTACCGTAGCCGCTTCGGTAGAACGGCCGAACGGGTGGCCGCGTTCGTTCTGATTCCACCATCGGTTCTATGGTCGGCGGCACAGATCCGTGCGCTCGGGCAGATCCTTTCGTTTGAAACACCTCTCGGGCTCGAAGTCGCGATCGTGGCCGCTACGGTCATTGCCGTCCTCTACACCTACCTCGGCGGCCTTCTCGGTGATGTCTGGACCGACTTGCTGCAGAGCGTGTTCGTAGTGGTCGGCCTGTGCGCCACGTTGTTTGCTCTGATGCATGCGTTGGGTGGCTGGAGCGAATCGCTCGGCCGCATCGAGCCTGCCCAGTTGCGCTGGGTGGCCAAGAACGAGTCGATCTTGGGGCGTATCAACATTTGGTTCGTGCCGGTCATCGGGGCCTTGGTCGCGCAAGAATCCGTCTCGCGGGCGCTCGGTTGCCGTAATGCAGAGACGGCGAAGCGGGCCGCGTTCCTGGCGGGGGGCTGTTACCTCGCCCTTGGCGCGATTCCAGTCCTTTTAGGGCTCTTGGGCGCGCATTACCCATTGACGCTCGAGAGCAGCGAGGATTTCTTGCCGGAGCTTGCGCGGCACACGCTTGCGCCATTCGCCTATGTTCTGTTCATCGGGGCGATCGTGTCGGTGATCTTGTCGAGCGTCGACTCTTCGATGCTGGCTATCGGGGCACTCGCTGCACACAATCTGTTCGCGAACCGCACCAGCCAGACCAATGATGCCAGACGTCTGCGCAATGCGCGCATCTTCGTCGTCGTTTCGGGTCTCGTGAGCTGCATCATCGCGCTTACTGCCGAAAGCATCTACGACCTCGTCCTCGAAGCGGACTCGCTAGGAACCGCGGGCATCGCCGTCATCACGGTTGCGGCCCTCTTCACTCGCTTAGGTGGACCGATCTCTGCCAGCACGACCCTCGTCGTCGCCCTCGCCTCTTCCGCGAGCGCCAAGTATGTCTTCCACTACGAGGCGCCATTCCTGTTGTCATTGGGCCTGAGCATCCTCGTATTCCTTGCGCTGTCGCCCGTCGATCGATGGAGCATGCGTGGCCGGACGACACGCTGAGCTGTGTGAACGCGACGACTGCAAGGCGGAGGTTCCGGAGGGTGACGTGGACCCGGAAAACTGGTAGGCATCCGCATCCAGGATGCTCTCACACAGGCAAAATCGGTTTCTGCGAACGTTGCGCCTCGTCGCAAATGTCACGTTCTTCGCGGCCTTCGGCTGCACCTCCGATTCCCCAACGCAGCAGCAAGCGCTGCCTGAGGGGGTCACTGCGTGGGCACCCGTGGGTGCCCGGACGATGGGCAGCTACGGCTACGAGATCATCCCCGAGCCCAACACCTTCCACACGATGCACGTCGGGCCCAACAACGGCGACAACGTCTGGATCGCAGCAGCGCCACGCATGGAGCTGGACTGGACCGTCGAAAAGAGCTTCTACGTTCCGGAAGGACCCACCTACGACGACGAGGGCAACCTCTACTTCAGTCCCTTGTTCCCCAAGGAAGACGTCTCACTGGTGTCGCTCGACGCCGAAACCGGCGAGCGCAACTGGGCGATTCCCAGCAATGGAAGTAACGCGGGAAGTGGAGCGATCCTGATTCTGAATGACCCTGACAACCCTGGGCAGCAGATCATCTACCACTTGACGTTCACCGAAGCGATGGCCCTGAGGCCCGATGGCAGCGAAATCTGGAGAGTGGACACGGGGCTGACCCTACCCCCGGTCGTGCAGGGCAAACGCTCCACCACCCACTCGTTCGGCTTCAACTATCACCCACAAACCGACTCGGTGATCGGTCTCACCATGAATGGCGAGATCCTCGCCTTCGATCGGGCGACCGGTGCCAGCAAAGCACCCATCGGACAACTTCCAGGTTCTCCTGCCGCCAGTGTGGAGATCGCGCTGCCCCAGTTCATCGTGGACGCGAGCGATGCGTTGACGGATGCGGTCTTTGGCAAGACCCCGAGCGGACTGAGCTTCTGGTCGACCATCGTCGATGTCATCTTCGGCGGTGGCTCGGTCGTCACCAACTACTTCGGGATCGACCCGAGCTCCGGGTTGATGTATGTCGCAGCGACCGCCGACGATGCGGCCGACGGAGTCGTGGACGGGCAGTCCGATCTCGGCGCCATTTATTCGGTCGATCTAGTCGACGACGGGAATGGCGGTCTCGAGTTCAAGGTCCTCCACTCCTCTACTTTCGTCGGTGGCACCGGTTCCACTCCAACCATCAGTGAAGATGGCAGCAAGGTCTTCGTCTCGGACAATCTCGGCAACGTGATCGCCCTCGACAGCGAACTGAACGAGATCTGGCGTTATGACGTAGGCGCACCGCTGGCAGCATCTGTGGCGGTCTCACCGGACAACGATGAGATCTTCGTGGTAACCCGACGGGACGTCTTCAAGCTGATCGATCATGGTAGGAGTGCGAGCCTGGCCTGGACCGCCAGCTTCAACGCGTTTTCCGGCGATCCAGACATAGACGTCGAGTTTCAAGCCTTGACTCCGACGATCACGGCCAACGGCATCGCAGTGAGTGTCGGTGGTGGCAAGTCCGTCGGCCAGCAAGAGGTCATGTTGAAGGTCGGAATGGGCCTGCTGGATCGCGAAACCGGTGAGCTGACCTCCTTCACGGAAGGCCGCGAAGAATCCATCGCTGTCACCAGCGTTGCGCCGGATGGGGGCATCTACACGGCCAACTCACCGGTAAGGCGTGTTTCGGGCAAAGCGATCTATCCCGACCTCGCCGCGGACATCGTCGGCGGGATCTCGCGCTACAAGCCTGTACGGAACGACTTGCTGACCCGGGATGCCACCTGTGCCGCGGCCGTTCGTGCGCGCAACGCAGCCACGATTGCCGACGCGGCACCGAATTCCGCGATGGCGGACATTCGCCAAATTCAGGTGCTCATCGACCAGAGCCGTGCGGCGATCGCGCGCGCCGTTTCGGACGGTGACCTCGACGCAGCAACTGCGGACGGCCTCGACGCCGATCTCGATGCCGCCGCGGCCAAACTGACGACGGCAAGCCTTGGTGAAGCTGCCGCCGAGTTGATTGGCGTCTGCAATGCGGTCGCCTCCGCTCAGGGTGACGGCAGCACGGAAAGCTGATAGGCCCTCGCCATGGCTAACCCGACCGCAACGCTCGAAACCTCGCTCGGAAACGTCGAGGTAGAGCTTTTCACCGACCTCATGCCCATTACCGCGGGCAACTTCATCGAGCTCGCCAAGAGCGGCTTCTATGATGGGCTACACTTTCATCGAGTGATCGACGGATTCATGATTCAGTTTGGGTGTCCGCACAGCCGCGACCCCAACAGCCCGCGAGCGGGTACTGGCGACAGTCCCAAGGGCTGCATCCAAGACGAGCATCCGGCGAACGCGAAGCTGTCCAACGAGCCTGGTACGCTATCGATGGCCAACACTGGCCGTCCCAACAGCGGCGGCTGCCAGTTCTTCATCAATACGGCTCACAACCAATACCTGGACTGGTTTTCCCCCGGGGCCTCGAAGCACCCGGTTTTCGGCAAGGTCGTCAGCGGTATGGACGTCGTCGAGAAGATCGAAAAGACGCGAACCGGATCTGGCGACCGGCCTGTCACTCCGGTGCAGATGGTCAAAATCACCGTTCACGACTGATCCACACTGCCGAGTGACGGAGCCGATCAGAGTCCGGCTTCGCTGAAGGAAGGATCGGAGGCAAAGCGCGCGACGTGGTGCTCCTGATCACCAAAGAGCGCGTTCAATGCGTACATCCTCTTGAAGTAGAGCCCGATGTCGTGCTCGTCGGTCACACCGATGCCGCCGTGCAGTTGAAGAGATTGTTGGGCGACCCAGATCCCGCCGGTTGCAAGCTGGTACTTCGCCGCGGAAATGTCCGTGCGTCGTGCGCTGGAGTCCTCATCATCGGCGCGAACCATCGCCGCCATCGAAATCGAGCGCAGGAGCTCAGTCTCCGCATACATGTCGACTGCGCGGTGTTGAAGTGCCTGAAACGCGCCGATTTTGACACCAAACTGTTCGCGGGTACCGAGGTATTCGACCGTCATGCGAAGCATCGTAGTCGCGATCCCAACACTTTCTGCGACGGCGGCAGCGGCAGCATAGTCCATCGTGCGATCGAGAATCGCGGCTCCGGTCCCTTCCGCGCCAAGGCGTGCGTCGTCGGTGACGGCCACTTCATCGAGCTCGATGAAGGCCGCCCTCTGACCGTCGATCGTCCGTGCGACCTTGACTTTCACGCCGTTGGCGCCTCGTGGCACGACGAATAGCGTCACGCCCTTGGGCGCCTTGGCCGATACGATGAAGTGATCGGCATGATGCCCGTTGAGCACCCAAACCTTCTCGCCCGAAAGCCTATACCCGCTACCGTCCCCGGTGGCCGTCGTCTGAACCGAGCGAACATCGTAACGGCTCTCGGCCTCGGAATACGCGAGAGCCAACGTGGTCTCTCCTTCGATCATGGGTGTCAGGTACGCTTCGTGCTGCGCAGCGCTGCCAGCACGCGCGAGAGTCATTCCCCCTAGCACGACCGACGCCAAGTACGGCTCCGGCACGAGTGTAGTCGCGAGGCTTTCGAGAACGATGGCGCACTCGATGAAGCTCCCTCCAAAACCGCCGACCGATTCGGGGAACGGAACACCGAGCCATCCGAGCTCACCCATCTTGCGCCAAACCGCGGGTTCGTAGCCGATTTCGTCATCGCGAAGTTTGCGAAAACGTTCGACGGGGGATTCGTTTTTAGCGAATCCGGACACAGTCTTGGAAAGCATCTGCTGATCTTGATCGAGCTCGAAGTCCATTTGCTTGAATACTCCTGAGGTGGGGCCGCTGGTTAGGCGCTCGGCAGCTGCAGAATCATCTTCGCGATGACGTTGCGTTGAATCTCGTTGGAGCCACCGTAGATCGTGGCGGCGCGCTCGTAACAGAAGTAAGGCCCGATCGATTCCTCAATCGGTGTGCAGACGTCCTCGTTGTACCAGGTCAGCGCGCTCTCACCCATGACTTCCATCGCAAGCTCGGTGAGCTCCTGGATGAGCTTGGTTCCGACGAGCTTCAAGATGGAAGACTCGGGACCGGGCATCTTGCCTTTCTGCTGATCGGCGAGAGCACGGTAGCTCACCATCAGGTGCGCCCGGAAGCGCATTTCGAGCCGGGCGATCTTCGCGCGCCAAGCCGGGTCTTGCAGCATCGGGCGACCTTGAATCGTTCTCGCCGCAGCAATTCGCTTCACTTTCTGGAGCACGTTGCGGCACGGGCCGATCATCGCGAGCATCGTGCGCTCGTGCCCGAGGAGCGCTTTGGCCATCGTCCAGCCTTGATTGACACCGCCGACAACGTTCTCTTTTGGAACTTCGACGTTGTCGAAGAACGTGTCGCAAAATGCCGGCGTGTGACCGAGCGTCAACATCGGTTTTACCTCGATCCCTGGGGTCTTCAGATCGATCAGCAAAAAAGTGATCCCCGCTTGCTTCTTTGCCGCAGGGTCCGTCCGCACGAGGCAGAAGATCCAATCGGCATACTGCGCGTACGAGGTCCAGGTCTTCTGCCCGTTGACGATGAAGTGATCGCCGGCATCCTCGGCAGTCGTCCGCAGCGATGCGAGGTCACTGCCCGAGCCCGGCTCTGAGTAGCCCTGACACCAGAACTCCTCGCCGCTCAGGATCTTGGGGAGGAATCGCTCCTTCTGAGCGTCAGTTCCAAAGCTGATGATGAGCGGGCCCACCATCGAAAGGCCGAACACGGAGAGTTGTGGGGCGCCCGCAAGCTCCATCTCCTCGTTGAAGATGAATCGCCGCGCGGCGTCCCAACCCGTCCCACCAACTTCCTCCGGCCAGTGTGGTGCTACCCAACCTTGCTCGTGGAGAATCTTGTGCCAGGTAGCCGAGTCTTCGGGGGTGAAGCCGCCCGATCCTCGAGCCCTCTTGAGCATGTCCGGAGGCATCGCCTCTTGGATCCAGGCGCGAACTTCTCGACGAAACGCTTCTTCTTCCTCGGTGAACGTCAGGTCCATGAACCTATGCGTGCCACAGACGAGCGCAAAACACCAACCTGTACGAATGCAGGGAAACCCTGTAGGAACCTCGGCGGCAACCCCCCATGACGATCGACCTCGCATTTCTCGCCTTCGCTCTGATCGTGGTCGGTGCCTACACCGTGCAGACTGCGACGGGCTTTGGAAGCACCCTGATTTGCGTGACGTTTGGCGCCCAACTCATCGGGCTCGAAGAAGTGGTTCGCCTGGTCGTGCCGATCTCCTTTCTTCAGACGGGCTACATCGTGCTTCGCCATCGCGATGGCATCGATTGGAGCTTGCTGCTGCGTCGGGTTCTCCCCCTGATGGCTCTCGGCATGGGCCTGGCGTTCTATCTCCTCACCCAAGTGGACGGGCCCTGGCTCGGGCTGGCTTTCGGACTGATCGTGCTCGCGCTGTCGTCGCGAGATCTACACCGTCTTTGCTTCGGGAGCACCGACCTCGATCGGCCGATCCCGAGACTGGCGTCGATCGCTGCGTTGTTCGGAGCAGGCGTTATTCACGGCATCTATGCCTCCGGAGGCCCGATGCTCGTCTACGCCCTCGGACGCGAAGGGCTCTCCAAGAAGGGGTTCCGCAGCACCCTGAGCATGGTGTGGATCCTCCTCAATACCATCCTGATCACGCGATTCGTCGCCGCCGGAGACTATCATCGGAAGGCCCTCCTCGAAGTGCTGATGCTCGCACCGGCGGTGCCGCTCGGCGTCGTGCTGGGCGAATGGGTGCATTACCGGGTCGACGAACGCAGCTTCAAAATCGCGGTCTTGGTGCTTCTCATCGCGGCTGCAATGTCGCTGCTCGTGAGATATAGTGCACAACTGCTCTGAACTGGGAGACCTCAGATGTATGACCTGAAGATCGTCGGCGGGACGCTCGTAGACGGAACCGGCGTGGAACGACGGACCGGTGACGTCGGCATCAAGGACGGCAAAATCGTCGCTGTCGGCGATTGCGACGAAAGCGGCGCCAAGACCATCGACGCGAGTGGCGCCATCGTCGCTCCCGGCTTCGTTGACATCCACACGCACTACGACGGACAGATCAGCTGGGACGAGGAGCTCGCGCCCTCGTCGATTCACGGTGTCACGACCTGCGCGATGGGCAGTTGCGGTGTCGGTTTCGCGCCGGTTCGGCCGACCGACCACGCCAAGCTGATCGAGTTGATGGAGGGCGTCGAGGATATCCCGGGCACCGCACTCTCGGAGGGGATCAGCTGGGGATGGGAAAGCTTTCCACAATACATGGATGTCCTCGATCAGATGCCGCACACGATCGATTTCCTTGCCCATGTCCCGCACGATGCGCTGCGCGTGTACGTCATGGGCGATCGGGCGGTTCACGACGAAGCTGCAAAGCCGGAGGACATCGCGGAGATGCGGCGACTGCTACGCACCGCTCTCGAAGCGGGCGCGATCGGATTCAGCACCGGGCGAAGCGACAACCACCGAAGCGCGGTGGGCGATTGGACCCCTGCCTCCGAAGCAGCCGGCGAGGAGCTCGCGGGGATCGCCAAGGCGTTCGTGGGCTTGAATCACGGGGTGCTTCAGGCGGTGAGCGACTTCAACATCCTGCACGGGGACGATCACTTCGAGGCCGAATGGGCTGTCTTGGAACAAATGCTCGGCGCGGCCGGTGGCCGTCCAATGAGCGTTTCGACGATGCAGCGCGATCACAGCCCCGAGCAGTGGAAGTGGATTCTCGACCACGCTGAAAGGGCCCAGGAGAAGGGGTTCGACGTTCGTTGCCAGGTCGGCGCACGCGGAATCGGCGTGATGCTGGGCCTTCAAGCGACGTTCCATCCGTTCATGGGTTTCCCGAGCTACAAGGCGATCAGCCAGTTGCCCCTCGCTGAGCGAGTGAGGGCCATGCGCAACCCCGAGCTCAAGGCGCGAATGATTCGAGAAGAAAGCGAGCCGGTTGCCGGAGACGGCAGCATGCTCCCGCCGCTCGCCGATTTCTTCCTTTCCAACCTCGAGATGGTCGCGATGCGCTTGTTCCGTTTGGGCGAGAAACCCAACTACGAGCCGTCACCGGTGGAGAGCTTTGGGGCGGCTGCAATGAGCCGCGGCGAGCCCGTGCTGGGCCTCATCTACGACGCAATGCTCGAGCAGGAAGGCAAAGCACTCCTCTACTTCCCCGTCTACAACTACACCGGCATGAACCTCGATGCCGTGCACGAAATGCTCACGCACCCACTCGCCCTCCCCGGTTTGAGTGACGGCGGCGCGCACGTCGGAACCATTTGCGACGCGAGCTTCACGACGTTCCTAATGACCCACTGGGCGCGCGACCGTGAACGCGGCCGCATCCCACTCGAGCGCATAATTCAGATGCAAGCCCATGACACATCCAGGTTCATCGGATTGACCGATCGCGGGCTCCTCGCACCTGGACAGCGAGCCGACATCAACATCATCGACTTCGATAACCTCCGGCTCCTACACCCCACCATGCTCAAGGACCTACCCGCCGGAGGCCAACGCCTCATGCAATACGCCAGCGGCTATGTCGCTACGCTGGTCAAAGGCGAGATGATCGTGAGCGACGGCAAGCTGACTGGCGCACGGCCGGGACGCCTCGTCCGCGCTGGTTACTGAGGAACGACGACCATGAGACAGCGATTCGCATCCTTGATAGTACTAGGAAACATCCTCGTCGCTGCGTGCGGCAGCAACAGCCCAATCGGAGAGACCGACGCAGGAGTGGACGGCAGCGTCGAGCCCGATGCTTCGTTGCCCATTCCCAAGTGCAACGGTCACGAAGAGCTCTGCGACCGCCGCTTCGATCAGGTCGCGTACCCGATGACCCATAACGCGATGTCGAATGCCGAAGCCGGATGGATCTTGCCCAACCAAGATTTCGGACTCACGCGTCAGCTGGGCGACGGCATTCGTGGGATGATGCTGGACACCTACGATCAGGATGGTGTCTTGCTGCTCTGTCACTCGGTCTGCCTGGCAGGAAGCCAACCCCTGGTGGAAGGCCTGCGGGAGATCACGGCGTTCTTGGAAGCAAACCGCAACGAAGTCGTGTCGATCATCTTCGAGAACTACATCACCCAAGCGCAGACCGCTGCCGCTGTCGAAGAGAGCGGTCTCATCGACTTCGTGTACGCTCACCAAGTTGGCGAGCCCTGGCCCACCCTAGGCGAGCTCGTCGATGCCGACACTCGGCTCGTGGTCTTTCAAGAGAAATTGCCACAGGAAGCGGAGTTCCCTTGGCTGATGAATATCTGGGATCATGCCTGGGAGACACCCTTCTCGTTCGCCACGGTCGAAGATTTCACTTGCACCCCGAATCGGGGCAATCCGGCAAACCCGCTGTTCTTACTCAATCACTTCCTCACGGCGCCGCTCGGCGGAAAACCCGAATTCGCCGAGATGGTCAACTACAACCCGTTGTTCATCGACCGCGCCCGGCAGTGCGAAACCGAGGGCGGTGCGCTTCCAAACTTCGTCGCGGTCGATTTCTATGACATTGGCGATCTCTTCGAGGTCGTCGATACATTGAACGGCTTCTGAGCAGCGGATGGACCCTGCAGTTTCAGCAGCCGAAGATCTTCAACGCGACGATCGCGCTGGGGGCGAGCCATTCTAGTGAGGTCATGGCGTTCTCGCTTGGGTGGTCTGACGCGGTGAAGATCCCATGAACGGCCTGCCTTGAAAAGCTATCATTGCACGGCTACGAGCGCCTCTCCGCTCGGCAGAGCAGAGCAGAGCAAGTGAAATGGAGCATGGTATGGACACTCCGACAAACCGATTCGCGAAGACCATTCAGAAGATCGGGAACGTCTCCGGCCCATTTCGGCAGCGGGCGGTCACGTTTGCGCTGCGCCGAACCGTGAAGCTGGTTGGGACCGCCCGATTGAAGGTCGAGGAGCTGACCGCGGAGCGGGCCGTCGTATCGGTCGAGAACAAGAAGCGCGTTCAGAACCACATCGGCGGCGTGCATGCCATGGCGATGGGCCTCATCGCCGAGAGCGCTACGGGATTCGTCGTCGGCATGAACGTGCCCGACAGCGCGATACCGGTGATCAAGAGCGTCAAGATCGAATACCTGAAGCGCGCCACGGGCGGCCTACGCGCCGAAGCAACGCTAACCGAGGAGCAACGCCATGCAATCGCCACGCAGCCCAAAGGGGACGTCCTGGTGCAATGCCGCGTGACCGACGAGTCCGGTATCGAGCCGATTCGCTGTGAGATGATCTGGGCTTGGGTCCCGAAGCAACGCTGAGCCGGCCATCGTCGGATGTGCCCATTGGGTCGCCGAGGATGCTCTATAGTCGTGCGTAGCTGGCCATGCCTGTTCACAATTCCGAGATCGCCGATATCTTGGCTCGCCTGGCGACTCTTTTGGAGATCGAAGGCGCGAATCCGTTTCGCGTTCGTGCCTATCAGAACGCTGCCCGAACGCTCGACGGCCTGGCACGCGAGGTCGTCGACCTCCTCGCAGAAGGAGAGGACTTGTCGGAGCTGCCAGGGATCGGGAAAGATCTTGCCGCCAAGATCGAGGAAATCGCCGAGACGGGACATCTGACGGCCCTGAGTGACTTGGAAAAGCAAGTTCCGGCCGGCCTGGTAGATGTGACGGGATTGCCGGGCTTGGGCCCCAAGCGGGCCAAGATACTGCACGAGCAGTTGGGTATTCGGAGTCTGCGAGACTTGGAGCGCGCTGCCAAGAAGCACCGAATCCAGAAGCTGCCCGGCTTCGGAGAAAAGACCGAGCAAAGAATTCTCCAGGCGCTCGCCAAACATCCGAGCGGCCAGAAGCGCCACAAGCTGGCCGACGTGGAGAATATCGCAAGCGCCTACGCCGGTTACTTGAAAGCCGTGCCCGGTGTGAAGGAAGTCGTGGTCGCCGGCAGCTATCGCCGGCGTCAAGAAACGATCGGTGACCTCGACATCTTGGTGACCTGCAAGCGTGGGTCACCGGTCGTAAAGAGCTTCGTTGCGTATGATGAAGTGGAAGCGGTCCTCTCAGAGGGCAAGACGCGCTCCACAGTCATCTTGCGCTCTGGCTTGCAAGTGGACCTACGCGTCGTGTCGGAGCTCTCTTATGGCGCTGCGCTCTACTACTTCACTGGGTCCAAGTCACACAACATCGCGGTACGAAAGATCGCTGTGGAGAAGAAGCTCAAGATCAACGAGTATGGTGTCTACAAAGGAAAGCGCCGGGTTGCAGGCAGGAGCGAAGACGAGATCTTCGAATCCGTGGGCTTGCGGTACATCGAACCGGAGCTGCGAGAAAACCGTGGCGAGATCGAGGCCGCCCGGGAGAATCGGCTGCCGGCGCTCGTCGAGCTCGGGGACATTCAGGGCGATCTGCACGTGCACACAAACGCAACGGACGGCACCGATTCGCTTCGGGACATGGTCAAATCGGCGAAGCAGCTCGGCTATCGTTACGTGGCGATCACCGATCATTCCAAGCGGATGAGCATCGTTCACGGAATGGACGAAAAGCGGCTTCGAAGACAGCTCGCGCAGATCGATCGCTTGAACGAGGAATTGGAGGGAATCGCGGCGCTCAAAGGCGCGGAGGTCGACATCCTAGAGGACGGTCAGCTGGATCTCAGCGACAACGTCTTGAAGGACTTGGACTTGACGGTGTGCGCGATCCACAGCGGGTTCAATCTCGATCGCAATGAGCAAACCGAACGGGTGATTCGGGCCATGGATAACCGGTATTTCAACATTCTGGCGCACCCTACGGGGCGCCTGATCAACCAACGGGACGGCTATGAGATCGACATGGAACGCGTCATGTCTGCCGCCCTGGAACGCGGCTGCTACCTAGAGCTGAATGCGCAACCGGACCGGCTAGATCTCAACGACGTGAATTGCCGCTTGGCCAAGGAAATGGGCTTACAGGTGGCAATTTCGACCGATGCACATGCGACGAGTGGCCTTCAATACATGCGGTTTGGAATCGACCAAGCTCGGCGCGGGTGGCTCGGCCCCAAAGACGTCCTCAACTCCCGTTCCTGGCATGAACTCGAGCGCCTCTTGGCACGCCGGTAGAGCGCCCACCCATGATCAAGAAGCCGGCCGGCGAAAGGCTGGTGGCCAGCATCACATCGTTGATGTCCCGATGCTCCGACCAGGTGCGAGTCGCTCGATGCTCGGGCTCGAGCCAAAATGATTCAATCTTCGAACCGATGGGGACATAGTGTTGCAGTTGCGCAATTCGCTCCTGCGCCTCGGCGCGACCCGGGGAACGCTGCTCGGTATTGCCAATCTCTTCGATCAGCTCGATCGCCGAAAGCCCGATTGCCAAACCGAGCTCGCGAAAAGCCAGACGTTGCGACGCCGCCTCGCTCGATTGACCCTGCCGCGCGTAGTGCGCAAGACCAAGCAACGCGTCGTCGAGCAACTTTCTCAGCAGCTCGCGGAGGTTGACGGAACGGAAATGGATCAGCTGCGCAGCCCTCGCGGCGTCGACAAGCAGGCCGCCGAGGCCGAGAGGGTCTGTAGTGGCCCAGTCTTGGCCCTCGATCATCCTCGTGAAGTCCAACACCGCTTCGTTCAAGGCGGGCCCATCTGCTGCGTCCGGAAATGCCGACCTCGTCGATTGCAGCTGAATACAAGTGATGAATCCGTCCAACGGATCGTGGTGACCGGTCGAGGAGACGAGTGGACGCGAAAGATCCGTGCTCATCTTCCAGACCATCCGTCGGCCGCCTCGAGTGGTGCGGGCGAAAGCATCGTGGGCCACGCTCGCGAGCTCCCTCGCCCATATGTTGAACTGTGGTTGCCCGGTCCACCGCGACACCTGGTCTAGCGCGTGCATCCACTTGGTTAGATAGTGGAAGTACTGGCCGTCGCGATGCCATTCCAACTGCTCGTCGACGGGCTCGGAGACGCCCCGTTCCGGGCGTGCCTTGCCAATCCGGAGTCCCCCGCGAGTCGGGTGCATCTCGCCGTCTCGTTCATCGAGCCCGCTGATCCATCCAGTGCGTGAATCATCGTCACGATAGCGTCCGAGCACGTGATGCACTTGGTCGACCAAGAGTAGCGCGAGCTCCGTGTAGCGCTGCTCACCCGTCTCCTGGGCCAGACCGAGGAAGTTGCAAACCGCGAAGGCATCCGTCCACAGGTAACGCTGTGATGCAGAGCCCGAGGTGACTCCGGTGCGTTCTGCAAACCGCAACATCAGCTCCTTGGCCTGCTCGATGGCTCGTGGTTCGGGTGCTTCAGCCGTAGACATGCGGAATCTCGGCATGGGCCACACCAGCTTCTAGCGCCTCGACGGCTCGGGTCTCATCGAACCATGCGTACGCATCGAATTGCCAAGGCAGCGCGGCTTGAAAATAGTGGCTTTGCAGCTCGGTCTCCGGCCTGTAAATGACTCCGATGGCGCGCTCGAGACGTGGGGCTCCGAGCTCGTCCCGAACCGCGTCACGTGCCGGATGCCGCAAAGCGAGCAGAAACGCGGGCACGCCCGTCTCGTGGCATAGGCGTTCGTAGCTCGAAGGGTGGGAGGGTCGTACCTTCTTGATGTACATCGGACCACCCCAGTCGGTGGCGGCCGCGACCGTTCCGGTGTGAGTGCCGAATCCAATCGAAAAGGCCTCGTCTCCCAAAGATTGGCGACAAAGCTGACCGATGTTGTGCTCGCCTCGAGAAGCACCCATCTCGGTCGCGCGGGCGTCACCGACGTGCGAGTTGTGCGCCCAAACGACGGCCCTCGCGTTGGGGCCCCGGAACGCAAGCAGACGCTCCAAGGTGTCGAACATGTGCTGGTCGCGAAGATTCCAGGAAGCCGGCCCTCCGTAGTACATCACTCGATAGTACTCCTCGGCGGCGGTCACCAAGCGAGCGTTGGACGCGGCATCGAAGAACCGATCGCCGTCGGCCCTCGAGTAGTCAATCTGCCGCTCTAGCAGGTCACGCAGCACCGCCACGACGGGGCGCTCGCACTCGGCGAAGCCACGGCTGATCGCGCTGCGTCCGTACAAGGCAGGATCACGCTCCCACGGGGAAAGACACGCGTATCGCTCTCTCGCGATTCGAGCCGCCGTCGGATCGACATCACTCAAGTAGTGCAGAACCGCATCGAGTGACTTGTACAAGCTGTAGAGATCGAGCCCGTGAAACCCAACCCGTCGATCGGGATCATCGGTGAGCTCGTTGTGGGACTTCAGCCATGCGATGAGCTCGACAACCTCTCGATTACGCCACATCCAAGTCGGAAAACGGGTGAACGTCTGATCCTCGCGAAGAGGGAAAGCCAATGCACGAACGTAGTGGTCCACCCGGGCTGCGTCCGGCCAGTCCCCTTCGACGGCAACGATGTTGAAACCGCGCCGCATCACGAGCTCTGCTGTGATGCGAGCTCTCATTCGATAAAACTCTGAGGTGCCGTGCGTTGCCTCACCGAGAAGCACGACGCGTGCATCGCCGATCTGCTCGAGCAGAGGACCGAGGTCGACATCCTCAATACCGGACATCGGTTCGCATGCTTCTCGAATCAGGTGCGCGACAGGCACCTGAACCCTTGGAACCCGCGTCGGACTGGGAAGCTCTGCGCCCTCGGGAAAGCCACCCGCTCCGATCAGCGGTACGAACCGGACACCACCCAGGTCTTCCGTACTCGTGCTTCCGTCCGATGCCTTGGTGACACGAACCAAGCGCTGGTCGCGCACGTCGGGTCCGATCGGGATCACGATTCGGCCGCGAGGCGCGAGCTGTTCGATGAGAACAGGCGGGACTCCGGGTCCGCCCGCGGAAACGAGGATCGCGTCGAACGGAGCGTGTTCGGGCCATCCGAGCGTTCCGTCTCCACATAGAACCCGTACGTTGCGATAGCCGAGCTCGCGCAGCCGCCGCTCTGCCCGATCAGCAAGCGCGCGATGGCGCTCGATGGTATACACTTCACTGGCGATTTCGCCCAGCACCGCGGCCGCATACCCGGAACCGGTGCCGATCTCCAACACGCGATCACCTGACCCAAGGCGCAGCGCGTCGACCATCGCAGCGACGATGAATGGCTGAGAAATCGTCTGCCCCTCCTCGATGGGGAGGGGCGTGTCATCGTAGGCGAACTCCCCCAAGTGCTCGGGCAGAAAGGCTTCGCGCGGTACCGCGCGCATAGCGCCGAGTACCGCCGCGTCGCGAATGCCACGCGCGGCCACGTGGCGCTCGACCATGAGATGACGCTGCTCGCTGGTGCCCATGTCGTCAGACGGGAGCTCTGCATCGGTCATCGGGCTACTCCTTGGCTGCGACCTGCTCTCGTCAGCTCGCTCCAAGACATGAAGCAACAAGCGAGCCAACAGAGGAACCGAACAGATGCAGAACGCATTCCGACCTGGAACGCGGCGAGTTTTGGCGCCGTTGGCCACTTCACCCTGCGATCGGAGAGCCAAAGCAGACGCAGATTCTGCGCTCCTCGTCCAACCGCGCTCGGCCGCGAGCGGAATGCGCTACACCACCCACACATCGCTCGAGATCGCAGCGCCCGAGCGGTCGGAGTCGTGCGCTGCGAAATGCTCCCGTAACGCCGCGTTGAGCTCGGCTGCTTTTTGAAAGGTCACCCCATGCCCGGCGTCGTCGAAGCGCAGAACCCGGGCATTCGGAATGCGTTGGGCCAAACGGTCGGTCTGCGTCGGACGAATCAGGATATCCTTCCCAGGGCGAACGAGAAGCGTGGGCAAAGCGATCTGCGAGAGACGCGACTCCGTCGAATGTCGCCACACGGCGTAAAGCTGCCCGAGCACTGTCCGAAGGGGAGGCGGATGCCCAAGGCGGACGTCGAGGTGCGAACGAAGCGCGTTGGGCCCTATCGATTCGAGGAACTCGTCAGGATAGAGCAAGCGGGGCAAAGAGCGCAGCCGTCGCTCACGGCCGCCAAACAGACCCTCGAAGAAGAGCCTCATCCCTCTCCACGTCGGAAGCGATGCAACGCGGGCTCCGCCGTGTGTGGCGATCAACGTCAAGGTTCGGCACCGATCAGCAAAACGGAGGGCGAGCTCCTGTGCGATCATCCCTCCCATCGACACCCCGACTACGTGCGCCCGGTCCCACGACAAGTCGTCCAGGATCCGAACTGTGTCACCGGCCATCGCCGGCACGGTACGCAGAAACGGTCCGCGGTCGCTCTCTCCGACGCCGAGGTGATCGAAATGGCAACAGCGGTGGTACCCCTGTAGCTCGTCGACCTGAGGACCCCACACCGTGCCAGGCATGCCGAACCCCATGATGAAGATCACGGGCGAACCTTGCGCGCCCGAGACCTGATACGACAGGGATGGCGTCGTCCGTGTCCGTAGCCCGCTCACGGAGACTCCTCGTAGTAACGAATGGTCGGGTACGCGAGCGCGATGTCGTCGTCTTCGGCGAAGCGGTCGAGAATCTGCTCCCAGATCTGCTGCTGGGTGCCGCGGCGCATCTTCGGATGGGTCATATAGCGCACCGTGAGGAGCACCCCGCTATCGCGCACGCTCGTATACACGATTGGGGTGAGCTTTCCCGAGTAGATGAGATACCTCGATGCCGCACGCCGCACTTGGCGTTCCACGTCTTCGGCGACTGAAAAACACGGGTCATCGACGATGGACTGGAGAATTCCCTTAGCCTTTTTCCAATCGCTCTCGAACGTGATGAGGACGGGGATCTCGTTCCAAATGTATTCAAAACCCTTGTTGAAGTTTGCCATCGACTCGCGCAGCACTTTGCCGTTGGGCACCTTGACGATGCGCCCGGTGCTCTGGTCGGCATCTACCCAGTTTCCTATCTCCATCAGGCTGAATTGGAACAGCCGGATGTCGATGACGTCGCCGGCCACTCCCTCTATTTCGATTCGATCACCGATTTCGAAAGGACGTCGAACGATGATGAACGCGAATCCCGCGACGTTTGCAACGGTGTCATGCAGAGCGACGGCCAAGCCCGCACCCAAGATTCCGGCGAACGTTGCGAGGCGTTCGAAACCCGTGAACCAGGTGACTCCCAAGAAAATGATGATCAGGATGCCGACCGTGGACGTGATTCCCCGGCTCCACGTGTATCGCAATCTGAGGTCGGTGACGTTCCGCAGCATCACACGCGTCAGGGCGAACCGAACCGCGATGAAAAACAGCACCACCAGGAGCGATTTCAGAACCTTGACCTGCGTCTCGGGTTCCATCCCGAGCCAAGTCGCCCCCTCCGTCAAGAAGTTTTCCACGCGCCGAGCGTAGCGCCGCACCCCGCGTGACGCGAGACGAAGACGACGCGATCTTAGGGTTCGTCCATCGCGACGCTCGGACGCCCCTGCCCCTCGTCGGCGAGGGGGACGATCCAGGTCTTGTGACCCCAGCCCTCCTTCTGGCGGCCGAGATCGACCTCGGGATCGATCAAGCGTTGGCGAGGGCGCCCGTTGAGTGAGGCCCAAGCGTCAGCATAGACCGACACATCGCGGTGTCCCTTGGCATTCCATTCCTCTTGGAGATGATGCGCGAAGCTGAGGATCATGTCCGGCTGGGTCGACATCATCCAGTGCTGAAGCGAAGACAGGTACTCGCGAGGGTAGACCGTCCAGCTCTTCCCGTCCTGGTTGTCGACGACGCGAAAATCGACCTGCCCCGTCTTCTCCATGAGCATCACGTGCCAGGCGAAGCGGAAGCCCTGCTCGGTCCAGCAGGCGTTGCCGGGATAGAGGAGTTGCCGCCAAGGAAAGAGTACCTGAACCACGAAGTGAGCCGCGAGGACAGCGAAACCGAGCTTCTGCCAAGGGCTCAACGCTGCCCGGTCGACCGGATGCGGTGCCGATCTTTTGGGCTGTCGCATCCACCGCCGGGGCCAATCAGGGTCGAAGAAGATCGTTGCGCTGAGCGCCATGACGACGGGGAACACTCCGATGGGGAAGAGAAGACCAGTGACCGTGTGGAAGATCACGACCGAGGCATAGGCGAAGGGCCGCGTCGGTCGGTAGAGCAGAAACGCGACGACGAAGATGTCGAAGAAGGCACCCGCCCAGCTCATGGTGAAAGCGGTGGAGCTTTGCGCGAGCAACGGTCCCAACACAGGCAGATCGGAACGCGCAGCGAGCCAGGTATGAAGCGGTTCAGCCCGGAGCAACCAATCCGCCCGAAGCTTGGCGAGCCCGGCCGTCACATACACCAGACCCACCTGCATGCGAACGGCGTAGAGGCACCAACGGGGGATGGTCTCGGGTCCGCTCGGTCGTCGGAGGATACGTCTGAGCGAAAACGCTCTGTCGACGGGCAGAAAGACCATCAGCAAGGCCAAGATGCTGATCAGGTAATAGTGGTTGAGATATGTCGTGCGGTCGATCAGCTCGATGTAGGTGAAGCCGACGAAGAAGAGCAGCAGCGCTGGACGCGCCCAGAGCCCTACCATGATCAATGCGGCCAGAACCCCGAGTACGGCGAAGTGAACGTACATCCCAGCGCCGGGCCAGGGCTCCACCCATGACAAACCCCAGTAAGGGAAGAACATCGCCGGCCGCACATAGAGCTCGTCGATCCAGCCCCTCGTCCAGAATCGAATGATGCTCACCAGCATCATCAGGCCAAAGCCCGCTCGAAACACACCGAGGCTCGCGCCGTCGATGGGCTGGCGAAGGTCCTGGATGTGCTTGCTAATCGCCATCGGTCTCGTTGAACGTCACCGTGCCCGCGATGGCGTTGATGACGTCGACACCGATCACGTTCCGAAGCTCTCGCATTTGGTCGTACGCGGCTTGAACGATGTCCGGCTGTGTCACCACCGCGCGGCTCAGCGGCTCGGGGATCGCTTCCACGGCCCATCGCGCCTTCAAGATGGCCGCGAGAACGTCTCGGTCGGTATCGGGATTATACCAGCGCACCCAAAGTTGAACCCCGATTCCTCGACGCTCGTCGAATCGACCACGGTAGAGGTTCTCGAGGCCATCGAGATTCGCGAGGATGTCTCGGATGGAGTGACCGCTATAGCGAGACTCCACCTGGTCTGGACGCGCTTCGCCGCCGGATTCGAGCCCGAGCGGTTGCCCGAGCTTGCTGCGCATGATGGTCTCCGTCAGAGACAGCATTTGGTTGATGATCTCGTTGCTCGCATCACTCACCGACATGAAAGGCGCTCCGGGCTCACCCGAGGCGACGAGCGCTCCGAGGTAGTCGTCCCCATCATGCGACCAAGCCGTGACCATCGCCTCGGCGCTTGCATGAAGGTCCTCGGACAGGCCAATCGCATACTCACATCGGCGCGCGCCGCCTTCGTCTTCGAACTTGGCGAGAGCTGTGTGGACACCCTCTGGATCGAAAATGAGGTACTCGAGGGCGGGCAGGCCACGACTCGAAGCGCCCAGGGTGCTCACGCGGCTGGCGTCGAGTGGCTCAGCGCCGGCGAGGTTTTCTTCGATCGTATCCTCGCGCACCGGCCAGGAGTCGACTTTGGGTCCAATTCGCCAGGGCTGCTCTGCGTACGGACCGAAATCCGCAACCTCCATTTGCGTCCACGGAACCTGAGCGCTCTCCCACTGGGTTTGGAACGCCTCGAGGGAGCTCGCCGTGGGGTTACTGCAAAACGACTTTGCCGATGAGACCAGTGCCGCCGTCTCATCCGAGAACCAACGGTAGCTGGGAATGATCACGTCCGAGCCCAAGGATTCGAGCATCGCCTTCCGATCGAACGGTTGATTGAAACAGCTCACGAGCTGGCTCACCATCAGAACGAGCGCCAAGCCTCCCAGACGAATCGATCTCACAACGACTCCAAAAAACGGATGAGCGCCTGACGCTCTTCGGCAGGCAGACTGCGAAAGGCGTCTTTGGCGGCTTCGGCCTCACCCCCGTGCCATAGGATCGCTTCCGCGAACCCCCTCGCGCGGCCATCGTGCAAATACAGCTCGTGTCCATTGACGACTTTCACGCGGCCGATTCCCCAGAGCGGCGCGGTTCGCCACTCGCGACCCGTTGCATCGAACACCGGTCGTTCGTCGGAAAGGCCTTCGCCCATGTCGTGGAGCAGCAAGTCGGTGTATGGCCTGATCGTCTGGTGCGAAAGCTCGGGAATGGTCGGATGCGCTCCCGTTGTAACCGTCTCCTTGTGACAGCCCGTGCAGCCCAAGTCGCGCATCCACTCCCGTCCCCGCAACACCTGCGGGTCCTCGTAGTCAGGCCGTGTCGGCGGAGCCAAGGTCGAGCTGTAGAAGACCAACTTGTCGAAGTTCGCTGCGGAGATCTCGGGGTCGCCGCCGGTCGGCGCGGCGGCGCAGTCCGTTTGTGGTGCGGGGCAGTTCTGCTCAACGAAAATTGGAGAAGTGATCCCCATGTCGCCGTTTAGCGCTCCCGCGACCTGCTGACGGATCGTTGGTTGCTCTGCCTTCCAGCCAAAGCGCCCAGCTCGCATGGTTTGGGCACGCTCGTCCCAAACGGAATTGATTCTGCCGCTGATCGCATCCCCATCCACGTCGTTGGGGTCGGCCCAGGCCAGAAGGGCTTCTTCCGGGATGGCTTCGAGCAAGCCGAGACCGCTCATGAGCGGCGCGGTGCGACCCGACTCGCGAAGCTCTTCGGCGAAGGGACCAAACGCTAGGTCCTCGTATTCGTATCGAGGCTTGCGCAGCGTGTATGGGGTGCCATCTTCGTACGCACCCTCTTGTTGCTCCCAATAGACACGCACCGTGGCCTCCGCTGGCACACCGTCCAGACTGTCGATCTGGATTTGATCTCCGTAGCTCGGATCGCCGAGCGGGCCGCCGTGCTCATCATGTCCCGGACGGCTGATTCGGATGAGCATGGACTCGAGCGTGCCTCCGTCATCGAGGGGCGGTCGACCACGCCCGTCTCGAAAGTGACAGCCTGCGCACGAGCGTGTGTTGAAGGTCGGTCCGAGGCCATCCCGCGCCGATGTCGAAGAGGGTGCAGTGACCCAGACTTGGTTGAAAAGACTGTCGCCCGTGAAGAAGGGTGACCGATCCGCGAGATTGGCGGCAGGCTGCGCAAATTCGAGGCCTGCAAACAGATAGAAGCTCGTGGTGTCACCGCCGGGAAACGCCTCGGTCGGATCTGCAGACGGCTCGCGTGAGCTCGAAGAGCAAGCGCACAGCAACACGCAGACCATCGTGCAGAGCTCGTGACAGATCCATCGATGCGCTCGCTGCGAACGGTTCCGACGCAGTGGAGTCATTGCGACGCTCTCGATCACGGTTGAGGCACCGCGAAGCCGAAGGTCGCAAACGCGGATTGGAGCAGGCTCTCTTGGGCGAGAAGGGAATCGATGAGGTCCTGCACTTTCTGATTGCCTTCTGCATTGCCGAGCGAGATCAACACGTCGAACGGGGGGTCGGAGTCGCTTGGGCGAAGCGCATCAGCCCGAGCCACGCTCTCGGCGATCTGAGCGCCGATTCGGGCCGCGAGATCGGGGTCGAGCGCCGCGACGACCTCGCTGATTCCGGTTCCCGATATCGAGCGCGAAGAATTCAAGGCCCGATACTCGCCAAGCCAGACGTTCTGCACGCCGCGCGCATCCTGAGCTAGGTCGCGATGCGTGTTGTCGCTGAAGCAGGAATGCTCGTCCTCCTGGTCCCCGTTGTCGAGCGCCACTTGTAGCCGCTGTCCGGCCATCTCGTTTCCGCTGAGAACGATCATGCCGGTCAGCATTTTCTCGAGAGATGCTTCCCAACCGGCCCCTTCGAACGAGGCGCGAAAGTTGCTTCTGGTATTTGGATCCCATGCATCGACGAGCCTCTGCAGATCGTCGACCAAGAGACCGCCGAGGAGAACGAGATATGCGCCACGACGGTCTTGGTTTGCTGCCGTTCCAGCTTCACCGCTGACATAGTCGGTGAATGGGCGCTGCCCAGGCATTTCTTCGGACGGTTCTGTGTTGTCCTGTCCCCAGAGCAGAAACTCGATCGGATGAAATCCGAGGGCGATGTTTTCCTCACCCCCCGCTTCGTTGGCGCCTCGGACAGTCGCCTCGTCGATGGGGAGCTCGGGATTGTTGATGATGCCGGCGGAGGGGTCGTCTTCGGTGTAGTCGACGTGCGCTTCGTCCATCGGCCAGGCATTCAAGGCGGTTTCTGGGCCGTCGGTCGGATTGTCGATCGGACCGTCGTAGAAGCGGTACACCTCGGTCTGCAAGTAAGGCTCGCGTGCGGCCAACCATGCGGCTTTCGCGGCGTCTTGGGTCGCGTTCGACGGGTCCGCGACCAACGCGACCAGCGCGGCATCGAGCGCCTCCGCCATCTCGAGCGAGTCGGCGTACGATTGATAGGCGATCTGCGCGTACGTCGATGCCGCTTGTCCGCCCAACTGACCCAGCGTTTGAGCGGTGCCATCCTCGGCAGCGCTGCTGCCGCAGGCATCGAGCAGCATGGTCGCTGTCATCGCAAGCAAGCTAATTCGAGTCCTCATGTCTCTCCTTCAGGCGTGTTCCGGTCGCTGGGCCGGGGGGTCATTTGATGTTGAATATGACTTGCAATATCATATCGACCCCCCGTGTCAAGCCCCGAATTTGCGAGGTTTTTTGCTATACGGGCGATCTTTACGAGACCAACAGCTCTCCGGCGCCTCGCGCTGTGCGAACGTCCCCTTCTGCCAAGAGTCGATGCCCGTGGACAAACACCTGCTCGATCCCCGCGGAACGCACGTCGCCAGAGTCGTTGGCGCGGTCACCAACTAAATTTCAGTCGAACACGCCGACGTCGGCGGCGCCTCCTTCTTTGAGGCAGCCGCGATTGGGTATCCGAAACCTCGCGGCGGCCGCGCCCGTCATCTTGTGAACCACCTCTTCGAGCGAGATGCTTCCGCGCTCCCGCGCCTTGCTGAGGAACTTTGGAAACGTCCCGTATGCGGCAGGATTCTGATGGTCACCGGGCTCCGGCCAAGAGTCCGATGCGAAGACCGCCGCAGAGTGCATCAGCCGATCGAGGATCTCGTCGTTATAGTAGTCATGGAACAGCACGCATGCCTCGGCGCCGCTCGCATTGCTGATCTGCATCTGCGGGTAGCCAAACCCTACGAGCCGGACTCCGGTACGCCGCGGGAGTCCGAGCATGTCATCGATCGCTTTGAGATTGTGGGCGCGTCCAAACGGAATCATCGGGGAGCGGTGAACGAATCGAAGTGATGCGGATCGTCGCTCGCGGTGAAGAAATGCATGGGGGAATGAGCATCGATGGACCCCGGTGCGATGATCTTGCCAGCGCACTCGACCAGCGTTCCCGCACCATCGGGAACCTGACCGATGGCAGCGATGAGAGCCCCATCGAACAGCACGCTCCCAGGTCGGGGCGGGGCGCCGGTGCCGTCTACGATGAGACCCCCACGCAGTAGTGTCTTTCCAGGATGGGACGAGCTCGTCAATTCGAGTCGTCGATTACCGCAAACCGGGATTGCCAACAAACGCTTTCGCTGTGCACGAGCGACTCGGAATCGGCTATCGTAGCTTCGACCATGCCCGCATCTGGAAGAAAGCACTATCGAATCGTCCTCACAGGCGGACCGGGCGGCGGCAAGACCACCGCGGCGGATCTGTTCCGGCGTGAAGTCGGCGAAAAGGTCGTCATCGTGCCGGAGACGGCGACGATGCTGTTTGCGGGCGGCTTCCCGCGGGTGGTCGAGCCTGCCGCCCGCGCCGCAACGCAGTGGGCCATCTACCACGCGCAAGTCGCGTTGGAAGACATCCAGTGCTCGCGCTACCCGGATCGGGTGCTACTTTGCGATCGGGGAACGGCGGACGGTGCTGCGTTTTGGCCTGATGATGCGCCGAAGGGTTTCTTCGAAAGCTTGGGCACCACGCTCGACCACGAGCTGAACCGCTACAACGCCGTGATCTTCTTCGAATCGGCAGCGGTGGGGGATATCTCCATCGAAGGGGGTAATCCGGTACGAACCGAGAGCAACGCTGAAGCCCGGCGCCTCGACATTCGCCTTCGGCAGCTCTGGTCGCAGCACCCCAATTTCTATTTCGTTCCGCACTCTGCGTCGTTTTTCGCCAAGCTTCAGAACGGTCTGCTCTGGCTGCAAGAGATCATGGGCGACGACGGTTTGCTGGGCCCGACCTCATAAAATGGCACGAATAACCCATCTATACTAAATGGGGTGCTCATGGGGATCTTTCGACGGTTCGGACCGCAGCGCCCTAGCCTTGGCTCCGGGCTGCTCGCACTTTGGCTGTGTCTCACGCTGTCATCGGGCTGCATCAGCCAAATGCAGAGCGACATCAGGGCCAACCAGCAACGACTCGACTCTCTCGAAGCGGACCTGGAAGCCAAGCGCAAAGAGCTGGAGGAAACGCTGGCCGAAGCGAGCCGCGTGCTTCGTCGCAACAGCGCCGACCAAGGTCTTCAAATCGAAGACATCCAAAAGCGTCTGGCCGTGCTGGAAGGTGATATCGCCGAGCTGCACAACGAGAGCATCAGGTCTACGCAAGCACAGGCGCAACGAAGCCTCGAGCTCCAGCGTCAACTGACCGAGGTTGCACGAGCTGCCGGCATGGATGTCGCCCTGGACCCAACGGAGATCCCACAGAGCAAGAGCGCACATTGGGAAGCGCTCTCGAAGGCGTACCGCATCAACAAGTATTCCTATACGCGTGCGCTCGGTCGGGCCTTCGTCGAACGGTACCCGAAAGACGAAAAGGCGGACGACGCTCAGTACATGATCGGTTCGAGCTATTTGAAGCAGGGACAGGCCGCCGCGGCGCTCGGTGAGTTTCAGAAAGTGATATCGACGTATCGCAAAGGCGACGCCCTGGACGAAACGCTGTTCGACATGGCGCAGGCTTTCCTACAGGTCCGGTCTTGCAACGACGCGGAGACCGCGCTCAAGGCTCTGCTGAAGAACCACCACAAGTCCCCACTCGTTCCAGAGGCGAAAAAAGAGCTGCGGAAAGTGCGTGCGCTCGGCCATGCCGACTGCAACGACCGGTAGAATTTAGGGGCTCGCCGGCATGCCCGTGGGCGTGAGATAGATTGGCGAAGACCAAGCGCGCTCTTGGTTCATGGCAAGGCAATCGTCGTCGAATGGCGTGCGATAGTCGCCGTAGCACGGTTCGCACTGGCCCTCGTCACAGCGAAGCAGGCCCGCGTTGACGGCGGGGGTCGGCTCTTGAATCGCCCGTACGTAGTACAGAACTTCCCGTTCGGCAGACGGATACCATGGGTCTTCGAACTCGGTCACACAGATCTCGGTGTTCGCAGGACACGGAATCGTCAGCCATGGATCCTCGATCAGATCTTCGATCGCCTCGGTTTCATTCAATTGCCGCTGGATGCGAACGACCTCGATGCGAGTGATCCGCCGACGTTCGTCGGACGGATGGTAGCACTCGCCCGCGCATATTCGTTCGATTCGCTCCGCCCCTAGCGCCTCCGTCACCTCGTCCGCGCAACCCGGAAGCTGGGCGAACGCGCCGGCCGCGCGAACTCGAAACCTCGGAGTGCCATCGAAATCGAGCTGACTGCCCATTGGCGCTGGTTTCTCGCCAGCGTTGATCAGATCGAACCAAAGCAAGATGCGATCGCCAGATGTTCCGTAAACCTGTCGATCGAACAAGGCCTGCCAAATCGAATCACGGGTTCGTTCTTTGGCGTGCACTGCCACCAGCCCGCCGGTGAGAAAGAACGACGCCTGGCGCTCCAACCATACCCGGTGGAAGGGCGGCCTGGAAAACACGTCTTCCGGGGCGAGCGCGACGGACTCATCGGTCTTCGCTGGATGGCCGAACAAGATCTCCTTCCACTGCTCTGTGACCGGCCCACGCGCTTCGGTCATCTTCCGGCGCGCAAACTCTTTGTAGCCGGTCCCGGGACGGGCCGAGTGGTTGTCGCTGGACGCGATGAAGCCGAGCGTCGTGTGCCTCGGCGACTCCGCGTCTTCGAAGCTCCCCCGCGCCAAGATGTATTGAACCGATCCGCCGGGACGATATTCGAAGCTCGGGTCAAAGCAATCGGTGCACTGCCCGCAGTTGCCCCATTCAGTCACTTCCGTGCCGGGGAGCGTGAGAAAACCCGAAACCCCGACCTTCAGGTAGTCCTGGCGTGCCGTTGCTACGCGCGCGTCACACTCCTCCGACAATGGGTTGTCGCAGCGACTTCGGATGATCTCCCCGGCGCGCCAGCAGCAGGGCTCGAAATCCGCAGTGGGCTCCGGGCAGACGAGCCCATCCTCTGTGCGTTCGACGGCGCGAAAGGGTCGATACTCCTCCGAGTTCCCATGTCCGGAGAACACTTCGATCAACTGCTGCCATTTCGGATTGTCGTACCTGGCTTGCAGTTGCTTGTCATAGACGTAACCGGGTGGGGTGTAGAAGCCCCATGTGGTGCCGTGTGGGATCACCATTGCATCGAAGCCCCATTCGTCCAGCTTGCGGAAGAGCACTTCTGGGGTGTCTGCAAGCTCGCGGCAGTCGCTGGGCAACGTCGGGGACGCGCCTTCGGAGGGGCACGTCGATAGCCGGGCTATCTCGACCACGTGTGCTGTCATGTCGTTGTAGGGCTGCTGGTTCGGAAACGCGCGAAACGGTACCGAGATGTTCGCCCGCAAGGTCTTGAGGTCTCGAAATGCCTGCGACGCTAGGCCCGGCGCTGCGATCGGGCGCGCGGGCAGCTTGCTGTCCGCTACATCTTTGAAAATCACGTTTCGATGTCCGAAGTGCGTCTCCGGCGTCGTTCCGATCTGTGTCCACTCGAACCCCGTGAATGCCACCAAGTCGGGCTGCTCGCTCTCTGCGCCGACCGCATCACATTGGCGCACGGAGTCCCGGACCATCTCCCAGGTGCGCGGCGTCAACGCCTCTGCGTGGTCGGTGAGCGAGTAGAAATCGAGCTGCGAGCAAAATCGAGCAAAATCGCAAGCGTCTGCCGGCGGATGCACTCCCTCCCCTCCCATCAAAGGTAAGCTCCATTGAAACGCATCGACCGACAGGGTCGAGTGCACGTGCAGGTCACCGAACAGCACCCTCGTTTCCGAATCGCCTAGCGCAGCCTGCTGCGCATCGTCTCGAGCGCTCAAGATGCCTCGGTCGAGCGGCGTGGCGGTGATCTCACCGTCGGTCTGAATGTGCCCGCGGCCAAGAACGACCCAGAGGCCGAGCACCACCAGCGACAGAACCACAAAAACGGTCAGACATCCCCGCTTCCAAATTGCCATCGGGCCCGAGCATAAGGTGCCGGTCCTCTTCGGCAAAGCGGATTCGTCGGTTCAGTGCGCCCAGCGAACGGTCTCGGCCTCGCCGGAGATCACTTGGTTCTGGTCGAGTCCGTCTATTCCAGTGAGATAGACGCCAGGAGAGCCGCGCCGGTTCGACGAAAACGCGATCAAGCGACAGTCCGGAGAGAACGCCGGATCCTTGTTGTCTCCCTGCCCTTGCGTGAGTCGCTTGTACTCCTGGGTTTCGAGGTTGACGGTGAAGATGTCGAAATTGGTGTCGCGTCCGCTGAACGCGAGTATCGGTTGCTTCGGATCCTGGCACCAAACCGGCGTTTGGTTGTGATTCCCGCGGAACGTCGCACGCTGCACGTTGGTTCCGTCGTTCTTCATGGTGAATATCTGCGGACTCCCATGACGGTCCGAGACGAATGCAATTTTGCCGCCGGGTCCACACGAGGGGCTGACATCGATCGAAGGGTTGCGGGTCAAACGCCGAAGCGCGGTGCCATCCAGGTTCGAGCTGTAGATCTCGAAGTTGCCTGCGCGCGACGACGCGAAGTAGATGCGCTCGCCGCAAATCTCGGGCGCCATCGTGATGCCGCTCCCTCCGATGACTCGCTTACCTCCAACGCGCGTGTTCGTGATGAACGTCCCTCGTTGGGTCATGCGTGTGTACCAAATCGAGCCTTTGCCAAAGGCAGGAAGCATCGAGACGCCCTCTCCGCTCGACACCTTGCGGACCCCATAGCCATCCATCGAGGCCGCGTAGACGCTCTTGTGCCCGGGACCGTGCTTACGAGCGAAGGCGATGTCGGTTCCGAACGGTCCGTACGTGCCCGTCACGATTCCAATCACCTCGTTCGCAAAGGTGTGCATCCACTTCCGAAGCTCGGTCGCGGGTCCGTGATAGGTGCGACGAAGCGCTGGCACTGCGCCTCCGCTCGATTGATAGAAGCGAAGCTCGAGCGTCAGTGCCGCGTCGTTCCCGAACATTTGGCCCTTGATGACCCCATTGGCGCCAAGCAGCGCCCAGGCGCCGAGGTCGACCCCCAGACCCTGACTCACGTAGTCGTGCCGGACCGACTTGGGACCGATGACGCGAAACCCGGGCATCAGGCGGAAGTCGTTCTGAAGAACCGCACCGCCGTTGGCTGCCTGCTGCGCCGGTTCCCCAATTAGATTGGGAATGCCGATGCGGAACACCTCTTCCTCGGGCGCGTCGATATCGACGACGATCTTGTCTTCGGGCAGTGGGGGCGGCTCGTCCTGGCCGACAACGGGCAAAGCCGAGAAAACGATCGGTCCAAGCGCCAACCCCAGCGCAAGTGCGCCCCGCAGCCATCGATGTCGAAATGCGATCAAAGTCATATGCAACCTCAACGGGCGTGACGCCCAAAGAAACGCAGAGAGATCTTCTCCCCCAAGATCCGCTTGGCCACCGAATCCGGCGGCGCCGGAAGCTCGGCCCCCTCTGCCTGAGTCATCCTTCGACGAACGGAGTCGTCGAACGCTTCATTCCCGCTCGGACGTTTTACCTCGTAGTCCCCGACGCGGCCATCTTCGGTGATCGATAGCTCGATCACGCAGGTGAGCTTCTGAAGCTCCTCGTCGGTGATCAACGTTGGCACCTGCCAACCCCTGCGAAAGTAGGAGTAGAGCTTGCCGAGGTAGATCTCCAGCTCGTCGCCGCTCGATTTGGTGCCTTCGACGATCCCTTCAGGGTCGCCCTCGAGCTCCGGTCCCTTGGTCAGCTCCGAAATCGCGCCCGCGCGTTCCCCAAGCTCGGATAGGAGGTCCTCCTCGCGCTCCTTGCGCTTCTCTTTTGGCTTGGAAAGACCCTTTTCCTGCCGGCCGCTCGGCACCGCGGCCATCGGCTCGGATTCTGGAGATTGGGGCGTAGGGGCGGTTTGCTCCGCTGCGCGGACTTCCTTGCTTGGCAGCCTACGTGGCTCTTTGCGCTTCCCTAGACGCACGAATCGCGTCTCGATCACTTCGATGGGCACGGGCGGCAGATCATCGACCGAGGATCCGAAAATCGATTGCATCCCACCGAAAACATATGCGCTCAGCAAGGCCAGCGCCGGGATCGCCGCGAACACCGCCAACGCAAAGCCAACCCCTCCGAGCACTTCCATCAGCGTCGGCCGCTCCGTCTCCAATAGAGAGAGTGCCTGCCAGTCGCTCGCCTCGGTCATCGCCTATCTCGGCTCTCGTGTCAGCGGATCGGTGACCAGCCCCATCTTCCCGATACCTGCCTGGCGTACGAGGGCCAGAACCTGTGCCACCACCCCGTACGGAACGAGCTCATCGGCTTGCACGAATACCTCGTCCACGTTGCGAATACGTTCGTCGGTCACCAGGCGTTCACGCAAGACATCCAACGAGACCTCTTCGTCGAAGAGAAAAATCCTTTGGTCGCGCTGCACCGTGATCAGTGGGTGATCTTGATCGATGTCCATCCGAGGGGCGTCTGCCTTAGGGAGATCGACGTTGACGCCTGTCGTGAGCATTGGCGCTGCAACCATGAAAATGATCAGCAAGACCAACATCACGTCGACCAGCGGCGTGACGTTGATTTCGCTGAGCGCATTTCCCCGTCCTCTGCCGTCGTTCGAGAACGCCATGGACTACTCTACCAAGAGATGACGGCGGATGATGTTTAGGAAGTCGCTACAAAACGCAGCCGTCTCGCTGTCCACGACGCGAATGCGCCGGACGAAGTAGTTGTAGGCCATGACGGCGGGAATCGCGGCAGCAAGGCCGATTGCCGTCGCGATCAGCGCCTCGGCGATGCCTGGTGCGACGACGTCCAGCCCGGCGCTCTTCTCGCCGTGAATGGCGATGAACGCGTTCATGACACCCCAGACGGTGCCAAACAGGCCAATGAAAGGCGCGGTGGAGGCAGTGGTCGCCAAGAACGATACCTTGTTCTCGAGCCGAGTCAGCTCGGCGTTTTGCGCCCGCTGAAGGGCGCGCTCCACGTTCTCGACATCGGCCTTCGTAGGCCGTCCGGTTCGCGCGATTCGGGCGAGCTCACGATACCCGGCCCGAAACACCGTCGCGATCGGCGAACGCTCGAATTTCGCCGACTGGCCGTGGATCTCGTTCATCGCCTTGGCGTTCCACGTTCGCGTCTTTTCCTCAGTCCAAAAAACTCGAAGGAAGGCACGGCTCTGATCGGTAACCTGCTTGAGCCGAATCCACTTGGCGCCGATGATGTACAAGCACATCACCAACATGAACACGAGGATCAGCAGAACCAACTGGACGATCGGCGAAGCGCCGACGACGAGTTGCCAAGGATTGAGTTGTTGCGGTGCGCTCGTCTGAAGGAAGACCGAAAGCATCAATAGCTACCCCCCACGAGAGCTACCCCCCACGAGCGCACCCCCCAACTTGTCAATTCTCAGAAGCGCTTGTGTGGCGATCGCGCGCCCAACCCGCTTCGTCGGTGCCGGTCGCCATCTCCTCGCCCACCGAGGTGACCGAGATCTGGCTGACATTCATGCCGAGCGAGCTCATGTAGCTACGAACCGATTTCGCACGACGCTCACCGAGGGCGATGTTGTACTCTTCGGTACCGCGTGGGTCGCACGCACCGGTCAGAAGAAGACGCACGTTGGGGTTCTGGTTGCGGTAGCACTCCACCGCTGATTGAATCGCCGAACGCGCGCTGCTATCGAGCTCAGACGAGTCGAAGGCAAAGTACACGGTCTCTAAGGCACACGGCTCCTCGACCGGGGCAACCTCGACTTCGGGTTCCGGTTCAGGCATCTCGTTGCCAGTCGTCACTTCGGGTTCCGGCTCCGCAGCTTCCTTCTTGCACCCAATCGACATGATCGCGAAAGCGGTGAAGCACACCAGCACTGTGAGAGCTGAATTGACTTGTCTCTTCATGGAGTTTCTCTTCCTTCCCCTCTGCACCCAGAGAGCAGGGGCGCCAGCATAGCCCCAAGGCAGTTACGCGCAATCTTTCGAAGTCCAACTATCCGAAGTCATTAGCCAGGGTCTCGAATGTCGCCAAATGTAAACCCCTGAAGCGCGAATGACCCTTCGTGGTCTTTCCTCCGTCGCGCTTGTGGCAGCACCGTGCGTTGCGCGCAATGGGAGAAATTCTCGAAACGAGCAAGCCAGGGCGACCGAGGCGGCCGGCCGTGGGTCCTCGACCCTGCCTGACCAGGTCCGGCTCCAAGGCTCACCCGCGATACCGCCCAGGGTGAGCTCCAAGCCCCCGGTCGCGTGCGGTAAGCCGGCGGGCAAGGCGCCGGACCGAGTGCACGATCTTGAAACCGACCGCGACTGCGACCATCCCAAGACGGCTGCGCTCGGTTCGGAGCCGCGTTCCCAGAGGCGATTCGGAAGGCAGCGAGATCCACAGCCGTAGGAGGTGCCGCTGGCGGGCAGGTTCCGCGTAGTCCTCGTAGCCAGTGCGCGAATGCAGCACGGTGTGGTTCGACAGGAGCTGCACGTCACCGGGCTCGAGGCTCATGTCTAGATACAGGTCGGAGGAATTGGCGATCTCGTTGTAGAGGTCGAGCACCTCGCGGTCGGCGTCCGTCAGCATCGGCTTGCCTCCAAAATCGATCGCGGAACGAAAGTAGTCGGTGTGATAAAAGGTGCGCAGACGACCGGAATCGAAACGGCATGGGCGAACCGGCAGATACTGAACGCCGCCCTCCCCCTTCGTGTCCATCCAGAACGGCTCGTACAATCGGTCGACCAGATCGGGTCGCCGTCGCAGGAGCTCGTTGTAGACCGAAACAGAGCTGACAATGCGGCTTTGACCGCCCCGTTTGGCTTTCTGGAGGCAGAGAAGCCCCACGACATCCGCCGCGTCGCAGTGAAAGTTGATGTTCACGTTCGTCCGATAGTGACGGACCTCCTCGGGGCTCTCGCCGGTGTCGCGCACATGCCCAAGCAAGTCGGCTTGGGGATTCTGGGCGCCGGGGATCCCGAAGTGTTGACCAAGGCACCAGAACACCAGCTCCGAGTCAGCCTGCGACCAGGTAGCCACCGGCAAGCCACCAAACACCTGAAAGCCGCGACCGAAGCGGATCTCCCATCTCCAACGGGCGATCTTCTTCGAAAGCGTGGGCAGGGGAAAGTCCTGCTTCGTGAGGCCGCCCATCGGCTTTCCCGCCCGCTTGGCCGCAGCGATCGCCCGCTCCAGCTCGTCGAGATCGGCGGTCGTGAGCGTCTCGCGCCAGTCCTCGCTTCTCGCCAGCGCGCTGCCTTTCCAGGCCGCTGCGCTGTGCAGCGGTTCCCGAAGCACGCGCTGCTGCGGTCGCGCGAAGTAGTGGATCGTCTGGGCGGTGAGATTGTTGTACATCGTGGCCCGCGACCGAGTCTAACGCGTCGCGGTCATCACCGTCACCCGGCGCCGGCGACGCCGCGATTGCGCGCAAAATTTGCGCTTCTCTAGCGTCTTCGCAACCAGGACTTATATGGACCTCGGAGATATACAATGAACGATCCAAGCTACGCATTTTCCAAGCAGCTCGACGGCGTGTCCGTAGACGAAGCGATCGAGAAAGTGAGTGAGGCGCTCAAAGCGAATGGTTTCGGTGTCCTCACGAAGATCGACGTCCAACAGACTCTCAAGAACAAGCTCGATGTCGACTTTCGGCCTTACGTGATCCTCGGTGCGTGCAATCCGAAGCTCGCCCACCAGGCACTACGAGGCGAGTCGATGATTGGATTGCTCCTGCCTTGCAACGTCGTCGTGCAGGAGTCCGAGGGCGGAGCGCTCGTCTCGTTTGCCGATCCCAAGGCCATGTTCGAGCTGGTTCCCGATGCGCCAATCGAAGAGGTTGCAACGGAAGCGCGCCGGCTCTTGGAGTCGGCGAGAGATCAGCTCTGAGTCAGCCGAGCGCTTCGATTCGCGCGGGGACGTGCTTGTGCCAGGGCGTCCCAGCAAGCCAGTCGCGGTCCTCGCTGGCGGTCAACTCGTTGGGGGCGACGCCGGTTTGAATGCGACCGCCGTCACTCGAGGTGTGATCGAGCCCCAGCCCGTTGGGGAGGGAGACGTGGCCCGGCTGCATCATTGTCGACAGCTCGATCGTGACGTACGCGGAGCCGCGCTTGGTGGTCAGTCGAACGCGATCACCGTCGGAGACGAGGAGCTCCGCGGCATCGTGCGGATTGATACGCAGGGACCCTGCCGAATCCTTCCTTCGCCACCCCGGGTCTCGGAAGATCGTGTTTGCGGTGAACGAGCGGCGCTCGCCAGCGGATAAGACGAACGGGAATGCGCCGTCCGGGGTTTCGTGTGGTCCGCCAGCGAGGCTCTCGAGCTCTTCCAGGAGGACGGGGATAGACGCTTGGATCCTTCCGCCCGGCGTTTTCAACCGGCTCCAACTCTCCTCATATCCGTCGACCGCGAAAACCACCCCCGAGGGATTGCCGAGGATCGCGTCGAACAAGCGCTCGGGCGGCTCGAACCCTTTGCCCTCGAATCCCGCCCGGCGAAGCGAGTCCGGATACTCCGCGGCGAACTGGTGCACCAACCCCCAAACCACGGCCGCGGATTGGAGCCCGCGGGGTAGATGCGGCCCCAACGTTCGATAGAGGATCACGGGGGCGAGGGGCGCGAGCTTCGGATTGGTGAGAACCATCCCGAAGAAGGTTGGAATGAAAGCGGCACGACCCTTGGCCGCCGCTGCGTGCAACGGTGCGATGTCTTCCTCGCTGTACGCACCGAGCGCTTCGCAGAGCCGGGCGTGAATCTCGGGCTCGGGCAACACGCCCGCAGGCGCGTCGAACAACGGATGTCGCAGATGGAAGTAGTTGGCAGGGAACTCGAAATTGAAAAAGGTCGCCTCTGCCTTTTCGTACTGCGTGGGCGTGGGCAGGATGTAGTCGGCCAGGCGTGCGGTCTCGGTCATCGCGATGTCGATGACGACGAGCATGTCGAGCGAGCATAGCGCCTCGCGCATGCGATTGCTGTCAGCGAGTGAGTGCGCGGGGTTCGCGCTTTCGACGATCATCGCCCGATAACGCTTCGGATGGTCGGTCAGAATCTCGTCAGCGATCGAGTTGCAGGGGGTTAGTCCAGAGATGATGCGCTCCCCCGACACCGGCGTGCGTTTGTCTTCTGCGCCAGCAGCTAGCTTGTCGAGGTTGCCAGCCACACTGACAATTGGTGCGGGAACGTACTGGGCGCCGCGCTTGCTGAAGTTCCCCGTGAGCACCCAGAGCAGCTTGTTGAGGTAGCTGTTGAGCGTCGAGTGCCGGTTCATTTGAATACCAAGGTCCTCGAATACCGCCACGCTCTCGGCCTCGCCGATACGACGCGCAGCATCGCGGACGAGACCCTCGGAAATGCCCGCATGGGTGCAATACTCGGCGACGGAGATCTTGCGAAGAGCGTCGAGCACGTCTTCGACGCCGTCGACGTGATCATCAATCCAGCGATGGTCGATCAGGTCTTCCTGAACGAGTGCCGCTCCGAGCGCGGCGAGTAGCCATGCATCGGTCCCGGGCTTGACCTGCAGGTGGATGTCCGCGAGCTCGGCGGTTTCGGTTCGGCGTGGGTCGATGACGATCAAGGTTCGCTTCGGGTCCTTGGCCATCTCCTTGAGCGTGACGCGGGCGCGAGGAATACCGTGTGACTGCCATGGGTTCTTGCCGATGAACAGCCCGACCTCGCAGTGCTCGAAATCCCCGCGCGTCACCGTACCCATCATCCTCCCAGCGACCCAGAACTCGCCGGTCTTCTCTTGCGCCAAGGCGCTCGACCGATACCGCGAGCCGATCGCCCTTCGGGTTGCCACCGAGTAGGCGGCGGGCAAATGGTTCCCTTGGCCGCCACCGCCGAAGTAGAAGATCGTGTCGCCGCCATGCGCATCACGCGTCGCCGCAAGCCCCGCTGCGACTTCGCGAATCGCAGTGTCCCAGTCGATCTCCTCGAACGTGCCGTCGGACCTACGTCGAAGGGGCGCGGTGATCCGATCGGGTCCGTTCTGATAATAGTCCAAGCGATGGGGCTTTTCGCAGGCGTACCCCAGGGAGGCAGGATGCGCCTTGTCACCGCGAATTCGGGTGAAGTGCCGATCTCCCTCGCCTCCGACTTGGACTTCGAGGCCGCAGTTGCACTCGCACAGAATGCACGCTGTTTTCTTCCAGACACCGGACATGGGCAGACCTCACTGTTCAGACTTCGACGAGTGGTTGACTCATCGTAGTCCCGCATCCTCGGCAGCGTAACCCTGCTCATACCTGCAATTCGCCAGGGGCACCTGCAAGCGTTCTACTCGCGAGAGGCACCGGCGAAGGGGGTTCGCCCTTGACGGAGTAGCGTGCCGGCGTGCTAGCACTGTGCCATGCACACGGCGGAGAACCGGTCGGATCACCCCGGTGAGCTTCCGCCGCACGTGCTGTTCTACGACGGCGTCTGCGCGATGTGTAACGGCATCGTGAAATACATGCTGCGCATCGACAGGGACCGGGTGTTTCACTTTGCTCCGTTGCAGGGAGAGACGGCCGAGCTCGCACGCAATCTCTACCCGGAGTTCCCCATCGAGATCGAGACCCTGGTCTACGTGCGGCGCGGAGAGGTGTTCCTGCGATCACGGGCGGCGGCCCTCGCCATGCAAGCGATGCCCTATCCGACCAAGGCCCTCTCCTGGTTCCGGTTCCTGCCCGCCTGGCTCACCGATTTCTTCTACGGCATCATCGCCCGGACCCGCTACCGCGTGTTCGGGAAGTACGACCAGTGCCCGGTTCCGCCGTCACGAGAGCGCGCGCGATTTCTGCCCTAGGTCGGGGCGCGCAAATCGATGTAAGCCGATGTCTCACCTATTTGGGTGAAGTCACCTTCATTGCTAGCTTGAACGGAGCATGGGGGCGCGCATGGACGGTGCAAAGATCACGTTACTGGCGCTGTGTTGGCTCGCGGTGGGGTGTGGCGACGTCTTCGCACCTCCCGGCGCTGGAGGTACGAACGGATCCGGGGCTACAAACGGATCCGGCGGAGCGCCGGGCGACCCGCGACTCATCGCAGACTGCGCCAACGGACCGCTCGATGCGCCGCTTGCAAACTGTCAACCGGAGCCGATCGCGGGCACGGGCGATCCATACGCCGACTGCGTGACCCGCATCAACCAGCTCCGCTGGGAATGTCAGTGCCTCCCAGCGCTCCACCGCTGGACCGAAGCGGAGGGCTGCGCCGACCAGGACGCCGAGTACGACAGCACGCGGTCCCCCCACGCCGGATTCAGCGCCGGTATCTGCTCGCCTCGGGGATGGGCTCAGAACGAATGCCCCGGTTGGCGCTCGACCGAGCAGGTCATTAGCAGTTGCTTGCAAATGATGTGGGACGAGGGGCCGGGCGAGCCCTACTCGGCACACGGCCACTACATCAATATGACGAACGGGTCGTACAGCATGGTCGCATGCGGGTTCTTCGAGACCGCCGACGGCAACGTCTGGTCGGTACAGAACTTCCAGTAAGCAACGCGTCGACCGCTGTGACCGCTCACTTCGGCGGAGGCGTCCAGGCGGTCGCAGCCAGATCACCCTCCTCGAGACCGAGCCAAATTCGCAGTTGTTTCAACATGAATTCGGCACCATCCCGCGAGGAAAGATCCACTCGGTAGGTGTTGATGTACCGGACGCTTTCCTGGAGCCAAAGATCCCAGGCCTCCTTCGAAACCTTTTCGTAGACGAGCTGCCCCATCTCGTTTGGAAACGGCGCCTTTGCAAGGCCGGGAAGCTCGCGGTCGAGCTTGATGCAATGAACGAGACGGTTGGGATCAGCTTCGGGCATGTCTGGAGCGAAACCTAGCACCGGGCTGGCGTGTGGCTAGCCCAGAATCCGGAAGAAGGAGCGGAGCATCTGATACGTGAGCCCCCAGACAAGGCGGCCGCCGACGTCGTACGCGGGAAAGTCGATCTGCGTGCCCTGCCATTGATAGGGACGGACCGTGTCGACCTCACCGCGGTAGAGCGGCAGCAGGGGCGCCCAGAGGGCCTCGGCCACCTCTCTCTCCTGGACTCGAATCGGCGATTGACGATGCACCTCGAAGACGAATGGGCGGATCACGGTCCCCTGTGGCTTGCCTCGTGCGATCGCCGGAAGGTCATCGAGTTGTCCGATGTGCTCGGCTTGGCGAGATAGGTCCAAGCCCACTTCTTCACGGGTCTCTCGCATCGCAGTCTCCAGCAACGACGCATCCCCCGACTCTTGCCGACCGCCTGGAAACGCCATGTGGCCCGACCAGGGATCGGTCGGGTGCTCCGCCCGCCGAATCAAGAGCACTTCGGGTCCCGATGTCGCCTCGCGCAATAGCACCGCGACCGCGGCCCACTTCTCGTGCCCCGGCAGCTCCAGGGGCGCTCGCCCTTCGAGCACGCTCCGAACATCCGGCAGTCCGAGAATCGTCATCGCGGCTAGTCGATGATTTCGTAGCGGAAGTCTTCGATGACCGGATTGGCCAGGAGCTTCTCGCACATCGATTGGATGTGAGCCTCTGCCGAGGCTTTGTCTTCACCCCGGAGATCGAGCTCGATGAGCTTCCCTACACGGGCGGCCTTCACTTCGTCGAAGCCAAGAGAGCTCAGCGACCGTCGGACCGCATCGCCCTGCGGGTCCAAGACCTCGCGCTTCAGTGTGACGAAGATGTTCGCTTTCATGATGCCTCCAGGCCTAGGTTCTTCGCGATGCGCGGCACTGGGTCCATCGTATCCGGTTTGAACGCGGTCCCGCGGATCTGGTCGCAAGCTTGAATGTAGCGGCGGGACGCCTCGACGCGCACTTCGTCGGGAATCGTGGGCACGCGACCCTCGCCGCGGTAGCCATTGCTCGCGAGCCAGCGACGAACGTATTCCTTATCGAAGCTTTGCGGATCATCGCCCTTTTCGAACCGTTCGGCGTAACTGTCCGCGTACCAGAAACGAGACGAATCGGGGGTGTGTATTTCGTCGATGACGACGATCTTCCCGTCGGGCGTCTTGCCAAATTCATACTTCGTGTCGACCAGGATCAATCCACGCTCGGCGCAAACGCTCTGACCGTGTTTGAAGAGTGCCATTGCATAGGCGGCCGCCTCGTCGAAGTCCTCCGCGCTCATGCGGCCCATCGACAAAATCTCCTGGCGCGACACGGAGAGGTCGTGATCACCTTTGTCGGCTTTGGTGCTGGGCGTAAGGATCGGTTCCGGCAACTTCTGATGCTTCTTCAGGCCGTCCGGGAGCTGGTGCCCGCAGAAAACGCGCGTGCCTCGTTCGTAGTGGGTCCAAATGCTCGTGGAGGTCACCCCCGTGATGTACGAGCGAACGACCATCTCGACTGGAAGCGGAGCGCACTCGATGCCAACCATGACGTTGGGATCAGGCACCTCCACGACGTGATTGGGAACGATGCTCTTGGTTTCTTCAAACCACCATGCGGCGAGACTGTTGAGCACCTGCCCTTTGTAGGGAAGCGTGCCGAGCACTCGGTCGAAAGCGCTGATGCGATCGGTGACGATGATGTAGCGTTTGCCGTGCGCGGTGTAGCAGTCGCGAACCTTGCCTTCGTACTTGTGGCCGAGCGACTCGAAGTCGGTTCCGTCCAAGGTTTTCGAAAGCCCTTCCGTGAGCACTTCCAGTGAAACCGCCATCTCAAGCTCCTTCCAGCACGCGATCGATGATCGTGTCTACATGCGCGAGCGCTTGGTCCAAATCGAATTGCTTGTCGATCTCGTGCGCAGAAAGGTGTTTGCGGATCGCAGGGTCACCTTGAAGCAGAGCACGGAATTCGCCCTGGCCCTCGAAGGCCTTCATCGCATTTCGCTGGACGAGCACATACGCGTCTTGTCGCCCCAGGCCTCGTCCAACCAGCGCAAGCAGGATGCCTTCGCTCGCCCAGAGCCCTCCGGTCTGGTCGAGATTCTCGCGCAGTCGCCCGGGGTAAACGACCAAGTCCGCGATCACAGCACGGACGCGGTCGAGCATGAATGCAAGTGTCGCCGTCGCGTCTGGAAGCATCATGCGCTCCACCGACGAATGACTGATGTCCCGCTCGTGCCACAGCGCAACGTTCTCCAGCGACGGAACGACGGCCGCCCTGACGACACGGCCAAGACCACAGAGGTTCTCGGTCAGCACGGGGTTTCGTTTGTGCGGCATGGCGCTCGAACCCTTCTGCCCTCTCTTGAAGTGCTCTTCGGCTTCACCAACCTCGGTCCGCTGCCAATGGCGGACGTTCGTGGAGAACCGTTCGATGCCGGCCGCGATGATACCAAGCGCCGAGACGTACGCCGCGTGCCGGTCTCGGGCCACGACTTGCGTGGACGCCGCCTCCGGACGCAAACCGAGCGAGCCCAGTGCCTCGGCCTCGATCGCGGGCGTGAGGTGTGCGTAGGTCCCAACCGCACCTGCGATCTTGCCCACTGCGATCTCTTCGCGCGCTACCAAGAGGCGCCTTCGTCCGCGAGCGAGCTCTGCGTAGTGTCCGGCGAGGATCAGCCCGAAGGTCACCGGCTCGGCGTGAATGCCATGCGATCTGCCGATGGCAGGAGTCCGGCGATGCTCCTCGATGCGTCCGCGCAGCGCGTCGAGCACCGCATCCAATCGGAACGAGAGCTTGTCCGTGGCTTCGACCAGCAGCAGGGCCAACGACGAGTCGAGCACGTCCGAGGAGGTCATTCCCCGGTGTAGCCATCGAGCCGGCTCCCCGGCAATCGCTTCGACGTGCGTGAGAAACGCGATCACGTCGTGACGCGTGACCTTCTCGATTTCGTCGATCGCGTCGGGGTCGAGCTGATCGCGAAACCTGCCTACTTGGTCGGCAGTTCCCGACGGGACGATACCTGCGCGTTCCATCGCGCGGCAGGCCGCAACCTCGACGTCGAACCAGGCCTCGTACTTGCGTCTTTGTGACCAGAGATCGAGGAATTCAGAGGGGCTGTAGCGTGGAATCATTGTGGCGCCGCGAAGCTAGCAGACCGGCCGCCCTCACGCGACCGGGGACGCTTCGCTGTTTCTAGGTGCGGAAGTTCCAGGCTTTGCGGACCTCGATGCGGGCGGACGCGTACTCATCGACGTACGCGCGATGATCGGGGTCGACCATGTACTTCTGCACGTCATCCATCGTGTCGAACTGAACGACGATGCTGATGTCCCAGCTCGCCTCAGAGGCCTCGTCGGCAGGCACACCGACCGAAACCGTGCGAACGCTTTGCAACGAGCCGAGGTCTGCGCGCGTTCGCTCTGCGATCTCGGCGCGTGAAGAGTCGTTACAGTATTCGTCCTTCAACTTGTACAACACGATTCGTTCGATCATGGCTCTACCCGATTCCTACTAGCCCGCATGCGATTCCGGCCAGGTGCGGCACCGCTGCGCCAAACATGGCGGCCTCGGTGGAGCTAGCGTTCCCCTGGAGACTTCGCTTGTAGACGCCTTGCGCAATGGCGGCGAGGCGGAAAAGCGAGAAGGCCTTGTAATAGTGCAGGTCAGGCACCCCATCACGGCCAACCAACTCGCAGTACCGCGCGACGAACTCGTCCTCGCTCGGAATGCCGGCCTTCGCGAAGTCGACGCCCGCCAGACCGCCTATCTTCGGAAGCACCACGTCGTAGAGCATGCAGGTGTACGCCAAGTCCGAAAGGGGGTGACCCAGGGTGGAAAGCTCCCAGTCGATCACCGCGAGCGCGCGTGGCTCGGTCGGGTGGAAGATCAGGTTGTCGAGCCTATAGTCCCCGTGCACCAGAGCGGTAGCCTCGTCAGCGGGGATATTTGCAGGCAACCACTCGATCAAAGTGTTCATGGGTCCGACGTCGGCAGTCTGAGAAGCGAGGTATTGCTTGGTCCAGCGTTTCACCTGCCGCGCCACATAGGCATCGGGCCGCCCGTAGTCCGAGAGGCCCACCGCATCGAGATCGACATCGTGAATCGCGGCCAAGACGCGAGCCAACTCATCATAGATCGCGCGCCGCTCCTCCGGATCGAGCTCAGGAAGCCGCACGTTCCAGAAAATTCGCCCCTGTACGTATTCCATCACGAAGAACGACGTTCCGATGACCGAGTCATCTTCGCAAAGTGCATACATGGTCGCGGTAGGTACCTCGGTGTCGCGAAGCGCGCGCATCACGCGGTATTCGCGGTCGACCGCGTGGGCCGATTGCAGGAGCGCGCCCGGTGGTTTCTTGCGCAAGGCATACTGGCGCTCGCGATCGGCGAGCCAATAGGTGGGATTGGATTGCCCCCCCTTGAACTGACGGACCTGAAGCGCCCCGGTATAGCCCTCGACGTGCTCTGACATCCAGGCATCGAGGCGCCCTTCGTCGAAGCGATGCGCCTCTCGAACGGGTCCAGCATTTTGAGGGGCTACGGTGGGCATCGATCACGCCTTTCGAAGATGCTGGAGCCTATCATGCTCCGACATCACCGCAGGCGATCGAGCGTTCTTGTGCGACCGAAAGCGGTCGGCCATCGAACGGACGGGTCGGAATTCCCCATTGAGCCGGGGTCACAAGGGAGCTAGGTTGCACCGGGTGAGGTGGCCAAAGCACGTGCGCTCGAGCTTTCTAGGCTTCCTGATCGGCAGCGTCGTCCTCTGCGCCGCGCAGGCGACCCTCGGGCAGAAGCCCGACGAGCCCGACGTCACCTCCGGCTACCACCCGGCGCCCAGCGCCAACATCGAGAGCCATGTGCAGGCCCTTCCGCTGGATGCACCTGCGGGAAGCAAAGTCGTCGTCATACCGATCGACCGAACGGTGGAGCTCGGCCTCGCCGCCTTCGTTCGACGCGCGATCGAGACCAATCCCGACGCGGTTGCCATCGTGATCGAGGTCAACACGCTCGGAGGGCGTGTCGACGCGGCCATTCAGATCCGCGACGCCCTGCTCGAAGCAAAACCGCGCACGGTCGCGTTCATCCATCCACGCGCCATCAGCGCTGGGGCGCTGATCAGTCTGGCGTGTGACAACGTGCTCATGACCGAGGGCGCCACCATCGGCGCGGCGACACCGATTCAAGCTGGTGCGGGCGGTCAGGTCGACGCCGTCGGCGAGAAAATGGTGTCGTACATGCGGGCCGAAATGCGCGCGACCGCCGAGGCCAATGGCCGGCGCGGCGACATCGCCGAGGCCATGGTCGACCGCGAGGTCGTCATCGATGGTGTCGTCGACGGGGGCAAGCTGCTCACCCTCGACACCGACCAGGCTCTCAAGCTGGGCATCGCCGACGGCAAAGCCGCGAACCTCGACGAGGTGATGGCCGCCCTCCACCTCGAGAACCCCGAGGTCACGACCGCGAAGCTCAACTGGGGCGAGGAGATCGCGCGCTGGCTCACCGAGCCGACGGTAAGCGGCCTTCTGCTCTCGGTCGGTATGCTAGGCCTGATGGTCGCGTTCTACACCCGAAGCGTAGGCGGCTTCACGATCGTTGGTTTCATCTCGCTTGCGTTGTTCTTCGGCGGGCACGCGATCGTTCAGCTGGTCGGTTGGGAAGAGGCCCTGCTGTTCCTGACCGGCGTGGTTCTGATCGTCGTCGAGATCTTTTTCGTTCCAGGCCTTGGTGTCCCCGGCGTGCTCGGTTCGATTTGCGTGATCGCCGCGCTGGTTCTCGCCCTGATCGGTATCCCAATCGACGTCTCGTTCAAGACCGGAGTGCTCGCTGATGCGATGACCCGCGTCTTGCTCTCGCTGCTCGGGGCATTCGTCTTGGCGCTGGTGGTCATGCGACTGCTTTCGCGAACGGCAATGGGCCGGAGCTTGGTGTTGCAAGACGCCGAGACGGGCTTTCTTTCGGCACCGAGCGCCTCCGACCTCGTCGGACAGACGGGAGAAGCCCTGACCGACTTGAGACCTGCTGGTAAGATCCTCATCGACGGGAAGCGTCATGAAGCCGCTAGCGAGCGTGAGTTCATCGCCCGAGGCTCGCGAATACGGGTCATCGGCAAGGAGGGGCCGGCCCTCGTCGTGCGTCCGGAGGAGGAGACTTGACCGCGTTCGTGATCATCGTCGTCCTCGTCCTCGGCTTGGTCTTGCTCTTCACCGAGGTGGCGGTGATCCCCGGCTTCGGCGTCGCGGGCGCACTCGGCTTGCTGGCACTCGGCGCCGGGGCAGTGGCTGCCTGGACAGAGCTCGGCCCATTGTGGGGCAGCGTCACCGGCGGCGTATCGATCATCGCCGCGGGGGTCATGCTCGTTTGGCTGCCGAGAAGCCGCCTCGGACGAAAGGTCGTGCTCGACCACAGCCAAGCTGCGACGCACTCGCAAGCGGATCGGAGCGCTCTTCTGGGACGGCGTGGAATCACGGTCACGCCGCTCCGCCCAATCGGACGCGTCCGTTTTGGCTCCGAGGAAGTCGATGCGCTCACCGACGGTGAATACATCGGCAGTCAGCAGGAAGTTGAAGTCACGATCGTAGAAGGGGCACGCGTCGTCGTACGCATCCCCGATCCAAGCTAGGAAGGAAAGCCCATGCAGTTCGCACCACTCGCTCTAATTTTTCTCCTCATCATCGTCGGATTCGTTCTGCTCGTCTGGTTGATTCCCGTCCGCCTTTGGATCGCGGCGTGGTCGAGCGGCGCCCGGGTCGGCTTTGGCGAGCTAATTGGCATGCGGCTGCGTCGAGTTTCACCAGGCGCGGTCGTCAATCCGCGGATTACGGCTGCAAAGGCCGGTCTCGACATTGCGACGAATACGTTGGAGTCACACTATCTCGCCGGCGGCAATGTCGCACGCGTGATCAACGCGCTGATCAGCGCTGACAAGGCCGGCATCCGTCTCGACTTCAAGCAAGCAGCAGCGATCGACCTTGCAGGCCGCGACGTGCTCGACGCCGTCCAGACGAGCGTCAACCCCCGAGTCATCACGACCCCGAAGATCACGGCGGTCGCGAAGGATGGCATACAGCTTCTCGTCATCACTCGAATCACCGTCCGGTCCAACATCGACCGCCTGGTGGGAGGTGCAACCGAAGAGACGGTGCTGGCGCGCGTCGGCGAGGGCATCGTCTCCACCATCGGGTCGGCGAACAACTACGCGGAGGTCCTCGAGAACCCGGACAGCATCTCCAAGAACGTCCTCTCACGCGGGCTCGACAGCGGCACCGCGTTCAACATTCTCTCGATCGACATCGCCGACATCGATGTAGGCACCAACATCGGGGCCAAGTTGATGACCGAGCAGGCGGAGGCGGACAAGCAAGTCGCGCAAGCCAGAGCCGAGGGACGGCGCGCGCTGGCTGTCGCGGCCGAGCAGGAAATGCGCGCAAAGGTCGAGGAGATGCGGGCGCACCTCGTCGAGGCCGAGGCCAAGATTCCAGCAGCCATGGCCGAGGCACTCAAAGCGGGCAACCTCGGGGTGATGGACTATTACAACCTCCGCAACGTCGCGGCCGATACGGAGATGCGCGATTCGATCAGCAAAGCCACCAGCGGACCGGACGATGAAGGCAAAGCCTAAGCCCTTGCCGCTAGGCACCCTGTTCGCTCGACCACGTACCTTCGTGGCGCGACTGATTCTCGCGGACCTGATCACGAAACGCGGTGAAGGTCCGCTCCAGCCCAAGGTGCTGATCTACGGGCGGCGAAAGCGCGGATAGCCCATGAATGAGGTGCTGAAGGAACATCTCGGTGAGATCGCGCTCCTGATCTACATCCTCTATCCACTGCTCAAGCGATGGTGGGATCGAACGAAACGCAAGGGAGAGCAATCCGGCAAATCGCCGAACAAGGCGGCACGGACGCCAGAGCCGAAGCAGGCACCGCCCTCTCCGCCCACCGCTCGACCGACCCGCGCACCGCAACCCGCGCCAACGCTCCCCCATGCACCGCGTCCGACCGAGGCGGACTTGCTCGCCGCGGCGCAGACGCAGCTCGAGCGACTGAAACGAGACGCAACCGAGCGGCTCCTCCGTGCGGAAGACGACCCGCGATTGCTGCGCCTCGCGCCGGCATTGCGAGACGATCTGCTGGGCCGTCTCGAAACGATTGAACGCTCGCTGCGCAGCCGCCCGACCCTGTCGACCATCGTTCAAGACACGGCCGTTCTACGCGGCCTCGAATCACTGCTGCGGCATCTGAACACCATCGCGCTACGTCGGACCCACCGCGGCTCACCGTTTCTCGGAACCGCGGATGCGATGGCGGATGCCTGTTACGCACCGATCCTCGACTTCGTCCGCATCCACGGGCTCGAGCTGAGCACGAGCCAACCCGTCGTGGTCCCGGGTGACTGGGAGCGTTCCATCGTGCCACGCTTTGCGTCAACCCGCGTTGCGCCACTCCGCGTGCCCTCGGATTTCGATAGTGACGTCTGGCGTTGGCCCGCGATCGCGCACGAGGTCGCCCACGACTTCTACTACAGCCTGAAGGGGCTCGATCGCCGATTGCATGACCGGCTGGGCCTTCCCGAACAAGTCGAGTCTCCGACATCCTCACAGGGTCTCGACGGCGCTTGGTTGCGGAAGCTCTTCGGCGCGTGGCTTCCCGAGATCTTCGCCGACGCGATGGGTACGCTCCTGCTCGGCCCCGCGCACGTGGAAGCGATGCGCCGCTCCTTGCGCAACCCCGACTCGGCTCAGCGGACGGCCGCGATCTTCCAAGCCAACGGCCGGATCGACGAGCACCCTCCCGCCCGGCTTCGGCTGTATATGGCTAGCCGAGTCCTGCACCATCTGGGCCGCCACACGGAGGCGGAAACGCTGTGGGACCAATGGGAAAGCGAGCACCCCGAGGTACGCTTCTACTACCTGCCCCTCGGCGGACAGTGGGTCGGGCTCTCGGACGAGGCACTGCATTCGATCGCGGATTCCTTGATCGACGCGCTGGTCCGGGACGGCTGGCCCGAGCTCGACGGCTTCCAACTCCTCGAGATCGCAGGGCTCGCCTACTTCCACGCGGAGCACGCCGAAGTCGAACGGCTCGCGGGCCTTCTCGCGCGAGGCCAAGCCGTAGACGGCGATGTACGGTGGATCATGGCCGCCGCGGTTCTTGCCGCCACGGCACAACCGGCGCTCCACGATCAGATTCTAGACGCTGCGAGACGATCGATCGCTAGAGTCGGGTCAAAGGAGTCCGCGGGGGAACCAAGCAAGCCCGACGGTCGGACGCATCGGCGCATTGGAAAAGCGTTGGTCCGCTCGTTGGGCGCGCCGCACGCACTCGATGAGGCGATCGCCCTCGCCGCAGCCTTCACGCCGTACCAACCCCCACGCTGGCGCTAGCGCCCCAGGCAGGAGCGACACGGCGCTGCATCGATTTTGCAGGGTGTCGATCGCTTCTCCCAGGTGCTAGATCGACCAACGATGCCTCTGACCGGCTTTCACCCTGCCGTCGCCACCTGGTTCGAGCGAACGTTCGGTGAGCCGACGCCCCCGCAGGTGAAAGGGTGGCCGGCGATTCGAGAAGGACGCCATACGTTGATCGCGTCTCCTACCGGATCAGGCAAAACGCTTGCAGCATTTCTCTGCGCGATCGACAGCCTCGTGCAACGCGGTCTCGACGAAGGGTTGGAGGATCGGGTCAGCGTGCTGTACGTCTCGCCCCTCAAGGCGCTCAGCAACGACATCGACAAGAACCTCCAAGCGCCTCTCGAAGGGATCCGCCGCACGCTCGATGAGCTCGGTTACGCCGATGTCGACATCCGAACGGCAGTGCGCACCGGAGACACGCCGTCGCACTTGCGAACGAAGATGGTGAAGAAGCCGCCGCAGATTTTCGTCACGACTCCGGAGTCGCTCTACATTTTGCTCACCAGCGAAGGTGGGCGGCGGATGCTCTCGCAAGTACGGACCGTCATCGTCGATGAGATTCACGCGCTCGTGACGAACAAGCGCGGTGCGCATCTAGCCCTCTCGCTCGAGCGCCTCGAAGCCCTCGTCGGCCGCGAAATGACTCGGATCGGGCTATCGGCGACGCAAAACCCGATCGAGGAGGTTGCGCGTTTTCTGGTGGGTGCCCGCGGAGATGTATCCAATTCGAATTCGCTGCCCGACTGCAAGATCGTCGATGTGGGGCATCAGCGCGAGATGGACCTCGCGATCGCGCTGCCAGGCGCCCCGCTCGACACCGTGATGTCCCTGGAGGTTTGGGAGGAGCTCTACGCGAACTTGGCTGCGCTGATCGAGATGCACCGCACGACGCTCATTTTCGTCAACACACGACGCCTGGCCGAGCGCGTCACTCGGCACCTGAGCGAGCTGCTCGGAGACGATTCTGTCACATCGCACCACGGAAGCCTTGCGCGGCAACACCGGCTCGACGCCGAGCGGCGTTTGAAGTCGGGTGAGTTGCGCGCGGTGGTGGCGACTGCATCGCTCGAGCTCGGCATCGATGTCGGGGAGGTCGACCTCGTGTGCCAGCTCGGCTCTCCGCATTCAGTCGCCACCCTTCTTCAACGGGTTGGACGTTCCGGTCACTGGCACGGAGGCATTCCGAAAGGTCGACTGTTCCCGCTGAGTCGCGATGACTTGGTAGAATGCGCAGCCCTGATGCGCTGTGTCCAACGGCACGAGCTCGATCAGATCGAAATCCCGGACGGCCCGCTCGACATCTTGGCGCAGCAAATCGTCGCATCCACGGCTGCCACGGGAGAATGGAGCGAAGATGCCCTATTCGTCCTCATCAGGCGGGCGTGGCCTTATCGCGCGCTGAGCAAAGACGCATTCAACCAAGTCATACGGGTTTTGTCGGACGGCTTCGCCACCAGCCGCGGCCGCCGCGGAGCGTTCCTTCATCACGACGAAGTCAACCGACGGATTCACCCACGCCGAAGCGCGCGTCTCACTGCGATAACCAATGGCGGCGCGATTCCCGACAACTTCGATTACGAGGTACGGCTCGAGCCCGAGGGTCTCCGTATCGGCTCCTTGAACGAGGACTTCGCGATCGAGAGCATGGCGGGCGACATTTTTCAACTTGGAAACGTCTCTTACGAAATCCTCCGGGTCGAAGCAGGCGTCGTTCGCGTTGCCGACGCGAGGGGCAAGCCTCCAAGCCTCCCCTTCTGGTTCGGCGAGGCTCCGGCGCGCGCCGATCTTCTTTCGACTTCGGTAAATGCGATTCGGGAGGGCATCGACCAGCGGCACCATGACCTCGAGTCGGTCGGTCGATGGCTGCGGGCAGAGACCGGGATCGACGAGCCCGCTGCCCGGCAGGTCGCCGAGTATTTGGTCGCCGCGCGTATCGCATTGAACGCCATGCCCACGCGGGAGACGGTCGTTCTCGAACGCTTCTTTGATGAAACCGGCGCCATGCACTTGGTCGTTCACGCGCCATTTGGAAGCCGGATCAATCGCGCTTGGGGTTTGGCGCTTCGGAAGCGCTTCTGCCGAAGCTTCAACGTCGAGCTCCAAGCGGCGGCGAGCGAAGATGCGATCGTTCTGTCGCTGGGGCCGACCCATAGCTTCCCACTCGAAGATGTCTTCAGGTTCCTGAGGGCCGAGAACGTCCGCGACGTGTTGGTGCAGGCACTACTGGACGCGCCGATGTTTCAAACCCGGTGGCGCTGGAATGCCACCCGAGCGCTCGCGATCATGCGATTCCGCGGCGGCAAAAAGGTGCCGCCGCCGTTTCAGCGCATGCAGGCTGACGACCTACTCGGCCTGTGCTTTCCCGACCAGGTGGCCTGTCTCGAAAACGTCGCTGGCGACCGCGAGATACCGGAGCATCCTCTCGTGCATCAGACGATCCAAGACTGCCTGCACGAAGCGATGGACATCGAAGGCCTCGAAGCACTCCTGCAACGAATGCAAGCCGAAGAAATCGAGCTTCTCGCCCGAGATCTCACCGAACCTTCACCGCTCGCACAAGAGATCCTCAATTCGAAACCGTACACCTTCCTCGATGATGCGCCGCTCGAAGAACGTCGAACCCAGGCGGTCATGTCGAGGCGATGGCTGGACCCGAGTCAGGCCGCAGATCTGGGCGCATTGGACCAAGCCGCGATCGACCGAGTGCGGAACGAAGCATGGCCCGATCCCCGCGACGCCGAAGAGATGCACGACGCGCTGCTTTTACACAACTGCATCACCGACCAGGAGGCAGCGACCGGCGAGTGGCAAGCTTGGCTCTCGGATCTCGCAGAGGTAGGGCGTGCCACCCGCTTCGTCACTGAGGGGAGCTTGCTTTGGACTGCCGCCGAGCGCCTTCCCGTCTTGCAAGCCGCATGGACCTGCGGTCGCGCAGAAACAAACGTCTGCGTTCCTGAGCGCCATCGGAAACAGGCATGGACGAGCGAGGATGCAGCCCGCGAGATCGTGCGAGGGCGGGTGCTGGCATCCGGGCCGACGACAGCAAGCGGCTTGGCACAGGCGCTCGGCTTGGACGCCGGCATCGTCGACGCCGCGTTCGGCGCACTCGAACGGGAAGGCTTCGTGCTCCGTGGGATGTTCACGCCTGGGTCGACCGCCGTGGAATGGTGCGAACGCGGCCTGCTGGCGCGGATACACCGATACACGCTCAACCGACTGCGCAAGGAGATCGAGGCCGTCACTGCGGCGGACTACTTGCAATTCCTGCTCAGCTGGCAGCACGCTGCACCTAGTACCCGGATGAACGGACCCGAGGGGCTCGCTGCGATAATCGAGCAATTGGAAGGCATGGAAGCCGGCGCCGCGGCATGGGAAGCCGACGTGTTGCCGGTTCGTATGGAGGGCTATGACCCGAGTTGGCTCGATCAACTCTGCATCTCGGGTCGGGTCACGTGGAGCCGCCGCACGCCGTCAACAGGACGCGCGACGAGCCCGATCCGCACGAGCCCAATCGCGTTTACGCGACGCGAGCAAGCTCGCACATGGCGTTTCCGTTCGGTGCCGGACGAACCGGCATCCACGGATGCGAGGCTCGTGCTCGAAATGCTTCGAATGTCCGGAGCCAGCTTCTTCGACGACGTGGTCCGTCAGACCGGACTGCTTTCGACGCAAACGGAACAAGCGCTGGGCGAGCTGGTCTCGCTCGGCTTGGTGACCGCAGATGGCTTCACCGGACTACGCGCGCTGCTCGCACCTGATCAAAAACGAGCGCGGCCAGGCCGACTTTCGGTCGCAGCATACAGCATGGAAGCCGCGGGGCGATGGGCGGTCCTGCCCGAGGCTCCGGAGGACCATGATGTCGAAAGCGTCGCCTGGACGCTCTTGCGTCGCTGGGGGGTCGTGTTCCGACGCGTTCTCGATCGCGAAGGCGACCTTCCCCCCTGGTACGCACTACTGCGAGTCTACCGCCGATTGGAAGCACAGGGCCGAATCCGTGGCGGCCGTTTCATCGCGGGCTTCGCGGGCGAGCAATACGCTTTGCCCGAGGCCGTCACCGCGCTTCGCAAAACTCGCCGCCGAAAGAGGACCGGCGAGCTCGTGTCGATCAGCGCCGCTGACCCGCTCAATCTACTTGGCATTCTGACGCCCGGACACCGCGTTCCCGCCACGGCAAAGAATCGCATTCTCTTCCGTGACGGCGTCCCGATCGCCTTTCGTGAGGGCAGCGAGCTCCACTTCTTGGAAGACCCCTCAGACCAGCGCTGGGCGCTCAGTCAGGCGCTGCAGAGGCAGGCCGTACCGAGGGCGGTTCGCGCGTATCTCGGCAACCGGCCGTGATGCTGCAGCGCGCGCTGCTTGAGCGTGGCGGACCTGATGGTATGAGCCGAGGAACGATGGCCGACTCACTCGATAAGTGTTTCTCTGAAGCGAAGATCAATGGCCTGCGGCTGCGCAACCGTCTCATCAAGGCAGCGACCTTCGAGGGGAAATCTCCAGGAGGCGTTCCGAGTGAAGCGTTGATTCGTTTTCACGAGCGCCTCGGAAATGGCGGCATCGGCATGACGACCATCGCGTACTGCGCGGCGGAGTCCGACGGTCGCATTCACGAAAACATGATGTACATGCACGAGGGGATTCGGCCCGAGCTCGAACGGTTCATTCGCACCGTGCAGGCGACTGGCGCCAGAGTGTCCGGTCAGCTCGGCCACTGCGGGGCCTTCACCAAAAACGCCGAGCTCAGCGTGAGGCGACCGCTCGGACCCTCGAAGGGCACGAACGCGCTTGGACTTCCATATGGTCTCTCGCGAATCGCCGAGATGACCAAGACACAGATTCGCCAGCGCGTCGAAGTCATTGGCCGCGCTGCGGGCTTCATGAAATCGGTCGGCTTCGATGCCATCGAGATCCACTTCGGCCACGGCTACGGCATCAGTCAATTCATCAGCCCGAAGACCAACAAGCGCAAAGATGAGTACGGCGGCAGCCTGGAAAACCGAATGCGCTTCGGGCTCGAGGTTCTGGCCGAAGTCCGGAAGAACGTGGGCGACGACTACCCATTGCTCGGCAAGATCAGCATGACCGACGGCGTGCCCGGCGGAGTGACCTACGAAGACTCCGTGGAGATCGCAGCCCTGCTCGAAGGCGGTGGCCTCGACGTGATCATCTGCAGCGGCGGCACCAGCAGCATGAACCCGATGCTCTTGTTTCGAGGCGACAGCATGGTCCCGGGGCTCATCAAACACGAGAAGAGCCGCCTCATGAAGATCGGCATTCGTCTTTCCTCACCGCTCATGTTCAAGAACTACCCTTACGAGGAGATGTATTTCCTCGAGCATGCCCGACGGATTCGTGATCGGGTGCAGTGTGGGGTGTGTTACATCGGCGGGGTCTGCACCAACGATAGCATCCGCACCGTCATGGCCGCCGGCTTCGATTTCATACAACTCGGCCGGGCCCTGATCTTCGATCCAGATCTCCCCAAACGGGCGCACGCTCGCGCGGACTACAAGAACGGCTGCAGCCATTGCAACCAGTGCGCAACCCTCATCGAAGCTCCGGGCGGCATCTACTGCGTAGAGCGACCGGCCAACTTCGCATAGGATCAACCCATGTCTGATTTGAAACTCTGCATCGACGATGGGATCGCGCGCATCGTCTTCGACAGGCCGAACGTCCTCAACGCGCTCTCGCCAAGCTTGTTGAACGTTCTGATCGAGACATGCGGCGACCTCGCCCGAGACGATTCGACGAGGGTCGTCCTGCTCGAAGGCGCGGGGGGCTGCTTTTCGGCAGGAGCGGACCTGCCCGCGTTTCTAAGCTCTTTGGCGGGCTCCGACCCGCACGCGACGGCGGACCTAGGCCGGCGGGCAACCCTCGCGATCGCCGCACTGCCGCAGATCACGGTCGCTGGAATTTGCGGTCACTGCGTCGGTGGGGGCTTGGTCCTCGCGGGCGCCTGCGACATCCGGATTGCCGCGGACGACGCCCGGTTTTCGATTCCGGAGCTCGATGCGGGGATCCCACTCGGTTGGGGGGGCATGGAGCACCTGATTCGTCTCGTTGGCGAGACGCTCGCGGCGGACCTGATACTGAGCTGCCGACCAATTGCCGCCGATGAAGCGCTTCGAGCGGGCCTGATCAGCCGTATCGTTCCTGCCGATCTTCTGGGCGACGAGCTCGCCGCACTTGCGATGGCGATCGCGCGGAAGCCGCTGAGCGTGCTGCGCGTCACGAAGAGGCAACTCGCCGCCATCAGGGCCGGTACGTTCGACGCACGCGACGATGCCGACACCCTCGTGTCGACGCTCCGCGATCCAGAGGCACTCGAAGCGGGACGGCAATACCTAGCCAAACGCATCCGCAAGCGGTGACCCCGAGGGGCCCCGAGCTACTTCTTCTTGGTCAAGAACGCCTCGATCGCCGCCTGTGCTGCCGGCTCCCGCAGAGTCTTGCAGAAGGCTTCGGCTTCCATGTCGATGCGTTCGGCGATCGCTGCATTGAGCTCTCGCTTGAGGAGCGCCTTGGTCGCGCGAACGACGCCGACCGGTTGTCCGGCAAGCTGAGCGGCACGCTTTCGGGCATGAGCGAGAAGGTCCTCAGCCGGGATGACCTGGCTCACGAGGCCCGCGATGGATGCGGTTTGAACATCGAACACATCACCAAAGAAGAGCATTTCGCTCGCGAGACGTAACCCTGCACCCCGAGGAAGCAAGAGCGTGGACGCCGCCTCGGGGATGACTGCGAGGTTCATGAAGGGCAACAAGAACTTCGAACGCGGAGTCGCGTACACGAGATCGCAGTGCAGCAACATGGTCGTCCCTATGCCAACCGCAAAGCCATCCACGGCGGCGATAATTGGTTTGCTGAACGAATGCAGCCGCTGGATGAAGCGAAACACTGCGCTCTGCGCGCTCGTCGGTGGGTTCTCGACGAAATCCCTGAGATCGTTTCCACTCGAGAAGTTCCCGTCTTCACCGTGCACCAGGACGACCCGCACGCCATCATCTGCATCGGCTGCGTCCAGGATCCCGGTGAGCTCCCCGTACATCGTGGTGAGAAACGAGTTCTTGGTCTTGGGGCGTGAAATCCGCACTTCGCAGATGCCGTCGGATGAGGAAACTCGAAGATCTTCGCTCATGACCGCCGGGCCTAGCAGCCTAAGCCCGCCCTGTCATCCGGCTCAGCTCCTGCTAACGTTCGCCGCTCATGAACGCCTCGATTCAGAAGTACACGACGATCCCCTATACCGTTCGTGGCATCGAGCTCGACGCCACGGGCTCTGTCTCTGTGGGCTGGCTGTCTCGCATCTTCGAGCACACCCGATGGCAGATCTTTACGATGGACGATTTCGCGCTCCGCGGCCGCATGGAAGGTGGCGTGGCCCGCGCCGGAACCTTCGAATACGGGGAGCCGCTGAGTTACCAAGACGAGCTCGAGATCGGAACCTGGGTAGCGCGCGTCGGCCGCACCAGCTTCGATTTCGGCCATCGGATCACCCGTCTACGGGATGGGGCGATCGCCGCCCGCGCACGGATGACGTTGGTCCACTTGGGGCCAGAAGGCCCTGCCCCGCTCGATCCGGTGATTGCCACCTTTGTCGTCGACGAGCCCACGCCCGCGGTGCGGCCCTGGCCAGAGGGCGATCGCCGCGGATCATGGAAACGGCAATGGGTCGTTCGTCCAAGCGACCAAGACAGCTTCGGTCATGTCAATCAGGCCCGCTATGTCGATTACATCGACGACACTCGCTGGTTTGCAACCCGGGAGGGAGAAGCCGCGGGTTTGGAGGGCCGGCTCTCGGGCCTATCGATCGAGTATCGACGAGAAGCCCACGCGGGGGAGCGTGTTCAGATGGAGACCTGGATGACCGGCGATCGCTCCCGGGCGTACGAGCTCACGCGGCAAGTCGACGGCGAGGTGCTCGCTCGCGGACAGGCTCTCGGACCAGCGGTCTGAAGGGGGTCGCGTCGATGGGACTTTGGGTCTATTCTCCGACGCGATGTATCCCTCGCCGGGTGGCGCACATCCTTCGTTAGATGAGCTGTTTGCCGAGCGTTACGCGGTCGACGGACCATTGCCGTGGGGCGGCCTGATTCCGTACTACCGAGCTTCCTCGGAAGGCACGCCTCTCATCCTGTCGGTCATGCCGATGGATGTCAGCCGGTCCATTCGTGCCGAGGCTGCGTTTGCCCATCTGGCGCATGGTCTCGGGTCGATCCGCTCACGCGCAATTCCGCGTGTCCTCGATGCCGGTGTCATCGATGGCGTGCCCTATTTCGCGTTTCAAGACACACGTGGGACCTTGCTTTCGGACATCCTTCGAGATCGTCCGCTGAGCTCGCTCACCGTGCTTCGCATCGCAACGAACGTCCTCGATGCCCTCGAAGCGGGACACGCACAGGGGCTGGTCCATGGCGACCTCACCCCCCAGAACATCGTCGTCGCCCGGGATCGAAACGGCCGGCTTGGCGCACGACTGATCGGCATGGGAGCGGTGCCTCTACTACGGGCCAACCCCGAAGCCTGCCCTCGGGTAACACATACTGGATCGGGTAAGCATGCGGTCGCTTACATGGCGCCGGAGCTCTTCGCCGGAGGGGCATTCGACGCCCGGGCGGATCTCTATGCCGCCGGCGCACTCCTGCACCACATGGTACTCGGGTCTCCGCCCGTCGGATGGGAAAACGACGAGGGGTTCGACGACCTCCCCGGTCTTCCCGATGTCATCCGGCGAGCCATGGCAAGGCGTCCGCACGCTCGATACCCGGATGCGGCCGCCATGCGCACGGCGCTCGAATGGATTGAGGTCCAGTCAGCGAAGCAGAACCCGCACACTCAAGACATCGCGCCTTGGATGGAAAACTCGCATATCGGCTCCATCCCGGTAGCCTCGCTGGCCTCGACGCTCCCGCCGGCACACGTCAGCAGCAGCCACCCCGCCGGAACAATCCTCAGTACATCCGGTGCGCGGCCCATCCCCATCGAGCCGATCGTCATCGAAGAGATCGACTCCGATGCAAACCGTCGCTGGATACAGATCGCGCTTCTGCTCGTCCTGCTGGGCACTCTCGTGTTCTCGGGCTACTGGTGGCAGGCGAAAACGAGGCCGGTCGAGAACCAAATCCCCTGGAAGCTCGATCTCAGCGCGCACGATGCCGAGTAACCCAACAGACGCTGCAGCCACCGACGAGGAGTTGATGGAGGCCTATGTTGATGGGGATCAGGCGGCCTTCCGCACGCTGTTCGAGCGGTACGGTCCCATCCTCCTCCGTCTCACGAGACGACACCTTCGGGATGAGGAGCTGGCCGGCGAGATCGTGCAGCAGACCTTCTTCCGGCTTCATGGCGCGCGAAATGATTTCCGTCGTGGGTCGAGGCTTCGGCCGTGGATCATGACTATCGCCATGAACCTGGTCCGTGAGCACTGGCGTCGGGCCAAGCGGCGCAAGATGACCGATCTCGAGGTCGACACGCAGGCTGCTCCGGAGGCGGAGTTCATGCCGATGGAGATCCGCCAGCGTTCCGAGCTCCTTCACACGGCCCTCGAAAAGCTCCCCACAAGCCAGCGCGAGGTGGTCGAGCTCCATTGGTTTCAAGAGCGCCCCTACGCCGAGATAGCCCTGATTGTAGGCACTTCCGAAGGCGCTGTGCGCGTTCGCGCACATCGTGCCTATTCATCTCTGAAACAATTGTTGGCCGCGGAAATACGAGGTGATGAATGACTAGCGGCAGCCATAGCCCGGAAGGCGACGTCGGCCGGCGTCTGCGGGAGCTCGACGCGGCGAATGTGCCCGATGAGGACGAGCTCATGGATCGCATGTTCGTGGAGCTGCAGTCGCGATGCGACAAGGACGATCGATCCGTCGCCGGCTTTCTGAGGAGCCGGTCGACCATGACGCGGCGATTGATTGTCGTCTCCGTGTTTTCGCTGCTTGGCATCATGGGCTGGTTTGCATTCCCACTGGTCGGCGATCAGGCGCGAACTGCGCCATGGACGGTCAGCCTGGTGACCTTCGTCGTCTTGCTCTTGCTCGCGATGCTGATGGTCACGCGCCCGGTCCACCTGCCAGCTTTACCGCGTTGGCAATCGGTTTGCCTGGTTTGCATTGCGCTTGGCGCGACGATCGTCGCTGCGTTCTGGCCGAACCCGACGGCAACGGCAGCTGCGCACAGTCACGGGGGGGGCGAAATGGCAGGTGCGTGCTTGGGAGTCGGGCTCCTATTGGGTGTGCCGGTCTACGCTTTGCTTCGCCTCGTGGATCGAGGAAATGCTCTCGGAAGCCTCGTCGCAGCGGCTGCCGCCGGCGTGGCGGGCAATTTCGTGCTCAAAGCCCACTGCTCGGTCCCCGGCACCTCGCACGAGCTGCTCGGCCACGCTTCGGTCGCACTCGTGTTCGTCTTGGGTTTGGGCTTGGTTCACCGGTGGATTCCGTCTAAATAGACGATGATGCTCGCTGAGCTGTACCACTACTACCCAGCGGGCTCCCCGAAAGTGGGCTGGCAGCTCAAGAGAGAGGCCGGCAAGAAGCGCGTGGCTCTGGAGCTCGGTGGAAACGCCGCGGTGCTCCTCGACCACATGCCCCGCGGCGGAGTGAAAGACAGTGGCCTTGGCGGCGAAGCAATCCGTTTGCCATCGACGAGCTCACGGAAATTCGACTCCTAGCCATACGAAATGTGCCTCAAAAGCCGCACTAGGAACGCCACCCACAACGGTGAAAAAAGCGGTATGCTTCCGGCCGCCGAGGAGGATCTGTGAGCGAAGAGCTACGCCGCGACTTCAACGAAAAGGGCATCAAGAAAGTCAAAGTCGGAGGTTTCGACGTCGATGGTGTGTTGCGTGGTAAGTACATCAGCCTCGAGAAGTTTTGGTCCGCGTTGGATAAGGGCTTCGGCTTCTGTGACGTCATCTTTGGATGGGATGTCTCGGACCGTCTCTACGACAACGCCAAGGTGACCGGCTGGGCAACGGGCTATCCAGACGCCTTGGCCCGAATCGATGCCAGCACGTTTCGGGTTCTGCCTGACGCGCCCGACACTGCGCACTTCCTCGTCGACTTCTTCACGCAAGACGGTGAGCCTCATCCTGCATGCCCGCGCAACCTCCTCAAGAAGGTGAACGAACGGGCGGTGGCCGCCGGCTTCAGAGCCAAATTCTCAGCCGAATTCGAGTTCTGGGTCTTCCAAGAGACGCCGCAGTCGCTCCACGAAAAGGATTTTCGTGGCCTGGATCCGTTGAGCCCCGGCATGTTCGGGTACTCGTGGGTGCGCGAAGGCCAGCACCAATTTCTGGTCGACGACATCTTGGACACCTGCGAGGCGTACGACATCGAGATCGAGGGTCTGCACACAGAGACGGGGCCCGGCGTGTGGGAAGCCGCACTACGCTACGACGACGTGTTGGCCGCTGCGGACAAGGCCGCGCTGTTCAAGACGACGCTCAAGCAAGTCTGCGCTCGCCACGACCTCTCGGTGACATTCATGGCGAAGTGGAATGCCGACCTACCCGGTTCGAGCGGCCATCTTCATCAAAGTCTCTGGGACAAAAGCGGGCAGGTCAATCTGTTCGCCACGCACGGGGGCGAGACCCTGAGCGAAACCGGTCTTCACTATCTGGGCGGCTTGGTCACACTCGCTCCCGAGCTCACGGCCTTCTATTCGCCGTTCGTCAACAGCTACAAGCGGTACGTCCCTGGCGTCTGGGCCCCGTTGAACGCCTCCTGGGGGATCGAGAACCGGACGTGCGGGGCACGCGTCATCCTGGGACCGAGCGATCACGCGGCTCGAATCGAGCTCCGGCAAACCGCGGCGGACATCAACCCTTATATCGCGATCTCTGCCTGCCTCGGGTCCGGTCTCCACGGGATCGCCAAGAAGATCGATCCGCCGGCGATGGCCTCGGGTGACGCGAGCAGCGGGACTGACGCGACGCTCGCCCTTCCGCTCACACTCGAAGCTGCGCTGGACCGCCTTCGGCCGAGCACGGCAGCAAGGACCGTCCTCGGCGACCCTTTCGTCGATCACTTCATCCGCACGCGGGACTGGGAATGCCGAGAGTACCGCAAGTCCGTGAGTGCTTGGGAGCTCCGACGGTATTTCGAGGCCGTGTAAGGTGCCACGATGCTGAAGCGCTTCCTATCGGAACGACCACTTCGTCTGCCACACCTGAAGCCCTACGTTCCCAGGGCGAGCGATCCCGCGATCTTCTGGTTCAACAGCGAGCGCGACGATGTGGTCGCGGAGGTCGTGACGCGCATCTGTGCGGCTCACGAGACCGACCGCGCACGGCTGGAAGTCGCGCTCAACGACGCCGCGTTCCATGAGATTCGGCGACTCGAGAGACAGCGTGATGAAGAAGCCCGGGATCGCCTGGGCTATTGGCGCTCGATGATTCGTCGCATCGGCAAGATGGACGACATCGAGCAGCGGCGCGTCTTGCACACAATCGTGACCGACATGACTCGTGACGTCGCCGGCAACTTCGACCCTCGGGTCTATCGGTTTTCACGCCGGGCTGTGCCTCGCCTCATCGGCGCCGTCATGGAGCCGCGGAGTCTCACCAAGGACCTGCTTGGGACCGAGCAGAACTCCCTCGAGCGCATCCTGAAGGTTCAAGGAGACCTAGACCATCTCCGCCATCTGCAAAATGAAGGAAGCCTGGTCTACGTTCCGACCCACTCGTCCAATCTCGACTCGATCGTGCTCTCGCAGGCCCTCGAGATGTCGGGCTTGCCGCCGGTCGTCTACGGCGCTGGCAAGAATCTATTCACGAACCCGATCATCAGCTTCTTCATGCACAATCTCGGTGCGTATCGGATCGATCGCCGGATCCACGTTGGCTTATATAAGAGCATACTGAAGCTCTATTCCCAGGTGATGATCGAGCGGGGCTATCATTCGCTTTTCTTCCCGGGGGGGACGCGCAGCCGCTCCGGGATGATCGAGCGCCGACTCAAGCTCGGCCTGCTCGGGTCAGCGGTCGAAGCGTTCACGACCAATCGGGTGCGAAGGGTGGACCGTCCGGTTTGGTTCGTCCCGACCACGATCAATTACGCGCTGGTCCTCGAGGCGGAGACACTCATCAAAGATTGGCTCATGGAAGAGGGGCAAGCCCGATACATCATCGAAGACGATGAGTTCTCGCGCATCGATCGCTGGTTCGCGTTCTTCCGAAAGATGGTCGGGATGCGCGGGGCTTGCATCATTCGATTTGGCGAGCCCATCGATCCGTTCGGCAACCGCATCGACGGCCGCGGTCAGTCCATGACGCCAACGGGGCGCACGATCGACCCAGGGGGCTACGTCGAGCGACGAGGCAAGCCGGTCGTCGACCCAGTGCGAGACGCGGCGTATACGCGTGAGCTCGGTGACGTGCTGGCAAACCGTTACGAGCAAGACACCGTGCTGATGAGCACTCAGGTCGTAGCCCATGTCTTGTTCCGAGACCTCGTCGCGTCGAGCCCAGGGATGGACCTGTTCGCGCGTCTGCGACTTCGCGGCGAGATCGCTCTCGACCGTGAGACGCTGTGCCGCAAGCTCGGCGAGGCCCGGGATCGCTTGCGCGCGCTCGAAGCACGGGGCCGCGTCCGGATGAGCGACGTGGTGAAAGAAGACACCCCGAGCGAGCTCCTCGATCGCGCGTTGAGCTTCTGGAGCGGCTACCACGACTCGAGCGCGGTAACGCTCGAAGCAGACCGCATCGTCATCAGCGATCCGTCGCTCCTGCTCTATTACCAGAACCGTTTGGTGCCCTTTGCCGAGGATATCGCCGACCCTGATCAGTTGCGAGCAGCATGCGAAATCCAGAACCTCGGGGTTCACCGATGAGCCTTCGCATCGGGGTCGTCGGCGCAGGCGGGTTCGGCCGTGCCATTGCCCAAGCCTCCGCCCGCAATGGTCATGAGGTTCTGGTTTGGAGCCGGAAGGATCGCGAGCTGCCTGGTTCAATCCGCACCTCGACAGACATCCAAGACATACGAAGTTGCGAGCTGATCTTCTTGGCCGTGCCGGCGCGCCACGCCGCGGAGTCCGCCGGGCAACTCGGTACAGTGGTCGATGGACGGCACCTGATGGTCCACATCAGCCGCGGCCTCGTCGGTGCCGAGCTGAAAACGATCACCCAAATCGTTCGTGAGAAGACCGTGTGCCGCCGGCTAGGGGCGCTTGCGGGTCCGCTCCTCGCAGACTCCTTGGCGGAAGGGCGTCCGAGCGGCGCAATCCTCGGGACCCGCTTTCCCGAGCTGACCCGACTCGTGCGCGAGGCGCTTGGTGGATCTGGGCTTCGAATTTACGAAACTACCGACGTGGTGGGTGTGGAGCTCGCAAGCGCCACGGTGGGTTTCCTCACGGTCATGCTGGCGTATGCCCAAGAAGTGGGTGTGGACCCGAGCACGCTCGCGGTGCTCGCGACGCGGGGCATCGTGGAGGTATCGCGCATCGGGCAAACACTCGGGGCGAAGGAGTCGACTTTCATGGGCCTCGCAGGCCTCGGCGACCTCATCGCGGCCGTTGCCGGAGATCAGCGCCCTGAGTCCCGTTTGGGCCGCGCGCTGGCGAAAGGCGTCGACCTCACGAACGCAATTGGCGAGGCTGGCGCATATGTCGAAGGCATCGAGGTAGCCAGCCATTTGATCGAGCACGCACGGCGTCTAGGATTGGAAACGCCGATCTCATCGACTTTCGTGGCGCTGTCCGAGGGTCGCATCAGCCGAGAAGATGCTATTGAGGCGCTGATGGAGAGGCACGTAGGCAAAGAATGAACGACACTCAGAACTTGGTTGTTTGGAGCTTCCCGACGCGCGTGGTGGTCGGCGAAGGCGCGGCGGCGCAATGCGCGAACGAGGCACAGCGGCTCGAAGCAAAGCGAGTGCTTCTGGTCTCCGACCACGGAGTAGAAAAGGCTGCTTTGCTCGATTCGATCCGCAGCGCTCTCGACGCGGCCGGACTTCCCCACGAATCGACGCTCGACATTTCGTCCAATCCATTGGAGTCGGAAGTGCTCGGTGCGGCTCGCGTGTACGAAAGGTTCAAGGCAGATCTCGTCCTTGGGGTTGGCGGTGGTAGCGTGCTCGACGTGGCGAAGCTCGTTCGCCTCGCGGTCACACACCCAGGGTCTCTCGCGGAGTACGACGATGCCATCGGCGGCAGTGCCAAGATCAAGGAACCTCTCCCTCCGATGATCGCGATCCCGACGACAGCGGGGACCGGGAGCGAAGTCGGCCGCAGCGGTGTCGTCACGATTCAAGCCACGAACCGCAAAACTGTGATCTTCTCGCCGGCATTGCTCCCCGACGTCGCGATTCTAGATCCCGTCATGACTCGGACGATGCCTCCGCTCATGACCGCAGCCACCGGTATGGACGCCCTGACTCACTGCATCGAGGCCTACGCATCGATCGGTGACCACCCGATGGCCGACGCCATTGCACTTGGCGGTGTCCGCCTCTGTCATCGCTCTCTCAAGGCCGCGAGCGACGACGGTGACGACCTGAAGGCTCGAGGAGACATGCTCAAGGCTGCGATGATGGGAGCCGTAGCGTTTCAGAAGGGGCTCGGCGCCTGCCACTCTCTCGCTCATCCGCTATCGGCCGAGCTGGGAATGCATCATGGGCTAGCGAATGCGATTTGCCTGCCTGCCGTGCTCGACTTCAACCGCGTGGCGGTGCCCGACCGTGTCGCAGAGATCGCACGGCAGTTGGGAGTCCGTGGCGGCGACGAGGGTACGCTGTCTTTCGAATGTGCGGGCGCGGTACGTGCGCTTCGGAAGTCGATCGAGCTGCCCTCGAATCTCCGATCGCAAGGGGTTCAAGAAAGCGACCTGCCGCGCTTGGCGGCACTGGCATTCGCCGACCCTTGTCATCACTTGAACCCACGTCGATGCACCGAAGATGATCTCCTCGCCCTCTACAAGGCGAGCTTCGACGATGGCTAGGCGAAAAAAGGGGAATCTGGAGGCAGTCGCGAAGCTCCTGAAGAGCGTCTACCCGGCGCCCGATCAACTCGAAGCGGCGAGAGCGTTCTCCTGGTGGAACCGTGCCGTGCCGCCCCGAATTCTGGCAAATGCGCGCCCGGTGCGGCTCTCGGGCGGCGTCCTGCTCGTACATGTCAGCTCTTCGGTCTGGGCGAACGAGCTATCTTATCTAACCGACGATCTGCTTTCTCGGCTTCGCGAGCATGCGCCCATGAGCCGGGTCGAAAGGATCCGCTTTCAGGTTGGACCACTGCCCGAAATTGCGAAACGGGCGCCGGACGCGCCGCCGCCGCCCGAGCCGGTTCGTTTGGCCTCTTTGCCGGAGGAGCTGGGGCGGGCGCTGAGCCGGATTCACGACGACGAGCTCAGGAAAGCAATCACCGAAGCGGCAACGACGAGCCTCGCCAGGCTGCGAAAGCCGAAAGACTGAGACGGGGGCAGCGAATCCCCGTGGACTGCGCGAAGTGTTCGCTCTACGGGGCGTCAGCGAGGATCTCGTGCGGCGCGAATCATCGCGTCTAGAATCTCGGGCCCCTGCGGCGACCCCAGCCGCGCACAGACATCCTCGGGCAACGGCAACGTGACGGCGCGCACCTTGCACTGAGTCAGCAGCGCGAGGCTCACACCGAGCTCCTCCGCGATACGCCCGATGAGGTCGACTCCAGGGTCGGCGACTTCGGCATTTTCGAGGCGAGCAATCGTGCGCCGCGAGACCCCGACGCGCTCGGAAAGCTCGAGCTGCCCGAGCCGGTCGCGAAGCTCACGGAGAATCGGCAGATTGGCGGAAATGACATCGATGAGAGCCATCGGAGGACAATATCGTCCATCAAGGGCTGGAACAAGGCCGCTATGGCCGGGGCAGCCCTTCGGCAAGCTCCGCGACCAAGTCCCGCACCGCTGCCAACGCCGCGACGGGGCTTGCGGCATCTTCGATTGCGCGCACGACGGCGCTGCCGACGACAACCCCTGCAACGTGGGGCGCGACGGCACGGACATCGTCCTTGGTCTTGACGCCGAACCCGAGCGCAGTCGGTCGGCCGAACTCGCGTTCCAACGCGCCGGCTCGCTTCGATGCACTCGCCAGATCCGCGGACTGGGAGCCCGTCACTCCGGTCATCGAGACGTAGTAGATGAACGAGGTCGCCGCCTCGGCTGCCTGTACGATGCGCTCCCGGTTGCTCGTGGGTGCCACCAGCGGAACGAAGTCGAGGCTCCTCTCGAGCGCAGGCCCTCGGAGCCCGGCGCTCTCCTCTGGAGGAAGATCGACGACGAGAAAGCCGTCAACGCCAGATTCGGCGGCATCATCGACGAGCTTTCGCTCGCCGTAGGCAAGGATCGGATTGTAATACCCGAAGAGTAGAATCGGAACGTCGGTTCGGCCTCGAATCGCGCGGACCATGTCGAGGACCTTTGAAAGCGTAGTCCCCCCTCGCAGCGATCGCTCCGCAGCGCGCTGAATCGCGGGTCCGTCCGCAGTCGGATCGCTGAACGGGACGCCGAGCTCGACCACGTCCGCGCCGGCTTCAGCGGCGGCCACCACCAGGTCCTCCGTCGTTTTCGCGTCGGGATCGCCCGCACACAGATAAATCACCAGCGCTGCGCGGTTTTCTTTCCGCGCTCGCTCAAACGCCTCAGCAATTCGGCCCACGTGCGTCAGCCCCTTTCCTCGAGCTTCTCGAGCACCGTCTCGAGATCCTTGTCGCCACGCCCGGACAGACAAACCAGGATGTCCGCATCGGGGCCCAGCTCCTTGGCTAGCGTCGGCAGGTACGCGAATGCATGGCTGGTCTCGAGCGCCGGTATGATCCCCTCGATGCGGCAGAGCTGTTGAAACGCGTCGAGCGCGGCGCCGTCCGTCACCGACACATACGTCGCACGTCCTGTATCCTTCAGCCACGCATGCTCGGGACCAACCCCCGGGTAGTCGAGGCCCGCGCTGATCGAGTGCGCTTCGACGATCTGTCCGTCTGCCGTTTGCAGCACGTAGCTCTTCGCACCGTGCAACACGCCGACGCCGCCTGCACACAGCGGGGCAGCATGCCGACCCGTCTCGATGCCCTCGCCCGCGGCCTCGACGCCGATCAATCGAACCGACTCGTCGTCGATGAAGCCCGCAAAGATGCCTATCGCGTTTGAACCGCCGCCGACACAGGCCACGACGGCATCGGGCAGCTTGCCGGCTTGTTCGAGCATCTGTGAGCGCGCCTCTTTGCCGATGACCGCTTGAAAGTCGCGCACGATCATCGGGTATGGGTGCGGGCCCGCGACGGAGCCCACGCAATAGTGCGTGGTGCGCACGTTGGTGACCCAATCGCGGAGCGCCTCGTTCATCGCGTCCTTCAGAGTTGCAGAACCGGCCGTCACCGAGTGCACCTGCGCACCGAGCAGCTCCATCCGTCGCACGTTGGGCGCCTGACGGCGAACGTCCTGTGCGCCCATGTAGACCTCGCACGGCAGCCCCATCAGCGCACATGCGGTCGCGGTCGCAACGCCATGCTGCCCCGCACCCGTTTCGGCGATGATGCGTTTCTTGCCCATCCGTTTCGCTAGGAGAATCTGCCCGATCGTGTTGTTCATCTTGTGGGCGCCGGTGTGGCAAAGGTCCTCCCGCTTGAGCCAGATCCGGGACCCGACCTCCTCCGTGAGCCGCGATGCGAAATAAGTGGGGGTCGCGCGGCCCACGTAGTGATGTAGGAGCGAGTCGAGCTCAGTCTGGAAGTCGGCGTCATGCTGGGATTCTCGGTAGGCTTGCGTCAGCTCGTCGAGCGCAGGCATGAGGGTTTCGGCGACGTAGCGCCCGCCGTAGGGTCCGTAGCGCCCGGAAGCTGGTTCGGGGGGTTGCATGAGGCACGGAACGTAGCTCATAGGAGAGCCTTGCGCATGCGCAGGAACGAAACGACCGACGCCGAGTTACCATCTTTCGATCGCCGTGCATTCGAGCGAATGTTGCGCAGAACCTCGATCCTGCGTGAGTGGTTTCAGCCGACGATCGAGGGCGCTGAGAACATTCCCGCAGAAGGCGGCGCGCTGCTGGTGACCAACCATGGAAACTTCGGCCTCGACCTCCCCGTGCTGATCGGCCTCATCCACGAAAGCACTGGGCGGGTCCTTCGATCGTTAGGCGACCGCGTGGTGTTCGCCGCACCTATCATTCGCAACCTCGCGCAGGACATGGGGATCATCGAAGGTGAGCCCGGAGCGACCGTACGTCTGCTCCAAGACGATCAGCTCGTCTTGGTCTACCCCGGGGGCGCCAAAGAGGCGCTGAGCGCTCCGCAAGACGCGTATCGTCTACAGTGGGACTCCAGCCAAGGGTTCATTCGAACCGCCCTTCGAGCGCAGAAGCCCATCATCCCGATTGCCGGCGTCGGCAACGAAGAGCTCTATGTTCAAATCGTCCCGCCGGACCGCGTTCGCAAGAGCGCGGTCGGCCGGTTCATCTCGCAGTTCATCGGCGACAAATACGTCACACCGATCTACATGGGTCTGGGTGTTCTCCCGTTTCCGACGGAGCTGCATTACATCGTCGGAGAGCCGATTTTCTTGCCGCATGGGCCGGAGGCCGCAGACGACGAGCGGATCGTCGCGACCCTGCACCAGCACGTGGCGGAAACCACGCAGCAGTTGATCTATCGCGGGCTGGACCAACGCGATCAGGCCACCTCTACACAACCTCGCGGCTGATTTTGCGTCGACGCTACTCGCTCGCGCGGATTCTCATGAAGCACCAGAAGCCCGCGTCGGCCTTGGCCAGTCGCCATCCCTGCTCGCCGAGACCATTGAACTGTTCGGTCATGGCGTCGGCGGCCTTTTTGTTGGCGCGTTCGCTCTGATGAACGCACTGGTACTCCCACTTGTGCTGGCGAAAATGGGGGTGCCCCGTGCAGTGCGGACAAGCCTTGCCGTCGGCGAAGTACGGACAGTCCGCTCCTTTCGCGCAGTGCGGGCCGCCGGTGCCTTGACCGCAGGTCGCACAGGTCGCGGGCTTGGCCTCTGTCTGGGATTGAGCGGGCGCCCCGCCGAGAGCCAGCCACATCGCGGCGGCGGTGAGTGTGGAAGCCAATAGTGCTAGACGCATGTTTCCTCCTGAAGTTGAGGCCGGAAGCCTAGCACGGCCTCCTAGTGCTACGAAAAACGTGGTCAGGCGGCTTTCGCTCGCTCGATGAAGCGCCGAACCAACTCCGGGTCCTTGATTCCCGGCGCCGACTCCACTCCCGATGCCACGTCGACTCGGAAGGGGCGCACGACACGCACCGCCGCGTCGACGTTTGTAGGAGTGAGGCCCCCGGCAAGAGTCAGCTTACGCTCCCGTGCGACGGTCGCCGCGATGTTCCAATCGAAGGTTCGGCCCGTTCCACCTTGCATGCCGGGAACGCTGGCGTCGAGAAGGAGCGCCTCGCCAGGATAGCTTCGAGCAAGTTCGATGACCGAGCCGTCCTTCACGCCAATCGCCTTGTAGGCGTTCGGCAGTAGCGCGGCGACCAGCTCGGGCGGTTCTTCGCCGTGGAGCTGGGCCCACACGATACCGGTTTCTTCCAGAGTCTGGCTGATCTGCTCGAGCGTGAAATCGACGAATACCCCGACCATCTCGGCGCGGTCCCCAACAAGCTGCACGATGGCACGGGCTGTGGAGACATCGACGCAGCGAGGGGATCCCGGCCAGAAGTTGAGGCCGATGGCATCGGCGCCCGCCTCGATGCAACGCAGCGCGTCGTCCGCTGTGGTCAGCCCGCAGATCTTGACCTCGACCATGTCCCGAGGATGGGCTGCCAGGGTCTTGCCGTCCAACATCCGGATAAGCCCCTTGCGTCGCTACGCGCCTCGCCCTAGAACGCTGTCCAAATTCAGCCGTGAAAGACGGGCGCCCAAGGCCCTACGGGACTAGAATCGACTATCGAGCATGGACACATCTTCCGCTGTGCGCGTTCAACCGAGGCCGCGTGAAATCTTGCAGTCCGTCGTCATTCGCTTCGTAGGCGACTCCGGCGACGGGATGCAACTCACCGGTAGCCAGTTCACGACCGCTACGGCGGACGCCGGAAATGACCTTGCGACGTTTCCCGACTTCCCGGCCGAGATTCGTGCGCCGGCCGGCACGACCTACGGCGTCTCTGGCTTTCAGATCCACTTCGCCGCGCACGACATCCAAACCCCAGGCGACGCGCCCGACGTCCTGGTCGCGATGAACCCCGCCGCCCTCAAGGTGAACACCGACATTCTAAAGCGCGGAGGCCTGCTAGTCGTCAACACGGGCGCATTCACGTCGAACAACCTCAAGAAAGCGGGTTACGAAAGCAACCCGCTCGAAGACGGCACACTGGATCCCTTTCGCGTCTTGGCGCTCGACGTCACGAAGCTGACGCTCGAAGCCGTCAAAGACGTCGGGCTCGGGTCCAAAGAAGCGAGCCGCTGCAAGAACATGTGGACCCTCGGTCTCATGTACTGGCTATTCGGCCGCGAGCGCGACCAGACCATTTCGTGGCTGAAGACGAAGTTCGCGAAGGAACCCAAGCTTGCCGAGGCGAACATCGCGGCGCTCAATGCCGGCCACATCTACGCCGAAAACGCGGAATTGCCTCACGGGATCCACGCCTACCAGGTTCCGGCCGCCCATCTCGCGCCAGGCGAATACCGCAACATCAGCGGCAATGAGGCGACGGCATGGGGTTTGGTCACTGGCGCCAGGCTCGCGGGCCTGAACGTGATGTACGGCTCCTACCCGATCACGCCGGCGTCGAGCTTGTTGCACAATCTAGCGCGCCTCAAGCATTTTGGGGTGACGACGTTTCAGGCGGAAGACGAAATCGCCGCTGTTGGGGCCGCCATTGGCGCGAGCTTCGGTGGCTCGATAGGTATCACGGGCACGTCGGGTCCGGGTGTCGCGTTGAAGTCCGAGGCGATCGGTTTGGCAATTGCGGCCGAGCTTCCATTGATCATCGTCGACGTGCAGCGTGGTGGACCTTCGACTGGACTTCCCACGAAGACAGAGCAATCCGATCTGCTACAGGCGGTCTGGGGACGCAATGGCGACGCGCCACTCGCAGTGCTGGCCGCCGCCACACCAGGCGACTGCTACTACATGGCAATCGAAGCCTTGCGAATTGCCGTCAAGTTCATGACGCCAGTCATTCTGCTGACCGATGGGTACCTTGCGAATGGCGCGGAGCCGTGGCGACTTCCAGACCTCGACGCGCTCAACCCGTTCCCCGTCGCGTTCCACGAGGACCCCGAGGGCTTCCATCCTTTCTTGCGCGACGAGAACACACTCGCTCGAGTGTGGGCCATTCCGGGCACACCCGGTCTCGAGCACCGCATCGGGGGTCTGGAAAAACATCGCGATACCGGCCACATTTCCTATGACCCGCGCAACCATCACCTCATGACCAAGCTCCGCGCCGAGAAGGTGGCTGGGATCGCCAGGGACATCGCCCGCGCGAAGGTTGACCAGGGGGACGATCACGGCGACCTGTTGCTCGTCGGCTGGGGCTCTACGTATGGCTCGATCAGCCAAGCTGTCCGCGTGCTTCGGGAGAAGGGGCATCATGTGTCTCATCTGCACCTGCGCAACATCTGGCCCCTTCCCGAGGGGCTCGGTGACTTGCTTCGATCTTTCAACAGCGTGTTAGTCCCCGAGCTCAACAACGGGCAACTGGTGAAGCTGCTTCGCGCGGAGTATCTTGTCGACGCCGAGAGCCTCACTAGAGTGACCGGACACCCATTCCGCATCGCCGCTCTCGTCGAAGCGGTCGAAGAGAGGCTGCAACGGAGCACAGAATGAGCGCTAATCCGCCGACGAAAGAATACACTCGCAAGGACTTCACCTCCGATCAAGAGGTGCGCTGGTGTCCGGGCTGCGGCGACTATGCAATCCTGGCTGCGGTGCAACGCACTCTCCCGAGCCTGGGATCGAGTCCTGAGAACACGGTGTTCATCTCGGGCATCGGCTGCTCGAGCCGGTTCCCCTACTACATGAACACCTACGGGTTTCACACCATCCACGGTCGTGCACCTGCGGTCGCGACCGGCCTCAAGCTGGCCAATCCGGAGCTCGATGTTTGGGTCATTACCGGTGACGGCGATGGGCTGAGCATCGGAGGTAACCATCTGCTCCACGTGCTGCGCCGCAACATCGACCTACAGATCTTGTTATTCAACAACCAAATCTACGGTCTGACGAAGGGTCAGTACTCCCCCACGTCGCAGGTTGGAAAGGTCACGCCCTCGAGCCCACTAGGCTCGATCGATCAGCCGGTTGTACCCGTGCGTTTTGCGCTGGGCGCGCGCGCGACCTTCGTGGCCCGTGCCTTCGACACCTCGAAAAAGCTGCCCGACGTTCTGACCGCAGCACGCCAACACCAGGGCGCAGCATTCATCGAAATCCTGCAGAACTGCCCCGTTTTCAACGATGGCGTCTTCGAGTTGATCACCGACCGCAAGACCGGTCCCGCCTACCAGCTTTGGCTCGAGCACGGGCAGCCGATGAAGTTCGGCGCCAATGGCGAAAAGGGCCTCCGCTTGAGACCCGAGAATCTCCGGCTCGAGGTCGTGACGATCGGGGAAAACGGTGTGACCGAGCAAGACATCGTCGTTCACGACGAGACCAACCCCGCGCTGGCTTGGATGCTCGGCGATCTCCCCGAGGTCGTTGCGCTCGGAGTCATCTTCCGGCAGCCCGGTCCGGTCTACAATCAGAGCGTCGAAGCGCAGCGCGTCTTCGCCGAGAAGCGCTTCGGTGAGCCGGACCTACACGCCCTGCTCCGACAGGGGCACACCTGGACCGTCTCCTGACCGCCCGGGTGGCGATACGGGCAAGGTCACCACGATGCGGAGGCCATGTGGCTCGCGCGCGCCAGCCGTGATGTAGCCCTGCGATCGAAACGCCAAGTCTGCCAGCTTGGTCAACTCGAGCCCCAGTTTCGGGCGGTGCTTCAGCTTCGTGAACGGGGAGAACATGCCGAGCAGCTCCTGCTCGCTCGGGCTCGGGCCATCGTCCTCGATCGTGAGCGCCGCGGCGGAGCCGACCACGCGTGTGGCGACACGAATCGATGTCACGGCTTTGGTGGCAAGCATGAACCGAAGCGCACTGGACAGCGCGTCTTGAGCCAGCCAGATGTCGAGTTGGCCGCTGGGGTCCTCTCCACTGAGGTCGAGGTTGACCGACGGGCTGACCCCTGAAACCGCGTTGATCACGAGGTCGTTCAGGGAAAGAGTCCGAGGACGAGACTCGCTGCCGGCAAGGATTGAAAGATTGCGCATGAGCTCGCGTCCCTCTTCGGCCGCGTCTCTGACTTCGCTCATGTATTTCTTGATCGCCTCGGCGTTCGAAGCGTTCTTCTTTGCGAGATGCACATTACCGATGATCACACCGAGGATATTGTTGACTTCATGAACGACGCCTGCGGAAAGGGCTCTCACCGCGCGCATGCCCTCGGGATGTAAGATCCCAATTCCCGCAGGCTGTGATTCGTCGTCGTCCATTCCCATCAGATCTCGAGCAATTTCTTCACCGCACGTATCACACGCGGCGCTTGAATCGGCTTTTCGATGTAGGCGTTGGCACCCAGGGCCAACGCTCTATCTCTGTCATTCGGCGCGCTCTCGGTCGTGATGATCACGATGGGTGTCTTTTCGTGCCGTGGGTCACCGCGAACGTGCCGAACGAGCTTCAGTCCGTCCATGACCGGCATGTTGATGTCGGTCACCACGAGATCGAATCGCTGAGCGGCGAGCGCGCGGATGCCGGTCAGGCCGTTATCCGCCTCCACGACTTCCATTCCCGGAATTCGCGCGAGAGATTCTGCCAACATGCTGCGCATCGTCTTGGAATCTTCGACTACGAGGCAGCGGTAATGACGCATGGCTAACTCAATCGTACGATAGGACGGGACGCGCTCAAAGTTCGGGCCTCATGTTCGATTTCGGCCGGGTAAGCTCACTCAGCATGTTGCCGAGATCCCAAATGCCGAGCGATTGATGCCTTACTCGCGTTCGCCGCACGGCCAAAGGCATTCCTGAAAGGACAGCCGATTCCGGCGATTCAACCAGGACCGTGCCACCTCGTTTGGAGATCTCGAGCGCTCCTTCCGCACCGTCATCGCCCATCCCGGTGAGCACTACGGCGATTGCTCTATCTCCCAGCACCCGCGCAGCCGAGCGGAAAAGCTGGTCGGCAGACGGGACGTACCGAGCGCTTCGGTCGGGCGCCACGACCCGTACTGCCGGTCCTCGGTCTGACGGAACGACTTCGATACATCGGCCGCCGGGACAGACATACGCATGGCCGCGTGTGAGTCGCTCATATTGCTTGGCCTCAGAAACCCGCACCACACCTGTCCTGTCCAGTCGATCGGCGAAGGTACTGGTGAAGCGCGGTGGCATGTGCTGCGCAATGACCAGCGCGGCATCGATCTCGTCGTGCAGGTGGCGGAACAACGTCAGCAAGGCTCTCGGACCGCCAGTCGAGGCGCCGATGAGGATCACTTTGCCCGGAGCCCTGAGTGGTACGGCAGAATCTCGCCGGTTGCCCTGCGTCTCGCGTGCGTCCGCATCCAGCGCGAGGCCACCAAGTGTCGTCCTGCGAAGCGCCAGTGGTGACAGTTGCCCGATGACTCGTACCTTTTCGATGAGCTGCGTCCGCAGACTCTCGAGTGGGGCGTCCACGCCCTGAGGTTTCTCCAGGAAGTCGATCGCGCCGAGCTCGAGCGCCCGAAAGATGTTCTCCTTCGCTGAGAGCCCAGAGACGACGACGACCGGGACCGGACAACGGTCCATCAGGAGTTGAAGGAACTCGAAACCATCGAGCCTCGGCATCTCCAAATCCAACGTGATGAAGTCCGGCGGGCTGGTTTCGACCATGCGGAGCGCATCCGCCCCATCGACCGCAACATCCACCTTCGAGATACCCGGAATCTCTCGAAGGATTGCCGCAATCGTGCGCCTGTTGAGTGAAGAATCGTCCACGACCAGCGCGCGCAACGCTCGCACCTACTGTCTCCTCGGAGGCAGATCCGTATAGGGAACCGGTCTTCGATATACGAGATCGGTCGTGAGCTGCGCGATCTCGAAGGCCGTGCTCGACTGGAGCAAGGATTCGCTGTGACCCAAGAGCAAGTAGCCACCCCGATGCAAGCGCTGGTAGATCGAGTCGAGAACCTTTCGGCGTGACGAGTCATCGAAATAGATCAAGACGTTTCGGCAAAATGTCACGTCCACCCGCCCTACGATCGCAGATCTCCGCTGGTTCATCAGGTTGAGATGTCCGAAATGACACATCGACCGAATGCGCGGATGAACCTGTCTGCCCGCGTCGGTGTCGATGAAATAGCGGTCGTATTCGGGAATCATCGCCCTGAAGCTCGCCGCGGTGTATTCGGCCCCCCTTGCCTTGTGTAGAACACGCCGCGAAATGTCATTTCCGAACACACGGACGTCCCAACCCTCGAACAGGCCGGACGCGTGAACGAGCATCGCGATCGTGTACACCTCTTCCCCGCTCGAGCATCCTGCACTCCATACGTCGAGCCGCTTCGAGCCACGGGCGAGCGCCCGGCCTCGTACGACGGGAAGGATCTCGTCCGTAAAAGCCCGAAGTTGGTAAGCCTCGCGAAAAAAGTAGGTTTCGTTCGTGGTCAGCACCTCGGCGGCGGCTTCGAGCTCCGCTTCAGCTCTCGGATGGTATTGCAGGTAACGGTAGTATTCGGCGAAATCGTCCATGCCAAGCTCCCGAAGCCGCTCCCGAAGCCGGCGTTCGACGATGTAGGCAGAGTCATCCGCGAAGTAGATGCCGCAATACCGATTGACGAAATCCCTGATGAGGCGGAACTCTTTGAGTTGCAGGGTCGGCCCGACGTCGCGCAGCAGTGTCACTTCACCCTCCGAGCAGACCGCTCTCGATCGCACGCTTCACCATGGAGTCGGTCTCGTTGGCAAGCGCCTCGGTTAGCAGCGTTCGTGTCCGCTCGGTATCGAGGTCGAGCAACAGCTTGATCGCCTGCATGCGGACGTTCCAAGCGGGATGCCGCAGACCGCGAGCGATGAACCGTTCAGCGTCCCGAGGAGGCAAAGTGGAGGCAGCACGCAGCCCCGCTTGGAAGACCTCGTCATCAGCGTGACAAAGCGCAATCTCGACGGCCCCTGCGACTTCCGAGTCGCGCAGCCACGCGAGGGCGTCGAGTGCCGCGGCGATCACCACCGGTTCATGGTCTTCGAGAAGGCCTCGGATGCGAGGAATCGCCTCACCGGCGTCACGCCGGCCGAGCGCCAGGGCCGCCTCCGCCCGAATGGGAGCGAATGGTGATTCGAGTGCGGTGCTGAGCGGCAGGTTGGCCCCGTTGTTGCTCATCTGCCCGAGGGTTCGAACCGCTGCGATCTGCACGTCGATGTCCTCGTCGGCGACGGCATAACCGATCAAGGAAGTCACGTCTGATGCGTTCGCCATGGCGAGAGCCTGGACCACCGCCCGCCGAGTGCGGGGGTCGCGGCTGTGCAAGCCGCGCTTCAGCACCTCGACCGCGCCTTCGGAGTCGAGACGCGAGAGCACATGGGCGATGTCCGCCCCACCCGGTCCCTCCAGGTCGGCTTGCTCGAGCGCCTGCTCCACCTCGGTGGGCACCCGCTTTGCGAGAACTTCGAGCGTACTGGTCGCCGCCGCCCGAACCTGATGCGAGGGACTGTTCAAGCACTCGACGAGCACCCGACAGTCACGGGGATCGCCCCACCAGCGAAGGCTCTCCGCGGCGGCTGCCCGCACGGCATCGGGTGCATCTGTGAGATCCCGTTCGATCAAGCTGCGAACGCGATCGCGGGTGCCTGCCGGCACATCGTCGAGGTGCCGGTAGCTCAACTCAGCGGCAAGAGCGAGTGCGATGGCCCAAACTCGCGGCTCCGCACGGCGATGCATCAGGAGCGGCTCGATGACCTCCGCGCCCCAACTACGCAACGCCTCGACGGTTTCTGGGTTGGCCACGTCGTCGGCGACCGCTTGAATCACCGCCTCGAGTGAATTCTCGTCTCTGCACAGCACCGCGAGGTACGCGGCTCCCTGGCGAGTCGCGGTATCGCCGTGCAGAAGGGCCTCGTAGAGCATCGGGCGAAAGGATTCGCTCGAGGCGTTCAATCGGTCGATCAATTCTGCTCGATGGGCCTCCGCATCGGCCGCAAGCTCGGCAATTGCGCGCAACGCCGCGGAGGACGTTTGAGGAGAAGGATCGAAGGCGAGCTCGAGAAGAAACTCGAGCGCCTGCGGCTCTCCGGTTCGGCCGAGCAGCTCCGCCGAGATGCGACGAACAATCGCGTCTTCGACCGCCGGTCTAAGCTCTTCCCATGGCACCCGTGCGCCGAGTCGCGTGAGCCCCTCTACGATGGAAACGCGGAGAAACAAATGCGGGGTAGAAAGGCGCTCGGCGAGGAGACTTTCGGCACGGGCACCCCCGATGCAGACCAGTGCTTCCACGGCCGCCGCAGCGACATTGGCGTCGGAGCCTCCGAGGAGCGACTCGAGATGATCGATCATTTGAGGATCTCGAGTCTTGCCCATTGCCTCGACGAGGAATTTCCGGACGCCTTGTCCGGCCGCTTCGCAGGCCTTGGTGAACTTGTCCGCTCGGCCCTGAGCGATCATCCCGAGAACTTCGATCGATGCGTTGCGCAAGCCGATGTTTTCAGTCTCGGCCACCCGACCCAGAAGCGCGTCGACCAACGCGTCTTTGTCCCGCGACTGTGCGGCAAGCGATATGGCTTCTCTCCGAACGCGCCAGTCCGTGTCGGAGAGCGCGTCGAGGATCTGAGCGAGGGGCGTCCCTCTGGGCCGAAGACTCATCCCGTGGACGGCCTGGCGGCGAACATCGGGGTCGGCGGAGCGCATCGCTTGATCGAGCGGATCGCTCGTCACGGCGCCTCCGAGGGAAGAACCGGGATCTCGCCCGAAGGAATCTGCATGGCGGGCTCGACGAGCCTGTCCACGTCGAGCAGGAATACGAGCCGTTCCTGGTGCCGGTAGGCGAAGGTAATGCCTCGGTCCAGGTGCCGCTCATCCAGCACCGGCACCTCTCGCTGCCGGTTCTCCGTGGACGAGAAGACGTCTAGTACGGCATCGACGACGACCCCAACCAACCTCCCGCCGGCTTCGATGATGATCCATTTGGTGCGTCGAGTCTCCTCCTGCGCAGCCAATCCAAAGAGACGGCGCAGGTCGACGACGGCTACGACCTGATCGCGATAGTCCGAGACGCCGATAACGAAGGGACGCTCTCGGGGCAGCTCGATGAGCGGTAGCGGGTTGACGATCTCGCGAATCCGCCCAACCTCGAGCGCATACATCACCGAACCGACCTCGACTCGAATGAGGTCTTTCGCGATTGTCGCGCGGTACGCCCTGCTTTCGCTCACTTCATTCCCCCAACAACGCAACCGGATCGATGAGTATCAGCATGTCCTGTCTATCCCGCGACGCCTCCGCGGAAACACGGCCGACCCCGACCACGTAGTCGGAGAGCTCGGCACCCATGGTGCTCGCGTACTCGATCTGGTTGGGTTCCATGCGATACACTTGAATCACGCGATCGACGGCAACCCCGATCAACTCTTCACCGTTGTCGATCAACACGACGCGCCCGTACGGCGAGCTCTGTTGGGCCTCGAGATGTAGCATCTTGGGTAGGTCCACCACGGTGATGATCTGACCCCTCACGGAGATGACACCGAGGATGTGATCGGGAGAACGTGGAACCTCGGTCACGGGTGGCGGCACGAGAATCTCGCGCACCGCAGATAACGGAAATCCATAGGCCTCATCGCCCGCCGAAACCGCCAGCACTGCGACCGCACCGTGCTCGCCATGCGAATCGGGCGCCAGGGTCGCCTTCTGTGCGCCGGCACTCATGGACGCGCCTCCAGGGACCCGAGCGCGTCGGAGCCGTCGAAATAGTCCGTGAAGAGCGCGGGTGCGTCGAGCACCAGCGCGACTCTTTGGTCGCCCAAATCGGTTGCACCTGCAAATCCCCGAACGGAGGACAAGCTCTTTCCGAGAGCCTTGATGATCACGTCTTCCTGACCAATGAGCCCATCGACGACGAAACCGAGCTCTCGATTGCCCATAGCGCCAACGACGACGAATTTGCCCTCTTTCTGGCTGGATCTGCGGAAACCGAACAGGCGCGCAAGATCGCAGACTGCCAGAGTCTCGCCGCGGAGAGAGATCACTTCGCGGCCTTGAATCGTGCGCACCTCTTTCGGCGAGTACGGAATCGCCTCACGAACTGCCGTGATCGGCAACGCAAAGGAGCGCGATGCAACCGTGACGATGAGCGCCCGAATGATCGCGAGAGTGATCGGAAGCGTGACTGTGATCTTCGTGCCGATACCCTGCTCGCTCGCGATCGAGATCATTCCACCCATCCGGAGAATGTTGGTCTTGACGACGTCCATTCCAACGCCTCGACCCGACATATCGGTGATCTCCGAGCTCGTGGTCAGCCCAGGAAGGAACACCAGGTTGAGCATCTCCTGACGCGTGAGATCGCGACCCGCATCGGTGCTCAACAGACCACGCGTGACCGCGGCTTCTCGGAGCGCGTGCGCGTTCATTCCAGCACCGTCGTCCTCGACCTCGATCACGACGTTGCTTCCCTTGTGATACGCGTTAAGTGCAAGCATCCCCTCGGCCCGTTTGCCAGAGCGCGTGCGCACATCTGCATGCTCGATCCCATGGTCGATGGAATTTCGGACTAAATGCATGAGCGGATCGGTCAGATCCTCGACGATGAGCTTGTCGACCTCCGTGTTCGCCCCGGTCACCACCAATCGAATTTGCTTATCGTGCTCCCGCGCACCCTGCCGCACGATGCGCGCAAGCTTGTTGAATACCTGTCCTAGCGGAACCATGCGAACATCGAGAATCCCGGTGCGCAGCTCAGCCAGCTGACGCTCGAAACCGCGGCCAATTCGGTCGAGGTCCGTGAGCGACTGCCGATGCATCGATTCCCCCTTGAAACGATCGACGATGCGGTTGACGGCGCTTCGAACCAGAGCGAGCTCACCTACGACGTTCATCAGGTGATCGAGCTTCCGAATGTCCACGCGCACCGAGTTGGCCACCGAACGAAGTGACGCCAGACTCGCATCGTCCTCGAACGGAGGTCCGATACTGACTGAGCCCGAGGGGATCGACGTCCGTCTCGGCGGCAATGTCGGCAGATGGGTTCGCTGCGCTATCGGTTCGACCGTTCCGTAACGCCCTTCGAAATGGGCTTTGAGCTCCGCCTCCGGAACTCTGCTGGCAACCAAGACGACGAGCTCGATCGTATCCTCGTTGCCGCCCTCCATACTCGGCAGGTACGTGATGATCTCTACGTCCCCCTGCGCCGCGTCGCGTAGAACTTCGATCGACTCATCGATGGCCGTCAGATCGAAAGCCGCGCGGAGCCGATATAGCTGCAGCCCCTCACGAATGCAGGCTCGGAGCCGATGTTCCTCGTACTCGGTCAGCACCGACAGAACGGCGGGCTCGATGACGTAGCCGTCGAGCGGATCGCCTTCCTCGTCCTGTGGCTCCGTTGCAATCGAACGAATCGCGTCGATGTAGGCGCGAACTCCGGGCTCTTCTTCCGGAGCCTGCGGATCTTCGAGACTCAGGAGTCGCTGAAACCGCTCGACGGAGTCGAAGAGCACGTCGATTAATCGGGGCCCGAGTGCGCTGCGGCCGAGGCGCAAATCGTCCAACAGGTCCTCGAGCGCGTGAGCAACTGCGCCGACGTGCTTGTACCCGAACATTCCAGCGATGCCCTTGAGCGTGTGAACTCCGCGGAAGATCTCGTTGACGAGCCGCGGATCCATGCGCTCGCTGCGATGATGGGCCTCGTCGAGAAGCAAGAGGTCGCGTGACAATGCCTCGACGAGCTCTTGGGCCTCGGCCAAGAACTCTTGCTGCACGTTGTCGCGCGGATCTCTCATCCAGGGACCTCTTCGGCCGAGCTGAGCAAATTACGGATGAGCTTCTTCAACTCATCGACCTCGAAGGGCTTCTGCAGAAACGCATCCGCCCCCAGCTCGGTGCCTCGCTTCGCATCTGGGCCACCGACTTGCGTGCTAATCAGGATCTTTCGAGCGGCTTGCTGTCGCGGACTCTTGTTCATGAAGGCGAGCAGCTCGAGCCCGTTGATGTCCGGCATGTTGACGTCGACGATGACGACGTCGAACGTGTTGGAAGCAAGCAATCGAAGTGCTTCGAAGCCCGTTTCCGCCTCGACGACCCGAGCGAAGTCGGCGTCTTCCAAAGCAGCACGGACGAATGCACGCACAGCGCCGCTGTCATCGACAATGAGAGCGTGTAATGTCACTCGTTCCCCCCAAGCACATGGTAACAGAGTCGAACCCGGGGGTACCCGCTCTATTCGCGCCAAAACGAGCGCGTTTTAGGCTCATCGGGGGCACAGGATGAACATGCGCACAGGCTCCGCAGAAACCGATGGCTGTAAATCCCGGTTTGATGTCCATCGCGCCATAGGAGTCGGAGCGCGTAATTGCCGACCGGTTGGATGTCGGTCAGCTCGAGATCACCGCCCTCGGTGAACCGAATGGGACCTTCATGACCTTGGCAGTGCGCGCAAGGGCAAAACCCGCGCAAAAGCTCGTGTGGGTAGACGCTTCGGTGTCCGTCTGCCCAATCGATCTCCATCACGCGAGCTCCGCGCGGCGCACGCAGCTCGATCGGTTGAGGGGTGTCACTCATGAAATGGGGCCTTCCCACCTACCCGATCCTGCCGCCGTGCGCTCCCGAACGGAGACAGTTGCATGGTTGGCATCCAGCTCTGCCAGCGCGTCGTGGATCTCTTCGCGCTCGCGATCCGGCCAAGGTTGCTCGGGAAGCTCGGTCGTCGCCTGAACCGCGACCCAGCGGCGAAGGGCCCCAGCGGACAAGACCAATCGACCGCCGCCACACGCTCTGCATACGATCCCTCCGCGCCCAGCATCGAAGGAAGCTGATTTCCCAGTTGCGGGCCTCTTGGCGCAATGCACGCAGCGATCGAGCGTCGGTGCGAAGCCAAGCAACGCGAGTGTTCGGATCTGCAGACACAAGAGAGCCTCTTCCGGAGGCGCGCCCTCGGTGAGCGCAGTCAGAAACCGCACCGCCGCGTCGAACATGGCGGGATCGGGCTCATGGTCCGGTAGACGTTCACGAATCACGGTGAGCGCAACACCTGCAACCCCAATCGCCTTCAGGCTCCCAAGGATCCCATGAAACGATCGATCGACCGACACGCTCTCCAGGTGCGCGAGATCGCCGCGCCCAGGTCGGAAGTGCGCGTTCATCAGAACGTAAGGTTGTAGTGCGCCCCCGAACCGTCGTTGACTCTTGCGCGCACCTCTAGCGAGCGCAGCGAACTTGCCGTAGTCCTCCGTCAGGAGAGTGACGATGCGGTCGGAGTCACGGTAATCGACGGAACGCAGAAGGAGCGCTCGACTCTGACAGCTTCGACTCGGCACGGCACGGCGGAGGATAGCTCAATCGGATCGTCCTGTGCAGGCGCCCGCCGCACTAGAACGAACGTGGCCACGATGATTGCGAAAAGCGCCGCCGTGGTGAGCGCGAGCAGCAGCGCCCGGTAGCCACGGCCGCTATGAACGGAAGCCAATGGCGCGGGCGGCAGCGTTTTCGGCCGCTGCTCGTCGAATCGTGCGAGAATCTCGTTTGCATCGATATCGACGGCAGACGCATAAGCTTTGATGAATCCGCGGACGAAGACTCCGCTCGGCAGATCGTCGAAACGATCGTCTTCGAGCGACTCCAGCGTCCTGCGAGGGATCCGCGTGGTGCGCGAAACCTCTTCGATGGAAAGCCGACGCGTCTGACGTTCGGTCTTCAAGTAATCGCCGATGGAGTCGTGCATCATCGGGAGTCCTGCAGCAAGCTTTGGCACATGCGTCCATCGTTCGAGTTGGGATCGAGCTCGACACAACGCTCCAAGTCGGCAACCGCATCGCGACGATGACCCAAGCGTGCGCGCACCTCTCCCCGGAGCCGCCATGCGCCCTGAAGCCGAACATCATTCGCGCACGACGGATCGGCACCAAGCGCGCTCACCAGCGCACGCTCCGCGTCTGGCATCTGCTGCAGATGCCACAGGGCTTGCCCCATGGTGAAGTAGCCAACGCAAAATCTCGGCTCTATCCGCACCGCCTCCATCGTGGACTCCACCGCCTCTTGATATTCCCCTAGCTTCAACTGTGCCAGGCCGAGATTGCCCCAGGCAAGGTGTGGAGCTGTGTTCAGCTCATCGACTGCGGACGCTCGGAGGACGACCACCGCCTCGTCGTAGCGCTCCAACTCGATGAGACAGAGCCCGTAGATGTTGCGAGCCTCGGCGAGGGTCGAGCTGCCGTGTTTCGACTTTTCGAGGAGCTTGATCGCTTCGCTCAAATGCTGTTCTGCAGTCGCGTAGTCCCGTCGTTCCATTTGGATGAACCCCAGCAGAAGGTGGGCTTCGGAATTGTTCGGGTCGAGATCGAGCGCTTCGTGCAGATGCTCGATGGCACCGGCCGTCTGTCCTTCATCCCGAAGGCTGGCCGCCAGTTGGAACTCCCGATACGAGCGTTCTCCGTCAGGCGTACTCGCCCCCGACGCCGTCGCACATCCTGCGGTCAGGTAGGCGAGACCGACAAATCCCCAAATTCGGAGCACAGGGAAGGTGTAGTGAGTGCGACGACCTCGGTCAAGAAGGGGTGTCGGATTACCGACAGCGCAAGCCGTGCCTCACCTCTTCTTTGAGGGCTAGCAACTCGTGAAGCTGACGCAGCGCGGAGACATTGACGATGGTGATCGTTTGATCACCTGCCTCGAGGTATCCTCGCTCTTGCAACTGGCCGACGACCGCCTTGAGCTGATCGAGATCCAATGCAGTTCGGGTGGATAATTCGAGTGGAGAAAGCTCGAGTGGCCCCTCTCCGCTATCGTCGAGCGCATGCAGGAGGCTGTTTAGAACCCGGATCGTAGGATCAGGGAGGAGGAAATTCTCGATCTGTTCGCCTGCCCGCCGGAGGCGCTGGGCGAGCTGCTGCATCACACCCTCGCCCACGTCCGGGCGGCGCCGCACCAAAGCCCGAAACGTGTCACTCTCGATCACCAAGGCGGCCACCGGCTCGATCGCTCGAGCGGTTGCCGAGCGGTGCGCCCCTGGAAGGAGCGCCTCTTCGCCGACGATCTCCGCCGCGCCGTATAGGCCAATGCTGCGCTCGACGCCGCGGGCCCGTTTGAGCAGTTGCACCCGCCCGCTTCGGATCAGGTAGAGCTCCGTCGCGGGCGCTCCGGCGTAATACAAGGTGGTCCCCGCAGAGAAGCTCCGATGGTACCGATCGATTCCGAGCTCATCGCTCGCATCCGCCATAGGGATTAGTTACTCCAGTTGGCGGCTAGGCTGCAACCGCTATCAGGCGAGGTGACAGGCAACTTCATGCCCGGATTCGATGGCCCGGAGCGCGGGAATCTCTCGATCACACAGCCCTTTTTCGGCGATCGGACATCGTGGGTGGAACGCACAGCCAGGAGGCGGCTCGAGCGGGCTGGGCACGTCGCCCTGGAGCAGTAGGCGGCGCTTCCGGGCCCCCGGATCAGCCTCCGGAGCCGCGCTCAGAAGTGCAACCGTATATGGATGGCAGGGACGCTCGTAAATCTGCTCCGCGGTCGCGAGCTCGACAATGCGCCCGAGGTACATGACCGCGACACGACGGCTGACGTGTTCTACGACATGCAAGTCGTGTGCGATGAACAAGTAGCTCAGCCCCATCTCCTGCTGCAGATCGCTGAGAAGGTTCACAATCTGCGCTTGAATCGAGACGTCGAGCGCACTGACTGGCTCGTCTGCCACGATGAAGCTCGGAGAAACCGCAAGCGCACGCGCAATGCCGATGCGCTGCCGCTGTCCCCCGGAGAACTCGTGCGGATAGCGCCGCATGTGCTCGGGTCGCAAACCGACCCGCTCGAGCAGAGCAGCGATCTGCTGCTGCTCCTCGGACTTCGAGCTCACGATTGCATGCACCCGAAGCGCTTCCGCCAAGGCCGCCTGAACGGTCATGCGGGGATTCAGAGAGCTGTACGGGTCCTGAAAAATGATCTGCATCTTGCGTCGGAATGGCCGCAGCGCCGCTTGCGACAAACCAGTGATCTCCTGCCCTTCGAAGAAAACCCGTCCACTCGTTGGCTCCAGCAGGCGCAACAACAACCGGCCGAGAGTGCTCTTGCCGCAGCCCGATTCACCGACCAGGCCTAGGGTCTCCCCGTGCATCACGTCCAAGGTGATGCCGTCGACGGCGCGCAGCTCCGCGTGACCGCGTCCGATGCCGCGCGAAGGACCTCGAAAGGATTTGCACAGCGACTCGGCGCGAACGATCGGTGCCTCGCTCACTCCGCCACCTCGGCATGGAAACACGCGACTTCGCTGTCGTCCAGGCGCGTCAGGGCCGGCTCGTCGTGCAGGCAAGCATCGGTGACCAGCTCGCATCGATCTTGAAAGCGACACCCCGTTGGCAGCTTGCTGAGATCTGGAACGATGCCTGGGATCGTGCGCAAGCGTTCTCCACGATTGCGGGCACTCGGCAAACTCCGGAGCAGGCCTCTCGTGTAAGGATGCCGCGGCGTTCGAAACAACACTCGGGTTTCCGCGTGTTCGACGATCTTACCCGCATACATGACCGCAATCTCGTGAGCGAACTCCGCCATAACGCCCAAATCGTGACTGATGAAGATGATGCTCATGCCGAGCTCCTCTTGCAGGGAGCGGAGTAGATCGAGAATCTGCGCCTGAATGGTCACGTCCAGTGCGGTCGTTGGTTCATCGGCGATCAAGATGCGCGGCTCACACGCTAACGCCATCGCGATCATCACCCGCTGCCGCATGCCACCCGATAATGTATGCGGATAAGCATCGATTCGCTCGGCCGGAGCCGGAATGCCGACCAAGTCGAGCAGCTCGATCGCGCGCACCTTTGCGGCGCGACGACTCAGGCTCTGATGGATTCGAATCGCCTCCACGATTTGCCATCCGACGGTGTACACGGGATTGAGCGAGGTCATCGGCTCTTGGAAGATCATCGAAATCTCGTTACCCCGGAGGCCCCGCATTTCCGACTCGCTGAGTCGGAATAGATCGCGTCCGTCGAACAGAGCCTGGCCCGCCTCGATGAAACCGGGCGGACTCGGGATCAGGCGCATGATGGACAACGAGGTGACGCTCTTTCCGCAGCCGCTCTCCCCCACGATGCCGAGCGTGCGGCCCGGCCACACATCGAACGAGACATCGTCGACGGCCCTGACGTAGCCCTCATCGGTCTCGAACGCCGCGACCAAGTGGCGCAGGCTGAGCAGCGGTTCGGTCATGGGCATTACTTTAGCACCGGTAAGCAATTGCTCGGCTTTTCATGAACAAGAGGCCAGCTCGATCGACATGCCCGACGCGGGATTCTGATGAAACGCACCCTCAGGCACGTCGGGATTCACCGAGATCGATTTTACCCGAACCGTGGTATCGGCATCGTTGACCTCGTCGACAAACCGGACGTTCGTCGGAAAGGAATGGCCGTTGATGTCGACATGGTCGTCGTAGGTCGCTTCCCAGCGTGTCTTACCATCGGCAGAACGCTCCGTGGACCGCCGAAGCGTCAGACGCTGCGATTCGGGGGGCTCGGTTCGATCGGCTTCGTCGACGGAGAATGCGAGCTCCTGGATCGTCCCATCCTCCGCGGTGAGCGTCACTATGTAGCGCCCTTCGCGGCATTCCATCGATTGGGCGGTCGATTCGATCAATGGGGTGTCACCGGTGAGGAGTTGCAGAATGCTCTCCGCATCCAAGGTGACTCCCAAGAGGCGTGCGATGTTCTGCGGACAGGTCGGCCCATGGAGGAATACGCCTTGCCGCAAGTCGCTGAGCTGGAAGCTGTCGCCGTCGCTCGTCAGCACCGCGGCCGTACCGAGCTGCGTCATTACGTCGATCCGGATCCGGTCGGGCTTCTGAAGAAACATCAACACGGTTCCGCGAATACGCCCATGTCGACCCCGCTGCGTGACACGGGCTTCGGCCTTGATCGATTGCCATTCGGATCGCTGGCGTAGATGATCGTCGAGCGCCTTCGCAGGATCCGTACGCGCTTGGAGCGGACAAGCGGGAACGCTCTTGCAGCCCGCGGCCGACGAGAACACCAGAAGCGCGATGAGGCACACGCGCGTCACTAGTCGTTTGGCGCTCCCAGGTTGATCCATGCTTCCATGACCTGAATCAGGGGCGCGCCGACCGCACCCCCGATCGGCATCGAGTCGCCGCAAGTCTGGGTTGCGCTGATCTTTTGGATCAGGATCGAGTTGGCGGGGTCGTTCGGGATCACGATGGTGCCCTGCCCCGCACAGGTGCCGGGATCCGCCGCGAGGGCGTTGACGACGGCGGGGTAGGAATCAGCCGACCAATTGGTCGTGTCCATGGTGTCCGAACCGGTGAGATTCAAAGCAGCGAGGCCAGGCTGGCTCGCACCCCCTGGAATCGCTCCGTTGAACGGGTTGTTCGGGTTCTGATCCACGTTGCTGTTGGCTGGGCCGTGACAAAGCACGCATTGCTCGAAGATCAAGCTCCAGTAGATGTCACTCCACTTCGGATCGGGAAGATCGGCGTGCGGGCCATTGTAGATGCAGGTCTCGTCGTCGACGCTCTCGCATGGCTGGAGCTCCAAGTCGGCGGAGGGTGGAAACTCGGTTCGCGCGATGACCGGAGCCTCGCATGCAAGCCAGTTGCGAACGATCTCTTGCCCGTCCGACGAGGCGATCGACGGAAGGACCGTGCCGTCCGACTTTCGCATCCACTGCTGGGGAGCGGCGGCGTCTCGCCCCGCTCGGCCTGGCGGCATCGCACCGGCACGAATCTCTTGAATCATGCCTTCGGCCCAGTTGATGATTTGATTGTCGTTGCTTTGGAGCCGCTGCAGACGCTGGCAGTAGGACGTGTCGGTTTGTCCACCAGCGCAACTCTGCAGGGGTCGAGCGCAGGTCGGGTCCTGGGCCTCGCCGGTGCATGCCAATGCCACGTCGAAGTTCAGCCCGGCCGGTACGCCGACTCGGTCGGCACCCACGGCGGCTGGCGAATGGCAGAGCTGCCCGTTGCCACAGGTCGACTGAACGAGGGCCTGTCCCTCGTACATCGGCAAACCGTCGGGAACGCGGTAGGCGATATCGAAAGCTGCGGGACCAGAGATCGGAGTCCCATCGGGCGAGACACCGTAGAGGTTGCACTCCCCGAGGTCGCGCTTACAGCCCGCAAGCGTTGCAACAACGCTCGCGACGAGGACCGGAATGAAGCAAGCAAGAAGGTGGCCACGCAGCATCTGAGCGGCCAAATTGCTTCTGATGTCTCGCAGAGTCAAGCGAGAGTCGCTGTGTCGCTCATGCTGCCGGCCGCAGGTGCTCCAGGCGATCACGGAGCTTCTGGCGGGCTCTCACCTCGAGCTGTCGCACCCGCTCCTTACTGACCCCCATCTCACGGCCCAGTGTCTCGAGCGTGCAGGGCTCGTCCGAAAGGATGCGTGCCTCCACGATGCGTTGTTCCCGCTCGGTCAGCGCTTCCATCGCGGATTGCAGCGCGTCACGCACGTGATGCACGGTCTCAGAGCGCGCGACGGACTCTTCGGGGGTCGGTTGCTTGTAGCTCATGCGTTCCACGGCGGCAGATGCATCGGAGGCAGCGGCGTCGAGGGAGAAGTCACCTCGTACCAACAACGGCCAGAGCTGCTGCGCACGCGCAAGAGGCATACCGCTCTCTTCGGCTAACGCCTGGGGCGACTCTACGGCCTTTCGCCGGAACGCACGCATTGCCCGTCGCTCGGTTCGCGTCGTCCCCAATCTCACGATCCGGTACGACCGCACGACGTAGTCGCGAATCTCGGCGCGAATCCAATACGCTGCATAGGTGATCAGCCGGCATTGCTTTTCGGGATCGAACTTCGATGCGGCCTTCAGCAATCCGAGGTTTCCCTGCTGAACGAGATCTTCGAGCGGGATACCCCAGCGCCGATACTCGCGCGCGATCGAAATGACGAAAGGCAAGCTCGATTCGATCAATCGCGCCCCGGCCCGCTGGTCGCCTTCCGACCACAGCAGCGCTAGATCGCGCTCGCTCTCGGCATCCAGGAGCTCGACACGCTTGAGCGATGCGCGATATCGGTCGAGGGCCGTTGCAGTGACAATGCTCGCCATCGGCCTGCGCCTGCTGCAGTTTCCGTGCCGGAGGACCGAGTGCTGAAATCGCTGAAGAACCGAACCGTTACAGCATCTAGGACGCGGCGTTTTGCCGCATCTGGCGGCTGGTCCGCCGCGGTGCCTGGATGAAGGCTCCTCCACGAACGAGGGAAGCCCAGGTGCTCAGAAAGGCTGGTGTTTTCAGTGTCAGCTTTGCCGCCGGACTCCATTATGCTAGTTTCGGGTCGTGGAAGTCGTCCTTCGCAAAGTTGGCCGAACGTCGGGCCGAGCGGTCGTGGGGCGGCTACTTCGACCTCCCCGCAAGGGCTCCGTCGTGGTCATCGAGTTTGCCGATGGGCTTCATGAATACGTGACGACCCCGGTCAAGCGCGTGCTTCAACTCTGCGGACAGGAAACATACTACCTGCAAACCGCGAACAGCCGTTATCGCCTAGAGGTCCGCTCCAGCGAGTCGGGCCTGATCGATCAGCCGGTCGCGAACTGAGTCGAGCCCCTCAAGAGTTTCCCGAGCTTCCCGATCAGCTCATCGAGTAGCGTCTGTAGCTGCGCGAAGTCGTGCTGCTTGATCTCGTTCGTCTGCTCATCGACGTAGAGCGCGCGGTTGAGCTCGATTTGAACGGCATGTTGCCCTCGCTTCGGCGCACCGTAGTTCGAGGTCGTCCACCCACCACGGTAGGGATCGTCATGTCTGACGCTCAGTCCCGCTTCGCGAAAATGCGAATCGATCAGGTCGATGATGCGACCATCTGCGGTGGTACGACCCTGCGTGCCCGGCACGACATCAGCGCGTTGGCCTGCTCTGCCGCCCAGCTTTCGTCGGCCCGCAGACGGCATCGAATGCGCAGCCAGGATCATGACTTGGCCGTGTTGCTCCAGTATCTGGGCGGCAACCTCGCGGAGGGCTCGATGGTAGGGCTCATAGAAGAGCTCAAGCCTGCGCGTGAACTGCTCGATGGACAGTGGCGCGCGCAAGAGAGGCGTGCCGTCCGTCCGCGCGCGCCATACGACGCCACGCGCCGGGATGTGACGCCCGCTGGGATGCCTGGGCACGGCAGCCGAATCGACCTCGTCGGGGCCTCGATTGAGATCGACCACGTATCGCGACAGACGGGATACCAAAAGTGTTGCCCCTTGCTGTGGCGCGCGCTGGTAGAGTCGATCGACGTAGATGTCGGAGTCTCGCAGAATCGCCAGCGGTGTCGCGTCGATCTCCGACTCGATCTCGACGGGAACCTGCAGGCCCGAATGCGGAACTTCGACGAGCACGGGGCTCGGACTCGTTGTCGGATGGGTGAGCTCGACGAAAGACACGGGGCAGACTCAGGCGCTATACGTTTCTCGGAAAGGCATCTGTGACGGGCTCACCTTGGTACGAACCAGCCCACACGCAAGCCCCAGATAGAGCGCACGGTACACCGGCTCCAGATCTGCCCCCGACGCGCTCTCGCGCGCCAACACCCCGCCCAGCGTCGCATCGCCCGCAACCGAGTCCAGAACCGCCGTCCACGCATGGTCCAAGCGAAACGCGGTCAACGGCGGTGCGTCATCGCATCGCTCGATCACCCGCTCATGAAGCGGCTCGAGGACCGACGCGATCTCCTCGAGATGTGCCTCGTTCGCGGCGTCTCGAAGTAGCTCGTATGGGTCCTGTCCCGTCGGAAAGGTTTCCTCGTGGCTACGCGCTCCACGAACGAACGCCCACTCACCGCGCCGCCATCGGAACGACTCCATCAATCGGCCGCGCACCTGGTCGCTGATCGCCCGGAAGAGCTCGACAGGCCGCAAGATTCCCAGCCCCACGAGCGCATCGCCGAGACGCCCACCGTACTTCGGTAGGAGTGCCAGCGCCATCTCCACCTCCATGCGAAGACATTGACCGGTCGCCACGAGATACTCACCGAGCAGCTCTGATTTGTCCGTCGATGCAACGAACTCCGGCTTGCCGTCGACGAAATAGATCTTCTTGCGACGATTCCGTTGCCACAAGTGCAGCACACCGGTCTGCTGCTTGGCGATGATGTCGTAGAAGACCGGCAAAAGCGTAGCGGCGCGGAGCTGTCCCTGCTTCTCGGCCTGCGCGAGCTCTTCGAGCTTCCATTGAAGCCCAGGTGACGTGACGAATCGTGTCAGCTCGGGAAGGTGTGATGGGTCGAGGTACGTGCCATCGGTCTTGGAGATCTTGCAACTGCGGCTGTCGATGACCCCAGTCGTGAGAAGCTGGATCAGGCGGGGGTAGCTCATCGGCCCCATCTCGCTGCCGTCCGGAAGCCGCACACGATAGATGATGGGCGATGTGGCGGGCTGAGGCCCGATGAGCTCCTGCCCGGCATGGTGCATGAGGTCGCTGTCTACCAGTGAGGCCACGTTCGCCTCAGGCAGATGGACTTCGGGGACTTCCCCTTCGATCAGGTTCAGTTGCGATAGGAGGCGCGCGACTCGATCGGGACCGTGCCCCATCCCACGACGACGCGCGACCTCCGCGCACGCTTCCGCGAACGCACCAGCGGTCGGCCGTTCGGCCGGGTCGCGTTGCAGTCCGCGAAGGACGAGGGCGCGAATGTCCTGGGGGATTCGTCGCTCGCACCGCGCCAGCACGCGAAGATCCGCGTCGCGAATCTGCAGCAGGACGTTCAGCTCGCTCTCTCCTTGGAACATCGGCTCACCGATCAGCATTTCCGCCATCACGGTGGAGAGCGTGAAGACATCGCTCTTGCCGCTGAGCTCTTTCCCGAGCACCTGTTCAGGGGACATGTATCCGAGCTTGCCTCGAACCTGCCCGTCTTCCGTAGTGGGCGCGCGACTTCGAACAGTCGCAATGCCGAAATCCGTCAGCTTCACGTGCCCTGTGCGGCTGAGCAGGATGTTGGCTGGACTGACGTCGCGATGGACGAACTCCAACGAGTCCCCGTGGTCGTCGACCGCGTGATGCGCGTAGTCGAGCGCCTGAGCCGTTTGGTACGCGATGTGCAGCGCCACGTCCCAAGGGATCGGCGTCTCAGCCGTCGCCGCGCGTAGCAAGCGGCTCACGTTGGAACCGTCGACGAGCTCCATCACGAGCACGAGGTCCTCGCCCATCGTGCCGAAATCGAACACCTGAACAATGTTTGGGTGTTCGAGCAGAGCAGCGAGGCGCGCCTCGTCGATGAACATCCACACGAAGTCGGGATCGCTCGAGAACTGCGGAAGAATTCGCTTGAGCGCCACTCGCTTCGAGAAGCCGTGCAGGCCTTCCCGACGCGCGACAAACACCTCGGCCATCCCCCCCGCCGCCAAGCGACGCTCGATGTGGTACGGCCCGAGTAGCGGCCGTTCTTCAGTCACCCATCCCTCCGTAACCGACCCGCTCAACCATCATAGGCAGCTCCGGCATCAACTGTCAGCTTACTCCCCGTTTCAGCCAGAGCGGAACACTTGGGACTCCGCTCCATTCCTGCTTATCATACCAATGTCCGCTGGGTACGGGGGAACCATGGGGATTGTCAGGAAGACATCGCGCTCTAAGAAGGCCCAAGATCCGCTTCTCGGAAAGGTGATCGCCGGTCGATATCGATTGGAATCGCTGCTCGGCGAAGGGGGAATGGGGGTCGTTTATCGCGCGAGGCACGTGCTCATCGACCGCGTGGTCGCGTTGAAGCTCATTCGGCCCGACTTGCGAGGCGAAACACACTTACGCGCTTGGATGGTGCGCGAGGCACGCGCGGCAAACCGCGTCGACCACGCACACATCGTCGACATTCACGATGTCGGAGAGACCGAGGACGGCGAGCTCTATCTCGTGATGGAATACCTCATCGGTGACTCGCTTTCGTCGCAGATCGCCAAAGGGCCGATGCCGGTCGCGCGCGCGGTCGACATCCTCGAGCAGATGACGGCGGCTCTTGCCCGCGCGCACGATCTCGGCGTCGTGCACCGCGACCTCAAGAGCGACAACATCATGGTCACCTCGCGTGGCGGTCGAAAAGACTTCGTGAAGATCCTCGACTTCGGTCTCGCTGCCCTGACGCGTGACCCGCGGTTAGCGCCCAAGGGCGCGGTGTTCGGAACACCGGAATACATGTCTCCCGAACAGGCGCGCGGCGAGGATGCGGTCGCATCGAGCGATCTCTATGCGCTCGGCATCCTATTCTTCGAAATGCTCACCGGGCGCCTTCCATTCCGGTCGGGCGATCGGGACGAGCTTCTCGAGATGCAGAAGAAGGCTAAAGCTCCCAGCCCCCGCAAATACCGGCCCGACGTCCCGGAGCAAGCCGAGCACATCATCCTCAAGTTGCTCGAGAAGAATCCGGAAGACCGCTTCCGCGATGGGCATCATCTCAAAGAGGAGCTCAAGGAAATGCAGCGTGCCCTTCCCTCGCGGGAATGGGATGCACCCACCGAGGCTACGCCCGCCGCGCCGGCTCCGCCCCCACCAGCGCAGGCGCCCGGCGTGGTCGAGTGGAGCCGGACCGCTGCGAACTTCCTGCGTGCCGTCGCCCGTGCCTACCCCGATGGTGACGCGCCGACCGAAGTGCAGGGAGCGTCAGACCAGATTTGGGAGCTCGCATCGCGGGCATCCCGGCTCGAGGGCGAGCTCGAGAGTCACTCGAAGAAACTCGAGACAATCGAAAAACGCGGTCGCGGGCTCCGCGCCGAGATTGGTCGTAAGGTTGAGGATCTCGCCGGGGAAGAGTCGCGCGCGCTGCGTGACGCGTCGTCGGAGCGTGATATCCTGAGCCAGCTAATCCTCAAGCGGAAGCGGGCGCAGCGCGAACATCAGACCGCCCAGGTCGAAGTCCAAGCCGCGGGCAACAATGTCGAGCGGATTCGGCGCGGGCACGAAGCTCTTGGCGCGACTCGCGCGCAGGTCGAGATTCTCGACAGCGTGGCTCGGGACTATGAACGTCGTGCGCGAGCAAAGGAAGACGTCGCCGCGGAGCGGCGTAAGCAGATCGAAGAGCTCCGCGCTCAATTGAAGCGATACAGCGAAGCGCTCGAGAACGACCTGCAAACGGGCCGCGAACGCATCGCCAACCGCGTGCGGGAGGCCCTCGCCTACGAGAAAGCCTTTGGCGAAGCCTCGAATCTGCTCCTCGACCACCTTCGGGATAAGACCGAGTGTAGGGAGCTGCTGGAGGAGATCGACAAGAGGCGCAACGGCGAGGACCCGGACGAGAAACCGTCAGAGCTCCAAGAGCTCATGGAACGTCACGCCGCAGCGCAGTGAGCGCCGAGCGACGTCTCTACAGGGTAGCCGAGGTCGGACTCGAACCGACACGCCCTCGCGGACACCGGATTTTGAATCCGGCGCGTCTGCCAATTCCGCCACTCGGCCAGGGGTCCGGCTTATAGCAGGCCCGGGCGACCGTGCATTCCCCCTCGGCGACATGGCGCGTCGACTTTGCGGGACGGGTTCGCTAGGCTCGCACCACACGGAAGGGGCTCGATTCATGGCAAGGACCGCGATTCTGGGGCTGGGGCACTACGTGCCTTCAAAGGTCGTCACCAACGACGACCTTGCCCAAATGTTCGACACGAGCGACGAGTGGATCCAGCAGCGCACCGGCATCCGAGAACGCCGGTACATCGAGGAGAGCGGGATCGGCGCAAGCGATCTCGCGGTACCCGCGGTCAAGATGGCATGCGAAGGCGCGGGGGTCGAAGTCTCGGAGATCGACGCGATCATCTTCGCGACCCTCTCCCCGGACTTCAACTTCCCCGGTAGCGGTTGTTTCTTGGGCGACAAGCTGGGACTGCCGGGCGTGCCCGCGTTGGATGTCCGCAACCAGTGCAGCGGCTTCCTCTACGGCCTACAAATCGCCGACGCGTGGATTCGCTGCGGCATGTACAAACGCGTCGCCCTGGTCGGCGCCGAAGTTCACTCGACGGCCCTGGACTTCAGCGACGAGGGGCGCGACGTGACCGTCCTCTTTGGTGATGGCGCGGCCTGCGCGATCCTCGGACCAACCGACGATGAAAACACAGGGGTGCTCGACGTCGAGGTGCACGCGGACGGTAGCGGTGCGAAGGAGCTCTGGCTCGAGGCACCGGCGAGCGCGTACAAGCCACGCCTCACCCATGAAATGATCGACAACAAAAGCGTCTATCCGGCGATGAACGGCCGCCACGTGTTCCGTTGGGCCATCGCGAAGATGCCCGAGGTGAGCCTCTCCGTGCTGCAACGCAATGGCGTGACGGTCGAGGAGCTGGACCTGGTCGTCCCACACCAGGCGAACAAGCGAATCAACGAGGCCGTTTCACAGAAGCTCGATATTCCACCCGAGAAGGTCGTCCACAACATTCAGAAATACGGCAACACGACCGCCGCTTCGATCCCGCTCGCGCTCAGCGAGGCCGTGCAGGAAGGCCGCGCAAAGAAGGGCGATTTGATCCTGATGCCTGCGTTTGGCTCCGGTTTTACTTGGGGCGCGGCGCTGGTACGGCTCTGAGCTCGTGTCAGGCAAAGCCGATCGCGTTGCCGTCGTGCTCAACGGCAACGCCAGGCAGGTGACCGACGAGCTCATCGAAAGCTTCGATCAATTGGTCGGCAGCGGCGACCTGTTTCTCTCGAGGAGCTTGGACGAAGGGGAAGCGATCGCGCGCCAGATCGTCGAGCTCGGCTATCCCGTGGTCCTCACCGGAGGGGGTGACGGAACCTTCGTGCACATGGTCACCGCGATCACAAAAGAGGCTCGGAGGCGAACACAGGAGCCGCCGCGCTTCGGTCTTCTGAAGCTCGGCACCGGAAACTCGCTCGCATGGGCGCTTGGTGCAGGGACGTCGCGCAAGGGCATCTTCGCCGACTTAGCGCGGCTGAGCCGCCACAGCGCGCATCGGGATTTTCGCTTGATCGAAGTGCAGGATCTGCTCACGCCGTTCGCCGGCGCCGGATTCGACGCGCTCGGCCTCAAGCATTTCCACGAGGTTCGTTCGATCGTTCGTCATCTGCCCTGGATAGGGAAGCGCGCGACCGGCGCCCTGTCCTACGCGATCTCGATCCCGATTCTGACGATACCCGAGCTCGCGCTTCGCCCGCGCTTGGAAGTGAAGATCGTCAATCGCGGTGCCGCCGAACGTCTGGACCACGAAGGCCGGCCGACCGGAGCGCCCGTCGAGCCAGGGGAAGTCATCTTCGAGGGCGCTTGCATCGCCGCGCTGGTGTCGACGATTCCCTATTGGGGGTTCGGCGCCCGTGTCTTTCCATTTGCCGAGCACCGCCCAGCCGATCGTTTCTGTGTCCGGGTCGTGGCGACGAGCCCCGCGCACGTGGCTGCACACATGCTCAGCGCCTGGAGGGGCACCTATCGGCACCCCAATCTGATCGACGTCTACGCCGAAGAGGTCGAGCTCCAATTCGATAAGCCGACACCGATCGAAATCGGCGGTGATCCCGCGGGGATGACCAGCTGCATGCGCGCTCGCTTGCATCCCGACCCCATCCAGCTGATCGACTACGCGGCCTCCTAGTCAGCGCCATCTGACCCTGCCGTCTTGACCGGCCCGACGGCCTGAGCGCTCGGGTTGGGCGGAGCGGCAGATTTTTGTTACCTTTCTCTCAGTAGAACTGTAATAGTACAGGAATAGCGATGAGAAAACCCAGAGACGGAATGGTACTGGGGGCCGGACTGGCCGCCGCGATCTTGGTCGCGTTTGGGGGTGCGTCCGCCGAGTCGATCGAAGGATCGATTCGAGGGACCGCCGGTGAAGAGGCGAGCACGGAATCCAATCAGGAGAGCTACTACTGGCGGGTCTGGAACGGCGCGCTTCCAGAGCAGCCCGACGAAGCAGACCGTAGCGATGTCCTTGCGGTTCTGACCGGCAAGTTTACCGGACCGCCGGTCGGCTGCAGCTTCGCCTTTCGAGGGGGCGCACTCGAGCCTTCGACGATCGCCGCACGATCGGGAACGACCGTCCGCGTCGAGAACGAAGACGCGTTTACACACGAGCTGTCGGTGAAGGGACTTCCAGGATTCAAGTCGCTCGAGTCAGGTCCCGGCAAAGTTCGGGCAATTCCGGTGCCGGCTGGTGGGCCATGGGAGCTCGGCGATCGAATCTACGGCCATGTGGATGGGTACTTGCATTCGATACGCGAGCTCGTCGCGTGTGCAAGCGTCACGCGAAGCGGCAGGTTCCGTTTCGATGGCGTTCCGCCCGGCCCTTATTCTTTGAGGATTCTCCGCGGGTCCGAGCAAGTGGCCGTAAAACGCGTCACCGTACCGGCTGGCAAGACATTACAAGTCGATCCGCTCGTGATGAGCGCGAAGCGGGGGAAGTAACCGATGTTGTCGCGCCTTTGGTATATGGTTCTCGCTTTGGCGGTCGGAGGCGCGCTTGCTGGCGCGTTCTTGAACAAGTCAGCAGCCAGCAGGGAGGCCGAATTCCAGCTGGAGGAGCAGCTGCGTCGTGACCGCATCGAAGCGGAGCTCTGGTTGCGTCTAGATGCGCGACTTCGCTTGGATGCGCTGGCCTCCATCGCGGTCGAGCCCGAGGTGCGCCAAACTCTGCGAAGCTCGAGCGGCCGGGTCGGAACCCCCACGACGGCAGTGCGGAAGCGCCTGAGCCAGAAGCTCGATGCCCTCAACGCCAAGCTCGAAGAGGGCAAGGGAGACCTAGTCTTTGCGGTGGACACCGAAGGCGAGGTCGTCGCGACTCTGGACAAGAATGCAATGGGGTCAGAGCGGCTCGACAAGATGCCCCTGGTCCGTGATGCGCTTCGCGGCTTCATGCGCGACGACGTCTGGGTCTACAACGGTCAGGTCTACCGAATGGCAGCACGACCGGTCTTCGACGGTGGCATGTATGTCGGTGCCATCGTCCATGGCATGACGGTGGGCGATGATCTGGCGAGGCGTCTCGGGAGCAAGCTACCGAACTCTTCGGTGGTGTTCTTTTTCCGCGACCGCTTGATCGGAACCCACGTGGGCGGCCCACAAGCGCCGAGCAGCGCCGAGCTCAAGAACGGGCTCGGGGCGGCTCTCGCAAGCATCCAAGACGGGACGTCCGAATCGATCGAGATCGGAGAGCGTACGCGCGCCACTCTGTCTCCCGTTCGTGGCGAGGCCGCGCACGCAAAGGTCGGCTACCTCATCGGCCGTAAGGGAAGCACCGTGGGCCTTGGAGGGCTCTTCGCGAACACTTTCCAAGAAGATGTCGCATCGCTACCCTGGCCGGTGATCATAGGCATCCCGCTTCTGCTACTGGTGCTCGGCTTACTCTTGCTCTACATGGAGCACGACAAGGCGGTCGGCATTCTTCGCAAGTCGAGCGAATGCCTCGCGAAAAACGAGCTCAGCGGCCTTCCTGCAGGCGAGCTTCGCCGTCACTACCGCAAGATTGCAGAGAACCTCAATGTGGCGCTTCGTGCCGGCGTAGGCTTCAAGGAAGACGTCCAGAAGCGGTCTGCGGTCGACCTCGACCAAATCCTCAGCACCACACGCGACGGCGCCGACGCGGGCTATTTCGGTTTTTCGGGTGAAGCGCCCACTGCCAAGAGAGCGACAGTCGACTCCCCGCCAGACGACATGCCCGCTCCGGCTTCACCGCAGATGGCAGCGACGGCTCCACCGCAGGGCACCTCCACCGCTCGGCCGCATACCGTACCGACCGCCCGGCCCCAGCGCCCGCCTTCATCACGGCCCCAGCGGACGCCGTCCTCCTGGCCGAATCGCGCTCCGTCTTCGCGTCACCCGGCCACTGCGACGGTTCGTCACGGCGAAGGGCATCCAACGCACGGACCCGACGATCCACCGACCCGACCGAGAGCGATCATCGATGAATACGACGGTTTCGACGATCCCGAAGAGTCGACCCAAGTCACTCGTGTGCCAAAGGAGCTCATCGACGCCTCCGCCCCCGCCGTACAGGGCGAAGAGACTCACTATCGAGAGGTGTTCGACCAATTCGTTGCGACGCAGAAGGAATGCGGCGCTTCGGTGAACGGGCTCACCTTCGACAAGTTCGTACGCAAACTCCATGCCGCGCGCGAGCAAGTTCTCAAGCGCCACGATGCGGCCTCGGTGCGATTCACGGTCTATGTCAGAGAGGGGCGCGCGGCCCTCAAAGCGAGCCCGGTCAAACAGTGAGTTGACCCGGGCGAACCCTGGCTCTAACTTGGCTAATGGTCCCTCTGTTGTTGCAGGTGAGGAAGGAGTAGAGAATCCCTGACTAGGTCGAATAGGGAACTTCAAACGTGCGTGGTGTGCGGACCCGGCTAGCGTCATCGGGGGGCCTGAAGCGTACGACACCCGTTCCCACCTACTAGTGAGTAGGGATTCGACTCGACATAAATCCCACGGCAACGATGGTCAGGACTGTTTTGAAGCCCCATCAAGTCGACGTTCGCGTCGTCCATGGGGCTTCGGGGCTTAATGGCAACGCGACGTCACCGGCGGGCGATCCGCGGATCCATTAGGCCGTACGTTTGAGAGTTGGGGGAATTCTCTGCGCGTCATTCGTCTTGCTCGGGTGTTCGATCAGCCAAGCGGAGCCTTCCGCCCCATTAGGGCTTCATCCGGAGGACGTAGCCGCTCCAAAAGCGCGTGCGGAAAAGGTACTCAAAGTCCTAGAGTCGGCGAACGACCACAACACACGCCTCGAGCGGACGGAACAGCAGCTCTTCGACCAGAAGGAGTGACAGAACCAAGCGATCGACCCTCTTCTGGGGCGCCTATTGGATGGGGGCCGTGAGGCGAGCAAGCCGAACGCCCACCCGAAACCACCAGGGCTTCCGATCGTACTCACCGGGTTCCATGAGCCGCGAACGTCTGAAGTCGTCTTCGAACATCCGCTCGACCTTGAATGTGAAGGTCGGGTCGGCAATGGCCGCCGTAATCTCGAAGTTCAAACGAAAGGAGCGATTGTCGAAGTTGGCCGTGCCTACGGTAACTACGTCGCCATCGATGAGCATGACCTTCTCATGAAGGAAACCATCCTGATACCGGTAGAAATTCACGCCCGTTTGTCCGGCTTCGTCGAAATATGAATACGCGGCGAGATAGACCAGCATGTGATCGGGCTCGTCGGGGATCAGAATACGGACGTCCACCCCGCGCAGTCCGGCGAGCTGCAGCGCAACAATCACCGCATGCTCGGGCACGAAGTAGGGGCTTGCGATCCAAATGCGTCTCCGGGCCGAGTTGATGGCGTGGACAAACATCAAATTCGCGGTTTCGAGCTCGTCAGCCGGACCGGTCGCAATGATCAACACCGGGGTATCGCTCCCATCGGGGGCTGGGTGCGCGGCCCAGTCGAGCGCCGGCAAAGTCTCCGTGGCCCAGTACCAATCTTCGATGAACGAGATCTGCGCCTTCAAGACGGCGGGCCCCTCGATTCGCACGTGTGTATCCCGCCAATGACCAAACTTGGGATCCTTACCGAGGTACTCGTCGCCCACATTGTGACCGCCGATCCAGGCGACTCGGCCATCGGTCACCACGATCTTGCGATGGTTTCGAAAATTGAGTTGGAAACGGTTGCGCCGCCCCTTGCGTGCATTGAACGCGTGGACCTCCACCCCTGCTTCGCGGAGCTCCTGCTTGTAGCCATTCGGCAGCGCGTGGCATCCAACCTCGTCGTAGAGAAAGTACACGCGCAGACCCTGTTTGGCCTTGGCGAGAAGGTGCTCCTTGAGCGAACGCCCGAGCCCGTCGTCATGCACGATGAAGAACTGCACCAAGACGTACTCCTTGGCCTCGTCGATGCCCTTGAGGATGCTGGTGAATGTCGCGTCCCCGTCGATCAACAGGTCTACTCGGTTGCCGCGCAGTGTGGGCATTTGGGCCAGGGCTTCCGCGGCACGCGCAGCCTCCGCACCTGCGCCCTCAGGAACCCGGTACGGAGCTACCGTTTCGCGCGCCTGGCGCTGGATCCGCTCGTTGCGGCCGTCCGTGTTACGCCGGGCGACGACGTAACCGTGGAATTTGCTCCGACCAAGGACCCAGTAAGCGGGTAGCGCCAGGTATGGAAACGTAATGAGGCTGACCGCCCAGGCAATGGCGCCCTGGGACGTCCGCGTGCTCATCACCGCGTGAAGCGACGAAACGAAGCCCAAGAGGTGACAGATCAGAACCGCGGCTGCAATCATTCCGCGGCTCTACTCCGGGTACGGTTCCGTTTGCATTTCGACTTGCTCCTCCGCGTTCGGCCCCATGAACCCGTCGGTGCCCTCGCCATCCATGGCCGCCGCGGAGCGCTCGTTGCCCATGGTTTGCTCCATGTCTTCTTCCTCTTCCATCCGCTGCACTTGCTGAGGCGTGCCGCACGCAGACACGGCTCCGACAATCGACAATCCCGCTGCCAAAAACATCTGATTCATCAACCTCTCCTTCGTCCGGAATCTCGACGGCTTGGCCGGTAGGACGTGAGGTACGAATGACCGACCTTTGGCAAGAACGCAACACTAGAGTGACTGCTCAGTTGCCGCTGTGAGCGCTCCAAACGCAGCTCGCGCCATATAACCAAGTACTCGAGAGGGATGTGCGGCGGGGTGGCTATCGATCGCTCTCTTCGGATTTGGCCGAATGGCTTGTCGAATTCGCGCGTTCATTGGCTTCCCCCGAGCGCGTCGAGCTCTGCAGCGTATCGTTGGGCAGCTTTGACTCGGCCGAGTTTCTGATTGTACCCCGCCAGCAATCGGAGAATTTCGCGGTTGGTCGGGTAGCGCTCCCGCATGCGCTCGAGCGTTTCGAGCGATGCCTCGTGCTCGCCACCGTCGAACTGAGCCACCGCATAGACATATCCGAAGCGAATCACTTCAGGGCGAAGCACGTGCGCGCGGTGCAGGTGCGCCAACGCCTCCGAGTGCTTCCCGAGCCGAACCAATGCAAGAGCGAGAGCAAATTCGACGGTGGCGCGATCGGCCGCCCGAGGCAGCCCCAGGCGGAGGATCGCTTCCGCTTCTTGGTCTCGCCCTTCACTTCGATAGAGGTCCGCAAGATTGACGTAAGCCGCGGTGAACGTCGGATCGACGTCCAACGCTTCACGAAGATTCTCTTCGGCATGCTCGAGATCGCCGGCGATCATGGCGACGTTCGCCAGATCCACCAGCCCGTCCCCTCGGTCCGCGTTGAAGGACCGTGCTGCAACATACTCCCGGGTGGCAGATTTCAGCGCTGCCAGGTCGGTCGCGTTCCAACCGCGCGCATCGACCCCGAGCAATGTCGCGACCGCTTCGATTCGGACCGTACGAATGGGGTCATGCAGCATGCCGCGAACCGCCTCGACGCGTTGTTCGGGAGGGAGATCGCGCGCCGCCTGCGCGACAGAACGTCGCACGATGGGGCTCGGATCGTGCGCAGCGCGCATCAGCAGTGCCGGGAGGGCGGGGGATTCGATGTTGCGGAGCTCGAGCAGGGCAGTGGCACGCACGATGTCCGGCGCGGACCCCGCTGCGACGATCTCGACCAGGCCGGCCTCACCCCCTGGCCGCTCGTTTCTGGCCAGGTGAAATGCTTTGGAGAACACGTCAGGGGCGCGTGTTTCGAAGTGCTTCGCGATCTGAGCCTCCGCCCAGCTCGGGCTCTTGTCGCGGTGACAGGATGTGCATGCATCGGGAGCGCCGATTTGCTCGGAGAGCGCGGGACGCGGAAGGCCAAAGCGGTGATCGGCACGATCGTCGATGAGCATGTACGTGCGCTGTGGCATGTGGCAGTCGGTGCACAGGCTCCCCGGAGTGCCGGGCGAGTGAAAATGATGTTGCATCCCATCGAAGGCATCGGCTCGATGGCAACGGGTGCACAATGCGTTGCCTTCTGCGCGGAGTTTCGCGCTGTGACCGTCGTGGCAGTCGCTGCATACCACCCCCGCCGCATACATCTTGCTCTGAAGGAACGAGCCGAAGACGTAGACCTCGTCCTTGATCTGGCCGTCATCGAAGTAGAGCAACTCGTCGAGCGTCGCCAGGCGATAGCGATTGTGGTACCCACCCTGATGACCGTCCAGGTCCGCGCGACGAGAATGACACGGCGCACAAGTCAGTGGCTCGTCGCTCGGCGCGGATGTGGCGAGTACGGCAATCCTTCGCCCGTCGACGAACGACCATCGTCGTTGGTCAGGCGTCGGAAGGCGACGATCGAAGCCGCTGTTTGATGGCAGCCTCTTAGCCTTCGTTTCGACGAGTGCGACATGCCGCGAACCTGGACCGTGGCAAGCCTCACAGCCCACGTTGATCTCGAAGTACTCCGTGGAGTACCGCTTCGACGCGCGATCGTAGTTCTTCTCCACGGCCGTCGAGTGACAGTCGGCACATGCATAGTTCCAGTTGTAGCTCGGCCCGGTCCAGTGAAGGGGATCACCGGGCTTGATGTATTCCTCCGGTTGGAGGTGAAACCAGCGTTGGCCGCCCTGCTCTTTCGGGCGTGTGTCCCAAGCGAACGGAAATGCCTGAAGTCGACCCGGCTCGACCTCGACCAGATATTGCTGAAGTGGGTCGATGCCGAAGGTATAGAGCACAGGGAAACGGGCACGCTTGCCGTCCGCGCCTAGTGCCTCGACCTCAAAGGCATCGCCGTTTCGGATGAACCTCACGGCCTCGGTGTAGTACTTCGCTCTGGCGTTCTCGAAATTCCCCAACACCGTATCCCGCGTCGCCTTTTGCATCGCGAGATGGTGGTGCGAGCCGATCCAGTCGTGGTGCTCCGCCTCATGGCAGGTAGCGCACCTCTCGGTGCCCACGAGCTCTGCATGCTCGACGAGCGTCGGATTGACCGGAGCGGGAGCCGATTCGACAGATGCTTCCTTCGCCTTCTCGCTGCATCCGAGGACGAAGAATCCCAGCACCAATGACGACATTGCAGCTAGCCCACTTCTCATCACCTGCCGTGTCTAGCGCGTAATGGAAAAATGGGACAGTGGCCTCTTGCTCCGGATAGTATCGGGCGATGCCAATCACCAGAAGCAACGCGGTGCGATTGGTGCGTTTCCTGGTGGGGCTGTTCTTTCGCCGGATCGAGGTCAGCGGGGTCGAGCACGTACCGAACACCGGTGGAGGGATCCTGATCGCCTGGCATCCGAATGGCCTGGTCGACCCCGCGCTAATCATCAGCAGCCTTCCGAGATCCGTCGTGTTTGGGGCGCGTCACGGACTCTTCCAGTGGCCGATGGTCGGACCCTTGATGCGCGCGCTCGGTACGGTTCCGATCTACCGCGCGTCGGATCTGAAGGAACGCGACGACGCGACCCGCCGAAAGGCGAACCGAGAAAGTCTCGACGCGTTGGCGCAGGCGGTCTGTGACGGCAGGTTTGCGGCTTTGTTCCCGGAGGGGGTCAGTCATGACGACCCTTTTCTGCAAGAGCTCAAAACCGGCGCGGCGCGCCTCTACTACCGAGCCCAACAACTCTGCGCGGGGAACGGTGTTGCGCCGGTGATCATTCCGATCGGCCTACACTACAACGACAAGACCACCTTTCGGTCGGATGTCCTCGTCGAGTTCCATGCACCCTTACAACTGCCCGCCGAGCTCTTGGCGCCAATTCCGGAGGACGACGATGCGTTGCTACGAGCTCGCAGCAGCCAGCTGACCCAGATCCTCGAACCGGTTCTGCAGGAGGTCACCCACGCGACCGAAAGTTGGGAGCTCAATCAACTGATGAACCGCGTGCGGACGCTGATGCGGGCTGAACGTGCCAAGAGGGCGGGCGTGAGCCTCAAAGCGCCGGGCATGCGCGAGCGCTCGTTGGGGATGGCGAGGGTCTGGAAAGCCTACTACGCGCGCATACGCAGCGACCCTGACAATGTGCAAGCCTTGCTCGATCGTGTCTCCGCGTACGATCAGGCCCTGCTCGAGGTGAAGCTCGAAGACGATGACCTCGACAAGCCGCCGCCCATCGAATCCAAATGGTTGCCGGTCGTGCTAGCCGCCCAGGCGGCGGTCGTGTTCTTGGTGTTTCCTCCCGTTCTCGTCCTGGGGTCGTTGATCAATGCCGGCCCCTACTTCCTGACCAATGTGATCTCCCGTATCGCATCGAAGCAATACAAGGACACTGCCACCATCAAACTGCTTGCCGGCCTCATTCTGTTTCCGCTCGCCTGGTTGACGGCTGCGCTGCTCGTTGGGCTCGGTCAAATCGAATTGCACGAATCGTTCGGTGGAATTCCTCGTGCGCCATGGGCCGCCGGAATCACGACCTTTCTGATCGGCGCATTCGGCGGCGTGCTGGCCTTGGTCTATCTGGAGCTGGTGAAACGCACCTGGACCTCGATCAAGATCCGCGCGAAGCGCCAATGGGGCTCGACGATCATTCGTCGGCTCTCGATTGAGCGGGCCGCGCTCTACGAGGAAATCGAAGAGATGCGGGCGGGCCTCGATCTACCCGGTGATGTCCTCGGAGACGGTCGGGTCGGAACGCGTGCGCTGGCCCTGGACCAAGACGACATGCCTTAGCCTCGCTGGCCCTTCCACGGGATATCCTCGACTCCGGCGGCGTGATTGGCATAGCGGGCGAGGACGAAGAGGAGGTCGCTCAGGCGGTTGAGGTAGCGAATAACCTCTCCACGAATCGAATCGTGCGCGCCAAGAGCGACGACGGAGCGCTCAGCGCGTCGACACACACAGCGTGCGAGGTGAAATCGCGAGGCGCCTTCGCTGCCACCAGGCAGAACGAACGAGGTGAGAGCCGGTGGGCCTTCTTCGTACTGGTCGATGGCGCGTTCGAGGGCCTCGACTTGTGGCTCTGCGATGAGAGGCACCACGCTCTTCTGTTTGCTGGCTTCGGTAGAGCCGAGCTCCGCCCCTACCTCGAATAGATCGTTTTGGATTCGATTCAGCACGGCGTCCAGAGCCTCATCGGACACTGCTAGACGCGCCCAACCCAGGGCGCTGTTGAGCTCGTCGACCTCACCGTAGGCCTCTACGCGAAGCGAAGCCTTCGAAACCCTGGTCCCACCGAAGAGGCCAGTTTCGCCCGCGTCTCCGGTCTTCGTATAGATCTTCATGCAACGGTCCTTTCGCTCGAAAACCGATCTCCGACGACGACCCCGCGCCCACTGGCAAAGGCCCGCGCATCCACTCGTTTGCGGCCGCTCTCCTGAAGCTCCTGGACTTCCAACGTCCCTTGAGCACAGGCGACCAGGATACCTTCGGCATCCACTGCGATCACAGTGCCGGGCGCGGCGCCTTCGGGATCGAGCGTCGACGCTATCGCGCGGTGTACCTTGATGCGCCGCTCTGCGAGAGCCGTGTGCGCCCCAGGCCAAGGATTCATGCCGCGGATCTGATTGTGCACCGATCGAGCGGGCTGGTTCCAATCGATGCGCCCGTGCTCCTTCGTGAGGAGAGGAGCCATCGTCGCGGCTGTGTCGTCTTGCGGCTGCGGCACGATTTCACCAGCCACGAAGCGCCGGAGCTGTCCGCGGAGGAGCTCGGCCCCCATTTTCGAAAGCCGATCGCTCAGCATGGCTGCATCCTCGTCTCGCGTGATCGGCGTCGACGCGGTCGCGAGGATTGAGCCCGTGTCCATTCCCTCATCCATCTGCATGAGCGTAACACCTGTCTTCTCGTCCCCGTGGACGATCGACCACTGAATTGGCGCCGCTCCGCGCCAGCGCGGAAGCAGAGACGCATGGACATTGACACATCCTCTTCGCGGCGCATCGAGCACCGCTTTGGGAAGAATCCTGCCGTACGCCACGACCACCGCGACGTCGGCATCGAGAGCTCGAAGCTCGTTGGCGAACTCGGTGGTTCGGACCTTCTTTGGCTGCCGTACCTCGAGCCCCAGCTCGAGGGCACGCTTTTTGACTGCGGGAAACCGCATCGTGAGGCCGCGCCCAGCGGGACGGTCCGGTTGCGAGACGACGGCGGCAATGTCGCTAATGTCGTGCAGCGCCTCTAGACAAGGCACCGCAAACTCGGGACTACCAAAAAAAATCGTTCGCACGGGCCGTCACTGCGCAGCGTCGACCGCCGCGCGTTTCGTCATCGCGCGATGCACCATCCGCCGGCGCAATACGCTGAGATGGTCGATCATCAGCTCGCCATTGAGGTGATCGGTTTCGTGCTGAATGGCGATGGCCAACAATCCTTCCGCTTCAAGCTCGAACGGCTTGCCGTCCTTGTCGCAGGCCCGGACGGTCACGCGCTCTGCCCGTTCGACATCCTCGCGGACGCCTGGAAATGAAAGACAACCCTCGTTGAAGGTGGTAACCCCCTCGGTGGCAATGATCTCAGGATTGATGAACACTCGAAGGTCGCTCGGTTCGTCCTCATCGGTGGCAACGTCCACGATGAAAAGTCGTTTGGATACGCCGATCTGTGGGGCAGCAAGGCCGACGCCGGGGGCCGCGTACATCGTCTCCGCCATGTCGTCGATCAGCTGATGCAACTCCGCGTTGAATACCTCGACCTTCTTGCCTGGGTCGCGGAGACGTTTGTCTGGGTAAAAGAGAATGGGGCGAATCAACGAAAGACCTCCGCGCGGCCGCGCGCTCAACAGCTTGGAAAGGTTTAGATTTTCTAGCGCCAGGCACCTCGTACCGCAAGATCCGGGGCGTTTGACAGGGCGCTTTCGCTAGAACATGTTCTATTCTTGCGCATCGACACGAAGCAAAGGAGCGCCCCGATGGCGGAGTGGGACCGTACTGTCGACTTACTCGTGATGGGAAGTGGCGCTGCCGGCATGGCGGCCGCCCTGCGCGGGCACGACCTGGGATTGGATGTCCTACTCGTCGAGAAGAGCGAGCTCTACGGCGGCAACTCCGCGATGTCGGGCGGCGTTTGCTGGGTCGCAAACAATCCAGGCATGGCCAAAGAAGGCATCTTGGATTCCGACGAAGACGGGTTTCGGTACTTGAAGCACATCACCAAGGGTGAGGTACCTGACGATCGCTTGTGGCTGTACATTCGCGAGAGCAAGCGAGTGCTCGCCTATCTGCACGAACAGACGCACGTGCGCTACGTCCCACTGGCAAAGTACACGGACTACTACCCCGAGGCGCCAGGTGGACGGCCGGGCGGCCGGTCGATGGATCCGCTCCCTTTCGACGGAGCAAAGCTGCGCGGCGATCTGATTCGATTGCGGAGGCCTCACCCGCAATCACAAATTCTCGGAAAATTCGGAATCACGGCAAAGGAAGCACAGGCCGCGATCGGCGTCGGGTTCAAGACCATGCTGTTCATGGCGTGGCAGATGTTCCTGTACACGCTTCGCCACTTCAAACGAAAGCGATGGGGCAGAGACACCAAGCTGTGTGCCGGAAACTCGTTGATGGGTCGGATGTTGCTGTCACTGAAAGAACGCAAGGTACCGATGTGGCTCAACAGCAGTGTCGATGACTTGGTGTTCGAACACGGCAGGGCGGTCGGCGCGGTACTCAGGAAAGAGGGGGAAACCCTTCGCGTGAAGGTCAATCGCGGCGTGGTTCTCGCTGCCGGCGGGTTTTCTCGGAACCTCGAGATGCGGCTTCAGTATCAACGGCACCCCATCACGACTGAGTGGACGGCGGGGGCGCCATCGAACACGGGCGACGCGATTCGAATGGGTCGCGCTGCCGGGGGAGCGCTTGCCCTGATGGACGAGGCTTGGTGGACCCCAGTTTCGCTGGTGCCGAAGTCGCCCTTCTCTTGGGTGTTGGTCGTCGAGAAGAGTCTGCCGCACGGATTGTTTCTCAACCAAGATGGGAAGCGTTTCACCAACGAGGCAGCGCCGTATATCGACGTCGTCAACGGCATGTATGACGACGTTGCAAAGACAGGTGCCGCCGAACCCCGCTGGTTCCACATCTTCGACGCCACCTACCGCAGGACCTCGATCGCCGGACCTGTAGCGCCGGGCAAGGTGATGCCGGACAAGCAACTGCCGCGCCGCTATCGCGACGGCAACTTCCTCTATAAGGCTGACACTCTCGACGAGCTCTGTGATCAACTCGCGATTCCTGCGACGACAGCCAAAGCAACGATCACTCGCTTCAACGAGTATGCGGTCAAGGGCGAAGATCCGGATTACAACCGAGGCTGGAGCGCGCAGGATCGGTACTATGGCGACCCGAACGTCAAGCCGAATTGCTCACTTGGCCCCGTGGAAACCGGTCCGTTCTATGCCGTGCAGATCTATCCAGGCGATCTCGGAACCAAAGGCGGTCTCGTCACGGACGAGCACAGCCGAGTGCTGGCGGAGGACGGTCAGTCGATCGCGGGCCTCTATGCGGCGGGCAACTCGTCTGCTTCGGTCATGGGCCGATCGTACCCAGGCGCTGGTGGCACGATCGGGCCGGCGCTGATGTTTGGTTTCCTCGCGGCAGAAGATGCGGCCCGGCAGCCAAGCAGCCTGAACGAGCAGGAAGCGGCGGAATGAGCGGGCGAGATTGGCGCTCCTTCGGACGCCTCCACGCTAGGCTCTACCAACTCTTGGGAGGCCGCATTGTGGGCAGTGTCGGTCTGGGTCGAAGGGTGTTGGTCCTCACGACGATGGGTCGGAAGAGCGGAATACTGCGAACGACGACGCTCGTATTCATGCCGCACGGTGATGATGTCGTCGTCTACCCATCGAACGGCGGGAAGGAAACTGCGCCCGGATGGTGGCTCAACCTCCAAGCCAACCCCACCGCGACCATCCAAATCGGCAAAGAGACCCGGATGGTCCGCGCCCGAGCTGCCACCAAGAGCGAATACACCGAGCTCTGGCCCCAAGCCGAACGCTACAACCCCCACTGGCGCAACTACGCCCAAACCGTCTCCCGCCCCATCCCGCTGGTGATCCTAGAGAGGGTCGATGTCTAGGGTGGCGTGGGTGGGGGGCAGACCTTGGTCGATTCGCGCGGCAAGGAGGGCCGCGACGTTGCGGAGCAGCTTTCGGTTGGGCGATTTCAGCAAGAGGCGGTAGTGGTAGCGGCCTCTGAGTCGCGGCATCGGGGCGGGAGCGGGCCCGAGCACTTGGACTGCGCCGTCTTTGACAGACTGGTGCGCACGCGCGGTATCCGCGAGCAACTGAGTGGCGGTGCGCGCGTCGGCTTCCGCGCCAGCATGCACCCGCACCGACACCAGCCGAGCGAACGGAGGATAGCCTACTTCTTCGCGGGCGCGGATCTCCTCCGCGTAGAAGCCCTCGAAGTCGTGTCCCGCAGCCAAGCGCACAGCGGGGTGATCCGGTTGGAACGTCTGAAGAATGACCTCTCCGGGGGTGTCGGCGCGACCCGCACGCCCTGCAACCTGGGCGAGCAACTGGAAGGTTCGCTCCGATGCACGGAAGTCGGGGAAGGCAAGACTTTGGTCGGCAAGCGCAACGCCGACGAGTGTGACAGCCGCGATATCGTGCCCTTTGGTGACCATCTGGGTGCCCACCAACACGTCGATTTCGCCCGAGCGTAGCCGATCGAGGACGGCTTCGACGCCCGCGCCCGATGCCGTGTCGCGATCGAGCCGTGCAACGCGAGCATTCGGGAAACCCTCTTCGATGGCCCGCTCGAGCTGTTCGGTGCCGACACCGAGCCTCTTGTACTCGATGCCTGCGCACGCGGTGCATGGCACGGCGACCGCCCGTTGGAAATCACAGTAGTGGCACCGGAGCACGCCCTGACCGCGATGTTCCGTCAGGGCCACGCTGCATGCGGGGCACTCGGCCACGGCACCGCACGCCGCGCAGCGGACGCTCGGCGCAAAGCCACGCCGGTTGAGAAAAATGATCGCCTGATGACCGGAGTCCAAGCAACGTTTGATCGCCGAATGAAGAGGTCCGGAGAGCAGTGCGTGCCCTGTCGGTCCCTTTCGATGACGGCGCAGGTCGACGACCTCTACCTCGGGCAGCGTGGCGCCGGTCGCGCGCGTGGGCAGTGAAAGCAGACGGATTCGCCCTTCGTTAGCGCGATGGTAGGTCTCAATCGACGGAGTCGCACTCCCGAGGATACAGACCGCGCCTGCATACTGCGCCCGTAATAACGCCATGTCCCGCGCGTGATAACGAAACCCTTCGTCCTGCTTGAACGATGGGTCGTGTTCCTCATCGACGACGATGAGCCCGAGATCCGCAACGGGCGCGAACAGCGCGGAGCGCGCCCCGATCGCGACTTGCACTCGCCCCCGTCGGAGGGCCTGCCACGCGTCATCGCGTTGGCGTGCGGTGAGACCACTGTGCAGCACCGCGATGTCATCCCCAAACCTCGCGCGGAAACGTCCGACGAGCTGTGGCGTCAGCGCGATCTCCGGCACGAGCAATAACGCGCCACGGCCGGCTCGTCGCACCTCATCGATCGCCCGGAGATACACTTCGGTCTTCCCAGAGCCCGTCACCCCGTGCAGGAGATAGGAGTCGCCCGCATGTTTCGCGATCGCTTCTCCGATCGTCTCGATTGCGAAGTGCTGAGCTGGAGTCGGAGCAGGAGGCTCGTCCGGCGTGACCTGGGTTCGAAAAAACGGATCGCGATTGGCTTCCACCTCTTCGAATTGCACCAGACCTTTGTCGACGAGCGATCGGACGACCGCCCGGGGGTCGTTTACTTCGCCGCGAAGCTCGTCGAGCAAGATCCAATCTCGACCCGCAAGACGGCCCATCAGCTTCGTCTGACGTGGACCCAAGCGAACGTCATCGAGACCGCGGCCTGTTGGTGTCACCTTCCACGTCGTGCGATGCGCAACGCGTTGACCAGGGAGGCTCTCCGCCACCTCGAGAAAGCCGTCGGCGCGCAGCCGCCGCATGGCCCCGGCGGGCAGGGCCGGCGCCGCGGCACGCAACACCTCGCCGAGCGGGTGCATGTAGTATCTGGCCGCTTGGTCCAAGAACCGCAGGAGCTCCGCTGTGAACACCGGCTCGGACTCGAGAAGACCCGCGACCGGAAGCGCACGGGAGACGCCATCGGGGAGATCCTCCCGGCCCCCGACGACGAAACCGGCAAGCTTGCGACGGTTGAACGAGACGGCGACGCGACTCCCCTCCCGTAGAACGCCCCGCAAGCCGCTCGGCACGTCGTAGGTGAAGACCTTCCGAAGAGGAACCGGTAGGGCCACTTCGACGTAGCGCGAATCAATCGACTCGGATACAGGCTCCGGCATCGAGCGCTTATTGTGGCGTGCCGTCGACGAGGGATCCATCCCGCCTGAACTTGCCCCGGCGGCGTTCGGGATCGCGTGAGTACACGGAGAATGACAGGTCGTCTCCGTCGCCGGCAGCCAAGCGATGCGCAGCGGCCATCGCGATCATCGCGGCATTGTCTGTGCATGAAATTGGGGGCGGAACATGAAGATCAATTCCGTGACTCTCGCAAACCTCCTTCGCGCGAGCGCGCAACCCGCGATTCGCGGCGACTCCGCCGGTAATGACGAGCCGGCCGATCGCCTCTTGTTCGCAGGCGAGGATCGCCTTGCGGACTAGGCTCTCGACGATGACGCCCTGAAACGAAGCGCATAGATCGGCGAGCTCTTGCTCGTCGTCGGGAACACCGTGTTCTCCCACCCGACGCGCAAGGGCGGTCTTGAGACCGGAAAAGCTGAACTCCAGCGTCTTTCGAGAGGCCATCGGAACGGGAAACGCAAACGCCTCGGGGTTGCCACCTGCCGCCAGCCGATCGATCACTGGCCCGCCCGGATATCCTAGGCCGAGGAGCTTGCCTGCCTTGTCGAAGGCCTCGCCGGCCGCGTCGTCCCGCGTCTGGGCGAGGAGCATGATATCCGCAGGGCTTTCGACCCGGTAGAGCGCAGTGTGCCCACCGCTCACTAGCAATCCGACATAAGGCATCGCGGGTCCGTGCTGCGACGCGTCGTCGCCAGGCCGCCGCAGATACACCGCCAAGAGATGACCATCCAGGTGGTTCACGCCGACCAGGGGCTTGCGGAGGCTCCACGCCAAGGCTTTGGCAACTTGCACCCCGACCAGCAGCGAGCCCACCAGCCCAGGCCCCTGCGTCACGGCAATCGCATCGATGGCTCGTAGCCCACCAGGCACGTCGGCGAGCGCGTCGCGAATGACAGGGATGATCGCTTGCATGTGCGCGCGGGATGCGAGCTCCGGGACGATTCCACCGTAGGGGCGATGCATCGCGATTTGGCTCGCTACCACATCCGTCAGAACCTCACCTGTCTCGGTGACCAAGGCTGCGGCGGTCTCGTCACACGAGCTCTCGATTCCGAGTACCTGCATCAGAGCTGCGACCTTTCGAGCGCGAACACGCCAAAGTAGTCGCATTGACCGGAGTTGATGAGCTCACAGTCCGCCGGGTCGCAAATGACCAGGCCAGGGCCCGCCACCACGCGCACCTCGATGTTGCCGCCGCGAATGAGGGACAGGAACACCATGGCATCTCGACCTGCGAGTGGGCCGGTATCAGGACGCGCAACGAATATGAAGTTCCGAACCCTTCCGCCGCCCGGGAACTCGTAGAGTCCTAGCTGATCGTGTGCCAGCGGAGGAATCGCCAGCAAAGGTGTCTCAGTGAACGTCGGGCCGCAGTCCTCGCCGCTCGTCGAGATCGTGCCGGGGATGTCATACTGCAGGTCGGCATCGAATGTCAGATCCAGGGTCACCCCCGACGGAAAGCCGCGCCGAAGGAACGAGCAGTCGATCCCGTTGGGGCAGTTGGTCGGATCGTTCACGCCCTCGATATCGCCACGGTAGACCTCACCCGCCCCAGTGCTGAAATCGCCAAACGGGTCACAACCCAATGCAGCGATGAGAACGCAGATCCACCCGGAGCGCCGCATGGCGCGAAGCATAGCAGAGTGTCAGATGCTCGCTCGGAGCGTTTTACTGGCTGAAAGCCAGCGGCGGTAGCCTGGGGCGTCCCCCGCTTGGGCCGCCAGCGTGGCAGCCTTCTCGTAACGAACCTGGGCATCTCGCGCCCGACCTGCCAGCTCGTCGATCGTCCCGAGCATGCCCACCGCTCGAGCGACGAGGCTCTTGCCGCCGTTCGCGCTGCTCTCACGCTCAACGCTTTGGAGCTCGTGATCTGCCCCTTCGTGATCACCTGCGGCGGTCAGGGCATCGGCAAGCTCGAGTCGGGTTCGCGAGATCGTCTCGGCGGACGCACCGATCTCGGCGAAGAGCTCGAGCGCGCGCCGATAAGCATTCGCGGCATGATGCGGATCGCCTTCGATCCGGCGGATGCGTCCGATCGCCACTTGCAGATTGGACTCGACGGAGGGCTCGACCCCGGCAACGAGCTCGAGCGCCTGTCCGAAATGTCGCATCGCATCGCGAGGGCGGTCGCGACGCGAGGCGATCCGACCGAGCGACAACAACATTTTCGCGCGCTCGGCGCTCCTGGGCATCGTGAGATCGAGCGCCTCCCGGAGCACGCCGTCGGCGCCGGCTGCATCGCCCGAACGCGCGAGCGCCTCACCGAGCTTGCGGCTGAACGTCGCGATCGCGCCATCATAGACGGTGTCACCGCTCTCCAACGTTTCTCGCCTGGCGAGCTCCAGGGCGCGACGATACTCGAGGACGGCGCCAAGGTGATCCCCACGAGCCATCGCTGCGTCGCCCGCCTTCTCGAGCACCACCAGGCTGGTTACCGCATCCACTCCGCGGAACGCATGGGCCGCACGAACCTCTTGTGGCGCGCGAAGACTACTCAACACCTCGTAGGCGCGGCGATGGAGTTGGCGGCGCGCCTCTGCGGGAATCGATGCCTCCACGAGGTCTGCGATGAAAGGGTGGACGATATTGACTTTGGATCCATCGAGTTGCACGAGCGAATTCCCTGCCAGCTCGTCGAGACCCAGCAGACCGTCATTGCCGGAAATCAATCGAAGGGCGTCCAAATCGCACGATCGCCCGAGCACGGCCGCGGATTGCAGAAGGCGTTGCGCGTCGACTTCGAGGCGTTCGACGCGTTGGGCGATTGCATCGGCCATCCGCGGGGAGGGGCCCTCATCAGGAGAAGCCCCGAGCGCCTCGAGCTGCTCCAGATGCAATGGCAAGATGTTGCCACCGAGCGACGCGGTGAGCTTGTCGAGCCCGGACACCAGGCGGAGGTGGAAAGACCCCGCCAGGAACCGTTCTGCCTGCTCGGTATCGAACCCATCGAGACGTATGACTTCGTCCGCCAGAACGGCTCGATCGTGGTCGCCCGCGGTCACCAGGAGCACGGGTTCGTTTCCGAGAGCCCGGGCCAACTCGATCACCGTCCGCTGCGTGAGGCCGTCGCAATAGAACAGGTCATCGACGATCAACATCACGCGGCCGCTCGATGCGCGGACCCGCGCACGCCGAACCGCGCAAGCCAGGGCCTCGGCCACCGCGCCCGTTCGTGATCGACCGTCGCCTCCAAGCAGACCGGCGGGGTTCATGACCTCGTCGACACCTGCCCCGGCCAGCGCCGAACCGAGCTCGTCTCCGCGGTTGGCCATTCTCGCGAGCTCGGAGTCATCGACCTCGAGAAGCTCGGCCAAGATCGTCCGAATCGCGGAGTAAGGAACCGGTGCTCCGGTCGAATGGGCGCCTGCCCCGATGACCAGGTCTCCTTCGGCCGCAGCAAGCTCGGCGATCTCCGTGAGGAATCGCGTTTTGCCAACCCCGGGCTCGCCAAATACGTGAACCCAATGCGCTCCCTGCGAAGCGGTGTGGCGGTGTTCGCGAATGAGTCCGAGCTCTTCTTCGCGACCGACGAACTGCCGCTGGGACCCGAGTGCAGGATAGAAAGACGGCCGGAGCGAGCGGTTGCTCCCGAGAGCGGGCTCGGCTCCGGTGAGCCGACCACCACATTCCCCACAGAAGTTCTGCGCAAGGGAAGCGGGGGCACCGCAGCTCGGACAAGGGGTGACCGACGCGCGACGAACCCGCACATCCTCGAGAGCGCTGCGCAGTGCTTCCTGCATGTCTCGCGCGAGTTGGTACCGATCGTTCGCATTTTTCGCGAGAGCCTTCATCGTCACTTCAGCGAGGCGATCTGGAATGTTCCGGTTTGGCCTCACTTCCCGCGGATCGGGAATCGGATCGTTTAGGTGTCTGAGCACGACCCGCGTGGGCGTGTCATCGATGTAGGGCAGCTGTCCGACCAAGAGCTCGAAGAGCACTACACCCAGGGCGTAGAGATCCCCTCGACCATCCACACGGTCGCCGCGACCCTGCTCGGGGGACATGTAGTCGGGCGTGCCGCACACCAGCCCGGGTTTCGTGATCGAGCTCTCCTTCCCGACGATGGTAGCAAGCCCGAAATCGACGACTTTGACGAGATCTTCGCCCGACCGCAGCGGACGGAGAATGATGTTCTCCGGCTTCAGATCTCGGTGCACGATGCCGAGCTCGTGCGCCTCCCCGAGGGCGTCCAGGGTGTTGACCAAGATGTTGCACACGCGCTCGACCGCGAGTGGTCCCTCTTCGTGCATGACCAGGGCCAAGTCCTTGCCACTCAAGAACTCCATCGCCAGATAGAGGATTCCATCATCGGTCCGGCCGAAGTCGATGATGCTGACGCTATTTGGATGGTTGAGACGGCTCGAGGCACGCGCCTCTTGGTAGAACCGAGCCACGGTCTGCTCGTCGCCGAGCAGATGCGGATGGATGACCTTGACCGCGACGGTGCGCCCTAGCGTGGACTGCTCAGCCTTGTAGACACGGCCCATACCCCCGACGCCAACGACCTCCTGCAAGAGGTAGGACCCGCCGACGACGCGGCCGATGAGCGGGTCCGCGGCTCCGCCCGACTCCTGCTCGTCAGACGGGGTTCCACACGCAGAACAAAAGCGCGCGGCATCCTCGACCGACGCGCCACATTGATGGCACAAGCGCACCTCTGCAGCATATCCCACGCCGTCCCCGCCTCAAACTAGCGGCCGCTGAACACCTGGTCGGGTGCTAGCGCTGCTCTTCGTCCAGCCGGCGCATGGCTTCGAGCAGTAGGTGGTGCGTCGGAATCCCGATGGCGTCCTCGACTGGCGCGGTCTGGGGCTCGAGAGCGAAGTTCCCCTCCATCAACCGAAGGATTCCGTAGACCGCCTCGGCGCCCGCCAGATCGCCGAAACGAGCGTCGTGAATCGACCCGTTCTGGAACATCATCTCGCCGCGCAGCCGGCCGTGATGGACTTTGAGAACGCCACTCTTGCGGCCGTTTGAGAGAATTTGGATCAAGTCGGGCAACGCCATCTCTTGAAGCGAGCCAGCCACGCCCCGCCCGCCAAGCTTCTTGGCTCCGCCGTCCGCGATGATGCGGCTGGCCTTTGCCGCCACCACGCCCGCGGACGCCGGCTTCACCAAGTAGTCCGCCGCCCCGAGCTCGAGCCCACGGTCGATGGAGGACTGCGCCCGCTCGGAGGTGAGGAACATGAGCGGAACTTGGGCATGCGAGCTTTCCCGCATGCGCCGGAGGAGGTCGAAGCCTTGGCCATCGGCCAAATGCACCTCGCTCACGACAACGTCGTACTTCTCGGCGTCTAGGCATCGAAGGGCGCCTACGACCGATCGCTCGATCGTGACTTGGTAGCCCTGCCCCGCGAAGTGAACCTCGAGCACCGCGGTCTCCTCCGGATCGGGATCGACGATCAGCGCGCGATGGCGCGTGGACATGATCTGCGTCTTCATCCCCTCGTCGAGAACGATGTGTCGCAACCAGTCGACAACCGATGGATCAAATGCGGTTCCCTTGTGAGAGTCGAGCACCGCACAGGCTTGCTCGGCGGAAACGCTGCGCCCAAGAGCCTTATCGTTGCTCTGGATCAGGTCGATGTAGCTCTCCACCACCGCGAGCACACGTGCGCCAAGGGGAATGTCCTTGCCGCTCAGGCGCTCCGGAAATCCTCTTCCGTCGAAGCGCTCGTAGCGGTGGCGAAGCGCGTCCACCGCGGTCTTCGGCAGCTCCACCGATTCGAGCATTCGGATGGGCGCGGTGTAGACTCGTCGTGCAACCTCGCATTTGGCCTCGTCGAGCGCCGCAGCGAGCGGAGTGACATGTGAATCTGCGGAAACGCCGAGGTCGTGCAAGTACGCGGCGATCAAAATCCCTTGAACCTGGGGTATGGTAAGTCGAATTCGCTCGCCGATCTGCTCACAAACCCGCGCGACCCGCATGGAATGCCCGCAGCGATCGCCATTGAGTCGCTCGATCAGCGTCACTAGAACGTTGAGGGTTTCGAGATAGACTGCCGGATCAACCGCGAGATCCTCCCCCTGTGAAGGCGCCGACAGCTGCTCGATGAGGGTGTGGCCTGCGGAAGCTCTAGGCTGCGTTTGCCGCGTCGGAGGCTCCGACTCGGGATCAGGCAGCTGATTGTTCGCCGCCTGCTCTGTTTCGATCGACTGTGCTCGTCGGCGGCGAACCAACACGCCATCCTTGTCTTCGAAGACCTGACCCCAACCGGGGACTGGATCGGACTCGCGGGATGATCGGACCTGCCGAGAGGACACCCCGCTCAGCAACATTTCGAACGGGCGATCGTCCTGGTCGTAATGCTTGGCGATCGCTGCCCGAATGGCAGCCTCTCGAGCCACATAGACCTTCACGTCCCGCGCACCAGTCGCAAATTGCATCTGTTGACGTACGTCGTCGTCGGTGACGTCTGCCGCGACGACAGATAGCGTCCGGTCGCGCGTGTCATACATGATTGGAAACGCCGTCAGCTTTTTCGCGAGCTTTCGGGGCACCTGTTTCAAGAGCAACGGGTCGACACCCGCCTTGGCAAGTCGTTCGGAGCCGACGAAGCGTGTGCGGTAGAGGCCGGCGATGTACTTCAGAAGCTCGCCCTCGCTCATGAGCCCGAGCTGCAGGATGGCCTCCTCGGCGGTGGACTGCGTCCGCTGCGCATGAATGAGCACCTCGTCGTAGAGGCTCGGAGAAACCTGTCCCTCCGCAACCAGGCGATCCAAGATCGCGACCCCGGGCGTTCGTGTGGACTGTTCTGGCTGGGCCCCCCGACTCACAACCCTCACAGTCTAACCGACTCAACCGCGAGCGGCTCACTTCCGACCCCGAAAGGCGAAATCGACAAGAAAGCGCCGCCTGCTAGAGTCGGGCTTAGTGAAGCGGCGGCTGGGAACCTGGCTCTTCTTGAGCCTGACTGCGGTGGGTTGTGCCACCACGGGAACGCTTCAAAACGGGGTCTTCCACGGGGAGCGGACGTCCTATCGTATCGGCCCGGTTAGCTCGGACTGGACAGCTGTCACCGTCGATCGGCAGAACGATCTGGCCTGGCACAACGAGGCCAAGGGGGCGGTCATGCAGGTCGACTCCAAGTGCGCGTCCGACCTGGACATCCCGCTGAAGGCCCTGCGCAATCACCTCATGATCGGCTTCACCGACCGGAAGGTCATCCAAGAGGAGGTCGTCCCGATGGACGGGCGTGAGGCCCTCCGCACGCACTTCACGGCCGCGCTCGACGGTGTACCACGAGAGATGCTGCTTCAGATCTTGAAGAAGGATGGCTGCGTCTACGATTTCAGCATGATTACGCCCGACGCCACCACCTTTGGCGAAGCCCTGCCGGACTTCGACCGCTTGATCGCCGGCTTCGGGACGATGGACCAACCATGACCCCCGCAACGCCCTCCACGCGGCCTCGAAATTTGACGACTTGGGTGGACTTTCAGATCCGACGCCTTCGGACGTTCGTCGAAGAGGTCGGTGACGTAACGTTGCTCGCGGGGCGAACCATGCGAACCATGTTCACGACGCGGTTCGATACCGCGGAGTTCATCTATCAGATCGAGCAACTTGGCGTGCGAAGCCTCGCGATCGCGGCCGCAACTGCGATCTTCGTCGGAATCGTCATGACCATTCAGTTTGCGATCTCCATGGAAGCGTTCGGTGCAAAGGACACGCTCGGCCGTGTCATCGCGGTCTCTGAAGCGCGCGAGCTCGCGCCCTCTCTGACGGCACTGGTCGTCGGCAGCCGCATCGCTGCTGGGATTGCCGCGGAGCTGGGCTCGATGACGGTCACTGAGCAGGTGGACGCCATTCGGGCTTTGGGTGCGGACCCCATCAGGAAGCTCGTCGTCCCGCGCCTCGTCGCATGCATCGTGATCATGCCGTTGATCACGTTCATCGCGTTCATTTTGGGGATGTTCAGCTCGATGCTCGTGGCAGCTCTGTCCTACGGAATCCCGATGGAGTTCTTCTCCTCCACTGCGCTCGATTCTCTTCACATCACCGACTTCGTGAGCGGCGTCTCCAAGACGCCATTCTTTGGCTTCCTTATCGCTCTCTTGGGATGCTACTTCGGCTTGCAGACGCGCGGGGGAACCGAGGGGGTGGGCCGCTCAACCACCCGGTCTGTCGTGGTCGTATCGATCAGCATTTTGATGGCAGACGCGCTTCTGACGCAGATTTTCGTCAGCATCGGCACCCTCTGAAGAGCATCAGATCCAAACCGGGGCGTCGGCCGTCCTACACAACATGGCTCACTGGCTCCTCACGGCGGTGCTTCTCGGTGTAGCGGGATGCTCGTTCGCGCCACCGCAGCCCGCGCGCTCTCCTGATCATGACTTGAGCCCCTCACTTCTGAGGGCCCCGCGCCTCGACGTGACGAGGCTCGCCAAGACCGATGACTGCGCTGACTGCCACAGCGACGTCGCATCGCACTGGATGCACAGCGCCCACGCGTACGCATCGTTCGATAACCCATGGTACCGCGCAAGCGTCGACCAGTTCCGCGCGCATCGAAGCAATGAGGAGAGTCGATTCTGCGCCGGTTGCCACGACCCACTTCTGCTCCTAGCAGGAGATGTCGACCGCGAAGTCGAGCCGGACGACGAGCTCGCGTACGCAGGCATCACCTGCCTAGTGTGCCACAGCGTCGATTCCGCGCGTCCGGACGGGAACGGGAGCTTCACGCTCACCGGCGCACCAGTTCTGATTCCGGACCCTGCAAGCCCTGAAGAGATCGAAGAACACCGTACCCGCCTCACGATGCATCCCCTTCGGACTGCGGCACTGTGCGGCTCTTGCCATCGATCGTTCTCCGGCTCCGCGATCGGCAATGAGAATCATCTGTCGGGCATCGACGATTTAGGCGATTGGGCGTCGTCCGGATATGCCGGCGCCGTACAGGATCAACTCGTACCCGTCGACGAACGCTCGTGTCAAGACTGCCACATGAGCGTCGAAACCGCGTCCGGTGCCGAGATGGCAGGCGCCATCGACGGAGAAGTAAGCAGTCATCGTTGGTCCGCATCGCACACCGCGATGGCAGCGCAGTTGCCGGACCCAGCGCATCTGCGGCAAGCACGCGAGGCACTCGAAGGGGCGGTGACGGTCGACATCGGCGCGGTTCGCGCAGGCCAGCGTCGCTACGTGCTACCCGAGGAATCGCGGATGCGCGGCGGTGAGCTGCTGATATTCGATGTTTTGCTGGAGAACCAGCGCGCCGGCCACCGCTTCCCAGGTGGCGTGCGCGACCTGCACGACGTCTGGGTCGAGGTGGAGGTTCGCGATGCGAGTGGAAGATCTCTCGGGGTGTCGCGGCCGAGCGACGACGACGAGAATGTCTTCGTGTTGCGCGCGACGGTTCTCGACGCGATGGGTGATCCGGAGATACTGCATCGGGTCGACCGGTTTTCCGCACCGGCGTTCGACCGGACGCTCTCCGCTCACGATGCTCGAGCGGTTCGGTACTCGATCACGCTTCCTCGTAAGGTCGCCTTCCCGCTGCGAGTCGACGCAAAATTGTTGCACCGCAAGCACAGCCTAGAGTTTCAAGCGTTCGCCTGCCAAGCCAGCCGTACCGAACGCGGCGTCGGCTTTCTCCTTGGCGCGCAGACGCACGGCAAGGTCGCGCTCGATCCTTGCGTCGAGCAACCCGTCACGGAGATCGGCGCAGCGACGGCGTGGATGGGACGGGGCGCAGGAGAGCACCCGCCCGCCGGAGGCGCGATGCGCCCGGTCGCAGAGCGACTGCTGACTCAGGCCTTGGCCCTTCTGCACGGGACTCAGGAGTATGTGCACCTGGCCAAACCGAGCATCGAGCGGGCGCTTGTTTTGGCCCGTGACACCGAGTCGCCCGTTCTTCAGGCGCGCGCACTCGTTTTGCGCGCGCGTCTCTCGTCGATCCAGGGAAGACCAGATGAAGCGGTCGGGTTCACTCGCCAGGCCGAAGCGCTGGTCGGTCCGAATCCGGTGCTCGATCGGGTGCGTGGAGATGCCTACGCTCGGGTGTGGAGATGGAAGGAAGCCGCCGAAGCCTATCAGCGGGTCGCCGATGTCTCCCCACTCGACTGGCACGCTTGGCAGGACTTGGCGCAAGCCTACGGCAGCTCGTCGGACGACCTGCGCGCACTCTCGGCGGCCGATGCTGGGCTCCACCTCACCCCGCGGAACGAGAGCTTGTTGAGGAGCCGGGCCTTGGCGTTGGAAGGCCTGGAGCGTCCGGACACCGGCTCCGCAAGGGATCGATGGCTCGCCCATCGAGTCCCGGACTCTCAGCCACGACTCCTCTCGACCTGTGAGAGGGCACACCAGAGGTGCTCGAGGGACAGACAGCCCATACCTCACTACACTCTCTCACCTCCGCGAAAAGCGATTCACGCCGGGGTCGATCCCAGATAAGATGAATCGAATGGCGAAGAATCATCAGAAGAAGAGCTCCACGATCAAGAAGCGCGAGAAAAAGGGACATGGACCTTCCCGCAGCACGGTCGGCGCCGGGCAAACCACGGGTGTCATGGGCAACATGGTGCATGGTTTCCGCCGTGCTGTGGGGTCCGAGAGCTCCAAAGAGGCGAAAGGCGGCAGTCTCCTGTGGACCGCCCTTCTCGTCACGGCCGCGATCGCGATCATTGCTTGGAGCTTCGCCCGCTAGTCGCGGATTGCACGCCAGCGCAACCAGTGGTCGGCGAGCACTAGCGCAACCATCGCTTCAGCCATCGGAATGAACCGCGGCAACAAGCATGGGTCGTGACGGCCCGTCGTGCGGATGGTGGTCGGATCCCCACTCGAGGTGACCGTGTCTTGGCTACGGGGAAGACTGCTTGTGGGCTTCACGGCGGCGCGAAGCACGATCGGCATCCCGCTCGAGATCCCTCCCAGCATGCCACCGTGCCGATTGGAGCGGGTACGGATCGTGCCCTGGGCATCGGTTTCGAACGCGTCGTTGTTGTCGCTGCCGCGCGCCGTGGCGACCGCGAACCCCGCTCCATACTCGACACCCAACACGGCGGGAAGGCTGAACAAGGCTTTGGCGAGGTCGGCTTTCAATTTGTCGAACACCGGCTCTCCCAAGCCAGCTGGCACGTTGCGTGCGACGATTTCGGCCACGCCTCCGATGGAATCTTGGTCCTTTCGCATCTTCTCGATGAGTGCGACCATGCGTGCCGCCGCCGCCGGGTCGGGGCACCGAACGATGTTCGGCCCACCGTCAGGAAGCACTTCGACCTGTTCGAGCGTGACCAAAGGGGGAATCGTCGCCTTGATGTCTCCGACCTGCATGACGTAGCCGAGCACCTCACCGCCGAACGCGCGCGAGATGAGCTTTTTGGCCACCGCGCCTGCCGCGACCCGGGCTACGGTTTCGCGCGCGCTGCTGCGGCCGCCTCCGCGGTAATCTCGGCGACCGAATTTGGCGTCGAACGTGTAGTCCGCGTGGCCTGGCCGGTACACGTCCTTGATACTGGCGTAGTCGCGAGAGCGCTGGTCTTGATTGCGCACCATGATCGCGATGGGGGTGCCCGTGGTCTCGCCCTCGAACACGCCGGAGAGGATCTCAGGCGAATCCTGTTCCTTCCTCTGCGTCACGATCTTGCTCTGCCCGGGACGGCGGCGCTCGAGATCCGGAATGATGTCTTCCTCCGAAAGCGGCAGGCCCGGAGGACAGCCATCGATGATCACCAGATTGGCCGGCCCGTGGCTTTCGCCCGCCGTCGTCACCCGGAAAGCTTGGCCAAACGTACTACCAGGCATCGGAGCTCACTTCGGAGAGCCTGAGTGGCGGCCGATGGCGCGCCCCACGAAGAACGGCCCCATTTGTTGAATGTACTTCGAGGTCTGCACGGTACCACGCATCGACTGAACCACGTGCGAGAGCGGATGCAGCTCCGCGCCGATCAACCCAATCAGGAACTCGTTGTCATTGGCGTCGAGGCCGTGACAGGCGAGGCGGACGTCGTGCGCGAGGTCTTGGTCACCGTAGGCTCGGCCGATCGTGGCGTGCTCGCGCAGGATGCCCCCCTTCTCTCTGCCCTCGAGCTGCTCGAACGCACCGGTGCGGCGAAGTGGATACCAGACGGCCCAGTTCCACTTGGGGTTCATCACGGTCTGCTTGGGCCGATCGAGCAGCCAAAACGTGAGGTCTTGCTCGTATCCGCTACTGTAGGTCCTGCCGATCATGGTGAGCTCCGGGCGCAGCGTCCAGTCACGCAAGGGCGCGGTCTCGAAGAGGGGACGGACCGAGTCCACGAACAGCGCAGGGTCCTCGCTGAAGGTCAGCAGCGCCACGCCGCGCGGATCATTGACATCTGCATAGACGACAGCAGGAATGTCTGCGTCTCGGACAGCCGTCATCAACGCGTCTTGATTCGCGGCGGTGGATACGCCCGTGGGAACCTGAAAAACCAAGAGCTGCATGAACAGTCGGCGATCCATGAGCTGCGGTGCCCCGTCCTTGGGAGCGCCCCGCTCGCGGGTGTCGATCGTTGGTAGACCGGCCGGTGCGCCGCCCTGGTGTCCTGGCGAATGACCCATGGGGGACTCATAGCGCTTTTGCGGCCGGGCTGCACAGTGTAGGCTGGTCCTGGTTTCCATGATGCGCGCGTTCAAGATCTTGGCGGCGATCCTCGTTCTGGGGCTCGCGACTCTCGTCGCGGTGGGCTATTCGCTCAACGAGCCCAGGCCCGAGGGCACACCGGGGCCGGAGGCGGACGCGCTCGCACGATCGATGGAGGCGGCGGTCAACATAGACGCCTGGAACCGGACCGGCGCTGTTCGTTGGTCGTTCTTCGAGCGGCATCATTACATCTGGGATCGAGTACGCAACTTGGTGGAGCTCCGCTGGGGCGAATCACGCGCACTTTTTCGCACGGCCGACCAAACCGGCCGAGCCTGGCGCAACGGCGTGGAGCAAACCGGCGCGGACGCCGAACAAGTCTTGCACGCAGCCTATGCGTACTGGATCAACGACTCGTTCTGGCTCAACCCCATCGTGAAGTTCTTCGATCCCGGCGCAGAACGCGCGCTCGTGAAGCTCGACGACGGCCGCGACGCGCTCCTGATCAGCTACACCTCGGGCGGCGTCACGCCGGGCGATGCGTATCTATGGATCCCGGGGCCCGACGGCCTGCCCGAAGCTTGGCGCATGTGGGTTCGGGTCATCCCGATCGGCGGCATCGAAACCAGCTGGGAAGGCTGGACGGAGCTCAGTACCGGCGCGAAGGTGGCCACTCAACACGGAGGCTGGGGCCGGCTGATGACGTTCATCACCAACGTGGAGGGTGCAGAAAATCTAGACGCGCTCGGCGTGGAGCCAGGCGTGTTCGCGCCGCTCTTTCAGGACTGATCGCGGCGCGTCACACCGAACACGCCGACGATGACGAGGAGCGCTCCGAGAATACTCAGCGCGTTGGGATATTCGCCAAAGAGGAGAACCCCCCAAGTGTAGGCGAGGACGATTTGAAGGTACGTAACCGAGGATGCGCGTCCCGCGGTCTCGAGCTTGAAGCCCTTGGTGATTTCGATTTGACCGAGCTGCGCAGCAATTCCGATGCCTAGCAAGAGCAGCCACTCGAGGCCCTGCGGCAAGACGAGCCCTTCGACCGCTAGGAGCGGCAACGAAGCGGGGCCGGTGACGAGTGGAAAATAGAAGACCACTACCATGAAGTGCTCGGTGGAGCCGAGGCGACGGATCACGACGTAGGCAATGGCCGAGAAGATCGCGCCGGTGACACCGATCACGACTGCGACCGGATCGAGAGCTGCCCCTGCCGCAAAGAGGAATGTCGGTTGAGCAACGAGCACGACGCCGACCATGCTGCAGAGGGTTGCGAGCACATCGACCATGCGCAGCGATTCTTTGAGCGCGAAGACCGCGATCAGCGCTGCGAGCATCGGGTTGCAGAATTGAATCACGGTCGCATCGGCGAGGGGCAGGTGCGTGATCGCATAGAAATAGCAGCTCAACCCCATGAAGCCGGCGAACCCACGCAGTAGCAGAAGCTTCTTGTTGTGGCCCCAGGGATAGATGCCGAGTCCCCGGATCACCCACCAGCTCATGATGAGGGTGACCACCACGCGCGCCAGCACGAGCTCCATCGTCGGAAGCCTCTCCCCCGCAAGCTTGGCGAAGACGCTCATCGCACTGAAGAACAGGGTCCCGACCAGCATGTGGCGGATCCCGGGGGTCAAGCGATGCCAAAGTGGAACGTGGGCCGGCACGCCGCGCGTTCTGCCTGCAAATGCGCGGAGCGCAAGCTGGTGATAGAAGAACCGCATGAGAACGCTGACGAGAAGCTTCGCGCAGGGAATATTGGTCCTCGCACCGGTTGCGATCACGGTTTGGCTGGTTTGGTTCACGGTCACCACTCTCGACAAGTGGCTGGGCACGTCGATCCCAGGGTTGGGTATCGTGATAGCGGCCGCGGGCATCACCTTGATCGGTTACCTCACCGGCAATGTGGTTGGAAACAAGGTCGTTTCGTTCTTCGAGTTGGGCATGCAACGTGTGCCGATCATCAAGCTCCTCTACAACTCCTTGAGCGACTTGTTCGGTGCTTTCGTCGGAACGAAGCGCAAATTCGACAAGCCGGTGGCGGTCGAGCTCAATCCGCACGGTCTCAAGGTGCTGGGATTCCAGACCAGCGAGAGCTTCGATGATCCCCAACTCGCGGACCACGTCTCGGTGTACTTGCCAGAGTCCTACAGCTTTGCCGGCAATCTGATCATCGTTCCACGCGACCGGGTGCATCTGCTGGACGCCGATGGTGCCGAGTTCATGGCATTCATCATGTCGGGCGGAGTGACAGCCATGAACGCGTCGCGAACCGTAGTGGACGGCCAGACACCGTAGAGCACGGCGAAGCACGACACTGCGACGCTGACTGCATCCCCGGACAACGGCTCACGACGGGCGTCCCAGGGCAAGGCGGAGCGCGACGCCGGGCTGCGTCGGACGGGGCGCCTTGCAAAGGTGGCCGGAAGGACTGCGAGCAGAGGCCACGCAAGGCGCCCCTCGGAGCTCGCGCCAATCGGAGGGGGCTGCTGCCTTGCCGATTGTCACTCACACGCCGACACTCCCGCTGGCGCCGCCAGTGAGAATGGGTACTATCGGCTCGGGAGCAAGACATGGCCATCGTTTTCAAATCCCCATACGAGCTCAAAGACGTAGTCGGCAAGCACCTCGGCTACAGCGCGTGGCTCACGATGGAGCAAGACCGGGTCGACAAGTTCGCCGATGCCACGAACGATCATCAATGGATTCACGTCGATGTCGAGCGAGCCAAAGACGGGCCGTTTGGGGCGACCATCGCGCATGGTTACCTCACGCTATCGCTCGTGAGCTCATTCATGCCTCAGATCTTCGAGGTGCAGGGCTTCGACTTCGCCGTGAACTACGGCACCAACAAGGTTCGGTTCCCCGCCCCCGTGAAGGTCGGCTCGCGTATCCGGGGTGGTGGAGAGGTTGTCTCGGTCGAAGAGTCGAAGGGCGGCATTCTCTCGGCCGTCCGGGTGACCGTTGAAATTGAAGGAGAGGACCGCCCCGCATGCATCGCGGAGACGGTCAGCCTCTACTTCCCGAAGAAGTAGGGCACCGACGACGCCCGCGAGCAGCTCTGCCGTGATGGCATCCACGGCGTCGCAACGGGTAGTGACGGGAAGCTGGCAATTCCGCCGGCACCGCAAACGAGGGCCTCCCAACGAGCCGGTGCGAGCCTGCTCGTGTTCATGCTATTTAACGAAGACGATGACTAAATTTCGCGTCCTTCAGTTGGGGCTCTTATCGCTATTGGTTGCATGCGGCGGAAGCGACCCAAGCGCACCGGGCGGCGCGGCCGGCGGTACTGGTGGAACGGCCGGTACGGGCGGATCCGCGGGTTCTGGAGGCTCTGGGGGCTCTGGGGGCTCTGGGGGCTCTGGGGGGACTTTTGTGCCGCCGGCCGATTCATTCACCGTGAAGTGGGGACCGACGACGGTACCTGCCGGTACCGAATCGACGCAGTGCGTGGTCAAACGAGTCGGGAACACTGAGCCGATTTCGATCCACGAGATTCACAACCAGCTGGGCACCACGTCTCACCACTTCATCGTCTACCGTGTCGACGACACGGTCGAGCGACCAGAGCCCTACCCGTGCGCACCGTTCACCGACACGTTCAACGACCCGCCCATGATCATCACGCAACGTGACGACGATCGGCTCATTCTTCCCGATGGAGTCGCTTACACCATCGGTCCCAACCAGATGGTTCGCTTGGAACTTCACTACATCAACGTGAGCGCTGCTCCGCGACCCGCGGAAGCCAGCTCGACGTTCATCCCGATGCCGGCAGATCAGGTCGAAAATGAAGCCGATGTCATGTTCATGGGTGACACGAATATCACCCTCCCACCGGGGACTCAAACGACCCTCGGGCCAAGCTTCATCCAAGTGCCGTCCCGAATGAACGGCGTGAGCTACTTCGCGATCACCGGGCACGAGCATCAGTGGGGCACCAACGTACAGGTGGAGGTCGCACAGGATGCCGGTTCGCAAGGCTCTCCAGTGTACGAAGTTCCGAATTTTCGGTGGGACGAACCCCTGACCGTCACCTACGACCCGCCCTTCACCGTCCCCGATGGTGGCGGTTTCAAGGTGACCTGTGATTGGAACAATATGAGCAGCCAGACGGTTCGCTTCGGCACTTCGGTCAACGACGAGATGTGCTTCTTCTGGGCCTACTACTTCCCGAGCAGAGGCCCCTTGGTCTGCGCGAACGGCCTATTCCCCTGCCTGTAATCCGCCCTGCCCCCGCTGTGGGGCTACGCTAGGTGGCTGCTCGCTCGGCTGACCCATCCACCAGTGAGAACGAGCTCGCGAACGTTCTCAACAAGTCGAGCGCGCGATCCATGTCCTCGTACGTGTGGCCGCGCGTCACGTTTAGACGGAGCCGCTCTTGACCCTCTTTCACGGCGGGATACATGATCGGGACCATCAATACGCCGTTTTCCAAGAGCGCCACATGGGTGAACATCGCCTTGGTGTCGTCGCGGATCATGATGGGCATGATGTGCGAGTTGCTCTCGCCCAGGTCGAATCCGATTTCGGTGAGGCCCTTGCGCATGTAAGAGGCCTTCTCATGAAGCTCGCTCACCAGCGCCGGGCCATCCGCCTCGAGCATGTCGAGAATCGTACTGGCTGCTGCGACGATCGGCACCGGCAATGACGCGCTGAACAAGAATGAGCGCGCGTTGTGCTTGATGAAATCGACTACGTCGGCATCCCCGAGGAGAATCCCGCCGATGCCGCCAAAGGTTTTGGAGAACGTGCTGATGACGACCGGGATCTTGCCCTCTAGGCCGTACTTCTCGATGATGCCTCGGCCGCCTGCACCAAGAGTGCCGGTCCCGTGCGCATCGTCGCAGACGATGGCCACGTTTTCGTGCTGGGCGCAAACATCGATGAACTCCTCGATGTTCGCCTCATCCCCGTCGAGCGAGTAGATGCCCTCGATCAATACCAACGCGTTCTTGCGTTCGCGCTTGCGCAGCACACGGTCGAGCGCTTTTGCGCTATTGTGATTGAAGAAGCGAACTTCGGGTGCGCGCATCGGCGTGCCCGCTGCCAAAAAAGTTCCATCGAGAATACAAGCATGGCTCAAGTTGTCGAGAACGACCGTGGTATCTTTGTCGGCCAGCGACATGATCGTGCCGACCATCGCTTGATAGCCAGTGGTGAAAATCAAGGCCTTCTCGAAGCCGTACCAGGCCGCCAAGCGCGCTTCGAGCTCGACGTGCAGGGTCGTAGTCGCCTGAACACGTGAAGAGCTCAACCCGCATGCGAATTGATCGATCGCGGCCTTGGCCGCCTCTTTGACCTTTGGATGGTTGGTTAGACCGAGGTAGTCGTTCGAGCTGAAATTCACGATCGGTTTGCCACCGATGGTCGTGTGCAAACCGCCCGACTCGAAGGGACGGAAATACGGATAGATCTGCTTCGCTTGCGCATCCCGCACCCGCTGCAGCTCGGCGTGCGCCTTCTTGGAAATCCAATTCATGGGTCTGGCAGGCCAGAAGGTACCGTAATTTCCCGCCGATACCACATTCGAAACAGGCCACTCGGCCAGTTTTCAAAGGCTTGACGCTCCTCCTGAAGCCAAGCATATACGGGCGGCATGTCAGATACGTTGAAGGTCGAGCTGAGGCAGGTCATCACAGAGATCACCGAAGTCGAGGATATCCCAGAGGATACGTCGTTCGCGGACCTGGGGATCGACAGTATGATGGCGATTGAGATCGTCGCCGACGTCGAGAAGAAATACGACATCGAGATTGCCGAGGACGAGCTCGGAGAGCTGATCAATCTCAACGCCGTCTACGAGAAGGTCAAGCAGAAGCTCGGCTGACCTGGCCGACCTGAGCCAGCTACTTCGCGCGTCCGAAGATCTTCGACCCCGGGGGCACCGACTTGGTGAGCCAGACGTTGCCCCCGATGACCGACCCCTTGCCGATGACCGTGTCGCCTCCGTGAATCGACGCCCCCGCGTAGATCGTCACGTCGTCCTCGATCGTAGGGTGCCGCTTCTGGCCACGCCGCCCATCGACCTGATCGCGCGGGACGCTCAGCGCGCCTAGTGTAACCCCTTGGTAGAGCTTCACGTTGCGGCCGATGACCGCCGTCGCGCCGATGACCACCCCCGTACCGTGGTCGATGAAGAAGCGTTCACCAATCTCTGCATCGGGGTTGATGTCGATGCCCGATCGGCTGTGCGCATACTCTGTGATGATGCGGGGGATCATGGGTACATCGGCTAGGGCAAGCTCGTGCGCGACCCGATATGCGGTGATCGCTTGCACGCTCGGATAGCTGAAAACGACCTCCTCGATGCTCGATGCTGCGGGGTCTCCCTCGTACGCTGCACGGACGTCCGTATTGAGAATCCGCCGAAGCTCGGGGATCTTCTTCAGTACGCGCAGCACCACGTCTTCACTCCAACCTGCCGGCTGCTGCACCGGAAGTCGACCGATACGCTCCTGGTAGCGAATGGCACGCTCGATTTGCTCGACCAGAATGTCCTGCGCCGGATAAAGGTGCTCGCTAATTGCATAGCGCAGGTTCGTCGGGTTGAGGGCGCGGGTACTGTAGAAACCTATGTAGAGCACCGGCATGATGTGATTGAATGCAGCGATGACCGCACGCTTGTTTGGAAGGGCTGCGCTATCGAGATTGTTGATCTCATCGTCGCCGCGGTACGACGAGGCAATGACATCGATCACATCTTCGAGGTCCTGATGACGCGTGGGTGCTCTTCCGCTCATGGGTGCTCTATGTGTAGCACGGGCCACACGTCAACCGCGAGCAGCCTGGTTAGACGCCGAGCCAACCGCGCTCCTGATACCATGAGACGGCGTCGGTGAGCGACTCGCGAAGCGGGCGTATCGTGTAGCCGAGCTCGCGGTGGGCCTTGTCATGGGAGACGACTTCGTTGGACACACTGGCTCGCAGCATATCGGGGGTGATGAAGGGGTCCTTCTTGGTCAAGGCGCTTCCGGCCAAGGCAAACGGCAGCAGGGCCCAGCCTACCCACAATGGGAGGGCGCGAGTCGGCACTTTGGCGCCGGTGAGCTCTCCATAGAGAGTCACCATCTCCATGATCGGGATCACATCACCGGTCAGGAAATAGCGTTCGCCACGGCGGCCCTTCTGGGACGCTGCGATCATGCCGTCGGCCACGTCCCGAACGTCCACGTAATCGCTGAGCAGCTCGAGCAAGACGGGGATGCGACCGAAGTACATGTCGATCAGCGCAGCACCGATCATCGAAGGCTCGAAGTCATACGGACCGATCATCGAACCCGGGTTGACGATGACGGCATCGAGGCCGCGCTCGCAAGCGTCGAGAACGATCGTCTCGCCGATGGCCTTCGAACGGTGATACTCGCACTTCTCGTGGAGCGCGAGTGGCTTGTCTTCGGTCAGAGGCAGATTCAGAGGCTCCCGCTCGAGCGCATGATGGGAGCTCGTGTGCACCAACCGAAGGCCGCGGGAAAGACAGGCGTCGACGACCTTCCGGGTTCCCTCGACGTTGATGGAATACATCATCGGGTCTTTCCGGGGACGCAGGTCGATCTTGGCGGCGAGGTGATAGACGACGTCTACGCCGTCCATGGCCCGATCGACGTCTCCTGCATCCAGGACGGAGCCGGAGACGAATTCGATGGCGAGGCCGGCGAGCGAATCGGGCCGGCTCCCCGGCTCCAGCACGCGCACATCTTGCCCAATTTCGAGGAGCCGCCGAACGAGAACGTTACCAAGACGGCCGCCACCACCGGTTACCAGCGCTAACACGCCGCGGAGTGAAACACGATTGAGCTGAACCCTCAAGCCGTCGCGTGCTTGTCGAACACGCGGCCGACCAAATCCCGCGCCTCATTTTGAACCAACGCCAGGTGCTCCCGGCCGATGAAGCTCTCCGCGTAGATCTTGTAGACGTCCTCGGTGCCCGAGGGGCGAGCGGCAAACCAACCGTTCTCCGTCGTGACCTTGAGCCCGCCAATCGGCGCGTCGTTCTCGGGCGCACGAGTGATGACCTGTTGGATCGCTTCGCCAGCCAGATCGGACGCATCCAGATCGGATGCGCTCATCCTCGCGAGAGCCGCCTTCTGCGCACGTGTCGCAGGGGCATCGATCCGCTCGTAGACGGGCGCACCAAACTGCCTGGTGAGGCTCTGGTAGCACTCGCCGGGGTCTCTCCCCGTCGTTGCGGTGATCTCGGCGGCGAGGAGATTCAGGAGGATGCCGTCCTTGTCGGTCGTCCAGACGCTTCCGTCCTTTCGTAAGAACGAAGCGCCCGCGCTCTCTTCCCCGCCGAAGCCGTACGACCCATCGATCAGTCCCTGCACGAACCACTTGAACCCCACGGGCACCTCGGCGAGTCGGCGGCGGAGATCGCTAGCGACGCGGTCGATCATCGCGCTGCTGACCAGAGTCTTGCCCACGGCCGCACGCTCGTCCCAGTCGCGTTCGGTGAAAAGATAGCTGATCGCCACGCTGAGGTAGTGGTTCGGGTTTAGAAGTCCCCAACTCGGCGTGACGATCCCGTGTCGATCGAAATCGGTGTCATTTCCAAACGCAATGTCGTATTGGTTTCGAAGATTGACGAGGCGAGCCATCGCGTAGGGCGAGGAGCAATCCATTCGAATTTTCCCATCGCGATCGAGAGTCATGAACGAAAACGTCGGGTCGATCACCGGGTTCACGATCTCGAGTCGGATGCCGTAACGCTCCGCTATTCGGGGCCAGTATTCGATTCCAGATCCGCCCATGGGGTCGACGCCAATTCGAAGGCCAGCGCTCGAAATCGCCCGCATGTCGAGGACGGAATCGAGACCTTCGACGTAGGGGGTGATGAAATCATGAATCTGCGTCGACTCAGCTCGAATCGCTGCTTCGTAGGTCACCCGCCGCACGCCCTTTAGACTCGAAACGAGCAATGCGTTGGCACGACGCTCGACCCAGGACGTGACGTCAGTGTCGGCAGGACCGCCGTGCGGTGGATTGTATTTGAAGCCACCATCTTCGGGCGGATTGTGCGACGGCGTGACGACGATGCCATCGGCTTCGCTCGCGCTGTTTCGATTGTGCTCGAGAATGGCAAACGAAACCGCGGGAGTCGGCGTAAAATGACCATTGGGCGCAATACGCGTTTCAATGTCGTTCGCAGCAAGAACCTCGAGCGCGGTCCTCGCCGCAGGCTCAGACAGTGCGTGCGTATCGACACCGATGAACAGGGGGCCGTCGATCCCCTCGGCACGGCGATAATCGCAGATCGCTTGCGTCGTCGCGAGAATGTGCGCCTCGTTGAAGCTGCGCCGAAGCGACGACCCACGGTGGCCTGACGTGCCAAAGCTCACGAGCTCGCTCGGCTCATCGGGGTCGGGTGCGTGTTCGTAGTACGCGGCGATCAGCTTTGGGACATCGATGAGGACGTCGGATGGCGCTGGCTGACCAGCAAGCGGGTGCACGTTCATCGCTGGATTTGTAGCAGCCAGCCGCCCGTCGGCTAGTTGCCGCCGCCCATCTGCTCGGCCAGGTATCGCTCTGGGCCGATCGTCTCGACCAGATGGAGCTGCGCTTCGAGCCAGTCGATGCCGTCTTCCTCATCCTCGAGGATGTTCTCGAGAAGCTCGCGTGTGCCATTGTCGCCCTTGTCGCGACATAGGGCAATACCGGCGTTCAAGCGCTTGACGGCATCGTACTCGACTTCGAGGTCGAGCCGGTGCTGCTCGATCGCATCTTCCCCAACCTTGACGGGGAAGTAGCGTTGCATGTTGGGGACACCGTCGAGGAATAGGATGCGGCCGATCACCACGTCGGCGTGCTTCATCTCTTCGACAGACTCGGCGTGCTTCTTCCCTGCGAGCTTCTGGAAACCCCAGTCCTCACACATCTTCGAGTGGATGAAGTACTGGTTGATGGCCGTGAGCTCGGAGGTGAGCACCTCATTGAGTAGCTTGATGACGTCTTCGTTGCCCTGCATACGTATTCCTTGGCGTGATCATAGGACCACCTGCAGGACTGGCAATGCAGACCGAGTGAACTTGAAAGGCGTTATCAGCTCGAGCTTCAGCCGCGCGCGCCGCTTGCGTCGGCTCCGCCTTGGCCGCCGTGATGCAGCTCGATCAAACGATCGATCACGGGTCGACAACTGCCACAAGAGCCGCCTGCGCCGCAGGCTTCACGGACGTCGTTCCCGCTTCTCGCGCCGTCGGTGACGCATCGACGAATGGTGTGGTCATTGACCGCATGACAGTGGCACACGAGCATGTCTTCTTTATAGCTGCTGGAAGTTGCAAATCAAATTCAATAATCAACCGGCTCAAAAGACCAATGATTCCGGGAACCAGCCCTACTCTGCCGCATCCGAGGCGTTCACTGCCCGAGCAGCGCCTGGACCATGCCCGGGCTCCGCGTGGCCTGGCTCGAGCGGAGACAACCCCGCATCTCGGAGCAGCGCGAGGTCCGCGTCGTGGTCGGGGTTTCCGGTCGTCAGGAGCTTATCTCCAAAGAAGATGCTGTTCGCGCCGGCGACGAAGCAAAGGAGTTGCGCCTCCCGGCTCAACGACGCGCGGCCGGCAGAGAGCCGCACCCGAGCGCCCGGCATCATGATGCGCGCCGTAGCGCACATCCGAACGAGCTCGAGTGAATCGACGGGCTTCTGATCGCCAAGGGGGGTGCCGGGCACTGCCACCAACGCGTTGACCGGCACACTCTCCGGCTGCGGAGAAAGGTTTGCAAGCGTGACGAGCATGGCCATGCGATCGTCGATGCTCTCCCCCATCCCGATGATGCCGCCAGCACAGACCGAAATGCCTGCAGCTGCCACGCGCGCGATCGTATCGAGGCGCTCTTGGTACGTGCGGGTCGTGACGATCTCGCCGTAGTACTCCTCGGACGTGTCGAGGTTGTGATTGTACGCGCTGAGACCCGCTGCCTTGAGCTCCTGCGTCTGCTCGTCGTCGAGCATCCCGAGCGTTGCACAGGCCTCGAGGCCCAGCGCCCGAACACCACTCACCATTTCGAGCACCTGCTGGAACTGCCGGCTCCCCTTCTTGGGGCTCCGCCACGCCGCACCCATGCAGAATCGGCTCGCACCGGCTTCTTTGGCCTGTCGCGCCTTGTCGAGGACGTCGTCGACATCCATCAAACGCTCGGCCTGCAACCCGGTGTCATACTTCGAGCTCTGTGGGCAATAGGCGCAGTCTTCTTGGCACGCACCGGTCTTAATCGACAAGAGCGAGCAGAGCTGCACCGCGTCGCGAGGTTGCGTGAGACGGTGCACCTCTTGAGCCCGAAACAGGAGCTCGGTCAGGGGGAGGTCGTGGAGCGCACGGGCCTCTGCCTTGGTCCAGTCATCGCGGACGTCGATCATCTGGAAGGTTTTAGCAGAGTGCCTTGAATACGCTAGATTGCAAGCGTAGGGTCCCCGAACCTTGACCGAGGGCATCGATTCATCCCTGGCCTCCGTGGCAGCTTTGACAACCGTGGAAGACGAACATTCGCCCTACTTCGCCGCGGTCCCTCCGCTCGCATGGATGGCCGGGGTCGCGACCTTCGCGGACCTCGTGATCAATCGCGTATTGATCCGCCTGGGGAGTGACAGATGGTCAGAGGGCCAGATCGTCCGACTCGACAGTTGGGGTGTCTTCGCGCGAAATCTGAGTGTCATCAGCTCGCTCGTCGCTTTGTCGTTCTGCCTCGTAGCGTTCTCGTCTCGAAAGAGCGCACTTCCATTCTCCGCGCGAGCAAGCATCGCTGCTTTCGGCTGGGTCTTGATCCCGGTGGTCATGTCGATGACATTCCTGCCGCTCGGGCGAACGGGCTGGGAGTGGGTGCTCGTCGAGTCCGGGATCGCGCACTCGTTGATCCTGCTGCTGGTCCTCGCCGGTCTGCACTGGCGCTCGACCCACTCGACCTCGGCTGCCTTGGTGTTGACCCTGATCGCCGTCTTGAGCGGTCTCCTCGCGACCGTCGTGACCTCCGTCGGCGGACGGACCTATTGGGAGCACACCGAACGGCTTTCGAACGCCTTCCGCTGGTCCGGCGAGCTCGCATATCTGGCGGTCCCTCTGATGCTCTCTGTCGCGGTCGCGACTCCCATTCGGGAGGCTCGCGGCAAGTTGGCCATCGGGTTGGCAGCGCTCACAGCGGGCTTTGTCGTGGCCGGAATCGCGTTTTGGAAGCACGCCGTGGGTCAGGATCTTCCCGATCTTCTCTACGGCGCCCTAGGACTCGAGTTCTTGCCGGGGAAGGACTTCATGTTCTACTCCATTCCGCTTGGTATCGGCTCGGCCGTCACCGTCGCGGCCTTGGTATCGAAGACTCCCGCGAGCCGGGAAACGGGCGCGGCTCTGCTGTTGCTCCTCAGCGCCGGCTACGCCCCTCGCACACCAAGCGCGCTGATCACGACTGTGCTTGGCGTCGCGTTGCTGGTGCGGGCGTCCATCGCATTGGCACGAGATCGCGCTAAAACACGAAACTGACGCCGAGGAAGGTGACTTTCGCGACCCGACTGACCCACGGTGCCCACTTCGAGTTGGGCACGAAAAAGCGATACAGATCCAGACCCGCGGGGATGATCACCATGAGCGCGACCCAGTTCGGGTTCAATTGGGATGCGTCCGCCATGCCCTGGATGTCCCCGACCGGGGGCTTGATCTGAAACCAGGTCGACAGAGCATACCCGACCGACAACGACAAATTGAAGAAGAGGATGCCCTTCTGCAAGGGCGAGCGATGATAGCGAAGCCTCGGATCGAACGACAAGAGAAGCTCCGACACCAGATGCTGCACATTGAAACCGGCGGACGTGATCAGGTACACGCCGGTTCTCCCTCCTTGGAACGGTGTCCCATCGGAAACGTAAAAACAGCCCGCTTCGTTGCAATAGATGCCCGGAGAAATCCGGAAGAATGGGATGAAGCCCGCGTACCTGAGCCCTTCGAAGGTCGGCACGTTTCCGTAGGCCAAATTCATGAGGACGTGGCCGAGCTCGTGCGCCAGGAATGCGGTCGCCACCCCGGCCGTGCCGAGGCCGATTGCGCGCCAACGGTCCCGCTTAGTATTGCTGCGCCACGGCCTGTTGAAGCTTGGCTTTGGTCGGGCTCTCCTCGGCGTGAACCCAGCCGACGAGCCAAAGGGCGGGACGTACTGGATCGATGACGACCCCATTTGCACCCTTTGCGGCTCCTGCGCGAGGCTCGACGAAGGCAACAGGCCCAACAACAGAATGCCGAAAGCGCATGCCATGGCCGAGCCACGCCCGAACAATGACGGAGGTTCCATCTGGAGCGAGGAGTTCAGAGTTTACTTCCCTGGGTCAGCCGCGACCTACCGCAGTTTCGCCACTGCGTCCCCAATCCGGCTGAGCCCCTCTCGGATGGTTTCGTTTGATGCCGCGTAGGAGATACGCACGAAGCCCGGAGAACCGAATGCACTCCCGGGGACTACGGCGCAGCGTGCGGTTTCCAAGAGGTACCCCGCCACGTCGAGGTCGTTCTCGAGCGTCTTGCCGCCGTCTTGTTTGCCGATCAGTGCCTGGACGTTTGCGAAGGCATAGAATGCGCCTTCTGGCAAACGACAACTGATCCCGTCGATCGCGTTCAGCCCGTCGACGATGAGGCTCCGGCGTGCTTCGAACGCTTGGCGCATCTCTTCCATCGGCGCCCACGGACCACGGAGGGCAGCGATAGCCGCGAACTGGGCGATCGCTGTCGGGTTGGTCGTCGCCTGACCCTGAATCTTGTCGCAGGCCTTCGCCACATAGTCCGGCGCCAGCATCCAGCCGATGCGCCAACCGGTCATCGCGAAGGTCTTGCTGACGCCGTCGACGATGATGATGCGATCTTTCATTTCCGGCGCGACTTCGATGATCGATTTCTGATCGAATCCGCCGTAGACGAGCTCCCCGTAAATCTCGTCGACGATGATCCAGAACTGGTGCTCGGCAGCCACATCGGCCAAGGCGCGAAGCTGTTGAGCGGTGTACGCCGCGCCGGTGGGATTGGAGGGCGAGCACAAGATGAGCGCTTTGGTCTTGGGTGTGATCGCGGCGCGTAACGCCTCCGGAGTCATGCGGAATCCCTCTTCCTCGGAGGTCGGTACGATCACCGGTTTCGCACCAACGAGAAGGACCTGCTCTGGATAACTCACCCAGTACGGCGCGGGGATCAAGATCTCGTCCCCTTCATCGTAAAGCGCCAACGCGAGATTGAAGAGAGTGTGCTTTGCGCCAACCGACACGACGACCTCGGAGGGCTGGTACGTCACCCCGGCGCGCCGCTTGGCCGATGCCTCGCAGATCGCTTTGCGCAGCTCGAGGAGGCCGCGCGACTCGGTATAACGAGTTGCCCCTGCATCGACTGCTGCCTTCGCCGCCTCGCAGATGTGCACGGGCGTATTGAAATCTGGCTCACCGACACTGAAGGAAAGCACATCGATGCCTTGCGCCTTGAGCTCACGCGCCCGCTGGGCGACGGCAACGGTGGCGGACGGCTTCACGGCGCTGAGTCGCTGGGCGACGGGGATGCTCTCGGACATGCGGTCGGCTTAACACCGAAGCGGATGGCTATCAACGCTTCGCGGGCTGTGCGGCCGCCAGTGCCCGAAGATCGCGCTCGAGGTCGCCAATGCCGTCGTTGTTGGCGCGGTAGTACCCTCGGACCCGAGCCTGCCCGTCGACGAGAACGAAGGAGTTCGAATGCATGACCTCGTCGGCGCCGGCGGCCTTGCTATCTTCGTCCCCGAGCCCCACGCGGAATCCGTGGACGACCACGTCCCGAATCGCAGCCTCTTCGCCCGTCACGAAGTGCCAATTGTGCTCATCCAGCTCGTTCTTGGCCATGTAGGCCTTGATGACCTCCGGGGTGTCATTGCGGGGATCGACACTGAACGAAACCAATTCGAGGCTGGGGAGATCCGAAAGCCGTGCTTGAAGGCCCTTCATGTGGGCGGTGATCCTTGGACAGGTAGAGCGGCAGCTGGTGAAGACGAAGGCCGACACCGAAAGCTTCCCCTCCATCGATTCGCGGTTGAAGGCGTGCTCGTCCTGGTCGACGAGCGAGAACTCGGGAAGCTGACCAAGCACGGGAATCTCCTCGGCTCGCTTTTTGGAGCACCCGAGGGCGAGCGAGGTCAGCAGAACGAGCAACAACAGGCCGAGGGCTTTAAATCGCATCGATGATCAAGCCTGCAAAGAGCGCCGTGAGGTAGATCAATGACGCGACGAAGAACTTCTTGGCCCAGAGCTTCGAGTCTTCCGCTTTGAAGCCGCGCAGGGCCATCCAGAAGAAGTAAGCGCCGAAGACGAGGGCCGACGTCAGGTAGATCGGGCCAGCCAGCCCATAGGGCACGAGAAGGAGAGAAACCGCCCAAAGTGCACCGGTGTAGAAGGCGGCCTGTCGCTTGGCGGCCTTGATGCCTCGAACCGACGGTAAGACCTTGAGACCCGCGCGCTCGTACTCCTCTTGGCGGAAGATCGAAATCGCGATGAAGTGGGGGATCTGCCAGAGGAACAGGACGGCGAACAGCACCAAACCTGGCGCTTCGATCCTACCGGTGAGCGCGGTCCAGCCCATGAGCGGCGGCAGCGCTCCCGGGAGAGCACCGACGAAGAGCGCCGCAGGGGTGTACTGCTTCATCGGGGTGTAGATCGCGACATAGCTGACCAACGCAATCAATCCGAGCAATCCAGTGGTCGGGTTGACGGCGAACGTGAGCGTCGGGACGGCAAAGAGCCCCATGAGGACGCCGAGGGTGAGCGCCCAGGAGGGCTCGAGCCGGCGATCGGGGAGCGGTCGACTAGCGGTACGCGCCATGAGGCGATCGCTGTCCCGTTCGAGGTAGCAGTTCAGAGTGTTCGCCGCTCCGACGACCATCCCGGTCGTGAGCAGCATGACGGCTATCGAGGCGAGACCGACCTCCCCCGGGGCGAGCCACATCCCGCCGGCTGTCGTCACGAGAACCATCAGTGTGATGCGCGGCTTGGTGAGCGCGAGCATGTCGCGCACGGTGAGCATCGTCGTGGCCGGTCGAATCGCTGCTGTCATGCTGGTCTCAGGCTGGAAGCGGGCGCAGACTCTGACGCCCCCCTTCGAGACGGTCAAGGTCTCCCGGGGGGGACGTAGAGGCAGAGGCCGCCGCCGTCAAGAATGAGGGCCGAAGGCCACCAGGAGAGCGATCACGCCGGCCAGGGCGAGCAGGACGCCGACGCCGAGCATCAGCCAGGGCGCCCGTCGGTTCGCCAGCCCGCGAAGGGGTTCGATGGGCGCAGACTGCTGGAGGGAGGGGGCCGCGGGAATCGGCGTAGGGAGACTGATGGGCCCGCCCTCCCCGATATCGGCCTGAAGAACGCTCTCGAGCGCGGCGGCAAACTCCGCGGCGGAGGCGAAGCGATCCTCTGGTTTCTTCGCCAACGCCATCATCACGACTTTTTCGAGGCCTGGCGGGAACTCCGCGCTGGGACGCCGCTCCGACAACGGGATGGGCGTCGCGTTGACGTGGAGCTGGATATACTCGATCGGCTGCTTGGCATCGAATGGCAGCTTCCCCGTCAGCAACTCGTAAAGAATGATACCCAGCGAGTAGATGTCGGAGCGCGCGTCCAGGGTCTTGCCATGTGCTTGTTCGGGGCTCATGAACTCGGGCGTTCCAAAGACCATTCCCTGCTGAGTGAGCACCATCGAACCGGGCCTCATCTGCCGCTCGGTGACCTTGGCCAGACCGAAATCGAGCACTTTGGGAAAGTCCCGGATGCCGCCCTGGCTCGTGACGAAGATGTTCTCCGGCTTGAGGTCACGGTGAACGATCCCCGCTTGGTGCGCCTCTTCCAGGGCGCTGCACACCTGAGTCATGATGCGAATTGCACGTCTGGGTTTCATCGCGCCTTCGGCCCGGACGATCTGAGCGAGGTTCTGACCCGCCAAATATTCCATCACGAAGTAACAAGCACCATCGTCGAGTTGTCCGTAGAGAAACACCCGCGCGGTGTTGGGATGAGAGAGCTGACTCATGGCGCGCGCTTCGCGCCGGAAGCGGGAGACCAAATCGCTGCGCGAGAGATAGCGCGAATGCAGGATCTTGATCGCCACATAGCGGTTCATGTCGGGCTGCTCGGCCTTATAAACCGCTCCCATGCCGCCCTTGCCGATCTTTTCGACGATGCGGAACTGCCCTGCCACCTCTTGGCCGAGATAGGGATCGCTCACGGGACCAGGTTAGCACCCGAGCTGGGTGTCGGTGAGGAAAGTGCCAGGAGGACGAGCACGACCCAGGTCGTATCGGCGATCAGCAGGTGCGCAAGCTGCACCCATACCGGCGCGAGCAACGCCAAGTTGACCAGCCCCACCGCGATTTGGACGAGCACCAGGACCCCCAGAGCTGGTGCGAGCTTGGGAGCCAACCCGGCGGACTTCCTTCGACGAAGAACGGCGGCGAGCCAGAGCAGATAGCCAGAGCCCAACACGGCGATGACCGGATGCCAGAGCCGAAGCCTCAGGAACAGATGCGACGACGCGGACAAATCCTGCTGAATACCCGCGGTCACGCTGGACACCGGGAAGAGCGTGTCGCCGAGGGCGGCCACCGCACCGCTGACTCCAATGAACAGGACGACCACGGCCGCACCACCGAAAAGCAACCGGGCCTGCAGGTCGCGCGGGATTCGCACGCCACCCTGCCGGCGAGCACTGAGAGCCATCCAGGTGAGAGCCGCAAGCAAGAGGAACGTGTTGATCAGGTGGGCCGACATCCAAGCCGCGCGCGCGGTCGAGGGGTTGTCGGCGACCATTCGAAAGAGCACGAGACCAGCGCCAACCAACGCCTCGGTCGTCATGAAAAACAAGCTCCACCCGGCCGCGGAACGGGTTGCGTGCCCGCGGGGGAATCCGCGAAGGGATACGATCCACATCACCAGCGTCCATAGCCAGCACAGACCGGAGGTCACCCGGTGCGTGAGCTCGACGATCGTCTTGATCGAGGGCGCCACCGGCACCGCAACTCCGTTGCACAAAGGCCAGTGGGCGCCGCAGCCGTCGCCGGAAAGACTGGCCCGCACGAAGGCGCCCCAGAGCACGACCCCTACGGTGTAGACGAGAAGCGCAGACGCGGCCCCGGCGAATCGATTGGAAAATCGCACCGGGGAACGATGGAGTCGAAGCTAGGACTCGTCAACGATGGTGAAGCGCAACGCGTACTTCTCGCCGTTGCGCCGGTAGTCGACCACGAGATCCGAGGCGGTTCGCAGGCTTTCCCACACGGCAGCCGCTTGCTCGGGTCGCTCGATGGGCTTTCCGTTGATGCGAGTCACGGTATCGCCGACGCGAAGATCGAGCGATGCGAACGCCGGCTCACCGGGAAACAAGCTCACGATTCGAAAACCCACGAACGCACCTCTGTGAAAATCCGGCTCGGTTTGCACGTGCTGCAAGAAGCGCCCCAAACCCCCGTCGAGCACTGGCACGAGCTCGTCGCGATTGATGACACCGGTCGACAACCGCGGATAGGGTTGGTCTATGGCGCTCTCTGGCTCTGGCTTCGTGGCGGGCGGCGCGTCTTCGGCAGGGGCATTCTGTGGGTCCCACGTATCATCGGACTTGGGCGGCCGGTCCGCGTCCTCCCAGGTATCGTCACCCGCGGACGTCTCCCAGGTCGAGTCCCCCGTCATCTCTTCTCGGAGCGTACTCCTGTTGCACCCGATCGAGATTGCGATCAAGAGCGCGGTTGACAACATGGACCAGTAACGGCTCATACGGATTCTCCTCGAAGCTTCATGACCTCGGACCAAATCGCCGCGGCCGCTGCATCGATCGCACAGTTCGCATCGATGTGTCGTATTGTATCATCTGGAAAAAGCTCGTCGATTTTAGCGTAGAACTTCGCAATCTCGACCTGCATCTCGTCGACTTCGTACAGCTCTGGGCCGCCCGATCGCATGCCTCGACGGCGCGCAGCGACCTCCGGATCGACGTCGAGCACGAGAGACAGGTCCGGACGCCTCGCGCGCCCGTTGATCTCGCGCACCCATGCGGTGATGTCGTGCCCACCGCCGCCACTGACGGTCTGGTACGCGACGGAGGAGTAGTCATAGCGATCAGAAATGACCGTGACACCGTCGATGAGATTGGGGACGATTTCCGCTTGGAGATGGTCGAGCCGGTCCGACGCAAACAAGGTGGCCATCGTCGCCCAGCCGGGAGGACGGATACCGTGGCGGCCGGGAACTACGACCCGCCCGGTCAGAATCTGACGAATCAGCACGCCGATCGGACCGTCACTCGGTTCCCGCGTCGTATGCGTAGGCAGCCCTTTACCGGCGAGTCGCTCGGCCAGAATCGAACACTGCGTGGTCGTCCCTGAACCGTCGATGCCTTCGATCACGATGAAGTGACCCTCGATCACCGGTTCACCTTCGATCCGCCGAATTTGAACGTCGCGCCGAGCTGCCCGTAAATCAACGAATCAGGATGTCCGCCACCGAACACGTCTCCGAGGACCCGACGGCGGGCCCCACCTACGATGCCTTCCACTTCCATCCACACGTTCCACTTACGCGTCACGACGATCTCCAGCGAGCCACCAAGCCGGGCGCGCACCACATTCTGACGGGAGTTTGTCACAAACAGCGAGCTGTTGGAACCGTCGAAATCCCAGCGATCGCTGTTGAAATCGCCGGCGATCCAAAGCGAGAACGCGCCACGAGGCGGGAAATGCACGCTGACGATCGCGTCGAGAGTGATGAAGAAGTTGTTCGTCGGATGGTTCGTGCCGGCCATATCGCGCTGTGCCGGACCGACGCCGCCGCCAATCTGCAGATCTCCGCCCAAGGAGAAGTAGCGGGAGGCGCGCCAACCGGCCCTCGTGCTGACCGTGAAGTCCGTGAGACGTCCGAAGGTACCGACGTAGATTCCCAGGTCCATGAATTTCGTGAGCCCTGCGCGCATGCCGAGCGATGCCAACCAGGGCCAACCGGTGGCGATGTCCAAAGTTGCGACGCCGGCCGGGACCGGGGCTCCCGCGTGGGTCACGGTGTTGCGTACTGGATCGGTGCGTGCCGCTTGCTTCCCGCCCTTGTGCTCGTCAACCGGCGCGACAGCAGAGGTCAGGATCACCTGAATGAGGCGGATCCGAGGGGTTTTTTGCAAACGGATCTGCTCGACGTGGTTCTCGTAACCCGCAGCCCTCACCTCCAGCCGATGGACGTCAGCCGGCAATTCCCCCTCCCACGGCAGCGGACCTCGAGCCTCGCCGTCGATGTAGAGCTGCGCGTCCGGCACGTTGGCCTCGACCCGGACAGGGACGCCGAGCGGATTGAGCTCGGCGTATACTTCGCAGTTGTGGTTGGTTCCGACGGAACAGGTACGGCGCACCTCGCCGTAACCGAGCGCCCGCACGACGATCGAGTGCGTGCCGAGCTCGGCGGGCTCGATGGTGATTGGCGGGTTTCCATAGTCCTCTCCGTCGATTGTCACGGTCGCGCTGGGAACGCTCGCTCGAACTAAAATGCGCGCCACGTCCGTGCTCGCTGTCGTAAACCGCATCGAGACGACGCGTTCGCGCCCAGCAATGACCGTCACGGTTTGCTCGACGTCTTCGTAGCCCGGCGCCCGAGCCACGACCTGGTGCTCGCCGGGCGGCAGGGCGCCCTTGGCCGCAGGCGCGATGCCAATCTCCGCCCCATCCAGACTGATGATCGCGCCCGGAACGTTTGCGATGACCCGCAGGCTACCGAGGTCCGGGGCAAGTCGAATCGTCGCATCGATGGTCGTTCGCTCGTTGGCTTCGATCGTGACGACTTGCGAAAATGGTTGATATCCTTCGCCGGGGCTCGGGATTTCTACGACGTGCTCCCCTACCGCCAGGCCGTCGACCACCAACGGAGTCGCGCCACGTTTCTGTCCGTCGATGATGACGGGCATCCCGGTCACGTCGGCTGTGATCAAGAGCGAGCCGGTCTTGACCGACTGCGGTTGCAGCGCGACGGGAATGGTCATCACCTGCCCCTCGACCAAATCCACCCAGCGGGAGAAGGTCACGAAACCTCGCTTCCCGACCTGCACCAAATGCCGTCCGGGGGTGACCACCTTGCGTATGGGTACATTGCCGGAGGGCTCGCCGTTGATTCGGACCGCTGCGCCCGATGTCGCATCCTCACTCGCGGTGATGACGATGACGCTTCCTTTCGTTTCCTGCGCGAACGCCGTCGACGACGTGACGAGCAACCCCAGAACGAACACGAACCGCACCAACCCACCCACGCCAAGCAACCCTTGCATACTCCCTCGGACGCACCGCAATAGTGCTGATTCACACACGACCAACACGCCTCATCGGTGTTTACCCTCAGCCCTGGGGTGCGCCCAATAAATGACCGGTCGCATCCCCGGCGAGCAAGAATTTCCAGCCGAAACCACGTCTAAGGTGTAACGAACACAGCCTCATACGGGTCGGGCGATTCGGCTTCCGATGTTTGCGGTGCTCCGAGTGGTGGGAGAGTGCGCGCAGGCGGTAGGGGATCCCCCGCACGGCGAAAGTGGAACTCTTCGAGCTCGGCCAACCCGTAAGCCAACGCTTCGGCGCCAATCCGCTCCCGCTTCGCCATGTGCTCGAGCAAGCTCCGCATCTTGCTCTTCATCGAGCGCGTGAGCGCGCCGCGCTCATAGGAGAGATGATAGCGCTTGGGAGCTGGTAGCATGCAGGCCAGAAAGGCGGACTCCGCGGGGCTCAGCTCCTCCGGCTCCCGGCCGAAGTAATACGCTGCGGCGTTCCTGAGCCCGTACACACCCGGGCCGTATTCGATCACGTTGAGGTAAAGCTCGAGGATTTGGTCCTTGTCTAGAGCATTCTCGAGCCACCAAGTGAGAATGACTTCTTGAACTTTCCGGGCGATGGTTTTCTCGCGTTCTAGATAGAGGTTCTTCGCGAGTTGCATCGAGATGGTACTGGCACCAACGACATAGCGGCCTTCCTGCAGATTGCGTACGAGTGCATCGCGGATCGCCCATGGTGCAAATCCACCGTGTTCGTAAAAAGCGCCGTCTTCGTGGCTGATCACCGCAGCCGGGACGAATGGGCTGATGTCCGCGAATGCGACCCAGTTCGCCGTGCCAGGACCCGTACGCATCTCGAACACGGTGTCGTCTGGCTCGATCACTCGGTGCCGAAAGGGCTTTTGGAATCGCTCGACGCGAACCCAGTCCGGCACGCGCACGAATTGACAGAGGTTACGCACCCGAATCGAGAGATCGGTGGCTTCGAGATCGCGCGAATCGAGCGAGATGTGAGTCACGGCGCTCCAGTTTCCGGACCACTCGAACTGGGCCAGCGAGGCGAGCATGTCCTTGGGAACTGCGCCGACCACGTCGTTACACGGGGTTGGCGGAAGTTGGGCCGTGAGATCGACGCGATAATATTCATCAGTCCGCTCGAGCTCGCCCTCGACCCAGACGACCGCTTTGCCCATGCGGACTCGACCGCGTTCGATTTGAAGCAAGCGCTGCCTCGGATTCCAGGTGCCCTTGCCTGCGAGGTCGACGTTGATGTTCTCGACGGGCTGAGGGGCAATCTTTTCGGAAGACAAGGCTAGCTCCCTCAACTGCAAGCCACCCTCCATGCGGATCGCGTCGGTGGAGCTCGCTTCTAGGTCGAGCTCGGCACTCACGGTGCCAACGTCCGTGTTGTAGAGCGGGAGCTCCGGTGCGAATGGAGCGATGAGCGAGACCGAAATCCGACGCAAATGGATGGTTCCCTCCGCACGCGCATCGCGCGGCATCACACTCAGGTCGACTTTCAACGTCCCCTTATTGGAGGTCTGACCACCAACCAGGACGCGGTACCAACCATTGCCTCCCCCGCGCAGACTCCATTCCAAATCTCGAATGCGTTCGACGTGACCCCCGGACGTTGCACTTTCGATCTGCACACCGGACACTGCGAGGTGCGCTTCGGGAGTCAGGCTGTCGAAAAGCCTCGAAGGCACTCGTGAAATTGGTGGCGTTCGTTTCGTGGACTCCGGTTCCGGATCATCGACTCGGGGCGCCACCACCGTGGGCCGGAGCCGATGCGCGGCTTCGCGAATCCGGAGTGCAAGAGCGGTCTTGGACCCGCCGCCGTTTCTAAGAGAGCGTACGCTAGCGCCATCGATGTCGAGCTCGTCGAGCCGCCAGACGCCGTTCGTCCGCCGTAGCGTCAGCGTCGACGGTCCGATGGCTGCGTGGTCCGCGTTCGATTCGCCGAGCAGGGTTTCTCCTATGCTCGAACGCAGAACGCTATCTTCTTTCTGAAGGCTAGCGTCCCTCATCGAGAACAAGGGGCCTTCCGCGTCCGCAATGCGAAGCGCGAGATCGGTGATGGCGTAGGTCCTACCACCGCGCGAAGCACCTTTGGCGCCCGAACTTTCGCCTGGGCGCCCAATCCGTAGCGTCGCGACCGAGTCCGCAAACCCCCCATCGCTGAGATCGATTGCGACTTCGACGCCTCGGGCAGATAGAGCCCTGACGGACTTCGAGCCGTGGAATGCCGCTCCGAGAAGATTCATCCGCAGATCGAGGTGTGCGATGCGCGCGACGAACCCTCCATAGCGACCCTGCAATGTGACGCCAGCGAGCTCGACGCCACCGAACGACAGATGCGCCTCTTCGACGGCCGCGTCCACGCCGAAACGCTCGCCGATGAGGGCTGATACATGCGTGATGACGCGCGGCGCGAGCCAGATCCAAAGGCCGGTCACGAACATCAGCACGATGAAGGCCGCGACTACCCATGCGCGCCGCTCGCTGAGGAATCGCAGCATCGAGACGAGATTATGCCGCGTCTAAACCGCGAAGACTAATAAAGCTTTCTGCTATCGATCTGGATCGTGACCGGTCCATCGACGACGGATTCGACCAGCATCATGGCGCGAAAGGTACCGGTTTCGACCCGCAAACCTTTGCCGCGTAGTCCCTCGACCACCTCCAGGTAGAGACGCTCGGCGTCTTTGGGGTCTGCCGCTCCGTCGAACGAGGGGCGCCTGCCTCGCCGCACGTCGCCAAAGAGCGTGAACTGCGAGACCAGCAAGACTGCCCCATCAATCTCGGTGAGCGACAACGACATGCGGCCGTCGTCATTGGGGAAGACGCGCAGACCCGCAATCTTGTCGACGGTGTATTGGACGTCCTTGGCCTCGTCGCCCCGCCCTGCACCCAGATATACCAGCAAGCCTCGTTCGATCGCGCCGACCAAGTGACCGTCGACCGTGACACTCGCCTGATTGACCCGTTGGACGACCGTGCGCATGCACAGCTGCGTAGCACAGGCGGAATCGTCTTGCCCGAACCAGGCGATGACCAATACTCCCCCGCGATGAAACCGGTTGTGGGTTTGACGGGGGGGATCGCATGCGGAAAGACGACCGTGGCGAAGATGTTCAACGAGCTCGGCATCCCAGTCATCGACGCCGACGAGTTGGCGCGCGACGTCGTGCTGCCGGGCACTCCGGGCCTGCAGCGGATCGTCGACGTGTTCGGCAGCGACGTGCTCGACGACACCGGATGCCTCGACCGCAAGAAGGTCGGGGATTTGGTATTCGGTGACGAGGAGGCGCGCGCAACACTCAATGCAATCCTGCACCCGCTGATCGGGTCCGCCGGCGCGGCCCAAATCCAGGCGCATGAAGACGACGCGTCACCCTATCTGCTGTACGAGGCGGCTCTCTTGGTCGAGACCGGGTCCTACAAGGCGTTTTCGGTGCTCGTCGTCGTGAGTGCGGACGAATCGCTGCAGCGGCTCCGGCTGATTGCTCGCGATGGCTTCACCGTCGCGGAGGCAAATGCGCGTATCGCTTCCCAACTGCCCCTCGCACGAAAGATAGCCGTTGCGGATTACGTCGTGACCAACAATGGTGATATCGACGCGACACGGCGGGAGGTGTCCGAGGTTCACGAAAAGCTGCTTGCTCGATTCGCACCAGAGGAGTCGACGCGGTGAGGAAGCTGGGGGGTTCGACTCTCGTGACGGGATTTCCGGGACGGCAACCCGCCGTGCACTTGGTCCGAGAGCTTGCGGGCCGTGGCGAACGGTCGACGTGTTGCCTGGTGACCGAGGGCCGACGAGAGCGCGCGTTGGAACTGCTCGACGCCCTGCCAAGACCGGCGCGAGATCGAGTGTCGTTGTGGGTGGGAGATCCGCGGTCGCTGGATCTCGGGCTGAGTGGCGAAGAGTTTCGCGCGCTCGCTGATAGCGTCGAAGTCATCCACCACTGCGCGTCGATCACCGACCCCGCGGCCACGCAGGAAGAGGCGGCCGGCAACGTTCGTGCCACTGCGGAGGTTCTCGAATTCGCAGAGGCCGCGCCACGATTGAAGCGCCTGATCTGTTGGTCCAGCACGACCGTGTCAGGTAGCCGCGAAGGCTTCGTCAAAGAGACAGAGCTCGACGATTCGATGGGCTTTCGCAATCCCGTTGAGGAGTCCCTTTACCGCGCCGAACGCATGCTGGGCGAATCTGCCGATGAGCTACCGATCGTCGTACTGCGACCGGCGCTGCTGGTCGGAGATTCTGTCACGGGCGAAATGGAACACTTGAACGGCTGGTACCTTCTGATCAGCTTCTTGCTCAGTGCACCGGCGGACTACCGCATCCCGACGCCAAGCCGCACTGGCGTTCGAATCAGCGCAGTGCCCGTCGACTATGCGGTCAAAGCCGGGCTCCACATTGCAGAGGATGAACGCTCGATCGGACTTACTTTCCACATCGTCGACACGAAGCCCGTCACCGTGCAACACGCCCTCAACCTCTTCGCTGAGGCGACCGGTCACCCGTCTCCGCGAGAGCACGATCCACTGAACCTCGCCACGGCGTTGATGCGGGCTCCGGGCTTGCAGCGGTTCAGGCATACGACCCGCGCGTTCCTGGATCACCTCAAGACCGACGTGATTTACGACGACCGCAATACCCGAGAGCTACTGGCCGGCACCGGCATCGTGTGCCCGGAATTGGAAAGCTACGTCGACGTGATGGTCGCACGGGCACGTCGCGAAACCGCGGCCTGACGCCGAAGCCACCACGCCACAAAAGCCGGTCTGTGCCGAGCCCATGACGCTCTCGGTGCCTAGGTGCCGGCTAACGTCATCGATGACACGCGGAATGTCGGTGACGCGATGGCCGTCCGGTGGTCGAGATCGTCGGCGACCGCATCGATTCGTTGCAGAAGCTGATCCAGGTTGAGGGAGATCGTCACCTCGGAGACCGGGTGGGATAACTCCCCGTCCTGGATCAAGAAGCCAGAAGCACCTCGACTGAAGTCGCCGGTGACAGCGTTGAACCCAAAGCCCATCATGCTGGTGACGTAGAGGCCGTGCCTGGTGTCCGCGATGAGCTGGTCGCGAGATTGGGCGTTGGCTTTCAGGATCAGGTTGCTGCTCGAAGACGAAATACCGCCGGCGGGCGAACGAGAAGCGCTGCCAGTGCTCTTCAGACCGAGCTTTCTCGCACTGTACGTGTCGAGTAAGTACGTTCGCAGCACGCCACGCTCGACGACCGCATTTCGACGCGACAGCAAACCCTCTCCGTCGAATGCGCGGGAACCGGGCGCTCTGGGCAGCAAAGGGTCGTCGACGATGTCGACGAGCTCGCTTGCGACCTTCGTGCCAAGGCGGTCGAGCAAGTACGAGCTCTTTCGCCAAATCCCGCCCCCGAGAATGCATCCGGCAAATAGCCCGAGGATCGAACGCGCGGCATCCTTGTCGAAGATGACCGGCAATTCCTGCGTGGGAAGCTTCTTCGCACCGAGCTGGGCAATGGTGCGACGAGCTGCTTCCTCTCCCACCGCTTGGCTGTCATCGAGGTCTGCGTAGTGTCGTGACGCCGACCAGTGATAGCCGCTTCGCTTCTTGCCACCTTCGTCATCGGCCACGGGATTGACGACGAGCGAAGCGTAGGTCCCCAGGTCGCTACCAGCGAACCCATCGCTGGTGACGAGAACGCTCGCGCCTCGGGCTCGCGTAAACGAGGCGCCTTCGCTGTTGGTGATGCGCGCGTCGAAATCGAACGCCGCGCGCTCCCCACGCAGCGCGCGATCGAGCGCTTCGTCCGCCGAAATTCGGCTGACCGCCTCATCATAGGTGTCCAAATCCTGCCATTGCGACGCCGACGAGAGATCCGAGCGGTCGGGCGGACCCGCGAACTCGTCCGGTTCGCTGAAACGGGCGAGCTCGATCGCGTCTTCGATCAGCGTCCGCAGCCCTGTCTCGCTCAAGTCGCTAGTATACGTAGCCGCGACGCGCTGACCGACCATCACTCGCAATCCGAGCGCGCGCGAGCCCGCTTCCTCGAGCAGCTCGGGCTCGCCCATACGAACTTTCACGGAGAGATGAGAGCCACTGTGCACCCCTGCCTCCGCGACATCGGCGCCAGCCCCCGTAGCGCGCTCCACCACGGAGCGCCCGAGGTCGAGCAGCGCTTTGGCGTCTTCCCCTACGCCGCTCATCGGCCTGCCACTTGCGTACCGCCAACGGTCATCGATTTGATCTTGATGGTCGGACATCCGACGCCCACCGGAACCGATTGCCCTTCTTTGCCGCAGGTCCAAATTCCGTCCGAGACCTCGAAGTCGTGACCGAGCATGACGACCTTGCGCATGGCCTCTGGACCGTTGCCGATGAGGTTCACACCTTTGAGCGGTGCGGTCACTTTGCCGTCTTCTATCAAGTAGCCCTCGGTCAACGAGAACACGAAATCTCCGTTGGAGATGTCGACCTGACCGCCGCCGAACTTCTTCGCATATACGCCACGGCTGACGCTTCCGATGATGTCGTCCGGCGCGTCCTGCCCCCCAAGGAGCATCGTGTTGGTCATCCGCGGCATCGGATGCGAGCGAAAGCTCTGCCTGCGGCCGTGCCCATCGGACGTCGTTCCGAAGAAATCCGCGCTGTGACGGTCCTGCATGTAACCCTTCAAGACCCCGCGCTCGATGAGTACCGAGCGAGTGGGAAGCTGCCCCTCATCATCGACGTTGATAGAACCGCGCGAGCCCTGCAACGACGCATCGTCCACGACGGTGCACAACGCACTTGCAACCTCCTCGCCAACGCGGCCCGAGTAATTACTCGTCTTCTTGCGGTTGAAGTCAGCCTCGAGGCCATGGCCGACCGCTTCATGCAACAGAATTCCGCTGTCCCCCGGCGCCAAGACCACGTCCATTTCACCGGCGGGTGCCTCGCGCGCGTCGAGCATCACGAGGGCTTGCGCTACCGCCTGCTCCGCATGCCACTCTGGCGTCTTTTCGTCGAAGTACTCGAGCCCCAGTCGGCCGCCGCCACCCGAGGAACCGGACTGACGGTTCCCTCCATCCTCAGCGATCACTCGAATGCCAAAACGGATCAGAGGCTGACGGTCGCGCGCCATGTGCCCGGCGCTGTTGGCGATCAGAATCTCGCGAACGCTCTCGGCAAACGATACGTCGACACGCACCACGCGGGGGTCGGCAGCGCGCGCTGCATGGTCGGCTCGCTCCAGAATCGCCTTTTTCACTGCGCCATCGACCTCGAACGACTCCAATGATACCGGGTAACGGCTGGGCGACTCGCGCATCGAGACCTCGCGCGGAGCGACCGGTCGGCCTCCGGCTGCAATTTGTGCCGCAGTCTCGGCGGCTTCCTTCATCGCCTCGAACGAGAGGTCCTCGCAATAGGCATAGCCTGTCGCGTCGCCTTTCATCACCCGAACGCCAAGGCCCATCGACACCGCCCGCCTCGCGGATTTCAGAATCTGCTCGTCGTAAGCGTAGCTGCCACTGACCGCGTATTCGAAAAACAAATCGGCGTAGTCGCCGCCCTTATCGAGCGCGATCCTCAAGAGACGATCGGCGATGTTCGCATCGATGGCATGCGAGCCGTGCTCGGCGAAGGGTGCTTGGTACCGGCCATTCATGAGCTGTTGCGCACTCTAAGGCGCAGGTGCGCCGATGGCCACTTCTATCGGCGCAGGAACCCAATTACGCTCTCGATGATGCGCCCCTGGCGCGCTTCACCGAGGCCCGCGAAGATCGGAAGCGCCAACACTTCGCGGCTGGCCTGCTCGGAGACTGGAAGCGATCCCTCCCGATAGCCGAGATGCGCAAAGCACTCCTGACGATGCAGCGGCACAGGATAGTAAATCGCGGTGGCGATCCGCTGCGACCGAAGATGTGCCTCGAGCTCATCGCGCCGGGTGCTTCGGATGACGTACTGATTGTAGATGTGGCCTTCGAAGCGTCGTACTGGAACACGCAGCAGCTGCTGGTCGCCGCGGAAAGCGGAGAACGCAGCATCATAACGAGCGGCGTTTTCTTGCCGACGCGCGGTCCATCCGGCGAGCTCGGGAAGCTTGACGCGCAAGAGCGCAGCCTGCAGCGCATCGATTCGGAAGTTCCCGCCGATCACACGATGGTGGTACTTGGGCTTACTTCCGTGGGCTCGCATGACTAGCGCCTTCTCCGCGAGACCCGAGTCCTGGGTCGTCACCAAGCCGGCGTCGCCAAATCCCCCGAGATTCTTGGACGGGAAGAACGAGAAGCAGCCGAACGCACCGAGGGTACCCACCGGCCCTAGAGGGCTCTTCGTCCCGATAGCCTGGGCCGCATCCTCGATGATCGGGAGATCATGCGTCTTCGCGATTTCGGACAGACCCCCCATGTCGCACGCCTGACCGAAGAGATGTACGGGGAGAATGGCGCGCGTCCGCTCCGTGACCGATGCGGCCAACTGGTCGACATCGATGTTGAACGTATCGGGACGAATGTCGACGAAGACAGGGGTTGCGCCCACGCGCGCAATGCATCCGGCGGTAGCAAAGAAGGTGAATGGGGTCGTGACGACCTCGTCTCCCGGGCCGATCCCGAGGGCCATCAAGGCAACCATCAAGGCATCAGTCCCACTCGAAACGCCGATCGCGTGCTTGACACCGATGTAGTCGGCGACCTCGCGCTCGAAAGCGGCGACCTCCGGCCCGAGGATATACTGCCCAGAGCGGATGACCTCGGCGGCCTTCTCGGTCAGCTGGTCGATGAGCGGGCCGTTTTGGGCGGCAACGTCCAACATTGGAATGGTTTCTTCACTCACGACTTCTCACCCATCGACAGCTCTGCGCTGTCAGTTCGTACTGGTCGCCGCATCGTGTGCAGAGGCCATCGCCGAGCAACACTTCCCCACAGCGGCAGGCCCAGGCAGTACGGCGCGCAGGATTTCCCACCATGACCGCATGAGCGGGGACGTCCTTGGTGACTACACTGCCCGCTCCGATTAGCGCGTAATCGCCGAGGGCGTGTCCGCACACGATGGTTGCATTCGCGCCCACCGTGACGCCCCTCCCTACCGGCGTGGGCGTGAATTCGGCCTTGCGTTCGACGTGCGCGCGGGGGGTGAGCACATTCGTAAACACGCAGCTCGGCCCCAGGAAAACGTCGTCCTCGATCTTCACGCCAGCATATACCGAGACGTTGTTCTGGACCTTTACGCCGTTTCCGATCTCTACGCCCGGACCTACGAAGACGTTCTGCCCGAGCACGCAGTCTTCGCCGATCGTCGACCCACTGCAGACGTGGGTGAAATGCCAGATCCGCGTCCCTGCGCCGACCCGCGCTCCGTCGTCGACGATCGCGGTGTCGTGAATGAAAGGCACACCCATCAACGTCCCTTTGCGAGGGCGATTCGCGCGCCCCCCTGCGCCAGTGATGCGGCGCCGCATTCGAGGGCGCGAACGACGTCAAGACCGGACCGCCCGTCTGCCACGGGCGGGATCCGCGTCCGAACCGCGTCCAGGAACGCTAGGCTCTCCCGGCGCAAGGGCTCGGCCATCTTCAGTGCCGGGATCAGAATGTCACCGGTGCGGATTCGGACGCCCTCTTCGTACGTGAGCGTCGCTGGCGGCTCGACGCCTTTGTCGAACACAGCGAGCTTCTGGTCAGCAGACGTGTCGTCGAAAACTGCCATCTTTCGATCGCCTACGACCGTGAGCTTTCGCGTCTTGTGCGGATCGAGCCAGCTCACGTGCACATGTGCCATGCGGCCGCCGGGGTAGTGCAACGTCGCAAACACGACGTCTTCGATGCCACGCTCCGATTGGAGGTAACAGGAGCCGGTCGCGCTCACGGCTTCCGGCGCGGCTCCCAAGAGGTAGTTGGCTACGGAGATGTCGTGCGGCGCCAGCGACCACCAAGCGTTTTCCTCTCGGCGAACGACCCCGAGGTTGACCCGTTGTGCATAGACGTAGAGCACCTCGCCGAGCTCGCCGTCATCGATCAAGCGCTTGAGGCGTTCGACGGCCGGATGGTACAGGAGCAGGTGCCCGACCATGAGGATCCGACCGCCTCTCTCGGCGAGCGCACAAAGCTTGGCGGCCTGATCCCCGGAGAGACACAAGGGCTTTTCAACGAAAACGTCCCGACCCGCATCAAGAGCCGCCTCCGCGACTTCGAAGTGGGAGGGTGCGTGCGTGGCCACTACGATCGCGGAGACCGCGGGGTCGTCGAGAACGACCTGCAAGTCACCGACCGCTTTCACACCGGGATAGAGCGCCGCTATCGTGCTGAGGATCCCGTCGTCGCGGTCGCAAACGTAGTGAAGGTCGGCCTCTCGGATCGCGGCATAGTTGCGAACGTGGTTCTTCCCCCAGCCGCCCGCCCCGACGACGGCAACCCCCACTGCTTCTTCTCGATTCACGCGGCCCCCCGCTTCATCCAGCCAGCTTAGCAGGACGCATGGTCTTCCTCGAAACTTGTGCGTGATCTGTGCCGTCAGCGCAGCATCGCTCGGCACTCCGAGACGTAGTGGCCCTTGCCGAGCTTCGCGCAGTTTTGATAGGCCTGACGCGCGCCTTGACGGTCGCCTCTTGCCTGCCGGGCGGCCCCGAGTGCAACCCAAGCGAGCGCATTCGTCGGGTCGAGCGCGGTAGCCCGCTCAGCGAGCTCCGCTGCTTCTCGCGTGTGGTTTCGCGCCAGCATCAAGCGGGCGAGCTCGGCCAACGCGGGGCTGCTCGCGGGATTGAGCTCGATGGCGCGCCGGTAGGCCGCGGCAGCGCGCGAGCCGCGCTTGAGCCGGCGAGCCAACGCCAGCTGCGCATCGTAGGTGTCGAGTGCGCCGGTTTCGGGAAAGATGGCATTGGGATTCGGGATCGGAGCTTCGCCTTCGGCGGTGGCAGAGTCGGGCCCAGCGGCTGGCGCTGGCACGGTCACTGGCGCTGGCGCCGTCACTGTCGCTTCTTCCGACGCTGGCGCCGTCACTGGCACCGATGCGGGCGCTGTCACCGGGGCTGGTGCCATCACTGGGGCTGGGGCCGGGGCTGATGCGGGGACTGTCACCGGCTGGGGCATCGTCCAATACGCGATTGCCGCAGCGGCGCAGCCGAGCACCAACACAAAGACCGGCCAGCGTGCCTTGGATGGTTTCCGGGAAGACGCCGGATCGATCGAGCCCGGTTGGACCGCGCGCGGCGCGCGGATCCTCGCGTCGCTCGTCTCGACCCCGAACACGTGCTCGTACTGGAGTGGGGGTGGATCGACGTCGGGAGGTTCGTGGTAGTCGAGCACCGCATCGCGGTGTGGCTCCTGTTCTCGCATCAGCGCTTCGTCGATCGCTCGAGCGCCCGGCGGCGTGGAGCGAACGAACGGACCCGGAGGTGGGTCGGAATCGATCGCGACGATCGCCTCCTCGACCTCAGGGTCTTCTCGGAGCTCTTCGAGGGACTGATCCCAGCGACCGACTTCGACGGTTTCGCGACTGGAAATCTCGTCCATGCGATCGATTTGGGGAACGCGTCCCGCCCAATTGAGGATGGTTCCGCCTGCGTACATCGAGCTCGCGGGTCGCGCCGCTTGAAAGCCTGCCGGGGTATGCCGACGCGAACGGCTTGGCGGCGGTGCGGGTTGCCACCCCGCCTCTACCTGGGTGTCCGTCGGTGATACAGGAGCAGCCGGCGGACTCGACGGTGCAATGATGTCATCGGGAAAAGCCTCGATCGACGTTGCGACGGGCGAAGGCAGCGACACCGGCGTCGACATCTGATCGAAAGGCGGCAAGGACTCCGGCACCTTCTGCATCGCGGGCGCTCGGGCCGAGTCCGAGAGTGCCTGCCTCTGTGGTGCGGACGCGGAAGCCGACGGATCACTCGACGCTGGTAGCCGCGGCGCGCGGGGAACGGAAATGTTCGCCGCCGGCGAGCCACCGGGGCCGGGAATGGTGTGGATTCCCTCCCTGGCGGGCGGAGCTGACGATCGGACGGAAACCTCGGTGAGAATGGGAATGCTGTCTTGGATTCGCCCGACCTCGCGAACGATCCCCTCGAAGTACAGATCGACGAGCTTTCGAAGCGCTTCCACGTGGTCCCCGCCGTGCGCACGAAGGACCCGGCCGACCGTCCGCCCCCCATCGATGAGCCGGATCATGTCGTTCTGATCGTCGGGCATGTCACCAAGCCGTTCGCGAAGCGTGTGGGCATCGACCTCGAGCACCGCTTCGAAAGACGGAAGAAGCTCGGACAAGCGGCTCCATTCGTCGAGCCGTCGCATCCCTTCCATCAATAACGCTTGCGTCGTTCTGTGGACTGTGCGCTCGCTCAAGCTGACGCGCCGAAACTGCAGGTCGAAGGCGCCGTCGCGCCAGAGCAATTGCCGATAGACCGCATCCTCACCCACCAAGTCTTCCACGGCGGCGTTGATCACCGCGCCGGAGTCGAAGGAAATCATGCCTTCCTGCCCATCGGCAGAGATGAGGGTGAGCACACCGGACTTGCGGCTTACGTCGATTGTCTGCAGAAGGTCGACGACACTCATCTCGGAAAGCGAACCGCTGAATCGCGTTTTCGAATCGCTGCTCTTGTGCGCAAGCCCCGCACGCGCCTGACGCGCAAGCTCGATCGCGACCCTCGCGATAACCTCGCGAATGTAGATCGGTTTGGTGAGATAGTCCTCGACGCCAAGCTCCAAGCCGCGGATCTTGCTCTCGATCGACCCATCGCTCGAAAGGAACATGAACGGGATCTCCGACCATTCAGCGTTCTGCCGAAGCTGCTCGACGAACGCGAAGCCGTTCATGTCGCTGAAGGTCGTATCGGAGAGGATCAAGTCGGGTTTGTTCGCGTGCAGGATCTCGAAGGCCTTCCCCACGCTGGGACAGCCGGCCACATTGTAGCCCGCGTTCCGCAGGCTCACCTCGAGCACCCGGAGACTACGAGGATCGGCATCGACGACGAGGAGATTTTGCTTTGTCACTGCAGCCTTTTGTCAGCGGGAGTGTGCGAACGGGCGGCGCATCGTGTCAAGCATGCCTTCGAATCGCGGACGTGATAGATTGCCGATGGTGGCATGAAAAATCTAGGGGGCGTTGTAGGAGTGATCATCGGCGCAGTGGTGGCCCTCACGGCCTGTGAGCGCCGCGGCGCCGAGATGACCTTCCATGAGCTGCATCCGGATTTCGGCGGCGTCCAAGGCGGCAAGACGGTCCAGGTCCTCGGCCAGAGCATTCGTTTGGACATCGGATATGCGGTCTACTTCGGCCAACTCCAGTCCCCGCAAGTGTCGATTGAAAGCGACAAAGCCCTGCTCGCCGTCACGCCTCGGCAAGCGAGCCCGATGGTCGTCGACGTGACCATCCGGGCCGACAATGGATCGGTGTTCGTCATCAAACGAGGCTTCGAGTACATCAATCAAGCGGGCAACCTCTTGGATGAGCAAGAGACTCCCTGAGCTCATGTGCCCGCATCCGTGCCGCCATCCAGTCCCCCATCCGCCCCGGCGTCGACCCCCGCGTCCGTCGCCCGCAAGCATACGCCCGCTAGGCAGGATAGCCCAGAGGCACACTCGGAGGTCCGCGTACAGGGCTCGTCGAGGTGCTTTGGAGTGAGGTTGACGCCGCAACCGATCGCCAAGAGGAAAAAAGACACCCACGAAAGCCGACGAGTCATCTCGCAGACGATAGCGCAGCTCTGGGTCCCAGACCACGCCCGTCGCTGCAAACGCTGCTAGGCTGCGGCCGTGGACATCAAGCTCCTGATCCCGGAGCTCTTCGAGAAGCTCAGCCTCATCGCGACCTGCGGGCTTCTCGGGGTGCTCGTGCCACCGTTGCGCAACCGGTTGCTCGGGGTTGGCAGACCTCGAGACATCGGGGTGGCGATCATCTTCGGTCTGCTGCTCTCGCTCTGGGGGTCGACGATGGGCTTCGATTGGCTCGGCCACCATCTCAACCTTCGCGCGGTGGGAATCATGATCGCCGGAATCCTGGGAGGCCCGCGTGCTGGCGCCCTCACCGGGCTGCTTGGCGGTGGATTCTACGTGTTGCGAGTGGTCCCGACCGAGTTTCCCTGGGCGATTGTCGCCTCGATCCTCGATGGATGGCTCGCAGGACGGATATCGGTGCGGCGAAAGCGCATGTTCGTGGGTTGGCGGGTCCTCAGCACTGCAGCGTTGGTGCAGCTGGCCGGCTTGACGGTCACAGGCGCTGGAAGCGCTTTCTCCGGTTCCAACGTGATCGAAGCGCTGCCTTCCCTTGCGGCTCAGCTCGCCGGCGTAGCGGCGGGCGTCGCCCTCTTCGTCAACGTTGCATGGGTGGTCATTTCGCGTCAGGAGCAAGCGGTTGCTCTCGTCGAAGCGCAGGCGGCCGCCAATGCGCTTTCACTCACGGCGTTGCGCAGCCGTCTCGAGCCTCACTTCCTATTCAATGCGCTCAATACGCTACGGGCGACGATTCGCCGCGATCCCGAGCAAGCGAGGGCGCTGGTATCCGATCTCGCGGATCTGTACCGGTATCTCTTGCATCACCCGGACGATGCATCGGTCATCAATGAAGTCGATCACGCTTGTGCTTATCTCGCGATCGAGAAGGCACGCCTCGGAGACGAACGGTTGGCGGTCCTCACCTCGGTCGACCAGAGTGTGCGCGAGGCCAGGGTGCCGGCGCTACTCCTTCAGCCCATCGTCGAGAACGCGGTCAAGCATGGCATCACCCCAAAACAAGGGCGGGGCAAGATCACCATTCGAGCCTCAGACTTGGGGGAACGGCTGCGCATCGAAGTCGAGGATGAAGCCGATGGTGCGCGTCACGGGCCGCCAACCAAGGGCTCGGGACTGGCGCTTCAAACGCTCCGCAAGCGGCTCGACCAACAATACGGCGGGAAAGCAAACCTGAGGCTTTCGTCGCTGGAACGCGGTACTCTGGTGACCGTGGAGCTGCCCAAGCAGTCTGAAGGGAGCACAGAGCAGGGATGAGCATTCGCGCAATCGTCGTCGATGACGAGCCCCTGGCCCGTGACGAGCTTCGGTTCATGCTCGGGCAGTGTGAGGGAGTCGAGGTCGTCGGAGAGGCCCGCAATGCGCCGGAGGCACAAAAGCTTTGTCACGACGAGCGGCCCGATGTCGCGTTTCTCGATCTTCGGATGCCCGGTCCCGATGGTGTCGCACTAGCGGAAACGCTGATTGCCGACCACCCGACTCTCAAAGTCGTGATCGTTTCAGCGCACGACGAAGGGGCTCTGCGAGCGTTCGAAGCACGCGTCGCAGATTATCTGCTCAAACCCGTCCGACTCGAACGACTGCGCCAAGCGCTCGAACGCGTTCGGACCATCCCCGCGGAGGCGGTGATTACCCATGAGCACCTCGAACGAATCGCCGTTCGCCGGAAGGATGCTTATGTAGTGTTGGAATTGAGTGACATCGTTTACTTTGAGGTCAAAGACGAGCTCGTATGGGGTGTCACCGAGCAAGATCGATACGCGATCGACAAGACTCTCGCGACCTTGGAGGGCGAAGTCGATCCGGATGCTTTCTTTCGCTCGCATCGAGGCTTCATCGTTCGGTATGATCGCATTCGATCGATCGAGCCGACGGGTGCGGGCACCTACCAACTCCTGTTGGACCATCCGGAATCGCCGAAGATTCCATTGGCCCGGGAGCGAGCGAAGAAGCTTCGAGAGCGCATCCCGTTTTCAGGCTGAACGCTAGAGGTCGTTGGGCTTCGAGGTCGGAACGACTCCATCGAAGGGGACGCCATCCCAAAATGCACGTTCGTCGGCCGCAGGATCGTCAACCACCTCAGCCAGCGACGAGCTCTGCGCCGCGTCGAAGATCATGGTCGGCCGGTCGCCGAGGTCATAGGCGGGCCATACCGGCATGTTCGGATGATTCGGATTGCCGGTATTGGCGAAGGCGATCCAGGCATCCATCACTTGGTCTCGCAACTGCTCGGGGATCCCGTTGGTGCCGTAGATCTCGATCCATCCCTCCGGAGTGCCGAACGTGAACGCGAGATCGGTTCCGTGTGGGGAGCCCAAATCGTACTGTGGATATGCCGGCGCTGGGGGCGGCCAGTCGAATCGATAGACGAAGACATTGTTTGGTTGGTGCGTCCGCTGTGCTTCGACCAATCGAATGGCCGGAAGGCGGAAGAAGATGTCCGTGCCCGCAGCATGTGTGATCATCCCGGGCGTCGCGCCTGGACGGTTCGACTCGTAAAGAGCGATCACATCATCGACGCGCTTGCCTTCGGGAATCGCGCGCGCGCCCGATGGAATGAACGTGAGGACCACGTCGAGCGGGATCTTGGCCAGCAGATCGACGTAGACGATCCAAAGCCTCGTTTCATCCTTGGTCGTTCCGGTTAGTAATGGGACGTTGGAGGCGCTGCCCTCGGCGATCGCGTGAATGGGCGGCTCAGGAACGACGTCGCCATCGACGACGGTACCAAACAAGAGATCCGAGAGAAACGCATCCTCGATCAGCAGATCCTGTGCCGCCAGAACCTCTGCGGTACTGAGGTCGACGAGCTCATCCACCCCGGTCACGCCGGCGGACGCGAGAAGCTTCTCGGAAACCGCTGTTGCGTACGCGGCTTCGCGAGCCGTGCCCCCTGCCCCACTCTGCGCGATCGCCTTGTGAAACAAGCCCTCGGCGCTCGGCATCGCCATCAGTGCCGTGACGCTCATTGCACCAGCGGACTCACCAAAGAGCGTCACGTTGTCGGGATCACCGCCAAACTCCGCGATGTGATCTTGCACCCACTGCAGCGCGAGCTTCTGATCGAGAAGCCCCGCGTTTCCACTGCCCTCGATCTCCTCGAAATGACTGAAGCCGAAAACCCCCAGCCGATACTCCATGCTGACGACGACCAGATCGCCGCGCGCAGCAAGCTTCGCGCCGTCATAAAGCGGGTCCTCGGTGCCTTCATAGATCCAACCACCGCCATGCACCCAAACCATCACGGGCCGTTTTCCGTCATCGGCAGACGGCGTCCAGACGTTCAGCGTGAGGCAGTCCTCGCTCTGGTTCTGGTAGAGGATCTGACCCGGGTCGACCGGTTGCGGACACGCCGGCCCGAACGCGCTGGCATCGATGGGGTCCCCCCAGGAATCGATCGCAATGGGCGGCCTGAAGCGCAGATTTCCGATCGGCGGCTCCGCAAATGGAAGCCCCAAGAACGCAACCACTCCTTGGGTCGTCACCGTGCCGTGTGCCACACCAAGCGCGGTCTCGGCGGTCGTGACTTGCGGCGGGCTACTGCTCTCATCGCCAGCGCACGCTCCCATGCCCGCCATCGCCAGGATCAGCAGCGCCCAAGAAATCCAACCCACAGTCCGCATGGTCCACCTATCGAAAGAAGCAGCCTGCGAGATAGCAGGCGCGGGCACGACTCGCTATTGTCGCCGTGCCAGGCCGAAAATCCTTAGCTTCTGAGCATCTTGGTGGTAAGTCCTGACAAATGAGGGGGATAGTAATTACAGCGCTGCTCGCGCTGAGCATAGTCGTCGCTGGGCTCACGGTGTCGGGCTGCAAGAAGGGCAAGGACAGCTCTACGGCTGCGGACGAGAAGCCTCCACCGCCACCATCGGGCACGATGAGCCTACAAGGGATGTACTCTTACATGGCGGACGCAGGGATCTTCGTCGACTGTGCGACGCGGCAGAAGTGGCCAGTCGCGACGGAAGCAGACAATGCTGCGCTCGAGCAGGCCTATGGGAGCGCAAAGATCGCCCCCGGTTCGCCGCTGCTCGTCACCTTGGACGGCCGCTTGGACGCTCGCCCCAAAATAGACGGCAGGGGCAAGGAAACTACCCTGATCGTGGAGCATTTCGTTCGAACGTGGCCTAGGGAAACCTGCGGAACCGTGCAACCTGTCAGCCTCGAAAACACCAGCTGGGCATTCCTCGAGCTCAATGGCAAGACGATCAACGTCGAGGTGAACGACAAGGCGCCCTACCTCGAGCTCAACTCGAAGAAGGCGAGCGCGTACGGCTTCGGCGGCTGCAATCGCTTCTTCGGTTCGTACGAATCGTCGGGGTCATCGCTGAAGTTCGGTGCCATCGGCGCCACGCGGATGGCGTGCCCAGAAGGCATGGATCAGGAGCAGGAGATCTTCACCGCCCTGGCCTCGATCAACCGATACGAGATCCACGGCTCCAAGCTCTTGCTCTTTGCCGATAAGCGCCTCTTGGCACGGCTCGAGGCGAGAGCTCCGTCCGAATGATCTTCGGTGTCCATCCCGGTGTGGCGACGAGCGCTACCGGCGCGGTGTACTCGATGCGCTCCGATCCGTATCCCCCGCAGTGCGTGGATCGAGATTGGCTACTCGTCGGTGAGCTGCCAATGGCTCTCGAGGTCGTCCACCCCGTCTCTCCTGTGACCCCCGTAACGAATTAGATTTCGGCCTTCGAGAGTATCGACGAGCTGCTCGGCCTCCATCTGGGAGCACCGAAGGATCGAAACCACCGTAGCCCGAAGGATGCCCTTACCATGAACATACCCCGCAGGCTCCGCTCCGCGAAGGCGCTCGGCAAGCTGGCGCCGCAGCGCCTCCAAATCGATCTCTTCCGGGATGACCATATCTGCGGGGTCGTTGTAGGCTGCAATGAGGGTCACGGCAAAGCTCCGCGGTCGTCAGGTAACGGGGTGACATGCAGGTAGAAGTCGTCAATGGAATCGTGACGCTCGTCGCCCTCGGCGCCGCCGCCCAATGGCTGGCCTGGCGTCTGAAAATCCCGTCGATTCTCGTGCTCCTTGCTGTCGGTTTCGCCGCGGGTCCGATCACGGGTCTCTTCCAGCCAGAAGAAATACTCGGCTCGCTGACCTTTCCCTTCGTCTCGCTGGCCGCCGCCGTCGTCCTTTTCGAAGGCGGCCTCACTGCGAGTTGGGACGAGATTCGAGGCGTGGCAACCCCGGTGCGCCGGCTGATCGTCGTCGGAATCCCAACTACCTGGGGGGTCCTCTCCGTCGCGAGCTATTACCTGCTCGACCTGCGGATCGAGCTCGCTCTGCTCCTCGGCGCAATTCTGGTCGTCACGGGGCCCACGGTTATCGGTCCCTTGCTCCGCCACGCACGCCCGCGTGGGAAGGTCGGCTCCGTCCTGAAGCTGGAAGGGATCATCAACGATCCGATCGGGGCAATTCTGGCGGTCCTCGTGTTCCAGGGGATCAAAGCCGAAGAGGTCGATCGCGCATTTTCTGTCGTCAGCGCGGGCATTCTCAAGGCGGTCCTGCTGAGTTGCGCGCTCGGCTTCGCGGCGGCGGTCCTGTTCGTCAAGTTTCGCGAGCGCGATCTCTTGCCGGAGTTCCTCCACAACGCTGTCGTCTTGCCATTCTGCTTGGTCGTCTATGCAATCGCGAACGAAATCCAGGGAGAATCGGGCTTGCTCGCGGTGACGGTGATGGGGATTGCACTTGGCTCGCAAAAAAGGATCAGCATCGAAAAGAGCCTCGAGTTCACGGAGCACGCTCGAATCCTTCTGATCTCCGCGCTCTTCATCCTCCTGACCGCGAGGATGGAAATCAGCGACATCACGAACCTGCCGTTGGCGGTCCTCGGATTCATCGCCGTGGTCATCCTGGTTGCCCGCCCCTTGACCGTATGGCTATCGACGTGGCGCACGGACCTCTCCGGACGAGAGCGACTTTTTCTCAGCGCGATGGCCCCGCGGGGCGTCGTTGCGGCTGCGGTATCCTCCCTCTTCGCCTTGGAGCTGGTCGATGCGGGGTACGCCGAAGCTGCGATTCTGGTGCCTGTCACCTTCGCGGTGATCGCGTTGACCGTTCTCGTGTCCGGGCTCTCGGCGGTTCCCCTCGTCAGATTGCTCGGCTTGGCCCAAAGCAGCCCCCAGGGCGTGTTGTTCCTCGGTGCAAGCCTCGCCGGACGCACGATCGCGACAGCATTGCAACAACAGGGATTCCGAGTCCTCATGGTGGACTCCGATCTCGCGAAAGTGAAGCTGGCGCGTGAGCTCGGGCTCGAATCGGTGGCCGGCGCGCTGTTGACTCGCCGCGTGTTGAAACGCCTGGACCTCGACGGGATTGGCCACCTGGTAGCGCTCACACCGAACGACGACGCCAACATACTCGCCGTCGCGCACTTCCGCGGTCTCTTTGGGGAGTCCAACCTGCATCAAGTCCAGCCGAGCACGGGTCTAGGCCGACCCCAACCCGGCTATGCCCGCGACCTGCAGGTGCGTCACATCGGAGGGGGAGCGACCCTCGAAAAGCTGGAGGCACTGGCGAAATCGGGTGCAACGGTGATCGGCGCATCATTGGATGGACTCCGGGCCGAGGACTTGCAGAATCGCTTCGGAGCCGATGCCATACCGCTCTTCGTCGTCTCGGAGGATGGCACCCTCGATTTCGTTCACACCGACGACGAGCTACCGAGTTCGGGCGAGCTATTCATCCTGACCCCGGCCTAGACCCACGGGGGCGCCAGCCCCGTGGAACGACGTGCGCTGGAACTTGCAATGGCTTCGTGACTGACGTTGGTGTCGACACCTGCCCGTGCACGCTGTACGAACGTCCCATGAAGATCGGAATCGTTTCCATCAATGTCGGCGGTCCAGCCACCGCAGAAACGATGCTCGAGGTCGTGCAACATGCCGAGGCGGCCGGAATCGAATCGGTGTGGACTTTCGAGCACGTCATCGTGCCCACGGATTACGCGTCGAAGTATCCGTACGACCGCAGCGGAAAGATGCCGATCTCGCCGCAGGCGTGGTTCCTCGACCCGCTGATCTCCCTGGCGCACGTTGCGGCTGCGACGAAGACGATCCGCTTGGGCACGGGGGTCAACATCTTCCCGCAGGCCAATCCGCTTCTCTTCGCCAAGCAGGCAGCCTCACTCGATGTGCTCAGCAGCGGTCGGCTCACTCTGGGCCTCGGCATCGGCTGGCTCGCCGAGGAGTACGCGGCGATGGGAACGCCATTCGAGAGGCGCGGCGCGCGCTTCGACGACTACCTCGAGGCGGTGAAGAAGGTCTGGACCGGCGAAGTGGTCGAGCATGAGAGCGCGTTCCTCTCCTGGCATGGGTTCATGAGCCATCCGACGCCCTTGCAGAAGCCACACCCGCCGATCTTGATCGGCGGCGTAACGACGCAGACCCTGCAGCGAGTCGTGAACGCCGCCCAAGGGTGGTACGCCCCTAGCGACTCGGAGAGCGAGCTCCGTCCGAAGATCGCGGAGCTCAAAAAAATGGCCGCTCGAGCTGGGCGGCCATTCGAGTCGATCGACATCACGACGAACTGGCGCATCGCGAAGCGACCCGACGCATTGCCGGAGCTGGAAGACCTCGGAGTAACGCGTGCTGTGGTGCTACTGGGTGCGACGGGTGAGTCCGACCCGAAAAAGGCGATCGACTTGATCGCCTCCCGGGCCGACTTGTAGCCAAACGCCGATCAAAACTGCGTGACGACGCACGTGGCCCAGGCCGTGATCTCTGTATCACAGGCCCCAGAATCACAATTATTGGCCCCCAGGCATGCACCCCAAGCCTGAGCCTCGTTGGGACAGCCATCGAGATTGATTCCGCCCAAGGCACCCCCGGAAGTATAATCGCCGCAAGACGACTCACAGGCGGCGACCTGATCACCGCCGCACGCACCGCACAGAGTCCCGCAGAAGCCCGAGCTGCTTCCTCCTCCGGTACCGCCAGTCCCTCCGGTACCGCCAGTCCCACCGGTGGCGCCTGTGCCGCCAGCGCCACCGCTGTCGCTGCTTCCGCATCCGCTCATCGCCAGCATCGAGCCGAACGCGATGGCCCAAAAGATCCGTTGCTTCTGCATTCCCCAACCTCCCTCGCCATCACGCAGGATGGCGTCCGCAAACTTGGGTATCAGAGTACTGGTGCTCTGTTCAAGAATTATCCGAAATCGAGCCGCGGCGGCTGTGCCGGTTAGACCTGAGCCCGGATGAACTGGAGCAACTGCGGGAGGTTCATCGCACCCGCCTGGCGGGCGACCTCGCGCCCACCCTTGAAGACCGCAGTCGTCGGGATGCTGTTGATCTGATACCGCCGTGCGAGTTCGGGGTTCTCGTCGGTGTGGACCTTGGCAAGGCGTACGGAAGGCTCGAGCTGGGCCGCTGCCTGCTCAAAAAACGGAGCCATCATCTTGCAGGGACCGCACCAGGGTGCCCAGAAGTCGACGACCAATGGGAGATCGCTTCGGGAAAGGTGGCGATCGAAGGTCTGATCGGTGAGCGCGACGGGGTGCCCCGTGAAGAGGTGCTGTTTGCACTTTCCGCAATGGGGCTGGTCACCCAGGCGGTTGACCGGGATCCGATTTGGAGCCTGGCACTGCGGACAGACGACGATCGAAGCGGAGTTGGACATTTGAGGCCAAGTTAAGTCCGTTCCGCGTGGTGGCTAGAGTATCATTATAGATTCGAACCCCCCGACACAGACGGTAACGCGGCGGCCGAAATTGGCCGCTTGACGCCCCGATGGGGTCAGCCCATATTCCGCCCCCTTCAGGCATCGAAATACCCATTTTTTCAAGAGATTTAGCCGAGTAACGCATGGCACTGACCGCCGATAGAAAGTCCGAGCTGATCGGTCAATTCCGCAATCACGAAACGGACACGGGCTCACCCGAGGTCCAGATCGCGATTTTGAGCGAGCGGATTACGTATCTGACCGAGCATTTCAAGACGCACAACAAGGACCATCACTCCCGCCGAGGCCTGTTGAAGCTGGTCAGCCAGCGACGTCGGCTCCTCGACTATGTTCGTTCTCAGGACGTGGAGCGATACCGCAAGATCATTTCAGAGCTTGGCATTCGGAAGTAAGCTGAGCCGGGGGACGTTGTCCCAGTAGAACCTTGGTTGCATTGCGTCGGGTCCGGAATTCGCTCTTCGCTTCGATGATTTGAGCAGTGACTCAAATCCTGGAATCGGGGACCGAGGCCGCTCTCGATGTGACGCAGACCGCATGCGCGGTCATGCCGCGCGGAAGGCAAAGAGAGCGATGATAATTAGAGAATCCGTTCAAGTTGGTGACAAGACGATCACCATCGAGACCGGCCGCATTGCCAAACAGGCGGCTGGCTCGGTGTTTGTGAGCTGCGGCGAGACCATGGTTCTCGTGACCGTATGTGGCGCGAAAGAGGCGAGGCCAGGGCAGCCGTTTTTTCCGCTGACCGTCGACTACGTCGAAAAGACCTATGCCGCCGGGAAGATCCCCGGAGGCTTCTTCAAGCGTGAGGGAAAGCTGCGCGATAACGAGGTACTCACCTCGCGACTGATCGACCGGCCGTGCCGCCCCCTCTTTCCCGAAGGCTACATGGCCGAGACGCAAGTCATCGCCACCGTCATGAGCGCAGATGCCATCAATCAGCCGGACGTTCTGGCGATGATCGGTGCTTCTGCCGCGATTCACATTAGCCCGATCCCGTGGTCCGGCCCGATCGCTGGCGTGCGCGTGGCGCGCGTCGACGGGAAGCTAATCGCAAACCCGACCTACGAAGAGCAAAAGAACAGCGAGTGCGAGCTCCTGATCGCCGCTTCGAAGGACGCCATCGTCATGGTCGAGGGTGAGGCCGCGGAGATGTCCGAAGAGGACATGATCGACGCCATTCAGTTCGGTCATAAGGCCGTGCAGGGCGTCCTCGAGCTGATCGGGAAGATTCGCGAGGCCGTCGGGAAGGAAAAGTGGCCCTTCGCGGCCCCGAAGCGCAACGAGCAGATCGACGCCCGCGTCAAGGCAGTCGGCCTTCAGAAGGTCGTCGACGCTTGCAATATCGCGGAGAAGCTTCCGCGGTACGACCGCTTCAGCGAGATCAAGAAGGAAGTCGTCACCGAGCTCGCGTCGGAATTTCCGGATCTCGAGGGCGCCATCAAGGACGCCTACGAGGAGCTGCGCTACGACACGATGCGCGCACAGGTGCTCGACGATAAGCGTCGCGTCGACGGTCGCGACTACCAGACCGTACGGCCGATCGCCATCGAGGTGGGTCTCCTGCCGCGTGTACACGGGTCGTCCTTGTTCACGCGAGGCGAGACACAGGGCATCGTGACCACGACCCTTGGGACGCGCCAGGACGAGCAGAAGATTGACGGGCTCACGGAGGAATTCTACAAGCCGTTCATTCTGCACTACAATTTCCCGCCCTACTCGGTCGGGGAGACGAAGTTCCTCCGCGGTCCCGGACGGCGGGAGGTTGGCCACGGCAACCTCGCCGAGCGCGCGCTGACCAAGGTGCTGCCCTCTCACGAGGAGTTCCCCTACACCATGCGAATCGTCTCGGAGATTACCGAGTCGAACGGTTCGTCCTCGATGGCAACGGTCTGCGGAGGCAGCCTCGCGATGATGGACGCGGGTGTCCCCATCAAGGCCCCGGTGGCAGGCGTCGCGATGGGGCTCATCATGGAAGGCGAGAAGTACGCCGTCCTGACCGACATCCTCGGTGACGAGGACCATCTCGGCGACATGGACTTCAAGGTGTGCGGTACAGCGAAGGGCATCACAGCCATTCAGATGGACATCAAGATCGCCGGCTTGAAGCAGGAGATCATGCATGAAGCGTTGACCCAGGCGCGCGAGGGCCGCTTGCACATCCTCGAGAAGATGAACGAGGTGATGCCAGCGCCTCGTCCCGAGCTTTCGAAGTACGCACCGCGTATCGAGACCCTGAAAGTCAAGCCCGACCAGATCCGCGTGATCATCGGACCCGGCGGAAAGATGATCAAGGCGATCACCGACCAGACCGGCGCCAAAATCGACATCAGCGACGACGGCACGGTCAGCATCTCATCGCCAGACGGCGAGGCCCTCAAGAAGGCGATCGAAATCATCGAAAGCCTCACGCTCGAACCGGAGATCGGAACGAAGTACAAGGGCATCGTTCGGCGTGTCGAGAACTATGGGGCGTTCCTGGAGATCGCACCTGGTAAAGACGGCTTGCTCCACATCACAGATATGGACTGGGGCTTCGTCGAGAAGGTCACCGATGTGATGGATCTCGGAGACGAGGTCGAGGTGATGATCAGCGATATCGATCGCGAGGGCAGAATTCGGCTCTCGCGCAAAGCTCTCCTCGAAAAGCCCGAGGGCTACGTCGAGCCCGAGAGAAAAGAACGCCGCGAGGGCGGCGGCCGGGGCGGACGTGACGGCGGACGTGAAGGAGGCCGCGGCCGAGGCGGGCGCGATCGCGACCGTGATCGTGGCGGCCGGGGGGGGCGCGATCGGGACCGGGGAGGCCGCGAGGGCGCACGTGCCGGTGGCCGCGAAGGGGACAGGGATCGCGACCGGGACCGGAATCGCGACCGTGGCAGCGAACGCGACCGGGGCGGCGAACGCGACCGGGGCGGCGAACGAAAAGACTGATGACGACGCTGCGCGTCTATAGGATGCGCGCCAACGCGCTCGCACCGCGTTACAAGACGAGTGGCGCGGCGGGGATGGACCTCGCCGCGTGCCTCGACGCCCCCCTGGTCATCGCGCCAGGGGGAACCGCCCGTGTGCCGACCGGTTTGCGGATCGCGCTACCGCCGGGGCACGAGGGTCAGGTGCGGCCTCGATCGGGCCTGGCGGCGCGCCATGGAATCACCGTACTGAATGCGCCCGGCACGGTCGACGAGGACTACCGCGGCGAGATTCATGTGCTCCTGATCAACCACGGCGGCGAGGCCTTCACAATCGAGTCGGGCGATCGAATCGCCCAACTCGTCGTGGCCCCCGTGACCCGAGTCGAGACCGCATTCGTGGACGACGAAGCCAGTCTCGGCGGCACCGAACGTGGTGACGGCGGCTTCGGCAGCACCGGTGTTTAAAGGGCGCGGTCCATCAACTGGGCGATGGCCGTCTTCGGCGCAGCACCGATGTGTTGCGCGACCAACTCGCCGCCCTTGAATACCATGAGTGTCGGGACGCCGCGGATGCCGTACTTCGATGCAGTCCCGGGGCTCTCATCGATATCGAGGTGCGTGACTTTCATCTTACCGACATACTCATCGGCAAGCTGATCGATGAGCGGAGCAATCTGCTTACACGGCCCACACCAGACCGCCGAAAAGTCGACGAGCACGGGGGAGTCTGACTTGAGAACCTCCGTGTCAAAGTTCAGGTCATTTACTGCGTGTACATTTGCCCCAGCCATCTGAGCTCCTCTTTGGGTGGTTCGAGACGTTCTAAGTAGGGACGGTCGACCCGCATGTCAACATGGCGCCCCTCGCGGCTACCGCACAAAACCTCGACATGGTAGGCTTTTTATGGGCCCGCCCCAGGTTCATGGGGGCCTCGACAAGACCATGAAAGCCGGCCTCTTCATTGCTACCGCGGTCCTCTACGCGGTCGCCTGCACTCTGTATCTCTACGTCCTGGCGCGCGGCTCGGGCAAGGCGCCACGCCTGCCGGGCACGGCCTTCGTGATGGCTCTCGGCGCGCATCTTGCCTTTCTGTTGCTCGAGAGCCCCCCTGCTGGGGAGTTTCCTCTCGCGGACATGTCGCAGATTCTGAGCATCTCGTCGTTCGGCATTGGTATCGCATTCTTGCTCGCGTCGTATCGCATCAACGTGACCATCCTCGGTGCGTTCGTGGCACCGCTGTCGCTGATGCTTTTCCTCGCATCGGGCCTCGGTAGTAGTTACGCGCCCGTCTCCTCCGGAATGCAGTCGGCAATGTTGTCCCTTCACATCGGCGCCAATGTGCTCGGCCTCGTAGCGTTTGCCCTCGCCTTCGTTGCGGGTCTCGCTTACGTACTGCAAGAGAGGCTGCTTCGGCGTCGCCAGCTCAGCGGCATCTCTCAAAGGCTCCCTTCGCTCGATGTCCTGGACACCATGGGGCTGCGTGCGGTGTTGGTCGGCTTTCCACTGCTTACGTTCGGCATGGTTACCGGAACGTTCTGGTTGCTGCGGTCGGGAGGCTCGGAGTTCTATGTCAGTCAAGCGCTCGGCCTAGTCGCCTGGGCCATTTTTGCTGGGGTGATCGTTCTCCGCGTCGCCGCTGGTTGGCAGGGCCGAAAGGCGGCCTTGGGCACGATGACGGGTTTCGCGTTCACACTTCTGGTCTTGGCTGCGTACGCTTTGCGAGCAGCCGCCGGAGCGACATGATGCGCGATTTCGTCGTCGTCGGCCTTTCTCATCGAACTGCACCTGTCGAAGTCCGCGAGCGACTCGCCGTCGCTCCCGATCGGCTCATGATTGAGTTGCGCGAGATAGCCGATCATGGCCGATTTGATGAAGCGCTTTTGATTTCGACCTGTAATCGCGTCGAGCTGTACGCCACTAGCGCCAACCCGATCGAGGCCGGCCAGTTTGCCAAGGAAGCCCTCGCTAGGCGCCTTCCAGACAGCACGACCGATGCAGTTCTCTACCAGGAGCGCGGAGTCGACGTGGTTCGCCACGCTTTCCGGGTTGCTTCTAGCCTCGACTCTCTCGTCGTCGGCGAACCCCAGATCCTAGGTCAAGTGAAGGAAGCATATGATGCGGCCAGAGGTGCAGGCACCGTCAGCACCCTGCTCGGGCGTTGCTTCACACAGGCCTTCGCGACGGCGAAGCGGGTTCGGAGCGAAACCGGAATCGCTGAGGGCACGGTGAGCGTCAGCTCGATTGCATGCGAGCTAGCCGAGAAGATCTTCGGGAACCTCGAGGGCCGTCGGACCCTGTTGCTCGGCGCCGGAGAAATGGGCGAATCCGCTGCTCGAAGCCTCCGGCAAACGGGCACGAAGCTCCATGTCGTCAATCGCAGCGAAGAGCGAGCGCAGGCGCTCGCCGAAGCGTGCGGCGGACGCGCGGTCCCCTACGAACAGCTCGCCACGGAGCTCGCCGATGCTGACGTCGTCATCGCATCGACCGCAAGCCCCAAATTCATCCTGACACCAGGGCTGATGAAGGGCGTCGTTCGAAGCAGGCGCCACCGGCCCCTGTTCATCATCGATATCGCGGTCCCGCGTAACGTCGACCCGCGCGTCGGCAACATGGACAACGTATTCGTCTACGATGTGGACGATCTACACCAGGTTGCCGAGGAAAACCTTGCGGTCCGCACCCGCGAAGCGGCGCACGCGGAGCAGATCATCGAAGAAGAGGTCGCGTCGTTTCTCACTTGGCGGCGTTCACTCGATCTGGCTCCGACGATCGTTGCGCTCCGACGACGGTTCGGCGAGATCGCAGATGAAGAGCTACGGCGCGCGCTGTCTCGACTCGACGGTGTCACGCAGTCCGACCGTGCGGTGTTGGAAGCGATGGGACGCTCCTTGGTCAACAAGTTGCTTCATCAACCAATGACTCAGCTAAAGGCGGGCGCAGGCGAGCCGGATGGCGCGTTCCTGATCGACGCGGTTCGCCGTCTGTTTGCCATCTCGGATGCGCAACCTTCGGTGAATGAGTCCTCTGCGGAGGGCGGCAACGAGGCTACGGTCACGAGGTTGAGCGCCGCCGCAACCGGATCCACGGGCGAATCGAAGTGAAACTGCGCATTGCAACACGCGGGAGCAACCTCGCTCTGGTCCAGACACGCTGGGTTGCCGATCAGCTGCGGCGCCACGTCCCCGGTCTCATCCTGGAAGAGGTTCACGTTCGAACCGCGGGAGACCGCATTCAGGATCGCCCGCTCGCACAGGTCGGCGGCAAAGGGCTCTTCGTGAGCGAGGTGGAGGCCGTGGTGGTCCGGGGAGAAGCAGACTTCGCAGTTCACTCGCTCAAAGATGTGCCCGGCGACGTTCCCCTCGCGGAGGGCATGGGCATTCTCAGCGTGCCCGTCCGGGAAGACCCGCATGATGTCCTGCTCACCGTCGACGGCACGGATTTGGCGTCGCTGAAGCTGGGGGCAACGGTGGGCACGACCTCGCGACGGCGGATGGTGCAACTGCAACGCCAGCGCCCAGACCTCGCCTTCATTCCCCTGCGCGGCAACATCGAAACGCGCATGCGCAAGCTTCGGGAGGGGCAATGTGACGCGATCGTCCTGGCTGCGGCCGGCCTCGCCCGCACCGGCATGCTCGACAGAGCTCCACACGTGTTTCTTCCGCAAGACGTTTGCCTGCCTGCCGTTGGTCAGGGGGCCCTGGCCATCGAAGGAGCGCTTCGCAACGAAGCATTGTGCAAGCAGCTCAAGGCGATTGAGGATCCGACCGCCCGGATTCAGATCACCGCGGAAAGAGCGATGCTTCAGAAGCTGGAGGGGAACTGTCATTCCTCGATTGCGGGTCACGCAAGCGCTTCGGACGGAAGGCTCAAGCTCGAGGCGATGGTGGCCTCGTACGATGGCGATCAGATGCTATCGGCTACGTCGGACACCTACCTCGATCTCGGGTCGCCTGATGCGATCGAGCGAGCGCGTCAATTGGGCGACGAGGTCGCTGACCATCTGCTGTCACGGGGCGCCGACGATTTGATCCGGCAAGCCGGACTGGCCGCACTTCAGAATCAGTTGACCAGCAACTGATCGTGAGTCTTCGGCGCATATCCGAGGATTCGGTACACGCCGTCGATCGAGTCCTGAAGTGAGGTCGCTCCGGCACGGCGGCCCACGCTGGCAACGTACAAAGTCTCCCCGTCGAGAGCCACGGAGCGAACATCGACGGCCTGTCCTTCGAGTGCACCCGGCAATCGTCCGGTGAACGCCGGAGAGCTCACCAGGGGCGCGATCGCGCCGAGCGCCTCGCAGATCGAGCGCTCTCCCGCGCCTGCGACGAGCAGGCCGTTATCGATGGCCACGACCAGCGCATCGAGCTCCCCCTCCGCGCGCAGGTGCTCGAGCTGAAGACACAGTGCACGGTAGGGGTCCTGACTTCGTCGTCTGCGGCGTTCGTTCATGAGAGCTCCCTCAATGATGTAGGCAAATGTATCCTATTACCCTACGACAGAGGGAGCAAGATTCTGCAGAAACCAGTGAATTCAGATAGATCGACACGTTTGGCAGTGCTGCTAGAGTCGCGCTGCAATGGGTCTCGCGGAAGTGCTCGGCAGCCACCGCGTGGTGGTGACCGTCGGCAGCGGCGGAGTTGGAAAGACGACGACGGCAGCCGCAATGGCTGTGTATGCCGCTATGAAAGGCCGCAAAGTCCTCTGCCTGACGATCGATCCTGCGCGACGCCTGGCCAACAGCCTCGGTCTCGACGAGATGACGACCAGTGAGCAGGACGTCCCGCGCTCGTTGTTCCAGAGCCACGGGCTGCAGTGCGCGGGAGCGCTCTCGGCAATGATGCTCGACACGAAGCGCACGTTCGATGGGCTCGTCGCGAAGTACGCCTCGGACGAAGAGGCGCGCGACCGCATCTTGAACAACCAGATTTACCAGTACGTCGCGAGCTCGCTCGCAGGCACGCAGGAATACATGGCGATGGAGAAGTTGCACGAGGTGCGCAAGGACCCGAAGTGGGACCTCGTCGTTCTCGACACGCCGCCCACGTCGAATGCGCTGGATTTCCTCACGGCACCCGAGCGACTCATCGATGCGATCGACTCCCCGGCCATGCGCTGGTTTCTCCAGGTCTTCGAGGGCGCCGGCAAGGAAGCGTTTGGCCTGGTCGGTCGCGGCGCCACGGTGTTGCTGAAGGGCATTGGCAAGATCACCGGGCTCGGCTTCTTGGAAAAGGTTGCCGAGTTCGTGAGCGGGATCAACGACCTTTTTGGAGGCTTCAAGGAGCGCGCCGAACAAGTCTCCAACGCATTGCGGAGCCCCGAGGTCGCTTTCGTGCTCGTCACGAGCCCTGATCCGCTGGCGATCGGCGAAGCGCAATTCTTCAGTGAGAAGCTGCAGGCGGCCGGCATGAATCGCGAAGGCATCATCGTAAACCAGGTGCACTCGCTCATCGAGGAGCCAAGTATTTCCGACGAGGAACAGGTGAGCGCATTGCGGGAAGCCTTGCCTGCGTCAATCGATGCGGCCGACATCCAACCAAGACTCAGCGAGGCTTTGAGGGCCGAGCGCGGATGGGCCGCCGCGGACCGCTTGCAGCTCGATCGATTGAGCAATGAGGTAGGCACGGACACCCTCATTGTGGAAGTCCCTTCATTCGATCAAGATGTCCACGACCTCGCCGCCCTGGCGAGAGTGGCTTGGTACCTGACTGAATCCGCCTAACCGGAGCCCATGACGACCCGTTCCCCAGCCACATGGAGCGCAATCATCCTCGCAGCCGGCGAAGGTACCCGCATGAAGAGCACCCGGCCCAAGGTCCTGCACACCATTGCAGGGCGGGCATTGGTGACCTGGGTCGCGCAGATAGCACTCGACGCGGGCGCGTCGCGCTGCCTAGTCGTCGTCGGACACGGCGCGGAGGAGGTCGAGCGTGAGCTGATGACTCGATTTGGCGACCGGATCGAAATCGTTCTCCAACCGGAGCGCCGTGGCACCGGCGATGCCGTCCGCTGCGCGATGGAAGCGACGAACACGCTCCAGGGCCTTCAGGTCGTGCTCTATGGCGACTGCCCGCTGATCCCGCCGAAACTGCTCCAAGATCTGGTCGACCACGCCCAGCAAGCCGGCTCGAACCTGGGATTGGTCACGGCCAAGTTGAGCGATCCCAGCGGCTATGGGCGAATCGTCCGCGATGCAGCGGGGGAGGTCGAGCGAATCGTGGAGGACCGCGACTGCACTGCCGAGGAGAGAGCCATCCACGAAGTCAACCCAGGTGTCTACGCGGTGCAGACGGACTTTTTGCGAGAGGCGATCGCACGACTGACCCCGAACAATGCCCAAGGACAGCTGTATTTGACCGACGTGGTCCAACTGGCCTCCTCCCGGGGCAAGGTGGTAGACCTCAAGGGCGACATGGCCGACCTGACAGGCATCAACGATCAAAGGGACCTCGCGCTTGCCGCGTCGACGCTGCGCCGGCGCACCGCGGAAGAGCTGGCCCGCAAGGGAGTGCGGGTATCGGATCTCGACGCTTTGTACGTCGATGCGGAATGCGAAGTCGAGCCTGGCGCAACCCTGGGAGCCAACGTGCATCTGCGAGGACGCTGCGTGGTCCGAGCCGGCGCTCAGATCGATGTTGGCTGTGTGCTGACCAACGTCGTCGTCGAACGAGACGCTCTTGTGCTTCCTTATACGGTAGCCACCGACTCGACCATCGGCATGGGCGCTCAAGTCGGCCCGTTCAGCCACTTGCGCCCACAGACTCTGCTGGGACCGCGGAGCAAGGTGGGAAACTTCTCGGAAACCAAGAAGACGACCGTCGGTGTGGGCTCGAAGGTGAACCACCTCTCCTACGTCGGAGACGGCATCATCGGCGACGGCGTCAACATCGGCGCAGGAACCATCTTCTGCAATTATGACGGCGAACAGAAACACAGCACCGTCCTGGAGGACGGCGTGTTCATCGGCAGCGACAGCCAACTCATTGCGCCCGTGACGGTCAAGAAGGGCGCGTACGTGGCCAGCGGAACGACGGTGACGAAGGACGTTCCTGAAGACGCCCTAGCCATTTCGCGCTCAAAACAGGAAAATAGGGAAGGTTACGCCTCGCGTCTCCGGGCGCGCCTGCGCGGCAAGAAGGACGCCTAGGCCGCCGCACCTCGTCAGAATGAGACTTTGAGGTTGCCGCCGAGAGGGCTGACGCTGAAGTCGAGATCGGGACCCTCTTCGCTGCGCTGGTAGTACTTACTAGAGCAGGCGATGCCACGGTACGATTCGTATCCCGCCGAAGCGCCCCGCGGTGCCGTTGCCGTCTGAAGCCCCATCAACAACGGAGGAGCGACGTACAAACCCGCGGTGAGGCCACGGCTCGCGCCGTGCCACTGCGTGGCTTTGACGGTGCCGCCGACGACGCCGTAAACCAGAGCGCCCGTGACCCCAAGCGCGCCTCCGGATAGCTCCTGAACTGCCGCCGCCTTCTTGAGCGTGTTTGTCGCGTAGAGGAGCTTGGCGCGACGCGCCTCTTCGGTGCTGTCATCCTGGCGCCTGATCCGCTTGGCGCCCCAAACGTCGGCAGCGGGAATGAGAGCGTGAGTCGTTGCGATGAAGTAACTGCCGGCGGCCAGATATGCCCAGCCGAACTTGTTGGCTTGGGAGTCGTCCCTGGCGGCATCCACCGCACGCCAAGTCGTCAAAGCACCTGCTGCGAGCCAGATGCCCATCCAGGTGTAGCGCCAACGGGTCGACTCCGCCTTTCCCTCTTGCAACTTGTCCTCGATATAGCGAATGCGATACTGCACTTCGTCATCGCTGAGCTCATCGATGCAGCTAAACGCATCCTGGGCTTGGACCACCCGCGGAGGGCTCAAGACGGAGAAAGCGATCGCAATGGTCAGGACCAGCGCGACCCGTGGAATTATACAATTTGGGTTTTGATGATGTTCAGCCACAACCTACCCCTGTTCGCCAGGTGGCCGGGATAGTACGCAAAACCTCCCCAGACTGCGATAGCGATTCGCATAATTAGGCACTTTTTTTCTAAACCGGCTTTCGTCATCGAATGTAGTGATCCAGCCTGACTAGACGCAGCCCTGGCGACCCGAAGAGGCTACAAGCGTGGAATGGCTGCCTCGACGGCGCGGATCGGGGCATTATGCTGGGGGCGTGGATAGCGTTCTTTGGAAGGCCCTCATTACCATCACTGCATTGTCAGTGCTGATCATCATTCACGAGGGTGGTCACTACCTGGCCGCCCGGGCATTCGGCATGCGGGTCTTGCGGTACAGTGTCGGGTTTGGGCCCACTCTGTTTCGCTACCAGCCCAAGGGCAGCCCGACGGTGTTCCAGGTCGCTGTGATTCCTTTCCTGGCATACGTGCAGATCGCTGGGATGAATCCAAACGAGGAAGTCGACCCTGACGACCCGGAGCTCTTCCCGAATAAGAGCTTGTTCGCGCGGGTCACCACCATCGCGGCAGGACCGATCGCGAACTACCTCACGGCCGCCGCAATCGTATTCTCGCTCGGCGTCACCAACACCCTGCCACCCATGCAGCCTGCCGAGCCGATGCAAGTGGGTCACGTGGTCCCCGAGTCGCCGGCCGCGCAAGCCGGCCTTCGCGAAGGCGACATCATCACGATGGCGAACGGACAGCCGATTCACAACGTTTCCGAGCTGATCGATGCGACTGCGCCGCGCGCAAGTCAGCCGACCCTCTACGTCATCGAACGAGATGGTGAGACCTTGCCGCCGATTACGATCACTCCCTCCGACCAAGAAGGGCGCGGCCAAATCGGAGTCGGTGCCAAATTGATTCCGCTCTACGAAAACTTGAACGTCTGGGAATCGGCAAAGCTCTCGGTCGTCCTGCCTTACCAGATGACGATGGCACAGCTCAACGGCCTTGCTGAAATGGTCAAAAGGCGCAGCACGGAAGGCATCGGCGGCCCCGTGATGATGGGCAAGATGGTCGCTGAAGCGGCGGAGGCCGGCCTGCCGGCTTTCCTCTGGATTCTGATGTTCATCTCCGTGGCACTCGGGATGTTCAACCTCTTGCCTTTCCCTGCACTCGACGGCGGCCGGCTGATCTTTCTCGGCTACGAGGCAATCACGCGCCGACGCGCCAACGAGCGCTTGGAGATGGCGGTCCATGCGTTTGGGATCGTGTTCCTCCTTGGGGTCATGATCCTGGTCACGTATCGCGACATCTTCGGCTAGGCCCTTGCCGCTCGACCCGGAGCGAGTAGCTTCCGGTCATGCAGGCCGATGTGATCGTGGTCGGTGCTGGTTTGATGGGTTGCAGTGTCGCCTATCGGCTTGCCAAGGATGGTGCGAAGGTCCTGGTTCTCGAACGTAGTATTCCCGGGGCCGAAGCCTCGTCTGCAGCCGCCGGAATTCTCGGGCCCACCGTCGAGTCGTTCGGAGACGCGATGGCCCTTCAGCTCGGGCGCCAAAGCCGGGAGCTACACGCGGTGCTTGCCGAAGAGCTCGACGAGCTGTTTGGCGTCGACGTAGGGTTCCGGCGCTGCGGCATCGTTAAAATCGCCTTCGATGACGAGGAGCTCGCGCAACTCGCGGCGCAGGCTTCGAACCTCGAAATACACGGCGTTCGTTGCGATCGCTGGAACGCCGAAGACCTCAGGGATGAAGAGCCGGCCGTCAATCCCGAAGCCCTAGGGGCCTTGAGCGTCGCGGAAGATGCACAGGTCGAGCCGAAGAAGCTGCTTTCGGCGGTAGCGCTGGGTGCCGAGCGCGAGGGTGTGACCTTTCGAAGCGGATGCACTGTGCGCGCGCTCGCCATCCGAGATGGGCGGGTGCGTGGCGTGCGGCTCGGGGAAGACTCGATCGAAGCCGAAAAGGTGGTCGTCGCGGCGGGCAGTTGGACGACCCTCATTCCCGGGCTACCGCTCGACTCCGACACGATCTATCCGGTGCGCGGCCAGATGATCGCCACGCACTCCCGCCCGCCGGTATTCCGGCGCGTCGTCTTCGGGGCCGGAGGCTACGTAGTCACGCGTCCCGATGGGCGCGTGCTTTGCGGTTCGACGATGGAGCACGTTGGTTTCGAGCGAGGAATCACGTTTGGCGGCATGGCCGACGTCATCGACAAAGCGAGCAGGATCGCACCGCGGCTGCGCTCGGCAGCGATCGACGATCACTGGTCGAGCTTTCGCCCGGGCACGCCCGACGGACTACCTCTCGTCGGCGAAACTCGAATAGAGGGCCTGTTCATTGCGAGCGGGCACTTTCGGAACGGCATCTTGCTCGCCCCGCTGACCGCCGAGCTGATCGCCGACGCGATGGCTGGGAAGCCCCTACTGAGAGACGCGCAAGCGCTTTCCCCACGCAGGTTCGAGGACTCCGCCCCGTGAGCACGGTTCGCGAGCAAAAGCTGACCGCAAACGGCCTTCGGCATCACGTCATCCGTTGGGGCGACCGTCCGGTGGATGTGGTGCTTTGCCATGGTTTCCTCGATATAGGATGGAGCTTCGACGCCGTCGCGCGCGATCTCGTCGCGGCGGGCTACGGCGTCGCCGCCTTCGACTGGCGCGGGCACGGCCAATCCGAATGGGTCGGCGCCGGCGGATACTATCACTTCCCAGACTACGTCCTCGATCTGGAAGAGCTCCTACCGCAACTCAGCGACCAGCCCGTCCATCTCGTCGGACACTCGATGGGCGGGTCGGTGTGTGTGATGTACGCGGCGGCACGCCCGGACAAGTTGCGCTCCTTGGCGTTGATCGAGGGCATCGGCCCTCCGGAAATGGAACCGCGCGACCCCGCCACGCGACTCCGCGCATGGCTCGACGGAGTCGCCAAGGTCCGGAGCAAGACCTCGCGGCCGATGAAGGATGAGCAGAGCGCACTGAGGCGGATGCGAATTCAAAATCCGGAGCTTTCCGAAGAGCTCGGTCTGTTTCTCGTGCGCAAGAGCACCAAGAGTGTCGATGGCGGCATCCAGTGGACGTTCGATCCGCTGCACAAGACCTGGTCACCTCGTCCGTTCCAAGTCGAGATGTTTAGGAGGCTCCTCGAAGCGGTCGCGACCCCTACCCTCGTCGTCGCCGGCGAGCGAGGTTTCCGGCTCGAAGACGAGCAGGACCGGATCGCCAAGATCGAAAAACATCGTGTGGTCGAAATTCCAGATGTCGGACACATGATTCACTGGTTTGAACCGAAGGTGCTGGCCTCCGAGCTCGCCTCGTTCTTTGCCGAGCATGGGCCTTGACCGGGTCTTGACCTCGTGAAACGCTGCCGCTCCATGCGACGGACATTATTGGTTTCCCTCATTCTCGTCGGCGCGTTTTCCGTACAGGTCCTCGCTGAGGAAGCACCCCCGACCGGTGACGAAGCCCGACGCGCGAAAGTCTTTGCGACCGTGGGGAAGAAGCAGATCACGATTGGCGAGCTCGAAGACACAATCGACGCGCGATCCCCTTACGCCCGTCAGCGATTTGCAGATCCGAAAGTGCTCAAGCAGTTCGCGGACGACCAAGTTCAGAACGAGCTCTTTTACCAGGGCGCCGAGAAGCTCGGATACGGGCAGGATCCAGACGTCGTGAAGTTCGTGGATCAGACGATGGTTCAACTGTTCATTCGCAAGGAGTTCGAGGAAGCCGTTACACCCGACGACGTCCCGGCGGAAGAAGTCGCAAAATACTACAAAGAACACCCGGATGAGTTCCGCCGGCCGGAGATGCGCCGTGCGAGGCACATTCTCGTGGGCAGCAAGGCCGAGGCGGAAGACATCATCAAGGAGCTTCAGAGCGGCAAGGGAAGCACGTTCCGCGCGTTGGCCAAGGAAAAGAGCCTCGACACCGAAACCAACCTTCGCGGAGGTGATCTGCTCTACTTCACGAAAGATGGAAATCTCGTGGGCAAGAAACCCCCGCAGGCGGTGGATCCAACCCTCGTCAAGGCAGCATTCGAGCTCCAGAAGAATGGTGATCTGAGCAAACCACTCGACCTCGGTGACGGGAAGTGGAGCGTTCTCGAGCTCACCGGGATTCGCCCCGAAAAGGTCCAAACTTTGGAAGAGGCGAACGGCGCAATTCGTCGCAAGCTCTGGCACGCGGAACGCGAGGCTGCGCTCACGAAGCTGATGACGGACCTGCGCGAGGAGCTGAAGCCGGAGATCTACCCAGAGCGAATGAACGCGATCGTCTTGTCGCCGGCCGACGGGCCAAGCGAGCCTCCGAAACCTTAAGAAAAGACACGCCGACCTCTCGGGGCTTGCCAATTCTCGGGGCTCCGGCTACTAAATGAACGTTCATTCATTTTGGGAGCACCGGAGCGATGTCATCTACATTCCAGCCCTTTAAGGAAGAGCATCAGATCTTCCGCCAGCAAGTTCGAAGCTTCGTCGAGAACGAGCTCATACCCAATGTCGACCGTTGGGAAGAGGAAAAGCTCTTCCCCAACTCGGTCTTCAAACGAGCCGGCGATCTCGGAATCCTGGGTGCCCACTATCCCGAGGACGTCGGCGGAGGCGGTGGCGATTTCTGGATGAGCGTAGTGAAGTCCGAGGAGCTCGCCCGCTGCGGCTCAGCTGGCGTGACCATGGGCCTTTTGGTTCAGGCCGATATGGCGACTCCGGTGATCAACGATCTCGGCTCTCGCGAGGTGAAGGACGAGTTCTTGGCGCCCGCGATTCGCGGTGACAAAGTCGCGGCCCTCGGTGTCAGCGAGCCTGGCGCAGGCTCGGACGTCGCAGGGCTTCGAACCACCGCACGTGCTGTCGGCGACGACTATGTCATCAATGGCTCCAAGACATACATCACGAACGGAACGCGCGCGGACTTCGTCACGCTCATGGTCAAAACCGACCCCGAGGCGGGCCATGGCGGCATCTCGATCATCGTATGCCCGACCGACGTGAAAGGCTTCAGCGTCTCGAAGAAGCTCGAAAAGGCCGGAAACTGGGCGAGCGACACGGCTGAGCTTTTCTTCGAAGACGTTCGAGTTCCGAAACGATATCTCCTCGGACAAGAAGGCATGGGCTTCGTGTACCTCATGCAGAACTTTCAGTCCGAGCGTTTGGTCGGCTGCGTGAGCGGGCTCGCAGGGTCAAAGCTGGCGCTCGACCGTTCGGTCCAGTTCGGTCGTGAGCGCGTCGCGTTCGGAAAGCCGTTGATCAAGCGCGAGTACTGGCAACAGAAGTTCGTCGACTTGTACACCAAGTACGAGGCCGCCAAGGCCCTCACCTACAACGCGTGCGCGGCGTACAACGAAGATAAATTCGTGAACCAGGGCATGCTCTCGATGGAAACGACTCGAATCGTATCGATGGCCAAAGCCTATGTCGGCGATGTGACCGCCGAAGTCATGGATCAATGCGTGCAGTTCCACGGCGGCATGGGCTACCTGGAAGATCTCTGGGTTGCTCGCGCGTGGCGAGATGCCCGTCTGTTCCGAATTGGCGGCGGCGCGACCGAAGTCATGCGGTATGCGGTCGCAAAAATCATGGGGTTCTAATCACCGCAATGCCCAGCCGTTGACCGAAGCTGCGCAGAGGACCACGTTAATTTGATGAAGAGCGTTCTGGTCGCGTTGATTCTCGCGCTTGGGTGCAACGATCAAAGTGCGGCGCCGCCCCCAGGCGGAGGCAGTGGTGTGCCGCCGATCCTCGGGACAGGGAACACCGGGGGCTCCGGTCCTGACGACGCCGGTGTGGACGCCGGTGTGGACGCCGGAATCGATGGCGGTGTATCCAGGGGCGCCTGCGACAACGCGCGCGATCTCGTTGCGATCGCGAGTGCAGGCGGCGTCCGCGATACGTCCCTCTCCTGTAGCGCCATTGAATGCGCATACTGGTTCTGGTCTCCCACGCAGTACGAGACATGCATCAACAGTTGCATCGAAACCGCCGTCCCGAGCCTCTCGGCTGAATGCGCAGCCTGCTACGGCGGCCTCGAGCGATGCAGCCTCGAGGCAGAGTGCCGTCTCTTCTGCGTGAACAACGACACATGCAACGTCGAATGCGCCAATTGTTTGGTAGACAAGGGATGCAGCAAATCGTTCGAAGCCTGCCGTGGCTTGCCAGGCGACGGATGCCCGAGCTCGGGGTAGACACCCCGTCGAGTCGACGCCGGAACTTGGCTGGCACGTCCCGGGACACGGCGGAACGCGACGCGGGGCTGCGTCGGACGGGGCGCCTTGCAAAGGTGGCCGGGAAGATTGGGGGCCTTGGGCCACGCAAGGCGCCCCTCGGAGCTCGCGCCAATCGGAGGGGGCTGCTGTTTGGCCGATTGTCACTCACACGCCGACTCCGCCCCCCATCGCGCCCCGCCGTGCCCCTCCGTACGTCTAATCGATGAATGCAGACGTCCCATTGCCACCATATCCTCGAGCCCCGAACCCCGAGTCCCAGATCACGAGTCTCGGCCCTCAAACCCTCGCCCCAACCCTCGAGCCTCCATCCCCAACCCCAGTCCGCGAGCCGCTGACACCGACGCTGACGCCGGCATCGACGCGGCCGCTAACACTGACATATCGCCGGGGCACGGCGGAACGCGACGCGGGGCTGCGTCGGACGGGTGCCGGGACGCGACAGCCTAGATGTCCCGCATCGCGTCTTGCACCTTTTCCCAGGTGTCGGTGGTCCCGATCACGTCGACGATCATCACGGCTTCGGCAGCCGCAATGTTGTCCTGCAGTGGGCTGCTGATATCGAGCCAGCCGGCAATTCGGCGCGCGATCGCCAAGCGAGTGGCCAACTCGGCGCGAGCACGGGCCAAGCTGCCAAACCGAGTCCAGCGCATCGACCAGATCTCGTCGGCAAGCCAATCGCCAAATACCGCATTGGGCGACACCGGGTCGACGATGCGCTTCGCTGCGCGTTCGAAGGAGTCGGCCCAGGGGCGCTCTCGCTCCGTCGGTGCCCGCCGGTCCACCAGGAACGCGATTGCGTCGCCAAAGGAGCGGGCTGCGACGGACGCCCGGGACGCCCCGCCGAATGAGAGCAACTCTTCGGCAACCTCGGACCAGCTCATCGCGACCAGCTTGGGGAACGGATGTGCTCCGAGCACCGTCATCAGGTTCTTTCCTTCGAGCAAGGCTTCGATGAGCCCTGCCTCACGCTCGGCGTACTCCGCGAATGACAGTGACAGGGTCGGGGACCAGGCGACCTCGTCGAGGACTGCATGCTCTGGCTTCAATTCACCTTCGGAATCCGACACGCAAGGCCGGGCAACATCCGCGGAAATGAGGGGTAGCGGCCCCAAAGTCCGACAGGTGCACCGATGCTGCGTGGTGATCCGGCCCCCCATCGGCGTCGCTGTGAGTGCGTATGGAAACTGAATGCAAGGGCTTGGTTTCATCTCCGACCCGAGATTGGAATGAATCGCACACCCTTCCTCGCTCCAAAATACGCAACGACCCGTGTCGCTGCACATCATCATCACTGCAGCATCTTCGCCTTCGTGTCGGGCAATCGCGTCCTTCGAGATCAAGGACAGCATCTCGCAGTCCGCATCGCTGAGCGCGCCCACGGCGTGGATGTCACTGCAGCAAAGCCCGTCGCCGACGCAGTCGAACCGCGCTCGAGGACGCACGAGGAGCGGCTCCCTTCTCGCGAGAACGGTCATGGGCTTTCTAGACGGAGCTCGGATCCGGACATGCGCGGCGAGCATCATTGGCCGAAGGCCCCGTGTCAACCGTCCCGCCAAGAGCGCGGAACATCATTGGGCCGCGACAGGTGTCTCTTCGACCTCGTCGAGCTCGATCGCGTCCGCGAGGATCTCTGCGATGTCGCGCTGGGCGATCTCCTCGTCCTTGTCCTGGTTCTTGAGTCCGTCGGTGAGCATGGTCATGCAGAAAGGACAGCCGCTCGCGATGGTGGTCGCGCCGGTATCGAGAAGCTGAAGGGTGCGCTTGGTGTTGACGCGTTCTTCACCCTGCTCTTCCATGAACATTTGGGCACCGCCCGCTCCGCAACAGAGGCCCTTCTTGCGGTTCCAGTACGGCACCTCGGTCAGCTCCAACCCTTCGATCGCCTCGAGGATTTGTCGCGGGGAGTCGTACACCTGGTTGTAGCGGCCGAGGTAACAGCTGTCGTGGTAAACGACTTTGGCCTTCACCGCCTTCGACGGAACGAGCTTTCCCGCCACCAACAAGCCGTTGAGGAAGTCGCTGTGGTGGACGACGTCGTACGTACCGCCGAAATCGCCGTACTCGTTTCCGAGGGTGTTGAAGCAGTGCGGACACGCCGTGATGATCGTCTTCTTCGAGGCTTCGTAACCGTTGAGTGTCTCGATGTTCTGCTCGGCGAGCATCTGGAATAGGTACTCGTTGCCAGCACGCCGTGCGGGGTCGCCGGTACAGGTCTCTTCGGTGCCGAGAATGGCAAAATCGATGCGTGCCTTCTTCAAGAGCTTGGACACGGCCCGCGCAACTTTCTTGGCCCGATCGTCATAGCTCGCGGCGCAGCCGACCCAGTACAGGACCTGGGCATCCGGCTTGTCGCTCACCAGCGGAATATCGAGGCCCTCGGCCCAGTCGCCCCGATCCATCGCGGAGAGATTCCATGGGTTACCGTTGGTCTCGATGCCGTTGAACGCACCTTGAAGCTCGCCCGGGAACTCGTTCTTCATCATGACTTCCTCGCGACGCATCCCGATGATCTTGTCGACGTAGGAAATCATGACGGGGCACTGCTCCTCGCACGCACGGCACGAGGTGCAGCCCCAAATCACATCTGGATGAATGATGTTCGGAACGAGATCCACGACGGTTTCGCCCACGAAGTATCCTCCTTCGGGCGCGGCCGGGAAGGTATGAATCGGCTCGTTGGCATCGCTCGGCTTCGGAGGCGCGGCGGGTGTGTCGCTGGGCTCCTCGACCAACGAATCCTTTCCGAACATCGCCTTCTCGGTGTCGTAGAGATGGTCTCGAATCGCGAGCGTGAGATGCTTTGGCGAGAGCTTCTTACCCGTGATGTACGCGGGGCAGTTATCGCTGCAGCGGCCGCACTCCGTGCAGGTGTACAGATCCATGATGTGCTTGTACGTGAGATCGCTGAGCCGGTTGATCCCCAGTGACTCTTCGCGTTCGACCTTCCCTTCGAGATCGTCGACCTTCGGGAGAGCATTCGGACGACGTTCATATGCAAAGACGTTGGGAATGACCGTCAGCACGTGAAAGTGCTTCGAATATGGCAAGATATTCAGGAAGATCAGCACGAATGCCGAGTGCCACCAGAACCCGGCATGTTGAACCGCAGTGACCAGTCTACCGTTCTGCACATTGGACAGAACCTGTGCGACGATCCCAGCGAACGGCTCCCACCAGCCGTAGTGCACCGGCGCACCGTAGGCATTTGCCTCCAGCACGAGAGACGAGCCGACATAGAGGAAGTCGGCCGCCATCATCGTGATGATGATGAAGAGGATCAGAATCGGCTCCGTGAAGACGTAGCGGTTCGCGTGGTGCCCGAGAGTCATTCGGGGCTTGTCCTTCACGGCCTTCGGATCACCGCTGTCCTCACCGCGCTTCACCCAGCGCAGATAGAGGAATACGATCGAGCCCACGATCGCACCAAACGCGGCGAGCTCCTTGACGAAGGAGTACAATTTGCCGAAGAGGTGGTCGGTGCTCAGCAAGCCCCAGAAGTCGAAGCTGGGGTCGAAACCGCGGCCCCAGAGCATCAGACTGTTGAGAAGGAGCACCTGGAATGCGACGAAGATACCGACGTGCGCGAAGCCGGCCAACGTGTAATTGGGCATCTTCTTCTGCCCGAAGGCATAGACCAACAGGGTCTTCGTACGGTCCGCGACCTGCTCGCCAGTCCAGGCAAAACGTGGGTCGGGCACCCCGACCTTGACCTGACGCACACGTCGAAACGCGGACCATGAAAAAAATCCGAGCGTGCTCACCAACAGCAACGTCATCCAAATCGGACCCATCGACTTCTCCCTAACTTCAAGCGCGGAATCGGTGCAAACGAAGCCTCTCGCTGCGCGAGGTTTTAGAGGTGCGCCCAAGCGAAGTCAAACACCGCACCCAGATGACCGGGCCTCCGGGCGCCCCTTCCACTATGATGCTCGGGTGGGCCGTTTGGGGTCGGTATTTCTGCTGGGCGTCGCTGCATGCGCATCGCCTGCGCTGCGGACGGTGCCGCGCCTCGTCGATGGACACGTCGAGCCCGGCCCATTCGTAGCTCCGTATGCGTACCGGTGGTTCATCGAGGGCGAGGTATCCGCGGCCGAGGGCCGACACGATGAGGCAGCAATGGCGTTCGAAGCCGCAGCCGCCACGCCCACCGATGACGTCGTCCTCATGTCCCGGCTGGCCGAGGAGTACGAGTCGAGTGGGGCCTCCCGGCGCGCTGATCGCACCCTGACCTTGGCGCTCCGGTACCATCCAAACTCAGCGAGGGTTGCGCTGGCGGAGGGCCGCGTCCAACGAGAAAGGGGCGAGTACGATGAAGCATTCGCATCCTTCGCGCGCGCAGAGGAGCTGGCGCCCACATCGGATGACCCGGTCATCGCAATTGCGGAGACGCTCGTCGCGGGCGGACAATCGCAGAGGGCGAGCGCACTCTTGCTCGGGTACCTCGAAACGTCGCACGGGGCACGGTCGGCTCGCGTACGGCGCGCCGCGATCGATCTTGCTCGCGACATGGCAGACGCGGAAGCCTTGGAACGCGTCCTCGCTCTCGATGCGCACTCGACCCCGGCCGAGCGAGCACAGGCCGCCGGTCGGCTCGCGCTCGAGGCGAATCAACCGGCGTTGGCAGCTCGAATACTGGCGCGCGCGCTCGATACGCCCGAGAACGTCACACTCTGGGTGCGTGCGCTCGCAGAGAGCGGCGATCGGGAGAAAGCGGCCGCTTTTCTCGAAACCACGGACAGCAAGCGCTTGGGAGGGTTGGGCGAGCATGTTGATCTGCTGCTGGAAATCGGAGAGGCCGATGCAGCGCTCCGCGTGCTCGGGTCCCCCAACCCTTCTCCACGTGTCGAGTACTCGAAAGGACGCGCGCTCCTCGCTCGTCGCGAGTATCTCGAGGCGGCGCAGACACTAGCGGAAGTTCCGTTCGGAGCGGCGAGTTTCGAAGCGTCGCGCTTGGCGTTCGCAGAATGCGCGATCTCGCTGAACCGTCCGGGAGCAGCCGCCGAAGCCTTGAGCCAGGCGCCTCACGGATCACTGGCAATCAGGCGGAAGCTCGCGGAGATCTTCGTGGCCGAAAGCGACTTACGAGCAGGCTTGCGATTGTTTGACCCGAAGCGACCAAGAGATCGCGCGGTACTCGCGGCGGTCCTCGAACGAGCAGGTCGTTTCGACGAGGCGGCGGCATACTACGCGAGCACGATGCCTCTCTCGAGCGAGCTACCTCAGGTCCAGGCGCGCGCTTTCTCCGAGCAGCTCAGCTCGCATGGACAGCGTGCAAGCGCCATCGGCATTCTCGAGCACTGGACTGCCCTTGCCCCGGACGACCTCTACGCACGGGTGCGCCTGGTCGAGCTGCTTCTAGCCGACGATCGACTGGAGGCCGCCGAGAAAATAGGCGGTGAGACACTGGAGGTCATCGACGACCCGCTGCTCCGCGCACACCTGAGAAACCTGCTCGAAGCGCCAGCGGCGGCTCCACAGTGAAGGAGCCTCAGTATTCACCGAATAGGTCTTGAATACGTACGTCGAGCGCGGTGGCGACTTTGTAGAGCGAGCTGATGGACGCGCTCGACTCTGCTCGCTCGATTTGCGACAGCAGGGAGACACTCAAGCCGGTGCGACGCGCCATTTGCTTGAGCGTCAGACCACGGTCTTTGCGGAGCCCACGAATCGTCTCGCCGATGACTCGGTGCAGGTTCTCTTCGGGAGTGCGAAGGAGCCCCTTCTTGCGCATCACGCGATCGAGAACCTCACGGAACTCGTCGGGGTTGAAGGGTTTTTTCAGGTAGTCGACCGCGTCCAGCTTCATCGACTGAACCGCAGTGTCGAGCGACGGGTAGCCCGTGAAGATCACCACGGCAACATCGCTATCGACTTTGCGAATTTGCTCCAAGACCTCGACGCCACCTAAACCGGGCATCATCAGATCGAGCACGACTAGGTGGTAGCCGCCTTCTTTCACTTCTTCAGGCGCATCTTTTGGGTTGGCGAGGGTCTTGACCTCGAAGCCGTCCTTGGTGAGAAACGTGTCCATGAACTCCAGGATCGCCTGGTCGTCATCGACGACGAGCACTCGTACCGGTAGTAGCGCCTTTGCCATCTTGCCTCCGCTGCAATTGTAATTGCAGTGTTCAATTCTAGTCGGGGCGAGAGGATTCGAACCTCCGGCCTCACGGTCCCGAACCGTGCGCGCTACCAGACTGCGCTACGCCCCGTATTTCAAGCTCGGCGGAATCTAGCGTTGAGGCCGAGAACTGTCAACGAACTAACCTACATTCACCCACACATAGATCCGGTAAGCGTCTGCCCACGGACCGGCACCCTGAACCCAAGGACCGAGATCCAGACCACCATCCGATCCAAAGTACAGTGAATGTACGGCTGAAGCACGTCCAACTTGAAGAGCTAGCCCCGGAAGGTCCGCCGCCTCGATGACCCCGGGACCCTCCTCCTCGAGGGGGGAGCAAACAGCGTAGAGCAATATCCCACCGGGCCTAACGAGCGCTGCGGCGTTTTCGACCACACGCCTCTGCGTCTCGCCCATGCGGGCCGCATCCTTTGGACTGGCTCTCAGCAATATCTCAGGCCGGCGACGTAGGGTCCCGAGCCCCGTGCAGGGCGCGTCGACCAGCACGCGATCGAACTCACCACGCACCGCACCTTTGCCTACCGTCCAGTCCACACATGCGGTTTCGAGCCGTGCGGGATCCAATTGCAGGCGTTGGGCTTCCGCTGCGATCTGCTGGAGCCGGTGCTCATGGAGATCGGTGGCCACGACGGTTCCGGAGTCGCCCACTGCTTCGAGCAGTTGGGCTGTCTTGCCTCCGCGCCCTGCGCACGCATCCAGCACTCGCTCGCCCGGCTGGGCTCCCAGCAACAAGCCGATCAGTTGCGCGCCTTCCTCCTGGACCGCAAACGCCCCTTCCTCGTAACCGGGCAAAGCGCGTGGGTCGGCGGCTCCGCTGACTCGCAAGCCATGAGGCGAAAGCGCGGCATGGGAAACCGAGGCGCGGGGCTGTGCTGCGAGGATGGACTCGGCCAGGGCGTTTCGGTCGATGTCGGCGCGAGCTCGAAGATCGATCGTTGGGGGTTCCGTCCCGAGCTTGAGAAGATCGTCCGTTTGCGCGACTCCGATCGACGACCGCAGCGCATCGCGCAACCACCGAGGAACTGCCACGGACGATGGAAGCTGAGGAAGCTCGGGACGTTCGGCTGCGACCTTGCGGAGAATGGCATTCGTGAAACCCGCGACTCTCTTGCCGCGCTTTGCACGCACCAGCTCCACCGTGTCATTGACCACGGCATGGGAGGGCACGCGCTCGAGATGAAGCAATTGGTATACGGCGCCTATCATCGCCGCATGTGTCCAGTCGTCGACCTTGATCGGACGGCTGGCATGGCGAGCGAGCACCGCCTCGAGATCAGGCACCGCCCTGAGCGAGCCGTATACGATCTGAGTGGCAAGTGCCGCATCGGCGCGGCTGACCGAGCCGCGACGGAGCTCGGCATCAAGGGTCGGCGCCGCCCAAGCGTCGTCGTGCCAAACCCGATGAAGCACCCGAGTCGCAATGTGTCTGGCGGGCGCTACCACGGGGACAAGCTTACTCGCGTCGGACCCACAGGCACGGGGATTGGAGGGGCGCAACCCGCCATGGTACCGTCTGGATCGTGGGGACGGGCAGCGGCAGCGAAAGGGCGGGGAAGACGACCCGATGAGTGCATTGGTTCTCGTGGCGGATCCGGACCCGTTCAACCTCCGCTTGCTTCACGAAGCATGCGAGGCCGCAGGCTACGACGTGGTTACCGCGGCGGACGGACCGGAGGTGCTCGCGATGGTTGCGCGCCGGCCGCCCGACCTCCTGATGCTGGACGCCAAGATGTCCGAAATCGATGCGTTCGAGATCCTTCGCATCCTCAAGGCCGATACCAGCCTGGTCAACATCCCCGTCTTGCTCGTCGCGGACGAAGGTGATCTAGAGGCCCGGCGCCGAGGGATTGAGCTCGGAGCGGAGGACTACCTGACCCGGCCGTATCGCGTGTTCGAGATTCAGCAACGAGTTCGCAACGTGTTGCGAGCGACCCGACGCGACCGGCTCGGCATCCCTGAAAGCACGCCCCCGGCAGATCAACGTGACCCGTTGACAGGGGCCGGAACGCCGTCGCAGCTCCTGATCAGCTTGGACTACGAGCACACGCGAGCCGAACGATACGGGCACCCGCTGAGCTGCATCGTCGTCAAGATTGGCAACGCGAGTGAAATATCCGACGCCAGCGAAGATGGCACAGCCGATCGGGCGATGGCCCTCATCGGCACTGGGCTCAAGGGATGCATTCGCGCTGTCGATCATCTCTTTCGTCTGCGGCGCGACGAGTTCTGCATTCTGCTGCCCGAGACCGACGCCACGGGGGCGGGTTACGTGCTCCGTCGCTTGCAAGGTCAGGTCGAGAGCGGCGAGCTCTGGATCGAAACCATCTCGCCCAGGCCACTTGTCCAGATCGCGCTCACGAGCACGCCGGAGACGAGCGTCAAGAGCGGCGACGACCTCCTGAGGCAGACGCGCCACGCCCTGGCGCGGAAGGACTAGAGCGCCGCGCAGAGCCGGACGACCCACATCACAGTGGCGCCACCGGCGAGAGCGAGCCCCCAGCGATTCAGCGCGAAGCGTTGAATGACGACGTCGAGCGACCAGTCGCGCAGTGCAGCGTACGCCGCCAGTGGAATGCACAGGCACACGACGAGGAACAAGACGAGACCCAGTGGGTTCGCGCTCGCGGCGAGCAACCATTGGCCGCGAACGCCGTATGCGAACGCCGTCGTGAGCCCGCACCCCGGGCAAGGATATCCCGTGAGCAACAGAAAACCGCAGGGCGGAAGCCCGAGCTGTGTATGCGTGCCATGGCCGCTCGGGTCGGGCGTGATCGCTGCGGCGGTCGTCAACACCGATACACAAGCGCCGAGGATCGTCCACCACAGCCAGCGCTGTGAGCGCGGGACGAAAGTTGGGCTATCGACGTTCGTCGTCATCGGTAGGTTCTCGCCAGTCTGGATTGCGTCGGAGGTCGCCGTCAACGATTGCGACGCACGGCGCGTCGCAACGGGGCTCGCCGATTCGATCGTGGACGTCGCGGCCGATGGGATTGTCATTGCCGGCGGCAAAGTCCGCATAGTGGGCGTGCAGACACTTCACTCCACCCGATGAGCCGCCGACTCCCCCGCTGGGGAGATGTGGTGCTCCTGCCGGAAGTTGCGCGTCCCGCTCCGCAGCATAGCGAGCATGCAGCGCATCGAGACTCGCACGCAACCCCGGGTCCGCGGCGATCTTGGCTTGGGCGGCTCGAACCCCACCCTGCCCCTCGATGCGCGCGATTCGACGATGCGCGAGCGGGCATGTCAACCAATAGAGGGTGGGAAACGGGACTCCGTCGTCGAGAATCGGGGGAACCTGGACCACGATGGGTAAGTCGAGATTGCAGCGGCGACGGACGCTCGAGATCGCACGCAAAGGTCGCCCTATTTGAAGGCGGAGGACTTGGCGTTCGCGGTCGGGTTGGGTCATGAGACGTGCATACAGTCCTTGACCTCGGTCCAGAAGTCGGACTCGCCAACGACCTCGAGCATCATGACAGCCTCGGCGGCCGCTCGGTCTGCCCTCGTCCCGGCACCTCGAAGTCGGGCGCAAATGTCTTCGGCAATTGTGAGCCTGGTAGCAAGCTCCACGCGAGCAAGGGCGAAATCATAGTCTTCCGCCCACTTGAGCGACCAGACCTCATCGGCGATCCAATCGCCGAAGACCTCCCGGCTCGACCGTGCCTTGGGGGAGCGACCTTGGGCGCGATCGAATGCAGGGGCCCAGGGACGGCCTGGGGGCCTCGGACAGCTCCCGCTTTGAAGGGCCTTGATGGTGTCGCCAACCCAGGCCATTGCCACCCCGAACTGCGAGCCATCTCGAGCGGCGATGAACTCCTCGGCTTGCTTGCCCCAACTGCTCTCACGGAGTGCCGGGAATGGTTCGGCATCCAAGATGGTCAGCAGCGGCTCTCGCCCGCGAAGGCGATTCAAATAGTTCGCTTCGAGCGCCTCCCAGTCTGAGAACTTGAGCGTTTCATTCGAGCTCATGGCAATGCGATGGATGCGGCGATCGGCGATGGGCCTGCTGCCACCATCCGAAACCGAGGACTCGACGTCCTCGGGACGGATCTCCGGTCGCTCACCCATGGTGCGGCAGGGGCAGCGGTGTTCGGTCGTGATCCTTCCACCGACCGGCGTTGCAACGAGCCCCAACGGAAACCGGCGGCAACCATCGGGCTTGGCGTCGGGACCGAGCTGCGCATGCACCGAGCAGCGCTGATCGGACATCAAGAACACACAACCACCGTCCGCTGCCGTATGGAGCATGTAGTCGTCGTGGTCCTCATCCCAGCCCGCTGAGCCACGTTCGATACGGCGCATGGCCGCGACCTCCTTCTTGGTCAGTGGCCCGATGCCATGGATGTCCGTGCAGCACAGGCCGTCACCGAAGCAGGTGTATCGCGCCCCCGGACGGGGAATCAGCGGGCGCACTTTGGTCTTTTTCTTCTTGTTTCGAGCCATGAGGCGGTGTGTGTTCCTTGAGCTTTGGGAAAAGGGGACTGTCCCACTTTTCTGAGATATCATTTCGGGATGGGAGTGAGTCCGTCACCGCTCGTGGGGTACAACACGAACGTGCGCCATAAGGGAAAGCTGTATCACATTCAAACCGAAGATTCGGGTGTGAAGAGGCCACACGTCATCACCCAGCTTTTCGCCGATGGCGGACGCATCATCGCTTCGGAGAAGACATCGTACGAAGAGAGCCTTGGCACCGAGAACCTCGCTGCCGTCGTGAAGCAACTCATGCAGGAGCAGCACAAGCGGGTGTTCATCGGACTCCGGGACGGCGCGTACGACGAGGAAGGCCCGGCCCAAGCCGACGGCGGTGCAGGTGATTCGGGGGCGGCGCCCACGGAGGTCAGCACGGAGGTTCTCGATCACGCGGCCGCACGCCTGGTCCAGGGATCGCCGCACTACGAACAAATTCGCCCTGTCAGCGGATCTCATCAAAGGATCTCACAGGCTCCCCCCGTTCCGTTCGGGCACGAGGTGTTGACCCAAAAGACGCTAGACGAAGTCATTCTGGCGTACCTCGCGCAGGACTTGGAAACCGGTACCTGAGGCGGGCCGGCTTGACACACTTTGGGCCCCGTTGTTAGCTCCTCGCTCTCGGATGGATCCGAGCGTGATATTTTCCAATGCCTGACGCACAAACCTCCTTCACGCAGGACATTCCGCGCTCGATACAGCGAGACATCGACAAAGCAAGAGCTGTCGACGCGATATTTCTCTTCAAAGTGAACGGGGAAGATGGCGGCATCTGGACGGTCAACATGAAAGATGCCCCAGGTGTCACGGCCGGAGATGCCGGCAATGCCGAGTGCACCATCGAATTATCCACTGCCGACTGGAAGGCGATGACCGAAAAACCAGGCACCGCCATGCAGTTCTTCATGCAGGGGAAGATCAAGGTCAGCGGCAATGCGCTGCTCGCGACCAAGCTGCAGTCCGTCATCGGCTAGCCCGCGGCAAGACGATGTTAGGCCTCAAGGAACGCGTCGTCAGTTTGCTCCAAGACCCGCGCGTGGCGAGGCTCTTGCAGGACCCCAAGGTTCAAGAGTTGGTCCTGAAGGTCTTTCGTGTCCGAGGTCGCGTCCAGGGAGCGTTCGAGGAGCGAGTGCAGCAGATTGCCCAGGTGCTGAACCTAGCGACTCATCGAGACCTTCGTGCGCTCCAACGCCGGATTCGGCATCTTGAACGGGAGCTTCGAGAAGCCGAAGAGCGTTTCACCGAGCCCGAAGACGATCGAGAAGCGCCGGCCCGTAACTGAATCCGAGATAGAACATGGCGACGAGAGGCACGAGGATGCTGAGGAAAGCAAGGCTTACGCCGAGTGTGATGATCGCGTAGTCCCATGCAGTCGGCGTAGCGTCGGACTCCTCGTGTTCGAGGATGATCTCGAGGTTGCGGCGATTCGACTTGTAGGCGACGTCGAAGATGTCGCCCACGATTGGAAGCGCTCCGAAGAGCGTGTCGATAAGGATATTGAAGATCATCCGGAACAAGACGATGCGCGGAACCCCACGACGCAGCGCCAACGCCAGCAGACCGATCGAGCCGACGCCGGTCACTGCATCCCCAATGCCTGGAAACAGGACCCCTATGATGGGATCCAAACCAAATCTCAGGTCGGTGCCCGGAATGCGAAATCGATCATCGAGCAGCGTAACGAGTCGCTCCGCCCACTTCACCAGCTTCGAAGCGGAAAGGTCCGGATCGATCATGTAGGGACTCTAGGCGGGGGACTTCGTATCCGCCAGCACCTGATCGCCACATACCTCGACGAAGACGGTTCGAAGTCGCTCACGTAAATTCGATCCCTTTTCGACGAAGTGATGTATGCCGAGTTGGTGAAGAAGTTGAACGTCGTGGTCCTGAGCTCCCGCGCTCACGGAAATGATCGAACAAGTCTGGGCGAGCCCGTCTCCCTTGAGCTGCATGCAGAGCTCGACGCCATTCATGCGGGGCATGTGTAAGTCGAGAAGCATGACATCCGGCTCCTTCTTCTGGACGGCGCGCAAGGCTTCTTCCCCGTCGTGAGCAACGCGGATGTCGGACGGACCGACGATCTGCCGAACGTAGAATGTGAGAATCTTCGCGAGGTCCACATCGTCATCGACAATCAACACCGACGGTCCTTTCTTGCGCGTCAAGATGGGATTGTCACTGCGCGGCCGCTCATCTCGGACGGCACGCAGCTGCCAGGCGGCCGCCTCGGCGCTTTGAACGCGCATCTGCGGATTCGGATTGAGCATCTCATGAACGAGCTCGCACAACGCCAAGGGACAATCGGGGCGGAGCTCTGCCAGTGTTGTGGGCTGCCCGCGGTCGTGCGAGGCGATCACTTCCCGAATCGTCATTCCCGAATATGGTCGAATACCGGTCAGCAGCTCGTAAGCCACGACCCCAAGGCCGAAGATGTCGACCAGATGACCGCTGCCGGTTGCCGCGGTGTTGAGCAACGCTTCGGGCGCCATGTACGGCGGCGAGCCCGCGACACGTTGCGTCCCGTTCACGTCAAACTCGGGCAGGACCAACCCGAAGTCCATCAAGACCACTCGATGTGCTGGAGTGAGCATGATGTTGTCCGGCTTGATGTCCCGGTGGACGAGCCCGGCTCGATGCACGACGCTGAGACCCTCGGCGGCGGGCAGAAGAATTTGCACCACCTCGCCTGGGCTGAACCGTTCACCACTGCCCGAGCGCGTCGCGGCATGCTGTGTGAGCGACACGCCGTAAACCCGCTCCATGACTAGGTAATCGATGCCGCGGTGCTCCCCTAGCGTGTGAACGCTCACCAAACTGGGATGTTGAAATGCGGCAAGCGCCCGCGCCTCGTTGCGTAGCGGCGGTGTCAGGGGATTCGGCCACGCCGCCTTGATTGCAACTCGTCGGTTGAGCAGGTGATCATGGGCTTCGAACACCTGTCCCATCCCGCCGCGTCCTAGGAGCAGGACGATCTCGTAGATTCCGTCGAGAAGCTCACCGGTCGCGAAAATCCTGTTTTCGCTGTCAATCGGCGGCTCGCTCGCCGCAATAGCCCGTCCCCCCAAATCGCGCATATCAGTATATATATACTATATTGCTCACACTGTAACAAACGACCTCAGAGGTCGATGGCCCGGATATCGAGCCCATCGACCGGCTTTCCGAGGAATCGGGACGCGGACGCACCGAATTGGCCCGGCAGATCGGTGACTAAGATCTGCAGCGACCCGAGAGTCCCCTCTGCCCGAGCATCCACCCCCAGCATCTCGCGCAGGGCCGCCGCGGTCGCCGCGGCGCTATCGACGATGGCCACATCGTGGCCCAGAAGCTCGGCCGCCACCTCGTGAATCGTTTCCGAGAGCAGTGGGTAATGGGTACAGCCGAGGACGATGGTGTCGACATCGGCGTCTGCTAGCGGTTGCAAGTACCGACGGGCGGCGAGTCGCGGCACCTCACCGATCACCCAGCCCTCTTCGGCAAGCGGCACGAACAAGGGGGCGGCTCGAGAAAACACCTTCATCGCACCGTTTTCATCGTGAATTGCACGCTCGTAGGCCCCCGATGCCACCGTGCCTTCCGTCGCGAGGATCCCGATGCGCCCGCTCCGCGTTGCCTCGACTCCGGCGCGTGCGCCCGGCCGAATGACCCCGATCACCGGAATGTCGAGACGATGTTGGAGCTCCCCTAGCGCGACGCCGCTCACCGTGTTGCAGGCAACGACGAGGAGCTTGATGTCGAAGCTCAACAAACGCTCCGCGCACCCGATGGCATACTTGACTACGGTTCTTGCGCTGCGAGTTCCATACGGAACACGAGCCGTATCGCCGAGATAGACGAGATTCTCCGAGGGGAACGCCCCGCGGATGGCGCGAGCCACCGTGAGGCCGCCCAAGCCCGAGTCGAAAATGCCAATCGGCTTTGCCACCTGCCCCGTGTAAGGCAAGGTTACACGACCGTGCCGAAAGAGCCACCGGCGAGGTCGTCTCTGATAAGCTGGAAGACACATGCCCGAGTTGGCGCTGATTTCGAGAGATTCGAACCTGTACAATGAGCTCGTCACGGCGCTCGACGGAACCGCCTGGTCCGTCGAATGGCTCGGGATCGACGCGGTCGACGACAGCAATATCGATCAGGAGGTCGTGGTCTTGGACGGGCGCTACCACGGCGCCGCCACCTGGGGAGCACCACGCGGTAAACCCGTCCTCCTCGTGATCGATGACGACGGTCGGCAGGGGATGGAGAAGCTCGCGAACGACATCGTGTTTCGGCCGGCACAGAGCCGAGAGCTCTTGATGCGATTGGAACGACTTCGCGCGCGTACCCCTCTCGACGACTTGCGTCGACAGTATGCGAAGACGTTCGCGTCGATGGCGCCCGGCATCGTGGTGGTCGGGCCCGACCTCAAAATGGTGTTCGCCAACCCGCGCTCGTATGAGATCGTCGGCCACCGGACGGAGACCATTGCCGCGGACGACATCACCAAGATCGTGTCGACCGATGACTTGCCACGTGTTCGCGATGCCCTATCCAACAAGCAGTACCCGCGCGGGATCGACATTCACCTGCTTCGGCGGGATGGAACCGAGATCATTTGCAGTGCTTCGTTTGCTCCGTTGATCGGAGCCGAGAACCACACCGTCATCTCTTTCGAGGATGTCACCGGCCTGCGTGAAACCGAGCGAGAGCTGATCAAGACGATGGAGTTCTTGGAATCGTTGATCGATGCAAGCGTTGACGCCATCATCGCGACCGACATGGAGCAACGGGTGGTGTTGTTCAATCCCAGCGCGGAGCGAATTTCCGGGCACCACGTATCCGACGTGCTCGGGAACGTGAAGCTCGCGGATCTTCTTGGGCGAGCGTCGGCGGAGCTCGTGACGCAGCGAGTACTCGCACCGGAGCATGGCGGCAAAGGACGTCTCGAGCCCACGATGCTCGACCTGATCGACATCCACGGAGCACGAATCCCGGTTCAACTGTCCGCTTCGCTCATTTACGAGCAGGGCGAACCCTCCGCGATCGTGCTCATCTTCGCAGATCTTCGCGACCGCATCCGGGTGGAGGAGCGCTTGGCGGAAGCTCAGAAGAAGCTGGCGTTCACCGAAAAACAAGGTGTTCTCGCGGAGCTGGCCGGTACGGCGGCGCACGAGCTCAACCAGCCTCTGACGAGCATGATGGCCTATGCCGAGCTCCTGCTGAGGCAATCCGAGCCCGACTCCAACGGTGCGAAGGCGGCCGGGGTGCTGATCCGGGAAGCCGAGCGCATGGCCGAAATCGTGCGCAAAATAGGAAAAATCACGCGATACGAGACGACCTCGTACGTCGGCCAACAGAAGATATTCGACCTCGATCGCGCAACGGACACCTCCGGCGATCCAGGGGCCAAAGGTTGAGTGATGGACGACTCCGCACACAACAAGCCGCCGATCGAACGAAGCTCGGGTGCGCGCGTCTCGCCGGTCGAATCGATTGTCATCCGGCGAAGGCGCGAAACGGAAGATCGCACGTTAACGCAGATTTTGGAGTCGCTGAATCAAGCACAGCGCGAGACGAGCCTGGTCACCAAGGACGAGAAGATTTTGCGCTCTTACGTACATGCGCTCGAGCGTCTCTACCCGAAGGTCCGCTTTGCAATGAGATTGTCGCCACGCTCGGTCGAGCGAACCTCCATCGTGCAAGCCACTACCCATCATCTCCGAGCCGACGCGATGGACGAGGTATCGATCACGGAAGCGGGTCTTCTGCGAGCCGGTTTCGCACAACCCACCGAGCTGCCAAACGGCATGACGTTGCGACGGACGTACGAACCCATCTTGATTGCAGACGCAACGGAGGAATCATCTCCCACCGATGGCTTCGATGCGCCACTGGCGAGCTCAGGCGAGGTCATTGGCGTTTTGGCAGCCGAGTTCGAGCGAGGTTCGGAGATTCCCGTTCGATTGGAAGACGCGGTACTCGTCGCGGCAGCTCAAGCCAGCGCCGCGATCGACAATGGCCTCCTACGTCGGGAGTCGCTTCACCTCCGTGACTACCTGGACAAGCTCTTGGAGCACGCGAACATCCCGGTCATGGTCATAGGCCGAGATCGGGGAATTCGAGTCGTAAGCAGCGCGTTCAGTCGAATTACAGGGCTCGATCGCACGAAGCTCGTTGCCAGAGACGTGTTACAGCTGACGGGTCAGAGCGAGCGCGTAAAGGTCTTGGCAGCCTTCGTCAGCGCCCTGCGCGGTGCAGACGTTCCGCCCTTCGAGCTGAGGTTGCCCAAGGCTGGCGGAGGGAACGCGCGACTGCGTTTCACGCTTGCGCCGATTCTCGATGTCGAAGGACAAGTCGCTGGCGTGATGGCAATAGGTCAAGATCGCACCGAGGTGCGTGAGCTGGAAGGGCAGGTCATCCACGCCGAGAAGCTGGCAACCCTGGGTCAGCTGGCCGCGGGCATCGTTCACGAAATCAACAACCCTCTGACGAGCATCTCGGTCTACGGTGAGTACCTGCTGAGCAAGTTGACCCGAACCGGTGCCGATCCGTCGGATCTCAAACGAGTGGAGCGCATCATGCGAAGCTCGGACCGAATCATGTCGTTCACCCGGAACCTCCTGACCTATGCGCGTCCCTCCAAGGAGGAAGCTCAGCCTGTCCGGCTCAACGACATCGTGGAAGAGGCCGTTGGCTTCTGCGAGCACATCATCCGCGAAGCAGAAGTCACCGTCGTGCGAGACTACGGCGAAGATCTGCCCAAGGTGAACGCGGTGCCAGGGCAACTTCATCAGGTGTTCGTCAACCTGATTACAAATGTTTGCAACGCCGCGCCCGAAGTAGGCGGACGTGTACGTCTGTCCACTCATCTTCAGGGACGCGATCGCATCCGCATGGATGTCGAGGACAACGGTGTGGGGATTCGAGCAGCCGAGCTCGAACGCGTGTTCGAGCCATTCTTCTCGACGCGCCGAAAGGGAACGGGAACCGGGCTCGGCCTTTCCATCGTGAAGAACATCGTCGAGCAGCATCGAGGCACGATCGAGATCCAGAGCGAGGTCGGTACGGGCACGACCGTCTCTGTCACCCTCCCCTGCTCCGACCCATAAGCGGCTGCAATTGCGAGAATTCTTCCTCACCTGAGGCCGCCTCACGCGTATACATGGAATCAAGGCTAACCTTCGACGGTTAGGGAGGGAAACGGAGGTATGTTCATGTCCCGAATCACGATGTGGCGGCCCTGGGTCATCGCCCTCGGCGCGACGCTTGCCATCAGCATGCTTGGTACCGCGTCGGCGTCACCCAAGAAGGCGCCCATCGATGAGGGTGCTCTGTCACGGGCGGTCGCATTCGAAACTGCGCTGGCGGACGTAGCCGAGTCGGTTTCGCCGTCAGTCGTAAGCATTCAGGTGGAGATGAATACTCCGCAGAATGACGGCCTTCAATTCTTCTTCGGAGGTCAAGGTCGCGGAGGCATCGTTCGTGGGGGCGGCTCCGGTGTGATTTTGCGCTCTGATGGATACATCCTGACGAACAATCACGTCGTCCACGAGGCCCGCCGCATCGACATTCACCTGCAGAACGGAAAGAGCTTTCCCGCACGGCTGGTCGGCGCAGATTCGGCGACGGACTTGGCCATGCTGAAGATCGAGGCTACTGGCCTGCCGCAGGCAGAGTTCGCTTCTTCGGAGAATGCGCGGGTTGGACAATTCGTCATCGCGATCGGATCTCCGTTTGGGCTCGACTATACGGTGACGACGGGCGTCCTCAGCGCAAAAGGCCGCGGCGGAATTGGCGCGAACGAGATCGAGGACTATCTGCAGACGGACGCCAGCATCAACCCCGGAAATTCGGGTGGCCCGCTCGTGGATCTTCACGGCCGCGTGCTCGGGATCAACACGATGATCATCGGCCGTGGCTCGGGCATCGGTTTTGCGATCCCATCCGAAATCGCGCAGCGGGTAGCACAGCAGCTAATCAATAGTGGCACGGTCAGGCGCGCTTGGCTCGGCGTCTCGTTCCAAGAAATCACGCCGGAGCTGGCAGCACACTTCGGCGGCAACTTCGATGGCGGAGCGCTGGTCAACTCCGTGATTCCGCAGGGGCCGGCGGACAAAGCGGGTCTGCAGCCGGGAGACGTCATCACCGCAGTAGGCGGGCAGCCAATCCTCGCGGGGGCCGACTTGCTGCGCACCATTTTGCGCCACGACGTGGGTGACCGCCTCGTCCTCGACGTCCACCGGGGCAGCAAGATGAGCAAAGTCGTCCTCATCACAGGCGAACGGCCCAGCGAAGCGAGCCCTAAATCTCTCCAAACTGGGGTGCAAGACCAGGCCATGCTCGGCCTTGCGCTCGAGGAACTGACACCGAACCTTCGACAACGCTTCCGCTACGAAGGGGAAGGCCGGGTTTTCGTACGCGGGGTGGCTCCGGGTTCCGATGCGGATCGCGCCGGACTTCGACCCGGGGACATCATACTCCAGGCGGACCGGCAACCCGTGACCTCGCTAGCCGACGTTCGCGCTGCGCTGAAGGACGGAAACGCGCTGCTTTACGTCGAGCGAGATTCACAACGCTTCTTTCGACCCATCACACGATCGCAGCGGTAGGGCTGCCCTGCCATCGGGCGCTATCGCGCGATGGTGATTTCGACGGCCGAGCCGCGAGCTTCGACCCGGTAGGCGGGATGGCGTCCTGCAACGAAGCGGAGGGTCAACTCGGAAAAGTCCCCACGATTGAGGATACTGGCATGCTCCACGTCGGGATGGGCCGTCGCAATGGGACCCGCACGTGAAAGCGAGAGGCTCCCGGGGATGGTGACGGAGAACCCATCTGTCTCGGTAATCCCTTCGAGCTCCGTGACCGGATTGCTCATCTGCAACACGTACGTCTCACCGCCGGCGACCGAATCCGCCCCGAACGCCGACCCACGAACCGTCTTCGGAGGTACCGGCGCGGCTCGAGTCTCAGAACTCGAAGGAGCAACCGCCTCCGCTGCGACGGCCGCCTCCGCCTTGGGAGCGGGGCCCGATGCGTGCCGTGAAGTGTCCTCCTGAACGCCAGTCTCGGTCTCCGTCTCGGTGCCGGACCGGTTCTCGTCGCCTGGCGATGCATCCGCGCTGCCCGACGCCGCCCACACGTAGATGCCCCAACCAGCAGCGACGATCGCAGAGGCCATTGCGGCAACCATCAGGTAGCGGCGGCCACTCCGGCGCGTATTCTTGAGATGTGCCCGCGCAGCCTCACTACGCGGAACCTGCTTGCGGCGAGGCTTGTCATCGAGCTGTGAGCGCAGCGCTCCGATGAAGCGAGTAATCAAAGCGAACAGGTTCTTCGCGTTGCGGGTAATCCCCGGAACGAGCTCCTCGGTAACCGCCCGACGGCAGCTGCCAGCCGTGCTCGCGAGCTGGTCGGCAGCGGCTCTCGCATAGGTTCGGAGCCGATCAGCAGCCGTTGCCCTCGAGCCGAGCTCAACTTCGGGATCGTAGCGTACAATCCGCGGCGTATCGTGCATTCGCGCTTCAGAGTGACGCGCGCCCACCCGCTCTGACGCTGGCATCTCGTCCGGCAACGTGTCCCGATCGATCGGTGCAGGGGCAGAGCTCTGACGCGCACCCTCGACCTCGTAGCCGATGCTCAGGACCAACTTCGGGGTCCTCTCGTCCATCTTCAGCTCAACGGCTTCGAGGTGGCCGCGACGCCCGGCACTCTCGTTGAGCACTTCGCTGCCAATCGCCAGGAACGGAAGGGGCTGCTCGACCGAAAGTGCAGTCTCGCTCTCGGAACGGATCTCCGCCATGATGGGGGAGCCGACTCCATCGAGCAAGAGACGAACCACGGGTGCCTGGGCGGTCCGACGGCCCCAGCGTTGAATCAAGGCCTCGATGCGCATTTGATCTTGATCCGAGAGATGCGTGAAGCGGATGCCGAACTCGCCGACATGCGGACCTCCCTCGTGGGCCCAAACGACGCGCCCGATCATCTCGATCGCCTCGCCGCCGGTCGGGTTCTCCAACTGGCAACGAAGTGTCGATCCAACCTCCGGTAGCACCGAAGCCCGCATCGACAGCCCACCAGCGCCTACATTGACACCGTCCGCTTCGAACTCTTGATGGAAGCCCTCGGGGTGGAGCTTGATCAGAACCTCATCGAGCGGCACACGGGGTGGCCGAGGCGCTTGATGGTAACCCGCGGATGTGTTCATCGAATGCTCTCCTGCGCGACCCGTCGGTCGCTCCACGATCACTGGTCCCAAAACTCCCGCGTGTCGTCCACTTTTCTGCAACCCGCTTCCTTGACCACTACGCCACCGGACCGCAGTCTTGGCGGCCACGATGGGCGTGCGGATCACGGTGCAGTCACTTTGGACGGAAGTCGCGCCTTCGGTCTTCGTCTACGAGTTCGCCCAACCTCGCATCGTCATCGGACGTTCGCGGAGCGCAGATGTTCAGCTACCGCACGCCGCCGTGAGCGCGACCCACGCCGTCATTCGTGAGCAAGATACGGGGTACGCCCTCATCGACGAGGGATCGACCAACGGTACGCGCATCAATGAAATCCGTGTCGTTCCGGGACGCCCCAAACTGCTGCGCAACCACGACCTCGTCGACCTGGGTGGCTATCGGCTCACCGTCGACGTCAGCGCCGCTGTCGCGCAATCGATGTCGGACCGGCTCACCACCGACTACGCGCGACGGATCCTATCCGAGCAGCGCGCACTCGACGACGGTCGAGGGATCGACGCCGAATTGAGCGCCCTTCAGAGCGGCCCGGATCAGCGCGTGGATCTCCTTCCGATTGCGAAAGATGCCGTGAGTGAGCCGCCTCCCCCGCGAGACTCCCGGCCGTCCCGGCCGTCCAGGCCGCGGCCGTCGAGACCAGGCGCCCAGGGGGCTACGCCGCCGGTCAAGCTCGGTCGAAGCGAGCTAGCTGTCTATGCTCTCGCGGCGATCGTGGTCACGGCGAGCATCGTCGCGATGGCACTCCTGATGCGCACTTAGGCGTTGCGCAGATAGATGAGGCGGAGTCCCTCGAGAGTGAGATACTCATCGACGTCGTCGATGGTCTCGCTATCTGGTTCGATGAGCCTCGCAAGCCCGCCGGTTCCGATGACCGTGACCTCCGTGTCCATTTCGGAGCTCAGCCGCCGTACTAGGCCGTCGACCAATCCAACATAGCCGAACACGATTCCGGCCTGCATCGAATGCACGGTGTTGCGTCCGATCGCGCGTGGAGGTCGCGCAATTTCGCTGCGCGGCAGCCTTGCGGCCCGAGAGAACAATGCGTTCGCACTGATCTGCATCCCCGGCGAAATCGCGCCACCGAGGTACTCGCCCTTGTCGGAAATGCAATCGAAGGTCGTTGCCGTACCAAAATCGACGACGATCGCTGCGCCTTTGACCCGCTCGTAGGCCGCGACTGCATTGACGATGCGATCGGCGCCAACCTCCCGAGGATTTTCGTACAGAACGGGCATGCCGGTCTTGATCCCTGGGCCCACGACCATGATCTCGTGATCGAACGCGCGATCCACTGCGTTGATCACGGTGTCGTTGAATGAAGGAACGACCGACGCGAGAATGCTAGCGCGAACGTCTGAACGCTTGATGCCTGCAAGCCCTAGCAAGTTGAGCAGCAAGACGTGGTACTCGTCGCTCGTCCGGCCCTTGGCCGTCTCGATTCGAAAGTCGTGAACCAGGCGTTCTCCGTCGTAGAGGCCGAGGACCGTGTGCGTATTGCCAACGTCGACGACGAGGAGCATTTAGCGAGGCCGCAAAGACAGGGTCAGCTCGAGGAGCTCTCCGAAAGTTTTGGCTCGCGGGAACTCGGGTTGTTCGGTCGCATAGACCACTGGCTGCCCGGTGGGCGCAACACTCTGCGGGCGAATCGCTTCTGGACGACGCGACTGGGATGGTGCCGTGGGTGCCATGGAGGACGGCTGGATCGATCGAGCGCGGGGCTCAACCGATAGTGGGCGCTCGACCCGGGGCGGCTGAGAGGAATAGCGAGTCGGGCTGTCCATCGTTGGTGAGGTGGGTGGCTCCGGAAGCGGCGAACCCGGGAGTTGCGTGGGAAAAGAGCTTGGAAATGGGGTCGGCTGCGCAGCGGGGCGCGAGGACGTTGAGGCCTGAACCGCCGGGGGTGATGATGAGTGAACCGCCGCCGCCGAAGTGGTCCCCGAAGCGGTCCGAATCCTATCGAGCGCGTCGGCCGCTCGAGTGGCCCGCTCCTCGGGACGTTTTGCCCTCACCTTGTCGAGCAGGGACCGAAGCCTGTCTTCGCGATTGCTCATGATGCCCTCTTCGTCTCAAGCATGCCTACGATCGCCGGCAAGTCCGCTCCATCCTTGAACCAACCCCACACGGTTTCGGCCACCTCGAAATCGACCATGACGAACTTCGAATCTCCGGTCGGCACGCACGACACCTGCCGTTGGGAGATCTCGGAGAACATCCCGCCCAAGAGTGCCGCGGCGCCAAGATCGTCTTCATCGAGCTCGGGCTTGTCGCGCAGTGCGATCACGAGTGCGGGGCCCCATCGCTCGAAGGTCAGGCGCCCCCAACCGAACAGCGAGGTCACTGCGGACGCGTGGCCGAGGACGGCTTCTGGCGACAGAACCGACGACGGCCTGTCCAAGCCGGCAAGCACCTGCTCGCCGAGCAGCTCACCCAAGCGTCGAAGTGGTGTGAGGTCGCCGTCACGCGCGGCGGCCGCCACCAACGCAGAGAGCACGTCCTCACTGAGGATGACCACGCGGTCCCCCGTGCGGGTGCGAACCAGTCCGTCGGTCAGATTGAACTCGTAGAAGCCGCTAGGATCGAAACGGCCATCGTGCATAGGTCCCCCCTCCAGAAGGCATGTAGAAGGTATACGCTGATCGTGTCAAATGCCCTGGGTGAAATCAAACCTCGTCTGGGTCGCCCTTGCGATTGCTCTGCAGACGCCAATGGCCCATGCCCAGGGCGGTCTACTGGGTGCGGACGACATCGCCGAGGCGATCGTTTCGATGACCTCGCGGGTGTGGACCGGACCCCGAACGCCAGCCCCCGACCAGGTTCGGCGGCCTGTCGAGGCGATCTTGGCGCTGCGGTCACCGATCGCCCTGCTGGCTGTGCATGCCGACCCAGGGGTGAGTCAGGGCACGATGCGCCGGGCGATGACCGCGTTGGAGGATGCGAGGGCCCGGCTCGACGTGATGGGGTGGCCGGCGCCGCTCTCCGACGGCGACCTAGGGGGTGGACCCGAGCTGGATCTGTACCTGAGCGCTGCTCTGCCCGCCGGCGCGTACTCAGACGGGATCGCAGCCTGGACCTACCTCGACCGAGCGTCGGCGTTTGCCGTGCTGAGCCCCGCGGCACCCGCGGGAGCACTGGAGGCTTGCGTGACCGCCGCCTACGCCGAAGCGCTGTTGATGAGCATGGATCCCGGGGAAGCGAAGACTTGGCGGCGTGCGACCGCGGCCTGGTTGACGTGGGAGCTCACGGGCCGATTCGGTTGTGATGACGCGGTGACCCAGCAACAAGCGGAGCCGTTTCGGTCTTGGGTGGGCGGCGCTGCCGGCGACGGCGCCGGTGGTGCGCTTTGGCTCGCCTATCTATCCGCGCGCCATGACGCTGTGCCAGGCCGCTTCGTACGCGACGTTTGGGGGCTGGCGAGTCAACGGACCTGGGAAGGGGACGGACTCCGGGCCGACCCCGATCTCTGGTCGGCGATCGAGACGGCGGTGGACCGGAGCGGAGATCGCCTGCTCGACAACATCGAAGAATTGGCCGTGCTTCGATGGTTCGTCGGGCGCGCAGACCCGCGTGATGCGCTCGTGGCGGCAATCGACAGCGACGCCGTCGTCCCGATTTCTCGCCAAATGAGGCGGCTCCCTACCCGCGTGGTCGTGGAACAGCCGCTCGAATCGTTCGGCAGTGCCTACCTGGCAATGGACGCCGATGTGTGGAACGGCGCCGCGCGCCTACGGGCGTGGCTGCGCGGCGAGTACGGGGTTCACTGGTCCTTCGTTGCGGTCCAGCTCGACGACCATGGCAACGAGATTCGGCGGATCGCGGCTCCGGATACCGGCCCCACGCCGAGCGCGTACCTACCGATCGATCTCGATGAGACCGCTCAGCGTCTGGTGTTCGTCGTGACGAACCTATCGAATGGTTTGCCTGACGCCGACGAGACGGATGTAGACGAACGCGCGTTCGAGCTGATCGTCGACCGGGACGGCGTTTAGCTTCGCCGGCGGCGACGGCGGCGGCGAGCGGTGCGTGGTTCCGCATCGTAAACCGCATCGTTGGGCTCATGGGCCCATTCGGGCAGATCCTCGCCACGAGCCATTTTGTCGAGCGCAAACAACGTCGCGGCATCTGCAAAGTACTCGCGGCGGACAATCGACTGGATTCGCCCCGTGCGAAGACGCCGCTGTGCCATGACGAGCAAGCGAATCCGGTCTTTGAGACGTCTCGGTAGCGATAGCCGTAGTGAGAGCTCTCGAACGAACTCTTCGTATGCGACCGGAACGTCCGACACGCCCTCCAGCGCCTCGTCGATAGGGCCGAGCAGGAGCGCGGCGAACAGCACCGAATCGCTCGGAAGACGATCTTCGGCGGCGAGCGCATCAACGGCCTTCAAGCGTCCGAAGGTCAGCGCGGCGCCTTCAGGGTCGTCATCCAAGAACGACGCGACTTCAGGCAACATCTCGCTGAGCACACCCACGTCCCACGAGAGGAAGATCGAACGGTGTGCCGCTCCCCCGCGCAGGAAGCGAAGGATCTCTTCGAGCACGCGCGGCGCCGCGGCGCGCCGAAGATCGTTGCGGTGCCTAACCATCGCGTCGTAGACCTCGGGGTCGAGGCCCATGTCGAGGCGTGCACTGAACTTGATGGCCCTGAGTATGCGGATCGGGTCTTCTCTAAAGCGAACATTCGGATCGCCGATGGTGCGGAGCAAGTGCTCTTCGAGGTCTGCGACACCACCTACGAAGTCGATCACTTCCCCGCGCTCCAGATCGTAGAACAAGCCATTGATGGTGAAGTCGCGGCGAATGGCGTCTTCGTGCGGTTCGCCGAAGACGTTGTCGTTCGTGATCAGCAAGTCCGCGTCTTCGCTCTGGGTGATCGCGCTGCGGGAAGGGATCAAACGCACTGGCTTAGGGCCCGCGCAGAGCGGGATCTTCTTGGCGAACTTCGGTTTGATGACCTCGAAGCGCTGAGAGGGATCACGGCGGTACGTCGCGACTTCGATGATCTTCCCGCCTGAGAACAAGACGTGAGCGAGGCGGAAGCGGCGGCCGATCACGCGGCAATTGCGGAACAGGTCGCGCACCTCATAGGGTCGCGCGCTCGTTGCCAGATCGAAGTCCTTGGGCTTTCGACCCAGCATCAGATCGCGTACGCCGCCGCCGACGAGGTACGCCGTGTGGCCGTTCCGATTGAGGCGGCGAATTACTTTGGCGGCATCTTGGTCAACGAGCCGGCGTGGAATCGCGTAGGCGTAAACGATAGGCTCAGGCGGCTCTTCGCCGACAATGCCTCGATCTTCGTCTTCTCGTCGACCGAAGTCAGAATCTATAACTCGGGTCATCGAATACCAAAACCCGTGAAGGGCCAGAAGTCGTCTTCGTCTTTTAGCAACAACGCACCCTGACGGCAATCGGAGACCAATGCTACCGTCCCCCGAGGAAATGAACGCGCTCGAACGAATGGCGGGCAACGTGATCGTCTGCGGATTCGATGGGCTAGAAGCTCCCGCAGTGGTTCACCGGTGGTTGGCGGAGCAATCCGTAGCGGGTTTGATCCTTTTCAAGCGCAATATCGATCGAATGGACCAAGCTGTTGCATTGATCGCCTCGTGCAACGCCGAAGCGCAGCGCGCGCTGCCGCCGCTGGTGTGCGTCGATCAGGAAGGCGGACGCGTTACGCGCTTCCAGCCTCCGGTCCTCGCGTTACCTCCGATGCAAAGCCTCGCGGCCGCAGGAGACACGCAGCTCACACGCGACGCGGCCAGGGTCCTCGGACGGCAGTTGCGGGCCATCGGGGTTAACTTGAACTTTGCGCCGGTTCTCGACGTGGATACCAACCCCCGCAATCCCGTCATCGGTGATCGTGCCTTTGGCCGCACTCCAGAAGTCGTGATCACGCACGCCCTGGCGTTTGCCGATGGACTGCGTGATGGGGGAGTTCTGGCATGCGGCAAGCACTTCCCGGGCCATGGCGACACGGACCTCGACAGCCACCTCGCTCTGCCGACACTCCGCCACGATCTGGCTCGTCTAAACGAAGTCGAGCTTCGGCCATTCCGCGCGGCCGCCAAACGCGTTCCTTCGCTGATGACCGCCCATGTCGTTTTCGAAGCGCTCGATTCCAACGTTCCGGCAACCATGTCTCCTGCGGTGATCGACGGACTCCTGCGAAAGGAGCTCGGTTTTGAGGGCGCCGTGTTCTCGGACGATTTGGAGATGAAGGCAATCACCGAGCGATACGCGATCGAGGAAGCGGGCGTGTTGGCCGTCGAAGCGGGATGCGACATTCTTCTCGTCTGCTCTGATCTGGATGCGGCTGCTCGCCTGCGCGAGGCGCTCGCAACCGAAGCCGGCCGCAACAAGGGATTCCACGCCCGTTTGGCCGAGGCCCGGACACGCGCTGACGAGCTCCGTCGACGAATCGCCGACCTCCCCCCTGCCGTCCCACTCGAAAAGGCGCTAGACACTCCTGAAGCCCGTTCCGTCGCGGCTAGGCTTCAGCGTTTGGCATGACCGCACCACACCCGATTCACGGAGACACGAGCGGTCTCAGTGCGTCCGAAACCAAAGCTCTGCAGCGCATTTATGGCCGCCGTGTGCCTTTGGATCGGCTCACGACCCCCGAGCTCACCCGAGACATCGTGAGCGTCTCACACGCAACGGGGAGACAGGTCGGTGTGCTCGTCGATCGCCGAGGCACGGTGGACTACGTCGTCCTGGGTGATGCGTCGAAGCTGATGCTACCAGACATCGGCCGTCTCCGAGCCGGAGCAGGGAGGCTCCGGGGCCTCCGGCTGATTCACACACACCTGCGCAACGAACCCTTGAGCCGGGATGACCTGGTCGATCTGACCCGCCTGCATTTGGACATGGTTGTCGCGGTTTGCCTGGCGCCGGGTGAAGAGCGCGCGCTGTGCATCTACTACGGGCATAATTTCCCAGTCCTCGACGATAGCGACGAACCCCCGTTTCGAACCTTCGGCCCCATTCCGTACGCAAAGGCCCACGACAATCCGGCGGAGATCATTGCGACGCTGGAACAAGAATTCGCTCGCGCTGCCCGGATACGTGGAGTCTCTGCCAAAGATGGCAGGGCCATCTTGGTGCACGTCTGCGACAAGCGGAGTGCCAGCAAGGCCGAGGACTCGTTGCGCGAGCTGCAAGAGCTCGCGCGAACTGCAGGCGTCGAGGTCGTCGACCGAGTGCTACAGGTTCGCGACCGTGTGGATCCCCGCTACGCGCTCGGTCGCGGCAAGCTGGAAGACGTCGTGATCCGGGCCATGCAACTCGACGCGGAAACGTTGATCTTCGACTGCAATCTTCGCCCCGCCCAGGCGAACAACATCGCGCAAATGACCGACCTGCGGGTCGTCGATCGCACGCAGCTCATACTCGACATTTTCGCTCAACGTGCGGAAACCAACGACGGCAAGCTGCAAGTCGAGCTGGCGCAAATGCGGTATCTGCTCCCGCGTCTAGGTCAACGAGACGATGCCCTGTCGCGGCTCACCGGTGGGATCGGAGGACGCGGGCCTGGAGAAACGAAACTGGAGGTCGGGCGGCGCAGAGCGCGGGAACGCATCACCCGGCTTCAGGCCCAACTCAAACGTTCGAGCCGACAGCGGGAACAACGGCGCTCGCGTCGGAATCGGAGCGGAACCCCGACCGTGGCAATCGTCGGCTACACGAATGCTGGCAAGAGCACACTCCTCAACGCGCTTACCGGAAGTGACGTGATCGCCGAGGACAAGCTGTTTGCAACCCTCGACACCCGATCGAGGACGATGATGCTCCCCTCGCGACGCGAAGTCATCGTGACCGATACGGTTGGATTCATCCGAGACATGCCCGCGGACCTGTTCGCTGCGTTCCGCGCCACTTTCGACGAAACCCAAGATGCCAACCTCTTGCTGCACGTGATCGATGCCTCCGATCCGTGCCGGAGCGAGCACGTAGAAACGACCGAAAAACTGCTGATCGACCTCGGCCTGGAGCGAGTCCCGCGCATTCTCGTGTTCAACAAGTGCGACAAGCTCGAGACACCGCACGCCACGCTTGCCGATCGCGGTGTCCCGATCAGCGCACTCGATCCGAACTCGCTGGTCGCGCTCCACCGGGCGATCGAGCAACGCATCGAAGTCTCGCACCCGATGCTCCAAGCCGACGATTCTACTTCTTCACGACCGGCTTGATGCCGACCTTGCCGTCTTTGACGACGACCTTGAAGTCGACATGCTTTCCTTTGTGCTTGCGGTCGAGCTGCGGGACCATCTTCTTGAGACTCTTGGCCATCATTTCGTAGTCGATCTTATCGGTACGCTCGTTGTTGAGTCGTTTGGCCTCGACATAGCTCTCGTAGATCTGTCGCATCCGCGCTTCGCCGGGCCCTTTGGACCGCGCCGGGATTGGCGGCGGCGGCGTGCGGCGACTGGGCGTGATCGTCGGATTCGAGGTCTCTCGCTGATGCGAGGGCCTGCGCGAATGCGGCTTGCCGAAGCGCGCGGTCGCCGGCTCGGGTTGGGACGCAGCGCGGGGTCGCGCTCTCGGCATGGGAGCTTCGGGCATCATCGCACCCGACTCATCCAGATCGAGTGGCGCAACCCTCGAAGAGCCCTCCGGCGCTTCCAAGAGATGATCCATTCGATCGCTGGCGGCCGCGATCAACTGGTCGACGTCGACGTCGTCGTTCGGATCCAGCTCGTGCGGGTTGCTCCCGCGACGTAGTCGCTCTTCGGCGCGCTCCAATCGCCCCTCGTCCCGCTTTCGCCTCGCTCGAAGCAGATCGCGGCGGTATGTCCCTTCTTCAATCTGCCGGCCGACACGCCGCCAGTAAGTCTGGAGCGTCGTGTAGCGTTGAATCAAGGTTTGAAAGCGAAATCGAAGAGCGGTATTGCGCGGAACCTCTTTCCGCAATTCGTGAAGCGCGCGATCGAATTGCTTGCGGGCAATCTGCGGCTCGATGCGCTCGATCCCCTGAAACCATTGTTCGTACAGATGCTTGATGCGCGAAAGCTGCACCTCGGAATCGGACAGGATGATTTCGAACTCTTTTGGCGTCATGACCCAAACATCAAAGCGGTGTGACCTTCAAATTGTCGAACCAGAGCTCCGATCGCCAGTTATTGAAGCCAAAGTGGTCGTGTCCACGGCCCGACAGAGGGTCGGGATCGTTCATTTCCATCAAAACGCCTTCGTCTACCCACACCCTGAGAATGCCATCAATGCGCTCGATTCGAAACCGGTAGGTCCGGCCGGGCTCGACCTTGCGAGGCTTTCCTACGACCCGATCGTCCCCATGCTCGTCCATTCGGGCCAATACGTTGCGTGAGTTGTTCCAGCCACCGAATACGATGACGTAGCTGCTCGCCGTGTAACGGTCCTCCTTGGCGTAGGACGCGCCGTCCCCGAAAACCTCGACCTTGATGTCCCCCTCCGGGCTCTCGCTACGCGCGTCGAATTCGACCCGAACATCGCGCGGCAGTGTCCGGAGAAGCCAAAGGGGATGATTCTTCGCTCCCTGCACGTGCAGCTGCCCGCCCTCGATACGCCAATTACCGCCCGTCTTCTCGTAGTCCTTGCCGAGCTGGGAGCGCTCGAAATCATCCGCAAATCCGGCCCCGATCCCGGGATCCCCCTGCGGCGTACAGGCTTCGATCAGCAGGAAGACCAGCACTGACACCGGTGCTGACACGGACGCTGATACTGGCACCATCCCCGCTCCTTCCCCCCGGCTCACGGGTCCGTGCAGCCGTCCTCGTTCAAATCTCGCCCCTCGATCGCCTCTTCGTTTGGACACTTGTCGTCGGCGTCCGGGATGAAATCGTTATCGTTGTCGGGATCCATGCAGCCGTCTTCGTCCTCGAATCCGTCGAGGTCCTCGGGAAGACGCGGGCACAGGTCGCGGGAGTCGGGAATGCCATCCCCGTCGAGGTCATCGGTCTGCGGCGACCATGCCACTCCGACAATCGCTCGAAAATTCGGCTGCCCGAGACCGCGGACGAAACCCATGCCGAGCGCCGCGGTCATCGTCACTGCGCGCTTCGTCCAGCGCACCCCGATATCGCCCTCGAGGGTGTTCGTGCTGCGACCGCGAAAGGACGTGGTGCCGCGGAGCTCGAGGAGCCCAAACAGGTCCTTGGCCGGTGGAATCGGTGGCTTCAGCGCAAAGCCGTACTGGAGCTCCTGTCCGAGTGTGGCCGCCCCAAAGTCGCGCGGGTTCACGCGGTAGCGCCAGCCCAACATCGTTCCGGCGCCAGCGCCGAGAATGTGGAAGTCGCCGAGCAAGCGGGCATCGAACGTAAACTGCCCCTCACTCGCGTAGAAGGCCGTGCTGCCGATCGGCACCGGAACGCTGAGCAAGAGACCGAGCCCCGGGCCGTCGGGGCGATTCTGGGTCTCTTCGGTCTTCTTCCCGAGGATCCGGATCTTCGTCGTGAATCGCGGGTCTGCAAACGCAAACCCGGTGAACGATTCCCGTCCGTTGACCACGTTCGGAGCGGTATCGCCGTCTTGGTACAGGACCATGGGGACCTCCAGCGCAAGCGACCAGCGCCCGAACAGACCCAGCTCGAAGAAGAGATCGCCCGAGAGCCGATTGTCGATCACCTGTTGCCCAGTTCCATTCGAATACCCGATCCGCAGCGGCTTGTCCGAGTACCAGGTGGAGAGGCCCAGATTCCAGCGTTTGTGCCCCAGGGTTCCGCTACCCTGAATCCCCAAGAAACCGAACCGGTCGAGCGCTGGTCGGAAGCGTTCGATGTTGATCGGTTGAGCAGACGCTGAGGTCGACGCCGTGAGAGCGAGAACGACCCCGAGGACAACGGCAAATCGCGACATGCAGTCTAGCTCGCCCCCAACAGGTGCGAGGTGCGCACGTTCTTGAGCGCTGCGAGCATGCTTTCGCGAACCTGGGGCGCGCGTTTCTCGATCTCGTCGAGCATCTGTTTGACCTGCTGGCGCCAGAGATTCTCCTGAGAGCCGCAGAGGTTGCACGGGATGATCGGGAAATCCAAGTGCTCGGAGTATGCCGCGATATCGCGCTCGGAGGAATAAAGCAACGGACGAATGACCGTATTGCGGCCGTCATCGCTAATGAGCTTCGCCGGCATCGCGCTCAGAGACCCGTTGAACATCATGTTCAGCATGAGCGTTTCGATCGTGTCGTCGCGGTGGTGACCCAGGGCGATCTTCGTGCATCCCAAGCTCTGCGCCGTGTTGTAGAGTATGCCGCGCCGGAGTCGCGAACAGAGGCTGCAGTAGGTCTGTCCTTCGGGAATGACCTTGGTGACCACTCGATAGGTGTCCTCGCGCACGATCCGATGATCGTAACTATGCTCGCGCAACCACAGCTCCAGGGCGGTTCCGTCATAACCGGGCTGTCCCTGATCGAGGTGCACCGCGATGATCTCGAACGGCACTGGCGCTCTCTGACGCGCCCGTTCCAACAGGTGCAGGAGCGTGTAGCTGTCCTTACCCCCACTGATGGCGACCATCACGCGATCGCCGGACTCGATCAGCTCGTAGTCCGCGATGCAACGCCCCATCTCGTGGGCGAGTCGCTTTTCCAAGGTTGCCAGACTCACGCCGGATGGGTAACCGGGGAGCGCCGGCGCCGCAAGGCTCGCGGTCATTTTGCCCTTCGCAGCTCGACCGCGCGCGCATGTGCCTCGAGGCCTTCGAGCCGGGCAAGCCCCTCGAGCAAATCGGCCTGGCCGGTGATGGCAGCGCTCGAGTACCGAATCAGAGACGAGCGAACGATGAAGTCGTAGACCCCCAACGGCGAAGCAAAGCGAACCGCGCCGCCCGTGGGCAGCACGTGGCTGGGCCCGGCTGCGTAGTCACCAGCCGCTTCGGGGGTGTGGTACCCGAGGAAGATCGCACCGGCTGCCCCAATCCTCCCGAGCATCGATTCCGGGTCGGCGACCGAAAGGCTCAAGTGCTCGGCGGCGAGCAAAGTGGCCGCGCGACCGGCTTCTTGCAGGTCGTTCGCGACGAAGCAGTAGCCGTTGTCGCGTACAGCCTCTTCGGCGATCGCTTTCCGCGGGAGTGTCGCGAGCTGACGTCCGAGAGCCGCATCGATCGCATCCGCCTGGGCGCGCGAGAGCACGACTGCGAGCGGATACGCCGCCTCGTCGTGCTCGGCCTGCGACAAGAGGTCGGCGGCCACTATCTCCGGGTCTGCGCCGTCATCGGCAACGATGAGAATCTCGCTGGGCCCCGCGATCGAATCGATGTCGACGACTCCAAAGACGAGCCGCTTCGCGCAGGCGACATAGATGTTGCCCGGGCCGACGACCTTGTCGACGCGGGCGATGGAGCCGGTGCCGTACGCGACGGCAGCAATGGCTTGTGCACCGCCTGCATCGACGACTTCGGTCACACCGGCGACCTCAGCTGCGGCCAAGATCTCTGACGTTGGATTGGGCGTGATCAAGACGACTCGCTCGACGCCGGCAACCCGCGCCGGGATGGCGGTCATGAGCACCGTGGAAGGGTAGCGTGCCTTGCCGCCAGGCGCGTACACCGCAGCAGCGGTCACGGGTCGGATCCGCTGCCCGAGCTCGATCCCGCCTTCTTCGTATCGGAATCCAGTCTCCCGTTGATGCTCGTGGTAACGACGAATACGGTCCGCTGCGGTCTGCAGGGACGCGCGAACCGCAGCATCGACGGTTCGGGCTTCTTTCAGCCAGGCATCGCGATCCAAGACGAGCGATTCGGGTCGCCGGCCGTCGAAGCGCTCGGTGTACTCGAGAACCGCCTCGTCGCCGCGATCGCGCACCGCATCGAGGATTGCGCGCACGGCTTGCTCGACACGGGCGAGATCTTCGTCGCCTCGTCGACTCAGCGACACCAGCGCGTCTTCATAGCCGGGCTGCCCCTGTTCGTAGATCGTGAGCATTTAGCGGTTCTAGCCGGCCTCTGAATGGGGTCAACCATGCAACCTTGCCCTGCAGGGCCTAAAGTGCTCACACTTCGCCGGATATGAGCGTACGCCTGTACAACACCCTGACGGGCCAAAAAGAGCCTTTCGAGACTGCCGAACCCAATCACGCGCGTATCTACGTCTGCGGTCCGACGGTCTATGACTATGCGCATCTGGGTCATGCCCGTTGTTACGTCGTGTACGACGTCTTGGTTCGCCACCTACGCGCCACCGGCATGAAGGTCACCTACGTTCGAAACATCACCGACGTCGATGACAAGATCCTCAAGCGCGCTTCGGAGACCAGCACCGAGCCAACCGCCCTCGCCGCACGATTCTCGGCGGCATACTCGGAAGACATGCATCGCCTCGGCAACTTGGACCCGGATGTCGAGCCACGGGTCAGCACGCACCTCGAAGACATCTTCGCGCTGGTGCGTCGATTGGTGGACACCGGACATGCATACGTCTCCGCAGGGGACGTCTATTTCTCGGTCGAATCGTTTCCCGAGTATGGAAAGCTCAGTCATCGCGATCTGAAGCAAATGAAGGCCGGAGCAAGCGAGCGACTCGACCAGACGCAGACGGCGCGCAAGCGTCACCCTGCGGATTTCGCCCTGTGGAAAAAGAGCGAAGAGGGGGCCTGGGGTTGGGACAGTCCTTGGGGACGCGGCCGCCCAGGTTGGCACATCGAGTGCTCGGCCATGTCGATGAAGCATCTTGGTGACACGCTCGACCTTCACGGCGGTGGGCTCGATCTCGTATTCCCGCACCACGAAAACGAAATCGCCCAAAGCGAGGCGGCGACCGGCAAGCCGTTTGCGACGTGTTGGATGCACAATGGCTTCGTCGAAGTCGACAAAGAGAAGATGAGCAAGAGCTTGGGCAATTTCTTCACGGCCCGGGACCTGTTCGACCGTGTCGAGCCCGAGGCGATCCGCTATTTCATGATGACGGTGCACTATCGCGCCCCGCTCAACCTCGATTGGACCCTCGACGACGCGGGCAACGTGACGGGCTTCCCCCAGTTCGAGGAAGCCGAGCGGCGCTTGGGGTACCTCTATGCGACGAAGCGCCGGCTCGAAGGGCTTCCGGCGAATCGCATGGTGGACGACGCCGCGATTGCTCCGGGCGAGATTGCGGGTTTCAGCGAAGCGCTGCGCGAATCTCTGGACGACGATCTGAACATGCCCGTGGCGCTCGCCAAGTTGGCCGATTTCCTGAAAGCGACCAACGAGCTTTGCGACCAGGCGATGAAAAAGAAGGGCAAGGTGACTCGCAGCGCGGTGAAGCAGGCACAGGCGGGATTCCGTGCGCTGCAGTCGGAGTTGGGACTTGGTTCGGAGCCGGCCGAGGTCATCCTCCGGCGGATTCGCGACCGCAGGGCCAAGGCGCGTGGTTTGGAGGCCGCAGCGATCGAGCAGCGCATCTCGGACCGCACGGACGCTAGAAATTCGAAGAACTTCGAGCAAGCGGACCGAATTCGAGACGAGTTGGCGAACCAGGGCGTAGAGCTACTGGACGGCGCCGAAGGCACCGGTTGGACCATCACGGACTGATGAAAATATCAGGTAGGCTGAACGGACACCCCTCCGCCCGGCCGTTCTACGGGGAATGGAACCGGCCCAAAGCTGTCACTGGCGTGCTTCGTGTGGCACCCTGATAGTTCCTTGGAGCATCGAGCTTTGACGTCGTCTGTCCCAAAGCCTTTGGCGGAAGGCACATTGAGCGCCACCCCGTTTGGGCATGTGCTGCTTTCCATTCAGAAGAAGGGGCTCTCAGGAACGCTAGCGATCTGGCCGGATGACGGCCGTGACGGACAAGACCGCATTCTCTTCCGGAGCGGCGCCGCGGCCGTCGCTCGACTCCTCGACCCTGCCGTCGATCTCGAACGCGGTATGCTCAACATCTTCCATCGGGAGACGGGGCCATACGCATTTTACGAAGCCGACCTCGTCGGCGACGGCGCCGGCACGATCCGTGGACAGGTCGACATTCTCACGCTCCTTGCGACGTCGCTTCGAGGCCACGTTCCGCGAGAGGCGATGGTGCGGGTGATTCGAAAGCTCGGCCCCGAGCGCCAGCGCGTCAAGCAGGGCGCTCCCTTGGCGAGGCTCGGCCTTCAGTCGAACGAAATGGCTTTCGTCGAGCTGATGCGAGCAGAGCCAGCAACCCCTGCGGTTCTCATCGAGCAGTTCGGCGACCCGAAGGTCGCGCAGCGCATGCTCTATCTGCTCAAGATCACGGAATGTCTGGAACCATACCGTCCAGTTTCACAACAGAAGCTCAAGGCAGTTTCGTCCCCGTCGCGCCGTTCTTCACCTCCGCCCGCTCCCCTCGGAAGGCCGGGTCCTTCCGGCAGCACGCCACCCCCGCGCGACCGCGCATCGACTCCACCAGGAGCGGGCAACTCGATTTTTCCGGGCGGCGATTCGGTTCTGCCGGCCTCAATTAGCAATCTGCCCCCGGCGAAAACTCTCTCCGGCGAGGTCGTGGCACCCCGCCACATGCCGTCGCAGCCTCCGCCGGAGCTGAGCAAAGAGCACCGAGAGCGCTGGGAAGAAGTCGCGCGCCTCATCGGTTTGATGGACCGCCAGAACTACTTCGAAATGCTCGGTGTGAAAGAATCAGCCGAGAGCGCCGAGATCCGCAAGAAATACATGACGCTTGCGAAGATTTGGCATCCCGACCGCCTGGCTCCCGAGCTTTCGGACCTCCGCCCTTGGATCGAGGAGATTTTCCACATGATTACCGTTGCCAGCGATACGCTCGGCGACTCGAAGAAAAGGATCGAGTACCAGAAGACCGTGATGCAGGGCGGCGGCACCCCGGAATCCGAACGCAAGCTCAACGTCATGGTCGAGGCGGCGATCAACTTTCAGAAGGTCGACGTGCTGGTGAAGCGGCGCCGATACGACGACGCCGTGAAGATCTGCGACGAAGCGATGACCGTCGTTCGCAACGAAGCCGACTACCCATCCATGAAGGCGTGGATTCTGCTACTGCGCGACGGCATCGAAGACGAGGCAGTCGCTACCGAGATCCGCACCCTGCTTCGCAAGACCTTCTCGATCAATCCCAACCACGCGCACGCTCACTTCGTGCGCGCGCATTTCTTGAAGCGTCAGGGTGACCACGACAAGGCACTGAAGCATTTCAAGAAGGTCGCCAAGCTCGATCCGAAGAACCTCGAAGCACTTCGCGAAGTGCGCATCGGCACGATGCGTCAATCGAGAGGCCGCACCAGCGCTCCGCCTCCGAGCATCGACGGCAAGCGTCCGAGCATCTTCGGCAAATTCTTCAAGAAGTAATCCGAAGCCGCGGGCTGGGGCTCGGGGCTTTGGGTGTCGCCTTGCTCGATGGCGCGAGCTTCAGAACGTCGCGATGGCCTCTTGAACGCGAGCGTCGTGGGCAGGAACGATAACTAGGTCCGGATTCGTGCTCTGCAGCTGGTGCAGGAGAATCAGTTGTTCTCGCACCGTGGCCGCATCGAAATCGACCATGCGTCGCGCGAGCCAAGGCTTCTCTGCCGGCCAGTCCACCCCTTCCTTCGCCCACGCGGTATCCCCAATGATCAGAAAGCGCTCGCCCGAACTGGAGCTCACGAAGACACCGATGGAACCGGGGGTGTGGCCGGGGATTGGAACGATGACGACGCTGCCGTCTCCGAAGAAGTCGTGGCTCTTGGCAAACGGACCGTACTCGCCGTCGGGAAAGGTCAAATCCCGCAGTTGGAGCGGACCCTCGGACTCGAGCTGGCGATAGAGGGTTCCGCCATCGTCGTTGGACCGTGCATGGGTCAGCTCTTGGGAGGTGATCCAAACCGGCACCTCCCGAAGGTCGGCAAGACCGCTCACGTGGTCCCAGTGCGAGTGCGTCAAAACGATGCCTCGGAGGTCCCGAGGCTCGATTCCGCGAGCCGCGAGGGCGTCGACTGTCGGCTGCCTCACCGTGAGGCTCGCGAAGGTTTGCAATAGCCACGGCGTCGTCTTCAAGTGCTGCGGAACGTCGCGCGCGACTCCGGCGTCGATCAACAAGCGCCCCTGCGGATGCTCGACCACGAAGGCGACCAAAGCACTGATGAACGACTTCATCAACGAACCGCCTCGAACACTGAAGCCCTCTTGGCTCCTCATCTCGCCCCCCCGTATCACCGACAGCGATACCCCTTCGACGGAAGCAGCCGGAGGCAGCGCAGGCCCCATCGCTTTGGGAACCGGCAAGGGGCGCTTGACGAACGTCCAACCGAGGCCGGCGAGAAGGGAAGCGAGCAAAAGAAGGGCAAGCTTGGTTTTCATGAGCTCCGGACGATACTATCCAGCGAACGCGGTGTCGTCGCCAACAGCAGCAAACGGCCACCGGCGACCGTCTCCTTTCCGTCAACACAGAGGAGCCAAACCCCTGAAACCCGTGTCGATCGGTCTGGCACGCGGTCTGCAGGCGTTGGTTCCGTGGATGGTCCGCGCGAACGCCTCTCCCGCCTCGGCGCTGCTGCCCTCTCGGACGTCGAGCTCCTCGCCCTGCTTCTTGGGACCGGGCAAGCGGGCGAGCACGTTGGCTCCTCGGCAGCGCGCATTTTGAGAGATGCCGGGGGGCTTTGGGCGCTAGCTCGATTGAGCCTCGGGGAGCTCGGTCGCATTCGGGGAATTGGTCCAGCCAAGGCCGCGCGCCTTGCCGCGGCCTTCGAGACTGGGTCCCGCGGGCTGGCCGCGCCGATGAATCACGCGGCGCCGCTATCGAACAGCGAGATGGTGTTCCTTCGTCACGGTCGGCCGCTGATGAGCAGCCCGGTCGAGCGCTTCATCGTGCTCGCTGTCGACGCCAAGAACCGCTTGCGCGCGGAGCGGGAAGTCGCCCGGGGTGGGCGCAGCAGCTGCCAGGTCGACCCTGCCGAGGTGTTCCGTCTTCTGGTCTCCGAGTCCGCCTCCGGGGCGATCTTCGTACACAACCACCCGAGCGGAGACCCTGAGCCAAGTCCCCAGGACCTCGAGCTCACTCAAAGGCTGGTTGCGGCCGGGACCTTGCTCGACATCCGAATCCTCGATCACGTCATCGTGGGAAGCGGACGATACACCAGCCTCCGAGATGCTGGTCTTTGGCCGAGTAGCCCTATGAAATCAAAGTGTTCCGCGTGGGTCTCGTCTTGATCCGGGCGGCTTGACACCCCCCCTAGCGCGTGCTTTCTTCGGGCACTCTTATTTTCCGGGAGCATGGCTGTGAAGCGGACCTATCAACCACATCGAAAGCGCCGTCTTCGGACACACGGGTTCCGCGCGCGTATGAAAACCAGAGGCGGACGGGGTGTCATCAACGCTCGCCGTCGCAAGGGGCGTAAGCGCCTCTCCGTGTCCTGCTACAAGAAGTAGGCCGAAACGGTGCACAGATGCCTTGCGCATCGGCGACGACGGGAGCTGTGAACGACCAGCCACAGCGGTTTCGGCGCGGCGATCGAGTGAAGAAGCGCTACGAATTCCGGCAAGCACAACTCAGCGGGCGGCGAATCCACACTCCCCACTTCCTCATCGTCGTCCAACCAAATGCACTACAAAACACGCGACTTGGGATTACGGTGACGAAGAAGGTGGGTAGCGCAGTCGAGAGGAACCGCGTCAAACGGGTGGTACGCGAGGTCTTTCGACGAAACCGTCAACTGTTTCCACTCTCTCATGACCTGGTGTTCATCGCGAAGCGTGGCGCCACCGACATCGATTACCGCTCCCTGTTGAGCGAGCTGCAGCGCGCTGCGAAGAAACTGCAGCCGGAGGCCGCCCGATGATCCGGGCAACGCTTCTATTCTTGATCCGCGTCTACCAAATGACGATCTCGCGTCTGCTCGGTCCTTCATGCCGCTTTGAGCCCTCGTGCTCCAATTACACGGCTACCTGCATCGAGCGTTTCGGCGCTGTGCGGGGTTCGTGGCTAGGAATCAAGCGAATCGGACGCTGCCACCCGTTCAACCCAGGCGGCTACGATCCGCCGCCACGCCTGGAGCACCATTGTCACCAGGGTCACGAGACGCATCATGGATGAGCGAAAGCAACCGCCGATCGCTCTTCTGATGTTGCCACTGGTGGCGCTCGGCGCGATGCTGGCGGTCCAGTATTTCTCGCCGCCGAATGCGCCGGCCGAGCAAGCAGCGATCGACCCGTCTGCGCAGCACGTCCATGATGGGGCTGCCGACACCCCCTCGGCCGAGGTCCCACGGGCCGACTCGCGGTCGAGCGCGCAGTCACAGACCCTCTACCAGCTCGAGGACGACCGCATCGTCGCATCGTTCACGGACCTGAACACCGCGATGGCGAGCCTGAAAGTCAAGGGCGAGCGCTACCACGATGCAGAGGGACACCCCGTTGAGCTGGTGACGACCGACAAAGAGGCGTACCTGCCCCTCGCACCGTCCCTGTCTGGGGTAAAAATACCGGCCGACGCCCGATGGCGTGTCGTCGACTCGTCCAAAGAACGACTCGAGTTCGAATGGACCGGCGACGGTGTTTCGGTCACTCGTACCTGGGAGCTTGCCAAGCCGCCTTACCAGCTCCGCTCCTCCATCGAGGTCCGCAACGATGAGCCGACCCCGAGATCGGTGGGCTTGGACATCACGTCGGCTCATTACGTGCGCCGCGCGGACGAAAAAGGCGGTTTCTTTGGAAGGCCGTCCCCCGCACTGAGCCACGGCATCTGCCGAGTAGGCGACGAGACGATTCGGGAGGATCGCAAGAGCCTCTTGAGTGAGGATGAATCTCGGCCGACGCAACCTCATACCTACGGCCCCGGGATCGACTACGTCGCGCTCAGTAACGTATATTTCGCGATCATCGCGGCGCCGGAAGGCCAGCCAGCGGAACGCTGCGATTTGCTCACGACCGAGCGTGGTGGCACCCCGAAGGACCCAGACGGGAGCCTTTTCGAGTCGACACTCGTGTACGCACCGCAGGAGATCGGCCCAGGACAGACCGCTACGTTCCGCACGGCCGTATATGCCGGACCGAAGGACTACGACGCGCTCCTGGAGTTCGGACACGGCGCTTCCAGCGTCATCGATCTGGGCTGGTTCAGCTTCATAGGTCACGGGATGAGCTGGCTGCTGCGCACGATCTATGGCTTCGTCGGCAACTGGGGCCTAGCGATCATCTTGCTCACGCTACTCGTTCGAGTGCTTCTCCTTCCGTTCGTCATTCCGCAGTTTCGCAACATGGCGAAGCAGCGCGCGCTCAAACCGGAGATCGACAAGATCAACGAGCTTTACAAAGATGATCGCGAGAAGAAGGGCGCCGCGATGATGGAGCTCTGGCGCAAGCACAAGGTGAACCCGCTCGGAGGCTGCCTTCCGGTGCTCTTGCAGATGCCGATCTTCTTCGCCCTCTATCGGACGCTATCGACGAGCATCGAGCTCTATCACGCGCCGTTCATCTGGTGGTGGAGCGACCTCTCCTCTCCAGACCCTCTGTACGTCTTGCCCATCATTCTGGGCGCGCTGATGTTCATCCAGCAGAAGCTCACGCCCGTACAGATGGACGCGACTCAGGCCAAGGTCATGCTCTATGCAATGCCCGTGATGATGACGTTTTTCATGCTGCTTCTGCCGACCGGTCTTTGCTTGTACATGGTGACCAGCTCCGCCATCGGCATCACGCAGCAACGATACATGTACTGGAAGATGGACCAAGAAACGTCGGTCTCGGCCGATGCTTCGAGCGACGATGCCGGTGACGACAACGATCAAGCGGCTGACGAAACAGATGCCGCCGCACCCAAACGGGCAAAGCCCCGCAGAAAGAAGAGGACTCGCCGTGGACGAGCTTAAGAGTAAACCCCGTGACGGAGCGTTGATTCTCGATCAGCCAGCGCCGGAAGATCCCTCTCAGCACGCAGGAGACGGCAAGGCCGAAGAGGCAGCCGAGATTCTCGAAGAGCTGATGAACCTGATGGACCTCGACGTCCAAGTAGAGATTCGGGCCGATGCCGAGAGAATCGAGCTGGACGTGACCGGAGAAGATTCCGGCCGCGTCATCGGGAAGAAGGGCGCCGCGCTCGATGCGCTTCAGTTCCTCATCAACAAGATGGTCAATCGATTCCCGGAAGGTCGACGTCATGTGATCGTCGACTCGGGCGACTATCGTGAGCGCCACGACGACGGCCTCATCTCGATGGCGAAACGCCAGGCCCACCGCGCGGTGGACGAGGGTAAGGTCGTAACCCTGCAGCCGATGAATGCCCGCGATCGGCGCGTCATCCACATGTCCCTTGCCAAGTTCGACGGTGTCAGCACCGTGTCTCAGGGCGAAGGAACACGCCGCCGCATTCAAATCATCCCCGCCCGCAAGCAGCGGTAAGCAGTCACTAGCGGCGGTACGACAAGACCGACCTCGGGGCGCCGCTCGACGGCACCTGGTAGTCTAACCGTCGATGGAGATGGAGATCCCCGATGGGTTCCACCTTGGCGCCCGCCGTCAGCACCCAGACTTCATCCGCGATCCTGGCGCCGATCGGTAACCAAGCATCGGGGGAGAACGTGGCCCGTGAAAGCGCGATCTTGAACGGGGCTCCGTCGACGACCGGCTTCGCGGGATCGACCCTCTGCTCCAGGATGGTCGAGCGGCCGGCCATCCCTAGCGCGCCCGTTGCGGTCCTCAAGAACGCTACCCGTATTCGTCTCGGCTCGACCAGCGTGCCTCTCAGCGTCTCGTCGGACAGTAGAATGGCGATCGTCGGCGCGCCGACACCTGCGCCGACATCGACCAGAGATGCCGAGGGTCCGACCCATCCAGCTCGAATCACGTGGGCCGCATCGAGAAACAGTATCTCCGCCAGTTCCGTGTCCGTGCGCGCAGACGTGAGATCCGTTCGCGCGTCCCAGGCTCGCGCGAGATCGAAGTACGAGCCCCATCCGCTCGGTTCGGTGACGCCAACGGACTCACACAGCGAAGCGATCGCATCCGCACCGCTCATGCGCGTCGCGCTCCATGCCACGCTTTCTTCAGCTCGATCATGTCCGCGTATCGATCGTTCTTGATCCGATGCATGGCCCGTTCGACCACGCGCGCGATCGCGTCGGGTACATCCGCAACGACGTCGATGGGAAGGTGGTCACCAGCATCGATTTTCATCATGAGCCGGCCGACATGGCCGTCCTGAAAGGGTCGCTTCCCGCTCAGCGCCTCATACAGGACCACACCGAGCCCATAGACATCGATGCGCTGATCGACATCTGCCTTTCCGGTCAGCATCTCGGGTGCCATGTAGGCTGGAGTGCCACTGATCTCACCGGTCGCGGTCAATCGATCGAGACCGAGGACCTTGGACGCCCCGAAGTCCACCAGGCGCGGGCGTCCTTCCGGAGGCCAAACGACGTTTGCGGGCTTCAGATCTCCGTGAAGAACCCCGTGCGCATGGGCGGCGCTCAAGCCGTCACAAACGGCGTCGACCAGAGCGTCCGCCGCCGCGACACCCAAGGGGCCTCGCGACAATCGCTCGGTGAGTGTCTCGCCTTCGACGTATTCGGTGACCAGGAAGACTAGGCCGTCCTCGGCTATCCCGAGCTCCAGCAATCGGACGATGGCCGGGTGCTGCAGGGCCTTGAGAACGGCTCCTTCTCTTCGAAACCTTCTGCGCATCGGCTCATCGGCGAGGTACTCAGCGCGCAGGACTTTGACCGCGACTTTGGATCCGTCGATGCGATCGTGCGCTTCGAACACATCTCCCATGTCGCCTCGCGCGATTTTCGTCACCAGCTCGTAGCGGTTCGCCAAGACGCTGCCGAGACCGATGGATGCCGAGTGAGTCATCGCTCCAAGGAAGATACATCTCTTCGCAAACTCCCCCAACTGGCGTACTCTCCGCCCGCCCATGACGCTGCCCAACCTGCATCGAGCGCTCGGCGAGCTCTACGGCGAACCGGTCCCGCCCATCGAGATCACCGCGCTCAAAGGAGATGCGTCGACACGTCGATACTTTCGCGTGCAGGTTCGAGGGGCCCATACGGCCGGCCCCGGCAGCCTGATCGTGATGCAATTGCCCGAGGACGCTTTTCAGAGCGACGAGGGCGGCAAGGCGCCCGCGCGGAAGCGACTTCCCTTTCTGGAGATCGCCGAGCTCCTCGAGTCGAAGGGTCTCTCGGTCCCCTCGATCTATGCCGAAGACCTGACGAGCGGCGTCATCTTGCTGGAGGACCTCGGCGACATGACGTTCGAGCAGGAGCTGCACCGTTCGCCGCGCGCACAATGGCCGCGTCTCTACGGAAATGCAGTCGATCTCCTCGCGAAGCTGCACGAACGTTGCGCCGATCTCCCGGAGACCTCGATCGTCGTGCAACGGCGGTTCGATCGCGAGCTGCTCTTTTGGGAGCTCGATCATTTTCGCGAGTGGGGGCTAGAAACCCTGTTCGGTCGGCTCGACCCAGCTCAAACGCGAACGCTTGACAATGCGTTTGCGACGATCGTGCGGGAGATCCAGACGATGCCCTATGGCTTCGTGCACAGAGACTATCAGTCGAAGAATCTCATGGTGAGACCCTCCTCCGGTGCCCTCAGCCTGATCGATTTCCAGGACGCGCTCCTCGGCCCGCGCGCGTACGATCTCGCGGCGCTTCTCTGCGACTCCTACGTCTCCTTGGACCTGGAGCTCCAGCAGTCGATGGTCGAACGCTATGCTGCGATGCGTCAAATCGACCCGGTCCAATTCCGGAGGGAATTCTGGCATGTTGCGCTTCATCGAAAGCTCAAGGACGCCGGACGCTTCATCTTCATCGACCGAGTCCGCAAAAACCCCGATTTCTTGCGGTGGTTTCCGCAGAGCCTGGTCTACGCCGGACGCGCGGCCGCCCAGATCAATGGGTTCGGGCCGCTCGAGCGCCTCCTGAGAGACAAAATACCGGGTTTTCCGGATGCGGTGTCAAAACCGGCGTCTGCGATGGAATAGACCCGAAAGACGCGGCGTTGACCCCATGAGCGACGGGGGGTGAAACCGGACCACCAAACCGTACCTCTCCTCTTTCCACCATCCGACATCCTGCACCACCGGTTTCACCCCCCTGCTGGCGTTTGCGCGGGATTTCTTGCAGGCATCCCCTGGAGCGGTAGACTTTGGCTTCGCCTTCATGAGAACCCTCCTCCCGGTAATCGCCGTCGCTGCCATGCTTCTGCTCGACGCCACGTCCGCGCAAGCCGCGGACTGTCCTTGCGACCGGTTGTCGGCCGAGGGTTGTGGCGACGGCCCGCAGATGCGTGAACCACCTCTCGCGGCGCCGCTGTGGTGCGAGCGGATCGACGACCCACGCTGCATGCCGGCGAGCACCCACGGCACCGCCGTGGATACGCTCGTGCCCGTCGCCATGAGCTGGGCTCAACCTATTCGATGGAACGCGCCTCCCTGCACCGGCGCCCGACTGACCGTGCGGGTCGGCGGAGATGCGCGAACCGAACACTCACGCAGAGTCGATCGACCGCCGCGGTAGCGCCGGCCGCCTTCATCGGGCGGTCGTCCCGGCATTTGGTTGGTTCATTCGAACATCGAGTTGGTTTCAAGCTCGCCGCCCAGTCGCGGTGGGAGGATAGAAATATGAGTAAAGGTTCAATAGTTTTGCTAGTCGTCGTGATCGCGGGCGGCGCGTTCGCGATCGGTCAGGTCGTGGGCTCACGGTCGGGCGAGGGCTCCGAGGTTTCCGATACGGGCGCTGCCGAAGGAGCGAAGGCCGCGGACGTCAAGATCGCGGACGACATCGAGCGCTTCAAGATCCCAGTGACTGACGCGCAGCCCTCGAAGGGCCCGAAGGACGCGCTGGTGACAATCGTCGAATTCAGCGAGTTCCAGTGCCCGTTCTGCGCTCGGGTCGAGCCAACGATGAAAGAAATCGTGGATACGTATGGCGACAAAGTTCGCATCGTGTGGCGGAACAATCCCCTACCGTTCCACAACAACGCGGGTCCCGCGGCGGCAGTAGCGATGGAGGCATTCGCGGAAGGCGGTAACGACAAGTTCTGGGCGTTGCACGACGTGCTCTTCCAGAACCAGAAGGCGCTGAATCGTCCCGAGCTCGAGGATTATGCGAAGAAGGCCGGCCTCGACATGGATAAGGTGCGCAAGGCGTTGGACGAGGGCACCCATTCGAAGGAGATCGCGGCGGACCAGGCGGTAGCCACTCAGTTCGGCGCCAACGGTACGCCTTACTTCTTCATCAACGGACGTCAGCTGCGCGGCGCAATGCCGTTCCCTTCGTTCAAGGCGATCATCGACCAAGAGTTGGGTACGGCTGAAGCGCTCGTGAAGCAGGGTGTGACGCCGGCCCAGATGTACGCCACGGTCACCAAGGACGGATTGACCAAGGCTGCAGCGCCCACTCCACAGCAGCCGGGAGCGAAGCCCGGACAACCCGATCCCAAGGCCGTCTATAAGGTCCCGCTCAAGGGCGACGAGCCGCAGAAGGGTCCGGACGACGCGCTGGTCACGATCGTCGAGTTCAGCGACTTCGAGTGTCCATTCTGCGGTCGTGTGGAACCCACCATCAGCGAAATCGAGAAGAAGTACGGCAAGGACGTTCGGGTCGTTTGGATGAACAACCCGCTTCCGTTCCACAAGACGGCCAAACCCGCGGCTACCGCAGCGCTCGAAGCCTACGCCCAGAAGGGTGACAGTGGGTTCTGGGCGATGCACGACAAGATGTTTGCGAATCAGAAGGCTCTGACGAACGAAAATCTCGAGAAGTGGGCGCAGGAGCTCGGGCTGAATGCGGCCAAGGTCAAGAAGGCCCTCGCGGACGACAAGTTCAGCAAGACGATCCTCGAGCAGCAGACCTTGGCAAGCAGCCTCGGCGCGCGGGGTACGCCCGCGTTCTTCATCAACGGACGGAATCTTCGAGGCGCACAGCCTCTGGCGGCCTTCACCGCAGTGATCGACGAGGAGCTGGCCAAGGCCAAGGCGCTCGTTGCAAAGGGAACGCCCAAGGCCAAGGTCTACGAGGCGACCATCGCCAACGGCGAGACTGGCCCGAAGACGCAACCTGCCGCCGCTGCCCCGAACGCTGACAAGGTCTACGACATTCCGGTTCCCAAGAACGCGCCGACCAAGGGCGCGGCGAAAGCCAAGGTCGTCATCCAGGAGTTCAGTGACTTCCAGTGCCCGTTCTGCAGCCGAGTTCTTCCGACTCTCAACCAGCTCATGAAGGAATACGGTGACAAGGTGAAGATCGTTTGGCGCGACTACCCGCTTCCATTCCACAACAACGCACAAGCGGCTGCGCAAGCCGCTCGTGAGGTGTTTGATCAAAAGGGCGACAAGGCATTCTGGGCCTACCACGATCTACTGTTCCAGAACCAGAAGGCGCTCTCGCGAGCGGATCTCGAGAAGTACGCCGAGCAGATCGGCGGAATTGACATGAAGGCATTCAAGGCTGCGCTCGATTCCGGCAAACACAAGGCCGAGGTTGATGCCAGCATCGCGGCCATCACCAAAGCGGGTGCGCAAATCGGGACACCCTCATTCTTCATCAACGGCAAGCTGCTACAAGGTGCGCAGCCCTACCCGGCCTTCAAGGCTGCGGTCGACGCAGCGCTCAAGTAGTCGAGCTCACTATGCGGGAAAGTGGGGCAGGTCCGAGTTTCGGGCCTGCCCCTGTCCTTTTGACACGACGGGATCGACGCAGTACATTGCGGTCCGTTCTGAAAAACAAAGTATTTTCAAGGTGTTGACGCATGGTTCGAGCGAAAGCTGCTGCCGCTAAACGACCCCCCAAGAAGCCTACCGTCGAAGAGCTCTACTTCAGGAGCGACAGCGCGTACCTTTGCCTCCTCCTGAACCGTCGAACGCGGAGCATTCGCGTCATCGACTTTCGGGCGGGCGCGCTCCCGGCGAAGCGCCTCTACATTCAGTCGGTTGCGACTCAAGAGGACGTCGAGAAAGTGATCACGCTCGTCGAGAAGGACGAAGTCTCTTCGTGGACGCGCGTCGGCTTCGTACGCGAAGGCACGATTCCTGGTTTCTACAAGCGTAGCGACGGCCACTTGTGTGGATGCGTGATTGGCGACAAGACCGCGTCGATCGAAGTCACCGACGCTTCCGCAAAGCTCACGGAACGAACGATCAACGCCGCGAAGAAGGCAGCCGGAGACATTCCGGAAAAGATCAAGGGCGCCACGGTCCGTCCTGCATCCGAGAAAGATGCTCTATCGGCGCGCGACGCGGCATGGAAAAAGGGCCCGGCCTTGGGCTCGTTCGACCTGTTTGGACGAGACGCGCAGCGCGTCTACTACGACACCAGCGTTCGACGCAGCAAGACCAACTACATCTCGGCCGAGTTCCAAGACTGCTTCGGGCACGCGCTCGTCGAGGTGCTGCGACTGCCTGCGTCCGAGAACGAGACGCTCGCAGTGACTGCCGCCCTTCGGATGCTTGGAGACGAGCTCCAGACGCGTGGGATCGTGGCCGAGTTTGCGTTTGCGCCCAACGACAACGTCGAGATCTCAACCGCGTTCGTCGCGGCGGGGTACCGCAAGACCGGACTTTTGGCGCAGGGGATTCTCGCCGAAGATGGAACTCGAAAAGATGCCATTCTATGGACCAACAAGTTCGCCAACTCGCTCGAAGATGATTTCGAGTGAGCCATGAGCGACTCGGTCCGATATTGCTAGGTTCGGAACCCGGCAAGAAGAGGTCCATGCGCTCTTCTCCGAGGTAGCGCTGAGCTTGACATGAGGCCGCGGCCGCTTAAGTTGCTCGAAAGAATTTCGTCATGCCTACTTATAGCTACAGCTGCGACAACTGCGGACACGAGTTTGAGCGCGAGCAGCGCATCACCGAAAACCCAATCAAGAAGTGCCCCGAATGCGGCAAGCTCAAGGCGCGCCGCATGATCACGGGCGGTGGCTTCATTCTCAAGGGCGGTGGATGGGAATCGGACTTGTACTCCGGGCCGTCGAACCGAGCGGGGGGCGCGTCTAAGGCGCCCAAGAGCGATCATACCGCGTCGGCCAAGAGCACCGAGTCCACCTCGGCTGCGTCGACCAGCGGCTCATCCAAGGCGGGTTCGAGCAGCAAGGCGGACACCTAAGCAAATGTGGCGGTGAGCCGAGGCCCGGCTACGCGGAGGGCGGCTAGGCGGGTTCCAAATAAGACGCGATGATCGTCCGGGTACCCCACCCAGAGAAACGAACTGCAACGCGTGGGGGCGTACCCTGCACCAGCTCTCGTACCTCACCTACACCAAACTTCGGATGCCGGACTTGCATGCCGCGTTGCAGTCCTTCGGGACCGGATAGGTCCGAACCTTCGCTGTAGTCCACGTAGCTGTCTGTCGGCGCATGGCGGGGCGCTTCAGGAACTGAGCCCGCCGTGGGCGAGCTCGTCCTGCCGCCGATCCATTCGACGTCGCTAGCCGGCAACTCGGTCAAGAATCGTGAGGGAATGCCCACGCGCTGTTGGCCGAAAATCCTCCGAACGGCGGCAAAGCTCAGGACCAGGCGTTGTTTGGCGCGCGTGAACGCCACATACGCGAGGCGTCGTTCCTCTTCGAGCTCCTCGGGATCTTCCCAGGGATCGATTCCCTTGAACGGAAACACCTGCTCTTCGAGGCCTGTGACCATGACGATCGGAAACTCCAGTCCCTTGGCCGCATGGACCGTCATCAAGGTGACTCGGTCCCCACCCGCTTGCTCATCGGCAGAGGTTTGCAGTGTCACATTCTCGAGAAAGTCGGCAAGGGTCCCTTCCGGATGCTCACGCTCGAATTCATCCATCGACGAGACGAGCTCTTGAACATTTTGCAAACGAGCATCGGCTTCGGGTGTGTCGTCGTGCTGGAGCATTGCGCCATATCCACTTTGATTGACGAGCTCGGCCCCGATTTCTCCCATGGGTGCGCCGGAAGCTGCAATGTCTCGCAGATCGAATAGGAGGCGACTAAGCGCGGCGAGGCGCTTGCGTGCCGCGCTACCAAACTGACTCAACGTGCCGTCATCTTCCAGGAGATCCGACAAGCTCCGACCTTGATTTGCAGCCAAGTCGAGAAGGCGCGTGATCGTCGTCTTTCCAATCCCTCTCGCCGGAGTGTTGATAATTCGCAGCAAGCTCATGTCGTCCGATGGATTGATCATCACGCGCAGGTATGCGAGCAGATCCTTCACCTCTGCTCGATCGTAAAAACGCATGCCGCCAATGATCCGATATCCTATGTTGGCGCTGCGAAGCGACTCTTCGATGACACGCGATTGGGCATGCGTCCGATAGAAGACCGCGACGTCGTCGAGCCGGTGGCCTTGGGAGACCAGCTCATGTACGCCGCGAAGCACGAGCCGTGCCTCGTCTCGTTCGTCCATGGTGCGGACGACCAAGATCGCCTCGCCTTCTTGATTGTCGGTCCAGAGCTCCTTCGGCTCGCGATCGGTATTTCGCGCGATCACCGCGTTGGCTGCGCGGATGATCCTCTTCGTCGAGCGATAGTTTTGCTCGAGCTTCACGAGAGTGGCGTCCGGGAATGAAGCTCGAAAATCGAGGATGTTACGGCGGTCCGCGCCGCGCCATCGGTATATGCTTTGGTCGTCGTCACCGACCACGCACAGGTTTCGGTGACCTTCCGAAAGCAACTGAACGAGACGGAATTGTGCGTGATTGGTATCTTGAAACTCGTCGACGAGAACCTGCGAGAAACGTCCGATCACCGACTCCCGAAAGCCGTCGTTGGATTCGAGCGCCCGAACCGTACGGTAGATGAGGTCACCAAAATCGAGCGCGTTGGCTTGTTGAAGCCTTTGCTCGTACGCCAGATAGACGCGACGCACGACCTCCGACCAGGCGTCCGGGGTTTCGATGTCTTCGGGCCCCTGAACCTCTTGCTTGGCGCGATTGATGCGGCCAGCCATCGCCTTTGGCTGGTATCGTTTCTCATCGAGGCCCAGATCGCGCAACACGCGTTTGACCAGGGCCTGCTGATCTTGGTCGTCGTAAATCGTGAAATCCTTGGAGAGCCCGACGCTCTCTCCATGGCGCCTCAGCAACCGCGCGCAGGTCGCGTGAAAGGTGCCTACCTGAACCGCGGAACCCCGGTCGCCGAGCAGGCTCAACAGGCGCTCCCGCATCTCACCGGCCGCCTTGTTGGTGAAGGTCACAGCGAGAATCCTCCACGGCGCCACGTCGTGGACCGAGATCAGCTGCGCCACGCGAAACGTGATCACCCGGGTCTTACCGCTTCCGGCCCCCGCAAAGACCACGAGCGGCCCCCCCTCGTGAACCACTGCCTCGCGCTGACGAGAATTCAGAGAGCTCAGGTCAAGCACCCGCGCAAGGTAGCTGCCCACAGGCGGAAAACCAGGCAAAAGCCCCCGTTCCAGGCGGAGTCCCCAGTCGAAAGCTGGCCCTCGCGCCGATTTCCGCGTAGATGATCTCTGGTGGGTCGCGACGGCGACTAACCCCTTGAAAACGTCGAGGATCTTGGGTGAATCAACCGCTGTCCAATGCGTCCAAAATTGGGGAGGCCTCAGACGGTTCCTCCGCGCAGGGCGATCATGACTTGGTACAACGCGTACAGGCAGGCGATTCTGCCGCTTTTCGAGCGCTATTCGACAAGTATCATCGTCGAGCGTTTGCCGTCGCCATGGGCGTCGTCAAGAACGAAGACGACGCTTTGGATGCCGTGCAAGAAGCTTTCGTCAAGGTTCACAGGAGCATACACAAGTTCGAGGGCAGCTCGAGCTTTTACACTTGGCTGTATCGTATCGTCATGAATGCTTCCATCGACCACGTCCGGCGCACCAGCAGGCGGAAGAGCCTAGACTTCGACGAACGCACGCTCCACGAGGAAAGCGAAGTTGCCGGCGATGGCGCATTGGTGCCGAACGTCACGGATGCCAACCCCGGCAAGGCAATCTTGCGCCGCGAGCTGGGAAGCGCCATTCAAGCCGCCCTCCAGGAGCTGCCTGAGCATCACCGTGCGGTGATCGTGCTTCGCGAGATCGAAGGAATGAGCTACGAGGAAATGGCCGTAGTGCTCGAGGTTCCCAAAGGAACCATCATGAGCCGTTTGTTTCACGCGAGAAAAAAGATGCAAACCGCACTTGCGCCCTATCTTTCGGGGGAGGCGGTTTCCGAGGAATGACCATGGAGAGCCCGAAGACAGAAGACGAGAGGCTTCAAATGCTCTTCGACGGAGAGCTCACTCCGGATGAAGAGGCCGCAATGCGGCGGAGTCTCCAAAGCTCCCCGGCCGGGACGGAGCAATTGCGCCAATGGGAGAAGCTCCGAGACGCGATGCAGAGCGCTTCGACCGGGTGGGCCGGCGAAATCGACTCCGACGCGCTTTTTTCCCGAATCGAAGCCCATATCAGCACCCCGGTCATCCCGATCGAACGAGCGAAACGGGAGCGACCTTCGCTACACGTGGTCCCGGGGGCTCGCGAGCGCCGGGTCTGGGGCGTAGTGGCGACCGGGCTCGCTGCAGCGGCAGCGATCCTCTTGAGCGTGTTGGCATGGCCGAAATCCGATGGCAATCTAGACGTGCCGGGGACGACGATGGCTCGCGGATCCGAGGTAATCGAGGCTGATTTCGGCTCCAATACGGGGACGATCTTCGAGGTCGAGGGCGGCGCCGGCGAATCGTTGGCCGTGGTTTGGATCGAAGACGAACAGGTAGGACTTCCATGAGGCTCATTCGACGGTTACTGGTGGTCGCCATCTTGTTCGGTGCGTCCGTGGCTTCCGCTCAGAGCAGCTCTCTGACGCGCTCGGACCGGTTGGCGTCGGTCTCCAGTGTCCCGGCGGAGGTGCTAGTCATTCTGGCCAAAGAAGAAGCCGGTGAGATCGATCCAGAGCTCAAGAAACTGACCGCTCTCCGCAGGCCGCCGTTCAATGCCTTTCGGTCGATGAAGATTTTGTCACGACCCAAGCTGACGCTCACACTAGGCAAGGACGAGTTGGTTTCTTTGCCAAACGGCCGCAGGATGAAGCTGACTCTGCTCCGAGTGATGCCCGATGGGCGCTACAAAGTGAAAGCCGCCATCAATCGACCCGACAAGTCGGATTATCTGCCCCTACTCCAGGTGATCGCCTCCGCCGGAGATCCGTTTTTCGTCGCGGGTCAGGCCTATCAGGGCGGAACCCTTGTCGTTGGTGTCATCGTTGACCCAAAAAAGACCACACACTAGGTGCGTGCCGACGATCCAGATGTGATCGAGATCGAAGGCCCTCCTCGGCTGGAGCAGCCCGCCGAGGTGGTCATCGATGCGCTTTCGCCCATCGTCACGCCCGAGCGTTTGGGACGAATCGACGAAGTGGTCCGGGGCCGGACCGATAGCCTGGTGCTGGTGCTGGATTGCATCACCGATCCCCACAACTCGAGCGCCGTGCTGCGGAGCGCCGATGCGTTCGGTGTCCAGACAGTTCACGTCATCGTCGGAACGCAGGGTTTTCGAGCCTCCCGAGGCGTATCGAAGGGAACGCACCGCTGGCTGGACATCGTGCGCTTCGAAAGCGCAGAAACCTGCGCGCGCCGCCTCAAACGCGACGGATACGCAATCTATGTCGCCGCGATGGGGTCCGAGACAAAGCCGGAAGATCTGCGCAACACGCCGCGTTTGGCGGTCGTGTTCGGCAACGAGCACCGCGGCGTGTCCGCTGAGATGTTGGACTTTGCCGATGGAACGTTTGCCATCCCGATGCGTGGCTTCGTCGAGAGTCTCAACGTATCGGTTGCCGCCGCCATCACGATGCAGACGTTGGCTCACGACGGCCGCTCGCGTCTTCCAGCCGAGAGACTCCAGGAGCTGAAGGCTAGATTCCTAATGAATTCGGTGAAGAAGGCGGACCAAGTCATCGAGAGCTTCTTGCGGAATGACTAGCCGGGCTCAACTGTCATGAATTAGGGGCAAGGCGCGAAGCAGGGGATGCTATAGGCGCCGGCAAACACGGCGAACGATATGGCAGGCAAGCAAACTCAGAAGAGAAGGCGCAAGGGCCGCAAGCGTGCGAAGCGGAAGGCAGCAGGCGGGTCGATTGCGCCCAAGTTGATCGGCGCCACGCTGATATTGGGCGCGCTATTGGTGCTGGGGGCCTACGCGTACTTCAGTCGCGATCTTCCGTCAGTCAGCGCCTTGCGCGACTACAAGCCCCCGCAGACTACGCGCGTGTACGATCGCAACAAGATCGTGATCGGAGAGATTTTCGACGAGCGGCGCACCGTGATTCCGATGTCGCAGATTCCACGACACGTGGTCCTTGCGTTTCTCGCTGCCGAGGACGCGGACTTCTACGAGCATGAGGGGCTCGACTACACCGGCATCTTGCGTGCCGTTGGTCGAGATCTGATCGCGGGGCGTGCGGCGCAGGGCGGAAGCACGATCACCCAACAAGTGGTAAAGATGATGCTCCTGACGCCCGAACGCACGATCTCGCGAAAGGTGCGGGAGCTCATCTTGGCGCGGCGGCTCGAGAATGAGCTCTCAAAGGACGAAATCTTACATCTCTACCTCAACCACGTGAACTTTGGTCGCGGGCGCTATGGGATTCAGGAAGCGGCGAGATACTACTTCGGGAAGGATGCCAGCAAGTTGACCTTGGCAGAGGCCGCGATGTTGGCCGGCATTCCGCAGGCGCCATCGCGCCTTTCGCCACGGCGCAATCCCGAAGCGGCAAAGCGCAGACAGGAGTACGTGCTCTCGCAATTGAAGGCGAAGCGCGAAATCTATTGGCCGGATCTGAGCGAAGCCGCGATTGCGGCAGCGCGCGACGAGAAGGTCGAGCCTTCGGAGCTCCCCGAAAACCCCGGCAGCGCACCTGAGGTCTTGGCCATTGCGCGCCAGGCACTGCGCACGGCCGTGGGCGACGAGGTCCTCCGCGGAGGTGGCTACCAGGTGTACACGACGATCGACCTTTCGCTCGAGACCCGCGCACGAGAGGCGCTGCAGCACGGGCTACGCGCGATCGACGAGCGACAGGGGTACCAAGGGCCTTTTCGACGGACGAAGCGAAGGAACGGGCCGAAGGCGACCAAACCGAGCGACTCGCTCCGAATGGGTCGCACCTATGTGGCGCAGGTGAGGGGAACCGACGACGAAAGTGAGACGATCCAGCTCGACGTCGCGGGCCATTCCGCCGTCCTACACATGCGAGACGCCGCTCGATACAACCCCAATCGACGTCCTGCCTCGACTTTCTCCAAGAAGGGAGACCTGCTTCCGGTGTCCGTCACGCAAATGGGAGAAGAGGAAGACCCCGCCGTAGTGCGACTGGAGCGAGGTCCCGAAGGGGCGGTCGTCGTGATCGAGCCTCGCTCCCGACAGGTGCTTGCCCTGGTGGGAGGATTCGCTGCAGCCAGCGGATTCAACAGAGCGACCCAGGCAGTTCGGCAGCCAGGAAGCTCTTTCAAGCCAATCGTCTACGCGCGCGCCATTCAGTCACGCAGGTTCACTGCGGCTTCGCTAGTCGTCGATGCGCCTGCGGTTTACGATGAATGGAAGCCGCGCAACTACGAGCAGTGGAACTACCAGGGCGCAATTCGACTCCGCGAGGCGCTGGCGCGCTCGATCAACATGGTCGCGATTCGAGTCATGGAAGACATCGGGGCTCACGAGGTCGCTGAGTTCGCGCGAAAGGATGGCATCACCACCAAGCTCGAGGAAGACATGGCCCTGGCGCTCGGGGCGAGCGGGGTGAAGCCAATCGAGCTGACCAACGCCTATTCGACGTTCGCAGCTGGCGGTCGTTGGGCACCGGCACAGATCGTGAGCAAGATTGTCGCCCCCGATGGCACACGCGTCCCATTGGAACCGGGAGAGCCGGCGCGCGACGTAATGACCCCAAGTGAAGCATACGTGATGACCAGCATGCTTCGTAGCGTGGTCACGGAAGGCACCGGCAGACCGGCGCAGCGCCTGGAACGTCCGGTTGTTGGGAAGACGGGTACCAGCAACGAGGCGCGGGACGCCTGGTTCGTCGGCTACTCGCCATCGGTGGTGGTAGGGGTGTGGGTTGGATTCGACGACCAGCGATCTCTGGGCAAACGCGAGACCGGCACGAGAAGCGCGCTACCGATCTGGATCGACGTCATGGAAGCCGCCGACAAATCACCGAAGGATACCGACTTTGCGATGCCCAGCGGCGTGATCGTCGCGCAGATCGACCCCGCATCGGGACTGCTGGCGTACGAGGGTCAGAAAGACGCGATCGGAGAGGTTTTCTTATCGGGAACTGTGCCTGTCGATGTTGCCAGACCTCCCGATGTCGTGGACCCGAACCTGTTCTTGATGGAGCAATTCGACGAAGAAGTCGATGGCGGTTCGCTCGAGTCCAAGCTGCAGCCGCGTGAAGAGCGGGTCCTTGGCGGTGTAGCCCCGCCATGAACCGGTTCGCTGCCCGCGTCGTCGTTCTATTCACTCTGGCCGCAACGTTTCCGATCGCGTTGACCGGCATCGTCTGGCTGGCGATCTCCCAGTGGGGTGCAGACGTCGGAAGCAGCGAAGCGGCGATGGCTCGCGCACGGTTGCACGAGCTCGATGTGCAGCGGAGTGCCGCCGTGAACCGGCTCTGCCACGACGATCTAGCGATCGACACCTTGCTCGACGAGCGCAGCAGAGAGGTGCCGTCGGAGCTTGATTACGACCGCTTGTTTCGTGGGTCGATGGAAGCTGCTGGACTCCAGGCTCTCTGGGTACTGGACTCGCTCAGCGGGCAGATCATCGCAACAGGACACCGTCACGGCGTCCTCGGAAATGAGGGGGCCGAACTAACCCGCCAAGCACGGAGCGCAGGAGACCGTGCCTTCCTAGTGTCGCTCGGTGGCCAGGAGCATCAGAGATTCGTAGTGAAATCGTGTTCCATCGCGCGCGGGGGGACGCGCTTGACCGTGATCGCCGGACACCGGCTCTCCGAGCTTCGCAATCTCGATCCCGAACAACTCGTGATCACCGACGAAGCAAGGAGGCGAGACGAAGTGCTGACGGAATTGACCGATGCCGAGGGCGTCCGTCGTGCTGTCCTGGTGTGGCGCCCAAAGCTGGATCGGCGAGGTCCGCCGCTTCTCTTGTGGATGGGGTGCGTGGCCGTCTTAGCCCTGGGCCTCGCGTTGATGTTTGGCGGCTATCTGAATCGTTGGCTGCAATCCTCGCTCGACGAGCTGACCGAGGCGGCAACTCGCGTCGGCCGGGGTGACTTCGACACTACCGTGCGAGACGGCCCCGAAGGAGCGTTCCCCGCTACGGCGACGGCGTTCAATCGTATGACGCGCGACTTGAGAGACGCGAGAGAGCAACTTCGACAGGCCGAACGAATCGCCGCGCGGCCGGAAATCCGACCGCGACTCGAAAAGGCTGACATCCGCGAGCTCGTCGCACAGGCTGCGTCCTTGCACGCAGAGCAGCGGGTGCCGATTACCGCCGAGCTTCCCGACGCACCGGTCATAGCATTCGTCGATGCCGATCAGATCGCCCAGGCGCTACGCAATCTGCTGGACAACGCGCGCCAGGCCGCGGGCGAGGCGCATCCAGACGGAGGTGCTTCGGTTGGACTGAGCCTGGAGACGAAGACCGGCACGCTGTACATCCGGGTGAGGGACAACGGTGCCGGCATCGCGACCGACCAGACGCAAGCCCTCTTCGAGCCCTACCCTACCGGCAAAGAAGGCGGAGCTGGCGTCGGCCTGGCGATCGCACAACGGATCGTCACCGAGCACGGCGGACGCATCGACGTAGAGTCTCGGCCGGGGAAAAACGTCTTCACCATCGTGTTGCCGCAACGCGGAGGCTGACGCGCGAAGGGTCGGGGCACATCGTGCCGTCCCGTGACCCGGTGTGCCCCTAGAGCGTCCGAAGAGATCTCGGGCTCTGCAAGGGTGGGAGGGTTAAGATCGGGACGTACCGCCAGGCGAAGCAGGCAAACCCGAGGGACCATGACGTCGCGGAAATCACCAGTAACGCACGGGCGCCCGGGCCAATCGTCGCCGCCACTCGGCACATGGCCGCCACCGTGATCAAGACGTACGCCGCGGTGAGAAGCGGATGGCTTTCCAAGGGCCTACTCGTATGGCCGAGGGCGGCACGACCCGCGATCGCAATGATCATGGTGGTGATGGCCCCGCTCGTCAGAGCGTGGATACCCGCTGTTCGGGGAACGAGGCCGAGCTCCGCGGCGGCCAATAGGAAGAAGCCCAGGGGCAGCCATGCGAAAGCGAGGTGCAGCACCCAGACGAGAGGTTCACCGCCCGTGTGGACTCCTTGCCAGCGGGTCAGCCGGACGAACGAGAGGATGCCCGTCAGCAACCCCACGCCCGCGGTCCACCTCGACGGAGCTTCGAGCAGATACAGGACCGCGAACATCACCATCAAACACGTCGTGAGGAGATCCAAGCGATCGAATTCGGGGGGTAAAGCGCTTGGTTTGTGGCCAGGCCGGACGCGTTGCCGCTTTAGCCAGTTTCGAGTGAACGCGGGAACGACCCTGCCGCCGATCAAATTGATCAGCATCACGACCAGCCAAAGGCCCGCTAGAAGCGCCGTCATGGTCCAACCCTCGTGGCGCATTCTCCCGAAGAAGAAAAGCGCGTTGGTGATCGGCAGCAGGCCCAGAATCACCAACACCTTGTAGTTGCGCTGACTACGCGCGCTGATGACCTCGCGGCTCATCAACACGAAAAGCAGGATGCCGTATCCGAGGTCTGCGGCGATCGCGACGGTCAGCAAGCTCGAAGAAGGGACCACGAAGAGGAGACGCGCAATCAGCCAGAGCGTGCTCAAAATGATCAGCGGAATGCCCGCGACAGGGGGGCGTTTGGTCCATGCCGCCACGGCGGTGAGCGCGAAACCGCCGATTGCGGCTCCCGCAAAGCCGTAGATCATTTCATGCGCGTGCCACCAGATCGGCGTCCCTAGCATCGTGGGCATCGGCAGATACCCGAGCCAGGCCATTACCCAGTAGGGAACCACCGCAGTGGCATCAAGAGTCGCGAGGAGAAAGAGAGGACGGAACGCATAGCTGAAAAAAACCTTCATGGGCGGCAGAGACGATCTAGTACCCGACCCTCCCAACCACAAACCCCAGACGCAGGCGCTCGAACATCCCCGGGGCACGGCGGGGCGCGACGCGGGGCTGCGTCGAACGGCTCGGCTTGCAAAGGTGGCCGGTTAGGCTTGGCGCCGATGGCCACGCAAGCCTCGCCTCGGAGCGCGCGCCAATCGGAGCTGGTTGCGTGCGTGCCGATTGTCACTTGCTACGTCGACTCCGCCCCCCATCGCGCCCCGCCGTGCCCCTCCGTACGTCGACATCTACGCAGGAGGACGGCTCGCGATGGGCAGCACAGAGAGCGGGGGCGAGCCTAGTCGTGCGTGGTCCTAGGGAGTCGGGCGAGCGGGCACCCGTGACCGAGCACGCCCGTCGAGAGCCGTCCTGCGGGGATGCGGTTGGCGTCCTAGCGTCGTGCCCCGCCGTGCCCCGGGACGTGCCAGCGCCAGTGTTGTTCTAACGAGGGCCTCTGACTGGTACTGCCGGCGGGGCTTATTGTGACTCGATTCCGTAGGCGCGAAGCTTCCGCTGCAATGTTCTCCGGTCGATTCCGAGTGCTGCGGCTGCGCGTGTGATGTTGCCGCCCATTTCGCCCAGAACTCGGTCGATGTGATCGCGTTCGACGTCAGCCAGGCTCGAGCGACCTGTGGAGGTGGGGTCGGTCGGTAGGGTCGACTCCCGTTCGTTGCTGAAAATGCTGGCGGCGATCATTCGCCGAATCAGATCTTCTGGGATGCTGTCCGAGATCGTAAACAAAGAGGTTCGCCTGAGTACATTCAATAGCTCTCGCACGTTGCCGGGCCAATCGTGCTCCTGTAGCGCTACGACCGACTCCGCATCGAGCGTAAGCTCTTGCTTTCCCATGCGTCCGAGCAGATGCATCGCAAGGGGCTCGATGTCCTCGGGGCGCTCACGCAGCGGGCGGATCAACACAGGGAACACCTGGAGACGAAAGTAGAGGTCTTCACGGAACCGCCCCGCTTGGGTTTCGGCCCAAAGATCACGATTCGTCGCGGCGACGATTCGAACATCGACCTTGCTCTCTCCCGACTGTCCGACCGGACGGATCTCCTTGGTCTCGATCGCGCGGAGAAGCTTCGCCTGGCTTTCGAGTGGAAGCTCCGCGAGCTCATCGATGAAGAGGGTGCCCCCGTCTGCCTCTCGGAAGAGCCCCGCCCGATCCGCGTGCGCTCCGGTGAAAGCTCCGCGCCTGTGCCCAAACAGCTCGCTCTCAAACAGCTCACGTGGAACGCATGCGGCGTTCATCGCGACGAAGGGGCGCGTAGCCCGATTGCTTTGCGCGTGGATCTGTCGCGCAACGACCTCTTTCCCGGTGCCGGTCTCTCCAAAAACGAGGACGGTATCGTCCGTAGGTGCGACGGTTTGAACGAACTCCCGCACCTCGGCCATGGCCCGGCTCAGGCCAATCAACGGGATGACTTGTGGATATGTCTCGACCTCGTTGCGCCCTCTCTCGATCAGCGCCTGGCGAAGCAGAGGCCTCAGCATGTCGGCGTCGACCGGTTTCTCGAGGAACGAGAAGGCCCCGAGGCGCATCGCCTCGACCGCGGCCTTCACCGTGCCGTGTCCTGTCATGACGATCACGCTCGTCGGGATCGACCCACAACGCCGCAATACCTCCAGCCCGCCGATGCCCTTCATCTTCAAATCGAGGAGCGCAACATCCGGCGGCGAGCCATTGGAGAGGACCTCTACCGCCTCCTCGCCGCTGCTCGCCTCCGACACAGCGTAGCCTCCACGCCGTAACGCCTTCGCCATCGCAAAGCGAAAGGCCGCATCGTCGTCGATGATGAGAACGCTAGCGCTCATGACCAGGGCGCACGGTGATGCACCCCAGCCTCGTTTGCAAGCGACGGGGCTCCCACTGGCAAACGCAACCGCGCCGCCGCACCCCCTTCATCCCGATTTTCGATTGTGAGGTCGCCGCCCATGGTCTGAACCAGCATGTACGATGCGTACAACCCGAGCCCCGTCCCCTCGCCGGGCGGCTTCGTAGTGGCAAACGGCTCGAAGAGGCGGCCTTCGATCGTGGGGTCTATGCCGGCGCCTTCGTCCTCGACGATGATCTCGACGACGGCTCCGTGCCGCATCGCGGAGAGCCAAATGCATTTCCCACCGGCTTCGCGATTCGCGTCCAGCGCGTTCTGCAGGAGATTCACCAACACCTGTAGGAGTCGATCGGGATCGGCGACCACGACGAGGTCCTCGACCAACTCGCCGATGTCCAAGTCCGAACCGCCCTCGCGTGCTCCGGCAAATACGAGCGCCTGCGCGCGCCGGACGATGGGGAGTAGCTCCGTAGAGGAGCTCAACCTGAGACGCGGAAGAGTGCCCCCGGTCAGCAACGAATGCGTGATGCGACCGAGACGCCCGGTTTCGTCGCGAATGAGTGCGGCGGATTCAGCGAGGTCCGACTGCAGCGCTTCATCGCCGCCGAGTGACCGGATCGCCTCTCGCATGTCCGCTGCCAACGTCCGAATCGTGGCTAGAGGTGTGTTGAGCTCGTGTGCGACCCCTTGCGCGACGCGTCCTAGGCTCGCCAAACGTTCGGCGTGAAGCAGCCTACGCTCCGCCACGAGGATTTGGGTACGGTCGACATAGAGGTTCATGATCCGAGGAGGGTCTTGTCCTCGCGAAGCGAGGGGGAACGACAGCATCTCGTAACAACGCTCTCCGACGGTGAAGCGGCAACGACCTTCGGCGCCCTCGTCCCGGGCTCGCCAAACGGGGCACAAGCCGGCGGGCTGAATCTCGCAGCCCCGCGTTGCGATGGGGCATTCCCAGGCGTCCTCCGCGCTTGGCTTGGGAGCAAGCTCATCGGCCAAGCGATTGCGCCATTCGATGCGTCCGTCGGGCGACACGACCTCCAAGCCTGCCTCGAGCTCGTCGAGGGTGTTGGAGATGACCTGGTACTCCAGCTCTGCTTGGTCGCGCGCTCTCGCGAGCTCCCGCTCCCGGTCGCGGAGCTCACGAACTGCGTGGAGCACGACGTACGCCGCGGCTCCGATGGTCGTGACGAACGCGGCAACGTCGCCGATGATGTCCCAGGGCGGCGCTGGATTCCAAACTCCGATCTGCAGCGCGGGCACCCAGTCGGTAAGCGCAAGAAAACCGGCGGCCGCCAGAGCCGCGGCGGTCGCAACCAGTGTGGCTCCGGGACCTCCCAAGATTCCAATCAGCACGAGGTGGAAGACGTAGAAGCCGATGAACGGAGATGAAATGCCGCCGGCGGCCCACAAGACCACGGTGAGCATGACGAGGTCGACGAGGGCTTGGGAGACAGCGGCTCTCTTTCCGGTCCCCACGTCCGGCGTTCGCTTGAGGAGGAGGTAGTTGTACACGCTGCCAACCACCACGACGACCAACAAGACCTGCCACGCGACACCGGGAAAGTAGCCAGCCACCACCAGACCCGCCGCAGCCAAAACGCCGGCCATGGCAACCCATCTAAGGGTGATCAACCATCGGATGCGATCGGCGCCGAAGTCGTCGCGCTCTTGGGAGTCGGCGAATACCCTCGTGCGCTTGTGTTCCGAGGTCATCATGGGTTCCAGGGGTTTAGGGTCGATCGCACCCGCCGGCCAGGGTACAACGAGTCGACCTGGCGATGGCAAGCGAATCGAAAGAGAGAAGGATCGTCATCACCATCCTGTTGACCTCGACCCTCCTGACCATGCTCGGCGTCGCAGGGGTGCTGAGCGGCACCTACGATCTGTCCCTGGCTCCCTTGCGCGAAGACCTGCGGGAGCAGTACCCGGAGAATCAGGAAGTCAGCGACGCCGGGCTCCAGCTCCTGGAAGCCCGAGTGACGAACCCGTATCGCCGACCGATGGCCGCAGCCAACGTAGTGGTATCCGCCTTGGTCTTGATCGGTAGCTTCCTGCTGAGCTGGCGTCGCAAGCTGGCCCAATGGTGGATCAAGCAAGCGGTCGTGGCAAAGCTGGTCTGGATCACCGCGTACACCGTAACGTTCGTCTCGCACATCAAGCTGACGTTCGTGCCCCTGCCCATCGAGCAGCCCGAGAGCGCACTCGCCACGCTCATCGGCACCGTGATCATCGTGAGCTCTTTCGTCGCGCTTCTACACCTGGCGGCCGCGTATCGAGCCACGAGGCCAGACATTCGCCAGTTCATCCTCAGAAATTGATCCGGCGCATGACGGCACGCGGCAGAGCGCGGATGACCGCCATGATCAGCCGCCACAGCGCCGGCGCGTACACGACCGGCGTACCGCGATCGATCGCGCGGAGCACGCGCCGAGCCACAGCATCGGGCTCGCCTGCGAAGGGAGGGGGCTTCAGCCCCGCCGTCATGCTGGTCTTGACAAAACCAGGCTTGACGGTGATTACGCGCAATCCATCCGCGTGGTGCTTGTGATCCAAGCCCTCGAGGTACCGTGTGAGACCTGCCTTGGCCGCGCCGTAGAGGATGACCGGCTTTCCGCCCTCGTTCTCCCGCGACCGAGCTGAATACGCACAAGGTTCCACCACCATCTTGGAGCAGCGCTCTCTTTGCTGCCTCGCAAAACAAGACGGTGTTGGAGAAGTCGATGCGCAGCAATTTCTCCGTCAGTGCGGCATCGGCCTCGAGCTCGTCTTGCGTGGCGAAGACTCCCGCAGTCACGACGACGGCGTCGAGCCCACCGAGAGCTGCTCGAGCGGCTGCGATCGCGGGGGCGAACGTTTCCGGATCCTCGAGGTCACACGCGACGCACCCCGCGGGGTCGACCGCCCCACGCACACCCAAATCTGCCGCGCTGCGTTCGAGATCGAGGCTGCTCCGGCCGAGGAGGCAAATCGAGTCGCCACGCTCCGCGACCAAACGCGACAGCGCCCGCCCCATCCCCTTGGTCGCACCCAGAAACGCGATTCTCATCTCAATCCCCCATCAGACGCACGGACTGCGCGCTCCTAAATCTTCGGTTTGGATCCCATCGATCGCGAATGGCCCGAAACTCGTCGAGACGAACTCCCTCCATCGCCTCGAAGTGCTCGCGCCGCGTGAACGAGTCCTTGGCCAGGTAGATCCGCCCGCCCTCCAGCAGTACCTGCTCGTTCAAAGCATCGACCAGGGCTTGGGTATCGTCGCGCACCGCGATGTCGAGCGCCAGCGTGATGCCCGGACGCGGGAAGGATAGGACTCCGCGGCTCTCCCGCCCGAAATCCTTGATGACGCACAAGAACGAAGCGCCACCTCGGGCGGTGAGCACCTCGAGCACACGGCGCGCGGAGTTGCGCCCGGCTTCGCGCGGCAAGACGCATTGATACTGAGTAAAACCCCGCCGGCCGTACATGCGGTTCCACGATCGGATTGCGTCGAGAGGATAGTAGAACGACTCGTGGCTCACGAGTCCGCTCGAACGAGGGCGCCACTGCTTGCGATAGTAGAGCTCGTTGAAGAGCCGAATCGTAAAACCATTGAGGACCCATGGCGGCCAGTCGAATCTGAGCCGTGGGCGAAAGCCCTGCTTGGGAGGCTTGGAGGGGGCTTGCTGCCGCTCGGCCCAACGCCCTGTCATGAGGATCCCTCGCCCCATGTGTTGCCCGCGGGCCAGGCAGTCGATCCATCCCATCGTGTACGGCCACTCGGGCGCAGCCTCTTCGAGCGCATCTTGGAACTCGTCGATATCGTGTACCCGTCGACTCTCCTGCCAGATCCACTGCGATGGGATCCGGTGCATCCCAAATTCGACCTCGAGGATGTGACCTGTGAGGCCCATGCCGCCGATCGTGGCTCGGAAGAGGTCTGGGTGCTGCTCCGCGGAGCATTCGAGCACGCGGCCATCGGCGACTCGCATCTTGAGCGACGTAAGGTGATGGCCGAAGTTCCCATCCCTGTGCTGGTTCTTTCCATGCACGTCCGCGGCGACCATCCCGCCGAGGGTAACGAACTTGGTACCGGGGGAGACGGGCGTGAAGTAGCCGCGCGGCATCAGCAGTCGGTTCAGCTCACTCAGTGCGAGTCCCGACTCCGCGCGAAAGCGTCCCGTGTCGGGCTCGAACCTCAGGATTCGATCTGCGAACCTGGTGTTGAGGACGTCGGCTTGGTCTTCGGGAGGCAACGACGCGTCTCCATAGGAGCGGCCGAGGCCCCGCGACAAATTGACGTCGGCGCTGAGGCACTCGAGATCTTCGCCGACACGCTCACGCCCGAAAGCCGAGTGTCGACCCCAGCCGGAGAGCTTGGAAAGCGGTGGCTCACGCATGGCGTCCGTACTGTAGCGCCATGGGACGCGGAGCCCTAGCGCCGACCCTTTGGCATGAGCTCCTTGCGAAGCTCGTCGGCACGATCGGTGCGCTCCCAGGTGAAGGTCTTTTCAGTGCGGCCGAAGTGTCCGTACGCTGCGGTAGGAACGTAGATCGGGCGAAGGAGGTCCAGGGTCTCGACGATGGCCGCTGGACGGAAATCGAACAGCTTGGAAACCACTTTGCTGATCTGCTCGTCGGCCACGACGCCCGTACCGAAAGTAGTCACGTAAACGCCCATCGGCCGCGCAACGCCAATGGCGTAGGCCACTTGGACTTCGCAGCGCGAGGCAACTTTGGAAGCGACGATGTTCTTTGCGACGTAGCGAGCGAAGTAAGCCGCGCTGCGGTCGACTTTGGAAGGGTCTTTTCCGCTGAATGCGCCGCCACCGTGTCGGCCCATACCGCCGTAAGTGTCGACGATGATCTTGCGTCCGGTCAGGCCCGCATCACCGAAGGGGCCACCGACGACGAAACGCCCGGTCGGGTTGATGTGAATCTTCGTCTTCTTGTCGATCATTTTGGCAGGAAGCGTCGGATGAATGACTTCCTCGATGATCGCTTCCCTGAGCGTGCGCTGCTTGACGCTCTCAGCATGCTGGGTGGACACCACGATCGCATCGAAGCGACGGGGCTTGTCGTCCTCGTACTCGATCGTGACCTGAGTCTTGCCGTCCGGACGAAGCCCCTCGACGATGTTCTTCTTGCGAACTTGCGCGAGTCGTCGTGCGAGCTTGTGGGACAGGTCGATCGGCATGGGCATGAGCTGTGATGTCTCGTGGACCGCGAATCCGAACATCAGGCCCTGATCGCCCGCTCCTTGCTCCTTCCTCGCGCTGGAGTCGACCCCTCGTGCAATGTCGGGCGATTGCTGCTCTACCGCTGCCATGACCCCACAGGTCGCTGCATCGAAGCCCATCGAAGAGTCCGTGTAGCCGATTTCCGTGATCGCCTTTCGGACGATTTTCGGAATCTCTATGACGGCCTTGGACGTGACCTCGCCGCCACAGACGACGAAGCCCGTCTTGACCATCGTTTCGACCGCGACGCGCGACTTCGGATCTTGCTCGAGGTATGCGTCGAGCAGAGAATCGCTGATCTTGTCACAGATTTTGTCGGGATGACCCTCGGTCACCGACTCCGAAGTGAATAGGTATCGGCTCATAATGGCGGTGCGTCATATATGCGACTGACCCCGGAGTCAATCGGAGTCAGCGGTTCGAGGAGGGCCCGGTGGGCGGGTCGGGCTAAATTCCGGTTTCATACGTCGCTAGTATCTTCAATCCATAAGGATCGCAGCCGCCTACGAAGCTTCTTGCACGAACCCCGACGAGAACCGTTCCCGTACCGCTGCTGACGGCAGAGTCACAGTGGCGTTCGATCGCAACCGTGTCGCCCTGTGAGTTGCAGAACTCGACCCCTTGAAACTCGTCGGTCGAGCCGGAGCATTTGTCCGTCCCCTGGGATCCGTTCGGGCACAAATAGGTGAGAGAAAGAGTGCGTGGGCTCGACCCTCCGAACGCCTGGACGACGACGGGTGTGCGAGCATCGAGCACGCGTAGCGCGTAATAGTCGATGTCCTTGGCACTGTGGAGCGTGGCCTCGACCCCGATGCTCCAAACGGCTTGCGCACAATTGGAGGCGGTTCCCTCGCCGCAGAGCAAGGTGAAGGTGTCGAATGTGTCGTTGGACTCAAACGAGTCTTCACAGACGCATCGCCCGCTTTCACAGTGGTAAGCCGCGGAGAACCCGTGGTCCGCACAGGTCCCGCACAGCGTCGGGGCGCCGCAAACCGTGGTGCCGCCACATTCAATCCCTTGTGCCTCGCAGGTGCACTCCCCCAGGCACTTGAACACCGCGTCCTCCGACAGGACGCAATCCTCGCCGTTCGTGCATGATGGACAATTGGCGACTCCTCCGCATCCATCGGGAAGCCCTCCCGGAGGCGAGCATTCGTTCTTCGTACATGGATAGGTCGGCTCGCCGCCTTCACAGCCAGAGTTGCAGTTGGCACCGGGCGGGCATACGCATTTGTTGTCGACGCACATGCGTCCACCCAAGCAATCGCCACAGAAAATCGTCTCCCCAGCACTGCCGCAATGAGTCGGGACGATGCCGCACTCGGCGCCGTCGCCATAGCTGGCGCAGGTCGTCTCCTCGCATCCGCAGGCGAAATTTTGGCCGTTGGCTCCGCAGACGGTACCGGTGGGGCACCCCCCGCACGCAATCGACCCATCGCAGCCGTCCGGCACGGAGCCACATTCGATTGAAATCCCGACCGAGGCGAATTCATCGATCAACTCGTCGCAGGTTTTGGGGACACACTGGGGCTCTTTCGAGTCGTAGCAGCGGCTGTCGCTGCTCCAGCAGAAGTATCCCGATGGGCAGTCCGATGGCTGGCCGCACCCGAACAGACCGTTTGGGACGGAGATTCCGCAGCCGCCAGCCGCGGCCAAGCTGAAGATGAAAGCCAGTCGGAGCCGCATCAGAATCTTCCTTTCACCGAGATACCGGTTGGGCCGATGCTGACTTCGGGCATCGCTTCTTCGTGGCCGCCGGTGAGCCGCCAGATGACGCCACCGAGGACGCCCGCGCCGCCCACCGCCAACAACGCGATGCCGGACTTGCTGAGTCGCGGGCCGCGATCAGCCATCTCCTGAACCATGGCGTAGCTCGACCCAGGGGCGGCATTTTGGACGCTTTTCTCGTCTCGCTGCCCGAGGCCGAGCAGCACCGCCCCGCTCAAAATTGCAACGCCACTGACCCCGATGGCGATCCAGGGTCCCGGCCCCGGGCCCACGTGCTGCGTGAGGGGACGCTCCGCTTTGACCCTCGCGGCAGCTTCGATCGCTGCGTTCCTCGCCTCGATCTGGGCGTCCAGCTCTGCGCGCTTGTTCGCTTCGATCGTCTCGCGCAAGACTTCAATTCGGCCCTCGACGTGCTCTCGATCTGCGGATTTGGGTCGGGCCTCGAGATATCCCTCGTATGCCTGGAGGGCCTCCTCATCGCGTCGCATTCGATCAGAGACGGTCGCGATGTTGTACAGAAGATCCGGACTGCCAGTGAGCTCGTAGGCGCGACGAAAGCTCTCCAACGCGCTTTCGAACTCGCCGTCTGCGTAGGCTCGTGTGCCGAGCTCGAACGCAGCCTTTGCCTTCGCCAATTGAGCGTCGTCGACTCGCGAGCGCTGTGCACGAGCCTCGCCCACGGAAACGACGCATGAGAATGAAACTGCTAGGACAAGAAGAACCCGCATTTCTACCCCTAAAGAAAGCGCGCGTGCACGACGCGTTCCAACAAGGTAGCAGTCCAAAAACGCCAAAGCTCATTCGTGAGCAATGTAGGGCGCGTTGTCCTTCGAGATCCGGGTGTCGCCCCGCCATTCCTCACCCGCATGCGGGTAGTCGAGGTTGTAATGCAGCCCACGACTTTCTTTACGCGCCCCTGCGCAACGGATGATCAGCTCGGCAACATCCGCGATGTTTCGAAGCTCCAACATGTCGCGGTTGACCAAGTGCGCCCAGTAGTACTCGCGAATCTCTTCCTGGAGCATGGCGATGCGGCGTGACGCTCGTCGCAAGCGGCGGTCGGTGCGAACGATCCCCACATAGTTCCACATGAATCGACGTATCTCGTCCCAGTTCTGAGACACCACGACCGCCTCGTCGCTCGGCACCGCCTCTCCGGCATCCCAGTCTGCGACGTCCTGGATCCCCCGTTCGGGGGTCGTTTCCAGCGTCTCGCGCGCCGCGATCGCAGCGCGGTGGCCGTATACGAGGCCTTCGAGGAGCGAATTGCTGGCCAAACGATTGGCGCCGTGCAGCCCGGTGCACGTCGTCTCGCCCACAGCCCAGAGGCCGGGAAGAGTCGAGCGACCCTCGTCGTCGACCACGACTCCGCCGCACATGTAATGCGCCGCCGGAACGACGGGGATGGGCTCCTTCGTCATGTCGATGCCGAACTGAAGGCATCGGGCGTAAATGTTCGGAAACCGCTCGAGGATGAATGACGCCGGCTCGTGGGTCATGTCGAGGTAGACGCAATCGTCGCCCCTGCGCTTCATCTCGTAGTCGATCGCGCGAGCAACCACGTCGCGGGGAGCGAGGTCTTTCATCTCGTGATGCGACTGCATGAACGCCTCGCCGCTTCGCAGACGAAGGATGCCGCCCTCCCCTCGCAATGCTTCGCTGATCAGAAAGCTCTTGGCCTCGGGATGGAACAAACAGGTCGGATGAAACTGAAAGAACTCCATGTTCGCAAGCTCGGCGCCTGCGCGGTACGCCATGGCGACACCGTCGCCAGTAGCGACATCGGGATTCGACGTATAGAGGTACACCTTGCCGGCGCCGCCAGTGGCGAGGATGGTTGCACGAGCTAGATAGGTCTTCACATCGCCTGTCGCTTCATCCAGCACGTATGCGCCGACGACTCGGCGTGGCCCTCCGAACTTCGACGCTTCGACCAAGTCGACCCCCATGTGGTCTTCGAGGATATCGATGTTGGGTGACGCGAGCGCCGCCTGGACGAGCACCCGTTGGACTTCTTCACCGGTGATGTCACCAGCGTGAACGACGCGTCGAGCGCTGTGTCCGCCCTCTCTCGTGAGATCGAGCGAGCGTCCTTCGTCGCTACGGCTGAACCGAGCCCCTAGGTCCATCAGCTCGTGGATTCGACTCGGACCGTCACGCACGACCATCTCGACGATGTCGCGCTGCGAAAGCCCTCCGCCGGTACCGATGGTATCGCGGACATGGGCCTCGAACGAATCGGTGGGATCGAGCACCGCCGCAATGCCTCCCTGCGCCCAATTCGTCGCAGAGTCGGTTCGGCTTCGTTTCGTGACCACGGTCACTCGGCTGTGGCGCCCGGCCTCGAGCGCGAAGCTCAAACCCGCTACCCCGCTCCCCAGCACCAGGTAGTCACATTCCGTTCGCATGAATCGCCGATTCTACCAGGCCATGCAGGGAGCTTGAACCAGGTTCTCGCGAGTGCCTACAATTCGATCCCGCAAGCCGAGCGCGGCCCGACTGGCTCCACGAAGTACTGAAAATAGCTCACGCGGTACCCAGACAGCGACTCCACCACGTGGTCACCGAGCTGATAGCCCAACACCGGATACGCTGGCTCGGTCCCGGCGACGAAGGTGACGACATCGAAGGCGCGGGGTCGAAAGAGATCGACGATCGGTGCGACCAAACCTCCTGCATCACCACGGAAATCGTGATTGGTTTCGAAGCTCACATAGCTTCCAGTCTCCTCCGGCGTGACGTGAAGAGTGTAGTATTCCTCTCCTTTCACTGCATTGAGGGAATATCCGGCCGGGTCGAAGACATGTTCAGAGGTGATGAACTCCGGAAGTATCGCATCGATGCCCGACGAAACCGCAACCGACGCGTGGTTGGCGAGGCGCTTCGGGGCGAATTTCGCGGCGATGTCCTCGTCGATCGCGTGCATCAACACCTCCAGGGTCGGCTCGTTCTTCGCCGGTGTGTATGGGCGAATGGTATGGAAGATTTGGAGGTAGCGACCATGTTCGTCTCCAAAGCGGAGCGCTCGCCCGGGGAGCATGGTCTGCAGACGACGAGCGTCTTCGCGGAAGGTGGTCGATTGATGCTCCGGGAAGTGCTCGCTCTTGCGCTCGTAAACGAGGAAGGCGATCGATTCTGCCGGAACGCGCTGCAGGAGTCGAGGCACGGCGTCGACCAGCGTCGTCTGACCGCAGGTGATCAGAATGAAGCAATCGTCGAAGACGAACAGGCTCGACTCGGAAAGCAGGTACGCGTCGCATCGGTCGCTTCGAAGCACCGAGATCACCATCGCTCCCGCTGCCTCCACCACGCCGTGCCACAGGTCGTCACCCAAGCTCCGCAACGGAGCAAAGCCCGGAGTCACCACGACTTTCAGCTTCTTTTCGGGTCCTTCGAAAAAACTCGGCCTCACCATCGGACCGCCCATCATGCGCGGAAGGCCGACGAGCGCAAGCGCGGAAGGCGCATTTTGGCGTGACTCGGCACCCGGGGATACACTTCTGGACGATGGCATTTCGGGTGTTTACGGCAGTCGGCGTGGCGGGCTTACTCGTGGGAACGGCGTCGCCGGCCTACGCGGACATCTACCGATGCAAGCGCGCCGACGGCGTACACCACTATACGAATATCAGAGAGCCCGGACGCCGATGCGAGCTCGTGGTGCGTGGGAGTAAGAAGTCGAGGCCCAGCGCCAGTGCCACGAAGAAGGCTTCCGGAGCGAAGGGGTCGAGCGGTAGCCGCTCCAAAGACCCCGCTCGATACAGTCGTTATGACGAGGTGATCGACGAGGCAGCGCGACTTTACCAGCTCCCCGAGTCGTTCATTCGCGCGATCATGCGCGTTGAGAGCGACTTCAATCCCACCGTGATCAGTCGGGCGGGCGCGATGGGCCTAATGCAACTCATGCCAATGACCGCTCGCTCGATGGGCGTGTCCGATCCGTTCGACGTGCGACAGAACATTCATGGTGGGGCCCGCTATCTTCGGATTCTGGCGAATCGGTTCATGGGCGATCTGGTGCTGACTGTCGCGGCGTACAACGCGGGTGAAGGTGCGGTCGAGAAGTACAACGGCATCCCCCCGTACAAGGAGACGCAACGCTACGTGCGTCGTGTTCTGAAGCAATACTACTCCTATCGCGGCGAAAGCACGCCTTAGCCGATGAGTCCGACGTTCATCGTCGCCGGAATCGTCGGATTCATGGCTCCGGTGATTCGCGGGTGGGTCTGGGGCGTCCCGTTCAGCCTCTTGTCGATCGCGACCGTGCTGCGCGCATTCGTTGGGACGGTGCTGTCGGTGTTGGCGGTCGGAACTCTCGCTTTCTTCATCCTAAAGACGACATCCATCCCTGAGACTCGGGTCGGTTGGGTCGCTGGTTCAATCGGTGGCGCCGCGGGCTTGCTCTTGCTGCTGAGCTCGGCGCAGCGATCGCGGCACGTGCGGGGGCTCTCCGTCCTGTGCCAACGCCTACAAGAGTCCGATGCAAGGGCCACCGCGGCGGCCGCGCTCGATCGGCTTCTCGAACGGGTGCGCCGCACGAATGTACAGCGGCACACCGCACTGGTGCTCATGGCGACGGGGCCGCTGACACAAGCCGGTATGTGGGCAGAGTCGCGGGAGCTGCTCCTCGGTCTGGACGACGCCACCATGGCGGAAGCGCAGGCGGTGCTTCGCAATCAGGCCCTCGCAACCTGCGAGCTTCAATTCGGCGACGTGGCTGCTGCGCAGCGCGCGATCGACCGGATCCGGCGGCCGACCGAACACTCGGTCGAGATTTGGCTCGTGGCGATAGAGGCCCTGCTCATGGCTGTGCGGGGGCAGTCCGACGCTGCGCTAGCGCACCTCGGAGAGCAGCACACGGATGACAATCCCTCGCTTCGCGCTTCGCATCGGCTCGTGCATGCTCACATCCTCGCGGGACGGGGTGATACGGAAGCTGCCCTCGATGCGTTGCGATCACTGAAACGAGAGACCGGCCGGGAGGGCTTGCGGCGCGTGTTGGTGCCCCGTGGACCGGCAAGCTTGCTCGCAGAGCAGCTGCTCGCGGACTCCGATCAGTCCGGCTGAAAGATGATCCCTTGGGTCGGGTCGGTGTCGTAAAACTGTGGAAACCGGTCGAAGGTCACGGCCCCGAAGGTGTTGATGACGATCGCGAATGCGGCACAGCCTAGAAACGCGAGACCAAACCTTCGACCGCTGAGCGTCACCAGGACGAACAAGAGCGGCAAGTAATCCAGTGAGAATCGATAGCCAAACTGGACCCAGCCGGTGTTTTGATAGAGCAACGTGCAGACAGCGGTCGGAAGAACGGCCGCCCAGAGCGCGACGACCGTCGCATCGATGCGCTTCGGAAAGAGGCTCCAGCACAGATTCGGTGTGGTGAACCAGAGCGCCAGGCCGTGCCTCGAGATCCGAATGAAGGGGCTCGATTCCAGGAGCCAGGGAACCGAGAGGAAGAAGACCGTCAGATTCCTCGGCAGGTAGTGTGCGCTGAAAAGGCCCCAGGTCTCGATCCTCGTTCGCCACCGGATCTGAAGAAAGCGGTGCCCGAATTCGAATGGGTCGCCAAAACGGACTGAATTGTGCCACATCGCGACTGCGACGAGGAGTGTCAGCGGAAACACGAACATCGCCAAAGCTCGCAAGCGTCGAGTTGCAGAGCCCGATGACGGTCGTCCTGCCTCCTTTGCAACCACGATCGCCTGCAGGACGAAGAATGGGGCGAGCAGCAAGGTCGCAGGCCGGCAGAGAAACGCGAGGCCCAGCGCCGTGCCTGCAAGGGCCGGTCTTCCTGCGCCGAGGGAGCAAAGCAGGTACAGACAAACGAACGCCGCGGCTACGACATGGGCGGCAAACCAAACCGTCCCTTGTACCGCGACGAAATAGTAGACCGAGCCAATCGCAAAGAGGGCCGTGACCAGGAGATCCTCGCGCTGGGTGCGCCCGCTCTGCCCGGATTCTCGCAGGGCGCGCAACACGACGAACAGTAGGGCGGGTGCAAAGCCCGAAAAGATTGCCCAGAAGAGCGCGTCCCAAGTGTCGAGGCCGAAGATCGCGACGACCGGCAAGAGGATCAAGGCCGGCAAAGGCGGAAACGAGACGTACCAATGGTAGCGCTCGGCGTCCGGTCCCGAGAACGAATAGCGGCCCGAAGGACAAGGTCCCTGGGCGACCGTATCGAAACACGCCCAGTCGTTGGTACCGGGCGGAGCGCCCCCGATGTCTAGGCGGCCTTGCAACCATGCATGCGCCAGATGCACATAGTGGTTGTTTGGCGACGGTCGAAGCAGCCGAGACGCCGAGGTCGCACAGTAGACGCCCGCGAATAGGACGAAGATCGCAAGCGGAAGTGTCCAGCGTCGCTCCCAAATCGACACTGCAGCAGCATAACCGGGCACGCAGCCTATCCGAAGTTTGTCCACCTTGACGGGGTGAAAGCGGCGCCCTAGAGGACTTCGGTTCGACTGAACTGGAGGTTTCGATGGGGTTTCCCACCCTCGACGCAGTAAATGAAGCACTTCGCAATGTGGAAGACCCGATCTTTCAGAAGCCGCTCGGCGCCCTCGGCACCGTGGTCGAGACGCGTCTCCAAGATGGTCGAGTATGGGCAAAGGTTCGGGTGAGCTCCCCTTCCGAACAGGTTCGGGAAACGATGCGCAAACGCGTGGACGCAGCGCTCAAGCCGCTCGGCATCGAATTCGTGGACCTGGAGCTGGAGATCAACGTGCCCACCCGCGAGGCAACGAGCACCGATCCGATTCCCGACGTCCGCAACGTGATCCTCGTGATGAGCGGCAAGGGGGGCGTTGGAAAGAGTACCGTCGCAACGAACCTCGCACTGTCGTTGCGGCGCCTCGGCACGAGGGTAGGCCTACTCGACGCTGACATCTATGGCCCGTCGCTCCCGACGATGATGGGCATCGAAGGCCACCCGACATCCAAGGACGGCAAGCGGATCCAGCCCCTCCAGCGATTCGGGGTCAAGTTGATGAGCATTGGTTTCCTTCTCGAAGATCCCAAACAGGCGGTCGTCTGGCGAGGCCCGATGCTCCATGGCGCTCTGCAGCAGTTCGTCAGCGACGTAGATTGGGGCGCGCTGGACTACCTCATCATCGACTCGCCTCCCGGCACGGGCGATGTCGCCCTCACGCTCGCCCAGAAGCTCCGAATCACCGGCGCGATCATCGTCACGACCCCACAAGAGGTGGCGCTTCAAGACGTGTACAAGTCGGTGTCGATGTGCCAAAAGCTCAACGTTCCGATTCTCGGCGTCGTCGAGAACATGAGCTATTTCGTCGACAGCGCGGGCGTGAAGCACGAAATCTTCGGCCGCGGCGGCGGCGAGAAGATCGCCGAATTTGCGGGGGCGCCTTTGTTTGGTCAGGTACCGATCGACACCCAAGTCCGAGAATGGGGAGATCAGGGCACACCCATCGTTCAGGCAGCTCCGGCATCTCCCGCCGGCGAGGCCTTTGGGTCAGTGGCCGACGCCCTGGCCGAACGAATCGCGAAAGAGCACTTCGATCGCAGCGGGGGCGAAACCGCGCCCGAAGGCGAAGGTCCCAAGAGACTCCGCATCCTCCGCTGAGCTATAAGCGTCGTTGTGGACCTCTTTGAGAGACAAACACAAGCGGGTTCCCCGCTGGCGGACCGAATGCGGCCGAACCGGCTCGAGGACCTGGTGGGTCAAGCACACTTGCTCGGGGACGGACACATCCTGGCCAGAGCGATCCGCGCCGACCGTATCCCTTCGATGATCCTCTGGGGCCCCCCGGGGACCGGAAAAACGACTCTCGCGCACGTCATTGCGCAGGAAACGGACTCGATTTTCGTGCCGTTCAGCGCCGTGCTCGGAGGGGTTCCGGAGCTTCGAAAGCTCATTGCTGCTGCCAAGGAGCAGAAGCACTTCTACGGAAAGAAGACCATCCTCTTCGTCGACGAGATTCACCGCTTCAACAAGGCCCAGCAAGACGCCCTTCTTCCCCACGTCGAAAACGGCACGGTCACCTTGATTGGCGCGACAACCGAGAATCCTTCGTTCGCCGTCAACTCGGCGTTGCTTTCGCGCGCCCGCGTGTTCGACCTGAAGCCGCTCGAACCCGACGATCTACTCCGGCTGCTCGACCGCGCGCTCGCGGACGACGAACACGGAATCGGCCACGTTCCTCACGCGGTGGATCGCGATGCCCTGGCGGCAATCTCGCAGAATGCGGGAGGCGACGCTCGGCGTGCCTTGTCCGCGCTCGAGCTTGCCAGCGACTTTGCGCAGTCTGCCGGGGTCGCGGTGATCACCGTTGCGATTGTTCGCGAGGCGCTCGCAACGCAAACGCTACTGTACGACAAGTCGGGGGAGGAGCACTACAACGTCATCAGCGCGTTCATCAAGTCGATGCGCGGAAGCGACCCCGACGCGGCGGTGTACTGGCTGATGCGCATGATCGAGGCCGGGGAAGACCCGCTCGTGGTCCTTCGGCGCATGCTGATCTTCGCGAGCGAGGACGTTGGCAATGCCGATCCACAGGCGCTGGAGATCGCCGTCAGCGCAGACGCTGCGTTTCGGCGCCTCGGAATGCCGGAGGGCATTTTTCCGATCGCACAGTGCTGCACGTATCTAGCCAGCGCACCGAAGAGCAACGCGAGCTACACGGCGTGGCAGATGGCCCAATCCGACGTCCGCGAGCACGGTGCGCTCCCGGTACCGCTCAAGCTTCGCAACGCGCCGACCGAGGCGATGAAGGATTGGGGTTACGGAGAGGGCTACCGGTACCCGCACGACGAGAGTGGCTTCAGCCCCGGTGAGACATACCTTCCCGAGGATCTCGTCGGCCGTCGATACTATCGTCCGACGGACCAAGGATTCGAAGCGCGAATCCGCGAGCGTCTGCGCGAGCTTCGGGCGATACCTAAGGCGAAGGGGGCCGGGTCGGGCGAGCGCCGCGGAGAAGAACCCTGAAGATGGCAGCGCCTTGTCTACCGTCCGCCTCGATCGTGCCCCCCACGCCATCGAGCAGCACGGAAACCGCGAAGAGCCCGAGGAACCGGCTGTAGCGGCCATCCATGCGTCCCTTCAGGGCCTGCTGCCCCTCGAGCGTGAACGCGATTTGCCGCAACTCCGGAGCGATCGCTTCACCTGCATCCTCCAGCTCGATCGCCACGCGGCCGCCCTGCTGGTACACGCGAACCGTGGCGCACGGATCAGCGACGTTGGCCCGAGTGTTGTGGAGAAGGAGCTCGACCGCTACGACGGCGACTTGGGCGCCGTGCGCGTAGAGTTGCTGGCCTGGTGCGACCTCGACGGTCACAGGCACCGGCGTCACCGCCTTCTCCAGCCGTGAGAGGAACATGCCCACATCGCCATTGACCGCCTCGAGCGGAATATCACCCGTGAGCCAACGGCTGATCCAGGCGACCATGTCGAGGCCCCGGCGTAGCTCCCCCACGGCGAGCTTGACGTCGTCGAGGGCTTCGCGGGATTCGGTGTCGGCCAGGCCTACCTCCTGGAGGAAGTCCACGTTCGCGCTGATCGTCGCCGCCGGGTTGCGAAAGTCGTGCACGAGCAACCCCAGAGCGTGCCCCAACTCATCGGCACTGATCGCATTGGGCTTCACCACGTCGATTCCTTACCATGGGGTACAACTCAAGGGAAGAAGAGCACCTCGTCAGCGCCCCGCTCTTCGATGAGAGCCGCGATGTACGACAGAATCGTTGCCCGCCGGTCGAGGACGTCCGAGATTTGATCGTCGCTCAGCAATGGACTTGCCTCGTTGCTAGGGTCACGGGCTAGCTCGGCCGCAATTGAGGCTTCGTCGAGAGCTGCCAAGTGGCGAACCATGTCCTTCGAAAACCGCTCGGTATCGGTGAGCCCATCGAGCAACTTCTCGTAGCGTCGCTCGGACAAGGGCGTCGAAAACGAGCGATCGTTGTCGCGAAGCAAAGCTCGCTGCTTGCTCGCGTCGCTGGGGAGGTTGCCGCCGCTGAAGCGATCCCAGTTCCCTACCAGAAAATCGAACACGATCATCGCCGACAGATCGCGAGCCAGCGCAGACTTACCCTTCGGAATCTCTGCGTCTTGAAGCCAGCTGTCCCACCGTTCTTTGTGCTCGAGCCCGATCGATCTGAGCCCTTTGACCCAGTACACCGCCGCCCCAGGCGCGGACCCGTCCTCATCCCAGAGCACCGCACGCTGAATCGACGCGCACCGATCGATCATGTCGCGTTTGAATCGTCGGCGGATCTCGTTCCACGTCGCGCGGCGCTCCACCGCAGGAGGCACGTTATCGAGGCCCAGAAGCCGACTGATGCGATACGCCGCGATCTCGGATTGATAGCCGTGTGGGAGCTCGCAGCTCCGCATCTTCAAGGCAGCGGTCACCCGCGCTTTCGTTCGCATCCGCAAGACGACGGAGCTGTGACCTACCGGTTTGAAGCTACGGGACTGCGCCGACCCGATGATCTCCAGGAGCTCGTCCTGCCCGACATTCGTGCCCACGAAATGGGGCAGCGGCTCGGACTGGGCGCTCGCCCCCACGCCGCCAAGCGCGGCAGCAGCCACGAGCGCCGTCAGGACGAAGCTAGCGGACGCCCGCGAAGAGATTCTTTGCAATGACCATCCGTTGAATCTGAGAAGTCCCCTCGTAGATCTGAAGGATCTTAGCGTCGCGCATCAGCTTCTCGACGGGGTACTCCGTGATGTAGCCATTACCGCCGAACACTTGTACCGCGTCGGTGGCGACTTGCATGGCAGCGTCGGCGCCGAACGCCTTGCTGTACGAGGCTACCAGCGAGTTGCGGCCACCGTTGTCGATCTGCCAGGCCGCCTTCCACACGAGAAGCCGAGTCGCTTCGTACTTGATGCCCATCTCGGCAATCATTGCCTGGACCATTTGGTGCTCCGCGATGGGGACGCCAAACGTCTTCCGTTCGAGCGCGTAGGCAATCGACTCTTCGAGTGCGCGACGTATCAGCCCACAAGCGCCGGCACCGATGTCAGGGCGAGTACGATCGAATGTCTGCATCGCGAGCTTGAAGCCGTGCCCTTGCTCGGCGAGGACGTTGTCGGAGGAAACCCGAACGTCATCGAAATTCACGACGGCTGTATTGCTGGCGCGTTGGCCGAGCTTGTCTTCGGTCTTTCCGACGCTCACGCCCTTCGCGTCGCGGTCGACCACGAACCCCATGATCCCGGAATGTCGAAGAGACGGATCGACCGTCGCGAACACGATGTACCAACTGGCCCAAGCAGCGTTGGTGATGAAGCACTTGGAACCGTTGATGACCCAATGGTTGCCGTCTTTACGGCACCGCGTCTGAATCCCCGCGGCATCGCTTCCCGCGGCCGGCTCTGTGAGCGCATACGCCGCGAACACCGGCTCGGACGTGAGCATTCCGAGGTATTTCTTCTTCAGTTGTTCGCTACCCGCGATGAGAATGGGGGTGGCTGCGAGCACGTTCGCCGTCATGCTCGTCTGGATTCCCGTGCACCCAAAAGCGAGCTCTTCGGTCAATAGCACGTGGTCCACCTCGCCCATTCCAGCACCTCCGTACTCCTCCGGAATGTTCGGTCCGACGAAGCCGAGCTCCCACGCTTCTTTGAAAACATCGAGCGGGAACTCATGTGTCTTGTCGGCCTGAGCAGCGATGGGAATGATCTTTTCCCGGGTGAAACGGCGAGTCTCCTCGACGAGGCTCTTCTGTTCGGCGGTCAGCTCGAAATTCAACATGTCACTACCTTTTCATCAACGGCGCCGCTCTTGCTCGCGGCGCTCCAGCTCGGCCCTCACGGCCCGGGCTCCCATGCGAAACCCGAGTGCAAAGCCGATCAGCAAAACACCCGGGATGTAGATGATGTGGGCAATCGATGGCATCACTGGCTCCCAGTGGCCCGGATCTCCGCACTGAGGCGTTCCAGCTCCTCTGCTGTGTGTCGCTGGAGCCCCCGTATACGCATCAAAAACAGAAAGAGCAGCGCCCAAACGATCGCATAGGCTGCAAGCAATAGGGCGCCACCGGGAACGCTCTCGGCGTCCGGCCCGTGAACTCCCACGAATTGTGCAGCTCGCTCTTCGGCTGCATCCTTCGGGGTGTCCGAACCGGCGGAAACTGGCTCCGACGGCGGATCCTCCGCATGGACGATGGGGGCGATCAACATCGTGCATCCGAGCACGAGCGCAGCGATTAGACCTCGCATATGGTTTCCTTCATCGGTGCATCAGCTCGAGTCTTAGCCTGGTGGTTTCGTCGCGTTGCCGCTCCACCGAGGCACGCGCCCATATCAGGAGCACTGCCAAGCCGGTAAATGCAATGAAGCTGAGACCGAGCGCCCAATACATCTCGGACTCGAGCCCACCCCCCTTGCCAGTGATGACGGTGGGGTGCACCCCTCGCCAACGCTGAACGCTGTAGTGAATCAGCGGCAAGTCCACCAAACCGAACAGCGCCAACCCTGCTGCAAATCGCTTCTCGACCTCCCCTGCGTCGCCAAGCGACCGGAGCGCGAGATACGCAGCGAAGACCATGCCTGCAAGAAGCGTCGTCGTGAGCCGCGGGTCCCAAGTCCACCACACGCCCCAGGCTTTACGCGCCCAGAGCGGACCCGTCAGTAGAACGATGAGACAGAACAGCGTTCCAACCTCAGCGCCGGCTACCCCGAGGGCATCCCATTTCGGATCCCGCTTGAGCAAGTACCCGGCACTACCCACCGCCGAAGCACCGAAACCGATGTACATGGCGTAGGCGCTCGGAACGTGAAAGTAGAAGATCTTCTGGACGATGCCCATTTGTTGTTCGACCGGGGCAACCACGAAGATCGCATAGAGCGTGATCGCGAACAGCGCTAGCGTCGTGAACAACACCAGCGACCAGACGGCCGAGCTACCTGATTGGCGTCTATGATTCATGATCGAGCTCGCAGGGACGCTAGCATGCAGTCGCTGGTGCGTCAGCCTCCATTGCCCTCGAATTTCCCGATTAAACGGCGTCGGTTTGCCGCTGTTCCTGCTCGCCGCTAAAGACGTCGCTGATGGATTTGCTCGACCGGCGGTTCCTTTTCGTAGTGGGCAAGGGCGGCGTCGGGAAGACAACCGTCGCGACCGGGCTGGCGCTGGCGGCCAGTCGCCGCGACAAGAAAGTCCTACTCGCGCTCGTGAACTGTAAGGAGCGGGTGAGCCAGATGCTGGACACCAACCCGATCGGGCCCGAGATCGTCACGGTTCGTGAGAACCTCGACGTGGTGAACATGACTCCAGACGCGGCCCTCGAGGAATACGGACTGATGGTCCTGAAGGTGCGAGCCGTGTTCAACGCAGTCTTCAGAACCAGGCTGGTACGTGCCTTCTTGAAGGGCACCCCCGGGCTCGAGGCCTGGTCCATGCTCGGAAAAGCGTTCTACCATGCCTGTCCGCCCCGAGGAGAGCCGGACTACGATCTGGTCATCGTCGATGCCCCCGCAACAGGGCACGCACTCGACATGTTGCGAGTCCCGTTCGTGATCGAAAGCGTGGCGCCCCCAGGTATCTTACGACGGGATGCTGCCCGCGCTGCAGACATGTTCCGTGACCCGGAGCGCGCAGGCGCTGTCCTCGTCACCCTTCCCGAGTACATGCCCACCAACGAAACCATCGATCTCTCCAACGCGCTGACGAACGAGCTGAAGATTCCGGTGTTGCATCTGGTCATCAACCGGGTGCTGAACGTGCTCTTCGCGGAAAAGGAACGTTCCGTTCTCGAGGGCCTCCCCGACGATATCGGCGAGGACAGCGCGATTCGGGGCCTAGCCGTGGCAGGGAGGCGGCGCGCTCTTCGCGAAATGGTCCAGGCCCGGGCCGTCCAGAGGGTATGCAGCCACGTGGACGCTCCCGTCAGCGAGCTGCCTTACTACGTCGGCCTCGAAAACGACACCGCCGCCATCGAAGCGCTGAGCGAAGCGGTCCTTCGCACCGTTTGATCGCTTGCGGGCGGGCGACAATCCACTAGCTTGGCGGACGAGGTCATCCATGCCCGGCTCGGCTACGTCAGGTCTCTCGTTCCAAACACCGCTGATCTTCGAGCAGGGTTCGCCCAACCGGCACGGCTCGTCGCTCGTGCAAGACGACCTCCCCGAAGTCGACGCGAAGAGTGCGTTCGGCGCGATGACACGCATGATCCCCCCAATGCTTCCGGAGGTATCCGAACCCGAGGCGGTGCGCCACTATGTGCGCTTGAGCCAGCAGAACTTCGCGATCGACACGGGGATGTACCCGCTCGGGTCTTGCACGATGAAGTATAATCCCAAGGTCAACGAGTGGGCGGCCCGTTTGTCCGGGTTCGCAGACCTGCATCCCTACATGCCGGACGAGCTCGCCCAAGGCGCGCTCGAGCTGATGTGGCGGCTTGAGCGGGGGCTCGCCGAGGTTTGCGGCATGGACCGTGTCTCGTTGCACCCGGCCGCTGGCGCACAGGGTGAGCTCACCGGGCTGATGATGATTCGGGCGTACCACCAGGCCCAGGGGCGAGACCCAAAGAAGGTGCTGATCCCGGACACGGCTCACGGAACCAATCCCGCGTCGTGCGCTCTCAACGGCCTGCAAGCGGTGCCTTTCCCCGTAGGGGAGGAAGGCATCGTCACCTTGGAGGCCCTCGCCCCTTTCGTGGACGAGGACGTGGCTGCGGTGATGGCGACCAACCCGAACACCGTGGGTCTCTTCGAAAGTCACATGCCGGCGATCGCCGAGCTCATTCACAGCAAAGGTGGCCTCGTCTACGGCGACGGCGCCAACCTCAACGCGTTGATGGGCAAGACTCGGCCGGGTGATCTCGGAATCGACGTGATGCAGTTCAATCTGCACAAGACATTCACGACACCACACGGGGGAGGCGGTCCGGGCTGCGGCCCCGTCGGCTACAAGGCGCTGCTCGACCCGTACGCCCCGGTGCCGGTCGTCGAAGAGCGGGATGGGCGGTTCGTGCTCGACTACGGCGGCCGTCCAGCGACGGTAGGCAGGCTGCGTTCGTTCCAGGGAAACTTCGGCATGATGGTACGGGCCTACACGTACATACGCGAGATGGGGGCCGAGGGCTTGGAGCGAGCGACCGAGCTCGCGGTGCTCAACGCCAACTACCTGCGAGTCCGTCTCGGCGAAGTCTGGCACGTTCCCTACGACGCGATGTGCATGCACGAAGTGGTCATCAGCGATCGGCACCTCAAGGAGTCGGGCATCACGACCATGGACGTTGCAAAGCGGCTGATGGACTACGGCTTTCATCCACCGACCGTGTACTTCCCCTTGGTCGTAAAGGGAGCGATGCTGATCGAACCGACCGAAACCGAGAGCCTTCAGACCCTCGAAGAGTTCGTGAGCGTCATGAAGACGATCAGCGACGAGGCAACGACGACGCCTGACCTCGTGAAATCGGCGCCGCAAATCACGCGCTTGCGTCGACTGGACGAGACTCAGGCTGCGCGAAAGCCTGTTCTGCGTTGGAAAGCTCCCGAGACACCGACCTGACCATCGTCTGCTTCTGGTGAAACGGCAGGAACGCGGCCTTGAAGCCGTTGATGATGATTCGGTGAATGTCTTCGCGATTGAGGCCCATCTGGGTGTGGCAAAGCCAGAGCTCACGCGAAACCGTCGTGTCGGTGATGAGACGGTTGTCAGTGTTGACCGTCACGCGCAAGCCGAGGTCGTGGTAGAGCTTCAGCGGATGGCTGCGCAGGTCCTTCACGGCCCCCGTTTGAACGTTGCTCGATGGGCAGCACTCGAGCGCGATGCGATGATCGTTGACATAGTGAAGCAGATCACCGTCCTCACGTAGCCGGCACCCGTGGCCAATCCGGTGCGCGCCGCATACGTGGATCGCCTGGTGAATCGACGCGGGGCCGTAGGCTTCACCCGCATGAATCGTCACGGCGATGTTGTTGTCGCGGACGAGCTTGAATGCGCGAAGATGATGTTTCGCGGGGTAATCGTACTCCGCGCCCGCGAGATCGAATGCGACCACTCCGCGGTTCTTGTAGGCCACGGCGAGCTGCGCCATCTCGAACGACGATTCAGGCGAGATGTTCCGAATCCCGCAGAGGATGACGTTGGCGACGACGCCGTGATCTTTCTGAGCGTCCCAGAGACCGGTCAGCACCGCTTCGACGACGGTCGTCAGGCGCAGGCCACCGCTGGTGTGGAGCATGGGCGAGTAGCGCACCTCCATGTACCGGACGTTCTCAGCGGCGGCGTCCTCGCCGAGCTCGTAGGCCACGCGGTAGAGCGCCTCGGCGGTCTGCAGGACTTTGAGTGTCATGCCAAACGATTTGAGGTATTCGACGAGCGAACCAGCGCTCTCTCCACAGTGGAGCGCCCGCGCCAATGCGTCCGGTGTGTCGGCCGGCAGCGAGATCCCCTGCTCCTCGGCCAGATCGAGCATGGTGGACAATCGTAGGGAACCATCCAGATGGACGTGAAGGTCGGTCTTGGGAAGCCCCTGAATCTGGGAAAGGCTCAACTCCATGAGCTCCATTGTACCCGGTTAACGGGCAGGTTCGAAACGGCCCAAAATCGCTAGGACTTCGTCGAGCCGTTTGGCCGCGACGCTCACCCGCGTGGGCATGCCACCATTGAGCCCCAGAGCGCTCACCAAGTCGATCCCGCTGTCGAAGCGCGCCGCTACCGTAACCGTCGTTTCGTCGTGCACCAGCGAGATGGGCGCGAGCTGCTGACCGATGAGAAGCAGCTCGGTCTTGTCGTACGGCCCATCCCGCCGCCTCGCATCGCAGATCGCCAAGTCACCACGAACTTCATACTTTGCCGCAAGCCGCTTCGATTCCCGTTCCATCGCGCGCAGGGCATCGGCAGCCCCCTGGAATTCACGGTACATCGCAGCATCGCATGCACCGTTGGCGAGATAGCGAACGATCAATCCCCGCAGAGCCTCGTCGTGGGGCCTGGCACGCAGCGCCCGGTCCAGTACCCTCGCCCGCTCCGACGGCTCGCCGAGCCTCGTGTCGATCGCCCGGGCATCGTCATCGGCCCCTTCGTAAGGCTCTATGCCGCCACGAATCCACTTGGCCGCGGAGCAGAGACCGTCGAAGTCCGAGTGGCAGCAGACCGTATCCACTGGCCCAGCGGCCGCCACGCGATCCGGTGTGACCATCTCGGGGCAAGCGCCGTGCTGCGCCTTGGTCCTGAGGATGAAGCGGGGATCATCCGCATAGTCGGAGTGGCGATCGTGGTCGTGGTGATCGACCCACATCGCGAGACGCGACCCCAAGCCCCGAATGAAGGGAAGCGTGGTCTTTTCGTAGCTTGCCCCCCCAGCGTTGGCCGCAAAAGCGACGTCCAAGACGACGACGCGACCCGGAAGGCTGTCCGGTTTGGGCAGCTTTCGGGGCGTTCCGTACGCCAAATACGGGAATCCACCCACCTTCTGAGCATGTGGCCCACCCCCATATGGCGCAACTCGCCGATGCCCGGATCGGTTTTTCCCAAACCGATGCCTCGGGGAAACAAACCCGAAATGGAAGCCAGCCATAGATCTCTCCGTGCCGCTGCCGAGGGTGCGCTGCGGCCATGACTAAGAGGTGCAAGATCATGGAAGAACAACTTTCGGAACTGACAACGTATACAAACGCTTTGTGGGTTCTCGTTAGCGCCGCACTCGTTTTCTTCATGCACGCGGGCTTCGCTCTAGTTGAGAGCGGGTTTTGTCGGAAGAAAAACGCGGTTATGGTGTTGATGAAGAACTTCGGCGTCGTCGCGATCTCGTCCATCGTGTTCTATTTGGTGGGCTACGGCGTGATGTTCGGGGAAGGCAACGCCTTCATGGGGCTCGGGACCTTCTTCCCGAATAACGGGGGCGCCGAGTCTGGCCTCCCGCCCTATGTCTTTCTCTTCTTCCAGTTGGTCTTCGCGGCCACTGCATGCACCATCGTGTCAGGCGCGATTGCAGAGCGGGGTCGTCTCTTGACCTTCTTCCTCTTCAACGCAATCGTCACGGCGGTCATCTATCCCGTGGTCGGACACTGGGTCTGGGGCGGTGGCTGGCTGTCGGAAAAGGGGTTCATCGACTTCGCAGGTAGCACCGTCGTGCACGGCGTCGGAGGCGGAATGGCCCTGGCGGGTGCGCTCATCATCGGACCGCGCCTTGGCAAGTACCAGCCTGACGGCTCGGTCAAGCCGATGCCCGCACACAACTTTCCGCTCGCCGCACTCGGCGTGCTGATCCTTTGGCTCGGCTGGTTCGGATTCAACGGCGGCTCCGAGCTCGCCTTCGACGGCGACGTCGGCCGAATCGTTCTGGTGACCAACCTCGCTGCGTCGGCTGGCTTCGTGGGCGGCCTGATCTGGATCCGAATGCGCAGCGGGCTGCTCGACCTTTCGATGGCGCTCAATGGCGCGCTCGCGGGCCTGGTGGGCATCACGGCTGGTTGCTACACCATCACCGGCGGCTGGTCGATCATCGTGGGCCTCGTCGCCAGTGTACTGTGTGTCGAAGGCGTCCTGCTCATCGACAAGCTGAAAATCGACGACCCCGTCGGGGCGATCACCGTCCACGGTGTTTGTGGGATGTTCGGCACGCTCGCGGTGGGGCTCGTCGGCTACACCAACGCGGGAACGGCCGAAGAGCCGATCGGGCTTCTGGTCGGGGGTGGCGCGTCGCAGCTCGGCATTCAGGCGCTTGGCACTTTCTCCAGTGTGGCCTTTGCCTTCATCGTTGCCTCCATCATCTGGTTGGCGATGAAGTACCTCGTGCCCGGTGGCATCCGCGTCTCGGCAGCACACGAGCTCGAGGGTCTCGATATCGCCGAGTGCGGCGTCGAAGCCTACAACGAGGAACTGAAGGGCTATCACGCCGGGTCCGCCGGCATGTCGGCAGCCCCCGCGGAGTAGTGATCACGAGAGGAGGGGTGGGACGGCTCCCCGGTCTGTTTCACCCCTCTTCTCTAGCCTTTTGCAATGTCGGATTTGGACAACGAGTTTGAGCGTGGAAACACGCTGGGAGTGGAGGTAGTGATGAGAAGGATTCTTTCCCTGGCGGCGATATGCAGTTTGGCATACCCCGGAATGGCACTTGCCGAGGAGCCGGAGGCGCCGAAGGAAGCCGCCGACGACATGACCGAGGAATACAAGGGGATGACGCCGCCTGAAGAACACGCGACACCGGCAGAGGAAGCGATGCCGGAGCCGCCAAGAACCAAGGCGGACGACATGACCAAGGAGTATGGCGGAGAGGAGCCCAGCGAGGGCGAGCATCCGTTCCTCGACGGCCTTTCCTGGCAGGTCATGGGGAGCGCGTTCTACCGTCTCGGTGGTTACGTCGGCGACGGTGTGCTCGCCGGTGATTACAACACTCTCTACGTTCCCGACGACGGGGTCGGTTATCCTTACACCGGCTACAACGGATTTGGTGTGAACTTCGTCGGCGGCATGGCGCAGTACACGGGAGAAAAATTCGGCGTGACGGTCGATCTCCGATTTGGCACGGGAGCACCGCTCCTGACTCCCCTTGCACCGGTCAAGCAAGGTTATGTGAGCTACATGCCGACCGAGAAGATCTCAATCGACTTTGGTTTCTTCGACACGATCTTCGGCGCAGAAGTGGCCGACGAGTGGAACAATGCCAACTATACCCGCGGCGCACTCTACTTCCTCCGGCAGCCGTTCAACCACATGGGCATCCGATCGGCCTTTGAGCTGTCAGATAAGGTCGGCTTCACCTTCATGCTCACCGATGGAGGAGTTCTCGGCGGTGTTACCGTGGCGGACAACGAGACGCCCGCCATCGGCTGGCAGTTCGCATTCGCACCAAAGGAGAACGTGGGCCTTTTCGTTGGCGGCAACCATGCCGCGAGCGGATCGAACGGAAACCGAGACTGGGAGAACTTCTTCGACGTGGTGCTCAACGTGAACATCGACTGGTTCACGTTGATCTTCAACGGCGACTATCAGGTCAACCCGCACGTCCCGGGGAGTGCCGACGCAGTATCGTTTGAGTACGGCAACAGCCTGGCGTTCGTCTTCGATGCAAGCGACAAGGTGTCGATCGGCCTGCGTGGCGAGAATCTCAGCGGTAACCAGGACTGGAGAGACTTCTCGGGCCAATCCTACGGATCCATCACCACCGGGACCATCACGCTCCGTTATAAGCCCGTCGAGTACCTCGTGCTGAGCCTCGAGGGTCGCGGCGAATGGGCCTCGCGAGAGATCTACTACTCGCGGACCTCTCCAGTCGACGATACCGTCCCACGCGGTCTCCTCCCCAACAAGACGCAGAACTACGCGGTCATTCTGGGCGCCTCGGCGCACATCGGAAACTGAGTCTCCAGAAGGCTCAAACTGGCGAGAGGCCGGCTCCAAGGAGTCGGCCTCTTGCCGTTAAGGGGGTTTGGGCTCGAGGCGCGGGACTTGGAGCTCGAGGCTCGGCACTCGAGTCTCCAACCTCGATCCCCAGACCGCTCCGCTCAAATCCCGCGATGCGATATATCTCTTCTATGGTTCCCGCCCTCCAACGACTGCTCGAGAACCCCCAACGCCTCGTGCTCTGGCTCACCGGTGCCGGGATCTCCGCCGAAAGCGGGATTCCCACCTTTCGCGGAAAAGAGGGCTACTGGCGGGTAGGCTCGCAGAACTTTCAGCCGGGGCAGCTGGCAACCTGGGCGGCGTTTCAGCAGATGCCGGAGCAAGTGTGGGCCTGGTATCTCTATCGTCGAGGTGTTTGCCGAAGTGCGGAGCCGAATGCCGCTCACCGAGCGCTGGTCCGAGCAGAGCAGCGGGGAGGAGACCATTTCCTCCTCGTCACCCAGAACGTCGACGGCTTACACCTGCGGGCCGGAAACACTCTCCCCCGGACCTACCAGATCCACGGGAACATCGATTTCATGCGCTGCTCGAGGGAGTGCCTTCCCGCCCCGGTGCCGGTGCCGGACGAAATCGACGTCGCCTGGAACAAAGGCCGAGCGCTGAGCGCGACCGAGCTGAAGGCCCTCCGATGTCCTTCCTGCGGCGCCCTCGGTAGGCCCCACGTGCTCTGGTTCGACGAGCACTACGATGAGGCGAACTTCCGTTTCCAAAGCTCGATCGACGCAGCAGGACGGGCTTCCTTACTCATCGTCGTAGGTACCACGGGCGCCACCTCACTGCCGATGCACATCGGCACCATCGCGGCCCGACGTGGACTCCCGATGATCGTGGTCAACCCGGAGCCGAACCCATTTAGCGAGCTCGTGCGACGTACCGGCAATGGGGTGTTTCTCAGCGGAACCGCCAGCGACTGGGTACCCAAGATCGCAGATGCTCTACCGTCCCCCTAAAGCAGCTTGCCTCGCTCACGCATCGGAGATACCTAAAAGGTATGGCACGACTTTTTGCATGGGTCTTGTGTGTCGGTTTCGTGACTTCGTGCGCCAAGCAAAGCGAACCCTCACGCTACCCGGATCGCCCAGCCGGACAGTGCAGTCGCGCTCCTGGCGCGGCCTGCGAGCCAGGCTTCGTATGCCACTACGCCGAGGTTGCGCAGTGCGGCGAAGCGGGCGAGCAAGGTGCGTGCTTCCCGATGCCATCGACGTGTACCAAAGACTACAGCCCGATCTGTGGCTGCGACGGGCGGACCTACGTCAACATCTGCGTGGCTCACTCCTATGGTGTGTCACCGCGGCATGGGGGTCAGTGCCCGGCTTCGGCGACGCCGGGCATGCCGGCTCAACCGGCGGGGACCTGCGGTCCAGGGGGCGCGGCAGCCTCGTGCCCGAACGGATTCTTCTGTCACTACAGCGAAGCGCAGTACTGCGGCGAGGCTTCGGGCCCAGGCGCGTGCATCACACAGCCGACCGTTTGCACCAAGGAATGGGCTCCGGTCTGCGGCTGTGACGGGCGCAACTTCAGCAACGACTGCGTTGCTCATTCACACGGCGTCTCGATCCGCCACCGCGGCCTATGTCAGGATACGGCAGAGGCCGAAGCGGGGACCGTGGGGGCCAAGTGCGGAGTCCAAGGAGCTCCTCGCTGCGCGACGGGTCTCTTCTGTCAGTACCCTGCGACCGCCCAGTGCGGCGCAAACGGCACCCCCGGGAGTTGCCAGCCTCGCCCTCAGGCGTGCACGGCCGACTACAATCCGGTCTGTGCTTGTGACGGGAAAACGTACGCAAATGCGTGCTCCGCCCAGGCCGCCGGGGTGTCGGTCAGCCAAGAAGGCGCCTGCCCTTAGTCGCTGGCCTCGTCCGCACCTATCCGGGACAAGGGATCCCGCAGGTGTACGTCCCCTGCCCGCAGCTCGTGCGCTGGCCTTGTAAGCACTCGACGCTGCAAGTCTCCGTACCAATGCAAAACACGGTGCAGGTTCCCTGACACCGCGCATTGCAGCTACGCACGGAGGTGCATTGCACGGTTGAAGCGTCACCGACATCTGCGGCGCAGCTCGGGGTGTTCAAACACTGGTAAGAGCTATTCGCGCCTGCCTCGACCGTACAGGTCTGGTCGGAGCTGCAATGTGCGTAGCAGTTGTCTCCGCACATTCCGTCGCAGTTGGTCCCCTGGCTGCACCGGAACTCGCAATCGTCGAAACACGTGGCCTGACACCGATCCCCGAACGCGAGGCAGGTTGGTTGGCAACCGACCACGTCTCCGCAATCGAGCTGACAAACCTGGGGGCTTGTGCACTCGCAGCCACCGGCGTCGCATGTGACCGCGGCCGGGGCGCTAGACCCGCATCCCAGTGAGGCAAACTGACTCGAAAGGGCGAGCAGAATGCCGGCTAAGCAAATCGTAGAGCGCATGGCTTCCGCGTATCAGCGATGCAGCCAAAGGTCAATCTGGGCCAGCCGGGGGGTCCGGGAGCTGAGGTTTGGGAGGTGGCAGGGCCAGCGACTGCATCCCCGGACGACGGCTCACGATGGGCGTGCTCGCGATCGGGCGTCGCGGGGCACGGCGGGGCGCGATGTGGGGCGGAGTCGACGTAGCAAGTGACAATCGGCACGCATGCAACCAGCTCCGATTGGCGCGCGCTCCGAGGCGAGGCTTGCGTGGCCACCGGCGCCAAGCCCAACCGGCCACCTTTGCAAGCCGAGCCGTTCGGCGCAGCCCCGCGTCGCGGCCCGCCGTGCCCGGGGATGCAAGCCGAGCCGTGCGCGGATCACGTGCGTTGTGTGAGGTGCATCATGTCTTCGAAGCCGTCCTCGAAGGGCGGGCCCGCCGAGAATTGGTATTGCTCGATACGGCCGGGGGTCACGCCCGCAATGGTCGAGGAGACCGTTCCGTACACGGGTGTATCGACGCAGATTGCTTGCAAGCGCCGGGCGACCTCCTGATCGAACGGAGTCCCGGGAGGAAGAGGCGGCACAGTCGCGGGATCGGGCAGGGAACGGTCCGAGAGGATCTCGACGAGCTGCGCTCGAACCAGTGGCCAGGGGCCTGCCGGAATGGAGAGAGCTCGCGCCCGCACCGCGTCGGCCTTCGGGAACTCGGGGGAGCCCAGGCGATCATTGCACAAGACGTGAACGCCAGGGCCGAGCATCTCGATCTCGACTTCAGGCACGCCTCTTCTTCCATACGCGACACCGACCTTCGCACCGTCGCCGAAGATCAGGTTGAACTCGTTGTAAGCGCCGTGATCGAGGCGCCGCAAATAGTCCTTCACGGCTTCGAATGAACCCGCCTCGAGCGTCTCGACCACGAGCTCGCCGCGGGACCGAAGGGCATCGTCTCGCACGCCGAAGCTGCGCTGATTGGTGAGCCCGGCAAAGACGCCGTCGCCGGTGAGCCCGAACCAGGTTCCCCCTTCCCGCTCATCCCGGCCGCCGAGGATCAGTGGTGCCGTGCGAAGCACCGTCGGCCCGGAGGCCTTTCGATCGTAGAACTCGTCACGATTCGACGCGATGACCGTCGAGCACCAATCGTCCATGCCGTGGCGAACGATGATCGTGCACATGGTTCAAGGTCTCCGCTTGGCGATCGCGAGCCGTTCGGACAGAAAGCTGCGGGTTGGGCTGGCGATCGAGTCGGTGAGCCCCTGCCAACCCCGCGCGTCCTCATCGTAGACGACGTCCCAGTCGGACGCGACTGCGGAGACCAACTGGCTGGGCGTGAGGGTTCCTTTGAGCGGCTCCCCACCCGCAGCAAATAACGCGGGGATTACGGCCCGTCCCAGGGCCCCGAATGGAAGCACGCCGGGCACGCGATACGTCATCTCAAGCTGACTTCCCGGAGCGGCCAGCGAAGTGAGTTGCGCTAGCGAATCATGGATAGCCGAGAGGGGCAGATACATCGTGACACCTTCCCAAATCCAGACACTCGGGGCTTCGGAACGAAAGCCTGCGCGCTCGAGGCCGTCGACGAACCGCTCCTTTTCGAAATCTACGGCCACGTACCGGAGGTCGGCGGGCGGGCTCTTCCCCGCGATGCGGCTCCGCTTGTAACGCTGCGTGGCCGGATGGTCGATCTCGAACACGGTCACATCCTTCAGAGCTGGAAGACGCCAAGCGCGCGCATCCAGCCCTGCGCCGAGAATGACGAGCTGATCGACGCCCGATCTCAGGGCTGCAAGGAGGTGGGCATCGATCGCCCGCGTCCTCAGCACCATGTGATCGATGAGCCCGAACGTCGTCGTGCGGACGGCACGGCGGTACAGATCTGCGAAGTCGCCCAACGCGGCCGGGGCTGCTGCCAAGCGCCCCAGCCAGGCGGGCAATAGCTCGTGCGCGAGGGGATCGAGCACCTGATCGTCGACCCCTAAACCTCGGGCAAATGAAACCAAGAAAGAGGTATTGCTCGGCGAGCCGTCTCGCATCGCTCAATCCCACGCCGCGATGAGAGCCTCGCTGCTGCCCCCCGCGAGAGCTCGCACGCTGGTGGCTTCCGCGGCGGGACCCCGTTCCGTTTCCAGTTGGTGCCCCAATACGACCGCGTTTTTTCCCATGACCCCAATACGCTTGGTCCGCACCGTCACGCGTTCTCCAGGCGTGACGGAGCTCCGAAAATAAACCTGTTCGGCAACGGGACGCAGCTGCACTGGATCGAAACCTGCGGCAAGCATGTGGCGACTCGTCGCTTCATCGCACCAGTCGATGTATGCGGGGTGATTGGCATGCGCCAGTGGGTCGGACCAGGTCTGCCACATATCGAAGACGAGCTCGTTGTGTCCACCGGGCAGCGCCTCGAACGAGGGCATCTTCACCGACGGCTCGACCTCGATTTCGGGAAACGCTGCGGCAGCCGCGAGCGAGCCCTGCTTCGGCTTGAGCGTCTCGCCATCGACGTGAACCCAATCCTGGGTTGCCGCCGCGACCAGTTGGCCTGCCCAGCGAACACGCACCTCGCGCGTCGAAAGGGTTCGGCGACGAAGGCGCGACACCCAGGTTTGCGTGTCGAGCACGGCGCCAAAGGGCGTTTCGACCCCGTGCAAGAGCGTCATCTTGTAGACGATGAACGCGACCCTTTCCGAGCGGAAACGCTCTGGCGGCCAGCCGGCGCCGACCGAGGCGAGCGTCGCCGCATCCTGGCACAGGCGCCACATGTCCCCCGCCCGTGCGACCTCACGCGCGGTGAACGCGTTGCGGGGCAATGTCAGGGGGAACTCCCAAACCGCGTTCGTCACGGGTTTCAGATAGCATCTCCCGGAGCGAGCGCGACCGCCCGGCTCATTGCTTGGCGCATCCTCGTCCTTGACGGCACCACTGGCTCCAAGACCCTACGTACAGCTGTGCGCCCGAAAGCCCGCATGCCTCCATGGCCAAGAGAAGATGACAGGCGGTCACCCCGGAACCGCAGTAGCAAATCACTCGCTCCGACGGTACATCGCCCAGGATCGCTGCGTAGCGTTCGCGAAGCGCCTCACGCGAATCGAACGCACCATCGCCGCGGAGCTGGGATTGCCAGTAGAGATTGTGCGCTCCCGGGATATGGCCAGCGATCGGATCCAGAGGCTCAGACCGGCCCTGATAGCGCTCAGGCGCTCGCGCATCGATCACACACCAGGCGGAGTCGGCGCGAACGCGCTCTACGAACGCCGCGTCGACGGTCGGCCAGCGCAGGAGCTCGCTCGGGTAAGGACCTACCGGAACGGACCGCGAATCACCGCCTTCGGTCCGCACGCCCGCCGCGAGCAAGGCAGGCCAACCACCATCCACCACCGCGAGCGGCTGGTGACCGATCACACGAAGCATCCACCACGCCCGAGCCGCAGCCATCCCTCCGCCTTCTGCGTCGTACACGATGACCGGAGTCGAAGGGCAGACGCCCCAATCACCCAGGCGAGCAAGCCAGCGGCCTAGCGGCGGAAGTGGATGGCGGCCAGCGCTCGCCGGGTCCCCTGGCTCCGACAAATCGGTTTCGAGCTCTACCCGCACCGCGCCCGGGAGGTGGGCCCTCTGGTACGACTCCGCGCCGTCAGCGCCGGGGCGGGCGTCCAGGAAGACGGCCTGACCCAGCCAAGAGACTACCTCCGCAGCCTCGATGAGAGGGGTCGATATCATGCGATTCTCACACCATAGCCCATCAAGTCAGTCAAGTGTCTAGTCACACTTGACACCGGTGCCTCGATTCGGCATCCTGATTTTCGATGGAGGACAAGCACCGCCGCGCAGGGGCCTTGGACGCCGCTGCATCGCTTGCCGCGCGGTTCCTCCCGAATGCGCTCAGCCCGTGGCTCGAGCAGGCTCGACTCGACGCCCGGATGATCATCGATCGGGCGAGCGGCCGAACACCCACGCCGGTGCTGAACGACGTCGTCCCTCCCACTCCGTTGAGCGAGGTCGATCCCCTGGACGCGTTGCCGCGCGGCATGGCCGACAAAGTGCGCGCCGCTCAACGCGACGTACGCATGCTCCGCGACCGGTTGATCTTGGGCAAGACACCTTCCCCAATCATCGAGCGTCCACGATCCACCGCTGGCGCCTTGGTTTCACTGCCGCGCAAGTCACCGAACATGACGCGACCGGTGAAGGTGGTAAAGGTCGTTCGCGAAACGGACGAGGCGGTTTCCTTCTACCTCACCGAAGCGGACGGCTCGGCTCTCAAGTTTCGGCCAGGCCAGTTTTTGAGCGTCGACGTCACCATCCATGGTGAGCGCTTGCGACGCGCCTACTCGATGGCTAGCGCATGTCTTCCCGATGTTCCGGCACATGTAACCGTGAAGCGCGTCGAACACGGACGCGTCAGCAACCACTTGAATGACACGATCCGCGAGGGCGACGAGCTCGCCGTGCTGGGACCCTCCGGGAACTTCACCGTCGAACCAATCCCAGTGAACGCGCGCCACTTAGTGATGATCGCCGGCGGCAGCGGAATCACGCCCATCATGAGCATTCTGGAAACGGTGCTCCGCATCGAGGGCGGAAGCCGGGTGACGCTGATCTACGGAAACCGTCGATTGGATGGGGTGATCTTCAGAGATCGACTGGAGGCGCTCTGCGGCGAGTTCGGCGATCGGCTGATCGTCGATCACGTGTTGGAGCGATCTCCCGAGGGCTGGTCGGGGGGGAGCGGGCTACTCACTCCCGACGTGATCCGATCACGGATCGACGTGCTCGGCATCCAAGATGACGGCCTCCTGCGCTACTTCGTGTGCGGGCCCTCGCCCATGGTGCAAGCGGCGCACGAAGCCCTCCGCGCACTCGGTGTGGACCAGAGCCGCATCGCAGAAGAGCGGTTCACTCGCCCCGAGGAGCGATCCGGTAACGTGGGCAGCGACAAGACTGAGCTCGTCCTGATCGCCAAGGCCGGGCACGATCATGGCATCCAAGTGGAGCCGGGTCAGACAATCCTCGAAGCCGCTCTTGCAGCCGGCATCGACATGCCTTTTTCGTGCGCGATGGGCGGTTGCGGCGCTTGCCGCGTTCGCCTTGCTGGCGGCGAGATTCAAATGGAAGAACCAAACTGTCTCAGCCGCGCGGAGCGGGACCAAGGCTATGTGCTGACCTGCGTGGGCCGCCCGCTGACACAGAGCAAGGTCGAGGTGGAGCGAACATGACGGCGGCTGCAAAATCGGTGGCCCTCGACGAAGAGCGGTGGTGCTATCGCATGAAAGACTTGTGCGAGGCGACGGGTCTGCCGCGCCAGGCGATCCACTTCTACATTCAGCAGGGGCTACTTCCTCCCGGACACAAGACCGGACGCAACATGGCTTGGTACGCCGAAGAACACCTCGAGCGCCTGCGCCTGATCAAGAAACTCCAGCACGAGCGATTCCTGCCCCTGAAGGCGATCAAGGCGCTGTTCAACGACGAGGAAGGGGTATTCTCGCCGCGTCAGCACGCTTTTTTGGCTGGGGTGAAGGAACGTCTCGCCGAATCTCTGAAGACCAGCGATGATCGGAGCCCTACGCTCACTCCCGCGGAGATCGCGGTACATGCCGGCATCGACCCCGAGGACGTCGTGCGCGCGTTCGAGCTTGGCTTGGTCGGCGGTGCGAGATCGAACGGATTGTTGCGGATCGCCGCGGCTGATATTTGGATATTCGAGGTATTCGGAAGGGTTCGCGCCTTGGGCTTCACCCCAGACCTCGGCTTTCGAGTCGAGGACATGGCGCTCTACCAAGACGCCATTACCAAGCTCCTCAACGAGGAGGTGCGCCTGGTTTCCGCTCGGCTGTCGGAGCTTCCGCCCGAAAAAGTCGCTAACATGATCGAGGCGGTCGTTCCCATCCTCGACCGCTACATCATGCGTTTACATTCCACCAAGATCCGCGAGTTCTTCGCAGATGTGCTGTAAGGAAGGACCTGACCATGCTCAGTGACAAAGTGCTCGACAAACTGCCTCACGAAATTCGACGTCGCCTCGAGCCCTATGTCGAAGCCGTCCAACTGATGACCCAAACCAACAACACCAAGGTCTTGCGTTCGATGGCGCCTTCCGGGGTGCGCGGTTTAATCCTTCAGCGAGGCAAGCAAGGCGTCCCGACCACGATGCCTTCGCACCATCGAGTTTACTTCGATTGGACATATCCGAATGACCAGCCCGAGATGCGCGAGCTCTATACTCGCGCGAAAGAGCAGCAATGGAACGGCGATGATCTCCCCTGGCACATCGATGTAGACCCGGAGAATCCCGAGAAGCCGATCATCCCGCGCCAGTTCATGGATTACGAAGCGCTACGCGCCCGGGGCATCCGCTTGACGGATCTCGAGGAGCGACGCCTGAACTCGAGCGTCGCTTCCTGGATGCTGAGTCAATTCCTACACGGCGAGCAAGGCGCTCTGTTCGCGGCGGCACAGGTGACCGAGGCCGTGCAGTTCTTCGACGGCAAGCTCTATGGCGCGACGCAGGTCGTGGACGAAGGCCGCCACGTCGAGGTGTTCCACCGATACCTCGATTCGAAGATGAACAAGCTCTATCAAATCAATGACAACTTGTTCGTGATCATCGATGCCCTCATCCAGGACTCGCGCTGGGACGTGAAGTTCTTGGGTATGCAGATCATGGTCGAAGGCCTGGCCCTCGGGGCGTTTGGAACGATGTACCAGATGACCCAGGAGCCCATGCTCAAACAACTCTTGAAGATGGTCATCCAGGACGAGGCCCGGCACGTGCACTATGGCGTACTCGCTCTTCGCGACCATTTCCGCAATGAGCTCAGCGACAGCGAGCGACGCGAACGGGAGGATTGGGCTTTCGAGGTGGCGATCCTCATGCGCAACCGCTTCCTCTCCTTCGAGGTGTACGAAGAGTGGTTCGAGCACAAGCTGACGCGCAAGGAATGGGCTCAGTTCGTCACCGACTCCCCAGGCTTCGCCATCTTCCGGCAAGTGATGTTCAAGCGACTCGTTCCGAACCTCCGTGAAATCGGCCTGCTGAGTGACAGAATCAAGCCGCACTACGATCGAGCCGGGCTGATGAAGTACTTCGACGGGGAGTCCGCGACCCAGCTCAGTGGCGATCAACTGATCGCCGACCTGGACGCAGCCTAGTCCGCGACGACGATGAGAAGCGCATCAGCGCCGACTTGATCCCCGGCGGCGACGCTCACCTGAGCCACTACGCCGTCCTGGGGGGCGGTCACGGAGTGCTCCATCTTCATGGCCTCCATGATCAAGAGCACCTGCCCAGCCTGCACGGTGTCACCTTCGGCGACGCGCAACTCGACGACTTTGCCGGGCATCGGCGCAATGCATCCACCCGCCGGTATCGCTCGGGCCTTGTCCGGAAATCGAGGCTGACGAAGCAAGCTGATGTTGAGCTCTGCGGTGTGAACATACGCCCGGTCGCCGTCGAAGCTGACCCGGGCCCGCCACCGGTGTGATCCTTCCTCGAGCGTCAGTTGCGGCGGCTTCCAGGATATCACTCGAATCTCGCGCTCGATCTCCCCTGTCCAGACGAGGAAGCGATCGTTCCCGAGGTGGCGATAGTCGACGCGGATCTCGTTCTGGCCGGCGACGAAATCGACCGATTGCGGGGTGTGATAGTTGTTGCGCCACCCCGATGGGACCGCGGGCACCAGGACCCGTTCACCGTCGCGTCGTTGCTGTTCGGCGAGGGCCGCGGCGATGGCCGCACGCTGCTGGTCCGAAACAGCATCCATTTCACCCAACTCGTCTCGTAGGTGCCGCTCTATGAAGTGGGTGTCGGTCTCACCAGCGATGAAGGCGGGATGATTGAGGACACGGAGCAAGAGCTCCCGATTGGTCGTCACTCCTTGGACACTGAGCGAGCGCAGAGCCTGGCGCATCCGCTGAATCGCAAGGGAGCGAGTCGCGCCCGAGCTGATGATCTTCGCGAGCATTGGATCGTAGTGGATGCTGACCTCGCTGCCTGCCTCAACGCCGTTGTCGACCCGCAACCCTTCGGCGGGCGGGAGGTTCCAATCGACGACCTTCCCGCTTTGCGGCAGAAAACCCGCAGCCGGATCTTCGGCGTAAAGTCGAACCTCGAGGGCTGCTCCTTCGAATCGAACCGTTTCCTGTGATACGCGCAGCGGCTCGCCCTGAGCGATCAAGATCTGTTCTTCGACCAGATCCAGACCGGTGACGCATTCCGTAACGGGGTGTTCGACCTGCAGACGGGTGTTGACCTCGAGGAAATAGAAGCTTCGGTCTGGCGCGAGGATGAACTCGACCGTGCCGGCGTTCTGGTAACCGATGACTCTCCCGCAGGAGACTGCGGCATCCCCCATTCGTTTCCGGAGCGCCGGATCGAGCGCAGGCGAAGGACTCTCCTCGATGATCTTCTGGTGTCGACGCTGAATCGAGCACTCTCGCTCGTTCAGATGAATCAGGTTGCCGTGGTGGTCTCCGAGGATCTGGATCTCGACGTGTCTAGGTTCCTCGATGTATTTCTCGATCAGCAGCGTGCCGTCCCCAAACGAGCTCTGGCCTTCGCGCGCCGCCGACGCGATCGCATCCGGCAGCTCCGCTTCCCGGCGAACGAGCTTCATACCCTTGCCGCCCCCGCCCGCGCTCGCCTTGAGCAGAACGGGAAACCCGACCTCGATCGCCTCTTTTGCGAGCACCTTCGGGTCCTGGCTCGCCCCGTCGTATCCAGGAATGACGGGCACCCCGGCCCCTTGGACCAGCGCCTTGGCTTCGCGCTTCGAGCCCATGGCGCGAATCGCGTCCGGTGTGGGGCCAATGAAGATCACGCCCGCCTCACCGCAGGCTTCGGCAAATGCTGCGTTCTCCGCGAGAAAACCGTATCCCGGATGAATCGCATCGCTACGGGTCAGCGCCGCGGCTTCGAGTATCTTGTCGATCCGAAGATAGCTCTCTGAGCTTGGCGCGGGGCCCAGGCGAATTGCCTCATCGGCCTCCGCCACGAACGGCATGTTCGCGTCAGCCTCGGAATAAACGGCAACCGTGGCGATGCCCATCTTCCGACAGGTCCTCATGATTCGCCGGGCAATTTCGCCGCGGTTGGCTACGAGGATCTTCTGTATCTGAGTGCTCAACTTCCGCCTGCTTCCCCTAGTGCCGAAAGACGCCCCATGACGTGGTCCCCTCGACAGGCGCGTTGTACGCCGCCGAGAGAGAGATTGCGATCACCGTACGCGTATCGCGCGGGTCGATGATGCCATCGTCCCAGACGCGCGCCGTCGCGTAGAGCGCGGTCGATTGATCCTCGATTTGCTTCTCGGTCATCATCTTGGCGACTTCCAGCATCTTTTCGTCCACCTCGATGCCCTTCTTGGCAGCTGCATCGCGCTGAATGATGTCGAGCACGCCAGCAAGCTGCTTGCCGCCCATGACGGCGATCCTGTGGTTTGGCCACGTGAAGAGAAATCGAGGATTGTACGATCGACCGCTCATCGCATAGTTGCCTGCCCCGTAACTCGACCCCGTCATGATCGTGATGGCCGGAACGGTGCTGTTGGACACGGCATTGATCATCTTGGCACCGTTCTTGATGATTCCGTCTTGCTCGTACTGTTTGCCGACCATGAAGCCGGTTGTGTTCTGCAGAAACAGGAGTGGAACGTCACTGCTGTTGCAGAGCTGGATGAACTGAGCGCCTTTGTTGGCGCTGTCACTGAAAATCGTTCCATTGTTGGCAATGATGCCGACCGGGAAACCGTGGATGTGGGCCCAGCCGCAAAGCATGGTCTTGCCGTAGAGGGGCTTGAATTCGCTGAAACGCGAGCCATCCACGATGCGGGCGATCACCTCGCGTTGATCGAAGGGCACCCGCACATCGGAGGATGCAATGCCCAATAGCTCTTCGGGGTCGTACAAGGGGGCTTCGACCGGGCGGGGTAGAAGCGTGCCGCGCTTCTTCCACTCGAGATGCGCCACGATCTCCCGGCCGAGCCGAATCGCGTCCAGCTCGTCTTCCGCGAGGTAGTCCGAGACGCCACTGATGGTCGAATGCATCTCGGCACCGCCGAGCTCTTCGTGATCCGTCTCTTCGCCAGTCGCCATCTTCACGAGCGGAGGCCCCGCGAGGTAGACATGGGCTTGTTCTTTCACCATCACGACGTAGTCGCTCATACCAGGCATGTAAGCACCGCCTGCCGTCGAGCTTCCAAACACGAGACAGATAGTCGGTATCTTCTGTTCGGAGCGCCGAGTGAGATGTCGAAACCCTGCGCCACCAGGAACGAATATCTTGTCTTGGTTTGGTAGATCAGCACCTGCAGACTCGATCAAGCTGATCCCCGGCAAACGATTCTGCTCGCAGATCTCGGCCAGCCTGCCGGTCTTCAACATGCTGATTGGGGTGACCGCACCGCCTTTCACGGTCGCCTCGCTGGCGAAGATGCCGCACTCCACACCGCTGACGAGACCGACACCGCCAACCACCGACGAGCCGCTCACCTCGCCCTTCATCCCGTGGCCGGCGAGCGGCGCTATCTCCAAGAAGAAGCTGTCCCGATCGAGGAGCATCTCGATGCGCTTCCGCGGGAGAATGCGACCGCGAGCGAGATGTCGGCTGACGTATTTCTCCCCGCCTCCACCATTGGCCTTGGCGAGCGCCTCGTGGACCACGGCGAGCGCAGCAAGTGTGCCTTCCCGATTGCCGCGGTACGCCTCGGACTTGGTGTCCGTCTTCGAACGCAACACGGGATAACGCTGTTCGGACATGCCGGGGAATCCTAGAGGCTGCTCAGGGCTGGGGGCAACCGAAAAATGAATGAGTATTCAATCAGCTTGAGCAGGCTGAAATTACGCGATATTTTTTGTTCCCGCGTAAACCGGAGGGCGACGATCCCGCCACGGCCGAGCTCGCTCGAGTTGGGCCGCTAGGGAGAACATCAAGGTTTCCTCCTCGGGTCGCCCGGTAAACATCACGCCGATCGGAAGCCCCTCTGCGTTCCAAAACAAGGGCACCGACATCGATGGCTGCCCCGTGAAATTGGCGATGGGCGTGAAGGGGATGAAGGAAAAAGTGCTTTGCGCGGCCTGATCGATGAGCTTCGTACTCGCCAGCGGAGCCTTCCAGCCGAGCGCGACGATCACTTTTTGCGCGATGAGGTCCGCCCCGCGGGGATTGAGCTCGCCGATATGCACGGGCGGCGTCCCCAAGGTCGGTGTGAGCACGAGATCATATCCCCGATAGACATCGATCAGCCGCCGCGCTTCCGTCTGAAGCGCTCGTAGCGACAGCAAGAAGTCCTCAGCGCTCACAGCCTGACCGAGCATGCGAGTGATCCAGGTCGTGAGCTGAAAATCCTTCGAGGTGGCACGCCGGTTTGTCGTTTGCTCACCCTCGCGGATCTCGGCGGCGATGTTTGCTCCAATCACCATCAGAAACGCGCGCCCGAGTGCCAGCGCATCGTGCTTGGGCGAAACCTCCTCGACATGATGTCCGAGCTCTGCACACAGCCGCGCGGCGTCTTGAACCGCAGCCTTGCAATCCGAATGCACCGTTGCGGGCAGGGCTGGCTCGCTGTGAAACGCAATGCGCAAGGGCCTCGGATCCCGCTCGGCAGCCTCGAGAAACGTCCCTTCGATCGGTGCTGCGAAGTAGGGCGTCGTCTCGTCGGGCCCTTGGGTCGCATCCAACATTGCGGCGCTGTCACGGACGGTGCGGGTCAAGACGTGCTCGGATACATACCCGGACCAGTGTTCGCTCACGATGGGTCCCGAAGGGTTGCGGGCGCGCGATGGCTTGTGACCGAACAAGCCGCAGCAGGCTGCCGGAATCCGGATCGATCCTCCACCATCTCCGCCGGACGCCATCGGTACTAGGCCCGCTGCAACGCTCGCCCCCGAACCGCCGCTCGAGCCGCCTGGCGTTCGATCGAGCATCCACGGGTTGCGCGTCACGCCGTGCAGCTCCGTTTCCACGACGGGAAGGAGGCCCAGCTCCGAGGTTGCGGTTTTGGCGACGGGCACGACACCCGCCTCGAGCCAACGCCGATAGAGATTGGTTTCCTCGGTGGGCGTCCAACCTTTGAAAAAGAGTGAGCCTTCTTGCGTCGGGACCCCCGGAATGCGCTGAATGAGATCCTTGATCAGGAAAGGGACGCCGGCGAACGGGCCATCGCCGACCCCCGTCGACGCTCGCTCGCGTGCGGCCTCGAAGAGCTCGAAGACGACGGAGTTGATCCGGGGGTTCAGCCGCTGGACCCGCGAAATGCACTCCTCGACGAGCTCTGCGCTGCTGACCTGGCCGGTCCGCACCAGCTCGGCGAGGCCCAGGCCATCGTACGCGTCGTATTCGGTAAAGCCTGCCATCGCGAAGGCCTACCCCAGTCAAACGCTCAAAAGCAATGGTCTTTTCGGCCTCTGACAAAGCCGAGAGCAGCCGCCGTGATGTTCCGTTCACAGTATAACTACATTTTTTTGATCATATGGTTGCTAATTTTCCAGCCTGGTGGTACCACACGCTTAGACACACCGGAGAATCAGCAATGCCATCACAAAAATCCCGAGATACCGTAATGATGAACGAAGTGATCGACGCGGTGAAGCCGCGAGGCTGGATCACTTACAACGAAGCATCGGACGTCATCGCGAAGATTGGGGCGACGCAGGGCACCGTTCGTAAGTTCATGCGGCGACTCGAGGCTGCCGGGATCGACGTCACCGTCAACCCGGGCAAGAACCGAAAAGGGGATCGGCGACGCGCGTCAAAGCAAGCCGAGCAAACCAACCTGCTCAGCGCCGAACCGGTGCAGACCTATCTCGATTGGATGGGTTCGGTGAGTCTGCTCACGCGAGAAGGCGAGGTGGAGCTCGCGCGACAAATCGAAAACGGTCGCCAGATCATCTTCGACGCGATCATCGAGCACAAGCTCCATTCAGACGAGATCAGCGAGGTGCGCGAGCGCGTTGCGACCGGTGAGCTTCCGGTGCGAGAAGCCGTCATCGAGCAGAGCTTCGAGACTGTGCTTTGCAGGCTCCATTCATACGTGCAGTCGTGCGACGAAGGATCAGTGTCACGGAAAAAAGCCGAGGCTGACTCTGGGCTCTCGGCCAATCAACTCCGAAAGCTGCAGGACGTCGTCGCCGCCGCGCATGCCGACGTGGAACGTGCGAAATCGGAGATGGTCGAAGCCAACCTTCGATTGGTGGTCGCGATCGCCAAGAAGTATCTGAAACGCGGCCTTCCCTTCATGGACTTGATTCAGGAGGGCAACATGGGGCTGATGCGTGCGATCGACAAGTTCGACTACCGTCGGGGCTACAAGCTCTCGACGTACGCATCCTGGTGGATTCGCCAATCGATGGCCCGCGCTACGACCGACCAGGCTCGAACGATTCGCATCCCTGTACATGCCTGTGAGCTCCTCACCAAGGTGACCGGCATGACGCGCAAGCTCACCGGAGAGCTGGGGCGGGAGCCTACGCCGGCCGAAATTGCGAAACGAATGAAGCTGCCGGCCGACCAAGTAGCCAATCTCCTGATGATCGCACGCGACACCGTTTCGCTCGAAATGCCGGTGGGTAACGATGGCAACAGCGAGCTTCGTGACCTGATCGCCGACGACGAGGCGGGTACACCCATGGACTCCGTGATCGGCGAGGATCTGTCGAAGTCCGTTCTCAGAGCGTTGGAGAGCCTCAATCCGCGCGAACAGCGCATCATTCGGATGAGATTTGGCATCGGCGAGAAAGAGGCGCGCACGCTCGCTGAAATCGGACGTGAGTTCGGCCTCAGCCGGGAGCGCATTCGACAGTTGCAAGCGCTTGCGCTGCGCAAGTTGCGCAACGTTCACGGCGATGCGGCGCTCAAGCAATTCGTCAGCGCTTGACCTCTTGGCGGGGACGCATTCCAGCCGCTCGGTAGATCGCGTCCACAACCTGCATATTCTTGACCGCCTCTGCGGTGGTCGTGAAGAAGGGTTTCCCGTCGACGACGGCGTCTCGGAACGCTTCGATCTGATAGGTGTACGTGGGTCTCTTCGGGAACTTCTCTTTGGTCCACGAGCCGCCGGTTCTGCGCCACTTCAAGCTGTGAAAGAGCTGCGGCACGACCGGATTGAGTACCCGGATCTCGCCACCGTCGAGCTGCACGACGGCAGCGATTTTGACGAGCTTCCGCGACCATAGTGAACAGTTGATTCTTCCCTCAGCTCCACTCGGGAAGCGGAGGTCCGCCTCCATCGCGCGGTCCACCTGGGGCGAAGCCAGCTTCGCACGGGCCGAAACGACGATGGGCTCTTCGCCCGCGATCGTCCGCGCGACGTGAACGGCATAGCAACCGGTGTCCATCATCGCGCCGCCCGCGAGATCGAGGCGATAACGAATGTCGCGCGGCAACGGAAGGGGGATGCACATCCACGTCTCGATGAATCGCGGTTTTCCGAGCTCCCCCGACGCGACGAGGTCGCGCATGCGCTGCGCAAGCGGATGGTATCTATAGTGGAAAGCCTCCATCACGACGCGGTCGCTTTGCTCGGCGGCCAGATGGACACGCTCTGCCTCGGGTGCGTTCGACGTGAACGGTTTCTCGCAAAGGACGTGCTTTCCAGCATCCAACGCGCGCAACGTCCACTCGGCGTGGAGACTATTCGGTAACGGGTTGTAGACCGCGTCGATCTCGGGATCTGCAAGAAGCGAGTCGTAGTCGTCGTGAACCTTCGCAACGCCGTGCTTACGGGCAAACTTCTCAGCTCGAACGCGATTTCGAGCCGCCAGGGCGGTCACCGATACGCCGGTGGTCTGTCCCGCGGGTCGAATCAACGCCATCGGCGTGATGCGCGCCGCTCCAAGAGCCCCGATGCGAAGCTCGGGGCGCGTCATCCCAGCTCCCCCGCTTTCGCCTTGTCAATCCACTTCTGCATGGTCTGTTGCACCACATCGAGGGCCATGTTCTTGAATGGACGAAGTAGAAGCGGAACTTGCTTCATGTCGATGACGGCTTGTCCTGGCTGCATGTCGACGGTGGCGGCAACCCTCACCCCCTTGACGCGGAAGGTAATCTCGGCGTTGGTATCACTGAGCCACGTCGTCTTTGCATCGTACTTCGCCCACTTCTTGGTGTAGTGCTCTGCCGCCTTCTCGGCGGCCTTCCTAGCCAAGTCCGGACTGAGGTCGTGTTTGATTACGTGCTGCATGAAGCCCCTCGTAGTGGCGTAGGATTGCACGAAACTGCCGGATCACGCTACGCCGGCGGAGCTGACTGGGCGCCCTTGCTCGATCCAAGCTGCCAACGCCGACGTATCGCCGAGCGGGCGAGTCGCCTCGGGCAGTGACCAGGCCTGGATCCCGACCTCATTGCAGAATGCGAGCATATTCGAGCGCTTTTGCTCGACCTCCTGGACCAGAGCCGCGCGCATGCGCTCGAGCTTTGGAGCGAGTCCCGAAAGCCTGTCCGGGTATCGAACCGGAGCATCACGGATGCTGCTGATCTCCGGGATGAACGCTCGATTGAATACGACTTGGGCCAGCTCGAAGCTCCGGTCCGAAAGCTCGTCCGCGACCGACTTGGCTGCCTCAATACCGACTCGATCGGGAGATGAAACGAGCACGAACGTGGTACTCGAAGATCGCATCAAGTCGCGCACCTCGCCGGCTCGCTTGGAAAATCCCTCTCGCAGAAACGCCATCTCGGAGAGAAACTCGGTGAGGGCAGCGACCAAGGAATCACCGGTCACGGCTCGCAAGAGCCTCTGAGTCAGAGCGCCGCCGCGCAGTTGCGCTGAATCATCCGAAGCTTTGACGAACCAACGAACGACGCGCTGATCGAGGAATCGCACCAATCGCGCCGGAGCATCCAGTATTTCGACCGCACTCTGCGCAGGCGGCGTATCGACGACCACGAGATCGTAACGGGTTTCATGCACTGCCTGGTGGATCCGTTCCATCGCGGCGTAGGCATGGGATCGTGCAAGCGTGTTGGAGAAAGCTTGATAGATGCGGTTGTCGAGGACGCGCTGAGCGCTCGCTTCGTCTTCTGCAGCACGTCGTATGATGTCGTCCGCGCTTGCTTTCGTCTCCAGCATCGCCGCATACAGCTCGCCCCCGGCTGTATGAAGTGGCAGCGGCACGTGAGAGGGAGTGTCACGCAGGCCGTGGATTCCCAACGCGTCGGCCAGGCGACGAGCCGGATCGGCGGTCAGCACGAGGACCGACCTACCCCTCATCGCCTCTCGAAGCGCCAGCGCTGCTGCAAAAGTGGTCTTTCCAACTCCGCCGACACCGACACAAAACGCGAGCCTGCAATGGTCGGGAAGCTCAATCACCAAGGCACCGCTTGCTGGAGTACCCCCGAGAGCGATTCGATGATGGAGGCGCTGCCTTCCTCGTGTGCGTCGAACATCATGGTTGGCAAATCGATGTCGTGTCGGAGCCCTCGCAAGCACTTGTCTGCGGTCTGTCTTCGCCTCGTCAGGTACTCGGCAAGCTTCAGACCGGAGGCCCAGGGTTGACCGGCGCTATCTCCCGCGAGCTCGGTCCTCACTAGCTGCTGCTCGTCGTCATCGAGCCAGAGCTGCGGAATGCGGTTGATGAAGAGGCAGCCCAAATGCAGATCCCCGCGCTGACGAAGGTCTCGGTAGAGTTGAACCGTCTCGTTGACCGCCAGGGGCTCGGGCACCGTGACGATGTGCACCGCGCATCTTCGTCCGTCGCGGACGAGATCGGTGGCGCTATCGACCACTTGGCGGAGGGGACCGTCCTTGAGGAATACCTCGAGAACGCTGGGAAGGTCGAAGAACATCAGCGCGTGCCCGGTCGACTCGAGGTCGACTAGGATTGGGTCCCAGCCGCCATCAGCTGCCAGTTGCGCCACGCGGTGCAAGGTCACGATTTCGTCCACCGCGGGAGCCGCCATGAACAGGCGCCGCAAAGAGTCGTTTCTGGCGACCAGCACAGCAATGGGCCGAATCTTGAGGCGCGCTGTGACGTAGTCGACCAGCGCGGGCTCAAAGAGAACCCGCGTAGCGTGCACGCCCATTACCACCTCCGTGGGTTCGTACCCCACGTCCGGACCGTGAAACAAGCGCGACGACGCGGTGTGCATCCCGAGCTCCACGATCAAAGGCCGCTTGCCCGCTCGCGCGGCCGCCGTGGCAAGAGCGCCGAGGACGGTGGACTTTCCGACCCCGCCCTTGCCGGTGAAGAACTGCACTGGCCGCGTAAGAGACTCCTGGGCGTGCGCATGCACCCGAAACACCTAGCAGGATCGAAACGTGGTATCGAGGGAAGTGACCGGTATGCAGAATTGGGTCCAAGCATCGAGACCGCTCGCCCAAGTCAATATCGCCGCGCCACTGTTGCTAGGACAGGTGGCCGCATGGCACGTCACCGGACGGTTGGATTGGCTCTGGCTGGCGGCAGGGCTGCTTTGGGGAGTCTTCGATCACCTGTTCATCATCTTCGCCAATGACTTTGCCGATCGCGAAGCAGACACTGGACGACGAACGCTGCTCTCCGGAGGCTCCGGTGTCATCCCTGAAGGCAAGCTCACGGCGTCGCAACTGGGGCGCGCCGCACTCGGAGCAGCCGTGGTGCTCTTGCTGTACTCGAGCGGGTTGGCTCTCGCTGGGCGTCCCTGGACGCCGCTCTATGCGGTCGCCGCAGTTCTGCTGATGTGGCTCTACAGTTTCGCGCCCGCGCGATTGAGCTATCGTGGCGGTGGCGAGCTCCTGCAGGGCCTTGGAATCGGCGTCGGACTCCCGTCGCTCGGATTCTACTTGCAAGCCCAGGGTGTGCTCGCGCCTGGGTGGGTCCTAGGCCCCACCGTGCTTCTCGGGGTCTGCAGCAACGTCATGACCGCGCTCCCCGACCTAGAGGACGACGCGCGCGCCCACAAGAACACGTGGCCGGTTCGCAATGGCGTGCGATCGGCTCGCCGGTTCGTGTCCGGGGGCATCGCATTTGCCGCCTTTGCGGTATTCCTGTGGACGCCATGGGTCTCGATGCCGGCCAAGGCCGCTGCAGCGATCGTGCCACTACTGCCCTTGCTGGTTGGAGCGCGTGCCGAAGATCCATTCCGTGCGGCCTGGTGGTCTGGCATCGCGCTCAACTCGTTGCTCGCGCTCTGGATGCTGACGATGGTACTGAAGCTCTAACGGCTCAAACTCAATGATGCGGCGGCTTCTTCGCGAAGCACGTCGAAATCGCGACCCGCATCCGGCCGAGCATCGAGACTCCATGCTTGAACCGGTACCCAGCCTCGTTTGGCTAGGAATCGATAGAGAGCGAGCTCGTCTTCGGGTTCACGCGAAAATGGAAACGAGTTTCGCGCGACACCATCCTCCAATTTCGGGTACCAGTCGTCATCCGCCTCGATCAACGCGCAGATCTCGCGGCCGCGGCTCTCGGTTTCTCGCAGGAACTCCAACCCAAACGGCTCGACCCCCTGCCGCGCTTTCGGATCGCGGCGGACCCATCGTGCCCAGTCAAACCCGTACATGAAATCGTGTACATACCGAAACCGAATCGCGGACTGTTGACCGTAGAGCTTCATCAACTCCACAGTGACGCCCGCCGCGTGACCGAGATAGCTCGCGTAATCTGACGCCGCACGCGCGTGCCGATGAATGGACGCCAAGTAGAAGTCGAAGTCCCAAAACAGGTTCTCGGGAAAGCTCTGCAGCTGCGCGTTCGCGACCGCCAACGCAGCAGCGGCCAAGTGAGATGATTGCTCCGAGCCCGCTAACTTCGTGACGACCTCGCTCAAAGAGCGGGCCGCTGCCCGATCGGGGTCGAGGGTCAACGGACCCCGCGGGCTGCGTTGAATCCTGGACTGCACCTCCACCAGTTCCGTGCTCGTTCCGTCGATCGCGTGCGCGGTCATGCTAAACTCGGTCGCAGCCACAGTAGGACTGCAACGACCGTCGTACTATGCCAAATCGCCCGATGAAGGAAGCGCTTGTACGCGCTCTGGGCTCGAAACGCATTGGTCACGGCCGTATCGCTGACCTTCCGCATCGCAATGAAATTCCACAAGATGATCGCGACGGCGGGTCCGACGACCCAGAACGGGACCCAGTCCGGCCAGAGAATCGAAGCCGTGACCCAGATCCCGGCGCCGATCAGCACGAAAGCCTCGCACCACCCTCGTGCGGCGGCGTTTCCCCACGCGGTCGCGACAGTGCGCTTCCCTCCGGCGCGATCGCTTTCCTCGTCGGAGAGTCCGCTCGCAATCCCGCCTGCGAGGCTCAATACCGCGAAACCCGCAAGCCACGGCCAAGCCGACGACGCAATCGGGCCCCCCTGCAGGTAGGCGTTGTAGAGGGGGAGCGCCAGGCCGACGCCGAGCATTTCCAAGACCTCGCCTCCGCCGCGGTAATTCAGCCGGACCGGCGGCAGCGAGTACATCACGAAGATCAACATGCACAGAAGCCCCGCTTCGAATGCATCTGGCCGGTGCAACACGACCTCTGCACCCGCGGCGACGAGCAGGGTCGCTCCTGCAAAAAAGGCCCCCGCGAGCCCAACCGACGCCGCATCGAGGATTCGATCCGGAATCGTTTTCGGCGAGCAAGCGTCTGGAAACATCTCCCGCTTGAGGGCATCGACATGGCGATCCCCCCAGTCGTTGATCAAGACGATGAAACCAAGTCCAAGGAACGTGAATGCGAGCCCCCAGCCCAGAGCCGGCAAGTGCAGCCCTTCCCCTCCACGGAGGCCCAGGACCTGCCCGAAAAAGGCCGGCACGATGAGCTTCGGCCAACTCGCCGGCTTGAGTGCATAGATCCACCGGCTGAGGCTCGTCGCGCCGGTGTCAGCTCCTGTTGGTGGAGCTCTCATCTGCGTTCGTCGCGGTCCGCCGACTTCGCGGAGTCGGGTGGGTTGCGCTCGATGTGCTTCGCCCGGGCTTCCCATTTCGCGCGGGCCATTGCCCGCATATCCTTGACCGAATCCATCTCGTCGACGATCTCGAGCCCAATGAGCGTCTCCAGGACGTCCTCCATCGAGACGACACCATCGACCCCACCGTACTCGTCTACGACCACCGCGATGTGCTCGCGCTCGTCGAGTAACCTCTCGAATAGAGCGGGCAGCGGAATCGTGTCCGGCACCATCAATGCCTCGCGGGCAAAGGCACGGATGGGTTCGTCGAGCTCGTCACGCGCGGCGCGTAGCAAGAGTTGGTCCTTCAGGATGTATCCCGTCACGTGATCTGGAGTGCCCTTCCAAATCGGGATTCGCGAAAATGTCATGGAGCCACGGTTTGCCATCGCGTCCCGCACCGTGGTGTTCTCCTCGAGGGAGAACATGACCGTGCGCGGGGTCATGATGTCACTGGTTCGCAAAGAGCCGAAACGAAACAAATTCCTCAGAATTCTCATCTCCGACTCGTCGAACACACCCTGCTCTTGGCCCACACGTGCCAGCGCCGCAAACTCTTCGCGAGACAGTTTCTCCGTACCGCGCCGACGTCGAAGAAAACCGGTAATCGCCTCCGTGAGCCGAACCAACGGAAACGAGATCAGAATCATCGGCGGCAAGACAGCTGCAATGAATCCGCTCAAACGCCGCCAGTAGATCGCACCGAGCGTCTTGGGAATGATCTCCGCGATAAATAGGATCAGCAACGTCAGAACCGCGGACGTGACGGCAAGCACCTCCGAGCCCCAGAGGCGCTGTGCTTCGGCGCCGACCCCAGCCGCGCCGACGGTGTTCGCGGTGGTATTGAGGGTTAGAATTGCGGCTAAGGGTCGGTCCACGTGTGACTTGAGCGCGCGGATTGTCGCTCCGACCTTGGGCCGGTCCTGCTCGAGCTTTGCGATGTGCGCAGGGCTGGTGCTGAGGAGCGCCGCCTCCAGAATCGAGCAGAGAAACGACACGCTTAGGGCGATGCCGACATAGACGAAGAGCATGGTCATTTGGAAGCCCGGTGGTGCTCTGATTCGCAGTCGTCTTGCCGTCGGAAGGGGCCGTGCTGACTGAGCTCGTCGATCTCGTATTGCACTGCGGACGCTTCGCGCCGGAGAAAATCGGCGATCGCTTGGTCGAGCACGGGGTGACGAATCCAATGCGCGCTATGAATGGGAACGGGCATCAAACCACGTCGCAGCTTGTGCGTCCCCTGGGCGCCGGCCTCGAAGCGGCGCATTCCGTGATCGATGGCATGCTCGATGAGTCGATAGTAGCAAAGCTCGAAGTGAAGCATCTCGTGTCTTTGGGCAGCGCCCCAATAGCGGCCATAGAGGTTCCCGCCCTTTGCAAAATTGATCGAAGCGGCGACTATGCGACCATCGCGCTTTGCAGCGAAGACGAGGGGAGAGGCCTCGAGAGCCGATGGTGCGAGCGCGAAGAACTCGGGCGTCAGGTACGGGTATGAGCCTTTGCGTCCGCATGTCGCACGGTATAGGCCCTCGAGCGCATGCCAATCGGAAGCGCTCAGATCTTCGGCACGGAGCTCCTCGATTCGAAGGTTGGCTTCGGCCGCAACGCGACGCTCTTTGCGAAGTTTCTTCCGCATGGACGAACGGAAGTCGCCGACGAAATCCTCGAACGTGCCGTACCCGGCGTTGTGCCAGTGGAACTGAAACGAGAGCCTGGACATGAGCCGCCCGTCGCGAGCAACCCACGCCTGCTCCTCCGGGTTCAGAAAGAGCAGGTGGAGCGACGAAGCTCTCGTCGAGTCTGCAGCTTCGAGGCAACCGTCGATCAAACGCCCCACGAGGGCGAGCGGATCTTCGCCGGATGCGAAGAGGATTCGCCTTCCTGTCACCGGCGTCACCGGCACCATCGAGACCAGCTTGGGGTAGTAGTGAATTCCCATCCGGGAGGCAGCGTCGGCCCACCCCCAGTCGAAGATATACTCGCCGTAGCTATGCGTCTTGAGATAGAGGGGCAAGGCGCCCACCAATCGCTTCCCGCGCCACGCGGTGACGTGCATGGGTTCCCATCCCGATCCACGCCCGACGGAGCCACTGCGCTCCAGCAACGACAGAAACGCGTGCTCGACGAACGGGTCATCCTCGCCGACCAGTTCGTCCCAGGCGTCCGCGCTGACCGACCCTAATGACGACAATATCCGTATGTCGATCGACTCAGGCAAGCGAGTTTGGGAGTCTGCACGACGGGAGCGGCTAGAGCCAGCCGAGGAAGCGCGTCGAACCGCGTTTCCCGCGAAACCTGTTGATCAAGCGCTTTGCAACCGCATAGCCACGGAAGAATCCGGCGATCTGGACTCGCTCGAAGCTGCTGAGCGGCTCGTTGGCACAAACCCACTTGGGATCGGGGCATCCAGCGTCGATGAAGTCGACCCGCGCTCTCGCTGCAACTTTCGCCGTGCTTCCGAGGGGGAGTGCCGGCCCGAGTACCACCGCGTCGAGCGCGTCACCATCGTCCGCCAGCGTGCCGGGTACATGCCCGTAGTTGAACGGGCAAGGGATGGGCGAAACGAAATCGACCGTACCGTCGTCACCTCGTTTGACGAAGCTACCTCGAGGCACATCGATGACGACCGTGAGATCTTTCCCAGTCATGGGGCGAGCTCACATGCGGTGGCGACGAGCCCCTCTTCGACGAGGTACCGGCCCAACATCACGTCCCCGGGCTTAAACTCGCCAGCTTCTTGCTGGAAGATCGCTCGAAACGACCCGTCACCAAGCTCGATTTCGACCGCGTGAAAGCCGAGGAACTTGTTGGTGATGGGGTATTGGCACTTGTAGACCGCTTCCTTGGCGCTGAAGAGGATCTTCCCCGTGAGACCCGCGGCAGGAAGCTCATGCAACCAGTCTCGCTCTTTCGGAGTGCATACCCTTCGCCAGAGCGACTCCTTCAGTGGCGTGGCCAGCTCCAAGTCGATGCCAATCGATCGAACTTCCGCGGCGCGAGCCACGGCCGCAGCACACCAGCTATCTGTGTGCGAGATGCTGCCGACCATTCCTTGCGGCCAAATCGGCGCCCGGTCTTCGCCCCGGAGGATCGGCGTAGTGGCGGCGACACCGAATCGACCGAGCGCGATCCTGCTGCACACACGGCCCGCGGTGTACTGCTCGACTCGTGTCTTCGCAGCTCCAACGACCGCTTCTTGCTCGGCCTTCAGGAGCCCACTGCCGACCGAATGCGGATCGACCTCTGCGGTCTCGGCATGCGAGCTCAGCAAGCGATTGAAGAGTGGCCGATGCATTTACTTGCCGCCAATAGCGCCCGCAACCGCCAGGATCGCAAACGAATTGGCGAGAGAAAGGACGGGCGCCAGGGCATTGAGCACGTCCGTCGTGGCGGCGTACCAGGCCTTGGTCACGAAGACGATGTCTCCCGGTGCAAGCTCGACGTCAGGCGCTTCGCCGCTCGTCAATGCTTTGAGATTGGTGGTGAAGACCCGTGGCTCAGTCAACGGGCCCCGGATGATGCGTATGTCGTGGCGGTCCGCGCGTTGCATTACGAGGCCGCCGGCACGCGCCAGCGCCTCGCTCAGCCGGATCCCCTCGCGATAGGGGATGGGCTGCTGTTGATTCACCTCCCCCAAGACCATGATGAGCCTACCCGTGACCGGGGGAACGTAGAGCTGATCACCGGAACGGATGCGGATGTTGTGCTTCGGGTCTCCCTGGGTAGCCAACGGCACATTCACAGGGACGGTTTTACCGTCGCGGACGAGGCGCGCCAGCTCCATGTCTCCGAGCAGCGTCGGCGTCAGTCTCGACTGGGCCATCAATGCGCCACCAACCTGCCCGACCAGGTCCGCCAACCTGAGGCCAGGGGTCACCGGCACCCTGCCCGGTTTCTGGACCGCACCGACCACGACCGCGGAATGTCCGTCGAACTTGGTGATGATCAGATTCGCACGAACGAATCGATCATACTGCCGTAAGCCCTTTTCGACCGCATGTTCGGCCTCTGAAAGCGTCATGCCCCCGACCTGAATGTCGCCCGCCAAGGGCACGTGGAGCTGCCCCGTCGCATCGACGATCAAGCCGGGGAACTTCTCCGTCTTTGCGGACACTGTGGTGAGCTGGATTACATCACCGGGAAACAGCTGCAGCGGCTCGGGAGGATCGAATTCGACACCCGGAGCCATGACATCCTGGGGATCTGAAAACAACGGATCATCGAGCAGCCTGGTCGGCGTCTGAGGATAGTGGTTCCGAGCACACGCGGAGACGAGCGCCATCGAAAGCAACAGTGCCGTGCAACGGCGCATAGTCCTGGTTAATCTGCCCAACTGCCATCCGCAAGGTTGAAGTGAGAAACGTCGCGGCTATGTCTATACTGTCCACGAACCCCCGATGACGAGCAAGAAACCCACCGAATGGGCAGGCGGCCCTGATGCCGAGCTCGCCCCACTGATGCGCCTCGTCGATTTCGGACTGATTTACGCGGCGCTATGGCTTCCGGCTTACGCTCGCGGAGAGGTTTGGGACCAGCGGTCCTGGGTCGCCGCAACGATCGCCGCGGTGCTCTTCATGGTGATAGCGCAATCGCTGCGGCTCTACGAAAGCGCTCGCGGCGCTCGTGTCAAGGTTCAACTCGTCCGCTGCTGGGCAGCTTGGTTCGTCGGAGTCGTGCCGGTTTTGCTCTTCCTGCTCTTCATTTCGAATCGGTCTGGGGAGTACTCGCGTATCACCGTCTCATCATGGTTCTTACTCGCCCCATTCTTCATCTCGGTCTGGCGCACCGCGATCACGCTCGTCATTCGCGAGCTCAGGTCCCACGGGTACAACACCCGCGCGGCAGCGATCATCGGAATGACGGAGCTCGGTGAGCAACTCGCCCTCCAAATCCAAGCGGTGCCTGCACTCGGGCTCGAAGTCTACGGATTCTACGACGATCGAGAGGACGAGCGCTGCTACCCGATTCCGGAGTCGCTCGGGCAGCGCGCTGGTACCTTGCGCGATGCGGTGAACGCTGCGAGGAGCGGAGAGATCGATCTCATCTACATCGCATTTCCGCTGCGTGCTGAGCCGCGCATCAACGAGCTCTTGCACGAGCTTTCGGACACGACGGCTTCTGTCTATCTAGCGGCCGATTTCTTTGCGTTCGATCTACTCCACGCTCGATGGGATACGCTCGGCGGCGTACCCACCATCGGCTTGCACGAAACGCCGTTCTACGGGGTCGACGGATGGCTGAAACGCCTCGAAGACATCGTGGTTGGGACGTGTATTCTGATCACCATCGCGATCCCGATGCTGATTATCGGATTGTGCGTCAAGTTGACCTCCCCCGGCCCGGTACTGTTTCGACAGCGCCGCTATGGTTTGAACGGAGAGGTGATTCACGTTCTGAAGTTCCGATCCATGACCGTCACCGAGGACGGCGCCGACATCAAACAGGCCACCGAGGGAGATGCCCGTATCACCAAGTTCGGCGCCTTTCTCCGGCGTACCAACTTGGACGAGCTCCCACAGTTCGTAAACGTGATCGAAGGCACGATGAGCATCGTCGGCCCGCGACCGCACGCCGTGGCTCACAACGAGCTGTACCGGCGAAAAATCTTGGGCTACATGCTCCGGCACAAGGTGAAGCCTGGAATCACCGGATGGGCCCAGGTCAACGGCTGGCGTGGCGAGACCGACACGCTCGAAAAGATGGAGAAGCGCGTCGAGCACGATCTCGACTATATTCGCAATTGGAGCTTACTTTGGGATTTGCAGATCATCTTCATGACGGTGTTCGGCGCTGGCAGCCGACGGAACGCCTATTGACCAAAGGGACGCAGCTCGACCATGGATGAGGGAGCCGCCTTTCAGCCTGACGGCGCACAGGGGCGCGCGGGCAATGCCCGACCAGGGTTGCCCGTGGATCCGTATCGGCTTCGACGCGCGCTTTGGGCAGGGCGGCGGTGGCTGATTGGCGCAGGCGTCGCGGGCGCCATCGTGGGCTTGCTTTGGGTGAAGTTGATGATGTCGAGCGCCTACGAAACGACCGCGATTTTGCAGTATGAGGGCGACCTTCAGGTGGCCGACATGCCGCCCAGCAGGAACTCTCTCATCGCCGCCGCCGATGCGTTGAGGCGACAACCCCTGCTCGCGAAACTCGCTGACGAAACCGGGTTCAAGGGCAGTCTGCGCGCTTTGGCGAGGACGATCGGATACGAGGTCGATCTGATGTCGGGCACGATGAAGATCAGCGTGTCGGGGGACACGGGGGAGGACGCCGCGGAGCGCGCGAGAACGGTCACGGACGTGTTCATGACCTACCACAAAGAGCGACAGTCGAAACGAATCGAGGAGGAAATCCTTCGCAGAACGAAGCGTATCGAGGCCGCCGACCATGAAGTCGAGATTGCTCGGCGCCGCTATGATGAATTTCGCGAAGAGCACGGGATTGGCGATCTATCGACGGAACAACAATCCATGGTCCAATCGGCTGCCAAGCTCCGCGCCGACAGTGAGCTGACGGTGCTGGAGACGCGCGTCGCCGAAGCTGCGGTCGCGAGCCTAGAGTCGCAGCTCGCGAGCACGCCCAAGACGAGCTTCGTATCCAGCGGAAACTCGCCGGAGAAATCCGCGTACAACCGTCTGCGCCAGGAGCTGGTAGACGCAAAAGCCACTCTCTCGCCCGATCATCCGCGCGTCCAGGCCCTCCAGCAGCAGGTGAATCAGCTCGGCTCTCAGCTGCGCTCGGGACAGGTCGCAAGTGTCGGCGGTGAGGGGCTGGTTGGAGCGAATGCGAGCTACAAAGTCTTGGAGGGACAGGTCCGAGAGGCCAGATCCCGGCTCGCGGCGCTTCGGGAACGTCAACGAGGGTTCTCCGAGATGGCCGACAAGGCACAGCACCGGGTCGAAGCCTTTTCGGATATCGAGAGTGAGGCGTCGAAACTGTTGGCCGCGGTCAAGGTGAACGAGAGCCTGGTCAGCGGTCTGCGTCGCACCCAAGTTGCGCTGGAAGACGCGTTGCGTGACCCGCCGAGCGGATTCGTCGTGCTAGACCCGGGAGCCGTGCCGGAGTACCCGGTGCGGAACAAAGCGAAGCTGATCGTCTTCTTAGCAGTCCCGATGCTCGCGGTGGCCATCGTCTTGTTCCTCCTCCTGCGGCGCGAATTCCGAGGTCTTCGCGTAGCAACTGCGACCGAGGTCGCGTTTTGGGGCAATGGACCCGTGCTCGGCGCAACACCCTGGCCCAACGATCCGAAAGGCCTGGACGAGCTGGTCGAGGGGCTCGATGACATCGTGCCCCGAGCGAATGGTGATCTCTTGATCCTCGGCGCCTCCCCGGCCGATTCACGACTTGCCAGCGAGCTCGTAGAGCGAGTGCGGGACGACTGGTTCCGCGTCGAGGATGATCGCACCGCACCCGAGATGCCGGACATCGGACCCCAGGGGAGAGCTCCGCTCCAAACCCCACCACCCAGCGGGCCCTATCCCGTTGGCGGCACGCGCTCGGTTGCTCTGGTGCGACAACCCTCGAGACCAGCACAAGCGATGACGCTGGCACGACGCGCGGACAACCTCCAGCTTGAGGCCTGGGAGGGTCCGCATGACGGTCAAGCGCTTCGGCGTGCCGCTCGGCTCGCGGACCGCGTTCTGGTTCTCGTTCGATCAGGCACGGTCTCAGCGATGCAACTGCGCGGAATCCAAAACCGGCTTGGCCGTCAATCCGGGATCGGCTTCATCGTCGTCGGGCTCCCCGAAGAGCTTCGCTCGCTTCGCGATCGCGTGGGCGACGTCACCGGTTTCTGGAGAGCCTGACCTCAACGGTACATGCGCTCGGTCTCTTTGCTGACCATCGCGATGGCCGCCGTGCGTGGCAAGAGCCTACGAAGCAGCTCGGAAGCCAATCGATTGCGCCGTCCGGATACGCCCTCAGGCCGATGACCGAGGTCGCGGAGAGCTTGCTCGGTGACGTCTTCGGGTCGCATTGGCTTGGCAAGCCCGCCGCTCGGGATGCGGTCCGTCGATGACTCGTAGTTTGGTGTCAGGGTCGCGCCCGCGACACAGGCGAGAACATCGACGCCGTGACGGCGAAGCTCGTACCAAAGCCCTTCGGCCAGAATCATGTCGTAGGCCTTGGTCGCCGCGTAGTTCGCGACCATGGCTGTACCCTGAAAACCGCTCATCGACGACATGAGGATGATTCCCCCGTTCCCCCGCTGGACCAGACGGCGTCCGAAGTAATGCGACATCATCAGTGGACCGCGGACGTTCACGTCGACCGCCTTGAGGTGGTCTTCGACGTTCCCGTCGAGAAATGTGCCAATCGGAGAGTAAGCGGCGTTATAGATCACGAGGCCGACGTCCAAAGCCTCGGTCGCTGCATTCATTGCTGCGACCAGATCGGGCGCACCCAGGTCCATTGGCTCGACCCTCACCTCGACGTCGTGCGCCTGCCGAAGGTCCGCCGCCAGATCTTCGAGCGGGGCCGCACGGCGGGCCACCAAGACGAGATTCATGCCGCGGGCGGCGAGCTTCTGCGAGAACGAGGCACCGATCCCCTCGGACGCGCCAGCAACCACGGCCCATGGCCCATATCGCTGTACGAATTCGGTCATTCAGACCGTCTCCGTGAACGGCGTCTCGGTGCTGTACATACGCTTGATGACGTAAATCGGGAACAGGAACCACGGCAGATTGAGCGCGAGGACGAAGAGTGGCGCCGGCGTCGCATGTGGTCCCATGAACTCCTCACCGAGGATGATGGTGACGTTGGTCATCATCACGGCGGCCCAGATGATACTGGGAACGCGGATCCAATTCTTGCCCTTCGTCCATGCGTAAATCGCCGCTGCGTAGAACGGTCCGAAGAACAACGCGTCGATCCAAATCGTCATGCGCCACCAAACCGGTCGAGCGATCAAGACAGGGTCGAAGGACTTGCCGTACCAATGGATGACGTCCACGCAAACCGCGGGCGGCCACAACGGGTACTCCCAGGCACCACTGATGTCGGGCAGCACGATCTGCTCGACGTCGACGATGTAAGTGATGAACAGAATGTTGATCCAGAAAAACACCAGAACAACGATGTCGCCTTTGCGGCGAGAGAGGGGAATGACGCGCTCCATGAAAATCCTCGTTTGGCGAAGTTCGGGCGAGGTTACTCGGCGCGCGGGAAAAATCTACCGCTAATCGCGGGCTCCGAGCATCTCAGGGACGTCCCCGGCCCGTGAGCACTTGGATCGCGATCGCGATGCCTATTTCGACCTCATATCGCCGGTTCGGCCTGGAGGATTGCCAAACGGCGGGAATGCGACGGCACCGCGCGCCCGTTGAAAATGGTCGATTGCCCAGTACACCGAAGGGAACGCCAGCTCGGCTGCGGGCAAGGCATCGAGCTCGAAGAGCCCTACCTCTTCGCTCTCGGGTCCAGCTGAAACGTTCGGTGAAGTCAGCCGAGCTCGATAGAACAGTTGAAGCTGACCGATGTGGGGCAGGCTGTACACGGCGAGCAGGTCGATGATCTCGAGCTGTGCACGCGCCTCCTCCCAGGCCTCGCGCGCCGCGCCCTCTTGGGGGCTCTCGCCCATTTCCATGAAACCAGCAGGCAGCGTCCAGTAACCGAGGCGCGGCTCGATTGCGCGCTTACACATCAGAAGCTTGTCTTCCCACGTCGCGACGACCCCAACGACGACCTTGGGATTCTCGTACGCGACGAAATCGCAGTCAGGACAGACCAGGCGGAGGCGGTTGTCACCAGCCGGGATCTTTCGAATTCGCGGACCTCTGTTTTGCTCGGTCATGAAGCCACTCAGACGCGCAGATCCGTACCACGGCGCTCGTTCCCGGGCTATGGCGTCAGGAGAGGAGCGCCCTAGACTCGGCCGATGAGCTCGCGCTCCCGCCTCGATCGACCTCAGCTGCTCGGTGTGTTTCGACAGCTCAAGCACGGCGTCACTCTGGTGTGGACGACGAGCCGTGGTCTGACCTTCGCGCTCGGCATCCTGAGCGTGGTCGCGGGTGTTCTTCCAGCGGCCGCCGCGTGGGTCGGGAAGTTGATCGTCGATGCGGTCGTCCGCGCCGCGGAGACGGGCGCGGCCGAAGATCAGCGCGCCGCGCTGATTTGGGTCGCGGCAGAATTGGGGCTAGTAGGGATGCTGGCCGGCGCGCAGAGGGGGCTGAGCACGTGCCAGCAACTCTTGCGCGCGCTCCTCGGACAACGCGTCAACGAGATGATTCTCGAGAAGGCGCTGACTCTGGACTTGGCGGCGTTCGAAGATTCCGAGCTGTATGATCGCATGACGCGCGCGCGCCGAGAGGCATCGCAACGACCGCTCAGCTTGGTGATGCGGAGCTTCCAACTCGCGCAGCATTCGTTTTCGTTGGTCGCCTATGGCGGCCTCTTGTTGCAACTATCCATCTGGATGCTCGTCGTGTTGGTCGTCGCGGCGATCCCTTCGTTTTTCGTCGAGACACGGTTTTCGGCGGATGCATTTCGCCTGTTCACCTGGCGTGCGCCGGAAACGCGAAAGCAGAACTACCTCGAGATGCTGCTGGCCCGCGAAGACTTCGCCAAGGAGGTGAAGTTGTTCGATCTCGGGCCGGTTTTCCTCAATCGATACCGCGCGATCTTTCGCGATCTATACGCCGAGGATCGCGCGCTCACGTTCCGCCGCGGCGTTTGGGGATTCGTCCTCGGCCTCTTGAGCACCGTGGCCTTCTACGGCGCGTACGCATGGATCGTCCTCGAAACCGTGGTGAAGCGAATCACCCTCGGCGACATGACGATGTACCTTCTGGTGTTCAAGCAGGGGCAGTCGGCACTGGCGTCTCTCCTGGCCTCGATTGGTGGGATGTACGAGGATAGCCTCTATCTATCGAACCTCTACGAGTACCTCGAGTATGAGGCCCCGGACGAAGGTGGCTCGGCGACCGAGGGCAGCAAGCCGGGCGACGGCATTCGGTTCGAGCTGGTGAGCTTCACCTACCCCGGCGCGGAGGCGCCCGCCCTTCGAGAGGTGAGCCTTCACTTGCACCCCGGACGCAAGCTCGCGCTCGTCGGTGAAAACGGCGCCGGGAAGACTACTCTGATCAAGCTACTCACGCGCCTCTATCGGCCGACCGAGGGACGCATCCTGCTCGATGGGCTCGAGCTCGATGCCTGGGACCTCGACGTGCTCCGTAGACGAGTCGGCGTGATCTTCCAAGACTTCGTGCGTTTCCAACTCCCCGCTGGCGAGAACGTGGGCGTCGGAGACGTGCGAGCGTTCAGCAATACCGAGCGCTGGCAGACGGCCGCGGAGAAGGGGATGGCCCATGAGTTCATCGAGCGCTTGCCAAAAGGATATCAAACGCAGCTTGGACGCTGGTTCGACCAGGGGCGCGAGCTATCCCTCGGCCAATGGCAGAAGATCGCCCTATCACGGGCGTTCATGCGCGATGAAGCGGATATTCTGGTCCTCGATGAACCAACCGCCTCGATGGATGCCGAAGCGGAAGCGACGGTGTTCGAACGTTTCGGCCGCCTCGCCGAGGACAAGATGGTCATTTTGATTTCGCATCGTTTCTCGACCGTGCGAATTGCGGACGAGATCGTCGTGCTCGAACACGGGCAAGTGACGGAGCGCGGTACGCACGAAAGCCTGATGCAAGAAGATACTCACTACGCCCGCCTCTTCACCCTCCAGGCTGCTGGCTATCGCTAGGGTGTGCCCCCGTGCTCAGCGACGAGCTCTACGGATAAAAAGTCCGGCCCGCCGCTGCCATGTCACGCAGCAGCTTCGGAGGGGCGAACCGCTCGCCAAAACGGGCACTCAGCTCGTTTGCATCGCGAACGAACTCGGCCAGGCCATAGCTGTCGATGTAGGTGAAGGGTCCGCCCGTGAAGGCGGGAAACCCGACCGCCATGACGACGCCGACATCCCCATCGCGGACGTCCGTGATGACGCCTTGCTCTAGACAGCGCACCGCTTCCAGACATTGCACGAACAGGTATCGCTGGCGCACGAGGTCCGCACTCGGCTGCTGGGGGTTGGCCTCGATCCAGCGACTCATCGCAGCGCCGAGCTCCGGCCACAGGTTCTTTCCGCCTTTGTGGTATTCGTAAAAGCCACCGGGCGCGCGTGGCGTGCCATCTTCCTTCGGTGGAGGGTGAGCGCCCCATCGATCGTGGTCCTCGATGAGCGATGCGATGATCGCCTGTGCCGGAGACGGTGCCCAGCTCTCGCCTGCCGCCGCGGCGTCTTTCTCTGCCTGCTTGGCGACCTTGTACATCGTGCCGAGACCCACTTGATCGGAGATCCCGAGCGGCGGCATCGGCATGCCCGCCGCCTTCGCCCCGTTTTCGATGAGCGCCGGCGTGACGCCTTCCACCAAGAGGTGGTTGCCTTCGGAGATGAACGTGCCGAAGACGCGGCTCGTGTAGAAACCTGGGCTGTCGTTGACGACGATGCCAGCCTTCTTGATCTTGAGGATGTAGTCCCACGCCTTGGCAAGGGTCTCTTGCGAGGTCTGCTTTCCAACCACGATCTCGACCATCTGCATCCGTTCGACCGGGGAAAAGAAGTGAAGGCCGATGAAGCTCTGCGGGCGAGTCGACGCTTTCGCGAGGTCCGAGATCGGAAGACCTGAGGTATTCGACGCAAAGATGGCGTCGTCGCCGAGGCGCTCATCACAGGCCTTGGTGACCTTCGCCTTGATGTCACGGTCCTCAAAAACCGCCTCGACGACGATATCGCACCCCTTCAAGTCGTCATAGGTCTCGCTCGGATGAATGCGGCTCAGGATTCCTTCCACCCGGTCCTGAGTCGTGCGGCCCTTCTGAAGGCTTCGATCGAGGGTCTTGGCGACCTGGTTTCTTCCGTGTTGGGCGCTCGCCAGGTCACGGTCGAGCAAAACCACGTCGATCCCGACCTTGGCGGACACGTGTGCAATGCCCTGTCCCATCAGACCCGCGCCGAGGATACCGACTCTCTTCACTTCGAACCGAGGCACGTCCTTGGGCCGCCGGGCGCCCTTCTGGCAGTCCTGAAGGCTGAAGAAAAGGGTTCGCAACATGCTGCGCGCAGTCGGGTCTTGAAGCACGCGAATGAACTGGCGTGTCTCGACTTTGCCCGCACGGTCCATTGGAAGCCCAAGTCCGTCGTAAACGGACTGCAGGATCGCTTGCTGAGACAGCATGTTGCCATAGGTGTTCGCATGGGTCATCGCGTTCGAACCCATCATCGTCTGAGCAAAAGCGACCGAATCGGCACCGCCTCCAGGCACCTGGTACCGCTTCTGGTCCCAGGGCTGTGTCGGGTTGCCACTCTCGTGGATCCACCTCTTCGCCGCCGTGATCAATTCTTCGGGCTCCACGAGCTCGTCGACCAATCCCTTTTCGAGAGCTTGATCCGGAGCGAGCTGCTTTCCCTGCATGATCAGCCCAAGCGCTCCCCGGACACCGATCAAGCGTGGCAGCCGCTGCGTCCCGCCGGCGCCTGGCATCAGGCCAAGACCCGCCTCCGGCAGCCCGACCTGGGCATGCGGCTGCTTGACGAGAATGCGCCGATGGCAGGCGAGCGCGATCTCGTAGCCTCCGCCGAGCGTCACGCCATTGAGCGCCGCGACGACCGGCTTACCACACGTCTCCATCCGTCGAAGTTGATCGAGCACGCTACCGGTGCGCTTCAACAGGTCGGCCGCATCGATTGACCCGGATCCGAGAGATTCAATTTGCTGGAGGTCTCCGCCCGCAACGAACACGCCCCGCTTACCCGACGTGAGGATGATTCCCTTCACGTCCGCGTCGGCAACCGCCTTCTCGATGCCTGCGTCGAGCTCGGCTAGGGCGTCCCCGCTGAGGACGTTCATCGCACGACCCTCGTCGTCCCAGGTCAGGATTGCGACCCCGTCTTCTGCTCGATAATCGATAATCGTCATTGTCCTAAACCCGCTCGATGATCGTTGAAGTACCCATGCCTGCGCCGACGCACAGAGTGATCAGTGCAGTGCTGAGGTCCCGCCGCTCGAGCTCGTCGAGCATGGTGCCCACAAGCATTGCTCCGGTTGCTCCAAGCGGATGCCCGAAGGCGATGGCGCCGCCATTGACGTTGAGAATCGAGTGATCGATGCCCATCTCCTCCATGAATAGGAGGCAAACCGCCGAGAATGCCTCGTTGATCTCCCATAGGTCGATGTCCGACGTCTGCATCTGAGCCTTCGCAAGAGCTTTCCTCGACGCGGGGCCGGGCCCGGTGAGCATGATGCACGGCTCGGTGCCAACCGTGGCGGATCGCACGATGCGAGCTCGCGGCGCGAGGCCGAGTCGCCGACCAGCTTCCCGGCTACCCACGAGAACGGCAGCCGCGCCATCGACGATGCCGGAGGAGTTTCCGGCGTGGTGCACGTGATGGATCTGCTCGACCTCCGGGTGCTTTTGGATCGCGACCGCATCGAATCCGAAGTTGCGGCCCATCGATTCGAAGCTCGGCGTGAGCTGGCCGAGGTCTTGCAGCGTCGTAGCGGGGCGCATGTGCTCGTCGCGATCGAGCATGGTCACTCCGATGTCGTCTCTCACAGGCACGATCGATCGTTGGAAGCGCCCTCCTTCCCACGCCGCTCCGGCTCGACGCTGGCTCTGCACTGCGAAAGCGTCGACGTCGGTGCGACTGTATCCAAACTTCGTCGCGATCAGGTCTGCGCTGATCCCCTGAGGCACGAACGAGGAGCCCCAGGCGAGCTCCGGGTCCGTCGACCAGGCACCGCCCGCCGCACCCATCGAAATGCGGCTCATGCTCTCGAGCCCACCGCCGACGATCAGATCGACATCGCCGGCTTTCACCTTCGCAGCGGCGATATTCACGGCCTCGAGCCCCGACGAACAAAATCGATTGAGCTGAACGCCAGGAACGCGGTCGTCGTAGCCTGCAATCATCGCGGCCATCCGGCCTACGTTGGCGCCTTGTTCGCCGACCGGCTCCACGCAGCCCAAGATCACATCCTCGATCTCTTTGCTGTCGAACCCGCCTCGCTCGGGCAGCGCCTGCAGGACGGCCTTCGCCATGCGCAGCGGCGGGGCGTCGGCGAGACCGCCGTCCTTCTTCCGTCCTCTGCCGCGGGGCGTACGCACCGCGTCGTAGATGAAGCACTCCGTCATCGGTTTCCTTTCCGCCACGCCGAGCGCACGTCTTCGAGCGCGCGAGATCCGGCCGGTCGGGCCGAAACTGAAACGTGTTCTAGTTTGAGCCGGCCCAGAGCGCAAACAGGCTCGAATTCACTGATCCACGACCCAGAAGAAGTCCGCCGAACGTCGTTCTGCCGGCAGCCTGAGCTCCGATTTGAGCTCCTTGGCGGTCACAGGCAGCACCACGGCATAGGGAGCCGCTCCTCGCTTGGCCGCACGGTCGGGGATCCCGAGACCGCGCTTCACATGCACCCGTCCGGCAAACACGATCATCTTCGCCGGACCGCCGGCCCTATCGAGCGTCTCGGAGACTCGGGAGCCCATCGTTTCGTCCCAGAGCACCTGCGCCTCGTAGTACTGGCCGATGACCTCATCCGCGGCATGGTCGCCCGCATCAAACTCGGCGTCGAACAACGCGCGGTGCTGCCCGTTCGTGAGATCGAGCTCCGGCAGCGCGGAAGCCTGTTCGGGAGACAGCGAGCCGAGGCCGCCCTTGGCCACGGCGTAAGCCAGCTCCCGTGGAGCGTTGAGGGCCACTACCTCGATCCCTTGGTTGCGGGCGTACTCCAGGATCGGACGATACATGCTGAAGTCGAACCCCCAGCGTTCGTCATACTCGGTTTCACTGCGCAACACGGTCTCGTCGATGAGCCCAGCGCTCCACTCGTTCAGCGGTTCCTGGAATGGGACCTGAAACATCTCCATCCCGATTGCAATCGAGGGAACCTCGCGATGTAACCGCCTCAAGATTGCATATTCCACACCGTGATCACTGGGTTGATCATGACGCTCGCCCACATATATGACCTTCTTCGTGCGCAGTGCGGCTAAGAACGCTTCGACCTCGATCGACTTTCCCGTCGCAGCGTCAACTAATCTTCGCGGTGCGGATTGGCTGCGAACGATAGACTCGGCGGTTTGTGCATCCGGCTTGGCCGCTCCGGCGCATCCGACGCACACGATCAAAGCGATCGCGGCGCGCCTCATGATTCGGCCGGAAGGAATAGCGCCTTCCGATAGTACACGAGCTCTTCGATCGACTCCTTGATGTCGTCCATCGCGCGATGACTACCCTTCTTGTTTGGGCGCGCGGCGTACTGCTTCGGATACCAGCGCTGCGCGAGCTCTTTGATCGTCGAAACGTCGACGTTGCGATAGTGCAGCCATTGCTCCACATCGGGCATGTATCGAGCTACGAAGCGTCTATCCTGATGAATCGAATTGCCTGCGAGAGGCGCCTTCCTCTTTTCCGTGTGTGCCGCAAGAAAGCTCATCAGCGCTTCGGACGCCTGTCGCTCATCGATGGTGGATTCACGGACGCGCTTGGTGAGACCCGACTGAGCATGATGAGTCGTGTTCCACGAGTCCATGGCTCCGAGCACTTCATCGGACTGATGCAGAACCAAATTGGGGCCCTCCGCCACGACGTTGAGCTCACCGTCGGTAACCAGAACCGCAACCTCCAAGATGCGCTCGGTCTCCGGATCGAGTCCCGACATCTCCATATCCATCCAAACGATCGCCGACATGAGCCGCGGCGGATCCTTAGCACGTGCACGACAATAGCGCCTTATTCGGGCGGATTGTGCGTTGAACTGGACCGGAACTGGCGTATACACTGGCGCTCCATCAGGAAGTCCCTAGGAAACATCGGTGCAAACAAACGAGCGCAAGCTGAGTCAGCTCCGCCAACTCGAGGCGGAGAGTATACACATCATCCGCGAGGCGGCGGCCGAGTTCGACAACCCGGTCATGATGTACTCCGTCGGCAAGGATTCCTCGGTCATGCTTCGCTTGGCCGAGAAGGCGTTTGCGCCGGGTGGTCTGCCTTTCCCGCTCCTGCACGTAGACACAACCTGGAAGTTTCAGGACATGTATCGCTACCGCGATCAGATCGAAGCGAACCTGAAAGGCGAGCTGATCAAGTACACCAACCCCGAAGGCGTCGCGATGGGGATGAACCCCTTCGACTTCGGTAGCAAGAAGTACACCGACGTCATGAAAACCGAAGCGTTGAAGCAGGCGCTCGACAAATACGAATTCGACTGCGCATTTGGCGGAGCGCGCAGAGACGAAGAGAAATCGCGTGCCAAAGAGCGCATCTTTTCGTTCCGCGACAGTCACCACCAGTGGGATCCGAAGAATCAGCGGCCCGAGCTGTGGAACGTCTTCAACGCCAAGATCAAGAAGGGTGAAAACGTCCGCGTCTTCCCATTGAGCAACTGGACCGAGCTCGACGTCTGGCTCTATGTCTGGCTAGAAGGCATTCCCGTCGTGCCGCTTTACTTCGCGAAAGAACGGCCCGTGGTCGAACGCTCTGGCACCTGGATCCTGGTCGATGACGATCGTATGCGGTTCGAGCCGGGCGAAAAGCCCCAGATGAAGAAGGTCCGTTTCCGGACGCTCGGTTGTTATCCCCTGAGCGGCGCCGTCGAATCGGAGGCCGACACGGTCCCCAAGGTCATCCAGGAAATGCTGCTGAACCGCTTTTCCGAGAGACAGGGGCGTCTCATCGACTTCGACGAAGAGGGGTCGATGGAAGTCAAGAAGCGCGAGGGTTACTTCTAGGCCCACAGCGGGGCTCTTCGTAGGGAATGGCATGACGGACGAAAAAGAACTCATTCGGGAGGACATCGAGGCCTATCTCGAGAAGTACCGAAGAAAAGAGCTGCTTCGATTCGTGTCGGTTGGCTCCGTCGACGACGGCAAGTCGACGTTGATTGGACGCATCCTCTACGACACGGGCATGGTGTTCGAAGATCAGATGGCCGCGGTTCGGGCTGCTTCACAAAGCGAAGTCCCGGACCTGGCCCTGCTCACGGATGGCCTCAAGGCAGAGCGCGAGCAGGGAATCACCATCGACGTTGCCTACCGCTATTTCTCCACCGACAAGCGGAAGTTCATCATCGCCGACACGCCCGGTCACATTCAGTACACGCGCAACATGGTCACTGGCGCGTCGACCGCCGATGTGGCGCTGATCCTCATCGACGCGCGACACGGCGTCCTTCAGCAGTCACGGCGTCACGCATACATCGCGTCCTTGCTCGGCATTCCGCACCTCGCGGTATGCGTGAACAAGATGGACCTCAGGGAGTACTCTCAGAAGGTTTTCGATGAAATCAGCGCCGACTTCATGGAGTTCGGCAAGACCCTTCGGTTCAAGGATATCCAGTTCTTTCCGGTGAGCGCTCTCGTCGGGGACAACGTCGTGACCGATAGTGACAACACTCCCTGGTACGACGGGCCGAACGTCCTCACGTACCTCGAAACGGTTCCCGTCTACGCAGACCGCAACTTCGACGATTTACGCTATCCGGTGCAATACGTGATCCGACCCGACCTCGACTACCGTGGTTTTGCAGGGGAGGTCGCTTCAGGCGTGATCGCCAAGGGCGACGAGGTCGTCGCCCTCCCCTCGGGTAAGACATCCAAAGTCAAAGCCATCGACACCTATGACGGCGAGCTGGAAGAGGCATTCGCAGGTCAGTCCGTGACCATTCGGCTCGAAGACGAGATCGACATCAGCCGTGGCGACATGATCGTCAGAGCAGGGAAACTGCCGCGCGTCACCCGGCAGTTCGACGCCCATATCGTCTGGATGCACGAGAGGCCGCTCGACACCGAGAAGGCCTACCTGGTCAAGCACACGACCCAGACTGTGCGCGCCCAGATCGACAAGATTCACTTCGAGGTCGACATGGACACGCTCGAAGAGAAACCAGCCAGTGGCATCGGGCTCAACGACATCGCCAAGGTGCGCTTGCGCTGCCATCGTGCGCTCTACGTCGACGATTATCAGCGCAACCGTGAAACCGGCGCCTTCATCGTGATCGACACGCTCACCAACAACACGGTTGCTGCGGGCATGATCGCGTTGGGGGAGAGCACCCAGAACATCGCCGAGGTCATGAAGGAGTTGCGTGCCGAATCAGCGATGGAGCCCAAGACGTTCGTCAGCCCGAACGAGCGAATGGAACGCTTTGGACAGCGCGGTGCGACGGTTTGGCTCACCGGCCTTCCAGGTTCCGGCCGCTGGACCCTGGCCTACGCCCTGGAACGAAAGCTGTTCGACGAGGGCCGCACCGCCACGGTGGTCAATCCCGTCGGCGAAGATCTTCGCTCGATGATCTCGGCGGCCAAGGCTGTCACCGATGCGGGTCTCATCAACATCTGCGCCTTCCCGAGCCCCACGAGCACCGACCGAGAGGAGCTCAGGAAACGCATCGGCGGAGACCGGGTCATTCAGGTCTACGTGAATACGGACGAAGCCCTCTGCCGGGAGCGTCGGCCCGACGCCGACTTCTCGAACTTCGAGCCACCGCAGAACCCTGACATCACGGTCGCGCTGGACCAGATGCGAATCGACTCTGCCGTCCAGCTGATTCTCGACGCGCTCGACAAACGCGGGCAGTTCGAAGCGCACTAGAGCGCCGTGATTCTCGAGCTCCTCAGCGTCGTCGCACCGGTCTTCATCGTAGCTTTCGTCGGTCTCGCCTGGGCACGATCAGGCGCACACTTCGACGAAGTTTCGATCTCACGCCTGGTCCTGAACGTTGGCGTCCCGTGCCTGGTTTTTCGCAGCCTGACCAGTCTCGACGTGTCGCCGACGGAGCTCGCGACGATGGCCGGTCTGACCGCGGCCGTCATGACTGCTTTCGCTGCGGGAGGTTTCGCCGTGCTCAAGGTGATGAATCTCCCGGCACATACCTACCTCGGCCCACTCGTCTTCGCGAACTCCGGAAACATCGGGCTCCCGATTTGTCTCTTTGCGTTCGGCGACACTGGGCTCGCGCTTGGAATGGCGTACTTTGCTGTATCGGCGACGTGTCACGTGGTGCTCGGCGGACCACTATTTGCTGGGACCTTCTCGATTCGTCCGTTCTTTCGATCACCCTTGACCTGGGCGATCATCATCACGATTGGCGTCGTGACGTCGGGCATCACCGTACCCAAGTGGCTTGGACGGACGACCACTCTGCTAGGCGACATCGCAATTCCACTCATGCTGCTCACTCTGGGTGTGTCGCTCTCGAAGATGCACCCCGAGTCGCTCGGTCGCTCGATCATCTTGTCGTTCGTACGGCTGGGCCTCGGAGTATCCGCGAGCCTACTTCTGACCACCTTGCTCGGGGTGGAGGGGCTCGCGCGCAAGGTGCTGATCTTACAAGCGTCCATGCCCGTCGGCGTGCTGAACTACCTGTTTGCACAGCGATACGGGAGAAGCCCAGAACATGTCGCAAGCCTGGTGCTGGTGAGCACCCTCGTTTCGATCATATCGATTCCGGCGCTGCTCGCCTGGCTGTGACGGCAAGCGGGTCGACGGGCGTCCCGGGGCGCAGCGCTTAGATCTGGTCCAAGGGCATTTCGCACTCGTCGCGCAGCCTGCAGTTGCCGCACTCGGCACCTCGCCAAATGCGGTCGTAGCGTTCCTGCACCTGATCGATCACTTCCTCATCCGAGGTCACCAATCCCATTTCGAAGTTGCGGCGGCCCTCGCCCTTCGCGCCGAGCCCGGCACCTGTCCAGTTTGCACTCCCGAGGTAGACCATGCGTGCGTCGACCACGACTGTCTTGAGGTGCACCCGCGGGCAGGTCCGCATCTCGAGGCCTCCTGAGACGAGCTCGGGATGTGAGTCGAAGCTTCGACGGAATGCGCGCGAAGGTGCAGAGGCATGAAGGATGCGGAGCTCGACCCCCTTTTGGGCGAGCTCGGCAAACACATCGAGAATCGATCGGAAGCTCGAACGACCACCTCGCCGGCGGCCGGGACGCACACGCGGATCCTCCACCATGACATCCTTGAGATTCGCGGTCGCCACCCAGATGCTTCGTTCCGCCACGAGCACAGCCTCCATGACTTCCTCGTAGTGCTCACGGTCGGAGAGCAGGCGTAGAGAGACCGAACGGCGCATGGAAGAACAGTACGCCAAGCACGCTGCCGCACCGAGAATTTCAGCAAGCGAGGCACTGGCGCGACGAACGACTGCTTTCGCGGAGTCGAGTCTAGTGGAGCAAAGCTAGGCTTCGATGCAACGGCGGACGACGTCCATCAGCGTGTGTGTCCCCCAGGTCAAGCCATCGACCGGAATGCGTTCGTTGTGCCCGTGGAACATGTCCGCGAAGCGCAGGGTGGGAGGAAGCTTCACGGGCGCGAAGCCATACCATTTCGTTCCGATCGACGTGAATGCCTTCGCGTCGGTGAAGCCCTGTAGAACGAACGGAACCACGGGAGAATCGGGCGCCCGCAAAGCCATGACTTCATGGATCACGGAGTACAACGACGATTCCTTGGGCTCGGTCACGACCGGCGGGAGAGAGTGCATCACTTCGAGCTCGATACCTGCGCCCAGTATGCCGCGAAGCTCCCGCATGAAATCGTCCTTCGTCTGCCCCGGAAGTATGCGTCCGTCGATCTCGGCCTCCGCGAAGCCAGGAATGACGTTGGTCTTGTTGCCGGCACGAAGCACGGTTGGGGATGCCGTGTTGCCCAGCAGCGCGCGAAAGGCGCGTCTCACCGAGGGGTCGGGCAAGAGGTGGAGCATCAGGGGTCCGAGCGTTGGGCTCCCCAGCAGCTTGACGAAGGGCCGCATGGCCGCGGGCAAGTGCGACGCCAGCGCGCGGATGAAACCTTCGACGGGCTCGGATGAATGGCGGGGCAAGCCCTGCTTTGCCAATCGCACGATCGCCTCGCTCAGCTGAACGACCGCGGAGTCTTCGCGCGGCATCGAGCCGTGGCCGGGCTCTCCTGTCGCACGCGCACGCACCCAGCACACGCCCTTTTCCGCTACCTGCACCGTGAAAAAGCTCTTGCCGGCAACTTGGAGGTTGAAGCCCCCACCCTCCCCAATCGCGAACTCACTTCGAACGAGATCGCGATGGTTCTCGCAAAGCCAGAGCGAGCCCTGACGGCAGCCAGCTTCCTCGTCGGCGACTCCCGCAAAGATGAGATCTCGCTTGGGCTTGAGTCCTGCGCGTGCCAACCGAGCCATGATCGCCACGGACATCGCAGCCATGTTCTTCATGTCGATTGCGCCACGCCCCCACAGACAGCCTTCATGCACCTCCCCGCAGAACGGTGGATGCTCCCAGGCGGACGGTTCGGCTTCGACGACATCGAGGTGGGCTGTGAGGAGCAGCGGGGGTTTCTCACCAGTGCCACGCAGGCGTGCGACGACGTTCCCCCGCCCAGGCGCGCTCTGCAAAACCGCAGGCTCTAGTCCCGCCTCGTTCAATTCCTCTGCGAGGAGCTCAGCCGCGGGCAGCTCGTTGCCGGGCGGATTGCTCGTATCGATGCGAAGCAGACGCTGGCAGAGACTAAACGCATGCTCCGCCAGCTCCGGGTCGTCTTCGGTCATGGTTTGACACCTATATGTACTAGAACGTGATGGGCGCAACTTGATCGAAGCTCGGCCTTGCATCAGGGTCCTCGACTAGATGAACCTGTTCGACCAGCTCGGCGGCGAGCCGAAGTTACGCGCGATCGTGGACGATTTCGTCGACCGTTGCTTCGTCGACATGATGATCGGGTTCCTGTTTGCACGCGCGGATCGCGACCGGATCAAGCTTTTCGAATACCAACACGCTGCAAAGCATCTCGGCGCACCTGTGGAGTACTGCGGCCGGCCGCTGGATGAGGCTCACCGTCCACACCGCATCTTTGGTGGCCAGTTCGACCGCCGCCGACACATTTTGATCGAGACTCTGCGCGACCACGAAGCGCCAGACGACGTAGTCAAAGCTTGGATATCCCACCAGGACTCCTTGCGCGCGTTGATTACGAAAGACTCAGACTCGAATTGTCGGGGCTGATCGTGGTCGAGACGATGCGGGGCCTCGTTGTTCGATCGACCGCTGGATTCGTCGACGTCCGAATCGACGGACAGATCGTGCAAGCTCGCATTCGGGGTAGGCTCAAGAACACCCCTCGAACGACCGACCTGTGCGTCATCGGGGACCACGTCCTGGTGTCCCAGCCCGACCCACGGAGCTACGTCGTCGTCGAGGTGCTTCCCCGAGGGAGCCGTTTCTCGAGACGACAACCGGGTCGGGGACCCGACAAGGAGGATGTGCTGGTCGCAAACCTCGACCAACTCCTGATCACGTTTTGTCATGGGCAACCCGTGCTCAATACGCGTCTGTTAGACCGCTTTCTCGTGATCGCCGAGCACCAGCATATCCAAGCCCTGATCGTCATGAACAAGGCGGATCTGCGGGAGCCGGGGGACGGAACCTGGCAAAGGGCCTACGAGGCGATCGGATACCGCACCTTGCATGTGAGCGCGGGCACAGGAGAAGGGATGGACGCGTTGACCGAAGCGTTGCGCGGAAAGATCTCAGCGTTCGTGGGCCCGTCCGGCGTGGGAAAGAGCAGCCTGATCAATCGCATCCTTCCGGACCTCGATCAGAGCGTCGCGAGCGTGAGCGACCATCACGGCAAGGGCCGCCACACGACTCGAGTGGCGTCCCTACACGCGCTGCAAGGAGGCGGGTTCCTGGCCGATACACCGGGCATCCGGGAGCTCGGTACCTGGGCGCTGCCGATCGCGCATCTCGATCAATGTTTCCCGGAGCTCTCGGCGCACCGTGAGCGCTGTGCATTTCGCAGTTGCAGCCACACGCACGAGCCGAACTGCGCCGTCATCGTCGCGGTGAACGAGGGCGCCGTCGATCGCGAGCGGTACGAGAGTTATGTCCGGCTACGCGACGAGGCCAAATCTTAGCGCTTGGCGTGAGTGAGATCGAAGCGTGCACGGGCAACGTCGTCGGACTTGACGACGACCTGCCGACTGAGCTTGCGGCCGTCCGAAAGCTCGAACTCGAGTGTCACCCGCCCAAGCGGTGCATAGACCGTTTCCATGGGCGTCCGCCCTACCAAGTCCCCGGCGATGTAAACGTCCGCCGGAGGCTTCGTTTCGATGTTGACCCGACCGAATGCGCCCGGCTGAGCGCCACCTTGCTTGCCGAGGAGCTTGGCGGTGACACCCGCGGTCTCTCCATCTGAAACGTGAACGGCGGTCGACCATGAGGCAAATCCGGGGGCTTCGATGCGGACACGGTAGTCACCCGGCATCAATCCCGTCAGCGCGACCGGGGAGACGCCGTGCTCCTTGCCATCCAAGTAGACCTTGGCCCCCGGCGGCGACGACGCGATCAGGATGCGCGCACCGTGCTCGCGCAAGAGCGGATTGTCATCGATCGCAATCTCCGGCGGCCCCTTCTCTTCGAAGATTCTGCTGATCTTCCCGATGGAATCCTTGACGAGATCGGTTCGCTGGTACGCAACCGCGCTTCCTCCGAGCAGCACCGAGACGAGAAGCGCCATCGCTTTCCAACCGAAGCGAGCGGGCCGTCTCGGGCCGACTCGCCTCTTCTTTGCGGGGGCGCGCTTGGGTACGTCTCTTGCCCGATCCTTGCTCGCGTGGTCACCAGGCTCTAGGTCGGGCATACCTGGATTTGCAGCGGGCGCAGGTAGCGGGGCTACTACAGGCGAATCGATCAGATGCCCCAAATCGATACCGTCATCCGGTCCCTCGACATCGAGATCTCGAATGGCCCCTGGAATTTGCGATACGTAGGACTTGGACGAGGATGAATCGTTCCCGTGGAGCATATCGAGCGTGATCGAGGCGCCGAACGGGACGGTGTCGACCCGCGGGCCCCGCGTAAATTCGTCCGGGAAGACCTTCTGCACGAAGTTGGCCACCTCGCGCTGTGTGGCGAAGAGCTGATTTGCCTTTCCGAAGCGTTCGAGCTCGTTCGCGAAGTCCGCCGCGGTCGCGAAACGGTCGGTAGCTTCCTTTGCCAACGCCGTCTGCAGAATTTGCTCGAGCTCATCGGCCACATCCGGAAGACGCTCCTTGAGCGAAGGAACCGGATCCATGATGACGGCTCGCATCGTCGCGGCTTCCGTCTGGCGCCGGTAGAGAGAGCGCCCGGTCAGCGTCTCGAAAAGACAAACACCCAACGCAAAGATGTCCAAGCGATGGTCGGCCTGACCAGCCGTGCATTGCTCTGGCGCCATGTACGCAAACTTGCCCTTGACGACGCCTGCTTGAGTCTTGTGGGCGCGATGGTCCGCTTTGGCGATCCCGAAGTCGAGCAATTTTACCGCGCCCGTATAGCCGATCATGATGTTGTGCGGCGATACGTCGCGATGGATGATGTTGAAAGGCTCGCCGTGTTCATCGTTCGCGATGTGCGCGTAGTGCAGCGCGCGTGCCACATCGACACCGATGCGAATGGCAATCGGTAGGCCGATGCCGCCAGACTTCCGCGCGTTCCGAATCAGTCGTCCGAGCGGGACCCCGTTGATCCACTCCATCACGATGAAGTGCGATCCTTCGTCCGCACCGAATTGCTGGAACTGGCAGATGTTCGGATGCTTGAGTTGCATCCCGATTCTGGCCTCGTCGAGGAACATCTGGACGAAGTCGCTGTCCTGTTCGAAGTGCGGAAGAATCCTTTTCACCACCAGATGACGATACTCGCCATCGGTATCGGCATGCCGGGCGAGCAGAATTTCGGCCATTCCGCCCAGCGCGAGCCGTCCGAGAATGTCGTATCCCGCGAACTTCCCAAGAACGGGCAGATCGACTGGTGGCTTGGGAGGCTGGCTGGCTAAGGCTTCTTGCGTCACTTCATCCCCCAACACCTTCCCGTAGGACGAGTCCTACCGTGCGACCCGCCCGGCAGCTGCGTTTCCCCCCGGGGAGGATGTCATCAACGACAGCATAACCGTTCGAATGTGCGGTCGCCCACTTGCAGGGGCAAAAACGAGCCGACCGTCAGAGAGATGTGGGATTTCTCACAGAATGCGATCGGTGCGGCCGAGCTCCCGGCTCATGTTCTTTTGGTGGGCTTCGAGCGTGCCGCCCCCAATCTCGAGAAGCTTGGCGTCCCGCCAGAGCCGCTCGACGGCGTACTCGGCCACGTAGCCGTACCCACCCAGCACCTGGATCGCCCGGTCCGCGACTTCCTTGGCCATCGTCGAGGTGAACAGCTTCACCCCGTCGGAATCCAGGCGGTGGCCGGGAGTGTCCAGGCTCATCGCCGAGGCCGCGTGATAGGTGTACGCGCGACCCGCCATGTACTCCGCGTACGACTGCGATATGTAGCGCTGGATTTGTCCGAAATCTCGCAGCGGTTTGCCGAACGAAGTCCGTTCACTCGCGTAACGATTCATGACTTCAATCGACCTGCGAGCAATTCCCAGGCTCATTGCGGCCAGGGTGACGCGCTCGAGCTCCAGATTGCGCATCATGTGGAGAGTCGCCGCGCCTTCGGAGCCCACGAGGTTCCCCGCGGGAACTCGGCAATCCTCGAACACCAGCTCGGCCGTGGTCGAAGCCCGCATCCCGAGCTTGCCGCTAATCTTCTGGCCAAGGCTGAAACCGGCGAAGCCCTTTTCGACGATGAACATCGACAGCTGGTTGCGTGGACTGCCCTCTATGCGGGCATACACGAGAAATGTGTCGCCCAGCTCGGTCTCGGTGACCGCTCCGTTCGTGATCCACATTTTGGCACCGTTGATCACGTAAACGTCGCCGCTCCGGACCGCCGTCGTCTGCATGCCGAGGACGTCCGTGCCCGCTCCGGGCTCGGTCATACACATCCCGCAAACCGTCTTGCCGGTGCAAGCGTCGGGGAGGTACTTGCTGCGCTGCTCGTCGCTTCCGTTGACTTGTAGGTTGTTGGCGAACAGCATCGAATGCGCGAGATAAGCCAACGTGAAGCCGGGGTCGGCTGCCGAAAGCTCTTCGTGTGCAATCACCGCGGCGACGGCGTCCAAGCCTGCGCCGCCGAAGCGTTCCTCGACCGTGATCCCGAGAAGACCGATCTCGCCGAGCTTGCGAAAGAGCTCGACGTTGAACCGTTCATCACGGTCCGACGCCTCGGCCTGCGGGTCGACTTCTCTTTCGGCGAATGAACGAACGAGCTCGCGAAGCGCGCGATGCTCTGGTGTGGGATTGAACAGGTCAGTCACAAAGCGGACGTAACACGCGTTCCCGTCGATCGGAAGTCGAGGCCCTCAGGCGGCGTCTGCGACGGACGAGGGCGACAAAACACTGGTCACGATTGCCCGCGAAGCAGTCGCCGTGGCGCGATCGAGATCGTCGACCCGGCCGTCGAGATAGGCTTCAGCCAAGCCGTAGACGATGCTGACGAGCAGCTCGGCGTGCAGTGCGGCATCGGCCGGGCTGACGTCGGGTCGCACCTGAACGACGATCTGGCGCATTCGCTCGCGGAGGCTCCCGGTGAGCACGGTCCAGCGCCGGCCCAGAGCGGAGGTTTGATCGCGGCGATTGCTGAGAAACACCTCGGCCACCTTGCGGTCGCGAACCAGGGAGCGTGTGCACTTTCGCACCGCCTCTTGGAGCACATCCGCAGCGCGATCCAGCTCGGCTGATGCCTCTGGATTGAGACCTGGGCTCAACTCCTCGGCTACCCATTCGGCCACCTGCTCGAGCGCCTGATCCATGCTTCGAAAGTGCACATAGAAAGTTGGTTGGGCCACTCCGGCAAGCTGCGCGACTCGACCGGTCGTCAGGGTGCCGTATCCGTACCGCTGGATCGTTTTTAGAATCGCTTGGAGGAGGCGGTGCCGCGTACGTTCCTTGTTGACTTGGCGTGACATACGGCTCGTGTAGCAGTCGAACACGCCTCGTTCCATCGAAAATCGGGCAACAAGCGTGCTAATTACGCCATGGAAACAAACCGACCGCCAGGTAGGCGCAGAAAATGCGCTGGGAGCGTCATGTCACAAATTTCGGATGAACGAACTGAGCTGAGCGCGAAGGGCAATCTTGCACCGGGCTGGTATGTCGTAGCGGCGAGCAAGAAAGTGGGAAGCATTCCGCTGCCTGTCTTGTTGAACGATTTGCCACTCGTAGCGTTTCGCGACGCGGCAGGACAAAGCGTGGCGTTACTCGATCGTTGCTCTCACCGAAACGCGCCACTGTCCGCAGGCAGGGTCATCGGAGGGAACGTTCAGTGCCGCTACCACGGTTGGGAGTTCGACCGCACGGGGGCGTGCAAAGCGGTGCCCGGATTGTGCGGAGAGCCCGAGCACCCGGCGCGCGCCGTTCCCTCGTTCGCTTGCCGGGATTCGCAGGGTTGGGTGTGGGTCTACTCTGAGGCCGATGTCACGCCTACCTCGGAGCCGTATCAGATCCCTTTTGCGGATCAGCCTGGATACCTCACGATCCGAGAACGGCTCGAAATGCCAGGGCCACTCGATGCCGTAGCAGAGAATGCGTTGGACGTTCCGCACACCGCCTTCGTCCACGCGGGGCTCTTCCGCAAGAACGCGGATCGCAAGCCGATCGAAGTCATCATTCGGACGCTCGATGGCGGTGTCGAGGCCCAGTTCATCGGCGAGGAACGACCGAAGGGCTTGGTCGGCCGCCTGCTCGCGCCGCAAGGAGGCGAAGTCTTTCATTGGGACCGTTTCCTCCTCCCTTGTATCGCTCAGGTCGAGTATCGGTTGAGCGACCGCAGTCACATCATCACGACCGCGGCGCTAACCCCACGAACGCCGACCGTCACAGACCTCTTCGCTACGGTCGCCATCAAGGTTCCAGTCCCTAGCCCGGTCTTGCGCACCGTCTTCAAGCCTGTGGCAATGCGCATTTTGAGACAAGACGTGGAAATTCTGAGACGCCAAACGGAACAAGTCGAGCGCTTCGGCGCCGAGGCGTTTGCATCGACCGAAATCGATGTGCTGGGCCTCCGCATCAAGAAGCTTCTCCGCGAAGCCGCAAGCGGAAAGGCCCTCTCCACGCAGGAGGAGCGCCGGATCAAAATGCTGGTTTGACGGCGATTGGTGTACCCTTGCGAACCATGGGGTCAGAGAACAAGGGAGACTCGACCTATCTCATCAAGAATGCGCCGTCGGACCGGGTAGACGCCCCCGATCGGAGCGACGCCCCGCCGTCCGAGCCTCCTGACCGCCGGTGGCGAACCTCGAATCCCCCTCCAGGGGATAGCCTGGAGGCCAAGTGGTGGCCGGATGCCGAGCTGGGCCATGCGTTTCGCCGCTGGACGGGAATCCCTCCGGCGCGAGGGGACAAGGGGCGAGCGGTCGCCATGAAGTTTCTGGTCGAGCATTTGAACGTGGGAGAGCTCACGGCCGTCGGGACTGCGCCCCGGACGCCGTTGCCCATCGTCGAACCACCGGACTTTGCCGCGCGCACCCACACCATGATCTCCCGACTGGGAACATACGGCCCGAACGAGGAAGCGCCTGACCAAAGCGCCCTGCTGGCCCTCGGGGCAGACGTGCTCCCGATTCTGCGAGATCTCTTCCCCGGACGGCTCTGGTTCAATCGCTGGGAGCCACACATCAAGCCTCCACGCGGCAGCAGCGTGTCCGGCCTTTGCAGAACCCTGGTCGCCTTTGGAGCGGCGGCAGCTCCGCACGTTGCCCAGCTCCTCAAGTCCGATGATCCCGAAACCCGTTACTACGCAACCCTAGTCGCGGCCGAGGTGCCTCATTCGCTCCTGCTCGAGCCGCTCGCCGCGGTTCTGTTCGACGAGGATCAGGGTGTCTCGCGAAGCGCGCTCTACGCGCTAGAGGTCTTCCAGGAGCAAGAAGGCGTGGAGGGGCTCAAGGAATCGCTCCGTGCGTTGGCGCTCGCATCGGACGCCGATCAGCGCTCGCGCCTGCTCGCGATGCGCGCGCTCGCCGTCCTCCGCGATGAGAAATGCGTCGAAGCACTCATCGCGGCCCTGGCCGAACGCAGCGTCCTCGGAGAAGCGGCGTGGCGCGTATTGCGCATGCTCACCGCGCAAGACTTCGGCGACCGTCAAGCCGATTGGCGCGTTTGGTACTCGGAAAACGGCGATCGCTCGCGCGTCGAGTGGCTCATCGACAGCCTCGATCACGATGATCCCGAGATCCGCGCAATCGCCAGCCTCGACCTCGTTCGGCTGTCGGGCCAAGACTACGGCTACCGGGTCAACAAGCACCGCGAGGATCGCAGGGCCATTAGGGAACGATATCGGCTCTGGTGGTCCGGGCGGAACGCCGCGGACAACTAGGAGGTCAGCTGAGCAGCTGTCCGGCGATCGTGGAAGCGAGCCTTCCTTCGATTTGGCCTGGGTAGCGCGCCTTCACCTCTTTCATGACCTGCCCGAGCTCCTTCTTGCTCGAGAGGCCGAGCTCCTCGATGATTCCGGAGATCGCTTCGCGCGCTTCGGCCTCGTCGAGTTGCTTCGGGAGGTAGCGCTCGATCACTTCGATTTCCGCTTGCTCCTTGTCCGCGAGATCTTGCCTGCTCCCGTCGAGGTAGCTCTTGATGCTGTCACGTCGCGATTTAACCGCGCGCGAAAGCACGGCGAGCTCGTCGGGATTGTCGAGCGTGAGTAACTCGGACTTGATCATGCGAAGAGTGTCACGGGTCACCTCGTCCCGCTCGAGCATCGCCTTTTTGAGGTCGGCATTGATCTGTTCCAGGAGTGCCATGAACGAAGCCTGTGCGCGCTCGGCTATGGGCGCAACGCCTCAATCACCCGAAGCGCGTTGCCACCGAGGACCTTGCGAACCCGTCCGTCGGACCAGCCCCGATCCAACATTTCCTGGGCCAGGCGCGGAAGGGCCCACAGCCCGGGCAAATCCTTGGGTGGAATGATGGCCCCGTCATAATCGGTGCCGATCGATGCGTGGTCTTCGCCGACCGTGTCCACGATGTGGGCGAGGTGATCGACCACCGTGCGAACGGTGACGGCGCGGCGCCCGAGGTACGCCGCGTGCAACATGACACCGACGCTGCCACCGCTGTCGGCCACCGCCCTGAGCTGCTCGTCGGTGATGTTTCGCCAATGCTCGTACACCCCGGCCAAACCGGTATGCGTCACCATCAGGGGCTGCGTCTTGTCGTGCACCTCGATGGCGTCGAAGAATCCTTTGCGGCTGATATGTGCGAGGTCGACGGCGACGCGCATCTGGTTCAAGCGTTCGACATAAGCCCGGCCGAAGTTGGTCAGCCCCGCGGTGCGGGAGGAGCCAGGCGCGCTGGACGCGCCAAGTCGAGAGGAAGTCAGATGGATGAGCGTGACTCGCAAGACGGAACGATCCGCGAGCAGGTCCAACGCATCGAGATCGTCGTCGAGCGCGTTACCGCCTTGGATGCCGATGAATGCCCCGTGCTCACCTGCCGCACGCGCGGCGCGGAACTCTGCCGCCGTTCGGACATGCCGGATCGCCGGGGCCTCATCCAACGAGGCGCGAAGAACGCCGAGGTTCTTTTCGAACGCACGCCGACGTCCTCGAGAGGATCGCGCCGGATTGGTCGCGATCGACCAGGTTGCGCCCCCAAGCCCGGATTCGCGCACGGTAGGAAAGTCGGCGTGTCCGAAAAAGCGGCGCCCGAACAAGCCACCTCGATGCCGCCGGTGAAGGTCGTAGCCGAAGACCCGCTTCCAAATGAACGATTCGAGGTGCAGATCGATCGCGTCGGCGCTCCGGAACAGCTCCACCGCTTCCTCGGTCACTCCAAGCTCGGTAGCAATGAAACGCGCATCCATGGGAATGCTTCCCTAACATGGCGAGCTTGCGTGTGCTTTCACCGCGGCTAATCGGCGGAAAACCGCGCCAGGCCCGGTTTTGTAAAACTCTTGTAAATGCTTGTTTTTGCAAGACTAACCTTGACCTGAGTCGTCGAACGGCACACATTGCTGATCCCCGGTTAGTTAAGCTGTAAACAACCGAGGAAGAGAAAGGACAAAAAGATGTTGTCGTCGACCACAGTAGCGGCGAGTCGCAAATCTTCAGATTTGCTGAGCTCACGCACGATCAATCACGTGGTGGTCCTCGGTGCCAATGGCGCGATGGGCCTTGGAAGCGGGGCGCTCTTCACGACGGCGGTGCCGCGAGTCACCTTCTTGGCGCGAACCAAAGAGAAGGCAGATGGCGGCCTCGCTGCAGCGGTGAAGATGGTGCGCTCCGGCACCGTGGCCAGCCGGGTCGACACCGGTAGCTACGACGAGGACCTCGACCGCGTGGTCGCAGAAGCCGACCTGATCTTCGAGGCCGTGACCGAGCAGCTCGAACTCAAGAAGGAGTTCTTCGAGCGCATCGACAAGGCACGTCGGCCCGATTCGATCGTCGCCACGGTCACGTCAGGCCTCTCGATCAATCAGCTGGCCGAAGGCCGGAGCGAATCATTCCGCAAGAACTTTCTCGGCTTACACTTCTTCAACCCCCCGAACGTGATCGTCGGCACGGAGTTGATCGCAGGCAAGGACACCGATCCCAAGCTCGTCGATTTCATAGATGCCTTCTGCACGAAGCGCCTTGGACGGGCGATGGTGCGCACGGCCGACACGGCAGGCTTCGCCGGGAATCGCGTCGGTTTCAAGGTTCTCAACGAGTGCGCCATCCTCGCCGAGGAGCACGGGCCGCTCCTGATCGACGAGCTCGTCGGCCCGTATACGGGCCGCGCACTGACACCATTGGCGACAATCGATCTCGTTGGGTGGGACATCCACCGCGCGATCGTCGACAACATCTACGAGCTCGCCCCCGATGAGGCGCACGAGACCCTGAAGCTCCCCGAGTACATGGCTGACCTGATGGCGAAGGGCGTCCTGGGACGCAAGACGGGCGCGGGCTTCTTTGGCAAGGACGACGGAGGACAGCGTATCGTCCTCGACCCCAAGACCCGGAAGTACGTACCCAAATCTTCGATCTCGCGCCCCGATCTGGGTTTCATCGAAGAGGTTGCGAACCTTCATCGTGTCGGGCGATACGTCGACGGTATGCGCGCGTTCGCGGCCGCGAAGGGACGCTACGCGGCGATCGCACAGAAGGTCATCGCCGGATACATCAGCTACTCCTTCCACCGAGTCGGTGAGGTGACCGACGACATTTCCGGCATCGACAGAATCATGGGCTACGGGTTCAACTGGGCGCCTCCGAGCGTCTTGGTCGATACCATCGGCCTGCGGGCAACCATCGAGATGATCGAAAGGGCTGGTCTTCCGGTCCCGCCCGCACTTGCAAACGCCCAAGAGGGCACAACGTTCTTCGATGACCCACAGGTCAATGTGGGGAAGTTCTTCGTCGCTGAGTGAGCGAAAGGTTTTGGTGAGAGAAATGGCACAGGTTCCAGAAGTTTACGTTCTCGGCGGCTACCAGACAGACTTTGCCCGTAACTGGAGCAAGGAAAAGAAGCACTTCGTCGCGATGATGCGGGAGGCCGTGCTCGGCGCGCTCCAAGAGACCCAGATCGAGCCCGGGGAGGTCGAGGTGGCCCACACGGGAAACTTCGCCGCCGAGCTCTACAGCAAGCAAGGCCATCTCGGCGCGTTCTTTCTGGAGATCGACCCCGCGTTCGCAGGGCTTCCCACGTCGCGGCACGAAGCGGCCTGCGCATCGGGGAGCATCGCGCTGCTCGCGGCCTCGGCAGAAATCGAGGCGCAACGCTATGACTTGGCGTGTGTAGTCGGAGTCGAGCAGATGAAGACGGTCGGTCCCGGCGAAGGCGGAGATTTCCTGGGCACCGCAGCGTGGTACGAGCTCGAAGCCAAAGGCATCGAGTTCCCGTTCCCCAAGCTGTTCGGAAAGCTCGGTGACGAGTACGACAAGCGTTACGGACTCAAGGACGAGCATCTCGCGGAGATCAGCACGATCAACTACGCGAACGCAAAGCTGAATCCGAATGCACAGACTCGCACCTGGTACATGAATTACGACCATGCGATGAGTCGTGATGAGTTCAACGGAAGCATCGGCGGCCGAATCCACATCTCGGACTGTTCGCAGGTGACCGATGGCGCGGCAGCGGTCTTGGTCGCTTCACCAGAATACGCCAAGAAATGGGCGGACCGGGTGGGCGTATCGCTCGATTCGATCCCGCGTATCAAGGGCTGGGGCCACAACACGGCGCGCATTCGCTTCGAAGACAAGATCGAAGAGAGCCGCGGCGCAAAGTACGTCCTACCGCACGTCCGCAGCACCATCGCCGCCGCCCAGAAACGAGCGGGGATCGCCGACAGCAGCGGTATCGACGCAATCGAAACGCACGACTGCTTCACCACCTCCGAGTACATGGCGATCGACCATTTCGGTCTCACCGCTCCCGGCGAGAGCTGGAAAGCTATCGAGGCGGGCGACATCGCCCTCGGCGGCAAGACTCCAATCAACCCGAGCGGCGGCCTCATCGGCGCCGGCCACCCCGTGGGCGCGACCGGCGTCCGCCAGGTCCTGGATTGCCACAAGCAGGTCGCCGGCCGAGCCGGTGACTACCAGGTCGAAGGTGCCAAGAACGTCCAGACCTTGAACATCGGCGGCTCCGGCACGACCAGCGTGAGCTTCGTCATCGGAACCTGAGCCGAGATACCGGGGTTCTTCGGACCCCGGTGGAAACCCTTCCCCCTCCCTGCTACGACGGCGCGATGCTGTATTCGCGTGCGTTCATTCCGACCCTGAAGGAAGCTCCGAAGGATGCGACGATGCCGTCGCACGTGCTGATGCTTCGGGCTGGGTATGCGCGCATGGTCGGAGCGGGGATCTACGAGTTGCTTCCCCTGGGCACCCGGGTCTTACACAAGATCGAACGCATCGTCCGAGAGGAAATGGACGCCGCAGGCGCGCAAGAAATGCTCATGCCGGCGTTCGTACCGAGCGAGTATTTCAAGGAGACGGGGCGTTGGGACCTGTACGGCCCCACCCTACTGCGCCTCAAGGACCGGAAGGGGGGCGAATACCACCTGGCTCCGACGCACGAGGAGATTGTCACCGACGTCGTTCGGCGCGAGGTCAGGAGTTACCGTCAGCTTCCGCTCAACCTTTATCAGATCCAGTCGAAGTACCGCGACGAGCCGCGTCCCCGCGCAGGGCTCCTTCGCTGTCGCGAATTCATCATGAAGGACGCGTACTCATTCGACGTGTCGGAGGAGGCCGCCCTCCAAAGTTACGCCCAGATGCGAGACACGTATCATCGAATCTTCAAGCGACTCGGGCTCGAGTACCGCGTCGTCGAGGCGGACAGTGGAGCGATCGGAGGCAAACAGAGCGCTGAATTCCAAGTCTTGGCGCAGACAGGCGAGGACTGGATCGTCGCCTGCACCGCCTGTGATTACGCCGCTAACGTCGAGGTCGCTCAGGCTGGCCGAGCCGAGCCCTCTCCCACAGAGGCGGCCGGAGCCGCACCCCTCGAGAAGGTCAAGACACCCAACACACGCTCGATCGACGAGGTGGTGTCCTTCTTTGGCGGTGGCACCACCGCGGCCCAGACCCTCAAGTCGCTACTCTACGTCGCCGGCGAGGAAGTCGTCTTGGCGGTCGTTCGCGGAGACCACGCGATCAATGAGGTCGGTCTCGCCCGTCTGCTCGGCGTCGACGAAGTCGTGCTCGCGTCAGACGGCGCTGTAAAAGAGGCGACGAACAGCGAGGCTGGCTTCGTCGGCCCGGTGGGCTTCCAAGGACGCATCATCGCCGATCCGGACGCGGTCGCGGTCGCGAACGCGATCACCGGTGCGGGACAAACCCCCTACCACTACAAGAACGTCAACCACGGGCGAGACTTCACCGCCGAGGTCGCCCCCATCCGGCAGGCTACCTCGGGCGACCCCTGCCCCCGCTGCAACGGTAAGCTCGAGCTGTACCGCGGCATCGAAGGCGGACACATCTTCGTCCTGGGCACCCATTACAGCGACAAGATGAACGCCACCTTCCTCGACGAGGAGGGGAGCAGCCACAGCGTCGTCATGGGCTGTTACGGGATCGGTGTCACCCGCCTGATCGCCGCCATCATGGAGCAGCACCACGACGAGCAGGGTATTCGCTGGCCGGTTCACGTCGCCCCGTACCAGGTCATCGTGACCCCAATCGGAAAGGAAGAGGAGCCTTTGGCCGCCGCCATGAAGCTCTACGAAACGCTGCAGGCAGAAGGCGTAGAAGTGCTTCTCGACGATCGTTCGGAACGGCCCGGAGTGAAGTTCAAAGACGCGGATCTTCTCGGGATTCCGCTTCGCATTACCGTCGGTTCTCGCGGTCTTAAACAAGGCACCGTCGAGCTCAAGAAGCGCACCGAGAGCGATTCTATGGACGTTCCGCTGCAGGCGGTGCTCGCCGCTACTCGGACCGCTTTGGCGGAGCTCGGGGGCTGACGACGTGCCCCAGCGTGACCAAGACTACGAAACCCCAAAATGGCGGACGTTCTGGATGATGCTGGGCTTTGCCGTGCTCGTCGGAATCGGTATCGCCACCGTCCTACGACCGGAGCTCGAGAACGCGCCGGGGAACGAAACCTCGACCGAGCCCGACACAGCCGGAGAGCCGGGGACCGGCCGGTCTTTGCAAGAATGAAGCGCGCGGCAGCCGAATACGTATAAAGAGACGTGCCGGCAACTCAATCTTTGCGCCTCACCTCACAAATTTGCAATGTTATAGGGAGCGTGCCTCAACGTGACCGCATTGCAGCCGTGCTCGCGGCGGTGCTCATCGCATCGTTTCCTGCACCGCTCCATGCATCGCCCGACATCCCCATGTGCGTCGCCGAGCGAACGCCTGGGGAGATGACACCGATCAGTCTCGTGCATTGGCATGCGCCCATGTGCGGACCGTACGTGAATGTGTTCGCCATTTCCGATCCACGCACCCTCGAAGCACGCGCAATTGAAGCCTACCGCGAAGCGACGGAGCAGATCGTCGCTGCGAACTACCAGGAGGCACGCCTGCTGCTCGACCTGGCCCACCAGGGGCTCCCCCAGATCAGCGACCGGATAGCCCTGCAAAGCGCTCGGTTGGAGCTCCTTCGGGGCCAGCCCGGCCGCGCAGCCGAGTTCTTCGCCGAGGCTTCGCAAAGCCCGCATGAATCGGTGAGGCTCGAGGCCAGCTCCGGCCGAGTGCTCGCCCTACTCCGCGCGAACGACCCGGCAGCCGATGAAGCGCTGCACGAGCTGCTGGAGCTGTACCCTGCGACTCCGGATCGCATCGCACTGCTGTTCGAGCATGCACAGAGCCTGCTCCGCCAAGCGCGTAACGAGGAGGCTATCGCGGCATTGCATGCGATCCGCGTGGACGAACCCGGAAGCCGCATCGCGCCTTGGGCCGCGTCCGAGCTGGTGCGACTGAGCGCTCTAGGGTTCGAAACGCCGACGATGACTGGTGAAGAGAGAGTGCGTCAGTTGCGCAATCTCATGCGCACCGGCCCGCTCGACAAGGCGAGAGCGTTGATTTCGGAGCTCATCGATAGCCCTCTCACCGGCGAGCAGCTCGCGCAGGTGCACTACTTCGCCGGTCGTCTGGCCCGAGACGAAGGGCGTTGGAAGCTTGCCGAAGCATACATGCGTTCCGCGCAATCGTTCCCCAGCGAAGACCCCGCGATCGCAAGGCACATAGCGAACCGCGCTGAAGCCCTCGCCGAAACCGTGGGTGCGCGTGAGGCGGACCTAGCGCTTCAGCAGCTCGCCCGTCTGCGTGCGGGCCGTCGGAACGTAGCGATTCCATCTAGCCGGCTCGTAGACATGATTCGCGTGGCTGCACCGCCCGGGCTCCGAACAGAGGTCGACGGCATCCTCGCGACGCTGAGCACGCGCACCGGGGTCCCATCGGACATTCTCTTCGACGCGGCGATGGCTGCGATCGGAGCCGCCCGCGAAGACCGAGTGATCGCCCTCCTCGAGGAGGTCGCGAAACGCCCCACTTCTGCGTACCGCACCGCCGCGATTTACCATCTTGGCAGAGCCCACGAACGCGCCCAGCGACCAACTGAAGCCGCCCTGTTTTTCATGCAGGCAAAAGCATCGGCGGAGCTCAGCGGGGACCATTACTACGCGCTTTGGGCGGAGAACGGGCTCGGGCGTGTGGAACGCGGCGAGCGCGACACCGGCGAAGAGGGTCTCTCCAATTCGCAGGCCCCGATGGTGCGGCCGCCACGGGCCTCTGATCGAGCACTGGCCGAGCAGCTTCAGCCCATCGGTGAGGTACGTGCCGACAGCTATCCGTGGATCGCGCGCGCCGCTGTTCTGCTTCGAGCAGGCGACCGAGACGCTGCTACCGCAGAGCTTTTCGAAACGTACCTGACCTGGCGTCAGGCGCTCGGAAGGCCGATCGCGAGCGCGGGCCTGAATTGCGTGGCCCGGATCGACGGGCGCGTGCACCCGCCCATGACGAACGAGCTGCGTTCGGCACGCCTCGAGCTCTCGGAGGACGACCGCGCGACGCTCGCGACGGTAGCTGCTGCGCTCGGCGACACGGGTACGGCTGGTGGTTTCGCCGGGGCCGAGCTCATCGATACCCTTCCACGTGCGTACGAGTGGCTCGCCGTTCCCGCGGCCAACCGATACGGTCTCGATCCAAACGTGCTGCTTGCGGTGATGCGAGTCGAGAGCGTCTATCAGAAGCACATCGTATCGTACGCCGGCGCGGTTGGACTCATGCAGATCATGCCGCGAACCGGGCAACTCATCGCCCGTGCACTCGGGCACGACGATTTCACGCCCGCCGACCTTCTCGATCCGGGGCTGAATCTCGAATTCGCCGCATGGTACCTGAGCTCCCTCATCCACCGCTTCGACGGGCGACTGCCGCTCGCCATCGCCGCGTATAACGGCGGGCCGCACAACGTTCGACGCTGGATACAGGAGAGCGCGGACGGCACGCCGCTCGATGTTCTGCTGGAGCGGATCCCCTTCACCCAGACCCACCGCTACGTCCGCAAGGTTTTGGTGAACTATGAAGCGTATCGGCAGCAGCGTGCGTTGCCCATGCCGCAGCTTTCGCTTCAACTGCCAGCACAGCGCGTCGACCCCTTGGCCTTCTGAGAAGGGATACGGTGTCCGAAGAAGTCGATGCGGTCGTGATCGGTGCTGGTGTCGTAGGCCTCGCATGCGCCTACGAGCTCTCTCGTCGACTGGAGACCATCGTAGTGATCGAGCGAGAAGTCGGACCCGGACGGGAGATCTCTAGCCGGAACAGTGGCGTGATTCACGCTGGAATCTACTACCCGAAGGATTCACTCAAGACGAGACTATGCATCGAAGGCAACCGCCGTCTCTACCAATGGTGTGATGCGCACGAGGTGCCCTACAAGCGCACCGGCAAGCTGATCGTCGCCACGAGCGCTCAAGACGAGGCTCGCCTTCGCGCGATCGCGCGTCATGCCAACGAAGTCGGCGCCGGAGAGTTGCGGCTCATGACCGGAAGCGAGGCGAGCGCGCAAGAACCAGAGCTCCGATGCGCGCTAGCCCTTCATTCTCCGACTTCGGGCGTAGTCGACGTTCACGAATTCATCGCGAGCCTCGTGCGCGAGATCAAGGATGCCGACGGTACAGTCGTGTATCACACTGCAGTCGAAGAGATCCGAAGGCACCAGGATGGCTGGCTCGTTCGAACCCGGGACACGATGGGCAGCGAAGAAGAATTGTACACGCGGCGGGTCGTGAACGCCGCCGGTCTCTCCGCGCTCGACGTGGCGGCGGCATCGGGCTTGACGGACGCGGAGCGGCCTTGGCGTGTGTATCCATGCAAGGGCTCCTATTTCGCGCTCGGCGCGGGCGCACCACCCACGCGCAACAGCTTGATCTATCCGCTCCCGGAAGGGGGTGGCCTCGGGGTTCATATCACCGCGGACATTTCAGGCGCACGGCGAGCCGGCCCAGATGCGGAGTTCATCGATACGATCGACTACTCCGTCGATGAATCCCGAGCCGAACGTTTTGCCGAAGCGGTTGCGCGCTACCTCCCGGCGATCCGGCCCGAGCACTTGACGCCGGACTATAGTGGAATCCGCCCCAAGCTCGTCGGTCCCGCCGGCGGATTTGCAGACTTCGTCCTCAGCAAGCCATCGTCGCAACCCGGGATCTTGCACCTCATCGGCATCGAATCTCCAGGGCTTACGGCGTCTCTTGCGATCGGCGCGTACGTGTCTGACGCGATTGCTTAGGGGTTGCGTGTCCGCCTGCGGGTATGCATAACCCGGACCTCAAGAGGAGTGCCATGAGCCATCGAGTTCTGATCATCGGGAGCGGACCTGCCGCCCATACCGCTGCGATTTATGCGGCACGTGCCGAGCTCAAACCCGTGCTGTTTGAGGGCTTCATGGCCGGAGGTATTGCCGCCGGAGGCCAGCTGACCACCACGACGGACGTCGAAAACTTCCCAGGTTTCCCCGAGGGAATCATGGGCCCTGATCTGACCGATCGCTTTCGCGCGCAGTCCGAGCGCTTTGGGACGACGATCCATACGGAGACGGTGAACGAGATCGACCTGTCGAGCCGGCCCTTCCGCTTCAAGGCCGACTCGCAAGAAGGCACCGCGGACTCGGTCATCATTGCGACCGGCGCGACGGCAAAGCGCCTCGACATTCCGGGCGCCAACGACGGAGAGCTCTGGCAAAAGGGCATCTCCGCCTGTGCCGTCTGTGACGGCGCTCTTCCGGCATTCCGCAATCAACCTCTTGCGGTGATCGGCGGCGGCGACTCGGCGGTCGAAGAGGCTTCGTTCCTCACGAAGTACGGCTCGATCGTGTACATCGTGCACCGCCGCGACGAGCTCCGTGCCTCGAAGATCATGCAACAGCGCGCACTCGACAATCCGAAGATCGAGATGCTCTGGTCGCAGGTCGTCACGCAAGCCAAGGGCGGCGAGTTTCTCGAAGCAATTCGCGTGAAGAACCTGAAAACCAACGAAGAGCGCGACATCCCGGTAGCGGGACTCTTCTTCGCGATTGGTCACACACCGAACACCGCGTTTCTAAGTGGGCAGATCGATACCGACGAGCAGGGCTACATCATCACGAAACCAGATTCGACCCAAACCAACATCCCTGGCGTTTTCGCGGCTGGGGACGTGCAGGACAAGAAGTGGCGCCAGGCGATCACAGCCGCCGGCACAGGCTGCATGGCTGCGCTCGAGGCGGAACACTTCCTCGCGGCCTCGTCTCAGTGATCGAAGCGGTCGCGCTTACCGTTTCCGTTTCCGTTGCGGCGCTCGCGGCGCTCTTGTTTGCGTAGGACGGCTTGCGCACGACGCTCCTTGGTCTTGGGCGAGGGCGCTCGCCCTTCATACGGGGTTTGCTCTCGGTGATGCTCGTCGAAGGCGCCGGGCTGTGTCCCAAGCTCGAAAAACGCCACTTCCCGTTTGGCGCGTTCGCCGAGGCGCAAAGGAACGATCGCAGCGCCCACACCAGCGCCAACGTAAACGGCACCCTTTGGATCTCTGGCGTCGCGGGAACCATAGAGCCCATGGATGTACTTGTGACCTGCAAGCTTTCCGACGGAAAGCTCGTGAAGACGGGCGACCGTGACCTGACCGGCGTGGGTGTGACCCGAAAACACCAGCGGAACCCCCGCATCCCAGAGCGCGTCAGCTTCCTCGGCGATGTGTGAAAGGCCGATGACTGGCAGGTCGGGCCGCAGACCCTTGAGCGCTTCGCGGCGATCGGCATGCCCGGTGTATGCGTCGTCGAGGCCGAGGATCTGCAAGCGCTGATTCTGGATGGTGATCGTCGTGAGCGCATTGTCGAGCACCTCGGCGCCACCGCGCCTCAGTGCTTGTCGCACCGGCTCGGCACCCGCCCAATGGTCGTGATTGCCGAGGACTGCGAATACCGGTGCGTCGATCTTGCTGATCACGTCGCTGAGGTCATCGAGGTAGACCTGACTATGACAAACGAAGTCGCCACTGATGACGACGATGTCGGGATTGCCGGCATTGGTGATCGAGACGGCGTCGTACTGGACGGCCATGGGCGTGACGCGACCGACGTGCAGGTCCGTCAAATGCGCGACCCTGACGCCTTCGAGGTGCTCGAGAAAACACTCCGGACCCGCAAAGCGACGGATGCGAAACCGGCGCGAAGTGTCCTGCCAAGGGTCACGCTCCCGCAAAAGCTTCTTTCGAAACTTTCGCAGTCCTTCGATACTCGCGGATCGAGTCATGTCCAAATCAACATAATCATTCCGCTCAGTGACCGCACGAACCTGGAGGTTTCGGGTGCCTTCGAGTCAGCCGCGACACGGGTACGTCGGGGCCCTGAGGACGGCGTGGAGTCTTCTTTCGCCTAAGCCGCCAGATCAGATAGACGCAGGCGGCCGCGACGATCGACCCTGCCACGATTTGTTGCCAAGGCATACTCAAAACCTATCCGAAACCGAGGAGCTGGCCACCCTGATAGACGACGAAAGAGGCTGCATAGGCGAGCACCGTCATGTAGGTGAAGAGGAACAGCGGCCACTTCCAAGATCCAGATTCCCGCTTAACCACGGCGATCGTACTCATGCACTGGCAAGCCAGCAAGAAGAAGACCATCAGCGAAACCCCGCTGAGAGGGGTCATCACCGGGGCTCCGTCGGCATGGCGCGCGTCCCGAAGGGCTTGCCGGAGCGGCTTGGTCTCCTCATCGGCCTCGCCGATGCCGAACACTACGCCCAGGGTCGAAATGAACACCTCGCGCGCGGCAAACGCGCCGATGATTCCGACCCCGATCTGCCAGTCGAAGCCGATGGGCCGGAGCGCCGGTTCGATGGCGTGGCCGAACCTCCCAGCGAAGCTGTTCGCCAGCTGCTCCCCTGCTTCCCGTGCGTCGAGAGACCGAAGAGCGTCGGTTCTCTGCGTCGGTGACAAGTCCTGCTGCTCGACGCGCGCCCGCTCGACTGCGTAGCGCTGGGCCACTTCCGTCGACTTGGGAAACGAAAGCAACGCCCATAGGAGGATGGTCATCGCGAGAATGATCGTGCCGGCGTCGACGAGAAAGACACGCAGCCGACGCCAGGCATTGATCCACAGGATCGGCGCGGAAGGCCAGCGGTAGGGCGGCATTTCGAGCACAAAGGTCGGCGCGGGCCCGGGAAGCACCGTGCGGCGAATGACTGCCGCGGCCGTCAGCGTGGCAATCACAGACAAGGTGTACATCGCGAACAGCGCGACGGCGCCGGCGCTGAGCCAACCGAGTGATTGCCCCGCGAAGACCGTTCCGACGACCAGAATGTAGACCGGGAGTCGCGCGCTGCAGGACATCAACGGGAGCGCCAACATCGTGACCAAACGGTCTCGGCGGCGCTCGATGGTTCGCGTCGCCATCACGGCGGGCACGGCGCAGGCGAAACCGGACAGCAGGGGAACGAATGCCTTTCCGTGCAGACCCACGCCTTTCATCACGCGGTCGATCACGAAAGCGACACGTGCGAGGTAGCCGGAGTCTTCTAAGAATCCGATGAAGAGAAAAAGCATCAGAATCTGGGGGGCAAACACAATCACGTTTCCGACACCCGCAATGATCCCGTCGATGAGGAGATCCCGAAGCACCCCGGCCGGAACGAGCGCAGCGGCCTGCTCTTGGACGAACCCGGTCAATTGCTCGATCCCGCCGATGAGCGGCTCGGCTCCAGCGAAGAGGGCCTCGAAGATTCCCAACATCACCGTGGAAAACACCAGAAGGCCCGCCACTGGATGGGTCAACACGCGGTCGATGCGCTCGCTCCAGGACGACTCGAGGTCGTGCGCTGAGCAGGTCTGGCTCACGGCATCGTCGATCCAGGCGTAACGGGGCGCGATGATCTCGAGGTCGAGGTTGCGCCCTTGCGCTCCCGCGGCCTCATGAATGTCGCGGACCGCCTGTCGCACAGCTTGGGGCACGTCACGCAGGCCGTCATCCCCCAGAGAAAGGAGACACCAGAGGGCGAACACGCGGAGCTGGTTTGAGTTGGATTGCGGACGCCATCTCTGGACGACCGGAATGAGCGTGGCGACGTCCGCTTCGAGCGCCGATGCGTAGACGATCTCTGGCTTTGGCGCGCCGCTCACCGGCTCCAGCGCCGCGTCCAGCGCAGCTCGAAGCATGTCCAGTCCGCGCCGCTTGGTGGCGACGACCGGCACGACGGGCGCGCCCAAAAGCTCCGCCAGTCGTTCGGTATCGATTTGGAGCCCGGATTGTTCCGCGGAGTCCATCATATTCAAAGCGACGACGACGGAGACCCCCGACTCGACGAGTTGCAACGCCAGGTAGAGCCCTCGATGCAGCGTCGTTGCATCGACGACGCAGATCACGGCCCGCGTGTTGCCTTCGATCAGCGCATTCACGGCGAGCTGCTCTTCGGGGGAGCTCGCGGTCAGACTGTACATCCCAGGCAGGTCGACCAGCTCGATGTCCCGCCCACCAATCCGCACCTGCGCGCTCGTCCGCTCGACCGTGACCCCCGGATAGTTCCCGACGTGAGCGCTTCCGCCTGAGAGCGCATTGAACAGTGTGCTCTTTCCGCAGTTCGGGTTGCCAGTGACCAGCACCTGCGGGACGGACGCGCTGCTGCTCACACCATCCCCTCTGAGGTCACGGTGATCTTGGCCGCTTCCGCACGCCTCACCGACAGCGAGTAGTGGCGAACCCGTAGCTCGATGGGGTCGCCGAGGGGCGCAACGCGGACGACCCGGACACGGGTTCCGGGGAGCAGACCCATTTCCATGAGGCGGCGCGAAAGGCGGCGTTCGCAATCAATTGCGACGATTTCAGCGGGCTGGCCGAGCGGCAGCGCGGCGAGGGAGGCCTTCATCGACTACTGATAATGAATTTCTTTTTCGTCTGCAAGCGCTTGGAATTCGGGGCGAAGTCCCTATACAACCCACTGGCTCGAGCCTCAGAAGGAGAATTATGGCTACTACCGCGCTCAAGGGAACCCCGGTTCAGACCAACGGAGAACTGCCCGCCCCGGGCAGCACCGCCCCGGATTTCCTCCTCATTGGAACCGATCTCAGCGAGAAGACCCTCGCGGACTTCAAAGGCAAGAAAAAGATCCTCACGATCAACCCGAGCTACGACACGGCCGTCTGCCAAGCCGCGGCGCGCACGTTCAATGAACGCGCCACGAGCCTGGACGAGGTCGTCGTCCTCGTGATCAGCTCCGATCTGCCATTCGCGCAGAAGCGTTTCTGCGTCGCCGAGGGCTTGAAGGGAGTCGTTCCGCTTTCGACTTTCCGTGGCTCTTTCCTCAAAGACTACGGCGTCGAAATGGTCAGCGGTGCTATGAAGGGATTAGCCGCCCGTGCGATCGTGGTTCTCGACGAGAACGACAAGGTCGTCCACACCGAGCTCGTCTCCGATATCACCCGCGAGCCGAACTACGACGCAGCCATCGCCGCGGTCAGCTAGGAGATGAGGCGCTGCGCTTCGGCGACGACGTGTTCGACCGTGATGCCGTACTTCTCGTACAGCACCTCGTAGGGTGCCGAGGCGCCGAACCGATCGATCGTGACGAACGCGGCCTCGTTCCCAACCCAGCGGTCCCATCCTTGGCGAATGCCAGCCTCGACGACCACCTTCGCAGCGATCCCAGGAGGAAGCACCTCTTGCTGATAGGCTTCGTCCTGCTGTTCGAAGAGCTCCCAACAAGGCATGCTGACCACGCGCACCGAGGCGCCTTCCTGCTCGAGCAGGTCTGCGGCGGCGAGCGCGATCTCGACCTCGCTTCCGGTGGCGACGAGAATCACGTCCGGACCACCACCCCCAGCCTCACGCAGGGTATACGCTCCGTGCCGAACCTTGCTGGCGCTTGCGAGCGCGCTTCGATCGAGCACCGCTACGTTTTGCCGCGTCAAAGCTAGCGCTGCCGGTCCGTCCCAGCACAGGGCGGCCTTCCAGCACTCACGGACCTCGTTCGCATCCGCCGGCCGAAACACCGCGAGGTTCGGAATGGCCCGCAACGCCGCGAGATGCTCGACGGGCTGGTGAGTCGGACCGTCTTCCCCGAGCCCGATACTGTCATGCGTGTAGATGTATCGAGTGTGGAGCTTCATCAGCGACGCGAGACGAACCGAGGGCCGCATGTAATCACTGAACACGAGGAACGTCGCCCCATAGGGGATCACACCTCCATGAAGCGCCATGCCGTTCATCGCAGCGGCCATCCCGTGCTCGCGAATCCCCCAATCCATGTTGCGAGGTATGCCCTCGGCGCCGGGCAAGAAGCTCGCAAGGCCCTTCATCCGACTGTTGTTGGACCCTGCAAGGTCGGCGGAGCCTCCAACGAGCCCGCCGATCTTGGCGGCAAGGGCGTTGAGGACAGCCCCACTCGCTTTTCGCGTCGCCATGCCCTTGGGGTCCGCGTCGAAGGTCGGCAGGTCGGCGTCCCAGCCGGACGGCAACTCCCCGGCCAACGCCGCATCGAGCTCGCTTGCTGCTTCGGGGAACTTCGCCCGATAGCCGGCCAGGGCGGATAGCCATGCTTGATAGCTCTTGGCGCCGCGCGCCCGAATCGCCTCTGCCGATGCAGCGAGCTCGTCGGGCACGAAGAAGGGCTCGGTCGGCCACTCCATGATCTGCTTCGTCGCAATGATCTCATCGGCACCTAGCGGGGCACCATGTGCATCGGACGAGTCCTGCTTGTTCGGAGACGGGTACCCGATGATCGTACGCACGCGGACGAAGCTCGGACGATCGTCCGCAGCCGCCGCCTGGGCAGCCCGGATCAATGCCGGGAGATCCGCCCCATCGTCGACGCTCTGGGTATGCCATCCATACGACGCGAACCGAGCCAGCACATCCTCGCTGAAGCTCAGGTCCGTACGGCCGTCGATGGTGATCCGGTTGTCGTCCCAGAAGACGGTCAGCTTGCCGAGCTTCAAGTGCCCGGCGATCGATGCAGCCTCGGACGCCACCCCCTCCATGATGTCGCCGTCCGATGCGATGACCCACGTGCGATGGTCGAACAGCGTGTGCCCGGGCTTGTTGAAGCGGGCCGCCAGATGCCGTTCAGCCATCGCCATCCCGACGCCATTGCCGACGCCTTGCCCGAGCGGGCCGGTCGTCGTCTCGACGCCTGGAGTGAGGTGAGACTCCGGGTGGCCAGGTGTCAGGCTGCCCCACTGCCGGAAATTGCGAATGTCGTCCAAAGAGAGGGCATAGCCGCTCAGATGCAGGAGCGCGTACTGCAGCATCGACGCGTGACCACAAGACAGGACGAACCGGTCGCGGTCGGGCCAATCGGGGTGGGCCGGGTCATGTCGGCGGACCTCGGAAAAGAGGGCCCAGCCGAGGGGCGCGAGGGCCATGGGCGTGCCTGGGTGCCCCGAGTTAGCGGCTTGAACAGCGTCCATGCTCAGGCCGCGAATCGTCTTGATGGCGAGCTCGTCGAGCTTCGCTGGGTTCCCCATGCTTCTCTCCTCTTGGTTCGCGGGCCCGATCTAGCAGGCTGGACCGAAACGCAAAAGGTGCGCCGAGGGGTTTTTCGCTCACCACTGGACATCACACCGGATCGCCACTAACAACCCCGAGCGCGGGCAACCGATTGTTGACTGGTTCAATCGGGTTTGCCCCCTGGAACCGCCCGCGCAGGAGCTAGGCATGCCTCAGATTTTCGTACCCAAGGAAGTCGCCGACGGCGAGACTCGGGTCGCCTGTACACCGGAAACGACGAAGCACTACGTCAAGGAAGGCTTCGAGGTCGTCGTGGAAAGCGGGGCGGGGAAGCATGCTCACTTCTCCGACGCGCATTATCGCGATGCGGGCGCCAGGATCGTCTCCAGCGCCGAGGCGGACGCGGCCTGGGGGAGTGCCGATGTCGTCTTTCGCGTCTCTCCGATCACCCCCGGGCAGGCGTCGAAAATCAAAACAGGCGCGCTGCTCATCGGGTTCATGTCACCGCACAAGAACCTGGATTCGGTGCGCATTCTGCGGGACCGCAAGGTCAGCACCATCGCGATGGAGCTGGTTCCGCGAATCAGCCGCGCCCAGTCGATGGACGCTCTCAGCTCGCAGGCTTCGATATCGGGTTACAAGGCCGTGCTCCTGGCAGCGACGCACCTCGACAAGTACTTCCCGCTCCTGATGACCGCGGCCGGCACGATCCAGCCGGCAAAAATCGTCATCATGGGCGCTGGGGTGGCTGGGCTGCAGGCGATCGCGACCGCGCGCCGTCTCGGCGCGGTCGTCGAAGTGTCGGACATCCGGCCCGCCGTCAAAGAGCAGGTCGAATCGCTGGGCGGGCGTTTCATCGACGTTCCGATGGATCAAAGCGGTGAGGGCGAGGGGGGCTACGCTCGGGAGCTCACACCCGAGCAGCTCAAGGCGCAGCAGGAAATCGTACGAAAGAAGGTCGTTGCCGCGGACGCGGTCATCACCACGGCCCTGGTTCCGGGGCGCCCCGCTCCGAAGCTGATCACCAAGGACATGGTCGAGGAGATGCGCGAGGGCGCGGTCATCGTCGACCTGGCGGTCGAACAAGGCGGCAATTGCGAGCTCTCGAAGAGCGGCGAAACGCTGGTCGAGCACGGCGTGATCATCATCGGCCACCCCAACCTGCCTGCGTCGACGCCCGCGGATGCAAGCCTGCTCTATTCCCGCAACATCCATGCCGTCCTACTCAACATGGTGACCGACGGAGCAGTCGTCCTAAACCTCGAAGACGAAATCGTCGACGCCACGCTGCTCACCCACAACGGCGAAGTCCGTCACGGACCGACCGCCGGGGCGCTCTAGGAAAGGAGAACGACCATGACTTTGGGACCTCTGCTCATAGGAATCTACGTGTTTGTCCTCGCTAGCTTCGTCGGCTTGGAGATGATCACCAAAGTGCCCCCAACGCTGCACACACCGTTGATGAGCGGCGCCAATGCCATCAGCGGCATCACGATCGTAGGCGCGGTTGCGGCGGCGACTACCGGCGCACCCAGCGTGGCCAACATCCTCGGCGCCATCGCCATCGTCACGGCGACCATCAACGTGGTTGGTGGCTTCCTCGTGACCGATCGCATGTTGCGCATGTTTGGATCGAAGAAACCGAAGGCGCTGAAATCCGGAGGATCGGGCGCGGCCGCAAACGTCACAGCCAAGGGACGGGAGGCCGTCGGCAAATGAATCAAGACGTCATGCGCTCGACTGTGGTCCCGATCATCTATCTGCTGTCCACGGTCCTTTTCATTTTCGGCATCAAGCAACTTGCAAAGGTGAAAACCGCGCGACGTGGCAATGCCATCGCTGGCGTAGGCATGTTGCTCGCGATCGTCGGAGCACTGCTGGAGCTCGGTCTCGTCGACTACCGTTGGATCGCTGGCGGCATCGTGATCGGCACGGTCATTGGTGCCGTGTTCGCGATTCGCGTTCAAATGACCGCGATGCCCGAGATGGTAGCCCTGTTCAACGGATTCGGAGGCATTGCGTCCGCACTGGTCGCAACCTCCGTTTACTGGGACAAGGTCGTCGACTCAGCGCCGGCGAGCAGGGTCTACGAGGCGCTCGGCACCTCCCAGGCGATCACCGTCATGCTTTCGATCCTGATCGGCGGGATCACCTTCACCGGCAGCCTCATCGCCCTATTCAAGCTGCAGGGGAAGCTGAAGAAAGGCCAGCCCATCCTGCTCCCCGCGCGGCACTACATCACCTTCGCGCTCCTCTTCGGGTCTCTCGCGTTTGGCGGAATCGCGACGGCGGCGGCGGGAGCAGATTCGATCGTCTGGGTGCTCGCTCTGGGCGCGATCTCGCTCATCCTCGGCGTTCTGCTCACCATACCCATCGGCGGCGCAGACATGCCCGTCGTGGTGTCCCTGCTCAACTCCTACTCCGGCGTAGCAGCATCCATGGCCGGTTTCGTGATCGGGAATCCCCTATTGATCATTGCGGGTGCGATGGTTGGAGCCGCAGGCCTCATTCTCACGCAAATCATGTGCGTCGCGATGAATCGCTCGCTCCTGAACGTCTTGGTGGGTGGCTTCGGCATCACCGACAGCAGCGGTAGTGGCGGCAACGACGAGTATACGACCGTGACCTCGTGCGGCCCCGAAGAGGCGGCGATGCTTCTCGAAAACGCCGAGTCGGTGATCATCGTCCCTGGTTATGGATTAGCCGTCGCGCAGGCGCAGCATGCGGTCCGAGAGCTCGCCGACCTGCTGAAGGCCCGTGGCACCAAGGTGACCTACGCCATCCATCCAGTCGCGGGCCGGATGCCAGGTCACATGAACGTCCTACTGGCCGAAGCGGACGTCCCCTACGAGGAGCTGCTCGAGATGGACGTGATCAACCCGGAGTTCAAAAACACCGACGTGGTGATCGTTCTCGGTGCCAATGACGTCGTGAACCCCGCTGCCACCAATGACCCGACGAGCCCCATTGCAGGGATGCCGATCCTCAATGCCCACGAAGCCCGCTCGGTGTTCGTCGTCAAAAGAAGCCTGAGCCCCGGCTACGCCGGCATCAAAAACGAGCTCTTCGAATACCCCAACACCATGATGATCTTTGGCGACGCCAAACAAGTCGTCCAAGGCCTCATCAGCGAAATCAAAGCGCTTTAAGAGACGCTCAGTTGTCTTGGAAGTCGGCGACGCCCGGAGCCGAACCGCCGTAGTAATCGGACTCGGCGAGATCGTCGAACCTCGTGTATTCGTTGAAGAATCGAACGCGACATGTTCCGGTCGGGCCAGCTCTTTGCTTGCCGATGATGATCTCGGCGATGCCGCGGTCGTCGCTCTCGCGGTTGTACACTTCGTCTCGGTAGATGAACCAGATCGTATCTGCGTCCTGCTCGATGGCGCCCGACTCTCGAAGATCGGAAAGCTGAGGTCGTTTGTCTTTCACGCCTCGCGACTCGACGCCTCGATTGAGCTGTGAGAGCGCGATCACGGGTATCTCCAGCTCTTTGGCGAGCGCCTTCAAGCTTCGGCTGATTTCACTGATCTCCTGCTCGCGGGAGTCGTTGCGCGATCCCGAACGCATCAGCTGCAGATAGTCCACCACGATCAGGCTCAGACCGACCTCGGATTTCAAACGGCGCGCTTTGGCCCTGAGCTCGAGCATGGTGATCGCCGGTGTGTCGTCGATCCAGATCGGCATCTCGCTGAGTGTGCCAGCAGCGTCCGCTAGCTTGGGCCAGTCGTCCTTGTGGAGCTGCCCGGTACGAATTCGGTTACCGTCGACTCGGGCTTCGCTACCGAGAAGCCTCCGAACGAGCTGCCCTTTCGGCATCTCGAGGGAAAACACCGCAACTGCTGACTTACTCTTGTTGCAGGCGTGGTGCGCAACGTTCAACGCAAATGAGGTCTTACCCATGCCCGGACGCCCCGCGACGATGATGAGGTCACCCGCGTGCATCCCGGCGGTCATCTGATCGAGCTTCTTGTAGCCGGTGGGCAGGCCGGTGATCGCCTCGCCGCGGTTGGCCGTCTCATGGATCTCCTGAAACGTCCGCATCACGACATCCTTCACGTGCTCGTAAGGATTGCGTGCACGCTCCCTCGCAACGGCGAAAATCGACGACTCCGATTGATCGAGAAACTCCTCGACGGGCCCGTAGTCCCCGTAGCCCCGCGACACGACTTCGTGGCAGACCTGGATGAGCGCCCGAATGACCGACTTTTCCCGCACGATCTGCGCGTGAGCCTGGATGTTTGAGACGCTGGGGATGGTATTGCTGAGCGACAGGAGATACTCGTCACCTCCGACCGAGGCCAACCGCCCCGTGTGGACCATCGCCTCGCGAAGGGTGACCTGATCGACCGGCTGGCCGCGGCGAAACAGCTCGAGCATCGCCTCGAAGATCTTCGAGTTCGCCTCGCTGTAGAAGTCGTTCGCGGACAGAGTCTCGACCACGACGTTCATGGCCTGGTTCTCGAGCAAGATGCCGCCGAGCACGGCCCGCTCCGCCTCGAGGGCGTTTGGTGGGACCTGTCCCGCTCGTTCGGCTCCAGTGATGACCCTGCTCCCTTCCGAGCTTTGGTTCTAACGCCTAGGGAGGCTTTGTGGAAGCCCAGCTAGGCGCGTGTCTTGACTTCCAGCTTCACGGTCGCCGTCAAGCCATACAGTAGCTTCACGCCGATCTCGTAGGTGCCAACCTCTTTGATGATCTGTGGCGGCATGACGAGCTTCTTCTTGTCGATGTCCTCGACGCCTTTGGCCTTGAGGCCCTCGAGCACATCGTTCGAGGTGACCGATCCGAAGAGCTTGCCATCCTCGCCCGCTTCCTTGGCCACCATGACGATGACCTTGGCCAGCTCGGCGGCGATCTCCTCTTGGGCGGCGCGAAGCTTCGCGATGCGCTGGGCTTGAATCGCCTTTTCGTGCTCGATCTGTCGAACGTTCCCGCGGCTCGCGATGACGGCAAGGCCACGCGGCAGCAACAGGTTCCGAGCGTAGCCGCGGCGCACGCGGACTACGTCGCCGATGGACCCGAGATGCTCGAGGTTTTCTTTGAGAACGACTTCCACTGTGGATGCCATGACTACCTCACTTCGTCGCCGTGTAGGGGAGCAACGCAATATTGCGAGCTCGCTTGATCGCACGGGTCAGATCACGTTGCTGTCTTGCGTTGAGACCGTTGATCCGGCGCGGGGTGATCTTTCCGCGGTCGGTGATGAAGTGCCGCAGCTGCTGGGGATCCTTGTAGTCGAACTTGAAGTCAGGGGCGAGCGCCAACCCCGGCGCCTTCTTGCGCGGGCCACGACGGCGGCCGCCTTCAATGTCGAAATCCTGATCGATATCATCCATGGGTTAGCCCTCCTCTCGCTCGTCGTCATTGGACTCGGCTTCGCTGGATTCCTCGTTTTCACCGTCGTCAGCAACGGCCTTGCTGGCCTCCTCGGCGTCCGAATCATCCGAATCTTCGTCGGTCGTCTCGTCCGCAGGTGCCTCACGCGGCGCTCGCGGCGCCATGCCGAGACTGCGCGCGCGCTCGAGCTCGGCATCTTCATCGACCTCGTCATCTTCGACATGCAGGTACTGCAGATCCTCAGCGTTGACGGCGATGGAAGCGGGATCGATATCCTCGGCGAGGAGCACCGTTTGGAAGCGCATCACTTCGTCAAACAAGCGCAGGTTGCGCTCGAGCTCGGCGACCAGGTCGCTATAGCCGACGTACTTCAGATAGACGAAGAGCCCACGATGGTTCTTCCGAATCGGGTAGGCGAGCCGCCGCTTGCCCCAATTGTCGAGCTTGGTGAGCGTGCCTTCCAGACGCGCGATCACGTCTCTGGCACGGTCGACAATCTTTTCGGCCACGTCGTTACCGACGTCGGGTCGAAGAATGTAAATTGTTTCGTATTCGCGCGCCCATCGCGTGGCGGGCGCTGCCGCAGTACTTGCCATATCTCCTCCTGGTCTGGTCGGCCCCAGCCGGCGGCCGGAGCGAGGAAGGCCGACTCATAGCCGATCTTCACACTCGCGCCAGTCGTCAGGAGCGACCGTGATGACGATTCATCGCCCGCCCGGTCCCCTCGGCGACCGCAGTCTCGACAATTCCGGCAGCGAGCTCGAGGATCGTCTCGAGCTCGGCCCGCTCTAAGCTATCGAAATCGCTCAGCACATAGTGCTCCGGCTGACCCCGATCCGGTCGACCGATCCCTATCCGGCAGCGGACGAAGTCCGCGCCCCCACAGTGCTCGACCAATGACCTCAGCCCATTGTGACCGGCGGTGCCGCCGCCCACCTTGAGCCTCACGACGCCGAATTCCAGGTCGAGCTCGTCATGCACGCACAAGAGCCGGTCGAGTGGCACCTTGAAGAACTGCATCGCCGCCTGAACCGCCTCCCCACTCAGATTCATGTAGGTCATCGGTTTGAGGAGCACGACGTCGTGGTCACCTACGGTGACTTTGGTGAACTCACCTTTGAACTTCTCGCGAAACCTCGGCGCATTCCAACGGCGCGCCAGCGCATCGGCCACCATGAATCCAACGTTGTGCCGATTGCCAGCGTACTTCGGCCCGGGATTTCCGAGACCTGCGATGAGATGCGTGCTCACGGCTCGCTAGGCGCTTAGCCAGCGGCCTTGCCCGCTTCACCCGCAGGGGCTGCTGCCGCACCCGCCGCAGCGGCCGCAGCCTGGTCTTCGGCCTCCTCCGCAGCAGTCGCCTTACGCGGCTCGAGGATGATCACCAGTGTGAGCTTGGGTCGAAGCGTACATACGACACCCTCGGGCAGCGCGACCTCCTCGACCGAAATCGAATCCTTGAGGTTCAGCTTGGAGACGTCTACATCGATGGACACCGGGATGTTCGCCGGGGTCGTGCGAATCGGCAATGTCCGTCGAATGACGTTCAGCACGCCACCCTGAACGACGCCTGCCGCTCGTCCAAGCGTGTGGAAAGGCACCTCCACCTCGAGCTCCTGGTCCTCGAAAATTCGGTACAGGTCGATGTGGAGCAGGTCCATCGTCACGGGATCGGTGGCCACGTCCTTGGCCATGGCCAACTCTTCTTTCCCGTCCACGGACAGCTTGAACACCACGTTCCGCCCTCTCGGACCTCGTAGTGCCTTGGTTACCTCTTTGGGGGATAGGGTCAGCGGCGTGGGCTCGATCCCCGGGCCGTACAACACGCCCGGAACCTGTCCTTGTGCACGCAGCCGACGCGCTGGCCCCTTTCCGCGGCTTGCGCGGACCTCAGCCTGCAACGTCGTCGTTTCCATTGTCGAATGCTCCAATCATACAAACAGCGAGCTTACCGAGTCGCTGTGGTGAATCCGTTTGATGGCCTCTCCTAGCAAACTTGCCACCGAAAGCACGCGGAACCGGCCGGTCTTCACCGCCTCCTCCCGAAGGGGGATGGTATCGGTCACGATGACCTCCTCCAGGGGGGAATCCATGATGCGGTCGAGCGCGGGCCCGGACAAAACCGGGTGTGTCGCGGCCGCCATGACCCGCTTGGCGCCTTTGTCGCGAAGCGCGCGTGCTGCGTTGGTCATCGTGCCGGCGGTGTCGATCATGTCGTCCAAAATCACACATTCACGCCCGCTGACATCGCCGATGATGTTCATGACCTCGCTGACGTTTTTCTCTTCACGGCGCTTGTCGACGATGGCCAGGCCAGCCTCCAGGCGCTTGGCGTAGGCCCGGGTGCGCTCTACCCCGCCTGCATCGGGCGAAACGAGCACTGGAGGCGTTGAAAAATACGGCCTGAGATGAGCCAAGAAGACGGGCAAAGCGTATAGGTGGTCGAATGGCTTGTTGAAGAAACCCTGAATCTGACCGGCGTGAAGGTCCATCGAGACCACCCGATCGACGCCTGAGGCGCTGAGCAAATCGGCCACGAGCTTCGCGGTGATCGGGGTTCTAGGAGCGGCCTTCCTGTCCTGTCGCGCGTATCCGTAATAAGGGATGACCGCCGTGATCGAGCCGGCGGACGCCCGTTTCAATGCGTCGATCATCACCAGAAGCTCCATCAAGTTGTCGTTGACGGGCGAACAAGTCGACTGGATTACGTAGACATCGACCCCGCGGACGTTTTCCTTGATCTCCGCAAACACCTCTCCGTCCGAAAAGCGTGACACCCGCGCACGAGCAACGGGCAATTCCAGGTACTTGGCGATCTTCTCGGAGAGGGCCGGATTGGAGTTGCCAGAGAAGACGCAGGTCGCTTTGAACATCGGTGGTTCCCCTTTAACTGAACCAAGCAGTGCCACCCGGTAGGAAGCGTCGGTGGTTAGCAAGGCGTCCGTCGAGTGTCAACTGCGGACCCCATTGGCAAACGCCCATCAAGAACCGTGCCTTACTTTCCCGCGATACACGGTTGAGGTTCCTGACGCAGGAGTGTACACCTCATCGCTCCCGTACTCGGAGGAATGATGACGCCAAGCGTGACATTGTTGACGGATCGTGATCACGTGGCGCTGCAATGGCAGAACGCCCTGGACAAGCACGACATCGTGTCGAGGGTCGTCGCGCCAGGAGACTTGGGCAAGGCAGTGGAGGGTCAGGTAGCGATCATCGTGGACGTCGACGGGGCGGGGCTCGACGCGGACGATCTCATTTCGGCGATTGGGTTCGTGCGCGCTTCGGGCGCATTACCGATCGCTCACATCGACCGCGCCCGCGATGCTCTCGAAGACATCATCACCGAGCTCTGCCAAGGTCTCGTCACGCGCGCAGACGACGATCTCGACTACGTCGTATCGGCGCTCGCGAGGCGAGGCGACCAGCGGCGTCATCTTCGTTTCGAATTCGTGTCCGTGTCTCCGTGCAGTGATGACGTGCTGGCGGTGCTAGGGAACGGAGACGCCTCACTGCACCACCGGCCGATTGACGCCTCCGACGACGGGTCCGACATCGCGAGCATCACCATTGATCCAAGCGCGACGAAAGCCACGCTGGTTTTGGAGAGCGGCGCTGTTTGCCAACTGACGGTCGCGTCACTGCATGCAGCCTCGGAAACGACCCATGCAACGACCGATGGCGCGATCGATGGCGAGCGGCTCGGCGCGCGCCTTCGTGAGCTACGACTGGCTGCCGGGCTCACGCAAGCGGAGCTCGCGCGCCGGACGGGAATTCACCGTCCGAATATCGCGAGGGTCGAAGCAGGACGGCACACGCCTTCGTTGGAGACGCTGTCACGCATCGCGAATGCGATCGGCGTGTCGACGACGCACGTGCTGGTGTCCAGCGAGTCATGAGCGGCAGCACGGCCGACAAACCCATCAAGGACGCGTCGACCGTCATCGTTCTGCGTGAAACCAACGGCGGCCTCGAGACCTTCCTCCTCTGCCGGCATCATCAAAGCGGCTTCATGGGTGGCGCACATGTCTTTCCGGGTGGGAAGGTCGACCGAGATGACAAGCACCCAAGTTGGCGCGCACGAGTCGACCGTCCGGTCGCAGAGATCACCGAGAAACTCGGCGAGACCGATGACGACATCGGGCTGGGTTTGCTCGTCGCCGCGGTGCGGGAGACCTTCGAAGAAGCTGGCATTCTATTGGCCAGCACCGCACCCGGTGTGGACTTGACGTCGACTCGCGAGCAGCTTCTCGGCGGCGCCTCCTTCTTGGAGCTCGCAAGCGACATCGACATGAAGATCGATTCCACGGCGCTGACGCCGTACGCCCGGTGGATCACGCCGAAGATGGAGAGCCGCCGCTTCGACACCCGCTTCTACGTCGCGGTCCTGCCCGAAGCCCAACGGGCATCCCACGACGGCACCGAAACGACGTCGGCGGATTGGCTCCGACCCGCCGGAGCGATTGACGACATGCTCGCCGGCCGGATCAAGCTGGCCCCCCCGACGGTTCGCACGCTGCAGTGGCTCGCGGAATTCGACGACGCGGAGTCGGTGATCACCGAGGCCCTCTCGCGAAAGCCCCCCCTGGTCAGGCCGCGGCTCGTCACGAGTGACGATGGTTGGTTCCTCGCACTGCCAGGCGACCCGGCGCACCCTGAAGCCGATCGGGTGCTTCCGGGTGCCACCCGAATGGTGTTCGACAACGGCGCCTGGCGCGACGCACCCTAGCCTGTTTGCCAGGCTACAGTTTTTCCATATTTTTCGGGTTATTCCTTGTGTCCACGCGAGGCGAACCGTTACCCAAGAGGGATGGTGGCCGACGGACAACGCTCCAGGGATCTTTTCACCGCGTCCCAGATCGCGCGATTCTGCCAAGTCGACCTCAAGACCATCCACAACTGGGCCGATCGCGGTCAGATTTCTCATTTCCGAACGCCCGGCCGACACCTGCGCTTCCGCCGTCCGCACGTGCTGGATTTCCTGCGCAAGTACGGCTACCCGATCCCGCAGGAGCTAGATGCGGAGCGCCCTCGCGTCGCGCTGCTCATGAACGAAATCCGCACGAAGGACAAGCTTCTGTCCTCGCTGCGGGACGCCTTCGATATCGTCGACTATCCGGACCCACTCGCCGGCCTTCTGCAGATCGGCGAGCAACCGCCGGACGCGGTCGTCTTGGCCCCCAGGATCGGACACGTCAGCGGTGTGGAGATCATCGGAGCGCTCAAGCGAGGGAGCCATACACGGCATGTGAGGGCGGTCCTGCTCGCCAGCGGCGAAGCCGACCGACAAGCAGCACTCGAAGCCGGCGCCTCGGCACACGTGAACCCATCGGACCTCCGAGGCCTGCGAGACACCCTCGAAGCCCTCATGGGCGTCCGTCACTAGCGCAAAGCCGGGGCACGGCGGGGCGCGACGCGGGGCTGCGTCGAACGGGGCGCCGCCACCAAGTCCCCGGAGAACGGCTCACGACGGGCGTGCTCGGTCACGGGTGCCCGCTCGCCCGACTCCCTAAGACCACGCACGACTAGGCTCGCCCCCGCTCCCTGTGCTGCCCATCGCGAGCCGTCCTCCTGCGTAGATGTCGACGTACGGAGGGGCACGGCGGGGCGCGATGTGGGGCGGAGTCGACGTAGCAAGTGACAATCGGCACGCGTGCAACCAGCTCCGATTGGCGCGCGCTCCGAGGCGAGGCTTGCGTGGCCACCGGCGCCAAGCCCAACCGGCCACCTTTGCAAGCCGAGCCGTTCGACGCAGCCCCGCATCGCGTCCCGCCGTGCCCCGGAACGTCCGCTCGTGAGCACGCCCGTCGTGAGCCCTGCTCCGGCATTGGAGTTGACGCCCCAGTGCGCCGCAGTTGCAGAATGTCCTGAGCTGGCGTAACCCCAGCCGATGGGCCTCGACGCGCTGAACTACGACAAGCAGGGACTCGTTGCGGTCATCGCGCAGGACGCGGAAACGGGCGAAGTGCGGATGATGGCCTATGCGAACGAGAACGCGGTCGAGCGCACACTCCAAACGGGCTTTGCGCATTTCTACAGCCGCTCGCGCCAGTGTTTGTGGAAAAAAGGGGAGAGTAGTGGCAACACCCTCCACGTCCGAAGCGTTTGGATCGACTGCGACGGCGACACGCTGATCTACATGGTCGATCCGGTCGGCCCTTCTTGTCACACGGGAGCCGAAACCTGCTTCTTTCGGCAATTGGATGGCGATGGCCAACTCGTCGAGGCGGGTAGCGACAGCGCGGCGCCTACCCTGCTACGGCTCGAGCGCGCCCTGCAGAAGCGCAAGTCCTCCGATGCCGGCAAGAGCTATACGAAGTCGCTCCTCGACGCGGGCCCAGCGAAGATCGACGCCAAGGTCCGGGAGGAGGCGGCCGAACTGGGGCAGGCTCTGAGAGACGAGTCGGATGAGCGCGTGGCCTCCGAAGCAGCGGACGTCATCTATCACCTGCTGGTCGGCCTCGCTCTCCGCGAGGTCTCACTCCGCGATCTTTTTCGCGAGCTCTCCAGGCGCTTCGGCCGATCGGGCCACGACGAGAAGCGCTCGCGCTAAGCGCAATTCGTTCGGCGCCTAGTTGAGGATCTTGTCGATGTCGCGCTCGATCGTCTCTTCTCGGACACGGCGCGCGAGGGCCAACTCGGTGATCAACAACTTGCGCGCCTGCTCCATGAGCTTCTTCTCGCCATAGCTGAGCTCGCCCTTGTCCGCGCGCACCTTCGACAAGTCGCGCAAGACCTTGGCGACCTTGATCGGAGAACCACTCTTCAGCATCTCGGTGTATTCGCGGTAGCGTCGGTTCCATGGCTGTGAGGTGACCGCCATCTCATCTTTCTTGAGCTCAGCGAGCACCGTCTTGGCAGCGCTGCGGGACATCACCTGGCGAAGACCGACCCGGTCGACCGCGTTCAGTGCGACGCGAATCGTCCCCGATTTCCCGTTCACGAGCTTGAGGATATAAAAGTCGATCTTGTCTGAACCGATCAGTCGCTCCTCGATCTGCGTGATCTCCCCAACCCCGTGAGCCGGGTGAACTGCCTTGTCGCCTACGCTGAAGCTCATGAAAGCACTCTCCTTCGAGTCAGAAACGACGAAAACCCGCGCCGGGAGCGCGGGCAGCAAGCCATTCGTCACTGGGTGTGCAAACAACTACGTGCACCTTGCATCTATAGCAAAAGCAGGCCTCGAAGTCAATGCTTACTTTTGGGCAAACCGCTGTGATTCCAACAGTTTAGAGCATTTCCCCGTGCTGGATTTCTGAACCCAGCACAGCCGCCGGCAGGCGGACCGGAAAAGGGGTTCAGTTGGGCCGCGGACGCTTGCTAGGGGCCTGTGCGGCGGCGGCCGGAGCGGCTGGTATGGCTTCGGCCTTCGCGTCCGCAGGCGTGTCGTCTTCGACCAGCCCGTGTTGCTGAAGCAGCTTGCGTTCGATCTGCGCGAGAACGTCGGGATGCTCTTCCAGAAAGGTGCGTGCGTTGTCGCGCCCCTGGCCGACCCGTTCGTCGCCGTAGCTGTACCAAGCGCCCGACTTTTGAACGATGCCCGCCTCGACCCCGAGGTCGAGCACGTCCCCTGTACGGCTGATGCCCTTACCAAAGAGGATATCGAATTCGCTCAGCCGGAACGGAGGGGCGAGCTTGTTCTTGACCACCTTCACGCGGCAACGGTTGCCCACCGCGGCCTCACCCACCTTGATCGTGCCGATGCGACGAATGTCGAGACGCTGCGACGCGTAGAATTTGAGCGCATTGCCGCCGCTCGTCGTTTCGGGGCTGCCGAACATCACCCCAATCTTCATGCGAATCTGATTGATGAAAAAGAGGGTGGCATTGCTCTTCTGGAGGTTGCCGGTGAGCTTTCGAAGCGCCTGGCTCATCAAGCGCGCCTGAAGGCCCACATGGCTGTCCCCCATCTCACCCTCGATCTCCGCACGGGGCACCAGGGCCGCCACCGAGTCGATCACGATGATGTCCACCGCGCCCGAGCGGACGAGGGTATCGGCGATCTCGAGGGCCTGTTCACCATTGTCGGGCTGACTGACGAGGAGCTCGTCGACGTTCACGCCGAGCTTGCGCGCATAGCTCGGGTCGAGCGCGTGCTCGGCATCGATGAAGGCCGCAATTCCGCCTGTCTTCTGGCACTCGGCGATCGCATGGAGAGTCAACGTCGTCTTTCCGCTCGACTCCGGGCCATAGATCTCGACGATCCGGCCCCGCGGATATCCCCCAACGCCGAGTGCGAGGTCGAGGGAAATCGCACCACTCGAAATCACCGGCACCTTCACCCTGGCGGCGGCATCCCCAAGGCGCATGATCGAGCCTTTTCCGTAGGCTTTCTCGATAGTTCCGAGGGCTAGATGGAGGGCTTTTTCGCGATTCGAGTCGGCCATTGCACAGATTCCTTTTGAGTAAAAATAACTGAACACTCGTCTAGTCGGCTTCCTCACACTAGTCAAGTTCGCGGTCACGAAAGCGTCCGACGCGCCCCCTAGGCCGGCATAGGAGCGTACGGTACACCGGCCCGGCCCCGATCTGCCAGGCCCTGGTTGCGCCCGACTTCTGGCTCAGCGCTGGCCGAAGTCGAGATCGCGTCCTAGCACACCCCGGCGGACGAGCTCGAGGGCGAGGTAAGCGGCCAAAATTTGAACGCGATCCCGTCCCCAGGGAAGCTTCCGGTGCTTGGTGATCGTCGGCTCGCCCCGGCGCGCCAGGCCGAACCAAATCGTCCCTACCGGCTTATCCTCGGTGCCACCACCAGGCCCCGCCACGCCGGTGATCGATACGGCGATATCCGCGCCAGCGACCCGAAGCGCGCCTTCCGCCATCGCGGCGGCGACCTCCGCGCTCACCGCGCCGTGCGCACGCAGCAACTCCGGGCTGACGCCGAGCACCGCCTCCTTGGCGCTATTCGCGTATACGACGGCATCGAGCAATAGGTAGTCCGAAGCGCCCGGCACGCGCGTCAGCATCTCGCCGACGCGTCCGCCAGTGCACGACTCGGCCACCGCAAGAGTCTTGCCCCTGTCCCGAAGAGCCTTGCCGACCGCCTCGGGAAAGGTCGCGGCGCGTCCGCCGAACACGGCGTCGCCTAGAATCGCACGGGCCTTGTCTGCGATGGCATGCGAAAGGCGCTGCGCTTCGGCCGCCGAACCAGCACGCACGTGGACCTTCACCTCGATTTCGGGAAAGTGCGCGCGATAGCCCAGCGTGAGTCCCTCATGTTCTTGCTCGAGGCTGCTCAGCGCCTCGGCAACCCCGGACTCGGTCATACCGAACGTCCGCAGGTGCTCCTGGTATGTTCGTGGTTCGGCGAGGGCTGCGATCGCGGGGACGATCGATTCATGGAAGATGTGCTTCATCTCGCGGGGCACGCCTGGCGTGAAGAACAGAAGCGCCTGCCCGAGACTCATCGCAAAACCGGGCGCAGTGCCTACGGGGTTCGAAAGAATCGTCGCGCCTTCGGGGAAGTCGCCCTGTTTCGCATTCGATTCGGGCATCACCCGACCAAACGTCTTGAACTTCCGACGAATCCCTTCGACGATGCCCTCATCGCGGCGGAGCGTTACGCCAGCGGCCTCGGCTGCCGCGGCTGTCGTGAGATCGTCGGAGGTCGGGCCAAGCCCGCCGGTAACGATGACGACTCGATGTTCTTCCGTAAAGCGGCGGATGAGCGTCACAATTCGATCGAGATGGTCGTCCACCGTGGCGTGCTCGGTGACGTCGAAGCCGAGCTTCGTCAGCTCTTCACCCAGCCACGCGGCGTTGGTGTTCACCAACTCACCACGGGTGAGCTCGGTGCCAATCGATAAGACAGCGGCGGTCATGCGGGTCGGGGAGTGTCCGCAAAACTACGAGGGACGTCAACCGCTTTGCCCTCAGTGGTGGATGTGGTAGCGACACTGGAATCTTTTGTGCGTGTCTCGTGTTGATGGGAGTCAGATGAACCGGATCGTCGTGCGAACAGCACTGGGGTTGCTCGTCGCCGTCGCCGCAGCCTCCTTCGAAGTAGGCACGGCGGGTGCGGAGCAAAGCGCAACGGCTCTCTCCAACTTGGAGGTGAGCCGCGCCACGCTCGACAACGGCCTACGCGTCGTCATGAATCCAGACCACACCGTCCCTACCGTCGCGGTGTCGGTCTATTACGACGTCGGCTCGCGAAACGAAGTCAAGGGGCGTTCGGGCTTCGCCCATCTGTTTGAGCACATGATGTTTCAGGGCTCCGCCAACGTGGAGAAGGGCGAGCACTTCAGCTTGATCATCAACCGGGGCGGAAGCGCCAACGGGACGACGAGCACAGACCGAACGAACTACTTCGAAACTCTGCCATCGAACGAGCTGGCGCTGGGGCTGTGGCTCGAGGCAGATCGGATGCGTTCGCTCGCGATCACCCAGGAGAATTTCGAAAATCAGCGGGCGACCGTGATGGAAGAGCGACGCCAGCGGATCGACAATCAGCCGTACATCCCGAGCATGCTGCGCATCAACGAGCTCGCTTACGGCGACTACTGGTCGTACGCACATTCGACGATTGGCGACATGCAGGACTTGATCGACGCGCCGCTCACAGCCGTGCAGGAGTTCTTCGACGAATATTACTCGCCGAACGACGCGGTCCTGAGCATCAGCGGCGACTTCAACACCGACGAAGCGATGAAGCTAGTCGAGAAGTACTTCAGCGACATTCCGGCCCGGGAGATCCCGCCCTACGTCGAGCCCTCGTTGCCCGAGCAAACTGCGGAGCGGGTCGAAACCATGTACGATGCGAACGCGACGCTTCCTGCGTTCCACGTCGCGTACCACATCCCACCGAACCGTTCGCCTGATCACTACGCGCTCGAGCTGCTCGCGATCATCCTCGGTGACGGCGAGTCGAGCCGGCTCTACCAGAGTCTCGTGAAGCAGAAAGAAATCTGTCAGGATGTCGTGGTCGGAACCGACGACCGACGTGGTCCGGATCTCTTCTCGGCCTGGGCCGTGATGGCCAGCGGCCACGCCCCTCGAGAAGCCCAAGAGATACTCTTCGCTGAGCTTCAGTCGATCGCCAAGAAGGGGGTGTCGGCGCGGGAGCTCGAGAAGGCAAAAAACCGAATTCGATCCAATTTCGTCTTTGGTCTGCAGTCGAACATGGCCCGCGCGCAACAGCTCGGGGAATTCGAGCTCTATTGGGGCGATGCGAACCTGCTCAAGCTGGAGCTGGATCATTACCTGGCCGTGTCCCTGGAGGACGTCAAACGAGTAGCAAACACCTATTTCAAGGCGACCAATCGCACCGTGCTCGACGTGCTTCCCGGTACGGCTCCGGTTTCGGGGGAGAAATGAAGATGTGTCGTGCATTCCGTCTGGTTGCCGTCGGCCTTTGTGGCTTGTCGCTTTTGACGGCGTGCGGAGGCTCCAAGGGGAGCACGAGCGCCCAACCCACCACCGCAAAGGACGTGCAAGCCAAGGCGCAGCCCGAGACGGAGCCCCCGCCCCCGCCGGGCGAGGTCAGGGACATGTCCCTTCCGCCGGTGGAGGTCACCGACTTGGACAACGGTCTACAGGTCGACACCGTCGTCACCACGCAACTGCCGGTCGTATACGCAACGCTCGTCGTCCGCAGCGGCGGTGAGTCGGACCCCGCGAAGCTTCCCGGACTGTCGGGCCTCGTCGCACAGATGCTCAAGGAAGGTACGGCGAAGCACTCGAGCGCGGAGATCGCGGAGGAGATCGAGTTCCTGGGCGCCGATCTCTGGACCAGCTCCGACGAGGAGAACACCTACGTCGGCGTGCGCGCGGTAGCCGAGCAGTTCGAAGTCGTCATGGCCATGCTCGCCGAGGTTGCGGGCGAGCCTGCGTTCAGCAATCGAGAGCTCGAAAAGCTCAAACGCCGCGAGCTCGATCGTCTGGCCCTCTCCGAGCGGGAGCCGCAGTACATTGGCAAGCGTACGTTCTACCGCGATCTCTACGGTCAGCATCCTTATGGAACGGTCGACACCACCCCTGCGGCGGTGAAGCTCGTGCGGCAGCAGGACTTGATACGCTGGCACAGGAAACACTTCGTCGGCCGCAACTCGTTTCTCGTCGTCGCGGGCGACGTCGACCCCGATCGAGTCGTCGAGACCGCACGGAAGACCTTCGGCCACTGGAAAGCGGGCAAGCGTGCAGTGCCGACCTACGCGGAGCCCCCGAGACCCAACGATCGAAACATCGTGGTGGTCGATCGGCCCGGATCAGTGCAGTCGGTGATCTTCATCGGCAATCTGGCGATTCCGCGGGCAAGCCGGGAGTGGATTCCCCTGATGGTATCGAATCAGGTGCTGGGCGGCTCTGCGGCTTCGCGGCTCTTCATGGATCTCCGAGAACGACGGAGCTTGACGTACGGTGCGTACAGCTCCGTCGGTGAGCGTGTGGATGTCGGTCCGTTCGTCGCGTACGCCTCGGTCCGAACCGAGGTCACGACCGAAGCGGTCAGTGCATTCTTCGAGCAGCTCGAGCGCATCAATCAACAGGCAGCCGAGCCCGATGAGCTTTACAATGCGAAGCGTTACCTGAGTGATTCATTCCCGCTCAAGGTCGACACGCCGGGCAAGCTGTCCGAGCTGGTCGTCGACCTCCGGACCTTCGGTCTGCCCGACGACTACTGGGACCACTACCGTCAGAGGATCCGCCAAACGAGCGCCTCGGAGGCTCAGTACGTGGCGCGCAACTACATTCGGCCGCAGGACGCACTGGTCGTAATCGTGGGTCAGGCCGCGGACTTCGCGAAGTCGCTTCAGCAGTTTGGGCCGGTGACCGTCGTGTCCCCCGACGGGGAGATCAAAGCCAAGTTCGAGGATCAGCGACCGAATGCGGGCGCCACTGGTGCGCGGCGCGGGCCGATCGACTAAAGTCGAATCATGTGCGGAATCGTCGGTCACGTAGGTGACGAACAAGCGGCGCCTATCTTGCTCGACGGGCTTCGACGGCTGGAATACCGGGGCTACGACTCCGCGGGCCTAGCCGTACACGGGGAGCACGGAATCGAGATTATCCGAACCGTCGGAAAGCTTCGAAACCTCGAAAAGGCACTGTTCGAGAAGAACCTCCCTGGTACGGTTGGCATTGGACACACTCGATGGGCGACACACGGCCGCCCTTCGGAGGTCAACGCGCATCCGCACGTGGCAGGGCCCATCGCAGTCGTCCACAACGGCATCATCGAAAATTACCTGGACCTGCGAAACGAGCTCGAGGCAAGCGGTTTCGTCATGAGCAGCGACACGGATACCGAGATCGTCGCTCACCTGATTCACCGGGAGACCCAGTCAGGCCATGATCTGGTCACCGCGATCCGCCGCGCGCTCGAGCGGGTGGAGGGCGCGTACGCGATCGCGGTCCTCTCGGAAGCAGAGCCTCATCGCATCGTGGTTGCGAAGAACTCGTCTCCACTCGTCGTTGGAGTCGCCAGGGGTGTGACGTACTGCGCCAGCGACATCCCTGCGCTCCTTCCCTACACAAACGAAATGATCTTCCTCGAAGATGGCGAGCTCGCCGTGCTCGAGGCCAAGGGCTTCACGCTTTCGAAACTGGACGGAACCAGTATCAGCCGTCGCCCGAAGCGCATCTCCTGGTCGCCGGTGATGGCGGAGAAGGCCGGCTACAAACACTTCATGCTGAAGGAAATCTTCGAGCAACCACGCGCGCTCGAAGACACGCTCCGAGGCCGACTCAATCGCGAAAACGCCGACGTCGTGACTTCCGAGATAGGCCTGAGCGAAGACGACGCCATGCGAATCGAGCGGGTCATCTTTCTCGCCTGCGGAACCAGTCATCATGCGACCATGGCGGGACGGTACTGGGTTGAAGAGCTTGCGAGGGTGTCGGCGATTACCGAGCTCGCCAGCGAGTTTCGGGGACGCAACGCAGTCGTGGGGGAAGGCGATTTGGTCATCGCGGTTAGTCAATCGGGAGAAACGATCGACACGCTCATGGCCGCGAAAGAGGCTCAGTCACACGGGGCCAAAGTCCTGGCGATCGCCAACGTCAACGGCAGCGCAATCCCGCGCATGGCCGACGCGAGCTTCTACACGCATGCCGGTCCCGAAATCGGCGTCGCTTCGACGAAATGCTTCATGGCACAGCTCGCCAATCTGTTGATGTTCAGCATCTGGCTCGGCCGGCGTCGCGGCACCATCGACGACGCGCTGGCGGCCGAGCTCGTAGAAGGCCTAGTGCGAATTCCGCACCTGATCGAGGAACGCTTGGCAACGACCCACGAGGTGGTTGCAGAAATCGCCCGAGACTTCTCCGAAGCTCGAGACGTGCTCTTTCTGGGCCGCGGTCTCAGCTATCCGATGGCTCTCGAAGGTGCGCTCAAGCTCAAGGAGATCTCGTACGTGCATGCAGAAGGCTATGCGGCTGGTGAAATGAAGCACGGCCCCATCGCCCTCTTGGATGCTCACGTGCCAGTCGTCGTGCTCATGCCACACGACCGGCACTACGACCGCGTGTCGAGCAACATGCAAGAGGCGCGGGCACGCGAGGCGAAGATCATTGGCGTGATCACCGCAGCTGACACCCAAGCACAGACCCTCTGCGATCGTTTCATCGAGGTCTCGCCGACGCATGAAGCGCTCAGTCCGTTCGTCACGGTGGTGCCCCTTCAGCTCTATGCGTATTGCGTAGCCGACCACAAGGGCACGGATGTCGACCAGCCACGCAACCTCGCCAAGACCGTCACCGTGGAATAGGATCGGCGCGCAATGAAGGTCGGCCTGCTCACGACTGGATTTCCGCGTTTCGAAGGTGACTGCAGCGGCTCATTCCTACTGACTCTGGCGCGCGGTCTGGTCGAACACGGACACGGGGTTCGAGTCCTGGCTCCCGAGCCACGCGGCAATGGCCCGGCTCCGCGTTGGCCCGGAATCGAGGTGCGTTGGGTGCCATACGCCCGACCTCGCGCTCTGCAGCGAACCTTCTATGGCGGCGGTGCGCCGGACAACCTCAGGCAGCACCCGTGGAGATCGATTGGCGCGGTAGGCTTCGGCGCCGCGCTCTACGACGCCTCGAAGCGCGAGCTAGCCGACTGTGATGCATTGCTGAGCTCTTGGTGTGTTCCGAGCGGCTGGGTCGCTTCGAGGACGGCGGCAGGGCGCACACATCTGTGCATCTGCCATGCAACCGACGTCCGCTGGCTGTCCAAGTTGCCGGGAGGACGAACCGTCGCACGACAGATTGCCGCCGGGGTTAGCGCCATGTGGTTCTTGAGCGCTGCACTTCGTGACGGCTTTTTCGCGACGGCAGGCCTGAGCCCTTCGACGGTGAGCACCCATGTCGGCCCCATGCTGATCGAACCACCACGATGCTTGCCCGAAAGCCGCTCGGAGCTGCGTCGCCGCCTTGGCATCGACGGCTTCACGCTGCTCTTTCTGGGGCGCTTGGTGCCGGTCAAAGGACTCGACCAAGTTCTTCGCGCGCTCGCCTCGCTCCCTGAGCCAATCAGCATCCGAATCGGGGGCGATGGTCCGGAGAGCCGCAGATTGCGCATGCTCGCGAGGCGGTTGGGGGTCGACGCGACCTTCCATGGCTGGGTGGCTGGCGAACGAAAAGAAGCCCTATTGCAGGCATGTGACGCCATCGTGGTGCCCTCCGGCCCTCGAGACGGTTTGCCCACGGTCCTCTTCGAGGCAAAGGCGCGCGCCCTGCCGATCATCGCCACGGAGGGAGGCGCGATCGCGGACCAGATGCGGGGTTACGCAGGGGCCCTCCTCGTGCCCCCGAATGATCGAGTTGCCCTCGTCCGGGCGATCAGCCAACTGCGCGCTCGCTGCGAAAGCGAGCTCGCGTTCAAGGCGTGACCTTCTCGGTCCCCTTCGGCGGCCTATACGTGAAGCGTTTGGTCGGGATGTCCCGGTTGAACTTGATGTTGGAGAAGTCGAATCGATTGCGGTTACCCGCCGAGTCGATGATCAGGACGCGTTGCACCACGCCAGCGCGCTTGCCTTTGTCGTTCAGGGTCCGCACGTAGAAGACCAGTTGCTCGTAGTTGGGATTGGGATTGCGGGGAATGAGTTGAAGGACGTAACCACCTTTGAACTGGTCATTGTCGTGCTCGAGCAAACGAACGTCGAAGTCTTTCTCGAGGTTGCCATCGCCGGTCAGAAATGAGAACGCGGAAGGAAGCTGGTCCTCGCCCAGCGAGCGCTCGATGAGTTGGCCGTGCTTTTCGCCTTCCTCGGGCGGCTGGTAAATCAGCAGCCGCTTCCCGTCGCTCACGAACACCTGGCCGTTGGGCCGTGCATAGTCCCAGCGCATCATTCCGGGCTTCTTGAACGCGACCTTCCCCTCGGCGCGATCGTAGCGATCGTAGAGCCGGGTATAGCGAGTTTGATGAAACTCAGCCTGCAAGGTCTTCGTTTGATTGTAAAAGGACTGAACCAGGCCGATCACGACCGCTGGATCGAGGGGCTCACCCTCCTGGGCTGCGACGCTCGCACCGGATGCGAGCAACGTAAGGCCGAGAACCATCACCCCAAGTCTCGAGATCATCAACGTCTACAACGCTCCTGGGATTGCAGTATTCATCCTGCGCCCGCGTACACAAGGTAACCGACCAATGTCCCAAAAGTCGGATTGATCATTGGCGATAGAGTTCGTAGGATAAAGCAAGCGGGCGCGCTCACGTGCCCGGACATCGCTTGGTTAGCTTGTGAATCCCGTAAGAAAATCGGAGGTGACATGTCCAAGCCCCATGCTCGAACCATTCCACCGGAGCGCCAAAGGTCGCACCTAGAAAAGAAGCATGCTCAACTCGCTGAGCGCATCGAAGCGCTCGACGGGCGCCTGAGTCTCACGCCGAGTGAGGAGCTGGAGCTACAGCAATTGAAGAAACAGAAGCTTTGGGCTAAGGACGCGCTGGAAGACGTCGGCTAGAGCGTCATCGACGTCGTTTGAGAGCGGCCTGCCTTCCCGGCGGGCCGTTTTTCTTTGGACCCAGGCTGGCGGTGAAAAGAAAAATGGGCCACCGCGTGGTGACCCATTTCAGACGAACGAATCGATGCTAGAGTGGGAAGGTCAAAGTAAGTAAGCTAAGTAGAGTCTCGGTGAGCGCCAAAAGACAGAGTTAAGGACGACCCTCGCCCCGCGGATGCCGGGCAAGCTGGAAAGTGCGCGGCGAGGGTCCTAAGCAAGCGATGGGCTATATTGCAATCGTGATGCCAAGTCCTTGGCCCCCGAAAAACCTTGCTGTTGCTGACCAACGACCTCGCCGGTACGACATTTCTGTCATGCGCTCGCACCCGATTGTCGCGGTCGGCACAATCTCCCGAGGACCGTCGCCGATGAGCACACATAGCCTTACAGTACCGGTTGAAGTCCGTGGGTTCTCCCGCGTATGATCGTAGCGAGTGGATAGGGCGGACCTGATGGTGAAGTGCAAGAGCTGCGATGGGGATCTTCTGAGGACGGATGCGTTCTGCGGCATTTGCGGCGAGCCTGTCCCAGGAGGTAAGCCCGTGGTGCCGATCTCGCGCGACTTGAAGGTGAGCAATGTGCAGCCCGCGCCCGATCGCATGAGCGGCACATTCCCACCACCTAGCGCGACGGCGGCATCGGCCAGGGCACTTGCGATTGTGGCTTTGTCCGACCCCGAGCTCGAAACCCCTCCGGAGAACGCCCTCAACCAAACGGCGATTCGCGAACGGGACGTACGAAGCGAGCCCGCACCTGTCCTGCCGCTTCACCGCAAAAAGGATGGTACCGCCAGCCAGCGCAGCGAAGAGGTCGAGGCGGCCGAGCCGCAATCCGGCTCCGTGAGGGCTTCCATTGCGGATCCGGAGACGAGCCTCCCGCATGTGCAGGTCCCCGTGGGGCCGCCGATCCTCGCATCGGACCTCCTGCGCGAGCAAATGCGTCCGTCGAGCCCGGGTGAGAGTGCGCTACGCCGCACGACGGTCGCGCTCGGTGCGCTCGGTGCGCTCGCCGCATTGCTCGTTGGAGGCATGCATCCCTTGACGGCGGTCTCCTTGGCGTTGCTGATCACGATGATCACGCTGGCGCTCACTCCGATGTCGTACCGGAGCCGCGCCATCGCACTGTTCTCGATGGGCTCGGTCGCGACCGGGGTCGCGCTCTGGCAGCAAAGGCTCCAGGGCATCGCACCCGAAGGCATCATCCTCGCCGGGGCAACGATCCTCCTGAGCGGAAGCCTGCTTTTCCGAGCGTACTACCGGGGCGCGCGCATGGCTCGAGCCCTGGTGACCTGTGGCGTCCTTGCGCTTGGCGCCTGGGTTTTCGTCTCGGGGGCCCACGAGAGCCTCGTCACCCTCGAGGGTGCTTGGCAGTCCTGGGCACCCGCGATCGCGCAGGTGGCGTTCGGTCTGCTCGCGCTGCTCTCGTTGATGGCGTTCATGGACGACAGCACCCGTGGCGGCTCGCACGTCTGGGCCGTAGGATTGCTCATCCTCTATCCCCTACACATTGGCCTCCTGGTCGCGAGTGAGGTCTGGCCGATGCAGGGGACCGCAGCGAGCATCGAGGGACCCACCATCGCTGCTGTGCTCACGGGCGTGGTTGGAACACTCGTTGCGGGAATGGCGTTGGCACAGGTCCTCGTAGTCGCGTACCAGGCGACCTCCAACCGTTTCAAGAAGCGAATTTCGGTCGCACCCTGACTCAGGGGTTTGTGCGCGGCCAGGACGCCAAGAGGATGACGACGCAGGTTCGCCCCCGATCGTCCTTGGCCTGGCCGTAGCCGGCATCGGTGAATCGCGGGTCGGTGATCGTCAGATGATGGCTGGGGCTGTCTTCGATCGCGCTCAGCGCTGCGCGCATCGTTGCGGCGCGTGCGACGGCCTCACCGACCACTCGTGCTTCGATGCCGCGCTTGAGCAGCCGAGCTTCGGGGTCACCCGAGGAGTCGACCTGATGGCCGAGCTTTCCGGAATCGCACACCGTCTGCGCGTAGCTCGTCGCCTCTTTGGTCAGCAGGCGGTTCGAGCGCAGTGAGCGCGCACCGGCTGCGCGGCGAAGCTGCAACAACCAGGTCTCGGGCGACTCCGAATCGGTGTGTGATGGTGTGCTCTTCGGAATCTGTCCGACCCATCGCTCGGAAACCGGACGCGGGCCGCTCGGACCCGTCGCGATGAGCTGCACGAAGAGGGGACGGCCCCACTCGAGGGGGAGTGAAATGGTCGCTCCGACGACCTCGCCGTCGACGGCGATGCGTCTCGATGAACCCTTTGGGTCCCGGACTATCAAGTATGGATACTTGAAATCGTCGATGACCTCGGCGTGCAGGGTATTCTTGCCCACCATGGTGAGGGAACCAGCGCGGACGGCGGCTACCAAGACGATGCGCTCGCCCGAGCGCGCCCGCCCGCAGATCAACGGTGCATCGGCCCCTTCGATCAGCTCCTCGAGCCAGGCCTTGAAGTTGTCGAACTCGCCGGCGACGCCAAACTTCGCATAGACCGGGTTCGCGTCGACTCCTGCCTGACGAGCAACTCGAATGAGCTCGGCGGACGGAGGAATTTGCTGCAAGTCGGCCAGCTGACTGGCAACGAGCTCGAGCGTCTCGCTCCTGGTGCACAAGGTCTCGGGCTTCGCCGAGTCGACGACCGGCGCCTCCTCCGCGGGAGCGTCTTTGTCGTCGGCGTCAGCCGACGCGTGAACCGCGAGCAGCATGACAAGAGGGAGAATCGAATTGCGCAACATCGGTTTGAATCAACTCCGGTAATCGGCGTTGATCCGAACGTACTCGTGACCCAGGTCACAGGTCCAATAATGACCAAGGCCACGCCCAGTTCCCACGGTCAGCGAGATCCCGTACTCCGCGCGTTTCATGATCGCAGCGGTTTTCGCCTCCGTTCTGGCCGTCATCGTGGGCGTCCCACGCTCGAAGATCGGAACGTCCCCGATCTTCATCGAGACGTGATCAGGATTGAAACGCGCCCCTGAACGGCCGGCCGCAGCGAGAATACGGCCCCAATTCGGGTCGCATCCGTAAATGGCGGTCTTGACCAGCTGTGAGCCTGCGATGGTGCGGGCGATCTGCACCGCGTCGCGGTCGGAGCGTGCGCCGCGAACTTCGATCCGAACCAAGTGCTCGGCGCCCTCCCCGTCGGCGACGATCTGCTTGGCGAGTGACTCGAGCACCTCGGTGAGCGCGGCGGCGAACCGCCGTCCTGCAGGGCTTTGTACTTCGATGGTACGATCTGTGGCGGCTCCCGACGCGAGTGCATAGATCGAATCGTTGGTGCTCGTATCTCCGTCCACGGTCGCGCGATTGAAGGTGAGGTCCGTCGCCTGACGCAGGAACCTCGACAGCGCAGCTCGTCGGAGTGCCGCATCGGTCGTCACGAACGCGAGTGTCGTCGCCATGTTCGGGTGAATCATGCCGGCGCCTTTGGCGATACCGAGCACACGGCAAGTCGTCGACCCGACCTTGAGCTCGGCGCGTGCTACTTTCGGTCCTCGGTCGGTGGTCATGATTGCGCGGGCAAACCGTGTCGCACCAGCCTCCGAGAGATCCGCGACGAGCGCCGGAATAGCGGCCCCGATCTTCTCTTCGGGAAGCTGCGCACCGATCACACCGGTCGAGGCAGGAACGACCAGCGCGCTCTGCACGCGAAGGGATGTGGCTGTCGAGCGCGTCAAGGACAAAGCCGCTTGCCGCCCCTGCTTGCCCGTACACGCGTTGGCGTTGCCACTATTGACGAGGATCGCCTGGCAAAACCCTCCTTTCAGACGGTGCTCACTGAGTAAGACCGGTGCCGCCCGAACCCGGTTCTTGGTGAAGACACCGGCGGCCACGGCAGGTTCGTCCGCGAACACCAATCCCAAGTCCAACGCCCCATTCGCCTTCACTCCGCCGTGTACGCCAGCGAAGCGAAACCCCTTCACCCGATCGCTCATGGCGTCCCTCATACCAGAAGGGCGTTATTGCGGCGAGGCTGCGGCCTGGTCTTCGCGATAGTGGCAGTTCTTGTATTTCTTACCGCTGCCGCAATAGCACGGATCGTTTCGGCCGATCTTGGGATGGTCGCGCTTGACCGTTGCCTGCTGAGCTGGCGCTGCTTGCGGCAGAGGTGGGGCTTCAGCACCTGGGCCGCCAACTCGCCGGCCTCGTCTTGCCGCTGCCCGGCGAGCACGTCGGCTGAGGCCGCCCTGCTGTTGGCCGGCACCGCCGCCTTGGTCGTCCCCTTGATGACTCGCGCTGATTTGCTGTTGGCGCTTCTCTGTCGCCCGCCGACGTTGTTCCTCGAGCCTTTGCAACTCTTCCTCGCCTGCGCGCTCGACGGTAAACATCCCCAGGGTGACGGAGGACTTCACGCTCTGTACCATCTCTAGGTACATGTCGAAGCCCTCGCGCTGATATTCCTTCTTTGGATCGCGCTGACCGTAACCACGTAACCCAATGCCGTCCCGAAGGTGATCCATCCCTTGTAGGTGGTCCATCCACTGCTTGTCGATCTCTTGCAGGTACAGGTCCCGGAACAATCGGAGGAAGTTCTCGGTTCCGAATTCTCGTTCTTTGCGCTCCAGAATGGCTGCAGCATCCATGTAGAGCTTGCGAAGGAGATCGTCGCGATCGCTGATGTCTTCGATCCCCGTCGCTCCGATGGCGAATTGCTCCTTGTAAGCCCGCTCGAGCCCCTCGAGGTCCCAGTCCTCGTAGTGCTTGCCAGGTGGGCATGCGTGGTCGGTCATCGTGACGACGATTTCGTCGATCAAATCGAGAAGGCGCTCTTTTTGTTCGGTGAGCGACATACCAACTGCCTGCTTGAGGTGCTCGTAGGCACCTTGCGGGTCCTTGCGAAATCCATCGAGGGGGACGGCGCACCCGAACCAGAGGTAGATGTCCTTCTCGAGCAGCTGCACCCGCACGTCGGTCAACGATGAAAGCTCGGACCCCAATGCTCTCTTGCGGTGAGCGGGCACCTCGTCTTGAGTGAGCCCAGCGTCCGGCAATGGATACGAATGGAACTTGACCATGTTCTCGAGCACTTCGCTCACCCGCTCCAAGAGCCCAGCGTCGATCTCATCGACGAGGGAAAGAGGCTCGACGCCGGCCTTTCGCTCGTCGTCCGTCGGCACGGTTCGGTACTCGCCACGCAAGACCTGCTTGCGCAGCGCGTACATGCTCTTGCGCTGCTGATTCATGACGTCGTCGTACTCGAGCAGGTTCTTTCGAACGTCGAAGTTGCGCTCTTCGACCTTCTTTTGCGCGTTCTCGACGGCTCGCGTGACCCAGCGATGCTCGATCGGAATGTCCTCTTCCATTCCGAGCCGGTCCATCATCGCCTGTACGCGCTCGCCTGCGAATATCCGCATCAAGTCGTCTTCGAGAGAGAGGAAGAACCGCGAGCTGCCCGGGTCGCCTTGTCGGCCCGACCGGCCACGAAGCTGATTGTCGATTCGGCGCGATTCGTGGCGTTCGGTTCCGATGATCCGGAGGCCGCCCGCCTCTTTGACCCGCTGGGCGTCGTCCTTGCACGTGGCGATGAAACGGGTCGTTGCTGCAGCGATGGCCGCGTCGCGACGTTCAGGGTCGGACAGAAGTTCCTCCGGGCTCTGCTCGAGCACCTCGATCCGGGCAAGCATTTCTGGATTGCCTCCAAGAACGATGTCGGTGCCTCGACCGGCCATGTTCGTCGCGACGGTCACTGCGCCTGGCGTTCCTGCCTGGGCAACCACGTATGCCTCGCGCTCGTGTTGCTTGGCGTTGAGCACGTTGTGCGGGACACCACGCCGGTCGAGAAAATGGGCGACCGCATCCGATTTTTCGACGCTCGTGGTACCAACCAGCACGGGTTGCCCCCGCTTGTGCGACGCCTCGATCTCCTCGCAGATCGCCCGGAACTTCTCGCGTTCACTCTTGTAGATCAGGTCCTCTTCATCGGTGCGATCGATCGGCTTGTTCGTCGGGATGACGACCACATCGAGCTTGTAGATGTTGTGGAACTCGGTTGCCTCGGTGTCGGCGGTACCCGTCATGCCGGACAACTTCTTGTAGAGCCGAAAGAGGTTCTGGAACGAAATCGTCGCCAGCGTGAGGTTCTCGCTCTGAATCAAGACACGCTCTTTGGCTTCGACCGCCTGGTGTAGTCCGTCCGACCAACGCCGTCCGGGAAGCACCCGGCCGGTAAATTCGTCGATGATCATCACCTTGCCGTCCTCGGAGACCATGTAGTGCTGATCGCGGTGATAGAGAGCGTGGGCCCGAAGGCATTGCTGCAAGATGTGAAGCGTCTCGAGATTTGCGGGATCGTATAGGTTTGCACCTTCGCCGCCGAGCAGGCCACGACCGGCCAGCAGCTCCTGCGCGCGCTCCATCCCCTCCTCGGTGAGGGTTACGCTATGATTCTTTTCGTCGAGATCGTAGTGCTCGTCTTTGCGGAGACGAGGGATGACCTCGTTGATCGTCTGATACTTGTCGCTCGCGGTTTCACCAGGACCGCTGATGATCAGCGGCGTGCGCGCCTCGTCGATCAGGATGGAGTCGACCTCATCGACGATCGCGTAGTTCAGATCGCGCTGTACGTAGTCGTAGATACTGAACTTCATGTTGTCGCGCATGTAATCGAAGCCGAACTCGTTGTTCTGGCCGTACGTGATGTCGCAGTTGTACGCGCGCTTCTTGACCTGGTTGCTCTGCCCAGGAACCACGACGCCCGTGCTGAGGCCGAGAAAGCTGTAGAGCTTGCCCATCCACTCCGCATCGCGGCTGGCGAGGTAGTCGTTGACGGTCACCACGTGTACGCCTTTGCCCTCCAGCCCGTTCAAGTAGCAAGGAAGCGTGGCGACGAGCGTCTTGCCTTCGCCGGTCTTCATCTCGGCGATCTTGCCCTGGTGAAGCACGATGCCGCCCACGAGCTGCACGTCGTAGTGGCGCATGCCGAGCACGCGCTTTCCCGCCTCACGGACTACGGCGTACGCCGGAATCATCAATTCTTCGAGCGTTGCGCCGTTGTCCAGTTGCTGCCTGAACTCGTTCGTCTTTGCTCGGAGCTGCGCATCGGACAGCTGCTTGATCTCGTCTTCGAGCGCCGAGATTGCCGCAACCATGGGCTGCATCCGCTTCACTTCGCGTTGATGCTTGGTGCCAAGCACCTTTTTCAGAACGGAGTTGAACACCGCTGCAATCTAGGTCGGCCGGGGGAGGCGCGCAAACACCAGTCAAAACCAACGCTTAGAAAGCGCGAGCACGGCCATCAGCACGAAGACCAGGAGTACGAAGGCCCATAAACCCCGGCCCGAAGATGCGCGAGGACCGATGGGTGGCGACTCGTCCCCGAGGTCCTCGAGGAGCCGGCGCGCGCGCGCCTGCGCAACGAGCTCGACGCGAAGCAGTACCATGCTCACGATCAAGCCGATGAGCAGGATCGCGGCCGCGGTTTGCCAGCGCCGACGCTCCTGCTCTGCGACGAACGCTTCGTCGTCGCGGACCCTGGAGCTCGACGCCGGCCCCAACGACACGACATCGAAGCTGGGGATTGCGAAGAGAGCCCGAAGCAGATCTTCGGCGTTGGCGTCCGGAATCCCGCCGTCGATGACTGCCATCGCAATTGGATCCAGCCCTTCCCGATCCGATTCGTCCAGAAGAGCATTCACCGCTTGGCGCGCTCGTCCGGGGCCATCCGGAGCGGCGACGACCGTATACGCCACACCGGCCGTATCATCCGAGAGGAGATCGGCGCGCACTTGAAGACGCCACACGCCAGGTCCCAGATTCGGCAGGTAAGGAGCCTCGGGAGAAAGGGAGAACGCGTCCATCCACCGGCGCTGCTGGAAGACGTCGACCAGCACCGGGTGCGGTCCGCCGAGCTGCTCCCAATCGAGTCGGATGGTCCCTCCGTCCGAGGAGGCTCGCGCCACGATGCCGCCTGGCACGATGGGAAGCCGTGCCTCGCGAGCGGCGAGGATGGCGCCGCCGGGACCGATCGCCTCGACGTCGACGCGGGCTTCATTGCCCACGACCACCAGCGGAAACCTAGCGAATTGATTCGATGGGCGCACGATGCTCGAATCGATCCGAGCTCCGGTGAGGGAACGCACCCGCACTTCGACCTCTTCGTCGCCGACCCATATCGAGAGCCAGCAGCGCAAGTCCGGGACGCACGCACCTTCCTCGACGCGCGGATCGAGCACGTGCGTCGCGTGGATCGGATCGAGGTTGCGGATTGGGCCCAGCTCGTAGACCTGAAACGCGTTGACCGCACGCCCAGCCGGCAGCCGCGATTCGATCGAGCTCCGCACGTAGAGGGATCGCTCGACGGAAACCGTGCGGCCGTCAATCTGGGCTATCGCAACCAGCCTGAGCACTTCGTCGATGCCCTCCGGAATCTGCAGATGACCCTCTCTGCCTTGCACCAGGGACATCCCTAGCTCCGCCCTCGCGAGCGTCAGACCCGCCGCGTTACGGAGCTCGACGCCGACCGGCGGCCCCGAGATGACGGTGTTCCCTTCGGCGTCTTCGTCTACCTGCCACGCGCGAAGCCCGATACTCGTTCCCGGTTGCGCCACGATCGGTGCGCTGAGTCGAAGGTCGGGAACGACCCGGGGAGTGCCCGCTACCCAGAGCGCCCCGAGCATGATCGCTACGATCAAAGGCGTCAGGCGGACCGCCCAGGCGAAACGCTCGAATTGGCGGTCACTTTTCGTGATGGGGATGGACAAGTCTTGGATGTTACCTTAGGAACGATTCGGGTATAGAGCGCGAATGGGAGCCACCGCCGAACACGACGTCGAGCAACTCCGTGCTCGCTTGAACGACTACATGTCCAGGCATGGTCTACGGTCGACCGAACAGCGGCGGCTGGTCACGGAGATGTTCTTCGCTACGACGGAGCACCTCTCCATCGAGGACTTGCTCGACCGGGTGCGGGTCGAGGAACCCCGCATCGGGTACGCCACGGTGTACCGGACTCTCAAGCTCCTCAAGGAGTGTGGGTTGGCGTTCGAGCGTCACTTTGGTGACGGCGTCTCCCGGTACGAGGTCGCCTGGGAAGACGAGCATCATGACCACTTAATCTGCGTGGATTGCGAGAAGATCGTCGAGTTCGAAGACGACGCCATCGAAGCCCTGCAGCACAAAGTCGCCGCTAGGCTCGGCTTCAAGCTCGTGCGCCACAAGCTCGAGCTCTACGGCGTCTGCGGCGACTGCCAAGCCAAGCGCAAGCAACAGGCCTGACGACCGGGTTGCCAAGACAGGGCTACACGGTCGCGAACGCCTCGTCGGGGATCTCGATGGGAAGCGTGTCGATCGCGCTGAGGCGCTGCACGCGGCTCGCCAAGGTGGACAGCACGTTGTTCGCAAAGTAGCGGGCGGCAAACGTCTTGCCCATGTAGAACGCATAGTCCGGATGCGTCTTGGACGTCTCCGGCAGCTTCTTCAGCGCGATGGCAGCCTGGTCGAGCAGCAACCAGCCCACGGCGAGGTCGCTCATGATCGTGAGGAACTCCTCGGACGCGAGCGGAATGTGCTCGATATCGCCACCTTTGAACCAGCCGATGAACTGCATCACCGAGGCCGCAAACGCTTCATGCGCTCCCTGAAGGTGACCGATTCCCTCTTGAAGCTCGGGCGTTTCCTTGTTCGCGTTGATGAAGTTCTGGATGTCCGTCAAGAACGCTTGCGTGTTGGCCCCACCTGCCTGTCCGAGCTTCCGGCTGACCAAGTCCATCGATTGAATGAAGTTGGTGCCCTCGTAGATCTGGAAGATCTTCGCATCCCGGCAGTACTGCTCCACCGGGTGATCCTTGAGATAGCCGTGTCCGCCGTAGACCTGAATCGCGCGGCTCGACACTTCGAATGCGGCGTCGGTACCGTAAGCCTTTACGAGGGGAGTCAGAAGGTCGACTTGGCCCTTGTGATAGGCCTCGGTCTCGTCGTTCTTGCCCTGACTCGCTCTGAGCCGGTCGCCGTGGTTCGAAAGCTTCATCACCAGGGCCCGGATACCCTCGACGCGAGCCTTCATCGCCAGGAGATCACGCCGAATGTTCGGATGCTGGATGATCGGAACCCGCGGAGCGTTGGCGTCCTTGAACTCCTTGACGCTGGCTCCCTGCTTGCGCTCTCGCGCGTACTCGAGGGCGCTGAGGTACGCCGCAGAAGCTACGGAGAGGCCCTGAATGCCGACCCCGATGCGCGCGGCATTCATCATGTGAAACATCTGACGAATGCCCTGGTGCTCGACGCCACCAACGACCTCTCCGATGCAGGCATCCTCGTCGCCAAACTGCATCACGCAGGTCGCCGACCCGTTGATCCCCATCTTGTGCTCGATCGAAGGAACCGTCACGTCGTTGAGCTCACCGAGTGATCCATCCTCGCGGATCCGCACTCGTGGCACCAGAAAGAGCGACAGGCCTTTGGTACCCGCTTCGGCGCCTTCGATGCGTGCGAGGACCAGATGCACCACGTTGGTGCCGAGGTCGTTGTCACCTGCGCTGATGAAGATCTTGGTGCCCCGGATCTTGTAGGTACCGTCGTCGTTGCGCGTCGCGGCGGTGGTCGCAGCGCCGACGTCGGAGCCGGCATGCGGTTCGGTGAGACACATCGTGCCGGTCCATTCGCCACTCATCATCTTCGGCACGTACTTCTGCTTTTGCTGCGCTGTTCCGAACTCCATGATGAGCTCTGCCGCCGTCAGCGTGAGGCCTGTGTACATCGTGAAAGAGGTGTTGGCGCCGCAGAGCATCTCCTCGACGAAGGAGCCGACCATCGCTGGGGCGTCCTGGCCACCCCAACGCGAAGGCGAGGCGACCGTGCGCCAACCGGCTTCCCAGAGCTTGTCCCACGCGTCCTTGAAGCCATCAGGCGTGATGACGCGGCCGTCTTCGATGCGGCAACCCTGGGCATCACCGGTCCCGTTGAGGGGGCCAGTCACGTCGCATACGAATCGGTAGACCTCGTCGAGCACCATGTTGCACTCGTCGGCGCTCCACTCGGCATACGGTTCCTTCCCGAGGACTGCGGGCAGGTCGAACTGTTCGAAAAACAGGAAGCGAAAGTCCCGTAGGTCCGCACGATAGCGATTGATTGCCTGCGCCACATCAGCCTCCCGTGTTCGAGTCGGTCACCCTCGGCCCTGGGCATGATTACGCTCCAAGGTCCTGATGGATGCCTGCAGTAAGAAAGCTGAGGTCAGGTATGCGTCGAGTCAAGCCCGCAAGCGCCCTACTCGGCCGTGCGATCCCTCACAAAGTCGCCGATCCGGCAGATGGCGCGGCGACCCTCTTCGAGCATCGGCGCGAAGACATGCCAAGCGTGGATCATGTCCGGCCAGACCTCGAGCTTGACCTCGACACCTGCTGCGCGTGCCGCCTCCGCGACCCGCAAGTTGTCATCCAGAAGGGTTTCGGCGGCTCCGACCTGAATCAGTAGCGGCGGGAGGCCGGACATGTCTGCATGCACCGGTGACACCAAAGGGTTGCTGTGCTCGGACACGGGAGCGAACCGTTTGGCCATCGTGCGGATGCCCACTCGGGTCACGAAGTCGTAGTGCCTGTTGAATTGCATGGACGTGCTGCGGGAGTCCAGGTCGAACCAGCCCGAGATCAGCACTGCACCGGCTGGCAACGGCAGACCGGCATCGCGGAGCGAGACCAAGGTGGAAAGTGTCAATCCGGCCCCTGCGGACTCGCCGCCGAGCACGATACGGTCGGGATGGATTCCTTGGGTCTCGATGAGCCACAGATAGACGCGGTGCGAGTCCTCGAGCTGCGCAGGAAACGGATGCTCGGGCGCGAGGCGGTAGTCGGCCGCCAATACGCGCATTTTGCTCGCAATGCACAGGCGCGCCAAGAAGTCCCGATGCGAGTTGATCGACCCGGTCGAGTATCCACCGCCATGGAAGTAGAGGACGACGCGATCGGGATCACTGTCTGGCTGCGAAAACCACTCGGCCGATACGCCACCTGCATCGATTGGATCCATGTGGACTTCGCGCATCGGTTGAGTCACGGGGCGCGGGGGATCGATGACTCGGCGTTGGATCTGGAGGGGCAAGACCGTCGAGAGATTGGCGGAGCGCCGCAGCACCTCGGCCACCGTCTCCAGCTCGAGTGACCAAGTCGGGCGGCGCGGCCCGAAGATCGCCCTACGGGCCCGAATGACGGGCCTCAAGCCATCCATCATGGCGCGAATCACGTTCACGGCGCCGGAGCCTAGCACGTGGTATCCCTGCGCCCATGCTCCTCGAGCGATACCTGGAGTCGGTGGGTGCCGAAGCCATTCGCCAAGCCCTCGGCCTCGACGAACCTCGGCCGGCGATGGTCCGGCCGACCCAGGACGCCAAATTCGGCGACTTCCAAATCAATGGCGCAATGCCCCTCGCCAAGGAGCTGAAGAAGCCTCCTCGCGAGCTCGCCGAACCGATCGCGGAGGCGTTGGCGACGGTCGATGCGATCGAGAAAGCGGAGGTGGCGGGGCCCGGCTTCGTGAACATTCATCTACGCGCCGCTTGGATCGCGTCGAAGCTCACCGACTCACTGCGTGACGCCGCGCGTGACGGGGTGCCGGCAGTGGAGGAGCCATCGAAGATCATCGTCGATTTTTCGAGCCCGAACATCGCAAAACAGATGCACGTCGGGCACCTCCGCTCGACGATCATTGGTGACGCGATCGCGCGGATCCTGTCGTTCATGGGTCACGAGGTGGTGCGCGACAACCACCTCGGTGATTGGGGCACTCAGTTCGGGCTGCTGATCGTCGGAATGCGCGAGTGGGGCGACGAGAGCGCCCTTCAATCCCAGCCGATCGCGGAGCTCGAGCGCGTGTACAAGCTCGCATCCGAACGTGCAGGGGAGGACGACGTCTTCGCCGAACGGGCGCGGGCGGAGCTAGCCAAGCTCCAAAGCGGCGACGCAAACAATCGCAAGCTCTGGGAGCACTTCGTGGAAGTGAGTCGGCGCAGCCTCGAGGCGGTCTATGCAGAGCTCGACGTCTCGTTTGACATGTGGCGCGGTGAGAGCGCCTATCACGATGCCCTTGGTGGGGTGGTCGAGAGCCTTCTAGAGCGCGGTATTGCACGCGAGGACGATGGTGCGGTGTGCATCTTCTGGAACGAGATCGAAGGCGCCCCGCAGACCCTTCGAAAACAGAAGACCCCCTTCATCGTGAGAAAGAAGGATGGTGCGTTCCTCTACTCCACCACGGACATCGCGACCGTCCAGTATCGCGAAGAGCACTTGCACGCGGATCGCGCGATCTACGTAGTCGACAACCGCCAAAGTCTTCACTTCGAGCAGCTCTTTGCCGTGATGAAGCTCCTGGGCGCTGCGATGGAGCTCGAGCACGTCGGCTTTGGCACGGTGCTAGGCAACGATGGGAAGCCGCTACGAACCCGGGACGCGAGTGGACACGTGATCACCTTGGTGTCGCTGCTCGAGCAATCCAAGCAACGTGCGCGGCAGCGCATCACCGAGGGGATCGCCGAAGGCCGGCTGCGAGTTCAGCCCGAGGAGATGGAGGAGGTGTCCCGAGTCGTTGGAATCGGCGCCGTGAAATACGCGGATCTCCGACAGAACCGACTCAGCGACTACCAGTTCGACTGGGACAAGATGATTTCGTTTCAGGGAAATGCGGGCCCCTACCTTCAATATGCCTACGCGCGCTGTGGTTCGATCTTCGCCAAGGGCGGCATCGACATCGACTCCATCGCGGCCCACGCCACGATCATGCTCGGCGCGCCCGCCGAGCTCAGCCTCGGCAAGCTCCTGCTCCGATTCGCGGACGTGGTGTATCAGGCGGGCGCGACCAGCCAGCCGCACCTCATTTGCGAGCACGTCTACGAGCTGGCCCGCGCGTTCAACGGCTTCTACGCGGACTGCCCAGTGCTCGACAGCGAGGGGCTCACGCGAGAGAGCCGGCTCGGGCTGACGGCGTTGACGGCAAGGCAGATCCGCCGGGGGCTCGGTCTCGTGGGCATCGGCGTCGTCGATCGCATGTAGCAAAAATCGCCGTATTCCGCTCCGGAGCAGCGCGAGTGTGCTATGCGAAGCCCGCCAATGAAGGGCCGGGTCGTTCGAACAAGTCACCAGAGCCTCTGCCTGAGCGACAATCCGCTCGCGGATCCGCACGAGCGCGACCTGTACGTCTACCTGCCTCCTCAGTACGACGGGGAACGGCGCTTCGGCGTCGTGATGATGCTCGCCGGTTTCGGTTCGACGAACCACTCGATCGCCGCGTGGAACCCTTGGAAGCCCAACGCGATCGAGCTATTCGACCGACAGGTCGCGGAGGGACGATGCCAGCCGGCGATCCTGGTGCTGCCAGATTGCTTCAATCGCTGGGGTGGCTCCCAGTTCATCGATTCGGAGGGAACCGGACGCTACCAAACCTATCTCGCCGACGAGGTGTTTCCATTCCTCGACGCGGAGTACCGGACGATCCCCAAACGCGAGGCCCGCGCAGTGGTCGGACGCTCCTCCGGTGGATTCGGCGCGCTCCGTCTGGGGATGGACAGACCCGACGTCGTCTCGGTCATTGCCAGCCATGCGGGCGATGCGGCATTCGAAGTCAGCATGCGGCCCATGCTCACGAGCGCAGCCATTGCAATCGATCTTGCGGGCGGTCTCCACGCATTCGCCGAGCAGATCCCGGTGGCCGGTCCCCAAAATGCCAGCCAGTTCGACGCGATCTTCGTGTTGGCCGCGAGTGCCGCGTATTCACCAGACGCTGCCGGCTTCCCCTTCGCGCAGATTCCGATGAATCCGGTGACCGGCGAGCTCCGTGAGGAGGTCTGGGCGAAGTGGCTCGAACACGACCCGCTCCGGCGGATCGACGCATCCATGGCCGCTTTGCAAGCAATGTCGCTCGTTTACATCGATGCCGGCAACAGGGATGAGCACGGGCTACACTTCGCTGCGCGGCTGCTCACGGACGCGCTCCGAGAGCGTGCATTGCCAGTTTACTACGAGGAGTACGAAGGGGGACACCGAGGCACCTCATGGCGTTACGAAGTCTCGCTACCCCGGATCACAGAAGCACTTCAAGGACCCGAATGACGACCAAAAAGAAGAGCCCGACAGAAGAGACCGGCGTTCGCGAAACCAAGGCGAGCAAGAAGGCAACCGGCGGCGGAGCGGTGGCCGTCGCTCAGAAGATCCTCGCGGATGAAAGCCCTCAATCGAAGATCGCAGAGCATGGCGAGACGATGATGGACGGTCCCCGGACGGCGGCCACGCAATCGGCTCGGGTGCTCAGCGAGGTCATCCTGGTGAAGCCCGAGCTCGTCGTGCCGCTGGTCGCGAAGTTCGCGAGGGGCATTTCATCGTCGAACAAGCGTGTCGTGCAGGCATCGGCGGAAGCGCTTCCTGCCATCGCCCGGATCGCGCCAGCCCGAGTCGCTCGACAGCTCGACGTGCTCAAAAGCTCGTTCGCGGCGGCCAACGATGTTGGCAAAGATGGCCTGGTCAAGACTTTCGCGGCCCTCTGCACCGCTTCAGTCGCCTACCAGAAGCGCCTCGAGCCCGTGCTCACGCTCGCTCTCAACAGCGCGGACGGCAAGACGCTGTTCGAGTGGAGTCAAATCGTGTTGCCGGCTCTCAAGGGCGAGCCGCATGCGCGCGCGCGCGCTGTCGTCGAGGGCCGGCTCGATCTGATTCCCCGCTCGTACGCACAGCAGATCGCGGACTTTCTCGGGATCAAGCTGCGAATTCGTTACCGCTAGCTCAGGGGGCTCATCGGAGTATCGAGGGCTCGTAGCCTTCGGGACGTTGGTAGCCCAGAAGCTGGAGGGTCGTGGCAGAGATGTTGGCGATACCCGGGTGCTGAATGCGATCGTCGAGGCGCAGAGTGTCGTTGCCCGGGACATAGACATAGCAAGGGACCGCGTTCAGCGTGTGGCTCGTCTTGCTCCGCAAGTGCCCTGCGTCGTCGCGCTTGAAGTCGCCCGACTTCCTGTCGACTTCGAACATCTCGTCGCAGTTCCCGTGGTCTGCTGTCACGATCAGTGCACCGTCGAGCTTCTCGATCACAGGAATGATCCTAGCCAACGACAGGTCGACAGCCTCCACGGCGATCACGGATGCATCTAGATTGCCGGTATGACCTACCATGTCGCCGTTGGCGTAGTTGATTCGGCCATGCCGCAGTCCACCGCTCCGTAATGCGGTGAGCGTCGCGTCGGTGATCTCCGCCGCTTTCATCCAAGGCCGCTGTTCGAACGGCACGACGTCGCTGGGAACCTCGACATACTCTTCGTAGCTCGCATCGAACATCCCGCTCCGATTGCCGTTCCAGAAATACGTCACGTGCCCGAACTTCTGGGTCTCGCTGCAAGCAAACTGCGTGACCTGATTGCGCGCCAGATACTCGCCCATCGTCCGGTCGATATGAGGAGGCTGAACGAGGTAGTGACGGGGTAGCTTCAGGTCGCCGTCGTACTCCATCATGCCAGCGAACTCGATGTTTGGAATCGGGCCGCGCTCGAACTCACTCAGCTCCGGATCGGTGAAGGCACGCGTGAGCTCGATCGCCCGGTCCCCGCGAAAGTTGAAGAGCACCACGGCCGCTCCATCGCGAATCGGTCCAACGGGCGCGCCCTCACGATCGACGATCACGAAGCCAAGGAGGTCCTGGTCGATCATCCCCGGGTTCTCGTCCCGCAGCGTCTGAATCGCCTCGCGTGCGCTCGAGAAACCTCTGCCTTCGCCGAGCACATGATGCTTCCAGCCGCGCTCGACCATCGACCAGTCGGCATTGTAGCGGTCCATCGTCATGAACATGCGGCCGCCACCCGACGCGATGCGGTAGTCCCGCCCGCCTTGTACGTTGAGCTCGTGAAGCACGTTCTCGAGCGCGTCGACGTAGTCGAGGGCGCTGGTTTCGGGGACATCGCGCCCATCGAGCAGAATATGCACGCGAGCGTGCTGCACACCTTCTTCATTGCATCGCCGCAGCATGGCAAAGAGGTGCTCGATATGGCTGTGCACGTTGCCATCCGAAAGCAGCCCTATGAAGTGCATTGGCTCCCCGCTCTGGCGAACGCGACGAACCAGCTTCTTCCATTCCTCGCCCTGGAAGATCTCGCCGGTCTCGATCGCCATCTGCACGCGCTTGGCGCCTTGGTCGAACACACGCCCTGCTCCGAACGCGTTGTGGCCGACCTCGCTGTTTCCCATGTCGTCGTCGCTGGGAAGCCCGACGGCTGTACCGTGCGCTCGCAGCCGCGTCGTCAACGACATCTCAGCGAGCCGGTCGAGTGTCGGCGTCCGTGCGAGCCAAACCGCATCGCCCTCGTTGGAAGCACCGCAACCCACACCATCCATGACAACGATGAGCACGGGGCCCGGGACACCAGCAAACGTGGGGTGCTTCTTGAGTTGCCAGTCGGTCACGGAGCCTTCCTAGCATAGTCCTCCCGATGTTCGACGGGCTCCAGGTCCGGATTGGAGTCGTGGGCCTCCATTCGGAACTCGGGCGGAGGCTGGATCGGCTTGAGCGTTCGTTCGTCGCCGGTAATGAGTCGCGCGCCGCGGCCGCCCGTGAAGTAGAGCCAGGTCCATTCCACGAAAACCACCAGCTTCCTCCGAAAGTCGATCAGAAACAGGATGTGGATGATCGCCCAGAGCAGGAAGGCGAAATAGCCGCCAAACCGCAACTTGCCGACCTGTGCCACTGCGCGGTTGCGACCGATGATCGCCATCGAGCCGCGATCTTCGTACACGAATGGCTTGCGTGGGGGCGCGGGCTCGCCATTTCGTAGTGCGTCGAGCTCGGCCGCGATCGTTTCGCCTACGAACTTGCCTCCCTGAATCGCGCCCTGCGCGACCGCGGGCACCGGCTGCTCTGTCTCTGGGTCGATTCGGTGAGCCAAGTCACCCGCGACGAAGACGTTCGGATGACCAGGGACGGAAAGATCGTCTTCGACGATGACGCGTCCCGATCGATCGAGCTCGGCACCGAGTGATGCCCCCAACGCGCCACCCTTGACTCCTGCCGCCCAGATGACGTTGTTTGCATCGATCCGAAGCGAACCATCGGGCGTCTCCGCGTTCAAGCCATTCCTATCGACATCGGTGACCCGCGTCCGTAGGAGGACCTCGACGCCGAGGGACTCGAGGTCCTCCCTCGCCCGTTCGGACAAGCCCGGGTCGAATGACAGAAGGACCCGATCCGCGAAATCGAGTAGGATGATCCGGGTCGTTCTCGTGTCGATCGAGCGAAAGTCTCGTTGCACTTGTTGTGCGATCTCGGCCAACGCTCCGGCCATCTCCACGCCGGTTGGACCCGCGCCGACGATGGCGAAGGTGAGCGCCGCGCGTTTGGCGGCTTGGTCCTGCTCGAACTCCGCTTGCTCGAACGCCAACAGGAACCGCGCGCGGACATCGGTCGCCTCTTCGATCGTCTTGAGACCAGGCGCCTCTTTCTTCCATTCCTCGTGTCCGAAGTAGTTCGTCTCGAAGCCGGTTGCCAGAAGCAGATAGTCGTAGACGTAGGGTTCGCCGCCTAGTGTGATGGTCTGCGCATCGACGTCGATATCGTCGACCTCCTTCATCAACACGGTGCAGTTGGCCTGCTTGCTGACGAGGCTTCGAATCGGGGCGGCAATTGTCCCGGGATGCAGGGCGGCCGTGGCGACTTGGTAGAGGAGCGGCTGGAACAAGTGGTGGTTGCGCTTGTCGATGATGACCAGATTGGCCTCGGCGCGGCGAAGGGCTCGGGCCGCGGCAATGCCTGCGAAACCGCCTCCCACGATCAGGACGCGGGGTTTACTGAGATCCATACGTCCTCCGGCCACCTACTCTTCTTAGCGCCGCCTGCACTCGACCGGAAGCAGTGTATGCTGTACCCATGATTGTCGTCACCAACCGGATCCCCGTAGCGGAAGGCTACGAAATCGATTTCGAAGACCGGTTTCGAAAGCGGGTTCACCTCGTGGACCAGGCCAAGGGCTTCATTCGAAACGAAGTGCACCGCCCCAAGCCCATGAAGCTCGACCACCAAGCCGGCACATGGACCGCTGACCCTGGCAAGGAGGGTTACTACGAGGTCAAGACTTGGTGGGAGTCCTTTGACGATTTCGTGGCCTGGACGACGAGCCCGTCCTTTGCGGAGGCGCATCGAAACCGGCCACCCAAAGAGATGTTCCGCGGGCCGAACGAGCTCACCATCCACGAAGTGTTTCTAAGCACCGACGGCACGGAGGCACCATGAGCGAGATCGCAAGCGACAACCTGGGGTTCGTGGAGTGCTGGAACGAGATACTAACGCCCAAGTGGATTCGTTTTCGCCATTTGCTGTCCGGCAACGGCAAGATCCACAGCGATCTCTCATACGTCGACTTCGACATCCGACCTGGCGACAAGGTTCTCGACATCGGCTGTGGGTTTGGCGAGACGGCTCTCGAAATAGGCCAGATGGTGGGACCCTCAGGCGAGGTGGTCGGCATCGACTGCACCGATACCTTTCTGGACATTGCCAACCAGGAGCGCGACGCGTTCGGCGCGCGTAACGTTCGCTATCAAGTCGGCGATGCTCAGGTTTGCGACCTTCCGGAAAGCTATTTCGACGTGGCGTACTCCCGATTCGGGGTGATGTTCTTTCAAAGCGCTGTGAGGGCGCTGCGCAACGCGCACCACGCGCTCAAGCCCGGCGGCAAGCTGTGTTTGATCGTATGGCGCTCGCTCGCGGACAACCCGTGCTGGGGCGCTGCCAAAGAGGTCGTGCTGCGGCACTTACCGCCTCCGGGGGACAACGCGTCGACCTGCGGCCCTGGCCCCTTCTCGATGGCGAGCGAAGAAACCGATCGCGCAATGCTGCAAGCCGCCGGCTTCCCGGACATCGACGTCTTCAAACGCATCGATGCGGACGTCTGCATCGGACGCGACATCGAAGAGGCGATCGACTACCAGATCCTCGTTGGGCCGTCGGGCGAAATCGTCCGAGAGGCGGGCGAAGAAGGCCAGCGCAAGCTCTCGCGCATCCGCGAAGATCTAGGCGCATTCCTGAAGCCGTACGTCCGTGATGAAGGCGTCTTCATGCCCTCGAGCACCTGGGCGATCATGGCGCGCAAACCCGTCTGACCGACACGCGCCTCTAGACGCCGGGAGTGCCCGTCCGGAGCGGCCACCCTGATTCTTTTGAAACCGATAGGGATTGCCTTGACGGTACTAGAACTTGTTCTACAATACATTTAGTTTACATGTAGTAAAGTTATATCCCGCTTGTCGGGATATCGGAGGATCCGTTGGAAAACAAGTGCCCCGCGAAGTTCCAGAACGTCGATTTTTGCGCGCCCTCGACTCACGACAACCCGTACGAGATGTACGACTACTTCCTCGAGCACGAGCCGCTGTACTTCGACGCGAAGAACGAGGTCTGGGAGGTTTTCCGTTACGACGACATCGTCGCAATCGAGCGTGACACGGAGACGTTCATCAACAGCGAGGGCGTCCGGCCGAACATCCCCCCCGACCCGGGGATGATTTACCAAGACGGGGAGCTGCACAACAAGCAGCGCGCGCTCGTGTCCTCCGGCTTCACGCCGCGCCAGATGCGCAAGATGGAAGATCGCGCGCGAGAAATCGTGGTTGAGCTCGTCGACAAGATGCTCCAGAAGGATGAAGTCGAGATAGTCGCCGACTTGGCGGCAGCCCTCCCGGCGCGCTTGATCGCCGACATGCTGGACATCCCGCAGGAAAAGCGCACCGAGGTGCTGGGGTGGGTCTCCAAAGTCACGGCAGGTGGATGCGGTCCCGACTACGTCACCGACGAGGTCAACGATGCCTTCGAGAACTTTTGCATGCATCACGAAGAGATGTACCAGGACCGAATCGCTGCGGGCTGTACCGGCACGGATCTTCTCACCATCTGGATCAACGCCGAGATCGACGGCGAGAAGCTCGACGAATCACAGCTCTTGTTCGAGCACATTCTGCTCAACGTGGGCGGTGCGGAAACGACCCGCAGTGCGATCGCGGGCGGCCTCGAACGCCTCTCGACCGATCCGAAGCAGTACGACGCTCTCTCAGAGGATCCGTCGCTCATCCCGAACGCTGTCGAAGAGATCATCCGCTGGGTCTGCCCGTTCGTGAACATGTACCGTACTGCGACCCGCGACTACGAGCTTCACGGCAAGATCATCAAAGAAGGGCAGCAGGTGGGCCTCACCTATCCTGCCGCCAACCGCGATCCGCGGAAGTTCGCCGATCCGCATACCTTCGACATTTTCCGGGATTTCGGCAAGGAAGCGAAGCATCTCTCGTTCGGGCTCGGTCCGCATTTCTGCCTTGGCGCTTCGCTTGCCCGCATGGAGATCCGTCTATCGCTCGAGGAGATGACCCAGCGCGTCAAGCGCATTCGAATTCCCGAGGGTAAGCAGGTCGAATACGTCTCATCGTCGTTCACCCGAGGCCTCAAGACGTTCCCGGCGCTCCTCGAACCTCGCTGAGGCTCTCGCGACAATCGACGCGATCCACAAGAGCCACCTCGCGTGGTAGTTTTCGCTCTCGTGGCTGGGCTGCCCAAAGGAGTCGTCCGAGGGGATGACGGACTCGCGCGGTGTTGGTGGTGCGCGAAGACACCGGAGTACACGAGTTATCACGACGAGGAATGGGGCTGGCCCGTGCACGACGACGTGCGCCTGTTCGAGAAGATATGTCTCGAAGGGTTTCAAGCGGGTTTGAGCTGGTTGACCATTTTGCGAAAGCGGGAGAATTTTCGAAACGCATTTGCCGATTTCGACTACCACCGGATCGCGCGCTTCAATCAGCGCAGCGTCGAGCGCCTTCTCAAAGACCCGGGCATCGTTCGGCACCGCGGTAAGATCGAATCCACAATCCACAATGCGAGGCGCGCGATCGAGCTCGAACGCGAGTTTGGATCGCTCTCGGTGTTCTTTTGGGAATGCGTGACGCCCGAGAGCGAGCGTCCGAAGAAGATGACCCACCGGTCGCTGACAAAGCTCACGAAGACCCCCGCATCGACCGCATTGAGCAAAGAGCTCAAGCGGCGCGGCTGGTCTTTCGTCGGACCGACGACCATGTACGCGTTCATGCAGGCGATGGGTCTGGTGAACGACCATTTGGTGGGTTGCTTTGTCCGCGAACGCATTTCAAGAACCTAGTGTGTTTGATCTCAACGATACGCTCTACGGAAATGAAATCAGGACCTGGCTGATCGCCCTCGGTGTCGCGATCGGCACTCTGATCGTGCTTCGACTGGTCGAGCAGGTCTTGATCGTGCGCATCGAGCGCCTCGCGGAAAAGACCCACACGATCATCGACGACCTGGTGATCGGGGCGCTCCGGAAGACGAACCTCGGGTTCCTGCTGGTGGTTTCCGTCTTCGCGGGCTCAGTTTGGGTGACCCTCGAGCCGGAGCTGCGCTCGATTCTCTGGAAGGTAACCATCGTCGCAACGCTCATCCAGGGAGGCATTTGGCTGAGCACCGCGCTCGCGATTTGGCTCCGCAACTACCGAAAGGACGAGACGGACGGCGGGCACCTGATGACGATGAACGCCCTGAGCTTCCTCGGCCGGATAGCGCTCTGGGGCCTCATTCTCCTGCTGGCCCTGGACAACCTCGGAATCGACGTCACTGCCCTGGTCGCGGGCCTCGGCATCGGAGGCGTGGCCGTTGCCCTGGCCCTCCAGAACATTCTCGGCGACCTCTTCGCATCCCTGTCGATCGTCCTGGATAAGCCCTTCGTTCTAGGTGATTTCGTGATTGTGGGTGAACTGATGGGCTCGGTGGAGCACATCGGCATCAAGACGACACGCATCCGAAGCATTTCCGGCGAGCAGCTCATCTTCTCCAACGGAGACCTGCTCGGCAGCCGGATCCGAAATTTCGGCCGGATGCAGCAGCGGCGGGTGGTGTTCCAGCTGGGGGTGACGTACCAAACGCCGCCAGAAAAGCTCGAGAAGATTCCGAGTATGATCCGGGAAGCCGTCCAGTCTCAGGACAAGACGCATTTCGACCGCTCTCACTTCGCTTCGTTCGGTGATTCCTCGCTGGATTTCGAAACGGTCTACTACGTGGAGAGCGCCGACTACGGCCTCTACATGGACATCCAGCAAGCGATCAATCTGAGGCTCTATCGCGAGTTCGCCGAGGAAGGCATCGAGTTCGCATACCCCACGCAGACCCTCTTCATCGAGAAGCCATAAGGCCCAACGGCGGCCCCTTGAGCCGCGGAAAATGCTGGGCTTTCCCGCTTTTTTGGAAACATTTGGGCGTGTCTGGCGTTAAAGCGGGAGAGCCTTACATGGGGAATGAGCGATGAAGAGCTGGCGGACGATTCTGATCGGGATTCCGATCCTGGCAACGGCCATCGTGGTGGCCATCGGAGTGACTTCGACGCGCGCTGATGTGCCCACTAAGCAGGCTCAACAGGACAAGCAAGCCAGTGCGCCGGACAAAGGTGGCAAGCTCGCGAAAGCGACTTTCGCGGGCGGATGTTTTTGGTGTATGGAGCCTCCATTCGAAGCGCTTCAAGGCGTGGTGAGTGTGACGTCGGGGTATACGGGCGGGAAGGAATCGGGGCCTTCATACGAAGAAGTCAGCTCCGGCCGGACCGGACACGTCGAAGCGATCGAGGTGCTGTATGACCCTGCTGTCATCTCTTACGACTACCTGCTGAAGGTGTTTTGGCGGCAAATCGACCCGACCGATGACGGCGGGCAGTTCGCGGATCGAGGCTCGCAGTACCGCACGGCGATTTTTGTGCACGACCATGAGCAGCACGAGCTCGCAGAAGCATCGAAACGAGAGCTCGCGAAGAGCGGTATCTTCAAGGCGCCGATCGTGACGCAAATCCTGCCGGCTCAGCCGTTCTACGCCGCCGAGGCTTATCATCAGGACTACTACAAGAAGAACCCCACCAACTACAAGCGTTACCGCACCGGGTCCGGCCGGGATGCATTCCTCAAATCCGTTTGGGGGAACAGGCCTCTCGAAGCCCCCCCAAAACCCAAAGAAACGAGATCGATGTCCGAGAAGAGCAAAAATTTCGAGAAGCCGCCCGAGGCAGAGCTCCGTGCGGAGCTGACCCCATTGCAGTACGCGGTTACGCAGGAAGAGGGCACCGAGCCGCCGTTTCGTAACGTCTACTGGAACAACAAGAAAGAGGGAATCTACGTCGATGTCGTCAGCGGCGAGCCTCTTTTTAGCTCGACCGACAAATACGACAGCGGAACCGGTTGGCCGAGCTTCAGCAAACCGATCGACAAAGAAAACATCACGCAGCGAGTGGACCACAAGCTGATGGCAACGCGGACGGAGATCCGAAGCAAGCATGGCGACAGTCACCTCGGCCACGTCTTCGAGGACGGTCCTGCGCCCGACGGGCTGCGCTACTGCATCAACAGTGCGTCCTTGCGGTTCATCCCCAAGGAAGACCTCGCCAAAGAGGGCTATGGAGAATACCTCGCGCTCTTCGAGTAACCCGGCGAGGCTTCGCGACCGCGCACGACCCTGGGTGCAAGACGTAGGCATGCGCTTGATGGACGACCTCAGGCCGGAAGCCTTGGCCCGGGCCCGGGGTGATGTCCTGGAGGTCGGGTTCGGAACCGGGCGGAACCTGCCCCACTATCCGAGCGCGGTACGCTCGGTCTGGGGCGTCGACCCGATGACGACCGACGGCGTGGCTTCCGTCAAAGAGCGCGTCGCGCGTGCGCCATTTCCGGTAGAGCGGGCGGCTCTCCGGGCTGACCAGCGGCTCCCTTTCGATGCCGGGCGCTTCGACTGTGTCGTCACGACTTGGACGCTTTGTTCGATTCCAGATGCTCGGGCGGCACTCGATGAAATGCATCGTGTCTTGAAACCAGGTGGGCTCTATCTCTTCATCGAGCACGGCCGGGGTCGCAACGAGCGCACGATCCGCTGGCAGGATCGCCTCAACCCGATCTGGTTGCGCCTGACGGACGGGTGCAACCTCAACCGACCGATCGATCAGCTCGTCGAGCAATCGGGATTCGAGCTCACTTCGCTCGACGAGTTCAAGGGTAAAGGCCCGCAGCTGATTTCCCATCTTTATCGCGGGATCGCGAAACGCGACTAGGGCGCGACCCCTCGGCTCTCGCTAGTGCTACGCTCTGCACGATGTCTCTGCTGCGCCGAATCCTGTCGCTCGCTTGGGAGGCGCCGCAGACCGCGCTCGGGGCCGCGATGCTCGGAGCGGAGGCCGCCCGCAAACGCATCGTCAACGTCGAGATCGAGGACGGCCGCCTGGTCGTCGAGTCCAAGGGAACGGGCATCTCGCTCGGACACATCGTGTTTTGGAGCCAGGAAAACAGCCGCTGGCACGACCTGGACTTGCGAAACCGCGCCCACGAGCTCGGCCACACCAAGCAGTCCCGCCTGCTCGGCTGGCTCTACTTGCCGCTCGTCGGCTTGCCGTCTATCTCGCGCGCAGCGTACGCGCTCGCGTACCGCGAGACGACCGGCAATCAATGGACCGGGTACTACGACGGTTACCCGGAGAACTGGGCCGACCGTCTTGGCGGCGTCATTCGGCAGAAAGAACAAGGCTGATGGAGCTTCAAACCGTTGGGACCAAGTATCAGGGGTTCATTTACCGGCGCCAGCCGCGCAATGTGTACTGGGAGACGACCATCTCCTGCGACCTGGCCTGCCAACATTGCCGCGCGAGCGCGATACCCCATCGCGACCCCGGCGAGCTGACGACCGAACAGGGCAAAGCCTTGATGCGCAGTGTCCGAGAGCTCGGGAGCATGCTGGTGCTGACGGGCGGTGACCCGCTCAAGCGCCCGGACATCGCCGAGCTGATCGAATATGGGCGCTCGCTGCCGATTCACGTGTCGATCACCCCGAGCACGACGCCGCTGCTGCAACGCGAGACGGTCGATCGGTTCCGCGAGCTCGGCGTCAGCGCAATGGGTGTCAGCCTCGACGGGCCGACCGCCGAGATTCACGACGCGTTTCGAAACGTCCCTGGTACCTTCGACTACTCGATGCGTGCGCTGCAATGGGCCCGCGAATTTCACATCCCAGTGCAGGTCAACACGACGATCACGGCACAAACGCTCCCTCATGTGCAAGCGATGTACGAGCTCTTGCGGGACAAGGCGGCGCCTCCGGTTCGACGGTGGAGTCTCTTCTTGTTGGTGCCAGTGGGCCGTGGGACCGAGCTCAGCACACCGAGCGCAGACGACGTCGAAAAGCTATTCGAGTGGGTCTATTCGGTGGCGGACGCAGCTCCGTTCCGAGTCGGCACGACCGAGGCGCCGCACTATCGGCGTTACTGGATTCAACAGAAGCTCGAGGAGGGCATGTCGGTTCAGGAGATCCAAGCGCACGCGCGGCAAATGGCGTTTGGGATCCGCGACGGCAATGGCGTGATCTTCGTTTCGCATCTCGGCGAGGTGCATCCCGCCGGCTTCTTGCCGTACCCACTCCTCGGCAACGTGAAAGAGCAAGCGCTACATGAAATCTACCGCGAGTCCGAAGCGCTTCACGAGATTCAGGACCCGGTCAACTACAAGGGCCGCTGCGGCCGATGCGAGTTCAAGTTCGCCTGCGGGGGCTCACGAGCACGCGCGTACGCAATGACCGGCGACGCGCTCGGCGAGGATCCGCTTTGTGCGTATCAGCCAGGCGCCCAGCCGGCCTGAGCGGGGCGATTACTTCTTGGGAAGGCCGAGCGCTCGATCGGCGATCAGGTTCATCAGCAAATTGTTGAACACGTAGACGGTGCTTTCGCGGAGCTTGCGTTCGACGTGGTACTCCGAGGCGAGGCCCCATCCACCAAATGTCGTGAGCGCGGCGCGGGAGGTCTCCCAGGCTGCCTCGGAAGCCAAGACTTTCGCCATCGCTGAGCGCGGGACTGCGTCCTTGCCCCGATCGAGCAGGTCGAGGACATCCCAGCGCATCAGATCTGCCGCTTCGACCTTGGAGTAGGCCTGAACCAGCGGGTATTGGATGCCTTGGTGGACGCCGATCAACTGCCCGAAGGTCTTGCGGGTTTTCGCGTATTCCACGCTGCGATCGAGCAGGAAGCGCGCGTTGCCGATCGCCTCCGAGGCGGCCAAGACTCGGCGAATCACGAAGCCCTTCATCAGACAGGCCAGCCCCGCGCCCGCCGGCCCGATGCGCATGCTATCCGGCACCCGCAGCTCGTCGATGAATAGGCTCGACGTCATTCGGTGAGCGACGAGGTCGATGGGATGCATCTCCACCTGGTCACCGATCTCGTCGAGGTCGAGCAGGAAGAGCGTCGTGCCTTCCTCGGCGCGTGCGAGAAGGATCATCAAACGCGTCTGCTCGGCAAAGGAGATCAAGACCTTGTTCGCGTTGATCACCCAGTCGTCGCCATCACGGCGTGCGCTGCTCGCGAGCTCGGCCATGTTCGCGCCGCTGTCGGGCTCCGTTGCTGCGACCGTGAGGAAACGGATGGAACCGGATGCAACGCCGGGCAGGTACCGATGCTTCTGCTCTTCACTGCCATGCAGCACGAGGGTTCGACAGATGGCCATCTGGGCATTGACGGAGGCGGCATCGCCCCCGGCACGGTTGATTTCCTCGACTAGAACCGCAGCGACCCGAGGTCCGGCGTCTGCGCCGCCATACGGCTCCGGAATGAAGGTGCCAAAGTAACCAGCGTCGCCGATCGTATCGAAGAACGCTGTTGGAAAGGTCCCGGCTGCGTCCTGACTCCGCCAGTAGTCCGGGCCAAAGCGCTGGAGCGTGGGGCCAAGCGCGGCGCGAACTTCGTCCACTACAGAATCCAAAGGTCGTTGAGGCACCATTGGACCTCAGCTTTGCATCGACCTGGCTATGCCGCCAACAAGCCGCGCAAAGCCTCGTAGACCTCGGGGTGGTTGGCGATGTGAATGTGATTCATCCCGGGAAACACCGCACCGCTGGAGAAGTGGATCCGGCGCGCATCCTCAGGCGCCTCCCCCGACGCACTCGGCAGCCGAACCATCAAATCGCCGAGCAGCTGGCCGAGAGGATGCTCGGGATCTTTCGAAATCGTCGCCGCCAGGAAGTAGTACCCGACGCCATCGACCAGGGGCACGTTCTGCCGGGCATCGGCGAACACCTCGTCTGGGTCCTTTCCTGCCCACTCCTCGTCGACGGTGTAGCCATAACGGAGGTCTTTGACCCCGGCGCTGCGGCTATCGAGCAGCGCCGCTGGAACTTGCGTGCCCGCTGCCTCCACCTTTCGGAGCGCGCTCGTGAGCAGGTTTACCGCTTTTTCGAGAGGCGCACCGAGATGCGGCGAGCCGATGCACGCTACGTGGCGGAGGTGTGCGATCCAAGGCTCGTCGTGCTCGCGCGCGTAGTGCGCCGCGCTACGAACGACCAGTCCGCCCATGCTGTGCCCAACGAGCACGATCTCTTCGACGGGCACGGGGTACGCTTCCAGAACGTCGGTCAGCAACTCAGCCAACGCGCGTCCATTCTCCGAGATGTGCCGTCCCGTGTTGTATCGAAGGTAGATCGGCGTGAATCCGAGGTCATCGCGGAGCCGCGTGCCGAACGTCACGTCGGGATCACCGTAGTGCTCCTTCGAGGACAGGCTCCACAGCCACTCGGTCGCCGCCAAGCTGTGCACGAAGACGCAGACCTTGCTCGTCGGGTTGGGGAACGCCGCCGCGAAAGCTTCTGGGGTCGCCGGGAGATCTCGGCCGTGGTGCCGGAGAGTCATCCCGAGGTCGAGGCGGCTGTTCTTTCGGCTCAGGTGGTCACCCCAAAAACCGTTGAGCGATGCCTGCAAATAGTCCACGTACCAGCTCGCCGTCCCCGCGGCGGTGGACTCGATGGGAGTTGCGAGCGCGAGGGCGTCCGGGTCGGTGTTTTGCTCGAGGCCCGCTTCAGCAACGTCGGCGAGGGCATTGACCGCGAAGCGGGCGACCCCGTTGAGCAGCCGAATCGACTCGAAGACGCCCCCCGAGATCGCCGTCTCGACACCGGTGACGAGCTTGGCCGGCGTTTTGACGGGCTCGATCGGGGCAAAGCGCCGCACGGAGCGATCCACGACGGCGTCGTGCGTCCGCTGCACGAGGTTTGTGGTCTCCTCGACCACGTCGAACACCAAATCAACGAATCCGCGTGTGCGTCGCATCACCCTTCCAGTCCTCGCCGCGCCGAACGCGGTCGATCTTCATTCGCTTAGCCGTCGGACTTCCCTCGTGTCACCAGACCGCGGATAATCACGTAGAACACCGGCGTGAGGAAGAGGCCGACCAGCGTAACGCCCAGCATCCCGCTGAATACGGCTGTGCCCAGCGTCTGTCGCATTTCAGCTCCGGCGCCAGAGGCAAGCGCCAGCGGCACGACGCCCAAGATGAATGAAAATGCGGTCATCAGGATTGGGCGCAGCCGCAGACGGGCCGCCTCGATCGCCGCCGACACGCGATCTTTGCCGAGGTCTTCTTGCTGCTTGGCAAATTCGACGATCAAGATCGCGTTCTTACTCGAAAGTCCGATCAGCACGATGAAGCCAATTTGGGTGAGGATGTTGTTCTCCATTCCGCGAAGCCAAACGCCGAGCAACGCGAACAAGATGCACAAGGGAACGATGAGAATGATGGCGATGGGAAGCGACCAACTCTCGTATTGCGCGGTGAGAAACAGGAAGGCGAAAAACACGCTCAATGGGAAAACCAATAGCCCGAGACTGCCTACGGCCTTCTCTTGAAAGGCCATCTCCGTCCATTCAAAGCTCATGCCGGCCGGGAGGATCCGCCTTGCAAGTGTTTCCATCGCGTCGAGCGCATCCCCGGAGCTGGTGCCTGGTGCAGCCGCACCCTGCACTTCGGTCGCAGGATAGAGGTTGTATCGAACCAAACGGTCTGGCCCGGTAGTTCGACGAACGCTCACGAAGGAACCGAGCGGCACCATCGTGCCGCTGGCGTTTCTCACCCGCAGACGCTTGATGTCCTCCGGGGATCGCCGAAACGGAGCGTCGACTTGGGCGATCACCCGATACACACGCCCGAAGCGATTGAAGTCATTGACGTAGGCGGAGCCAAGGTAAATCGCGAGCGTGTTGAACACGCTCTCCAGCGGCACGCCGAGCATCTCCGCACGACTGCGGTCGATGTCGAGATCGTATTGCGGCGTTGAGACGCTGAACGTGCTGAAGACACGCTGCAACCCTGGCGTTTGATTGGCAGCGCCTATGAGCTCCCATGTCTTCGCTTCGAGCGTCTGCAGACCCAGACCGGAACGGTCCTCGACCATCATCTTGAAGCCACCCCCTCGGCCCAACCCCCGAACCGGCGGCGGCTGGATCACGAAGAACTGTCCTTTGCGGATCTCTGCGAGGAGGCCCGACACCTGCTGTGCGATCGCGGTCGAGCTCTGTGACCGACCCCGTTGCGAAAAAGGCTTGAGCGTGACGAAGATCGCAGCAGCGTTGGATGCTGCGCTGAACGTTGCACCGGAGAAGCCGATGATCTCGACCGTGTGATTCACGCCTGCGATGGAGCGAATCCGTTCCCCGGCAGCCTTCACCACCTCGTCGGTTCTCGCCAACGCGGCCCCTTGTGGGAGCTGTCCCGCCACGATGAGATAGCCCTGATCCTGTTCGGGAATGAATCCACCGGGCACGCGGGACAAAACTACGCCCGTCAAGACGAGCAGCACGAGGAACACGGATACCGCAATCTTGGGACGGGCCAGAACCGGCCCTAGCGATCCGACGTACCGATCGGTGCCGGCCTTGAGTCCGCGGTTGAACAGTCGATAGAAGGGTTCAACCAGGCGTCCGATCGCTTGCCCGATCTTCCCCTTGGGCGCGTCCTTCGGCTTCATGACCAAGGCGCCGAGTGCAGGGCTCAGGGTCAGCGAATTGAAACCCGAGATGATGACGGCCGTGGAAATAGTCAAAGCAAACTGACGGAAGAACTGACCCGGAATGCCACCGAGAAACGCCGTCGGAAGGAACACTGCCGCCAGCACTAGCGCCATTGCAACGAGCGCCGAACCGACCTCATCCATCGTGACGTGCGCAGCTTCACGAGGGTTCATGCCGTTCTCGATATTGCGCTCGATGTTCTCGACCACCACGATCGCATCGTCCACGACGACACCGATCGCGAGCACCAGGCCGAACAACGACAAGTTGTTCAACGAGAAACCGAAGGCAGCCATCGTAGCAAAGGTGCCGATGAGCGAGACTGGAATCGCCGCGATCGGAATGATCGCGGTCCTCCACGACTGGAGAAAGGCAACGATGACCAAGATGACCAGGAGAACGGCCTCGAGGATCGTCTCGTACACCGCCGACACCGAATCCTCCACGAACACGGTGGGGTCGTATGCGATCTCGTACTCGAGGCCCTTTGGGAAGCTGGTGGCGAGCTCGGCCATCTTCGCGCGGAGCGCGGTCGCCGTCTCGAGCAAATTGCTGCCGGGGAGCTGAAAGATGCCGAGGCCGACCGCTGCATGGCCATCGAGATAGCTATTCGTGGAGTAGCTCAAGCCCCCCAGCTCGATCCGAGCGATGTCCTTCACTCGGGTCACCCGGCCGTCCGCGTCGCTTTTCAGGATGGCATTGCCGAACTCTTCCGCGTCGACGAAGCGCCCGCCGGCGCTCACCACGAGTTGGAAGGCGCCTTGATCAGGCATTGGCGGTTGATTGAGCCCTCCACCGATGATTTGTACGTTCTGAGCTTGCAACGTTTGCACGACATCGGCTGCCGTCAGATCGAGCGCCGACAAGCGATCGGGATCCAACCAGATGCGCATGCTGTACTCGCGCGCCCCGAAGATGGTGAGGCTGCCAACCCCATCGATGCGGGCGAGTGCGTCGCGGACGTGTAGGACCGCGTAGTTGCTCACATAGAGGTCGTCGAATTTTCCATTCGGAGACCGGAGATGGATGACCATCATGAGGTCGGGCGAGCTCTTTTGCACCAGGACCCCGGTGCGGCGGACCTCCTCTGGCAACCTCGGTTCAGCGATGGCGACGCGGTTCTGGACTTGGACCTGCGCAATGTCGAGATCGGTCCCGGGTTTGAAGGTGACCGTCATGCGCATCGAGCCGTCGTTGGTCGCCTGGGAGCTCATGTAGAGCATGTTCTCGACGCCGTTGATCTGCTCTTCGATCGGTGTCGCAACCGTTTCCGCGATCGCCTGCGGCGTGGCTCCCGGATAGTTGGCCTGAACCGTCACGGTCGGCGGCGCGATCTGCGGATACTGAGCGACGGGCAGGCTGAAGTAGGCCAAAAGCCCAACCACGACGAAGAGGATCGAAAGCACCGACGCGAACCTGGGCCGCTCGATGAAGAAGTGCGCAAATTTCATTGCGAAGCACTCGGCTCGGAGGTCGGGCTGCTCGGCGTTTCTGCCGTGGGGGTGACAGGGGAGCCGGGACGAGCTCGTTGCGTGCCTTCGATGATCACGCGATCGTCCGGCTCGAGCCCGTCGCGGATCAGCCGTAGACCGTCGATCACGGGGCCGAGCTGGACGGTCCGACGCTCGACGAGATTTTCAGCCCCCACGACGAAGACGAACTGAATCGTCTGGTCCGCCATGATCGCTTGATCGGGAATGAGCATGGCCTCACGAGGCGCTCCGTTGGGGATGCGCACGGTGCCAAACATGCCCGGAATCAGGTGTCCGTCGTCGTTGGGGAAGACCGCCCTCAGCTCTTGCGTGCCCGATTTCTCATCGATGCGGTTGTCGACGAAGTCGACGTGCCCCTCGTGCAGAGTCCCCAACTCGTCGACGAGCTGGGCAGGGATCGCTTCAGGTGGTTCGTCGTTTGGAGCGCCCCAGCTCCGTGCGTAACGAAGCGCGGCGTCCTCATTGACCGTGAAGTAGAAATAGACCGGATTCTCGGAAACGATCGTCGTGAGGAGCGTCGACCCGGCCGTGCTGCCTTCCACCAAGTCGCCGGGAACGACCAGTCTTCGACCCAATCGACCGGAGATCGGCGCGCGCACGTGGGTCCAGCCCATGTCGAGTCGGGCGCTATCGACAGCGGCCTGGGCTGACTGCAGGTCCGCCTGGGCGGTGAGGCTGTCTTGCAGCCGTGTGTCGAGAGTATCTTGGGAGACCGCGCCGGATTCCTTGATCGCTTGGGCCCGCTTGAGCAAGAGGGCGGATGTTTCCACCCTTGCCTTGGCCTGAGCGAGGCCCGCCTCCGCAGCTTTGAGCGTGGCACGGTACGGACGGGGATCGATCACGAACAGAAGAGCTCCCTCTTCCACGTCAGCGCCGTCACTAAAATTTACCGACTGCAGGTAGCCGCCTACGCGTGCGCGAATCTCTACCGACTGCACCGCTTGGACCCTCCCAGGGTATTCGTCCCATTCGGTGACGGATCTTTTAGTCGGTGCCGCGACGACGACTTCGGGCGGGGCAGGTGGCGGACCCCCGCCCTGCTTGTGGCATCCGGCAGACGCCAAGAAGGCTGCGAGGCCTACTACGAGACTTCCAACTCGCGCATGGACGAAAAGGACACGGTTCATACGCCACTTTCCATTGGACGGGTTCCAGTCCATAGGGCCCCGATTGGCGCAGGTCAATTCGCGTCGTCACAGGACCAAACGAACGCCGCCCAGCTCCTCGATTCGGTGCGGGAAGTGGTCGCCGGGCGTCCCGATGAACATGTAGTTCTTGGGTATCTTATAACGCTGCGATATGGCTTCGATGAGTTGGGGAGTGAACCCACCCTGAACCGCGACGAAATCCACCCGGAGCTCGGGATAGAGGTGGTCGATCGTGGTGAGTTGCTCTGCGAGTTGGGCAGGGATTTCGGACTCCCTTTCGTATACGTGCATCACCTTGAGGTGTGAGGTTTGCTCGTTTGCCAGGACGTAGAGGACGGCCCTATTCAGGGTGACGATGTTGTCACCACGGGTGAAATAGATCACCGCGCTCTCGTTGATTCGTCGAATCTCTCCGGCGATGAGCCGATTGAACCAGTTGCTGGCGTTGCCGAGGTTCTCGACGATGGCTCTCGATACATACAACACGCCTTTCAAGATCTCGCGGCGCAAGAACATGAGTGCCACCACCCCTGCCGTGACGAAGAAATACGCTTCGAAGATCTGGATGTTGATCGGATCCAGCAGAGCATTGCCTAGCAGCCCGAGCAGCACCGCAATGAGCGCAACGACGACCGTCGGCCAACTCGCGCGAACCGCCCGGGGAAGCCTGGACCGCTTCACCTTGAGGAGCATGTTTCCAACCGCGAAGAGAGCCATGACGCTCAGGAACGCGAGCGTGTAAACACCTGCAAGCGACGAGATCTCCGCGTTGGTGATCAACAGGATGGAGACACAGAGGAGGAGGAACCCAACCAAGATCCAATGGTTCGTTCCGCGCGCTTTGTTCTCGCGCAGAAGAAATTGCGGCAGGATGCGGTCGAGGGCCATTCGCCGCGCGAGACCAGTCACGCCTACGAAGCTCGTGAGCACCGCGCCCGACAGGACTAGGACTGCATCTACGCTCACGAGCAATCCGAGCTCTCGCCCCATCGCAACCTCTCCCATCTGGGCCAGGAGGTCCGGGGGAACCTTCTGAATGTCGGCTAGGGGAAGCAGGCCGAGCGAGAGAAGGCTCATCAAGGGATTGAAGATGGAGACCACGATCCACATGTTTCGTAGGGTCTTTGGGAACACGCCGCTTTTTTGCTCCTCGATGAAGTTGGCGGAGCTTTCAAAGCCGCTGATCCCCAGCATCGCTGCTGCAAAGCCAAAGAACAGAGCGTGTGGAACGCTGACTTCGGATGGAAGATGCCAGTTGTCGATGAGCAGCGACGGATTCTGCGCCACCACGATCGTGCCGGCGACCGCGAGGACGGACAGCACGCCGATGTGAAAGATGAAGATGCCGAGCGCGACGACGGCGGATTCTCCGATGCCGATGATCCCGAGGAAGGCAAAGAGCGCAAGCACCCCGATCGTCGCCTCGAAGACGGGAAGCCCCTCCCAAAGGTTGTGCGCATAGTGCATCCCTTCGCTCGCGCTGATGACGGCAGTCGCGATGTAGGAGAGTAGCGTGAGGCACGCGGCGCCTGCGGCCAGGCGCTTGTTGGTCGTGTTCAGCAGAACGGTGTAGGTGCCGCCGTTGAGCGGGATCGCGCTACCCACTTCCGCGTAGATCTTCTGGTACAAGTACAACACGACCGCTACGATCACCAAGACGATCGGAGCCAGGGCTCCGGCCTGGGCCGCACAAAGTGCGGACACGTAGAGCACGCTGGAGCTGATGTCGTTGCCGCAGATCGCAGTAGCCCGCCAGGTCCCAAGCAAATGCTTCTCGGCCTGATCGAGCCGCTTGAACGGGAGATTCGTGGAATCGAGTCCGGTGAGCCGTTCCGCGTGTCCCCAGCCGGCAAACTCCCAGGGCTTATCGTCGCTTGTTTGCGCTCCGGTTTCGTCCATGGGTGGATCCTATTCGATTCTCGCCCTGTGACCATTTCGTCGAAAAGCGCGAGGGCCGGCAAGGCTAGTCGGTCGCGAGGAGCTGTCGACCTCGCCCTATGGCCGTCGGAGCCGAAAAGCGGCGACTCGGCTCTTCGCGTCTAGGCACGCTGTGTCGTTGCCGAGCAGTGCTCGAGGTGCTCCACTACGCCAATGAGGATAAATCTACTGCTCCACGCCACTGTGATGGCCCTCGCATTGGTTCTCGTCGCGGGTTGCCAGAACAAAGGGCCGACCCCGAAAGAAGCGGACACCTCGACCGGTCCGGCGCCTAGCGTCGGGATGGCTGAGACCGGCGGCGCTCATCCGACGATTGGCACGGACGACCCCCACGCCGGAATGGTTCCAGTCCAAAATCCACATCAAGGCGGCGCGGCCGCTGGTCAGCCGGATGCTTCGGGCATGATCAACGTGGGCGCGATCGCGTTCAAGCTGCCCAGCAGCTGGAAAGCCGAGCAGCCCAAGTCTTCGATGCGCCGGGCGCAACTCAGCGCACCCGGGTCGAAGGGCCCAGCCGAGCTGATCGTGTTCTTCTTCGGTCCGCAGGGCGCGGGGACGGCGGAGGCGAACATCGAACGTTGGGTCGGTCAGTTCACCAAGCCCGATGGCTCACCGGTGTCCGACTCGAAGCAGACCCGCAGCCAGGTCGCCGGGTTCGACGTGACGAAGGTCGAGGTGACGGGCTTGTACGCGGGCGGAATGAGCGCCGCCGGTCAACCAGAAGCGCCGCGTCCTGATCAAGGCCTGCTCGCTGCGATCGTGAACACCAAGGATGGTCCTTACTACCTCAAGTTCCTCGGACCGGAGGCGACGGTGTCGGAGAACCGCGGCGCGTTCGACGGGCTCATCGCCTCGATCGTCGCCTCGCCCTAGTCAGGCCGATGGCTAGAGCGCGGCAGCGGCGGAGCGTGATCCGGCCCGCCGACGGGCGACGACGCTCCTGGTTCGTGCAGGCTCTCGCGTTCTCGCATTCGACCTCGGTGTCCCCGGTCTGGCGGCGGATCATGACCGTGTCCACCTACTTTCTGTTGTGGGTGTTGCTGACGACGCTCAGCCCCGTGTGGATCCTGGCCGCATTCCTCGTCGGCGCGTTTCGTCGAAGCTCCTTCGTGATTCTGCGTCTATTGACGTTCTTCTGGTTGTATCTCGCAATCGAGCTGCTTGGTCTGATCGCCGCCGGGGGGATCTACGTCATCACACCTCGGAATATCACGCGACGGCACGAGCTGTTCTTCCGTCTCCAGTGTTGGTGGGGGCGCTCCCTGTTCGCAGGGATCTGCGGCTGCCTTTCGCTCTCGACTTCGATCGAGGGCGAGGAGCAAATCCTCCCCGGGCCCGTCCTGGTGTTCATCCGGCACGCGAGCATCATCGACACGGCGCTCCCCGTCGTCTTCGTGTCGAACACAACGGGCCTTCGGCTACGGTATGTGTTCAAGCGCGAGCTCCTCGTGGACCCCTGCATCGATGTCGCCGGACATGCATCGCCCAACTACTTCATCGACCGCGGCGGCAGCTCGGTCGAAGAGCTGGCCGGCATCCGGAAGCTCGCCGAGAACCTCGGTGACGAAGGTGTGCTGCTGTACCCCGAAGGCACCCGCTTCACCGAGCGCAAGAAGAAAATCGCCCTGGAGCGGCTCGCCAAAACGCACCCCGAGCTCGTGCCCGTGGCCGAGTCGTTTCGGCATTGCCTTCCTCCCAAGCTTGGCGGCGTGCTCACGCTCCTCGAGGCAGCACCGGGAACCGACGTGCTCATCATCGCACACCGCGGCCTCGAGGGCATGGCGGAGGTGACCGACTTGCTGCGCGGGTCAGTCGTCGGAAAGAAGATCGAAGTGCGCGTCTGGCGCATCAACGCCGCCGACATCCCGAAAGGGGAAGCACGGCGGCGTTGGCTGTTCGATTGCTGGAAACGCGTCGACGATTTCGTCTACGCGGCTGGTTGACGTCTACGACGCCGTGTTTGGCGCGGCCCGCCCGATCGCTGTTCACCGGAGGATCCGGTGGGACGCCGAGGCGCTTGGGCGATTCTCTGGCTTGGCTCGCCTGGATCCCTGGGTGGCAGGTTGACCGCCACTTGGGTGGGGGAGAACTTGATCAGCTTCTCCACAGCTCGGAGCCGGCCGCGCTCGGATGGGTCGACGAGCGACCAGGCTGCGCCCGAAGCGCCCGCACGACCCGTTCGGCCGATACGGTGCACATAGCTCTCCGGTTCGTGGGGTAACTCGTAGTTGAAAACATGAGAGACCGCATCGATGTCGATGCCCCGAGCCGCAATGTCGGTCGCGACCAGCACCCAGGCGTCCCCGTTCTTGAAGTTCTGCAAGGCACGCTGACGGGCGTTCTGCGACTTGTTTCCGTGGATGGCCTCGGCACCGATGCCAGCGCCCTCGAGCTTACGGGCCACTTTGTTGGCGCCGTGCTTGGTGCGCGTGAACACGATGGCTCGGGAGACCTCGTCGTCGCGCAGCAAATGCTCGAGCATTCGCTGCTTGTCACCGTTGCCGACCATGACGATGCGCTGGTCGATTTCCTTGACGGTCATCTGCTTGGGTGAAACATCCACGCGGACCGGATCTTTGAGGATTTCACGAGCGAGTGCCGCGACCGCGCTCGGCATGGTGGCCGAGAAGAGCAGCGACTGACGGGTCTTGGGCGTTTGTGCCACGATCCGCTTCACGTCGCGGATGAAACCCATGTCGAGCAGCCGGTCGGCCTCGTCGAGGACCAGTACGGATACTTCCGAGAGGTCGACGTGCCGTTGAGCCGCCAGGTCCAGAAGGCGACCGGGGGTGGCGACGAGCACGTCGACGCCGCTGGTCAGGGCCTTGATCTGAGGATTTTGTCCTACGCCGCCGATGATGAACGTGTGACGTAGTTGCGTGTACCGTCCGAGGCTCGTGAGCTCCTCGTGGATCTGTAGCGCCAGCTCGCGAGTTGGCGCGAGCACCAGGGCCCGGGGTCGCCGGGGGCGAGCGGGCGCATCTTCGTCGTCCAAACGCTGCAGCAATGGCAACGCGAACGCGGCTGTCTTACCGGTACCTGTCTGGGCGATGCCCAGCAGGTCCTTCCCCAGCAAGAGCTGGGGAATGGCCTGAGACTGGATGGGTGTGGGCACAGTATAGCCCACGTCCTTCAGGGCGCGGCGGAGTGTCTCGCCTACCCCGAGGGATTCAAATTCGTTGATCACGCGTGACTTACCAGCGCTTGCTGGGTCCGCGATCGTTCTTGGGGCGATCGTTGGCTTTGTCGACGCGGATTGTCCGGCCGTCGAGGGTGGAGCCGTCTAGCTCCGAAACAGCGCGGGTCGCGCTCTGCTCGTCCTCGAACGTCACGAAACCGAAGCCCCGTGAACGACCGGTTTCCCGATCGGTGACCACCTTGGCTTCGGTGACTGCACCGCATGCCTCGAACGCCTCTTGAAGCTCGCTGTTGGTCGTATTCCAGCTCAGCCCACCTACGAATAGTTTCTTGCTCATTCTGATTTCTCTCTTCTCAATATGCGACGCATCGCGCCGGGACCTGTCCCGTACACTTGCTTCGCTTCTTACTTGCCGATGTCTTCTACGAACCTTTGACCGTTGTATGGTTCACGGTGCGGTCTGGTAGGAACAGGGCAGCGTGGCGGGTGCCCACGGTGAGCACCCGCGCCCACGATGGGCGAAGGCAGCAAGGTAGCAGCTGGCGGGGGCTTGTCCAGGGGGTGCGGATCGGGCCGGTCCCCGCGGCGCCAAAGCGGGGCGGTGACCCTGATTTGCAGGCCCAAGTCGTGATAAGGGGGTGGGATGAGAATCGACACGTTCAACGACGAAACCAACTGGGTGAAGCTGGCGGAAGCCGGCCAACGGGCAGAAGCCCTGGGCTTTGACGGGTTTGCGATTCCCGAGATCATCGGCGACCCCTTGATCCATGCGGCCATGGTGGCGAACGCAACCAAGCGGATTCAGGCGCGGACGGCGATCGCGGTCGCGTTCCCCAGAAGCCCGATGGTGCTGGCAAGCCAGGCATGGTCGATTCAGGTCAACTCCGGCGGGCGGTTCGCCCTGGGCCTGGGAACACAGGTCAGAGCGCACAACGAGCGGCGCTTCAGCACGCCGTGGAAGGCGCCGCGGAGCCGGATGGTCGAATACGTCCAAGCGCTTCGGGCGATTTGGCGCTGTTGGGAGCTCGGGGAGCGCCTCGACCATCAGGGCGAGCACTATCAGCTCACGCTGATGACACCGGAGTTCACCCCTCCGAAGTCGAACCTGCCGATGGTGCCCGTGTATCTCGCCGCGGTTCGTCCGAAGATGATCGAGTCCGCGGCAAGCATCGCCGACGGGCTTCGTCTGCATGGCTTCTGCACCAAGAAGTACCTGAAGGAGGTTGTCTGGCCCGCCATCGATCGGGGCCTCCGCTCGGCGGGGCGCTCCCGCAGCGAGCTCGATGTGTGTGGCGGCGGTTTCATCATGACCGGACCGGACGAGGAAACCGTCATGAAGAATCGCGAGTGGGTGCGATACCGTCTGGCGTTCTATGCCTCGACTCCAGCCTACCTGCCGGTCATGTCGCTCCATGGCTGGGACGATTTGGCGAAGAAGCTCAATCAGATGACGAGAGAGGGGCAGTGGAAGCAAATGGCGGCGCAGATCCCCGATGAGATGCTCGAGGAGTTCGGCGTGTATGCGACATACGATGAGCTTCCGACGGCAATCGAAAAGAGGTTTGGCGGCATCTCCGACACCGTGGAGCTCACGATGGAAGGCGAGACGGACCTCGACCTTGCTCGGGACGTCCTACGGCGCATTCAAAAGATCGAAAGCCGCTTCGAAGCACCGGTCAATCGTTACGCTTAGGCACCGCTCTTGCGCAACACCAGGAGCGCGGATTCGGCGGCTAAATTGGGGTCTTCGCCGTCCCCGATGACACGGCCGTTCGTGTCGTCGTAGTAACGCGCTTGCTCCACGGTGACACCCATCTTTTCGCAGAGGTCGAGCATGTCACGGATCGAAGGAAAACGGCGATTCGGGGTGTTGTACCACTCGTAGGAATAAGGTCCGGGCGCCTTGGGGGCGCGACCTTCGAGGCCGAACATCTCGCGAAGCGTTCGGTGGGCGAAATTGGTGAAGCCAACGATGGCGCGTCGACCGACTCGAAGCGAGTCTTCGAGGAGGCGCTCGACGTTCGGGACGGCTTGTAGAGTGGAAGAAAGGACGACGTAATCGAAGCGGCTGTCGTCAAACTCCGGTAGGCCAACGTTCAGGTCATAGTCGATCGCCTCGACGCCGTTCTGCAACGTCGCTGCGATCAATGCGGTGCTGACCTCGACGCCGCACAGCAGCGGCGCCCCCCTTTCCTTCAGCCGAGCCAGCAGATCGCCCTCCCCGCAACCGAGGTCGAGCACCGAGCTGCCAGGGGGGATGAGCTCGAGGATGCGATCATCTTCGGCACTCGTTCGTGGCGGATGCGCCACGGGCGCACCGAGCTTGGCCGCGACCATTGGACCGAAGGCCTCGATGTCGTCGGCAAGGAGGAAGCTGTCATGCCCACCATCGGTCTCGACTTCGCAGTACGAAACCGGCTGACCGAGCTTGGTCAGGATCGCGACGAGCTCGCGGGACTGGCTCGGCGGGAAAAGCCAGTCACTCGAAAAAGAAATGACCAGCCAATCGCACTGAGCCGGCCGAAACGCATCGAGCCGCTTCTCCCGCGTGTCCCCCATGTCGAAGTTGTCCATCGCCAGCGTGACGGTCACGTAGGAATTCGCGTCGAACCTCCCGACGAACTGCTCGCCCTGATAAGCCAGGTACGAGCCGACCGAGAACCGCTTCTCGAAATCGGTCACCATGTCGCGCGGGGCATGACGATCGAGGTCGAACTTCCGCGTCATCGCTTCCGACGACAAATAGGTGATGTGCCCGAGCATTCGGGCCAACGCGAGACCCGTCTCGGGAAACTCTTTGGTGGCGTAGTACTGTCCGCCGTGGAAGTGCGGGTCGGTCTGGATCGCATTGCGGCCGACTACGTCGAAGGCGATGGCCTGTGCCGTGATGCGGGCCGAAGCCGCAATGACGACGGCCGTTTGAACACGCTCGGGATAACGTGTCGCCCAGCAGAGCGTCTGATGGCCACCGAGCGAGCCACCGATGACCGCGCGGAGGCGTTGGATACCGAGCAGATCGATGAGTCGCTTCTGCACGTCGACCATGTCCTCGACATTCACCAGCGGGAAATCGCTGCCGTAGGGAATCCCGGTGGCAGGATTGATGGTGGTCGGCCCGGTCGTCCCTCGGCACCCGCCGAGCACGTTGGTGCAAATCACGAAGAGGCGATCGGTGTCGACGGATTTGCCCGGCCCGACTAGGTCTTCCCACCAGCCCGGGTCGTCGTTCTCATCATGGCGAGCGAGATGCGAGTCGCCCGAGATCGCATGGCAGATGAGCACCGCATTGCTGCGGTCCTCGTTGAGGGTCCCATAGGTTTCGTATGCCACCTCGACGCCGGGAAGCGTCTCGCCGTGGCGAAGCTTCACGGGCGTCGGGAAAACAGCCATCTGCACGTGGCGGAGCGGCTTCCCGCTCCGGACGGAATCGGTGCTTTCGAACTGCGCGACCACGAGAGTCGATCAGCCTACCGCACGGCGGCGGCAAGCGCTTGGTCGATGTCGGCGAGGATGTCTTTCAGGTCTTCGATGCCGACCGAAATACGGACGTACTCGGGCACGACTCCTGCCTGCTGCTGCTCCGCAGGGCTGAGCTGTTGGTGAGTCGTCGACGCGGGGTGAATGACCAGCGTCTTCGCATCTCCGATGTTCGCCAGGTGCGAGCAGAGCTTCACCGAGTTGATGAACTTCTTGCCCGCCTCCATGCCGCCCTTGATACCGAAGCCGAGGATGGCGCCCTTCCCGTCGGGCAGGTAGTGGTTCGCGCGTTCGTTGTCCGGGTGCGACGGCAGGCCTGGGTAGTTTACCCATTCGACCGCGTCGTGCTTCTCGAGATGCTCGGCGACCGCCTGGGCGTTCTCGCAGTGCCGCGGCATGCGTAGGTGCAGAGTCTCGATGCCCTGCAAGAACAGGAACGCCGCGAACGGGCTCATCGCCGCACCGGTGTCCCGAAGCCAGTGCGTGCGCATCTGCACGATGTAGGAGATGTTCCCCATCGGAGCGAGGGCGTCGGCAAGCACCGCGCCGTGATAGTTCGGCGAAGGGCCGCAGAGCTCGGGCCACTTGGCGCGGTCATCGGTCCATTGGAACTTGCCTGAATCGACCACTGCGCCGCCGATGTGCGCCCCGTGCCCGCCGATGAATTTCGTCGTCGAATACACATTGATGTCGATGCCGTGCTCGAATGGGCGAAACAAGTACGGCGTCATGACGGTATTGTCGCAAATCACCGGGATGGCGCCGTGCGGAGCGCTGTGCGCGGCATCGGCAATGGCCTTGAAATCCGGCACGTCGTTCTTCGGGTTGCCGATCGACTCGATGTACACCAGGCGCGTGTTCTCATCGACGAGGCCGTGAATCTGCTCGGGGTGGTTCGGGTCGAAGAACCGCACCTCGACACCTAGATTCTTGAAGGTGTTGTTGAAGAGAGTCCAAGTCCCTCCGTATAGGCTGGTCGCCGATACGAAGTTCTGTCCCGAGTGACAGAGGGTTAGAATCGCCGCATTGATGGCGGATTGCCCGGAGGCAAAGCCAAGCCCCGTCACGCCACCATCGAGCGCAGCGAGGCGCTTCTCGAGGACGTCGACCGTTGGATTCATGATGCGCGAGTAGATGTTCCCGAACTCGGCCAAGCCGAAGAGCGCGGCGGCGTGGTCGGTGTCGTTGAAGACATACGAGGTCGTCGCGTAGATAGGGACGGCGCGCGAGTTGGTCGTCGGGTCGGGTACCTGGCCTGCGTGAAGCGCACGGGTGCCAAGGCCATAGTTCTCTTCAGTCATGTCGATTTACCTCGTTGCTGGGGGACGAGCCGGGTTGTTGGGGGTCGGGAGGATACCGCGGGAACACGCTGTAATCCACCTCACATGTGAGTTCGAGCTCGAAACTCGCAAGCACCCGGCTTTCGGATTTGCCAGACTCTTGAATGAGGTGGGGACCACAAATGGATACAGGCAGGCACGATTCACTCGCGGATCAGCTCATCGAGCTGCACACCCTTCAACAGGCGCGCATCGCAGCCGAAGAGGAGGCGCGGCTCAGCGCGGCGGAAGATGCGCGTCGGCGTGCGGACGCCGCAGCAGAGCAACGCAGAGCCGCCGAGCAAGCTCGGTTGCGCGCGGAAGAGGAAGCCCGCCTGGCTGACGAGAACGCGCGTCGAGCAGAAGCGGAGCGGAGCATGCGGGAGGCCAAAGAGGGCGAGCTCCGCGTTCAGTTGCAGGAAGAGGCCAAGGCGCGCGCCGCCGAACAACGGCGCATGTTGGCCCACGAAAAAGAGATGGCTTCGATCACGGCCGTCGAGAAAGCAAAGATTCGCGCGCGGCGCATGGTCATGGGCGGTGCGGTCTTCATGGTGCTCGCTTCGCTGGGCGTCTACGCGTTCGTCGTGAGGCCTGCACTCGAACGTCAGGCGATGGTCGAGGAAATGGCCAAGCAGGAACAACGCCGTGCTGCGATGGACAAAGAACAGGCTCAGGCCGCGCTGCTAGACGCCAAGGAGCAAACGGCAGCAGCGCAGCAGGACAGCCAGCGGCTCAAAGACAAGCTCGAGAAGAAGGAGTTGGCGCGACAAAGGGCTGCAGCCGCTGCCGCGTCGAATGCGAGCAACAAGCCAAAGACGAGCTCGGACAAGAAGCCCGGTTGCGCTCCGGACGACCCCCTCTGCGGCATCTCGATCGACTGATCTGGGATTTCTGCGACCGCGGCAACGTTGGGCCTAGCGACGGTAGGGTGCGAGCTCTTGCTGCATCCGATCATACATCTTGCCCCAAAGCCAGAGGCTGAGCCTTGGAGATAGACGCTCGACGGTCCAGAAGACTTTCCACCACGATGGAACGATGATGATCGCCACGTTGCGATCGATTTGCCTGAGCGCTTTGCGTGCGAAGACGTTTACGTCCATCGGCTTGAGCTGCTCCCAGAGCTTCATCATCGTCGGCTCTGCGCCGGGGGCGAGATTGGTTCGGCCGTACTTGCCCGCCATCAGGATCGGCGTTCGAATCACACCGGGACAGAGCGCCGACACGCGCACCCCGTGTTCCCGTGCCTCGATCCGCAAAACCTTGCTGAGGCCGACGACCGCGTGCTTGCTCGACGCATAGCTTCCCGCTTCGCCGGTGGGTAGAAGCCCTGCCATCGATGCGGTGTTGATGATGTGCCCCGAGCGCTGCGCGCGCATCACGGGATACACGGCCTGAATGCCGTAAGCGACCCCACGTACATTGACGTCGAAGACGTCGTCCCAGTCGGCCAATGCATAGCTGGCCACGTCGCCCCCGACGCCGATGCCCGCGTTGTTGAAGAAGTAGTCGATGCCGCCCGTGCGGGACACGGTTTCATCGACGACGCGCTGAAACTGTACCGCGTCGCGGACATCGAGCTGACTGGCGGTGGCTCGTCCGCCGGCTTGCCGAATTGCCGTGGCGACTTCTTCGGCTAGCTCGATTTGGCGATCCGCGAGGATGACTTCGGCACCTTGCTCGGCGAGCTCTTCGGCGAACGCCCGGCCGATACCCGAAGCACCGCCCGTGATCAATACCGTTTTGGTACCCATGTCTCCCACCAGGCAAGCGCGTGATTCACGACGGCCATGGCGCGGAGTCTACCTGGTCGGGTCGGTCTAGCCTAGTTGCTGAAGTTCTGCGTCCAGGTCGTGCCGTGAACGCCGATGCCGACGACGGTGAACTCGGGACTCATGATGTTGCTGCAGTGGTCCGGGCTTTCCATGAAGCCCTCCATCGCTTCTTGCGCGCTCGTCGGTCCTTTGAGGATGTTCTCGCCCCAGGGGCCAAGGTCGTAGCCCACCGCTTCCATCCGCTCGCGTGGGCCCACGCCGTCGGGGTTCACGTGCTGGTAGAAGTCTCGCGCGTCCATGTCGTTGGAGTGCAGACGCGCCGCGCAATTCAAGCCGGCGTGCGAAGCGAGCGGATGCGTGGGGCCTGCGCAGCTCGAACCGTTCGTTCGATACTCGTTGATCAGACGAAGCATCTCCTCCTCGAGCGCGATCGAATCCGGCTCCCAACTCTGCACTGAGTCGCAGAACGCCGGCGGTGGCACCTCCTCGCGAACGCTGGCACCGCTCGCGCGGGCAAGTGCGGATCCGGCGTTCGGATCACCGCATGAAGACATCAAGCCTATCCACAGCAAGCAAAGCCCCCGCTTCGTCATGTTCCCCATGACTCAAGATAGAGAAGCGGTGAGGCGAGTTGCAAATCGCGCTGCAGATGCGTTCAGTCGTCCATGCGCTCGGTGCCGGGCAGCTCGAGGATCAGGTCCTTGCCGTAGGCGGTTGCCGGGGTTTGAAAGCCGGGGGTCAGCTCCCCTGCGCAGATCTTCGAAGCGATGCGAAGGGCCATCTTCGCGGTAAGCGTGTATCCCTCGGGTGTTCGGAGGCGGGATACCACGGTGTTGCCGCCTGGTCCGCGCGCTTCGCCCCAGAGCTGGTTGATCGCTTTTTGGCGCGCGAGGTCGTCGGGCCCCGCGGGCGCCGCATCGATACGCCGCTTGAGTATCGATTGCGCGGGCCGAGTGCCAAGGAGCGGCAAGGCCGGACGAAGCAACCGCAGAACGCTCGCCGCGCGCTTTGGAACGGATGTGTACACCATGATGTTGGGGATCCCGGTGCTCTTGTACGCGGTGACCACGTCGCCCCAGGGAATCGTCATGCAATGTGCCGGCTTTCCGTCGCCGAAGTCGATGTCTCGCGTTTTCCAAGCGGTCGGGACCGCGGTGAGCCGACCGTCGACACGCGCCATCCCGCCATGCGCGATGTTCTCGACCATGGTGGTCGCCGTGCCATGCGAGACGCCGCCGCCGCGACCGCGAAATGCGAGCTCCAAGTGCGTCGCGTCCGGACAGCGCGACTTCAGGTGTGCCGCGAGGCAATCGGACGGCACCACGTCAAAACCGGTGCCAGGCAAGAGCATGACCCTGGCGTTTCTGGCGGCATCATCCAGCGCCCAAAGCCCTTCGAAGACTTCCGCTTCTCCGGTGATGTCGGTGTAGTGGGTCTGCGTCTCCATGCAGGCTTTCGCCATGGCCTCGTACGTTCGGGAAAAAGGCCCGGCGCAATGGATGACCACGTCGACGTCACGAAGCGCGTCGTGGATCGACCGGGCGTCCGCGAGGTCGGCGACAATCGAGTCGAAGCCGTGCCGCTGCGCCTGCTCGCGAAGCCGGTCAGGATTACGCCCGCAGAGGATGATGTCGATACCATCCTCCTTGGCGAATCGCGCGATCAAATCGCCGGTGTAACCGTAGGACCCGTAGACGAGAATCTTGGCTGACATGGATAGCTACCTTTCCTGGACCTTCGATTCTGCTGCCGTGTGCATGTCGTCATAGAGCATCGCCAAGCCGCGAAGGGCGCCGCTTCGAGCCGGATTCATCGGATTCGACGTGTCCGAATCCGATCCACCGTAGCGACTTCACCGGGCGCTATCTCGTCGGTCGTGGTGTCCATGATTCCTCCGATGCTTGGTGGAGCATCCGCCAACGACACGAGAGAAGCCAATCGAAAGACGGGCTCACGAACGCGGGTGAGAGATCCTCACGTTTGTCGCTGAGTGGCGCGTCGCGTTCGTCAAGTGGTCATAAATATTTGCGGGCGACGCGCTGAACCGACTATTCTCGTTTGACGCCGCGGACTGCATCCGTTGGCATTTTGGGGGAGTTCATGAAGAGCTGGAATTGGGTACTCGTATTGTTGTCGTTTGCGCTGGCTGCGCAGGCTTGCGGATCTAGCGACTCGAACGGAGGTGGCGGCACCGGGGGTACGGCAGGCACCGGGGGAACCGCAGGCACTGGGGGAACCGCAGGCACTGGGGGAACAGGTGGGAGTGGCGTCGCCGACACCGATAAGGACGGCATCCCTGACGACCAGGACCCGACGCCCAACGGCTCGACCAACAACAAGCTCAACGGCACGTTCAGTGGGGGAGTTGCCTCGGTGGTCGCGATCACCGCTACCGACGGCACCGGCGCAGAGGATATGAGCCTTATCTACGAGAGCGATCTCACGCTCGGCTGTAGCGACTCCTGGTATCCGCAAGGGACCCTGTGCGACGAGCCGGACACGACCGACAGCCCGACGACGAGCACCAAGCAAAACGAAGACAGCGGGGCAACCTGGGACGGGTACGATAGCCAAGACGCGCTCGTGACAGGCATCCTCGTCATCGACGCCTGCAGCGACAAGTCCTGCGAGGCGGTGGATTTCAACGAAGCTCGGGTCTTTCAGATGTTCAGCGACGGAAAGACCACGCAACTCCGAATTTCGATCCATGCCGAGCGCGGGGATACGCCTCCCGCCTGGGACGATGCAGGATGGACGACCGTGACAGGCTTCGAAGCGATCGGAGAGGGAACGGATGTCAACGGTGACGGACTCGTGGTCGGAGATCCGACGGTCCTCTCGACGGGCCCGCGCGTGACGCGATACGTTCGCTTGGAGGCGATGAATGACGGCTCGAATCCGGACGACGACGGGTCTTACATCGAGCTGAGGGAAGTCAAGCTCTTCTCGGTCTCGGCGCCGTAGCGCGGGCTCGTTGCGAGCTTTACCCGAGAAGCGCTCTGGTATCGCGTAGTTGCGTACCCGGAGCGTGTCCCCTCCTCCCTTGGTGGTAGATTTCGGGGTAAACCGCCAGAAAAGGAGGCTCGACATGGACGTGAATGTTCGCACCACGAATGGAAACGTTGCGACGATCTCTTCCGACCCACTCGCCGCGCTCGGCGCGGATCTGCGGGGTGATTTGCTCTTTCCAGGCTCTCCGGGGTACGACGCGGCGCGCACCCTGTGGAACGCGATGATCGATCGTCATCCGGCGCTCGTCGCACGCTGCGCGGGGGCTGCAGACGTGATCCGGGCCGTACGATTTGCCGCCGAACACGACTTGCTCGTCGCCGTGCGCGGCGCCGGGCACAACATCGCCGGCAACGCGGTGTGTGAAGGCGGGTTCTTGATCGACCTGTCGGGCCTGCGTGCCGTGCAGGTCGACCCGCGGGACCGGATCGCGCGGGTGCAGCCGGGAGCAACCCTGCGCGACCTCGACGACGAAACCCAGGTCTACGGGCTTGCCACTCCGGTCGGCATCAACTCGACCACCGGAATCGCTGGGCTCACCTTGGGCGGTGGCTTCGGTTGGCTCAGCCGTAAGCACGGCCTCACCATCGACAACCTTCGTTCAGCGGACGTCGTCACTGCCGACGGCGAGATCCTGACCGCAAGCGAAGAGCAAAACGCGGACCTCTTCTGGGGCATTCGTGGCGGCGGAGGCAACTTCGGCGTGGTCACTTCGTTCGAATTCGATTTGCACGAAGTCGGACCCGAAATTCTCTCGGGGCTCATCGTCCACCCGTTCTCGGCTGCGAAGGATGTCCTGCGCTACTATCGAGAGTTCGCGGCGAATCTTCCGGACGGTCTCAACGTCTGGGCGGTGCTCCGAAAGGCTCCGCCGTTGCCGTTCTTGCCCGAAGCGGTCCATGGCACCGAGGTGGTGATCCTTGCGGCGTTTTACCCAGGAGAGATGGGTGACGCAGAGCGCTTGCTCGAGCCGCTTCGTCGCCAGGGAAAGCCGATCGCCGACGTCATCGGGCCGCACCCGTACACCGGGTGGCAGACCGCGTTCGACCCCCTGCTCACACCGGGCGCACGAAACTACTGGAAGTCCCACAACTTCGTGGAGCTTTCCGATGGGCTGATCGACACCGTGATCGACTACACACACAGGTTGCCGTCCGATCAGACCGAGATCTTCTTCGGACGCCTCGGCGGCGCCATCAACGAAGTCGCGCCTGATGCCACCGCCTACCCGCATCGCAACGCAGAGTACGTGATGAACGTGCACGCGCGATGGGAAGACGCCGCTGACGATGCGCCCTGCATCGCCTGGGCCCGCGACTACTTCAACGCGACCGCGCCGTATGCCACGGGCGGAGTCTACGTGAACTTCGTTCCGGACGGCGAGGCCCCGATCGAGGCTGCGTACGGTCCGAACTACGATCGACTTCTAGCCTTGAAGCGCAAGTACGATCCGAACAACCTGTTCCGGCTCAATCAGAACATCGCGCCTTGAGCGAAGGTCCTGATCGTGGCACGGAACCTCGGTGATGGAGCAGCGAGACCTCATCATCCATGGCAAGCGCCTGACCTATCGAATCGGCGGCAAAGGGCCCTTGGTTCTGCTGATTCATGGGATGGCCGGGAGCGCGACGACGTGGAAGCATGTCATGCCCGCGCTGAGCGAGCACTTCACCGTGCTGGCGCCGGACCTGCCGGGGCACGGCGCATCCGATAAGACAAAAGGCGATTACTCACTCGGCGCCGTGGCGTCCACACTCCGCGATTTGATCGTGGCGCTGGGATACAAGCGAGCCACTGTGGTTGGGCAGTCGTACGGTGGCGGGATTGCGTTGCAGTTCGCGTATCAGTACCCGGAGCGCTGTGAACGCCTCGTGCTCGTGGACGCTGGGGGACTGGGCACGGAGGTCAACCCTCTGCTTCGAATGCTGACGCTACCGGGGTCCGAAGCCGTCCTGCTCATCGCCTGCGCACCGCCCGTTCGGCACGTCGTCGAAATGATCGGTCGGGTGTTGTTCCACAAGAAGTTCCAGAGCGCGCCTGCAATTCCCGAGCTCTGGCGGAGCTATGCCTCTCTCGGAGACGTCGAGGGGCGGCGCGCGTTTCTACGGACGTTGCGGGCGGTGATCGACCCGCGTGGTCAATCGGTGAGCGCCCATGACAAGCTCTACCTGGCTGCCGGGATGCCCACGCTCATCATCTGGGGCGAGGACGATCGCATCATCCCGGTGGAGCACGCCCACGCAGCGCATGCGGCCATTCCTGGGAGCTGGCTCGAAATCATCGAAGGGGTCGGACACTACGCGCACGTCGAAGCTCCGGAGCGCTTCGTCGACGCTCTCACCGAGTTCATCGAATCGACCCGGCCTGCCCGAATCAAGGTTTCGCGTAGGCGAATCCTTCAGCCACCCACTCCAGCTGACCCCCGGCGCCACCCTGACCGCCCGCGCCGCCCTGACCGCCCGTTCCGCCGCCCCCTTCATTTTCGGGTGGGCCGGCGGCGCCGAAGTAGAGCCAGACTTCGCCAGCGCCTTCCAAGGTGAGGATGCTGTACTCGTACTCGTGGATGTGGAGGCGTAGATCGCCGAGGCCTTCGTTGGGGCACGATGCGTCGATGTATTCTTCGGTGAGCGGGGTGGTTGAGGTTGCGGTCACCGCACGCGGGGGCTTTGTGAAGATCCCATAGTCAGTGTGTGGGGTCGGGACTTGGAGAGCCACGTACGACACGGGCCCGGCCAGAGTGATCAGGTAGGGCGCGTCGGCTTGGATGAGCGCATTGGCGATGGCGTCGTCTTTGTTGAGGACGGACGTGGTCGCGATCGCTTGCGCCGAAAGGCTGTCACAGGCCGTTTGGGACAGAGCATCGACCGTGCCGACTGGGGTAGTCGTCGAGTCGCTGCAAGCGGCCAACGTGACGAGTGCCAAGACAACGAAAGGAAAGTGTCGATCCATCGCAAACCTCGGTACGCTACTAATGGAGTCCTGAGCGATCTGTAAAGATGGCAGATTGTCGCGCCTCGCACGGCAAGGAGCGGGTCGAGCACCCGGACGACCGAGTCTCGGGCTGTAGACCCATGAGTCACGATGTGATACACCCGCCTCATGGATGTATCACGTGGGGATCCAGGTCTCATAAAAGCACAAGGAAATCAAGCGTCTGACTCGCTCTCCCCGCTGCGTCGCTGGTTGATCACGATCGATGCGGTGCTGCGGGCGGTCGAGGAGACGGTTTGGCGCTTGCGGCGCGAAGCGGTGGAGGCTTGTGAAGTGAGCCGCGCGGACTGGGCGGGCTGGGTCGGCGGGTTTCGGGATGCGCAAAGCGCGCTGCAGAGCTGGCAGCAGCAAACGGCGCGCCTGGTCAGCATCGGCTGGGTGCTTACGAAAATCGCGAGCAGCTATCGCCTGCACCTGACCCGGGCTGCGTTTGTGAGCCGGCAACGTGCCGCGGCGATGCTCGGACGCTTGCATGCGAAGAACGCGCAACGCTTCACCGAAGTCTGTGTGTCGCATGGAGGGGGCTTCTTGAAGATGGGTCAGTTGCTCTCCTCGCGTCCCGACGTCCTGCCGCGAGTCTGGATCGAAACGCTCTCCATCCTTCAGGACGAGGTCCCCGCCGAAGATGAGGAGCGCATCGTCGCCATCCTCGAGGCGGAGATTGGGATGTCGCTCGAGGAGGCTTTCCATGAATTCGAACGAACACCGATTGCATCAGCCAGCATCGGACAAGTGCACCGTGCCGTGCTCCACGACCAAACCGTCGTCGCGGTCAAGGTGCAGCGGCCTTCCATCGACGCGATCATCGAGCTCGACATGCAGATCATGTCGTCGTTCCTCGACGCGATGAAAACCTCGCTGCCGCCCGGGGACTACGACACCATCGTCAAAGAAGTGCGTACGACCATCAGCGCCGAAGTCGACTACGACGCGGAGCGAGCACACACTGCCGCGGTCGGTGAATACCTCGCTACCCTACAGGGCGTCCGTGCACCCAAACCGGTCGGCGCGCATCGGAGCAAACGCGTGCTGGTGACCGAGCTCATCCGCGGCGAAAAGATCACCACGGTCCTCGACCGGCTCGCTGCAGGGCGTGACGCAGGAGACGAAAATGCGCACGTCGAGCTATCGCGTCTCGTGAACAAGCTGATCGAAGGCTACGCCCGTCAAATCTTGGAGCTCGGTCGCTTTCAGGCAGACCCGCATCCGGGCAACCTCCTCGTCGAACCAGACGGCGGCCTGGTAATCCTCGATTTTGGGTGCACGAAGATCATCGAAGCCGACGCTCGGCGTGCCTACGCTGAGCTGCTCCAGGCCTTCTTCGTGCAAGACAGCAAGCGGGTGAGCCAAATCCTTCATCAGCTCGGCTTCCGTACGCAGAGCGGACGGCCGGACACTCTATTGTGGTTCGCCGAGTTGATGCTCGATGAGCTGCGCTCCGAACGCAGCAGCCTTCGGCAAGGCGTCTCGAGCGCGGAACTGATCGACGAATGGCTTCGGCTCCTGAAGGCGGTCGAGCAAGATCCGGTCGTGCGCGTTCCGGACCACTTCGTGATGATCGGCCGCGTGTTTGCCACGCTCGGGGGGCTCATCATGCACTACCGACCGACGATCGACCTCCAGCGAATCATGCTGCCGGCACTGATGGCGGCGCTGGCTTCGCGTTGAAGCGCGGGCCCGTCCTATGAGTCGAGCGTGATCACCCGACTCGGAGGACTTGCCGTGCACCGCAAGTCTTGTAGTGGCTTCTCACTCAGTGCTGCCCGACGGATGCGAATCGATTGACCCGCCTTACACGGGTTGCGTGGAAGTCTAACACACCTCTGCTGCAACACATTCGTTCCGCATCGCCTCTCGTGAAACGTCCTCGATTCAAATCCGCGGGGACGCACGGGCAGCTAAATAATTACGTATAGACGATTGTGTGAGTTCGCGAGAGCGTCGGAGATCCTGCGGCGCTGCTGCACTGCACGCCGCGTTGACTCCTGACAACACTTGGGAAAGGAACGCGTCATGAAAATGCTACTATCTATTGCAGTCGTCGCGATCGCCACTTCGGCTCTTCTTCCAATGGACGCCCAGGCGGACGACGGCACGAGCGCCTGTAACGCGATCGTCGGTACGGTGATGGGCACGGCGCAGTACTGCTGGCGCAATGGTTGCGCGCCAGGGGGTTCAGAGTGCTCAGAGGCAACAAACGCCTTGCTCGAGTTCTTTGCGACCCCGGGTTGCGCTGAGGCGTTCGCGAACGGCGACCTCAACGGTCTGCCAGGCAACGCATCGGCGAGTCAAGAAGGCTCCAAAGTTGGGGAGCCAAAGCTCGTTCAAGAGGTAGTCTGTGGCACTCTTGACGATTGCGGACTGTGCCCGGCAGCGCTTGCGCTGGGGGTTTGCGCACTACTCTGCATGTAAGTGCGCGATGACTTCACCAATGCGAGACTAGGACATCGTGCGGAGACGCTCCGGTTCTGGCCGGAGTGTCTCCGTCGCCCCTAAGATCGCGGCTGAGGGGCTTGTTGCCAGAGCGTAGTTTTCGGACTGGATCGGCCGACCTGGAACACGCCGGATACGACCCGGACAAGCGATCGGGGATTGCTCGGGGAGACCCAACGGAAGGGGGATCTTTGTGTTATGGGTGCTGCGAGAGGAGCATTCATGCCTGGCGAACCATTAATTGCGGTCTTCGTCGACTTCGAGAATTTGGCCATCGGGGCACAAGTGACGGAGTCGGGGCGCTTCCAGATCGAGCTCGTGCTGAAGCGCTTGCTGGAGAAGGGCCGAATCGTCTACAAGCGCGCCTACTGCGACTGGAGTCGCTATCAGAGCGCGGTGCGCGAGTTTCACACACAGGGCATCGGCCTCGTCGACATTCCGCAGAGCCGGATGAGCGGGAAGAACAGCGCCGATATCCACATGGTCGTCGACGCACTGGACCTTTGTTACTCGAAAGATCACATCGACACCTTCGCGCTGCTCTCCGGGGACAGTGACTTTTCGCCGCTGGTCAACAAGCTCAAAGAGAACGACAAACGCGTGATCGGTGTCGGGGTCAAGAAGTCCACCTCGGACTTGTTGATCGCGGGCTGCGACGAGTTCATCTATTATGACGACTTGGTGCGGTCCGCCAAACCAAAGACCACGAAGCCGCGTGGCGCGAGGAAGCCGAAAAGCAAGAAGGACGAGGCGGTAGAAGTCTTCGTGGAGATCGTCGAGTCGCTAGACCAGGACTACGACACGCTCTGGGGATCGATGATCAAGCAGGCGCTGCGACGAGTGCACCCGGGCTTCAACGAGAGCTACTATGGTTATCGTGGTTTCTCCGACCTGATGAAGGACGTCGAAAGCCGCGGGCTCATCACCCTCGAATACGACCCGGACCGCGGGAACTACAAAGTCGAACCCAAGCGCTAGCGCGCAGCGTCCTACAGAAACTCCATGTCGCCGGTGACGACATCGTAGACGGCGCCCACGATTGCAATTCGGCCGTCGCGAGCCAAATCGTCCAATGCCTTGCTCCGTGTCCGCAGCGACTGCGCGACCCGTGCCACGTTTCGGCGGGCGACATCGTTGACCACGGCCTCTTGCTCGCTCTTGCTGAGCTCCTGGAAGCCGCTCAAGCGCTCCACGTCGATCGACTCCTCGATGTCCCGCGTGATGTCCCCGATATGCTGACAGCCGGTCGCCTGATCGGGGTCGGCCTCACTCTCCTTGAACTGGACCGCCGACGTCACCGCACCGCAACGCGTGTGACCCATCACCAGGATCAGCTTGGCTCCGGCAACCGCGCAGGCGTACTCGATGCTGCCTAGAACCTTGCTGCCGGCCACGTTCCCTGCCACCCGCACGCTGAAAATATCGCCCATGCCCAGATCGAAGATCAGCTCCGCCGGCGTCCGCGAATCGATGCAACTCAACACGGCCGCCAACGGATGTTGACCCTCGGCGGTCGCATCGACCTGTCGTGCGAGGTCCCGGGTCAATCGCTTGCCGGTTCGGAAGCGCTCGTGGCCGTCCTTGAGGATCTGCAAGACCTGCTCCGGACTTGCCGCATCTTGCAGCTCCCGCGTCGAGTAATCCACGTATTGAGTGCGGTCTTTCAGCTGCCCGTAGCGCCCGTGGAACCCGATGAGGCTCAACTCGACGCGTCGCGCGGGAGCCGTGATGTCTTTGTACTCGTGGATCATCTGCAGGACGTCCGGGTCGATATAATCCGTCGTGCGTGCATCCAAAAGCACGTGCCCGCCGTTCGGGACCTTGTCGAGTCCGCTCGACAACGCAGCTCGATTCAGGAAGCTCACCTGGTCGGCGAGCTCGATGTGAACCACGTCGCCGCCCAGATGCTTCTCGACGATCGTGCGCAGGGGTCGTCTGAAGTTGCTGTGCAGGATGAAACCGATGGCGACCAACATGCCGATCAGCACCCCCACCAACAAGTCGGTGAGCACGATCGCCAAGACCGTCACGGCAAAAGGCGCGAATTGCGACCACCCCGCGGACCACATCCGCTTGACCAATGCCGGGCTCGCCAACTTGAATCCAGTCACCAAGAGGATCGCCGCCAAGCACGAGAGCGGAATCATGTTCAGCCACCCTGGCAGCAACGCCACGCTCATCAGCAAGAGGACGCCGTGGAAGATCGTCGAAAGCTTCGTTTCGGCCTTGGCGCCAATGTTGACCGAGCTGCGCACGATCACGGATGTGACCGGCAGCCCCCCCAAGCATCCGCAAGCGATGTTTCCGACTCCTTGCGCGATCAGCTCTCGACTCGGGGGCGAGTGGCGCTGTTTGGGATCGAGGTCGTCCACCGCTTCGAGGTTGAGCAAGGTTTCGAGCGAGGCCACGACCGCCACGGTCACGGCCGCCGTATACAAGGCCGGGTTTGTCCACTGCGAGAAGTCGGGGCTTCGGAGGATCCCGAGGAAGCCGGACAGGTCTTCGGGGATCGGGACATTCACCAAGTGGCTCTTTTCGACGAGCCAGGCGCCCCCGAGCCCGCCGAATAGCGCGTTCATGCCCACGCCAAAGAGCACCACCGCCAGAGGCGCGGGCAAGATGGAATCTCGCAGCGGTTTGAACGTGGCCCAAAGCACGAGCAAGGCGACCGAGAGCAAGCCGATGACGGCCGCTCCCGGGTGCAGATCAGCAAGCATCCCGAACAGCTCGGTGAACGTGTTCTCTCGGTCCGGCTGCAGGAACGACATCTCCCCTTCGGGGTCGGTGTCGTGTCCGATGACGTGAGGAATTTGTTTGAGGATGAGGATGATGCCGATCGCGGCCAAGAGACCTTTGATCACGCTCGACGGGAAGAACCGCGCCAACGACCCGGCCTGCACCGCGCCCATGCCTACCTGCACGACCCCGGCCAGGACGACGGCTCCGAGAAAAGCCTCGAACGAGCCCAGGGTCGCGATCTGCGTCGCGACGATCGCCGTGAGCCCAGCAGCCGGGCCGCTGACGCTGGTTTGCGAGCCGCTGAGCATCCCGACGAGAACGCCCCCCACGATCCCGGCGACGACACCCGAAAACAGCGGCGCGTTGGACGCCAAGGCGACACCCAAGCACAGGGGCAAGGCCACGAGAGAGACCACCAGGCCGGCGCTCAAATCACGGGGTATGGTCGACAATACGGAAGGGTTTTGAGACGCCATGAATGCCCGGATTCCGTGAATATCGCAGAATGTACCGATATGTCGACTGTTTCGTGCCCGCCGGCGGCATGCCCCGCTCAAGCGCTCATCGGCTCGGACGGACGAGCTTCGCGCACGATCGCTCCGTCTACAAGCTCGATCACCCGCTGGCATTGCTGTGCCAGATTCCGATCGTGGGTCACGATCAGGAAGGCCGTCGATCGCTCGGCGTTGCGCCGCAGTAGGAGCTCCATCACCTGATCGGAGGTCTCGGTGTCGAGATTGCCCGTCGGCTCATCCGCTAGAACGAGCAGCGGGTCGTTCATCAACGCTCGGGCGACCGCCACGCGTTGCTGCATCCCACCGGAAAGTTGGCGTGGCCAGGCATCCCCCCAGTCCTGCAGTCCCATCGCATCGAGCAGGCTGAGCGCATCGGCCCTCATGCCGGACCGAAACCCACCTCGTACGGCAGCGGCAGGCAGCATCACGTTCTCGAGGACGGTGAGCCCAGGCAGGAGATGATGGGACTGAAAGATGAACCCGAGCTTCTCACCTCGCAGTGCAGTGAGCGCCTGGTCATCGAGATCTTCAACGGCATGGCCCTCGATGGAGATGCGACCTTGCGTCGGTCGATCGAGAAGCCCGATTAGATTCAGCAGAGTGCTCTTTCCCGAACCCGACGGCCCCACGAGCGCCACGACTTCTCCTGCGCCCAACGACAGATCGATGCCGTGGAGAATCTCCATGGTGACGCCGCCCGCATACGATTTGCGGATGCCCTCCAATCGCAGCAGCTCCATTGGGCCGCTCATTCGTCGCCTCGAATGGCGGCCGCCGGATCCAAGCGCGCTGCCCTGCGCGCCGGAAGATAAGCAGCCGAGACACCCGTCGCGACCGAGACGGCGAGTGCGGTGAGCATGAGTCGCGGCGACACCGTGACGTCGAACAGCGCGCTCGATTGGATCAACTCACCAGCGACGGCGCCTACCATCGTCCCGAGCAATGCGCCCGCCAGACCAAAAAACACGCCCTGCCAGAGAAAGACGGCAAGCACGATGCGGCGCGAGGTCCCCACCGCGCGCAGGATTCCGATTTGGCCCCTGCGTTGCACGACGGTGATGCTCAAGACGCTGGCGATACCCATGGCGACTGCCAGCAAAACGAAAATTCGGATCATGGTCGTCGAGGCGTCTTGTGAACGCAAGCCCGTGAGCAAATCCCGATTGCGCTCCATCCAGCTCTCGGTCGGAACGCCGGTACGCGCTTCGATCACTCGTGCGATCCGCTCGGCTTCGTAGACATCCGCGACGCGTGCATCGATTTCGGTGATGTCGCCCATCCGGCCGAGAAGCGTCTGTGCGTTTCGGAGCGAGGTCACCAACCAGCGCTCGTTCACGCCCTCGTTTCCAATGTCGAAAATACCTACGATGCGCAACACGCTTTCTCGGTCTGCGCTTCGCACCCGTATCGGATCGTTCACGCGCGCGCCGAGCTTTCTCGCGAGCGACTGTCCGATCACGGCCTCTTCGCCACCGAGCCGATAGGTTCCATCGGTAAGGTGGGCTCGAAGATCGACGATTCGGCGTAATCGGTCGGCGTCTGCACCGACTAACAAGACGGATTCCTCGGCCGCGCCGCGGTATGCGAGGGCAGACCCGCTGACCCTTGGACAAGTGGCGATCACCCCGTCGGTCGCTTCCACTCGTCGCACGGCCCGCTGCCACTGGTCGAACGGCCTGCGACGTGGCTCTGGTGGCTCGACGCGCCGTGCAAAAACGACCCCGGGTTCCTTGATGATGGCCCGCGGGGGCGCTTCCTCGGGCGCAATGATGATGTGAGCTTGGCTGCCGAGGGTTTGGTCGAGCAGCTTGACCTGAAGGCCTTCGATGAGAGCAGAGACGAACACGAATGCCGCGATCCCAATCGTGACTCCGGCGAGGATGAGTAACGACTGTGTCCGGCCCTCCCGCAGAAATCGCCAAGCGAGCTGGAGGGCGAGCACTAGCCTTCCCCTTCCACGGCCGGCCGGGTCTTGCGCACACGAACCGGATCCCCCTCCTCGATCGGAAGAGCTGGAGGTAGCACGCGATCGTCTTCGCTGAGCCCCGACACGACCTCGACGAGATCGTCACCTTCGAGCCCGAGCTTCACGTCGCGGCGCCGTGCCTCACCTTCTTCGGCAACGAGGACCCAGGGCGTCTCGCTGCCCAGGTCTCGGATCGCCCAGCTCGGCATGAGCAGGGCGCTCGGCGAGCGGCCCACCTCGATCTCGACGGTGACCGTCATGTCGGGTCGCAAGTCCGACTCGTCTTCTATCGCCAGGTCCACCTCGACCGTGCCTCGCACCGGGTCGACCGAGGGAGCGATCCGGTCGATCGATGCATCGACGCGCTGTTCCGGAAAAGCCTCCGGGGAAACCTGCGCGCGTTGCCCGACTTGCAGCAACGCCAGGTTGGACTCGTCGGGTTGGATACGCACCTTCAAGGGCCCATCCCCAGCGAACGTCACCAGCGGGTCTCCCGGCCGGATCACTTCCCCAGGCTCGATGTGGCGTTTGAGGACGACTCCCGAGGAGGGTGCCCGGATCCGTGTGCGTTCGACGGCGACCTGTGCCGCCTCGAGGCGGGCTTCGGCCTGCGCCAGTACCGCGGCAGCGGCCGCCACATCACTGCCTTCGGGGGCCGCCGCGGCCGCCTGCAGTGACGCGGAGATTCGCTTGCTTCGCGCCTCGTCGCGGTCACGTCGGGCTCGCTCGAAGCTGATCTCGCTCACGGCCCCCGTTCCGGCGAGCTTCGCCTGTCGCTGAAACTCTACCTCGGTTTGTTTGGCCTCGATGTTCGCCTGCCGAAGCGCTTGCGCGGCCATCCGCCTTCCCACGCCCTGAACGCGCGTCAGTCGGGCTTCCGACTCGGACACGAAGCCTTCCGCTTCGGCGAGACTGGCGAGCGCATCGTCATCTGCCAGACGCACGAGCAGTGCGTCTGCCTCGACGCGATCCCCGTCGTCGACCAGCACCTGCTCGACCGTACCTTGAATCATCGCGCCGAGCTTCGATTGCCTGCGCTGAACCACGCGACCGGAGGTCACGATCGTCTGCACCATCGGACGCCGAACGGGGGTGAGCGCCACGACGCGCGGCCCCTCGGCTTCACGGAATGTCCACCATGCGGCGAGAGCAACGGCAACCGCAAGCGGCGCGATCCAGAGTAAGTGGCGCTGGCGGCCGGTCACGCGCTGCATGTATCGCAGTCCACGAGGTTTGTCAGCTCGGTTGGAGCCGGCTCAGGTGTATAGAGCGTCGCGAAGCGCAGCGGCGAGCTCGGCGATCGCCTCCTGCGCACGCGGAAGCACGCTCATCGTGGCGAAACCGTGATGCAAGTCTTTTTGGTGCTGGTGTGTGACGGGAACACCGGCTCGTTCGAGCTTCGCGACGTACTCCAAGCCTTCCTCACAAAGCAGATCGAACTGGGCCGTCACGATGATCGCGGGGGGCAGGCCCTCATGCGAGGCGAGTTGAAGGGGCGCCGCACGCGGATTGGCGCGTTCGCGTTCAGATACGTAGTTCTCGGAGAACCAGCGAGTGGTTTCGGCATCGAGCCCATAGCCGGTTTGGAGCTCCGGTCTTTTGCGTCCGGCGTGATCCAGCGTGCCTACGCCGGGGTAGATGAGCAGTTGAACGCAAGGCATGGGCTGTTCCTCGTCACGAGCAATCGAGGAGACGACTGCCGCGAGGTTACCGCCTGCGCTGTCACCTCCAACGGCGACTTGGTCGAACGTCATGCCTAGCTCGTGGGCGTTGACCCGTACCCAGCGGTACGCGTCATAGCAGTCTTCGAGCGCAGCGGGGAACGGGTGCTCGGGAGCCAAGCGATAGTCGACGGAGACCACGATGCAGCGTGCCGCGCTGCAAAGACGTCGACACAGCGTGTCATGCGTCTCGATGCTGCCGATCGTGTGGCCGCCCCCGTGGTAGTACACGAGGCCCGGCCACCCGCCGCGTGGCGCATCTGCGCCTGGTGGGTAATAGGCGCGCGCCGGACGCAGCCCAGAGCGCATCGGAATCGTCAGCTCCGAAGTCCGACCGATTTCCGGCGGCGTAGCTTCTAGAACGCGGCAAAGGCGGCCATAATAGCTGCGCGCTTCTGCCGCCGTCATGTTCGGCATCGACCGCTCTACGGGCCTGCCGATCGTGAACATGTATTGAGTGCGGCGGTCGAGCAGCTCGCCCCCAACCGTCCCATCGCTCCTTCGTCATGCGCCGCACGATTGACTCGGGCGCGCCGAGCAGGCCTCCGACGACGGCGGCCTCGATTTTCTGCAAAACCGTCTTTTCCGTGGGCACCGGGCCTCTCCTTTGGGCCGGGGTATGGCACGATTGCGAACACCTGCACGAAAAAGGCCCTACCGGCCCCTGCCTGAACGAGCCACACTGCGGCCCCACTTAGGAATTCCAAATGCTTCTTCGTGCTCTTATCGCTCTTGTACTGGTCGGTGCGCTCGCTTGCGGCTCCAACGCGACAACCGAACCATCGATGACGCTCGGGACAACGGTCGGCGTCAACACGCACTACGCTTCGGGCGGCCCGGTCGATCATGACGCCCTCAACCGGCTTGCCGAAGCGGGGGTGAGCTTCATTCGGAACGACCTGGCCTGGGCGTCGATCGAAAAAGAGCGGGGCGTCTACGATTTTGTCGGCTCGGGGTTCGATGAGCTCGTGCAGACCTGTGAAACGCTCGGGCTTCGGATCCTTTTCATCCTCGACTACGGCAATCCTCTTTACGGAGAAACTCGAGCAGTCGTGAACGAGGAAGGGCGGCAAGCGTTTGCCGCCTTCGCCACCGCCGCTGCAAGCCGATACGGCGGACGCGGCCACAGCTGGGAGATCTGGAACGAGCCCAACCTGCTGCAGTTCTGGAGCAGCGCCGATGGAGGGCCTGACCCTTCGCTCTACGTAGAGCTCGTCCGCGCGACAGCGCCTGCATTGCGCGCCGCAGACCCCCAGGGAACGATCGCGGTGGGCGCCTTGTTCTTTGGGCTTCCGGAGATCATCGAGGCGGCCGACCTAGGCATCGGAGGCCCGCGTTATCTCGAAACGGTCGCGGCGACGGACGCCTTGTCGCTGGCCGATGAGGTTACGCTTCACTTGTATCGGCTCGACCGCCCGGAGGGCACCACCGCCGAGATCCAGACCGCGCGCGATATTTTGCAAAGCGCGGGCTATCCGCTGCCGGTCTCGAGCGGTGAGTGGGGCTACAGCACCTACGACCCGAACGCCCCGCCGACGGGTTTCAATTTCATCCCCGCCGTGACGCCAAATCGGCAAGCGAGCTACCTCGCGCGCATGCTGCTCTTCAACTACAGCCTGGGGCTGCGCCGCAGCGTCATCTTCAAAGACCGAGACGAGGAAAATGCCGACCCCGGCGACATCGAGGCCCATTGGGGGCTCATGACCTGGGACCTCACCAAGAAGCCGTCTTACTTTGCGGTGTCGACCTTGACCGACTTACTCGGAGACGCGGGGCCACCGGAGACCCTTGCGCTTCCTGCGCGCGAGCACGGCCTACGGTTTCAGCGCCCTGACGGCTCGCACGTCACCGCGCTCTGGGGAGAGCTGAAGACCACCTGGTCGCTGCGCGCCGATGGGTCGACTGCCGCTGCGAAGGTGCTCGGTCGAGACGGGTCCGATCTCACGCCGGCGGGGCTTTCCGACGGAGTGCAGTGGACGCTCGAACCCGACGACGGGCCGATCTACCTCGTCGGAGAGATTACGGTCACGAGCAGCAACTGAGGCCGGAAGCGGGACTCAGCGCTGGCATTCGGGACGCGTCGTGCAATCGGCGCAAACACACCCCTCCGTGAAGGTGTTGCACACCCCGGTGTTGACGCAGTTACTGGGATCGAATCGTGTTGCCCATGATTCCTCCTGCAGTCGAAGTTGAGAGTAGAGCATACCGACCCGCCCCTTTTTGGGTAGGAGTGGGAGCCCAGCGGTGCACGCTGATGAGCTCACCCGCATTTGGTGGGTTTGGGACAGGCGTGCTGCACCGCAACCAGTGCAGCGTCTTTTCATTCCGCCGGCGCAGCGGCCGATGCGCCTCTTGGCATCAAGAGGCCCAGGACGATCGCGACGAGCAAGAGCGCTGCCACGTCGCCGAAGAGATTGATCCGATCTACTGGATCGACGAGGGCTTGCACCGCCATGATCCCGCCGTGGACGGCGCTGGACCAGACGGTGAACCAAATGAGGCTCTTGTTCGCCATTGGATCCTTGGCGGCCATGAACAAGAAGACCCCGAGCGTCGCGTAGATGCCCATCATCATCTGCTCGTACTCCGGTTGACGCGGCTCCCACGACCATCCTGCGGGCCAGATCACCATCATCATCAAGGGAACGCCCACGATGAAGATCGCGCCGAACACCCTCAGCGCGAGACTCAACAATTGCAGCTGCTTGGCTCGTTCCATGGAAAACCACCCTTCTTCGATGCGACCGTACCAGGAGTCGGTGACCAATAGGTCGTTAATACGCCTGGCGCAGTGCGCGATCAGCGGCTGCGGTCATCTGTCGTACCTGCGCGGCGACCAACCCGTCCGCGCGGGTGAACCCGAGCGCCCTTCTGTCGCCGCTTTTCGTGAATCGACAGCGCGCCCTTGCCCGACGCTGGCGGAACCAGGTGCCGGTCGGTGCTTCCGATGAGATCGCCGCGCTTCGCTTTGATCAGCGCTTCGCGCGCGAGGTCATGCTGCGCGACGTCCCAGTACTGCAGCAGTGCCTTTTGCATCCGTTTCTCGCGCAGGCTCTTGGCCACGTAGACCGGCTCCTGGGTGAAGGGATCGAGCTCGGTGAGGTACATGCTGGTGGCCATGCTCATCGGCGTCGGGATGAAGTCCTGCACCTGCCGTGGTTTGAGCCCGCGTTTCTTCAAGTAGAGAGCGAGCTCGATCATGGACTGGGTCGTCGAGCCCGGGTGGCCGCTGATGTAATACGGAACGAGGTGTTGGTCCTTGCCGCTCTTCTCGCTGGCGCAAGCGAACATCTCCGCGAACCGCTCGTAGCTCTCGGCGCCAGGTTTCTTCATCTTGTCGAGCACGTCTTCGTCGACGTGCTCGGGTGCGACCGAGAGCTGACCACCCGTGTGATGCTTCGCGAGCACCTCGACGAACTCGGGGCTTCGTTCGGCTAGGTCGTAGCGGACGCCCGAGGCGATGAAGGCCTTCTTCACGCCCTTTTCCTTGCGCACTTTGCTGAGGAGCGCGATGAGCGGTCCATGGTCGGTGACCAGGTTCTCGCAGACGCCCGGATGCACGCAGCTCAGGCGGCGGCAGGCCTTTTCGATGCGCTCGTCCTTGCACTTCATCTGATACATATTCGCGGTCGGTCCGCCGACGTCGCTGATGACCCCCGCAAAGCCATCCATGCGCCGGAGCGCGCGCACTTCACGCAAGACACTCTCCGCGCTCCGCGACTGAATGACCCGCCCCTCGTGTTCGGTGATCGAACAGAAGCTGCAGCCTCCGAAACAGCCGCGCATGGTCACGATGCTGTGCTTCACCGTCTCGTAGGCGGGAATGGGCGCCTCGTAGGAAGGGTGCGGGTAGCGAGTGAATGGCAGGTCGTAGAGCCCATCCATGATCTCGGTCGTGAGCGGCTCGGCGGGGGGGTTGAGGTAGACCGCCTGCTGCCCATGAGGCTGGATCAAAGGCCGGCCGTTGCCTGGATTCGTTTCTTTCTGAAACGCGCCGCTCATTTGGCTGAAGAGCGCCTTGCTCGCCTTGACGTCCTCGTAGCTCGGCAAGACCACCGGTTTGCCGTCGCGAATGAACCGGCTGGGCTCGAGGTGTTCCCACTGGCCCTTGCCAAGCACATGAGCCGTCCCTCGCACGTTGCGAAGGCCTTCGAGTGATTCACCGGCGGCGAGCCGATCGGCGACTTCCCAGACCGGTCGCTCTCCCATGCCGAAGATGAGCAGGTCGGCTTTCGCGTCGAGCAAGACGCTGCGGCGGATCGAATCGCTCCAGTAGTCGTAATGGGCGATGCGGCGGAGCGAGGCTTCGATGCCGCCGAGGACGATCGGCACGCCGGGGAACGCTTGCCGGCAAAGATTGCCGTAGACGACGCTCGCTCGATTGGGACGCATGTTCGTGCGACCGCCTGGAGAATACTGGTCCTCGGAGCGCACCTTCTTCTGCGCGGTCAGCTTGTTGAGCATGCTGTCCAAGTTGCCGCTGGTGATCCCGACGAAAAGGCGCGGCGCTCCCATCCGCGATACGTCGGTGATGTCGTCCCACTTCGGCTGCGCGATCATGCCGACCCGGTATCCTCGCCCTTCGAGGAAACGACCGATCAGCGCGCCGCCGAACGCCGGATGGTCGACGTAGGCGTCCCCATTGACGATCAGCACATCGAGCTGCTCCCAGCCGCGCGCCCGCATTTCCTGCCGGGTGGTGGGCAGGTACGCGCTCGGATCGGGCGTGCTTGAAGCTCGGCTACCTTTTCGCGATAGGGGCACCAGGGCCATCCGCTCAACTCCGAATCGCCGGAAGGACGCCTCCGGGGCGTCCGAAGTGTGGGACCACGCTTGATCGAGCGTTTCGCTCGTTCGAGTCGGGGGCGATGAACCGTTCTTGCTCCTGATCGTAGAACAAGCAACCGATCTCGGCAGGGTCTTGCGCCTCGATGAAGCGCTCTGCACGCTCCACCGCGCCGAGCCATCGCGCCTTGAGCTCCTCGAGGTCGACCTCTTCGCTCAAGCGCAATCGCTTGAAGTCCTCTGGCCGGTACTTTCCCCGGCGTTTCAGCAGCTCGAGAAGTGAGCGAGGGGAGAAGCCGGGGTCCTTTCCGACGGCCGCCCAGCACAGAGCGCCGAGAGGCAGAACCTCCTGGTCGATCATCAGGATATCGAGGAAGTCCCTCGCCTCGTCACGCCCCGCGAGCGCGAGCAGCTTGTTGATCGCCAGGTCCATCGGGTGCAAGCGGTAGCCGACGATGTCGTCCTTGACTGGAGGTAGGAACCGCCATGCGGAGTCGTGCGCCCATTCGATGCTCGTGGTCTCGGAACGCTTCGCGACGCTCGCGCGAATGTAACCAGGTTGATTGATCTCGATCTGCACGCCGTAACCGCGCGCTTGCAGGAGCTCGCGATCGCCAGCAAACGCGGTGGCCACTCGCTCGACCGAATCGTGAAAGTAGTCCAAGTCGTTGCTGTAGCGCTTCGAGTTGGGATGAAGGTGGAGCGCGGCTCCGCCCGCGAGGTGGCTGTCCTCGGTCCTATTGCTCGCAAGCAGCTTCGCCACGGTTTGCTGGAAGGTAGTTAGCGGCATAGACGGTTTGCCGCTTCCCAGGCGGCGCGGCCGCCATGCTTGCGAAGCTCCTCTGCAACCCAGGGCACGTCGGTCAATGTGATGAGGTACTCCGGGTCGAACGACCAGAAGCAGCTTGCATGAAAGCGCCGGTAGACGCGGCGCGCTTCTCGAACCCGAACCATGTCCCGTGCCGTCTTCGGGTCCAGCAGGCGACGGCTCTTCTGGCCGCCGCGCTGGCCGATGGTGGACAGGTACTTCCGGACTTCGCTCTTCATCGAGAAACTATAAGCCGCTTATGATAAAAGACAAGTGTTTATAGATAAATAGCCGTCCGCATGGATTCCGACGAAGAAGCCGTCCTTGCCCAGGAGCGACGCTTCGCGCAAACGCATGCCCATGAAAGGCCACGAAGGCGCTCGCCTCAAATCCGGAGACCGGGGAACCTTCGAGGTCGAATCGCTCCTGCCCACCGGTGAAGGCAGCTCCGGGCGCATGCGCATCGCCGGCGCGTTTCCGGGAGAGCTCGTCGTCGCGCGCATCGACCACGTGGGCAAACACGCGACCTTTGCGACCGCGGTGGAAGTGCAACGTCGCCGCCCTAGCCGGCGTCTGCCCCCCTGCCCGCGTCACGCGGACTGGGAAGAGGGGCGCTGCACCGGCTGTGCCCTGATGGCTCTAGACGAGCCCGATCAGCGAACGCTTCTTCGTGAAATGCTGCTGACCCAGCACGGGCTCGAAGTCAGCGAAGTCATCGCGGCGCCACATTCGCTCGGCTATCGCTGGAGCGCAAAGCGCATCGCGTTCGGAGGACCGGGCAACCTGCGCCTCGGCAGCTTCATGCGCGGCACGCATCGTCCGGCCGACATGGAAGGTTGCCTCGTCGACCATCCGCTCATCGCTGCAGCCGCCGATGAGATCGCCGAACAGGGCCGTGAGCTTGGAATCGCAGCACATAACGAAGAACGAAAGCGCCTCGGCCTTCGCGCCGTCTGGCTGCGCACGAACGGAACCCAAGTGCTCGTCACACTCGTCACGAGCGAAGCGGACGAAACAGAGCTGCGGCGGCTGAGCGATCGGCTGACGCTTTGCGACGGCGTGGCGTGCAGCTTTCATCGCGAAGGCGGCAATGCGCTACGGGGAGCAAAGGCGATCGCGCTTCGCGGCATCGAAGCGCTCGATCTGAGCGGCGTGCGGGTCGGTCCGCTCGGCTTCCTACAGCCCAACCCCGAGGTCGCGGCGCAGATGTACGATGACGTCGTCGACGGCATCGGCGATGGACGCATCTTCGACCTCTACGCCGGTTCGGGTGCCATCACCCGGAAGCTGCGGACCCACGCCCGCGAGGTCGTCCCATGTGAGTCGCACGCCGAAGGTGCCCGGAGCCTCGGCATCGAACCCGAAACCGTGGAAGATTTCCTGGTCCGCCAAACCGACGCCCCCGATGCCGTCGTCGCCAACCCGCCTCGCAAGGGCCTTGGCGCTGCGGCGACCCGAGAGCTGCTTCGGCTTCGCCCGGAGCGCATTCACATGATGGCATGTGGGCCCGCAGGCCTCGCGGCGGACATCGCGGCGCTTGCCGAGGGCTATCGACTGGAGAGTCTGCATGCCTACGACACGCTTCCACAGACGCCGCACGTCGAATTGATCGCGAAGCTCGTTCGAATCGTGTAAGAAGCTGCGTACATGACGATGTCCCCCTCGATGCTCGCGCTAGTTGGATTTGCAGCGTGGTTTTTGCTGTTGGCCATCTGGCTTCTTCTTTTTCGTAGCGCTCTCGTTGTCGCGGGAAAGTTCCGAGCCAACGCGTTCAAGCCGGCAGGCGAAGAGGGGTCGGCATTCATGCAAAGGCTCTGCCGAGCCCATGCGAACTGCTACGAGAACCTGCCGGTGTTCGCCGCAGTGATCTTGGTGGCGACCGTCACCGGCAACGCAGCGATCACCGACCCGTTGGCGCGCTGGGTGTTGGTGGCACGGGTAGCGCAATCGACGGTGCACCTGCTTTCGACGAGCGAGCTCGCCGTCATGACGCGAGCGACATTCTTCGCAGTGCAGCTTTCGATCGAAGCCTACTGGATCATTCAGCTCGGACTCTTGGGCTTCGGCTGACGCACGACGGCTCGAGAGCTCAGGTCCCGCAGAACGTTTGTCGAACGACCTGATCGGGCCGCGGGGGCGCGGCGTAGTGTTCCCGCGCCGGCTGGTCCTCGTAGGGCGAGGCGAGCACCTCGATGAGCTGCTCGAACGGGCGGAAATCTCCCCCCTCGACGGCCGCCTGGATGACCTCTTCGATTCGATGATTGCGCGGTATGAAGGCTGGATTGACCGACTGCATGTCCCTCCGACGCTCCGTAGAGGACCGCCCTTCGCTGGCGAGGCGATGTCGCCAACGCACCGCCCATTGTTCGAAGGCCGCTGGGTCGTCGAAGAGGCCGCTCACCGATTCGCCGGTTCCTGGACGTTGATCGAACGCATCGCTCAGTCGGCGGAAGGTCAGCGTGAAGTCGGCGGCGTTCTCCGCCATGCGTTTGAGTAGATCCCGGGCGAGCTCGAGATCGCCTTCGCGGGCCTCCGCGAGGCCGAGCTTTCGTTGCAAGCCGGCACGATAGAAATGCTCGAATCGATCCGGAAATCCTTGGATTGCCTCGGTGGCCAGGGCGACTGCGGTTTCTTGATCGTCAGCGATCAATGGCAAGAGGGCATTGGCCAGCCCTACGAGGTTCCAGTGCGCGATCGAGGGCTGATTGCCGAATGCATATCGGCCCCGATGATCGATCGAGCTGTAGACGGTATCGGGATGATAGTTGTCCATGAATGCACAGGGGCCGTAGTCGATCGTCTCGCCGGCGATGGACACGTTGTCCGTGTTCATGACGCCATGAATGAATCCAACCAACTGCCACCGGGCGATCAGCGCCGCCTGCCGCTCCATCACGGCACCGAGCAAGGCGAGTATTGGATTGCCGGCTTGCGCCGCGTCCGGGTAGTGGCGTTTGATGACATGATCGGCCAGTGCGCGGAGGCCATCTTCATCGCGGCGGCCGGCGAAAAATTGGAAAGTGCCTACCCGGATGTGGCTCTGGGCCACTCGGGTCAGGACGGCCCCTGGTAAAGAGGTCTTGCGGACGATGTGGTCGCCCGTGGTCACAGCGGCCAGCGAACGAGTGGTCGGGATGCCCAATGCAGCCATCGCCTCGCTCACGATGTACTCACGCAAGACCGGACCGAGTCCGGCCCGCCCGTCGCCGTTGCGAGAGAACGGCGTCCGGCCTGCACCCTTGAGCTGAACATCGCGACGAACACCATCCCGACCGATCAGCTCCCCAAGCAGAATTGCTCGACCGTCGCCCAACTGGGGCACCCAGTTCCCGAACTGAAAACCCGCATACGCCGTAGCCAGCGGCTCAGCGCCTTGCGGCACGCGATTGCCGGCGAGGACTTCGATGCCTCGAGGCGTGCTCAAACGCTCTGGGCTGAGGCCGAGCTGAAGCGCGAGGCTCTCGTTCAGCCGAATGAGCGCCGGCGCAGACGCTGGGGTGGGCGGCACGCGCGCGAAGAAGCGCTCGGGAAGCCGAGCGTAGCTATTGTCGAACGGAAACATGGGAGAACCTACCCACGATGGGGTTGGGTCTCGATTCGTCAACCCGGCTCAGGCGGCCTTCCTTTCGGCTTGGTCGGTCGCGCTGGCCGCGCTAGCCGGCAAGCCCGAGCGCCGCGCGAATGTCACGCAACATCGCCTCCTCGATCGGCTGGATGGACCCGTCGGCGGCTGCAGCGATCTCGGCGGCGCTCTTCACGAGCTCGGCATGCTGGGGGACACCCTTGACCCGCGCGACACATTGCAACGCCAGGCGCTTGCCATCTTCGGGGTCGTCAAACATCGCGGCACAGAGGTCCTTGAAGGTCTTCGAGAGCTCCGTGAAATCGATCGCGTCGAACACGTCGGCCTTGGAGCGGATTGTTGCCAAGAACCGGTCCGCTTCGGCCTGACTGAGCTCGCCATCGGCGGCAGCCACGAGAACGAACGCGCCGGCCACCGCGCGCAGCAGACCATCGGAGACGGTGCCATCGAAACGGCTCCACGCGGCAAGCGCATAGGCTACTGAATCGTCGGGAATCATAGGTCTCTCCTCGGGTACTGTGGAGCGTACCATCATTTTGGCTTGTCAGAGAGGCCGGCGATGGGGAAGCTCGAACCATGTCCCCGGGGTTGGAGCGAGCTGCGGCGTTGGCAAGAAGCGCGCGGGCTCTATGACGAGCACCTGTGGAGCGGGGCCTTCGAGGCATTGGGTCGACTCGACGAACAAGAGGCGTTGGCCGCTCCGGACCTGGAACGGTTCGCTTGGTCGGCCGCGCTCACCGGCCGAGATGAGACATTGCTGCAACTTCTCGAGCGGCTCTATCACTTGCACCTGGATGACGAGAACAAATTGACCTCCTCGCGTTTCGCGTTTTGGCTCGGCTTCCGGATGATGTTTCTGGGCGAGGTGGCTCGGGGCGCGGCGTGGCTCGGCCGCTGCCAACGGCTCGTGGACGAATGTGGAAAGGACTGCGCCGAAACGGGCTACTTGCTCTTGATGCCCATTCGAAAGCAGCTCATGGGCGGCGATTTCGAAGCGGCGGCGCAAACGGCGAAGCGGGCCGCTGCGATCGGTAAGCAGTTCGCCGAGCCCGACCTCGTAGCCCTCAGCCGGAACCTCGAAGGCCGTGCTCTGGTACAAACCGGTCGCGTCGAGGAAGGCTTGGCGCTTTTTGATGAGAGCATGCTCGCGGCTGCGTCCGGCGAGCTGTCGCCGATCGTGACCGGGATCGTCTACTGCGCCGTGATCGCGTCGTGTCAACGGGTGTTCGCGCTCGAACGTGCCCGCGAGTGGACAGCGGCGCTCTCGAAATGGTGCGAGGCACAACCCGAGCTCGTGACGTTTCGCGGCAGTTGCCAAGTGCACCGCTCCGAGATTCTTCAACTGGCCGGAGACTGGGAACAGGCGCTTGCGCATGCAGAACGGGCGAGCACCGGAGATCTGGCCGCGGCCGACCGCGATGCTGTGGGCGACGCGTTCTACATGAAGGGTGAGATTCATCGCCTGCGCGGGGAGCTCTCACAAGCCGAGGATGCCTACTTGCACTCCAGCCAGCTCGGGCGTGATCCGCAGCCGGGTCTGGCGCTCTTGCGAGCCGCGCAGGGACGGCACGGGGTTGCGTTGAGTGCGCTGCGACGTCTGCTCGGTGAGACGAACGATCCGCTCGGTCGTGCGCGGTTGCTTCCGGCGTACTTCGAGATTTGTCTCGACCAGGGGGAGCTCACCGACGCGAGCACTGCCGCCTCCGAGCTCGAGAGCATTGCCTCGCAGTATACGAGCGAGGTACTCGGAGCGATTTCCGCGCACGCTCGAGGGCGATTGCTCCTCGCACAAGACGATGCCCAAGCGGCGCTCGGTCCGCTGCGTCGCGCTTTTTACGTTTGGCAGCGGCTCGGTGCGCCTTACGAAGAGGCACGATCGCGGCTCGCACTGAGCAGAGCGTGTCAGGCCCTCGGCGATTCGGAAGGAGCGCAGCTCTGTCTCGACGCTGCGCGCACGCTGTTCGAACAGCTCGGCGCGACGCGTGAATTGACCGAGCTCGATCATCCGCGCGCCGCGACCGCCTCGGCTCAGAACCTCACGCCCCGTGAGCTCCAGGTTCTGCGCTTGGTGGCGACGGGCAAGACCAACCGAATGATCGCCGAGCAACTGAAATTGAGCGAGAAGACGATCGACCGCCACGTCAGCAACATTTTCAACAAGATCGACGTGGCGTCGCGCGCGGCGGCGACCGCATACGCCTACGAACACGGCCTGATTTGAGGGTCGATCCGGTCGCATGGGTAGAACTACCCACTGCGAAAAATGCAATGTCTACATAGCCCTCCCGATGTGGAGCGCTGCCCCGGCGGGTAGCTTGATCTTCATCGAGGCGCTTTTTCGGCGCGAAAGGAGATCAGCATGAGCACGCAAGCAGACACGTTCGAAGTCATCGTGATCGGTGGCGGACAAGCAGGGCTTTCGGTGGGGCACCACCTCAAGAAGCGCGGGGTCCGGTTCCTGATCTTGGACGGGAGTGCACGCATCGGCGACCCGTGGCGTAAGCGATGGGACTCGCTGAGGCTGTTCACCCCAGCCCGCTTTGCATCTCTAGACGGGCTCGCCTTCCCGGCGCCTCCCGACTCGTTTCCCACCAAGGACGAGATGGCTGACTACCTCGAGTCGTACGCCGCGCACTTCGAGCTTCCCGTGTTGAACGGGGTTCGAGTGCAACGACTGTCGAGGAGCGACGGCCACTACCGGATCGAGGCGGGGTCCCGGGTCTTTCGCGCCGAGCAGGTCATCGTCGCGATGAGCAACTACCAGCGGCCGAATGTTCCCGCGTTTGCCAAAGAGCTCGACGCGGAAATCGTGCAGCTGCACTCCATGCATTACAAGGCACCGAGTCAGCTCCAGCCGGGGCCGGTGCTGCTCGTCGGCGCCGGCAACTCCGGCTCCGAGCTCGCGATGGAGCTCGTCAAGAGCCGACAGGTGTACATGGCGGGGCGCAGCACGGGTGAAGTGCCGTTTCGTGTCGGAGGATTGCTCGGACGCCTCATTCTGGTGCGCTTGGTTCTCCGCGGGTTGTTCCACCGGATTCTCACGATACGCACCCCGATCGGGCGCAGGCTCCGGCCCAAGCTTCTAGTCGGTGGAGGCCCGCTCATTCGTGTCAAAGCGCGAGACATGGCCGCAGCCGGCGTCGAGCGAACACCTCGCGTCGCCGGCGTGCAAAACGGGCAGCCGGTCCTCGAAGATGGTCGCGCCCTGCACGTGAAGAACGTCATCTGGTGTACGGGCTATGAAACCGGCTTCTCGTGGATCGACCTCCCGATCCTCGATGAACGTGCCGTGCCACGTCATCAGGCAGGCGTGGTCCCCGACGCGCCCGGGCTCTACTTCGTGGGCCTGCACTTTCTGTACTCGCTGTCGTCGGGAATGATTCACGGTGTCGGCCGCGACGCGGAGCGGGTCGCCAAGCTCGCGCACGCTCGGCTTCACGAAGGCGCCCGGTTGCCAGCCGGAGCGTCGGTTCGGGATGACGCGCGCGGGCCAATCGCGGTGGCGTCTTGAACGGCGTCCTTGCTGTCGCTTGACGGTCGTGTTGGGTCGGACGTACCGTCGAGCGGCCGAAGGAGAAACGGATGACGACTGGTGGGCTGGTTGGTTCTGTGGCGGCCTTGTGGCGGTTTCCCGTCAAGTCGATGGCGGGCGAGCGGCTCGATCACGCGGATCTCGAAGGGGGCCAGATCTTGGGCGACCGCGCCTATGCGCTCATCGAGACGGCTACGGGCAAGGTCGTGAGCGCGAAGAGCGCAAAAGCGTTTCCGGACTTGCTCGACTGCCGGGCGGGGTTCGTCGAAGCGCCACGGCCCGGCCGTGAGATGCCGGCCGTGCAGATCACCTTGCCAAACGGAACGTCGGTGAGCAGCGAATCAGGGGAAGCCGAGCGCGCATTGTCCGAATACTACGGCAGAGACATGACCCTTGCCCGTGCGGCGCCGGACGATTTTACGATCGACCAGTACCATCCCGATGTCGAGGGCGCGGACGGAGCGGGCCGCCGAGATGCGGTCGCTGATCAGAAGCTCGGCTCGGCGTTCTTTGCCGAGCTCGGCATGGATTCCCCGGTCCCGGTGGGCGCGTTTTTCGATCTCTTCCCGCTGTCCGTGATCACGACTTCCACGCTCGATCGGCTGCAGGCCCTTGCACCCGGGAGCCGCTTCGACCCACGCCGTTTCCGTATGAACGTGATCGTCGCGAGCAGAGAAGCCGGGCTAATCGAGAACGACTGGATCGGTCATGCGCTGCAGATCGGTGATGCGGTGCGGCTCAGGGTCGCTCTTCGCGATCCACGATGTGTCATGACCACACTCGCTCAGGGCGACCTTCCAAAGGACACACACGTCCTCCGAGCCTTGGTGCAGCACAACAAGGTGCAAGTCGGCCCCGCTGACAAGCTTCCGTGCGCTGGCGTGTACGCCGTGACCGAAACCTCGGGAACAATCCAGGTTGGCGACGCGGTGACGCTCGGCTGAGTTTCGTTTCGGTTGAGCGCTACCCGTCCGTTGTCGTTCACTCGGCTTTCGCAGACGAGAACTTCTGGAGCACGCGCTCAGCTCGCTCGTTGAGATGGAATTCGTCGCCGTCCGATGCCCGCAACGTGATGTCGAGGAGGCGCTCTTGTTTCACGAGCCCGATATCACGGACGAACCAAGTGATTTCTTTGACCGTCCCCGAACGAACGCGCAGTCCAGACAGCTCACCGGAGACCGGACCCTCTGCGAATTGCTTGAGGGCTTTGGGGAACTTCCCGGCGGGGACGTCGATCGCCTCCACCGACTGCGTCTTGACCGTCGCGGTCATGTTCAAGGTGCCGAGCTGGCTCGTCAGAGGCTCGGAGGCGGGAGGATCGCGCAAGATCGCCACGGGCTTCGGGAGTATGGGACCAATGGTTCCCTTGGATGCATCGACTGCGTGGAGAAGAATGGCGCTTGGCGACGACGAGATGTGGAGGATCGTCTCGAGCATGACCACAGGCGCGTTGCTCGATCCCCGTTCTTCGATCGTGTTGCGCACCTCGAAGACCTTCAGCTCCTTCGTCGAAAGCCGGGAGGGCCCAATGACGCGCTGCTCGATCGTCCCGAGCTTGTCGGTCTCCTGAACCTCGAACGCGTGCGTGATCTTCGTGTGCTTCTCCGTGCTGTACGACCATGCGTTCCCGACTCGAAGCGGATAGTACGATGCGATCCCAGCAGCGACGGCGCTGGACGCGAGCGTCGACGCTAGGGCGACGATTCCTGCGAAGACGACGACGCGAGCGAACGGCGCAACAAGCTTCATGAGTCGATGGTAGCCACACCGGCGTTTGAGGTCGACAATGCGTTGACTGACCGAACGGTCAGTTGGTACAAGATGCAGGCCCCGCGGGACCTGCATCTCTGGTGACGATGGGTGGTGATGGAATGAAGAAGATACCGAAGGGCCCCCTGGGCTCCGCGCTGCCTGCTGCGATTCTTGCTCTAGCTCTCGTCGGCTGCGGCGAAACCGGCAATGGGACCGGTGGTATCGGGGGAACCGCCGACCAAACCTGTCGCGCCTGGTGTGCCAACGAGCCGCAAGAGTCCTCCTGCTTTCAGGGCCCCGTCTATGCCGTGGCCGACTGCTACCAGACCTGCGCCGCGGTCTATCAGGACGAGACGGCGCGGCAATGTGGCGAGGAGTGGATCGCCATCTTGGCTTGCGAGGTCGAGCTCGGTTGCAACGACTTGTTTGGTGACTGCAGACCGCTCGAGCCTGCATACGACGATTGCGTCGCACGAGACGATGCCCGCATTTGGTGCGAGGCGAACTGTCCGGACTTCGATCTCGCCGCATGCACCAAAGACCCTTCCGAGTGTGCTGCGGCGCGTGACTGCGAGTCGGTCTGTCCCACCCAAGATGTCGCGGAGTGTGTCCAGGAGCGTCTGACGCTCGGCACTTGCTCCACCGAGACTGCGACGAGCGCTTGTCGACAGTACTGTGCGACCCAGGACCTGGCCGCGTGCGTCGAGCAGTGGGTTGCGACGAGCCTGTGCGAGTTCGATACGCCAGAAGGGAATTGCCAGTTCGTCTGTCCGGACGTGGGCGTGACGCCCGGTTATTGCGTCGACTACTACGAGGCAAATGGCGTGTGCCCGGACGGTCCGCCCCCGCCTGTCGCTTGCGTCTCGTCGAACAGCATGTGCCAGAACGGCACGATCGATCCGATCGTGCCGACTTGCTCGCTAGCGGCGCCGCCAGCGCAGGCCGACGCTTGCACGGGGAGCGAAAATACGGTCAACCCGACGAGCTGCACGCCCACGGGAACCACGGACACCTATCAACTCACGGTCATGAAGGTACACGGCGACTGTAATGGTGGCTTCGACCTCGACAATTGTATCGGCGACAGCTGTATCGTGGGCGGACTTGCGCCCGGGGAAGGAGTCGCGGGCGTCGACAACGCACTGGCAGGGCTCGCTCCGGTTCTCTTCGGCGTGGGCGGGAACGTCGGCGGCGTCGACCAAGCGTTTCACGACGCGATGTGCGCCGGCACGATCGACCTCGCGTTCGTAGTCGACGCGAATGCGGGAGAGAGCTGCGCCACGGTGCAGATTCTCGATGGCGGCGCACTGGACGACACTGTCCGCCTAAACCTAAGCAATACCGGATGCGTGAGCGGGGTACTCGGAACCCTTCCTCTGAACGTGGCGGGCGTCGCGGGCACGCTCGACAACACGATTGTGCGCATGACGGTATCGTCCAGCGGGTTCTCAGACGGGCTTCTCGGAGGCACGGCCGACCACGCAACGGCAGCGGCGATCGCAGATCAATTGATCGACGGAGGCAGCGCCGTGGTGGGGCAGGTTCTCGACATCAGCGCCAACCTAGAAGGCGACCTGAGCCAAAGCTGCAACGCGCTTTCCCTCACGTTGGATATCGGCGGCGCGGCGCTCCCGTGAGTCAGCGACGCGCACTCGTCAGACGGGCTTGGATGTCAAGCGCCACGAGAAGGATGGGCGGCCCAATCTTGGGCGTCTAGAGCCGACACCAAGGGTCGCCGTCTTGTCCAGGCGTGCAGCTTCCATCGGGGGTTCCCGGCCTGGTGCATGCTTCAGCGAGGCAATCGTCGCAGAGCCGAATCGGCCAGAGCAATGCGGGCGAACGTACTCGGGTGCCGTCCGGAAACGAGCCAATGATTTGCAGTTGCGCCGTCAATTCACCCAACACCGAAGCTCGCAATGAATCGGCAAACCCGACTGGCACCGCCTTGACGCCCAAGAGGTGGAGAGACGGTTGCTGACCATGGGCGGTCCGGACGACGCCGGGGGCCGACACCCGATATGGATTGGGAAGTGGCTCGAGATCGAGCTGAGTGCCATCCGACCGCAGCAACGTGACTTCGACCAAGCGGAGTTCAATGTCGTTGACGTCAAACTCACCCTGCGGGTCGACGCGACTCTCCAAGGTGTTCTCAACGACGAGCGCCACGACGTAATCGCTGGCTGAAGACAAATCCCAGCTCGCCTCGCTCAGTGCAAGATCTAGATTCGTTGAATAGGTGCAATCCGAGTCGGGTCGGACAACCCCGCGGATCTCGAGTGCCTTGTCAACCGTCCCGCCGCCAACCCCACCAGTGCCGCCGCCGCTCGAGTCCCCGCACGCGGTGGACAGGAGCAAGCCACTCAAGCAGAAGATCGTGCTTACTTTCGCCATCAGGACGCAGACTAACACGGACGGAATGCGTGTCACTTGGCGGTCGACTAGGATCTGGGCTTGGGTCGTTCATCGAGTTGGGTTCGCAGCTCGCTTTGGAGCAGGTCGCGGACTGGGTCTGCGGCGAGGAAGTCGTGGGGGAAACCCATGTCGACGCGGCTCACCGCGTCGAGGGTTTCGAGATGTTCGGCGTCGAGGGCGACGCTCGGGCTGCCGAGACAGTCGAGGATTTGCTCGACTTTTCGTGCCCCGACGATGGGGATGTAGCGATAGCCTTGGGCTTGCACCCATGCGGTCGCGACCTGTGCAGAGGATGCGCCGAGCTCGTCTGCGACGGCGTCGACGACCCGAGCGACACGAAGGCTCGCCTCGGAGGTTCGGCCGCGCTGCTCGTTGTTTCCGGCGCGCAGAGAGTCGTTTTGCACGTCACTCCGGGTGTATTTACCCGTAAGCACGCCGGCGGCGAGCGGCGCCCAGGCAAGGACGGAAAGCCCAAACTCCTCGGCCATGGGGAGCAGGTCGCGTTCGGGGGTGCGCTGCAGCAGGCTGTATTCGATTTGAAGGCCCACGTACGCGGTCCAGCCGCGGAGCTCAGCGAGCACATTCGAGGCGGAGACGACCCAGGCAGGCGTGTCGCTGACGCCGACGTAGAGCACCTTGCCGCTTCGCACCATGTCGTCGAGCGCGCGCATGGTCTCTTGATACGGCGTGTTCTCGTCCCAGGCGTGGACCCAGAGCAGGTCGATGTACTCGGTTTTGAGTCGCCGAAGGCTGTGCTCGACCGAGCGCACGAGGTTCTTTCGATGGTTGCCCGCCGTGTTCAGGTCCGCGTGGTCCATCGCCAGCGTGTACTTGGTCGCGACCACGGCTTTGTCTCGGCGCCCTTCGAGCCAGTTGCCGACGATCTGCTCGGTCTGGCCGCCGTGATACTTGTTCGCGGTGTCGATGAAGTTCCCGCCTGCGTCGGCGTAGGCATCCAAAATGCGATGGCTAGTGGCTTCATCGGCCCCGAAGCCCCACTGATCGCCGAAGCTCATGGTGCCGAGACAGATCTCTGAGACACGAAGGCCTGAGCGGCCGAGAATTCGGTAGCGGAGCACGCGGACCTCCTTGGATGTAGTTGTCTCTGGCCCGGTGGGCCTGGATGTCAAGACAGCGCGATCCGGCGGTGGGCTGGATCGAGGGCGCTCAACATCTCGGCCGAGTGTAGGAGCTGGACGGTTCGTCGGCGGCGATCGCGGTCGGGGCGCAGCTGATTTTTCCGGATGGAAACTCTGCGGCTACGTGCGGTACACAATTTCCAGGGGCGGGGGAGACGCGGGATGGCGTCATGAGCTCTGCTCAGAGTCGCGCGAGAGGAATTACGTATGGACGCGCGACGGTAGGGCAGCCCATTTTGCTTCACGTGACCCGGCCCACTGTCAGGCGGGTCAGAGCGGGAGGTGTGCGATGCGTCGTTGGTTTGGTGTCTTTCTGAGTGTTGGAATCGCCGGCTGTAACAGCAGCGACAGCGGCGGTCCGGCCACCGTGTTCACGGCGGGCGAGCCTGTGGCCGTTTCGGGCGCGAGCCCGTTCTCGGAATGCGAGCTTTTCGATGCCGAGCTCAAGGCGCCCCATCGAGAAGTCGAGCCGTGGATCACGGTGGATCCGAACGACCCGAACCATCTGGTCGCGGCGTGGATTCAAGACAGAGCACTGGGGCTCGTTTCGGCCGTGAGCTTCGACCAGGGCGCGACCTGGGAGTCAGTCGTGATCCCCGGGATCTCTCAGTGCTCGGGGAGCGACGTCATCGCTGCCTCCGATCCGTGGCTGGCCTTCGCCGCGAATGGTGACCTCTACAGCGTGGGCTTGAATCACCAGATCGACGGTTCGGTAGGCCCGAGTCGAATCGTGGTGAACAAGTCCCTCGATGGCGGCCGAACGTGGAGCGATCCGGTGACAGTCGGTCAGTCCGAACCTCGTTTGCTCGAAGACAAGCCGTCGATCACGGCCGATCCGGTCGACCCGTGCCGTGTGTATGTGGGCTGGACGCGGTTCGACGACCTGTCGGCCACGGACTCAGAAGGCGAAGTGGTGCTCAGTCGAACGACCGACTGCGGACAGACCTGGTCCGAACCGCAGTTCTTGTTCCGTGACGATCCTGTCGGACTCGGATTTCAGACCGTGGTGTCGCCCGACGGCACCGTCTTGGCGTTCTTCAGGCAGACTCAGGCTCTCCTCGCGCAACCTCGTTCGCTCTACGTGATGCGGTCGGTCGATGGCGGCGAGTCCTGGCCCACGGAGCCGACCTTGGTCGCAACCACACGCAAGGCGATCCCTCACGTGCCCGATGGCGAAGGTCCGATCCGCTCGGGCGGGTTCGACGTGACTGTGGATCGCAGCACCGGACATCTGGCCGCGGTCTGGGAGGAGGTGTTTAGCGACGACATCCTGGCGGACCCGAGAGTTGCCTTCTCGCAGTCGGTGGACGGCGGACTGAGCTGGACGGAGCCGGTTCGCATCGATCAGACGCCGCCGAGCGAGACCCAGACCTTGGACCAAGCGTTCCTTCCATCGGTCGAAATCTCCGAAGACGGAACGATCGGGGTCACCTACTACAATTTCCAGAACGACACGCCGGACATGCCACCGTCCCTGACGGACTACTGGTTCATTCACTGCCATCCCGATCTCGCCGACTGCACCGAGCGCGCGAGTTGGGCGAACCCGGTTCGGATCACCAATGAATCGTTCGACATGCTGCAGGCCAGCCCCAACCCAGACGGCCTATTCCTGGGCGACTACATGGGCCTCACCTCATTGGGCAGCGACTTCTTTGCAGCATTCGCGATCTCGGGTCCCGGCGACCAACAAGACATCTACTTCGCTGCCATACGGGGACAGTAAAATTTGGCGGCACCGAGTCGGCCGCAGGACCGATGGACGAGCGTCGGATCAATCGGAGCTCGAGAAGAAGCCTTTGATGGCGCTGGTGAAGCCCGCGAACTTCTCGTCGAGGTCCTTGGTGACGTTCGACCAGGCCTCTTCACCGGCGTCGGCAAGCTTGGCGGCTTTGGCTTTGGCGGTATTGAGCTTGGCCTGCAGGTCGTTGATCTGCTTTTCCGCGTCCAGCCTCTTGTTCGCGGCCGCTCCCTTGAGCTTGGCCCGCGTTCCGTCGAGCTTGGCCTGGTAACCTTCGAGCTTGGCTTCCACTTTTTGGCGATATGCGTCTGAGCTCATTTCCGCTCTCCTTTTGGGGTGAGCGTCGACTCTACGGCGCGATGTGCCCGGTCGCCAGCCGCCGTAACCGCTGGACGAACTGTGACCAATTGCTGCAAGGTCCGCAGCAAGGCAGCCGATGGAAACACCCAAGCTCAAGCTCTATCACTACCCCGCCACGCGAAGCGCGCGGGTCAAATGGATGTTGCACGAAGTGCTCGATGACGACTTCGAAGTCGAAGCGCCCCGCGTTCGTGAAGGCATTTGCCGACGCTAGAGGTTTTCGAATCGAGGCGCCGGATGGGTTGGAGCTCCTGGACCGATTTACGGGGTAGACGCAGTGGCTGACGCTTGTGTGCTCAAGGCCACCATGCACGCGAGCGCGGATGTGGCGCTTCAGGCGGTGGAGCGGGCCTTCGGCAAAGCCCATGTGTTTGTGACCGAAGCGCATCAACTCGGCGGGCTGGCCTTGGTGGTGCACTGGGACATGGAGGGCGACCACCGGCAGCTGCTCGTCGATTCACTGCTCGAGGCGTCGATCGACCTCGATGAGGGCGCGTTCGAGGCGCTGCGAGGGCCGTGGGAAGGGGTGCTCACGGGCTCGCTTCACGTCACGCTCGAGCACGGAGGGAGAGACCGCAAGGTGCCGGTGCCGGCGGTGCCTGGGTGAGTCGCGGGGCTACGGCCTGACGTTTTCGAAGACGTAGTTCAGGCCTAGGCGCTCGGCCTTTCGTTTGTCCTCGTCGGTTCTCACGGTCCAGCAGATCACGGGCAGGGATGCCAGCTTGCTGACCATGCCAATCCAGGCGTCCGGCATCGCGCGCAAGTCGTAGTTGATGAAGTCGGGCCGCGAGACCAGCGCGCCCAGCAAGGAGCGCGATGAAAACCTCTTCAGCGCGGGGATGTCTTCACCGGTCAGAGGACCTGCGACTAGACCGAGTGCTGCACCGACCGCGTGCTTTCGGAACCAGCGGATCGCGGTGGGGCTGAAGGACTGCACGGCAAACGGCCCCTTGTACCGTGACAAGGCATCGTGCAGCGCGCGCTCGATGTCCTGGTGGCCGCTGTCCTGCTTGACCTCGACGAGAAGCGGAACGCGACCGGCGGTGAGCGCAAGGACTTCGTCGAACGACGGAATCCGATGCTCGGTGCCAAAGATGGCGGTCTGGCATACGTCTTCCCATGTCAGATCGGACAAGGCCCGGTCGATTCCACAGGCGCGAATGAGGTTGCTATCGTGAAAGACGACCAAGGCACCATCGCCCATCTGACGGACGTCCAGCTCGATCGAATAGCCCGAGGCGATGGCCGCGTCGAAGGCGGCGATCGTGTTTTCCGGAATTCCGGCGGCTGCATCGTGCAGACCCCGATGCGCAAAGGGCCGGTCGGTGATCCAAGACGGGAGGGGCGATACACGCATCGAGACTCGTGCCTAAGGGGATTCCTACTTCAAAACGCCATGCTTGATGCGATATCGATGATTCAACTGGGATGCACTTCTCGATCGGCAACACGGAGCGGATGGGCTGTGACGGGTTTGTGTTCTTCGGCGCAGTGGGTTTCGTCGGTGACTAGGGTACCGTAGCGCTTGGCGGCTGGGGCTGCGGTCATGCCATGGGCGAAGACGCTGCCTAGGACGGTGAGGATGACGACGTTGAAGACGAGCTCTTCGTGAGGGAGGCCGGCCTTTTCGACGATCAGAATCGCGAAGAGGATCGAGGCCAACCCCCGCGGGCCGAACCAACCTAGGAACAGAACGGTGGGCTTGCGCAGGCCGCTTCCGATCGTCGAGAGGGCGACCGGAACCATGCGAACGACGGTCAGGCTCAAGGCGACGTAGACCCAGATGATGACGTTACTCTCTGCGAGTGCCGGCCAGGAAAGAGAGAGGCCCAAGAGCAGGAAGACGAAGAGGGTCAAGAGCTCCCCCTCGGCTTCGAGGAAGGAGTAGAGTTGTTCGCACTTGCCCCTCTGGCTGTTGCCGAGCGTGGCGCCCGCCACGAATGCGGCGATGAAGCCGTTGCCGCCGATGAACTGGGCCGTCGCGAACGCCAAGAGCGCAAGCGCAATCCCAGCGAGGCGGGCGAAGCGGGCGTCCATCCAGTCGCGATCGCTCGACCAGATGATGAGCTTGCCGCCGACCCAGGCGACCAGCGCGCCGGCCAGCGGGCCAAGAGTCACTTGCAGCGCAGCGAACTGCGCCCATTGCGTGGCGCTCCGGCCCTCTGCACCTGCGATGCTCGCCAGCACCGAGAAGATGAACACGACCGGCAACGCGATGCCGTCGTTCAATCCGCTTTCGACGTTGAGGGCTTGGCGGATCCGCAACGGCACCGCGGGCGCGGTGACGACGGCCTGGCCTAGGGCGGCGTCGGTTGGAGCAAGAACCGCGCCGAGGGTCACTGCCTCGAGCCAAGTGAGGCTTGGGAAGAGAAGCGCTGCGAACAGAGCGCCCGCCAAGATCGTGAGCGGGAGCCCGATTCCGAGAAGCCGCGCGGGAAGGCCGAGCTCGGTGCGAAGGACACGTAGATCGATCCGGGCGGCATCGCCGAACAGCACGAGCACGAGGGTCAGCTCCGCGAGCACATGGATCACCCGTCGATCGACGTACACACCGAGGACTGCCAAGCTCGATTCCCCGAACAGCAAGCCCAAGACGACGAACATCATCGGAGGCGTGATGATCGTGCGTTCGAGGCGCTTCGACACCAGGCCATAGCCGAGGACGAAGAGCGCCATCCAGATGATTGTCAGCGAGTCCACGGGCTCACCGCACCTTGGCCGGCCGGGCTTGCCCCGGGCTGACGTTCGTGTGCTTCATCTGGGCGATGGAAACTCTCCCTACTCCGCGACGCTCTCGCACATGACTTGATCATACGCGGCGCAGTCGAGGGCGCAGACTTGGAATTTACCTTCGCAGGTGCCCTCGTAGTAACTCTGCAGTGGGGCAGAGTCATCGAGGATCCGTTCGATGAAATCTTTGTAGGTGACGGTGCCGTCTGCGGTCGCGATCTCGGTACCGGCCCAAGTCGCGGCCGAGGGGTCCTGGTTGAACAGGGCGAGGAAATCCAGATCCGAGCTTCCCACGTCTTCGAGACCCGTGACGGTGAGGCAGTGGCTCGTGTTCGTGTTTCGGTAGTAGGGCATGTAGTAGACGAGGTTGTCGATCTCGTCGACGCGCGCGCGGAGCGACTGGAAATCCTCGGAAGCAAGCCGGTAGATCTCGGTGCGGCCGGCGCCGGTGTGGACCGAGGTCTCCGGTTGCGAGAAGATCGGAAATGCGTTCTCGTAGACCGCGACGGTGAAGTTGTAATCGCGCTCGAACACGGAGATCGAGAGGCGATCGTTCGGGAAGGTCTCGGCGACCACGGCATTGACCTCCCCGAAGTCTGCGGCGATTCGATCGGCGCCCATCGGGAGGGACTGGATCAGGGCATCCACGCCCCAGATGGGTTGCACCGCCGTGAGGCCGATCTGGTGGCCTGGCTGGCCGTTGAGCAAAGTTTTCGGCGCAATCGGGCCGCTATCGGCGATCAAGTAGCTCTGCTCGGCGCCTTCGATCCCGTTCCGAATGAAGGGGTAGTTGATGAGGGATCCCACGCCGCCTGCACTGCAACCACCGACCATCATCTTCGGGACGGTGGCGAACATTCGATTCACCTCTTCGATGACCCGCAACATGTTCTGATGGCCCACGTGATGGAACTCGACGTCGGGGCCGACGCCTTTCGGATCGACGTACGTCTGCACCCTGTTGCCGAGATAGGTATCGCCGGTGCAGTACGGGACGAAGACCTTGTTCCAGTCGCCCATGGGATTGATGTCGGTGTTGGACGAGAGCACTGGGTACGCGAGCTCGACCGGCACATCGCCGTTGATGACGCCGATAGGCTCCGTCAACGCGGTCAGAGGCTCGAGCTCCGGCAGGTGCAGGTAGACCGCGGGGTAATTGTCACGGATGCATTCGGCGCCCGCCGGCTCTTTGATGCAGTCGGTATTGAACGGACGGCCCTTCGAACAATCCTCGTAGTTGCTGCACGCGCCGCCGCCTTCGAGAAAGACGACGAGGTTGCTCGAGGTCTTGGAAAAGTTGACGAAGAACTTGTACTGCGAGCCGTTCGCGCAGACCGCTCCGTCGGGCTCGAACTTCAGCCATTGTCCATACGCGGCCGGGACGTAGGGTTCGTTGGAAGTTGCGGAGGAGTCGTCCCCGCAGCCCAACACGCCAAGGGCGAGCAGAAGAACCGCGACCACATGGGAGAGTACATTTCGATTCACGAACGCCATCGTGCGCCTTTCCGTTCGGGGCTGGCCGCGGAAGATAACGCGCATCGCGGATTCGAACACCAACTTTCTGCGCCGAGGAGGATCCGGCGGTCTTTGGCGTGGCGATCTATTTGGCTTCGGAACGATGGCCCGGCGCGCGATCAGAACAGAACCACCGGGGCGTAGCGGGGAAGCGTGATGAATGTGATGTTGGGGTTTGCGGCTGCTTTGGCTTCGAGGAACGGCAAGAGCTGGTCGGGGCCTTTGGAGAGCAGGGCGGCGGCGCGAACCATGCCGGTGAAGGGGCCTTCGATGGGGCCGGTCAGGCTGTCCCAGTGGATCGGGATGACGCGGGTCGGGTGGGTGCGCTCGACGGTCTCTTTCCAATAGCTCTCGCGGTAGGCGTCGGTTTGTGAGCCGAGTGCGCCGACGCCCAGGAAAACGACGTCGGCGTCGTAGCCTTGCAGGGCGCCCTCGACGAAGCCGGCGCTGCCCAGGATCAGCCAAGTGCCTTTAGGGTGTGCGACGTGGAGCGCGTAGACCTTGCCGACTTTGTAGTCGAAGGCGCCGACGGGCGGCTTGAGGGGCGCATCGATGTCGGGGTCCCCGAGGGCGCGGGCAGCCATCTCGGGATTGGGGAACTGAAAATGGCGGAGCTCGATCGGAGTGATGGTGAACTTCCCGAGCGCGATCGGCTCGCGGTTGGTGACGACGCGGATTTGCTCTTCCGGAAGGCCCCAGCCGCGAGCGATGTTTGCCGTCGACTCCGAACCGAGGAGCAGCGCGCCCGTGCGCTTCGCCACCTCCGGTGCATCCATGGCGTGGTCGTAGTGCGAATGGAGCGGGAAGACGGCCGCCAGATCATGGACTTCGTTGCGCTGCAGGCCTTTGGTGATCGCGTCGAGGTCAGGCTCGACCTTGCCGAAGAGTGCCTGAAGAGGCCCGGGCCGCGAGAACCAGCCGTCGGTCATCCAGGTCGTTTCGCCATCGGAGAAGACGAGGGTCGCGGTTCCGGTGTAGCGGACGGTGACCGCGTCGTCGGGAATGGTTTTCGAGGGCGCGACGGCCCATTCGGGATCGACGGGAGGGGATTGGTAGGTGTGGAGGAGGAAGATTGCAGCGCCGAAGGCGATCACGAGCAATGTCGCGATGCCGAGGAGGATGAATCGGATGGGGTGCTTCATAGAAGGATTGGTCCGTGTGGCGTTTCCGTGCTTCGGCGGGCGGCGGTCAGGCGAGGACGTCGCGGCTCGACGGATCACGGTCGAACATCGAGCTGGCGAACGGGCAGGTCGCCATGACCTTCGTTCCGGTCTTTCGAGCCCAGGCGACCATCTCCTCGAAGAGGCGCGCGCCGCCGCCTTGGCCGCGCAGGGAGTCGTCGACCTCCGTGTGGTCGACGATGATCAGGTCGTCCCTCGCACGACTGAAAGTCATTTCACCGAGCATCTTTCCGCGGCTCCCTACCAACTTGAAACGACCGCGAGGCGGGTCTTCTTCGAGCTCGACGTGGAGGGGGGCGACGTGGACGGGGTCGCTTGCGTTGCCGGGCATGTGAGGGTTTTACCGCATTTGGCCGCTTGTCCAAACGGAGGAAACCCTGCGGCTTGGGGGCGGCGTCGCCTCGGGTTCAACGGTTAATCGAGGCGCGCGGCTCGTTCAAGTGCGTGGCTACGCCTTGGAGCTCTTGCATGTGCTGCGCAGAAAGGGGGGCAAGGTGGCTGAGCCGGTAGTGCTGCCCGAGCTTGGCGTACTTGGGCTCGCCGAAACCGTGGTACCCGAGCAGCTCGTACGACGCAGCGCCACCGGCGGCCTCGATGAACGCGACGATGGCCGCGATGTCCTCTTTGGAGTCGTTGAAGCCGGGGATGACCGGCGTACGAACGAACACGGGGACCTCGGGGAGCTCGCTGCGGAGCTTGCGGAAGTTGTCCAAGATCTTCGCGTTCGAGACACCGGTGCCTCGCTCGTGCTTGTCGGGATCGAGGCACTTGATGTCGAAGTAGATCCGGTCGGCCAAGGGGGCGGCCTCTCGGAGCGTCTTCCAGCTACAAAGCCCGGAGGTTTCGATCGCGGTGTCGATCCCTCGCGCCCGCGCCGCTCCGAGCAGCGCGAGGACGAACGCGCCCTGCGCGAGTGGCTCGCCGCCGCTCACCGTGAGGCCGCCACCGGACCGCGCATAGAACGCATCGTCTTGTTCGACGGTGTGCAGACGTCGGCGACGGTCACCCAGTGGCCGGAGACCTCCAAGGCATTCGAGGGGCAAACGTCCGCGCAGTCGCCGCACGCGTCGCAGCGGGTTCGGTCGACGACGACGCTCCCATCGTCTGCGACGCCCAGCGCTTGCTGGCTACAAATCGAGAGACATCGATCGCATTCGTCCGTCCCGATGCAGCGGTCGCAGCTTTGAATGAGCTCGACCTGCCTCGATTGGCCTTCCGGATTGGAGCACCACATGCAGGCGAGCGGGCAACCCTTGAGAAAGACGATGGTGCGGATCCCCGGCCCGTCGTGAAGCGAGAACTTCTGAATGTTGAACACCAGGCCTTTGGGCGCGTCGTTCAAAACTCATGCTCCGTTCTGCGGATGATCTCGCTCTGGAGGGCGGGTGTGAGGTCCACGAAGTAGGCGCTGTAGCCCGCCACCCGCACGAGCAGGTTCCGGTATTTTTCCGGATCCTTCTGGGCGGCCAGAAGCGTGTCCCGGTTGATGATGTTGAACTGGATGTGCCACATCTTCATGTCGCAGGCGGTTCGGATCAGCGACATGAGCTTGCGGGTGCCCTCCTCGCCGACCAGAGATGCGGGCGAGAGCTTCATGTTCAAGAGCCGGGCGGCCCGCTCTTTGTATTGCGCACATTTCGTGCTGCTGATCGACATGAGCGTCGCCGTGGGCCCCTTTACGTCCCTGCCCTGCGAAGGGCTGATGCTCTCGGACAGCGGCTCGCGCGCCCTTCGGCCGTCGGGTGTCGCGCCGACGACGGCGCCGAGCGGAATGTGCGAGGTGACCGACACGTAGCGAAGGTCGAGCTCGCCGCCGAAGGCCGAGGTGTGACGGTGGGCGAGCCCGGTGAAGCAGGCTTCGATGTCGTGTCCGATCTGGTCGACGGCCGGGTCGTTGTTGCCGTACTTGGGGGCGTTCAGACACATCTGCCGGATCGCTTCGTGGCCGACGAAATCCTGGTCGAGCGCGTCGAGCAGCTCGTCCATCGTGAGCTTGTGCTCTTCGAAGACGAGGGTGCGGATGGCGGCGAGCGAATCGATGACGGTGCCGAAGCCCATCACGTCGAAGAACCCGAGGTAGAGCGCGCCGTCGATCGGCCCCGAATGAATGTCCTTTGCGCTCTTCATGCAGAGGTCGTGCAGCATCGAGAACATCGGTGAGGCGATGTGCTGCGACTTCAAGGTGTCCGACACGTGCTGCTGGATGAAGGTGTGTTGGACGACGTTTTCGATCTGCCGGGTGAAGGCCTTCCAGAATTGCTCGTACGAGGTGAAGGTCCTCGGGTCGCCGGTGGTCACGCCGACCAGGCCGTTTCCGTAGCAAGCCATGCGACCCTCGCGCAGGGTCATCTCGAGGATCGCGCCGAGGTTGATCCACGCGCAGCCGGTCGCGATGCCTTCCCGATTGAGCATCTTCGTCTCCGAACAACCGGTCACGCAGTAGTCGTTGGCCTCCTCCATGGTTCCGCCCTTGGCCACGAGTAGCGGGATGATCTCGTCGTCGCAGAAGAGCTTTGGAAAGCCCGAGCCCTCTTTGATGGTCTCGGCGATCGCATGAAGGAATGCGTTGGGGGTGCGCGCGTGGATCCGCGCGGCGAGATCGGGATAGTTGAGTGGAAACTCGCGCTTCGACTTCAGAATCAGATACGACAGATCGTTGGTCGCGTCTTCGCCTTCCGGGGTCAGGCCTCCGATCGTGGTGGCCTCCCAGTGCGCAAAGCCGTCGGTGAGCGAAGGCATCCCCGGCTTTGCATAGACATCGGTGCTTCGGGCCATGCCGATCCAGATCGACTCGAGGAGCATCAGCGCCTCGTCCTCGCTGAGCCGGCCTTCGTCGATGTCCTTTCGGTAGTAGGGATAGAGATATTGATCGATACGGCCGTTGCCGATGACGCCGCCGACCGCTTGTTCGAGCCGCGAGACCGTCTGCACGAACCATTGCGACTGGACGGCCTCGTGAAAGGTGCGCGCCGGGTGCTCGGGCACTCGCTCGCAGATATCGGCGATCTGCAAGAGCTCGCGGCGGCGCTCTTCGCGGTGCTCGCCTGCTGCCATCTCTCGCGCCAGTGCAGCGTAACGATGTGCGAAGGCGATCATCGCGTCGCAGACCAGCAAGACCGCCTCGAGAAACGGACGTTGCTCGACGTACGCCGCGGTGTTCAAGGGGTCGAGCGCGGCGAGGCGCTCCGATGCTTCTTTTCGAATCGCGCCGATGCCGCGGTCGAGCACTTTGCCGTAGTCGTGCGCCCACGCGAGCATCGAGCGGCCGGACGCGGTGGGCGTCACGACGAAGATCCGCTCCATCAGGCGCCGGGTCTCTTCGGGAAGCGCGTTCATCGTGGCCTTGTGATAGGCGTTGCGCTCCCAGTACGGGAGCACTTCGCTCTTGAGCAGCGCGATGTCGTCTTCGGTGATGACGATCGCATCGCCAGGCTTGCTCGGGACGAGCTCGTGGGGGTGCGTGTAGAAACGGCCCGGCCCGACCAGCTCGCTGTAGACCACCGCATATCGACCGGGCGGCCCGGCGCTTCCGACCAGGAGCTCGTCGTCTTCGATGTGAATCGGGTGCTCGCGCAGGATGTGGGCCAGCGCTTTGCCCCAGCGAAGCACCATCGGCTGACCTTCACTGGCCTTCATCGACTCGGTGAGAAGACGGGCGCGCTCGACGTTGAGCTGGATCGGCGCGTCGCGAAACCCTTCGAGCAGGCGTTGTATCCGCGCCCTCTTCGACTGCGAGGCATCGACCGCCAAGCCGATCGGCAGGCCCTCCTCGATGCGTCTCTCGTGCGGGGTCCGTACCTTGGGTGCGGGCGGCGCGAGCGGAAGATCTGAAGCATCCAACATGGCCTGCTCTCCTTTCTCGGCAGCTGGCCGGCTTCTTTCGGAAAACATATGGATCGGCCCGGCGAGCGGGCAATGGTCGGGAATGACCGCGTGATGTATATTATTGACATCGTGCGCTTATTTTCGTGCCTCCTGCTGCCGCGGACCTTTCGCCTCGTCGAGGCGCATGCCCACGACGCGTACGAGCTTCACTACGTGCTGGCAGGCCGAGGTTCGTTCGAGGTCCGGGGCCGGCCTTCGGAGGTGCGGCAGGGCGACTTCTTCTACACCCGGCCCCGCACGATGCACCGGATGGAGGTGCCCGAGAGCAGCTATCTCTTGCAGTACATCGCGTTCATGGAGCTCGACGCCGACGCCGACGCGGAGCTTGCCAGCGATCTCGAGACGCTGGTGGGGGAAGGCCGCGTGCGCCGTCTCGGCGATCGGTATCACGCGCTCTTCGCTCAGTTGAGCCGGCAGTCGCTCTCCAGGGACGAGCGGGAGCGGCGCGCCGCGTCCGCGCGGTTGATGGCTTTTCTGTGCGAGCTCACGGTCGACACGCACAGCGGATCGCGGAGCCACCCGGCGATCGAGCAGGCGCTCGATTTCATGCGCTCGCACGTGGGCACCGCGTACGGTCTGGACGAGCTCGTCGCGGAGCTGGGCCTCCACAAATCGTACTTCATCCGGCTCTTTCGCCGCAGCATTGGCGTACCCCCGATGAAGTACGCCATGAACTTGAAAATGAGCGCCGCCGCGGACCTGCTCCGCACGACCACGGAGCCCCTTGCCGCGGTCGCCGCGCGGGTCGGCTTCGAAGACGAGTATCACTTCGCGAAACGGTTCAAGCAGTGGAGCGGGATGGCGCCAGGGCGGTATCGGCAGCAGGGCTGAGAGCAGAGCGGGGGTCGCGCTCGCTCAGTGCGCGCCGTGCATCATGGCGGGGTCGTGGGCCTGGCCGGTGCGCGCCATCCAGGTCTCGGCGTCGACGACTTCCTGCCGGAACTTTGCGTGACAGCCCGTGCAGGCCTGCAAGGTGTTCGACGTGGCGCGCAAGACAGCCTGCGCATCGCGTGCGCGGGCAGCCTCGCCGATGGCGTCGGCCCGGTGATGGAAGTCGAGCGCGAGCTCGGTGAACCCCTCTGCGCCGGCGCCCATGTGCTCGCACATCTGCTGCATCTGGGGCGACGACTCGATCGGGGCGGAGGCAAGGCCGATCGCTTCCCAATCTTCCTGGGCGAGGCCGTCGACGATGCCCTGGATCGCCTCGAGGTGCTGCTGCATGTTCTGCTTCTGGTGCCAGGCCATCATCGGCTGCAGCGGAACCGGCCGCCGCGGGTCGAGCGCGCTGAGCTCAGCGATGGGCTGACACGCATTGCTCGACGCCACCGGCGCCGAAGCCTCCTCCGCCGGTTGCGTGGGCGCCGGTTTGCCCTGGCAGGCCGTGCCGAGAAGCGCGGCCAGGGCGGCCGACGTGAATCGGCTGGCGGTTTTGGTCCGGGTCATGCGTGGTGCTCTCCTCGGGGCGCGTTGGCTCTTAGTTGGCCGCCGCAGTCGCGATGGCCAGCAATTCGTCGAATCTGGTGCGGAAGCCGGCCGTGATGCGTTCCGGATCGGGCACCAGCCCGGCGTCGGTGATGACGCCGACGCTCACTTTGCCGTCATAGCTGAAGATGCTCACGCCGAGGCCGAGGTGTCCGGCTTGGGGAACCCAGCCCATGATGTTTTCGATCTTGCTGCCGGCGATGTAGAGGGCCTGACCGGGGCCGCGCACGTTGGTCACGACGGCGGTGGCGCGGGAGCCGAAGATGTTGAGCCCCTGCTCCTCGACCTGCCGGGGGGTCACGCCGAAGATGTTGAGCAGGCTGTAGAAGGTGAGCGCCTCGATCGACTGCTTGATGGCGTCCATGCGCTTCTTGGTCTCGCGGAGCCGCTCTACCGGGTCGGCGATGCTCAGCGGGAGCGCCAAGAAAACCAGGCCGAACGCGTTGCCGAGCTCGATGCCCCGTTGCGGCTCGCGGAGGTCGACCGGAATCACGGCCCGGATTTCGAGATCGCGCACCTCGGCATTGCGCGCGATGAGATAGTCGCGCAGCCCGCCGGCCAGGGCGCTCAGCATCACGTCGTTGACCTTTGCACCCAAGGCCTTGGTGACCGTCTTGACGTCTGCGAGAGGAATGTTGTTGGACCAGGCCACGCGCTTTTGCACGCCGAGGGGACCCTTGAAGGGCGTCTCCCGATCGGGCGTCATCAGCAGCACGCGCCCGACGATGCTCGCCGCTTCGGCCGCCGCGCCCGCGCCCTGCGCGATGCGTGAGGGGTGGCGCAGGCTTTCGCTGCCTTCGTGCGCCAAGTAGCGGATGGCGTTTCCGATGCTGCGCACGGGCCTGAACACAGTCGACACGAAATCACGGCGTTTCAGCGCTTCGGTGGGAGGCTCCACGACTTCCCCGACCGGCGCATCGCGGGCCATGTCCATCAGGCGAAACAGCACCGCGTTCATCGCCGTCCCGTCGCCGATGCAATGATGGAGACGCATGACCATGGCCGCGCCACCGGCGACGTTCTCGACCAGATGGATGTGCCAGAGCGGCTTCGAAAAATCGAGCGGTGTGCTCGCGAGATCGCTGATCAGGCGCTGGAGCTCGGACATGTCGCCCGGGGCCGGCAGGGCCACGCGATGGATGTGTGCGTCCAGATCGAAGTTGGGATCGACCTCCCAGTGGGGCGTCCCGAGCGGCAGGGTCGGCTCCACCACGCGCATGGTGAAGCGATCCAGGGTGAGCAGGCGGACCTCGAGCGTCTTGCGGAAGCGTTCGAAGTCGAGCGGCTTGTCGAGCAGCGAGACGCCCGTGATCATCATCAGATTGGTCGGCTCTTCCATGTGAAGCCAGGCCGAATCGACGGGCGACATCGGTTTGGTTTGGGTGGTCATAGTAGTAGCTCCATCGAGGCAGGTGCATCCGGCGTGCCAGCGCAGGTGCGCCGATTTCCGATTGTCTCACAGCACCATGACTGAAAAATCTGCGTTTGGGGTCCAGGGAGCGCAAAGGGTGCGTGACATTGTTTCAACTTTCCTGGGGACGAGACCGAGCGTTTCAACGTATGATAGGCAGCAGTTTCGCCATGCTTCCTGCGCATAGACCACTAGCGGAAGATTTCCAACGGACCGAAGTGACGATCGACGGGGACACCAAGCCCGTCTGGCGAAGCGGCAACGGCCCTGGCGTGGTCATCATGCACGAGGTGCCTGGAATCACGCCAAAGGTGGCGAGATTTGCCCGGATCGTGCGCGATCGCGGGTTCACCGTCTTCCTTCCGGAGATGTTTGGGACGGTCGATAAGCGTGTGAGCGGCGGATACGTGATGTCTTCGATGCTTCACTGCTGTATCTCGCGTGAGTTCCACGTTCTCGAGGCCGGGGGCTCGAGCCCCATCACCGACTGGCTCCGGAAGCTCTGCCAGCGCGTGCACGAGGAGCTCGGCGGGCCTGGGGTCGGTGCGCTCGGCATGTGCATGACCGGCAACTTCGCCCTTGCGCTCATGGTCGACCCTTCGGTGCAGGCGCCTGTGCTGTCCCAGCCTTCGCTGCCCTTCCCGATCGACAAGGCCCGAGCCCGCGGGATCCATGTATCGCCGGAGCATCTCGCGATCATCAAGAGGCGGGTGCGCGAAGAGAACGTCAAGGTGCTCGGGCTCAAGTTCACCGCCGATCGAGTCTGCCCGGGCGCGCGTTTCAAGACGCTGCGCCGCGAGCTCGGCGAAGGGTTCGAGGGAATCGAGATCGACTCCGGGCCCGGTAACCCGTGGGGCATCAAGCGGATGGCGCACAGCGTGCTCACCGAAGAGCTCGTCGACGAGGACGGGCATCCGACCAAGCAGGCGCTCGAACGCGTGCTCGGGTTCTTCGAAGAGCGGCTTCGACCAACGGCGTGAAAGCTTGGTGAGGCCGCGGGGGATGGAGGGTGGCGTCGGGCGGAGCTCTCAGTTCTTTCTTTTGGGATTGCTGCGAGGCGCGGTGTCGGCGCCTTCGAACCATGGCTCGTCGATGACTACGTTCATCGTGTGGCCCGTGATTCGCGGCGTTATCGACTCGCGTTGTTCTTCGACCTGGGGGCCGTAGCGCTGCCACCATCGTTCCGCATCGGCGCGAGTCCACGATGGGATGTCGAGCTGGTCGAGTGCGTCGGCGAGCGCTTGCGCTGATTGGGGTCTGTCGTCCTTGCGCTTCGCCAAGCAAGATAGGATGAGCCGCTCGAGCTCCTTGGGGATGGGCTCGCCGCGCGCTTCACTCAAGGAAGCGGGAGTGGCCTGCACGTGCTGCATGCAGACCTCCAACACGGTGTCGCCTTGGAAGACGGGGCGGCCGGTGAGCAAGTAATAGCCGACTGCGCCGAGTGCATAGAGATCGCTTCGCGCGTCGACCCCTTGCGGCGTGTTCACCCCCTCGGGGCTCAGGTAATGTGGCGTCCCTTTGATGGAACGGGTGTCGCTCGTCTCGGGGTCGTCGTCTTGCAGGCGCTTCACGAGCCCAAAGTCGACGACCTTGACGACATCGTACGCCCCACCCTGCCGCGCAAGCATGATGTTGCTCGGCTTGACGTCGCGGTGGATGAGCCCGACCGAGTGTGCTTCGTCGAGAGCGAGGGCCACGTCGCGCAGGATACGCACGACGCGCGGCACCGGCTGAGGCCCGGTGGTCTCGACCAGATCTTGAAGGCTCGCGCCCTCGAGGAGCTCCATCGCGTAATAGAACAAGCCCTCCGGAGTGCGGCCGTAGTCGTAGATCGTGATGGTGTGCGGATGCTTGAGCGTTGCGGTCAGCTGCACTTCACGCCGAAAGAGGTCGTGAACCTCGCGGCCGCCAAGCTCGGGCCGCAACAGCTTCACGGCCGTGGGGCGCTTCAGCATCCCATGGGTCGCCTGATAGACGACGCCCATCGTGCCTTCTCCGAGCTTCCGCTCGATCTGGTACTGACCGAGACTTCGGATGCTACTCACTTCGCTCCGGAGGCGATGAATGACGTGACACGCAATGCTCGACAGGCCGACGGTCAGCGTCCACCACATCGTGGTCATCAGGGCGGTCGTGATGACGATGGTGCTCCGTTCAAAACCACGAGTGTCGTAACCGACCATGCGCCACATCGCGGGGTCCACGTCGCGGTAGTGCAGAGCCATCATGCCGACGAGTGGGATGCCGACCAAGAGACCCAACATGGCGGTGCGTGGCGCCGTGCTCGGCACGAATACCGCGCGCGAGAAGAAGGCAAACGAAAGCGCAAACGCCGTGACGACGTCGGCGCCGACCTCGGGCGGAATTGTCATCCCCATGCCGATGTAGCCCACCGAGGCGAAGAGCAGGCCCATCGTCTCGGCGGCGACCACCGTGGGAAGCGGTCGCGGGCCGCCACGGCAGACGAGCCACATCGCCACGCACGGAACGATGGCCGCCGCGTGAAGCCAGTAGCTCGGCTCGCCCAACTTCTCGAGAAGCGTCCCAGATGTCAGGGCGATCGCGATCCGAAACACCAACCCAATCGCCCCCGCAGCCGCGATGCTCAGGCCAAAGGAAGCGACGCGTCTCTGATAGAACGCTTGGGCCTCGGGGCTGGTGAAGAAGGGGCTGGTGGGCACGGGGTGAGCATATAACGGGCGGGCGATGAATGAAGGGTTAAGCGGAAACGGCTGTGCCGAAAGCGCGGATGGTATGATGATCGGCGATTCGACTCCCAACGAGACCTCCCATGAAGGCCATACTCGATAAGCTCGCGGACCGTGTGCTCTCACGGCTCGGTCTCGGACTGGATTTCTCTCTGGACCTGCGTGAGAGCTTCTTCAGTGAGATCACTCGGACTCTGTATCTGGGCGCCCGACCGAGCCGAGAGGGCGTGCAAGATCTGAAGGGGGCCGGAGTCACCCATGTCGTGAGCTGCCTGAGGGAGGATGAACGTTCGCAGATGTCGTTCTTACAGCAGGACTTTCGTCATCTGTTTCTCGGTGTCCGCGATGGAATGCATCAGGATATCACTGAGACATTTTCGCAGTTCTTCGACTTCGCAGAAGCTGCAACGGCCTGTGATCCAAAGGCTAAGGTGTTTGTCCATTGTGAAGTCGGCGTCAGCCGATCGGCAACCCTCGCCATCGCCTTGCTGATGAAGGCGGAGGGCATGAGTTTCTTTGATGCCTTCTGTCGAGTTCGATCGAAGCGGTTTCAAGTCCTTCCCAATATCGGCTTCGCGTCGCAGCTCCAACGACTCGAACACGAATTGCAGCCGCGCTCAGTGACCCGCGTCCCCTCGTCCTTGGCTCGGTATCTGCACCGAATATGCAACGCTCCGGTGGAGATCGAGGTCCTTCAATCCGCACTGGAACGGCACCGCTACGATGCCCCGGCCGCGCTCAGGATGATTTTTGATGGCGACATTCCCAGGGTCGTCCAAGGCGTTCGCTCGTAGCGGCTGTGGGTGACTGCTTGCTGCGAAGCCGTGGAAGAGAAGGGCAGCCCTACTCCGCGATCTGCGGAAACTCGGTCACCCTGAGGTTCGTGCTTCCGTACGGAATGAGCGTCACCTCTTCGTCGGGCTCCGTCGATGTCACCGGGCTCTCGGGAAGCGGGCCGGCGGCGCTATTGAGCATCTGCCACTCGGGCACCTTGCGCGCTCTTGCTTGAATGGTCACCGGAGCGCCCTGCGGCGAGAAGGGAAGCTCGCCGACGGGCTTCTCTTCTACCTCCAACGATGCAGCTGGATTTTCGGGGTCGATCCGCAGCCCGTAGTTCCACGCCGTCGTTGGGTGGACTTCCCAATCGGCGTGCGGCTCTTCGCCTGCGACTTGGATCCAGTCTTCGCCGAGGGTCATGCTGAACACGGTCGGGCCGCGCCGCAGAACGATGGCGTCGTGGTAGTGCCGCTCGGTTTGGAGCGCCATCGGGAAGACGATGTCGACCGTGTCGCCAGGCCGCCATCGTCGCTCGATTCGGTGATATGTCCCCGGCTCGATGCCGCTGAGTGGCTCGCCGGCCACGGTGATGCGCGCGTCGGTTGCCCACGCCGGAATGCGCAGGTGAAGCGGGAACGTCACCGCCGACTCGGGATACACTTCGAGGTGGATCGAGTCGCGGAATGGATAGTCGGTGTCCACCAGGATCGCGACGAGCTCACCGCCCGCGACCCGCGCGTCCACCCGCGACGGCCCGTAGGCAACCAGCGCGAGCCCCTCGTCACGGGTTGCCATCCACATGTGAGACACGAACTTGGGCCAACCCTGGTGCATGTTGGCCGTGCAGCAGCCATAGGCCGGCTCCAGACCGAAGAGGTTGGCGTCCGCCCATGAGCTGGTCCAGTTGCGGCTCTCGTCGACGCTGCACTCGACCTGGTTGGCCTGCTGAAAGTACTGGTGAGCCCACATGTCCGGCTTGAACGTCGCCGGAAGGGCGTTGTAGGCGATGCGCTCGAGCCGATCGCCGAAGGCGGGATCGCCGAGGACCGCGGACAGCGTCTCCATCGAGAACATGCTCTCGACGACCGAGCACAATTCGGTGCCCTGGGAGGGATCGCGCCCCGCGTAGTGCTCGTCGCCGCTGTGAACGCCGCTCGGTTGCAGGTGATGCTCGTCCATCACGCTGAGCAGTTGATCGATCGCCTGACGGTCGGCGTCCTCGTTCGAAATCTGCCACCAGACGGCCGACGACTTCATCGCCATGGCGTTGTTGACCCCGTGCGTCTGCAGGCCGTGACTGCCCTTTTCCGGGTACTGGAAATCGGCAAAATGAGCGTTCCAGTCGAAGCCCTGGGCATGAAGCTGCCGCGCCAGGTCGAGGAGCTTGGCGTCGCCGGTTCGGTTGTAGAGCCAGATGATGCTCAGCACCTCTTCGGACCACCGCATCTGGGCCCAGGATGTCAGCGGGCGCTCCGCCGCCTCTTGCAAGTGGTGCTCGAAGTACTTGGTCATCACCGGAATGACGCGCGGGTCGCCGGTGACTTCCTGATACTGCGTCAGCGCTTTGAGCATGACCATGTTCGGCCACCAATCGAGATTTGCGATGGCGCCGATCGAGCCGTCATCCCGCTGGTGCTCGAGCGTCCAATCGACCCACTTCTGCGCCTTGGCGATCAGCGCCTCGTCCTCGAGGAGATAGGCCAGCGGCAGAAGACCATCGACGTAGTACGGCCCTCGCTCCCAACTTTCACCAGAGCCACCGAGCCAGGCGCTGTCCGGCCCTACGTCCTCCCAAATCTCTTCGAGGTGGCCGGTGAGCCCGTCCGCTTGGATGTGCAGCTGCTGCTCCAACCAGCCACGCGCCTTCACCGAGCCGAGCGGCAAGGGCGCGAACGCGCTGTCCTGTAGGCCTGCGCCGTTCCAATACACCTCGGTCGCGGGAGCCTTCGGGATGACATCCGGAGCGGAGCTGGAGGAGCAACTGCTGGACACGGCGACGACCATGATCGCGATAGGGAGAAGGGCCGCGCACGAACGCCGACGCATCTGGATCCGCTGGACCATGCCCGGAAGACTGCATCAGGCGTGCCAAGTAGCGGGGCGATTTTGCGGACGATTCGGGGGTCTGCGCGCGCAAAATCTGCGGCGGGCGGAGCGCGGCCGCATCCGATGCGTTGCGGTCATCTCGAGAGCCTCGCCGATGGCGGCCGGAAGTGCGGGGGTGGGATTTCGCGCGTGACGGTCCGGAGGAGCTCGGCGTTGGCGGGAGCTTGACACCTGCCACTTGACTTGAAGGGCCGGGTCGTCCGATGGTCGTAGCTCGCCCCCGATCTGCGTATCCCCCGACGAAGGACCCCTCATGCCGCTACCTGTCGACTTGCGCGCGCTCGCCCGCGCGGCGTGGCTCATCTTTGTTTTCGCCGCTAGCGCCTGCACTTCTGAAGACGGTGGAGCTGGGACCGGGGGTAGCGGTGGCACGGGTGGAGTCGCGGGAAACGGCGGCAGCGGTGGGGCTGCGGGTAGCGGAGGCGACGCAGGCGCGGGGGGAATGGGCGGCAACGGTGGAATGGCTGGCACAGGTGGCTCGGGCGGCGACGGCGGAGCAGGCGGCGCGGCGGGCACGGGTGGAGGCATCGGCTCGGGGGAGCCCAGCGCCCTCGATGTCATCGAACAAGCACTGACGGCGGGAGACATCACCGACATCGATGCGCTTCGTTACAAGGTCTTTGCCGTGTTTGGCGACCAGCGACTGCCCGAACAGTTTAGGAGCAGCGTGCCCTTCGAAGGAACGGAGGTCGTCGACGAGCTTGGCGAGCGCTGGGCCATCTTGCCGCTCGGGGTTCAGCAGGAGCTCGAGCCTTTCATGCTGCCGCCCAGCGCCGACGGAAGCTGGTTAGAGCTTCAACAATCTCAGGCGTCGAAGAGCTTCGCGCCGAAAGCTGCTGTGCAGTTCTTTGCGATCACTGCCCTGAATAATCGGGTGCTGATCAGCTACCCGAAACAGTTCCCGGAGCTCTCTTCCCACGCCACCGCGATCAAGAACGCACTCGAAAACGACCAGGTCTGGAACAAGCTGATCGAGCTCATGGGACGAGAGCCGATCTCCGACGCAGGCATCGACGAGGCCTTCAACAACGGCGACGGTCGCTTCGACATCTACATCTTCCGCAGGCAGCAAATCGCCGAGAATCTGCCAACGTTCTACGGGTTGACCCAAGCCTACCACCCAAGCTACTTCGGCGACCTCACGGGAGACAATCGGCGCGCCGCCTATCTCGTCATCGATGCGGACTGGACGGGGCTGGGGGACAAACTCCGAAGCACCGTCGCGCACGAGCTCTTTCATGCTGTCGCCCGTGCGTTCGATGTGCCCCCCGGCTCCGATCGGAAATGGCTCACCGAAGCCACTGCCGCCTGGGCGGAGGACTTCACCTACCCCGATGCCAACACGGAGCACGAATACCGCAAGCCGTTTTTGGATAGACCCGAGCTCACGCTGACAAACCGCTTCGACGATCACGACTACGGCTCCTGGCTGTACTTTTACTTCCTCACGGAGCGGTTCGAGGACGTCTCGATCGTTCGCCAAGCTTGGGAGCTAGGCGAAAGCATGTCCGTGCTCGACGCGGTGAATGCGGTGTCGCCTGGCGGTTTCCTCAACGCGTTCCCGGAGTTTGCAGTGACGAACTGGAACCGTTCGGATGACCCGGAGGGCTTCAGCGACAATCCCCCCTACGACATCTACCAGATCGACTTGCTGGACTACGGCGCCAAAACGACCAACGTGCAGCCGGCGCCAAATCCCGAAGCGGACATCGCTGTGAGTTTCGAAGGCGGCGGCGTGGCACGGCTTTCGGCGCAGTACGTTCACTACGACCTCAGCAATGCGAACGCCCGAACCGTGCTTTTCGCGAATGGTTACACGTTCGAGCTCGCTGAGGGCGTTCCGGAGATCCTTCAAGGCAGCTCGAGCGACGCCATGCTGTATGCAAAGCGAATGGCTCCGGACACGCGAGTCGGCCGCAAGGTGCTTGCGCTGATGAAGCAGAACGGCGCGTGGCTACCGCAGCCGTTCGACCTGACGGAAGTGGCTTTCGCGCCGTTTTGCAAACAGGCGAGCAGCGAGAGCCTCGAGGAGCTCGTCTTGATCTTCATCAATGCCGAGCATCGCGAAGACGAGCCGTTCTATGCCTTGCCCGCGGGGCTGCCCCCGCGCCTGCTATCGAGCAATATCGGCTGCGGCAAATGGGTGGGAGCCGGCGGTGCCATGCAGAACATCATCGACGGGGGTGATACCGAAGTCTCGCTCCTCGACATCGAGAACATCGAGTTTACCAGAGAGACTTTGACGCTCGACGAGATCGCGGCGGGCGAAGGTCAAGTCCACTTCGGCGACGAGTTTCTACCACCGAGTCGGGTGCCGGCGCTGGAATGGTTCGCGGGAGACGTCTATGAGCTCTCGGACCTCAAAGCGACGTGGAGCTTCAACGAGGACTACACGTTCGGCGCCTCGACTTGCTCAGGGAGCGGGAGCGGCACGTTTACGCTAGCAGACGCGTATTTCCACGATTTCCAGATGGGGACGCATTTGCGAACGGTTGGTATGGACACCCCGCCGCTCTATCGTTCGTTCTACTTCCAGATGGGCCTATCCACGCTGAACCGCCCCGTGACCGGCCAGTGCGAGAGCAACGGGCAAACCAGCCCCTACAGCCGAGACTTCGACATCTTTCTGCAGGGCGGCTACCGCGACACGCCCGAGTGGGGAATGCTGCTCATCGATCCGGCGGGAGACCGGATCAACGAGTCTTGGTCGGTCGGCACGCTGGACATGGATCTCGATTTGACGAGCGAGCCGATCCCGTAGGGAGTCGTCGGCTGGCGCTCGGGGGCGGTGCGGCCTGTTGGCTGGTGCTTAGTCCGACAGGGCGGTGATGAAGGTGAAGAGGAGGGAGGCTTTGGGGTCTAGGGCGATCTCGAGGGCGATGTGGAGGTCGGCGGCGGCGTCGGTGGCTTGGATGACTTGGATGGAGCGACCGCTGAAGTAGGCGCTTGCGGCGGATCGGGCTTGTTGGCCGGTGGGGGTTTCTTCGGCGGCGGGGAGGATGTCGTTTGTTGGGTCGTAGGTGGTGGTGGTTTGGGTGGGGCTGAAGGTGAAGGTTTCGTAGGTGGGGCCAGCGATTGGGTCGAAGAAGGTTCGGTGAACGTCGGGGAGGAGGCGCATCAGGGTGCGGCGGTCGCGTGGGAGCGAGGGTTCGGGACACTGGGTGAGTGCGGCGGGCGGGACGTCGAGATCGTTGCTGGCCCAGTCGTTGAAGGCGCGGACTAAGTCGGCGGCGCGTTCTTGGGTGGGGGTGAGGGTGCTCGGGATGGCTGCGATGTGGGGGGTGCGCGCTTCGGGGATGCCGGTGGCTTGGGTGGCGGCGACGGTGAGTGGGTTCGCTTGGTTGAAGAAGTCGGCGATGAGGGTGGCGACTTGGGCGGGCTCGTCTTCTTGGAGGAAGTGGCCGCAGTTTGGGAGAGCGGTGAGCTCGGCCAGGGGGTGGTCGCGTTGGATGCGTTGCATGGTTTTGGCGATGTCGGGGAGGATGCGATCGTTTTGTCCGTAGATGAGGCGGAGGGAGGCTTCTAGGGCGGGGAGCTTGCGGGCGATGTCCGCGAGACCCTCGATGCCGAGGCCGGAGCCTGCTTGGATGAGGGCTTTTCGCGCGGCTTCGGTTTCGAAAGGAGCTGTGTAGGGGGTGAGCACTTCGCGGGTCATGCGCTCTTTGTGCACGACGCCGAGCTTCATCGCGGCGACGATGCCTTTGGGGCTCACGATGTAGTCACGAAGGACGGGCGTGCGGAGCGCGAGCAGGAAGAGCTTCACGGCCCACGACGTCTCGGGGTAGACCAGCGTGTTTAGAAGCACGATGTTCTTCACGCGTTGGGGGTTGTGGGTTGCCCAGTGCAGGCCGACGGGGCCGCCGAGGTCGTGTGCGACGAGGTTGGCCCGGTCGATGCCTAGGGCATCGAGAAAGCCGTTGAGCGCTTCGGTGAAGAAGTCGAAGTCGTACGCGACGTCGAGGGGTTTGTCGGACAGGCCGTAGCCTGGGAGGTCGAGGGCGATGGCGCGGTGGGTCTTGCCGAGCGCGGGGAGGATGTTGCGGTAGAGGTGACTGTTTGTTGGGAAGCCGTGGAGGAGGAGGATTGGGTCGGTGTTTGGATCGGGGGCGCCTGCTTCGAGGTAGTGGAGGCGGAGGTTGTTGACCTCGGTGAAGTGGGAGGACAGCTCGGTCATCGTGCGATGATGCCTGCTTCGGTCGCGGTCGTCACGGGGCTCTATTCTTCGTACACCTCGCGGCGGTGGCCGATCTTCACGGCCAGTACGACATCGGGCGGTTCGATGCGGTCGATCACGCGGTAGTCGCCGACGCGTAGACGGCGGGCGCCTTGGAGGCTGTAACGCAGCGGCTTGCCGAGCTCGAAGGGGTGGGTGGTGAGCTTTCAGAGAGTTGTCGGCCTCGACCCGTGGAAGTTGATTGCTTTGGTCCGACTTCGAACAGGCCGCGCGGCCTGCGGGGAGATTGGGGTCCATTGCCCGCTTCGAGGCGGCGGCGACGTGCACGGAGGCGCGCAGCGCTACTTGAATAGCTGCTTCGCCAAACCCTTGCGGACGAGGTGGATCGCCCGGTCGACTCCGCTCAGCAATGGCATGAAGCGGGCGAGGTGCGGAGGCAGGTGGAGCTCGGTGAGCTCGATGACCACGCCGTCCGGCCCGGTCACGTAGACGTAACGGACCGATCCGGTGCGACGCGGCTCGGAATGAACGTCGGCGCCCGCTTCGCGAAGACGGATGAGAACACCGTCGAGATCCGTCGTTTGCAGCCCGAAGTGTGCCACACCGAATCCAGCGCGAAGAGCGCCCTCGCCAACCTCGGGCGGCTCGGCCGGCTTCATGCCTGGCGGAAACTCGCTGATCACCAGAAGCTGCCCACCGAGAAGCACGCCGTGATTTCGTCCGCCCTCACCGGACGGGATCGACCCGAGGTGCTCGGCGCCGAGGCACGACTCGTAAAACCGAATCGTCGCCAAGGGGTCGGCCGCGTGAATGTGAATGTGGTCGAGGGAGTTGATCAACAGGCGCAGAGCGTAGCGCCGACCCACAGGCTATTCCAGCGCCGCGGCAACCTGCTCCTCGACGGTGACTATCTAGCGGGCGATGATCGCTCTGCTCAGCGATCTGCGGCTGAGCGATTTGCCGGTCACGGGTTGAGCGAGCGGTCGCCGAGGTCGTGCATGCGCAGGTTGCTGTCGCTAGCGACGATCGGGGGGAATCAGCATGGAGAGGGGGCTGCGGTAGTAGCGATCGAACTCTTGTGGGTCGAGGGCGAGTAGGAGCGGGATGACGGCTTCCTCCTCTACGTTGAGGTGGGCATCGAGGGTGCGATCGTGGGCTTGTAGGGCGCGGAGGACTGGGTTGTCGGTGGGGCCTTCGGTGGAGTCGGTGGATCGGGATCGGATGGATCGGCGGGATCGGCGGGACGGGCCAGGGAGCGAAAGGCTTCGGCGACTTCATCGGCGCGCGCATGGAGCTCGTGGTGGCCGGTGCGGGCCTCGTTCAACGATACCTGCCAGCGGTGCTCGAGGTAGGGGTAGAGCTTCCGCTCTTCGTAGGCTTCGTGGCTCCGCATCGCGGCGATCCAGCGATCGAAAAGAGAGTGCAAGCCCACGAACTGCTCGCGGGCGGCGTGGTCGAGCAGGTAGCGGCTCACCCTGCGAAAGTTCGCATGGGAGCCGAGCAGGAGCGTTTGCGTACGAAACCGCGGGTGCGCCGGCCAATCCTCGCGAGGGATGTTCGGCACTGCGACGGCGACGGTGTTCATGATGGCTCCTTTCCTGAACGGGGGTGGGAACCTCGGTCTGGGGGGCGGAGCGTCAAGGCTTAGGGTGGAGGGGGAGCGCAGGGGACGGATCAAAGTTGCTGAGGCCGCGCGGCCTGTGGTTCTCGGCGTGCTGAAGCGGCTTCGAGGCCTACGAGCTCGCGACTGTGTTCGTAGAGGCGTTGTGCCAGGTCGTCGTCGTGGGCTTGGGGGTTTGGGGATTCGAGGGGCCAGCCGCCGGCGTTTTTGGATTTGTCGCGGTAGGTGCCGGTTTGGCTGTAGTAGGCGCCGGGGTGGTCTTCGACGTCGGGCGCGAGCGCGGCGTAGAGGGTGGTTTGCGTACCCTCCCAGGGCTCGATCATGCCCATCATGCGCATGAACGGTCGCGCCACGGATTGCATCCAGGCCGGCATCGAGTGACGCAAGAGCTCTGTTCTGACCCAGCCCGGATGAACGCTCACCGCAGTGACTCCGGTTCCCTCGAGGCGCTTCGCGAGCTGCTTGGCGTGCAGAAGGTTCGCCAACTTGGACTGTGCGTAGGAGGCCCAGCCGTCGTACTTGCGGTTTTCGAAATGCAGGTCGTCGAGAACGATGACGCCTTCGCGGCCCATCGCCTTGTCGTGGTAGCAGCTCGAGACCGCGACCACGCGCGCGGGCGCGCTCTTCTTCAGGGTGTCGAGGAGGAGCTCCGTCAGCAGAAAATGGCCGAGGTGGTTGACGCCGATTTGGGTTTCGAAGCCATCGACCGTTTTGCCCTTGGGTGTGCTCATCACACCGGCGTTGTTGATCAGGAGGTGAAGGGAGTCGTGATCTCTGAGATAGCCGGCGGCGAAGGCGCGCACGGAGCTCAGGTCACCGAGATCGAGCTTGCGCACTTCGAGATCGGCGTTCGGGACTTCGGCGCGGATCTCGTCGGCACGCGCCCTACCCTCGGCTTCGTTTCGGCATGCGAGGGTCACCGAGGCGCCCTGCTTCGCGAGCTGTTTCGCGGTGACGAAGCCGATGCCGGAGTTGGCGCCGGTCACGATCGCGCGGCGGCCGTGGAGATCTTGGCTGAGAACTTCGGGGGGACACATCAGAGGTTTCGGCATGACGGGGATCTAGCGACGAGGCAGCGGGGGTCAATGGGCCCTTTTGGAGGACGGATCGGTCATGACGCCGCAGGCGCTACCACAGGGCCCCGCGCCCTTATCACGAACCCGTCGGTTGCTCGGTTTTCCGCAACGGCTCGAGCGGATATCCCTTTTCTTCGAGTCGACTCAGGATGCCGTCGTAGACCTTTGGGTCGAGCGTCGGCGTGCGGCTGAGAATCCATAGGTAGTCGCGGCTCGGGTGACCGACGACGGCGTATTCGTAGTTGGGGCCGAGATCGATGATCCAGTAGTCGCCCCAGAACGGGCGGAAGAACGACACTTCGAGCTTGGCGTTGGTCTCACGATCGACGATGCGCGCCCTTCCCTTTGCGATGTCCTCGGGGCCATCGAGGTCGCCCTTGCGGCACTTGTTGAGCACGTCGATCTCGCCGTCGCTCCGCAGCGTGTACGTCGCCGTCGTGCCCGTGCAGCCTTTCTGGAAGCGTTGCGGATAGCTCGCGATCTCGTACCAGGTGCCGAGGTAACGCTCGAGGTCTACATGGGGAACAGTCTCTAGCGGCGGAAGCTGGAGCCGCTCGGTGGTGGTCTTGCTGCACCCGAGGAGAGCGGTGCTGACGGCCAAGGCGAGGAGCAACCCGGTACGATGCATGTGGCGTAGCTACCATGTAGAGGTGATCCGCGCGATTTGGAATTTGCTACGCGGGGAGCTCGCTCGGGGCGAAGCTAGCGCGCGAGCTCGGCGAGGCGCTTGATCTCCAGGAGCATCTTGCGGCTCATCACGAATGTAATCGGTTCGATGGGGAAGCGTCCGAAAGCGAGCCGGCTTGCCCACCCCGAGGAAAAATCACTGCGGCCACGGGTGAGGAGTCGACTCTTGCCTGTTGATCCGGGTCGGACGATGAACTGCCACGTCGAGACCCCCCAGCTTTTCTCGGCGGCGACATCGGCAGGGGAGCCGAAGAGAACCAGCGCGTGCGGCGGGTCGACGACTTCGATCCGCAGGGGCGGTGCCGTGGGATGCAGGTAGACCTTTTCCCCGACCTCGGGATGCTGATACGCGGGGAGGAGCTCTGTGGTGTTCCGGATCCTGCAGCCGACCAGGTTCTCGAGCGTCTGATAGCTGTAGAAGCCGCCGCGTTGCTGTCCGATTTGCGCGATCCAGGGCCAGACCGCCTCGGGCGGTGCAGCGACGTCGATGCCAAGTGTGTAAGACCACTTCGGGTCTGGAACCAGCTCGTCACCGGGAAGTGGATCGGTCGCCTCGGTCTTCCGTGTGCCCCAGTGCAGACGCTTGCGTCCTACGAATGGAGTCGCAACGAGGTGCCAAGCAATGAGGGCGGCGCCTTCGAGAGCCGCAAGAACCCCGACGCCCGGGGGACGTGTGTTTGTTGCCATGACCGCTCCTCGATGGACACTTTGTCCCATTCGGCCGGTGAGCGCTTCCGTGAAGGCTCCGAGGGTACCTTCGAGCGCTCGCAGCGTGGGCTAGTTGAGGAGGGTTCGTTCGCGGTGGTGGACTTTGATGATCGGGTGGCGGCCTAGGAGCCAGGTTGGGTTATCGCCTGGGGGGAGGATTTTGAGGCGGCCGCCGTGTTCGCCTTCTAGGTGGCAGAAGGCGCAGGGGCTGGTGAGGTTTTCTGCGTCGTCGGTGCCGCCGTTGGCGCGGTACTTCACGTGGTGGAGGGTGACGTTGCGGTTCTGGCAGACCGGGTTGGTGCAGCGGTAGCGATCGCGGCGGTAGATCTGTTCCCATTTGTCGGAGACGCCGAGGGTGGGGACCCAGGTTTGCCAGAAGGTCGCGCAGAGGAACTTGATGAAGCTTTCGTCGGGGCGCTTTTTGCGGTGGAGGCGTTCGAGTTGGCGGTAGTGGAGGAGGACGTCGCCGGGGACTCGGATGCGGAGGGTCACTTTGGCGGCGGGGGTTACGGATATCTGGACTGGATCGTTCGGTGCCTCGTCGTCGGGACTCCCGGATATCTGGACAGTTGTGGGTTGGTCGCTGTCGGGGGTTACGGATATCTGGACAGTGGGGGGTTCGTCGTTGGGGCTTTCGGTTGAACCGTTGCGGATGACTTTTCGTAGGAGCTCGCCGCTTAGGATTGCGCGCTCGAGCGCCTGCATCTGCTCGACTTGCTGTTCGCTTGGTGGGGAGTGATCCGATTCGTTGAGGAAGCGAGTGGCCATTTCTACGGCTTGGACCTCTTCGCGGAGGTGTTTGAAGGTGCGGCGGGTGGCGCGGGTGAGCCAGGCGCGTTCGGTTTCGGGGGTGGCGATGCGGGTGATGAGGTGGGCGGCTTCGAAGCCGATGTGGCCTCGTTGGAGCGCGTCGACGAGATGGTCGCGGCCCTCGGTGCGGCGGGCGAGGCTGACTTTGCCGCGGAGTGCGGAGCGCGACATGCCGAGGCGTTCGCGTGCGTAGTGGGCTTCGGTGGTGAAGCCGAGGGCTTGCCAACCGCGGAGGGCCAAGAAGCGTTGCGCGATGCGGCCGAAGAAGAGATCGCGGCTGGCGAGCTCGGCGCTGTAGTGACGGAGGCGTGCGTCGAGGGCTTCGAGGCCGGTGGGCAGGTCGTCGGCAGCGGGGGCTTCGCCTGGATTGGGATTCGGTGGGGACGGCGGGGCGGCTTTGGAGCTCGGCTTGGGCTTGCAGGTGTTGGAGGCGTTGCATCTGAGCGCGCCAGGCGCTCTGTTCCGCTTCGGCCTTTGTGGATAGATTGTTTTCGGATGGTGGGATGAGCTCGAGGAGCGCGATGGTGGCTTCGGCGAGGAGGGATTCGAGGAAGTGGGCGCCGCTGTGCTTGCCGTCCATGTGCTCGACGATCATGCGTGTCGCTTCGAGCGCCCAGGCTTCTTCGACGGGGAGCGTGAGTGAGAGGGTGCGCGTGAGGTCTTCGTCGTCGTCGCCGTCGGCCTGCGGCGGTGAGCCCGGTGACTGTGGTGATCCCGGTGACTGCTGCGGGCTCAAGGCGATGCGCATCGCCGCGACCGTTTTGCCGCGTGCGATCTGGAGGAGTGCGGCTTCGGTTTGCGGGGTGGCGTGGCGTGCGAGGAGCTCGGCCATCGACCAGCCGATGGAGCCGGACTCGAGAGCCATCGTTAATAGAGGGAGGGATTGCAGGCGGCGTGCGAGGGTGCGGCTTTCGGCGGCCCAGCGACCGCCGCGATTGCAGCGTTCGAGGGCGTAGGCGCCGAGGGTCGAGAAGCCGAGCTCGTGGATGCCGTCAGCGAGGCGGTGGAGGGCTTGGCCGATTCGCAATCGGAGGCGGCCGGCGCCGCGGGCGAGGCGGTGGAGCTCGGCGTCGAGTTGGGTGATTTTGGAGGGCGCGGCGGCCGGATGGAACGGGGTGATTTCGGGGGGTGCGGACGGCGGATGGAGCGGGGTGATTTTAGGGGACGCAGGAGCTCGGCGCGGCTGGGCGAGCTCGACTTGCTCGGAGGGCGGCAACGCTGGGATTTCCGGGCTGGAACTCCGCATGATTACCTATCTTTATAGTGTCATAACTGAACATTTGTCAAGCTGTTTTTGCCTGGCTCGGGAACGAGATTTCGAGGACGAGGCAGCCTTCGTTGGTGCGGAAGGGGCCGTGCGCTTCGCCGGGTGGGCGGCTCGCATAGTCGCCCTTCTCCAGCCAGCGATCGAAGGCGGCGTCGTAGAGGCTTCCCTCGACGATGAACACCTCTTCTGGGTACTCGTGTGACTTGCTGCCGAAGGGGGTGGTGTCGGCGCCCGGGGCGAAGCGCGTGAGGCGGGTGTAGTCGCCGGAGGCCTCGTCGATCGCGAGCGTGAGCTCTTCGGCCATGCCTTCGAGGCCTTCGATGGGTTGCCAGTCGTCGCGGTGCTCGTCGGCGAGCGGATTCCAATATGTGCGTGTCGTCTTCGGCATGGTGCGGAATGGTAGCGGGAGCCCGAGTCTTCGTACACCTCGGACCTTCGGCGTGTCGAAGCCGTTCGAGCTCATGATGGTGGGCTCGATTGCGACTTCTTGGCGCTAAGCGTTCAATTGGTCCTTACTGACGTGCATGAGGACAACCCCAACGCGAATTCTCCACTCCGCTCTGTTCTTGGGGCTGGTACTCGGTGGCTGCGGCAGTAGCTCAAACGGCGGCAGCGGCGGAACAGCTGGCTCGACCGGTGGCGCAGGCGGACAAGGCGGAAGCGGCGGAGCAGCAGGCAGCGGAGGGGTCGCCGGTGGGGGCGGCACGGCAGGCGGCGGAGGCAGCGGTTGCGCGACCAATGAAAACTGCGACGCGGCGGCCTACTGCAATCTCGAGAACTGTACTGCGCCCGGCGCGTGCGAAGCGCGGCCGATCAACTGCCCGGATGTCTTCATGCCGGTATGCGGCTGCGATGGCGAGACCTACAGCAACGGCTGCGATGCGGCGGCGGCCGGCGTCGCTGTTGCGAGCGAGGGCGAGTGCCCCTGCCAGAGCAACGACGATTGTATCGCCGCGGACTACTGCGCCTCGGATGTCTCGTGCGATGAACCGGGAGTGTGCGTGGTACGACCGCTCACGTGCCCGGCGGTGTTCGACCCGGTGTGCGGATGCGACGGCGCCACGTACAGCAACTCATGCCAGGCTGCGAACGCGGGTGTCAGGGTCGATTTTGCTGGGGCGTGTCCGTAGGGGCGGGGCGCGCGACGAAAGCGCGGTTCGTTCGGGGCTTTGGCCGGGGCACGCTTCCGTGTGTTCAGGTATTTGCCTCACAGGAAGGGCGGTCTCGGTGACCGAGGGGTCGAAGAGCCCCTATGCTGATCGGATGAGGATCTGGGGGGTCATTCTCGTGTTCGTCGTCGCGTGCGGGGACGGTTCGGGCAGCGGCTGGACGGCCGCGCCGGGCGCGCCGAGCGTTTTGGCGGCGATCGATGTGTGGGCGTTTTCGCCGACGGACGTGTGGGTCATCGATGGGAGCTCGAGCATCCAGCGCTATGATGGCGACGGTTGGAGCGTGCTCGACTCCGGGAGCAACGGCGGGCTTCAGTGCATCTTCGCGCTGTCATCGACCGAGGTGTGGCTTTGCTCGGGCGGCGACCTGTTGTTCTACGATGGTGCGACGTTCGAGCCGATGAATGTGTCTCAGCCGACTGGGCTGAGCGGGCTGACCGACGTGTGGGCCTCTTCTGCCAGCGACGTTTGGGCGGTGGGCGATGACGCGATCGTCGCCCACTACGACGGCAACTCGTGGGGGCGCACGATCGCCGGCTCGCCGTTCAAGAGCTCGATCTGGGGTTCTGGGCCCAGCGATGTCTACGCGCTTTCGACCTTCGATCTCGTGCACTACGACGGATCGACTTGGACCGAGGTCGACCTCAACGCAGGCGCCGGCGACGGCCAAGTCTGGGGAACCGGCGCGAGCGACGTTTGGGTGATGACGGATAACTCCGAGCTCAGTCATTTCGACGGCGCGCAGTGGGAGACGATCGACACCTTCGACTTCGTCGGTGACTTGAGCGCGGTCTGGGGTCCTTCTCCGGACGATCTGTGGGCGGTGGGCAGCGCCGGCGCGATCGCGCACTACGACGGCAAGTCGTGGCGGCAAGTCGCGCATCAGAAGATCGGCGCGCCCTACCTACGCCTCTTCCTCGCCGTGCACGGAACGTCTTCGACCGACGTCTGGGCGGTTGGGCAACAGCTTGGCGTGGGCGGCTCCACCGGCCTCATCTACCACTATCAGCCCTGAGCGAGGCGAGACGTTGGCTTCGGTTGGATTGAAGGCGCGGTGTTAGTCCGACCTGGTGTTCAGGAACTCGGCGATCAGTTGCCCTACTCTTTTCGGCTCGTCTTCTTGAAGGAAGTGGCCGCAGTTGGGCAGCGCGGTGAGCTGGGCTTCGGGGTGGTCTTGTTGGAGGCGGCGCATGGTTTTGGCGATGTCGGGGAGTGCGAGGTCGTTTTCGCCGTAGATGAGGCGGAGGGTGCCTTGGTACCTGGGGAGCTCGCGGGGAGCCGCGATGCCTAGGCCGGAGGCCGCTTGGATGAGGGCTTTGCGCGCAGCGGGATCCGAAGGGGGCGGTGTACGGGGTGAGGACTTCGCGGTTGAGGCGGCCTTTGTTCACAACGCCGAGTTTCATCGTGGCGACGATGCCTTTGGGGCTCACGAGGTAGTCGCGGAGGCCGGGGGTTTTCATCGCGAGGAGGAAGAGCTTCACCGCCCAGGAAGTTTCCGGGTAGACCAGCGTGTTGAGCAGGATGAGCTTGGGCACGCGGTGGGGGTGGCGGAGCATCCAGTAGAGGCCGACGGGGCCGCCGAGGTCGTGCACGCAGAGGTGTGTGTTGCCGATGCCGAGCGCGTCGAGGAATGCGTCGAGCGTGTCGGCGTAGAAGTCGTAGTCGTACGCGGCGTCGAGGGGCTTATCGGAGAGGCCGTAGCCCGGCAGGTCGAGCGCGATGGCGCGGTGGGTCTTGCCGAGCTCGGGGAGGATGTTGCGATAGAGGTGGCTGCTGGTTGGGAAGCCGTGGAGGAGGAGGATGGGCGGGACGCGGGGATCGGGGGTGCCGGATTCTAGGTAGTGGAGGCGGAGGGACTTGGCTTGGGTGTAGTGGGAGGTTGGGGTTGGCATTGGGAGGGTGAGGCTATCATGGGGCGTTGGAAGCAGGCCGCCCCGTAGAGTGGCTCCGCCACCCGGGGCAGGCGCGGCCAGTCGTCAGCGCGTCGCGCGCTTGGGTGACGGGTCGTGGCCTGCTGCACGGCGAACGATGTTTGGGTGACGGGCTGCGATTTTGAGAAGCGCGATGGCGGGGCCTTCGGGTTGGCGGCGGCCTTGCTCCCAGTTGCGCAGGGTGTGCACGCTGATCTCGAGGGCGCGCGCGAACTCTTTTTGGCTGAGGCCGACGAAGCGCCGGAGCAGGACGATGTCTCTACCGGACTCGATCCGCCCTTCGCGGATGCGTCGCCTCACCGGCGCCGGAATCATCCGTCGGAAATCGGCTTCTGTCAGCTCGCGGATGTCGAGGTCGTCAGTCATCAGTAGAAGAAACCCGCTTTGTATTGGCGATAGCGTTCGCGCTCCCGCTTGGAGGATGGTCGAACGCTGATGATCCGCACGAGGTCGTCCACTGGCTCAGTCCAGACCACTGTGATGAGTCCGGACGCAATGGGCGCGATGGAGATGTAGCGCTCTTCGTCCGCGCCGTGCGTTTCATCACGCTCGTCCAAGCGATCGGCCTCCCAGATAAAGATGGGCTTTGCGTCTTCGAAGCGTAGGCCGTGCTTTCGTTGGTTGGCATCGTTCTTCGCGGGATCCCACTCGAAGCGGATCGACATTGGAAGTGTCGCCTTTCAAGAGTGGTAAGTCAATGGCTTACCGCTGTGTTTGGAAGGGAACGTTGCATTGCGACGGTTGTCGGCCGTCGTCGGGGGAAGTTGCGTGCTTTCGTTGGAGCTCGTGTCGTCTTCGGGGGTCACGGATATCTGGACAACGGGTCGTCACTCGCTATCGCCTCTTCTCCGATTGGCGGCTTCATTGCTTTGCTATGTTTTCTTGAACCCGAAGCCCGGCTTCTCTCCGCGGATGAGCATGTCCAGGAACTTGTCGAAGCGTCTCTTTCTGGTTTCGGGTCGCTTGGCCGTCGTGAGTCCGTAGGCGATGGCGTATCGATTGGCCTTGTTCAACGTTTCAAAGCATTGTTTCGCTTTGGGCTCGCGTTCGACCGCTGCAAGGAAATCCGCGGGCACTTTCATTTCGCTTGCCGCGTAGGCATTCTTCCAGCGTCCGTCCGCCTTCGCGGCGCGGACATGCACCAGCCCCGGCTCCTGCATGCGACCCTCGCCGATCAAACGCTCCGCGTGCGCTCGGTTCCGCTTGGACCAACTGCTTCGAGGTTTTCGTGGCGTGATCCGCTGGAGGTAGGCTTCGCCATCGATGGACTTCTTGATGCCGTCGATCCAGCCCCAGCATAGCGCTTCCATGACGATCTCAGTCCAACTCACGCTTGGTTTGCCCGTCTTCACTTTGAATACCTTGATCCAAAGCTCGTTTTCGGAGGCATGGTTGGCTTTGAGCCATTGCCGCAGCGTTCTTGCTGACGCAAAGGTTTTGACTTTCGCTCGGTCGGGTTCGGGCATGGGATCAGAAAGCAATGGCGCGCGAAGTTACGCCGAGGCGGCGGCGCCGATTGCCCTACCCACTTGCTTACGGTTTACGCCGAGGGCGAGAAGGGTGCGGATGAGGAGGTCGACGGAGACGCTTGGGTCACCGGCTTCCATTTTGGCGACTCGGGATTGGCTCGAGCCGATGAGGTCGGCGACTTGGGTTTGGGTGTAGCCGAGGGACTTTCTTCGTTTGGTCAGAAGAGCCGCGAGGGAGAGATGGAGCTCGATGTACTCGACATCTTCGTCGGTGAGATTGAGGAAGTCTTTTGCAGAGCCGAACTTCCAGCCCTGGGCCTCGAGCCGTCGTCGTTTCTCTTGCTTCATCGTTGCCTGGACTTCGGCATAGAAAGCGCTTCTCCGTTCTGTAGCCGCCTCACGAGCCACCCCGCCTGCCGCCGAGCGTCCTGCGAGAACGGCGGGCTTCGAACCTTGCTCCCAAGCCAAACGAGAGGCTTATCCGGCATGAAGCCATGAGCTTTATATGTCATATCCGACATGAATATGCAACCCCACCGCGAGTCCCTTCATCATGGCGTTGTCGGACACCGGCATCGGAAGTTGCGCGTCAGCGCGCGCCCGTGGCGCGCGCCTTCGGCTAGCTTGGGTCACGACGCAATCGGCGCCGGACTCACGATCTGGACAACGTGGCCGTGGTCCTCGGGACTCACGGATATCTGGACAGCGTTGCCTTCGTCGTTGGGACTCCCGGATATCTGGACGGCTTCATCCGGGACCTCATCTTCGGGGGTTACGGATATCTGGACAGGAGGCGGCTCCTATTTCTTCGTACGGCGTCTGCGTGGCGCTTTGGTCGTCGGCTTCTTCGGTGACGCGGCGTTGAGCTCGAGGCGAAGACCGAGGGCGGCGACGTACTTCTCTAGCGTGGAGACGCGGACGTCGTGGCCGGACTCGAGGCGGCTCACGATGGCTGCAGAGGTTTGCATGAGGGCGGCGACTTGGGTTTGGGTTTTGCCACTCGAGCGCCTGCGCTCGGCCATTTGGCGGCCAAATGCCAACCGCGCTTCCACGTCGGCCACCATGGCAGCGAACCCTGGCTCGCGTGCATCGCGCTCAGCGATGTAGCGTTCGAGGTCGTCTCTTGGTTTCGATTGGCGTGCCATTGTTTCTATCATATTTAGTATGCCTTTTGTGAGATGGCAATCCGGGTCAGCGCTTCGCTGCCCTGCCCCTGCTTCGCCAGTCCGCGAGGCGGCGCTCGGCGAGCTCGATGGTGCGGCCTGGGGTACTTTTGGGTCTTCTTCGTGAAAGCTTCGAGGGCCAACAGGACCTGCTGGGCCCTTCCCTCGGGACTGAACAGCACTCGGAAGGCTTTCCGTTCAGCTTCGATGCGAACTTCCCAGATGTCGCCACGGAGGTGACGAGCGAAGCGGAGACCTTCCCTCGCGACCTCATTCATCGCCGCGACCACTTCAGCGGCTTCGGTTGCAGTTAGGATTGTCAAGGAACGATCGGACCGGCTTGGCACCCGAAGCGGTTTCGTAGAGCCGCCATCGTCTGCGATGCATGGTGGCTTATCGGCCAGCGGCGTCGGAAGTTGCGCGATCGCGCGCGCCCGTGGCGCGCGCCGAAGGCGCGCGTTCCTTCGCCCGCTAGCTTGGCTCACGGTGCCGTCGACGCCGGAGTCACGGATATCTGGACAGCGTTGCCTTCGTCATTCGGGGCTCACGTGATATCTGGACAGCGGGGAACCCGCGTCGTCTCTGGGACTCCCGGATATCTGGACAACCGCATCGCGCTCGGGCGCGCCGGCCCCTTCTTTGCCGGCGCGTCCATCGGGTTCGTTGCGTGCGGTTTCGGCTCGCCGACTCCCGGATATCTGGACAACGATGGCTTCGGCTCGGGTCACGGATATCTGGACAGGGGTGGCTGCGTTGCCCTCGGGGAGCTCCGTGGGGGCGGACGCGAGGTTGCAGTTCGGTTGTCAAAGAACGTTGGACCGGTCTCGCAGCCGAAACGGTTTCGTAGAACCGCCATCGATTGCGGCGCGTGGTTGGTTATCGGGCGACACTGGAGGAAGTTGCGCGCCTTCGTTGGAATTCGAGCAGGCCGCCCCGCCAAGCGGCTTCGTCCTGTAGAACGGGACTATGCCACCACGGGGCAGGCGTGACCAGTTCGAGCTCGACCCACACCCCTTGCTCGAAGCCCTACGCCACGCCACCTTGCCACCATGCTCAAGCAGCTGGCCTGCTTGCTCGTGCTGACGCTCGGCTTGGCTTGCGACTCCGGGGAGCAGCCGGCCGCGTGCGTACCGACGCCCTACGTGAACGACGCGGAGGATCCGTACCCCAAGGCGCACTTCACGCCGCTCGAGAACTGGATGAACGACCCGAACGGGTTGATCGAGCTCGACGACGGGCTTCATCTCTTCTTTCAGCACAACCCGAGTGGGCCGCTGTGGGGCAACATCCACTGGGGGCACGCGCGCACCGACGACTTCACCCGCTACGAGGATCTCGGCCTGGCGCTTTTCCCCGATGACACGCTTGGACAGCCCTTTTCCGGCTCGGCCTACCTCGACACGGACGGGCGCGGTGGGGTCTGCCAAGCCCCTTGTTTGGTGCTCGCGTTCACACACGCGGGTGGGGCCGACTCGATGCAAAAACAGTCGCTCGCGTTCAGCGAAGATGGTGGGCGAACGTTTGACCTCTTCGAGGGCAACCCGATCGTGGCCGAACCCCGGGGGCACGCCTGACTTCCGCGACCCCAAGGTGTTCTTTCATGAGCCCAGCGATGCGTTCGTGATGGTCGTCGACGCCGGCGACCGCGCGCACATCTACACTGCGCCCGACCTCATCCACTGGACCAAGGCGAGCGAGATCGGCCCCTTTGACGACATGCCGGACGGCGCGTGGGAAGTCCCCGAGCTCTTTGAAATCGACGGGCGCTGGGTGTTCAAGACGGACGTGTTGCCCGGCCTTTTTCAGCAGGGTGAAGGCCGCTACCTGCTCGGCGATTTCGATGGCTCGACGTTCACGCCCACCGGCGAGCTCACCTCCATCGACGGCGGCCCCGACTTCTATGCGGCACAGGTCATCGCCAACCAAGACGAACCACGCTGGATGGCCTGGCTCTCGTCGTGGGCCTATGCCTTTTCGCAACCCACCGAGCCCTTTGTCGGCCAGCTGAGCGTGCCGCGACGCCTGGCCCTCCGGGGCGATCGACTCGTGCAAACCCCGGATCTCTTCGGACTCGAAGACCCTTGTCCTTTGGTCGACAAGGACAGCCCTGCGGGCGACGACTTCGCGGGGATCGAGGCCGACGCGTTTGTCCTGCGCGTGCGTGGGGACGCGATGTTCCGCGTACACGTGGGCGAAGACGAGTTTCTCGAGCTCGGACTGCGCGACGGCACCTTGGTGGTGGACCGAACCGAGGGTCGTGAAATCAGCGAAGGTTTTTCTGGGCGCTTCACCCGCGATGCGCCGAACGCCGAAGGCTTCGTGGCCGTCGTCGATCGCTTCAGCATCGAGCTCTTCGGGGACGGCGAGGTGATCACGGCAAGCGCGTTCCAAGGCAGCGACAGCCGCGGAATCGAGCTCGTGGCAGGAACGCCGGCACACGTCACCCTCCGGCGATTGCGGCGTGAGCCGCGGGTCGTGCCCTAGAGGGGGCGCCGCCTTCGGGCTCGCGTCTTGATGCGATGGGGTGTGGGTTGTTGTGTGTTGGTGACGACGGGGGGTCGCTGGTATGGTGTTTGAGCCGGCCGAGGGTGAATGGGCCACGCCCGGTGAGCTCGTCGCACCTTGGGCACGACGGAGCGGCCGTAGACTCTGTTGTGTTAGAGTGGTTGCGTGCACCCCGGTGTCCATCGCTTCGCGCTGACCCTGTCGGCCTTGTGCCTTCTGCTCCTTGCCCCTGGTTGTGCCAACGGGAGCGAGAACTCTGACTTGGGTGCACCAGACGCAGGGCAGCCCGACGCTAGTAAACCAGACGCGGGTCGGCCAGACGCAGGCCAGCCAGACGCAGGCCCTCCCGACCCGGGCCGCCTGGTAATCGTCGCGATCAGTCCGGCCGACGACGCAATAAACGTAGCGCCGCACGCCGTCGTTTCGGTGACGTTCGATCAAGCGGTCGATCCCGCCAGCGCCCCCGATGGATTTCGGTTGCTCGATGCTCGTCAGCAGGAGGTTCCAGGCGCGCTCGAGGTTGGCGCTTCACCGAACGTTCTGGTGTTCGAACCGGAGCGGCGACTCACATTGCTCGGGTCGTACACCGTGAGGATGACCTCGATGCTGAAAGGGGAATCGGGAGGACGACTCGCTGAACCGTACAACGGGGGCTTCATCGTTCGGGACGGGGCGTGGAGTGCGCCACAACGGTTGGCAAGCGCTTCAGACCCCGGATGGCGGGACCTCGAGTTGAGCAGCAGCGCGGGGTTCGACGGGGCGGGTAACGCGGTGGCGGTGTGGTCCCAGGAAAACGAACACCAACGTGATGACGTCTGGGCAAGCACACAGGCGCTCGATGGGACATGGAACGAGCCTCAGCTCCTGCTGGTCAGTGAAACCGACGAGAGCGAGCAGAGTCCTCGTGTTGCCGTGGCGTCTGATGGGAGTGCGGTAGCCGTTTGGAGGCGCTGTTGCGAGTACCCAAGCTACGATACCCTGTGGTTCAACACCTACGACCCCGAAGACGGATGGAGTGCGCCCGCGGCTGTTCCGGCCCCCGAGGACTTCCGGTGGAACGTGGTCGAGCCCGTGCTCGCCGGTGACGGCAACGGTAACGTCACGGCATTGTGGTCCCAGATTCACAACCTCGGTACTGTCTCGAGGAGGATTTGGTCCTCGACCTTCTCGCGGGACGAGGGTTGGTCGTTGCCCGAGGTTCTCGAGGAGGATGCGGCGGGGTACTACGTTGGTCTTCATGTGGCGGGCAGCGGGGACGCGATGTCGCTGTGGGGGGGCTACTCCGGGGTTCGTGGGAGTGCGCGGACCGCAGGCCAATGGGCGCCGCCGGTCGACCTTCAGACAGAAGGAAGT
>CAVYJZ010000008.1:0-282732 GCA_963768985.1 uncultured delta proteobacterium | reverse complement strand
ACTGGTTCCGGCGACGGGAAGCCTGTAACTTAGGCACTTGGTTTTCACAGGGCGGGAAAAGCACCTATGAAAAAGATCGCCAGCATTAGCCTGGGTCCCTTCAGCCTCGACTGTAACTTCAGGACCAAATTCCTCGGCCACGATTTCGAAGTCGTGCGTATTGGCACGGATAACGATTTCAAGGCAGCCGAGAAGCTCGTCATCGAGTGGCGGGACAAGGTCGATGCCATCGGGCTCGGTTTGGTGCACGACCACTACTCTGTCGGAACCCGCTATTTTCATCAGCGCGACACCGCCAGGCTCGAAAAACTGGCAGGTGATACCCTGGTGAGTACCGGCGTGCGACTTCGGGAGATCGTACAGGAGTGGTCGTTGCGCTCCGCCCAGCATGAGCTCGGCAATTTCTTCAACAACGCAAAGGTGTTGTTCCTGTCGGGCGCAGCTAACTACCGCCTGGCGTCCGTCATGGGGGAGTTCACCCAGAACCTGTCCTTTGCCGATCCGGTTCTCCAGTTCGGCGCTCCTGGCCTCCTGCATTCACTGCGTGCCCTGGAGTTGTATGCGGCGGGCAGTCACCCGGTGCTGCGAGTCGGTCCCGAAGACCACTTGCCGTCGTTGGCGCCCGCAAGGCGGTTCAACCGATCCCTGCTGAAGAAAGCGGTACGGGATGCGGACGCCATCATCGCGTCTTACCACCAGCTGGAGCGATATGGTCCAGACGAGCTGGAAGGGAAGGTCGTGCTGACCTCGACGATTTCGCCCGACCGGCTGCAGACCCTGAAAGAACGTGGGGTTCGGGCCATCATAGACTGCAGCATTCAGTTATTCGAGCAGACCGTTGGCCTCAACGTCGTGGAGGCAATGATTCTGGCTGCACTCGGCAAACCTGCGAAGGAGATCGCCCACGACGATTACCTCGAGATATTCACCGATCTGGATCTCAAGCCGAGAATTCTCTATCCGATCGAAGGCAAAAAACAGATCAATCGCTTCGCTTTTGTGATTCATCCGCTCTCGCAAAAATACCTGACCAACGTGAAGCCCCTGAAGCTACTGGCGAAGGTGTCGCCGCCGGCGGTCATGGATATGGTCGAGAAGGCCGTCGCGTACTCGCCACCCATGGTGTACTCGGAAGTGGAGGGCATTCGGTCTCCCACTGGGGTGGAGGCCAAGGGATGGCTGATTTTCGTCGGGGGCACGCCCAAACAGATCATGTCTCACAGCCCCGAGTTCACGTATCGCCAACTGTTGGCGGCGGCGGACACGGCCAAGAACTTGGGCGCCCAGATCATGGGGCTCGGGGCCTTTACCAAAGTGGTCGGAGACGCGGGGGTTACCGTGGCCAAGCGCGCTCCCTTGCCTATCACCACGGGCAATAGCTACAGCGCCTCCGGCGCCCTGTGGGCAGCCCATGAGGCTGCCGCGAGGCTGGGCTTGGTCGAGTTGGAGAAGGGCAAGAAGATCAAGGGCAAGGCAATGGTGGTGGGTGCCACCGGTGCGATCGGCTCGGCCTGCGCTAGGCTGCTGGCGCGGACAGCGGAGGAAGTTCACCTCGTGTCGCCGGAATCGGCAAAACTGCTGGTGCTGGAGAAGTCCATCCTCAGGGAATCACCCGGGGCAAAGCTGGTGCTGGCTTCCTATGCAGACAGCGACCGCAGCATTGGCGACATGGACATGATCGTCACCGCCACCTCCGGGGCTGGAAAGAAGATTCTCGACATCATGAAAGTGAAACCGGGCTGCGTCATCACCGATGTCGCGCGACCACTTGACCTGCCCCCAGAAGAGGTGGCCAAGCGTCCCGATGTGTTGGTCATCGAATCGGGCGAGGTGTACCTGCCCGGCAAAGTGCGCATGAAACAAATCGGTTTTGAAGACCACAACGTGGTGTATGCATGCCTTGCAGAGACCATCGTGCTGACTCTGGAGGGCCGGTTCGAAAACTTCACTCTGGGCCGGACGATCGAGTGGGAAAAGGTGCATGAGATCTACAAAATGGGGCTGAAGCATGGCATGCGGCTGGCCGCGATTTCGGGCGTGAATGGCGTTTACTCCGATGAAGATATCGCCAGGGTACGGGAGTTGGCCTTGCAAGCCCGCGAGAAACGAGCTTCTTCGGCTGCCACCGCTTCGAAGAGCTCGTCTCCCATAGCGAGTTGATCAAGGGAGGGTGTGAGATCGATTGACATGAAGTGACGAATCCCGACCACTTCGATGGGGCAGATCGCGAGCTCTAGTCCCACGCACTTGCACCGCAATCATCGCCTCCATCGGCACCCCAAGCTCCACCGGGTACTCAATGTTATGTGGCCTGGGGCGTCGCGGAGAGAGGCTCATGCCGTTCACTTAGTCCCGGGGCGGTTTGCCTTTGCGGTTTGAAGGATACTGACTGGATTTACGCTTTACTGCTCTAGGGTAGCGGCGAGCGGAGCGTCTCTTTGGCAGGAGGAAAAGCGATAGTTGTTGCCGCAAGCGTTTGAGGTGCGCGGGAATGGCTCCCGGCTGAGCCACTGCGCACCACAGAAACTCGTCACGGATGAAACGATAAGACGCGATGAAGCTGATCCTCAGAGGGCTCACGTTCGCTTCCTTTGCGACTTGCTCCATCTCGCGACGCACGAGATTGTACGCTAGGAGGGCGCCCCACAATTCCTGCCGCACTCCCTGCGGAGTTTGACTTCGCATCGGGACGTTGTGCTCGAGCATGTCGGTCTTGAGCTCATCGAAGCCCATCTCGATTTCCCATCGCTCGTGATACAGAGCGATGATCTCTTTTGCGGGATACTTCGTTGGGTCCAGCAACGAGGTCAGCAGCATTTGCTCCTTGCCGCCTTTCATCCGTAGCGGATGCGACGCACCCTCCAATGCAAGGGTAGCGTCGGCTCCTTTCGTCGTGTGGACGCACATATCGTAAACTCCACGAGCTCATCGGTGTGGGTGGTTCGCGTGACCACTCTGCCCGTGTATCCGAGCGCGCACGAACCAGAAAATGGCGATTAGCGCCACCTTGGTGCAACGGGTGCAGCACGTTAGAGGCCTGAAATCCGCGGTCCACAATCGTCAGAGAATCGTCGGGAATCTCACCCCAAAGTTGCCGCGCATAGGTGTGTTCGCCGTGCTTGCAAGGTCCAAAGGCGACCGCAGCAAGCATGTGTGAACGAAGCGCCATCAACGCGACCGCTCGCATCACGGGATAACCGCTGCCCTCCGGTGCGAGGCGACCGACAATGAGTCCGAACTCGTGTCGATTCGCCTCCGAATCGGGAACACGCAACGACGTTCCGTCCACTGCGTACAACGCTAGGTCACGCCACCGATCGCCATCGGCGCTTTGATGAGCCCACTGCTTCGCGCACTGCTCAAACAACCAACGCACCGGCTCTTGTCCTAGCCGCGCTCGAGCCTGCGAAATGGCGCTCGGAGCCACCGTCACCTTGCCCGAGCCGGGCAACGCCAGGTCGAGCTTGTTCACCACATCCGTGATCGACCGGTCCTTGAACAGCGCCATGCCGAGCACCAACCACACCACTTGCTCCGCGGCAGCCGTCTTCGTCTCAGCGTCGCCGTGCCCGTCGCACGCAGCGCCTCTTCAATCCACTCCTGCGGCAGGTGCTTGCGAAATGCATCGAGCTCCGGCGGTCCACCTAGACTCGCACAACCACTGACAATCTCCTGCAACATCGCCAACCCCTCTCGGTGCTGGCCAGTCTGATCTCATCGGCGACCGATTAACAGAACCTTCCCACGCCGACTTCCCAAAGCATTCCGATCACTTCCATCCCTAACTGATCGGCATGCCTTTGTTTCGGCTATGCTCCCTCGTCGGCGTTCCGGTCATCACCCCAACCTTGCCGAGTTACTGGATCGCGCTCGTCACCCGGGCGGACTTGGCACTTGCAGCGGTGGCTAGGTGATCAGGCCGGCCCGATCGAGCGCAGGGGTCCTCGGGCTCTGCGTCCTTGCTTTTTGCGTGGCGATGGGCCTTCGCGAGCAGGTCAACATCTGGCTCGGAACCGGTGCGCCGGCGCTCTCGCAGAGGAGCTCGTGTGGCGCGGGCTCGCGATCGACGGGTCCGCCGCACGGTCATCTCGGGCCGATGCGGCTGCGAATCATCTCTGCGATTTCGTGGCGCCCTCGGGCCTCCACCTCGCGGCCGACCTTCTTGAGGGCGATGGCGTAGGTCTCCTGGATCGTGGCGTTGACGGGGGCGCGCTCGGCTGCCATCTCGATCAACGGGAGCGCCTCCGCTGCGCGGTCGTCCTCGATCAACTCCCGAGCGGCGCGGTAAGCATCGGCCACGTCGCCGATCGCACGCTCGCGCTGCTCGAGATCGACGTCCACCTCTCGGATCGCCAACACGCTGCAACGGCTCGAGCGAAGCGCGCGCGTCGTGACGGGCCCGAGCCATGCCGGGACCAGAGGATCGTAGCCCCGACTGCCGACCACGAGCAGCCCGGCTTGGTTCGAGGCCTCGACGATCCGTTCGGCAGGTACGCCGCGCACCATGACCACCTCGACTTCGAGACCTTCGATGGCGTGGTCCTCCAGCAACTCATCGATGCCTCGACGTGCGTCCTCGGCTTCCCGTCCCTCGGCCGACGGTGGCTTCGAGAGAACTGTCATCACCCGCAGCGGCGCGTCGAGGAGCCGGGCCATGCGAACGGCCGCCGCAAGCCCGAGCTTAGACTGCGTGCTGAGGTCCACCGGGCACAGCACGGGCTGCCTGACAGGTGGGCGCCCGCGTGCGACCCAGACCGGAACGAAGGCCCGGCGAACGATCACCTCGGCCACCGAGCCCGCCATCCAGCGCCGAAACGCCGACCGCCGACCGCCCCCGGTGACGATGAGCTCAGCGCCCATGCGTTGTGCCGTCCCGACCACGAGGTCGGCCGGAGCGCCGACCGCCACCTCCTCGTGCGCGTCCAGCCCTGCATCACGCAGCCTCGCCAAGTGAGGAGCCAGGGCCTTCTTGGCCCCTTGGATACGTTGGGAAAGACCTCGCTCGCTCTCGAGGCGGCGCTTGGCGAGCGCATGCACCACGACTATCGGACACTCAATCCGTTGGCCTAGCTCTTTCGACGCCAAGAGGACGTCGTCGGTTTCGCGACTTAGAGGCAGCTCCACGATCAAGGGGTTGTGAGTGGTCGTCATTGGGTTCCCTCCTGTGAATCGGAGGGAAGGCTATCATCAGCCTCACTCAGAGGCGTCGCCGTCTCATCGCGAAGCAGTTGGCGCCCATCGGAGATTCGAGCGAAGAGATAGTAGAGGCCGGGGATGACGATGACGCCTATGAGTGTACCGAGGAGCATCCCGCCAACGCCCGTGACACCAATGGTGCGGTTCCCGATCGCACCGGCACCGTGGGCGACGACCAAGGGCACGAGACCCGCCACGAACGCAAACGACGTCATTTGGATGGGCCGGAAGCGAAGCTTTCCACCTTCGATCGCCGCGTCCCGGATCGACGCGCCCTCGTTTCGCCGCTGTACCGCGAACTCGACGATCAAGATCGCGTTCTTGCCCAAGAGACCGACCAACATGATCATACCGAGCTGAGCCCAGACATCGTTGGCCAGACCCGCTGCTCTGAGGAACAAGAAAGAGCCGAAGATGCCGATCGGCAGCGACAGGATAACCGCAAGAGGAATCAGGAAGCTCTCGTACTGCGCCACCAGTACTAAATACACGAACACGACGACGACTAGGAAGATGTAGAGGGCAGCATTGCCCTTTTTCGACTCGTCCCACGAAAGGCCCTCCCAACCCAGCCCATATCCGTTAGGCAACGTCGCCTCGGCGACCTCCCGCACTGCCCCAATGGCCTGACCGGACGAGTAGCCCGCAGCTGGCACCAGCTGAATGGCGGCCGAGGGGTACAGATTGTACCGAGTAATTTCGTTGAGGCCCTGCGTCTTCTTGACCTCCATGAACGAGGAGTACGGAACCATTTCTCCATCCTCGTTCGCGATGAATAAGTCGTCTAAATCCTTGGGCATCCGCCGGAACTGGGGCCATGCCTGGACGTACACCTTGTAGAACTGGTTGAAGCGAACGAACCCTTGCTCGTAGGTGCTGCCTATGAGGATGTTGAGATTGGTCAGAGCGTCTTCGATCGTCACGCCTTTTTGCATGGCGATGTCGTTGTTGATGACGAGCTCGTATTGTGGGTAGTCGGAGGCATAGAAAGTGAACAGACTGCCGACTTCTTCACGCTCCCTTAGCGCGGCCATGAACCGGTCTGTGATGTCTCCTAGGCGCTTGTAGTCGGGCGTGCTCGATTGAGTCTGATCGAGGACGCGCAAAGCAAGACCGCCGGCCGCCCCGAAACCGGGAATCGCGGGCGGCTCGAAGAATTCGAGCTTGACATCGGTCATCTCGCGAGTCTTTTCCTCGAGCTCTTCGATGATCTCGGACGACGTCCGCTCTCGCTCAGACCAGTCCTCGAGGTTGATGATGGCGGTACCGGCGTTCGAGCCGCGTCCCTCGGTGAGCACTTCGTATCCCGCCACAGATGTGACACTCCGGACGCTATCGATCTGCTTGGCGATGCGCTCGAGCTCCTGGGACTTGGCGTTGGTGTACTCCAGCGTCGAGCCGGGAGGCGTCTGAAGGACGGCATAGATCGTCCCCTGATCTTCACCGGGGATGAAACCGCTCGGCAAGACGGTGTTTGTAACGACGATGCCGAGGGCAAAAGCCCCGACGACCCCAACGGTCACGAGCCGCCGCGCGACGATCGGCCTGAGCAGGCTGCCCGCATACATGTTGGTCACCTTGTCGACGCCGCGGCTGAAAGGCCGTTGCACGAAAGGCACGAAAATCAGCAACAATCCGATCGGTCCCCAGAGCTCGTAGGCAAGATACGTGACCCCGACGAGGACCGGTGCCCCCACGAGGACGTAAGCAACGAGCGCTCGAGTCCCCATTCCCCGAAGCTGCTCGCGTAGGCCCTTCCTCTCCTTCACTCCTTCATGTTTGTGCTCGTGAGGCTTCAGAATCATCGCACACAAGACGGGGGTGAGCGTCAGGGCGACTACCCCGGAGAGGACGATGGTCGAAGCCATCGTCACGCCGAACTGACGGTAGAAGACGCCTACCGGTCCAGGGACGAAGGTCACCGGGACGAACACCGCGGTCATCACCAGTGTGATCGCGATGATGGCGCCACTGATCTCTTTCAGCACCTCGATCGTCGCTCGGTACGGCGAGAGATGCGTCTCAGCCATCTTGGCGTGCACGGCCTCGACCACCACGATGGCGTCGTCGACGACCACACCGATGGCCAGCACCATGGCGAAAAGAGTGATCAGGTTGATGGAAAAGCCCATCAATTGCAGGACGAAGAAGCTGCCGATCAGCGACACGGGCACCGCGAGCGTCGGGATGAGCGTGGAGCGCAGATCGCCCAGGAACATGAAGACCACTAGCGAGACCAAGACAAAGGCCTCCACCAGGGTGTGGAGCACCTGCTCGATCGAGGCCTCCACGAAACGCGAGACGTCGTATGCGATCTCGTAGTCCATCCCCGGAGGGAACGACTCCTTCAACTTCTCGAGCGTCGCCTTGATTTCCTTGATGACCTCCGCGGCGTTCGAGCCGGGAGCCTGCTTCAGGACGATGGATGCTGCCGGATGACCGTCGACGTCGGAATAGATGTCGAAGAACTCCGAACCGAGCTCGACGCCCGCATGCTCGTCAGCGCTCTTCTCCGCATCTTCCCCGCCCGCAGGTTGTGGGGGCACACAGACATCCCGGAGCCGCAGGATTTCACCGTCTGGCGTGGCCCTCAGAATGATGTTGGCGTACTGTTCGGGCTCGTTGAAGCGACCGATGTAGGTGAGCACGTACTCCTTGGACTGCGAGGTCATGCCCGTAGCCTGACCGAGCCGGCCAGGGGAGCCGATGATGCTCTGCTCCGCCAACGCCTCCATCACGTCGTCGACGGACACGTTGTACGCGCGCATGCGCTCGGGGTTCAGCCAGATGCGCATCGCGAAAGTGCGATTGCCCAGGTTCACCGGCTTGCCCATGCCATGGATCCTCTTGAGCACGGGCATGACGTAGACGTTGGCGTAGTTGAAGAGGTCCTTTTGGTCGGTGTTCGGGTCTGTGCTGTACAGGTTGAGGTACATCAACATGCTGGGCACGACCTGGCTGACGAGGATCCCTTCGCGCACCACCAATGGTGGTAGCCGGCTCAGCATGATGTTGACCCGGTTCTGCACGTTCACGACGTTGATGTTCGGATCGGTGCCCGGCTCGAAGAAGATCCGGATCGTCGCTTCTCCAGCACTCGTGGCGTCGGACACCATGTAACGCATGTTCTGCACGCCGTTGATCGATTGCTCGAGCGGAATCAGGACGGAATTCGTCAAGACCTTGGCGCTGGCTCCGGGATATGCGATGGAAACGTAAACGGTCGGCGGCGCGACCTCAGGAAACTGTGCAATCGGAAGGCTCGATATTCCGAGCGACCCGAGAAACAGGATGATGATCGACAGGACGATCGCCATTGCCGGTCGGTGGAGAATCTTCGTAAACATGGTGGCTCGCTGAGGCTCAACTCGTGAGCGCTTCTACTCCGCGTGATGTTTCAAGTTGCTTACCGCTTCCTCGGGAGGGCGAAACTCGGTGTTTTCCAAGTGCTCCCCGTCATGCACTTGTCGAACGCCCTCGAGTACGATCTTATCGTCAGCCGAGAGGCCGTTTTCGATGACGTAGATGTCCTCCAGCTCGTGCGAGATGGTGATCTGCCGCTGGTGCGCGACGCCGTTGTCGTCGACGACGTAGACGTACTGTCCGTCGAGAATCTCGAACGTGGCACGCTGCGGGATGACGAGCACATCGGAGAGCGTCTCCTGGATCAACAGGGTGCCGGTTTGGCCGTGTCGCAAGAGGCGCTCTGGATTCGGGAAGTCCGCTCGAAACTTGACGTTTCCCGTCTTGTTGTCGAACTCCGATTCCATCGTCAGTGTCTGGGCGCCGGGCTGATCGAAGAGAGCCCCGTTCGCGAGTCGGAGCCGGATCGTCGCACCCGGCAGCGTGAGCTTCTGGGGGGCATCGGGATTAATGGCGCCCGGAATCGACGTAAATCGCAGGTAGTCAGCTTCGGGAACGTTGAAGTAGACCCACATGACGGAGTTGTCGGAGATCGTCGTAAGTACGTCGCCCTTTTCCACCAGGCTCCCCTGCTGCATGAGTTGGCGGTCGACGATGCCGTCAAAGGGGGCAACGATCTTGGTGAAGCTGTATTCGGCCGCGGCGCGATCGAACTTGGCCTTCGCCCGGTCTCGTTCGGCCTTCGATAGAGCCAGTTCCTGATCGGAGACCACGTTCTGCTCGTTGAGTCGCTGGGTGTTTCGAAGGTTGATCTCGGCGAGGCGAAGCTCGGCGTTGTCGGCCTCGAGTCGAGCCTTATAGAGGACAGGAAGAATCTTGAGGAGAACCTGACCCTCTCGAACCACTTGACCCTCTTGAACGGAGATCTCCTGGAGATACCCCTCGGTCAAGGCACGAACTTCGATATTCCGCCGCGAGTGGATCTGGCAAACGTAACCCTGACTCGTGGGTACTTCCATGACCGCGGGCGTGGTCAGCGCGATAGGGTGACTCGCTTCCCCGTGGTGGCCATCGTCTCCATCTTGTTTCGAGCAGGCGCTGCCAACGAGGCCGAAGCCCACCAGGGTGAGAGTTACCAGTCGAGTCAGTCGCGGATTCATTGCTTAGCCTCTTGGGTCCGTTCTTCGTGACCGCTGCCGTCAGGTGGCTCCAGAGCGGTCCCGCGCCAACCGCCCCCGAGGGCCTGGTAGAGCGTCACCATCCCCTGCATCTGTCGTTGCTTAAGTTCAGTCAGCTCCCTCTGTGCCTCGAGCGATTCACGTCGGGTCGTGAGGACTTCCAGGTAGTTGGCTCGACCCCGATTGAAGAGCTGCGTCGAGATCTCGATCGAGTGAACCAGCTGGTCGACCTGCTGCCGCTTGAGCTCGTAGCTATCGCTGAGGTTTCGTATGAGATTCACGCGGTTGCTCACCTCGACGAATGCGGTGAGCACTGCTCTCTCGTAGTGGAGCACCGCCTGCATCTGACGGGAGTTCGCCGAGAAATAGTCCGCCTTGAGTCCCTGCCGGTTCAAGAGGGGCGCAAAGACTTGGCCGGCGAGGCGGAAGAGCAGCGAGTCGGGCGTGTTGACGAGCTTGGTGAAGTCGAAGGACCGGTAGCCGACCACGGATTCGATCCCTAGGGATGGATAAAAGGCCTTTCTGGCCGCCGCGACGTCGAGCTGCGCCGCCGCCATCTCGAGCTCTGCTTGGCGAACGTCGGGACGGTTCGCGAGAAGCTCTGAGGGAACTCCCACGCCCATCGGGGGAGGCTGGAGGTCCATGAACTTGGCGCTCGAGCGCTCGATCGGCTGCGGGAAGCGGCCGGACAGGAAGTTGAGCTGATTTTCCACCTCGATGATCCTTTGCTGGATCACGTAACGAGAGCTCTGCATGCTCCGGAGCTCGGCCTCGAAGCGCGCGGGGCCCAGTGACGTGACCCGACCGGCCTGAAACTGCGCCCTGACCAGCTCGAGCGCGTTCTCTTGGAGCGCGACGTTGTTGTTTACGACCTCGAGCTGCCGGTCGAGCGCCATCAACTCGTAGTATTGACTCGCGATCTCCGCGACCAGGCGCGTCACCATGAAGTTCCTGCCTTCGATGCTCGCGAGGAAACGACTCGAGGCCGCCTTGGCCAGATTGTGAAGCCGGCCGTATACGTCGATCTCCCACGAGGCATAGAGCCCGAATTCGTAGCTTTGGAGGGTTGGACTTATGCCGGCCATTTCGTCGCTCCGCCCCTGACTCGTGAACTTCCCGGGGTGGTCGACGCCGGCGCCCAGCCCAAACCCGACCTTCGGCCAGTACTCACCACGCCGAGCCATCACTTCCGCGTTCGCGATGATTATCTCCTGGATGGCGATGTTGAGCTCCTGGTTGTTCTGCAGCGCCATCTCGACCAAACCGGCGAGGTGGGGGTCTTCGAAGAAGTCGCTCCATTGGATGAGCCCCGAGTTCCGCGTGTCGTGCAGCCCCGCATAGGAATCGGGGATGTCGCGATGCGGATCGCGGGCGGACCCCCCGGGAGGTTTGGGAACGCACGCCGTCATGACCGAGGCGGCCACCGCTACGACGAACGCGTACCGCGTCCAACTGGGCATGATGGCGATGTTTCGTCCTCGAATCTGATGCACTAACTTGCTTTTTGCTCGAAACACTTTGTTCTAATCGATTCTGATCACTGTCTCGACCAACGTTCGCACGTCGGCTCGATGGGTCGGAAATCTCGAGGTCGCGCACTTCGCGCCGTCGAAACGCGTGGCGCGCGAAAGGGTGCCAACGGTCTCTGTAGACGCCCGTGGCGCTGGACTAGACTGCAGGGGGTGCGCGGCCCGCAAACGCGCGCAGTCGAAACGAAAATCGCCGCGCGCGGTCGGCCAACGACACGTGGGGCACTGTATGCGAGCGCAGGGCGCCCACGAAGGTTCGTCGCACGTAGTGCTTCGTTTCATCGTCATGCTCGGGATCTTGGAGATCGACCCGATCGTCGAGCAGCGCTTCTCCAAGATAGCTGTCGAGATCGACCGAGGCCAGAGACGTAGGCACCGGCGCTTCGACTTGCTCGACTCTGTCGTCAGCTTGAGCAGCAAGCGTGACCCCAAGTGGTGGCAGTGGTGCGGTGCCGACGCTGAGGGGTACCGGCACGATGCACAAAACGGCGAACACAGCGGCCGAAAGTGCGCCGCTGCCGCCAACCTCTTTGTGTCGGCCTGGCATGCGCGCGTGGTGTGCCGCACTTTGGCCCGCAGCGCAAGCCAGGACCCGCCGGAGGTCCCGCTCGGAGATCGGCTCGCGGCCGCGGGCCGATCCCAGTCGCTCCTCGAGCTCATCGAGCTCATCGAGGAGGGCATCACCGAAACGTTCGCGCTGCTCTTCGTACCAGCGAGACGCTTTGAGGGTGTAGGGTACAGCTCAGGCCCTTCGGCGAGGCGGCGCGCGCCTCGGCGACCATGGTGCAAATCGGCCGGTTTTGAGGACCAGAGGGACCGAGAATACGGACCTACCGGTTGAAGACGGGCTTACGCTTCTGCAGGAACGCCTGAAAGCCTTCCAACGCATCGGCGCTTCCGAATGTGGAGTGGACGGCGGCGCGTTCGTCGGCCAGCGACTGTTCCAGTGTTCTGAGCTCACCTCCAACGATGCACTCCATCATCGACTTGACTGCCAGCCGCGGCATCGCGGCGAGCTCTTGCCCGAGCTCGAGGGCCCGAGCTTTCAGGCCAACCATCGGCACGACTTCCGTCACGACACCGATCTCTCTGGCGCGCGGGCCCGAGATCTTGAGGCCACGCAAGATCATGTCGAGCGCATGATTGCGGCCCACACAGCGCGTCAGACGAGCGCTGCCGCCCCAGGCCGGAACGGTGCCCAATTCCATTTCGGGTAGCCCGATCTTCGCGCCGTCCTCGGCGGCGATCCGAAAGTGACAGGCTAGCGGCAGTTCCAGCCCACCACCGAGGCAGTGTCCGAAAAGGGTCACCACCCACGGCTTGGTCATATTCTCGATCGCCCAAAGCACGCGCAGCCTTTGATCGAGAAGCGCGTCGAAGGCAGCTTGGTTGCCCAAGATCGGAACGAGCTCTTTGAGGTTCATGCCGGCAGAAAAGTTCGCATCGCCTGCGCCCGTGATCACGACGGCACGTGTGGCGTCATCGGCCGCGATGGCAGCAACCTCGCGTTCCAGGTCATTCATGAACGCAACGGACATGACGTTCCATGGCGGGTCGTCGATTGTGAGGAGCCTGACGGCTCCGTGTTGTTCAATTTTGAGTATGCTGGTTGTCACGTCACTCTCCTCGTTTGTTTCGCCTAGACTCCGGGAAGAGGCGTTGAAAGCGTGTTATCAGGATGCGGTCTCTAACCCACTGGCTGCTCAGCATGGACCCCAACCTCAAGCTCTCCCTGCGCCGGACCTATCTTGCGAATGAACGCACGCAGATGGCGTGGATCCGAACGGCCTTCACGCTAATTTCGTTCGGGTTCGGCATCGCCCATTGCCACCGGTTCTTGAACCACACCCGTGGTCCTCTTGGTCCAGGAGCCATAGGTATGATGATCGCCCCGTTTGCTTGCCGGTCTCTTAGCCCATTGGGCTCAAGCTGAGAGCCGAATTTCGCGGTGCTGAATGTTATGTCGCGTAGAGCGCAAAGCTGAAAGGGCGTTTATGTCGACTATCAGCCCGGACGAACTGTCCGCCGAGCCCCTGCCAGAAGACGGCGCCAGCGAGCACCGTCAGCAGGGTCAGCGACAGCACATCCCTCCTCGCCATGTCGTCATTGTGGGCGAGCCTATGCGGAGAGCGCGAGTAATGGGCTCAAAGCAATGGGCTGATGATCAATTCAAGCGAGATCTTCATTCACAGACCACGCGGACGTCGGCCCCTTGCTCCTCGAAGGGCGCCTGCGCCGGGTCGGGCCGTGGGTCACCGTCGAGGAGCAGGCCACAATCCTCACACAGGACGTTGGTCCAGTCAGCGTCACGACCGTCGGGGCCGCTCGCGAGCATTGCGTTCACCCAGTCGACGATCGTCGGGACTCCCCCGGTGGTGTCATCATACACCTTGTCGGAGCCCCACATCGTATGGCGCGAGCCGGTCCCGAAGTAGAACCGGTAGTTGGAAGGAACGGCCGAGGTGATCTGTTGGGACTGCGACAGAGCGGTGCTGCCCCAGGCGCAGCTCGCGTTCCACCAGACGAGCGCCGCGAGTGGGTTGCCGCCGCTCAGCATGATGTTGTAGAAGCCGGTCTGACCGCCTTCGCCTCCATCGAACATCGTTGCATAGTGCGCCCAGTTGGTGTTTGGAAAGTGGGTGGCAACTGCCTCCGTGTACCCGGGAATGCCAGAACCTTCAGTGATCGCCTCCACGACTCCCGGGATGTCCGGCAGGTTGGCGACGAAATTCCAGTTACTGAATTCGTTGTCCAGGAAATCTTGGGTGATGACGCCGTTGCCGGCGTCTGCGAGCACCTGAAACTGTGATGCCGGCCAGACTTCTTCGAGCAAAGGTGCGTTGAACCAAGCGCCGTAAGCCCCGGCGCTGGAGCCAACCACGAACACCTCGTCCGGGTTCACGAAATGCTCACGCGCCCACTTCTCCGCGACCTTCGAGTTTTGATATCCGACGTGGTGCACCGTCAGGGGCGCCGGGCCGGGGTAGACCACGGTCGCGTCGCCGAAATGAATGTCGCAGGTACAATACGAGACGAACACGATGTTCCAGTCGCGGAACGGGTTGTTCTCGTTGGAGAGATCCCCGAAGCCCGTGGTGGTGCCATTCGGGTTATCGTCCTCGGTCGAGGTGGTGCTGCAAGTCGGAACGCCGCAAGTGAGATTGCTCCAGCACGCGCCTCCACCCTGGTAGTACATCACCAGCTTGTTGACGGTGCCGCGCTTTGCGAAATACACATACTCGGAGCCTTGCATGCACTGCGGGTTGTACGTTCTTCCCAAGTAATCCGTCGGCCCGGGCGTCAGAGTCGTGAACGCCTGGTCGTCCAGCAGTGGCGTCACGATCGTATGGAGCACGAGCTCTGCGGTGAGGCTTTGCAGGTCGTTGCTCACCTCGTCATCCGTCGCGTTGCTCGGGCAGTCTCCAGAGGTCGCATCGGCCCAGGCCGACACGAACGCATCGAACGCGGCACTCTTGGCGGCGTCGAGAACGGATCCGTCCGTGTCCGCGGCTAGGTCGCTGATATGGACGCTCTCAGCAGCGAGCACCTGTTCACAGGCGTCGCCAGCAGCAGTGAGCAGGGAGGCACCGCATTGTGCCTGTGCGCTTTGCCCGAGGTCGAGGCCAGCGTTGATGGAGCTGACGATCGACGAGCCCCAGGCTTCGATGTCGTCGGCTGCTTGGCTCGACGGCAAGGCTAGATCCGCGCAATTCGCGCCGGCGAGCTCGGCGTTGGACTCTGCGCCATCCCACGCGCGCCCAAGAGTCATGCGTGCAGTCTCGATGGCGGAATCCCGAGCGCTGTCATCCTGAGCGGTCTCCCAGGTCGCCAACGTGTCGAACATGGTCTTGCAGAAGGTACCAGCCAACGCCTGTTTTGTACCGACGCAGAGATTGCCTGCGTACGACGCCGCAGGGCTCCCGCCCGTCCCCCCGGTCCCGCTATTGGAGCTTTCACTACAGCCGACGCTGGACGCCAGCGGGATCGCGACGAGCGCTAGAAAGGCAACTTGGGAAAGCCGCATATCCACCTCCGTAACACCCAACTTCTCCTATAAACGCCAGACGAGGTCAAGGTCGGTCGCCGCCGATTTGGCGCGTGAAGGTCGTCCCCGAAGGTAAGCAGCAGAACTGTACTTCGTCAGAATATCTCGGACGAGAGGGCGCGCGTCTTTTCGCTTCGGGCTTTGGCTCTGTCCTCAGCGCTGCGGACTCGCGAAGACGTCTTCCCAGGCTGGCGGTTGCACCTGCAGGGCATCTACATCATCTCCCGATGACCAAATCAAGGGAGCGTTCATCATGAAGACGACCGGCAACACCATCATCATCACTGGCGGAGGCTCCGGCATAGGGCCTCTTAGCCTATCGGGATGACGATGAGCGCCGACTTTCGCGGTACTAGCTCGGTATGTCGACTTGCGACGCACCGGTAGACTGCATTTGGCCAGCCCATCGGCGTCTCCACTCCGTCTCCTTGCATCTCACAACTCCCGTTCTTGCTCGGAACCGACGCGTTCCCGCTCTCGTCGCTCTCGAAGTCGAATCGCGCGGGCGTCGCGCTGCGCTGCGCGACTGGCGACGAAATGGCGCCACGTGCCAGGGTGCCAGGTCTTCTGGATGGCTATCCGTTGGATCGCGAGTTTTCGCCTCAGAGCTCGAGTTTCCATGGTCTGCCGAAGCGCGAGTCGTCGCGCAAGCTGGCCTCGATCGCGGGCCGACACGGGTAAGGCGTTGATAACGTTCCCCTGACAGCGATACTTCTGCTTGAGCTCCTGGCGCTCGCGCGCGACAGCATGCCGGTAGCTGTCCCATGCCTCTTGGCGCTGCGTACGAGCTTGGATCAGGCTCTCCTCGTAGCTTGTCGCTTCGACCCCGAATGTAGCGGGCAAGGAGGCGAAAGCGCTCGTTGCTTGCCGATGCACGTTGGTGCCGGACAATCACCGACGGCCCGCTAGACGCTCCACCGCCCGACGGACTTGAAGGATGGAGTCAAGAAGCTCGAGGTTTAGTCTATTGTGGCTGGACGTCTGCTGACGCAGCTTTCCCGACTAAATTCCCGGGAAGTGAGGGGTCTTGCCTACTTTTAGGTTCCAGTGTCCATAGGGCGTGCAGGTTCGAGTCCTGTTCCTCGCATTGTTGTCCGTGTGTCGTGATTACGGCTGACTGTTCTTGTGCTAACAAGGTCGCGTGGCGCGGCGCATTCTGTTCAGCTACGAGAATCTCCTACCGACCACTCAGGCGGATGCCGAGGTCTTTCTGAGCACCGCGGGGGCCCTGGCTGCCCGCGGGCACGAGGCTATCGTAGCGACGCCAAGGCCGCCTGAAGCCACGGACAGCTTCGAGCGCGAGGTGCTCGAGTTCTACGGCATCGACGCGCCTCTCGAGATCTCCGCCGTACCGAGCTTCACCAAGAACCTCGCGCTGCAGCACGTCTACCATGCGTTGCACCTACCGGAGCATCCCGCCTTTGCGCGGGCCGACTTCATCTACGCGCGAAACCCCGTCGTGGTGATGCGCTCGTTGCAGGCCGGCCAACGCGTCCTGATGGACCACTACCGCCCTTGGGGCGACCAGTTTCCCGCATTGCAACCGATGTTTCGTCGCTTCATGAACCACCCGCGTTTCCTCGGGCTCGTCGTCCACTCCGCCTATTCGTGCCGGTCCTATCGTCGGTTGGGAGTACCCGAGGCAAAGCTTCGCGTCGTTCACAACGGCTTCGACCCACGACGGATGCAACCTGTGCTCTCCAAAGCGGAGGCTCGCGCGAAGATCGGTTTGCCGCAGGACAAACGGATCGTCACCTACGCCGGACGCGTTGACTCCAAGAAGGGCTTGGACGTTCTGTTGCACCTAGCCGAGCGCATTCCCGAGGCGATGTTCGTCATCGTAGGCTCGGAAGGCCCCAGCGCAATCGAGGCTCGGGCCAGAACCCTCGGCAACGTGACGATCGTTCCCTGGCAGGCCGGGTCCGCAGTGGCCCCCTATCTCTATGCTACGGACGTGCTCACGATTCCGCCTTCCACCGAGCCCCTCAAGAAGGTGGGCAATGCCGTGCTCCCGCTGAAGACCTTTTTATATCTTTCGGCAGGACGGCCGATCTTCGCGGGCGCCAATCCGGATACGGCCGAGGTTTTCGAGAACGATCGGAACGCCTGTCTGGTCGAATCGGGGGACCTCGCTGGCGCAGAGCGGCAGCTGAAGCGCTTGCTCGACGACCCCGAAAGGATGGAGCGCTTGGGCAAGGCCAGTCGCGAACAATCCGAGGAGCTGACTTGGGCGAGCCGCGCCGCGAAAATCGACCGTTTCATCGACGAGTGTCTCGCCCGAGACCCCGCGACGCTTCAGCCGGAGCCCTGGTCGAAGGGCGAGTGGTTCAAAGACACGGCAACGTGGCTCGCTTCCGGTGTACTGACCGGGAACTGGATCCACCGATAGCCCCACCGGTACCCCTCGGTCAGGTCCTACCTCGTTCCCGCGCGGACCGCGCCTTGCTCTCCCTCGATGGCCAACGTATTGCGACGCTCTTCGGCCTTTTCGCTCACGCGGCCTTCGGTCCTTTGCCCATGGCTGCGACGGTGCGGCGCATCCCCTCCCGCCAGTCGACGAGCGGCCGATAGCCCAGCTCTTCGACGGCTGCCGCCGTCGAGAAGTGGATGTCGTTGCACATCAGCTCGCCGGCGTACCCGCTCAGGGGCGGCTCGCGGTTGGGCGCGAACAAGCTCCACGTCCAGTCGACGGTCCACCCAGCCATCTTCGAGAGCCAGCAAGGAAGGCTGGGGCCCGGCGTAGGTGCCTCGACGAGCTCGGCCAGGTAGTCGAAGACCTCACGCCAGGTGGGCGCGCCTTCGTCTGCGATCACATAGGTCTTGTCCGCGGCGGCGGGGACGACGCCCGCGAGGTGAAAGCCGACGGCGAGGTTCTCGACGTACGCCGTGTTGATCACGGCCCGACCGTTGCGCACCATCGGGAACTTGCCGGCCTGAAGCGGGCCCAGGATGCGGGGGAAGTTCGGGTCGCGAGGGCCGAAGGGCCAAAGGCCCGGTCGCACCAACACGTACTCGAGCCCGCTTTGGGTCACGAGGTCCTCGGCCATCACCTTGCTGCGCGCGTAGTTGACGATCTTTCCGCCGCGTGGCGTGGTCCGAGGGTCGGCGTCCCGAAAGCCCGAGTACTCGTGCACGGCCACGCTCGAGACCTGCACCCAGCGCCCGACGCCGGCGCGCTTGGCTTGTTCGAGCACGTTCTTGGTGCCCTCGACGTTGGCGATCTCGAACGCCTTCCACCGGCCCCAGTCGGCCACCCGAGCGGCGGAGTGGTAGACGAGGTGGCAGCCCTCGCAAGTCCCGGCCAGCGTCTCGGCCTTGGTGATGTCGGCGCGGACCACCTCGAGACCCTCGCGTGCGTCCACGTCGCCGAGGTTGTCGAGCTTGCCCCACGGGGAGACGAGCGCGCGAACCTCGATGCCCTCGTCGAGCAGACGATCGACGATGTGGCTGCCGATGAATCCGTGGCCGCCGGTGACCAGAGCCTTCATGGGAACAGCTGACCTTGGTGGTACAGGGAGAAGACGTCGGTGCTCGCCCCGACCACGAAGTGGAGCAAGGCCGGCCATACGATCGAGCGCGCGCGAACGGCCATCAACCCGAACAGCAAGCTCCCCGGCAGGGCGGCCAGGGTCTCGGGCAGGGGCTTGCCGAAGTGCACGGCGGTGGCCGCGAAGGCCTGCACCCAGATCGCCGCGCCGACCCCCCAGTGGGGCCGAATGGCCTGGATGAGAAAGCCGCGAAAGAAGAACTCGAAGGCGACGAAGTACGGGAAGTAGATCGCCAGCCACTGCGCCAGGTGGGCCGGCGACTGGCCTGGCCACGCGCCCGGCCACGGGTACGTGCCTTGGATGAGCGGGTCGTTCCCGCTCAAGAACATGATGGGAACGATGATCACGGTCACCACGGCGATCGTCTTGATCCCGTAAGCCGCGTCCCCGACGCGAAGCCCGGCCTCGGACACCGAGTCGCGGGCGAAGACCAACGCGAGCAGCGGGACCACCAGGTAGAACACCACGGCCCACGCCATGTGACCGACCGCGGCATCGAAGCCGCGCTCGTAATCCGCCGCCAGCTGCGGCCCCGGCGTCCCCAGATACCAGTAGGCGACCATACACAGGGTCGCGACCGTCATGTAGAAGGCAAGGCGGCCGGGCCGCAAGACCTGCTCGGTTTCGTCCGGCAGGAAGGGTATCGGCGAGGCCACGCGTCCTCTTACCATACGGCCTGCCCATGTCGACGGTCTTCGTCACGGGAGCGAACGGCTTCATCGGCGCCCATCTCGTGCCCGCCCTGGAGGGCTGCGGTGACCAGGTTCGTCGGATGGTGTGGAAGGTCGGCAAAGCCGACGCGATTCCCGAGTCCGTCGCGGCGCAGCGCGACGTCCTGATCGCTCCGCTAGACGACGTCGACGCCGGCAACGCCGGCGGTGTTCGCAACGTGCTCGCGGCGATCGACCGTGCCGAGCCGCGGGGAGCGCCGCCGGTCCTTGACTTCGACCCCCGAGGGCGCGAGAATCCCCCGCGAAACAGGCACTTCGGGGCGGGATCGGCGCACGGCCGGCATGTCCGGCGCGAGGAGCACGACGGCATCGGATCGATCTGGAGGAGCATTGGAAAATCGCGCGCCAGCCGGGGGAGCCCGGCATGAGTGAGCCGCAGGCTCCTCGCGGCGCCCTCGCCCGCGCCGCGGCGTTCGTGGCCGAGACATGGCGCAACTGGGAGCTGTACGCCATCATCGACGCGCTCATCTTCCGGCCGATGCACCCGCCGCTCGTGCGCCTCCTGGTCCCGACGCGTGTCCGGCCGAACCAGCTGTCGGCCTCGACGATCCTCTGCGGCGCACTGGCGGCCGCCGGCTACGCGACCTTCACACGCACCGGCATCGCCATCGGCGGCGCCTTCCTCTTCCTCTCGGTCCTCATCGACGGAATCGACGGCGAGCTCGCCCGCACGCGCCCCGAGAAGACGGAGACCGGCAAGATCTTCGAGGTGATCTGCGACCCCACGAAGGTCGTGCTCATCTTCCTCGGCATCGCGGTCGGGATGACGCGCGCCGGTTCGTGGGGGCCGCTCCCCTACCCCTTCGCGGCCTCGCCCGTCGCGCACGCGTGGGGGCTGTGCGTCCTTGCCGGCGCGTCCCTCGCCGCCCAGGTGCACACGCGCAACCACTGGGTCGAGGTCTACCGGCGGTGCGCCCTGGGGTTCAGCGAGCCCTCGTACGCCAACCTCGAGCGCGTGCGCGAGGAGTACGAGGCGCTCCGCGGCCGCCGCGGCTACTGGCTGGAGAAGGCCGTCGTCCCCGTCGTGCTCCGCCTCTCGCCGCGCAGCCCCCGCCCGGCCCCGCCGCCGCCCGCCCGCGCCGTCCCGGGCTACCGCGCGGCGCTCAAGCCGTACATCAAGACGCTGTCGTTCTTCGCCGGTGGCACCCAGCTGATCGTCCTCATCGCGACCTCGTTCGCCGGGGCACCGGTCTTTGCCTGGCTCTACATCCTAGCCTCGGACGTCGTCTTCCTGCCGCTGGTCCCCCTGCTCGCCCGGGCGCACCGGCGCGCGCTCGCGGCGGGCGCAGCGCCGGCGTCCCTGCGCTAGGGAGGACGGGACCGTGTTCGCCGATCTCGGGAAGCGCCTGAGGACCTTCGACCTCCGCTTCGGCGTGCGCGCCAGCGCCTCGAGTGTGTGCACGTTTTGAATGAGCCATGGTCGGCCTTGGTGCACCTCGCGCGGGTGCAAACAAACTCGGCCGCGGGGCTGATGGGGATCAAAAAGACGTTGTCCGCCCGGATCACTCGGAGGTACTGTCCGCGGAGGCACTGATGGCTCACAACTCCCTCGATGAGCTTCTTTCGCCGGCACAGGCCACTACTGTCGAATGGTTGCTCGCCCGAGTCGCCTCGACGCCCGCGCCTCCTCTTCGATACGAAGACCTGGTTTCGCCATCTTGGCGGAGCCAAGGGATGGCACGGATCGCCATCGAGATGGCGATTTCAACCGCCGGACCGTGCAGCGTGCTGAGCACCCAAAGAGATCTGGCGAGCAACCTGCGCTGCACACTTGAGGATGCGCGCAGGCGCAACTGGGAGCTCACCATCTCCTTCGAATCGGACACCTCGGGCCGGATCGCCCGAATCGGGATTAGGCCAATGCTTGCGGAGGGTATGCAGGTGCGGCGACCGACCCCCGACGACCTTCCGGCCATGGCAGAGCTCGAGCTTGCCGCCCCGGTACAACGGGACGACGGAACCAAGGTCGTCATCGACCACAACGGTAAACAATTCGAGCATGAGAGCGTGCTTGCCGACCATCGCTGGCTGGCCGTCTTTAACGAGGGGCGCATGCTGGCCGTCCAGGCCGTGGCGCTCGTCGAAGCGCCGGTCAACGGAAGGCGCTATCGTTTCGCGTACAATCACTATTCACGATCTGATCCGCGGACTCGGAACGCCGGCAACCTGATATATCTGGTCACGACGCTCTACCAAGACATCTTCCCGGTGATCGACCAGTTCGCCTCCATCGTGGACGTGAAGAACTCAGCCGGTCTCAGACTGAGCTTCGGCGCGCCATGGCCCACACGGGTGCGCCGGCTCTTCTTGCCGATTCATGCGCTGGCCGCGCGCGAGCAAATGCCACCGACACGCCGCCCCTTCGATACCGCGCACGCGGCGCACCTTCTCAACCAGACCCATGCAGGAATGTCTTTTTGGGTTCCGCGCACCCCGGAGTTCCTCGGGCGACGAATCAGTCGTGCGCCCGCGGTTTACGCGGGTGATTGTTGGCGCCTCACCGAGCACGCCGCCCTCGCGCTTTGGCCCTCAGGCGAGCGGCGCACCTACCAAGTGAGCGGTGAAGAGACGAGGCGCACTTTGGCCCTCGCCCTCGACTACGGCTTCGCAGGCGAGACGGGTCGGGCCGAGCTGACCGGCCTGCTGAGTGAAGCCGCACGCGAGCTCGCGGGGCAGGGCTTCAGCCACATCGCCTTGTTCGTTTCCGATGGGCACCCGGCGACCCAATGGCTTGTCGATCTCGCGGAGGCAAGTGATCTCTATGCGATTTGCGCACCTCCTTTGGACGATCCACCCGTCCCTGCCGGTCCGATCTACACCGACCACATTCTCTTCTAACCCCGCGACCACCTTCGAGATCGCTCTCTTGGCCCATCGGGATGACGATGAGCGCCGAATTTCGCGGTACTCGCTCGTTATGTCGCGCGGGGCGTCGCGGAGAGAGGGCCTTTGTTTGGGCTATGCTCCCTCGGCGAAAGCGGTCGAGACAAGGCGATGGCGCGCCAGCTCTGTGCGTCACGCCCGTTCGCGCTCCGGTTCTACGCTGAAGAGCGCCGCCACTCGCACGTTGCGTACTGAATTCTCCTGAGCAGCTGGTAAAGAGGATTGACATGAGCATCTCAGCGACGGCCGGCAAGCTGCAAACCATGGGACGAGCGAGCGCACGCGCGGCGTCCCCGGGCACGATCAAGGTCTTCTGGGCCTGCACCGCACTTGTCTGGGGTGGAGTCGGCGTCTCAGCGACCCTGTTCTTCGTGGGCGTCCTCGGTTTCACGACGAGCACCAAGGTCGGCCTCTACGCGATCAGCATCTGGTTGAACGTTTGGATGCTCGTGTTCCTCCTGCCGCAGAACAGAAGCCTGTCGAAGCTCGACCTCTATCACAACGCTTTGGTCGTGTGGATGCTCTCTTACATGCTGACCAACGCCCTCTGGGAGATCCCCTGGGTGATGTCCTCCCCTTTCGTATTCGAGAACCTCCACACGCTCGACGACGTGGTGGCGCGGACCGGCTACATGCGCGAGAGCGTGCTCCACATGTACTGGTGGGTACTGGCGTCCTTCAGCTCCGTCGATCTACGCACCGTGAACCACGACTCCACGTTCTACACGCTCGAGCTCTACGCCTTCGTGAATGTACTGTCGGTCTTCTACTTCTTCTACTTGAACAAGAAGCGCTCGCGCTATCGCTACCTGATCCCGGTGCTCGGAAGCGGCGAGCCGGTGGCATCGACGTTCATCTTCTCATTCTCCGAGGTGTTCGGCGGTTTTGACAACATGCCCGGCGGCGTAGCGGACACCCTGCTCGCCTTGGTCTGGACCCAATACCAATACTTCCTCTTCCCTCTCGTCTTCGGATACTTCGGCGTGAAGCTGTTGATGGACGATTGGCGCTACGGCCACGCCGAAGCGGGTCGATCGGTTTAGGAGCAAGAATCGTGCAGAGTTCCGTAGACCGAGTTTGAATTGCCGATCTGCATCTCCACTCCATCTCGCTGAACCTCACAACTCCCTTTCCTCTATGGAACGGTCGCGTTCCCGCTCTCGTTGCTGCACGAGTCGAATCGCACGCGCGTCGCGCTGTGTGCAAGCTTGGTCGAGACTCTGCTCGTACTCCTTCCACAAGCTCTGCGGCGCGCGGGCCGGCAGCGGTGAGTACCGAAGGGGCGCCTCGCGTGCCGCTTCCAGGGGTTGCTGCGTTGCCCGCCCGGGTGTTCTGCACCTGGACGGCGTCGACGAGCTTGCAGGCGGGCTCTCTTGCTGGGCTCGCTGAGCGTCGTCGGATGCGATAGCCTGCTGACCCATGCTCGACGACAGCCATTTCTACTTCAACAAGGCGTCCGACGTCTTGGGACTCAGCGACCGTGTTCGCGAAATTCTCATTACGCCGCGGCGGGTGGTGAAAGTCGAAATCGTCACGGAGGACGATGCCGGAGAGCTCATCCACTACGTCGGCTATCGCACCCAACACAACAATGCGCGCGGGCCATATAAAGGCGGGCTCCGCTACCACCCGAGCATGAATGAAGATCACGCTTCGGCGCTCGCCAACTTGATGACGTGGAAGACCGCGATCGTCGGGGTTCCGTTTGGCGGAGCCAAAGGCGGAATCGATTGTGACCCGCACACGATGAGCCAGGCGGAGCTCAACCGCGTGACTCGGACCTTCGTCGAACGCATCAAGGAGATCATCGGGCCGACACTCGATATTCCCGCACCCGATGTGAACACCAATGCCGAGGTGATGGGTTGGATCATGGACGAGTATTCGCGTGACTATGGCTTCTCGCCTGGCGTCGTCACTGGCAAGCCGGTCGACCTCTTCGGCTCACTCGGACGTGAGGAAGCCACGGGGCGCGGCGTGATGTACGTGCTGCGCGAGGCGCTGAAGGACCAAGGAAAGAGCTTCTCGGACGTGACCGTGGCCATTCAGGGGTTCGGCAACGTCGGCAGCCATGCCGCGAGGTTGATCGCAGAGCGCGGCGGCAAGATCGTCGCGGTCGCTGACCACCTCGGAGCCGTAGAGAACAAGGGGGGGCTGGACATTCCGGCGCTGGTCGCCTGGACGAAGGAGCACGGCACCGTGAACGGCTTCGCGGGCGGCACCCACTTCGACGGGCCTGACGTCATCACTTGGCCGGCGGATGTACTGATCCCGGCGGCGCTCGACGGCGCTATCACGGAAGCCAACGCGGCGGACGTACGGGCCACGCTGATCATAGAGGGAGCGAACGGCCCCACAACGCCCAAGGCGGATGAGATCCTGCTCGACCGGGGGGTCGTCATGATACCCGACATCCTTGCGAACGCCGGAGGCGTGACCGTCAGCTACTTCGAATGGGCCCAGAACATTCAGCAGTTTCGGTGGGAGCTCGATCGGGTGGTCGGTGAGCTCGAAAGGACGATGGTCCAGTCCTACGCGGCAGTGCGCGACGTGGCAAAGGAGAAATCGGTCGACTTCAGGACCGCGGCTTTCGTGCTGGGGGTTCGACGCGTAGGTCGGGCGGTGATTGCGCGATCGCCCCCCCGTCGGCCGATCCATTTTGACTAGAAGGGACGAAATCCCACTCATGAGGCGATCCTTGATGCCGTCACGCTTGTCGCGGCGCACGTTCGCGCGATCTTCGTAGCGCGCCGCGATCCAGTCGTTGGTGCCTGGAATCTGCAGGAGCGGGTTGGTCTCGTGGGAAACCGGAATCGTGGGGGGCCTGCTCGATGGTGGTGTGGCTCTACGGCGCACCGATGGACGGCGGTTGAATTGGTCGATGAGGCGTTTCTGAAAGAGATCGGCGCGTTGGCGAGTCTGGCAAGCTCGTCGGCAACAAGGTCATGGAAAAGAAGGGCGCAGCCGAAAAGAACGCGGCGGAAAAGAAGGCGCTGCATGAGGACCTGAAGAAAGACGTCAGGAAGCTGACCCGACGACTCAGGATCCGCGCGTCGCTTCGCTGATGGCTCGTGCCTCGATATAGATTCGGGTGATCTTCGGGAATCGCGACTTGATGTCCCGCTCGATGTCAGCAACCGCGGCGACGATGTCGTCGGCCGTGGACTTCCCCTCGAAACCCACGTCGAGCGTCAACAATATCTCATCGGGTCCCAGGTACATCGACAGCGGAGTGGCTGCTGCGCGCACGTGCGAGTTGCGCAAGGCGATGTCCCGGATCGCACTCGCCGTTTCCGGCCGGACACCCTCCCCGATGAGCAGGCCCCTCGATTCGCGAATCAACAACACGGCCACGCCTGCCAGCATGACGCCGATCACGACCGACGCCGCTCCATCGACGATGGGCAGCTCGAGGCGATGACTCAGGTAGACCCCGACGGCCGCCACTGCCAGGCCACCGAGTGCGGCAGCATCTTCGGCAAGCACCGTATAGGTCGTGGGGTCCTTGCTCGACTTGAGCGAGCTCCAGAACGGGACGCCGCGGTTGGTCCTGAGAAACTGGCGCAGTGCGATCGTGAAGCTCCCGCTTTCGAACAGCGCTGCCGCGCCGAGCACAGCGTAGTTCCAGGTGGGATCCTGTAGCGGAAGCGGGTGGAGCATGTGCAGCACCCCCTCGTAGGCCGAAATTCCGCCGCCGAGCCCGAAAATTAGCACCGCGACCATGAGGCTCCAGAAATACATTTCCTTGCCATGCCCGAAGGGATGCTCGGGCGTGGCTTGCCTCTGGCTCAGCTTCATTCCTACAAGCAGCAGCACGCCGTTTCCAGTATCGACGATGGAATGAATCCCCTCCGACAGCATCGCAGAGCTGCCAGTGATCGCGGCGGCGACGAATTTCGTCACCGCGATGGCGAGGTTCGCAGCGATCGCACCGTAGACCACGAGTCTTGACTCAGCCACGGGAGCACCATAGCGACTCGTTTTCCTGGTGCCAGAGTTCTTCGGATTCACGTCCGTCGGCGCGGTGCGTTGCTTCGAGGACGTCGACGGGAGCCCAACCAAAATCCGCCGCAATCTCTAATTACAAACTGTCGCGTTCACGTGAAAGCTTACGACAGCACCGCAGTCACGGTACGCTCCGTTTGGCCCGGTACAACTTCGATCGATCCCATGCTCAATATTGCCGCTCTCTTTCTCGTCATTACGGCGCTGCTTGCCTACCTGAACCACCGCTTCGTCCGCATGCCGACGACCATCGGTGTAATGAGCGCCGCCCTGGTCCTGTCGCTATCGCTAGTCGGGCTGAACGCCTTGGGCGTGGCGGAGAGCCTGCTGCAGTACGAACGGTCCTTGCTGCGCTCGATCGATTTTTCGCAGATACTGATGCAGGGCATGCTCTCGCTGCTGCTCTTTGCCGGCGCGCTGCACGTCGATCTGAGCGAGCTCAAGACGTACCGCCTTCCGGTCATCCTGCTGGCCGTGCTGGGAACGCTGTTGTCGACCCTCGTGGTGGGCTACGGAATGTGGCTCGTGCTGCCGTTGGTCGGCCTGCAGGTACCTCTGATGTATTGCCTGTGTTTCGGCGCGCTGATCTCGCCAACCGACCCGATCGCTGTAATGGGTATTCTCAAGTCCGCCGGCGCACCAAAGGAACTGGAGCTGGTGATCGCGGGCGAGTCGCTTTTCAATGATGGCGTGGGCGTCGTGATCTTCTCGCTGTTGCTCGAGATGCTGATGAGCGGCGCCGCGCCGACGCCGGCTCATGGTCTGCAACTGCTGCTTCGTGAGGCGGGCGGCGGCCTGCTGTTCGGCTTTGCACTGGGCTATGTGACCTTTCGACTTCTGAAGAGCGTGGACAATTACCAGGTCGAAGTGCTGCTGACGCTGGCCACGGTCACAGGCGGCTATGCGCTCGCGAGCCAGCTGCACGTGTCCGGCCCGCTGGCGATGGTGGTCGCAGGCCTGATGATCGGGAACCACGGTCGTGCACTGGCCATGTCCGATACGACGCGGCACTACCTCGACATGTTCTGGGAACTGGTAGACGGGATACTCAACGCAGTACTGTTCGTTCTGATCGGCATGGAAGTACTGCTGGTCGTCTTCTCGGCCAGCGTGCTCGTCGCCGCAGGCCTGGCCGTGGCCGTCACGCTGCTCGCCCGACTGGTCACGGTCGGGCTACCGGTGCGGTTGCTGAGAGGGGCATTCAAGCTGCCACACGGCTCATGGAAAGTGCTCACCTGGGGCGGCCTGCGTGGCGGCATTTCGGTGGCACTTGCCCTGTCACTACCCCTGGGCGCCGACCGGGATGCCGTCGTCTCATTGACCTACGGCGTCGTCGTGTTCTCCATACTCGTGCAGGGACTCTCGATCGGCTACGTCACGCGCCGGTCGGTCGCGAGCGTGTAGCCGGCGGCGCCGATGGTACGCGCCTGGCCGTCGAAGGCTGGGTGGAGCTTGCTGGCGTCCGGTGGGCCTGCGGGGTACGAAGACGAACCCCCCGCCACGGCGGATGCTGCGCAGGATGAGCAGGCAGTACACGAAGGTGGCGACGAAGGTGCCGAGCACCACCTGGTTGGCGGTATACCGCATGAAGTTGCACAGCGGGCGGAGGCCCAGCTGGGAGAAGGCGAGTGACAGGGCGGGCTGCTCCCTTGGCCTATCGGGCTCATTTCGAGAGTCGAATTGTCAGGAAGCCACTGCGCGATTGTCTGGTACGGTCCGCGCATGAAGAGGATTTGGAGCTCATGGACCGCGGGTTTCTGGTCACTGACCGTGAGCATGAGGGCCGCCGCCGAGGCTCGCGGAGCCCCGAACGAAATAGCCGATGCCTTGGAAAACACACACGCGCGTGTCGACGTCCTGCGTACACGTTTGGCCGACATTGGAGATCAAGCCATCGGGCTTCTGCCGCTCCTCGGACTGGCCTTGGGCATCGTGGTCCTCTTCGCGCTCATCGCGCGATTCGTGACGGGAGGCGACTGGCTATTTCGCTGGATCAGAAATCGATTCCTTCGCGATCTGGTCCGACAGCTCACCGCGATCGCCCTCGTCGGCATCGGCGTACTCGTGGCGCTGGAGCTCCTCGATGCAACCGCCCTGGTCGGCGCTGCCCTGGGGGCGGCCGGAGTCGTAGGCGTCGCCGTAGGATTCGCGTTTCGAGACATCATCGAGAACTACCTGGCTGGGCTGCTGCTGAGCATGAGGCGCCCCTTCGCACCCAACGACTACGTCGCCATCGACGGCGCCGAAGGCCGAGTCGTGCGGCTCACCTCGCGGGCCACCGTGCTCCTCACACTCGAAGGCAATCATCTCCGCATCCCGAACGCCAAGGTGTTCAAGGCCGTGCTGGTCAACTACACGAGCAATCCGTTGCGCCAGTTCAATTTCGTCGTCGAGGTCGCTGTAAACGAGGATCTGGTCCGCGCACAGGCGCTTGGAGTCCAGACCCTTGCCAACATGAGTGCGGTCACCAAAGAGCCGCCTCCTTTTACGCTCATTCAAGAGCTTGGTGCTTCTAGCGTCCCGATCCGTTTCCATGCCTGGGTCGATCAGACGAGCACGGACTTCTTCAAGGCGAAGAGCGAAGGCATTCGATTGGTGAAGTCCGCCTTCGATGCGGAGAATGTCGAAATGCCCGAGCCGATCTACCGCGTATATGTTCGGGAGACGGTCCCGAGCCCATCGCAAGAGGTCGTGCACCAGGCCGCGAGTGTTAGCCGAGAAGGCGACACCGCAGCAGACGAGCGACTCGACGTCCAGGTCGAGACAGAGCGCGCCGAAGGAGGGCCCGATCTCCTCGACGAAAACGCGCCGAGAGAATGAGCTCAGCTCAGGGATTCATCTCGTACTCGTCACGGAGCGCGTGGAACAGCAAAGTGCGGAAGCTATGGAAGGCTTGCATGAGATCGATCCTTTCGTAGAGTTTCCGTCGACGCCCTACCCGGACGTTCCCTGCATCACCACGTAATAGGACCATGGATGGCTCGTTACCCGGACTGCTTCGCGGTGTCGGACACTCTCTGATGTGAGTCGTTCCGGCCGGTTGCTATCCGCAAAGCCTATCTCTGGCTTCGACACTCGCGCACAACTTGCTCCTCTTCGCGCGCCATCGGCTCCCTTGATTGCATCGTCCGCCTCAAAGACCGTCGTAGTACTCCCGCGCCTCGCGCGCAGTTCGCCTGAGGCCCTCACGGGTGTCGACGATCGGCTGGTACTCGAGGTCGCGCCTGGCCCTGTCGATCGAAAAGTAGTTGTCCCGCACGCACAATTGAACGTCGACGATGCTCACCGGCGGCTTGGGCTTTCCGAAGACTTGGAACACCCGCTCCCCTGCGGCGGCCAGCGAGCGCGCGACTCGGCCCGGAACTCGAATCGAGCGCACGTTGAGCCCCATGTCGCTCACCAACGTCTTGCTGAAGGCACCCGTGTTGATGGGTTCGCCGTCCGTGACGAAGTATGCCTGACCGCAGACGGGCGATCCTTCGACGAGTCGCTCCGCCGCGCGGATCTCTGCATCCACTAAGTTGTCGATGTACGTGTAGTCCATGCGGGTGGACCTATCGCCGAACGTCACGATGGGTACGCCCTGCTTGAGCGCTTTTATCATGGGTCCGATGAGGGTATTGCGTTCGCCGGGTCCGTAGATGCCGCCGGGGCGAATGGCGCCGGTGAGCAAGCCAGACTTGCCGTTGGCCGCCAGAACGAGCTGCTCAGAGGCTACTTTCGTGCGCGAGTAGAGATCCGACGCCGTGCTGTAAGGCCCGGATTCGCTTGCTCCGCGATGCTCGTCACCCCCGGCGGTGACGATCGAGCTCGTATGAACGAGACGCTTCACGCCTGCTTCTCGGGCCACACGAAGGACGGTGCGAGTCCCTTCGATGTTGACGCTGCGCACCAGCTCCGCGAAGGTCTTCGGCGCGTAGGTGAGCGTTTCTATCATTGCTGCCGTGTGAAAGATCGTGTCGACCCCCTCACAGGCCGCGCGCAGCGCCTCCGCATCACGAACGTCACCGCGGAACCACCGCAGCCCCGGATGATCCATGATTGCCGACGCCCGGTCGAACCCGTGCACCGTGCAACCGCGCCCCAGGAGCGCCCTCACTAGATTGCTTCCGACGAAACCCGCGCTTCCCGTAACCAGGCAGCGAAGGCCATCGACTGATCGGACTCGTTGCATCGGGCCGCACCTTGGCAAGTTGGTCCTGGGACAGCAACCCGCTAAGGGGCAGGCGGTGGCAAACTCTCGCGATCACCGCGTTCGACCAAAACAGCTCGCCCCCGCCCAATGTTGCGGCGGCGACGCCAGACGGAATGCGTCCCAACCGAAGCCGTCGACAGACCAGGTAGGTCAGTGCGACGACGACGGCTCCGAACGTCGAGCTCATTGGGCGCACCGCCAAGGCTGGCTCGATGGGCAACCAGGTGAATGCGTGTCCGACGATCGTACAAAGCGGAAATCCGGGCGGGTAGGGAATTCCCAGCGTCACCGCAGCGGTCACGTACTCCGCGCTGTCGTACCAGAAGACGGTGCGGCAGAGCATGAGACCGTAGTGGTACTGCCGCAAATTCGTCATCACGGACTATGTTATTCGCAACCCCGACTTCGGTACCGGATATTCTGCGGCCGTGCCCGCGCTCGCCAAGAACTCGGGCTCGAGATCAGGGCGGCGGCTTAGGAGCGAGCTCGAGCTGGCTTCTGACCTGTTCGTGCAGGATCTCGTACGCTCTCCAGTGGCCGTTCGTCGTCATCGGACGCACCCAGGGCTGCCGGGCGAATCGAGCGTGCTGTTCCTCGGGGAGATTCACGAGAGCCTTGTCGAAGTAGAGGAAGTCTCGAAGCTGCACAGTCTGGGCTCTCCACTCGATTAACGGCGTCCAGGGGTGCTCGGGCGGTTCTCGGTAGCGCACGAGGCTCGACGCATGCGACGCAAACGAAAAATTCGTCGTGGCGCCGCGATAAGCCGCCGCATAGGCCTGCACCTGCATGAAGGCGAAGGTTCCGAATCGATTGTCCAAGCGCCGGAAGTCCAGGCCCAGTACCCGATCACCTGGATCGACCATCGCTAGCGCGTCCTCCAAGCCGGACATGTCGACTTGGTCGAAGTCACGCCATGCCAAGGTCGTCTCTGCGACCATCAAGACGAAAGCCAACGCGACCGCAGCCTTGATGGTTGGATGAAGCGGCACGGGAGGCGGGAGCACGCAGAGAAACCAGGCCAGCGCCAGAGGGAGCCATCTCAACTCGAACGCAATCGTGTTCAGGTATTCACTGGGACCGAATGCATAGACGAACCCCATGACGCATCCGGGCAGCACGAAAGCCCATGACCCTCGTCCGCGAGTGCGACGGATCCACACGCCGAACGCCACGACCACCCAGATCAGGCAGATCATCGAGACGGCCGCAGCGAGGTCGAACACCCCACCACTCGATGACACGGCTCCCACCAGGCCATCGGCGATCCATTTCGTCGGGGCCATGCGCTGCAGCGGCGTCGTGAACCAGAAGGGTCCTTGGGACAGCCCACCGCTCGTCCATTCAATGCGGAGCTGGACGAACCAGAAGAGACTCATGATTCCGATCGGCAACATCGCGCTCATCTTCATGAGCGTCGGGAGCCAGCGGTCACGCTCGGCGAGGGCCACCAGCGCCAGACAGATACACGCTACCGCGAACCACAGCGCATGGGCGGTCCAGAGCAGGCCGCTCATCGCGAGCATGCCAAACCAGCGACGCAGTGTCAGTGGGCCCCAAGCGACTAAGAAGAAGCCGACGAAAACCGGCCAACCGACTAAGAAGTTGAAGAAGCCCCAGTACAGCGGGACGCTGAAAACACAGAGCGACGCGAGCAATGCCGAAGGCCATGATCCACCAGTGCGACGTGCGAGCGCAAAACAGGCCCAGGTCCAGGACGCGACGACGATGACGGTCAGCGCAGGGCCTGAGAGCTCGGGACCGAGCAACGACCAGACGACGATCGCCAAGTAATAGAAGAGACCATTGGGCGCGAACCAGGCGACCCTATAGGGACTGCCGACCTCGCCGGCGCCGTCGAAGAGGAGCCGAATCTGCGCGAGGTGTTGGGGCAGATCGGTCACGGGGGGAAACGACACCACCAACGCTGGCAGTGCGAGGAGGGCGGCCACGATGAGGGCGCGTCCCCACCACCGGGTGGCAGCCTCCGAAGCCGACAGGTGCTGCTCTTCAGGAGGAGATGGCGGTGGACTTGCAATGAGGTCCGACAGTCGTTGAAGCATCGAGTTGCGCCTATACTACATGTCCCAGTGGGACCGAATCGTCTCGGCTCTACCGCCGTCTCCATTTGTGCCCAGCGCCTTCGCGGCCGCAAGTTCCTCGCATAACAGATTAGTCTCCGACGCCGATGGCCGGCCTCGGCAGAAAATCGAGATCGAACGTGTCGACCCCGCCGAATCGGATCCGACGCGGCGGGTCCGTGCGACTCCCCCTCACGCTCACTACCAGCTGTGTTCCCATCGTCCGATCGGATGTGACGGTGTAGTCCTCGGTCGTGGCCCGAAAGTCGACTTCGAGGCCCTCCCCCGCGGTTACCCAGAACCAGGTCGGCATGACCACGAGGGTCGACACCGGATGAGCTCTGATGAAGGCTTCGTCGTGTTCCAGCATCTGCGGTGTATTCAGGCCCATGACATCGATCGTGGGTAGCCCGGAGAAGTAGCGGACCGCGCCCGCATCCGACGCCGCAATCCAAGTACCAGGCGGCTCGGTTTGCGCGAGACGCTCCCCGACGGCTCGCTGCACTTCATTGATGTTGCGCACGTCGTTGTGCAGGTGCCAGCTCTGATGGCTGACCGAGCGCGCCGCGCCCACCACCGAGAGTCCAAGGAGCACGAGCAATGGCACGTTTTTCATCTTTTCCGGAAGGCGCACTCCGAGAGAAGACGCTCCGATCGCAAGACCGACAAGAAGCCCAGGAACCGCGGGAAGCACGTAGCGCACGTGATAGAATGCCGCAGGATCGCGGGGCGCGATGATCGCAACGTTGGCCACGAGGTACGCGATTCCCGCTCCGAGAGGAAGCAATCGTAGACCTAGAGCAGGCGAGCGCCTGCGGTCGACGAAATACCCTGCCAACGCAAACCAACCGAGTCCGGCCGCCAAGGGGGGAACTGTGGGAAGAATGCGGGTGGCGACCGTTGCGATACGCGAGGGAAGATAAGTCAGCCGAAGCGCGCTCTTCGCGTGATAGGTAGACGGCAATGGGGAGCCACTCACCGCAAGTTGATACGCCATCCAGAGGGCAACGACCATTCCGATCGGAAGCGCGAAACGCGCAAGGTCCGAGAGGCGCGACCTCGAAGGCGACGCCGCGAGATACGTGAACGCGAGGGCCGCAACTACGGCCGATTCCGGCCGGGCGAGGAACGCCAGGGCGAACGTGACCCCCGCAAGAAGCGGGTTTGCGCTCGCCACCGCGCTCACGCCTGCGAGCAGTAGGAAGCACGTGAGCGCGACTTCCATGCCCGAGAAGGCTGCAACGGCGAGCGGAGTGGCGAGCGCTATCAGAATTCCGCCCACCGCAGCCGCCACCGAATCCGCAGTCAGGCGGGCGACGAGCCTCGCGCCCGCGATCACGCACGCGAGATGAAAGACCACCCCAAGCGCGAAAACCGCCGCCACCGTCGCGTCAATCGATGCATCTCCGCCAAACAGAGAGTGGCAGAGCGCTACTCCCAGCGCCCAGAGCGGAGCGGTGCATCCTGTCGAAGGAACCCCCGGGTTGTAAGAGAGAAGACCGTCAGCGAGCAGGCCGCGCCCGTAGACCATGTGGATCCAGGCGTCGTCCAAGGGGAATCCGATCGGACCGGGGTTCGCGGACCTTCCGGCAATCCAGACGATGGCCAGGAAGACCGTGCCGACCGCAACACCAGGGATTTCCGACTTCCTCACTCGAAAGGGTCCTTCACCCTCAGTCGACCTGGCGGACGTCTGCCAGAGCGCGGAGCGCGACCTTGGCGGTCGATCGCCCACGCTGCATTCCCACTGAGCAGCTCGTCGTGGACTGCCGTTGCGCCGTCGGCGCGAAGCTCGCTCTCCACGATATCGATCCACCGTTCTTTGACGACATCCGCGAACCCGCTGTGGTCGTGGTAGGCGCAGGATCGTACGACTTCCTGGACACGGGTCCGGGAGAGCCTGGGGATCCGATCCTGAATGAATAGGTCTGAGCGCTGGCTAGCATGCTCGGACGTGACATCGGGTGTAAGATGGATGTTCGGGCGCATCGGTAGCCGTCTAGATCGGGCACATGGGTAACAGCTTCATTCTCAAAGTCGTTTGGATTGCAGGCGTTTCGTCATTGATCTCTTGGGCCGGCAACACCGTTGGTGTCCTAGAGGCAGCCGACCTTTAACACTGAGGCTCCCAATGTACAGCGACCCGTAGCGAGGTTTCCAGCTTCCGTCCTCGTAGCTCTCTTAGCCCATCGGGCCCATGCGGGAAGTCGAATCGCACAAGCGTCGCGTTTCGCGGCACACGTTCCAGGCGTGCTCGCGTTCGAGACGGGCCTGCTCGAGCGACTGCGTGTGTCCTTCCACAAGCTCTGCGAAAAGCTCGACGCTTTCGCGCGAATGCCCCGGTCCACGTCCTCAAAGACTAGCCCATTGCCATGCAACCGAAGCATCGAAACAAAGCGGCCACAGGTTCGATGCATTTCGTCCCAGCTATACGTCTCGGATGTTCGCAGTACAGGCGCGAGGGTTTCGCGCGTCTAGGGAGCGAAGCTGTCGACCCCCCGCCGTGCTTCATAGTCGGCAGCCCGTTGGGGCAAGTCGTCTCGCTCTCGTGGCCTTGAACGCCGAGGCTGGAGGCCGAGCTCGGCCTCGAGGGCTCGCCATGCAACACCGGATGACCAACGGCGACCAACTCCGAACGCAGCACGAGGTCGGCGAGCTCGCGCAGTGAGGCAATCGGGATCTCCCCACCTTCTGCCACACGTTGCACAAGCACCCTCGCATGCTCGGGCCAGTGAGTGAAACCTCAATCGACCACGACCTGGCAGTCGATGGTGCATGCCGAACCTTGCTTGCCGTTCTGATCGCCAGCATCACAGGACTCTCCTAGGTCGGGTTGACGAATGCCGTCGCCGCAGAACGGCCCCGTCGTGCAGTCCGGGTTGCAGCCATCCGGCCCGCCGAGATTCTCGCCGTTGTCGCATTCTTCGAACTGTTCTTGGACGATGCCGTCACCGCAGCGCGGACCGAGGCCCGTGCACGTTGCGTTGCACTGGCCGTACTCACCCGTGTTTTGATCGGCACCATCGTCGCAAAACTCGAAGCGCGTTCGAATACCATCGCCGCAGGTGTACGTGCACTCCGAGCGCTCGGTGACGAAGCCGTCGAGCGTGAGCTCGAAATTCGACTGCGTCACGTGCCGTTCCGCATGGAAGATCGCAACCTCGTACACGCCGCCCACCTGGAGGTTCAGGTCGGCGATGCACGCATCGACGATCGCCTGCCGCGCACTGCTGTCCGTGACCGCGGGATCGAAGCTCATCACCCCGGATATCGCCGAGTGAATTCCGCCGATGTCCATGCAGAGTCGGCCGTCAACGAAGACCCAGAGGTCGTCGTCACCCTGAAAGCGAAGGACCTCATCCCCCCGATAGACGAAGAAGTAATGCACTTCGGTGGTAAAGCCGAAGTTGTGGCCATCGGTGAGCGGGAGCTCCTGCAAAGGCGGCGCTTCGAGCTCCCAGCCGAGATCGTCGAGCGGGAAGAACGACGAGCTGCTGAACCGGTAGCGATTTGGAAAGCTCATCGGATCGGGCCTGGTCAGCGTGAGCTCCTGGACCACCTCGATGTTGCCATCGGCCACGAGGGTCGGACTCGTGCGGTACCAGGCCGCAAAGGATGCGGCGCTCTGCGGGAAACCGCCGGTGCCCACTCCGACGGCGTTCGCGTTCCAGACCGGTTTGCCCTCGACGTCGAGGTAGTCCTCCGTGATGCCCAGATGTGTACCGGTCGCTGGTGGATTGAAGTCCGGATTGAAGGTCGGATCGATGTTCGTGCCGGACTGCTGGCTTCGGAAATCTCGATAGATGACGGGCGCCACGAACTCCTGCGGCAGCTCGGTTGCGACAGTCACACAGGCAAACCCGTTTTCGATCTCACAAGCTGAGGAACAGCCATCGCCATCGGCGGTGTTGCCGTCATCGCAGGCTTCACTCGTACCCGGCAGAATCACTCCGTCGCCGCAGACCGACTGACAGCTCCCGCCGGCGCAGCTCGGTTCGTTCTCGCAGTGGATACCACAGCCATCGAAGGGGGTTCGGTTCCCGTCGTCGCACTGCTCAGTGCCCTCTCGCGCGCCGTCGCCGCAGGTCGTCGTCGTGCACGGCTGATTCGGCGTGCTGCAGGTGTAACCGTCCTCGAGCCGACATTCGGACGAGCACCCGTCGTCGTTGACGGCGTTGCCGTCGTCGCATTGCTCGAAACCCGCGACTAGCCCATCGCCACACTCCGCGGCGCCACAAGCGACGCCCGGCTGAAGACAGACCCAGCCCTCTTCGAGCTGGCAGTCGGCGCTGCAGCCGTCGGAGCCAGTGGCGTTGTTGTCATCGCACTGCTCGGGCGGGTCGATGCGAGAGTCGCCGCACGCGATTGGCACGCACGCCACACCGGAGACCGGGCATCGAAAGCCATCCTCGATGCGCATGCAGTCCGCGGCACAACCGTCCGCGCCGCGCCGATTCCCGTCGTCGCATGCCTCGGTCGGTTGACGGATCCCGTCGCCGCAATCGTCCATCGAGTTGATGCCGCCGAATCCGCCGATGCCTCCGGCGCCTGCATCGCCGCCGCTTCCGCCGACGGAGCCGCCCATACCGGCCGCGCCCCCTGCGCCACCAGGATTCATTCGGTCGCCGCCGGCCACGTCCCCCGAACAGGCTGCGACCCCCAAAAGCAGCCCCAGTAGCAAGTTGCGATATAACTGCATATTTCTATTATAACTAAATATTGAGGACAAGCGAGCCCACCGAGAACTCAATTTAAGCAGAGAAATAGCACTCGCGAATAGTCTGGTTCGATTCATGGGTCATTTGCCGATGCGAGTGACGGGACCGCGGTGGGCGCCTTCGGAACCAGCGTGCGTACGACGGACGAGCGCGCGACGCGGGTGTTGCAGGACAGCGGTGCGACGCACGTCGACGCGGGCGTTCTCGATGCGGATCGCATGAAGACGGGCTTCCAGGGCGTTGGCGCGCGTGTTATGCGTCGACTCGACTCGCTAGTGCGGAAAGGGAAGTCTGGAATGGCTCGATCGAACTTCGTTGTGGTCCTGATGGCTGCCGTCGCCGGCGTTTGGGGTTGTGGAGGTGACGGCAGTGGGTCCGCTGGCTCGGGCGCGTCAGGCGGCTCAGGCGCGTCAGGCGGCTCGGGTGGGTCAGGCGGCTCGAGCGCGTCAGGCGGCTCGGGTGGGTCAGGCGGCTCAGGCAGCACCATCGAGAACGCATGCAACAACGAGGCGGACTTGCAGGCAACGATCAGCAACTCCAACTACTCAAGCGACTTCTGGGGTTGCTACGACACGGCCGATACGGACGTTGCGCTGTCCGTGGACTCGTGCATGCGGGCCACGATCGGCGCCTCTGGAAACTGCGCGAGCTGTTTCGGGGACTTCGCGGCTTGCATCGACTCGCGTTGCGGCGAGTTCTGCAATGAACGCGGTGCTGACACGAGGCCGTGCGACGAATGCATCTTCAGCGAGTGCAACTTGGACTTCAACCTGTGCTCCGGCATCGGTGCCCCCGGCGTCCAGCCACAGTAGATCGAGTAAGACGGCGGCTACGGCGCTGCAGGTGGGTCGCAGATGATGAGCGTGTTGGTGGACGCGCCCGACTCGACGGGGAAACGGATGATGGATTCGGTGCTCCCGGCCCATGCGGGAGTCGACTTGCGCAAAAAACTAGATCTCATGTCGCGTGGCGAACCGCGCAGAGAGGGTCTTTGTCTTGCCTACCCCCCATCGCCCCCACACGAGCGCATACTCTCCGGTCTCGCGCTCCCGCGTTCGTCTTAAAAGGGTGCGGTGTCAGCGACGACGTTTGCGAACAGCGAGTAGTGCAAGCGCTCCGAGTGCGAGAGATACGCCGTGGCTCGACGTGCGACCCACTGCGCACCCACTACTCCCCCCGCTGCTCTGCGCCTGCACCGCATCAAACTGTCCAGTTGGGTTGCGGCGTTTATTCACGGCCATGTAACGGTCATGCAAGATCGCCGCGCGCTCCTCTGCAGTGACCGTAGGATGGTCCGCCGGCAAGTTGTCGCGGATCTCGTCGAACGCCACGACCGTCACCGTCGGCTTTTCCGGGTAGTTGTCCTCGCTCGGGCTCTGCCAACGCATGAATATGCCGCCGTCCGGGTGGCCCGAGATGTCGAGCCAGTTGGGCACACCGGGATCTTCGTGCGCGAGCACGTACCGGATGACGCCATCGGAGTCGGGCGTCGATTGGAACCAGTTGAGTGAGGTCTGGCGAGTTTGATAGTCGATCGATTCGATCCAGAGGTTTCCGAGTTGGATGCCACCGTGGACGACGTCGGGCACGGGAGTCTCGATGATCAGAGCTTGGTCGGTGCCGATCTGGTAGCGGCCAGCGCTGCTTACCGCGGTCGGTACGCCGGCGCCCGGTATGCCAAACGCGCCTGGGTCCGGCTCGTTGACGTCGTTGAGCGGCCAACCGTCGCGCGCGTTCTGCATGGTCGTGGGGATCACCCGCAGTCGTTGTGACAGCGCGGCCATGTCCGAAACGAACTCGTCCGGCGTCAGGTGCGGGACCGGCCCGCTCATCGGTCCGGCAATAACCTCGACCTGCACGCTCGCCTCGATCTCGTTGTTCCAGTCATAGAAGCCGTTGCGCAAGATGAAGCGCTGTGCGCCGGGCTTGAGCTCCATCCAGTTGCCCTCGTGCGGCGTGGCGCTGAGTATGATCTCGTAGCTACCGTCGGCTTCCACGATCAGCTGCTCCGACGTCATGAAGACCTCTCCGCCAAGCGGGTTGTCGAACACCTGCATGCTGATGTAGGGCACAGTCCCACGCTTGCCGAAGACGCGGTACGTGTACTCTGAACTGATCGGAGCAACGTTGATGTAGCTGAAGTCCGGATTGTCGAACCCGAGCTTGCACACGATGCTAGGGCAGCGGGAGACGTGCGGATTGGCGACATCGTGATCGTCGGTCGCTGGCGCGTTTTGCATCTCGATGAGCCGAATGATGTGACGAAGCCCTTCGGCTCGGTCAGTGCCATCTTCCGGCGTGCGGCTGAGCACGAGCTCGCGCGACGCTTGCAGCGCATCGAGGAACCCTTGGAAGGCTTCGTCGCTGTCTTGGGCATGCGCCCGCGCAAGGGTCATGACCAGACAGGCAACGGTGAACACAGTGGTGAGTCGCAACATTGTCGGCGGGTTTACCAGAGCCCGGCTCGCGCGCCTACCGTTTTCCTAGAACGAGTAGCTCGAGCTCTTTGGCACGATCCAGGATGGGTCCGCGCATTCTAATTGATCTTGAGCGCAATGCTGAAGGCGACTTGGTAGTCGTTCTGTTTGGGTACCGTTCCGTCCGATCGAGGCTCCGGGTCCCGAGTGCGAAGGAACAAGAACGACGTCTGGAAGTCGAACCTGTCCGTAATTTCGACGCTGAAGTCGGCCGTACCCGTATGGTTCGTGCTTCCGAAGGTCGTGTAGACGAGGTTGGTGCGCCAGTCGACCGTGAGCTCGAGTTTGTCGTTCAAGAACTCCAACTTCCAATGGGTACGGAACAAGAGGAATCCGTCGTTTTGTGGGTTCGACCCCCCTGCAGCGACCGAGAAGAAACTGAGGAACTGATACCCGAGGCCGCTCTGCAAGTCCCACTCGAACTTGTTCGTGTGATGTCTTCTTTCCCTCGTCTTGTTGAAGAGATGCATACCAACACCCGCGGCGGGCGTGGCTCGGAGCTTGATGTTCTGGAACGCGTCGTAGAGGAGCTGACCTGCGATTGGTATCAAATAGAATCGGTCCCATAGAAACAGCGCGGTGCCGACGTTGCCGAGATGCCGATTGACGTTGAGCTGGTTGTCGGCGTAGCCCACCGTGCCCTGGTAGTGAAGCCCCGCGAGCGTGTGACCATCGGTCCGCGTCAAGTCCCATTGGCTGGTGAGAGACCCCTGATTCGTGTTCCCTGCGTTCGCGGAGAAGCCGACGCTGAGACGCGTGGACCACCACGTTCGCTCCCGTGTCGGGCCCTCGGAGATGGCGAGGAGCGCACTTCGAAGATGCGTCTTGACTCCGTTCTCGGTCTGGATGATCACCTGGTCTTTCGTGATCATCGCCTTGCCTGCGACGGTGATTTTGCCCTTGAAGGTATAGCTCTTCGTCTTGGGCGAATGGACACCGACGATGTCGCTCCAGCTGAACGTCAGGTCGTCGAGCTGGTTGCTGTAGAAGTCCACGTCCGCGCCGGATTCGAGCCCTTTCGGACGCAACCAATGGAAGTCGCCCCGTAGCCACTCACCCGTCTTGAGCTCGATCCAATCATTGGTGTCGCCAAACTCGATCCGGTAGTCGTCGGTGATCCCTTGTTTGACCTTCTGTTGCGTCTGCCTCAACGCGCTCTCGACCCTCGAGACGGTGCCCACAGGCTCGGCTGCTTGCTCCGGAGCTCCGGCGTCGATCGCGTCGGCCTCCTCGGGGGGCTGCCCGGCCTCTGTCTCCGACTGCGCCCCCGCCGATGACGGGCACGACAACGCGCCGACGACCACGGCGGTGAGCGCCAGTAGCGTGATCGGTCGACTTGGTCTGGTCCCGGCGCGATGCACCCCGTCCACGGGATATACGGGGACCAAGATGGCCTCCAAGAAAATTGCGGGCCCTCCAAGAGGGCGCTCACCGGTTGGTTGATCGCTCCGCTGTGGCTTGTCGGAGGTCGCACTGGCTTGCCTCCCGCAGCAATGCGCTCGAGCTGGGCACTTTTTGCCTTGTTCGTCCGCCCATTGCGTTGATCCGATTACTCGCGCTTCCAGCCAAGGGTCGCCCAGAATGACGCCATGACGAGGAGGGATGTCCTGTCTTTGGCGCTGCTGACGGTGCTCACGTGCGCCGTCTTCTGGCAGGGGCTCGCCGGGCAGTTCGTCTGGGACGATCTCTCCCTGATCGTCAACAATGCAACACTACAAGACTCGAACCGGTTGGGCGAGCTGCTCACGACCGGCTTCTGGAACATCTCTTCGTCGAAAACCGGACTTAGCGAGACGTACACGCACGTCTATCGTCCCGTCTTCACATTTGCGCTTTTCGTGCAGCACCGGCTCTTCGGGCTCGACCCTCGTGGATTTCACGCGGTGAGCCTGGCGCTACACCTCGCGATCGTCGCGCTCGTCTTCGGATTGCTGCGCAGGACGTACGGCGAGGGTACCGGTGGCTGGCTGGGCGCGCTGGCAGGAGCGACTCTCTTCGCCATTCATCCTTCACGTGCAGAAAGCGTCACCTGGATCTCTGGTTCCACTGAGCTGTGGATGGGTTTGCTGGTTATCGGTGGATACTCCATCTGGGTCGCCCGTCCGCGCCGGCCCGTGGCCGCGTCCATGCTGTTCGGCCTCGCACTCTTCGCCAAGGAAACCGCCATCGTCGTTCCGATCGTGCTCCTGGTGGACATGTACGGGCGGCAGGGCGCCGTGAACTGGAAGCGTTGGGGCGCGATGGTCGGGATTTTTTCCCTTTTTGTCGTGGCGCGCTTCGCGTGGATGCCACTGCCCCCAGGTGCCACGGCCGATCTCTCGGGAATGCCGCGGCGGGTGGTGGGCTCTCTCGGACACTACATCCAAGCGACGCTGTGGCCGTGGCACCCCCTCCTCGAACGGGGGTTTCGCTACACCGACTGCTCGGGAACGCTGGCCGTGCCGCTTCCGACGCTCGTGGTCGGCGGCCTCGCAATCACCGCTCTCGCCTTACTCTGTCTGCGGTGGCGAACCGTCCACACAAAACCTTGGTCGATGGGTATCGCTTGGTTCTTTCTATTCTTGCTCCCCGTCCTCAACGTCATCGATTTGCACGCGCACGGACTCGCCTCAGACCGATTCCTGTACGTACCGCTCTTTGGAGTTTCTTCCTCGGCCGCCTTCGGCGTGGCTCGCGCATGGCAAGCCAAGCCTGCCTGGCGGACGCTCGTGTTGTTGGCATTCGCTGCGCTGATCGCCGCGTGCGCTGTGTCGACTCGCGGCCACGTCGCGCACTTCCAGGACAGCGCGACCCTGTGGCGCTATGAGGCCGATCAAAATCCGAGGAACCTGTACGCACTCGAGCTCGTCGCGGTCCAAGAGAGCACCCGGAATCCGGTGGGCGCCATCTCTCTATTTCAACGCGGGTATCATCTCGCGATCGAGACTTGCAACACGGCCCTCGGCGCGCGTTTCGCACTGCTTTCCACCCGTAGGCTCGTAGGCATGGTCGCGGACACCGACCAGGAACGACTCGTGAAGCTGCGCGAGTTCTACGACCGCGCGGTCGCCACGCACCGTCTCGACATGGCATGGCCGGGCATGACGCTCGACATCACCCTGCCGGCCAGCATGGCGGCGACGATCCTCAAAGACGTCGCCCTGGTCGGAATTCCGCATGTGGCCGTCACGATGCGCACGCTCGAACTTGGACGCGCCGAGGAGATGATCGGTCGGATCTTAGCGAGCGATCCCGATCACGATGGCGCTTGGTTGTTGCTGGCGAGGATTCAAGCCCGCCGGGGCCGCTTCGTCGATGCCGAGCGCTCGCTCGAGGAGGCCCGCAAACGCGCGCCAAACAACCCTGCGATCGCCGAGCTGTCTCGCACGCTGAGTCAGGTCATAGAGATCGCGGCGACGCCCGCAAAGGACGAACGCGCACGAGTCATTCGAGACGCGCAGATCAACGTGATGCTCCAAGCACCCGAAGCTGCTCGCCGACTGCTTCAACCAGAGCTCGAACGCCACCCGAGCAATCCGGCGCTCGTCCTCGCCTACGTTCGTACGATGATCGCCGACCGCCGTTTCGATCTGGCGAACGCGGCGGTAGACCATGCAGAGCTGGTCGCCCCTGAAAAAGCCGAAGAGTGGCAGCTCGTGCGCGAAGCGTTGCAAGCCAGCGAAGCCGCACTTCGGGACCCGACGGTTGTCAGGGAGCCGCGATAGAGCAGGCGATCTGCGTATCGATCTTAGTCGGCGTGGTCGGGTTCACGTCGAACGTCACATCGCTCGTGCATAGGGTCATGCCGCCTTCGTCGTTCGCGATGAACCGTCCTGTGCAAGCGCCGGTGGGCAGAGGTCCGACTAGACGCCAGCTGCCGTCGTCTTGAATGAAGAAGCGTGCAGTGATGGCCCAACCTTCACACGTGGCTTCTAACAAGACCTCTGCCGGCGAGACCGTCGCAACCCGAAGTGTGACTTCGACTGACCCCATCGTCGGGAAGCCACACCCCCCTGGGCGTACGCACGGAACAGCCGTGCAAACACCGGCCTCGCAAGCGCCAAGGGCGGTGTCGAGCCTACAACTGGTTCCGTTGGACACAGGTGCGCTTTGGCACGACGCGGTTTCGGGGTTGCAGGAGTCCGCCGTGCACGCGTTGCCGTCGTCGCAACCGAGACTGTCACAGGGGACGTTGGTCGCGCCGCACGCAGCGGTAAACAGACCAAGGCTCAGCGATAGCATCAATAAGTAAGGATTCATCTTCGCAGCCTATCACGGAGATGCGTGCGGTAGAATCCGCGACGCCACCCTGGCCTCCCCGCGTCATCTGGCGAATAATCGCGAATCATGAGCGACTCAGCAGACCATGGGCTCTCGGCTTCCGAACAGTGGCTCGAGATCGAAGCGATCAAGCAGCTCAAAGCGCGCTACTTCCGGCTCATGGATACGAAGGAGTGGCTTCCCTTCTCGCAGGTGTTCACCGACGACGTCGTGGTCGACGTCTCACACGACAAGCACGCGCCGGGAGACACAATCCGAGGCCGGGCCAACGTGGTCGACTTCATTCGCAAGGCGGTTGGGAACGCACTCACGGTCCACCACGGTCACATGCCGGAGATCGAGCTGCTGAGCCCGACCGAGGCCCGGGGCATCTGGGCGATGTTCGACTACGTCGAGTTCAAACCTTTGCGCGGCATCCGTGGCTACGGCCACTATCACGAGGAGTACCGTAAAAGTGGCGGCAAGTGGCACATCAGCATGCTGAAACTGACGCGACTGAGAGTCGACCCACTCGGGTAGCGCTCGCGTGCAGGTGCCAAATCGCATCGCTGTGGTACTCAGTGCGAATGGAGACCCGGAAGAGACCTCCAGTACCCCGAACGAAAGACGACGACTACTCGGAGACCGCAGCACGAGCGCGCCGAGACTTCGCTCGGGAGCAGACCGGGGTCGAGCTCAGCCACACGAGCCGCTACTCCATCGATCCCGCATCGGTTCGAGGCAACATCGAGAACTTCTTCGGCGCAGCACAGGTTCCAATCGGTCTAGCCGGACCCTTGCTCATCGATGGGGAGCATGCCCAGGGCGAGTTCTACATCCCCTTGGCGACGACCGAAGGAACGTTGGTCGCGAGCTACAACCGCGGCATGAGGCTCTTGACCGCTTGTGGCGGCGTCAAGGTCACGGTCCTAGAGCAGTTCATGCAACGTGCTCCAGTGTTCTTTTTCGAGGACGCGCGCGAGGCCCGCGAGTTTGGCGCTTGGGTGGAGACGCACTTGGATGAGATCCGAACGGCCGCGGAATCCACGAGTCGAGTCGCCAAGCTTTCCCATGTCGAGCAATACGCGGTGGGTCCCATGCGCTATTTTCGGTTCAACTACACGACCGGAGATGCGGCCGGGCAGAACATGGTCGGCAAGGCCACGCTCGCCGCATGCGAATGGATGAAACGCGAGTATCCGGGCGGCGCACGCTATACGCTTTCGGGAGGCATCGATACGGATAAGAAACACTCGCATCTAAACACGCTGCACAGCCGCGGGCGACGCGTCATCGCGGAGGCGACGATTCCCGGCGAAACGATCGAGCAGATGATGGGCGTCGATACCAAGACGATGTTCCGCGGGCGCCAGGCTTCCAACGCCGGAGCGATGCTCGCCGGGTCGGTCAACAATGGCGCGCATGCTGCCAACGGAATTACGGCGCTCTTCATTGCCACCGGACAAGACGTCGCAAACGTCGCGGAGTCTCACGCGGCGATCGTCTACACGCAGCTCCAGGACAACGGCGACTACTATTGGTCGATTACCTTGCCCTCGCTGATTGTGGCGACCTATGGCGGCGGCACAGGGCTCGGGACGCAGCGCGAGATGTTGGAGATGCTCGATTGCTATGGGCCCGGGAAGTCCAGCAAGCTCGCAGAGATCATCGCTGCCACCGTGCTTGCAGGCGAAACGTCTCTATCGAGCGCGGTCCTCGCAGGGGACTGGGTCAGCAGCCACGACCAACTGGGCCGAAACCGGCCTTGAAGAGGTTCCGTGATCGGCAGGGCGCCCAGAGACGGCCTTGGCGCCGGTGCTATGCTCGCGGTCATGCGTGAAGGAAGGTTTGGAGGACTCAGGGTGCACCTGACTGGCGGACCCGACCGCGAGGGTGGCGGGGACGGTCCGCTCGTCGTGTTGATGCACGGCTTTGGGGCGCCCGGAACGGATCTGGTCGGGCTCTGGCGCGTGCTCGATGTGCCGCACGACGTCCGCTTTGCGTTTCCAGAGGCGCCGTACGAAATCCCTGGCATGTCCGGGGCGCGCGCCTGGTGGACGCTCGACCTGGGGCACGCGGAACGAGCGATGGCCGAAGGCCCGAGGAGCTACGCCTCGGAAGTTCCACCCGGCATGGAGGAGGCGACCGATACGGTCGTCGAGATGTTGGCGGCTCTCCAGACCGAGCTCGATGTGCCCGGAGCTGCCTTGATCGTGGGCGGCTTCTCCCAGGGCTCGATGGCCGCGTGCAACGCGGTGTTCACCCGCAAGATCTCGCCGGCCGCGCTCGTGATTCTATCGGGCACGCCCGTGAACCTGAGCAGCTGGGAGACGGGTATGAAGGAAGGGGCACAGCCTGCGGTCTTTCAAAGTCATGGGCGTCAAGACCCGCTCTTGTCATTCGAAGCGGCCGAGCAACTGCGCGACGCGATGCAGCGGCATGGGCTGCACGTTCAGTGGTCACCGTTTCGGGGTGGACACGAGATTCCACAATCGGTTCTCGATGGTCTGAGCCATTTCATCTCGGACCTAGGGCGAGGCCTATCCACTCGAGACCTCGCCGACCGCGCGTAAACTAGCGCGCACCGCGCCATTCATCTACCCCGTCCACTGCTCGGCGGTCTCGGAGCCGGCCCAATGAATCCGCCCCACCTGCCGACATGGGCGCGCGGACTACGTCTCGGTTACAGGTAGCGGTTCCACGGGATGTGAGAGGAGCTCGTCGAAAAGCCCGGCGAAGGAGCCCTCGGCGCCGAGCTTCGCCAAAATCGACCACAATCCCCATTGCAAGCGCATGACCCAAACATACGGCGACGGGATCGAAAGTGATCGCGCATTGGGGCTCGTGGGTCCGTTGTAAGTGTACCCTTCTTTGACGTACTCATCCGTGAAACGAAAGCGCTCAGCGATCAGAGGTCGGTGCAGGTGCTCCATCACTTTGAAGAAGTGGTCGAAGTCGAAGCGGGTCGGTCGACCTACGACACCGAGGTCGATCGCGGTGCTGCGAAAGGCACTTCGATCGTGGTCACGGACGGACCGCGCGAGTTGTCTGAGCAGCTCGACGAACACCACATCGAAGGCTCTGACACAACCAAAATCCAGAAATGCCACGCGTCCGCCAGAGAGGAAGATGAAATTTCCGGGGTGCGGATCGGCTTGGATCGCCGCAAACTGGAACAGGCTCCGGTAGCTGAAGCGAACTATCGTAGCAGCCGCGGCATCTCGCTGACTCGCATCCGCCACCGCACAGAACTTGTCGAATCCGTCGCCGTCAACCCATGTTGACGTCAGGATCGTTGCGCTCGAGCGCTTGGGCACGACCGCCGGCACGAGGACCTGTGGATCATCCGAAAAAGCCCTAGCAAAGCCCTGTTGCATCCGCGCCTCGCGCGCGTAGTCGCACTCCTCCTCGAGTCGGAGGGCGAGCTCGTTGACGATGGCTGCACCGTCGACTGCGCTGGCGAACGATGCCAGCGAAGCGAAACGGCCCACCGTGCTGAGATCCCGATTGAAGGTCCCCGCAACGTCCGGATATTGAACCTTCACCGCGACTTGCTGCCCACCGAGCTGGGCGCGATGTACTTGCCCGATCGACGCCGCAGCAATCGGCTTGATCTCGAACTCGTCGAAGAGTGTCTCGAGCGGCGCACCAAGGCCGTACTCGACCGCTGCCCGAGCGATCTCTGGATCCATGCCTCGTTCGCCGGTCTGCAAACGCGCGAGCGTGCTCTGGACTGGCTCGGACAATGGCACGCCCATGTACGAGACGATCTGGCCGATTTTCATAGCCAGACCCTTCATCTCGTCGAGTTGCGTGGTCAATAGCTCACCGAGTGCCAAGTCGCGGTCACTCGTGCCATTCCCGGGGCGGAGGGCTTGTCGCCCAAAGAGGCGTCCGGCGGTCCAGGCCACGCGCAACTTCGAGGGTTTCTTCAACGGCCGTCGATCCCATTCCAAAGAGAGTCGCGTCTTCTCGAGACGCATGCTCTTGCGGTCATGCGACGTCAGGGTACGACCGCAGCGTGGCCTGGCGCCAGGCAAAAGGAAGTGGCACCGGTGTGTGCCCCAAGAGCTCCGGGGGGCGACGGTAGAGTGCCGATGACCAACACAGAACCCGCCGCAAATCGGGGCAAATTTTCCCCCAGTTTCCGTTGCGACTCGAATGCTGTAGTAAGTCGAGCGAAAGGATTGGTCCAAAAGTGAACGAGGTTCATGGTCATCTCGACGCGATCGGAGTCGCTTGGCGACTAGGTGCGACGCTCTTCTGCGTAGTCTTGAACGGTTTCTTCGTCGCGACGGAGTTTGCCTTGGTGAAGGTTCGCTCGAGTCGCATCGACACTCTGGTGAAGGAGGGTAGTCGTCGGGCAAAGATCGTTAAGCACATCCTCGGCCACCTCGATCGATATCTCTCCGCGTGCCAATTGGGGATCACGCTGGCTAGCCTCGCCCTTGGCGCCTTGGGTGAACCGGCCGTATCCGTTTTGATCATCGCGGCTCTGAGCGCGTTCGGAATCGATGTGGGCGCGGACGCAGCCTGGCTGCCGATCGTGTCGATCGGGTTGGCCTTCACTGCGATCACGGTGCTGCACATGACCCTCGGCGAGCAAGCGCCAAAGATGTGGGCGCTGCGACGGGCCGAACGGATGACTTTGCATGCGGCATTCGCGCTCAGGGTTTTCGCGGCGATCTTTGGACCGTTCATCGCCGTGATCAACAGCATCTCCAACAGGATGCTGCGAATCGTCGGTCTCCCAGTGGATCCTGGCCACGAAGCCACACACACCTCGGATGAAATTCGATCGTTACTCGCGCTCTCATGGGCCGCGGGTCACATCTCGAAGCTCGAGCACGAAGTCACCGAAAACGTGTTCCGAATCATGGAGCTGGAGGTGCGGCATATCGTGCTCCCTCGCATCGACGTCGAGTTTCTTTCACTCGGCCGACCCGACGATGAGAACATGGCGGTCATTCGGGACAGCGGGCACAGCCGGCTTCCGCTGTGCGAAGAGGGCCTCGATACCATCATCGGCTTCGTCCACACCAAAGACGTGCTGCGTCGGGTTCTCGAAGGTGATCCCGTCGACCTCAAGTCGCTAGCGAGGGACGCAATCTTCGTGCCGGACACGATGTCCTTGTCCAACCTTCTCAAAGAGTTGCAATCCGGCCAGCAGCACTGCGCGGCCGTCATCGACGAGCGTGGCACCGCCATCGGGCTGGCCTTTCGGGAGGATGCACTCGAAGAAATCGTGGGACCACTTGGCGACGAGTTCGACGAACAAGAGGGAGAGTTCAAAGAGGTCGAAGACGGTGTGTACGACATCGCCGGCCGAATGTCCGTTCCAGAAACCTGCGATAGGTTGGACTTCGAGCTCAGCGAAGACGAGTACGAGGACGAGGACACAATCGGGGGTCACATCACCGCACGCCTTGGACGGCTCGCAAGGCGTGGCGACCAAGTGAGGGTTGGCCCATACCTGGCCACCGTCGTGGAGGTGGGCCGGCATCGGGTGCGGCGCGTGCGCCTGGAGAGAGTGCCCGACGAGTCAAAAACAGCCACGCCCGCACCGACTGTTACCTAAATATTACAAACGGCGCGCCCGCGCCGCCCTACATTGAAGGCGTGGCAACGCCCGCAACATCGATGAGCTCTCCGAACCGGCTGGTAGACCGTCTGGTTCACCATGGAGAGGTGTCGTCGTTTCGCGAGCTCTGCAAGCGCGTTCTGACGCCGAAGACCCGATACCTCGTTCTCGATCTCGATCGAACGATTCACCTCGGCCGCGATCTAGGTGAGGATCTCGGTTGGGAGCTCTGCGCGTATCAGGGCTACGGACGCGAGCATTTCGAACGCATCGAAGACCGGCAGCAATCCGGAAAGTTCCTGCTCGACTGGGACCACCCTCGTAAGACGGCAAGATATCTCGCTCGCAGCCTGAGGATTTGGGCTTACCCCGGGGTGTATTACGGCTTGTGGGGCAAAGCGGCCGCCCGACTCGGTTGGCTTCGACGGCGTGGCTTTCGGCACTTCGTCGCCGACCCGGTTCGCGCGGCGCAGCGAGTGCCGCAACTGACTTTGCTCCGGCACCTACAAACGACGTCCGAGGATGTGCTGCGCGAGCTTGCCCGGCAGATCTGGCGCCGCTACGAGCCCGATCAGGTAATCGATCGCGAGGACCTCGCATGGGTTCGCTCTGAATGGCCGCAGATCGAGGTGGTGCTGAGCAGCGCATCACCCAAGCCGACGGTCGAGGTCGCGGGGGAGGCCCTCGGCGTCGACCATGTTCACTACTCGACGCTCGCGCACATCAATAGCGGCGAAGCGAAGATCAAACGCCTCCGGGAGCTCTGCGACTGCCTCGGCGACCCGGACTTCGAGATCGTCGGGATCAGCGACACCAGCCGCGGCGAGGACCATTGCTGGGCACAGCACTTCACGCGCGTGGTCGACATCAACAGTCCGACACCCTTTCCAGCGATCGTCTCGAGTAGCTCCCCACTACTCGAGGTGCACTCGGCCACCTTGCTGAGCAGGCACGAGCGTGCGCAGCGCGCCGCCGGCCATTCCAATTACCTCGATGCTCGGCGCGGAAAGCGCGCCAAGGCTCAAACGAAGCTCGTGCTCACGCGCGAAGACCTGGAGCGCCGCCTGGGCTGGCTGCTCGAACGAGTCAACGCCGTGGCGAGCGCCCCAGGTCAAATCACGGGCGACATCGCGTACCGCCTCGCCGTGCTGCAAGAGGCCTCGACGAATCTGGTCCGCGCCTAGGGCTGCTCGCTCGGCTCTTTTTCGAGCGTGTTCGAATCGGGCTCTTTGCCCCCGTCGCCTTCCCCTTCGAGCGCGCCCAGGTCTAGATCTTCCGCTTCGTCGCCCTCGAGGGCATCCAAGCCAAGCTCCTCGCCATCCCCGTCGAGGGTGTCGAGCCCGCCGCCGGTGTCGTCATCGCCTTCGAGAGAATCCAGGTCGAGGGTATCGCCATCCGTCCCGGCTTCGTCCGCACCGGGCGGATTGAGGTTCACCGCATTGGTTTCGACCAAGCTCGGAAGCCATGTGGAAAGAGCCGGGACGTAGGTGACGATTATCAGGGCGACACCCAGCAGCCCGATGAACGGTAAGACGGACCTGTAGAGCTGGGTAATGGGCTTGTTGAAACGAAAGCTCGAGATGAAGAGGTTCAACCCGACCGGCGGCGTCATGTAGCCGATCTCGAGATTGAGCAGGAATACGATGCCCAAATGGTAGGGGTCGACCCCGAACTTCAGAGCAATCGGCACGATGAGCGGCACGACCACGACGATCGCCGAGAAGATATCCATCAGCATACCGACGCCGATGAGAAAGAAGTTCAACGCGATGAGGAACAGGACCTGGGAGGTGATGTAGCCCTCCATCGCATCCAGAATCATCATCGGCACGCGAGCCTGAATGAGGAATGCGGTGAAACCGATGGCGGTCGCGAGGATCGCGAGAATCGCCCCGACCAGCGTCATCGACTCCCGAATGATGCGTGGAAGGTCATTACGGAAGCTCACATCGCGATAAATCCAAACTTCGATGATCAGGGTGTAGATCGCCGTGAATGCAGCGGCCTCATGGATACGCAACAAACCGCTGTACATCCCACCGAGCAGCGCGATGGGAAGAAGCGCCTCCCATTTCGTCTGCCAGAGGCTCTTGACCGCCTCGGCAAGGTTGAAGCTGGTCCTCCGCATCTTCTTTTTGACGCCAGTGACCGAGCTGTAGATCGCAAGGGTAGCGACGGTGACAATTCCGGGGATCAGACCCGCCAAGAACAGCTTCTCGATCATGATGCCGGCGACGACGCCGTAGATGATCATCGGTACGCTCGGCGGAAACAGAAGTCCGAGGGAGCCACCCGTCGTGACTAGGCCCAGCGAGAAGTTCTCTTCGTACTTGTCGGCGATCAGGGAGGGATACAGAAGTCCGCCGATCGCCACGATCGTGATTCCGCTGCCACCAGTGAAGGTGGTGAAGAAGGCAGACGCCATCAGGCAGACGATCGCCAGGCCGCCCGGCATCCATCCGAGCCACGCCCGGGATAGCTTGACCAGACGATGTGGCGTCCCGCTCTCGGCGAGCAGATAACCTGCAAAGGTGAACAGCGGAATCGTCACTAGGAGCGGCGAATCTGCGAATTTCTCGCTGAAAACGTCGTTTGCCGTACCTGTGATGCTGGTGTCCGGCAATGCCCCGAAAAGCAGCATCGCGGCCGCCCCGAAGATCGTGAAGAGGGGCGCGCCGAAAATGGCGACCACGATGAGGATGACGATCCAAATACCGTCCACCGCTCAGCTCTCCTCTTCTTCCGAGTCGTCAGGGTAGTCTTTGGTGATGAACGCCACACTGGCTGCCGCGGCACGGCTGAAAAAACGCACGGCCATGAAGATGAACATCGCCGGGACGATGAGCTGCAAGGCAACGTCTGGCGTCGACATCGGAGCGCCGAATATCTCCAGCACGCGCCGGATCGCGCAGAACAGGTCTGGGCGCGAAAGCCCTGCGTCAGCCAATACGGAAGCTGGCGCCGCGCAAATGTGAATCATCTCGTCCGAAGCACTGAGAACCGAGTACTCGAGGGGTATCTCGCGCGCGTTGTTCAGGACCGACAACCAGAAGACGCGCCCGAGGTAGAAGCAAGTCACCCCTGCGAAGATGCACACGACGAACCGCAGGAATTGCTTACCCCGAGGTGGCGCGAGGCGAGGGAGCACGTCGATGGCGATGTGCTTCTCGTCGAAGGTGGCAAGTGATGCACCGAAGAACGCAAGCCAGAGGGTGCCCTTCTGAAGGAACGAGTCCGCCCAGTCCATATGCTCCAGGGCGACGTTGGCCCAGGAGAAGTCGAGGTTGGTGAGATTGCGCAGCGCCGCCTGAGTGGCCGCAATGGCGATCATGAGCAAGAGGACGGTGGCTGCAATTGCAGCTTCGCCACGCGCGAGCCCTTTATCGATGTTGCGGATGTACTTCATGCGAGCCTAATCAAGGCGGAACCGGCGGGGTTTCGCAGAATACCTTTCCTAGTGGCTGACGACACTAAAAAAGTTGGTCTGCGTTCGCGATATAAAGGGCTGCTCGCTCCCGGGCCATGCAGTTCGCGAGCCGCGCCTCCGGCAGGGGGTCTTGCGCGGCCATCACTTCGGTGAGCAGCGTGTCGAAAAGCTCACGGTTGCCCGTCTTCACCGCGTAGTAACGCGCCATGTTGACCTGGGTCATCAGCGCGCGTCGCTCGGTGCGATCGAGAGCTTTCTCGAAATAGGCCTTTGCCAAGTCGAGGTCCGAGGCCATCTCCGACGCAGTGGCGACGCCCATGAACGTGTATCCCGCGGCGTTGTAGTAGTTGGGATCGAGCTCGATCGAACGCGCCACAAACGCCTTGGCGTAAGCGAGGTCCGCGATTGCTTCCATGTCGTCCTTAGAGGAGTTGATATACGAGCCCCAAGCGTAACCGTGCCAGAGCAGGATCTCGGCATCGCTCTTGGAGGTGAAGGCCTCATCGAGCCACGTCTCGAGCTCCTCCACGGTACCCTTGACCGCTTGATCGACGTCCGGGTTTCGCAGACGAATGCGATCCCGCGTCAGATCCATCGCGCGCAGATACATAGTGCGCGTGCGCAAACGTTGGGCGTCCGCTTCGTCGTACTCGCTCTCGAACTCCAGCGCCTCCATATCGGCCTCGATCCAGCCGTACGCGTAGGCGACGTACGCTTGAGAGAGCTGCGCGAGGATCGCATCGTTGTCCGGCACCACCCGCAAGATCCCTTCCAGCTGAACGATGGTCGCGGGAACCGCTTCGCCCGCAAGATCGTAGTCCCAGTACGACTCGAACGCGGGGGCGGCTCGAGAAAACAACCCTGCCGTGGAATCAGCGGTGAACTTGGCGACGTCGCAGCCCGCGAGCGCCACGATGCATAAGGCGCCCACCGCCGATCGTAGCTGGCGAGACAAGAGATCTTGGTGCATGGAGCGAGGTGTACGAAAATTGCGGGGAATTTGTCAATCGACATTGTGTGGGGCCGATCGCTTGACGGATGGGGGTCGGCCCCGCATTTTTGGGAAATGCTTAGATTCAGGTTGTTGCCCGCACTGCTGGGTCCCGTTCTCGCCACCCTCCTCACCGCCAATCCCGCCAATGCCTCCATCGTCCAAGGGCTCGAGCTGGAGGAGCTGGTCGCCCATTCTGACCAGATCGTCCTCGGTCGGGTTCTGTTCTCGGAGTCTTTCCAGCAACCTGACGGCCAGATAGGAACCTGGTACCGCATCGAGGTCCAGCGGGAGATGCGAGGTAGCGACCCGGGTGAAGGCGAAATCATCGTCGAGACGCTTGGCGGCCAGATCGGCGACCTCGCCATGCATGTCGAGGGCGAACCTTCCTTCAGCGTCGGCGAGCGTGTGCTCGTGTTCGTTCGTGGCGGCGGCCCGTACACGGCGTTCCGGCCAGTCGGCATGGGGCAGGGCGTGATGCGGGTGCGCACGGAGCAAGGTGTCGAGACCGTGACCCAGGACCTCGATGGCTTGATGCTCATGCGACGCAGCGCGAAAGGCCGCCTCGAACGCACCCTCGGCGCGCTGCCAGAGAAGGAGCGCCTCGACGCATTGCTCTCGAGACTGCAGGAAATCATCGAGCAGAAGGCGGGAGGTGCCCCATGATCGATCGCTGCCTTCACCGCACCGCGTTTCGGACCACCGCTCTGGGGCTCGTCCTCGTCGCATCCTTCACTGCAGAGCGTGCCTCCGCCTATTGCCGGATGACGACCCAAGGCGGCGCGCAGATCGGCGGAGCGGCTTGCGTCGAAAAAGGTGAACCCCTGGTCTGGAAGACTCCGTGCCTATCGTACGCGGTCGACTCGCGCGGCTCCCACTGGTTCGAGAATCCTGACGGGACGCCAAATCTGGGGGAGCTCGAATCCTTGGTGGATCAATCCTTCGCCGCTTGGCAAGAGGCCGACTGCAACGGCGACACGCCGAACCTGATTTTCAAGCCGCTGCAAGCGTCCACCTGCCAGCGGGCGGAGTTCAACACCACCGGGAACGTGAACACGATCGCGTTCCTCAATCCCTGGAAGGACCCCTGCGCTGCCCCGGAGGACCCCTCTTACGATCCCTTCGCATTTGCTGTGACGGTCGTCTGGCACAACACGAGCACCGGCGAAATCCTCGATGCGGACATGATGATCAACGATCAGCTGGCCAGTCCATTCAATGCCGGTGGCCCATATGCAGACTGCCCCGACTCGGGATGCCCGCCGGGCAGCCCCGGCGACGCGGATTTGCGCAGCATCGTCACCCACGAGGCCGGACATTTCATCGGGATTGGCCACTCCAACGTCCAAGATGCGACCATGTTTGCGTCGGCCGAGCGAGTCTCGGTCGCCAAACGCACCCTTGCACAGGACGACATCGATGCGGTGTGCACGATCTATCCGCCGGGCAACCTCGACCAATCCTGCAATGCGACACCCATGGGCGGGCTCCTGCTCAACTGCGAGACCAACGACGCCGGCAAGTCGATCGCCTGTGACGCGCCCGCGGCTGCCCCGAGCAGCGGCGGATGCCGCTGCAGCACGGGACGAAGCCCTGCCGACCTTCCCTGGGTGGCGCTCTTGGTGGGGCTCTTTGGGCTTACGGCGCTTCGGCGGCGTTCGACCCGGCCCGACGCACGATCGTGAACTGAACGCGCCGGTTGCGCGCCCGATTCTGCAGAGTGATGTTCGGCACGACCGGACGTGTAGACCCGTAGCCCTTCACGATCAGACGCGCTGATTCCACACCATGGTGCACGAGCCAACGCTGAACGGCTTCTGCGCGTTGCAGCGAGAGCCGCATGTTGACGGCGAACCCGCCTCGATTGTCGGTGTGTCCCTGGATTTCGACGAGCTCGATGTCCGGGTTTCGCAATAGCACGTCCGCGACCTCGAAGAGGATGGGGTCGCTGTTCGGTAGGATCTCGTCGCTCCCGGTAGCAAAGCTGATCTGCCGCCGCAGAGCGATTTCGCGCTTCTTGACGACGACCCCTGGACGGGAGGGCTTGAGAAGGGCGCGCAGCTGGACGGAGGTTTCCTCTCGCGGGAGGACCGTTAGCTCCGCGAGGGCGATCAGGTAGGCCGGGTCATCGACGTAAGCGGTGTAGGCTCCCGGCTCGAGCGAGTCGACGGTCGCGATGCCGGCTTCGTCGGAGATCAGACGATGCTCGGTGGGGCCCTGAACCTTAATCTCGATCTTGGGAATTGGATCGCCGTCACGGTCGAGCACCGAGACGCGAAGCCGTCCGTCGAGGTTGGAAGGCACGAGGGTGCATTCGGCCTCCGACGGAACGAGCGCGCTGCACCGTGCCGTCACGTAGTCGGGGTGCGATACCTCGAGCACGACCTCCCCTTGCGGAAGGTCGTAGGTGACGAAGTGACCGTCTGGATCGGTAACCTGAGGCGATGTGTCCTGTCCGACGACCGCAACCACGGCATCGGGGACCGGCCTGCGGCTATCCTGTTCGAGGACCCGGCCGTACACCTCACCATTTGCAACAGTCGCGACGACCGGGGCTTGCGTCACTTCGTGGGGTGCTGCAGCCGCGCGCCTCGGATCGAATGCATAGGCGATGCCGAGGATGATGTTGTACGGAGCCGTCGGAGCGAGCTCTTGGACGAAGTTGCGCGTTCCCGTGAGGCCGATGTCGGCTGCGACGGTGAAGGCCAGCCCCTTGGGTGGAGCGAGAATCCGCAGACCGAGGGTGAGCATCATTGGAAAGGCCTTGAGGCCCTCGTTCGCCAAACAGCCGTTTCCGTTCGCAGCCCCTGTATCGACGCACTGATAACCCTGTCGGTTGACCGGAATGCCCCACTGCCACTCCAGCATCGGATGAAGCCCGACTTTGCGAACGTCGAGCGGGGCCTCCAAGCCCACAGCGAGGCGAACGAAATCCGTGCGATCAACGCCGTACGCGAACCGCTCGAACGCGGTCAGCAGGTGACGGGTCTCCTGAGATGGCGGCAAAGTGCCGCCGAGCGCGGCGTAGCGGCGGTCTTCGATCGAGCTGGTCAGGTTGGCGGAGTTGTCGAACCAGTACTGCGTGTTGAAGCGTACGAGCAACGGGAACGTGCGGCGCTCGTAGTCTCGGAAGTCCAACGTCAAGTTGCCGCGAAAGCCGAAGCTAGTGGATCGGAACGTCGCTTGGGCGTCGCCCACGCCACCGAGAAACGCGACGCTCGCATCACCGCCTACCGTGACCCACGGCTTCGCCTGGTAGAACCCCTTCAGCCCAAGAAGCACGTCGGCTACCCGTTGGATCAACATCGGGTCGTTCGAGTCGTCCCATGCCGAGGTCACCGCCGCCGCCGCGAAGACCTCCAAGTATTTGGTCGGCGTGATGCTCAGGGACAGGTTGCCCGCAAAGTGATGTGCCTCGTCGGTCGGAACGAAGAAGTTGCTGGCGATGAAGAATTCGGTGTTGAGCGCGAGACGGAACGTGCCCTCGGGCCCCGAAGACGCATCGATGATGCGAATACCGCCTGTTGGACCGCTGAAGCTGTTCTGGACCTCGACCAGCCGCGCTTCGCGAGCGCTCGCATCGGACGACCCCGGGTCGGCTTGAGCGTAAGCCGGTACGACGCACGCCAATGCGACGACGCCCCCTAAACAGGGCAGTGTCCAGCTCCTGCGCATTCCCCTCGTCCAATCCCCAACCAAAATGATGGCATTGGGCGGGGGTCCCGCGCCAACTTGAGCGCTATTTCGCGGCGATGTGGAGGTCCGCTTGCCCGTCCGGCGGAATCATCACGCTCTTGGGCGCGGTCGCTTTGCCGCTCTTCGGGGTGAATACGGCGATGTATCGACCGCCAGGCACGCCTCGCAAGGTACAACTCCCCTGATTGGTTGTGCAGGTGAACGTGCCACCGTCGCCGCTCAACTGGACGCGGCCGTCAACCGGCCGATTGTCGCCGCTGCGCACCTTCACGTTGACGACAGCATCGGCGCTGGCAGGCGCGGCCACCATGAGGCCGAGAGCGCAAAGGAGGATCGCGGCGATGCGGTTCATGGACGGGTTACACCTTTTCGACCGCTCCAGCGAAATCGCTGAGGCGGATCTCTTCGTATTCTTCATCATCGGCACTCGGTGGCTCGGACTCTTCGACGTCGTAACCTGCCTCTGCTTCAACGGGCCGCGCACGCTGAGGACCAGCTGGATCGGGAAGCGGAGGTCGCGCAGGAATCGGAAGACCCTCTTCGTAGACGAAAAGGCCCGTCGTATGGACGTCGCTGACCTCGCCGTCGGCGGTGAAGAGTGCCTCCTCGACACGTGATAGAGATGGCCGAGTCAGGCCCTCTGGAGGCTGGGCGAGTCGTAGCGTCGGCGGGGCGGATCGCGCCTCCGGGGGAGCAGCCATCGAAGGGATCGGAACCGGCATGCCGACTCGCGGTTCCGCGGCGATGCCGTGTTCGAACGCATATTCCGAGTCGACAGCCTCTGCCATGATGGATTCCGCGTCGACCGCCGCAATGACGGTCACGGGGTCGTCCTCTTCTTCGTCCGAGTCCGCGTACGCATCCGCGCCGACGGACGCTGTAGGGGGAACGGTATCCGGTGCGAGGTGCTCGGGCGGCACCGAGAAAACCTCATCGGCCTCGAGCTCGGCTTCTTCGGCGACGAGCTCGACTTCTTCGGAGATGGGCTCGGCTTCTTCGGTGACGCCCTCATCGGCGGCGGGCACAGCGGTCATCTCGTTGGTGGGCGGTTCGCCGTCCTCGACCGGCGGACGATCCGACACGGCCTGGCGCGCGAGAACGAGGCGCTCGAAGACCACCGTACATCGGCCGTCGAGTTGCAGCGATTCCAGAACCACATCGTAGCGAGTCTCCAACACTCTCTCTGCGCCCCCATCGACCGCAGCGCGTACGCGTCCTGTGCCCTCGATCGCAGGCGTGCCATCGGCGAGTAGCACCACGAAGTCGATCTCGGAGCCGTCTTCGTAGGGAACTGGCCCATAGAGGATCAAGGTATCTCGTTCGACCCTGTCGAGAAAGCCCTCGGAGAGCTCTCCTATGTCGTTGAAGTGTGTTGGCACTGTGAGGACTTGGCTCATTGTTCCCCCGCTTCGCTTTCTTCGAGAGGACTCGTTTGCAGCTCGTCTCCGGCCGCGAGGAGCTCCTCTACTCTACGCTCTGCTTCATCCAGTCGCTTCGCACCGGCCCGCGATAAGCGGACTCCCTCTTCAAACATCGCCAGAGATTGCTCGAGAGGCAAATCTCCTTCTTCGAGCTGCTCGACGACGGTCTGGAGGCGCTCCATGACGTCCTCGAATGGCGCCTCCTCTGCTGAGCTGGACTGCCCCTTCAATTTCCCCATGTTTTCAACCATACAGCACCCAAAGCCCTTCGTCACCAACGCGTCGATCCGATGCATTCCAGTTGAAGTGTCCCCGAGGCCGCTGTAGGTGAGTGAAGGAGCGGAACGTCCACCGCTCCTGGGTCCCTGAGCTGATGCGCCGCACCCCCTCTGTCGTCACCCCTGGCAACCACGATGGCGTTCACCTCGGTCACCGGGCGTTGATCGACGCGGCGAAACGTACCGCTGACGCCGAGGGCTGGCAGACGCTGGCCATGTGTTTCGAGCCTCACCCGACGGCCGTTCTGGCGCCGAGCCGGGCACCCGTGCTGATCACCGACCTGAGCCGTCGTATCGAGCTGCTCAGGGAGGCGGGCTGCGACGACGTGGTCGTGCTGCCGTTCGACAGCCAGTTCTCCAAGATGACGCCCGACCAGTTCGTCCGACGTGTCTTGTTGGACGCTTGCCACGCCAGGGGCGTCGTGGTGGGGCCGGATTTCCACTTTGGACACAAGCGCGCCGGCAACATCGCTACGCTTCGCCGATGGGGCGAGCGGGAGGGCTTCACGGTCGAGCTCGTGGAGCCGGTCATGTATGCTGGCGATGCGGTCTCCTCGACGCGGATTCGAAGAATCCTGACCGAGGACGGCAATGTGGAGGACGCCGCCGTGATGATGACCCGGGTGCACGAAACGACCGGTCTCGTCGTACCGGGCGATGGGCGCGGCAGGGAGATTGGGTTTCCGACGGCCAATCTCGCGGTGGGACCTTCCCTCTTGCCGAAAGACGGCGTGTACGCGGTCGTGGCGCGGGTCCGCGACGAGGTCGGCGCGCCATTGCTGCGCGGTGTCGCGAACCTAGGCGACCGACCCACCTTCGCAGCCGGACGTTCGGTGGAGGTGCATTTGTTTGGCTTTGACGGAGACCTCTACGGCAAGCAGTTGCGTATGGGCTTCGTGGCGCGGATACGGGACGAATCCAAATTCAGCGGGCTGCGGGCTCTACGCGAGCAAATCGATCGGGACTGCGACCAGGCCAAGATCGCGCTACAACGACCAAGCGCGGAACTGGTGCGATGGATTTGACCCGACTCTACAATCTGACCACGCCGGAGCTTCGCGACGAAGCCGAGCGTCTGGGCGTGAATGACACGTACGCAATGAGCCGAGGGCAGCTGATCCACGCGATCCGCAATCGGGTGGCCGGACCCCCATCCGAGGGTTTGCTGGGCAAGGTGTTGGGTATTGCGAAGTGGGCGCTTCAGCCCCGCAAAGACACGCCTTCCCCGAGCCCGGCACCTCCACTCGAGGAGGAGCCGAAACACTTTGGTCGGCCCTCCGAGACGCCCATGCCGCCGATCTCTGGGGAGTCAGGATCCGTGCCAGCGGCAGCTCCGGCGTCAGTGCCAGCGCCCGTGTCAGCGGCAGCTCCGGCGTCAGCGCCCGCGCCCGCATCAGCGCCTGCGCCCGCATCAGCGCCCGAACGAGCCTCTGTGGCGCCTAGCGCAGAATCGACAGCGTCTGGCCCGCCCAGCCGTCCGCCCGCTGGTGTTTTCTCGCAGAGCGCCGGGATGTTCGAGGAGCCTTTCCCGACCAGGACGATGGCCCGGATCCTTGCCGACCAGGGACATTTCAAGCGCTCTCTAGCAATTTATGCGGCGTTGCTACGCGGCGAGCCAAGGAACCCGGAACTGCGCGCGGAAGCAGACGAGGTTCGTGCACGCTCGCGGGCGCGGCGCCCGCAGGTCCTCTGACGTCGGCAATTTTGCTCCGGGCGATCTCTTCCGCATCATGAAGGCGTGAAGCAGGCGCCATCACAGCAGCGACAGCACCACCGCTACCAGGTTCGTATCTCTTGTGAGCTGACCATCTCCGGGCAGACGCTCCATGCAGAAACCAAGAACCTCAGCACCGGGGGCGCAGCGATCGTCTTTGCGAGAACGCTCACCGTCGGGGAGGTCGTCACCGTCGGCTTGTTTTTGACCCAAGATGGGATCGAGGACCCGGATCGATCGCCGTTCGAGTGCGCCGCGTCGATTCGCTGGGTCAAACCCGAAGGCGGTCACGGGTACGAGGCAGGCATTCAGTTTCTGTCGCCCTCGCCGGAGCAACGTGCGCTTCTCCAGGATTTCCTAAAGCAAACCGCTTAGACGATCGCATGAACCGACTCGCGATGCAGCGGCGGCAGCAGGGCGCGGACCGCGATGGCGGCGACACAGCCAATCGACAGAGCGCTCCACTGCGGGAAGAGATCGCCAAGGTCGAAGAAGAGTCCGAGCAGTGCGAGACCTAGACCCAACCCCGAACAAGTCACGGCTGCCCTGGGACTCATCTCGAATACCCTTGCAGCGATCATGATCACTGCGGCTTTTGCAACCAGAGACGCGATGGCGGCAACAGAGACGACCAACGGGGACCCGCCGAGGAACAGGACCGCTCCCAAGACGGCAGCGGCGGCACAATAGGGAGACGCAGAAATGCTCGTGCGTGAGCTCACGATGCCGAGCCCATGAAGATATACGCTGAACGCGAGCAATGAAGCGGGAGATTGGAAGAGATACCAATGCAGGACGGATGGGCTCTGCGCAGCAACGATGGCTGAGATGCTTGCCGAGCGCGCGAGCAACATGACCGTCAGCGTCGCACCGACGACGAACGCAAAGCTGAGCGCCCCGTCGCGATGCCTCCCCCCGAGCGTGAAGAGTGCTGCGAACGTCCCCAATCCCAAGATCCACATGCTCGTCCACTGAAGCGCTGCGACCCAGAGCAGCAGGGCGGCGAAGATGAGCACCAGGGTCGAACGAACCAACCATAGCGACGGCGAGAGCTTGGAAGGCGGGACGCGCAAGGACAGCGCGGCCGGAGAGAGCCAGCCGAGCAGCAATCCCAGGAGGCCGAGGAACCCGAGCGCGATCGCGTCCACCGATCGCTCCGTGACCTCATGCGGCCAGCGCAGCGCATGAGCGCCGCGGAGCCCATCCCTCGCAACGAGCACGATCGACTCGTGTTTCGTCGGGTCGGGGAGGAAGTCGCGCCAGCTGTAGAGACTCATTCCGTCGAGCCCGATGAGCCGGTCTTCAGGCTCGACGCCCTGTAGCGCGGCCAAGCCCTGAGGGTCGACCGAAAGGACCCTGACGCCCACCGTGCCAAGCTCCTCGCGCGAAAGTACCACCCCGAAGCCCTTGGCGGCGACCGGCTCGGTTTGCTCCTCGCGCCCACTGCCCGCTCGCAGTTGTGCGGACGTGTCGGGCAGAAAGTCGATTCGAACTTGTTCCGCCGCGAACACGTCACGATGATCGTCGGCAGCGCGGAACCCGACCCTCAGCTCTCCGTCGAACGTGGCACGACCACCAAGCGCATCGATGAGCTCCCCGGCAATTGGGATTTCGATCAAGGATTCGGACTGTACATTGCCCGCGAGACGTACATCCACGTCGCTGACTCGGATGCCCGGGCGACGCAGCGATCCCCGAAGCGTGATCTCGGGTGTACGAGCGAGCGGAAAACCTCGGCCATGAAGCCGAAGCATCCCGCCCGCTTCGACTTCCGACGGCTCGACGCTGTCGACCTCGAGCAGCGCGAGGTCGTCATATCCGCTGCACGCGCTCAGTAAAATCGCGAAGAAGACGGCCGCTCGCATCTCTTTTCCCTTTCGCCGGAGAGGGAGAAAAGGTCAAGATTTGCGGGGCCTCAGGCGGGTGATTGACAAACGGCGAGCATCGACGCAAAACGGCGTCCCTCAAGGGGCCATAGCTCAGCTGGGAGAGCGTCGCACTGGCAGTGCGAAGGTCAGGGGTTCGATCCCCCTTGGCTCCACCCCGTTCCGCCTACTTCTTTTTAGCCGGCTTCTTCTTTTTCGGCTTCAGCTTCTTGGCTGCCTCATCGAGTTTCATTTCGAGTCGGCGACTTTTTCTTGATGTTCTGCTAACGCTGCGGTTTCTTGGTCGTACCTTTCTTGGCCTTCGTGATCCTCTTCTTGATCTTGGCGCGCGTCTTCTTGACCGTCTTCTTCAACGCCGCAACTTCGGCCTTCACAGCCTTCTTGGCGGACCGCTTTTTCGCGGCCTTTTTCGCGGCCTTTTTCGGGGCCGCTTTCTTCGCCGTCGTCTTTACTGTCTTCTTGGACGCCGACTTTTTCGCCGCCCGCTTCTTCGTGCTTTTTTTGGTGGCCGATTTCGCCATGTCACGCTCCGTTGTGAGTAGGCCCGCAGTATAGACAAGTCGCGCGGCTAGCGGACAATAAATTCGCGTTCCTATTCGCCCGGAGAGCTCCCGGTCTCGTGCGGCATCCGATGCCTCGGGCTCTGGAAGTAGTGCATCGGGGAGTACTCGATCAGGTTGGTCGCTCGCGAGGTGTAGAGCGCAGCGTACTGCTCGACCTGATTGCCGAAGCTCGAAACCTCGTTGCCCGCCTTGAAAAACGAGCCCCAGAACGGATGAAACGCTTGGTCGAGGACCTCGTCGAGTGCCGCTCGTTCGACGTCCAGCTCCTTGAGTTGCGCCCTCAGCCGATCGATCGAACGGCGGTGACGCACCCGCTTCGCGTCCAAGTCGGCTCGTTCGGGTCCCGACTCGTGCCCATCGAGCGTGCGCTCGATACGCTTGAGGCGAGCCTGGTGCTCGCGAAGCTCGTCCTGCACCACGTTCCGCATTTGCTGAAGCGCATCCAAGCGCTCGAAGCTCAAGGCGTGCTCACGGAGAACCCGGAGCTCATCATCCATCTCCTGGATGATCATCGCGGCACGCCATGCGGACTCCTTGGTGGCTCGGAGCACGTCGCCGTAAATGTGGTCCCCCACGTAGAGCACCTCGTCGCTCGCAAAGCCCAAGGCGCGCTGCAGGTCGGCGATGTTGCCGCCGGTGTAAAGCCGGCCGCGCACGGGATCGCGGAGCTTCTCCTGGGTTTCGACATCCACAAAAGGCGCTTTTTCCACGAAAAAGCTGGGTTTCTTGGAGGCGGTGCAGACGTAGTCGAGGTAGTTCCTCCAGCTCGGATATTCGTCGAGCGCGTCGTCCAAGAGGTACGACATCATCGCATCGGTATACTCGGGGCCGGAATTCGTCAGGAGGAACAGGCGCTTGCCAGCGCTTCGAAGCTTGTGCAGCAGGACCCCGAGCTCGGGGTCGCGATCCACGTATCGCGGCAGGTCCCCGAGCACCACGTCGAGGATCGAGCCGTCCTGATGGGATAGATCAGCGCACATTCGGATGTCAGCGAAGAGCTTCCCATAGTCGACCGTGCCACCGCGACTCTCCAGATGCTCGATCACGGCCGCGTACACGGCCACCTCGGACAAAGAATACAGGGTATCGACCCAGTGGTAGCGCTTTGTGCCGGGGCGAAGCCGCCGAGTGTGGTACGCGCCTCGGCGCTCTTCCCGGCTGAGGCGGCGGAAGCCGTGGTAGGCGGTCTTCACGTACCGATAGCGATCCATCTTCAGGACGTTGCCGAGCTTTCGGTCGATGAGGAGCCCGCGGACCGGAAAATCGGTCCGGTACTTCATCGACAGGAGCTCTTCCGGGTAGCCCCGATCCACCAACTTGCGGACGGTCGCTTCGATGCTGAGCCGATCCATTTCGGCCTGGCGATAGATCGCAAGCGTGTAGTCCATGTCGAAGCCGACGGCTTTGACCTGATCGAGCCGCAGGTTGCGATTGCAATAGACCCGCCGTCCGGCGGGTGGCGGAAACACACTCCCCGTGGGGGAGTCGAACTCGGGCGCCGGAAACCGCTCCTGCAAGGAGTCGCTCAGTTGTCGGCGGGATAAACGCTGACGCGTTTGCCGGTTCGGCCGCGCCGCTCGAACTTCACGACACCGTCAACCTTGGCCCACAGGGTATAATCCTTGCCGACGCCGACGTTGGAACCGGCATGAAACGACGAGCCAACCTGGCGAACCAAAATGCTGCCAGCGGGCACCGACTGCCCGCCAAACACCTTGACGCCACGGTACTGAGGGTTCGAAGTGCGGCCGTTGCGGGAGGAACCCTGACCTTTCTTGTGTGCCATGGCCCTTCCTTAGCCTTTCACGCTCTCGATACGAAGCTCGGTGTAAGGTTGCCGGTGGCCGCGACGGTTCCGGTAGCCCTTTCGGCGCTTCATCTTGAAGACGATGATCTTCTTGGCAAGGTCCTGCGCGACGATCTCGGCCGTGACCTTGGCGCCACCGACATGCGGCTTGCCGATTTCGACCTTCTCGCCGCCGACCATCAGGACATCGGTGAACTCCACTTTGGAGCCGATGTCGCCTATCAGTTTTTCGACGCGAATCGTGTCGCCCTCGGCAACCCGATATTGCTTTCCGCCTGTTTGAATGACCGCGTACATGGTGAATCCGTCAGTCCCTGGGTTTCAGGGGCGCGTAGTCTAGGGGCTGCGGCTCTCCCTGCAAGCCAAAACGGAGCTCCTGACCTATGCGAGCCGGATGCCGCCACGACCCGGTCGAATCACCAGCGAATTTGTGGATTTTGGACGCGGCTCCCGAGGGTCGGACGCCGCGGATCGAGGATCAGGGCCACGGCAACGATCGCGTACTCGAAAATCTGCGGCCAGAGCGGCATGTCCCAAACGCCCTCGGCGACCCAGCGGTCCAGTGGGATGTAGGCGCAGAGCACGGCCGCGCTCCATACCAAGCCTGCCGAGCCTCCGGCGGCGAGCTCGATCGGAATGAGCCAGCCGAGGTACCAGGGGTGAACTTGCGGCGAAAGAAGCAGCAGCGCCCAGAGAAGCCAGCGGATCGCCGCAATCGGCGGTACGCGGCGCCATACGACCACCGCGCAGAGCACTAGAAAGACGAGGACGACAACCGAGCGAGCGACCAGGGCTGCCGCGCTTGCATCGAGGAACCGGCGGCTCAGCCAATCGAGCAAGGCAAAGAGACTCTCGTTGCCGCGCCAACGAGTTGCGAACTGTCCCGGTCCCGAGACGGGATCGGAGAGCGCACGGGACCAAACCAGCGGCAGAAGCAACAATGCCGCGGCGAGCCCCGTTGCAAGCAAAGCTCTGGGGCGCCGTGCGAACAGCGGCAGGGCGATCAAGCCCACGACCTTGAGACCCACCGCGGCAGCTGCGGCAACACCAGCTTGCAGGTAGCGATGCCGCGCAAGCGCCCATGCCGAGATGAACAGGGCAAGCCCACATACGATGTCGAAATGACCGTTGAGCGCTGCTTCACCGAGGAGCAACGGATTGAGGGCCAGCGCCAGCGGCGCTTTGCGTGCGCTCGAGATCCGGGAGAGGAGAGCAACGCAGAGCACGTGGCCCAGGAGCGCGATGAGCTTCAGGGTCCAGACCTGCCCGCCGAGCTGTTGCGCAACCACGAAGAGGAGTTGCGAAACGGGCGGATAAATGCTGCCAAGCGGCCTGTTGTTGATGTGGGTCCAGAGACCATCACGGAGATGCGCGAGCATCGGATCATCGGGAGCGATCCGATAGGGATTGAATCCTGCGAGCCAAAGCCGTCCTTCCCAGAGATAGCGATAGAGATCGTCGGACAACACGGGGGGCGCAAACACCAGTGCGGCCCCGCAGATCAGCGCCGCCAAGATCGCAAGCCCGTCGAGAGCTCGCCGCCTAGTCACAGAACGCGAGAAGACCAGCGCGCCGGCGTACGGGAGAAAGCATGCCGCGAGCGACATCACGATGGTGGACGGTGCGCAGCTCGAACGTGCTGCAAGCGCTAGCCCGGCGAAGATGCATCCTTGCAGCGCCAAGCATGCGCCAAAGAGCAGGGCGTCTCGGCGACTGGTCATTGAACGACGAAGCGCACGACGCGGACCCGCTCGCCGGGTAACAAGGTCAGGCGGTATTGACCCGCGATGCGGCGCCCGACGGCGACGGAGAGGGTTACCTGCGTCGGTCCCCCGCTGCTCACACACTCGCCCCAATAGTGCACCTCGACTTCATAGATCCCGTCCATCGGCCGCGAGCCGACCCAACGGACGTTTTCGATCCGCGGGTTCGGCATGTCGGCCTCGCAATCCCCTCGCCCCGAGTGGTCGACTCGGCCACCAGATGGGGTGGCCGGTCTCTGGAAGCTCAGCGTGTCGCCCAGCGGACCCGTGACGTAGAGATCGATGTCGGCGCCTGTGTTCCAGGATGCTGTGACCTGCATGAGTCCCGTGCCATACCCACAGCCATCGTCGATCACGCCGTCGCAATCGTCATCGATGGCATTGCACGTCTCTTCCACCGGATGGGAGCAATCGCGTGGAATCTCTTCTACCGCTGCGCCCGGCACGATCGAGACGAGGACAGGTGGCTCGACGACGGCGGGCACTTCGTTTCCGGTCGAGACCTCCGGAGCCATTTCATCGCTGGGTTCATCGGCGCTTGTCCCGGAACACGCGAGGGCGAGCATCAAACAGGCGACGGCGACTCGTCTCATCATCGGCAAGCCACTATAGTCGAGGTAGCGTACAATGCAGACGCGATGATGGAGGCTCTCGAGCAAGCCAAGCAGGCGGTGGCCGATCAGACCGGCTGCGTCGACGTCGCCATGGTGCTCGGATCGGGGCTCGGGGACTACGCCAACGCTTTCGAGGACGCGCATGCGATCCCGTACGGCAAAATCCCCCACATGCCGCTCTCTAGCGTGTCAGGGCATGCGGGCAACCTCGTTGCCGGAAACAAGGCGGGCAAGCGGATCGTGGCGATGCAGGGACGCACTCACCTCTACGAGGGCCGATCAGCCGCCGACGTTGCGTTCGGTGTCCGACTGATGGCCGTCCTCGGGGCCAAGGCCTTGATCGTGACCAATGCGGCCGGTGGGATTGCTCCCGAGCTCGAGGCGGGCGACCTGATGGCGATCACCGACCAGCTCAACCTCACCGGAACCAGCAGCCTCGTGGGCCCAAACGTCGACCGTCAGGGCCCGCGATTTCTCGACATGACCACCGCCTTCGACCCAGATCTCATCGAGACGGCGGACGAAGTCGCGAGCGCGCTCGGATTCGGGCTCAAGCGCGGGGTCTATGCAGGTCTCTTGGGTCCCGCCTATGAAACCCCGGCGGAGGTACGCATGCTCAGGACTCTCGGAGCGGATGCGGTCGGCATGAGCACGGTGCTCGAGGTGCTCGCCGCCCGTCACATGGGACTTCGTGTCCTAGGCATCTCCTGTATCTCGAACCTCGCGGCCGGGATCTCGAAGGAGCCGCTCAGCCACCAGGAGGTTCAAGAAACCGCCGGCCGCGTGGGTGCCCGGTTCGCGTCGCTCCTCTCGGGAGTGCTGGAGTCGATGTGATGGACGAAGGGACCTGGAATGCTTTGATGCACGCTGCGATGGGGGCACGTGCGCGGGCGTACGCCCCTTACTCTGGTTTCACGGTGGGCGCGGCGATCCAGGCCAAGAGCGGCGCGCTATACATCGGCTGCAATGTCGAGAACGCGAGCTACGGCGCGACGATTTGTGCAGAGCGCGCAGCCATGGCAGCCGCCGTTGCAGCGGGCGAGCGCGAGCTGATCGCTCTCGCCATCTCGACGGCAGCAAAGACCCCTACCCCTCCCTGCGGCATCTGCCGACAATGTCTCGTAGAGCTCGCGCCCAAGCTACCGATCCGAAGCTACACGGGCGATGCATACGCGGAGTACGACCTCGGGTCGCTCTTGCCGCACGCTTTTGGGCGCGGACAACTCGACTGAAGCCGGCTTAGTCACGCCCCTGACCGATGCGGCTGAGCTTCAGTTGCACGTCGGGTCGGTCGATCGCGTCGGGTTCCGCGAGCTCCAGGTATCGCCCATACTCAACGATAGCATCCTGCCGCTTTCTCTGAGCGAAGTAGATGTCGCCGATCAGTCGGTGCGCATCCGCGAGCCACCCTTTGTCCTCCGGGGTCTGGTCGCCGAGGGACGCCGAAGTGTTGAGCGACGTCAGCGCTTGCGCCTGGCGGCCCTCGTCGAGCTGCAGGCGACCCAATCGGTACCACCAGTACCCACGCTCCGGGGCACGCGCGACTGCTGTCTCGAAATCTGCGATCGCTTCGTTCATCTGGCCGAGCTCGTAGTGGCATTCGCCCATGGCCGCCCAGGCCTCGATTCGCTGCGGGTTGAGCTCGAGAGCCTTGCGCAGATCGCTCAGGGCATCGCGAACGGTGCCAGCGCGCATCCGAATGCGCGCCCGGAGCCAGTAAGCGTCGCCGAGAGTGGGGTCGAGCGTCAGGGCAGCATCGAGATCCCTGAGTGCGCTCGTCATCTCGTTCGAGTCGAACGCCACCCATGCAACGTACAGCCGATAGAGCCCGTTGGTGGGATCCAGGCGGTCGGCGCGAAGGAAGTGTTGGCGTGCTGGCTCGAGGTGACCCCGCTCGAGCTCGATCCGTCCCAAGTAATGTTCGGCTTCGGCAGAGTACGGCTCAGCGGCGATGACCTGGTTCAGTAGCGTCTCCGCTTCCTCGAGCTTTCCAGTGAGGACGAGGACGGCGCCTAAGCGTGACTTCAGCGCGGCATCGTTCGGCGACTCTTGGAGCGCGTCGCGGTAGCTCGCAGCGGCCGCGTTCAGGTCGCCTTTGGCCTCGGCGAGCCGACCCTTCTCGAGAGGAAGGGCCGGAAATTTCGCATCCAGCTCCTCGACCTTCGCGAGCGCCGCTTCCGCCTCCTCCAGCATTCCCTTGCGACGGTACGCGACGGCAAGCCCAAACTGCGCCGAGGAATCCCGCGGCTCCATCTCGAGTGCCGCCAGGAACTGCGTGATCGCATCGTCAATCCGATTGCGCTGGAGCTCCGCCCAACCCAAGAGGCGCCGCACTTCTGCGGTGATGTCCACGTTCTTTTGCGCCTCTACGAGCACGGCGACCGCCTCGCCGGGGCGCTTGGTCGACGAGTAGTGTTGGGCCAGCGCTATGTACGCCCGAAATGACTTGGGCTCGAGCCGAATCGCGTTTCGGTAGTGTGTCACTGCCTCTTCGGTGTCGCCGCGACTCTCAGCAACCTTGCCCAGCCAGATCTCGACCTCTGCGCTCACCGGCTCGGGGGTTCGCAGATCCTCGAGCAACTTCCAGGCATCCTCCGCCTTGTCCATTCCGAGTAGCGCCTCGGCCGCGCCGAGCTTCGCCTCGACGACCTGCTTCGGCTTCCCTGTCGAGTGCATCTCGGTACCGGGCGGAAGCTCGGAGCTGAGCACCGTCTGGAAGCGCGCGTATGCGTCGGCGTAAGCCCCCTCCAACAGGACGAGTCGCGCTGCACCGAGAGCGGCGTCCGCGTTGGTGGTATCGAGCTCGATCGCTTTCTCGTATAGCTCGCGGGCGGCGCCTTGACGTCCCCGGCGTTCCTCGATTCGCGCAACGAGCGTGAGCGCGGCGGACTTGTCGGCGCGCGCGACCTGCAAGGTGGCGCCGTCGACCGGCACGAGACCCGCTGGGGCTTGAAGAAGTGTGTAAGCTTGATCGATCTCTGCGTCGGCGATCAGCAGCTCAGCGACCGCGACCCGAGCCCCAGCGTGATTGGGGCTCATTTTCTGGGTTGCCTTGGCAGCTGCCGCCGCCTTGTCGGCATCGCCGAGCATGCGATAGGCGCGAGCAAGTCCCCATTGTGCTCTGGCGCTGTCGTGCTTCTTCAAAGCGCGATCAAATGCCTCTACCGCGGACGCTCCGTCGCGGGCCTTGAGCGCCATTTCACCGGCCACCAGATCGACGTAAGCATCGGTAGGGTCCTCTTGCGCGGCGAGTGCGATCTCCGAAGTGGCGGTGGCGACATCACCATTGCGCAACGCGTCGGCGGCAAGCGCCACATGTACCCGCGGCGCATCGTCGCCTCTTCGCTGCAGGTGCACCCTCAGCTCATCGGCGATGCGGGCACTTTCGGGATCCTGTCCGTATCGCACCTGATAGTAGGATTCGTGCAAGAGCTCTCTGGCGACGAGCGAACGATTGAGACTTGCGTTTCCGCGCGCTTGCCGGAGCTTGGCGAGCGCTTGACGGGTATCGGCATACGTGTCCGACGACGCGGTCATCTCGGCGTCCTCGATCACCTGTGCCATGAGCACGTCGTCACCCGAGGCTGGGAGAAACGGCTCCACCAAATGAACGCCAAAGAGACCGTACCGTGTGCTTCCGAGGTAGAAGCCAACCCCGAGGAAGACCATCATGACGCCGAGGACGGCCAGCGCCTTCATCAACCAGCGGGGGCGTTTGATCGAGATCGCTTTGACCCGGATCTTGCGCTTGGATGCTCCGGACGCGTCTAGGCCGGGGCCGCCCGGGCGCGGCATGCGATGCACGCCTTCTCCTCCCTCCTTAGGAAGGGCCGAGAACTCGAGCTCGTCCGAGTCTTGGAGCTCGCCTGACGGCTCCGCTGCAGGCGCGGCGAACGCCTGCCCGAGGGGTGGAGGTGGAGCGGGTGGCCGTGGTGGAACGTCGAGGTCCATTTCGAGATCGAGATCGTCGCCGTCAGGAAGGTCGAGCTCGATCGGTCCGCCACCGTGAACCCGTTCGGGGCCATCGAGATCCAGGTCCATGAAATCGTCCCGCGCGATGGGCAGATCCTGCTGCGAGCGAGGCATGGGCAAGTCGGAGTCGAGCGAAATCGGCTCGGGGACGGAAGACTGCACGCGCGGCGTCGGTAACTCCGCATCGGACAGCGCCATCGGCAGATCGATCTCCTCGCCTGGCAACTCGCTCTTGCGTCCTCGAACCGCACCGAATGGAGCCGGCAAGTCGAAGTCGCCTGCCAATGATTGGGAGAGGGGGGCCGGAAGGTCCGTGCCGCCCGGTCCCTCGAGCGGGGCCGGTAAGTCCATGTCGGCGAAAGGGTCGAAACCCGAAGGCGACGGTCCTGACCGCGGAGCAGGTAGGTCGGCGAGCCCTGGGTCTTCAAATGGATCGAAGTCGAGCGAGCGTTCGACGTTCTTGGGCGCGGGAAGATCTCCGAATTCACCACCCGTAAAAGGCGCTGGAAGGTCGACTTCTCCTGTTGGAGCCGGCAAGTTGGACGGCGGGGACTTGACCGCCGCCGCTGGTGCCGGTGGGGGCGCACCCGGACCGAGCCCGACTTGCGTTGGCTTGCGTCGCGCCCGCTTCATCGCCCCAGGCGCGGCGCCACCTCCAATCTTGGCGGTCGAGCCGTCGCGATGAACTTGAAAGCTTTCGCTGCACTTTGGACAGCGCATCCGAAGCCCACTTTCAGGCAAGCGGTGCTCGTCCACGTCGTAGGACGCATTACACGCCGGGCAACTAACCTTGATCATGACCCCTACTGTCCCCCGGGGATCAACAATAACACGCCTGCTCCATGACTCATAAACCCTCGTAGTCGGATTCCGATCGCAGCGGAACGGAGCCGGGATGGATGTGGATGTCCTACCTTGACGCCCCAGGAGCTGGAGGACTACCTTCCCTCCAACCGTGAAGCGCAATGTTCAGATCGAAATCGCCGGTGCCAGCTATCGAATGTCCTCGGACGCCGATGAGGCCTACCTGCAACGCCTGGCCAATATCGTCAACGAGCGAGTGCAAGCGCTGGGTCCCAAGGCGGCGCGGGCAGCCACACCCGCGCAGTTGCTGGCCGTTGTCGCACTCGGCTTGGCGGAGGACCTCGACGCGTCTGAGCGGCGCCGAGAGAGTCTGGAGATCAAGACCCGCGAGGTCGTCGTGACTGCGATTCGACGCATCGATCAACGCCTGCTGGCGGACGCCGAGCTCGCTCAACAGATCGAGCCGTGAGCGCGGACGCGACGGAACACCCAGAACGACAAGTCCGTGAACGCGTCAAGCAGGCGCTACGCGATCGTATGCGCGCTGTGCGCGATGCGCTGCCGAAGTCGGCATGCCAGACGCGTTCGGTCTCGATCACGCAACACGTCCTCGGGCTCGAGGAAATGAGGAGAGCGGTCACGATCCTCGCCTTCGCTTCGATTCGGAATGAGGTTCGGACGCGCCCGACCATGGAAGCCGTCTGGGCGGCGGGGAAGCGAGTAGCATTGCCGCGCGTCGTCGGAGACGAGCTCGTGTTGCACCTCGTCGATGCGGAAACGGCGCTCGTCGAGGGTTCCTTCTCCGTGCCGGAGCCGCCAGAGGCGGCCACGAGGGTGAAGCCGGACGAAGTGGATTTTGCTTTGGTTCCCGCCTTGGCTGTCGATCCGCGAGGCTTTCGAATCGGGTACGGCGGCGGCTATTACGACAAGCTGCTCCCGAGGCTCGAGCACGCCTGCACCTGCGTGCTGGCCTACGATTTTCAGTTGATCTCCGAAGTGCCCGAGCTCCCGTTTGACGTTCCGGTCGATCTCGTCGTCACCGATGATCGCGTCATTCACGTCACCTGAGTCGCGGGGCGATCGAGGCCGGGACCGGTGGTATACGTCCGGCGTGGTTGCGGATGCAGCACAGCGAAAGCTCGACAATCTTCCGGCGTCGCCTGGGGTCTATGTGTTTTACGGTGTCGACGGGAAGGTTCTCTACGTCGGCAAAGCCCGAAGCCTCAGGAACCGCGTGCGGAGCTACTTTCAACCCGGCTCGAGCGACGTGCGTGCATTCGTCGGCCGGCTCGAGCGCGAGCTGATCGACATCGAGACCTTCGTCACGCTCACCGACAAAGAGGCTGCGCTACTCGAGAACCAGCTGATCAAGTCACATCAGCCGAAGTACAACGTGAAGCTCCGAGACGACAAAGAGTTCTTGTCGTTGCGGCTGGATGCAAAGAAGGCTTGGCCCAGGCTCGAAGTCGTCCGGCGTCCAAAGCCAGACGGGGCACAATACTTCGGACCCTATCACTCGGCGACCGCTGCTAGGCAGACGCTGCGCCTAGTGAACCGGTACTTTCAGCTACGAACCTGCACGGATGCCGAGCTGCGCATGCGGTCGAGGCCATGTCTCCAGTATCAGATCAGGCGCTGTCCGGGGCCCTGCGTGTTGGACGTCGACGAGGCAGAGTATCGTGCCCAGGTCACAAACGTCGCTCGATTTCTCGACGGGCGACACGACGAGCTGGCTCGCAACCTCGATGAACGAATGAAGAACGCATCGAGCGAGCTCGAGTACGAACGCGCAGCGGTGTACAGGGACCAGCTCCGCGCAGTCGAGCGCGCGCAAGAAGAACAACGCGTAGCCGGGGTGCAGAAGTCGGACCAAGACGTAATCGGCTTCCACCGCCAGGGAGACCAAGTGGAGGTCGCGGTGCTGAGCATGCGAGGCGGACGCTTGTTCGCGGTGCGCACGCTTGCCCTGCGGCGGGTCGCGGTTCCGAACGACGAAATGCTGGGAGCCTTCTTGCACCAGCACTACGCCGAACGGGCTTCGGGACCCGACGAGATCCTGGTGCCGATCGCCATCGAGATGAGCGAGGCGCTCGAAGAGCTTCTGAGCGAGAACCGAAACCGCCGAGTGCGGATCGTGGAACCGAAACGCGGGGCGAAGGCCAAGTTGCTCGAGCTCGCGAGAGAGAATGCAGAGCACGCCTTTAACGAGAAGGAACGGGCGCGCGAAGATGTCGAGGCGCGCCTGGAAGCACTGCAACGGCTGCTTCGCTTGTCGGTCGTCCCGCGCCGAATCGAATGCGTGGACATTTCGCACACGGGTGGGGATGAGACGGTCGCGGTCTTCGTGACTTTGGAAGACGGAGCACCCGCCAAAGAGCGCTACCGAAGCTTTCGGGTGAAGGCGGTCAGCGGCGGCGACGACTACGCAGCGATGTACGAAGTCCTGATGCGCCGGCTGCGACGCGGGAGGGACGCAGCAGAAGGCTGGGAGCTCCCCGACTTGCTCGTCGTCGACGGGGGCAAGGGACAACTCGGTGTGGCAATGCGAGCTCGCGAGGACGTCGGCGTGCCCGAGCTCGAGCTCGCATCGGTCGCAAAGCCGCGGATCACCTCGGCGGGTGAGGAAAAGGGAGACCGAGTGTTCGTGCCCGGGCAAAAGAACGCGATCCCCGTGAGAGGAAACTCTGCACTCTCCTTGTTGCTGCTCGCGCGCGACGAGACCCACCGGGCGTCCAACACCTTGCGGAAGAAGGTCGGACGCAAGAGGCGGCTACGCAGCGAGCTCGACGGCGTACCCGGCGTGGGCCCGAAGACGCGTGGAAAGCTGCTGCGCAATCTGGGGTCCCTGCGAGAAGTGATGGCAGCAACCGAGCATCAGCTGGTCGAAGCCGGGGCGACCCAGCGCCAAGCGCGGGCGATCAAGGAAGCTCTCGGACACCAGCCGCCAGTCGAGCCGGACGCCCAAACAGCAGAAGAGACCGCCATCGAAAACGCCTTTCAATCGGACTGAACGCGGCACGGCGGGTCGCGACGCGGGACTACGTCGATGTCGACGTACGGAGGGGCACGGCGGGGCGCGATGGGGCGCGGAGTCGGCGTGTGAGTGACAATCGGCCAAACAGCAGCCCCCTCCGATTGGCGCGAGCTCCGAGGGGCGCCTTGCGTGGCCCAAGGCCCCAATCTTCCCGGCCACCTTTGCAAGGCGCCCCGTCCGACGCAGCCCCGCGTCGCGCCCCGCCGTGCCCCGGGGAGCTTCCCTACCTACCTCGCCTCGGGCAAACGCACCTCGAACGCTGCCCCACCCTGCTCTCGATTCGCGGCTTCGATGGAGCCGCCGAGCAGCTCCACGATCGTGTGGCATACCGCGAGACCCAAGCCCGTGCCCTGCCCGGGCGCTTTCGTGGTTACGAACGGATCGAACACTTGATCGAGGATCGCTCCGTCGATCCCGGGGCCGTCGTCCTGAACGACGAGGCTGACGACACCGTCGCCGTTCGATGCGCGAACTTCGACCCGGCCCTTTCCGCCGATTGCATCCGCTGCGTTGAACAGCAAGTTGAGCAGGAGCTGCCGGAGGCGCTCATGATCGCCACGAACCCGGGGAAGGTCTTCATCGATCGCGAGCGCAAGCTCGATGTCGCGAAAGCGGGTTTGTCGATCGATGAGCTTGATGGTGTCGGAAACGACCTCCGAGAGATCGGCTGAGCTATCGATCCGTCCGTCCTGGGACGGCTCGTTTCTGGAGAAATCCAGCAGGTCTCGGATCGTGTGATGGATTCGTTCGGTCTCACGCTGAACTCGGCCGATGAACTCCTTTTGCTCTTCAGGATCGAGGTCACCGACCTGCATGAGATCGAGTAGGCCGCGGATCGCTGCAAGCGGATTGCCGATCTCGTGCGCAACGCCGGCAGAAAGCCGCCCTACAGCCGCAAGGCGCGCGCTCCGGATCAATTGCTCTTGCGCCGCGGTGAGCTCGGCGGTCGTCCGTTCGAGGTCTTCGAGCCGATCTTGCAGTGCCGCTCGGTCTTGCCGAAGCTGCGCCGCCATCTCGTTGAACGTTGCGGCCAGACGCGCGACCTCGGCCGCTCCCTGCACCGGGACGCTCGTACGAAGACTGCCCGCCGCGAGTCGTTCAGAGGCTAATTGCAGTCGATCGATCGGGCGGACGATGAAGTAGGTCAGCAGCACGTAGGTCAGGAGGAGAACGGTTGCGGCGGTCAAACCCAGGTAGAATAGAAACAATCTGCGCCGCGCGGCGTCACCGCGCCCGCCCGCAGGCACCCAAATCCGCAGGTCCACCCCATTGCTGGATGTCGCTTCCGCGTCCGGATCGCCATGGCGTACCCCCCATGTCCTCAGCGCGCCATCGCTGCCTCGAATTTCGACGCCTACGAGGAAACCAGCGTCCCCCATTCGGGAAAGCAATTCCGCGCTCGGTCCGTCTCCCTCGAATCCTGCACCCGACGCAATCGCTTGGGCTAGAGCTGCGGCTCGGGTACGCTGTTCCTCGGCGTTGTGTCTCTCGTCGAGCCGCGCAGTCACGAGACTCAACAGCATGAACGCCCCGCCGAACGCCACGATGAGCGCGAGGATGAGTTGGCTTCGAAGCCCCAAGCCGAACGGACGCCCCATGTGTACAGTCTACCGCCTCTATCTCTTGACCCGCCATGCGGGCGGGTGCATGGGGGAATCATGACACGGGGCGCCGGTCTAGGGGTCATCGTTGGCTCGATGCTCGTCTTCTCATCATTCGGCGCATCGGCGGATGCACAACGTCGGGGAGACGGGCTCTATGGCCGCTGGGATCGCGGTCTGACGCTCGCGCTGGGCGCGGGGCCAGGCGCCACATGGCGCGACCAAAAGGTCGAACCAAACGTCGTCGGCGAGATGCGCTTTCTCGTAGCCGACGTGGCAGGGGTGGTGCTCTCCGGGCGCTGGGGCCCCGACTCCGGCCAAGATCTGTTCTTGGGCGTGGATCTCCGCCCCCTCTTTCCGGCGCTCTTCTTGCTCTACAAACAAACTTGGAACGAGTTTACCGACCTGATGTTGCAATCGATCTTCGTCGAGATCGGGCCCGCATTCTTGCTCGACGGCGACGGAAGCACGGGGCTCGGCGTCGGGTTTGGATTCGGAATTCCGCTCTATAGGCCTCTGACGACGGTACGCGGATTGTGGCTGCGCATCGCCGCTCGTCACGTAAACGCCGATCCATCATACCGAAATACGCAGCTAGATTCCGTTCGCTCGCAATGGACACTCTACTCGACGTTCGTCGTACGCCTCGGTTTCAAGTCGAAGCTCAGCCGATGGGAACCACCGAGGGAGCGTGACCGGTAGCTTGGCCGTCGCACGGAACCCGGGTACAACCCCACCGTGAGGCGCACCAAGATCGTCTGCACGCTCGGGCCTGCCAGCAACACCAAGGCGACGATCGACGAGCTCGTCAGCGCTGGCATGGACTGTGCGCGCCTCAACTTTTCGCACGGCGAGCACGAATCCCATGCCCGAGTGGCCCAGCTGGTGCGCGAGGCCGCCACGACCGCGCGACGCCCGATCGCGATCTTGGCTGACATGCAAGGGCCGAAGATGAGGATCGGCCGATTCGCGAAAGGTCCGATTGAGCTTTCGCCGGGTGACCCCTTCGCGCTGACCACCGCCGACATCGAAGGCAATCAGGATATCGTCTCGGTGACCTACGCGTCGCTCGCCCAAGACGTGAAGCCTGGGGATGCGGTAGCCCTGGATGATGGAATGATTCGCCTCCGGGTCGACCGCATCGACGGCGACACCGTCCACACGTTCGTCGAAGATGGCGGCCCACTTTCCAACAACAAGGGCCTCAATCTGCCCGGCGTCTCGATCAGTGCGCCGGCGATGACGGAGAAGGACCACGCGGATTTGGCTTTTGCGATCTCCGTACTACGGGCGGACTACATCGCTCTTTCGTTCGTGCGATCGGCGGAGGACGTGAGAGAAGCCAAATCTTTGGCCGGCGGGGTGCCCGTCATCGCAAAGATTGAGCGTCCGGAAGCGGTAGTGGCGCTCTCGGATATCGTGGACGCCGCGGACGGCATCATGATCGCTCGCGGTGACCTCGGCGTGGAGCTCGGGGCCGAAAAGGTGCCGATGGTCCAAAAGCGAATCATCCGGGAGACCAATGCTCGGGGCAAAGTCGTCATCACGGCCACACAAATGCTGGACTCGATGATTCGCAATCCGAGGCCAACCCGCGCCGAGGCAGCAGACGTGGCCAACGCGGTGATGGACGGAACCGACGCCGTCATGCTCAGTGGTGAGACGGCCGCCGGCCGTTACCCGGTGCAGAGCCTCAAGATGATGGATGCGATCATCCGTGAGGTGGAGTCGAACTACGTCGAAGATCTGGCACGCCAGTTCCGGGATTTGAAGAACGTCGGCGATGAAGACTGGCCGTTTTCGAATGCAGCAGCGCGCGCGGCCGCACTGCTGACCACTCACCTTCCATTGAAGGCCGTCGTGGTGTTCACACAGGACGGACGTTCCGCGAGCTTATTGGCAGAGCATCGACCTAAAGCACCGATCCTGGCCATTACGAGCGATCTCGGAGTCGCGCGACGCCTGGCGCTCGAGTGGGGTGTGATCCCCCGAATCGAGGTGCCGCCCGAATCGCTCGATGAGACTCTGCGAATCGCTACCTCGCTGCTCGTACGGGAGAAGCTTTGTCAGCACGGGGAAGCGTTTGCCATGGTCGTAGGATGGCCCACGTCAGGACGCGCCAACACCCTCAAGCTCCACCGTCTCTAGCCCCTTCGCGCCGGATGCACTAGATCGCGCCCATGGAAGAACTGCCGCGACAGATCGGCCGCTACCGGATCGAACGGCTCCTGGGCTCAGGTTCGATGGGGAACGTCTATCTGGCGCACGATGCAGATCTCGACCGACCAGTCGCGGTCAAGACGCTTCGTGACCTCGCGCTCGACGCGGAGACGCGTGCGGTGTTTCTCAGCCGCTTCCAAAACGAGGCTCGTGCAGCGGCTCGCCTTCAACATCCCAATATCGTTCAAATATTCGACGTTGGAGATGACCCGGAAGTCGGCCCCTATCTCGTTTTCGAGTACGTGCGCGGACGCACGCTCAAACAGGAGCTCAGAGAAGGAGGCCCCCTGTCCCGCGCACGCCTGCTCGAGCTCGCTCATCAGGTCGCAGACGCACTCGCCACCGCCCACGCCGCAGGTGTCATTCACCGAGATCTCAAGCCGGAGAATCTGCTGATCACCGACACCGGACAGGTGAAGCTCGCGGACTTCGGAATCGCGCGCGTACCGAATGCCGATCTCACCCGGGAAGGACAATTCCTAGGGACGCCGTGTTACTCGGCCCCGGAGACACTGCGCAACGGTGAGTACAGCGAGAAGAGTGACCTATTCTCATTTGGCGCCGTCATCTACGAAGCCGCGTGCGGCGAACGGGCGTTCCCTGGCGCGGAGGCGATGGCGGTCGCGCATCAAGTGATGAACACGGACCCCCTCGCGCCGAGCCAGGCGAATCGAGGCGCAGCGGTTCCACCGACGGTAGATACCGCAATCCTGAGAGCGCTCCGAAAGAACCCCTCCGAGCGCTATGCAAGTGCGCTCACGTTCGCGTCCGCACTTCGACAAGCATATGACCGTCGGCGCCCAGCTAGACCAAGACGCAAACGCCAGAGCGTACCCTTCCTCTTGACGCTGACCTTCGCAATGCTGCTCGCATCCTGGGTCGCGGTCGAGAACTGTCACTCCAAGCCCGCCACCATGATCAGCGACGCTGGCACTGATGGCGATGCTGGTACGGGCACCGACGCTGGCGCCGACCTTCGCACTGGAACCGACACTGGCGCGGGCACTGGATCACTCTCTCCGCACGAACGCGAGGAAGCTGCCAAGGACGAGCTCGATCGCGCCCGGGCAGCCCTCGAGCGCGGAGATCTCGAAGGGGCCTCCGCCGCTTTGGAACGCGCGAGTGCATTCGACCCCCACAACCCGGACATTGCCGAGCTGCAAGCACAACTGCTCACGGCCGAGCCCGACGGTGGTTAGTTGAGCTTGTTGCTGGGTTCTCGAACGGGTTTCCACTGGCAATCTTGCCCGCCACCCGCCACCGGGTTGCACCTGTACATGTAGGTGAGCGTCCGACCGCAACCGCTCACGCGCTTGGACATGGGCTTGTCGTCGACGAGCTCGATCATCGAGGTGTCGCAGTCGAGGTCGATGGCTGCGGCGCTTCGAACTTCCTGCATAGCCGCGGACTCGTGTCCGCATCCCAAACTCAACAACGTGATGGCCGCAATTTGGACGACTCTCTTCGGCATCGGATCCACCCCCGACGCGAATCATACATCATGCATCCCCCATGCGCGCTCACAACTTGATGCCCAAGCCGAGCAAATCGCGTTCGGCTTGTGATGCCCATCCGCGATTGGCTCTCGGACTCGCTGGGCTCGGGTGCAGGAGGGTACCGACCTGGGGCCCGTCTTCGCCTAACGCTGCGAGGGCGCATTTCGTCGCCCATGCGCCGACTCCGACCACGACCCTCGGATCAAGAACATCGATAGCGGATCGCAAGGCCTCATCGCAGGCCGGCAAGAGCGCGCCTCGCTCGTCGCTCGACAGTTTGTCGGGGGTTCGGTTTCGCCCGGTCGATTCGAGGAAAAGCAGTGGGCAGTAGTTGATCACGAAAAACCGTGCGAAGAACCGCTCAGGCGAACCGAAGCGTTCCCGCGCCCAGCCCCAAAGACGCGAACCGCTGACTTCGGAGCGCTCGCAGTCGAAACCGAGCACTGGCCGCTTTGGATGCTCGTCCCCGGGTCGATCGACCGGAGCCTCGATGCCCATCCAATCGCGCACGAAGCCCACGTCGCCGAACGGCACCCCTGTCTGCGCCATCCCGAACGGCCCCGGATTCATGCCCACGAGCACGACCTCCACGGGACGCGCTCCGAACCGATCGAGGTAGATCTCATGCGGGCGCCTCGCGTATTGCAGGGGATTGTAGACGTGAGTCACCGCACCGCCGAACTCGAGCCTCGAGACCGCTCGACTCAGATCGCGGGAAACCTCGACGAGCGCGGTCATCACCGATCAGCAGAGGTAGCGCTCGCCGCCATCGCAGAGAATGGTGACGACGCGTTGCCCGGTTCGCAGCCTGCGCGACACCTCGAGCGCCGCATGAACGTTCGCGCCGGAAGAAGGCCCGAGCAGCAAGCCTTCCTCGCGAGCGAGGCGCTTCGTCATGCGGTCTGCGGCAAGATCGGTGACCGTGATCACCTCGTCGATCAGATCGGTGTCGAGCACGGCCGGGACGAACCCGGCACCCAGACCCTGAATGCCGTGCAATCCGGGCTTTCCGCCGGAGAGCACCGCGCTGGCCCTTGGTTCGACCGCGACCAGCCGAATCTCCGGGTTTCGGTCTTTGAGCACACGGCCGACGCCTGTAAGCGTGCCTCCGGTTCCGACACCGGCAACGAACGCATCGACCTTACCTGCAGTCGCTTGCCAGATCTCTTCTGCCGTCGTCTTCGAATGAATGTCCGGGTTCGCGGGGTTCTCGAACTGACCGCACATCAATGCGCCCGGCGTGGAGTGCAAGAGGCGTCCGGCCTGTTCGACTGCCCCCGCCATGCCGTCTTCAGCCGCAGTCAACACCACCTCGGCTCCATAGGATTTCAACAAGTGACGTCGCGCCGCACTCATGTCTTCGGGCATCACGATGATGCAGCGATAGCCACGCACCGCACAGATCATCGCAAGACTGATGCCCGTGTTACCGCTGGTCGCTTCGACGACCGTCGACCCCGCGACGAGCTGACCGGATTGCTCCGCCGCAAGGATCATCGAAAGCGCGGGGCGGTCCTTGACCGAGCCGGCTACGTTGTTGGATTCGAGCTTCCCACAGACCTCGGCACCGTCGTCGCCGGTGATTCGCGCGAGCCTCACCAGGGGCGTCCGGCCGATGAGGTCCAGCGCTCCGTCATAGATTCGATCGCTCATGTGACGGCTAGCATACCAGGCAAGACTTAGATGTCACCGTGGGAAGAGCCCGATTCGTGCGCGTCATAGGCCTGTACGATTTGCTGGACGAGCGGGTGCCTGACCACGTCGGTATGCGAGAAGTAGATGAACTCGATGCCCTCGATGTTGGAGAGAACCTTTCTGGCGTGCCGCAGGCCGCTGGGGGCGCCGCCGGGGAGATCGATCTGCGTCACGTCACCCGTGATGACGGTCTTCGAGTCGAACCCGAGGCGCGTGAGGAACATCTTCATCTGTTCTGGCGTGGTATTCTGCGCCTCGTCTAGGACGACGAAACTGTCGTTCAGCGTCCGTCCTCGCATGAATGCAAGGGGTGCAACCTCGATCGTACCTCGCTCGATCAACGCGGTGATCCGGCCGGGCTCCATCATGTCGTGGAGCGCATCGTAGAGGGGCCGCAGATAGGGGTTGATCTTCTCAGCCAAGTCCCCCGGCAGGAACCCGAGGCGCTCACCCGCTTCGACGGCGGGGCGGGTCAAGACGATGCGTTTGACTTGCCTCTCTTGGAGCGCGCGAATCGCCATCGCCATCGCCAGATACGTCTTGCCTGTGCCGGCCGGCCCAATCCCGAATACGATATCGAAGCTGCGGATCGCCTGAATGTAGGTCTGCTGGGTGACGCCCTTGGGGGAAACGATGCGGCGGCTGGAGGTCGTCAGCACGACATCGTCCAACAGCGAGCGAAGCCTCATCTCCGGATGAGCGCGAAGTGTCCTCGCTGCGCGCGAAATCTCGACGGAGCTGAGGTCACGAAACTGAAGCGCATCGATGAGCTCGTGGAGCACACGCTCCACCAACTCGACATCGCGGTTGGGTCCCTGAATGTGAATTGTGGAGCCGCGCAGCCCCATGGCCACCCCGAGCTCCGCCTCGAGCACCCGCAGGTTCGCGCCCCCGGAACCGGTGAGCTTGAGCAGAAGGCCGGAATCGGCGACTTCGATGTCGGCGGCTACATCGGCTTGAGCGGGGCCGCGCTGCGCAATCGGTTCGATACCCTGAGTCTAGCCCTTCTCCGTATGGGGCGCGAGCCCTAACGCTAGCGCCAAACCAGGGCATCCGGATCGCGCGCAACCGCGGTTTCGACGCGCTCGTGGGCGGCCAGAATCAGTGCGCGGGTCGTGTCGCCATCGAGCGGATACGAGGCAAGACCAGCAGCCATGTGCAGAAAGAAAAGCTCTTCAGGTTCGCGGGATCGCTGCGTGGCGAGCTCGTCCTTGAGCCTCCGGACCACCTCGACGACGGCACGCGCGCTCGACCCGTCGAACCCGACGACGAACGTCCGCTCGTCCCATCGCCCTCGGACGTCTTCACGGCGGAACCGGCCATGGATCAGGCGGCCCAAGTGAGTCCGGAGGCGTCGCGCCTTGACGTGGTCGAGCCCATCGAGGCCGGTCGCCTGAATTAGGCCGATCGAATATGTGCGCCCTTGGCGCTGTGCGGAGGACAAACCCGCTTCGAGCGCGGCCACGGCTCCCGGACGGCAAACCAACCCGGTCTGGCTGCAACGTACCTGGGACCGGCGAAGGCGCGTCATCCGGTCGGCTTCGCGGTGTAGCTCGACGAGCCAGCTCGACGCGCGATGGAGACGCCCGGTGATCTCTGCTTCGCCCGCCAGGGGCGAGTCGTCGAAGCACATCAACACGAAGTCTGAATCCCACGCAGACATGCGAATGATCGCAGGAACCTGCTTTCCCGTCACGCTCGAGCCCAACAAGACAGCATCGGGACACTCGACGTCGATCTCGCGCAAGAGCTCGTCAAAGCTGAAATACAGAAAGCACTCGATGCCGCTTTCCTTGATCTGTCGCGCCGCGTCGGGGTCCCGGAGGACCGCCACCTTGGGGCGACGGGTCATCGCCCGGTGGACGGCAGTGTTGATCGCGTGGTGAAGGCGGACCAGCTCGATTGGGTGTGGCAGGAAGATGTCCACGCCGAGCTGAGCGGCGAGAGCCCGAGTGTGCGGGTCGTCATCGATCGAGAGAAGGATGACGGGCACCTCGCGGCAGCCGGGCAAGTTGCGGAACATCTGGAAGAACCGGGGAAACGCATCGGCCTCCTGGGCGGGCCAGCCGACGAGAACGGAGGTGGGCGGATTTCGGGCGGCGACCTTGAGCGCCTCGTCCACCGTCGAAACGGGCCTCAAGTGAACTAGCACCTCATCGAGAGCAGACCGCAGATAGGCGATCATCGCCGGGTCGTCTTCGAGCACGAGCAGAGTCGGCACGAAATCCGTGGGAACGGGGCGGTGGAGGAAAAACGAGGCAGCCGGAGTGACCGACGGCGGAGCGGCAGCCAACGATTGCGCCTCCATCGCACGGCCGATCGCCGTTGCCGTATGAGCCCTCACTGCATCGACCGACTCGAGCATGCTCGACCAATCGAGCCGCCCTGAATCCTGCAGCTGGCGAAGCTCCACCTCGATTCGACCGGCGGCTTCCGAAATCTCGATGAAGCCGTGCGTCAGCGCCGCGCCGTGCAGATCATGTGCCTGACGTAGCGCTTCGGCCAGCACGCTGTGCCGATCGGTCTCCGATTGCACCCGGTGGATCGCGCCGGTCAGATTGTCCGCCGCGATCGGAAGCAGACTCGCGTAAGACTGTTTCGCTTCCTCCGGATCGAGGTCAGGCTCGGAAGGCTCCTCGGGGAATAGGACCGGATCGCCCGGTTCCTCGACGGAATGCATCGCGGTCGGCATCAAGCTCATGGGAGCCGAGACGATGTTCGCTATTTCGCGGGCGAATCGATCCACCGCGACCGGTTTGTGAAAGACTTTCACCACGCCGAGCTCGCGAGTGAGGTATTTGAAGGTCGTCAGATCCCTGTAGAAAGCCGATACGAAAATGACCGGGGTGTCGAATCCGTCTCTTCGAAGTTCTTCGATCCAAACGATCCCGTTGATGTCGGGGAGCAAGCCATCGACGACCAGCAACGACGGCTCTTCTTCTTCGAGCAACGCACGGGCGATGCTCCCCTTGGTCGCGTTCAATACCCGGACGCCGAACGCTTCGAGCGCAGGCGTTACACTCGATCGAAACTGAGTGTCATCGTCAAGCAGGAGGACGGTTGGGGGCACTTGTCAGGCATTGTGGCACCCTTTGGAGCGCACACAAAACGATCGAGCCAACCCTCTTAGGACGCTCGCTGGTGCTCCGAAGATGCCTGCTGCAGGTAGGCGCTGGCGACCGGGTGGTCGGCACATCGTGCAACCACGTCGTGCAGGTGCTGGAGCCCCTGCTTCTGGTCTCCGGTCTCGATTTCGATGACCCCCAAGAGAGCGCGCGCGTCGTGGTGATCGGGATCCAGTTGCAGAACGAGCGTCAGCTCCTCGCGCGCCCCGCGTGCGTTCCCACGGAGCCTCAGGAGCTTGGCGAGCTCGATCCGGATGTCGTGAAACTTCGGACAGAGACGGAGGGCTCGCCCGAACTCGTGCATCGCGTCCTCCGGACGATCGAGGTCGAGATATGCCCGTGCAAGGGCTCGGTGAAGGTTGGCGACCTTGCCACGGCGATAGGCGTCGTTCGATGAATCCGAGCGGCGCTGCGCGAGCTGCAGCGTGCGAACCCCCGAGCCGTACTCGCCGAGCTCGTTGCAAGTCACCGTGAGGTTGAGCGCAGCCTCCAGATAGCCGGAATTGACCTCTAGCGCTTGCTGGAAACACCAACGCGCTTCTGGAAGTCGGCCGCCGAGGTGATAGATGACCCCAAGTCGATTGAACACATCCGGATAGCGGAGCCCCTGCTGTACGAGCTTCTCGTAATATGGCTGAGCGAGGGGGTACTCGGCGCGGTCGTAGTGCTCGTTCGCCGCGTCCAGAATCTGTTGAGCCCAAGGAGCCATGCGCCCGAAGGTAACCAGCGGCCGAATCGGTGGCCAGAAATCCGCCCGTTGCGCCTCACCCCAACTTACCGAGCAGGGCCCGCGCGCGCTTGGCCTCGCCGCTGCCGGGGAACCGCTGGACGATCTCGTTCAGGGTTTCCCGCGCGGCATCGACCTCGTTGGTCTTCAGGTAGACTTCTCCGAGCATGAGAAGCGCCTCGCGCTCGACCCCGCTGCCGGGGTAGGACGCAATGAGCCCCTTCAAGCGCGAAATCACCCCGCGGTACGCATCGTGCTTCAGGTAGAAACGCGCGACGTAAAGCTCATGTGCGGCCAGCAGGCTCATGCACTTCTCCATGAGCTCGTTGGCTTTGGGAACCCGCAGGTCGTCGGGGTAGTCCACGACGAAGCGGCGGAGCTGGATCAGCGCATCACGCGCAGCGCTCTGGTCCCGCTCCTCGGGCGGCGGCGTCATGAACCAGCCGCCCGGAATTTGATTGTAGTAGCCCTCCGCGATTCGAAATCGCGCATACGGAATCTCTTTGTGGGAAGGTCGGATGCGGACGAACTGCCGATAGGTCTGGATCGCCGCCGGATAGTCTTCGTTCTGGAACTGGCAATCGCCTATGCGAAGCTCCGCCAGCGCCGCGAAACGGCTGTAGGGGAACTCTTGGCGTATTTCACGAAACAAGGGCTCAGCCGACAAGCAATCGCCTCGACGAAAATCGAGGAGCGCCCTCTCGTAGCCACCCCGCGCATCTTCGTCGGGCTTGAGCATCTTCTTGCTACCGTCCTTGGTGATGGCGGCGCCGCTGCCACACGCCGTCCCCAGGGCCAGCAGACCGATCAAAACCACTCTTTGGATGCCCGAAGCCATTGGATACGGAGTTAACCGCTTAGTTCGCGGTAAAACAAGGTGACGGACCCACCGCCGAGACGCGCCGGCTCACGCACTTGCAATTTGGTTGTCGATGAAGTGGGCGGGATCGATCCCGAGCTTCCCAAGAGCGGCTTCCCAGCGATTCTCGATCGGCGTGTCGAACACGAGACCGTAATCGAGGTCCACCGGAATCCAGGAGCCGAGCTTCATCTCGCTCTCGAGCTGACCAGCGCCCCACCCGGAATAGCCGAGCATCATGGAAAAGGTGTCCGGACCATCGCCGCGCGCTATGCGCTCCAAGAGGTCCAGCGATGCGCTGCAGGCGATGCCCTCGCCGACGGCGATCGTTCGACCCGATGACGGGACGGGAACCCCCTCAACTGCGTACAAGATCCAGCCCGACTCGGGGGAGACCGGCCCGCCGAGCATGACGGGCGTGCGGACCGTGCCCGCGGCTTCCCCGGTCACTCCAACCTCGTTGAAAACGTCCTCGATGTCGAGGTCGGTCCTGCGGTTGACGACGAAGCCAAAGGAACCTTCGTCGCCGTGATCGATCAGCAGCACCAGCGTATGATTGAAGAACGGGCACCGCATCGATGGTGCTGCCACAAGGAATCCCGGTGCGAGTGATGCCGCCACGAGTCGAGACTGCCACCAAATCAAGACCCTCGCGACCACAAAGTCAGGAGGCAAAAAAGTGAGCAAAGTCCGCGCAGTACTTCGTACTGGGGCCTTCGTCGGCTTCTCGGCGGGCATCCTCGCAGCCTATGAAGGGAGACGGGCGATGACTCCGGCGTCGAGGCAAGCGCAACTCGGCCGCCGCTATCTAGCGCGTTTGACTAGCGGCCTTCTGCGCGTCTTTGGCGCGGAGATGATCGTCCACGGGCAACGGACGCACGAAGGCGCCGCGCTCGTCGTCGCCAACCACCAGAGCGCGCTCGACATCGGAGTGATGCTCGCTTTGTTCGAGGGTGTGTTGCTGAGCCGGCACGACGTTGCAGATTGGCCGCTGCTTGGGCGACTCGCCAAGCATGGCGACACGATCTTCGTCGACCGCAGCGACCGGCGAAGCGGCGCAGCAGCCCTTCGCGAAATTCGCAGGCGCGCAAAGGAAGGGCGCACAGTCGTCGCCTTCCCAGAGGGAGGTACGTTCCCCGGGGATTCGGTTCACGAGTTTCATCCGGGTACTTTCGCGGCAGTTCGTTCGCTCGGCATCCCAATCATTCCAGTCGGCCTCGCCTATTCGCCTGCGGTTGCGTACGAGAAGGAATCGTTTGTCCGGCACATCGCCAAGATCGCGGCACGTCCACGAACGCTGATCGCGGTGCACGTGGGCGAGCCGATGCCTTCCGATCCAGATGCACGTTCCACAGCGCAGACGGCCAGAGCCCGAGTGGAAGGCTTGGTGATCGACGCCCGGCGCGCCCTAGACGCCCATCGGTCCTGAATTCACTGAAGTTGTGCCCTGCGGTGCCGGCTTTTGGGCGGGCGGCCGTCTCTTCGCTAGGATCCAATCCTCGTCTGTCCGAAGGTTCCGTGTCGCCAAGCCCATGGCTCGTCTCATCCGTCAATCGAAAGAACCGGTGCCCGAACGCGATGATCGCGTTTGGGAGGTGCTTCCGAGCGCGCTCTGGGACTTGGACTTCCGCGGTCCACTCGATTGGATCGAGACCCGTGGCTGCCAGGATGCGGACGAGTTCAAGCGTTTGGTCCGAAACGACCCGGGTGCGCTCACGGAATGTCTCCATCGAACCCGGGTGCATCGAGTGAGTGGCGGCGCGGTGTCCCTCGTTGGGGCTTCGAGCGCGGAGGAGTGCATACGCAGGTCCTTGCAGCTACTGACCGCCGAATCGCAAGCAGACTTCCTACGAGTGCTGATGGCCGCCTTTCGCAAAGAGCACGACGTCCATCTCGAAACTGCGATCATGACTTGTTCGCGTGAGCCAAGAGACGTTCGCGTGCACTGGCGATTTCTCGAGAGCGAAGGAGGACGCTTCGAGCAGGCGATCGCCTCTGTGGTCGACATGACTGCGGAACGCGACCTTCAGCAGCGCCTGCTCTTGGCGGAGCGCATGTCTGCGATCGGCACGCTGACGGCAAGCATCATTCACGAGATCAAGAACCCGCTCACCTACGTCTGGAACCATTTGCGTTCGCTTCGAAAATCCTCCGGGCGGCTCCCGGCGGAGCTCGCCGAGTTGATCGACGAAGCGTACGAAGGCGCCGAGCGAATTCGTGTAATTTCCAATGAAATCACGTCGTTATCGCACGGCGGAGGTGGCGTCGAGGTCGAGACGGTCAACCTCAAACAGGTGCTGGATTCTGCGGTCCGGATGGCACAACCGGAGATCGAACATCGAGCGACGGTGGTGAGGGAGTACGAGGAAGGCAACCTCTACATTCGCGGTCCGAGGACGCGCGTGAGTCAGGTGTTTCTGAATCTCATCGTCAACGCTGCCCAGGCGATCGACCCCGGCGACCGGGCGCAGAACGCGATTACCATCCGAGCGCGAAGCACAGACGACGACCGCCTGTGTATCGAGGTACAGGACACGGGTCCTGGAATCTCCCCACAACTTCTGCGGCGAATTTTCGACCCTTTCGTGACGACGAAGCCTGCGGGGCGCGGAACGGGCTTGGGTCTTTCGATTTGCCGCCGAATCGTACACTCACTGGAAGGCACCATCGAGATCCAGAGTCATCCGGGACAAGGGACGGTAGCGCGCGTCGTGTTTCCGAAGGCCGCCCGCTCACAGCGTCCGCTCACCGTTCCGCCGCCGTCCCAGAGCGCGATCCGGCGTGCGGCACACGGAAAGCTATCGGTCTTGGTGGTCGACGACGAGCCCGTGATCGCGCGGCTTATCCAAAAAGCGCTCGTCGATCATGACGTGACCACCGCCAACGACGGTCGGGAAGCCGTCGCACTGATGGGACAGAACGCGTACGACGTGATTCTCTGCGACCTGATCATGCCGGAGATGACGGGGATGGACGTCTATCGAGCGGCGCTGCAAAGAGCGACGCCGCTGAACGAGCGAATCGTCTTCATGACCGGCGGCGCCTTCACCCAACGCGCCCGCGATTTTCTCGAGAGCGTTCCAAACCTGCGAATTGAAAAGCCTTTTGATCTGAACCACCTCGAGCGTACCATCTACGAAGCCGCTGACATCATCGATCCTCGATGAGCTAGGGCCCGGCGCCGCGGTCGGGGCTACATGGGGGAGGCGATGAGCAGGCGGACAATGATGGTGATCGGGCTCGACTGCGCCGCACCGGAGCTGGCGTTCGATCGATACCGCGACGCGATGCCGAACCTGTCAGCCTTGATGGAACGCGGTACCTGGGGACCGCTGCGAAGCTCGGAGCCACCGATCACGGTGCCGGCCTGGACCTGCATGGTGTCAGGGCGCGATGCCGGAGAGCTCGGACTCTACGGTTTTCGAAATCGCATCGTGGGTGACACCCGACTACGCTTGGCGAGCGGCGACGACGTTCGCGTGAAGCGGGTTTGGGATTGGCTCGGCGAACACGGGTATCGAGTGGCCCCGCTTTTCGTCCCGCTCACTTCGCCGCCGACCCCGGTGCACGGCCAGATGGTATCCGGCTTCATGTGGCCTGGCGGTGATTCGCCATGGTGCTTTCCAAGAGACCTGGAGACCGAGCTCACAGGCCGCTTCGGTCAATATCGCGCCGACGTAGAGGGTTTCCGATCCGGCGATCTGGATCGAATCTACCGTGAGATCGTTGCGATGACTGAACAGCATGCAGACATCGCAGCGCATGTCTGGAGCGAGAAGCAGCCGGACTTCATGATGATGGTCGAAATCGGCTTGGATCGTTTTCATCACGCGTTCTGGCGCCACATCGATCCGGCACACCCCCGGCACGAGGCCGGCAACCCCTGGGAGCATCTGGGGCGAGACTACTACCGACTTCTCGACGCCCAGATCGGACGGTTGTGCGGCCTGGCCGGCAAGGACACCGCCGTACTGGTGGTCAGCGACCACGGCGCCCGCGCGATGCATGGCGGATTCTGCATCAACGACTGGTTGATTCGGCAAGGATACTTGGCGCTTCGCGAAGATCCGGCGCCATCGACCCCTTGGGATTCCGCGCTGGTGGATTGGCGACACACGACGGCGTGGGCCGAGGGCGGTTATTATGGGCGGGTCTTCCTGAACGTCCGAGGCAGAGAGCCCGAAGGCATCATCCCGCCCGACGAGATCCGCTCGGTTCGAGCGCGGCTGCGCGATGAGCTCGAGCACGCGCGGAATGACGAAGGCGATCCGATTTCCGTGTTGGTCCGAGTCCCCGGCGAGGACTACCGCCAGGCGCGAGGCTTTCCGCCCGACCTGATGGTCTACTTCGATGATCTGAAGCTGCGCGCGATCGGATCGATGGGGAGCGGACGCATCATCGTCACCGAAAACGATATCGGCATCGATGCATGCAACCACGCCTGGAACGGCGTCTTCGTGATGAGCGGCGCCGAGCTCCCAGCGCGCGGTCGCGTGGAGGGCGCCCAAATCTACGATATCGCCCCGACGATTCTCAGCGCATTCGGCGTTCCCCGGCCGCCGGAGATCCTGGGGCGAGATTGGACCCGGTGAGCAAGCCGTCACCGCCAGCTCCAGTGCTCGCGTCGCCGAGACGCGCTAGGGTCGAGCGATGGCCGCGCGGGCATTGGTGCTGGGGTTGGACGGGTTTGATCTTGGGCTCGTCGAGCAATTCGGCGCGGACCGCCTCCCGCACCTCCACGCGCTCATGGCCAGAGGCGCGTTTGCCGCGCTGGAGTCGGTACAGCCGCCAGCTACGCTGCCCAACTGGACCACGTTTCTGACAGGAGTCGACCCCGCACGTCACGGAGTCTTCGACTTTACGACCCGCAAAGGGTACCAGGTGCGATTCACCGCCGGGACCGCCCGTGAGGTGCCGACCGTGTTCAGGCAGCTCGATCAGCTTGGTCTTCGCTGTGCATGCCTGAGCTTTCCAGCGACCTGGCCCCCGGAAAAGCTCGAACATGGGATCTTCGCGAGCGGCTGGGATGCGCCGGTCGCTTTCGAGGCGGATCGTTCGTTCATGTGGCCGCCGTCGTTCTACGACGAGACGACTGCACGCTTTGGAGCCCCGACGTTCGATGACGTCGATGAGTTCCATGCGGACACTCCGGGCTGGATCGATCGGCTTCCAGCTGCGCTCGAGCGCCGGATCGCTCGCAAGACCGAGTGGGCGCGTTGGTTGCTCGAACGTCAGGACTGGGATGTCTTTGCGGTGTACTTCGGAGAGAGCGACACGGCCTCGCACTATCTTTGGGCCCACCACGACCCGGCCTCGCCACGCCGGCCTGTTCAGGTGTCACCAGAGCAACGGCACGGGCTCCGCCGCGTCTACGAATCGCTGGACGCGGCGTTTGGCTCGCTCTTGGCAGTCGCTGGGGGCGCAGAAACCGAGGTGACGGTCTTGAGCGATCACGGTTCTGGCGGCTCGTCGGACAAGGTGCTGTATCTCAATCGCCTCTTGGCGGAACACGGTTTGCTTCGTTTCCACAAGCGTCTGGGCCGAAGCGGCGCGGGACTCAAGGAGATCGCGCTGCGACGCTTTCCGCCCCGCCTCCGCGAGCAAGTCTTTCGCTTGGGCAATGCTTGGCTTCCGAGTCGCTTGGAGTCCAAAGTGCGCTTTGGATCGATCGCCATGCGGCACACCGTCGCGTTCAGCGACGAGCTGAACTACTTCCCGGGCGTCTACCTCAATATGGCGGGTCGGGAGCCATCCGGAATCGTTCAACCCGAGCAGAAACGCGAGGCGATTCTTCGCGTGCGCGCGAGCTTGCTCGATACGCGAGACCCGTGGAGCGGAATGCCCGTGTTTCGAGACGTGATCCCCCGCGAGGAGCTGTTCGAGGGCCCTCATCTCGATCGTGCGCCGGACCTCTTGCTCGATCTCCACCTCGACGGGGGCTACTCCTACAACCTCATGCCGAGCGGCGAGAGAACGTCGGCGACGAACAGCATCGGCTCGGCGTGGCGCAAGCTCGCCGATCACGAGAAGCTCGGGAAGAAGGGCCGGAGCCTTCCGGGGAGTCATCGATCGCACGGATTCATGGTCCTGGCCGGACCCAAGGTGCGAGCTGCCGGTCGACTCGAAGCACGAATCGCAGACGTGAGCGCGACTCTGCTTCGCCGGTTGGGGCTCTGCGTACCACCGGCCTTTCGAGGTCGGGTCCTTTGGGAAGCCCTGCGTGAAGACCGCGACGCCTCGACTCGAGCTCTCCCCCTCGCCGGCGCGGTCACCGCCCATGCGACCCGCAACGAGGGACTCGTCGAATCGCGGCTCCGGGCGCTCGGTTACATCGAATGATGCTCCACGTCGCATGTCTCCCCTTTCCGAGCCAGCAGGGCACCCAAGCAGCGCTCGACGCCATGTTACGCGCATCGGCACAGTCCGGCCGTTCAACTCACCTACTCGCCTACACCCGAGGCGCGTACCAGCTCGAGGCGCCGTATGAGGTGCACCGCATCCCGGACTTTCCCAAGGTGCGCTCGCTTCGCTCTGGACCTTCGTGGGGCAAAGTAGTCCTAGACCTCCGCTGCATCGCCGAAACTCGCCGGCTCGTGCGTCGGCTTCGGCCGAGAGCGATCGTGGCCCACCACATCGAAGCCGCACTTGCTGCCCTCGCCGCGCGGGTCACGCCTGTGTACTACGTCGCGCACACGTGCGTGAGCGAGGAGCTCCCCGTGTATTTCCCTTCGCTGCCAGCCAACCTCGTCCAAGGCGCTGCGCGACGGGTCGAGCGGATCGTATGCGCGAACGCCGAAGGGGTCGCCGCCGTGGCACCGTCGCTTGCTCAGCTCCTAGGAGACGGCGTGCGATACCTGCCAGTCCCCTGGGCGGTCTCGACTGGCGCGCATCGCCCGACGCGGGAAGAAGCCCGCGCCGAGCTGGGCCTTTCGCCCGGCGCATCAGTCTGCCTCTATGCCGGCAACCTCGACCGGTATCAGGGGTGGGAGTACCTCATCGAGGCCCTGGTCGGTCTGCGACGGAGCCATCGACACGCTCGACTGCTCATCGCCACCGAGTCCGACCCGGGACCGAGCATGCTCCTCGCAAAGCCGCTGGGGGTCGCCGGCTCCGTCGACTTCCGCCGTCTCGACACAGAGCGTGCCCGCGTGCTGGTTCACGCAGCAGCGGACCTAGCTTGGGTCCCAAGGCGCACCGTAGGTGGGCTGCCCGTCAAGATGCTCGACGCGTTCGCCCGCAACGTCCCTGTCGTGGCGATGGAGCGCGCCACCGCCGGCCTTCCATTGAAAGACGCATGCATCGCGGTACCGGACGACGACGCCCAGGCACTGGCATCGGCGGCAAGCCGTCTGCTCGATGACGTGTGCGCCCGAGCTTCGCTCCAAAAAGCAGCCCGCCGCTACCTCGAGACCCAGCACTCCGCGACGGCATTTGCATCGACGATGGGAGCGCTGGTCGCTCAACGCAACGCGTAGGACATTACCGCAACCCAACACGACGCTTGGTCGGCCATCACGGCCACACCCTGTCAACATATGCGCCAACGCGCCTTTTATTGGATCCAACTCGAAGGCAGCAAGTACCATTTTCGTCCCAGCTCGCGGTGGAAAGACAAGATGGTCGCCCCCTTGGACGAATCGTTCTCATACGCACAAAATCGCCCCAGATTTGGAGCTCAACAGCTGCTCTTGGGCGGAGCGCTCGACGTGGAACCCCCGGCTTTGGCCGAGCTCACGGCGGCGGCAGCCGCGCTTGCGATCGGCGCAAAACGTAAAGCCCTGCTGCCGTTGGCCACGGCAGCGATCGAGTACGCTCTGGTTCGGCGGGGAGAGTCCGTGCTGATCAGTTGTTACGGGACCGCGAGCGCGCCCGTGGTCTACCAGCTCGATCGGGCGGTTCCGCTACGGCGATTGCTGGACAGTTGCGCGCAATCGATGCTCGAAATGGCGGGGCAAGAGGTCGACCCTACCGCCCGGCAGATCGCGATCCGCGTGGCGGAGCGAGCGCTGGCAACCAAGATCGCCCCCGACCCCGATGGTCTCATCGCGCCGATGAACCAGCGCGGTGGTGCGCTCGACACACCGGGCGAGCATGTGCCTCTCGCTTTTGGATACGAGACCGCGGTCTATCCTTCATCTTCCTCTGCTCCGGGGCGGTCCGCCCAAGCGGACGTGCACGCGCTTCTCTTCGAGGGTCACTTGTGGGCTTTCGTTCGCGGGCGGCGGCTCTCCTTGGTGCGCGGCCCGATCATGCTGGCGGCCCACCGCATGGTGGTGGCGGTCCGAACCCTCGTAGAGTCCTGGGACAGCACCCGTCCGACCCACGTTCGACTGCGTGCGGGCGGCTTTCAGATCGCAATGCGCAAATCCTCCCACCAGCTCGTGAGCGTCGAGCTCTCCTCGGAGGGACGCGGCGACCTCACCGCGACCTCGCTGACCATCGCCGAGGCCGCCCTCCCGATCCTCAAGCTCGCCAGCGACCTGCTCCGAACGCTGGTCGCGTCCGACCGCGGACAGAGCCGAAATCTCCGGGTCCGGGCCCTCCGACAAGAGGTCCGGGCGCTCCGCCGAGAGATCCGCGCCCGCCGAAGCGCCGACAGCTTCGTGAACCTCGACCCGGATCGCCTTCGCATACACCACAACGGCGATGGGGAGCTGGAGGACGCCGACGAGCCAGGCAGGCTCCCTTCCCTTCGAATTCGACGAACGTTGGCGCATCTGTCTCGAGGGCCTCGATGCGAACTCGGTCTTCATGTGCGGCGATCGCTTGGTGATCGCGACCCAAACCCATGTGGTCGCGGTCTCGCGGGACGACGGCAGAGTCCTCTGGGCGCGCCCCGGCCAGGCATCGACGACTTTGATGGCTGGATCGGTCCTGATCCGCCTCTCCGCGGACGGCGAGGTCGAGCTCTGCAACGTGGAGGATGGCGAGCCCTACTGCTCGACCCATATCACCCCGCGCATCGGAGGCCCGCCGGTGGGCTTGATGGCCGGCGGGGACAAGATGCCGCCGATCGCCGTGCTGAGCGAGGGGAGCCACCGTCTCGTCGCAATCGACGTTCGCACCGGTGAGCCCCGATGGCGCTTCGCGTCGCGAAGCGGAGGGGAGTTCCGCATGACCAAAGTGGGTCGCGTCCTCTTGGTGACCTGCGGCGAGGAGGCGATCCATGCTCTCGACATCGCAACCGGCGAGGACGTCTGGCGATTCGCCGAACGCGGGTGCTTTCAGTTCAAGCCGCTCGTGAGCCACGAAACAGTGATCGCGGTAGCCGCTCGAGGCCGCCGGGAAGGGGCTCTGTTCGCGATCGATCTCTTCAGCGGCCAACCACGTTGGCAAAGAGAGCTTCCTGGGCCACCGACGTCGGACCCCTGTGCCGCAGCCCAAGTGGCGCTCGTCTCGACGGCTGGCGCGGAGGCCACCCTCTCGGCGCACTGCTTGCAGAGCGGTAAGCCGCTCTGGGAGACCAAGGACCCGGGCCTCGGCATCGGTGGCGCCGGACTGGCCTTTGACGAGACCTGGATCGTCAACGCCCCGTTTGGCCAGCTCAGCGCGCTCGACGTGCATTCGGGCAAGGTCCGCTGGAGCGCGAACCTCGCCGACGCGCTCGCCGACGAGATCCCTCGGAGACTCGAGCCCGTGCTACGTGGCGGCGCGCTCTTCGTACCCGCGTCCTCGGTTCACGTCGTGCGTCCAGCAGACGGGCACAGGCTCTCCTTGAGCCTACCCTGCGACCTCGTCCCCGACCTGATGCGAGTGGACGAGCGTGGTTGGGTCTACGTCGCCGAAGAGAGCGGCTACCTCGCCGGTTATGCGCCGAAGCCGATGCTGACGCTCGTCAAAGGTGGCGGCTAGTCGGACGGGACGCAGTCGAACTGCGTCGACCAGCCTTGGAAGATGGGCGTGCTCAGCGTGTCCGTCGACGCTTGAAGCCTCGCACGAATACGCAAGTAAGGCAGTTTGTTCACCTTGCCCCCGGCGATGAGCTCGTTGCCGATGTCGTAGGTTTGCGCGCTCGTGTCGGTTGGATAGGTGAGAGACACCGGGATCTGCGAGCTCAGCTCCGCCACCGTGTTGCCGGTGAAGAACTCGAAGGTGATCGAGCTGTCAGAGGGAGTCGAACCGATCCACTCGAGCGTGCCCCAATCGGGCCGCTCGGGTGGCATTTCGCACACGACGTCCGAATCGTACGTGTTCTCGTAGAACCCGGCACCGTATGCACTCCCCGCCTCCGGAACCATGACGCGAACGGGAATCCGGGTGAGCTCTGCGGTGCCATCGGCCAACGCGATCATCTCGAAATCGAACACCTGCGGAGACGCCGTCGGAGTGACGAAGTCATTGCCGAGCCTGAACGAGAACGCGATCTGTGAGTCGGCAAGACAGCCCTGACACATGCTGGTGCCCGCGCCGCCGAGGCAGTTCTTGAGGCCAGTCGTCGGACAGCTAGTCGCCGTGATACTGGTCACGAACTGAGTCTCGTCGACCGTCGTGGTCGATGCGTTGTCGTCGGGTACGATGCTGATGTCGCGGCGGGTATCACCGACGAGGGAGCGAACCGCATCCAAGATGGCGGTCGAAAGCCCCGTGCCATCGCCATTGATCAACTGCAAGTAGGGATTGCCGTATTGGTCGAGCGAGTTCGTTGCCACCGCGAGCGCCGTCACGTCGGGAACTGCGATGTAGCCCCCCGAGTTGGGGCTGATGATATTGACGAATTTCACGCCGGCCGCGAGGAGCTCGGTTTCGACGGTCGTCCAGGGGATCGGCAGGTCGGCGGTCTGCCAGCTCGGGTACCCCCCGGGATCTGCGGTCAAGTTGTGCAACCGGAGCTGGAAGTTGCCGACCCGTTGGGCGACCGAGCTGCTCGTGGAGACCGACGCGTCCGACACGGCATACCAGTCGCCAGCCCCGAGAGTCTGGGTGAGCGTGCCCCAGTAGTTTCCACTTCCGGGACCGCCGTTGCACTGGACGAAACCAAGTGCGGAGTCGAGTAGTGCCACATTGGTGGTGTTGTACGCCGTACCCTCGCCGCTCACGAACATGTCGGTCGACCCCGAGAGTGAGAACCGCAGAAACGCGTCGCGCCCATCGCTCCAGCAGCTGGTGCTGCACCGTTTACAAGCCCCGACGTCCCAGGTCTGCGCATTGTTGCCGAAATTTCGATTGCTCCCCATCACGGTGAGCGACTTGTTGGTCAGGTCCCCGAGGTCCCAAGCCGAAGTGGGATCGTTCGAATAGAGGACGTTGGGAGATTGCTCAACCGGTGGCAGCCGGACCCCCATGCCCAAGACGCCGTTGAAGGGGGGGTCGCCATAGGTGTGCCCGTTAGCGACCGGACCATTCCACATGTCGGCATCCGTGATCAGAATGATGATCGGAAGCACGAAAGGACGGAAACAGGGATAACCCCACCGTCCCGCTGGTGTAGACGGACACGAGCCGCGATTGGGGACCAGGTCGCCCAGGCCCTGCCCCGTCACGACCGAGTAGAGCGCCTGGCTCTGAGCCTCTGGGTAGTCGCTGTTGTTGTCGGCCACCAAGTTGGAAACCGCATCGAGCACGTTTTGGATATTGTCGGTCGTGTCGAGATAATGATGATATGGCGCCATATCGTACCGGGCGTCGTGCGGCGGATACGAGACCTCTTTGAAGTCACCGACGCCGATCCAAAGGTCGGGGATCGAACATTCGAGGGCCCCAAGGAGCCCGGTTCCCGCTCCCCCAGGGCAGTCCGCCGTGTTGACGAATGTGCCCGTGGTCAGATCGGTCACCAGCTTGAGCTGTTCGCCGTCCATGGAGCCGGTCGCGTCCATCAAGATATACGCGTCTGCCTTTTCGATCTTGCCCGAAACGTCGATGTCGGCACGCACCGTCACGTCGCTCAGCGCGTTGTAGTAGAGCGTCTGATAGATTCCATCGTTGCTCGCATCCCCGTCGCAAGGAAGTCGCCAACCCGGCCCTGGGCACTCGTCGGCGGGATCCGGAATGCCATCGCCATCGGTATCCACCAGGTTTCCGCTTCCGGGCTGAAGCGTCAGGGCACCGTTGGTGCTCGAGTAGAAGAGGTTCTGCGAGTTGGAAGTCGTGAGGTCGGTCTGGCCGGGGTAATCGGTCGCAGTGTTGCACGTCGGGGAATAGCCGGTGCCGCAGGAGGCGGGTCCGGAGACGAGGGAGCCGGTGCTCGCTCCGACTGACATCGGTTCGCCGCCTTGACATGCAGGCAGCGCGACCGCGAGGAGGAATAGAATCACTGGTCTGAGGGATAGGGGTTTCACGTCGCCTCCTTAAGGTGCACTTCCGGCCTGGCAGCGCGGAGAGCCTCCGCTTCGGGGTGCTGCACAGACTTGTTGCAGCGGACAGTCAGTCACTCGATCACAAGAGCCACCGGTTGGGACGCATTCCTTGCGACCGTCCTGCCACAGGCCCAGACACTCGAAGCCGGTGTCGCAATCGTCGTTGTTGAGACAAAGGCCGTAGTCTCCACACGTGGCCGTGGTGCCGCTGCCACCCGCTTCGCAGACAGGCGCGGAGCTGCTCGCGCATGCCGAGTTCACGCATGGGTCGGTGCCGAGCTGCCCCACGCATTCTTTGGTTGCGGGGTTATCGTTGTCGACGTTCTCGCAGAACGTCCCAAGGCCAGCGCAGTCCTGATCCAAGTGGCAGGTTTGGTAAACGCGGACGCAAAAGTTTGAATTCGGTCCCAGCTTGCACACGTGGTTCTTGGGGCAGTCGATGAAGTTGTCGCATGGCACGCGACGGTCAACACACGTTGACGCCTCGCAGGAGAAGCCCAATGGGCAGTCGTAACTCTCGGTCGGCCCGGTGCACCCGGAGGTGATCCTCAGGCAGCGCTCCGAGCCTGCCCCTACCTTGGCGCATGCATAGTCCGTGTCGTTGGGACATTCCGCTACGCTCGAGCACGACCCGCCCCGCGAGGGTTGACATTGACTGATCGCCACACCTTGGTGCGTCTCACACCCCGAAGGAACACAGGCATAGCCCGTGAAGCAATCGCTGTCGGTTTCGCAGAGGTTCTGCGTCGGGCAGGTGTGACAGAGTGCGCTGGTCGCGCAGAGACCGAGAGAGCCACCGGTGCCCGCCGTGCCGCCGCTGCCCGCCGTGCCACCGCTGCCTCCCGTGCCACCGTTTCCACCCGTGTTGTGGGTGCCACCGGTACCCGACATGCCGCCTGTACCGCTCGTGCCGCCGCTGCCGATTCCCCCCATGCCGCCCGTTCCGCTCGTTCCGCCGGAACCGGTGAATGGGGGGAAGCCCGGCGCCGACGCGTCACCGCAAGCAACCGCGAGCGCGAGCAAGGCGATCGCCCACCTGCCGTCAACGCGTGACCCCCTCATGCGGATCGCATCGATCTGCCGGAGCTCCGTCATGGTTGGTATCCCGCCTGGCAACTGGGCGCGCCGCCTCCGCGCGGAGACGCGCACACCTGCCGGACCGGGCATTGGGCATAGCTCGAGCAACTCCCGCCGTCCGGTACACATTCTTTACGGAGGTCCTGCCAAAGGCCGACGCAACTGAAACCCACGGCGCAGTCGCCGTCGTTGCGGCAGAGACCGTACTGCCCGCACTCGCTCGTGCTACCATAGCCTGCGGCTTCACAAACGGGCGCCGACGGATCGCTGCAGTCCGCGTTGACACAGGTGGCAAGAGACGGCGCATTGGGATCGAACACCCCCGCGCACTCTTTCTTGCCGTCGCCGTCGATGTCCGCACAGGTTTGCGCAAGCCCATCGCAGTCGAAGTCTTCGAGACAATCGATGTGAATGCGGCGACAGAACCTGGAATTTTGCGAGCCCCCGCAGAGGTGGTTTTTCGGGCACTGCTCGTCGAGGTCACACGGGATTCGTCGGTCGACGCAGCTCGCGTTCTCGCAGGCGAAGCCAAGCGGACAGTCGAAACTGGTGTCGCAACCAGGCGCGATGCGCACACAACGCATCCCCTCGCCCGGGACGTCCGTGCACGCGCGCCCTTCGGGACACATCGTGTTGCCGTCGCAGGCACCGCCGCCCGCAAAGAGACATTGTTTGATCGGGATGCCATCGAGGTCGCAACCCGATTCGACGCAAATCGAGCCGGCGGAACAGTCGCCGTCGGAGCCGCAAAGGCCTTCGGCCGGACACGACTGGCAAATCAGGCTCGTCGTGCACGAAACCTGGGACCCGCCAACCCCTGCGGTCCCACCGTTGCCACCGTTGCCATTGCTGCCACCGTTGCCGGCAGTGCCCCCAGAGCCACCCTCGCCACGCGGTTCACCGGTTCCAGCGTCTACGCAACCGGCTGCGAACGCCGTCGAAAGCAGTACTACTCCAAGCCACCGATAAGCCATTGAGGGCCTCCTGAAGAACAATTTCACGGAAATTTTCCGTTGTGGCAAATCGTAGCAAGCCTGGGGCCGGCAAATCGCCGATTGGGTGAGGCAACTTACAAAGCGATGGGGAGCACCTGGAAACGGTTTTGATTTCGCACACCTGAGTGCCTCGCCGCCAGAGCCGCCCAGGAGACGCTCGCCACCCACATCTCCGGGCTGCTAAAGCTTCCCGCGATGTGCGCATCGCGGGCGGTTCAGGCAGGGCATCTACACCGTCCGTTCGGCGTGAAGTTGATCAATCAATTCGGGCGCGTAGCGAATGCCCTAGGAATCCGCCTGGTCACGCTCCGAGAAGATCGCCTTCTGCGAAAGGCGGTGAGGAAGGCCGGAAGCTCCGACTTTGGCGGCGACGACTTCCGCGAGGGCCTGGGCCGCTTCCTGCGCAGTGCGGACAGTGAGGCGAAGCTCTCCCTGCTGGGCCGGCTGATGGTCCAAGGGTACACGGTCGACAATCTCGCCAACCGACTTCGCTTGGTCGACTGGCGCAAACAGCACCCCGAGATCGCCGACGAAGAAATCGTCGCCCCGCTCTTCATCGTCGGCCTTCCACGGACCGGCACCACCATCCTTCACGCCTTGCTCGAGCAAGACCCTGCCAACCGCTCACCCCTTTTCTGGGAAGTGCAGTTTCCGGTGCCGCCCGCAACGCCTCAAACCTGGAACGACGACCCCAGGATTGCACAGGATGAGAAGATCCTCCGGCAACTCTACACACTGGTTCCGGGCTTCGAGGCGATGCACCCCATGAGTGCGACCATGCCGCAGGAATGCGTCGCCGTATTCACCATGTGCTTCATGTCCGAGCAGCTTCAAGTGCAGTTCGACGTTCCATCGTACCAGGTCTGGCTCGACGAACAGGACATGCGCCCGACCTACGAGTTCTACAAGCGCTTCCTTCAGCATGTGCAGTCCGGTGGTGTTCGTGGGGAACGATGGGTCTTGAAGTCGCCAGCGCACCTCCACTTGATCGACACGCTGCTCGACGTGTTTCCGGACGCGCGGATCGTTCATACCCACCGCGACCCCATCGAGGTCTGTGCGTCCGTGGCGAGCCTCACCGCAACGCTTCGGGGCGCATCGACGGACGCTGTCGATCTCAAAGCGATCGGCCGGCAGCAGCTCGACTGGTGGGCCAAGTTGATCGAGAAGTCCCTCGAGCAGCGCAGACGTCTCGCGCACAGGAGCCACCAGTTCTTCGACGTGAAGATGAGCGAGACGGTCGCCGACCCGCTCGATGTCGTCCGCCGCATGTACGCCCACTTCGGCTACGCTCTGAGCGACCAGCTCGAAGCGAAGATGCGCGCGTTCATGGCGGGCAACACCCGCCACAAACATGGCTCGCACACCTACGCCGCGGAGGATTTCGGAATCGACCCCGAACGCGACCGGAAACCCTTCCAAGACTACATCGACTATTTTGGCCTTGCCGAATCGGGGACGACATGAGCAAGACACACGACGCCTTCATCTCGCTGTTGGACACGCTCCGCGAGCTTCCCGAAACCTTCACCGACGAGCTCAAGGGCCTGGGGCCCCAAAGTCAGCTCCAAGGGTACCGCCACCTCGCCCATCTACTGAGCTATGGATTCGAGCTCTACCTCGAGAGCGATCCGCTGCGCCCTGCCTTCGTGCCCCTCGCGCGACCCACCCAGAAGATCCTCGGAGACAATACCGATTCGGTCTATTGCTTCACTCAAGCGCGCGGAGATGAGCGCTATCGCATCTGGGGGAACATCGGCGACGCCTGCTATCTGAGCTTCTGCGCATACGCGGGTGAGCCCGATGGCTCCTGGTCGGACGGCCTCGCGGTCAACATCAATCAAACGCGGATCGACTTCGACGACGACGGGTCATTCGAGATCTTCCTCGGACCCGCCGAGCCCGACCGCCCCAACCACTTCAAGATGGGACCGCGGGCGGTCTGTATCATTTCCCGCGAATATTACTTCGACCGAGACAACGATCAGCTCGCGGAGATCCACATCGAAAACACCCGCAGCATCGAAGCGCCTGAACCCGAAACCGATTCGAGTCTCTCCGCGAAGCTCGAAGCGGTCGTGAACTTCGTGAGCCAAACGGCCGCGATGATCCCCCCTCCGGGAAGTGACGAGCCCAACGAGCTAGGCGAGCCCTTCGGCTTCGAGCCCGATGGGATGGGCTGGGGCACACCGGACAACATCTATGCGATGGGCTCGTTCCGACTACAGGACGACGAAGTCCTGGTCATCGAAGGCCGCTCGCCTCAGTGCTGCTACTGGGGCGTCCAAACCTGGAACCACTACTTGCAGTCGTTTGATGGCCGCCACTTCCAGGTTTCCCGGAACTCGAAGCAGGTGACGCTGAACCCAGATGAAAGTTGGACCGTCTACGTGGCCAGGCACGATCCGGGTCTTGGCAACTGGGTGGGCACGGCGGGCCACGACGAGGGTATCGTCTTCTGCCGCTGGCTTCTTGCGACGGAGCCGCCGAATCGGCCGTCCTGCCGCGTGGCAAAGCTCTCCGCTCTCCGGTGAGCTCGGCAAAACAATGTAAGCTGAAATACCGAATTGTCACCAATCGTCCGAAGGCTCACTACAACCGAAAAAACCCTTTGGAATCGGAACTTTTCTTTGCCTATTTCCTTGCGGCCACCGTCGGATCGCTGTACATATGTAAAGCGTTGTAACTGCCCCCGGGTGAAAGAAGAAGAGCCATGAAGCGATTGTTCCTCATATTGTCGGTCTTGATGGGCGCGTGGCTCCTGAGCCCGACGCCGCAGGCGGACGCGCGCGGCTGGCACCACGAGCGGCACGGTGGACATCACCACGGTGGACATGCGCAAGGTTGGCATCAAGGCGGCTTTGCCGTTCCGGAGCTCGACCCCAGTGCCGCGGGCAGCGCCATTGTGCTCTTGCTCGGCGGCATGGCGTTGATCAGCTCCCGTCGACGACAAAAAGACCTCGCTTAGCGCTCTACCCCGCCGATCTCCCACGAGCGCCCTATGCGGAAAACGGGGAGAAGTGTTATCAACGAGAAGCCAGGCGTGGATGGAAGGCCGCCTGACATCGAGATGATGATGCACATCAGCACCGAAGAAGAGGCTCGCGGCAAGCAGCGCGATGCCTGGGATGGTGATCCGCCGCAACGGACCGCTGCCCGCGAGCGCCTGCTCGAGGTGGCCGCACAGTGCATCGCCCGCGACGGGATCGCAGGCACCGGGGTCGCCCACGTGGCGATCGAGGCCGGGGTTAGCCGCCCCACCGTCTACCGCTACTTCAAAGACCGGGAGGAGCTCATTCGCTCAGTTCTGTTGCAAGCGGGCCTGCGCTTGGCGAATCAGGTTCAAGAACAGATTCGGAGCTTCACCCAACCTAGCGAGCAGGTCGTCGAAGCGACCCTATTCACTCTGCAAGCGATCCGCGACAATCCGGTCCTTCGGCAGGTCTGGCAGCCAGCCATGTTTGACGCGAGCGTTCTGCACGGGTTCACCCAGCCCCCATCGATCGCGTTCACGAGGGTTGCGTTCGCCGAGGTCATCAAGAGCTCGGGATGGAGCGAGGAAGAGGCCGCAGAGGCCATGGAGCTCACTCTACGATTCATTCTGTCCCTGCTGGCCGCCCCCGAGCCTGCGCGAAGCGAGCAAGAGCTCCGGGGGTTCCTGAAGCGCCGATTGGTTCCGGCGCTAGGCTTGTAGTAAGGGATCCAGCGTGACCAGTTGGAAGCACTCGCTGGTGGTCGCGCTCGCGGTCGCCGCCCTTTTCTTGCCCGGGACCAGGACGTCGAGCGCGGCGGCTGACGGGCCGATTGTAATTCGCTACGCCTCGCTCGCGCCTTCCAGCTCGGCGTTTGGAAAGATACTCAAAGCCTGGGGCCGCACGTTCAAGGAAGAGACGGAGGGCCGGGCAGAGCTGCGGTTCTACACAGGCGGCAGCCAAGGCGACGAGCGCGACTTCATCCGGAAGATCCAGGTAGGACAGATCGACGCCGCGGGGATCACGACCACCGGGATGGGCATGCTCGTGCGCCCCATTCTGGTTCTGACGGCGCCCGGGCTCATCACTGAGATGGAGCAGCTGTACCACGTTCGCACCGCGCTTCGCGGTCGCTTCGAGGAAATGTTCCGAGATGCAGGCTTCGAGCTTCTGACATGGGGAGACGGCGGCAAGAACCGTCTCTTCTCCGCAGATCCGTTTGCGCGGCCTGCCGATCTCAAGAGCGGACGTCCCTGGGCTTGGAAGGATGATCCGGTGTTCGCAGCATACTTGGAGGTGATCGGCGCCAACCCGGTACGCGTCGGGGCGAACGAGGTCTACGGCGGGCTGCAAACACGCATGATCGACACGGTGCCATCCTCATGCATCATGGCCGTCGCCATGCAGTGGTACACGAAGCTCAACTACATGGCGAAGCAGAACTTCAACATCATCATCGGCGGGTCGATCGTCAAGCAGTCGGTATTCGAGCAGTTGACACCGGGCGACCAGAAGATTTTGCTCGACACCGCCGAGCGCGGAGCGCGCATGATGGATAAGATCGTCGTCCGCGACGACATGAAGGCCTACAAGGTCCTGGTCGAGCGTGGGATGAACGTGGTCGACCTCAGCCCGAACAAGGCTGAATGGGACGCCGTGGCTAAGAAATCGAGGGACCAACTGGCGGGCCGTGTGTACACCAAGAGCTTGCTGGATCAGGTCGAAAAGCTCGCCGCCGAGAAGTGAACAACGGCGGCCAGGGGCCGTCCAATCGTGAGCCGATATGCAACACAGCAAATACCCATTGATCCTCTTCGTCACGCTTGCCGCCTTTTTCGTCCCGGGACGCTCTGCCGTCTCTCAGGTCCCGACGGCTCCGACCACGACGATTCGCATCGCGTCTCTGGCGCCGCCCGGGTCGTCGTTCGTGAAAGTGCTCAAGGCATGGAGCCGCACGCTCGAAAAAGAAACCGAAGGCCGAATCGAGCTCCGGGTTTTTTCCGGGGGTAGCGAGGGCAGCGACCGTGATCTCGTCAAGCGGATCAAAGCTGGCAAGCTCGACGCAGCCGGTGTTGCAACGACGGGGTTGAGCATGGTGGCTCCCGAGCTGCAAGTGCTTACCGCTCCTGGCCTTCTCACCGATGACGCCCAACTCGATCGCGCCCGCGAGAAGCTCGACGCCCAACTTCAAAAGCTGATCGAGGACGGGGGTTTCAAGCTGCTAGCCTGGGGAGACGGTGGAAAGAATCGCGTCTTCGCCTCGAGCGAGTTCAAGACGCCTGCCGACCTCTCGGGCAAGGCTGGGTGGGCGGGCGAAAACAATGCGGTCGGCCTCGCGTACATTAAGGCACTCGGCGCCAATCCCGTTCGCGTAGGAGCCTCCGGCGTGTTTCCGGGCCTCAAGGACGGGAAGCTCGAAGTCGTGCCTGCTTCCGCCATGGCTGCCGTTGCATTCCAGTGGTACACGAAGCTCAAGTACGTGAGCTCGAGCAACTTCAACATCATCGTCGGTGGCTCGATCATCAGTAAGAAGAAGTTCGACGAGCTCAGCCGCGCGGACCAAAAGACTCTGCTCGACACGGCCAAACGTGCCGCCTCGAAGCTCGATCAGATCGTCGCCAGAGACGACGCTCGCGCCTATCAAACGCTGCTCCAACGCGGCATTCAAGAGGTTGACACCTCGACGAATAGTGCGGCCTGGGACGCCGTAGCCAAGAAGGCGCGGGAGCAACTGGCCGAAAGCGGCGTGTACAGCCAGAGCCTCTTGAAGACCGTCGAAGCAGCGGCCAAGAATTGATCCCGTGAGCCAGGAATACATCCTTGCCATCGATCTCGGGACGAGCGGTCCGAAGGTGGCGCTCGTCACGCTCGACGGCGAGGTGCTGGCATCGGAGGTCGAGGCAACTGAGCTGTTCCTCAGCGATGGAGGGGGTGCGGAGCAGGACCCCGAGGATTGGTGGCAGGCCATCCGCAAAGCGACCCGGCGAATCACCGACCGCAATCTCGTGCCGACTGAACAAATCATCGCGGTAGCGGTAACCTCGCAATGGGCCGGTACGGTTCCCGTGAACGAGGACGGTCATGCGCTTTGCAGGGCTGTCATCTGGCTCGATTCGCGCGGCGCCAAGTACGTTCCGGAGGTCGCGGGAGGATTGATCCGGATTCAAGGCTACGGCGCGCTCAAGCTCGAAACCTGGATTCGCAAGACGGGCGGGGTTCCGAGCCTCGCAGGGAAAGAACCGGTCGCTCACATTCTGTTTCTTCGGCACGAGCGGCCGGAGATCTACGAAGCCGCGTACAAGTTCATGGAGCCAAAGGACTATCTCAACCTGCGGCTCACAGGAAAATTTCTCGCCACGACCGACTCGATCGCCCTCCATTGGGTCACCGACAACCGAGATATCGACAACGTTCACTACGACGATCAATTGCTCGCACTCAGCACGCTGCCTCGCGACAAGCTCCCCGACCTCGCACGCGCCGTGGACGTGATCGGCACGCTGACACCGGCCGCAGCAGCCGAGTTGGGACTGAGCGAAGACACGAAGGTCGTCGGAGGCACCCCCGACGTCCCCGCAGCGGCGGTGGGTTCGGGTGCGGTCAGAGACTTCGAGGGGCACATCTACGTTGGGACCTCGTCCTGGCTGACCTGCCACGTCCCCTTCAAGAAGACCGACCTGGTCCACAACATGGCATCGCTCCCGTCCGCTCTGCCTGGGCGTTACTTCATCGGTAACGAACAGGAGACCGCGGGCGCCTGCATGACCTGGCTGCGCGACGACGTATTGTGCCGCGACGACGTGCTCGACCCGGGTGGTCCGCCCGATGACGCGCTCGAACGGTTCGGCGAGCTCGCCGCCGGAGTGCCAGCCGGCAGCGACAAGCTGATCTTCACCCCATGGCTCTACGGCGAGCACACGCCAGTCGCAAATCCGTACCTGCGGGCCGCCTTCTCGAACGTCTCGTTGCGAACGACGCGCGCGCACATGATTCGCGCCGTGATGGAGGGCGTGGCTTACAACACACGCTGGCTGATGGGAGGCGTCGAATCATTCATCGGCCGACCATTCGAAGGGCTTCGCTACATCGGCGGTGGCGCCAAGTCGGAGCTTTGGTGCCAGATTTTCGCGGACGTACTGGATCGCCCAATCGATCGTGTGGCCGATCCTCTTTCGGCCAACGTCCGCGGCGCGGCCTTCGTCGCAGCAGTGGGGCTTGGCAAGCTCAAAGTGGAGGATATCCCATCGCGTGTCCCCATCGCGAAGCGCTATCTCCCCAACCCGAATCATCGCTCGATCTACGACGAGCTGTTCAAGGCTTTCTTGGAGATTCGAAAGCACAACGAGGCCATGTACAACCGCCTGAACAGCTAGAGACCTTGATTGCGCTGGCCGATTCCGCGGCCGTGCGGTACGCAGGGCACATGGACATCAAGGACCTCGCGAACGTCCGCCTGGGGCCGCTCGAACCTCTGGTCGCACGCATCTACAGGTACGCGAAGCGCTTGCCTATCGTCAAAGAGAGGCTCGAAGCCGAGTATGCGCCCATCATGGAAGAGCTTCGTAAATCGGCGAAGCCCTACGCGGGAGAGGTCGAGAGCCACACCACCCTCCCCGCGGAGGGGAAACCTCGAGCTGAAATCCTGACGGAGATCCGCGAGCTCCAACGTCGTGAGAGCCATCGGTGGCAAGACGGTTACGTCTCGGGTGCGGTGTATCACGGCGACCCGGAGCACATTGCATTTCTCAGTGAAGCGTACGCGATTACTTCTCAAACCAATCCGCTTCATTCCGACCTCTGGCCAAGCATCGCAAGGTACGAAGCGGAGATCGTCTCGATGACGGCGAACATGCTGGGCGCGCGGGAGGCTGAGGATGCACGCGTCTGCGGTTCCGTCTCGAGCGGTGGGACGGAGAGCATCATGTTGGCGATGCGGAGCTACCGGGACTGGGCGCGCGACACCAAGGGGATCACCGCCCCGGAAATCGTCGTGCCGACCACCGCCCATGCGGCCTTCGACAAATCGGCGCAGTACTTTGGTATCAAGCTCGTGAAAGTGCCGGTCGGCCCGGATTGCCGCGCGGACGTGGCCGCAACCAAGAGCGCGATCAACCGGCACACCATCTGTGTGGTTGGGTCGGCCATTTCTTTTCCGCACGGGGTCATCGATCCGATCGAAGAGTTGTCGGAGCTTGCCCGCAATCGCGGAATCGGTTTCCACACGGACGCCTGCCTTGGAGGCTTCATCTTGCCGTGGGCCACGACGCTCGGGTACGACGTTCCACCGTTCGACTTTCGCTTGCCTGGCGTCACCTCGATGTCTGCGGATACACACAAATACGGCTACGCGGCAAAAGGGACGAGCGTGGTGCTCTACCGGAATTACGACCTTCGGCACTACCAGTACTACAAAGTCGCCGATTGGCCTGGTGGGCTCTATTTCTCGCCGACGTTCGCCGGAAGCCGCCCCGGGGCGCTCAGCGCCGCCTGTTGGGCTGCGATGATGTCGATGGGCGAGCGCGGATACCTCGATGCCAGTCGTCGTATCCTGGAGACCGGAGCGAAAGTCCGTGAAGGCGTTCGCGCGATCCCGGAGCTCCAGGTGCTCGGTGATCCTCTTTGGGTGATCGCCTTTGGCTCGGACGAGCTCGACATCTACCGCGTCATGGACTTCATGACGAAACGCCAGTGGAACCTCAATGGCCTACATAAGCCTCCCGCCGTTCATCTTGCGGTCACGCTCCGGCACGCGGAGGACGGGGTGGTGGATCGCTTCCTCGGCGACCTGCGCGCTGCGGTTGAACATACCAAGGCCCATCCAGACGAAGAAGGCGGCATGGCCCCGGTCTACGGCCTGGCAAACAGCTTGCCTGTGCAAGGCGTCGTGACCGACCTCCTCGAACGCTACCTGGATGTCCTCTACGAAGTGTGACAAGGCCGCGGATGCAGTTCCTCGAGCTTTACAAGTCGACTGACCCGCTGACTACGGCATTTTGGATGGCAGGAGGCCTGGCTCTGGTCTGTTGGGTGCTGTCGCTGATCACGAAGGAATACTCGTGGGTTGATCGGCTCTGGTCGATCACCCCCCCGCTCTTCGCTCTTCACTTTGCGGGGCACGCCGGGTTTCACGATGCACGGTTGAACTTGATGGCGGGGCTCACGGTCTTGTGGGGGGTACGACTGACCTATAACTTTGCGCGCAAGGGCGGTTACAAGCCGGGGGGCGAAGACTATCGCTGGGAAGAGATCAAGCAGAAGATCGGGCCGCTCTGGTTCCAGGTCCTGAACGCAACCTTCCTAGCGCCCTTTCAGAACTACCTCCTCCTGCTGATCGTCGTGCCCTCGTACGCCGCATATCAATCCGCGAGACCTCCGCTCAACGTGCTCGATCTAGCCGCAGCCGTCGCCTTCGTCGTTTTCTTCATCGGAGAAACGGTGGCTGACGAGCAACAGTGGAGGTTCCAGACCGCGAAGCACGCGGCAATCGCCAGGGGCGAGACGCCCGAGACGGGATTCATCACGACAGGTCTATTCCGGTACTCGCGGCATCCGAACTTCTTTTGTGAGCAGGCCATGTGGTGGACGTACTATGGCTTCTCGATCGCCGCGGGCGCGGAATGGCTCAACTGGACGATCACGGGCGCGGTGCTCCTGACGCTTCTGTTTCAAGGCTCTACTGGACTCACGGAGAAGCTCTCCGCACGCAAGTACCCGGCCTATGCCGCCTACCAAAAAACCACGAGCCGTCTGATGCCCTGGTTCCCCAAGCAGGCGTGATCGGGATACGCGTGTTCAGCGCGAAAGTCCGGATCGGTAGAGAGTCGAAGGGGAAAGCTACGCGCTTTGGTGAAAGCCACCCTGCCCCGTAATGGAGCACTTGCGTGACAGGAACCTTCACGATAGACGAAGCGGAAGCGTTTTAGGCGCGGCAGGCCCTTCTGTGCCACACTTCGCACGGACCGGGCTGACTAAGGAGAACAAGGGATGACGAGATTTGCAAAACTAATGATGCTTGGCGTGCTTGCGGGCACCGTCGGCGTAGTGGGTTGTGGAAGTAGCTCCACCCCGGGCCCCAGTGGCGGTAGCGGCGGCAGCGGGGGATCCGGCGGCACGGGTGGCACAGCTGGCACCGGTGGCACAGCTGGCACCGGTGGCGGCGGAGGTGAGACCGTTTGCGGCGCAGGCGAGTCGATCGACCCGAGCTTCACCACCGGCGAGGGCTCCGTCACGTGTAACGGGCTGGACGTCATCACCGTGCCTATTGGCGTCGTGCTTGCGGCCAAGCCCATGGGCGACGTAAGCCCGAGCGCCGCGACCGACTTCGATGTTCAGGTTCAATTCACCATCGACGCGGCCACCGTCGCGACCCTTGGCGGCTTGGTCTCAACCGCGGAGATCGGCGAGTCCTCGGCAGATGTCGACGACAGCACGGGTGGCGGCTCGGTCAATGTGCCTGCAACGGTTCCGTGCACGGTCGACTTCAGCGTCCCCGGCGACCTCGTGGTCACGACGCCGGTCCAAGCTGGAGCGTGGACGGCCGCGGATGGGGCGGTCGTGCTCGAGGCGATGGACATGACGTTCGCGATCACGCAGCCAGTCCCGCTGACCTTGTCGACGACTGGTGCCACACCGGCCTGCACTTGGGTGACCATGCCAACGGTCACCTTCAACGTTCCGGCCCCGTAGACACGCCTGCTTTCACGAGTCATCGAGCCCCGCCGGTCCGTCCGTCGGGGCTCGATGCGTTTGAGGGCCTAGTGGATGCGCCGGTGCTCGAGGCTCGGCACCGCACGCCTGACGTTCTCGACGTAGGCAGGGTCAATCGGCGCAACCGCAACTCCCTCACCTTCGCCACATTGTGCGATGACCGTCCCCCAGGGATCGGCGATCAGGGCGTGCCCATAGGATCGGCGCTGCGCGTAGTGGTGTCCGGTCTGCGCTGCCGCCAGCACGTAGCACTGTTGCTCGATCGCCCGGGCACGAAGCAGAACGTGCCAGTGGTCTTTGCCGGTCGTCAGCGTAAACGCAGCGGGAATCGCGAGCGCGATGGCGCCGGCGTCGACCAAACGCCGATACAACTCCGGGAACCTCAAATCATAACAAACGCTCAGACCGAGCGTTCCGAATGGGGCTTCGGCAATGATCGCCTCGGATCCCGGCTCGACCGTCTCCGACTCGAGAATTTTCGTTCCGTCGGACAGATCCACGTCGAAGAGATGAATCTTTCGGTACACCGCCTCGACCGAGCCGCCCGCGCCCATGTAGATGCAGCTATTGTGCACTTTACCTGGCACCTCACTCTTCTCCCAGAAGCCACCGTAGACGACGTCGACCCCCGCATCGCGTGCCGTATCGCGGCAACGATCGAGAATCGGCCCAGCTTCATCGAGCGACTCCGCGATGTCTAACTTGCCCTGCTCGGGGCCGAGGTACGAAAAGCACTCGGGGACGACCACGATCTCGGCACCGCGAAGGGCAGCCTCGTCGACGAGGCGATGAACCGTGCGCATGTTGGCAGCGACATCGGCGGTCGACGTCATCTGGATGACCCCTGCCATCACTCGCTTCGCCTGGCTCAATGTGAAAACCTCCGCATCGATACGTTCATCAGCAACCCTAATCCCAACATGGTCGAGAGTAGGCTCGACCCGCCGTACGAAAATAGTGGAAGTGTCATTCCGACGACAGGCAACAAGCCCGATACCATGCCAAGATTCACCACGGTTTGCCAGAAGATCATGGCACCCACGCCGACCGCGACCACTGCGCCGAATCGGTCCTTGGCCTGAGACGCGATCCGCAACGACCACAGGACGAGAAACAAGTACAAACCGATGAGCACTACCGCGCCCAAGAAGCCGTGCTCCTCGGCCCAGACGGGGAATGGGAAGTCGGTGTGCTGGTCGGGCAGAAAGCGAAACCGGGTCTGGGTGCCCTGCGTGAAACCCTTGCCTGTAAGCCCGCCGCTGCCGATCGCCACCAGCGACTGATGGGTGTGCCAGCCCGAATCGAGGAGGTCGGTTTGGCTCCCTCCAAGACGGGCCCAGAAAGCCGTGACGCGCTCCTTTTGGTAGCCCTTCAACAGGTAGACCCAGGTGATGGGAGCTGCGACCGCAAACGTGGCGAGGAGCGTGACGACCGAGCGCGTCTTTAGTTGCGTCAGCATCATGATGCTCCCAAAAATGAACGCGAGCACCATTGCAGTGCCGAGATCGGGTTGAAGCAAGACCAGCCCCATCGGCAGTGCGAGGATGAGGCCGGGGATGATCAAGTCGACCAGCGTGCGGCCCCCGGTCCGGGTGTCGTGGTGTAGATACTTGGCGAGGGCGATGATCAGGCCGATCTTCATCAGCTCGCTCGGCTGAAGCGAAAACGCGCCGACGCCAATCCACCGTGTGGAGCCTCGAACGCTCCTGCCGAGCACGAAGACGAGAACGAGAGCCAGAACGCACCCGCCGTAGATGAGCCAGCCGTAGCGCTCGAAGTGCCGATAATCGATCGCAACCGTCATCCCCGCGACGGCAAAACCGAGCGTCAGCCAATAAAGCTGCTGCACGTATGCATCGGACGTCCGGCCGCTGTCGGTCGCGCTATAGAGATTGAGCACGCCGAACAACGCGATCGTCGACACCACGATGAAAAGCGGCCAATCGAAGTCGTCCCGGATCGTTCTTCCTATCGCCATCGGTTACTTTTCCTGGGTTGGATCTGGCTCGCTGAAGTACTGCTGCATCACCGACATGGCAATGGGCGCGGCGCTCGAGCCGCCCGAACCCCCGTGCGCCACGAGGACCGCGAAGGCCACCTGAGGATCTTCGGCGGGCGCGAACCCCGCAAACCACCCGTGGGAACGATCGAGGTACCATGCGCTCGACGACTGTTCCGCCCGGCCTTTGCGACTCACGACTTGAGCTGTGCCGGTCTTCCCGGCAACGCGAACCCCATCCTTGTTGCGAGCACGGAACGCGGTGCCAGACTCCGTCCCGACCACGTCGATGAGGGCTCGGCGAATCAAATCGAGGTGTTGCGGGGAAACACCAACCTCGCGCCTGATTTGAGGTTGAAAGGTCTCGGATAGAGTGCCGTCGGGCGATCTCACGTTCTGCACCACCTGCGGAACGTACAACGTGCCTCCATTGGTGATTGCAGCGTATGCCATAGCCAACTGAAGGACTGTCACGCGCGTGTTCCCTTGCCCAATCGCGGTGTTGAGTGTGTACCCCGGGCGAAACGCCCCGTAGTGCTCCTGGTACCACTCGCGGCTCGCCAGGAAACCTTTGGCTTCGCTATTGACCCCGATCCCGGTTCGATCCCCAAAACCAAAAGCCTGCGCGTAGTGGGTGATCCGCTCGAAACCGACTTCTTCAGCGACCTCCCAGAAGTAGACGTTGCAAGATTGGACGATCGCATCGTAGAGATCGACCCACGAGTGCCGCTTGTTGCAACGGAACTTCTGCCGGCCGATCTTGATGAACCCGGTGCATTCGATTCGTTGGGCCGGATCCACCGCTGAGTCTTCGAGGGCCGCCGCGGCGGTGATGACCTTGAACGTCGACCCGGGGAAATAAGTCTCGTAGATGGTCTTGTCGATCAAGGGCCGAAACGGGTCGCCAGTGAGCTCGGCATAGCGCTTGGTGCTGAGACCGCTGCTCATCTCGTTGGGGTCGTAGGCCGGCTTGGAATAGAGTGCACGAATGGCACCGGTGTGAACATCGACTACGACGGCGGCACCCGATGGATACGGCCGAAAGGCGCGGTCGAACGCCTCCATCATTTCCATGTCGATGGTCAACTGAATGTCGTGACCCGGAACCGGCTTCTTCAGCATCTCGACATCCAGAGAGTCTGGCTGCATTCCTTCGAGCGCTTTACCTCTGGCATCGACGATCACCCTACGAAATCCTCGCGACCCTTTGAGCAGAGACTCGTAGTGCTTCTCGAGCCCGCTTCGACCGATGCGATCACCCGCGCGGTAGGCGCTTGGATCCGACAGGCCCTCCAAATCCTTGTCGTTGACCTCGTTGAGATAGCCGATCAGGTGCGCACCGAGCGTGGCGTATGGGTAGTCGCGGAGTGGGACAGTGATGATATCGAGCGCTGGAATCTCGGCCAGATGGGTCTCCAAAGCGGCAAGTTGTTCCCGGTCGATATCACGGAATAGCTCGAGCTGCTGTGAGCGGCGGCTCGGGGGTAGCTCATCGATTCGCCTCCGCAGGGCCGCGCGCTGTTCCTCGCCGAACCCCATCAGTGAAGAGATGCGGTCTACATCGTCGGGTTGGAGCAAACGTGGGGTGGCGTAGACGTCGTAAGACGGCCGGTTGGAGGCCACGACGCGACCCGCGATGTCTCTCATCACCCCACGTGTGGCCGGAAGCTCGAGCGTCTTGGTGATGTTCTCCTGGGCAATGTCCGACCATCGGTCGCGCTGAAAGAGCTGTACCTGCGCCACGCGGATGACAATCCCGCCGAACACGAGGACGACGAAGAGCGCCATCCAGCGATACCGCTTGCGGAATTCCCCCACCTCCCTGCGTTGCGAGAGCGTAATCATGTCGGCGACCGCGCGGATGCAGGATCGATCCATCGGACCAGGGCGAATAGGATCGGCGCGACGAGCGCCGTGGCAAACGCCGAAGCGAGGAGCGCGATCATCAGGGTCGCCCGGTTCCACGACATGCCTCCTGGCGTGAACCCGCGGATGACCTCCAATAAGCCCCCGAGTAGAACGGTCAGCACGAAGGTGAGGATCACCTCGAACCCAATTCCTCGGAACGTCAGGAGGTATCCGACCAGCCAGGCGGCAAGGTAGCCGACGACGAACACGAAGGTATGCAGACCGAGCGGATTCGCCGTGAACACGTCGTACAAATAGCCGATTGCGAATGCCGTAGTGGCGCCGCGGAGAATTCGGACCCCCGGAGCCGTGCCGAGCGCCAAGACGAATGGGAGCCCCAGATAGGGAGAGAACGGATAGGGGGCGAGTACCCGCGAGAACGCGGACTGCGTCAACAGCATCGCGAAAACGACGAAGACCATGATGATACTGCCTCGCGCTCCGTGCATGCCCTCAACCCTACGGCGCGTCCGTGTCTTTCGGTCCCGACGTGAGGATCAGCACCTCGTCGAGCCTGGTGAAATCGACCGATGGAGTCACCTCGCCATCCTGCTGAAGGCCGAGCTCCTGGTTCTCGATCTTGGTGAGGTAGCCAATCAGGATCGACGCTGGGAACTTCTTTCCGAGCCCCGAGGTGAACACCCCGTCGCCGACGGCAACTCGATCGTCTGCCCGATCGAATTGGATACGACAACGATAACGGTTGCGCTCTCCGAGCCCCTCGAGCCGTCCTCTTGCATGGGTCTCACCGACCACGACGTCGACCCGACTCTCGGGGTCGATGGTCAAGAGCACGTCGGCGAAGCGACCCGAGACGCGCCGAATTTGGCCCACCAATCCTTGATTGGCCACGACGGGCATGCCCGCGTGCACACCCGCGTGCTCGCCTTGATCGACCGCAACGCGAACGACGCGAAACGACGGCGAGATGCTATTGGCGATTACGCGAGCCGTGATCGTCTCGGTCGCCAAACGCTCCCGCAAACCCAGCAAGGACTCCAGCTCGTGAGCGCGTTCCGCCTCACCCCTCAAGACACGCATCTCGCGCCGCAAACGATCGTTCTCACCGCGAAGGTGATCATTGTCGCTCTCGACATCGACCAGGTACACGTAGTCTTCGATGATGCTCGTCACACCGTCGGCGGCCCACTCCGCGACGTACTGGACTGGACCACTCACCTGGAGCAATGCGCCGTCCAGCCACGACACCTTGGAAGGATCCCTGAGGTTGGCGCGCAAGAAAGCCGCGGGGATGATCACCAGCGCAAGCAAGATGATGGCATCTCGAATTGTCTGGAAGTAATTCATCGTCGCGTTCTCGCTCGTCGCTCTACGCGATCGTCACCTCACGGAGCAGATCCAGGTGGTCCAGCGCCTTTCCGGACCCCAGCACGACGGCGGACACTGGGTCATCGGCAACCATCACGGGGAGCCCCGTTTCCTCGCGCAAAAGCACGTCCAAATTTTTCAAGAGCGCTCCGCCGCCAGTGAGCACGATCCCCTTGTCGACGATGTCAGCGGACAGCTCCGGCGGGGTGCGCTCGAGAGCCATCATGACCGCTTCGATGATCGCGTTGATCGGCTCGGTGAGGGCATCGCGAATTTCGTCGGAGTTGACGATGACGGTCTTCGGCACACCGGCAACCATGTCACGGCCCTTCACCTCCATCGTTGCGGTTTCTCCATCGGTGTGTGCGTTGCCGATGGTGCATTTGACGCGCTCCGCCGACTGCTCGCCGATCAAGAGATTGTACTTGCGCTTGAGATACGAGATGATCGCTTCATCCATCTTGTCACCGCCGACGCGAACCGATTGTGAGTAGACGATCCCGGCGAGCGAGATCACCGCGACCTCTGTCGTGCCGCCGCCGATATCGACGACCATATTGCCACTCGGTTCGGTGATCGGAAGGCCGGCGCCAATCGCGGCCGCCATCGGCTCTTCGATGAGAAACACCTCGCGTGCTCCAGCGCCTTCGGCGCTCTCCTTGACCGCGCGCTTCTCGACCTCCGTGATGCCGAACGGCACACAGATGATGATGCGCGGCTTGACGAGCGTCCGGCGATCATGGTGCGCGCGCGCGATGAAGTAGCGAAGCATCGCTTCGGTGATGTCGAAGTCCGCGATCACACCGTCGCGCAGGGGACGGACCGCGCGGATGGACCCGGGCGTGCGGCCGAGCATCTCCTTGGCTTCTTTACCGACCGCCAAGACGCGCTTGCCCCCACGCGGATCCTCTTGGACCGCGACCACGGACGGCTCGCAAGACACGATGCCTCGCCCCTTCACGTAGATCAGGGTCGTCGCCGTGCCTAAGTCGATGGCGAGGTCGTTCGAGAATAGCCCGTAGAACCAATCGGTAAACATGTGTGTCGGATGGACCGCGGAGGAAAATTCCCCACTATTTCGAGGGCTTCCGAGTCCAGGCGGGTTGCATGTAACAGCTTGGTTTGGGGGTTTCAACCCACGGATTTGGGTGTGGGACAGGAAAGTGAGTAGCCTTTAGGGGTCCTGAACAGACGGGGGCCTGTTGAGCGAGAGACCAAAGCTATCTGAAGCGCAGCGACGAGGGGCGGAAGCCGCTGAGCTCGTCGCCCGGGCCAAAGCCGGAGACGTGGCTGCGTTCGACGAGCTCGTCCGCAAGTACAGGCCGCGAGTGTACTCGCTGGCGCTCCATCTAACCGGCCAGGCCAGCGATGCCGATGACATTACGCAGGATGCATTTCTCAAGGCCTATCACAGGCTTGCGGACTTCGAGGGGCGGAGCGAGTTCTTCACTTGGATCTATCGGATCACGCTGCACCGTGCCCTGAACGCGAAGCGCGATCGGAAGCGGAGGCGTACGGTGCCGCTCGACGACCCTCGACTTCTCGCCGCGGTTGCGGTCGATTCGCAAGGCGATCCGGAGCGCGCCCTCCAACTTCGCGATCGATATCGGACGCTCCTGGAGGCCTTCGACCGGCTTTCACCCCTCCTTCAGACGACCGTGGTCCTCACCGCCTTGCAAGGCCTCAGCCACAAAGAAGCCGCGGTGGTGCTCGAGACCGCCGAGGGAACAATTGCGTGGCGGATCCACGAGGCGCGGCAGAAGATGCAGAGCTACCTCGAAAGCCTCGAGACGGGACGCGCGCGCGCGACCCGCCGCCCGATGTCTGACAGCGCGGTCTTCCGTCTGGAAAAGGCCCTGATGCAGCTGGTTCCCATGGTGCCGAGCGCGGCCATGGCCCGCTGATCGGGCCCTCAGCGCATCTGTGGTAAGGCTGACCGGTGCTGGCGCATGGCATCATCACCGCGAAATCGGCCGATCCGCAACGATATATGCTCTTCGCCCACGGGATCCTCGGGACCCGGGCGAATTGGCAGGGCATCGCCCGCCGTTTCGTGGCGGCGCGGCCTTCCTGGGGTGCCGTCCTGGTCGACCTCCGCGAGCATGGGAATTCGCTCGGGCTACCGGGGCCCCACACGATTCGGTCCGCGGCCTCGGACCTCGCCGAGCTCGAACGTTCCCTGACGGTGCCGACCGGCGGCGCTCTGGGACACAGCTTTGGCGGCAAGGTAGTCTTCGAGTGGCTGCGGTCACGCGCGGGCAAGCACACCGAGGCCTGGATCATCGATTCATCTCCCTCGCCGAGTGCCGCGAATCGGGACAGCACGGCAACAGCAGCGGTGATCGGCGCACTCGAAACGCTCCCCCGAACCTGGACATCTCGCGAAGCATTCGTGGCCGCGGTGCTCGAAGCGGGTCAGCCTCCGCCTATCGCACAATGGCTGGCGATGAATCTGCGAAGAACCGAGGACGGCGGCCGCGCCTTTGGACCCGATCTCGGTGTGATTCGCGAGCTCATCGAGGACTATGCGCGAACCGACTGCTGGGACCTGGTTGAAACGCCGCCGGACGGATGCACGCTGGACCTAGTCATCGGAGGCCGTTCCGATGTCTTCTCCGCCGCGGATCGAGACCGTGCAGAGCAAATCGCCGCCCGAAATTCGTCAGTTTCCGTGCACGTCATCGAACAGGCGGGTCACTGGGTGCATATCGACTCCGCCGACGCATTGCTGAGGCTCTTGACTTCCCCGCGAAGCCCATAACGATGAGCTTCGATGGCGATCTTCATGACCGGGGCGACGGGGTACATCGGCTCGTACGCCACCGAATGGCTCCTTCGCAACACCGACCACGAGCTCGCGCTGCTCGTTCGGGCTCCGGACTACGATACGGGTGTCGAGCGCCTCTGGCAGTCCCTTCAGCTGCACATGGAAGCCGACGAGCTCCATCGGCATCTTGATCGCATCTGCTTCATCAGCGGCGATCTGACCGAGCCGGGTCTCGGGATCTCTACGGCCGACTACGATTGGCTGATCTCGAACGCGGAGTCGGTGCTTCACCTGGCCGCTGCCCTCAACTTTCGCTCTGAACGCGCTTGCACGAATCACAACCTTCGCGGAACGCTCTCGGTCATCAAGCTCGCCCGCGCCGTCCAGGAGGATCACCCGCTCCGGCGATTCACGCAGGTATCGACGGTAGCGGTAGCAGGCAACCGTCCTGGCGCCGTGGTGATGGAGGACGAGCCCCTCGATTGGAGCCAACCGGATTTCAACCCGTACACGCGAACGAAGAAATTCTGTGAGCACATGGTACGAGAGCTTCTGCCGGACGTGCCGTGCCTGACCCTACGCCCGAGCAGCGTAATCGGAGACTCGCGATACCCAGAAACGACGCAGTTCGACATGGTCCGGGCCGTTTGCGCGCTCACCGATTTGCCGGTGCTTCCTTTGTCGCGCGACATTCGGCTAGACATCGTGAACGCGGACTGGGTGGGCGCGAGCATCGCCGACTTGCACGTTCGAGAGGACGTTGCGCATGACACCTACCATCTCAGCGCGGGTGCGGAGTCGCGAACTGTCGGAGAGATCGCCGAGGCGTTTTCGTCCGCTCTCGGCAAGCGAGTACCCCGTTTTGCAGGCCAACTCGCCTCCCCGTTCGAGCGCGTGATGGATGCGCTCGCCAACTTACCCAAGGCAGGGAGGCTTCAACGCATCGGTGCGCTATTGAGTGTGTTCATCCCCTACATGGCGACGGACATCGTGTACGACAACAGCCATGCAGTCGCGGAGCTCGGGACGCGGCCCACCCCGTTCACCTCGTACGGTGCGGCTCTCTATCATTATGCAAAATCCGTGAACTTCGAGTTTCCGTATAGGCCACTGCCCGAACGAATCGATCTTTCCAACGTGCCGCCGCTTCCGGTTCGGCAGACCCTCTGATCGCGGCAGCGCTTTTCATGTGTCGGTGGGAGTGGTACATGGGGCGAAAATGGGGCTCAAGAACACTGTCGACTGGGCACGCACCGAGTGGGGGATCTTCCGCAAGGGGCACGAGATGGGCTGGCGCCAGCGCGGGCGTTGGGTGAAGCAATGGGTTCCCTTCGGAGCCCGTACGATCGGCTGGGGCGCAGTTTCGATTCTGGCAGGGCCTCTCACGAAGGGTGAAGCGTCGACCTGGGCTGCTAAGAAGTGGAGTCGATCCTCTGCCAAAGGCCTCAAGGTTTACGTCGAGGCGATAGGCGAAGAGAACGTTCCCGAGGGAGGCTTCGTATACGCTAGCAACCACGAGAGCTTGGTCGACATCTTGGTCCTCGGGGCCGCGCTGCCGGGCGATTTCAAGTGGGCGGCCAAGCGGTCGGTGATGAACATCCCGTTCCTGGGCTGGCACCTGAGGTTGGCAGGGCACGTGCCGGTCGACCGCAACCAGGGCAAAGACGCCGCCACTGCAGTGATGGAGGCGTTCGAGAGTGTGCTCCGCAACGAGAAACCGCTACTCGTCTTCCCAGAGGGCACGCGGACCGAGGATGGCACGCTCCGGCCGTTCAAGAATGGCGCATTCCAAGCAGCCGTGTTGACCGGTAAACCCGTCGTACCCGTGGCACTGAAGGGCACCTTCGCGCTGATGTCGCGCGAAGCAGTAGACACCGGCGTTGGTAAGAGCCGGGAAGATCGCTTGGTGACGGTGCAAATCGGCCGACCGCTCTACCCGAATGCGGAGCTCGAAGAAGCAGAAGCGGTGTCGGATTTGCGGGAACGCACCCGAACCTCGGTGATCGAGATGCTGGCCGCGGCTAGGGCTCCTGAGACCGCCGCTTCAGCATCGCGGCCGCTTTGAAGCTAACCACCGTTTCGCCCCGCTGATTGGTGAGGCTCAGCCGGCTTCGAATGATACCTAGGCCGGGCTTGCTTTCGGACGGGCGGGCTTCGATGATCTCGCCGCGGAGCCGGAGGCGATCGCCAGCGCAGGCAGGCGCATGAAATCGGACCTCGTCCCAACCTAGGCCGATCTCAGTCGCGACGGGCTCGGACTGGAGCTGATGTCCGAGACGGATCGCGATCGCCACCGTGTGAATCGCCGAAGTGAACAAGCGGCCGACGCGCGTTTTAGCTGCTGCCTCCGGATCTGTGTGAAAAGGAAGCGGATCCCACTTCGAGCAAAAACCGATGATCTCCTCGGCCGTCAGCTCATAGTCCTCGATCGACTCCCTGACCTTTCCTACCTCAATGTCTTCGAAATACTGCATTCAAGTGTATTTCTCGATGATGCGGCCGAGGCCAGGGACCGCTCCTTCGACGTTCTTGCGAGCGGAGCTTCGGAGCTTGCTGTATGCGCCCTTCACGGAGCCGTGCTCCGAGCTCTGCGCGCGGGCATCGGTGACGGAGAGAAGCGCATCGGCGATTTCCTGCGTGTGCGCATCGAAGTAGCCGCTCACCGTCTTGCCCTGGGTCACCGCTCGCTCGCGAATTGGCTCGAGCGCGGCGGCGAACTCCGGAAGCAAGGACCGCACGACATTGCGTACGAACCCGGGTTTCACGCCTTGCACCAACTTGTAGGCCGCCTTGACGGCGATTCCGCCGATGCCTCTTTGCTTGTCGACCTCGTCGTCGACCAAGCGGCAAACCTCCTCGATGATCGAGGCTCGCTTGACCTCGTCATTCAACACATCGTTCAGATTCATGGCCTTTTCTCTTCCCTGTTCGGGGGCGCGATGCAAGCGCAGCGCCCTCTATGCTCGCTTCGATCGCCCTCACGACCTGGTCCACCGTCTCGCGTCGCTCGCCGACGACGAACAAGTACTCCTTGTTGCGCAAATGGCTGACGCGTCCAACCTTCTGACCGTCGGGGTTGTGGATCCCAATCTGCGCGCCTACGTAACGCTTGAAGTCGACGGCCACCACGCCCACGTGACCCTTCTCGGATAGAAGCCCGATCATTTCCTCGCGGTCCACGTGTCCTTCATTGTTGAAGGAAACCAGCAGATGCTTGCAGCGCACGGCTTCGACGACGGCCCGCAATCCCTGTCGAATACGACGCTTGGAGTTGAAATCGCTCTTGTATTCCTTACATTGCATGCGTTTGTTCGCAACACCGTACGTCGCGGGTTTGTCCCAGCGAACCAGGCTCTCCCAGACGTGGTAGTTGCCCATGTAACTGTGCTGATTGTAAGGCGGATCGATGTACGCGATGTCCGCCTCGGTTCGCGCCGCGGCCTCGACCGCATCCAAATGAAGTGCTTCTCCCGGGCCGGACAACATCGCGGGCACCCGAAGCGTCAGGTCGTTGTGCGCGCGCGACGCCCATTGCTTCAAGTAGGCCATCTGCACGCCGGTCGTCGAGTCGACTCGATCGGCCGCTTCCATGAGCGATACGAGCGCAACGGCCTCTAGCTCGGGGGGCAAGGCGCGACGTGCGATCTCCTCGCGAATCGCGTCGACGCGCGCGCCGTTTTGCGGCTGAAAGTATCGCGCGTCCTCGCAGAACGCCTTGGTGAAATAACCCGGTTTCGGAGGAACTTCCGAGAGGTCTGCGACCAGCTTGGTCGCCTCGCCGATCCAACGATCCGCGTCGGCCTGCACGTAGCAACGGGCGAGGGTCGCTGCATAGGCCAAATGATCGTTGGCGACCACGTAACGCCCCGTCTTCTTGAGCCCGTGGGCCACCCGCGAGGTACCGGAAAACAGATCGAGGACGCGACCCGACTCGGGAAACGCCGAGATCGCGCGAACGATGTGCGGCACTAGAACGCGTTTCGAGCCTATGTACTTGATCATGAAGTCTGGGCGGTCATCGCTTGAACGATGGCGTCCCGGAGCGTAGCAGCTTCGTAGGGCTTTTGGACAAAGCCAAGCGCCCCCATGCTGCGCAGCTCCCGCTCGAGGTCGCGGTCCCAGTACCCCGACACGAAAACCACCGGCGCCTGGGGATCCATCTTCTTCAGGGCTTTGAAGGCCTGGTCGCCGGTCATGCCGGGCATGTTGAGATCCATCAACACCAGATCGGGCCGCGGCTGTGTCTCGTCATAGATTCGAAGCGCTTCTTTTCCGCTTCGAGCGAATATGACCCGATGGCCGCTCTGCCGCACCACGCGGCCGGCGCTTCGGCGCACCACGTCCTCGTCGTCGACCAGCAGAATCAAGAGCTGCGTCCGCGGAAGCCTGATCGCTGGCAAACTCGGTTCGGTGGGCACCATCGGGCGCTCGCTGGTCAAGGGAAACACCACCTGAAACTCGCTGCCACGACTCGGTACGCTGTTCACCGTGATGTGTCCGTTGTGAACCTTTGCGATTTCGTAAACGGCGGCGAGGCCTAGTCCCGCCCCAACCCGATCGCTCTTGGTCGTGAAGAACGGATCGAACGCGCGCTCCCGTGTTGCGTCGTCCATTCCAACACCCGTGTCCACAACCGTAACGAGAGCGTGCGCAACCAGGGGGTTGAGGGGCGCCTTCATCAGATCGAACGGCTCCGCCTTTTTGGCGCTGATCTCGAGCTTGCCCCCATTGGGCATTGCGTCGCGCGCGTTGATCAACAGATTCATGAGGAGCTGGTGGAGCTGCCCGCGATCACCCATCACCTTGAGCCCATTTTCGATGTGCGTCTCGATACGGATGCTTCGGTGGAACGTATGTCGCGCTAGCTGAACCACATGACGGCAGAGCTCCGACAAGTCGACTTCGGTGTGGCTTCGCTGTACTTCGCGCGCAAATCCCAGTAGTCGGCTCGTCATTTCGGTCGCAGCGGCCGCGGCGAATCGAATGTCGTTGAATGCCTCGCGCACATCGGGATCGTTGACCTTGGTTTCGCCAGGTAGCCCGTTCAAGAAGTCGATGCTCCCCTGCACCGCGCCGAGGAGATTGTTGAAGTCGTGTGCGACCCCGGTCCCGAGCCGTCCAATCGCCTCCAGCCTTCGACGCTGGGCGACCTGTTCTTCCATCGGATCGTGATGCGCGAATAGGAGAAGGCAGCTACCGATCTGGATGCGGTCGCCGTAGGTCAGCACTTGCCGCGTCACCACCATGCCATTGACCTGCGTCCCATTGCGGCTATCGAGGTCTTCGATCACGTACGCACCGTTCTCGTGCTGGAAGATGCGCGCATGCATCCGCGACACGAGTGTGTCGTCGATTTCGACGCTGGCTTTGTCGCTGCGGCCGAAGGTCAGCTCGGCGCCTATTGCGTACTTGTCACCTGCGAGGTTTCCTGCGAGCACCACGATCCGGGCCTGCTCTTCCTTCTCGGAGAGCCCCTTGTGCGCAAAGACATGGCGCCGCGTAACCTCGGTCGGATCGTGTCGTGACATGGTCAGCTGGGCCCCCGGGGCCCACTAGATAGATCGTAGCCTGCCTGGGGGACTCAGGATGTAGCCCGGTAGGGTCAGCCTCTCCAGCGCCGAGGAGCCATGTCCTGATATCCTGCCCGCCGAGGTCGTACTCCCGGTTCCGCCATGCCGCCCGCCCTGAGTCATGTCCCCAGAACCATTGTGATTCAGCGTGCTTGCACTCTTGATGCGCTTTTTGTCCTGGTCGTGCAGGGTTCAATGGGCGGCCACGTGCTCCTGGTCAACCACAGCCGTTGCCCCGAGCACCGTGAGCTAGTTCACAATCGCCACGCACATCGGCGCACGGCCCATGGGCTCCCTTCCCCCGCCTCAGCGGAAATGCGCGGCTGCCCCAGCGGGGACACCGCCGAGGCGCATGATCATTGCTCGGTGTCGGCGCGCGTCAACCTCCTCGAGCTCGATGCAGGCCTGTCGTGATGGTTCCTCGATCTCGGTCTCCAGATCTTCAACCTGCTCTACGCCCAGTACGCCGCACAGGAGTACGTCTGCGAGTCGAATTGGAATCCGGGTGCGGCAACCTCGGGCCCGGCCGGCGCGGCACATCGCGGCAGGCGCGCCGCGAACCCTCCTCTTTCTGATCGGATTCCGACTCTAGTGGCAAGTCTCGTCTTTACGGCTAGCTTTCGTGACCGTGAATCAACAAAAAGACTTCCCCATCGCGATCATCGGGGCTGGCTTCGCGGGGATCGGCGCGGCGATCCAACTGCTGAAGGCGGGCATTGACAGCTTCACAATCTTCGAGCGCGCGAGCGAAATCGGAGGCACTTGGCGGGACACCGTCTACCCCGGCGCAGCCTGCGACGTGCCATCGCACGTATATTCGCTCTCGTTCGAGCAGAATCCCGATTGGAGTCGGCGTTATGCTTCATCCTGGGAGATCCAAGAGTATCTGCTCGCCGTGGTCGACAAATGGAAGCTCCGCGAGCGCATGCGACTCGACACGGAGATCACCGAGGGGCGTTTCGATGAGCAGCGTGGGACTTGGACGCTGACGTCCGGTGATGGGAAGACGTTCACTGCAAGAGTCGTGCTCGCAGGCGTCGGAGGGCTCGTCGACCCGGCCTATCCAAACATCGAGGGCATGGACGAGTTTGGCGGCGATATGATGCATACGGCCCGGTGGAATCGTGGCGTCGACCTCACGAACAAGCGGATCGCCGTGATCGGAACCGGAGCGAGCGCAGTGCAAGTCGTACCCAGCATCGCACCGATCGCCGCGATGCTCAGTGTCTTTCAGCGCACGCCCGCATGGGTCGTCCCAAAATTCGACCGCCTCTATCCGCGCTGGCTTCGCAAGCTGCTGGCCCGCATTCCATTCTTCCTTCACGCGAGCCGATTCGCGAAGTATTGGATGAGCGAGCTTCGCGGGCCGATCGTCTTCTACAACTCGAATCTTCTTTCGAAGATCGGGGTGCTCATTTCGACGTGGAACCTGCGTCGCCAAGTGCGTGACCCGCGGCTTCGCGAGGAGCTGACCCCGACTTTCCAGTTTGGATGCAAGCGTGTACTGGTCTCTGACGACTACTGGGCGACGTTGGAGCGCGACGACGTCGAATTGGTCACCGAGCCCATCGAGGCCATCGAACGCTGCGGGGTACGCACCAAGGACGGCACTCTACACGAAGCCGATGCGATCATTTTGGCCACGGGCTACGAGCTCGGCCTCGCCTCGGCCCCGTTCCCCGTGATTGGCCGCGAGGGGCGGACCCTCGATGAGGCATGGAAGCACGGGGCGATGGCGTACAAGGGCATGACCGTCGCGGGCTTCCCAAACTGGTTCATCATGATGGGCCCCAACACCGGACCCGGTCATACCTCGGTGTTGGTGTACACCGAGGCCCAGATCGCCCACGCGGTACAGGCCATCCGAAAGCTCATGGCCGAGAACCTCAAGTACATGGACGTGCGTCAAGAGGTCCAAGACCGGTACAACGACGGAATCCAGAAGCGCATGAAGCGCATGGTCTGGTCGAGCTGCAAAAGTTGGTACCTCTCCGAGGACGGAAGCAATCACTCGCTCTATCCGGGTTTCGCGGCGGAATACATCCTGCGGACGCGAAGGCTGCACGCGGACGACTACATCATCGCGCGTTTCTGAGCCGCGCGGGCTAGGCGAGCCCAATTCCGGTTTGGAGTAGGTGGGTAGCTGCCAGGGCGAGCTTGCGTGCGTCTTCGGATGAGAGATTTCCCACGCGGGGATGGCCGTCGATGATCATGGTGGCGAGCCCGTGTGTGAGCGCTTCGCTGCTGAGCACGATCAGCTCGGGGTCTGCCTCTGGGATGAGGCCAGCGTTCTGACCTTCGATGATGAGCGCGATCAACTTGAGTCTGCGCTCATCATTGACCTCCCCCAAAAAACGTCCGGGGATCGATTGGGTGCTGCGGATGAGGTCGAATAGAGTTGGATGCTCTGCGGCAAAGCGCACGTAGGCCACGCTCATCGCCCGGAACTGTGTCAGCGCGTCGCTGCAATCCGAGCTGGCGGCGTCGAGCTTACGTTGGAGCTCGCCGGCTGCTTTGCCTGCGACGGCATCGAGCAAGACCTGCTTGTCGGCAAAGTGCCGAAACGGCGCAGCGGAGGAAACACCGGCCTGGCGGGCGAGCGCGCGCATGCTGATCGCGCCGACACCTTGGGAGTCGACGAGTTGGAAAGCCGTTTCGAGGAGGGCCTCGCGCAGGCGTCCGTGGTGATAAGGCCCGTCGTCGCGGCTCACAGCCGGAGGATAGCATTCGGTGTTATCATCGCTTACTTTCTGGCGATCACGATGCTAGCGTCGCTTACATTGCCTTGTTAGCACTGATAACATTGGATGACTCTCGATGTTATCGTCGCTCACATCTGCGGAGGCGGCACTCGTGCGTACCTCCCATTTCAGGGGCAGCTACTGACAGACGTGCTTCGAGAAATCGCACTTGTAGCCGTAGGGGCAGTCTCGGCTGGCTGTGCACGGGAGCTCCTCGCAAACGCCTCTATCCTGATTGCAGTAATAAGGAGGCGCACAGGAGTGCAGTCGACAAGCGACCTCCGTTCCCGAGGGACGTGCGGGTCGCGGTGGACCTTCTTCGCTACTTCCGGTGGCCGCCGTCGTGCTGCGCGTACGCCCCGGCTTGCCACAGGCGAGCGCGACGAGAGCGAAGGCGAGCGCAAGAGCCCTCGACGCCGGTCTGAGTCCTCGCATGCCCCGCATTTGGCGAAGATGGTACGTTGGGCGCATGGCAGCCAAGCACATCCTTGCATGCATCGACTTTTCTGAACAGTCCAAGCGTGCGGTCGACGAGGTGGGACAATACGCGAGAGCCAACGGGAGCAAGGTGACGCTGATTCACATCTCTGACCCGCACGCCTTCATCCCACCGCAAGCGGTCCTCGAGCCACGCTCCGCAACGGATGAGAGAGCTCCCGAAGCGGAGCTCGCCAAGTTGCGAGATCAACACCTAGGAGACCTTCAGGTCGCGCTCGTAGTGCTCTCCGACCACTCTCCTGCAAGAGCGATTTGTGAGTACGCCGAAAAGCACGACGTCGACCTGATCGTCGTCGGCTCGCATGGACGGGGCGGCATGGAGCATTGGCTGATCGGCAGTGTGGCAGAACGTGTGGTCCGCCATGCTACGGCCAACGTGTTCGTCGTTCGGCGGTGACTTCAAGCGCGGCCTCTTCCCTGGTAGGCTCGGGACATGGGTAAGCGCCGCGCATGGTCGATCCTCGGGAACTCGCAACGCCTCGATGGCGGGGCGATGTTTGGAAACGCACCGCGCGCACTGTGGCGCACCTGGGTCGAACCCGACGAGCTCAATCGAATCCCACTCGCGTGCCGAGCCTTGCTCGTCGAAGATGGTGACCGTCGTCTCTTGTTCGAAACTGGCATCGGGGCATTCTTTCCTCCCCAGTTGCGGGACCGGTTTGGCGTTCAAGAAGAACGGCACGTCTTGCTCGACAACTTGCTCAAGGCGGGGTTTTCCGACGAAGACATCGATTGCGTCGTTCTCTCGCACTTACACTTCGACCACGCAGGGGGCCTTCTGAGTGCCTACCAGCCAGAGGAGCCGATGAGGCTGCTGTTTCCAAACGCGACTTTCGTGGTGAGTTGGGACGCGTGGGAGCGCGCCAGGCATCCTCACACCCGGGATCGCAAGTCATTCATCCCCGAGCTCCCGCCGTTGCTCGAAGAAAGCGGGCGTCTCGAAGTGGTGAAGGGGCACCGCTCCGATACGCTCGGCGGCGACTACCGGCTATGGCTCTCCGAGGGACACACGCCGGGGCTCATGCTGACCGAAATTCCAGCAAGCGACGGTCCCATCGTGTTCGCCGCAGACCTCATCCCTGGACGGGCGTGGGTGCACCTTCCGATCACGATGGGATACGATCGCTACCCGGAGCAGCTGATCGATGAGAAGAGCGATCTACTGACGCGCTTGCTCGATCAACGGGGGCGGCTCTTCTTCACACATGACCACGAGGTCGCGCTAGGGCGGGTCGCACGCGACGACAGAGGACGATTTTTCGCTGACGAAACTTTGGCTGAGCTGACGGGGACCCCCCTTTGATGAACGTGGTAGACTAATTTTTTCGGAGGAACGATGCCTCTTGGTGACGGCGAAACGCCCATGCGAATCGAGACTGGCGACGACTACATCGAAAGCCTTCGGGGCCGACACCTGAATGTGTTTCTCTTTGGCGAGAGAGTGGACGAGCCGGTGGATCACCCCTTGATTCGGCCCTCGATCAACGCCGTTGCCGAGACGTATGACCTTGCGATTCGCGAGCCTGAAGTCGCGATGGTCGAATCATCCCTCACGGGAAAACGGGTCAACCGATTCCTACACGTGGTGCAGAGCCCCGACGACCTGGTAGCGCAGAACATGATGCAACGAAAGCTGGGGCAGAACACGGGCACCTGTTTTCAGCGTTGTGTTGGGATGGATGCTTTCAACTCGCTCTATTCGGTCACGTACGAGATCGACGAGAAGCACGGAACGCAATACCACGAACGGCTCAAGGGCTTCCTCGTGACGATGCAGGAGCGCAACTATGTCGTCGGCGGTGCGATGACCGACGTCAAAGGCGATCGTAGCAAGGCCCCACACGAACAAGACGATCCCGATCTATTCGTGCATGTGACGAAACGGAACGCAGACGGTCTTTGGCTCAAAGGTGCCAAGGCCCACCAAACCGGTTGCATCAACTCGCATTGGATCATCGCGATGCCCACGATGCGGCTCAGCGCTGCCGACGAAGACTATGCCGTCGTTGCAGCCTTCCCTGTCGACGCCCCGGGGATTACGTACATTTACGGACGCCAATCCTGCGACACTCGCAGCATGGAGGGGGGCTCGATCGATGTCGGTAACGCGAAATTTTCCGGGCAAGAGGCGATGGTCGTGCTCGACGACGTGTTCGTTCCATGGAGCCACGTGTTCATGGATGGCGAGCACGACTTTGCATCAATGCTAGTCGAACGCTTCACCTGCTACCACCGTCGCAGCTACGTTTGTAAGACGGGCGTGGGCGATGTGTTGATTGGCGCGGCGGCGCAAGCCGCCGAGCACAACGGCGTCGAAAAAGCCTCCCACATCAAAGACAAGCTCGTGCAGATGACCCATCTCAATGAGACGATGTATGCCGCTGGAATCGCTTCATCTCATCAAGCGCGCCCTACCAAATCGGGATGTTATTTGAACGACGACATGCTAGCGAACGTCTGCAAGCATCACGTTACCAAGATGCCTTTCGAGATCGGACGTCTTGCGCAGGACTTGGCGGGGGGATTGGTAAGCACGGCACCCTCGGAAAGAGAGTTGGAGCACCCCGAGATCGGCGCACTGCTCGAGAAGTACCTAAAAGGACGCGCCGATGTTCCGACAGAAGCGCGCATTCGCATCCTGCGATTGATCGAGAACATGACAATGGGCCGGAACGCCGTCGGCTACCTCACCGAATCCCTGCATGGCGCTGGGTCGCCGCAGGCGCAACGCGTTCAGATCAGCCGTCAGATGCAACTGGAATTCAAAAAGGGCCTCGCAAGGCGGCTCGCAGGCGTCGACTCGACCGACGACGAATAACCACCACAGAGCGAAGGTGCCGTGCTTTCCGAGCCGAGCCGGTGCCGGCTGGTCCGCAAATCATCGTCGATCGGATGGGCATCACCTTGTTTGTCCAAATGGCGGTCGTGCACGCGGTAGCCGGCGCCCTTCAAATTGGATAGATTACTTGGGATGCGAACGTGGGGAAGCTGCTGGGCGGCGGGTGCTAGCACGCTCTTGCTCATCTGCGCCTGCGACCGTAGCGCGACCGCCGAGGCACCCGTTCGACAGGCGGAGATCACCGAAGCGCACACCGGGGACGCCGAACACCGCACAACGAAGTCCGCACCGGCGAGGGATACCGATCAGCAAGGGCTACTGATCGGCGAGTACAGGCTCGGGGACGACCCTGTGGTCGATGGCGACACGATCAGAGCTCAGGGGATCGAGGGGTCACTGCGATTGCTGGCTATCGACACCGAGGAGAAGTTGCGCGGCAAAGGCGATCGGGAAGCTGCGACGAAGAACTTCGATCGCTACATGAGGAACAAGCGCGGAGATTCGGTGCGCCCTACGAAGGCGGGAACTCCAATGGGCGAGGAAGCCACTCGGTTCGCCAAGGCGTTCTTCGAAGGCGCGGAGATCGTGCGGCTGGAGCGCGATGATCCAAAGGAGATATTCGGCCGCTATGGGCGACTGCTCGCCTATGCGTTCATCCAGAAAGACGGACGTTGGACGAGCTACAACGTGGAGTGCGTGCGCGCAGGGATGAGCCCTTACTTTACGAAGTACGGATACTCGCGTCGCTTTCACAATCAGCTCACTCACGCTGAGGCAGAGGCACGCCAGGCGAAGCGAGGGATTTGGAATCCAGACGCGCAAGGCTACGGCGACTATGACGAACGGAAGCTCTGGTGGAACGCGCGCGCCGATTTCATTCGAGCGTTCGAGCACGAGGCGAGTCGCCGCGACGATTACATCCAGCTCACGCAGTGGGACGCGCCCGACCAACTGGAGAAGCGGCTCGGTCAAGAGGTCACGGTCCTTTCGACCATCGACAAGATTCGGCACTTCAAGGGGCTGGTGCGAGTCTCGTTGGGGATGCAGCGGAAGCACAGCTTTCCCGCGATTTTCTTCGACAAAGATGTGTTTCGCGCGAGCGGCATCGAGCGTTACAGAGGAGAGCCCGTTGCCGTTCGCGGTACAGTCGAACGATACGAGAAGGGCGAGTACAGCACGCTTCAGATCGTGGTGAACACGCCGGGACAAGTCTCGCTTCCCTCCTTACCATGGCCGGATGACCCCAAGAGGGCCGCCGAGTAGGCGGCTGCTCGAAGAGAGGAAACTGCGTCAGGCGCCGACCGATAACCCGCGAAACCAAGGCTGCGGGAGGTCGAGATGGTGCATGTTCGGACTTGGGCGCGCGAGCTCGCGTGTTTGGTGTTGGTGCTGGATGGTTGCGGCCGGCAGGCGATCCTCACAGAGGCTGCTTGTGACGATCTGGCGCCCGGCGACCTCGTCATCACGGAGATTCTCGCCAATCCTGACGGAACTGACGGGTCAGGTGAGTACATCGAGCTCTTCAACGCAAGAGAGCACCTCATTGCGCTCGATGGGCTCACGTTGAGCACAAGTCGGTCAGATGGGACCGGCGCGAAAACCCATCGCATGGCAGGGATGTCGATGCAGCCGGGGGAATACTTCGTCGTCGGAAACGCGCCGGTCGACGGGATGCCTGCATACCTCGACTACAGCTACGAAGGCGCGCTCGGGAGCCTCCGCAACTCCGACGGCTCGCTGGCGATTCGCTGCGGTGAAGTGCTCATCGACCAAATGACATACGCACGAACGGTCGACGGGCGTGCGCTCGAGCTCGACGGGCGGCTCGCACCCGATCACGAGCTAAATGACGAAGCGGGTCACTGGTGTGAGACGCCGCAAGGCGTCCGCGAGATCTCGCCAGGGAACCTTGGAACGCCAGGGGCGATAAACAGCCCGTGCGAGGCAGTACGGTTCGAAGGCTTGTGCCGCGAGGGCGGGTCTAGCCGCGCTTTGATCAAGCCTGAGCCGAGTAGCGTGCGGATCACCGAGTGGATGGCCAATCCGGAAGGGGCCGATACCGACCTCGAATGGGTCGAGTTGCTGTTCACGAGCGAAGCTGACCTCAACGGATTGCAGCTTGGACCAGCTCCTGATGCCTTGCGCGTGGTCATCCAGGGTGACGAGTGCTTTCCCGTCGCCGCGGGATCGCGGGTCGTCTTCGGGGCGAGCCCGGCGGCGGCTCCCCGCGTCGGCGGGTCGCTTGGGTTTAGTCTGGGCAATACGGGACCGCGCAGGATCGTGGTCGGCATCGATGGAGTCATCCTCGATGAAGTGACCTACACCGGAACGGTCGAGGGAGTCGCTTGGCAGCTAGACCCGGGCGAGACCCTATGCTTGGCACCTCTCGAAAACGAGTACGCCGCTGCAAATTTCGGGACGCCTGGGGAGGCGAACCCTCGGTGCGTTCCAGTTTTGGGCCCCGGCATGTGCTACGATGCGGGCAGCCCACGCCCGATCGTCAGTCCCGTCGCCGGAGCAGCACGGATCACGGAGTGGATGGCCAATCCATCGTCGGTCGGAAACCGCGAAGGGGAGTGGGTCGAGGTTCGATTTGACACGGCCGCTGACTTGAACGGCCTGGTTCTGTCCGATCTCACGTCCAGCGCGACTGTCTTGGACATCGAAGAATGTTTGCGAGTAGGAGCAGGCACATACGCCGTCTTCGCAAGACGCACGAATCCTTCTGAAAACGGGGGAATTGAAGGAGTTTACGCCGACTTGTCGCTCTCGCTGAACAACAGCGACGAGACGATCACGCTGAGCATCGACGGCCAGGTTCTCGACTCCGTGACATACGCTAGGTCGACGGCAGGCGTCGCGACCCAGATCGATGACGTGGGCCAGATCTGCGACGCCGCGTACGTATACGGCGATGGCGACTTGGGGACGCCGGGCTCCGCGAATCCCCGGTGCTCCTGAAGGGAGCAGTCGTCTCGACGGTCCTGCTCGTGCTGGTACCGCAGACGGCGTGGGCGGCGCAGTACGAGATCTTCATCGACGTGCAAAGCGAGCAAGATCTCTACGACTTGTTGGTGACCGGGCAGATCTCTGAATCCTCATTCAATGCATTACTGCTTCTGCACCAAGCGCGGGTGGAGCTCAATCGGGCAACTCGGGAGCAACTGTACCTGCTGCCGAACCTCGACTACGGACACGTCGATCGTATCCTGGCCTTCCGGAAGGAAGCTCGGATCATCCATGGACTAGGGGATCTGACCGAGGCCGGGGTGCTCACGGTCGAGCTGGCAGAGTCGCTTCGCGCCTTCGTCATCATCAGCGCCACGGATGCGCCGAAGGCAAAGGTCGATGGGTTCGTGCGAATCCAGGGGCGCTGGAGCGGACTGTATGATCGCCTCCCACCCGCCGCTGCAGTGCAAGCGCGTATCAAGGCGCATCAGAACCTTGACGTTGGCGTCGCAGCCGCGCTGACACGAAATACCTTACGCCGGATTCGGTGGGATTCTCAACGCCACGCGCTCAGCGCCGAGCCCGAACGCGTTCGCGTCGAGATCCCGAAGCTCTATGTCGAATGGGAGGACGAAAATTGGGAAATCGTCGGGGGAACATATCGTATCGGCTTTGGACAACGTCTCACGTTCGATGTCACCGACCAAATCACTCCCAACGGGTTGTTTGGGGACTACGAGCTTCGCCGGAACAACGAGCTCGGGCTCCGTTGCAGGCGCGCCCCGGGAGAGCTCGCGGAGTCACCATGCCCACGCGATCGGGTGGCACGCGTTACACCCGACTTCGGCTGGACCAACCGGCTCACGGGAGTTGCGGTCGGGCTCAAGCGCCTTTCGGTGGGAGCTGGATGGCTCCAGCTCTACGCCTGGGGTTCGTACCAGGTGCATCGAATCCCACAAATCGAGATCGTCGATGCCGGAGTTTGCGACGATCCACGGCGGGACGAGGACTCCGCATGCGGCGCGCCGCCAGTATACGTGCGGACGGGGGATCCGAGTGCGCCAGCGAGCATCGCTACATTTGCCACCCTGCCTGCCATGTACGCGGAGGGCCTTGCAGGAGCGAATGCCAGCTACTTCTGGAATGCCAGGGCTCACGTCGGCGTCACCGGCTACGGCTCGATACCCCAATGGCTCGTCGAAGGAGTCGATCTCGGATTTCAAGAGATCGCGCGAAAGCCGTTCGGAGGTCCGTTCGGAGCGGTCGGCCTGGATGCTGCATTCGGGGTTGGCGTACACGACCTGTTTGCGGAAGTCTCCCGGAGCTTCGATGCGCAGGCCGGCGGTGGAGGCGGTTATGCAGCGATCGTGCGGAGCGTGACCACCCTTGCAAGCACGGAGCTCGAGCTGTCAGCGCGCTACTACGGGGCGCGCTACGTCAACCCCTACGCGCGCCCGATCTCGGCGCCAGACGAGCTCGATGGTCTACGAGCAAGAGACGAAATGGGGCTTCGCATTCGCGCAACGGCCCAACTCGGGCGTCGGGTCGGCTTGCGGACGCTGGCCGATGCGTGGCGGCGTATCTCATCGGGTGGATTGAACGCCCTTCTCTTCGCCCGTTCCGACTTGCGGATCTCATCGTCCTGGGCTTGGTCGATCTGGACCGAATACCGAAACGGTCCGGAGCAACGTTTTGCGCTGGCGACGCAACTGGTCTACGCGCCGATCGAGAAGCTATCACTAGCGGGACAGTTCCTGCATCGTTGGGTGGGCTCGAATCTGGGAAAGTCTCTTCTTCAGCGAGATGAGTCTGCCGTCCTGACCATCGCCGCGCATCCCGTCGACCTCCTTCGCGTTCGGCTCCGGGTGCGCTACGACGTCCAATACTTGCCGGACAACCGCCGTGGTCCCCAGGTGGTGTGGACCTATCTCGACGCAACACTCTCCGTACGTCAACGCGACTCGATTCGATTGCGTTACGATCTTCGCGCGTTTCTCGATCGCCGACAATCCACGCTGGTGCGCGTGCCCAACCCAGAGCACTGGCTATGGCTTGAGTACACCGTGCGCTACTGAGTCGTCTTGCAACCGGAGGATGGCGTCGGCGCGAGCGACTTGGATCTGAATCCGACGGGATTGCGCATCACGAAGCGTGGCGCGGAGAGCGGAGACCGATTCGATCTCGGTGGCCCCGAGCTCGTAACTGGTCCGGGCCTGTTCGACCCGCTTCTCGGAAATCGACACCAGGCTGTTGGCGATCGCAAGCTGCTCCTCTGCATGCGTTCGATCGAGCATTGCTCGTTTCCGTTCATCATCCTTCGCGATGTGCGCGTCGCGGGCGCTCACGGCGATTTGGGCGGCTTGCGCCTCTGCGGCCCGGCTCAGGGCGAGCGCCCGGCCTCCATCCCAGAAGGGAACCGTGAGGTTGATGCCAATCCGGTACATCGGAAACGCCCGATCGTTGACGCCGGCGAGACCCGTTTGTCCGATCGCCGCAAGCGTGGGCATCCGGGTCCTTCGGTGCATGTTCGCCTCCTGGCGAGCGGCCTCGCTTTGACGCTCGAGCGCCTCGGCCTCCCAGCCGTCATCGGTTCCCGTTTCCATCGACTCGATCTCCAGGAGCCGTACGTCGGGCTCCGCCTCGGGCGATAGCTCGGCACCGACAGCAGCCTCCAAGATGCGCTTGGCGGTGGCTGCGTTCGCCAGCGCACCGGCGGCGACGAGCTCGGTCTCGAGCTCCTCGTAGAGCGCGGCGTCCAGCTCGGATCGCGGCCGATCGCCCACCGCAACGCGCGATTCGGTTCGCTCTCGCTGAGCTTTGGCGTCTTGTGCCGACGTCGCGGCAACGACATGCACGAGGTGGTTCGCAAGCCAGTCGAGATAGGAGGCTCGAACGACCATCAGCACGCTCTGGCGGGATGCCTCAGAGCTTGCCTGCGCCGCGGATTGATACGCTTCCGCAGCCTTGATCGCGGCCCTGGCGCGGCCGTCATAGAGCGGAGCGTTCACACCGATGGTCGCGTCGTACTGAATTCGCGGGTGAAACGCCCCGGACTCGCCGATCGTCGGCGACGCGCGAACCGTGATCTCCTTGCCCACCGTGTTTCGGACCTGTTCGATGTAGGACCCGGGCGCGGCCGCGGCCGCGACGGTCAGCCAGAATGTCGGCCGCGTCTCGGCCCGAGCCGCATCGGCTTCGGCGCCGGTGCGCGCTGCATTCGCTTCGGCCTGCTCCCAGAGCTGTTGGTTCTGCAAGGCGAGATCTTCGAGCTCCTGAAGCGTCACGACCTCAGCCGCTGCGGGCCTCGGTGTGAGTGTCCCAAGCAGCGCGAGCAGTAGGGCCGTTAGGCGGCCGTCCGAATTGCAGACCAGATTCATCTTCCACCTCATTCATGGCGTAGCGCCTCGATCGGCTCCAGCTGTGCCGCACGCCGGGCAGGGAGGTACCCGAAGGCCACTCCGACACTGGTACCAAAAGCCGCGGCGCCAAGCATCGTCAGTAGAGAGAGGCTGCCCGACCAGCCCATCGCCTCGGCGACAAGGCTCGAGGCAAGCCAGCCGACGAGGACGCCTGCTATCGATCCGGTCAGTGACAGCACCACCGCCTCGGACAGAAACTGCACGAGGATTTGCCTCGGTGATGCGCCGATCGCCGATCGAATGCCGATCTCCTTGGTGCGCTCCGCCACTGAAACCAGCTGGATGTTCATCACGCCGATGCCGCCGACGAGGAGAGACACAGCCGCGATACCCACCAGCAAACCGGTCAAAATGCTTGAAACGAATCTCGCCACCTCGGCTTGCTGCGCCGGACTGGCGATCCGGAAGTCGTCTGGATCGTTCTCCGACAGCCGGTGGGAACGGCGCATGATCGGAACCGCCTCTAGCATCGCCGTCTCCAAGAGTCCGATTTCGCGAACTTGGACGATGAGCTCGTGATAACCAATCGGCATGCCTAGAAACGCCGCGTAGGTCGTCGCGGGTATCAACACGATGTCGTCCAGGTCTTCACCCGTGGTCTGCTGGCCTTTCGACGCGAGGACGCCGATGATGCGGCAAGGAAGATTGGAACCGATGGTGATGGTCTGGCCGACGGGGTCCGCGTGTCCGAAGAGCTCGCGCGCGATCGTGGTCCCGATGACGGCAAACTTCGCTCGCTGCTGAACGTCGATGTCGTCGAACATCCCCCCTGTCAACATGGGCCATTCTCGGACATCGACGAACCCGGGAGTCGTGCCCGTCACTTTCGTGGAATAGGTCGCTGTGGCCGATTTGACCGACTGCACTTCGGTAATCCGCGGAACGACTCGCTCGACGGTGATCGCATCGCGCTTCAGGTTCTCCACGTCTTCATCGGTCAGAGGCTTGGCGCTACCCCCAAAGTCTCTCCGATCCATGTTCCCCCAGATGTACACGACACGGGTACCCAGGACCTCGAACTGTTGCATGACCGCGTTGCGCGCCCCCGTGCCAAAGCTGACCATCGCGATGAACGCGGCTACCCCGATGGCGAGACCGAGCATCGTGAGAGCGCTTCGTCCTGGATTGCGAATCGCGGTTCGGATTGCACGCCGTGGGACTTCGCTAGGCGATCGCCTCATCCATGCTCCCGTCTGTGATTACCTTGCCGTCGCGCAGGATGACCTCGCGATGACAAAACGCGGCAATCTCGCTGTCATGAGTGACGATGACCAGGGTGAGGGAGCGCGCGGCGTGGATCTCGAGAAGCAAGTTCATGACCTCGTTGCCAGTCTTGGTGTCCAGTGCTCCGGTGGGCTCGTCGGCAAGAAGGAGACGCGGTTGAGCTGCGACGGCCCGCGCGATTGCGACGCGCTGCTTCTCCCCCCCGGACAACTGCGCAGGCCTGTGACTCATCCGATGGCCGAGACCAACGCGCTCTAGGAGCTCCACCGCGCGCGCCTCGCGCTCGCCTCGGTCTACGCCCATGTAGTACAGGGGTAGTGTGACGTTCTCGAGGACCGTATTGTCTGCGATCAGGTGAAACGACTGAAAAATGAAACCGATGTAGTGAAGGCGTACCCAGGCGCGTTCCCGGCGGCTCAGCGTCGATACGTCGCGCCCTCCAAGCGAGTAGGTTCCACGTGTGGGCCCATCCAGACATCCAATGATGTTGAGCAGGGTCGACTTACCCGACCCGGAAGGTCCCCGGAGCGCCACGATCTCGCCGGTCTCAATCGTCAGGCTCACGTCGTCGAGCACCGGTGCGCTCATGCTGGGAAACTCTTTGCAAATGCCTCGAGCGTGTACGATCGCAAACCCGCTCATCGGTGGCCTCGCAACGAGAGCGACGGCGCCGCAGTCTCGTTCTTACCGTCCAGCGCGTAACCAATCGCGACCTCGTCGCCGATCTTGATGCTGTCGGAATCACTCGGTCGTATTTCGGTGAAGGCACCATCGGAGAGGCCAGCCTCGACCGGGATCGCCTCTATCTGCTTCCCCTTGACCCGCCACACGCGGCTGCGCGCCGGGGCGCTTGGCGCACCCTCGGGAACGAAACGCAAAGTCGCCTCACGCACAGCCAGCACGTCATCGACTTCGGCGACTTTGATCCGAACCTGCGCAGTCATACCCGGAAGCAAGACGTGATCTGGGTTCTGCGTGGTCAACGTGACATCGTAGAAAACGGCGCCGTACCGGGTATACGAATCTGGGCTGATGTGCTTCACCGTGGCTTCAAAGACCCGGCCCGGGTAGGTCGGGACCTCGAATTTCGCCCCCAACCCCACCTTGATTTCGCCTATGTCCGCCTCGCCTACGGGAGCCGCGATCTTCATCTCATCGACGGGGGCTCCGATGCGAAACAAACGCGTCTGAGGGTTGACGATCATGCCAGTCCGCGGCGGCACTTCGAGCACGAGCCCCGCGCGGGGTGCACGGACGTCGGTTCGCTCGCGCTCGAGCTTCCGCATCGACGCGCGATCCTGGGCTGCTGAGCGCTCCGCACGGGCGCCTTGAGCCACGGCGCGCGCTTTGGCCATTTCGGAACGCGCCGACTCCATCGCGCTGGCGCTGGCTAGGTCCTTTTTTTTCAAGCTCTCGGTACGCTTGAGCACTTCGCTCGCGCGTTGAGCGGACGCTTCAGCCTCGGAGACACGTGCGCGCGCGGCTTCGAGCTCTGCGCTTGCGACCTCAAAGGCGCTCTCGGCGGACGCCTTGTCGAGCTGCGCAAGCACCTGACCTTGTTCGACGCTGTCGCCCGGCTGAACGAAGACCTTGATGAGCTGCCCCTCGATTGGCGCGGGGACTTCGACTTGATCGTTGAGCTCCAGATGCCCGGTGAGACGGATTTCTTTGACGATCGATGTGCGCGTGACTGGCGCCAACCGGTATGGGTTCACATCTGGGCTGCGCAAGAGTAGGTACGCCGAGATCGTGACAGACAGTACGAGGAAGCCGACGAGAGCTGTAAGTTTCCGTCCCCGAGAGGACTCGAGCTTGGGTATCTCCAGCTTCTCATCAACCGTTGTCTGAGTGCCGTTCATATCGGCCGTATACGTATGCTGTCCCGCCAGAAAACGCCAATGTGGGAAGGATGCGCACCTGGGGGCAAAAAGATGATCGTCACGACTGTGTCCGCTGACACGATGACAATCAAGCGTTAGTCTCTCCCGCGTGGAAAATTGGGCTGAAAAATTGGAAGTGGCACGGGTGCTCTATCGCGCCGGAGTCCTCAAGCCGATTCGGCCTGACAAGACCATACGAATCGTGAAGGCCGCCAAGGGCTGGGGGCGATCACCGGCATTGGGCTTCATCGCGCTCGCCATACGTCAGCCGGATGCCGTTGCGATCATCGACGACGACGGGTCGACCACGTTCGACGAGGTGAACCGGCGATCGAACGCGCTGGCCCGCGGGCTCAAAGCGGCCGGCGTAGCAGCCGGAGATGTCGTCGGTGCGATGTGCCGCAATCATCGCGGCTTCATCGAATCGATCCTGGCTTGCTGTAAAGTCGGCGCGAACACCGTCTTGCTGAACACGATGTTCGCGGCACCGCAGCTAGCGGACGTGGGAAAACGTGAGGGGCTCAGTGCTCTTCTGTACGACGATGAATTCGCAAATCTTCTGGGCGGCCTTCAGGGAATTCCACGCTTCGTGGCTCACGGCTCCGGGAACGATCCAACGATCGAAGGGCTGATCGCGAGCCACCCGGACCACGACGTCAAGCCACCGAGCGTCGAGTCGCGCTTCACGATGCTGACCTCGGGAACGACCGGGACGCCCAAGGGCGCCAAGCGTGGATCTCCCAAAGGCATGCTGCCGATCGCGTCGATGTTGTCGCGGATTCCCCTGCGCTCGGGTGAGCGTACGATGATCGCGGCGCCACTCTTTCATTCCTGGGGGCTCGGACAGTTTCAGTTGGGACTAGTCCTCGGATCGACCTACGTCATGACCCGGCGCTTCGACCCCGAGGCAACCTTGCGCGCTGTCGCCGAGCACCGGTGTACCGCCCTCGCGATCGTTCCGATCATGATGCAGCGAATCCTCGCGTTGCCCGAGGATGTGAAGCGGAAGTACGACCTCAGCTCTTTGCGGGTCACAGCCGCCAGCGGCTCGGCGTTACCCGGTCGCCTCGCCACGGAATGGATGGATGCTTTTGGCGACAATCTCTACAATTTCTACGGCTCGACCGAGGTAGCGATGGCGTCCGTTGCAACACCTGAAGACCTACGGGCGGCGCCTGGAACTGCGGGCAAGCCCCCTTTGGGGACCACGCTGAAGATCCTCGCCCAGGATGGGCAACCATTGCCACTCGGCCAAACAGGCCGCATCTTCGTCGCCAACGCAATTTCGTTCGAAGGCTACACCAGCGGCGACGACAAAGAGCGCCTCGGCGCGCTGGTCAGTAGCGGGGACGTGGGGCACTTGGACGAGGAAGGACGGCTGTTCGTCGATGGACGTGACGACGACATGATCATTTCCGGCGGCGAGAACGTGTTCCCGCGCGAGGTAGAGGACCTGATCGCCGGCCACGAATGCGTCGAGGAAGCGGCCGTGGTCGGGGTCAGCGATCCGGACTGGGGTCAGCGCCTCGAGGCCTTCGTCGTACTGAAACCCGGCATGAGCCTCGGCGAAGACGAAGTACAAGCGTACGTGAAGCACAGTCTCGCCAGTCACAAGGTGCCGCGCAAGGTTCGATTTCTCGGCTCCCTTCCGCGCAACGCGACCGGCAAGATTCTGCATCGGGAGCTCGTGAAGTGAGGCCTCAGGATTGTGTTGCGGCTTGCCCCCTGCTCACCGATCGAGCAACAGAGTCTCCCCGACCGCTGGAATGGACCGTTGGGAGTCGTGCAACCCAGCCTTCTCCCAGACCTCACGCAAGAGCTCGGGCGGTTCCGCCAAATGCTCGTCGGTGAGCTTGAACGTTCCCCAGTGCATCGCGACGAACCTCGACGCTCCCAGAGCCGAGAACGCACGGACCGCGTCCTCCGGATTCATGTGCTGGGAGCGCATGAACCAACGCGGCGCATAAGCGCCAATGGGAAGCATCGACGCATGGATCTCGCCGCAGCGCTCCCCAATGAGTGAGAAGCCTTCGAACCAAGCGGTGTCGCCCGAGTGATAGACTCGGAGTCCGCCGCGTTCGACGACGAAGCCGCCCCACCAACTCTGGTTGACGTCAGTAAGACCGCGGCGGCTCCAATGCTGCGACGGGACGAAGGTGACGTGGAGCCCTTCGATCTCTTCCTCCTGCCACCAGCCCATCTCGACGACACGGCGGAGCCCGGCCCGCTCGAACCATGAGCCGAGGCCGCGGGGAACCACGTAGACCGGATCACTGCCCAGGCGCTTGAGCGTAGGCGCATCCATGTGATCTCGGTGGTTGTGCGTGATGAGGACGACGTCGATCTTGGGGAGCGCGGCCCAATCGAGCCCAGGCGCTACGTTTCGAGGGACCACGCCGCTGAGTCGGTCCGACATCACCGGGTCGATGAGTGCGCTCCTCCCACCCAATTGAATCAGGAAAGTCGCGTGACCGATCCAGGTCAGGCCATCGATCGTCGCGAATCTGAGCGCCTTGCCGTCGTTCGAGATGGCGGGCACGTGGACTCCAGTGGCGGGAGCACGCGGCCGCTTTTCGTCGTGCAAACCGAGCTGCCACCTCAGAACTGCGGCGAGGTCCGCTACGTCCGAAGTTCCATCGAGATTGGAGAACTTTCCAGCCACCCTCGTGTATGAATAGAGCCCGCGAGCTGCTTTGAACAGACCGCAGCAAACTTTCTTCGAGCTGGCTGGACTTTACTGCGCCCCTGCTTATTTCTTCTTGGCGTTTCGCTCGGCGACCTCGGCCTGCACCTTCTCGAGGATGTTCCTGGGCACGGGTGCGTAGTCCTTGAACTCCATCGAGAACTGACCGCGACCCGAAGTGGCGGAACGAAGGTCACCGATGTAGCCGAACATCTCGCTGAGGGGAACGTCCGCCTTGATGCGAACGTTGGTGTGACCCTTTTCCTGCGAGCTCACGATGCCACGGCGGCGGTTGAGGTCACCAATCACATCCCCCACGTTGGCATCCGGCACGAAGACATCGACCTTCATGATCGGTTCGAGGAGCTGCGGTCCGGCTTTGGGCATGCTCTGGCGGAAGGCGGCCTTGGCGGCGATCTCGAACGCCATCTGCGACGAGTCGACCGCGTGGAAAGAGCCGTCGTTGAGCGAGACCTTCACGTCGAGGAGCGGGAAACCACAGAGTGGCCCCTCTGCCATCATCACCTTGAAGCCCTTCTCGACGGCGGGGATGAACTCCTTTGGGATCTTGCCGCCGATGATCTTGGACTCGAAGATGTAGCCTTCGCCCGGTTCGGCGGGCTCGATCGTGTACTCGATCTTGGCGAACTGTCCTGAACCGCCGGTCTGCTTCTTGTGGGTGTACTGGTCCGCAACCGCCTGGGTCACCGTCTCGCGGTACGCGACTTGCGGAGCCCCAACTTCGACGTCGACGCCGTGGCTCCGGCGAAGAATATCGACCTTGATGTCGAGATGGAGCTCCCCCATCCCCTTGAGAATGGTCTCGCCGGATTCCTGGTCGACCTCGACGTGGAAAGATGGATCCTCGGCAACCATCTTGCCGAGCGCCATACCCAACTTCTCGCTGTTGGCCTTGTCCTTCGTATTGACGGCAATCGAGATCACGGGGTCTGGAAACACCATCGGTTCCAGCGTCGCCGGGTTCTTCGTGTCTGCCAGCGTATGACCGGTACGCACGTCCTTGAGGCCGACCAGCGCCACGATGTCACCGGCTTGTGCCGAATCCACGATTGTTCGGTCATCGGCATGCATCTCCACCATGCGACCGATTCGCTCGTTCTTGCCCGTGAAGGTGTTGACCAGGGTGTCGCCCTTGTTGATCGTACCCGAATAAACGCGGGTGAAGGTCAGCGCACCAAAGCGATCTTCCATGATTTTGAACGCCAAGGCTCGCACGGGCTTGCTGGGATCGACAATTGCAAAGGTGCCGGTCTCGTTGCCTTCGAGGTCGATCTCCGGCTGGGGCGGAACCTGGGTCGGATCGGGCAAGTAGTCGACGACCGCGTCGAGCACTTGCTGAATGCCCTTGTTCTTGAATGCGGAGCCACAATAGGTGGGAAAGAACACGAGATCGCGCGTGCCGAAGCGGATGCACTTCTTGATCGTCTCGAGGTCGGGTTCATTGCCCTCGAGGTACTGTTCCATCGCTTCGTCGTCCTGTTCGACTGCAGTCTCGATCAGCTCGAAGCGGTATTTTTCGACGAGGTCCTTCATGTCTTCGGGGACGTCCTTCACCTCGAAATTCTCGGGCTGTCCGGATTCATCCCAGATGAATGCCTTGCGAGTGAGCAGGTCGACCACGCCGCTGAAGTCACCCTCTGTACCGATGGGGAGCACCATGACCAGTGGCTTGGCCCCCAATATGGACTTGATCTGTTCCACGACGCGGTAGAAATCCGCGCCCAACCGGTCCAACTTGTTGATGAAAATCAAGCGAGCGACCTTCGAGTCATTCGCGTACCGCCAGTTGGTCTCGGACTGGGGCTCGACCCCACCGGAGCCACAGAACACCCCCACACCCCCATCGAGCACCTTGAGCGAGCGATAGACCTCGATCGTGAAGTCTACGTGGCCCGGGGTGTCGATGATGTTGAGCTGGTGGCCGTCCCAAAAGCACGTCGTCGCCGCGGACTGAATCGTGATGCCGCGCTCCTGCTCCTGCTCCATGAAGTCGGTGGTGGCCGCACCGTCGTGCACCTCGCCGATCTTGTGGATCTTGCCTGTGAGCTTGAGGATACGCTCCGTGGTCGTCGTCTTGCCGGCGTCCACGTGGGCGAAGATGCCGATGTTTCGGTACTTGCTAAGGTCTTTCATTCTCTTTGCTCGTCCAATTCGGTCGATTTGCCACCCGCCCGTTACCGCGAAAGCACGTTTGTGCAAGCCCACAAGCGCGGGAGGCCCCAATTTGGGGAGAAACTACGTCGATGCGGCCGACTCCCGGAGGGAAAGGTCGGTGTGGCTGCTGCTATAACTCAGACGCGAGATTCGACCAGCCGAGGACGCCCAGCTGCGCGCCCGCGGGTCATGCCTATTCGTAGAGCTTGACCACCCGGACGCCCTTGGGGGAGGCCTGCATGCAAAGGTCGCAGAGCGTGCACTCGTCGACATTGTCCTCGACCACCTCGACCGCGTTATGCGTCTGGCTGAGCTTGAAGATGTTGACCGGACAAACTTCGACGAGCTTATCGGCCAGCCCCGGAGTCTTTTCGATGACGCTGTCGTCGACATCCACTCGAATGAACATTGCCATGATGGTTCCTCTGCCGTTCAGTTTCCGATGCGCTCTCGGACCAGGCCTGGAATGTCACCGATCTCTTCGGCGACTGAAATCCCCGCCTCTCTCATCCGACGCATTTTGTCGGCGGGCGAATCGACTTTCTTGTTCACGACCGTTCCTGCATGCCCGAAGCTCATCCCGGGCATCTCATCCATGAAGCGACCCGCGACGAACGCCACGATGGGAAGGCGGCTGTCGTGCTCCTGGGTCCAGCGGGCCAGCTCCGCTTCGGCAGTGCCGCCGGGTTCAGAGTAGACCACGACGGCCTTCGTGTCTTGATCGGCCTCGAATAAGGGAATCAGGTCTGCGTAGGTCGACCCTATCACTGGATCGCCGCCGATCGAGATGGCGGTGCTCACCCCAAGACCGGAGAGGGAAAGCGCGTTGCAAATCTCGGTGGTCATTCCGCCCGAACGCGACATGACGCCAACCACCCCTGGTTTGAACGCCTTGCGGCAATCGACAGCCGGCCCACCCAAGCTTCCGAAGCGACACACGTCAGGCACGATGAGACCGAGACAATTCGGACCGATGACGCGAGCTCCGTGCAGAGAGGCATACTCGACGATCGCAGCGGCGTCCTTGCGGGGAATACCCTCGGTGATGATGATCACCTCTTTGATGCCAGCATCGATCGCTTCGTACGCAGCGTCGGGAGCAAAAGCGAGCGGCACTGTGATGACGGTTCCATCGACTCGTTGCTTCTGCGTGATTTCGCGGACCGTATCGTAAACCGGCACGCCGTACACCTCACGGCCGCCCTTTCCAGGCGTGACGCCCCCAATGATCTTCGAACCGTACTGCAGGCACTCGCGGGTGAAATTCAGTGCCTCACGGCCTGTGATGCCCTGGACGATGAACTGGAAATCTTCGTGAACGATGACGGCCATTGTTGATCCCTCTAACCGACTTTCTCAACGGCTCGCCGCGCCGCCTCGCTGATCGACACCGTGCGATCGCAGTACTCCACACCGTACTTCTCCAGAATCTTGGCTGCATCCGCCTCCCAAGCGCCGGGGACTCGAAAGATCAAGATTTTGTCGGCAGGTTTGAACCCCAACTCGGTGATGCCCTTGATCACGCCGCGAGCCACGAGATCTGCACGTGTGTTGGACACCACGTTGGACATCACCGCAATCTTGTCGACACCCGGCTTGCTCAGCACGAGCTTGGTGAGCCTGCGAGCCTTGTCTACGCTCGGATTGCCGCCGATCGCTGCATAGTTGGCCGGTCTTCCGCCGTGCTTTCGTACCGCATCGGTCAATGTCAGCGATCCACCCCCGGCGCCGATGACCAGGCCGATGTTTCCGTCGAACTCGGCGATGGGGCTGATGATGCCTCGCGGGTCTTCCGCATCGATGCGCGCACCTTCGAGCTCGAACTCGGTGGGCTCACGCACCTGCCGCAAGTCGTCCTTCGCGAACCCGAGCTCGTCGAGCATCGGCCTCTGCCGATGGCGCGCTTCGATTTCGAGGTCTGCCTCGACATCGAGCACCGCGAAGTTTCCGTCTCCGAGCTTGACCAGCGACGTGATGTCCAGGTCCGCCAAGTCGTACTTGAGAAAAAGTCGCGCGAGCCCAGCTACGACGCGCGTCATGCGAGTGAGGTCGCTGCCCCCTAGCGAGAGCGACTTCGCAAGCTCTTTGGCGATATAGTCGGAGAACGGATAGAGGGCCGAGAACTGCCTACGAACGATGCGCTCGGGGTGAATGTCTCCGAGGTCGTCGATCTTGCCAGCCATGTTGCTGGCCGCGACGACCGGACGCTTGCTCGTGCCGTCATACGTGAAGCTCAAGCTATACACGGCGTCGCTGACCGGCCGCGCTTCGACCAGCACACCCCTGGGCTTACGGCCACCATCATCGAGCGCCAGGAGCTCGGCGGCGGCAGCTTCAGCGCTTGCCGGATCGGCTGCCTCTCGGACGGACGCGGCGGCAAGGCCGGGCGCGATGACCTGGGCCTTCAAGATGACCGGGCCGCCGATTTTGGAGGCGTGCTTGCTCGCCTCATCGGCGGTTTGAACGAGCTCGCTCTGAACCAGCGGAATTCCGTGCTTCTTGAGGAGCTGTTTCGCTTCGAATTCGTAAAAGCGCATGATGGAACGCGGAGATTAGCGCCTCTTTTCGCTCGCGTCTATGCCTGGATCGCTTCGGCAAGCGCGACCACACGCTTGGCGTGATCGACGTGCAACCTCTCGATGAGCTTGCCGTCGACCACAACGACGCCTTTGCCTTGCGCTTCAGCCTGGGCGTAGGCTTCGATGATCTGTCGGGAGAGCCGGACCTCGTCCTCGGAAGGTGCAAAGACTTCATTGGCCGCTGCGAGTTGCTTCGGATGAATCAAGGTCTTGCCATCGAAGCCGAGCTCGGCTCCCTGACGACACGAATCGACAAACCCTTCGTGGTCGTTCAGGTCGAGATACACCCCGTCGAGGATCGCAATCCGCGCCGCCCGAGCGGCGAGAATGCACAGTCCCAGGGCAGTGATGAGGGGGAGCCGCATCGCGGTATGCTGAGCCTGAAGATCCTTGGCGAGATCGGATGTACCCATCACGAGACCGCCGAGACGGGGACTGGCATCCGCGATCTCTTCGGCGTGCAGCATCGCACGCGGCGTTTCCATCATGCACCAGATCGCCATCTCGGGGGGCGCACCGTGGGACGACAGGACCGACTCGGCCTGGCGCACCGTCTCCGCACTCTCGACTTTCGGGAGCAGGACCGCATCGGGCCCGACCTTTGCCGCAGCGACCAAGTCGTCATAGCCCCACGGCGTGTTCAATCCGTTGGTGCGAATGAAGACTTCACGATTCGCGTAGCCACCGGCCTCCACCGCTTGCACGACTTGAGCGCGGGCGGTCAGCTTCGCGTCGGGGGCAACCGCATCTTCGAGGTCGAAGATAAGAGCGTCTGCGGGTAACGTGCGGCTCTTGTCGAGAGCTCGCGCGTTCGCACCCGGCATGTACAACACGCTACGTCTCGGACGATCTTTGGCGCTCATCGTCACACCTCTCAGAACTGATATGCAGCCTTCAGATCGGCATCTTTTTCGGCGAGCATTCGGGCGAGCTCGACCATGACCTTGCACTGTTTGACCGTCGCGTCGTCCTGCATCTTGCCGTCGATCATGACGGCGCCCGTGCCGTCGCCCATTTCTTCGATCACCTTCTTGGCCCAGAGCACCTCGTCGACGGGGGGGCTGAAGACCTTCTTGGCGATGTCGATCTGCACTGGATGAAGCGACCAAGCGCCCACGCACCCGAGGAGAAATGCGTTCCGAAACTGATCCTCACACGCGACGGTATCGCGGATGTCTCCAAACGGTCCGTAGTAGGCGTAGATCCCGTTTGCAACACAGGCGTCGACCATGCGTGCGATCGTGTAGTGCCAGAGATCCTGCTGCGCGGTGGTGCGAGGCGCATCGAAATTGTCCGGGTCGGGGTCCTGGCGAACCAGGTAGCCGGGATGGCCGCCGCCGACGCGCGTCGTCTTCATGCGGCGTGAGGCCGCGAGATCTGCTGGACCGAGGCTCAGGCCCTGCATGCGCGGACTGGCGGCGGCGATCTCCTCCACGTTTGCCACGCCGAGCGCGGTCTCCAGGATGGCGTGGACTAGAATCGGCTTCTTCACCTTGGCACGTGCTTCGAGCTGCGCGAGCAAACGATCGACGTAGTGGATGTCCCAAGGCCCTTCTACCTTGGGCACCATGATCGTATCCACCTTGTCGCCAGCCTGCTGCACGATCTCCAACATGTCGTCGAGAAACCAGGGGCTGTCGAGACTGTTGACGCGAGTCCAGAGCTGACAGTCGCCGAAGTCGTTCTCCTTGGCGATTTTGATGAAGCCCTCGCGAGCCTCGATCTTCTTGTCCGCTTGAATGGCGTCCTCGAGATTGCCGAGCAGCACGTCGCACTTTTCGGCAATGCTGGGTGCTTTCGCGGCCATCTTCGGATTGCTCGGATCGAAGAAGTGGATCATCCGCGATGGCCGGAACGGGACCTCCCGCAGGGGCTCGGGCGCGCCGATGGCCATGGGTTTGAAGAAGTCCTTGGGATTGCGCATGGTGCCCCCAGTCCTAGACGCCATCGAGAAGAGATGCAAAGGGCCCATCACGGCCAACGAAAGGATCGCATGGAAATCGGGATGAACCTTCCAGTCATGGCACCCGGCCTAGACAGAGACACTTTCTCGCGTTGGTGCGAGCGAATCGACGCAGGCTCGTTCGCCAGCATCGCGGCGGGCGAGCGCATTTCGTTCTACAACCCGGACCTCACGGCCGCCCTCGCTGCCGCCGCCGTCCTGACGGAGCGGGTCAAGATCGTCAGCGGCGTCTTTGTCCCCATGCTCCACCACCCGGTGATGCTCGCCAAGCAGCTCGCGACAATCGACGTCCTGTCTGGCGGACGACTGGTTGCTGGCCTCGGGGTCGGGGGCCGGGACCAGGACTATCAGTCCGTCGATGCGCCGCTCGGCAAGCGCCTCACCCGGTTGGCCCAAAGCGTCGAGACCATGCGCCGCGTCTGGCGCGGCGAAGCCGTCGTCGAAGGCGCTCTTCCCGTAGGCCCCGCTCCGATTCAAGAAGGCGGCCCGAAGCTGCTTGCCGGCTCCCTCATGGTCGAATCCATTGAAGTCGCATCGAGGTGGGCAGACGGCCTGTGCGGGTTCAGCTTCGGGCCGTCCGCCGCCGAAATGGAGCTGCAGTTCGACGCAGCCCGGCGTGCATGGAAAGAACGCGGTCGGCCGGCGCCCTGGCTCGGAACCGGCTTCTGGTACGCGCTCGGCCCGAATGCCCGAACCCAGCTGGACGCCTACCTCGACCGCTATCTGAATTTCATGGTGCCGATCGCGCGGGACAGCGTGAAGAAGATCTGCATCGCGACCACGCCGCAAGCACTCAAAAACGCCATTCAGCAAGCCAAGGACACAGGAGCGGACGATGTTCTGCTGGTGCCCACGACATCCGATCCCGACGACGTGCACCGTGTGACAGACATCCTAGGCTAGAGGGCCAGCAAGCGTGCTATACGCCCGAAGCTCAGGAGGTACCCATATGAAAGCCATGATCATCGCCGTGTTTCTAGTCGGAGCGTTCGTCGCAGGTGCGTTCATCACGGACGCCAACCCAGTTTCCGCGGAACAGCCGCCCAAGAAGAGCCAATGGCAGTATCAATGCTTCGAGGCCACCGATGTTGCGCAGGTTACCGAGCAGTCGAACAAGATGGGAGAGCAAGGGTGGGAGCTGGTGACGTCCGCCGGAAGCGTCAAAGGCTCGACGCTCTGGTGCTTCAAGCGCCCACTTTGGAAGCCCGCGAAGTAAGGCTCGCGGCGACGGCCTGAACCATGTCATTGTTCGATGATCCACAAGTCAGGCGAAACGTCGACCGTCTCCCGATCGAGTTCGACGAGTATGGCTTCGATCGATTCGGGCTCTCGAAAAAGACGCTGGTGCGCGCGTACTCGCCGACCGCATACGTGTACCGCCACTACTTGAAGGTCACAGCATTCGGTCTCGAAAACATTCCGGCGTCCGGGCGTGCACTCGTCATCGCCAATCACTCTGGCGGGATCGGCGCAGACGCAGCGATGATCTTCGCCTCACTGCTTCTCAACGACGAAGCGCCGCGCCTCGGCCAAGGGATGGCGGAGTACTTCTTGACGCGATCGCCCTTCGCGGGGCTCGCGCTTCGAAGGCTTGGCCACCTGACGGGCCTCCCGGAGCACGGCGAGCAGCTTCTTGATGACGAACGCCTCGTGGTCGTGTTTCCGGAGGGCGCGCGTGGCGCTGGCAAGCTCTACAAGGACCGCTACAAGCTGGTTCGCTTCGGAACCGGGTTCATGCGGCTGGCCCTCAAGACGAAGGCGCCGATCATCCCCTGTGCATTCATCGGCGGTGAGGAGTCGTTTCCGCAACTCTACCACATCAAATGGCTCGCCAAGCTAGTCAACGGGCCGTTCGTACCGGTCGCGCCTCAGCTCATTTTCTTTCCACTCCCGGTCGCATGCCAGATCTACTACGGGCCCCCGATGCGCTTCGAGGGCGACGGTTCGGAGCCCGACCATGTCATTCAGCAATACATCGATGAGGTTCGTCACGCGATGGAGCGCCTGATCAGCACGGGGCTCGACGCGCGCCCGCGATCGTTCATGTTCGAGCGTATGCCGGACCATGAGAAAGAGCGCACGCCATGAAGATATTGATCACCGGCATCAGCGGGACCTTGGCGCGCGGTGTCGCCTATCGGCTCACCCGTCGCGGATACAAGGTCATCGGGATCGATCGCCGTCCATGGCCGGACGTTCCCGAAGGTGTCGAGATGCACCAGGCGGACATCCGAAAGCGCCCTGCCGAAGACGTGTTCCGAATCTCTCGACCCGACGCCCTGGTCCACATGGCAACGGTCACGCACTTCAACACCGAGACGGAGGAGCGCTACCGGATCAATCTCGGCGGCACTCGAAAGCTCTTCGAGTACTGCCACGAGTACGGGGTGAAGCAGGCTGTATTCGTAGGACGCCACACGGTTTACGGGGCTACGCCCGATTCGCCTCTCTACCACACCGAGGACGAACCCCCGCTCGCGGGCGCAGCTTTCAAAGAGCTCGCCGATCTGGTCGCGGCCGACCTCTATGCTGGCAGCGCACTTTGGCGATGGCCGGAGCTCAATACCGCGGTCCTGCGGCTCTGCTACTTCCTCGGTCCAAGCCGCGGCGGTACTCTCGCGAGCTTCCTCTCGAAGCGCCGCGTGCCACTGGTGCTGGGTTTCGACCCGCTCTATCAGCTCATGCACGAGTGGGACGCCGAAGAAGCGATCACTCTCGCGGTCGAGAAGCAGCTCCGCGGCGTATTCAACGTCGCTGGCCCTCCCCCAGTCCCGCTTTCCACGGTGTGCGAGGCCACCGGGAAGCGCGCGATTCCGATCCCTGAGCCGCTCTACTCCTCGGTCCTCGGCCGCTTCGGCTTCCCGTACCTTCCCGATGACGCGATCGCACACGTGAAATACCCCATCGTCATCGACAACACGGCGTTCCTCGCCGCCACGGGCTTCGAGCCGCGCTACAGCGCCAAACAGACGATGGAAGGCTTTCGCTGGAACTAGAGGGGACAGGGTCCCCGCTTTGTTTACGGCATCATTGGGGGTGGGTTGACTGCGGCTTCGCAGGCCGCTGGCATCGGGTCCAATGGAGTGCAGGGTACGTATGGACCTTCGCCTTGGGTCTCGAAATAGCTCTGCAGTGGTTCGTCGCTGAGCAGATGATCGACGTACTGGCGAACATTCAGACCATCGGCTTCGATCTCGCTGCCCGCCCAAGCCAAGGACGGGAAGTCGGTGAGGAAGAGATTGACCGGATCGGCAACGTCTTCGAAACCGGGAATCGTCACGCAATGGCTGCTGTTGGTTTGACGCCAGAAGGGGATGAAGTAGCCCAGGTTGCTGCTACCACCACCATCGTACTCGTCCCGCAAGAGGGCCACGTCGTCCCACCATAAGGAATGGATCGCGGCGCGGTCGGTAGACAGATTCTCATCCAAGCCGACCCCATCACCGGTGAACCTGACGATGTCGCCACTCGGGTCGAGAGTCCAGAAGCGCTCGTAGGAATAGAGGGAGAAATTGTAGTCGAGCCGGAAGAAGGTGCTCGCGAGCCGATCATTGGGAAACTCCTCGGCCAGCACGAGATTCAGCTGACCGAGGTCCATGCGGATCCGATCGGATTGCGGCGCCGCGTCGATCAGGCTGTTTGCGTTCCAGACTCCCCTCACCTCGTCGTGCAACGGAAGCGAGCGTGAGGTCGGGGCCTGGTCCGGGTAGATCGGGCCAGAGTCGTCCAGCAGGTAACCACGCTCGACCCCCTCGATCCCCGTACGGAGGAAGTAGTAGTTGATGATCGCCCCAGCGCCACCGGCGCTGCATCCACCGACGAAGAGCTTGGGGACGGTCGCGAACATTCCGTTGAGCATCTCCGTCATCGCCACCACGTTGTCATGACCGACGTGGTGGAAGACAGTGTCGGGCTCGATGCCTGCGGGGTCTTTATAGGTATTGGTCACCGAACCTGCGTACACGTCGCCGGTGCAGTAGGGCACGAAGACCTTGTTCCAGTCGGCCATCGGGCTGACTGCAGGATCGTCGTTGAGGAGCGGATACACTTGGCTCACGCTCACAGGCAGACCGCTGATCGTCGTATATACGTTGGCATAGTCGTCGGGGAGCCCATGGGGGTTTGCGGCACCGCGGGCCCCGCCACCGACACAACTCTCGTAGTCCCAGCAACCCCCGCCGCCCATGAAGTAGACGACGACGTTGTTCGAGGTCTCCGAGAACTCGACGTAGAACGCATACTGGCTACCGTCGCTACAGACGGCGCCCTCGGGCTCATACTTGACCCAGGTGCCGAACTCCGGCGGTTGAAATGAGCTGCCGCCCGTGCCAGCACTGCCGCCACTGCCACCCGCGCCACCGGTGCCCGCCGTTACGCTGGTATCGCTTCCGCAACCCGCCGCGAGCGACCCCAAAACCAAACCACAAACAAGAACAAGAGATTTAATCATGGCGGCTACGTTATCATTGAATCTTGGTCAGTCGAGTACATGGCTCACGCGGGCGGGGACGAGAAGTTTCTTCGCGGCCGGGTCCGGGGAATGGTAGTCCTCACAGCCATGGAACCGAGTAACGAGCCTCTCTCTCCGCTCCCAGGGCCCGTCGAACCAAGACCGACTGGACTTGGTTTCACGCTGACCCGGAACGACGTCACCGTGACCGCTCTGCTCTCCCGGGCGTCTGAAGCCTGGTCGAAAGACCTCGCAACCTGGGTGCTCGCAATGCTGCTCTACTGGTTGCTCGGATTCGGAGTCCCTTTCGCGCTGAATATGGTGTGGGGGTTCATCAGCGCGTTCCAACGAAACGCTAGTGACGCGAGCTCCGCGTTCGCCGCTGTGAACGTCATCGTCCAGATCGCGCTGCAGCTCGTCCAATGGGTGCTCGCCGCGATCTTCTCCCTGGGCTTGTGGGCCATGGCCGTCCGGGGGCTGCACCGAAAGCCGATGAGTGTCGGCGTTCTCTTCAGTCAATTGTCGAAGATCTGGAAGTACATCGTTCAATCGCTGGCTATCGCACTGGCGGGCGGCCTGATCGTGGCCCCCGTCATCGTGATCATCTTCCTGATGTTCGTGGGTCCGGTCGATCTGAATACACCGATGAGCGAGATCATGGATGATGCAGGGACGCCTTTCGCGATCGCTTCGCTAGTGCTCCTGCCCCTCTACGTCTACCTGCTCACGGGTATTGCATTCATTCAGGCTGAGCTGGCGTTCAACGACGATGCTGGCCCCATCGCAGCGATCATCTACTCGTGGCGTATCGCACGTGGCAAGCGCTGGCGGATCATCGGGGTCGGCTTGCTGGCCTTCCTGATCGTCGCGGGGTCGGCGATGCTCTGCGGCATCGGCCTTCTCTTCGGTGCACCCATGTCGGCCCTGCTGTTCGGGGCTCTGTACTTGGCGCTCCGCAGCGGTGCGGATGTGCCCCCGGCCAACACCTCAACGACCCTTGGCAGGCAGTATTAGCGGGGAGATGCGGCGATGTTGCCGCCATCGACGGTGACCACACAGCCGGTCGTGCTCGGCGCGAGCGCGAGGCTCACAAATGCGTTGGCGACGTCTTCGGCCGTGACTTCACGGCCCAATAGATTCGATCGGTAGTACGCCTCGGCATCGAGCCCCCGGGCCTGTGCGCGACGCTCGACATCGTCTTCGCTCAGCAAACCCGTTCGAATCCGGTCCGCGTTGACCGCATTGCTGCGGACGCCGATCGACCCGCATTCGACGGCATACTGTTTCATGAGCGCAACGACGGCTGCCTTGGGAATTGCGTAGGCCCCGAGACCCTTGCCCGGGTTGAACGCCGCCTTCGAGGCATTGAACAGCAAGAAGCCGCCGACGCCTTGCGCCCGAAGGACACGGACCGCGGCGGAGGCCAGGTACTGATGGGAGAAGAAGTTCACCTCGAAGCTACGCTTGAGCTCCGCAGTCGAAATCGCGGCGATGTCGCCCTGTGGCGCGATCCCGGCATTCGACACGACACCATCGATGCCGCCGAAGGCGTGTACGCAGCGATCCACGCTGGCACACACGCTCTCTTCGCTCGTGACATCCACCACTTCGAATCGCGCATCGAGCAGCGCCGCGATCGCACGCAGCGGCGCTTCATCGCGATCGGTCAGGTAGATCGACGCGCCTGCATCCGTGAACGCCCTTGCACACGCGGCTCCAATCCCTCGCGCAGCCCCGCTGATGTAGACGACCCTGCCCTGCAATGGCTTGGGATGCGCCTTCCCGAGCTTCGCTTGTTCGAGCGACCAGTACTCCATGTCGAAAAGCTCCGCGTTCGATAGAACCTCGTAGCGGCCGATCGCTTCGGCCGCCTCGATCACGCTGATGGTGTGCTCGTAGATCTCGGCCGCAATGTGGGCGGCTTTCTCGGAAGCACCGGCAGCGATGAGGCCCAGCCCTGGCACCAGAATGAGCCTCGGATCGGGGTCCAGCCGGGTAACGCGGCGCGCCTTGAGGCTCGCCTCCCGCTCGACGTACGAGGCGTAATCCTGGCGATACGAGGAAAGCCGTTCGTCGATCTGCGCGCTGATGGCCGCTCCGTCCATTGCGGGGCTGAGCTCGAGCAACAACGGAACGCGCTTCGTCCGAATGACATGATCGGGCGTGGCCGTCCCGCGCTGACTGACGCTCGCGAGGTCCGCGCGTGCCAAGAACGAGTCGATCTCGGGGCTGCTCCGAAACGTCAGTAGGTAACGACGCTCAGCCCCACCGAGCTTTCCGCGGAGAATCGGCGCTACGGTTTCGTAGCAAAGGAGCTCCGGATTGCAGCGAACGACCTGCGTCGCTCTGCGTTTCAGCGTTGCGAAGCGCTCCGCGGCATCGACGGCCCGGATGTGCCGCTCGTAGCTCTCCTTCGCGGTGCCCCCGAAGGTGAAGAGGCCATGCTTGAGAAGGAGCAAACCCTCGACCGAGGGGTTGTTCTCATAGGTCTCGGCTGCCAACTTGGCGAGCGCGAAACCAGCCATGACGTATGGCACGATGGCGAGCCGCTCCGCATAGACCTCTTTGCAGATCGCCTCCGCATCGGACTGATCGACCAGGGCGAGAATCGCATCCGCGTGCGAATGATCGATGAACTTGTGAGGAAGAAACGCGTGCAGAAGCGTTTCGACCGAGGGATTCGGCGCGCTCGAATCGATCAGTCGCGTGCGGAGCGCGTTCACCATCTCCTCGTCAGAAAGCCGTTCCCGATCGCGCAAAGCACCTAGGGTTTCGAGACGGACACACGGCAAACCCGCCGGTTCCATGCTTCCGAGGTCCCAGCCGCTCCCCTTCACGCAGAGGACTGGAATCTCGTGTCCGATGTCGTCGCCCATCGTCGTCTTCACCGAGGTGTTGCCACCCCCGTGCAATACCAGCGCTGGATCCTGGCCGATCAGTCGGGAGGTGTAGACGCGAAGGGCGATGTCCTCGTTGACCCGCGGGTCACCACGATAGCGTTCAATCGCGGCTTGGGCGTCTGCGTCGGACCATCGGCTTTCCACGTCGGCCTGGCTTCCTGAGGCGATTGGGGGCTAGGTGCCCAGACCTGGAATCGAACCAGGGACACGAGGATTTTCAGTCCACTGCTCTACCAACTGAGCTATCTGGGCCCGGAAAACAGGCGCGGAGCCTAGCCGCCGAAAGGGGACTGTCAAGCATCAGAGAAAATTTGCGTTCCGGTACGCCTTCAGGATTACAATGATAGATGGATGGTGTGATCGGGATGGAAAGCCCAGTGGATGATCGTGGGGGCGATGCTTTGCGTGCTCTGCTCCAAGAAGGAGGAAAGGGTCCCGGACCCAAGGCCGAAGCCCTCGATGCGCTCGCGCTGCGGCCGGTGTGGTTGGCAACCTGGGAACCAAAGGCCGAGGGCTACCGCACGCTCATCAACGCCAATGGCGAAGAGGCGCTCGCGGTGTTCAGCTCGGAGGCGGAGCTCGACGGTGCGGCGGCACGATTCGACTGGCTCGAAGCCGATGGGACGATCGCCACGCATAGAGCGATCGGCGGCGACATTCTCCGCCACGCCTGGACGCGAGAATATGCCTACGTCGTGATCGACATCGGCTCGGAGCATTCACTCGAGTACGAGCGCAGCGAGCTCAAAACGATCTTGCGAGAAATGGACAGCACCGGCCCGTTCCGAACGTCGCGCCCTCCGCCTCCACCTCTGCCGGAGACGCCGACGGCATCGAGCTCATTTCCACCACCGGTCGAGCGGATCTCGACGATGTACAACATGGCACCAAGCCATGCGGAGAAGCTCGATCGGCTCAGCGATCTGCCGACGAAACCACACCAAATTCCCGGTGATAGCGAACCGCCCACCAAGCCTCGCGCTGCGCTGAATGAAAGTCAGCCGCCACCGAGGCCGACCAAGAGCTCTCGTCCGCCGCGAAAGCCCAGGAGCGAGCCGCCCGGGACGAAAATCGAAGAGGTCGGGATCAGTCCCGCGAAGCTCGGGGATGAGGGAACGTACGGGGCGGCGAGCATCATCCCACGGTCGCCGCGACGGCCGAACCCGGATTCGCCATCGACCGCGACCACAGAAGACGACGTCCGAATAATGGGGCCCAGCGATCCTGCGTCCTCCTCGCCGCCTTCGCTCAACTCCGATGTGCCGACCGCGCCTGGCGTTCAGGGGCTGCCTTCCTTGGATCCCGGACGGCTCAAGTTGCCAGAGATCGCAGCGATCAGTCCGGGTCCGGTGCCGCCCATTCCGCCAGTCGAGAAGGCCAAGCAGGCCACCGAGAAGCCAGCGCCTCCGGCGAAGCCCGCACGGATCGCTGCGCCTTCGATCGGGGATGGTATCAAGCTGGTCGACGTGCGCTACGCGCCCGACAACACCTTGCTCGAGTCATTGGGCGAAGTCTTACGGGGCTATTTCGAGGTCGAGTGGGCTTCGTACTGCGAAGTTGCCCGTCCGGCCGGAGATCCGAGCCCCGCGATCGGCCTGCGAATCACCGACACCTACCGGGACAACGTCACCGCGATCATCAAGGACCTCTGTGAGGCGAGCCGACGGCACGACGTCGAGATCGACGTGCTCCTCATCGACGGCCACGACATGCTTCGAAAGGCGCGCGAACGCGGCTTCGTCTTCTACCCTTGGAAGCCTAAACCGTTTGGCGCTTGACTCAGGCGCTCGGTCCCCGTGCTAAGACAGCCGGGTGGAGCTTGGTGACGCACTTCCGGCCGTCCGAACCCCGATTCCAGGGGACGCCGGACGAGCGTGGGTGCAGCGTCTCGCAACGAGCGAATGCCCGGCGCTCACCACCCGACGTAAGCGTCGAGAAGAACAGACAGGTGCCAGCCACGATCCCATCGTGTGGGTCGAAGCGAACGGAGCGAACGTCATCGATGCCGAAGGCAATCGATACGTCGACCTCACCTCGGGGTTCGGTGTCGCGTTCGTGGGACATCGTCATCCCGAGGTGGTCGCCGCGATCAAGCGCCAAGCAGACCGCTTGCTGCACGCGCTAGGCGACATGCACCCGTCCGATGTGAAGATCGAGCTCCTCGAGCGGCTTTGCGCTCTGGCGCCCTGGCCGGATGCACGGGCGATGCTTTCGCTCAGCGGCGCCGATGCGGTCACGGCTGCTCTCAAGACCGCCGTGATGGCGACCGGGAAGACGGGCATCATCGCGTTCGAAGGTAGCTATCACGGATTGACGTACGGCCCGCTCGCCGTGTCTGGGTTCGCGGAGCGATTCCGCAAGCCATTTGAAGCTCAACTGCAGCCCGGTGTTCACTTTGCGCAGTGGCCAGGCAAGGATGCCGAGCTTGACTCGGTCCCCGATGCGCTGCCTCGGGACTGGAGCAACATCGGTGCGGTCATCGTCGAGCCGATTCAAGGACGCGCAGGAATTCGTCTCCCGCCGCCCGGTTTTCTCGACGCGCTGAAGCGCACATGCAGGGCGAATGACGCGCTCTTGATCGTCGACGAGATCTTGACCGGCGTTGGCCGTTGCGGAGCCTGGTTTCGATCGGTCGACGAACACGTCACGCCCGATATCATCTGCATTGGAAAGGCATTGGGCGGTGGCTTACCCGTCAGCGCGTGTATCGCGAGCGAAGAGGTGATGTCCGCATGGGGCGACCCGGACCGCGAGGCGATTCACACAGGCACCTTCTACGGAGACCCACTGTGCGCTGCGGCTGCACTGGCGACGATCGAGCTAATCGAACGCGAGCACCTCGTCGAGCGCGCGGCCGAGCGAGGCGACGCGCTGGCTGCCGCTCTGCGCGTCGAACGACTACCGGGGGTTTCGGAGATCCGGCATGCGGGCATGATGCTCGGTCTACAGCTGGAGCAACCGTTGCAAGCCTTGACGGTCACACGGAGGCTCCTGGAGCGCGGGTACCTGGTGCTACCCGCCGGTGCGACTGCCGACGTCGTTCAGCTCGCGCCGCCCGTGACCGTGAGCGACGGGCAACTCGAGGGCTTCATCGCCTCGTTGCGGGACGTCTTGGAGCGGTTTTGACCATGCGGGCCACGCTGAAACACCGGGTCGAAGAGCAAATCGCGAGCTTCGAAGCCGGCGAGCTAGCCGACATGGCGCTCCGAGATCGCTTGATCGAAGACATCGCGGCCTGGCAAGCAATCCGGATTCCCGAATACGGTCGCTTGCATCGACACGGCGCTTGGCCCCCCGCGCTGCCCACGGATGTATTCCGGTTTCGACGCATCGCTGCACACCCCGAGGCATCTGATCTCCGGGTGTTTCGAAGCTCCGGAACGACGTCTTCGGAGCGAAGCGTGCATGTGTATCGGGATTTGACTCTCTATGACTTGGCCGCCCGGGTCGCAGCCCGCCACATGCTCTTTCCGGACATGGAGAGGATGGCGCTCGTCATGTTGGCGCCGCGCGAGGACGAAGCCCCTGACTCGTCGCTTGACTACATGCTTGCTCGCTTCGCCGAATGGTTTGGAGTCGACTGCACCTGGGTCTGGCACGAGGGAGCACTCGACCTCCGACGACTGACCGACCGGCTGCGAAGCGCGGAGGCTTCGGGCGAGCCCGTCGCCATGCTTGGCACTTCGTTCGCGTTCGTACACGCCGAAGACGGGCTCGGCGAGCGACGATTCGGGCTGCCGCCAGGGAGCCGCATCATGCAAACCGGGGGTTACAAGGGTCGTTCGCGTGAGGTCGATCGAGGTGCCCTCCTCGAGGCGATCAGCGCGCGGTACGGCGTTGCTGCGCCTTGGATTATCAACGAATTTGGGGCGACCGAGCTGAGCTCCCAGATGTACGAGACGACGCTCCGTGAGCACATCGATGGTCGCCTCGGATCGAGGCGGCTCTGGGTTCCTCCTTGGGTTCGAGCGACACCCGTCGACCCCGACACACTCGAGCCGGTCGAAGGAGATGCCATCGGTATTCTTCGAATCGACGACACCGCGAACCTCGACTCGGTCTGCTGCATCCAGACCGCCGATCTGGCGCGGCGATTAGACGACGGCATCATCGTGCTCGGTCGAGCGCCAGGTGCAACCCCGCGGGGCTGCTCGCTCGCTGCCGACCAGGCCCTGGAACAGCCGTGACCGACGATGCTTCAGCGATCCGCGGTCGCGCCACCGAAGTCCTCGAAGCCGGTCACTTGCTGCGGGTCACGAGTATCGACGAGCGTGCGCGCTGGCTCGCTGATGCAGCCCAACGCCTCTTGCGGATGGCGAATCGCGCGAGCGGCGCCTTATCCGAAGCGACTGGCCTGAGCATACCCATGGTGCAATGGGCGACCCGCACAACACTCGGTACCCTCCGAGAGGACACGATGCTCTTGCTCTCACGGCAAGCGCTGGATCCCCACCAGCGCGAGCCGAATCCGATCGCAATGCTATCGGTCGTCCTCGCGGGCAACCTGTTCACCGCATCGGTGCGCGCAATCACCGTTCCGCTCTTGTTTGGGGTTCCCGTTCTCGTCAAAGCATCCTCGAGGGAAACCATGTTCCCCGCGATGCTGAGGTCCGCCCTTCGCGCCGCTGATTCTCACTTGGGTGCGGCCATGGACTTGGTCGCTTTTCGAGGAGGCGACGTTCGGTGCGAAGCTGCTTTCGCCGAGTCGTCCGAGGCCGTCTCGATCTATGGCACCGACGCAACGATAGCGGCGATGTCAACCCGCCTCCGCGACACGCGGTTGCTTAGGCACGGGCACGGCGTGAGCGTCGCGTATTGCGGGCGCACCGGGCTCGAGGATGCACGAATCGGCAACACCATCGCCGCCCTGAGTCTGGACATTTGCGCCTACGATCAACGTGGATGCTTGTCCCCCCAGATCGTGTACGTGCAAGATAGCCCCCTGCTCCCAACGGCCGAGTTCGCTAGACGTCTAGCCAGCGAGGGGATGGACCCAATGAGCCGAACGCTTCCGCGCGGCCCCTTGCCGGCGTCGATCGGCGCCACGCAGACGCAGTGGAGGGGAGTCGCCGAAGTCGAAGGGACTCTAATCCACGGCGATGCCCACGCGATCGCGATTCGCTCTGCTCGACCGATCCGATGGAGCCCCGCCTATCGCAATGTGAGCTTGATCCCTGTGGAAGGGCTCGACGAGGCCTTTGGGGAGATGGAATCGCTCGGCCCGACCCTGAAGTGCGTCGGTGCGGATCGCGATTCGCTCACCGAAATTCAAACGCGACTCGACCGGAGCGATGCACTTGCAGCATACGCCTGCGCGATGGGCACGATGCAGACACCGCCGTTCGATGCTCCTGCCGACGGCCACCCCATTTGGCATGGCCTCTTCCGGGCTCAGACTCCGATGAAAAGCCGCTGACCGAAGTTGCGCTCGAGCTTGGCATCAAAGATTTTCGATGCCGCGCCCTCGATGTCGTACTCGATGCGCTTGAAATGGAAGCTCCGGGAGTCGCTATCGTACACGGTGTAACTTGCGCGGTTGTCGTAGTCGCGTGGCTGGCCGACGGAGCCGACGCTGACGATGTACTTAGTGCCGTCTTGGAGCGCGAAGTCCTCGGGTGGGAGCTCTTCGACCTCACCGGGTCGAAGCGCAAATACTTTGCAGAGGTGCGAGTGTCCGATCAATGTGATGTGACCAAGCTCATTCCAGATGGGAAGGCACTCGGCGGCCTGGTCCGGAGCAAAGATATACTCGAACTCTTCGAGGCGAACGGGGGATCCATGGCAGAGGTCGACGTCGATGGCCTCGAGACGGTGCTTGTACGGGAGCTGCTTGAGCCACGCCATATTCTCGGTAGTGAGCTCGCGCGCATGCAGATCGAGCGCCTCTCGGGCTGCCTCGTAGTAGTAGCTATAGTCCATTCGGCCGGCAACCGCGGCATCGTGGTTGCCGAGGATGGTGACTTCGGCGACGTCCCGCACTATGTCGGCGCACGCATTGGGGCTTCCCCCGTAGCCGACGACGTCGCCTAGACAATAGTACGTGTCGATGTCCTCGCTGCCGTAGGCCTCCATGACGGAGGACATGGCCTCGAGATTCGCATGTACGTCGCTGAATATACCGATCCGCATGAATTGGTTCGCCAGTTACCCCGAATCTCCCATGTTACACGAAAGCGCGGGCCCGGTCGAAGTACCGTGCAGCATGGAAAGCCGCTCTAACGCCTTACGATTCTCCTCGATCTGACCATCATCGAGCCCTTGAGCGGACGCGCAAGGGACGATTTCCTCGAAGCGCTTTGAAAGTGAGGTGACCAGCGCTTTCGCATCAGGCGCCAAGCCAAAACGCACCGCTTGGAGCACTAGCGTGTTGGACAGCGCCAAGCCGAATCGAAGGGCGTCGGCGACGATCCGGCGCCTCGAGAGCTCGAATACCGTCCTCGGTACGCTCACCATCATGAGGGCCTCCTCGACTCGCTCAGGGTTGCTCCATGCTTCCAGACGGAGCAAGCGCCCCAACGCCTCTCCGGCGGTGGCGGCGTCGTCTTCGAGCACGAACGGGTGGTCGACCTGCCCAACCGGGGGCGGACCCAAACGGCAGGACTCGACCGCCTCTTGCCAGCGTTCAGGTGGAGGCTGTGGAGCCAGCTCTGCGCGGCCGATGATCATGCGCGCGTTGGAAGCACGCGGCGCCTCGAGCCGGAACGAGCGAAGAGGCCGGTGTGCGTCACTGTAGACGACGATCGTCGCGTGAAAGTCGCGCCGAAGCAGCTCCAAGATTCTGCCATCGGCGGCACGAGCAGGATCGAGATACGCACGCCGAACGACGTGCGTCCTCGAGTCGATCAGCACGAGGATGCAGATCGGCAACTGATCGACGGTCTTGAGCTGAATCAGGAGATCACTGCTTGCCTCTGTGAACGCATCCTGGTCATCAGCCGCTACCTGGACGAATATCCACAGCTCATCGTCCTCGACCAACGGCGCCAACTCGGTCGCCGAGTGAGCCCAGAACCCAGCAGCTGGTAACAGGCTCGCGAGCCGGGGATAGTAGCTCGCGACAATCGGAGGTTGGTCGAGTGGCTCGAGCTCCGTGATGTCGACCTCCATCGTTGCCGACTCATCGACGTAGCTCGCGAGACCCCGGCGGCCGTAGACGATGGCGAAGTGCCGCACGTAATCCGGAACGTTCTCCTCCTGCTCCTTCATGAGCGAGTCGAGCAACTTTGCGCGCTCCGATAGCTCGCGACCACTGGCCCCGTCCGGAATCACCAGAGCGAACTGCTGCGCCTCCGGGTCGTGGTAAACGAACGAAACGTCGACGAGCTCACCATCGTCCAGGCGGTGTAATGTGCCGCCGAGAGCGGCATCGCGAAGCTCCGGATGCTCCTCGACGTTGACGACGCGGAACACCTCGACTTCGACAGGCTCACGGTCCACGCGGAACACGCGGACCCGCTCCGTGCGCGTACGGCCGGCAGGGCCGGTATACGGAAGGCCCGGCGCTCGGCGCGTTTGGCCAGGACCGATGTATGATTGCCGAGTCAACGGGACGTCCAGGCTGGTGACTAACGCATTCATTGGCGGATGGCTAGTTTGGAGAAGCACGCTATCGTGTGACCGCGATGCAAGCCAATACTGCCGTGTTCGACCTCACAGCGGCCTGCGTGACCTCGGTCAAGAACGCCACCGGCATGGATCTGGATCTGAGCCAGGAGACGCTGCCAATTCTCGACCACTACGCGTCCCTCGTCGACTCGCCCCGCGACGAGATTGCATCTCTAATCGCCCCGATGAGCGGCGCCTACTTCGGTGAGGTCCTTCGCAACCTCCTCGATGACGGCCGATGGGTGACAGACTCTGACGACTACGCGGATTGGCGTCTACAATTCGAGCGCTGCTCGCTTGCCTTCAACCCGATCGGGATTGCCCTCGAAGTGCTCCTCGGCCAGGACCTACCGGGCTGGGGCGCCCATCTGCAGACCGCGCCCGAGGATCGGAGCCGTGTCGAGCGGGCGCTTGGGGTCTATGGCGACGTTCGCGATCGCGACTACTACACGTTCACTGTCCGTTTCGAAGCGATCGAACAAGTCTACCTGGGTTTGCTGAACAATCCCGCGGGCATGGCCCCCAAGCCTTGACATGCAACCGCCGGCCTCCATATTTGCCAAGCTCCTGGAAACACACGCGTTTTCGAGCTTAAACGTGGCAGACTCACAGACACCAGCGATCGCGGCACCCGAATTTGGCGAGCTACTCACGACCGGTGACATGGCGCGGCTGAGCGATAGCACGCTGCGCACTGTGCGATTTTACGAGCAGGAGGGGTTGATCGAGCCTGCGCGGCGCAGCGCGTGTGGCAATCGGCTCTTTTCCGGTCGTGAGTTGATGAAGCTCCAACTGGCCCTAGACCTCCGAGAGGCCGGGCTGTCGGTGCAGAACATCAAAGACCTGTTTTGCCTCAAGTCCGACTGTGACTGTCCCGAAGAAGCCAGCCAACGGATGTCCCACGTGTTGACCGAGCAAATCGACACGATGCAACAGAAGATCGCAAAGCTCCGAAAGCTGCGAGAGGAGCTCACCGCCATGGTGTCGGTGCTGACGGAATGCCAGTCCTGTGAAGAGGGGAACTTCCCGCTCTCGTGCGGACAGTGCGATGTGCTTGGAAGCTCGCAAATGCCGCGAGCGCTTCGAGTCCTCTGGCGCGAGCCCGAGTAGAAGCTCGCATGCAATGGCAACCAAGCACGCCGCTGTCGGCCGAGGAGCTGGCTAGGCTTCCAGTGTTTCCTCTGCCCCGAGTGGTTTTCTTTCCCGGGACTGCTCTCCCGCTGCACCTATTCGAGCCTCGTTACACCGAAATGGTCGAAGATTGCCTGAGCAGCGGATGCACTGCGATGGCGGTGACATTGCTTGCACCCGGCTGGGAGAGCACCTACGAGGGGAATCCACCGATCCACGAGATCGCGGGCGCCGGCCGCATCGTCGCACACCAAGCGCGGAGCGACGGTACCCATGACCTGATTTTGCACGGCCTCGACCGAGTACGCCTCTACGAGCGCGCGCGCGAAGGCCGCTCCTATCGCACCGCGCGCGCGGTGCCGATCGAGGACTTCGGGTCGGCCTCGTCCTCCGATATGCTCGCGATGATGGCCTGCGCAACGCGCGTTGCAGCCAGGGTGCGAGAACGACAGCCGGACTTCGCTCTGCAGGTGTCGACGGAGCTCGCGCCTGGTCGCGCAGCAGATGTGATCGCAGATCAGCTCGTGGTCAGCCCTGAGGAGCGTCAGCGGATCCTCGAGACGGACGACGTGAAAGAACGCGTCAGCCTCGTCACGGAGTCCGTCGCATCGCTATTGGCGCAACTCTCAGATGCCCACTCGCCCTCATAGCGACGGATGGAATAGCGACGCAGCCTGTGGTACCGAGCGTGTGCAGATGAGCGAGTCGAACGAACACCGCACAACGGTCGAACGGTATGCCGAGGCACAAATGCCGTCGCGATTCGGATTGTTTCGAGTGCTCGTGTATCGCGAGCTCGAGGGAGACAAGGAACACCTAGCGGTCACCGCCGGCGAGATCGCCGGCAAAGAAGATCTGCTCGTTCGGGTGCACAGCGAGTGTCTCACCGGAGAGGCCTTTCACTCCCTCCGATGCGACTGCCGAGACCAGCTCGACTTGGCGCTCGAACGCATCCAGGCTGCCGGCGCTGGGGCCGTGCTTTATCTCCGGCAAGAGGGACGGGGCATCGGCCTAGGAAACAAGATCCGCGCGTACGCCAAACAAGACGAGGGCCTCGACACGGTCGACGCGAATCTCGCACTGGGCTTCGAAGATGACCAACGCGGATATCAGGTCGCAGCCGACATGCTTCGCGATCTCGGCGTTCGCTCGGTGGCGCTGATGACCAACAACCCTCGAAAAGTCGAGGGCCTGGAACGCGACGGGATCAAAGTCACCCGGCGCGAGCCACATGAGGTGGAAGCCCACGAGCACAATCGAGACTACTTGAAGACGAAGCAAGACCGACTTGGGCACCTTGGCACCAACGGCGACCCGGACTGAGCGGCGTGCTGGCGTAACCGGGTCCGCTGCCGTACGCTCCCCATCGTGCAAACGCTTTTCCTTTCCAAAGTCCTGATGGTCATCGTTGCGGTTTCCGTCCTCACCGCTTGCAGCGAGACCAAGACCACCATTCCGCTGAGCTGGCGCAACCCAGGCTACGAACAAACCGTCTTCAAGAACCTTTTCGTCATCGGAGTCAGCGAAAACGAGGACGGACGCCGACTGTTCGAGGATACCTTCGCCAAGGCTCTCTCGTCCGAAGGCGGCGCCGCCCACGCGAGCTGGGAGCAACTTCCGCAGAGCACTCAGCTGACCGAAGAAGAGATCAAGGCCGCGATCGAAGGCGGTGGTTACGATGGCGTCTTGATCACTCGACTGCTGAGCGTCGATGAGACCAAAGAGTACGTTCCCGGCTCGACCCATGCCGTCGCGCCGAGAAACTTCGGATACTACGGTGCCTACCCTGGCTATGGCTACTACGGCTACTACGGCGGAAGCTACGCCACGGTGCACGACCCAGGTTACTTCAAGACCAACACGACCTTCCGTTTGGAAACCAGCCTCTATTCCGTCGCCACAGGTCAGCTAGTCTGGTCAGGCCAATCCGATACCATCGATCCGCAGTCTGTCGCCGACGTCATCGACTCGATGACCGCCGCGGTTGCGAAGCAGCTCCGACAAGAGAAGCTGATTCCGTAGGTCGCGTGTCGGCGGGGCAAAGCGCTCCCGGCTCAGTTTTGCGAGTGTTGCCGCATGAGCTCGGCCTGGTGGTGACTGCGTAAGGCTGTGAAGAGCCCGGAGAGGTCGCCCTCGAGGACCTGGTCCAGGTTGTGCAGAGTCAACTGGATGCGGTGATCGGTGATTCGGTTCTGCGGGTAGTTGTAGGTGCGAATCTTCTCGGAGCGCTCGCCCGTGCCGACCATGCTTCGACGCTCCGAGCTGATGGCGCTCGCCTGCGCGGCGCGCTCGATCTCCAACAGTTTAGCCGACAGGATCTGCATCGCTTTTGCTTTGTTCTGATGTTGTGAGCGCTGCTGCTCGGAGCGAACCATGATCCCGCTCGGAATGTGTTTGATTTGCACGGCCGACATCGTCCGGTTCACGTGCTGGCCGCCAGGACCGCCCGCGGCGGTTGCCGATATCTCGAGGTCATTGGGGTCGATGTGCACCTCGTCGACGTCGTCGACTTGCGGAAGTACTGCCACGGTGGCTGTAGAGGTGTGGATGCGCCCCTGAGACTCCGTAGCCGGCACTCGCTGCACCCGATGCACGCCGCCCTCGAAGCGGAGCCGGGAATAGACGTTGTCCCCTGAGATCGAGGCGATGACCTCTTTGAGCCCACCTGCCGCGGCTTCACTCAAGGACATGACCTCCACCTTCCAGCCCTGCGTCTCGGCATAGCGCGAATACATGCGAAAGAGGTCGGCCGCAAAAAGCGCTGCCTCTTCGCCACCCGTGCCACTGCGAATCTCGAGGATGGTGTCGCGCTCGTCGTTTGCATCCTTGGGCAGAAGTAGGAGGTTGATTTCCGTCTCGAGGCGCTCGCGCTCCGCCTCCAGACCGGGGATTTCGTCCGCCGCGAGCTCGCGAAGATCGGGATCCGAAAGAGCTTGCTTGTGTCCAGTAAGGTCCTCTGCCACCTGCACGTAACGCGCATAAGACTGCACCAGCTCGTGGAGCTCCGCTCGCTCCTTGGTCAGCCCCGTGTAGCGCTTTGCGTCGGACACCACGTTGGGTTGGCAGAGCAGCTCTTCGATCTCTCGATAGCGAGCCGTGAGCGACTCGAGCTTGTCGGTGGGTAGCATGGTTAAGCCGCGCGGGAGGCGCCCAAGGAACCATCCGCGCTCAATACTTCCCTGAAGCGAGCGAAACTCGCAAAGACAATCGGCTCATCGCCATGTGGGGCGTCGTCTCGGATGCGCTCCCGCCAAGCTGCAGCCTCCATCGCCGCGATGGCGACCTCGACCTGATCATCATCGGGCTGCCGGGTCGTGATCTTTTGGAACAAGAACCCCGGATACAGCACGATCCGCCGCCAGCCCGTCGTGCAAAAACGTGCGCTGAGCCTTTGAAGCTCGTACGAAATCGCGGCGATGATCGGCAGGAGCCCGATACGGATCAAGAGCAAGACCGCCTGCCCCACCCACCCTTCGACGTCGGGCATCAGAAGAGGGGCCGCAAGCGAACCGACGATGATCGAGACGACGATGACGACCACGAGAAACGTGGTTCCGCAGCGCGGGTGCAGCGTGGTCTGTGCCTGCACGTTCTCGACCGTCAGCGGAAGGTTCTTCTCGTAGGCGTGGATCGTCTTGTGCTCGGCACCGTGATATTGAAATAGGCGCCGAACATCCGGTATTCGGCTGATGGCGAAGAGGTAGCCGACGAAAATCAGAAGCTTGAACCCACCAATCAGAGCCTGAAACGCCGTGTCGGCGAGGCCGAGGTCCCAACCGGCACCCTTGGCGGTGAGGCTCGCGAGCCCCTGAGGCAACGCGACGAAAAGCCCAAGCGCGAGCAGGGTGGACACAACGACCGCCAATCGACCGGAGCCCTGGTCCTGCGCGAGCTCTTCCTCGGTCATCTGCTGCTCCGCCGAGAATTGAAGCGCGGAGAAGCCCATGCTCATCGACTCGACCAGCATCGCAACGCCTCGAAACCCAGGCAGCTTCCAAAGCTTCTTCGACCATCGCGAGCGATAGGGCCCCTCACGAAGAGCAATCGTGCCATCAGGCCGTCGAACCGCGACGGTCAGACATGCCGGAGCGCGCATCATCACCCCCTCGATGACCGCCTGTCCGCCGATGTAAGGTTGAGCCATCGTGGCCCATATGGCGCCCTTGCGGGGCACAGCGACCTAGTTGTCGGCAGACGCCTCAGGCGCCGCCTCGGCCTGCTCGCCCTTGCTCTTCTTGCCGTACTTCTTGCGGAACCGCTCGACGCGACCCGCGGTGTCCACCAGCTTCTGCTTGCCTGTGTAGAACGGGTGGCACTCCGAGCAGATGTCCACCTGATCGATACTCTTGGTCGAGCGCGTCTGGAACGAGGCGCCGCAGGCGCAGGTCACCGTGATCGGGTTGTATTCAGGGTGGATGTCGGGTTTCATGGCTGTCGTGCTCCGTCGCTGAGCGAGGTCGGCGTATGTAGCTTAGGCCGCCTCGGTCGGCAAATCATCGGGCCGCCCCGCAGCGAACGCAAGGTCAATACCCCAATAGCACTGTGAAATTAGCCGATTAGGCGCTTGTCAGGCCCGGTCGATCTCTCCTTCGTCTCTGACCCACATCGAGACACACGCGACGTCGGCGATACAGAAGCCAATGGGAGCAGTCCCGGGCTTTGCGGGCTCTGACATGAATGCTTACCGGCGGCTGGCTCATCGACGCGCGTGGCTCTACCGCCGCTGACCCGCTGACTCCGCGTCTGCGTGTTTCCGGCGCCTAGCGGTGACAGTTTTGCCACGTTAGGTTGCACTCGTGACGACTGAGACCCCGAAAACCGCGCACCTGCTCCTCGCCGCATGGGTCGCGGTTGGGGTGGCGGTCGTGCCGGGATGCGCGTTGAGGAACCCCCCCGCGGAGCACGCGGTGAACGAGACCGTGCCGGCGCCCGAGCCAGCCGCGACTGCTCCGGTAGCCCCGAAGCTGGTGGTCTTGATCGTGCTCGATCAACTCGGGTCATGGGTGCTCGACCAACAACTCTCTCTGCTCCCGAGCGACAGTGCCATTCGGCGAGCGCATGAAGACGGCGCCTACTTCACAGCGGAGTATCCCTATGCGTGTACGCAGACAGCGCCCGGGCACGCTTCGCTCGCGACCGGAGTCACGCCGGCGGTGCATGGCATCGTCGCCAACGCGGTGTTCGACCCCGAGCGTGGGTCGCGGCAAATGGTCGACGATCGTGAGCACGCGGTCGTGGGTGACCCTGATCGCGACGTGAGTCCTACGCTGCTGCGCTCGGAAACGGTCGCAGATGTCTTGCAGCGCGAGAGTGGCGGCAAGGCGCGGATCGTCGGCATTTCGATGAAGGATCGATCGGCGGTCCTGCCCGTGGGCCAGAAAGCCGACATCGCGGTTTTCTACGACTCAGCGGCGCGCGCCCTGACGACATCGACGTACTACGCACCCAAGGGAGTGCTTCCGGAGTGGCTGCGCGACTTCACGAAAGCGAACCCTGTCGAGCTGCTCCTCCAGACCTGGGAGCCCACCGATCCCGTCGACCTTCAGAAGCATCTCGGCCCAGATGCATTGCCCGGGGAGATGTACCCCACGTTCCCGCACGATCCGCGTGAAGCGCCCGATCCCTGGAAGGCGTTCTCGGGGACGCCTGAGGCGAGTGAATACCTGATCGCGGCGGCCTATGCCGTAGTGAAAGCGGAGCAAATGGGCGTCGATGATGTGCCGGATTTACTGGTGCTCAGCGTGTCGGGCACCGACATCGTGGGACACATGTGGGGCGCTCGCTCCTGGGAGTACGCGGACAACCTGCAACGCATCGACCGGGCGCTCTCGCATTTCGTGAGGTTGCTCGAGAGCCGCGGACCGGTGGCGTTCGTGCTGACTGCGGACCATGGGGTCGCGGAATTGCCGGAGCGCGCGCACGCCGAAGGCCGAGCGGGAGGTCGATTGGCGGGAACGGCGCTGACCGTTGCAGCCGAGCGGGCCGCCGATGCGGCATTGGGCGACGACCATTGGATCGCCGGCTACGTCCCGCCGTTGTTCACGTACACGGCTGCTGGCAAGTCACGTCAGGGCGAGCTTACCCAGGCGCTACGCAAAGCCATGCCGGACGTGGAGGGCGTGGCGGCAGTCTATGATGCGCACGACGCCGCCAACCTTCGCTCGAGCCGCAACGAGATCGAACGCCTGGTCGGAGCGAGCCTACCGGACGACCCTCCCGGTGATCTCTATCTGGTGACGGAGCCCGGTTGGTTTGATTCTCTGTCCGAGCACGGAGGAACGAACCACGGGACGCCGTGGGATTACGACCGCCGGGTTCCTGTTCTGATGTGGGGTGCCGCGATCGAGAGGAGGACGAGCCCGGAGGCCCTCGACGTCCTGCGGGTAGCCAGCACACTCGCTGCTCTGTTGGACGTGCCAGCCCCGGCCAATGCCCTGAAAAACCCGTTGCCGGGTGTCATGCGCTTGCCTGATTGAGTATGCTTGCGGCATGAAGCTCGCAATCGCGCTTGGAAAAGTCGCCGTGCTGGCCATATGGATGTGGAGCATGCTTTCGTTCCTGGTTCCAACCATGGTGCCTGAGCCGTCGGTCGGTAGGATGGTTTTCCTCGGTTTGCTGGCCGTGCACGTAGGTGAAGCCCTCGCGTTCGCCAAGGGCCTAGCCGCCGAGGCAGGCGGGTCGGTGGGCGGTCACGTCGGCAAGCTCCTGGCATTCGGCTACTTGCACGTGCTGGGCGTGCGATACGGCTGAGGTTTGCGGCACCGACCGGATGCGCAATAACTGAGCGATGGGCCAGAAGCGAATCCACCTGCTCGTCCGAGGCCGCGTCCAAGGCGTGTACTTCCGGGCGACCGCACAGCGGGAGGCACGGCAGCATGGCTTGAGCGGCTGGGTGAAGAACCGTCCCGACGGCTCCGTGGAGATCGTCGCGGAGGGTGAGGAAGATGATGTGAAGGACTTCCTCTCTTGGGCGCACGCGGGCCCCTCCACCGCGCGGGTCGACGACGTCGACGTCCGCTGGCGAAGCTACACGGGCGAATACACCGACTTCAGAATCACCCGCTGAGCTCGAATGGGCGATGGGCGGAGCGCCCGCCGAGAGCAGTGGGCGCCTTGGAAGACGGAGATACGTTTGGAGGGCGGTAAATGATGCCCTCCGGCACGTCTGCATACTCCACAGCCGGGCTTCGATAGGTGCCCACCACGCGATCCCAAAACGTGAAGTACTGACCCAGGTTGAAATCGCTGTACCAGTGATGAAGCGTGTGGTGGTCGGTGTAGTTGAGCCATGGCCAGCGGAGAAAGCTCACCCGATCGTGGATGCAGACCGCCCAAAGTGTCACGAAAGTCACAGAGGCGAGATAGACGCCCGCATGAACCGGGAAAAGAAACGCCGCGATGTGGTGCGGAACCGCCTGGAGGAACGAGTCCATCGGGTTGAATGAGAGGGCGGAGTATGGCGTGGGAACCTTGTACTTGTGGTGGCGCTCGTGAACGTGCTTCCAGAGCCAAGGCACTCTGTGAAACGCATAGTGGGTCCAGTAGATCAGCGTCTCGGTGAAGACCAACAAGAGCACGATCTGTCCGAAAATCCAAAGCCAACCGTGCTCGCTCACGTCGTAGTACATCTGCGAGTAGTCGTTCGCGATCAACATGTGGATGGGGAGCATCAGGACCGCGTTCCCGACGATTCCAATGACCACCCATTGGATGGCTGACTTCATCTCGACCGGGTCGAGCTGGTAACTCGGGTGGAAGTGCGCCCGGAACCTCTTGAAGTAGATGTAGTACGCAACGGATGCGAGTAGGAAAAAGTACAGCATCCCGAACACGGCGAAGACCAGGAACATCACCCCGGGAGTGTCTGGCAGACCCAAAATGCGCGCGACCATGGCCACGGTCATATCGAATTCGCGTGCGTTGTAAAGAGATCATCCCGTGGTCGGAAGGAGGCTATGTCCCCGGAACCTCTGCTGTTTTCCCGGCCCAAGCGACCGTCGAGACCGTCCACCGAAGCGAACCTACCGTTCAACCCTTCCTGAGCACCGTTCACCCGCTTTTTCGGCCAGGCAGGAGGGATGAGCCTACATTCCGCTTCGAGAGCGGGGCAGACTCGTCCCCGTCGTAGGAGAGTGAGCTTGGTTGAGACATTCCGTTTCCCTGGGATCCCCCTCGGCTGGTACGCGGTCGCCACCTCTCAGGAGGTCCATGCGGGCCAGGTCGTGCCTGTGAAGTATTTCGGCGAGGAGTTGATCCTCTACCGAACCGAGGGTGGTGAGGCGCGCCTTACCGACGCCTACTGCCCGCACATGGGTGCACACCTCGGCTCTGGAAAGGTCGAAGGAGAGAACCTCCGGTGCTCGTTTCACGGCTTTGAATTCGGCGGTGACGGCCGCTGCGTGCGTACTGCATATGGCAAGGCGGTCCCTCGAAAGGCCATCCTCCGAACCTGGCCGATCGTCGAGCGGAACGGGTACATTTTCGCTTGGTACCACCCGGAGCGGAAGCAGCCGGATTGGGAGATTCCGATTTTGCCGGGGCCTGTCGAAGGCTGGACGGGCTTTCGTACTCGACAGATCGCCGTTCAGAGCCACCCGCAGGAGACGAGCGAGAACAGCGTCGATGTTGGCCATTTCGTGCAAGTACACGGATTCGGGGATGCCTGGTACGAGGGAGGACTCGAAGTCGAAGGGCATCTGCTCAAGGGGGCGTACGGAATCAAGTACCTCATCGGTGGCAGGGTTCCGCTCGTCGCGAAGTTCAACGTGGAGGTCCACGGCCTCGGTTACTCGCTGGTGCGCGTGAGGTTGCCTCGCGTCAGCGCCGAGCTGAACTTGCTCGTACTGTCGAGTCCGGTCGATCAAGACAACATCATCTTGCGCACCGCTGCCTCCGCCAAGCACTGGGGACCGCTTCCGGTTTCGCTGCTCTTGCGGGAGCTCGCCTCAATGGGTTTGAACCGTGAGGTCGGACAGGACGCGCCGATCTGGGAAGCCAAGCGCTACCTGGAAAAACCGATCCTCGCGGAGGGCGACGGCCCGATCGGTGAATACCGCCGCTACTGCAAGCAGTTCTACGTTCAGGAACCGGGGAACACCGCGCGCCTCCCCGTCATCGCGGCCTGAACACCGACACCGCACCCATGCCCCAGCGTGCTAGGCGAGGAACTCGATCAACGACATCGGCGCATTGTCCCCTCGACGATGGTTGACCTTGACGATCCGGGTATAGCCGCCGCCTTTGTTCGCTTGCACGCGGGCCATGTACCGGGGGGCGATCTCGTTGAACAGCTTGTGAATGAGATCCACCTCTTCGATGGTCCCGTCGGAGTTCGTCTTGACGAGCTGCTTGGGAAGGAATCGGGCAACCTCGCGCCGGGCGTGAAGGCGACGCGCGAGGATTCGATCTCGCTCCGACTCGTCCTTGACCTTGGCGACATCGACCGTGAGGTCCTCGCCGAGACGGATGGCCTTTGTGAGCAGGCGCTCGGCAATTCGCCGAAGCTCCTTCGCCTTTGCGTCCGTTGTCTTGATCTGTTCGTGCAAGACCAGGTTGCCCGCCAGATTCCTGAACATGGCCCGGCGATGGCTGGTATTGCGACCGAACTTTCTGCCTGCCTTTTGATGCCTCATGACGACCTACCCGCGACCGAAGTCCAAATACGTTACTGACTGGCCTGTTGAGTTTTCCAGCGATCGAGCATTTGCGACCAGTTGTCGATATGCATACCGAGGGAAAGACCCATGTCAGCCAGGATTTCCTTGATTTCCTTGAGCGACTTTCGACCGAAGTTCTTCGTCTTGAGCATCTCGCCTTCGCTCTTCTGCACCAACTCGCCAATCAGCTTGATGTTGGCATTCTGAAGGCAGTTTGCGGAGCGCACAGAGAGCTCGAGCTCGTCGACCGAGCGGAACAGGTTATCGTTGAGCGGCTCTTCCGAGCTCGATTCCTCGACCGGTTCATCATGCTCTTCGAAGTTGATGAAGATGGTGAGCTGGTCTTTGAGGATTTTGGCAGCATAGGCGACGGCGTCGGCCGGTTTCACGGCGCCGTTGGTCCAAACCTCGAGGGTGAGCTTGTCATAGTCGGTGATCTGCCCGACACGAGCATTGGTCACTGCGTAGTTGACCTTTCGGATCGGGGAGAACAGCGAATCGATCGCGATGGTTCCGATCGGGATTCCCGCCGCCTTGTTGCGGTCAGCCGGAACATAGCCATGTCCCACGTTGATCGTCAGATCTGCAGCGAAGCGCCCGCCCTTCGACAGGGTACATATCTTGTGATCCGGATTGAGGATCTCGATCTGGTCGCTGACCTTGATGTCGCCCGCCGTGACGACGCCGGGGCCGACCTTTTCGATGCGGACCGTCTGCGTACGTGCCGTATGGGAGCGGACGACGACCTCCTTGAAGTTGAGAACCATCTCGGTCACATCTTCTACGACGTCGGGCACCGAGGTGAACTCGTGCAGAGCTCCCTCGATCTTGACGGCAGTGATCGCACCGCCCTGTAGGGACGACAGCAACACGCGGCGAAGCGAGTTACCGAGCGTGATGCCAAAACCTCGCTCGAGCGGTTCCACGACGAACTTCCCGTACGTGTCGCTCAAAGATTCGTGATCAACCGGAACAGTTCGCGGTCGAATGAGCTCTCGCCAATTGCGTGCCACTAGAGTCGGACTCGTCATCAATTGCCTCCGCTGCCTTTAAACACGCCGCCGCTTCGGGGGCCGGCAACCATTGTGTGGAATGGGGGTCACGTCGCGAAGCAGAGTCACCCGCATCCCGACGTTCTGAAATGCTCGTAGTGCGGACTCACGGCCCGCGCCGGGACCCTTCACGAAAATCGCGATGGTCTTCATACCGGCATCTTGTGCCTTGCGGGCAGCGTCCTCGGCTGCCAGCTGAGCTGCGAATGGAGTGCTCTTGCGCGAGCCCTTGAAACCCCGCGCACCTGCCGTCGACCAGGACACCACCTCACCAGTCAAATCAGTGATGGTGACGATGGTGTTGTTGAAGGTCGACTGGATATGAGCGATGCCGCTCGTCACGACCCTCTTGGTCTTGCGCTTCTTGCCCTTGGTGGACTTTGCTTTAGCTTTCGCCATGATCTTAGCGCTTCCTGGTCATTGGGCCGCGCTTCGGTCCCTTGCGGGTGCGCGCGTTGGTATGAGTCCGCTGACCACGGCATGGCAACCCGCGCCGATGTCGCAAACCGCGGTAGCAACCTAGGTCCATGAGCCGCTTGATGTGCATGTTGATCTCCCGACGGAGGTCACCCTCGACCTTGAAGTTCAAGTCGATGCACTCGCGGATATTCTTGACGTCGTTCTCGTCGAGATCGTCAGCACGTTTGCTCTCAGGGATGCCTGCAGTCTCGCAAATGTGCTTCGCGTGATGCGGACCGATCCCGTAGATGTACTGCAACGCAATCACCGTATGTTTCCGACCCGGAAGGTCGACGCCTGCGATACGTGCCATTAGTCTCTATCCTTGCCGTTGCTTGTGACGGGGGTTGTCACACAAGACGCGCACGACGCCCTTGCGGCGTACGATCTTGCACTTCTCACAAATTTTTCTGACGCTTGGTCGAACCTTCATGTCAGCCTCTCCTTGATTCGTCCTCTCGTCGGGTCGTAAGGGGATATCTCAACCGTCACATCGTCCCCGGGTAGGAGCCTCACCGTGATCTGCCTGGCCTTGGTAGCAACCGATGCGGTGATCTCTCCGCCATCGTCCAGCCTCACTCGGTAAAGCGCCCTCGGTAACACCGCCTCGACGGTGCCTCGGGTCGTTCTGGTTTCAATCATCCCGCTCGTTCGTCAACCCCAATCGCTTTCTTGATCCGTTCCGTGATTTCTTCCAGTGATCCGACACCTTCGACACCCCTCACGACGCCCTTGGCTTCGTAGTGGGCGAGCACCGGCTCGGTCTTCGCTTGGTACTCTTCATACCGCTTCCGGACGACCTCCTCGGTGTCGTCCGACCGCTGTACAATCTTGGTTCCCCCACAGGAGATACACTCTCCGTTTTGGGGCGGCGGACTATAGCGGACGTGATAGGTCTGTCCACAGTCCAAACAGACTCGTCGGCCTGTAACCCGTTCGACGATGTCTTTCAGCGGAACATCGAGAGCAACGACCCGGTCGATTTGGCGACCGAGGTTTTCGAGCATGAGATCCAGCGCTTCCGCCTGCTCCACGGTCCGCGGGTAACCATCGAAGATCGCACCGTTTTTCGCATCCGCCCTCGCGAGCCGGTTCTTGATCAAGTCTAGGACAAGACTGTCAGGCACCAATTTTCCGGCGGACATGTAATCATCGAAGCGCTTACCAAGATCGGAGCCGGACTTCCGCTCGGCGCGCATCATATCGCCGGTCGAAATCTGCGGGATGGCCAAGAGGTCGATCAGGAGCTTGGCCTGAGTCCCTTTGCCCGCACCCGGCGGTCCGAAGAGTAGAAGATCCATCAGCCGTTCCTCGCGCGGATTCGGGAGCCTTTGGTTCCCGTGAGGCCCTCGTAGTGGCGGGTGATGAGATGACTCTCGACCTGCTGCGCGAAGTCTAGGGCCACGCCGACGACGATCATCAACGACGTGCCGCCGAGATAGAACGGCACGTTCCATCGAGACTGCAGGAGTGTCGGAAGCGTGACGACAGCCGCAATGTAGAGAGCACCGCCAACGGTGATTCGTGTCAATACCGCGTCGATATACTCGGCGGTGGCCTTGCCGGGACGCACACCAGGTATGAAGGCGCTCTGCTTCTTGAGGTTCTCGGCCACATCCACGGGTTGAAAGGTGATCGCGGTATAGAAGAAACAGAAGAAAATCGTCATGGTCGCGAAGACCACGATGTAAATCCATCCACCGGGAACGAGGTTGTTGCTGATCCATCGCATCGCATCGGAGATGTATGGAATGTTGGTGCCAGCAAGGGTGACGGGAAACATCAACAAAGACGACGTGAAGATCGGTGGGATGACGCCAGCCATGTTCACGCGAAGCGGAAGGTGAGACTGCTGCCCACCATACATTTTCCGACCGATCATTCGTTTCGCGTACGTGATCGGCAGTCGCCTCTGGGCGCGCTCGAAAAAGACGATGAAAGCGGTCGTGGCGATCGCGATGACCAGCAACAACATCAAGTCGATGGGCTGCAACTCGCCGAGGTTGAATTGCTCGAGGGTCATGAAGAGGGCGTCGGGAAGGTGGGATACGATGCCAGCGAAAATGATCAATGAAATCCCGTTGCCGAGGCCGCGCTCGGTGATCTGCTCACCGAGCCACATCAGGAATGAAGTGCCGGTCGTCAGAGCCAGCACCGTCATCAGGCGGAAGCTCCAACCCGGATCGGCAACGATGTCACCACCGGTCGAGCTTTCGTTCCAGCCCTCCCAGAGCATCGCGAGCCCCATGCTCTGAAACACGCTGAGCGCAACGGTACCGTAACGAGTGTACTGATTGATCTTACGTTGGCCCGCCTCGCCTTCCTTGCGAAGCTCCATCAGCGAAGGCACCACCACCGTCATGAGCGACAAGATGATGCTTGCCGACACGTAGGGCATGATGTTGAGGGCAAAAATCGATGCCTGCTGGAGCGCGCCACCCGAGAACAAGTTGAAGAGGCTCAAGAAGCCGCCCGACTGACCGGCCACATACGTGCGCATGGCCGACCGATCGACCCCCGGGGTCGTGACGAAGATCCCGATGCGATAGACGGCCAGCATCCCTAGCGTGAAGAGGATGCGGCGACGGAGCTCGGGGATTCGAAAGATGTTGGCGACTGTGCTCATGGATTGCTACGGGCTTTCGGTTAGGAGGCGGCCGTTGCGACTAGCTCGACCGTACCACCGGCCTTCTCGATCTTTTGGGTGGCAGTCGTGCTCGCGGCGTGGACTTTGACGGTGAGAGCGATTTCCAGCTCGCCATCGCCGAGGAGCTTAATCATGTCCACTTTGCGCTTGATGAGGCCAGCTTCTCGCAGGGCCGCCTCATCGACCGTGGCGCCCGCATCGAAGCGAGCCAGGTCCTTCACGTTGACCGTCCCCACCTTCTTGGTGAAGGGGTTGGTGAAGCCGCGCTTGGGGATACGCCGATAAAGGGGCATCTGCCCGCCCTCGAATCCGAGCTTGCTGAAGTTGCCGGGATGCCTAGCCTTTTGGCCCTTTTGACCGTGGCCGGCCGTCTTGCCAAGGCCCGAGCCGGGGCCGCGTCCCTTGCGTTGCTTTGCGCGGACCGCACCCTCTGCGGGGCGAAGCCGGGAGAGGATCGGTGTCTCTTTCTGCTCACTCATTGATTTCCTCAACTTCGACGAGGTGCAGCACCTTCTTGACCATGCCTCGGAACGACGGGGTGTTGTCCACCACGACCTCCGTGTGCGGCCCTCGCAAACCAAGGCCCTGGAGGACGCGCCGTTGCTTGTCCATCCGACCAATCTCGCTCTTGATCTGCGTCACTTTGAGTTTCTTCGTGCTCATGACTGCCTCTCTTACGACGCGCTTGCCTCCGCAGCAGGCGTTTCGGCAGGCTCGGCGGGACGTTCCGCCTTGGGCCCATGCTCGTACTGTTGAATGTCGCCCTTGCGACGGCCACGGCGGCGGGCCACATCGCCGGGCGACTCGAGCTCCTTGAGCGCCGCGACGGTGGCGTTGACCACGTTGTAGGCATTCGTGGTGCCGAGAATTTTCGCCAGAACGTCTTTGACACCCGCTGCTTCCAGGACCGGACGCATCGCCCCACCCGCAATGACACCGGTGCCCTCCGATGCGGGACGCAAGACTACGCGCCCCGCGCCCGAGCGGCCGACGATCTTATGGGGAATCGTACGACCGGTCAGCGGAACTCGAAAGAGGTTCCTCTTCGCAGCGTCGGTGCCCTTCCGAATCGACTCTGGGACCTCTTTGGCCTTGCCCATGCCGACGCCTACGTGACCGTTACTGTCACCAACGACGACGAGAGCGCTGAAGCTGAACCGTCGGCCACCTTTCACGACTTTGGCGACACGGTTGATGAAGATCACGCGCTCGGTGAGATCTTCGAGCGAGCTTGCATCGATGATTTGGTCTTTATATGCCATGTCGTCCTCAGAACTTCAGACCCGCTTCGCGCGCCGATTCGGCCAGTGCGCGAACGCGTCCGTGATATCGATAACCGCCGCGGTCGAACACGACCTTCTCGACCCCTTTGTCGATGCATGCTTTGGCCACGGCGCTGCCCACCGACTTGGCGACGTCGACCTTGTTCCCCGTCGCGGGCGCGACGATGCTCGAGGCATGAGCGATCGTCTTACCCTGCGTGTCGTCGATGACCTGCGCGTAGATGTGCTTCGTGCTGCGAAAGACGCACAGCCGCGGACGTTCCGTTGTGCCGCTTACCTTCTTGCGAATCCGTAGCTTGCGTTTGTCGCGCCCCGTGAGTTTCTTGTGCATGATCAGCCTCCGGCCTTTCCGGCCTTGCCAGCCTTCTCGCGAATGCGCTCGCCGGTGTACCGGACTCCCTTGCCGTTGTAGGGCTCGGGAGGCCTAATCTGGCGAATCCTCGCCGCGACCCGACCGATGAGTTGTTTGTCGGGCGACTCGAGATGAACCCGTGGAAACTTGGTGCCCGCCTCATCGATCGTCTCGACCTTGATGTCGACCGCCGCAGGGATGTCCAAGACCGGCTGATGCGAGAGACCAACGGTCATCTTCAGTCGTTTGTCTTTGAACTCCGCCCGGTAACCGACACCACGGAAGTCGAGCGACAACTTGTAGCCGTTCGCCACGCCCTCGACCATGTTCCCTATGATCGCACGCATCAGGCCCTGGTACTGAAGACCCGCCTTCCCCGTGCCCTCGGCAGGCCTGACGGTAAGCTTGCCGTCATCCTGAGAGACCACGACCTCTGGACGCAGGGTATGGGTGAGCTCGCCTTTCGGCCCTTTCGCAGTAATTTCCTGGCCGCTGATCGAAATCTGCACGCCTTTGGCGATTTCGACCGGCTTCTTGCCGTTCCTGGACTGCTTTTGTGATTGTGTCTCGGCCATCACCAAACCTCGCAGAGGACCTCGCCGCCCACCCGCTTATCGCGAGCGTCGCGGTCGGTCATGATGCCGACGGACGTCGATAGAATGGCCACGCCCATGCCGTTCTGGACACGTGGAATGTCGTGATGGCCCACGTAGAGCCGTCGGCCCGGACGGCTCGCTCGGCGCATGCCTGCGAATGCGCTCTGCCGATCACGGCCGTACTTGAGAAAGACCGTGAGAACCTTCTGGACCCCCTCGTCGACGCGGTAGTCGTCGATGAAGCCTTCCTGCTTGAGAATCTCGGCGAGCTGCGCCTTGAGCTTCGACGAAGGAATGATGGTTTGTTCGTGCTGTGCCTCTGCGGCGTTGCGGATGCGCGTCAGCATGTCAGCGATTGGATCGGTCATCATGACGGCACCTCCTTACCAGCTCGATTTCGTGAGCCCAGGCACGTCGCCCGAGAGCCCATACTTGCGGAGACAGATGCGGCACATCTCGAACTTGCGGTAGTAACCCCGCGGGCGTCCGCAGACTTTGCAGCGGTTTCGTTGTCGCACCGAAAATTTCGGTGTCTTTTCCATCTTGGCAAATGCGCGCTTACTAGCCATCTGCGTCCTCTAGTTCCTGAACGGCATGCCGAAGGACTTCAGCAAGGCACGTCCCTGTTCGTCAGTTTCTGCGGTGGTCACAAAGGTCACGTTCATCCCTTTGATACGATCGATTCTGTCGTAATTGATTTCGGGAAACACAATTTGCTCGCGAATACCGAGCGTGTAGTTGCCGCGGCCATCGAATGCCTTCGGGCTAATGCCCTTGAAGTCGCGCGTTCGCGGCAACGCGATGGAGACTAGACGGTCGAGGAAGTCGTACATCTGCTCGCCACGGAGAGTCACCATCACGCCGATGGGCATGCCCTCACGAAGCTTGAAGGTCGCGATCGACTTCTTGGCACGCGTGACGATCGGCTTTCGACCGGTAATCGCGGTGAGCTCTTCGACAGCCGTCTCGATCAGCTTGGCATTCTGAACAGCCTCACCGAGGCCCATGTTGATGACGATTCGCTGCAGCTTCGGAACCTGCATGACGTTCTTGAAGCTGAAGTCCTTCATCAACTGAGGGATGATCTGGTCTTTGTATTTCGTTCGGAGTCGGGATTCGTATGCACTCATGGCGACCTCAATCCAGGACCGAGCCGCTTTTCACGGCTACGCGGACGCGCTTGTTGGGGTCCTTCTTATCGGCTTCGATGCGAACGCGCGTGCGTTCGTCGGTCTTGGGGTCGACCATCATCACGTTGGACGCATGAATCGGCATCTCCTTCTCGACGATACCGGCCTCGGCGAAACGACGTGGGCTCTGGTGCCGCTTCACGCGGTTGACACCCTCCACGAGGAGCAGGTCCGCCCTAACCACCTGAAGAACGCGACCTTTTTGACCGCGATCCTTCCCGGCGACGACCTGGACCATGTCACCCTTCTTGATGCGAGCGGTCATCACACCACCTCCGGCGCAAGCGAAACGATCTTCATGAAGCGCTTCGCGCGGAGCTCTCGCGCCACTGGTCCGAAGATACGAGTCCCGATGGGCTCGTTGTCTTTGGTGATCAGGACGGCGCTGTTGGTGTCGAACTTGATGTAGGTGCCGTCGGGTCGCTGGTACTCACGTTTGGTGCGCACGACGACCGCGCGAGCGACCTCGCCCTTCTTCACGCGCGCAGTCGGAAGTGCTTCCTTCACGGAAACGACGATGACGTCACCGAGGCCGGCGTACCGACGGCGCGACCCACCGAGGACTTTGATGCACGCGACTCGCTTCGCACCGCTGTTGTCGGCCACGTCCAGTTGTGTCTCTGTCTGGATCATCGTTATACCTCCGGCGGCCTTTCGATCAGGCGGACGACCTCCCAGCGCTTCGTTTTGGAGCGCGGGCGGCAGGCGCGGATCTCGACCACGTCATTCTTGCGGTACTCGTTGGCCTCGTCATGTGCGTGGAACTTCTTCTTACGCTTCACGTACTTGCCGTAGAAAGGGTCGCGGGCGCGGCGGATCACCTCCACGACGATCGTTTGTTGGGCGCGGCCCTCCTGGCGCGTTTCGTTCACCACGCGTCCGACCAAACGACGACGAACGGCGCGCTCTTTGGCGGCCTTCGGGGTCGGTTGTTCTGGCTCAGCAGCAGTCATGGCGGATCACTCCTTGTTCGCCGCTTCGGTGCGGCGTTCGGTGAGAATGGTTTTCACGCGGGCGAGATCCCTGCGAAGTTTTTGAACCGAGCTCGTGTCATCGAGCTGGTTGGTGTGATTGTCGAAGCGCGCCTTCCACAGTTGGCGGCGCAGGTCGCCCTCGAGCACGGCGAGCTCCTCGACGGTGTTTGCTCGAATGTCCTCTGGCTTCATAGCTCAGACTCCCTCGACCGGAACGTCGTCTTGATCGGAAGCTTGTGAGCGGCGAGCGCGAACGCCTCGCGTGCGAGAGCTTCGGGGACGCCCTTCATTTCGTACAACATGCGCCCCGGCTTCACCACAGCCACCCAACCTTCGACGCTGCCTTTACCCTTACCCATACGGGTTTCGAGCGGCTTCTTCGTGATCGGCTTGTCCGGGAAGATGCGAATGAAGAGCTGCCCTTGACGGCTCACCTTGCGCTGAATCGTCATACGAGCGGCTTCGATCTGTCGCTGGCTGATCCGGCCTGGCTCGAGCGCTTGAAGGCCGAAGTCGCCGAACGAGACCTTACCGCCCCGGTACGCTTTGCCGCGCATTCGGCCCTTCATCTGTTTCCGGAACTTCGTTTTCTTTGGTTGAAGCATGGCTCGTCCTTAGACTCGGGCTCCTACGGCCCCTGCACCCGGGCGATGCGGAAGCTGCTCACCCTTGAAAATCCAGCACTTGATGCCGACCGTGCCGGCCTTCGTGTGTGCGGTCACCTCGCCGTAGTCAATGTCGGCGCGAAGCGTGTGAAGCGGCACGCGGCCCTCGCGGTACCATTCGGTACGCGCGATTTCGGACCCGCCAAGCCGGCCTGAGGCCGTCACTCGAATGCCCTTCACGCCGAACTTCATCGCGGTCTGAACGGCCTTCTTCATCGCGCGGCGAAAAGCAACGCGTCGCTCGAGCTGCGTCGCGATGTTCTCTGCAACGAGCTGGGCGTTGGTCTCGGCCTTGCGTACCTCTTGAATGTCCAGAAACAACTCGTTCTTCGTGAGCTTCTGGAGATCGCTCTTGAGCTGTTCCACGCCCGCCCCACGCTTCCCGATGATGATGCCGGGTCGCGAAGTGTAGATGACGACTTTCGCCTTGTTCGCAGCACGCTCCATTTCGATGTCGGCAATGCCCGCGTGAGCAAACTTCTTCCGGATCTCCCTCTTGAGCTTGAGATCCTCGTGAAGCCACTTGGCGTAGTTCTTATCCTCGTACCACTTGGACTTCCACGTCTTCACGACGCCGAGACGGAAACCAAAAGGATGTACTTTCTGACCCACGGTTCAGCTCTCTTCCCCGTCGCTCACGACGACGGTGATGTGACTCATTCCCTTGACGACCCGAGTGGCGCGACCCTGAGCGCGCGGGCGCCAGCGCCGCATGTGCTGGTTCGGTGCCATGTCGGCAAACGCGGTCTTGACGAACAGCGCGTCGAGATTGATCTCTTCATTCTTCTGCTTGGCGTTGGCGATGGCGCTTCCAATGGCCTTTGCCACGATGGGAGCCGCCGACTTCGTCGTGAAGCGGAGCTCGTTGAGGGCCTCAGCGACGGTCTTGCCACGGACCATGTTGAGCACGACGCGTGCTTTTCGAGGCGAAATCCGTTGAAATCGTGCTTTTGCAACAGCTTCCATAATCACTTCTTCCCCGTCATCGGGTTGACCTTGCGGCCGCCCTTTTTGTCCGATGCGTGACCGCCAAACGTCCGGGTGGGCGCGAACTCGCCTAGCTTGTGGCCGACCATGTTCTCCGTGACGAACACCGTGATGAACTTCCGACCGTTGTGAACGGCGAAAGTGTGTCCGACGAAATCGGGCGTCACGGTGGAACGGCGCGACCAAGTGCGGATCATCTTCTTGTCGCCGACCTTGTTTGCAGCCTCGACCTTGTCTTCCAAATGCTGGTCGATGAACGGACCCTTTTTTACTGAACGCGCCATTACTTATTCTTCCGCCGGCGAACGATCTGCTTGTCCGTCGCCTTGTTGTTTCTGGTCTTCAGGCCCTTGGCGAGCTGCCCCCACGGTGAGCAAGGGTGACGTCCGCCTGAAGTGCGGCCCTCGCCACCACCCATCGGGTGATCGACCGGGTTCATGGTGACGCCGCGGTTGTGTGGTCGGCGACCGAGCCAACGGCTCCGGCCGGCTTTACCGAGGGTCAGACGCGCGTGTTGCGAGTTGCTAACCTGCCCGACGGTTGCGCGGCAGTTGAGGTGCACCAACCGAACCTCGCCGGAGGGAAGGCGCACCTGAGCGTAGTTGCCGTCCTTGGCCATCAGCTGGGCAGAGGTGCCCGCCGAGCGCACGAGCTGAGCTCCCTTGCCGATCTTCAGCTCGATGTTGTGGATCATCGTACCCAAAGGCATGTGGCGCAACGGCATGGCGTTACCGGGCTTCACATCCGCATGGCGCGACGAAAGCACCTGTTGACCGACCTCGAGGCCGTCGGGCGCCAGAATGTAAGCCTTTTCGCCGTCCGCGTAGTGCAACAGCGCGATACGTGCCGAACGGTTCGGATCATATTCGATCGCATTCACGGTCGCCGGCACGCCGATCTTGTCGCGTTTGAAATCGATCTTACGGTAGCGCTGCTTGTGACCACCACCACGGAAGCGCGATGTGATCCGACCCTGGTTGTTGCGACCCGCCGTCTGCCTCTTCGCATCCAGCAGCTTCTTTTCGGGCTTGCCGCGCGTGATCATGGCGAAGTCCGGCGCTTCGTAGAAGCGTCGGGAAGGGGACGTTGGGTTGAATTTGCGGATTGCCATTTTCAGACGCCTTCGAAGAAGTCGATCGTTTCGCCCTCGCGCAGCGTGACGATTGCCTTCTTCCAGTTTTGTGTTTTCCCGAAGCCTTTGCCCATGCGACGCATGTGACCCCGCATGACGAGCGTGTGGACGTCGCTTACCGTGACTTTGAACAAAGTCTCGACGGCATTCTTGATCTGGAGCTTGTTCGCGCCGAGATCGACCTCGAACGTGTACTTGTTCTCCTCTTCGCGCAACTTGGAGCCCTTTTCCGTGAGGTACAGTGGGCGTTTGATGACTTCTTCAGCGTGCATTACTGACACCTTGCTTCCAGGGCTTGCACCGCGGTCTGCGTCAGCACGAGATGCTCGTGGCGGAGCAGATCGTACAGATTCACGCCCTCCGGTGGCAGAACAGAGTGATTCTGCAAGTTTCGCGCGCTGAGACGCAGCTTCTCATTCTCTTTGCCATCGACGATCAGCGCGCTGCCGTTGACCTCCAGCTTGTCGAGAACCTCGGTGAGCCTCTTCGTCTTGATCTCGTCGAGCTCGAAGTCCTTCACCACGAGCAGCTGTCCCTCACGAAGCTTGAGGCTGAGGGCGCTCTTGAGCGCTCCCAGCCGCATCTTGCGGGGGGGCCTGTATCCGAAGTCACGAGGCTTCGGGCCATGAGCCGCTCCGCCGCCGACGAAAAGCGGCGCACGCTTGGACCCGTGGCGAGCGCTGCCGGTGCCCTTCTGCTTGTACATCTTGCGCTTGGTCGCACTCACTTCCGCACGCGTCTGAGCTGAAGATGTGCCGCTGCGCTGACTCGCAAGCTGGGCTTTGAGAACGTCATAAAGGAGGCTCTCGTTCACCGCTGCATCGAAGACGCTGTCCGAGAGATCTATCTCTCCGACGCCCTTCTTGTTCAAGTTGTAGACCTTCACCTTTGGCATGGAGTTACCGCCTTACGACTTGATCTCGACGTCGACGCCCGCCGAAAGATCCAGCTTCATGAGAGCGTCGAGTGTCTGCTGCGTGGGGTCCAGGATGTCCAAGAGCCGCTTGTGAGTCCGAATCTCGAACTGTTCTCGCGATTTCTTGTCCACGTGGGGCCCGCGCAACACGGTGTACTTGTTGATGCGCGTAGGCAGCGGAATCGGACCCGCAACCCGCGCGCCCGTGCGCTTCGCCGTATCGACGATTTCCGTCGCCGATTGGTCTAACAATCGGTGATCGTAAGCTTTGAGGCGAATCCGAATCTTGTTGGCTGCCATGGTTCTACTCAATGATCTTGGAAATGACGCCGGCGCCGATGGTCCGGCCGCCCTCGCGAATCGCGAAACGCTGCTTCTCTTCCATGGCCGCTGGCGTGATGAGGTTGACCTTCATCTTCACGTTGTCCCCCGGCATGACCATCTTCACGTCTTCGGGCAGCTCGATCTTGCCCGTCACATCCAGAGTCCGGATGTAGAACTGCGGCGTGTAGTTCGAGAAGAACGGCTTGTGGCGCCCTCCCTCGTCCTTGCTCAGGATGTACACCTCGCACTCAAACTGCTTGTGCGTGTTCACCGACCCGGGCTTGGCCAAAACCTGCCCCCGCTCGACCTGCTCTTTGTCGATCCCGCGCAGCAGACATCCCACGTTGTCCCCCGCCTGCCCCTGGTCCAGAAGCTTGCGGAACATCTCCACGCCCGTCACCACCGTCTTCTGTGGGTCGCGCACTCCCAGAATATCCACCTCGTCCCCAACCTTGATGATTCCGCGCTCGATTCGGCCCGTCACCACCGTCCCGCGTCCCTTGATCGAGAACACGTCTTCGACCGCCATCAGGAACGGCTTGTCGATGTCTCGCTGCGGCTCCGGGATGTGCGTGTCCACCGCATCCATCAGCTTCACCACCGACTCCACCCACTTCGGCTCTCCGTTCAACGCACCCAGCGCCGAACCCTGAATCACCGGGATGTTGTCCCCGTCGTAGTCGTACTTCGACAGAAGCTCTCGTACTTCCATCTCCACCAACTCCAGAAGGTCCGGGTCGTCCACCGCGTCGCACTTGTTCATGAACACCACCATCGTCGGAACTCCGACCTGGCGTGCCAACAACACGTGCTCCTTGGTCTGCGGCATCGGGCCGTCCACTCCACTCACCACTAGAATCGCCCCATCCATCTGCGCGGCGCCCGTGATCATGTTCTTGACGTAATCGGCGTGCCCGGGGCAATCCACGTGTGCGTAGTGACGGTTGCCCGTCTGGTACTCCACGTGACTGGTCGCGATCGTCACCGTCTTGGTGTCGTCCCGTACCGTGCCCCCCTTCGCGATGTCCTTGTAGCTCTTGACTTCGCCGCCATGCTTTTCGGACATCACCTTCATGATCGCCGCTGTCAGCGTCGTCTTACCGTGGTCGATGTGACCGATCGTGCCTACGTTGATGTGTGGTTTGTCTCGGACAAACTTTTCTTTAGCCATCGTTAGCTCCTCATCCGCCCTTCGCCTTGGCGACGATTTCATCGGCGACACCCTGTGGCACCGCCTGATACTCTTTGAATTGCATCGTGTAGACTGCACGCCCCTGTGTCTTGGAACGCAAGTCGTTGACATAACCAAACATGTTCGCAAGCGGAACAAGTGCGCGAATCACTTGGAGCCCGCTCACAGAATCCATCCCGGTGATGTTGCCACGGCGTGAATTGAGATCGCCGATGACTTCACCCATGTAGTCCTCTGGCACTCGGACTTCTACGTCCATCGCTGGCTCGAGCAACTGAATGCCTGCCCGCTTCGCACCTTCCTGGAACGCGAGCGACCCCGCCACCTCAAATGCCGCTGTACTCGAATCGACGTCGTGGTACGAGCCGTCGAAGAGCGAGGCCTTGAGGTCGATGACGGGGTAGCCTGCCATCACGCCGCGGGTCATCGCGTCCCGAATACCCTTCTGTACCGACGGTATGTATTCCCTCGGCACGACCCCGCCGACAATCTTGTTTTCGAACTCGAATCCGCTGCCGGGCGCGAGTGGCTCGAGCTTCACCCAAACGTGGCCGAACATGCCGCGACCGCCACTCTGCTTGATGTATCGACCTTCGGCTTCGACTTCCTTGGTGATCGTCTCACGGTAGGCGACTTGAGGCGCGCCAACGTTGGAGTCGACTTGGAATTCACGCTTGAGGCGGTCGACGATGATCTCCAGGTGGAGCTCGCCCATGCCGCTGATGATGGTCTGTCCCGACTCCTCGTCGGTGTGCGCCCGGAAACTCGGATCTTCGGCGGCAAGCTTGGTAAGCCCCACGCCCAATTTATCTTGGTCGGCTTTGGTTCTCGGCTCGATGGCAACCGAGATGACCGGATCCGGGAAATCCATCCGCTCGAGAATGACGGGCGCCTTTTCGTCACACAGGGTGTCCCCGGTGGTCGCCGTTTTCAGCCCCACGGCAGCGGCGATGTTGCCTGCGTAGATCTCTTTCAGCTCCGCGCGGTTGTTCGCGTGCATCTGAAGGATGCGGCCAACGCGCTCTCGCTTGCCCTTGGTCGAGTTGAGGACCGAGCTTCCCGCGGCGAGCACGCCCGAGTAGACACGGAAGAAGGTCAGCTGGCCGACGAACGGGTCGTTGATGATCTTGAATGCCAGGGCGCTGAACGGCTCGTCGTCCGAGGCCTTTCGCTCGATATGCTTCTCGGGATCGTCGGGATCCACGCCTTGGATGGCCGGAACGTCGAGGGGCGAAGGCAGGAAATTCACAACGGCGTTTAGCAGCTGTTGAACGCCCTTGTTCTTGAACGCGGAGCCGGTCAGCACAGGTACGATCGTCTGCTGGAGGCAGCCCTTCCGAATCGCCCTGATGATCTGATCCTCCGAGAAATCGGTGTCGCCCTCCAGATATCGCTCCATCAATGCGTCATCGACTTCGGAAGCTGCCTCGATGAGCACCGCCCGGGCCTCCTCGGCTTGCTCTCGGAACTCCGCGGGGATTTCCTCGACGGTCCACTCCGCGCCCAGGTTGTCGTCTTTGAATCGGTTGGCTTTCATCGTGATCAGGTCGATCACGCCTTCGAGCTCCGACTCCTGGCCAAGCGGCAGCTGCACGGCCACCGCCGGTGCACCAAGCCGTTCCTTGATCGACCGGAACGCCGTCGGAAAATCAGCACCAGCCTTGTCCATCTTGTTGACGAAGCAGATTCGCGGAACGTGATAGCGATCGGCTTGACGCCAGACCGTCTCCGACTGCGGCTCTACGCCCTCTTTCGCGTCAAACACCGCGACCGCGCCATCGAGCACCCGCAGGGAGCGCTCGACCTCGATCGTGAAGTCGACGTGCCCGGGCGTATCGATGATGTTGATCCGGCACTGACCGTCCGAGAAAGGACCCTCCTGCGGACGCCAGAAGCACGTGGTCGCAGCCGAGGTGATCGTGATGCCTCGCTCTTGCTCCTGCTCCATGTAGTCCATGGTCGCGGCCCCGTCGTGCACCTCGCCGATCTTGTAGTTGACGCCGGTGTAGTAGAGGATGCGCTCGGTCGTAGTCGTCTTGCCCGCATCGATGTGAGCCATGATGCCGATGTTGCGGGTCTTTTCGAGTGAGAACGTTCTGGCCATTGGATTCTATGAGCTCGACTCTTTCGACTATGGCGCTTCACATACAAAACCCCCTCCGACCCAGAAGCCACCCTCGGGCTTCCTCAACTCAGAGAGGGTTTCGAGAGGCACATCGGTTGCGACGGTTCGTCGCGGTCTTCCCGGTGACTCTCTCTTATGTGCGCGATGTCATGAGTTCAGCTGCTGCTCCTTGTCCGAGTGGTTTCCGTAGACCTTCCCAGACGCCAAAAAATCCTACCAACGATAGTGGGCAAACGCCTTGTTCGCGTCCGCCATCTTGTGCGTGTCTTCCCGCTTTTTCACGGCGTTTCCGCGGCCTTGCGAGGCCTCGATGAGCTCGCCCGCAAGGCGCTCCTGCATGGACTTCTCGCCACGCGCCCGTGAGTACTGAACCAGCCAGCGCATTGCGAGCGCGTTTCGGCGATCCGAGCGAACCTCGACGGGCACCTGGTAGGTCGCACCACCCACACGGCGGCTCTTGACCTCGACCCGGGGCTTGACGGCGTCGAGCGCCTTCCTGAAAACCTCGAGCGGCTCTTCTTTGTAACGCTCTTCGATGATTTCAAAGGCGCCGTACAAGCACTGCTCAGCAGTCGAACGCTTGCCTGCAAGCATCAATGAATTGACGAACTTCGCCACATGCTGGTCGCCATACTTGGCGTCCGGAATGATCTCTCTCTTGGGTGCGGTTACTCGACGACTCATGACTTGGCTTGCTTAGTTCTTGGGGCGCTTGACGCCATACTTCGACCGCTTGTTGACGCGGTTTGCCTTGTTGGTGTTGGACGGACCAGCCGCGCCAGTGGCGTCGAGCGTGCCGCGAACGACGTGATAGCGAACGCCGGGAAGATCCTTCACACGGCCGCCACGAATGAGCACGACCGAGTGCTCCTGAAGATTATGACCCTCGCCGGGGATGTAGGTGGTCGCTTCGATACCATTGGAGAGGCGCACGCGGGCCACCTTGCGAAGCGCGGAGTTCGGTTTCTTCGGTGTCGTCGTGTACACGCGGACACAGACGCCTCGCTTCTGCGGACATTGCTGAAGGGCCGGCGAGTCCGTTTTCGATTTGATCTGTTTTCGTCCGTGGCGGACGAGCTGGTTGATCGTTGGCATAACTATCCGAAAAAGCGTGCAATTCCTCGGACGCGCGCAAGTTCCCCACGCGTCGAAGGGAGCGAAGGATAGGCGCGAAAGGCCCGCTGTCAAGGGAAGTGTTCTGCGAATTGGGACAAGAGCGAAACTATTGGAAATGACAGCGCTTTGCGGTCTGGAGGAGCGACGCTGTCCCGGACGCGGCTAGCATGAATGATCCCCTCCTGGCGGTCGAGCTTCACCTCCAAAAAGATCAAAAATCGAGCCGCATCGCGCCGCCTGTGAGGCCCAGATCGAGGCGAAGTTGGGGGCGGCTGCTCTGAGGTGCCTTCGTGTCTTTCGGTAGATCACGCTTGCGTGTTCTCTGAATTACGGGCCTGAAACGAACCTCAGCCTCGGTCACCCCTGCGATGGCGAACGCCAAGAACCCACCGACGCTCACCCAGTTTCCGATGCGCAGGGCACGCTCCACCCGCTGCGCTTGCGCGATTTGGTCCGGTGCGGGCGTCTCGTTACGCAGCGAATTGTGACCGATGAAGGTCGCGATGGAAGCGGCCATGAACACGCTTTGGGTGACAGCAAACATGATCCCGAGCTTTCGGTTCTCGTTTTGGAATTGACCGATGCCGTAGGGAAGCGCTGCAATCCAGCGGGAGTTCACCTTTTCCACCGTTTCGACCGCCGCTAGCTCCTCGAGGTCCTGGATCCGCTGCTGTTGACGGACCAACTCCTCGACCTCGTCCGTCCGCTCCCTCTGCCGGCGCGCTGCTTCCGCGGCCTCCCGCCGAGCGCGCTCCACCGCGGCCTCTTCTTGAACCTCTTGAAAGGCCCGAACGACGGCCTCTGGAAATGCCACCGGATCGATATCGTAGTCGGGATCCTCTTCGAGCAACCGTCGAAATTGCTCGCGGGCCTCATCGTCCTTGCCGAGAAACAAATACGTAGCGCCTAGATATTTACGAGCTTCGAGACGGACGACCGGGTTGGTGGCGCGAGGAACCGCGCCGCCGACCAGGGACTCGAAGCCCTTCTCCGCCTTGGCGTAATTCTGTTTGTCGTAGTGGCGCCGGGCCGAATCGAAGTCCGATAGCTCGTCAGCCGCGACAGTCCGCGCGAATACGGCCATCAACACGAACACCAATCCGGGAAGCGCTATGCGCCGTATCACCTTAGACGGGTTCTACGGGGTTTTCGTTTCCGTCTCAAGGCTGAAGGAGTGCTCGGTCAGATCTCCCCCCGCGCGAAGGCGTACGACGCTCTCGTGGGACCGGTACCCTGGCGCACGAATCTGGACCCGCGCGGCGGCATGAAGGGAGCTCATCGGGATGCGAAGGATCTCACGGATTCGTCCCGTAACCGTACGATTGCCGGGGAGAGTGATCCGAACCTTCGCATTGGGCGGGGCGGGACCCTTGAGGTAGAGCGTCGCCGGTTTGTATGAGAGTTTCACCGACAGGTCGAAGTCGCGAGTGCCGGCTGGAATCCGCCTACGAATGACCCGGTCCTCGCAACAGTCCTCTGCGCCGACGAAACGGAAGGTATGAGTGCCAGCTTTCAGACGGATGCCCTGAAAATCGGGGCCGTACGCTTTGAGCGGGCTGCCATCCACGCTGATCGATACATTTGGCGGGCTTGGCTTGAAAACCACCCAACGTGGTCCCTCGGGCGCTGTCTCGGTGGAGGTGCGCTCGGGGGCGGCGACTCGTCCGGAGGAATCGGACCCGCCGAGCAGCGCACCGGAGCCCTCCGGCTCGGCTGTGTCGGGCGGTGCCTCATCCGACGCCGCCTCGGCTGAGACCATCTCGTGCGTTGAACCGGTCGTGGGTTCCGCTCTCAGCCAAGCCATGTAGCCCGCGCCAACCAGCCCGACCAGGACCACCGAAATGGAAGTCGCGATCAAACTCTTGCGACGACGACGACGGCCGAGGGAGCTCAGTAGCTTGAGGGCGCGATCGTTGCCTTCGTCGAGCGCCAGAGCGCGACTCAGCGCAGCCTGCGCTTTCGGCACATCGCCTCCTTTGGCGGCCGAGGCGCCGATCACCAAGAGTCGACGAAGGGATTGCCCACGGAGCCCATCGGCCACCTCGTCGGGATCGGCCAAGTAGCGCGCAAGCGTCTCATCTGGTCGTTCGATGCCCATCTCGACGAGAAAAGAGCTCAGGTCCGCAGCCATCTCGGTAGCGCTCTGGTAGCGATCGCTCGGCGCGCGCGCCAGCGCCTTGATCATGATTCCTGCGAGACGCGCGCCGATCGCGGGGTTCAATTGAAGTGGATCGGGGTACTCTCCTTCGAGCAGCAGCTTCAGCAGATGATGAGGATTTCGGCCGACGAATGGCAGTCGACCCGTCGCGCAGAAATAGAGAACGGTCCCCAGCGAGAACACGTCGCTTCGAACATCACACGTCCCCCCTTCGACTTGCTCGGGCGCCATGTGCCCCGGAGAACCGAGGATCTGCCCAGTCACGGTGAAGGTGTGCGTGTCGACCATGTGCGCAATTCCGAAGTCGGTCAGCTTCACGCATCGGTCTTCGTGTATCAGGACGTTCTCCGGTTTTACGTCCCGATGGATGATTCCGTTCGCGTGCGCCTCGCGAAGCGCGTCGGCGAGCTGGAGCGCAATGCTGGCTGCGATTTCAGGGGGCACGTCGTTGTGCTCGAGGACGAAGTCCTTCAACGTGGGACCGGTGAGCAGCTCGGCGGCGATGTAGGTTTCGTCCGACGCCTCACCGCTGTAATCGTAGATCTCGAGGATGTTCGGATGCCTCAGCTTGGCCACACTCTTGGCCTCGCGGGTGAATCTGGCGCGAGCCTCGCTCGTTCGTTGCAAGTGCGGATGAAGCACCTTGAGCGCGACGTATCGGTCGAGTGACGTATCGCGCGCTCGGTAGACCGTGGCCATTCCGCCGTGGCCAATCTCGTCGAGGACCTCGTACTTCTCCAGCTTGCGTAACATCTGCCCGGGAATTTCCAGGATATCAGGTTCGAAGGCCACTACCCGCACCTTCTAGAGCGGCTCGAGCGACGCCGGAACGCAGAACTCGAAATCGTCGCGAACGCTCGTGCCATCGTCACCACCTCCCACGATGAAGGCGCCACTTTCCAAGACGAGCCCACCTGCCCCAGCCCGGGGCACGTTCAACTGCAGAAGCGGGATGACCTCGACGGCCGGATCGCTCCAGCGAACCTCGTCAACCAGTCGCGAGCCGTCGCCTCCGATGATCAGTCGACTCCCCTGGGGCTGAAAGGGATTCGATCGAGCGGTGCTCCACTCGGGACCGGGGCTCGCGGCACAGTTGTCCGGGCAGCCGTCGAAACGAAGGGTGTCTTGCCGCAACACGTCGTCCGCACCTGTACCGCCCAGCCACAGGGCACGGCTCTGACCGTCACCGACCAGGAAACCGTCTCGCCGGAGACCATCCATGACGCCGTCGATGGGTTGCCCTGTCGAAACGCCTTCGATGAGAATCTCGGCGTTGCCCTGGACGTTGCCGCCGACGACCAAGACGTCCGTTCCGAGCACGGCGGCAGCGGGGCCCGATCTCCCCTCGCTCAGCTGCAGCGACATCACATTGCCGTCGGGTTGGAGCAACGAGACGGTCGCCTTGGCATCACCGGCCACTTCTCCGCCAATCACCATCGCGCCGGCGCCGGGAACCGAAACGAGCGCCGAGCTCGGTCCCGCTCCCTCGTGAAGCACCACCGGTATGATTCGACTTGCGGGATTGAACATGTCGAAGATGAATGGGGAGGTGTTGGTTGGAAGCACCAGCACCTTGCCTTCATCGATCGACGCTGCGCGGGTTTCACCGAGATCGGACAACGAGAAGTCTTCGGTGAACAAACGCGATTGCCACTCGAGCGCGTCGAAGTACTCGACTTGTGCGTTCGACGGAGCCGTCCCGCCGGCAACGAGGGCAAACGTTCCGGACCACACCATGGCGAAGAATGCGCGCGGTGCTTCCAACTGGTTGAACGTGACTTCCTCGCAGGATAGCGGCGCCGCGGTGACCACGCGGAGAACCCCACTGCTCAGGGCCGGAACGAACGCAGGAGGCGCGGTCCTGAGCTCGGTCGTATCGCCGTCGATCTCGACCCGAATGCGCGTAGCCGCCGTGAACATGCTAAACGGCAGGGTCGCATCGAACGTACCGTTGGTGATCGGGTAGTCGAAGTGTTGGGCAGGGAGCGCCCCTTCTTGGATTCCGATGCGAAGGGTGGTCGCGTCCGTCCCCAGCGCGGGGTTACCATCGTCTCCGTTCACGATTGTGGCTTGAACCACATAAGGCGCCGGCGGATTTTGGCATGCAATTGCCGTGACACACAACAGTCCGAGAGATACGGCCGACCGGAGCACGGCGTGAGGTTGCTTTACGCCCTCGCAACGAGCAAGTAGAGAAGCGCCGTGTGGGCCCAACACGTCGCCTCGATCGATGAGCTAGACATCGCGCGTCGTCTGAGCGCTGAGAGCGGTTTCGCCTGGCTCGATTCCAATCGAAGCGAATCGCGGGACGGACGTTTTTCGTTCATTGCTGCGTGGCCGTCCGATGAGATCCGGGTCGAATACGGCGCGGCTGCTCCGTTTTCTGCGCTGCGTCGCGTGCGCGGAACGGCAGACGCCGCAAGCTCGCAGGGACTCAGGTCATGCGACGTGCCGGCCTGGATCGGCTACATCGCATACGACGCGTCTTGGTCGGCTCCGGCAAGAGGAAAGCCTCGCTTCGACCGCGGGGGTCAACCGATCATGCTGTTTCGGCGCTACCCAGCGTTGCTTGCCATCGATCACGACAGCGGAGAGACTTGGATCGTCGGTGACGACCCGAGCGCATGCAATGATTTTGCGGCTCGCTTGAGCGCGCTGACGGCACGAGACGCCCGAGTACCGTTGGTAGGCGAGATCGAAGTCGACGACGTTTCGATGCACTACCAGGCGATTGAAAGGGCCATCGACTACATCGGAATGGGCGAGGTGTACGAGGTCAACGTGGCGCGGCGATGGTCCGCGCCATTTGAGGGAGATGCACTTCAGCTATGGCAGGCGATGCGTGTCGCCAGCCGCGTACCTCTCGGAATGTACTTGGATTGCGGGGACCACGCGGTGCTGGCGTGCACCATGGAACGCTTCATTCATTGGGATGCCAAGACCAAGACCTTGGTGACCCGACCAATCAAGGGGACCATTCGGCGGGAGCCAACGGACGAAGGAGCATCCCACCGTCTTCGCGCAGACCCCAAGGAGCGAGCTGAGCACTCGATGATCGTCGACCTCATGCGGAACGATCTGGGTCGTGTTGCGCAGATCGGTACCGTGAAAGTCGACGCTCCGATGATCGTGGAACCATTTACGGGCTTGTATCACCTGGTCAGCACGGTGAGCTGCACCACGCGGCTCGACGTCTCGTTGGAGGCCATCTTGGACGCGACGTTTCCGCCAGGAAGCGTCACCGGGGCTCCGAAGCTTCGCGCAATCGAGATCATCGAGGAGCTCGAGCAACATTCGCGCGGTATCTACTGCGGAGCGATTGGTTTCATCGACCACGACGGCGGGCTTTCACTGGCCGTCGCGATCCGTACGGCCACCGTGGCCGAAGGTCGGGTGTGTTACTGGGCGGGCGGCGGGATCGTCGAAGCTAGCGACCCCCGTCGCGAGATCGCAGAGACCGAGCTGAAGGCCAAGGTGTTCCTGGATGCGGTCGCAGTTCTACGAGGAGATGTCACGCATGGATGAGCGAACCGAAGAAGTGCTTCAAATTCTGGTTTGGCGAGATCGACGAGCTCGGGCGCTCTAGTAAGGAGTGCCGGAATCGTTGGTGGACGAAGTCCGACGCTTTCGACGAGGAGATCAAGTCTCAGTTCTTGAGCGATTACGAAGCGACGGTGGAGGGGCATAGGGAAAGCTGGAGAAACACCGAACGGGGCGCATTGGCGTACATCCTCGTGCTGGATCAGTTCTCCCGAAACATGTTTCGCGGCACGCCCATGATGTTCGCGGCAGACGATCTCGCTCGCGATGCATGCCGAGAAAGCCTGGCCTCAGGGTTCGACACCAGGCTTTCGTTCGACGAGAGAGTCTTCCTCTATCTCCCCTTGGAGCATAGCGAAGCCATGGCGGACCAGATCCGATCTGTGGAGATGTTCAATCAGCTGCTCGACCGCGCGCCAGCCCCACTAGAAGCGGATGCCAAGTACTATCTGGATTTTGCGGAGCGTCACAAGGCCATCATCGAGCGATTCGGACGGTATCCACACCGCAACGAAATCCTCGGACGCTCGTCCACGCCGGAGGAAGTGGCATTTCTGGAAGGCCCTGGGTCCTCATTCTAGACCGAGCCCGTTCTAGTCGAGGTTCTTCCGGAAGCGAAGCGACGCGAGGAGCGTCAATGCGATCAGGATGCCGACCAGCCAAACGAGCTCGTAGCGCAGCTCGAACAAAGAGGCGCCTTTGAGAATCACGCCGCGAATGATCCGCAGATAGTGCGTCAGCGGCAGCGCGAGAGACAACCATCGCGCGGGTGCCGGCATGGCTTCCCAGGGAAACATGAAGCCGGACAAGAGAATGTTCGGGAGTAGAAAAAAGAACGACATCTGCATGGCCTGTTGCTGGGTCCTCGCGACAGTAGAGAAGAACAGGCCGAGCGCCAGGTTGGCCATGATGAAGAACGCGGAAAGCGCATAGAGCAATTGGATGGAGCCGGCGATCGGTACGTCGAATACCACCCAGCCTGTCGCAAGGACGAGAGTCATCTGCAAGTAGCCCGCCGCAATGTACGGGAGGATCTTGCCAACCGTGAGCTCGATCGGACGAATGGGCGATACGATGAGCTGCTCCAGCGTCCCTCGCTCTCGTTCGCGCACGATCGCCATCGCGGTAAACATCACCATGGTCATCGTCAGGATGACGCCCACGAGGCCCGGCACGATGAAAACCGCGGTTCGAAGGTCTGGGTTGTACCAAGTGGCGGGCTCCATCGCGATCAGCTGAGCAGGCGCTGATGTAGGCAACCCGAGGCGTTCCAACCTCTCCACGGCGAGGACCGCGGACCGTGATGCGGCAAGAGACGTGGCGGTTTGCGTCGCGTTGGCCACGACCTGCGGATCGGAGCCATCGACGATGAGCTGCAGCTGACCGGTTCGCCCAGCCTCGATCTCGGCGCCAAAACGAGGCGGCACGACCAGCGCAACCATGGCCCGCCGCGAGCGCAGTGCCTCGCCGACCTGGTCGTAACTTTCGACGCGCCCGACGACTTCGTAGAAGCCTGTGGCTTGCATCCGTCGGACGAATCCCCTCGACTCCTCGGAGTAATCCTGATCGTAGACCACGGTCGCAATATCGCGAATGTCGGTGTTGATCGCATAGCCGAAAAGCAGCAGCTGGATCAACGGAATGCCCACCATCATGCCCATCGTGAGCCGATCACGCCGCATCTGAATGAGCTCCTTCCAGGCGATGGCGAGCAACCGATTCATCGGTGCTCCGAGCTTCGGTTGTCGGCGTGAACCATGGCCACGAAAGCGTCCTCGACGTTGGGCGTGACCTCACGGGCGTCCTGTAAGCCTGGCCCCGCATCCAAGAGCTCGTGTGCCAACGCGATCGGGTCGACCCCGTCGCGTGTAGCGAATCGAATGCGACCCCCAAACGGCGCGACCTCGTCGACCGCCGAATGCTGTCGCAGAACGTCAACGGCTCGCGCGACGTCGGAGGTCGCCGCCACCGCAATGCGGATTTGCTGGCGCTCGACGATCTCCGTGGGCGTGCCGATGTCGAGCAGTGTGCCGCGAAACATGAATGCGAGGCGATGGCATCGTTCCGCTTCGTCCATGTAGTGAGTGGTCACCATGACGGTTGTACCCTCGGTCGAGAGGCGATGGATGTGCGCCCAGAACTCACGCCGACTCACTGGGTCGACTCCAGCCGTAGGCTCATCGAGGAACAACAGTGGCGGCCGGTGAATCGTGGCACAGACCAGCGCGAGTCGCTGTTTCCAACCTCCCGAAAGCGTGCCACTGATTTGGTCTCGCCTGTCGGTCAAGCTGGAGCGTTCGATCTCCTCAGCGATGCGAGTCCGGCGTTCTTTTCTGGAGAGCCCGTAGATCCCTGCATAGAATCTCAGATTCTCTTCGACCGTCAGGTCTTCGTAGAGGCTGAAGCGTTGCGTCATGTAGCCGATGTTTTGCTTGACTCGATCTGGCTCCTTGGCGACGTCGAATCCGACTACCGTCGCGTGGCCCGCGGTCGGATCGAGAATCCCACACAGCATGCGGAGCGTCGTCGATTTGCCCGCGCCGTTTGGGCCGAGCATCCCGAAGATCTCGCCACGGCGAACCTCGAAGCTGACATCGTGCACCGCCACGAGGTTACCGAAATTGCGGGCGAGACCCTCGACGACCACGGGGTCTTGCACCGCTACTCTGCCTTCTTGTCGAAGGTAACGAACGCTGGCACTCCGGCGTGCAGCCGCTCTTTCGGATCCTCGATGCGCACTCGCACTCGAACGACCAAGTTCGGCCGTTCGCGCTCCGAAAAGAGGAATCTCGGTGTAAACTCCGTCGTCGGCGCGATGTGCTCGATCTCGCCATTCAATTCATCGCTCTCCGCGTCCACACGCACCCGAGCGGGCAGCCGAACCTCGAGACCGGAGAGATCCTGCTGTGGGACGAAAACATCGACGTAGGGATGCTTCGTATCGGCAACCGTAACGGTCGTCGCTCCGGCGGCAAGCACCTCCCCCGCCCTCACTGGCAGATCGAGCAGTGTGACCCGCTCATTCGCAAACAGAGAATACAAAGCGAGCCTCTCTTCTTCGGCTGAAACCGCGGCCTCGGCGGCCCTGACCTCTGCATCAGCCGCGGCAAGCTCTTCCGGCCGCGATCCGGAACGAAGCCGCTTCAGCTGTTGCTGGAGCATTCGAACCCGAGCATTCGCCTGTGCGTACGCGGCTTCCAGATCGGAAACGGTCGAGAGCGCGGTCGCTGCTTCCTCGGGCAGGTTGCGATTCCGGTCGAGCTGGCTCTTCGCATCCCTGAGCGAGGCACGAGCCCCATCGAGCTCCGCCACGGTGGAGCGAACTTCTTCGACGCGGGGACCGGCGTATACCAACGCCGCCTGGGCCCGGGCACGCGCCAGATCTGCTTCACGAGCGCGGAGAATCGGCACTTCGGCGGTATCGTCGAGAACTGCGATCAGCGCACCCTTCTCGATGATGTCGCCCCGCTTGAAGCGAATCTCCTCGAGTCGACCTCCGACCTGGAATCCGAGGTGACGGTCGTCGTGTTCGACGATCCCTTGATAGCCTGGCGGCATCTTGCGCTCGGTGTCGCAACCGAGCAGTGCCCAAGGAACCACGAATGCAATCAGCAATTTTGCGGCGTCGACTGCGTTCACGGTGGCAGAAAGGATAGCACCGATTTCTGGACCGTCCGATCGATCTAGTACCGATGCGAGCGCTGGTGTAACAAGTCCTCCACCGCACCATGCACGACGCCCTGAAGCTGACTCTGGATATCTCGATCGCCGTCTTCATCGGCGGCGCGCTGTTCACCGCTGGGCTCGAGGTGACGTTGGAGCAGGTCCTGACGCCATTGAAGAATCGCTCGCTCGTCAGCCGGGCATTGTTGACCAACCTCTTCCTAGCACCGCTCGTCGTGTACGCGATGCTGGCGCTGTTTCCGCTCGAGCGGCCCTACAGGATCGGGATCCTTCTCTATGGATTCGCATCGGGCGCGCCGTACACGCCGAGACTCGTCAGCGTTGCGAGCGGTGACGTTCCCAACTCGATCGGTCTGACCATGCTACTCACGGTGCTCACGATTGTGTACATGCCGCTCTTTCTACCCTTGCTGATCCCCGGTACCGAGATCGGCCTCTGGGAAATTGCCAAACCCCTCCTCATGCAAATGTTCGTGCCGCTGCTGATCGGGCTCGGCATCAGACGCATGAGCGAGACCCGCGCCGACAGGCTGCGAAGGCCGGCGAATAGGATCGTCAATTTGTCGGCGGCGGTGTTCTTGGTCCTTGCACTCGTGCTTCATCATGCGGAGCTGCTCGCCACGGCGGGAACCGGCACGGTCACATCTGCGGTCGTGCTGACCCTAGTCACCTTTGGAATAGGCTACGCCATCGGCACCAACGGCGAGAAGAACAAGGTAACTTTGGGATTGGTCACCACGGCTCGCAACATCGGCGCCGCGGCCACGATCGCCACCGCGAATTTCGGGGACGATCCTCGGGTACTCATCACGATCGCTGTCTGCATGTTCGTCGTCTTCGCCTTGGCCTTTCCCGCGGCGAGACTCTATTTTCGCAAGCGCCTGCAGGCCGATGCTTGAGGGGGCGGGCATGCGTGTTATGAGGAGGATCGCTCCCGGGTCGTCTAAGGGCAGGACAACAGGCTTTGGACCTGTGAATGGTGGTTCGAATCCACCCCCGGGAACCACCTTTCCAATGCGAGCCAGATACATTCTCACCGCCGCGCTAGTCGTCATTTTTGGAGCCAGCTGCAAGAAGACTGGAAGCTCTGCCTCTACCGCGACCGCCGCAACCGTCCCGGAGATCAGCGGCTGCGACCACGCGCTGAAATCAAACGCCGTCGCAGAGCACAGCTGGCCTTACCCGGCTGACTGGCGAAATCTGCGCTGGGGCAACCGCTACCAACGAATGCCGCTCAAGCTGAACCCAACTCGCGCGGCATTCGTCACGGCGAACGTCACGTGGAAACGAGGCGAGTTGATCAACGTGGAAGACAGTCAGGTGCTGGTGACCAAACCTCGCCGTCTGGTCGCCAAGCGAGACCTATACGTGAAGCGCAAGGTCTGGGATCAAGGCATCGAGGTGGAACGAGCGTTCCGCGCGGTCGCAGCAGGCGAGCTGGGCAACTTTCTTTTCTACAACTCGCGCGGTATGTGCATGCTCGAGACGGAGCACGGCCTAGCCTGGACCCAGTGCACTCTCGATGACGCATTCGACGGATTGAGCGCGGAGCATCCCTTCGCTTGTGAGCAAACCTGGTGGGTCAAGGTGCGCAAAAGCAAAGTCGACCAGGGGTGGATGCCCGTGGCACCCGATCTCATGGACCGGGTGGCACCTTCGCCCGACGAAGCCAAATGAACGTCTCCTGATTGCCTTTGGGCCCGGTGATGACGCTGTCGGCCTGAGCAATGAGCTCGAACCCGATGTTTGCCGCGTCGGCGAGGAGACGCTCTATCGCCACTCGCCGGTGCTCGGGATCGCGGACTACACCGCCTTTACCCACCCTGTCTTGTCCGACCTGAAACTGCGGTTTGACCAGAGCCAGTACCTCGCCGTCCGGTTTCAGAAGCGCATGGGCCGCGGGGAGAAGCTTTTCGAGACCGATGAACGACGCATCGATGACGGCGAGGTCGATCGTTTCCGGCAGATCGCCCTGCTTCAAGTGTCGCGCGTTGGTGCGGTCCATGACGACGACGCGATGGTCTTGACGAAGCCTATGGTGCAACTGGCCATAACCTACATCGATCGCGTACACCTTCGCCGCGCCACGTTGAAGCAGGCAGTCCGTGAAACCACCCGTCGATGCACCCAAGTCGGCGACGGTGGCTCCGGCGGGGTCATACGCAAAGGTGTCGAGTGCGCCTGCAAGCTTCACGCCGCCCCGCGAAACATAGGGATGATCAGGCTCGCGGACCTCGAGCGGAGCCAGCTCGTCGAAGGTCTCGCCGCTCTTGTCGACGCGCCGGTTTCCGCTGAAGACCTTTCCAGCCAAGATCAGAGCCTGCGCTCGCGCCCGCGACGGAGCCAACCCCCTCTGCGTCAACAGAACATCGGCGCGGACCTTCGGCACGAGGCAAGACTGTACTAACTTTCTTTGAAAGGCGAACGGCGTTATCTTCCTCAAATGGCGCGCAACGTGCTCTTCCTACTCGGCGTCGGCTCTATCGCTTGGGCGCTCCTCTGTCTCTTTGCCGGCTCGATCATGCCGGACTGGATGGGCCTCACGGGCCCGACCCGGGGCCCACTCTACATCGAGTCGGTTGCGCTCAATGTAGGCCTTTGGTCTGGTCTCGGCGCATTCGCCGTGCTGGGGGCTGCGTTCCAACGCCTGAGGTTGGCGGCGTCTCTCGCCTTCATGGTGTGCTCAGCCGGTATCGCCGGCGGGCGAGTCCTCGCTCTGGTCCAGGGCGCCAAGCCGGACCCGTACATCGGGATATCACTCGCGCTGGAGGTGGCGATCGTGATAGCGGCTTCTGCGGCATACGTTTCGGAGAGAACCCGCCTCGCCCGCGATGCGAAGGAGCAAAAGAGGGCCGAGAAGGCGGCGCTGGAAGCCGCGCTCGCGGCACAGCACCTCGAGCAAGCCGTTACGGCCTCACCCTCCCCGGTTCAACAGCCCTAATCCGACCGTGCGCCGCGAATCGCGCGCTCCGCGACGGGAGCCATCGCGATTGCCGCCTCAAAAAGGAATGTCGTCGTCGCCGAAGTCGTCGACTGGAGGCTCACTACCGCCGCCACCGCCGCCACCGCCGCCGCCGCCGAAGTCATCGGGCGCTCCCGAATCGCGGCCTCTGCCGCTGCCCAGAAGAACGATGTTCGTGGCTACGATCTCGGTCGACGTGCGCTTGTTGCTATCCTTGTCTTCCCACTGGCGGTACTGAATTCGTCCCTCGACGCAGATGCTCCGGCCCTTGGAAAGAATGTTGTTGAGGGCCTCGCCGCGCTTGCCCCAGACGATGACCGTGTGCCAGTCGGTTCGTTGCTGACGCTCGCTCGCGCGGTTCATGTAGGATTCGGTCGTTGCCAGACGCAAGCGCAATACGGCTTGCCCGTTCTGGGTGTACTTGAGCTCCGGGTCGGCACCCAAGTTACCGATGAGCATCACTCGATTTAGGCCTTCTGCCATGGCTCCCCTCTTCTTCTAGCGGCGATCGGCGGCGAACATACGCGGCCTAGCCCCGCGGATCAATGACTCCCGGCCTCACTTTGCATGTGGAGCACGATTGCCAGCTCATCGGTCAGATCTCGCCGCCGGTGCTCGTAGTAGCTCGGTCCGATCTCGTCTGCCTTGCGTTGGGTTTCGAGCGCGGCGATCTCGTCGAGGAGCTCGGCCCTCCGCGACTCGCGGACCTTGGCAAGAATCGCAGTCTGGTCGAGAGGCCTAAACAGCAGCCCCACCCCCAAGAGCAGGAAGACCACGGCGATCGCGCTCGCGAGATACGGCAAGGCGCCACCACCGGGGATGCCGCGAATGTGAATTCGCAGAGGATCGAGGGGAGGTTCGCCGGGGCGCCGCATGAGGCCCGCGACCAGGAAACGCCGGTCGGCGCCCTCGTGGACTCTCGCCACCTGAAAGCCTTCGACCTCGAGGCTCATCCCGTCGACATAGTCACTAATCACCTGGTACTCCATGGTGGCAAAGGGCACCGCCTGATCGATCTCCAGCGACCGCCCATCGACGGGGATGTCGTAGCCCCACATGAGGTCGACCCTGCCGGGCGGGATCGAACCGCTGAGTTGCAGCCCGTCCTCGGTCGCAGCGAGGTGTTGGTCGGTCATCACGGCCGCCGAGTCGAATGCCTTGAAGCCATGGGGCAAACGAATCGGCAGACCTCCCTCTGGAAACACGTAGGTCGCATCGCCAAGATTCGCGAGACGGGCCTCTTGACTGATGTGGGCTCGATCTCCGCGGAACTCGATCATCGTCCGACCGAGCACTTGGAAAACACGCTGATCGTCGGTCGTCGTCGGCAGCCGAACGACCCGCACGCGTTGACCCTTCGACGGATCCATCCGAAACGGCGTCGAGCTATAAACAGCACCCTCGTAGGGCACGTTCACTCGGTACGAATGCTTGGGACCTATCGGCAAAGCGTCGAAAGAACACGCGCCGGTCTCGTCGGTGAGGCAGGCCTTGCTCTCTCGTCCACCGGATTGCTCCATGGTGCCGAGGCGTACGGCTTGTTTGGGAACTACGGCCCCGCTCGGGTCGACGACCTCCACCACTATGGTTCCCGAGGGCAGCTCGCCATCGACGAGCGAGGTCACGACGTCGGGCACGTTGCCGAGAACGCGATCGACGACGGCTTGATCCTGCTGTGCTGAAACGAGGGTTGGGGCCCACGCGAGGAGGCCGATGAGAACTGGGATACGCATTAGACCTCGTTCGCGAGACGCTCGGCGATCAGGGCCTCGGCCTCATTTCTGAAGGACTCCGCGCCAGCGTCGAGGTCGTGCAGCACCTGCCGGGCCTGCGCGCGGAGCTTCCCGTTGAGCTCCTCGAAGTCGGCATCCGAGAGCTTCCCGGCGTCGTGCTCGAAGGTCACATCGCGGATCTCCTGAAGGAGTGCATCTTTCTCGGTGAGTAGCGCCCGGCGGGCATCCGTGATGAGCTGCGCGCGCGCGCCACCCAAGACTTCATCGGAAAGCGCCAAGCTCAAGCTGACCCACAAGCTGGACAGCCCGGCAATCAGCCCGGCGAACGCCAAGATGATGAACACCCATGGCAGGACGTCACTCATCAGCCTTCCTCCAAGCGCTCGAGCTCCTCGTCGAGGCGTGAGTCGTACTGAAGCTGCTCATCGGATGCTGCAGTCACTGCCGCCTGCACCTCGACTCCGCGCCGCTGCCAACGACGTCCCACCACGACGATGAGGCCAACGGCAAAGATCATGGAGGCTACAGGGACCAACCAAAGCGCACGATCCAAGCCTTCATCGGAAGGAATTGCGAGTGCCTTGGCGCCATATTGGGCCCTATACTCCTCCTGAATCTGCGTTGGCTCTTCGCCCGCAGCGAGTGCCTCACGGATCTCAGCGCGCTTGTCGTCGGCCCAACCACATGCGCAGGTATCGAGCGGCAAGCGAGCGCAATCGCCGCACTGACATAGCAAGCGACCAAAGAGTTGGCGTTCCGTGGGATCGTGGATCACGACCGAACCGGCGTGCAGGGAGCTGCTACTGTCGTTTTGCGCAGAGGCAACCCCTGCCCACGCGACCACGGTCGCGATTGCGATCGCCAGCACGACCACCGTAGCGGCCGGAGAGAGATGAAAGCGCGCTGGACGCGCGACGTCTTCGCGGAGAAGCTCGCGGCCGGTCGGCCACATGCTGAGAAGCGCGCCGAGCAAGAGGACGATGCCGCCGAGCCAAATCCACGCCACCAGTGGGCGAATGATGACCCGAAACGTGCCCCGGCGAGTCGAGGGGTCGACCGTGCTCATGATGACGTAGACGTCTTCGGCCATGCGGCTTTGAATCGCGACCTCAGTCGTGGGCATCTGTGGATGCGTTCGATAGATGAACTTGGCGGGCGCAACGTGGCCCTTTTCCGCTCCTGCCTCGTCGACGAGCGTCATGTCGGTGAAAATCATGCGCTTGTTGGGGTCGGCCTCCATGCGTGGCTCGTCGTAGCGCAGCGTGTGCGAGCCCACGGACATCGTTTCGCCGGGGCGAAGCGCGTTCTCTTGCTCGATGTCATACGCCGCGCCGGTGAAACCCACGAACATCAGCGCGACACCGATGTGAACGATGTACCCGCCGTAGCGACGACGGCCCTTGGACACGAGACGAACCAGCGCGGTGCCCACGCCCTCTCCCTTGCTCATGCGAACACGAACGCCGCGCCAGAACTCTTGGCCGACGCTAGCGAGGAGGAAGGCACAGGTCGCGAATGACACGCCCGGGGCCACCGCGGACATCCAAGCCAGGACCGTACCGGTGGTCGTGTCGTAAATCTCGGTGGGGGCGACCACCGATGGGTACCCTAGTCGCGCGCCGAACAGAAACTGTAAGAGCGCCACCGTCACACCGACGCCGATTGGCAAGGCCATCGCGCGGGCTAGATTGGAGCCAGTCGCCTTGCGCCACGCGACCAGGGGCCCCAGCCCCGCCAGGAACAAGAGTACGAGACCGAGGGGCACCATCCACTTGTTGTAAAAGCCGGGACCGACGGTGACTTCTTCACCTCGCAACCACTCGCTGAGCAGAGGGAACGTGGTCGCGATCAGCACGAAGACCATCATCCCGAGCAAGACCCAGTTGTTCAGCAAGAAGGCGAATTCACGACTGACGAGCGATTCGATTTCGTTGTCGGACTTGAGCTTGGGGAGCCGCCAAATCATCAAAGCCGCGATGCCAAGGATCAAAAAGGCGAGGTACCAGACGAAGTACTGCCCGATGTCCGAGCGGGCAAACGAGTGCACGCTTGCAATGAGGCCCGAGCGCGTCAGGAACGTGCCGAAAATGGTGAGAACGAACGTCAGCGACAAGAGGAAGACATTCCAGACCTTCATCATGTGCCGCCGCTCCTGAATCAGGACCGAGTGCAGATAGGCGGTGCCCACCAACCACGGCAAGAACGAGGCGTTCTCGACCGGATCCCAGGCCCAGTATCCGCCCCAACCGAGCTCCTCGTAAGACCAGAGGCAGCCGAGCAAGAGACCGAGGGACAGAAACGTCCAGGCGATCATCGACCAAAGCCGCGCTGCCCGGACCCACTCGTTGCCGAGCCTTCCGGTGACGAGGGCGGCGATTAGGATCGCGAAGGGGACGGACCAGCCGACGAAGCCCAGATAGAGGGACGGCGGATGGATGGCCATCCAGTAGTTCTGCAGCAGTGGATTGAGGCCCTCGCCGTCGCCCGGCGTCGTTCGGATGTACGTGGCGAATGGGTTCGCCGTAAACAGCATCACGACCACGAAAAAGAAGAGGATGCTCATGAGCGTGGCGATGATCCACGGTTGAAGCTCGGTGTGGCGGCCGCGCAGCCATCGGGTCGCGAAGAACGTGTACCCCGCGAGGAGGAACGTCCACCACAGGATCGATCCATCCTGTCCGCCCCAGAGCGATGTGATCAGGTACCACCAGGGCATCGAGCGATCGCTGTACCGAGCGACATACTGAATGCGGAAATCGTGTACCTGGAACGCATAGGCCAATACAGAGACTGCAACGAGAACGAGAGCACAGGTCGCGTACGCGCCCCAACGTGCCGAGGGAAGCAGCTGCGGACGACCCCGGCCCGCCCCCATTGCGATCGCCATGGTGTACGACGCGCTGATGAGTATCAGAGACAATATCAGCGTGCCGAAGAAAGGAATATCGAGTGTCGGCATAGGAATTGAGCCCCCAGACCCGGGCTTCTATCCCCAGTACATAGGGGTTGAATGGATTCCGGCAAGCACAATGAAAAAACCCCGCGAGGCGCAGGCCTGGCGGGGCTTTTCAAGCTCGGTGGAGCTCGGGTCAGTCGCCTTCTTCGAACTCGGCGTCGATGACGTCATCGTCGCCTTTACCCTGCGGATTGGCTTCGGGCCCAGAAGCTTGCCCATCAGGGGCCCCACTGGTCGCTGAAGCAGCGGCGCTGTAGGCAACCTCGGCGATTTCCTTCATCGCCGCCTCCAAGGCCTCTGTGTGGGTGGCCATTGCCGCGGCATCGTTGGCTTCGATGGCTTCGCGAAGCGACTTCACCTTGCCCTCCACCTCGGCAACCTTGTCCGCGGGAAGCTTGTCTTTGACTTCTGCAAGCGCCTTCTCGACACCATAGGCCAGTTGGTCAGCTTTGTTCCGAGCCTCGACTTGCTCCCGACGCTTCCGGTCCTCCTCCTCGTGAGAGGCCGCATCCTGGACCATCTTCTGAATCTCTTCTTCGGAGAGACCGCTATTCGACGTGATGGTGACCTTCTGGTCCTTTCCGGTCGCCTCGTCCTTTGCCGTTACCGACAAAATACCGTTGGCATCGATGTCGAAGATGACCTTGATCTTCGGAATGCCACGAGGCGCGGGCATGATGCCTTCCAAGTGGAATCGCCCCAAAGTGCGGTTGTTGCGCGCCTCGGCCCGCTCGCCTTGTAAAACGTGAATCTCGACCTTCGTCTGACTGTCCTCCGCGGTCGAAAACACCTCTTCCTTGCGTGTGGGAATGGTGGTGTTCCGCGGAATGAGCGCGGTCATCACGCCGCCTAGGGTTTCGACACCCAAGCTGAGCGGCGTGACATCGAGCAAGACCATGTCCTGCACGTCCCCTGAAAGCACGCCCGCCTGAACTGCCGCGCCCAGTGCGACGACCTCGTCCGGATTGACGCCCTTGTGGGGTTCCTTGCCGAAGAACTTGGTCACCGTCTCCTGCACGACCGGCATACGGGTGGAACCGCCGACCAACACTACCTCGGCAATGTCGGCCGCAGTCTTTCCGGCATCGGAGAGCGCCTTCTTACAAGGCTCCAGAGTGCGTTGAACCAAGTCCTCGATCATCGACTCGAGCTTTGCGCGTGTGAGCCGGATGTTGAGATGCTTGGGCCCGGCGGCGTCGGCCGTGAGGAAAGGCAGGTTGACCGTGGTTTCCAGCTTCGTGCTGAGCTCGATCTTCGCCTTTTCTGCGGCGTCCTTGAGGCGCTGCAAGACCATCTTGTCCTTGCCCACGTCGATGCCGGTGTCCTTCTTGAACTCCGCGACCAGGTACTCGATGATGCGTTGATCGATATCATCCCCGCCGAGGTGCGTGTCGCCATTGGTGCTCACGACGTCGACGACTTTGTCGCCTACCTCGAGAATCGAAATGTCGAACGTTCCGCCACCGAAGTCATAAACGGCGATGAGATGGTCCTTGGTCTTGTCCAGGCCGTATGCCAATGCAGCGGCCGTCGGCTCGTTGACGATGCGCTTGACCTCGAGCCCGGCAATCTTGCCGGCGTCCTTGGTCGCCTGGCGTTGCGAGTCGTTGAAGTACGCAGGCACGGTGATCACCGCTGCGGTGACGGGCTCGCCCAGGTAGTTCTCTGCAGCTTTCTTGAGCTTGCGCAGCACCTGCGCGGAAACCTCAGGCGGCGATAGCGTCTTGCCGCGCACCTCGAAGCCAGCATCACCGTTGTCACGCTGAACGACCTTGTAAGGCATACGTGTCGCGTCGTCGCCTAGCTCATCGAAACGGCGGCCCATGAAGCGCTTGGTCGAATAGACCGTACCTTCTGGATTGGTGATGGACTGTCGCTTGGCGATTTGACCGACGAGAACCTCGCCCTGGTCGTCCCATGCGACTACCGACGGAGTGATCCGGTCACCTTCCTCGTTGACGATGACCTTCGGCTCTTTGCCCTCCATCACCGCGACGACTGAATTGGTCGTCCCGAGGTCGATGCCGATAATCTTTGCCATGTTTTCTTCTCTCCTTTTGCCCCCGAACTACCGCCGGAGTTCGACCAACCTAACCACCCACCCCAAGCCGTCAAGGTGGTCCGAGGCTCGGATTTGCCAACGAATTCGCTCAAAAGAATGGCGTGAAATCAGGCTGTTCAACCCGCAATCGTTTGACGAAGCGCAGCGATGTCGCTCGAGTCCGCCAGGACGATCAGCGAATCGCCCGCCTCGAGCGAATGTTCGCTGCCTGGGTTGTAAACGTAATCCCCGTCGGCTCGGTGGACGGCTACGACCAGAGCCCCTTTTTCCCGTATGTTGGTCTCTGCCAGACGTTTGCCGACCAGCGGGCTCTCTGGTGGAATGTCGATCGCCTCCAAACCGACACTGATGCCGCTCCCGAACTGCACGATCCGGTCCAGGAAGGCGACGGTCTTGGGGCTCACCATCTCGCTGAACAAGCGCACCCCACCGATGTAGTTGGGCGCGACTACGGAATCGGCGCCCGCCCTGCGGAGCTTGGCTTCGGTGGATGGCTCGATCGATTTGGCCACGATTCGCGTATTGGGATTGAGCGCACGCGCGCTGATCGTGACGAAAAGGTTCGCTTTGTCGTCGTTGAGCGCAGAGATTACGCCGCGGGCGCGCACTATCCCAGCCAGCTCCAGGACGTGGTCGTCGGTCGCGTTACCGTGAACGAAGCGGAGAGTGTCTTCGAACTCCGCATTGAGCTCATCCAATCTTTCACGATCGCTGTCGATGACCACGAACGGAACGCCCACTGCGCGGAGCTCGGTCGCGATGTGCCTTCCCGTCGTGCCGATGCCGCAGACGATGACGTGGTTGGCCAATTTGTCTATTGCGCGATCCATGCTGCGACGCCTCAGAATTCCCTGTAGATCACCTTCTACAATCAAAGCAGTGAGACTAGAAATGAAATAAAGCAGTGTGCCGCTACCGAGAACGATCAGCGTGATCGTGACGACGCGGGCTTCGGGAATCTGGTTCATCCCGTCGAGCGTCTCGGCAAACCCGACCGTCGAGAGCGTGATGATGGTCATGTAGAAACAGTCGAACCACGACCAGCGCCCATCGCCGACGCCGTAGTACGAAGTCGCGCCGACGAGCACCACGGTCGCCAGGACGCCCGTTGCCGAGATCAGGCGCCCGTAGGCCCCCCGCCTCGACCTGAGGAGGAACGGATTCACTGGGGCGTAGTTGGCTTGACGTCCCAATCCAAGTCAACCCTTGACCACCGTCACCCGGAGCGGCACAACCGGCCGCGGTGAGCTCCTCGGAAGACGCACGCCGGGCTGGGCGCGGCCTGGTGTCGATTGCCGGCGCCAAGGGCTACTTCATCGTGACCAGCTATGCGGTCCAATTGCTGCTCCCGCGGATCTTCGGCGAGGCCAAAGAATTCGGGCTTTACGCGGCGACGATGGGCGGCGTAGCGATTCTCACGAATGTCTTGATCGTCGCCACGATGCAATCGGTTTCGAAATTCGTCAGCGAGGACGAAGCCCGAGCGGAGGTTACCCTGCGGCAAGGGCTCCGCCTGCAGACCCTCGTGGGAGGGACGCTCGGGGTCGGGCTCTTCGTGCTAGCGCCTGTCATCGCACGACTGCTTCTGGACGATCAGCTCACCCGCCTGCTCCGAATCGCCTCCGTCTTGGTCTTCGCGTATGCACTCTACGCCGCCGTCGTCGGGACCCTCAATGGCCGGCATTGGTTCAGCAAACAGGCACGTCTAGACGTGACCTTTTCGACGCTGCGCACAGTCGGCATCTTGGTCGGAGCATCCTTGGGATTCGGCGCCCTTGGCGCAGTGGTCGGCTTCGCGGCGGCCGCGACTGCAGTCCTGTCGATTAGCTTGATCTGGATCGGCACTGGCATCCGAGGGGAGCCTGTCCCCGTCCGGCGTTGGATCGGCTTCATGGCGCCGATCTGGACCTACCAGATCTTCCTCAACGGCATTCTGATGATCGATCTGCAGGTTCTGAAGCGAACCGCCACCGAGATCGCGCTCGCCGGCGCGGCGAGCGGCCAGGCAGCGATCGACCTCGCAAACCAGTACGTCGGCTACTACCGCGCCGCTCAGACCTTCGCCTTCGTGCCTTATCAACTGATCATCTCGATGACCTTCGTCGTGTTCCCGGTGATCAGCAAAGCCACCAGCATCGGAGATAGGGAGGCAGCGAGATCGGCGATTCAGCACGCGATGCGGCTCTCGCTGCTAGTGCTCTTGCTGTTCGCAGCACCTGTTGCGGGCGCAGCCCAAGGGGTAATGCGACTTGCCTATCCGGCGGACTATCTGGCAGGAGCCCCCGCGCTCGCGATTCTGGTCTTCGGAGTGGCCGCGTTTGCCCTATTCGCGGTCGCGGCAACGGCGATCAGCGGTGCGGGCAAGCCGTCTCTCGCTGCACTGATCGCAGGGATATCGTTCCTGGTGGTGATCGTCGCAAACCGGGTTTTGGTAATGCGTGTCGGTCTCGGGGACCGGACGCTCGAAGCGGCCGCCGCGGGCACTGCAATTGGCATGGCGTTCGCCCTCGTGCTCTCCATCGGGGTATTGTACCGGTCGCTCGGTGTCTTCATTCCAGTCGCAACCTGGCTCCGAGCGGCGCTCGCGGCCGGGGCCGGGTACCTCGTAGCCGCCGCGATCCCGAGCGATTCACGATTGCTGTCGATCGTCGCGCTGGTGCTCGGGGCTCTGAGCTCGGCCGCCGCCTTGGTAGCCAGCCGAGAGTTGACCGCTGGTGACTGGCAGGCACTTCGGCGAGTCGTTGGCCGAGACTAGGCTCCGCGCAGATAGTGCCCGCTCCGCCCGCCTCGCTTTTCGAGTAACACGACCTCCTCGATCGCCATTCCGCGGTCGATCGCTTTCAGCATGTCGTAAAGCGTCAGGGCTGCCACGGTCACCGCGGTGAGCGCTTCCATTTCGACCCCCGTGCGATCCGCGCAGCGAACGGCCGCCTCGATGATGAATCGCTCATCATCGTCGGCCGGAATCAATACGATTTCGCACCCAGTGATGGCGAGAGGATGACAAAGCGGTATTAGCTCCGAGGTACGCTTCGCCGCCTGAATGCCCGCAATCCGTGCCGTCGCCAACGCATCACCCTTGGGAACGTTGCCAGACAGCAACACGCGCCGGGTTTCGGGCTGCATTCGAAGCGTTGCGCGAGCGCGCGCCTCGCGCGAGCTCTTGTCCTTCTGGCCGACATCGACCATCCGGGCTCGTCCGTCGCGATCCAAGTGAGTCAGCTCGTCGTCTGTTGCCATCAATCGGGGTACGGCGCATCGAAGTTGGGGCGCGGCGGGATGGTAGCTGTCCCAGCCATCCTGGCAATCAGCTCGACCCTCGAATGAACACCGAGCTTGGAAAAGATGCGCTTGAGGTATGTGTTGACCGTGGATACCGTGAGGCCGGTCTCGGCGGCGATATCGCGAGTGCCGGACCCCGCCACCAAGAGCGACACGACATCGCGCTCTCGCGGGGTCAGCGGCGCGCGGCGCAGGGTTTGCTCGACCGCTTCGCCCGGCCTTCGGCTGCCTCCATCCGTGAGCCGCTCGGCATGATCGAGACCCCTGGCGTAGAGGCGGGACGCCCATTTCAAGAGCTCGAGCCGATTGCCCGCCGGTGCATCGCCGGCGATTTCCAGATGGAGCGTCCCGACGACGGTGCGTCCTTGTCGCAGTGGCAGAGAGATCGTCGGAACCGCCGTAGTCAGGGCGGTCTCGCTACTCAGCGGTTCGGCGTCGGGACGATCGAGTCGAAACCAGTGAGCGCCCACCAGGCCGGAGATCAAGGTAGCTCCTCGGTGAGGATAACTCCTGACGGGGTCGAGCTCCGCTAGGCGCTCGGCGATCTCCATCAGCCTGTCGCTCGATGTCACTGTTCTATCCTCAACTCATCGTCGTCGTGAATCAGGGTCGAAATCTCTATTAATGTCAACCCCACGGTTCTGAGACCAATGATGACCTGGAGATCTTGGTAAGCTCGAAGCGGGGGATCAACTCCTCGGGTCGAATCGGCTCGTCGTTCGTGGTCAGTCCGAGTGAGAACGCCAGCTGGCCGATGACCGCCTCGGCCGAGCGACCCGCTCGTCGAAATGAATCGATCGAGCGCGCACCGTGCCGCGTCGCAAGGCGCCTGCCCGTCGCGTCGACCACCAGCCCGACGTGCGCGAAGCTCGGAGCCGGATACCCGAGCGCGCGGTAGAGCGCGATCTGACGCGAGGTGGAATCGAGCAAGTCGGCGCCCCGGATCACTTCGCTGATTCCCGCCTCCGCATCGTCGACGACAACCGCGAGCTGATAGGCCCAGATGCCATCGGCGCGCCGAAGCACGAAGTCCCCTCCGGCTCGGCCCTCTGGATAGCGCCCGCACAAGGCATCCTCGAAACCCGGAGAGGGATCCTCGAAGACGAAGCGAAGCGCCGAAGGCTCACCGGGCTTCGTCACCCCGTTGCGGCAGGTTCCCGGGTAGCGGGGTCCGTCTTCGCCATGAGGCGCGCTGGCGATCTCGGCGATCTCCTTGCGAGAGCAGGTGCATGGATAGATCAGATTGGACGCGTCGAGACGGTCTAGCGCCCGCTCGTAGGCTTCGTCACGGGACGATTGGAACACCGGACCTTCGTCCCAGTCGAGCCCGAGCCATTCGTGGTCACGGCAGATCTCGTCGGCGGCTCCGGGAACGACCCGCGGACGGTCGATGTCTTCGATTCGCATCACGATCTGTCCACCGTGCCTCCGTGCCTGCAGCCAGGTCACCAGGGCCGTGCGCGCGTGCCCGGCGTGCATCGGGCCCGTCGGTGAAGGGGCGAAGCGCGTCCGATACGTCGAAGCCACGATCCTTCCTTCTATACGACTTGCGCGTGGAGGGCCATGCGGTGCATGTTCCCCGCGTGCGGGGACGAACCGATGTCTGTGGGTGCTTTCCGACGGGGCGCCACTATCCAGGTATTGCAGACCTGATCGCAGATGCGATCCAAAACGTCGAAGGCCTGTGCCACGAATTCGAGCCCGGCTCCGCCTGGGAGGACATCCCCTTCGCCGTCATCGACTTCGAGACGACCGGGCGGGACCCCGAAACCGACCGCGTGATCGAGATTGGCGTGGTTACGTTCGTCAAAGGCAAGGTGACCAGCCGGGAAAGCCTGCTGGTCAACCCGGGGATCCCGGTCCCCGAAGAGTCGCGCGCGGTGCACGGCATCACGGACGAAGAGCTCGCCGGTGCCCCCGATTTTGCGACGGCTATGCCGCGTCTGCTGGAGCTCTTGCAAGACAAGCTTCCGGTCGCGTACAACGCCCCGTTCGATCGCGGCTTCCTTCTGTCCGAGATTAGACGCGCGGCTCCGAAAGGAATGACACCCGGGGACATGCCGCCGGCTGCGCGCGACGCCGTGGTCTGGGTGGACCCATTGGTCTGGGCCAGGGAGATCCTCAAAGAGCTGAAAAGCCGGCGACTCGGTGACGTCACCAAGCACTTCGGAATCCCGCTCGAGCAGGCCCACCGCGCAGCGGGAGACGCAGAAGCGACCGGACGCGTGTTGCTCGCTCTGGCGCCGCAGTTGCCACGCATCTACGGGGAGCTCGTTCGTCTCCAGAAGCGCTATGCGGCGTTTCAGGAAGCCGAATTCGCCGCGTGGAAACGCTTTCGGTGAGCCCAGCAATCACCAAGGCACGCTTGATCTGGATTCCTTTCGCCCTGATGGCGATCGGGAGTTGGACGCCGATCGCAGGCATGTGGCTGAGCGGCGTCGAGTGGTCGGGTGCGGCCGGGCGTGCCGTCGCCTTCTGGTACACGGTGCCGGCGCTCCTTGCGATTCTGTTGGTTCAAGGGCCGTGGTTGAAGCAACCGATTCTGAAGCCGCTCGGCGTTCGGCTCTCGATCAATCGATGGTGGGGCATCGCCTGGCTGCTTCCAGTCGCAGTCCTTCTTCTCGGTGTGCTAGTCACCTGGGCGGCCGGCTTCGAGCCGGTGCTAAGCGTCGAGCAGTTGATCGAAACCAAGCGCTCCACGGTGCCTCTAGATCAACTCTCGCAGTTTGAGGCGTACCTTGCGGAGCGTCCGCCTCCTCATCCTCTGATGCTGATCGTCATGGGCATGCCAGCCGGGCTCACGTTCAATCTCATCCCCGGGCTCTGCGAAGAAATCGCATTTCGCGGTTACTACTTCCGTGAGGTGGCGGGCGGCTTTTGGACACGTTCGACGAAGATCGGACTGATCTGGTGGCTCTGGCTGGCTCCATCCGTGGCAATCGGAAACCTCTACGGCGCACCGGGGGCGGCGAGCGTGGCACTGGCCCTTCCTTGGTGCATCGTCGCCTCTTGGGTGTTGGTGTATCTGCGCGTGCGGAGCGAATCGGTGATCGCGGTTGCGATCACGCGAGGCACCATGCTCGCGCTGACCGCGGCTGCACAGGACCTCACCTTCGGAGCGCCGACCTGGCTCGGCCCTTTTTACGGAATCGGCGGGATTGTTGGCCTCTCAGTGGTGTGGTTAGTCTTCTGGATTCACGATCGCACCCGTGCGAAGGGTCGCTTGACCACCACCTGAAGGAGATCGGCTTGGGAGACTTTGTGAAGCTCGGACTGCACGACCGCTATGGGGGCTACGCGCTCATCACGGGGGCAGCGCGAGGGATTGGGAGAGCCTTCGCCGAGCATCTCGCGGTAGACGGGTTCGACCTCCTGCTGGTCGACCGTGAAGGAGACGAGACGAGAGCGCTCGCCCAGGAGCTCCATGCGCAATACGGTATCGACACCCAGGCGCTGATCTGTGACCTGGCCGAGCCCGGCCTCCCGGCAAGAGCGGAAGAGTGGGCGAACGCATACGAGATCGGACTCCTCGTCAACAACGCGGGCGTCTCCTTGCTCGATCGGTTTTTCGATATCTCGCTCGACGCGCACTTGAACACACTGGACCTGAATTGCCGCGCCACGCTGGTTCTGACACACCTCGTCGGCAAAACGATGGCGTCCCGAAGTCGCGGCGGCATCATCATCGTGTCGTCGGCTTCGGGTCTGTCCGGGTCCCCATACTTCTGTCACTACGCCGCGACGAAGGGCTACGGATTGAACCTCGCGTGCGGTCTATGGGCGGAGCTTCGAGCAACTGGTGTCGACGTCTTGGCCGTGTGCCCCGGCATGACGAACACCAAGCCGGTTCAAGACCAGAACCTCGGCGACGACCTGCCGTTCTACATTCCACTGACCGACCCTGGGCCAGTTGCTCTCGGAGCACTCCAAGCGCTAGGCCGACAGCCGGTGCTGATCCCGACTTGGGCGGATCGCTTATCCGCCGGGCTACTGTCGAAACTGCTCCCTCGGGGATGGACGCTCTCGATCATGAAGCGATCGATCGAAAACATGCGGCGCTAGAACTGGTCTTTGGCCGCGCGAATCGCGGCAAAGGACGCCACAGGATCTCTTCCGGCAGCAACCTTCGGATCATCGAACCGAAGGAACGGATTGGTCGCGAGCTCACGCTCGAGACGTCCCGGCACCGTGAGCTCCCCACGATCCCGAATGGCGGTCGCTTCACGAAGTGCGCGCTCTACATCGGGGTTGCCCGGCTCGATCGTCTTTGCGAATCGAAGATTGTTGACCGTGTACTCGTGGCCGCACCAAACCTTCGTATCGGGCGGCAACGCACGAAGCTTCGCGAGCGACTGGGACATCATCTCCATCGTTCCCTCGAAGACCCGGCCGCAGCCAGCGATGAAGAGGGTATCGCCGCTGAACAAGTTTCCGTCAGCAACGAAGGCGATGGCTCCGAGCGTATGGCCGGGGATCTCGAAGATCTCGACAGACACGCCCCCGAACTCGAATGAGTCGCCGTCGCCAAGCGCGTCAGTCTGGCGGGGAATTCGATGCTGGTCTGCGTCGTACCGAGATCCTCGGACGTGCTCGACAGGACACTCTTCCATCAACGCTTCGATGCCACCAATGTGATCCCAATGATGATGCGTGAGCCAAATCTCGCTGAGTGTCACCCGCGCCTCGTGGAGTACTCTCAACACAGGGTCCGCTTCGGAGGGATCGACCACCGCAACACGACCATTTTCGATCACGAGGTATGCATAGTTGTCGCTCAAGCACGGTATGGGGATCACTTTCATGGCTCGATCGTCGCGCCTCCTGTTCGATGCAGCCTAAAGCGTAGCAACGAAGTGTCGAGCCCCGTTGACCCGCACCGCTGCGAGCCCCAGAAACTGGGCAAGCCATGGCGAATCATCTTCAGAGAGAGACCAGCCCGTACCTGCTTCAACACGTCGACAACCCCGTCGATTGGTACCCCTGGGGTGAGGAGGCGATGCGCCGCGCCCGGGAGCAGGACAAGCCGATCCTTCTGAGCATCGGCTACGCAGCTTGTCACTGGTGTCACGTGATGGCCCACGAATCGTTCGAAGACGCCTCGACCGCCGCGCAGATGAACGCCGACTTCATCAACGTCAAGGTCGACCGGGAAGAGCGTCCCGACATCGACAGCATTTACATGCAGGCAGTTACCGCAATGCTTGGGCGGGGCGGTTGGCCCATGACCGTGTTTCTCACGCCCGATGGCAAGCCGTTCTACGCAGGAACCTATTTCCCAAATGAGCCGCGCCACGGCATGCCTAGCTTCAAGCAGATCCTGGCCGGCGTGACACAAGCCTGGGAACAAGATCGGGACAACGTCTTGCGCAGCGCTACGGAGGTCACCGAACAATTGCGAGCGCTCGCTGGGGTGGACTTCGAAGAGCAACCGCTGGACGCCGAGGTCTTTCGAGGCGCGCTACGGGGTCTGACCCAGCAGTTCGACCCCACCTGGGGAGGGTTTGGCGATGCCCCGAAGTTCCCCCAGCCAATGACTATCGAGTTCTTGCTTCGCGAGTCCCTCCGCAGCGAGAGCTCCGAAGCCCTGAAGATGGCGGAATCGACACTTCGGAAGATGGCCGAAGGGGGAATGTACGATCAGATTGGCGGCGGTTTTGCTCGGTACTCGGTGGACCGCCGATGGTTGGTGCCGCATTTCGAGAAAATGCTGTACGACAACGCGCAACTCGCGCGGGTTTATCTCCACGCATGGCAGGTCACCGGAAAGGCCCTCTATCGCCGCATCACCGAAGAAACCCTCGACTACGTTCTGCGCGAGATGCGCCACGAGGACGGTGGCTTCTACAGCAGCCAAGACGCAGACAGCGAAGGAGTCGAAGGCAAGTTTTACGTCTGGTCGGCGGAGCAGGTTCGCGAAGCATTGGGCGAAGACTCCGATGCGTTCATGCACGTCTACGGTGTGTCGGACCAGGGCAACTGGGAAGGTCGCAACATCCTTCATTTGCATCTCGATCCCGAGGTCTGGGCGATGCAGCTCGGCCATGATGCGGAGGCACTCAAGGCGCGCATGGCTGCTGCGCGCGCAAGGCTCTATGCAATCCGCTCGAAACGGATCTGGCCTGGTTTAGACGACAAAGTCCTCACTGCGTGGAACGGGCTCATGCTCGCGACGTTCGCGGAAGCCGGCCTGGCGCTCGACCGGCCCGACTACATCGACGCAGCCAAATCCAATGCGGACTTCCTCCACCGGACAGTGCGGCTGGAGTCGGGGCGGCTTCTACGAACATGGAAAGCTGGGGCCAAGGCGAAGTACAACGCCTACCTCGAGGACTATGCCTACTTGGCCGATGGCTTGCTGGCGCTGTACGAAGCCACGTTCGAGACGCGCTGGATCGACTGGGCTCGCGAGCTTGCGGAGCTGATGCTCACGCACTTCCGAGACCGAGAGAAGGGCGGTTTCTTCGACACCTCGGACGATCACGAGCAGTTGCTCCATCGACCGAAGGATCTGCAAGACAATGCAGTCCCAAGCGGAAGCTCGATGGCGGCCAGCGTTCTGGCGCGGCTCAGCTTGCTCGTGGGCAACGGTGACTACTGGAAGGTGGCCGAGCAGAGCACGGCGACGATGAGCAAGTTCATGAGCCAGTATCCCTCCGGCTTCGGTCAATGGCTCAATGTGGCGAGCTTCATCGCTAGCGAGCCGCTCGAGATCGCGCTCGTCGGAAGCATCGAGCAGCTCGCGCCCATGCTCGAGGTCGCTCGACAGGGCTACCGGCCCTTCCAAGTGATCGCTCTAGGCGATGGAAGCGCCGATGCGCCGGTACCACTCCTTCGGGATCGCAGCCAGATCGAGGGTAGAGGCACTGCGTACGTCTGCCGACAATTCGCGTGTCAGGCGCCGGTCACCGATCCGCGGGCGCTCGCGGATCAGCTGGGGGCGGCTTGAGTCGCCGCAGCGCGTGGCTGACTGTTGTCACACTGGGGCTGACGATGTCCTTCGTGCTGGTCGCCAGGAGGCCGGGCTCGTGGAAAGCCCTCATCGCCGCCCGTTACCCCGATGTCAGGTGGGTCGATCGCGACACCGTCTCGCGCTGGATGGACGACTCGTCGCCAACCGACTTGGTGCTCCTCGACGTTCGCGCCCCCGAGGAATTCCAGGTCAGTCACCTGCGAGGCGCGCGAGATGCGGATCCACGCAACCTGAACATCGAGGCACTGTCGATTCCGTCCGACGCGACCGTCGTCGTCTACTGCTCGATTGGCTACCGCAGCGCATCGATCGTCGACGAGCTGAAGCGAGCGGGAATCGGTAAGATCTACAACCTCGAGGGCGGTCTCTTCGCGTGGGCCAATGAGGATCGCCCGATCTTTCGAGGGACGGAGCAAGTTCACAAAGTCCATCCTTTCAACCGCATTTGGGCGCTGTTACTACGGAGAGACTTGAGGGCGAGCGAGTGAGGGGCCCGAGTCCGCGCTATTGCGACGGGGGTTCGTCGATCACGATCGGATTACGCGAAGGAGACCCCGGATTGCCGGTAGGGGCCGATGGCTCGCGCGGAAAATCAGGCACCGTCCAATCGATGCCATCATCGGTCTCGAGCACTGGCTTGGGCGCCGGCACAGGGACGGGCGTTGGTTCTGATGCAGGCACGGACGCTTCCTTCTTCCTTGCCTTCGGCCGCTTCCGCTTCACCTTCGGTTTGTCCTGAGGCACCTCCGGCGGCGGAACGAACGGTTCGTGGGGCGCGACCGCTTGGATGACCGGAGGCTCTACGGGCGGAGCGTCGGTTCCCACGTCGGGAAGCTCCGGATTCTCCTCCGGAGGCTCTGCCGGCGGAGCGGCGGTCCCCACGTCGGAAAGCTCCGGATTCTCCTCCGGAGCGACGCGCGCAGCATCCGCCGGCTCGGTCTGCGGCGTCGCCGCGGGTGCGCGCGGCGTGCGCTGATACCGCAAGGCTCCGGCCACTACGCCGAGGACGACCACCGCCAGTAGGGCAAGCGATGCCCAGAGCCATCCGTGCCTCCGTCGCTTCGGGCGCAGCACCGCGGCGAGGTCGTGTGCGGTGGTTCCAAAAGGCCGGGGTGCGGAGGACAGCAGCGCTTCGTCCTCGGGATCCCGGTCGACTGCGATGGGTTGCGTGTCGGCCGTGGGAGATGGCGGGGTCGGAGGCCCGCTCGATCCGAGAAGCTCGGCGAGGTAGGAACCGGGAGCGGCCAACTCGTCGCCCCAGACCGTGCTGAAAAGGAAGGCGCGCGCATCGTTGAGCAGGCCGGCATGTCCTGCCGCTTCTGCGAGCGAGTCCAAAAACTCGGCAAGCGTCTGCTGACGGGCACCGGGATCCTTGCTGAGCGCCCGCATGATCACGCTTGCGACGTCCTGCGGCACCGCGGCGCCCTGCCCCTTGGTCTGCAGAGGGGGCGGAGCTTGATGTACGTGCTGCATCAAGACCGCGCCCGCCGTCTTTGCTGAAAACGGAAGCTCTCCGGTCAACAGCTGATAGCTCAGAACGCCTAGCGAATAGATATCGCTGCGTTGGTCGGTCTCTTCGCCAGTCGCTGCTTCGGGCGAGATGTAGGTCGCCGTTCCAAATACACGCCCAGCCTGCGTCGTCGTAGGCCCAAATCCTGCTCCCTCCAAGACACGAGCGATGCCGAAGTCGACCAGCTTGACGAAGTCTTTGTCTTTACCTCGTTGAACCAAGTAGACGTTCTCCGGCTTGATGTCCCGGTGCACGATCCCGGCCGCGTGCACCGCCCCGAGGCCCGCGCAGAGCTTCATGATCATGACCAACGCACGCTCAAGCGTCGGCGGGCCGTGTTCATCGAGCTCGTCGGCGAGTGATCTGCCCTCGAGGAGCTCCATCACGATGTAAAGCCGTCCGTCACTGAGACGGCCCGAGAGAAAGACACGGACCAAGTTCGGGTGGTCGAGCGAGATCGCCACCCGCGCTTCGCGCTCGAACCGCAACACCGACTGCTCGTCACGCGCAAGCTCCGGTCTCAGGACTTTGACGGCCACGTCCCGCCCCACCGTCGTTTGGTGGGCCCGATACACCGTCCCCATGCCACCGGTGCCGACTTGCACGTCGATGCGGAACTGCTCCAGCAAGACGGTGCCGAGCAACGGGTCGGGGATTTCCTCGTCGGTCACCAGCCGGGTCCCATCGTGCGGGCAGTACTCAGCTCGGCTCCCGAACTTCGCACCGCAGCGAAGGCAAATCTTCCGCATGTCGGTAAGCTTCTGTAGAGGTCTCAGGGAAGTAGCATCTACTAGTGGGTAGTACAATTCCCCCTACGACGCAGATTTCGCTACCAACTTCAGTTTGCTGCGTTCTTTTTTCGAAGAACGCAGCTTGACGCGGGACCCAGGGGCGAGTGTTCTGAGATCATGCGAATTATCGGAGGTCGGCTTTCGGGACGCAGGTTCGGCGCCCCGAGCGGGCGAGACACGAGGCCGACGTCGGAACGCGTGCGAGAAGCGGTCGCTTCGGCCCTACAATCGAGGGGCGGCTTCGATGACGCATACGTTCTAGACCTGTTTGCGGGCACCGGAGCATTCAGCTTCGAAGCGTTATCGCGGGGCGCGTCAAACGCCATGGCCCTAGACCGGGACGCGCGCGCCATCCGGCTCATCGTCCAAAGCGCCAAAGAGCTAGGCCTCCACGAAAACCTGCGCGCCCTGCGCGTGGACCTTCTGGGTGACCCGGCAAGCGCCATCTCGAGGATTCCGGGAACCGAGGAGGGCTTCAGCTTGGTGTTTGCCGACGCCCCGTACGCGGAGATCCACTCGGTTCCGCGACTGCTCGCGGCTCTGATCGCCGCAGGAAGGCTGACGCCCGGTGCCCTGATCGTGGTCGAACACCCGGCAATCCACGACTGGACGTGGCCGAATGGACTCGCCTCGGACGGAGACTACCGCTATGGTCAGACCGGCATTAGTCTAGGCTTCTACGCACCCGAGAAAGGCAGGCAATGAGAGGCATCGCCATCTATCCCGGGTCGTTTGACCCGATCACCAAGGGACACACCTCGATCCTCAAGAGCGGCCTGGTCGCGTTCGAAAAGATCATCGTCGCCGTTCTCAACAACGACTCCAAAGCTCCGCTGTTCAGTGTGGCCGAACGAATGGAGATGATCCGGGCGTCGGCCGTCGACATGGGGGCTGATCCCGACCGAATCGAGGTGGACTGCTTCGACGGCCTTTTGGTGAATTACGCGCATCGAAGGAACGCCCGCGTGATCCTGAGAGGCCTTCGGGCCGTGGCTGACTTCGAGTACGAGCTTCAGATGGCAAACATGAACCGACACCTCAACCCCGAGGTCGAGACGGTATTCATCATGGCCAACGATGCATATTTCTACGTCGCGTCAAACCTAGTCAAAGAGGTCGCCAGGCTCGGCGGCAACGTGGCGAGCCTGGTGCCAGCCCCCGTTCTGCCCAGGCTCCTGGCCAAATTCGAAGAGTAGACCGGTTGGCTCACGAGTCCCTCCCGCGCCAGCCGACGCACCTCCGGCAGGGCGCCAAGCGATACCCTTCCAACCTGCAGCTCCACTAGATTGGCTTCTCCTCGGCTTACCGCGCGCCGGACGCGCAACCAGCCCGTCAGATAGACAGCGTCGCGTGCGATGCCTCCCGCGCGAAACGCTCGCTCACACAGCGTGACTGCGCAGGCCGGGGAAAAATCGTGCTCGGTCACCATAGTTCTCGCAGCGTCGCCGAAGGACACGCCCGCATGCATCGCATGGGTCGCGAGCAAGCGGCCAGCCAACGTTCTTTGACGGCAAGAATCGAGCAGTCCTGCGAGCTCCTCCAGATAGATTGCAACTCCCTCTTGATCGCCGTAGGACCCTGCGGTGCCGACCGCGAAAACGCCCAATGCCTGCGTTCGACCATTGAAGGCCGAAACGAGATGCCCGTAGACCTCATGCGTGGCGAGACGCCGCGCTTCGTAGGCGCCGAAATGCCGGTCTGCAATGAACACGGTGCGCTCACCAACGGCAGCATTGGCGATCAGGCCCGGATCGACCCGCACCGCGATGTGTAGGCCCACATGCCGTGCGAAGTCGAGCATGAGGTCGCGCAGATTGATGCCCTCGGTCGACGCAGCGGGTACCGTCTTCGGTTCCTGTTCGAGCGATGTGTTCGCCAGAATTTCGTGCGCAGCATCGAGGGCGGTATGCTTTTCATTTGGGAACAGACGTTCGTCGCCGGTGCCGAAAAGTCGCGCGGCCATGGGACGAACCTGCTTCCCGCAACCCAGTGACTCCAGCAGCAGCAATTCGATTTCGAGCTCCTCGAGCCGTGGCAGGTAGAGGTCCGGCGAATCCGAAGCGGCCGCGAGCTCCCGAGCGCGCCCGAGCTCACGCCACACGCGCTGGTCGACGGAAGCGGGGCACCACTCCCATCTTGGCTTTGCGTGCTCGCCCCTGGCGACGCAGTTGGTGAGTCGTTGGCGCTCGGCCGGGTCACTGTGCGTCGTCGAGCCAACGAGCAGACGCGCCGTGTCGTGGAGACGGCGTAGTGCGACGTCGAGCTCGGCCCTCAGCCGAGCGCGCGGACGGTCAAAGGAGCTGCGTGGCACGCTCTGCGAGCTCACTTCGCTCACCTTTCGAAAGTGTGACGTGGGCCGCGATGTTCTCCTTCTGAAAACGCTGCGCGACGACGCTCAGACCATTGCTGGCGGAATCTACATAGGGATTGTCGATCTGATAAGGATCACCGGTGAGGATGATCTTGGTGTCTGCTCCACACCGCGTGATCACAGTCTTCACCTGATGGGGAGTGAGGTTCTGCACCTCGTCGACAACGAGAAACTGATTTGGGAGAGAGCGGCCGCGGATGTACGTGAGAGGCTCGACCTGAATGACGCCGGACGCGACGAGCTCTTCGTAGTTGCGGTACTCGGACATGCGCCCACGGCCACTGCTGAAGATATACTCGAGGTTGTCGAATATTGGTTGCATCCAAGGATTGAGCTTCTCTTCCACCGTCCCCGGTAGATAGCCCACGTCACGACCCATGGGAAAAATCGGACGGGAAACGAGCATTCGGCTGTAGCCCGCATCTTGAACGACGGACTGGAGACCGGCCGCAATGGCCAGAAGCGTCTTGCCCGTACCCGCCTTGCCAACCAGCGTCACTAGGTGAATTTCGGGCGAAAGCAGCATGTCCAGCGCGAAGTACTGCTCCAGGTTTCTCGGTCGGACCCGCCAGACCCCGTCCCTACCCACCCGAAGTGGAACGATGGCTCCGCCCTTCGGATCGAAGCGCCCGAGAGCGGTATGCTTCGGGCTGTCCCGCTCACGAAGCACCACGCCTGCATTCGGGTAGAGCTCGACGTCGAGAGTGCCGGGATCGACGGGCTCGCGCCTGGCCAATTGGTCGACGACAGCACGATTCACGTCGGCGTGGATGATGCCCGAATAGAGCTCGTCGATCGAAACTCGGCCGCCTTCGTAGGTTTCGGCCCTGAGCCCGAGCGCGTCGGCACGAATGCGCAGATTCGTGTCCATCGTGACGAAGATCAAGGGCTGATCCGGACTCTCGTCTCTGAGATCGAGTGCCATCTGCAAGATAAAGCGATCCATCTCGCCGGGGCCGTGGGCTCGCTTCGGCATGTCGGGAGGAACAGCCACCCGGAGCTCGCCTCCGGTGCTCGCGAGCGGGACGCCCTGATCGAGGGTGTGGCCGTTCTGCGTTCGAAGCTCGTCGAGAATACGCGAGAGGTGCCGCGCGTTCTGACCGAGCTCGCTCAGCTCTTTCTTGAACTGATCGACCTCTTCGATGACGAAGATCGGTAGGACGACCGCGTTGTCTTCGAATTTGTAGACCGCTAACGGGTCGTGAAGAACGACATTAGTGTCCAAGACGTAGGTCTTCTTCACGCTCACGGACGCTAGCACGCTTCGGCCTGCGAAGTACCAGGAAACGAAAACGAGGTATAGTGCGCCACCGGAACGTTCATGGTCGAGGAACTGAGTTACCAAAGCCTCGCGATCCTCGCCTTAGCTGGGGTGCTCGCCACGGTGGTCAATGTATTGGCCGGCGGTGGCGGGATGATCGTGTTGCCTGCGTTGATGGCGCTAGGGCTGCCTGCGGACGTCGCGAACGGGACCTACCGGCTAGGAGTCGTGACACAGAGTGTCGCGGGAACGGCGGCAATGCACCGTGCGGGAAAGCTCCACACGCGATCGGTCGTGCCAATTCTGATCCCCAGCGTGATCGGAGCGATCGTCGGCGCGCTCCTTGCGACACAGGTTCCACGGGAAGTGCTCAAACCCATCATGCTCGCAACGATGGTCCTCATGGCGGCGCTCATCGCCTTTCGGAAGCAAACGCTGATTCCCAGCGACGGACCGTTACGGACCCCGCAAGAGGAGCCGCGGGCCTACGTAGGTCTCTTCTTGGCAGGCGTTTACGGGGGCTTCATCCAAGCGGGGGTTGGTTTTCTCCTCCTCGGGGTTCTCGTTGGGACACTGCGTCACGATCTGATCACCGGCAACGCGCTCAAGTTGGTGGTCACGCTCGCATTTGGGACGGTCTCCCTCGGGATCTTCGCATGGGCAGGGTTGGTCTCGTGGGCCCCCGCCATCGTGCTGGCCGTGGCCTCGATCGTCGGCGCCCGGCTCGGCGTACACCTGATGCTCAAGGTCCCAATCACGGGTCTGAGATGGTTTGTGTTCGTATGTGTGGTGGCAACATGCATTGCCGCCTGGCTTCGATAGTTAACATGGATCCACGTTGGTGATATCCTGATCGCTGAGGAGGACTTCGAAATGGGGGAAATGGTCAAGCAGATAGCTGCCCTGCAGGACTACGAACGTTACCAGAATCTACACTGGGAGGGTTCCTTCGAAGATTACCTTCAGATTGTCAGAGAGAAACCGCAGGTGACGCGCAATGCGTTTCAGCGCCTCTACGACATGGTCGTCTCATATGGCGAAGAAGAGTACATCGACAACAAGAAGAAGTTGATCCGCTATCCGTTTTTCAAGGATCCGATCGAAAACGGGAAGGACGCGATCTTCGGCTTGGACATCCCGCTGATGCGACTGGTGCACGTGCTTCACGCCGCTGCACAAGGGTATGGTCCCGAAAAGCGCATCATCTTGCTCCACGGGCCGGTCGGTTCGTCCAAGAGCACGATCGCGCGATTGTTGAAGAAGGGAATCGAGCGTTACTCCCGAACGCCCGAGGGCGCTCTCTACACCTACGAATGGACCAACTTGCATCAGACCGGGCTTGCGGGTGGTGACGATGTGTTCCCATGCCCGATGCACGACGAGCCGCTTCGTTTGATTCCCGCGGATTGGCGTGATCGGGCAGTGCAAGAGCTCCGGCTCGGTGACGATCGGAGACGCGTGCAGGTTCGCGGAGAGCTGAACCCCGCTTGCCGGTTCATCTTCCGGAGTCTGCTCGAGCGCTACGACGGAGACTGGTCCAAGGTGATGAGCAACCACATCAAAGTCAGACGCTTGGTGCTGAGCGAGCAAGATCGGGTGGGGATCGGAACGTTCCAGCCGAAGGATGAGAAGAACCAGGACTCGACCGAGCTGACAGGCGACATCAATTATCGAAAGATCGCAGAATATGGCTCGGATTCCGACCCGCGGGCCTTCAATTTCGACGGGGAGTTCAACATTGCAAACCGCGGTGTGGTCGAATTCGTCGAAGTCTTGAAGCTCGACGTCGCCTTCCTCTACGACCTGCTCGGCGCAACCCAAGAACACAAGATCAAGCCGAAGAAATTCGCTCAGACCGACATCGACGAAGTGATCATCGGCCATACGAACGAGGCGGAGTACAAGAAGCTCATCAGCAACGAGTTCATGGAGGCACTTCGCGATCGCACGATCAAGATCGACATCCCGTACATCACCAAGATGAGCGAAGAGATCAAGATCTACCAGAAGGACTTCAGCTCGCTTCGTTTGCGCGGCAAGCACGTCGCACCGCACACGCTCGAGGTCGCAGCAATGTGGGCCGTGCTTAGCCGGCTCGAAGAACCGAAGAAGCACCAACTCGCCCTCCTTCAAAAGCTGAAGCTGTACGACGGCAAGATTCTCCCGGGGTACACGCAGGACAACGTGAAAGAGCTTCGCAAGGAGGCAAATCGCGAGGGCCTCGAGGGAATGTCACCCCGGTACGTCCAGGACAAGATCAGCAATGCGCTCGTGCGCGAAGGCACGGAAGGGTACATCAACCCTTTCATGGTGCTCAACGAGCTCGAAAAAGGACTCAGTGCCTCGCTCACCGTGGGGGAAGAACAACGCAAGCGCTATGGTGAGCTGATCGGCGTCGTGAAGGCCGAGTATGACGAGATGGTCAAGAACGAAGTGCAGCGCGCCATAAGCGCCGACGAAGATGCGATCGGACGCCTCTCCGCGAACTACATCGACAACATCCGGGCCTATTTGATGAAGCAGAAGGTCAAGAACAAGTACACCGGCAAGGACGAAGAGCCGGACGAGCGACTGATGCGGTCGATCGAAGAGAAGATCGACATCACCGACGCTCGCAAGGACGACTTTCGCAGAGAGATCATGAACTTCATCGGACACCTGGCGCTCGAGGGAAAGAAGTTCACGCACGAAACCAATGACCGTCTGCGCCGCGCGCTCGAGATGAAGCTGTTCGAAGATCAAAAGGATTCGATCAAGCTGTCGAGCTTCGTGTCCAATGTCATCGACAAGGAGACGCAAGACCGGATCGACATCATCAAGAACCGACTGATCAAGTACTACGGCTACAACGAGGCTTCGGCGACCGATGTGCTCGCTTACGTCGCCAGCATCTTCGCAAGGGGCGACGTGAAGGAGTAACGGGTGTCTCTGCGAATCGATCAGGATCATTCACGGTTCCGGAACATCGTTCGCGGTCGGATTCGACAGAACCTGCGTAAGTATATCTCCAAAGGGGAGCTGCTCGGCAGACAAGGAAAGGACATCGTTTCGATCCCGGTTCCCCACATCGACATCCCCAAGCTGCGCTTTGGCGACAAACAACAGGGTGGGGTTTCCCAAGGGGACGGAGAGCCTGGCGATCCTTTGTCGGGAAGCCCGGAGGAGGGCGACGGCCAGGGTGAAGCTGGCGATCGAGCCGGCGAGCACGCGCTCGAAGTCGAGATCACGCTCGATGAGCTGGCGGAGATCCTGGGCGAAGAGCTCGAGCTTCCGAACATCGAGAACAAGGGCAAGAGCGCCATCGTCGACAAGAAGGACCGTTACGTCGGCGTGCGCAACGTGGGTCCAAACTCTTTGCGTCACTTCAAACGAACGTTCCGAAGTGCGCTACGGCGTCAGATCGCACTCGGCGCGTACGACCCCAAGCGCCCCGTCATCATTCCGACGCGCGATGACATGCGCTACAAGTCGTGGAAGACGGAGGAGGAACCGGTCGCGAACGCGGTTCTCATCTACATGATGGACGTGTCTGGTTCCATGGGGGACGAGCAGAAGGAGATCGTACGCATCGAATCCTTCTGGATCGACACCTGGCTGCGCAAGCAATACAAGGGCATTGAAACGCGTTTTGTGATTCACGACGCAGCCGCCCGAGAGGTCGATCGCGACACGTTCTTTCGGACGCGAGAATCCGGCGGCACGATGATTTCGTCGGCCTATCGACTTGCCGCCGACATGATCGAACGAGATTATCCGTCCTCGCAATGGAACATCTACCCTTTTCACTTCTCGGACGGCGACAACTGGAGCGTCGACGACACCTTGCTCTGCGTCGACATCCTCAAGAAGCTCCTGCTCCCGGCTTCCAACGTGTTCTGTTACGGCCAAGTCGATAGCCCCTACGGGTCCGGCCAGTTCATCAAAGACCTGAGGGAACACTTTTCGGACGATGACCAATTGATAACGAGCGAGATCAACGACCGTGACGCGATCGTCGAGTCGATTCGGGAGTTCCTCGGGAAAGGCAAATAGGAGGTGGCCCAGTTCGCTCTGAGAACCGCTCTCCCCAGCTACCTCCGCGAGGAACAGCAGCGCATCGAAGGGTTTGCACGAAGCGCTGGGCTCGACGTCTTTCCCACGATTTTCGAAGTCCTGAGCTATGATCAGATGAACGAAATCGCTGCATATGGTGGCTTTCCAACGCGCTACCCACATTGGCGATGGGGCATGGAATACGAACGGCTGAGCAAGAGTCACGAGTACGGCCTGTCCAAGATCTACGAGCTCGTAATCAACAACAATCCGGCAATTGCGTACCTGCTCGAAGGCAATAGTCTGGTCGATCAGAAGCTCGTGATGGCGCACGTGTATGCTCATGTCGACTTCTTCAAGAACAACTTCTGCTTTCGGATGACGAGCCAGGGCCGTGACCCCGAAAGCGGGGCTGACCTTCGCAAGTGGATCGACACGCTGGCCAATCATGGCTCGATCGTCCGGAAGTGGGCGAATCGTATCGGTCTCGAAACGGTCGAGCAGTTCATCGACGCCTGCTTGAGCCTCGAAAATCTGATCGATCCGCAGAAGCCCTTTCTTCCCAAGGAGATGTCGCCGAGCAGCTCGGAGGAAGAAGAGCCCCCCGACGCGCTAGAGGTACCCCTTCTTCGTGTAGACCGGGAGTACATGGAGTCCTTCATCAATCCGGAGGAGTTCGTCGCTTCCCAGAAGAAGAAGTTGATGGCAGAAGCAGAGCAAGCGCAGCGCTTCCCCACGGAACCTCAGCGGGACGTGCTCGGGTTCTTGCTCGACAATGCGCCGCTTCAGCGCTGGGAGCGCGAATGCCTCGCCGTCATTCGCACGGAAGCTTACTACTTCTTGCCGCAGATGCAGACCAAGATCATGAATGAGGGTTGGGCGAGCTACTGGCACTCTCGACTCATGACCGAGAACATTTGCGACGCGAGCGAGATCGTCGACTATGCCGACCGCTGTGCCAGCGTGCTTGCGACTGCCCCAGGGCAACTCAACCCATACAAGCTCGGGATCGAGCTCTTCCGGCACATCGAAGACCGCTGGAACAGGGGCCAGTTCGGCAAGGAATGGGACGACTGTGACGACTGGGAGCTCCGACGTCACTGGGATCGCCGCACGGGGCTCGGCCGCGAGAAGATCTTCGAAGTGCGCACGCTTTACAACGATGTGACGTTCATCGACGAGTACCTGACCGAGGACTTCGTGGCCGATCAAAAGTTGTATTCCTTCGGCTACAACCAACGAAACGACCGATGGGAAATCGAGAGCCGTACCTTCCAAGATGTGAAGAGCCAACTGCTGACAGGCCTGACCAACGCAGGCAATCCGATCATTTCCGTCGTGGACGCCAACCATGGAAATCGCTCGGAGCTTCTATTGCAGCACACGCATCAAGGCGCCGACTTGCGACTCGATTGGGCCAACGAGGTCCTCAAAGCGCTTTGCCGAGTTTGGACGCGCCCAGTCGAGATTCATACGATCGTCGACGAGAAGCCCACGGCGCTCCGGTACGACGGCAAAGACCACTCGCAGAAGGCGCTCTAGAGACCGGCGCAGTTACCGAAGCGGATCGTCGTCGGTCCGCCGCCCACTGCTCCAACGTCGAAGGCGAGACCGGTGGTGCTGCTCAACAACGAATCGCACTGAAGGTCGACGCTAATCGCATTTCCCTGCACGGAGATGTTCGAAAGCTGACAAGGTTGCTCCATCGAAGGCGCCGCATTGCCACAGCGGCCAATGTCATAGGGCAAGCCGCTTTCGATGATCGTGACGTTGCACGCAGACGGTTGCACGACGGAACCGTTGCTGATGTCGATGGTGGCGCGGTCGAGCTTGAACGCAAACTCGCCTCCAACGTCGGCATCGAGCGTCACGACGAGTGTCCCATCGGGCCGCTCTACTGCGTCGCAGCTTGCGACGATCGGATCTCCCGTACATGCCGTTTGGCGATACTCGCCAACAATCGCTCGTTGACCGACACTACCGAGACACGTCTTCGGAGCGAATGCGCCACAGCCGACTACGCCGTCCGTCGGGCAAGACAGGTTCCATTGCGCATCCACGGTCACCGGTCCGCCACTGTCCGCGCAGGACAGAGCGAGTAACGATAACGTCGCACCAATCAAACGGGTCGTCTGGATCCCCAAGCCCACTCAATTAGGTTAGCCACATGGCGAACACACGGCAACTATGGGGTAGAAAGCGCCTGGACCCGTCGAGAGCGGTTTGCAGCGGACAGGCTAGTCACGCTAGAAACCACCAGTCACATGCTGGAGCTGCTCACCAACCCGGACGCGTGGGTCGCGCTCCTCACCCTGACGCTGCTCGAAATCGTCCTCGGCATCGACAACATCGTGTTCATCGCGATTTTAGCGTCGCGCCTACCAGTCGAGAAGCAGGGCGTGGCCTACCGGCTGGGTCTGCTCGGAGCGATGGTGACGCGGATCGCCCTACTGTTGACGATCAACTGGGTGATGCACCTGACCGACCCCCTCTTCGAAGTCGTGGGGCATCCGTTTTCGGGACGTGACGTCATTCTGCTGGGAGGCGGCCTGTTCTTGATCGCCAAGAGCACCCAAGAGATCTACGAGAAGGTCGAAGGGGACCCACAAGACGACATACAGGGTTGGTTTAGCGGCGTTCCAGGCGTCGTCGTCCAGATCATGGTCCTCGACATCATCTTCTCGCTCGACTCGGTCATCACGGCGGTCGGCATGGCAGAGCACATCCAGGTGATGGTGGCGGCCGTGGTCATCGCGATCGGGGTCATGCTGGTCTTTGCGAAACAGGTCGGTGACTTCGTCAATCACTACCCGTCGATGAAGATCCTCGCCCTATCGTTCCTGCTGCTCATTGGCGTTCTCCTGACGGCCGAAGGGCTCGGACAGCACGTGAACAAGGGCTACATCTACTTTGCCATGGCCTTCGCTCTGATGGTCGAGCTTCTGAATATTCGCTTCCGATCGAAGCAGGCGCCCGAGTAGGCCAGATTTTTGCTGCGGCAGCTGCCCGCATGCGCCAGAATCGGCCGCAATGCGATTGGCGCCTCTGATTGGACCAGACCTTCAGGACGCGATCGCGATCGGTCCTGAGGCTGTTCGCGAGGCCGTCTCGGAGTTTCACGCGGAGGATATCGCGGAGCTTCTCGAGGACTTGTCCGCAAGGGAGGCGATCTCGCTCATGCGAGCATTGCCGAACGAAACAGCCGCTGATGTCGTAGAACGCCTGAGCGCACATCGCCAGGTTCTCGTATTCAATGCGATCGACACCGGCCGCGCGGTCGAGCTCCTCAGCGAGATGGACCCGGACGACCGAGTCGACCTTCTCCAAGAGCTCGACGAGGACGATGCCAAGGCATTGCTCGCAGCGCTCCAACGGCGAGAGCCAGAAGCGGCCGAGGAGGTTCGGGAGCTGGTTCAATACGAACCGGAGACCGCCGGTGGGCTGATGACCACCGAGTTCGCTTCCCTCCCTCCGGAGACCAGGGTGTGGGAAGCGATGGACGCGGCGCGACGCTTTGGGCGCGAAGGCGTGGCCGAGACGCTCTACTACATTTACGTCTGCCGGCCGAGCGGCGAGCTCCTCGGCGTGGTGTCCCTTCGCGACCTAATCCTGAGTGACCCAGGACAGGCGCTCTCCGAGATCATGACTGAAAACGTCTTCTACGTCTCGGCATTCGATGACCAAGAGAAGGTCGCGCACGCAATCGCTCGTTATGACTTGGGCGCTCTGCCGGTAGTGGACCGGAGGTCGCGAATGCTCGGGGTCGTCACCGTCGATGACGTCGTCGACGTCGTCATCGAAGAGGCCACAGAGGACGCGCAGAAGATGGGCGGCGTCGTACCACTGGAGGACTCTTACTTTGAAACGGGCTGGGCGGAGTTCGTCTGGAAACGTGGTTCGTGGCTGGTGTTACTGTTCCTCGCTCAGCTGCTCACCGCAACGGTTATCCGGGAGAACCGAAGCATCCTGGAAGCAACGGTTGAGCTGGTCATCTTCATTCCACTGATCATCTCATCGGGCGGAAACGCCGGGTCGCAATCTGCGTCGCTGATCATCCGAGCGATGGCAGTGGGCGAGCTGAAGCCGGGCGATTGGGTGAAAGTCCTCGGCCGTGAGCTACTGATCGGGCTCTCACTAGGAATCGTCCTAGGCTTGATGGGGTTCGCGAGAGGTTGGTTCGCTGGCGAGTTCGTGGGCCCCGCGGTAATCGCGACCGCCGTCGGGGCGAGTGTCTTGGCGATCGTCACGATGAGCAGCATCATCGGATCGCTTCTGCCTCTGGTGATTCGACGCGCAGGCCTCGATCCCGCGGTATCCTCGACACCGTTCATCGCGTCGGTCGTAGACATCTTGGGGCTGCTGGTGTACTTCGCCGTTGCGCATTTTGTGTTTCGCGTCGCCTTCGGCGCGTAGCCGCTCGACCTCGCTCCTAGCCATGTTACGCTATGCCCTTCGCAACGGGAGCACAATATGCCGAATCTGACCATCCAGTATAAGCAAGACGTCGACACGGTTTACCGCTTCGTAACGGATCCCGACCATATCAAGAAGCGCTGTGAAGCGTCTGGCGAACGGAACGTTCGCATCCAAGTCGAAGAGAGCGGTGGCACGAAGGTCATCACGTCGACCCGAGAGATCGACAGCGACCTGCCCGGTTTTGCGAAGAAGTTGTTCAGCGCAACCAATACGATCGTCGAGCGCCGCGAGTGGCGGGATGCTGGCGAGAAGAAGACCTGCAAGAGTCACATCGACGTCGTCGGGACGCCGGGCAAGATCGACTCCAACATCACGATCTCCCCCAGCGCGAGTGGCTGCACCTACGACATCGAGTTCGAAGTCACGGCGAAGGTGCCGCTCATCCGCAAGAAACTGGAGGAGTTCGTGGCCAAGACCACGATGGAAGGCATGCGCGACGAGCACGCCTACAATCAGCGTACGCTCGACGCGGCCGGTTGAGCCTCTGGCGTCAGTTGCCGAGCTCGGAGACGAGGTAGTCCTCGGATTTCCAAAACTCGCACTTACCGGCTGCATGGCTCCCGATCGAGGCGGTCGTGTCGAAGACTAGGTGCTGATCGGCCTGGGCATCGTATCTGGGCCATTGCACGTCACTCTCTGCGCTTGGATCGCCAGTCGCGGCGAAGCGCGCGAGATAGCCGAGGGTCTGGAGCCAGAGCGCCTCGTCGACGGTGCCGGATTGCCACTGGTGAAGCGTCGTCGAGAAGTCCGTGAAGTTGATCTCCAAGAGTGGATCGTAGCCGAATACGTAGGGGATATCGGCGCCGTGAAAGGCACCGAGCGGATAGCTCGGGAGGCTCGCTCCAATGAAGGGAAGCGCAACCTCGAGCTGCGAGTGCCCATCTTGATATTCGAATTGGTAGAGATAGGCGGGGATGAATGCTGCTAGCTTCGCCACCTCCAGCTTGCCTGGACAGCGGAAGATCGTGTCCGTGGCGACCGCGGCAAGCGCAACGGTGGGCTCCGAGTAGTCCTCCAGCGGATACTCGAGCGCAGCCCTACCCGCGAGCTCGGTATTGCCGCCCAAGAGACGAGCGATCTGCGATTCGTAATTTTCCGCGGTCACTTCGAGCGGCGGCTCCGCAAGCTCGCCCAGCCAAGTGAAAAGCCGCGCCTCCTCGCGGGCGAAACCTATGATGGTCGGGACCCGATTGAAGGTGCCGGAGCTGAATGCGTCGCTGGGTTGTTGGGTGAAGAACGACCCATCGAGGACCGGTCCCCAGCTTCCCGAAGGCCCAGTGCTGGGGTTGAATCCAAAGTTTGGCCCAGGCGGCAATGCAGCCAGCACCTCATCGGCAGACTTCGTTCTCATGCACCCGAGGACGTCTTGATCTGCGCCGCAACCCAGCGCTTCCGCAAAGTCCCCGCCTTGCGCTTCAGCTGCGGCGAGCATGGGCCAGGGACGTTCACACGAACCGCTCTGCTGGATAGCCTTGGCGAAGAGGCCCGCACTCTTGGGAGAGGCCAGGTGGCTGCAGACGCTAAACGCCCCGGCGGACTCTCCGAAAATCGTGACGTTGCCGGGATCGCCGCCGAAAGCACCGATGTTGTCTCGAACCCACTGCAGCGCCGCGGTCTGATCCAACAAACCGTAATTGCCGGAAGCATGGTCCGGGCTCTCGGCCGTGAGCGCGGGGTGCGCGAGAAAGCCGAGCTGGCCGAGGCGGTAGTTCATGCTGACGACGACGGCGTGAACCTCGCGCGCAATTCCGTCTCCTGCCGTGCCGCCATCGGTCTGAAGGCCCTCACCGAGTGTGAAGCCTCCACCATGGATCCAGACCATCACAGGCAACTCAGACCCCTGCGCCGGTGTGTCGACGTTCAGGTAGAGACAATCTTCGTCGGGCATGAAACCCGGTACCGGCAGACCGGCGAACGGTTCCTGTGGGCAGATGCTCGGCTTCTCGGTTGCAGCGAGCGTACCCACCCACGGCTCGGGTTCGCGAGGCGGCTTCCAGCGAAGCTCTCCAACGGGCGGCTCCGCATAGGGGATGCCCCGGTACGAGTAGACACCATCGTCCTCGAAGCCCTCGACCAGGCCGGAGGCGGTTTGCACGACCAATCCCCGAGCGCCCGGAGTGCCACCACTTCCAGCGCTGCCGCCACTGCTGCCAGTGCTGCCGCAACCAGCAAGCACAAGACCGACACAAGCAAGCACAATTCGTCGACGCATCCGAGACCTCTCGAGCTAAGGCGGCGGAATCTACGGCAAATGGCTCGCATCCGCTAGCGGCTGTCTCTCAGCCCGCAAAGACCGCGCGATCTTTGGCCCACTCGCGCAGCGCATCGATGCGCTCGGCCATCGTCACCGAGAGCGGTTTGGTCAGTGCGATCTCCTCGACCATTGCCTCGGTCGTGAGCTCCTCTTGTCGAGAGAACATCGTATAGAGAGCGGACACGACGGCTTGCTCGATCTCGGCTCCACTAAAGCCTTCCGTCAGACGGACGAGTCGGGGAAGATCGAATCGCGAGGGGTCGCGGTGCCTACGCGCGAGGTGAATCTCCAAGATCCGGTTGCGTGCATCGTCGCGAGGGAGATCGACGAAAAAGATCTCGTCGAAGCGGCCCTTGCGCATCAGCTCGGGCGGCAGCTTCGAAATGTCGTTTGCGGTCGCGATGACGAAGACGTTCTCTTTCTTGTCCTGAAGCCAGGCTAGGAAGGTGCCGAAGATCCGCTGCGCAGGTCCACCCTCCGCATCCTCTTGTGACAGCGCCTTCTCGATTTCGTCCATCCAGAGGACCACGGGGGCCATCGCCTCCGCGAGCTTGATCGCACGCTTCAGGTTCTTCTCGCTCTCGCCCACGTACCGGTTGTAGAGATTGGATGGGTCGAGACGAATCAGCGGAAGCTTCCACTCGGCAGCAACCGCTTTTGCGCAGAGGCTCTTTCCGCAGCCCTGTACCCCGATCAGGAGCAGTCCCTTGGGGGGAGACAATCCGTATGCCTTGGCTCGCTTTGGATCTTCGAAAGCCGATTGCCGCTTGCGCAGCCAAGCCTTGAGCTCGTCGAGACCCGCAACGTCCTCCATCGCTTGCTCGTGTGGGAAATACTCGAGCACACCGGACCGTTCGATGATCTGACGCTTCGCTTGAAGCACCCGGACGATGTCTTCGCGTCCCAACACGCCGTCCTCGACGACCGCTTGCGTGATGATCTTCCGTACCTCGAAGAAGGTGAGCCCATGCAAGGCGGCAAGCATGTTGGACACGTCGACGCTCGAGAGCTCGACCCTGACGTTCATCCGCTTGGCCAAGTCGCGGAGCACCGCCTGGACGAACGCGTGGTACGCCTCCGGCGACGGAGCGTGCAGGTTCATCGGTGTGAACAGTTGCTCCAACTCGGGCGGCACGTCCATCCCCTGACCGGAAACGACGACCGCGCCACGGTGCCCGAAGTACTTCTCGTGAATGCTCTTGATCTGGGCGATGACGGCCGGCTCGTGCAGATAGGGGCCAAGTCCCCGCAAGTGGAAGATCGCCTCGAGGTTCGAACGCTCGATGAAGGCCAACGCCTTCTGAGGAGGTCCGGTCTCCGGAGTTTGCCCCGGCTCGGGCAACTCCCGATGGAGCCCGTCGATCTGCGTCCATGAAAAGAGAGGCAGGCCGATGCGCTCTGCCGCGTGTTCGAGCAGCCCGTGAACCCGGGCCTCTTCGAGGGTATCCACCAGCAAGAGAGGATGGTGCGCGCGAATCAGAATCTCGAGCTCGCGCAGCTGATCGGGTGATGGCGGGACTCCGCTAAGCACAGTCTCAGGATCGGGGCTCCCCACGGGGGTGTCAAACTAGTGTGAGTTGACAGCGGGTAAGGTGAACCTACACTCGGCGGCATGGCAACTTTGGGTGACAAACTGGTCGACCAGCGAATCGTGGAACGCAATATCGCGAAGGGCTTGATCTCCAAGCAAGAGTACGAGCAACACTTGGCGAGCCTCGCGGACCGCGAAGGCGCGTACATCCGGGTCGAGATCGACCCGGGTGATTCGAAGGCCGGTTCCTCTCGGGAGTAGGTTGGATGAGTGAGCAGGACAAGGCGCCTCCCGGTATCGACTTCAACACCTTCGTCTTGTCGCTGAGCACTTCGGCGCTGATGCATCTCGGCGAGTTGCCTGGTGCCGACGATGACGTAACGGTCAACCTCGCCCATGCCAAGCAATCGATCGACTGCATCGCTCTACTCGAAGAGAAGACGATAGGGAACCTGACCGGGGAGGAAGAGCGTCTCATCAACGAAGTTCTCTACGATTTGCGCCTTCGCTTCGTAGCGGCAAAGAAAGCAGCGAACCACAAGGCTTGAACACTCTCGCCCTGCGGCTCGACCCGTGCCATGAGCTAGCCACCCAGGTATCCGCGGCGCGCGCAGCGCTCTCGAATGCTGCCAAAACGCGACTCGTCGACCTGGGTTGCGGACCCGCGTTTGGGGCCCATCCCCCGAAACGGGTACGCGCGAGGTCCAAGCTCGGGTATGCTGGGTGGCGATGACCAGCACCCACTACCGAACCTGCAACCTCTGCGAGGCAATGTGCGGACTCGCGGTGGAGATCGACGGTGAAGAAGTCGTATCGATCCGCGGCGACGAGCAAGACGTCTTCAGCCGGGGGCACATTTGCCCGAAAGCGACCGCGCTGAAGGACCTGTACGACGACCCCGATCGGCTCAAGCAACCGGTGCGTCGGGTTGGAGGTCGTTGGGAGCGCATTTCGTGGGACGAGGCGTTCGACATGGCGGTCGATCGTCTCTACGAAGTGCAGGAGAAGCATGGACGGAGCGCGCTCGGGCTCTACTTCGGCAATCCCAACGCTCACAACTTCGGGACGCTCGTCTATGGGCCTGCGTTCTTTCGCGCACTTGGCACGAAGAATCGTTTCTCGGCCAGCTCGTGCGACCAGTGGCCGCTGATGCTCGCCTCGTATTTCATGTATGGGCACCAGCTCTTGTTTCCGCTGCCCGACGTCGATCGGACCGACTACATGATGCTCATCGGCGCCAACCCGCTGGCTTCCAACGGAAGCCTCATGTCGGCCCCTGGGATCAAGAAACGCCTCGAGGGGATTCAGAAGCGGGGTGGGAAGGTGGTGGTCGTCGACCCGCGGCGATCCGAGACCGCCCAGATCGCGGATGAGCACGTGTTCATCCAGCCGGGTACGGATGCGCTGTTCTTGCTCGGGATGCTTCACGAGGTATGTGCCGCTCCGATCGAGCTCGGTCGGCTTGCCCCCCACGTCAAGAACCTCGAGCGCTTGGTCGAGATCGCAAAAGCGTATCCACCGGAGAGCAGCGAAGCGATCACCGGAGTGCCGGCCGCAACGGTGAAGCGGCTTGCGCGGGAGATGAAAGGCTCACCGACCGCAGTCGCCTACGGTCGGGTGGGGGCGTGCACGCAGGAGTTCGGCGGCCTCAACATGTGGCTCGTGAATGCCCTCAACACGGTCACCGGCAACCTCGACGAGCCGGGTGGATGGATGTTCGCCACGCCAGCGATCGACACGCTGCAGAAGATTGGCGGTTTCGGGATCGGACGTGGTTCGTACGGACGCTGGCGTAGTCGCGTGCGTGGTCTTCCGGAGTTCGGCGGGGAGCTACCCTCCTCGGTGATGGCTGAAGAGATCCTCACAGAGGGAGAAGGGCAGATCCGGGCGATGGTAAGCCTCGCCGGCAATCCGATCTTGTCGACACCCAACGGCGCACGACTCGATCGCGCGTTCGAATCCCTGGAGTTCATGCTGGCGATCGACTTCTTCATCAACGAAACCAGCCGACACGCAGATTTGATCTTGCCGCCCGTGTCTCCCATTCAGCGGAGCCACTACGACCTCGCTCTTTACCTCGCCGCGGTGCGCAACACAGCGAACTATTCGGCGCCACCGTTCGCGAAAGGAGCGGACGAGCTAGACGACTGGGAAATCCTGAGCGAGCTCAGCTGCAGAATGGCCGCAAAACGGCACGGCAAGCTGAGCAGGGAGTATCTATCGGCGCGCGTGATGCAGAAGGCCGGTCCGGAACGGGTGCTCGATCTCGGCATTCGCTTGGGTCCGTACGGTAAGCGTCTGAACCCCCTGGGCACGGGGCTCTCGCTTGGCAAGCTCAAGAAGGAACCACATGGAGTCGACCTAGGACCGTTGCAGAGCTCCTTGCCCGATCGAATTCCGGAACACCACGGCGCGATCGACTTGGCGCCCGACCTCTTCGTCGAGGACCTCGAGCGGCTTCGCGCTCGGTTTGCGTCAGAAGTCTCCGCGGCCCCGGCAGGAAAGCTCCTTCTCATCGGGCGGCGGCACCTACGAAGCAACAACTCCTGGATGCACAACACGCCCCGCCTCATGAAAGGCAAGCCACGTTGCACCTTGATGATGAACGCAGGCGATGCTGAGCGACTGGGCGTGAAGTCGGGCGACATGGTCACGGTGAGCTCGAGGGTCGGAGAGGTCAGCGCGCCCGCCGAAGTGACCAATGACATGGTGGCCGGCGTGGTGAGCCTCCCACACGGATTCGGACACGGGCGCGATGGGGTGCAGCTGACCGTGGCCGCGAACCATCCGGGCGTGAGCGTCAACGACCTCACGGACGACCAACTCATCGACCAGCTCAGCGGGAACGCGGCGTTCAGCGGAGTTCCGGTTACGGTGGTGGCCGCTGCGCAGGTCTCTGCGGCGGAGTGATCGAAATTTACCGGCGGCGCTTCATCGGCGGCCGGGGCCGCGTTACACGCACCGGAACTGGCGCCGGCGGAGGATTGAGCAAACCCTGCAGCGCATCGAGCCAAGCATCCATCATCTCTCGCAAGCGGTCAGAGAGCTTTTTCGTTTTCTGCGCCACCTTTATTCCATAATGGGCCTAGCGATGACTCTGTCAACACCTACCCCGACATTACTCAATGATTCCCAGGCTCGGAAGTGCACATGCGCGTTCACTTGATCGGCGTGGCGGGCACGGGCATGAGCGCATTGGCGGCTCTCCTCGCGGAGGCGGGGCACGAGGTGAGCGGAAGCGACACCGCGTTTGATCCGCCGGTTGGACCGTATCTCACAGAGATCGGCATCGAATGCCTACAGGGCTGGCATCGATCGAACCTCGATGCGAATCTGGACTTGGTGGTCGTCGGGAACGTATGCCGCCGGGACAACCCCGAAGCGCAGGAGGCGATCTGGCGCGGGATTCCAATCCTCTCGATGCCGGGTGCGCTCGCCGAACAGGTCTTGTCGCACCGCACGCCGTTGGTCGTTGCGGGCACGCACGGCAAGACGACGACGTCGACCTTGCTCGCATACCTGCTGCGACAGATAGGAACGGACGCAGGGTTTTTCATCGGCGGGATCCCGTTGAACTTCGACCGAAGCTCCCGCTTGGGCAGCGAGGGTTCGCCGTTCGTGGTCGAAGGAGATGAGTACGACAGCGCATTTTTCGAGAAAGTGCCGAAGTTTCTCAGCTACCACCCCTCTGCAGCCGTCTTGACATCGATAGAGTACGACCACGTCGACATCTTTCCGAATGCGAAAGCATACGTTGACGCATTCCGAGAGTTCGTCGCGCTGATTCCAGCGGACGGTTTCCTGTTCGCCTGGGCAGGAGATCCCGTGGTCCGAGAGGTCGCATCGACGGCATCTTGCAAGGTGCGGTTCTATGCGGTCGATGGAGACGACTGTGGAGACATCGAGCCGATGTGGTTGGGCATGCGCGCTGGGGGAGGCGCCATGGATCTATTCGGCGGCGGATCCTTGTGCGGCCGCGTCCCTCTGCCATTGGTCGGGCGTCACAACGCGCGCAACACCGTTGCCGCGCTCGCGATCGCCAGCGAAGCGGCAGGCGCCCCGCTCGACGAGCTCATCGCCGCCCTGCCCGGTTTCCGTGGAACCAAGCGACGACAGGAGCTCGTCGGCATCGCGAACGGCGTGCGAGTCTACGATGACTTCGCGCACCACCCCACCGCGGTCGAGGAAACACTGTCCGCGTTCCGCGAGCAAGTCGAAGGTAGGCTGATCGCGGTATTCGAACCCAGAAGCGCCACCGCGTCGCGACGATTGCACCAGGACGCCTACCCCGATGCGTTCAGCTCCGCGGACCTGTGCATCTTGGCGCCCGTCGGACGTAGCGGGATTCCGCACGAAGAAATGCTCGATACGAAGGCGATCGCGGAGGCGATCGCGAGTCGGGGCGGACGGGCTCGGGCCTGTGAGAGCGTGGAGGAAGTCATCCACGCAGCTACATCGGAAGCGAGGCCGGGCGATGTGATCGTCGTGATGTCCAATGGGAGGTTCGACGATGCGCCAGACCGAATCTTACTGGCCTTGATGCCGGCTTGACGCCGGCACGAAAGCCTAACTCCTCGGGTAAGGCGCCGTAGCCTTGCCCGCAGCCTTCCAGCCTTTGATCCCTCCGCGCATGACGCGAACGTTCTTGTATCCGTTGGCCGATGCCCGTTCGGCGGCCGCATCGGAAGCCGAACAGCTCGTGTTGGCACAGTAGAAGATCAGACCCTTGCTCTCATCTTCCGGTAGCTGAGAGAGGTCGTACTTGTACGAGGAAGTCAGGAGTATCGCATTGGGCACCGTGCCGTTCTTCTCGCGTGTGCTGTCGGAATTGGCGTCGACCGCCAGGGCCCCGGACTGCAACGCCTTCGCGGCGTCTTCGACGGAGATCTCGGAGACCACCATTTTGGTTTCTTGTGAGTCCTTCGGGCTGGTTTCGCTTGCGGAGGCTGGATTGGCGTCCTTGCAACCCACCAGAAGGAAGGCGAGGACGAGAGAGGAGAGGATGGTTCGCATGAAAGGAGCCTAGGGCTCGCCGGCCAGCGCGCAAGGCTCCGGCACCCCAGGAATCATCGGCATTGAACCGGCGCGGTCTCGAGCTCGGGCGGCATCTTTGCCCAGGAATAGCCCGCTTTGGCCTGCTCGAAGGCCATGTCGTAAAGCTTTTTCATGTACTCCGGATCGAACTCGCCATCCGACGGCTCGTTGAAGTCCGCAGGGATGTACGCGAGGTTGAAGTCTAATCCGTCGCGGCACGCTTGAACGTAGATACGGTAGAGGTCGCCAATTCCTTGCGTCCGGATTAACGATGCGAGCGAGCGCCGCGCGATGGGAACGAGCCTGTTCTTCACCTGTTGGTAGTGTGGGTCCAGGCGGGAGTTGCGAATGATGTAGACCTCAGGTCGACCGGGTACGGCTAGCCGCTCGAGGACTTGGTCGTAATCGAGCCCGATCGGATAGAGGAACACTTGCGCGGTTGCCCCGCCGTCGACGTGGAGCTCGTCATACTGGTGCCCACCTGCTTCGACCTCGATCAGCACCGGAGAAAACGCTCCGGGCACCGACGCCGATGCGAGGAGGATCTGGCGGATCAGACGCAACGCATCGGGATGGCCGCTGTTTGCGATCACGCCGATCCGCCATATGACCGGGCGCATCGAGTCGAGGTTCGCGGTCCCGATGTTGAGCGAGCGGCCCTTGCGATGCTCCGCGGCGATCTTCTCCATCACCTCTTCGTCGACATACTTTGCGATGAGCGCTTGAAGGGGCTCGGTGGTCGCCATGGCGTCCGTCCGGAGGGCCCTGATGGTTCCTCGCTTCTTGTAGACATCTTTGGCCGTGAGCTCGGCGGAAACTCTCCGCAGAACCTCGTCGTACTCCGGCCCGAGGAACGCAAACGGGGCGACGAGCGCCCCCGCGCTGACCCCTGTGACCGTCGTGAACTCCGGACGATCGCCGGCTGCCGTCCATCCTAGGAGCAACCCAGCGGCGAACGCGCCGTTTTCGCCGCCGCCCGAGATCGCGAGGTAGGTCTGCCGCTTGCCGTATATGCCGGAGTAACGCTCCTGTATCTCCGCCCGGCTCTTGCCGAACCAGTCCTGTTTCCAGGGGGGAGGTGCATCGCCCCAGAGGCGAAGGCGAGGAATCCCGAGGACCGTCGCCTCATCGGCATACTGGCCAGGGAGTGCCGACCGATGGGGGACATGCGCGCATGCCGTGGCCAGCATGAGCGTTGCCACCAAGGCTGATCTGGTGAGCTCTGAGCGCGAGGGACATCGCATGCGGCCCCCTTAACACAGACGCCAAGGCGTGAAAACCGACCTCGATGGGCTGGCCTGTTCGTCAGCGCAAAGATCTCTATAGTGAGCGGATGGACACTTCCGCACAGAAAGTGGTCGAGGCGTTTGTCTCTGCCTTGGAACGCCTCGATCTCGACGAAGCACTCGCACTGGTCGCCCAGGATGTACGCTGGGTCAACGTTCCGTGGAAGACCGCCCGCGACAAGGACCGGTTCAGGAAGGTACTTCGCGACATGTTCAAGGATGCCACCCGCTTCGAAGTGCGGTACCACGATATCCACGAACGAGGCGACGGCGTCGTGTACACCGACCGCATCGACATCTTCGAAGGTGGCGGCCTGACCCTGAACCTCCCTGTTCAGGGAGAGTTTCGGGTCAAAGATGGTCTGATCAGCAGCTGGGTCGACCGGTTCAGCTGGGCGACGCTAATCCGCGATATCGGCAGGAGCTTGCCGGCCATCATCCGCCATCGCCTCCGGCGATAGGGATCAAAAAGCGACTGGGACGACGCTGGATCCTTTGCTATGGTCGCGGCCGTTCGATTGCAAGGAGCCGGGCGGGCACTTGGAGGTTGGATGATGCGTTCTATGGCTTGGGTCGGCTTGTGCACGACGTTGCTCGTTTGCGGTTGCGGTTCGGATAGCAGCTCTACCGCTGGGTATTCGGCAAACATCGTTCGCACCAAGTACGGGATTCCGCACATTACCGGGAGCAATTGGGGAAACCTGGGCTACGGCGAGGGCTATGCCTACGCGCAGGATAATTTCTGCGTCCTGATGCGGGAGATCGTGTCAGCAAACGGCGAAGCCGCGCGCTACTTCGGTGAAGACTACGCGAACGACGACTTCGTCTTCCGCTTGGTCAACTCAGACGAGTACATCGACAACGAGTTTCTTCCAGCCTTGAGCGAAAACGTCCAGGCGCTTCTCAAGGGCTACGCGGCGGGCTTGAACCAGTATCTCGAGGAGACTGGAATCGGAAACCTGGCGGAAGGCCCAGAAGGATGTCGCGACGCGGACTGGGTACGAAACGTCGATGACGCCGATGTGGCCAAGAGGCTCCGCAAGCTCATCCTGTACGCTGGCACGGCTGCGGATTTGGGCTTCGCGAAGATGACCGACCTCATCATGGCGGGATCCGCTGCGGCGCCAACGCAATCGATGGCGAGCACCTCGGGGCCTGGCCCGCAGAGCCTCGCTTTGGATTCGAGCTGGCTGGAATCACGGCAGCTCGACGCACTGGGAAGCAACGCGTATGCAATCGGCGCCGCAGGGTCGCAAACCGGTCACGGCATCCTGCTTGGCAATCCCCACTTCCCTTGGCAGGGCCCGGAGCGCTTCTACGTGCAACATCTCACCCTTCCCGGTGAGTACGACATGATGGGCGCTTCGCTTCACGGGGTCCCGCTCGTGCTCATCGGTTTCAACAAGGACGTTGCATGGTCACACACCGTGTCGACCGCACAGCGATTCACGTTCTATGAGCTCGAGCTCGTGGACGGCAATCCCTACCAATACCGCTACGATGACGAGATTCGGAATATCGAGACCGTTCCGATCACCATCGAAGTCAAGCTCGAAGACGGCACGGTGGAGCAGCGCACCGAGAACATTTACATGAGTCACTACGGCCCGATCGTGTCGTTGGGCGCAGTGGTCGACATCGTAGGCGGTTGGCCCACGCCAGCCGGAACGGTGTTCGCGATGCGCGACGCCAATCTCGACAACACCCGCATCCTCGATCAGTTCATCGCGATGGGTCAGTCCACTTCGATCGCCGATCTGCAAGGCGCGCTGAAAGCCATCGGGATTCCTTGGGCGAATACGATTGCCGCGGATCGCGCTGGCACCGCGATGTACGCAGACGTCACGACCGTCCCGAACGTCACCGCAGCGCAGCTCGACAGCTGCGCGGAGGGCTTCAGCTCGTTGATCACGAACTTCGGAGTGGCCTCGCTGAACGGCTCCCGAAGCGAGTGCGAGTGGGGAACCGACCCCGACGGGCCTGATGGGCTTTTTGGCTTCGACAATCTGCCGAAGCTGATCACGAGCGAGCAGGTCCCATACGTGGCCAACTCCAACGACAGCTACTGGCTCAGCAATCCGAATAGCCTGCTCGAAGGTTACTCGCCACTCATGGGTCGCAACGGAAGGGAGCCACCCGAGGGGATCGAGCAATCGCTTCGGACGAGGCAGGCCTTCACCCAGGCAGAGCAGCGCATCGCGGGCACGGACGGGCTGAGCGCCACGCCGGGATTCACCGTCGAGCTCTTGCAGCAGGTGATGTTTGGAGAGCGAAACATCGCCGGCGAGATGACCCGGGATGACGTGATCGCGATTTGCAATGCCGTAGCCGACTGGACCGCGGGAGATTGTGATCCGGCGGCCGCGGGCAACCAGCCGTACAGCGCCAACCCGAGTGACGCGGCGGAAGCTTGCAGCATCCTGGAAAACTGGGATGGCCACTTCAACATCGACAGCGTGGGTCCCGTGGTTTGGACCCGGTTTTGGCTCGGGGCGCGGAGCATCCCTGGCCTATGGTCCGTTCCGTTCGACCCGGCCGATCCAGTTGGCACTCCGAACACTCTCAACAGTGAGAACGCGGACGTGGTCGAAGGAGTCCGATGCGCGCTTGGTCATGGCGTAGACTTTCTCGTGAACGAGGGGATTCCAGTCGATCGCCCATGGGGGCAAGTACAGTATCGGAAGGTCGGCGCGGACCAGATCCCCATTCACGGGGGCAACGGAATGTTCATGTTCAGCGTCATCAGCTCGGCTTGGGTCCCGGGCGAGGGCTATAGCGCGATCGTCCACGGGAACAGTTACATCCAGACCGTCACCTGGGACGAAACCGACTGCCCCGATGCCTATGCAGTCCTCACGTATTCGCAGTCGACCGATCCGGCATCGCCCCACTACTCCGACTGGACCCAGCTCTACTCGGACAAGGGCTGGAACGACATGCCGTTTTGTGCGGCGGACATCCAAGCCGACAAGATATCGGACACCAAGGTCGGAACCGCGACCAAGTAGTCGATCTAGGTCGAGACCGTGAAGACGGGGCAGCCCAGGCGGGGTTCGCCCCGTCTTCATTGCCGATTCGGATCCCCTGGATGCGAGGCGCCGAACTCCTGGTATGGTCCGCGGCAGATTCTGCAGGCCGGGCAGGTTTGGACGAGGAGGGTCGGATGACTCGTATTGCGACGTGGATTGGATTGTGCGGTGTGATCGCCGCATCGGGATGTGGTTCGGATAGCAGCAGCACCGGAGGCAACGGTGGGATCAGCGGGAACGGCGGGAGTGGAGGCACCGGAGGGAGTGGAGGCACCGGAGGGAGTGTCGCCCTTTGCGGTGATCTCAGCTCGGACGGTAACGTCGGCGATCCCGGGGACGGGAACTACGATGCGAACATCATTTGGACCGAGTACGGCATTCCTCACGTCACAGCCAACGATTGGGGGAGCTTGGGATACGGAGCCGGCTACGCGTACGCCCAAGAGAACTACTGCGTGCTGATGAAAGAGATCATCCGAGCCAACGGCGAAAGCATGCGCTGGTTCGGCGCGAACGGAGGCAGCCTTGCCGACGACTTGGTCTACCGGTTCTTCAACAGCGACGAGTACATCCAGAACGAGTTCATCGCGGCCGCGGATGAAACGTTGCAAGCTCTGAGCAGGGGGTATGCCGCGGGCTTCAACCGGTATCTCGAGGAAACCGGTGTCGACAATCTCGCGGAAGGGCCCGAGGGTTGCCGCGGCGCGGACTGGGTGCGGCCGATCAGCGAGATCGACCTCGGGAAGGTCTATCGAAAGCTCATCCTGCGCGCCGGCATCGGGACGCTGGCTCCGCTCATCCTGGATGCGACCGCGCCCACCATGACGCTCGCGGCCGCCACGCCAGTTGTACCGGAGAGTTTGATCATCGAGGAATCTGAGTGGGGCATGCCGGACGCCACCGCGATGGGAAGCAATGCTTACGGAATTGGAGCGGAAGGATCTCAGACCGAGCACGGCATCCTGCTCGGAAACCCCCACTTTCCTTGGACCGGCCCCGAACGCTGGTTCATGCAGCACCTGACGATCCCAGGGGTTTACGACGTGATGGGCGCTTCGCTGCAGGGGATTCCCGTCGTCAACATCGGGTTCAACAAGAATCTGGCATGGTCACATACCGTATCGACCGGCCGGCGCTTCACCGGCTACGAGCTCCATCTGACCGAGAATGACCCGATGAAGTACATGTACGATGGCGATGTCCTCGACATCGAGACCTTCGAGGTGCCGATTCAAGTCAAGCTCGAAGACGGCACGATCGAAGACCAGGTCGAAGCGATCTACATGACGCAGTACGGCCCAATCATCGACTTGCGATTGGTCAACGGCGCCTTCGGTGGGTGGCCGACCGGCAACAACACGGTCCTCGCGATTCGCGACGCGAATCTCGACAATACTCGCGCGCTCAACCAATTTCAGGCGATGGGCAAGTCCAACTGCATCGCAGAGCTCGAACAAGCTCTCGGGATGATCGGCCTTCCCTGGGTGAACACGATTGCCGCCGATCGTTCGGGCACGGCCTTGTACGCGGATATCTCGACCGTTCCGAATGTCACAGCCGATAAGCTCGACAGCTGTGCCGATAGCATCATTTCCGTGGCGTTGACCGTCAATCGGTTCTTCACGCTCAACGGATCGCGAAGCGAATGCCAGTGGGGCAACGACCCCGATGGTCCCGATGGGCTCTTTGGTTTCGGCAATCTGCCTAAGCTTCAGACTGGTGCCGGCGTGCCCTACGTCGAGAACTCGAATGACAGCTATTGGCTGGCCAACCCCGACAGCTTGCTCGAGGGTTTCTCTCCACTCATCGGTACTGAGGGCATCCAGCAGTCGCTCCGAACACGACAGGGGTTCTTGCAGGCCGAACAGCGTCTCGCCGCAACGGACGGGCTGAGCGATGTCCCCGGCTTCACCGTGGAGCTCATGCAGGATGTCATGTTCGGGAACCGCAACATCGCCGAGGAGCTGACACGGTCCGACGTGCTGACCATTTGCGACAGTGTCGGGGACTGGAGCGCGTACAGCGCCAATCCGACCGAGGCCGCGAGCGCCTGCGGGATACTTGCTGCATGGGATGGACGATTCAACAACGACAGCGTGGGCTCGACCATTTGGAACGAGTTCTGGCGTCGGGTGCAGAACACCAACAACCTCTGGGCCGTACCATTCGATGCCAGTGACCCGGTACACACGCCCAACACACTCAATGACCAGGATCCTGACGTAGTGGAAGCCGTCAAGACTGCGCTCGGCGCTGGAGTCGACTTCATGCTCAGTGGTGGCATCCCGCTCGACCGACCCTGGGGCGAGGTCCAGTTTCGCGTGGTGGGACCGGCTCAGAACATCCCGATTCACGGCGGCAACGGGAGGTTCATGTTCAGTGTGATCAGCTCCAACTTCGTGGACCAGGTGGGCTACGCCGACATCCCGGCCGGCAACAGTTACATTCAGACGGTCACCTGGGATGAAACCGAGTGCCCAGACGCATACGCGGTCCTCACGTACTCGCAGTCGACCGATCCAGCGTCCGAACACTATGCCGACATGACCCAGGTCTACTCGGACAAGGGCTGGAACGACATGCCGTTTTGCGCGGCGGACATCCAAGCGGCCAAGACCAACGAGATCCAACTCACCGGCTCGGAAAACTAGTCAAACGCCTAGTCGGCTGGCACTCTCGGGCCGATGCGCTTCTGGGTACGATCGAGCCTCGTGGTGATGATCCTCGGAAGCGCTTCGGCCGCGCTGGCGGAAGAGCCCGACGTGGAGGCCGAGCCTGATGCAGAGGCCGCCCCGAAGCAGGACGCCGAGGACGCGCATCCCCGCCTCGTGGTGCCCAACGGCGACGGCGAGGACAACGCACAGCTCGGCGGAGAGCCCTCGCTCACTGAAACCCGGCAAGAGGTTGCGGCCGACGTCGACGGCGAAAGCAAATCGGAGGACTGCGATCTCGATTGTATCGAAGCCCAGCTGAAGGACGAACAGGAGCGCGAGCAGCGCCGCAAGGGCACGCTCGAAATGGGCAGGGAGAGCGGCTCGATCAATGAGGACGTGCAGAAGGATGCGGGCGATGTGCTCGCGGCCGAACCCAGCACGACCTCGCTCGCGGACGCGGCGCCGGACGCGGCGGAAGAGCGAAAGTTACCCACTCGCCTGGGACCGGTCCGTATCCGGATCGGCAAGTCCGACGACTGGATTGGAATCGGCTTCGGCGTACAGTTGGAATTCGACTACCAAGAGCAGTTCGGCGGAGGAGGAGCACCGAAGACCAACGTCGAGACGCTCGAGTTCCGCCGAATCCGCACGACGCTATCGAGCTCGTTCATCGAAGGCCGGATCCGCAGTAGCTTTCAGATCAATCTCACGCCGAGCTCCTTCGAGCTGATCGACATGTGGTTTGCATTCACTCGTGCCAAGTTCGCCACACTGCGGGTCGGCCAGTTCAAGATCCCCTACGACCGATACCGTGCACAGTCCTTTGCAGCCCTCTCATTCATCGATTGGGCACCCACTACGAGGATGTTTGGCTCGGAGCGCCAGATCGGAGCCGAGGTGCTGGCCAGCGGAGGCTTCTTGAAGCTGGAGTACGCGGCCGGCATCTTCACCGGCGTCAACGCCCGCGCCTCGCAAGCAGTCGCCATCTCGTACGTGTACGGAGTCACCCCACCAAACCCTTCGGGGCTCGGAACCGGCAGCGTCGTGTCGCAATTTCATCCTGCCCTCGTGGGCCGCGTCGCGAAGAACTTCGGGGCGATCAACACGGACACCAACAGCGATGTAATCCGCGACAAGAAGCTGCGGCATAGCGTGGGCGCGGGCATCGCTTGGGATGCGCGTCCGACTTCCACTCTAGACCTGGGCCTACGGCTTTCCGCTGAGTGGCTCGCAAAGTTTCGAGGCTTCGACATCAACTTCATCAGCTACCTGGCCTGGTTCCCGCCCTGGCAAGGAGGAAAGCTGCTCTTCGGCCCGATCGGCTTCATGGCCGAAGTCGGGTATCGCTTCACGCTCCTGTGGGAGCTCGCGCTCCGGTACAGCACCACCTACCTGACACCTTGGCTTCGAAGCGATGCCCGGAGCTACGGACAGGCCCAGATCGCGAATGCCAGCGATCCCACATCGGCGCAGGCTCAGTATGGCCAAAATGGAAACCAAATCACGAACAATGAGTTGGCGCTGGCAGGTACTGCGCACGTCATCGGAAACAGTCTGAAGGTCATCGGTCAGGTCGCGTGGGCGTCTGCGCTCTGGGCGCAAGGCCTACGAAACGGACTGACGATCAACGTTCAGCTCCAGTTCCTGTTCTGAAGCGCGTTGCGCTCAGTGGTGGTGGTGCCCGCCTGGGCCGTGTGGATGCCCGTGCCCGATCTCCTCTTCGGTCGCGTCGCGGAGCGACTCGACTGTCACCTCGAAGTGCAGGGTCTCGCCCGCAAGGGGATGGTTCGGGTCGACGGTGATGGTGTCTTCGGCAATGCCCGTGATGAAGAACGGGATTTGGCGGCCCTGGTCATCGTGTGCGACGACCTGCATGCCCGCCACCAGCTCCGCGTCCGCGGGGAACAAGTGGCGCGGAACTTCGTGCGAATCACCAATCCGGGGTCCATATCCCTTCTCTGGCGGCACGGTCGCCTTGATCGATTCACCCTCGGCCACACCCTCGAGCTGCTCTTCGAGACCAGGAACGATGTTGCTAGCGCCGTGAAGGTAGAGCAGCGGGCTCCCATCCTCGGACTGATCGATGAGCTCACCGTCATCGTCGCGTAGGATGTATGAGAGAGAAACGACTTTGTTTGCTGTGATTTTATTCGTCATAGCCCTTGCGCGAGCATGCCATACTTCGCGCGAAATGCTACCGGCACCGTCCGCGACAAGGAGCAAAGCATGAGCGATAGCGAGCGCGTATTCGACCGGCGCGTGACGCAGGCGGCGATTCGACTGAGCTTGCTCGCGCTGCTCGTGTTCTGGTGCCTGAAAATCTTGGGGCCGTTCATCAATCCGATCGTTGGCGGCGCCGTGATCGCCATCGCGGTGCAAACGCCTTTCGGCAAGCTCACTCACGCGCTCGGAGGCCGCCCGAAGCTCGCCGCCGTGTTGCTCATCGCAGTGGCGCTGCTCGTTCTGATCGTTCCGACGATCGTCCTAGGTGCCAGCCTCATCGACTCGACCGCGGAGCTTTCAGGCAACTTCATGAAGAACGGCATCAGGGTTCCGACGCCGCCCGAGACCGTAATTGCATGGCCTATCGTCGGAGAGCGCCTATACGCGATCTGGTTGGATGCTTCTCAAAATCTCGAGTCTTCCTTGGTCAAGCTCGCCCCCTACCTCAAAGACGCCGGCCTCTGGCTGGTGTCGACGATGGGCGACATGGGTCTGGGGCTCGTGATGTTCATCGTGGCGATCGTCATTGCTGGCGTACTGCTGCCGAACGGAAAGCGTGCTGCCAATCTGGCCCGCAAGGTCGCGCTCATCGTTGCCGGAGAGCAGGGACCCGAGCTCGCCGAATTGGCCGCTTCGAGCGTCCAAAGCGTGACCCGAGGTGTTCTCGGTGTGGCCGTGATCCAGTCGATCCTCGCGGGCCTCGGAATGCTCATCGTCGGTGTGCCTGCTGCAGGCCTGTGGACCTTGCTGATCTTGCTCTTGGCGGTGATGCAGCTTCCACCGATGTTGGTCTTGTTTCCCGTGATTCTCTACGTGTTCTCGACGAGCTCGACCGTAGCCGCAGTCCTCTTCACGATTTGGGCGGCGGTGGTGGGCCTCAGTGACAATGTGCTGAAGCCTCTGCTCATGGGGCATGGCTCCGAAGTGCCCATGCTCGTCCTCTTCATGGGCTCCCTCGGCGGGCTCATGGTCGGGGGCATTCTCGGGCTGTTCGTCGGTGCCGTCGTCTTGTCGCTCGGGTACACCGTCTTCATGGCGTGGATCGACGCCGCCGATGCTGACGCCGCCGATGCCGGCGTCGATGCCGATGCCGATGGAACGCGCTGACTTCAGTGCAGAAGACGAACCCGAATTGTGGCTGAAATGGCGGCCAGCTCGTCGAGTAAAGGACCCGCGTCAGCGAGCTCGATGTCCATGACGACGTAGCCGACGTCCGCTTGAGTTTCGAGGTACTGGGCCGCCACGTTGACTCCGTGTTTCGCAAAGACCCGGTTGATTTGCTCCATGACGCCGGGCTCGTTGCGGTGAATATGAAGGATGCGCCGGTGATTCAGGTGATCTGGAATGGAGACCTGCGGAAAATTCACCGCGGTGACCGTCGACCCGTTGTCGTTGTACTTGACCAGCTTCGCCACCACCTCACGCGCGATGTTGTACTGGGCCTCCTCGGTGGCGCCGCCGATGTGGGGTGTGAGAATCACATTGTCGAACTCCCGAAGCGGTGACTCGAACGTGTCCTGGTTGGACCTCGGCTCGACGGGAAAGACGTCGATTGCCGCACCTCCTAGGTGTCCCGACTCGAGGGCCTGCGTCAGCGCCTCGATATCGACGACGCTCCCACGCGCGGCATTGATCAACAGTGACCCCGGGCGCATCGTGCGAATCGCTTCGGTATTGACCATATTGCGCGTCGCGGGTGTCTCCGGGACGTGCAGGCTGACGACATCAGCCGCGGAAAACAGCTCTTCCAAGGTATTGACAGCTGCCGCATTTCCGAGCGGGAGCTTGTGCTCGACGTCGTAGTATAAGACGCGCATGCCGAGACCCTCGGCCAGGATCCCGAGCTGGGTGCCGATACGGCCGTAGCCCACGATGCCCAATGTCTTGCCGCGCACCTCGTACGCGTGACGAGCGGTCTTGGCCCACTCGCCGCGGTGCGCTCGCGCGGACTTCTCTGGAATTCGACGCATCAACAAGATGATGTCGGCAATCGCAAGCTCGGCCACGCTTCGGGTATTGGAGAACGGCGCGTTGAAAACCGGGATACCCAGACGGCGGGCTGCATTCAGATCGACCTGGTTGGTGCCGATGCAAAAGCATCCAACGGACTTCAGGTTCTTCGCGGCCCCGAGGGCGGCAGCATCGATCTGGGTGCGCGATCGGATCCCTATGAACTCCACGTCGCGGATGGCGTCCAGTAGATCGGAGCCGGTGAGTGAGTGCGAGAGACTTTCTACGTTGCTGTAGCCCGATGCGGCAAGACTCTCGGTCGCGGTCGCGTGAATGCCTTCGAGGAGGAGAAATCTACTATCGTTTCCAGCCACGGCCGAAGTCTGGGTCGAACGCCGAGACGCTGCCAACCGAAATCCGCAAGACAGAAACCGAATCGGCGGTACACTGGTCGCGTGAAATTTCTTATCTTTACTTTACTAGTGCTGTGCCTCGCGTGTGGGAGCAGCACGCAGAGAACCTTCTCCACGGGTGCTTGCGATCGGTTCGGCGTGGCCACGCCCGTCAAGGTACCTGCAAGTTGCGGCATCAACATCGCAGGAGACGGTGAAACCGCGCGCGTGTTCGCCATCGGTCCTGTAATTCGATACGCGGAGATGAATGACTACGCCACCTTCTGCAAGGCATGGGATGACGTCGTCCGCACGGAGGTGCTCCCCTGTCTCGCAGACGACAAGCCCAACTTGCTCGTCTTCCCTGAGAACGCGAGTCTTGCTGGTGCCTTCATCGGCTCCCGTGGGGAGGCTGGACGCTCGGAAACCGAAACCTTGCCCGCGTTTCTTTCTCTGTTCAACAGCTACGCAGAACCCATTCGTTACTATGCCGAGCGGTTCCCCGAAGCGAGCCCCAACGAGCGACTGGTCCTCGGTATCACCGACACTTTGCACCGTGCATTCGAAACATTTCCCGCAATCGCCAAACGCTACGGGGTCTATGTCGCGGTCTCCTCGGACTTCGCACGAGCCGAGAAAAGCGATGACCCCAATGACATCGAACGACTCGCAGATCCCGACCTCGATTCGGTATCGAGCGTCTACGTGGCGAGCGAGGGGACCGGTTACAACTGGGGTCTGTACTTCGGCCCTGATGGGCAGGAGATCGATCGAGTTGCGAAGAGCTATCTCGTGCCTGCGGAGGAAGATCTGCTCGACTTGAGCCATGGTCCTCTGACCCAGATGCGCCCGGTCCAACTTCCATTCGCCCGTTCCGGGATGGTGATTTCGAAAGACGCATGGATGCCAGGGCTCTTGCATCGTCTCGATGCCCTAGGCGCGAGCTTGATGCTGCAGCCAGAGGCATTTTCGGGCTGGGGAGTCGAAGAGTACGAAGGCGATTGGCTTCCGGACATCTTTCGTCAATCCGCGTGGGCGCACACGCAGCGACATGCCGCATTTCGTCATACGGTCGCTTCTTGTATCAAAGGAAACCTCCTCGACCTCGTGTTCGATGGCCAATCGCACGTGACGAACGTGAGCGCCCCCAACGACACGGCGCGCGCGTTCATCGGCCAAGATCCTTACTTCGGTCTCATGACCGTCGAACCCTGGGTCATCGAGGATCCCGGTCCTCCGATGTCGCTGGATGAGCGCCGCGCGATCCTCCGCGATCGCGGCGATCGGATGCTACCCGGGAGCGGGGATCCTCTCGAAGATGCGTATGCGGCGCAGGTGATCGCTGCCGACCTCTCGCTTCCGTTCGACGGGCAGGTGCCGGCGACCGGGGATGGGTCGCCGAGCGTTTTTGGTTCGAGCATCGTCGTTGCCGAACCGAAGGTCGTCGGTAGCCACCAGCGTTTCCCTGCCGTGGCCGCAGACGCGGCTTCGTCGCTCGTCGCTTGGATGGAGGGCGCTCCGGGGGCGGAGTCGGTTCGTGTCTTCGTCGCCGATGACGGTAACGCGTTCGCCGAGCTGGACTTGCCGGCCACGCCGGATGTCGTGCAGCGCCTGCCGCGGGTAGCGGTGGGCGCGGGTGCGATGGCGATCGCCTGGGAGGAAGAGCTTGGTAACCATTCAAGCCGAATCGTAGTCTTGACCCACGCCGGGGCGGCCTGGACCAGAGTCGAGCTGACCGATCCCGCCACCGCCACGGCTTGGGAGCCGGACGTCGCCATCGATCCGGTCACCGGTCGTTTCTTCGTAACTTGGCTGGACCTGCGAGCAGGGGGACGCCCCAAGCCTTGGATCGCCCGAAGCGATGATGGCAAGCAATGGCAGGCGCTTCAGGTCGACCCCGCGAATGCGGTCGTCGACAACCCCCGAGGCGATGCGGCCTTCGTTCGAGTCGCAGCGCGCGACGGACAGGTGTACGTGGCCTTTTCCGATTTCCGGGCGTTTAGCTGGGACGTGTACCTGGCGGGGAGCACCGATGGCGCTGTGACGTTTGCCCCTGCCACCCGAATCAATCCGCCGGCCAAGTACATCGTGCCGGTCCCGATCGGAGAACCGGTCGAAGCCGAACGGATACACGGCGATGTTGCCCTTGCACTCGATTCCACCGGGAGTCCGATCGTGTCCTGGACCGAAGTGCAAGACCGTCGCTATGAGAGCCACATCCGAGTCTGGCGGGATGGAAAATCGGCCCGCGCTGACGATGCTCCCGACGGCATCGACGCATGGCGTCCAGCCTTGGCCACCAACGCTGCGGGCGAGGTGCTCGTGGCGTGGCAGGACCTCCGCGATGGCACGAACCGGATCCATCTTGCGACGACGAGCGGAGCGGCCCTCGAGACTGGTGCGAGCACCATCGTGGACGATGCCGCCGCCGGAACGCACCTGTACGCACCCCAGATCGCGACCAGCGGTGCACGAACCCTGGTCGCGTGGGAGGACCCGAGATCGGGTTACGCGAAAATACGCCTCTCCACGAGCGACTCAGCGAAAGCCCGCATCCCATGGATATCGCCACCAAAGACAACTACGATTGGTTGGTGAAGGAAGGTCTGCTTGCCCAACCTGGATGATGTCACAGGCGTCCTAGTGCGCCCACTGCAGCTGCTCCGTTCGCGACCGCGCGACACGCTCGACCGACTCATCGCATACGAGGGTCTGTCGCGCGAAGAGCTCTTCCCGGCACCGGCCCGACTTCCTCGGGTGAGAACCCGGCGACGCTGGTCGCTACCGGGGTTTGAGAACGAGGATCTGTCTTTCGCCTCGCTACACGAGCCGATCGAGGAGCTCTTCAGGGGGCACTATCACGCCCGCAGCCGACGCATCCAAACCGTCTACGCAAAGCGAATACGGCCGAGCGGAACTGCCGAGCGTCCACGGCTTCTCTACATTCATGGTTACATGCAACCGGAAACCGTGATCGAGGAGCACTCTCTCCTGAGCCTGATGGCTCGAGCTCTCGACGTGGAGATCATCCAACTGCAGCCGCCTTACCACGGACGCCGAAAGCCGAGGAGCTCTCCCTACGATGGGGAGCTCTTCTGGACCGCCGACGTCGTGCGTAGCTTCGAAGCGATGCGCCAGACCATCCTCGACGCTCGCACCTTGCTCTCGGTGATGCTCGACCAGTCGCCGGGCCCCGTCGGAGTCGCGGGCCTTTCGCTCGGGGGTGCTTTCTCCGCAACCCTCGCCTGCCTCGAGCCTCGCTTCGAGTTTTCTGCGCCCCTCGTCGCACACATGGACATGGGTGCGCTCCTGCGAGACGCACCGGTCCTCGAAGCAATGCGAAAGGACCTGGCCCGTTTTGGCTGGACTTGGGCTGACTTCGGCGAGTTCTTCAGGAGAATCGGATGGGATGACTTGGAGCCGGTGATCCCCACAAATCGTATTCTACTGCTCGCCGCCGAGCACGATCGCTTCTTCGATGCAGAGGTCATGCGGGCGATGTGGCGTCGATGGCGCAAGCCGGAGATCCACTGGTACCCAACCAGCCACATGGGCTTCGTTCCTCACATGGCCAGTGCAACGGCTCACCTGCGGCGATTCATCGACCAGCTCAATCCACGTTAGACGTACCGGAGGGGCTGGCCTCCGCGGGCACATCCGCGGGCGGGGCGTCGGTCTCGACTTCGGGTTCCGCAGGCTGAGCCCTGAGCTTCAAGACCTCCTCGAAGTCGCCGGTAGTCAATCGGTAAACGTCGCCTGCATACTGAAGGTATCCGAAACCGTAGAGGAGGGATTGGACCCCCAGCTCCCCGACGAACTCGATACGATGTGTGGGAATGTACTTCATCGGGTCCAGAGCGACCTGCCGCAGCGAATCGACGACTCGTTGAATCTCCTTGGCATCGTCGACCTTCAGCACCTCGCTTTCCGTCATCCCGGTACCGGAAGTAAGCGGCACTCTCTGAAACACGGTGATGCTCTTCAATTGACCGAGTGGCGCCATGGAAATGGACGTCGGCGCCGCGACCTCGACGAGGGCGCTACCCGCACGCATCGTCGTCGCCTGCTTCTCAGGAGCCATGTTGGGTGAGCACTTGAACGCCGTGCCCGCCACCGTCACGTTGGACCCAGTTCCGTACCCATGCGCGAGCTCGGGCGCCGTGTCCGCCTCGCTCGGCTGGCGCCCGTCGCCCTGCATGACGTCCTCCGGATGCAACAGGAGGTGCGTCGCTCCGCGCGCGGCAGCTTGGTTACGGGCATCGTTCTCAGCAGACTCTCGATTGATTCGCGGTTTCGAGTAGGCGCCCGTCAAGCCGCCGCCATGCCCGACGACGACGCCCAAGTTCTCACAACCTTTGGGCACGTCATCGAGCAGCATGACGTCCATTCCGTGGTCTGTGATTTGCTCGGCCTTGCAGCCAAGGGAAGCGAGCTCACCGACTAAGAAAACGAGAAGACCCATGGGGCCCAATCGACGCAACATTCTGGCCTTCATTCGCGATTCTCCAGTTGGAAGACTGCCTAGCTCAGGCACTTAGTCAATCCAGCGGATCGCCCATGGGCGGGATGACCCTCGCTTTCCAGGAACTGCCGCAGTATTCTGCCGCGCCGGAGAAGCTCATCATGTCGGCAACTTTGGAAATGCGCCAGCGCTCGCTCGAGGACCCGGCAGGCTTCTGGGGCGAAGTCGCTGAGGGGATCGACTGGATCGAGCGCTGGGACCGGGTGCTCGATAGCTCCCGCCCTCCCTTTCATCGCTGGTTTGCCGGAGCCCAGCTCAACACCTGTTACAACGCGGTCGACCGGCATGTCGCGAAGAGGGGCAATCAGGCAGCACTCATCTACGACAGCGCGGTGACCCACCAACGACGCACGTACACCTACCGGCAGCTCCGCGGCGAAGTGGCGCTCTTTGCAGGCGCCCTCGCCTCGCAAGGAGTCTCCAAGGGCGATCGTGTGCTGCTCTACATGCCGATGATTCCCGAAGCGGTCATTGCGATGCTCGCGTGCGCTCGACTTGGCGCGGTGCACTCGGTGGTCTTCGGCGGATTTGCACCGCAAGAGCTCGCCACACGCATCGATGACGCGGAGCCCAAAATCATCGTTTCCGCCTCGTGCGGCATCGAAGGCACGCGCGTCATCGAATACAAGCCGCTGCTCGACCAAGCGATCGCGATGTCCGAGCACAAGCCCGCAGGTTGCATCATTCGCCAACGTGAGAGCTGTGAGTGCGACCTACTCGAGGGCCGCGACATTTCCTGGCAAGACGCGGTTGCCGCGGCCAAACCGCACCCGTGCGTGCCTGTCATGGCCACCGATCCGCTCTACATCCTGTACACCTCCGGAACGACCGGGGTGCCCAAGGGGGTCGTGCGCGACAACGGCGGTCACGCAGTTGCGTTGCAGTGGACGATGCGGAACGTCTACGGAGTCGAGCCTGGGGACGTGTATTGGGCGGCCTCCGACGTGGGTTGGGTCGTGGGGCATTCCTACATCGTCTACGGCCCGCTACTCAACGGGAACACCACAATCCTCTACGAAGGCAAGCCGGTCGGAACGCCCGATGCAGGCGCGTTTTGGAGGGTGATCGAGGAACATGGCGTCAACTGCTTGTTCACGGCGCCAACTGCCTTTCGAGCGATCAAGAAAGAGGATCCGACGGGTTCTCTCCTCGCTGACTATGACCTGAGCACATTGCGATCCCTGTTTCTCGCCGGAGAACGCTCGGACCCCGATACGCTGACCTGGGCCGAAACCAAGCTCCACGTACCGGTCATCGACCACTGGTGGCAGACTGAGACCGGTTGGGCGATCTGCGCGAGCTGCCTCGGAATCGAGCAGCTCCCCATCAAGCATGGCTCCCCATCGCTCGCGATCCCAGGCTGGGACGTTCAAGTCGTCGACGAGGCGTGCAATCCAGTTGCGCCAGGCACGACAGGGGCCTTGGTGGTCAAGCTTCCGCTGCCGCCCGGAAGCCTACCCACGCTTTGGAACGACGACGATCGCTTCGTGAGCTCCTACTTGCAAGAGTTTCCAGGCTTCTACAAGACCGCCGACGCCGGCTACATCGACGAGGATGGCTACGTCTTCGTCATGTCCAGAACCGACGACATCATCAATGTGGCCGGACACCGGCTCTCGACCGGCGGAATGGAGGAAGTGGTGGCGGGACATGCTGACGTTGCGGAATGCGCCGTCATCGGTGTCGCAGATCAGCTCAAGGGCGAGATTCCTCTCGGCTTCCTCGTCCTGAACGCAGGGGTCGATCGGCCGCATCATGACGTCGTGGCAGAAGTCATCCAGATGGTGCGAGACGAGATCGGCCCGGTCGCCGCCTTCAAGACCGCGATCGTCGTGCAGCGCCTGCCCAAGACGAGGTCAGGGAAGATCCTGCGCGGAACCATGAAGAAGATTGCCGATCGGTCCGACTGGAAGATGCCGGCGACGATCGACGACCCGGTGATCCTACAGGAGATCACCGAACGCCTTCAAGCGATCGGATACGCGTAAACGAACGCGGAGCAGGAGCACGTTCTGGGTTCTTGGCGCTGGTGCAGCGCGATTCGGAATGGCGGCGCTTGCCGCGGTGCGTCAGGGCGAGATTTACAGTTGTGTTGCAAACGCTGGTTCTGGTACGTGTCGGGCACACGGACGGAACCAGCAAAGTGTAAGGTGCAGCAATGACACTCACACAACCCACCCTGGAATCCAGAAAGCGTATCAAGAGTCTGAAGGACTACACCAGGCTCTACGAGAAGAGCCTCCGCCAACGCGAGGAGTTCTGGCGCGAGGAAGGCAACGAGCTTCACTGGTTCTATGAGCCGCACAGCGTGTTCGAGGAAGACGGGCCGGGCGAGTTCGTATGGTTCGCAGGTGGCCGCCTCAACGCCTCGATCAACTGCGTCGATCGACATGCGGCCAGAGACCCCAAGAAGACGGCCATCATCTTCGTCAAGGACGAACCGGGCGAATACGAGCGCATCTCGTTCGCGGAGCTCAAGACGTCGGTCGGGCGTGTCGCCAACGCGCTCAAGGCGCTCGGCGTCCAAAAGGGCGACCGGGTTTGTATTTACCTACCGATGGTTCCTGAGCTCGCCTACACGATGCTCGCCTGTGCCCGAATTGGCGCCGTGCACTCGATCGTATTCGGTGGCTTCAGCGCCGACGCGCTTCGTGACCGCATCATCGACGCGCAAGCCAAGGTGATCGTCACCGCCAACGAAGGTCTTCGCGGTGGGAAACGTATCCCGCTGAAGAAGATCACTGACGATGCTGTCGAGGGTCTCGCCGTCGTCGAGAAAGTGCTCGTCGTCAGACGCACCGACACCAAAGTCACCATGCAACACGACCGCGACGTCTGGATGGACGAAGCGATGGCCGAACATCGGGTCACCTGCCCTGCCGAGTGGATGGCCTCCGAAGATCCGCTCTTCATTCTCTACACGTCGGGATCGACTGGGAAGCCCAAGGGCCTAGTGCACACCACCGCTGGCTACCTGACGTACGCCGCTTCGACTTTCAAATACGTCTTCGACATCGGCCCCGATGATATCCACTTCTGCGCCGCCGACATCGGCTGGATCACAGGCCACAGCTACATCATTTACGGACCGCTCGCGAACGGCGTCACCACCGTCATGTTCGAATCCGTACCGACATACCCTAACGCGAGCAGGTACTGGCAGGTCATCGACGACATCGGCGCGACGACTCTCTATACCTCGCCTACCGCGCTCCGGGCCCTCATGCGAGAGGGCTCAGAGCCGGTCGAGGGCTCCAGCCGCAAATCGCTGCGAATCCTCGGAACGGTGGGCGAGCCCATCAACCCCGAAGTCTGGCGCTGGTACAGCGACGTGGTCGGCAATGGAAAGCTGCCGATCGTCGACACCTGGTGGCAGACCGAAACCGGCGGCGTGATGATCAGCCCACTCCCCAACGCGACTCCGACGAAGCCCGGCTCGGCAACGTTCCCATTATTCGGCATCGAGCCGATACTCGTGAATCCAGAGGGGAAGATCATCGAGGGAAACGGCGTCAGCGGCCTACTCTGCATCGAACATCCCTGGCCAGGTCAGGCACGAACGATCCACGGCAACCACAAGCGCTTCATCGAGACATACTTCTCCCAATACCCACCCTATTACTTCACGGGTGATGGCTGCCGTCGCGATGAGGATGGCTACTATTGGATCACGGGGCGCGTCGACGATGTGATCAATGTTTCGGGTCACCGTCTCGGCACAGCAGAGGTGGAGAGCGCGCTCGTGGCGCATCAAGCCGTTGCGGAAGCGGCAGTCGTGCCGTGCCCGCACGAGATCAAGGGTCAGGGCATCTTCGCCTTCGTCGTGCCCATCGCGGGCGCCGAGTGGGAACCCCACGAGCTGCAGGGTGCGCTCAAAGAGCAAGTGCGACAGGCGATCGGCCCGATCGCAACGCCCGATGAGATCCGCATCGTGACCGGGCTGCCGAAAACCCGATCGGGGAAGATCATGCGGCGAATCCTTCGCAAGATTGCGGCTGGGGAAGGCGATCAACTCGGAGATATCTCGACCCTCGCCGACCCGAGCATAGTCGAGGAGCTTTTGAAGCAGGACTGAGAGCCGCCAGAGGCGGGGAAACGGATACGACGATGGCGACCAAATCCGAAGAAACGCGCAGCGCAGCGCACACCCAAGACATTGCGGATCGCTACTGGAAAAGGAACCTTCGTCTGCTGATGATCTTTCTCGCCATCTGGTGGGCCGTTTCGTACGGCGCTGGGATCATCTGGGCGGATTCGCTCGACAGCATCACCATCCCAGGCACCGGGTTCGAGCTCGGGTTCTGGTTTGCCCAACAGGGTTCGATCTATGTGTTCGTGGCCCTGATCTTCCTCTACGCATGGTTGATGAACAAGCTCGACCGAGAGTTTGACGTACACGAGGACTAACCGTTCGAGTCATAGGAGGAGAGAGCCATGGACGTACAGACTTGGACATTCATCATCGTGGGCGGAACCTTCGCGCTCTATATCGGCATCGCGATTTGGTCCAGAGCGAGCACCACAGGCGACTTCTACATCGCGGGCCAAGGAATCCATCCGGTGATCAACGGGATGGCGACCGGCGCAGACTGGATGAGCGCGGCCTCGTTCATCAGTATGGCGGGCTTGATCTCGTTCATGGGGTACGATGGAGCCGTCTACCTGATGGGCTGGACGGGTGGTTACGTGCTGCTCGCGCTCTTGTTGGCACCCTATCTTCGCAAGTTCGGCAAGTTCACCGTCCCGGACTTCGTTGGAGATCGCTACTATTCGAACTCCGCCCGTATCGTCGCAGTGATCTGTGCGGTGTTCGTCTCGTTCACCTATGTCGCCGGCCAGATGCGTGGCGTGGGCGTCGTGTTCAGCCGGTTCCTCGAGGTCGACATCAACGTCGGCGTTGGGATCGGGATGGCGATCGTATTCTTCTATGCCGTTCTCGGCGGGATGAAGGGCATCACCTATACCCAGGCGGCTCAGTATTGCGTCTTGATTTTCGCGTACCTCGTACCGGCGATCTTCATCAGTATTCTGCTCACCGACCACCTGGTGCCCCAGATCGGGTTTGGTGGCTCGCTCGGAGGCGAGATCGGCTCGAAGATTGCGGGCGGACAATCCGTGACCCTGATGGAGAAGCTCAATCAGTTGAACACGGACCTGGGCTTTGCCGAGTACACGTCGGGCAAGAAGTCGATGTTGGACGTCTTGTGCATCACAGGCGCACTCATGGCGGGAACTGCCGGGCTACCCCACGTCATCGTGCGTTTCTATACCGTGCCGAAGGTGCGCGATGCTCGCCTCAGCGCAGGCTGGGCACTTCTGTTCATCGCCATTTTGTACACGACCGCTCCCGCCGTCGCTGCCTTCGCTCGCACGAACCTCATCGAAACCGTCAGCGGTGCCAGCTATGCGCACGTAGAGGGCGAGAAGTCGATTCCTCAATGGTTCAAGACCTGGGAGGACACGGGACTTCTTGCATGGGTCGATAAGAACGGCGACGGAAAGGTGCAATACGTCGCGGGGGATGCGCTCTCCGGGAGTCCTGTATTCGACAAAGCCAGCGACGGCTCGCCTGCCCGAGGAGCGCACGGCGAGCGCCTCGTCAGCAACGCAAACCCGGAGACCAAGAACGAGCTCTATGTCGACCGCGACATCATCGTGCTCGCCAACCCGGAGATCGCCAACCTTCCTGCTTGGGTGGTTGCTCTGGTCGCGGCGGGGGGTCTGGCTGCGGCGCTTTCGACCGCTGCAGGCTTGCTGCTCGTCGTGAGCACGTCGGTCAGCCACGACCTGCTCAAACGTGTGTTCGTGCCTTCGATCACCGAACAACAGGAGCTACTCGCCGCCCGCGTGGCTGCAGGCGTTGCGGTGCTGATCGCGGGCTACTTTGGCATCAACCCACCGGGTTTCGTGGCGCAAGTCGTGGCATTTGCGTTCGGTCTCGCATGCTCGTCGTTCTTCCCGGCGATCATCTTGGGCGTCTTCGTCAAGAGAGCCAACCGTGAAGGCGTGATAAGCGGCATGCTCGTGGGGATCACCTTCACCGCCGCATACATCATCTACTTCAAGTTCATGGGCGGCACGCCGGACCAGTTCTGGTTCGGCATATCGCCCGAGGGCATTGGCGCGTTGGGCATGGTTCTCAACTTCCTGGTTGCCTTTGTCGTGAGCCGATTCACGCCGCCACCGCCCCAAGAGGTACAGGATATGGTCGAGCACATTCGCGTCCCCGTGGGCGCGAAGGCACCGAGCAGCACGCATTAGCGACGGACCGAACGCAGAGTAGGAGGGTTGTCATGAGGCAAGAACTGGAAAGCGGTCGTACGCCGGGACGAGCGTGGTGCGCCTGGGCCGCGTGCCTGGCGTGCATCACGATGACGGGACTGACCCCTGACGTAGCCCGAGCGGAAGAGGGCGTCGAGACATCGCAGGAGGCCCTGAACAAAGCGCAGCAGGACCTGAATGCGGCGCAGGCTCGGCTCAACCAGGCGCAAGCCAAGCTCGACGAGGCAGCGAAAACAATTCCGCCAGGTATGCGGGAGCCGACAGCGGAGGAGGAGGACGACGCGGTTGATCCGGACGATGACTCCGAGGATGTGCTCGAGCCGGTGGGCCCCGGATTCATGTCTGACAAAGGTGAGGCCAAGAAGCTGCAGTGGGCCTTGAACAAAGACGGCTCGCGTTACTTCCGAATGGCCTTCTGGTTGCAGGTCTGGACACGCGCCATGCAGTTGAATCCAGGCACCGTGATTCTCGACGACCCCTCGACTCCCGATCTGGTCGACGGGAGCCAACCCGCTTGGTACGGGGACGTCGGCATTCGCCGTGCCCGCGTGTTGATGTTCGGTGAGATCTTTCCACGTGTATTGATCCTGATGCACTTCGGCATGAACAACCAGACGTTCAAGCGCTCGAACTTCAAAGAAACGTTCTTCTTCCACGACTTGTGGACCGAGTTCGCCGCGATAAGGGAGCACCTTTACATCGGTGGAGGGCTTCTCTATTGGAACGGCGTTTCTCGTATGACCAATGCAAGCACGATCACGTTCATGTCACTCGACGCGCCGATCTCGAACTGGCCGACGATCGAGCAGACCGACCAGTTCGCTCGCCAGTTGGGCCTGTACGCCAAGGGCAAAGCTGGGATTTTCGACTATCGCGTGGCCGCGACGAAGCCGTTTCAAACCTCGGTGACCAACGTGACCACTACGGGTAACTATAATCCCATCGCCAGCACCTGGGCCTACGCCGGGTACTTTCAACTTCAATTCTGGGACATCGAGTCCGACGTGCTTCCGTACACGACGGGCACCTACCTCGGCACGAAGCGCGTGATGAACGTCGGTACTGGGTTCTACTCTCACCCGAAGGGCATCGCCTACCTCGACGCGAACGGCGCCCTGCACGAGCGGGCGCTGACAGTCGCCTCCGCGGACTTCTTCGTCGACTTACCATTCAAGGCCGAGCACGGCGGAGCGCTCACCGCCTATGCCGCGTACTACTGGTTGGACTACGGACCGAACAACCTCCGGAGCATCGGTATCATGAATCCGGGTGTCCCTGGATCCTCCGGCCCGCCGAACGGACCGGGCAACGCTTACCCGATGCTAGGAACCGGCAACACCGGATATGGGCAAGCGGGCTGGCTGATGCCCTGGAAGATCAACATGATCCAGTTTCAACCCTACGTCTTGAGCCAGATTTCCAAGTTCGACGCCCTCAACGACATCATGGCTCAGTTCGGCATCGGCGTGAACATGTTCATCTATGGGCACAACTCCAAGGTCACGCTCGAGTATCGAAACCGGCCGATCTTCGACACCAACGGCAGCGTCCAAAGCCGAGCGGGCAATTCGTTTGTCCTCCAAATGCAGCTCTTCATCTAGGTGTCAGGCGCCCCGGGCGATCATGCTGGGTCGGCGGGACGCCCCTCCCCTGGACGGATGAGAAATCGTGATGGAATGTGAGCGCAACTACGAATCCAGCCTGATTCAGTACCGGCATTTATAGCCTTTAGGGTGTACTATGAAGGATTCTCAGCCCAGGAGAGTCCCTCATTGCCACCCCAAGGGATTAATAACTACCTGTTTCTCAGCACCCTCTTTCTCGCCGGATGTAATGGAGTCATCGGGGGCGGCGGCCAGAACGCCGTCAACGACAGCGTGGCGAAGAGCCTGTGCGTGGTCGACACCCCAATCCGGCGCCTGACCCGTTTCGAGTACAACAACACGGTTCGCGATCTTCTCGGTGACACGAGCAACCCGGCCGACGTGCTTCCACCGGAAGAAGAGGTCGCAGGATTCAACAACCAGGCAGCAGCGCTCACGAGCAGCGATCTCCTGGTCGAACAGTACATGAAGGTGGCCGAAGAAGTCGGCGCGCGTGCGATTGGCAACCTCGACACGCTCTTGCCCGATTGTGACCCCGGCATCGATGGGAGCGACGCATGCGCATTGAGCTTCATCCGAGGTTTTGGAAAGCGTGCATTCCGCCGGCCCTTGGCACAGGCAGAAGTCGATAGGCTCAAGCGCGTGTTCGACTGGGCGATCCACGATCCCGACCTCGGGCGCTTCGAGGACGGTATTCAAATCGTCATCGAAGCGATGCTCCAATCGCCATCGTTCCTCTACCGTCCGGAGCCCGGCGCGGAGACTCCGATCGAGGGCGACGTCGTTCCGTTTACCAGCTGGGAGATGGCGACGAAGCTCTCGTACATGCTTTGGAACACGATGCCAGACGCGGAGCTTTTCGCGGCGGCCGAAGCGGATGCGCTGAAGACCAGCGATCAAATCGCGGCACAGGCAACGCGCATGCTCGAAGATGACAAGGCCAAGGATCTCATTCGGAACTTTCACACGCAATGGCTCTTGCTGACCCAGCTGGACACCATCACGAAGGACACCGGAATCTATCCTGCCTACGAGAGCTCGCTCCCCTCCCTTTGGAAAGAAGAGATTCAAACGTTCGTCGAGAACGTGATTCTGCAGGGCGATGGCACGCTGCAGACGCTGCTCACTGCGGACTACGGCTTCATGAACGAGGACCTGGCGAGCTTCTATGGCGACGACGTGGTCGACACCGTGACGGGATCGGAATTTCGGCGGGTGCAGCTCGACCCCAAGCGCCGGTCGGGTTTCCTCACCAGCGCGGGGCTCATGTCGACTCTCGCGAACGCGAACCGGAGCTCTCCGGTGTTCCGCGGGAAATTCGTTCGGGAGCAACTGATGTGCAACACGCTTCCGCCACCGCCCGCCAATCTGGTGATCGTGCCTCCCGAGCTGGACCCCACCAAGACCACCAAGGAGCAGTTCGAGGAAATCGGCGCCAATCCTGCCTGCGCGGGTTGCCACACCTTGATGAATCCAATCGGATTCATCTTCGAGCACTACGACGCCATCGGGCAATGGCGCGACCAGCAGAACGGAAAGGCCATCGATGCCACCGGCGAAGTGATTCAGACCGACGACATCGACGGTGTGTACGATGGCGCGGGGGAGCTTGCGGCGGCGCTGGCGAGCAGCACGCAGGTACAGGAGTGTGTGGCTTCGCAGTGGTTCCGCTTCGCCTACAACCGCACCGTGTCGCCAGATGACAGCTGCAGCGTCGAGCAACTCAATGACGTATTTCGCTCCTCCAATTACAACATCAAGGCTCTGCTCGTCGCTCTGACGCAGACGAATGCATTCCTCTACCGCCGGGCCGTCCAAACCGAGCCGGGCGCAGCAGGAGGTACGCTGTGAAACGAATCAAGCGTCGAGCCCTCCTCAAAGGAACAATCTTTGGCGGCACGGTGGCCATAGGTTTGCCGATGCTCGAAGCCATGCTGCCTCGTACGGGCGCGGCTCAGGCGGGGACGGCGCCGAAGCGTGTGGTGTTCTGGTTCACCGCCAACGGCACGCGTCAGGACATTTGGAGCCCACCGGCAAACATGGACTTGAGCAGCCATCCATTGCACGCGGCGATGGCGCCCTTCTCGAACAAGTTGATCTTCCTCGACGGCGTCGACCAGAAGGTGGCCTACGACTCGATCGGCGACGGGCACCAGACGGGCATGGCTTGTCTGCTCACCAACGCAGAAATCCTTCCTGGCACGCTATTCTGCGAGGGAAACTGTGACGCGGGGCAGGAGACGTATGTCGGCTGGGGAGGCGGCCAATCGGTCGATCAGTACATCGCCGACGAGATTGCAAAGGACGTGTTCACCAAGTTCAAGTCGCTCGAGCTGGGAGTACAGGTCAAGAGCTCCTCGGTGTGGTCACGCATGTCGTATGCGGCTCCAGACCAGCCAGTACCGCCTCGTGAGGACCCAAATCAAAACTTCACGGACTTCTTCAGCGACATCAATTCCGATCCCTTCGCGCTTCAGCTGATCCAGAGGCGGCGCAAGAGCGTCCTCGACGCGGTCATGGAGGACCAAGCGGCCCTTCAGCAGCGCCTGGGCTCCGAGGACAAGCAGAAGCTCGAACAGCACCTCGAGTCGATACGAAATCTGGAAAGAAGGTTGGAAGTCACCAGCAACTTCGGCCAAGCCTGCGCTACCCCAGAGCTGAGCCTGCCTGGAGCGGCCTTCGGACAAAACGACATGTATCCGGCCACCGGGAAGGCGCAGATGGATATGATGGTAATGGCGCTTGCTTGTGACCTCACACGCGTCGCGTCGTTGCAGTGGTCACGCTCGGTGAGCGGCGTCCAGTTCAACTGGGTCCCGCAGATTCTCGGCGATGGGCACCATGGCCTGTCCCATTACGACGACAGCGATGCCAGTGCGCAGGCCGACCTGTTGGAGATCAACAAGTGGTACTCGGAGCAGTTCGCATACCTTCTGGGCCAGATGGACAGCATCCAAGAAGGTGACAACACGCTGCTCGACAACACCGTGGTGGTCTGGGTCAACGAGCTCGGCCAAGGAAATACGCATACGCGCCGAGACATACCTTTCATCTTGGCAGGCGGCTGCCAGGGCTACTTCAAGACCGGGCAGCACATCGACTTCGGCGGCGAGCCGCATGGCAAGCTGCTGGTGTCGCTGACGCACGCGATGGGCAAACCCGTCAACAGCTTCGGCGTCGCGCAGTACAGCCAGGGGCCGTTGAGCGGCTTGGCGCTCTAGCGGGGAGCGCCGATCGGCCAGTAGGGATCGTTTGCTCGTGTTTGTGCGCTATTGGCGGGGGTAGAGACGCCGATCGGCCAGTACGGGCCGGGGTTGTATCCCGACTGCGCCGTCGGCGCGCCGCTGTAGTAGTAGCGGTTGAAGTAGCTGCGCAGATACACGCCCTGAGGCACGTAGAAGCCCGTGAAGTAGATGAACCCCCCATCCACGGCGGCAGAACGCGGCGGCACGAAGACATGCCCGGCTTTCGGCGAAACGTAGCTGCCATCGACCCAAACAAGGCCTTTCGGCCCGTAGGTCCAATGCGCATCGACCCAAATAGCGCCGACTTCTGGCGGAGACGGTCTGTCGCTTGCGGTGGTCGGCGGCGCAGCAGGGGGCGCCTCCGCCACCTTCCCGAGCGGCGGTGGCTCCTGGGTGACGACAAGCCGCTGAGCATTCACCACCACGACTTGGCCTCTGGTGAGAACGGGGTATTCGGGGTTTGTGCCGCGGGCGTCAACCGCCACGACGGCGCCGTCCTTTGCGGCGGTTTCCGCGAGAGCGGTCGGAGCACCGATGACGAACATCAGGGCGGCAGCGGTCACAGCACTGGCTAGGCTTCTCATGGGGCCTCCGGACCGATTCTATGCCTCAGACGCCTCGGCGTCACGCGGTCCAACCCCCGAACGCGCCAAAAACTACGCCAAGATCGCAAATCATGGTCTGTTTAGGGCCGAACCGCATGAGCCGACAGTCCACCTACCCGCCGCCGTCGGTCACGCTCCAGCTCGAGCGCCCCGCCGCGATTCTTGCGAGACCGCGGCGCGAAGCATCGGTACCTCAGTTCACGCACGCCCGCGATTCGCACGCGTGGTGGGTCCGCATGGTGAACGCGATCGGCGGATCGCTGGAGCCGGTGGGTCACCCATCGGGGGACATCTACTGGGAGCGCGCACAACGTTTGAACCCTAATGCGGGCGATCCGACTCCGGAGACCAGAGCCGCGCTTGGCGTTCTGACGCAATCGTTGAACGAAGACGCGGCGCTCAACTTCATCGGGAAGATCGCTGCGTGGATCGACTGCACGCGGATGGCGGCCACGCATCTGCGGATCGAACAGGCGCTTCGCAATGCTCCAGTGGTCGAACAGACTGAGCTCCCCCCACCGATCTTCGTCTTGGGTCTGTTTCGAAGTGGAACGACGGCGCTCCACCGGCTGCTCGGGCAGGACCCGGACAACCGGACCCTGCCCCATTGGGAGAGCTTCGATCCAGTGCACACGCCTGAGGGCCCGGAGCCGCGTCAGCGAAAGCTCGCGAGGATGCTCAAGCTGGCCGACATCGTTTCGCCAGCGATCAAGGCAATCCACCCGATGGACGCGCAGCAGACCGACGAATGCCGGGGGATGTTCACCAACGTCTTCCGGACTCCGCAGTTCAACGTTCAATACCGAGTGGGCGGCTACGTCGACTGGCTCCTCGGACAGGACGCGACCATTGCCTACCGTCACCATCGCCGTCAGCTCCAGCTCGTCCAGCACCATCGGCCTCACGGGAAACGTTTCGTACTCAAAGACCCGACGCACACTTTCTTCGTAAACGCCATCGTCGAGGTGTTCCCCAATGCGCGCTTCATGTTCATCCACCGAGATCCGGTCGAAACGATGAGCTCGATCTGCAGCCTCCATGCTCACGCCAGGGCGGTCTTCAGCAGCGATGTCGACGCGCATGCGCTCGGCGCCGAGTTATCCGACAGCTACTTGACACGACTGCTCGAGCCCGCGGTCGCTGCCGTCGACGGTCTCCCGTCCGGACGGGTTGCGCATGTGCGCTCGCCGGACCTGAGCAGGGATCCCGTGGGTACGATCGCGGAGGCTTATCGAACCCTCGGCTTGGAGCTCGGGGACGAAGCAAGAATCTCCATGCACGACTACATGCGGGCCCAACGGCAGAACGCGAGCCCCCATCACGTTCACAGCGCCGAAGGCTTCGGCCTCGATTCCGGCGAGCTCCACGAGCGATTCGCGAGCTACTGCGACCGCTTCGACCTCCTCCGCTAACCGCCGCCGTTGGTCTGCGTCGTGGGATTCATGCATTCATCATGCGCAGAGAGAAATTCGTCTATGAGCTCGCGACTCTCAGCGGATAGTCTGATTTCGGGCTCTAAACTGAAGCGCCACGGGGCATCATCACGCGTCACGACCACCTTCGGGCTGTAACAGAACTCGGAACCATCGTTGTTTTGCGTACAGATGAGAGTCTTGTCGGCGATCGAAATCGCCGTATCCGCTTCGTAGTATGGAATTCGAGCCTCGTCGGACATCAAGTCGATCAAAGCGCGATGGCGTGCTGGGTTCAGCAGGGTCTGTCTCCAGGACACGCCTGTATCGATTGGCAGGTTCGCCTGCGCGCACTCGGCGGGCTGCTCGGACGAGGCAGAAATGCGCAGTATTCGACGCTCAGCGTCCAGGTCTTGCAAGAACGTATAACCGCTGCCAGCGGAAGAGGGCGCGTCCTCAATCTTGCAACCGAGTTGCAGAAGTGTGCACGAGAGAGCTCCAGTGCAGATCAATGCTCGACATACATTCGATGTGGTCATACTTGCCTCCTAGCGAGCCAAAATCAGGCATCCGTGAGGGCCACGCGGGTCTTCAGAGCACGCCACTTGATGGACGTAGAACTCTGGAATGATATTGATGAATCGCATGCTGTCCAAGTCCCATCGAACCTCGTCTTCAAATCCGCCTTCGACAATGGTCCAGAAGCGCACTGCCGCCGCGGCGCGTCGCGCGGGGGTGATGTACGGATGATCTTCGGGCGTCCAATAGTATGCGGCAAGCCAAAGTGCCTCGTATGTGTTGGCCCCAGAATCAGACCAGGCATGGTCGCAGGCGGAGCTACCACAGCCGTTCCTCCCAGTGTGGTGCTTTTGGTCCCGCCCGTGCCGGACCTCGTGCATGATGGTCGCGGCGCGCCAAACCGAGTCGATGCCATAGAAGAAAGTTTGGTAGAGCTCGATGTAGTCGTTGCGAAACGGGCCGGTGCTAGTCCGTGCAATGATGCAGGAGCCCCCGTCGAGGGTTCGGCAATGGCGAGAGCAATCGCCGTCGACTCGGTACGTTCTTTGTGAAACGAACGCGGCCGACCACTTCAGAAAGGTGTCGTAATAGTCGAAGTCTCCGAGAGAATGCCCTCTGTCGAGCTCGATGCCCTCAGCGTTCGCATAGACCAGATTGGAATACGCACTGTAAGTTCGACCCAACGGCGTATCGACACACAATGTCTTTTGGTTGTACGACCGCACGTCCGCGCGTCCCAAGTAGTCCCAGTTGTTTCCTTTGCTGATGCCAAAACCATCGATGTAGTCACGAGCTTCTCGACTGAACCACCACGGATTCATCATGATGTTGTCGAAGACATGGGAGTCGATCTGCCGGCCGCTAAACCAGCGCTCGTCTTCGGGCCAGTCTACCGGGCCACCCTCGGCCGCCGCGATCGCTTGGCAAAGTGTGTCGTCCGAATCGGTGAGACTCGAGCAGCCTGTCGTGCACACATAGATGCCGGCAGCCGCAGCGGCGACGACCAGCAATGCCCTCGTTGGAGAAGCGTCCGTTTGGATTGTCCATGACATGTAGATTACCGTATGTCTGGGTGTCGTTCCTATCGCTGCGCACGTTGACGTAGGCGCGCCTGCCACTCGGGTGGCGGCATGAACCGCTCAAAGCGATAGGCATCCTCTGCTCCAAAGTAAGCCCGCAGCATTTGAAAGTCGGGGCCGAGGAGCCTTCGAAGCTCCGACATGGCGGCCCCTTTGAGCAGAGGGACCTCGTGGGCAATCGCCACGAGTTGAGCCGTAACCTCTTCGCGAAGCTCCGTGTGATTGCCAGCAATTCTTCGGGCGGACATCAGAGCCTGGAAACGCGAGGCAACCTCGTAGTCGTAGACGAGATCCGTTTCGTGCTCGTCACCTCTCGCCGCGAGAGACTGAGGTAACGGCAGGTTGACGAATCGACGCAGCAACGCGAGCGCGCTTTGATCGCCAAACTCGCCGACCATGTACGTGGCCTGCCACTTACGGATGCTCCCGGGCTCGTCGAGCAGCAAGCCGCTCACTGCGGCGGTCGCCTCGGGAGCGTGTAGCCTCAAGACGGCGACGCTTTCGCGGTACTCCTGCAAACGCTCCCCCATGTCCATGTCCGTCATCGCCCTCTCGAGATGTCCGACGAGCGCTGCGCGACCCGATACACATCGAACTTGACTCGGGCTCATAGGCTCGAGGTTGGCGCCTGAAACAAGCACACAGAGAATCGACAATGGAACGATCCTCTCCATGCGGACAGAATAGGACTCCGCATGGCTTGGGCTATACGTAATTCCTCTCCTACAGACACTGCGCAAATCCTGCGCGTGATGTTTCGAGCCTCGATATGGCAGGCTTCGCGTCGTCAGTGCTCGGACACCGCCAACCGGTCTCGCTCCGTGACGATCATGGGCGATTCTCGCAGCGCGAAGACCACTGCGGCAGAGAGAAGCGAAAGAGCTGCAAACGCGACCATGAACGCCGGGAGGTAGCGGTTGCTCTCCATGCTCATACCGGCAACGAAGATCATCCCCGTGATCTGGCCGACCCAGAGCAGCATACCCTGCGAGGTCGACTCAGGCGCAGGGTGGCTAACCTCGGCGGCGTATTGAAAGCCGAGAGGACCCGCGCTCATGATGAAGAAGCCGAGAACGAACGCGGAGGCGAGGCTCACCCCGTAGGTCGTTGCCGGATCTGTGAAAAGCGCGCCGGCGAAGGTCAGCCCGAGCATTCCAGGGACCATTCCAACGACGCAGATGACGAGGAAGATCCGCCGCTTGCGGAACTTATCGGAAAGCCAGGGAATGATGGCAGCCCCGAAGATTCCGCCGATCAGCATGAGGCCACCGATCAACCCATCGGAGTCCTCGACGCCCGCATATGCCGCGATGGAGTCGGTCATCGAGCTCACGGCGTTGAAGATTCCGAGGCCTATGAAGAACAGATAGAGCAGGATCCGCATGTCTCGTTGTCTCAGGATATGATGGAGTCCCTTCACGAAGCCGTGCTTCTGCAGGTCGTCGAAGGCGGGTGGCGTTGGCGGGCGTTCCCTGAGCAAGAGCAAAGTGAGCACAGCAACGCCAAACCCGAGCCAGCCGTAGATCGAGAGCATCTGCTCGAACCCCGTCCCGTACCCCGGTTCGGCGGGATCGGAACCGACCATCAAGGGAGTGGCGATCATCGCGATCACGATCCCGAGGTACTGGGCGAGCGCCGACAAACCAGCTGCCATTCCTCGTTCACGCAGAGGAAACCATCGCACGGAAACCGCGGTCACTGCGTTGATGATGAAGGGTTGCGCCACGGCCAATCCGAACTGCGCAATGACGACGGTAATGAAGTCAGACGCGAACAGGCCCTTCAGCAGTCCGAATACGCCTACGAGCGCAGCCCCAAACGAAATGCCAACCCGAATTCCGTACGTGTCGATGACATACGACGCTGGAAAGCTCATCACCACGAATACCAGCATGTAAACCAGGGCCAGAAAGTCGATGTTGAGAAACGACGACGGATCAAGTTGCCCTTCGTAGAAAACCGCAGCGGGCCTAGCCACTGCCGCATGCGCGAGCCATTGAATCTGAACTGCCATGTTGATCAGCATGAACACGAGCAGAATGACCCACCGATACGGGTAGACTCTGTATGTGGTAGCCGCGTTCATCCCGGTTGATCGAAGCGACGCGCCGCTTCGACCCCTTCGGCCACATCGACGCGGCTGAGCAGGAAGCCGCCGATGAGGAACAGAAACGTCAATGAGAGAATGCCAGAGCGCTCCGTCGCGCCCGGGATCAGGATCGGAGTGAAGGCGATCAAGATCGGGCCGAAGATCGTCGCGAACTTTCCGACCATGTTGAAGAACCCGAAGAACTCGGCCGCCTTGGACGGAGGCACCAGGCGCGCATAGAGAGAGCGCGACAGACTTTGCACGCCGCCCTGCACCAGGCCGATCGCGACCGCCAAGATGTAGAAATCGCCGGCATCCGTGAGCAGACGCCAGGCATAGATCAGCGCGACGAAGTAAACACCGAGGCCTATCAGGATGGCAGGCTTGGGACCTATGCGTTGGCCGAGCCAGCCAAACCCAAGCGCTGCAGGAAAAGCGACGAACTGCGTCACGAGCAAGGCCGTGATCAGCGCAGCCTGTTCCAGACCGAGAACACGGTCGCCAAAAAACACCGCGGTCTTGATCACCGTGTTCACACCGTCGATGTAGATCCAATACGCAGCGAGGAAGAGCACCAAGACTTTGAAGTTGCGAATCTCTTTGAGCGTGTCGACGAGCTGTCGGATGCCGGCTCGCACCGCTTCGAGCCGCGTTGCGCGATCTTCGGTGGGCGTTTCTTGGACGGCCATCAGCAGCGGCACGCTGAATACCGCCCACCAGACCGCGACGCTGAGAAACGACGCCTTGACTGCGCTTCCTGCGGTCCGTAGCCCGAACCACTCAGGCTTCTGAACCATGAGCACATTCAAGCCGAAGAGCAGACCCCCACCGATGTATCCGGCCGAATATCCGAGCGCCGAGACCAGGTCGAGCTCTTTGTCCTCCGCGACGTCGACCAGCATCGCGTCATAAAACACATTGGCCCCCGAGAAGCCCACTGTTCCAAGTCCGTACAGAAGCAGCCCCACCCACCAGTGACCCGCGTGCACCCAGGCGAGGCCGGCCGTCATGACGATGCCCGTGACTGCAAAGAAGGTGAGAAATTTCTTCCGGGTCCCGCCCCGGTCGGCAACAGCTCCGAGAATCGGCGCCAACAGCGCGATCAGGACGCTGGCAGCCGCGAGCGTGACGTTGAACCAGAACTGGGAACGCTCGGTGCTGAGCTTCTGACTGATCGATCCATAGAAGACCGGAAAGAAGCCGGCCATGATGGTCGTCGCAAACGCCGAGTTCGCCCAGTCGTAGAGCGCCCAGGCGACGACCGGTTTGCGCTTGAGCGCGCCGCGAAGGCTGGCGTGTTCGGTCACCGAGGGCTCCTGTGGCCCACAATGGTGGGACCGTCTACGCGGCCGCCTAGCTCGGCCGTCACCGTATGTATCTCAAACTGTGAAGATCATGTGAACTCCCGGCATGCCGCGCGCCCTCCGGAATAGCGTGTAACCCATCGGTGTTAGGGGTGTAAGGACATGCAAACGGGGGAACTCATGAAGCTTGAAATCGATTCGTTGAAGCGGCCGAGCCATGACACGAGCCATGACCGGTTGTCGGTGCTGAGAGACGCCCACCGAACCCTGATCGCGCTCGCGGACGGCGTGGATGCTAGCCAGGCGGCTCAAGCCGCCGCAGGTCGGACTGTGGACGAGTTGGCCCGGTGCTTCCGAAGCGGCCCCCTGCCCGATGACCCCAGGGACTGGGTAATGATGCTCGAAGGCATCGATCACGTCATGTTGACCGATCCCGATGCAGGCGAAACGAGCGCCCTGGTGATCCTGGTCCATGACGGGGTCGTCGTCGGCGCGTCGGTTGGGAACAGCCTTGCATACATCGTTTCCCCCGCCGGAGATAAAGAGCTGCTCACCAAGCGGCAGTACGGAAAAGCGCGGATAGGCACCGGTTTGGCGGCTCCGGTCGGCTTCGGTCCGACCCCGTTGGACGGGAAGCTGATCACCCGCCGGGCTGCCCGGTTTGAGCTGCGGCAGGCGCCTGCAACGGCCGCGAGCCCCCGTTGGTCTGCTCCGAGTCAATCGCAGGCACATTGCTGAGCCCTCGTCTGGGGGTCCTCGGTTGGACGCAATCTCGATTGGACTGACAACTTTACAAGTCGTATATTAAGGAGATGGCATCTGTCTCCGATCTTCCATACGACCAACGTCCCGCAAATCGCGACCTGAGCCACATTCCCGGCGAATACGGCTGGCCGTTCGTCGGCAAGACCTGGGACATGTTCGTCGATCCCCGGGCCCTGTTCGATCACTACTATCAAACGTACGGCGATATCAGCCGCATCTCGATTACCGGCAACAAGTGCGTGCTGCTGCTGCACCCGGACCACGTGCAACAAGTGCTCATGGATCGCGAGAGGAACTTCTCGACGAAGATGGGCTGGCAATCGGTCATGGCCGATTTCTTTCAGGGCGGTCTGGTCATGCGCGACTACGACGAGCACCGCTTGCACCGCGGCATCATGCAGAGCTCCTTCAAGCCGCCTGCGATGCGCGGATATGCAGTGACGATTCAGTCGATCGTGGAAGAGACCGTCCAACGCTGGGCGAGCCAGGCCAGCATTTCGTTCTATGACGAAGTGAAGCGTCTATTGCTAGACATCGCATTCCAGGTGTTCTGCCGGGTCGACGATTCGGAAAGCAAGATCCCAGAAATCAATCGCGCGTTCACCGACATGATGGAAGGCGCGCTCGGCATCGTGCGGCTCGATGTGCCCGGATTTCGGTATCATCGGGGATTGGAAGGCCGCCGGTATCTGAAGCGCTTTTTCATGAACCTGATCGAGAAGAAGCGCGCATCCGACGACCCCGACGTCTTCGCGCACTTCTGCAAGGAGAAGACCGAAGACGGCGAGTACTACGCGGACGAGGACATCGCCGACCACATGGCCTTTCTGATGTTGGCAGCGCACGACACGACGACCAGCGCTTCGACGATGGCGGCCTACCAGCTCTGCAACGACTACCCGCTTCAAACCAAGCTCGCGACCGAGGTCGCCCAGTGGCCACGCCAGCTCGACTTCGAAACCGTCTTTCACTCGGTGAACGGCATGATCGCGGTGTTCTACGAGACGATTCGCATGTACCCGCCTGTGCCCCTTTTCCTTCGCCGCACCATTCGTGAATGCGAGCTCGGCGGCGTCCGAATTCCTGCCGATACGATGGTCTGCGTGCCAGGCACGTACATCCATCGGTTGGAAGACTGGTGGCGGGACCCAAACACCTTCGACCCCACACGCTTCTCCGAGGAGGTCAGCGAGCACCGTAAACACAATTTCATGTGGATTCCCTTTGGTGGCGGCGCTCACAAATGCATCGGCATGCACTTCGCCCGCATGCTCTTCCTGCTCACCTTCCGCGAGCTCATCGGCAAGTACCAGATCGAGTTCGCGCAAGATGGATACTTCCCCACGAAGCTGCAGCACTTTCCCTTTACGAAGCCGACGGATAACTT
>CAVYJZ010000007.1:0-33890 GCA_963768985.1 uncultured delta proteobacterium | reverse complement strand
CCTTCTAAGCCGATGGTCGGAGGTTCGAGTCCTCCCGGGCGCGCCCATCGAGGATCACGTCTACGGCGCGATATCTGCGCTCGTTGGCTCCGTTCCCGCGGTCATGACGAACTCGTTGAGACGGCGGGAGAACTCCTGTTGCGCCTGTTCGGTGTCTAGATTTCGGAAGTGGCTGATTTCGCGGTTCACGAAGAGGAGTGCGATCAGGTAATCGTAGACGGCGTTCATGGCGGCCAGGCCTGCTACCAGGTTCTGCGTTTGCGCATCGACGAGCCTGATGATGTCGACCTTGCCGCGACGGTAGAGGTCGGTCACGAGCACGAGGTTGTCGGCCGCTGCATCCGCTGCCTTCCGGGTCAGGGTGACGGACGCCATGGCGGCTCCGGCGTTGTAGAGCTCGGTCCGGACTCCGCTGTCGATGTTCTGCTCCACGCGAGCCAGCTCGGCCGAGAGGCGCTCCACCAAGCGCGCGCTTTCTCGAATGTTGGCGATGCCCGCCCCGCCACGCGAAAGAGGGATCGCGAGATAGAGTCCGACGTCCCAGCCGAACTTGTCGGGTTGAGGAAGAATCCCTTGGAGAAGGGGCGGAATCGTAGTGCCTGCCCCATCTCGCCAGAAGTCGTGCTCGACTCCGCCTTCGACGGCGAAGTCCGGCACGAAGATCTGAAGCGTGCGACCTTTCTCGATGCGCTCCTGTGCCGCTTTGCGCGCCTCGGCCTGACGGGCGCTGGGTGAGTTGCGGAGGCCTTCTCGAACCATGAAATCGCGAAGGTGCTCGAACGACCAAGGATCCAACATGTACTTGCCGATGGGATCGCGCGGAGGGCGCGTGCGGCCCGCTTCGTCGACCGGAAGATCGATGGGCGCGATCGGATGCTCCAGAGGGCGATTGAGAACCCGATTGAGCTCGACCTTGGTTTGACCGACGAGCGCCCGCGCTTCGACGACCGAACGTTGGTTCTCGGCCAGCGTCACCTGCCAGCGGTACAGCTCGCTGGCATTCGCCGAGCCGATTTCGAGGCGCAGGCGGGCGAGCTCGAGGTATTCGCGGGTGAGCCGGATGTTCTCGCGTTGGATGCGTTCTTGCGCCTTGGCGCGCAGCACGGCGACGTAGTCCACACCCGCTTGCAACATGATGTCGAGCACGTCGGAGAAGTATCCGTACTCCCGTCCTTCCTGACGTAGCTGGCGCGATCGGAAGCGCGTCCACGCTTCGGCGGAGTAAATGCTTTGGCTTGCCCGGGCGACTGTGCTCCCTTGCCCCTGCGCGATCTGGCTACCGGGAGCGATGCGATCCGGGTCACGGTCCACGACGCCCACCTGAAGCTGACCCTGTGGAAGCAACGGCCCGCGCTCGCGCTTGACGCCTTCCTCACCTGCTTCGACGAACTTTTCCGAAACCAAGAGCTGCAGATTCTGGTCGACCGCTTCGAGCATCGCGATGCCGAGGTCGATTCGATTCTCTTCGTCGACTTCATTGCTCTGCATGGCGTTTGCTTCGAGCAGCACTTCGTAGGTCGGTCTCACCCCCACGGCGCGAGCGGCGTCGAGGTTGATCTGCAGGTCCGGCCGCTCCTGGAAGTCGACGTGCATCTCCGATGCCGGCCGGCCCTCGAGAATCAAATCCAGATTGAGCGCCGCCCGCTGCGCCCGGCGTGCCATGTTATTCGGTGAGCGGATCGACATCATCGCACCCTGGGCGAGCCACGACGGGCCGACCGCGATGTTGGGAAGGCGGCGCTTCGTGATTTCATCGAGTAGTCGAACCCGATCTTCGAGGGAGAGCTGGGGGATGGGCGCGATGATCACCGCGTCCGCAGCGTTCGGTATCGCAGCCAGCAGAGCCTCCACGCTGGGCTCTGCAAGCGCGATCGCGATGGACCGATCTGCCATCCCTGCGGGCAGCATCTCTCTGAGCGACCGGTCGCCGAGAAAGACGATGTGCTGGGAGCCCGCCACCTTTTTCAACCAGTTGGCTTCCTCACTGACGTCGAGATCCTCGGCGATGTACGTGAGGTTCCGTTTGCCACTCGCGTCGCCGCTTCGAGGCAGGCCTTGCTTGCGCCCTTCCATGACGAACGGAAGAATAGTGGGCGTCGGGAGCTTCTTCTGCGCCGCCACGGCCTTCACGGTGAGGTGCCCGAAGCCGAACACCGCGGTGATCGCGGGATTGGAGTACGCCTCGTCCAACTGGCGTTCAACGCCCGCTGCCGTCCAATCACCCTCGAAGCTCAACGGGACGAATACGACGTCGAAGCGGTCCGAAAGCTGCGCTGCGATCTCTTTCGACAAGTCGTCGACCTCGGCGTCGAAAGCAGGGGAAGGGCCGTCGTAGACGGCCGTGACCTCGACCCGACGCTTCCCCGCGTCGGCACCCGTTGAAGCCGGGATCGTCAAGAACGCAATCATGGAAATGCAAAGCAGCCGCATAGACGGCTGAGCATAGTCGAGCATCCAACGAAACCTAGACTCTCTTTTCGAAAAAATTTCGCTCTGCGGGTCGCTTGGGGCCGGAAGTTTGAGCTTGGCAAGCCGGATCGAGGTTCCTATGCTGCCGCGTCGCGCTCAGCTCGTGATAGAAACGTCGAATATGCAGTTCTCCACGTCCTCGAGTAATCGCCGCGCTGCTCTGCGGCTGGCATCCCTTCTGCTGTTCATGGCCGTGCTGGCTGCTTGTAAGAAGGAAGAGGTCGCCCCCGTCGTGCCCCCGCCGAGGCCGATCAAGATCTACCGCCTCGATGGCGAGCTCGGAACCACGCGCCCGGACTATCCAGGGCGCATCAAAGCGATCAAAGTGGTGGAGCTCGCCTTCGAGGTCGAGGGTCAAATCATCGACTGGAACGTCGAAGAGGGGCAACGCGTCAAGAAAGGGCAAATCCTTTCGCGTCTCGATCCAAGCGACTATCAAGCTCAGGTAGAGGCGGCGCGCGCCCGGCTCCGGCTCGCCGAAGCCGAGTACATGCGCGAGAGCAAGCTGTTCGCATCGGGCTCGGGCACGCAGCGAGATCTCGACGTCGCGACGCGGTCGCGAGACGTCAGCCGAGCCGACCTTCGCATTTCACAAAAGGCCCTCGAGGATACCAAGCTTCGAGCGGTTTTCGATGGGGTGATCGCTCGCAAGCTCGTCACTGATTTCAGGAACGTGACCGCTCGCGAGCCCGTCTTGTTGCTCCAGGACGAGTCCGTCATGGAGGTCGTCGTCGATGTACCGGAACGAGATCTCGCGGTGCGGCGGGAAGAGCTCGACGTCGACGAGTGGAACGAGAAGGCCAAGCCGATGGTCGAGCTTTCGGCGCTTCCCGGGCGCCAGTTCCCCGTCCGGCTTGTCGAGCTTGCCACGGCCGCCGATCCCGAGACGCGTACCTTCAGGGCCACGTTCAACATGAAGAAGCCCTCCGATGTGGGGGTGATGGCGGGGATGACAGCGAAACTGGTGCTCACCGGACTCCGCACCACCGCGCCCGACGATTTCCTGCTCCCGGTCAATGCCGTCGCCGCTGACAGCAACGACAAGCCGTATGTTTGGCTAGTCGATCAGGCCTCGATGACAGTATCGAAGCTGCCGGTCGAAGCGGGACGCATCACCGGAGACCGAATCGTCATCAAGAAGGGACTCAAGGGTGGAGAGGCTGTTGCGATGTCGGGTGTCCACCTTCTGACCGAGGGCATGCAAGTCACCGAGCTGGCTGAATCAGACGAAACCCGGAAATGAATCTCACCGACTTCTCGCTTCGAAACCGCACGCTCATCGTCGTCTTGACGGTCGTCTCCGTGTTCGCCGGAATGAAGACGTTCTTCGGGCTTCCCCGCCTCGAGGATCCGGAGTTCACCATCAAGGAGGCGCTGGTCGTGACGCCGTACCCCGGCGCGACGGCATTCGAAGTCGAGCAAGAGGTCAGCGATAAGCTCGAGCTCGCGATCCAGAAGCTCGGCAAGATCAAGAAGATCGAGACCCGAAATACTCCCGGCAAGTCGAACATCAGCGTCGAGATGCGCTCGACAGTGCCCGGCAAGTCGCTTCCCCAAGTCTGGGACGAGCTTCGGCGAAAGGTCGGCGATGCGCAGTCCAAGCTTCCGCCGGGCGCTGGGCCGTCGCTCGTCATCGATGACTACTCCGACGTCTATGGCGTGTTTTTCGCACTTCACGGAGACGAGTACAGCTACCGCGAACTCTATGACGTGGCGAAGATGCTTCGAAAAGAACTGATTCTGGTCAAAGACGTCGCGAAGATCGAGCTCTTTGGCGACGTCCCCGAAGCGATCTACGTCGAGTTCGACCGGGAGCGTCTTTCACAGATTGGGATTTCGACCGACGACATCGGGAAACAGCTCGTGGCCGAGGGCATCGTCGTGGACGCCGGCCGCGTGCAGGCGGGCCCCGAGATCGTCAAGATCCAGCCCGACTCGCTGATCCATTCCTCGCAAGATCTAGGCGACATCCTGATCACCAAGGGCGACCGCACCCAAGTGAGATTACGCGACATTGCGAACATTACGCGCGGCTACAAGGAGCCCGCCGTGGCCAAGCTCCACATGGACGGCCACAAGGCGATCGGGATCGGAGTGTCGACCGAGAGCGGCGGCAATGTCGTCAACATGGGTGAATCCATCAAGCGCCGCCTCGCGGAGCTCGATGAGCAGATCCCCCTTGGGATGGAGCTCGAGGTCATCTACATGCAGTCCGACATGGTGACCACGGCGATCGATGCCTTCCTGGTCAATCTGGCCGAGGCGGTCGCCATCGTGATCGTCGTTCTCCTGCTCTTTATGGGAGTGCGCAGCGGGCTGATCATCGGCTTCGTCCTGATCTTGACGATCGCCATGACGTTCATCTTCATGGGGCCTGCCGGACTGGCCCTCGAACGGATCTCGCTCGGCGCGCTGATCATCGCGCTCGGAATGTTGGTGGACAATGCGATCGTGATCATCGATGGTATGTTGGTTCGCATCAATGGCGGCATGGACGCCGAAGAAGCTGCGAAAGAGGTCGCAGGCCAGACTTCGATGCCGCTGCTGGGCGCCACGGCGGTCGCCATCATCGCCTTCGCTGCGATCGGGCTCTCTCCGGATAGCACAGGGGAGTTCTGTAGCTCTCTCTTCACCGTCATCGGCATCTCGCTCTCGCTCAGCTGGGTGACCGCCATGACGATCACGCCGCTGCTCGGCATCTGGTTCCTGAAGCCGCCGAAGCCCGGCGCCAAGAGCGAGAGCGAAGCCGCCTACAGCGGCGGATTCTACGGGGGTTACAAGAAGTTCTTGGGGCTCTGCCTTCGCTTTCGTTGGGTAACGATCGCCGTCGTCGTCGGGTTCTTCGCTCTATCGGTTTATGGCTTTCAGTTCACCGACAAAGCGTTCTTCCCGGCGTCGACTACGCCGAAGCTCCGCGTGGACGTGTTTTGGCCGATCGACCAGCGCATCGACGAGACCGAACGCAAGGCCGCCATCATCGAACGAGGACTAGCGGAGCTCGAGGGCGTGACACACGTTGCGACCTCGATCGGCCAGGGCCCGCTGCGCTTCGTTCTGACGTTCACGCCTGAAAAGGAGCACAGTGGGTACGCACAGTTCCTCGTCGACATCGAGGACTACCACACCCTCGCGACCGACATCGAAAAGGCAGAGGCTTACATCAGGGAGGTCGCCCCGGATGCCATTGCATTTGGCCGGACCTTCGACCTCGGCCCCAGCAAGCCCGGGAAGATCGAGGCGCGGCTCGTCGGCCACGATCCCAACATCTTGCGTGCGCTCGAGGAGCAGGTGCTGCAAATCTTCAAGGCGGACCCCGACACCAAGGGTTCTCGCGGGCGCTGGTACGAGCGCGTCAAGGTAGCCCGACCAGGGCTTTCCGAGGAGCAAGCGGATGCCCAGGGCATCACGACCGGCATGGTTGCGGACGCCATCCGGAGCACGTTTGAAGGGAAACAAGAAGGCGTGTACCGGGAAGGCGACGAGGTGATACCCGTTCTCTTCCGGCAACCGGCTCCGACTCGGCTCGACGTTGCGAATCTCTGGCAGATTCCGATTTGGAGCCCCGTGGCCCAGCGATACATTCCGTTGGCGAACGTCGTCACCGACCTGCAGACGGTCTGGACCGACCAGGTGGTCGAGCGGCGCAACCGAAAGAGAACGTTGACGGTCGTCACCGATCCCACCCGCGACTCCGCGCCCACGCTTTGGAATCGGCTCGCGCCGAAAGTCGAGGCCCTTACGTTCCCGCCCGGTTATCACGTCGAGTGGGGTGGCGAATACGAATCCCAGACCGATGCGCAAGCGGCGCTCTTTGCACCGATCCCGCTCTTCGTCGGGATCATGGTGCTGATCGTCGTCGGCCTGTTCAACGCGATACGGCAACCGCTCGTGATTTGGCTCACCGTGCCCTTGGCACTCATCGGTGTGACCGCGGGCCTGTTACTGACGGGCCAGCCATTTGGGTTCATGGCCTTGCTCGGCTTTCTCAGTCTCTCCGGGATGTTGATCAAGAACGCGATCGTGCTCGTCGACGAGATGGACCTTCAAGTCCGAAGCGGAAAGCCTCCGTACGATGCGATTCTCGACAGCGGAGCGAGCCGTTTGCGCCCGGTTGCCATGGCGGCGGCGACCACGATCCTCGGGATGGCGCCCCTGTTCTTCGATGCGTTCTACAAGGCCATGGCGGTCACGATCGTGTTTGGTTTGCTGGTGGCGACCGTGCTCACGATGATCGTCGTGCCGGTGCTTTATGCAATCTTCTTCAAGGCGAGGGAAGATCGTGATGTGGGGCGGGCCCAAACCGCCTAGTCGCCGTCGCGGCCGCGCGCGATGTGCAGCCCGACGAGCCTGGAAATCAGAACCGCGACGTACAGTTGGCCGAAGACGCCTTCGATCACGGCCATGGGCCGGGCGATGTCCGAAAGCGGCACGATGTCGCCGAACCCCATCGTCGTGATGCAGACGAGGCTGAAATACATGGTCGTGCTAGACAGGCGTCCCTCGACTTCGGACGCAATGTCCGGGAAACCTCCGAAAGAGCCCGGGCTCTGCAGCTCGATGACCTGAAAGACCACGGCAAAGGCGACGGCAGCCAAGAGGTACGCCACCATGGCGCCCAGGATCGTGTCGATGGTCACGTCGCGGCGCTGAAACAAGTGAGCGATGATGAGGGCGATGGCGTATGCTAACCAGGCCACGCTGACGGCCGGGGCCGCCAATTGGAGGGCTTCGTATTCCAGGCGCATCTCTGCCCAGCGCATTCCGAGCGTCAGGACCGTCAGCGTCATGAACGGCCAGCGGTGCGAGCCGAGCCCGACCGAATAGATGCCCGCCAACAAGATCAAGTCGAAGCTGAGCTCGACGAAAAGCCAACCGGTTTCGCCTGAAAACGAAGGGCTCACGACGATCAGGAGCAAGAGACCGACGAACAGCGCTGCGTTGCGTGGAATTCTGCGGATGAATCGAGTCATGGGGTTTGTGAGGCTAGCGGCGGAACCGATGAAAGCTCCAGTGTTTGCCCTCGTCTCGATGGGTAGCCGAGGTCTCGCTTCGAAACAAGCGGCGAACGTCGGAAAGACTCACCAACGGGGCGCCCTGAGCGCGTTCGTCGAGCTGAGGTCCGAGATAGACCGACAGGAGCAGCTCCTCGACGGCGATCGGGCGCTCATAGAGCGCGCGCGAGGTCGACGGACCCGCCTCGATCGACACGCATTCGCATTCGCGCGCCACTTGCAGGTGTTGAATCGCGCGTCGAATATCCGGCGAGTCGTCGGACACGACGGGGCAGGGGGCCGCTGCGAGCTGACGCGTGGCGGTTCGGTCGCTTGTGAAGATCATAGGCCTCACCCCGCCGTGGAACACGGGGTGGCTGAAGTCGATGTCCCCCCGGCCCGTCAAGATCAGCAACCAAGGTGGATCGAACAGTCCCCAGCGGCGTTCACGCCAGCTGACCAACGCGTTACCCCAGCGCCGATCTGCGCGGAGGTCGAACGATAGTCCGGGCTCTTCGCGCAGGATCTTCCCGGTGATGATGATCGCATCCGCCCGGGCGCGGGCGATGTGCAGCGCCAGGAAATCGAGGTCGCTCTTGGGACTGTGCTCGTTGATCCGGATCGTGGTGAGGGGCGCGTCTTCCCCGCTGCGCCAGGCGGCAAAGCTGTGCGAGGTGGCAGGTCTCGTCTCGAGCAGGCTCCCAAACAAGGCGCGCGCAGCGCGATCGACGCTCGCGGCGTCGGTCAGCTCGACTAGGGAGGCGGCCATTGCCCGATGGAAGGGTGGATTCGCGATCAAGTCAACCGGCTTTGATCCCAAAACTCGCCTCCGCGATCGGCCCCTGTTAATGTCGCTGCATGTGGCGTTGGCTCTTGATCATCCTGGCCTTGGGGACGAGCTGTGCTGGTAGGCAGACCCCGGAAGGGCTGCAAGAAGTGGTCGTCGGCCCGATTCCGGTCCCGCAGCCCGTGTATCCGCGCGAGGCGCTCAGCAACGAGCTTCAGGAGCTCTGGACCCGCGTGGAGGAGGCGGTCGCGGTTCGTCCGCCCGAACCGCCGGACGGGGCTTCGCAGGAGATCATCGAAAGCTGGGCAGAGGGCGCATTTCGCAACTGGCTCCTTCAGCGCCAGGCTGCGACCGATCGCGCGCTTGCCGCCACGCACGCGCTGAGCACCCATCCCTTGTTCGAGCGCGGGATCGGAACGGCCCTCTTCGGCTATATGTACGAGGACCTGGCTAGCAGTATCCGTGGCGCTCCGGTTCCCACCAACATCGCAGCGGACGCCGAGCTGCTCGAGATCTACACCAACGCGCTCAACGAGCACATCACGCCGTTCGCACAGCTTTCGGCCCGTGCCTACTACGCTTGCGTCGCGCTATTCATCAAGCTGGACGACCCGCAATGGGGCGAGTGGGCGTACTACTGCGACGAGCGCGGCAGTGAAGTAGTCGACACCTTTGAGCTGACACCACCGGAGCCACCCGACGTGTCCACGACCGTCACTCAGCTCGTAAGCCCTCGGTGAAGCGCGCAGCCTCTTCATCCGAACGGCTCGTCGTCATTGTGGTGTGCTTGTCGGCGATGAAGCTCATCGCTCGTTCTGCGAGCGTGGTGATCGTGAGGGACGGATTGACGCCCGGGTTCGCAGAGATCGACGAGCCGTCGATCACGTAGAGGCCTGGGTAGTTGAACACCTCGTGGTTCGCGTCGATGACGCCTGTCTCGGCCGAATCTCCCATGCAGGCGCCACCGAGAATATGCGCGGTCGAGGGGACGCCGAGGAGCGTCTCGGTCATGAGCGTGGCGGTGACTCCTTCGACTTTGTCGGCGAAGCGCTCGGCCAGGTCGGTCGCCTCTTCCATGAACGCAGACGGGGCCTGGCTCGGGTCGTCCACCTTGGTGACCAGCGAGCGGCGGTAGCCGGTTCGCCACTCCCGCCCGAGTCGCATGCGAAGGGTGCCTTCGAGCGTGCGCATGTAGAGGAGGACCTGCGAGTGCTTGGCGAGGTCGCGGACGAAGAGCGCGCGCAGCCAGCGAACCGGTTGGCGCAGGAAGGATGCGAAGCCGCCCCAGAGTCGGGAGAGAACGGTTGGGCCTGGCGCGTGGGGCGCGACCAGCATGCGAAAGAAGCCGGAGCCAGTGCCGTAGCGGACCGGTTCCATGTGGCTGTGATCATCGGTGTGGAGGATCGACGTGATCGCGACCCCCTTGCTGAAGTTGGTGCCTTTCTTCGGGGAGAGGACGGCGATGAGCGACTCGCTGTTGGAGCGGACGAAGTCGCCGACGCGGTCGGAGAGGCGCGGGAGACCCGCGGGGTCTTCCTTCATTTGCAGGAGAAGTGGCATGGTGCCCATGACGCCGCCGGAAAGAATCACTCGATCCGCGGTGACTTCGTCGGCGCAGCTCCGGCTGAAGGTTGGTTTGGTCGTGACCCGGTAGCCGCCTCCTTCACGCGGCCCGATGGCGGTGACTTCGGTTTCTGGGCGCACTTCGGCGCCGTTCTTTTCCGCGAGGTAGAGGTAATTCTTGACGAGTGTGTTCTTCGCGCCGATGCGGCAGCCGGTCATGCAGGCGCCGCAGAAGGTGCAACCGGTGCGTTCGGGACCTTCTCCGTCGAAATACGGGTCGGTCGCTCTCTTGTTGGGTTCGCCGAAGTAGACGGCAACCTCAGTGGGGTGCATGTGTTCTTCGCGGCCAATGTCCTTGGCGATTTCTCTCATCACGCGGTCGCCCTTGGTCTCGAGCGGATTGGGCGTGGCGCCGAGCATGCGTTTGGCCGTCGCGTAATGCGGCGCGAGCTCGGTTTCCCAATCGCGGAGGCTACTCCAGGACCCCGATTGGAAGAAGGCCGACTTGGGCGTGGGGAGGGTATTGGCGTATACGAGCGAGCCGCCGCCGACGCCCACCCCGTGAAGCACCGTCATGTGCTTCATGAACGACATCTGAAAGATGCCTTTGAGGCCGAGCGTCGGGTTCCACATCCAACGCTTCACGTCCCAGTTGGTCTTGGGGAAGTCGTCGTCCGCGAAGCGACGGCCCTTCTCGATGACGAGAACTTTGTAGCCTTTTTGCGTCAGGCGGTGCGCGGACACGCTCCCGCCAAATCCCGAGCCGATGATGATCCAGTCGTAGTGCTGCTCACGCATGCGGCTACTCTACGACGCGATCGCGGCGAGATCGAGGCGGCTCAGTTCCCCGCGCCGCCTATCGATCGGTGCATGCCGATCAGGGTGAGGAGCTCCATGCGCGCCGCTTCGTCTTGCAGGAAACAGCCCGTCAGGCGGCTGGTCGTCGTCCAGGACCCGGACTTGCGAACGCCTCGATAACACATGCAAAAATGCTGACATTGAAGGATGACCGCCGTGCCTTGCGGGCTCAGGGTCTCGTCGATCGCGTTTGCGATTTGTGCCGTCAGTTTTTCCTGGACCTGAAGCCGCTTCGCAAATGTGTCCACGACACGGGCGATCTTCGATAGCCCCACGACCTTGCCGTTCGGGATGTACGCGACGTGTGCTTTTCCCACGAACGGCACCACGTGATGCTCGCAGTGGCTGTAGATCTCGATGTCGCTGATGAGTACGAGCTCGTCGTACCCTTCGACTTCGCTGAACGTTCGTGAGAGATGCGCGACCGGGTCCTCTTCGTAACCCCGAAAGTGCTCTTTCATTGCGCCGAGAACGCGCTTCGGGGTGTCCTTGAGCCCCTCCCTTTCGGGGTCATCGCCCAGGTACCGCAGGAGCCTACGGACGCACTCCTCAGCCTCGTCGTCTTTCATCTTGTCGCTCATGGCTGGTATGCACCCTTGGGCCACGTAGGTTGCCCGTCAAGCAAGCTCAGGGGGCTCGTTTCGACAAGCGACCCCGCGGCGCCGGAGACAAGCGGGTGGTTCCGCCTGGACGACGAATCGACCGGTTGAGCGATGGACGGGGGTAGGACGCCTCATTGCGGGAGCGACGGGGCATCCGTGGAGGTGCCTCGGGCGACGGATCGGCGATCTGGCCCTCCCGGATCACGGGAAGCCCCTCGAGACCCTGCGCCTGAATCGGTGTGCTCTGCGCGGGTGTCGGTGCGTCCTTTGCGACATACATCTCGCCGCGAGCGGCGGCGCCGCCGGCACGACGACCCGAGTATACGCAGTCGGCGATCGACAGACCGCTCACATACTGTCGCGAGCACACGCCCACCGCGTTGCGCCCGGCAGCATACAGGCCTGGAATCACGCCTCCGTCCGCGCGCCTCACTTGACCTGTGCCCTCGTCGACCACGAGCCCTCCGAGCGTCAGCGTCGGGCATGGAAAGCGCTTGCTCCGGATCCCGGCGTTGATCGCGAAGTACGGTCCGTTGCGCATCGCGAACATCTTGTCCGGATCCTTGCCGAAGGCGTCTGCCACCTTGCCGTCCGCTGCGTCGTTGTAGCTTTCCAGGGTTTTCCGAAGCGCTTCCACGGGAACCTTGATCACCTTCGCCAGCTCGCCCACCGATTTCGCTTCCTTGCTGTTGAACCAGAGATTGAGGAGCGCGGGCGCACGCTGGAACCATTGCGCCTTGCCGGGCTTGCATTGTTCCCGCGCGAGCTTCTTGAGTTCGCCATTGATGATCAGGATCGCGACGCCATCATTGTGTTCGACCATCGCCTCGCCCACTGCCGCGCCATACATGAATTCGTTGATGTAGCGCTCGCCATTTTGGTTGATGATCATGCCTTTCGCGAACGCCTCTGGCGGATTGATGAATCGCCACGCAGAGATTCGGTCCATGAGGTCGGTCTTGCCGCCCACACTCTGGCCGAGCAGGATCCCGCTCCCATTGTCCGACGTGGTTCCGAGGGGCATTCCCGTGCGATATTTCGGAGCGATTTCCTTCACCATCTCGCGATTGTAAATGAACCCGCCGGCCGCGAGAATCACACCCTTCACAGCCCGCACACGCTTGACCACCGAGTGATCGGCTTCGATCCGGAAACACTGTTCGCGAAGCTTCGCCGCCACCTTTGGGTTGTACTTGACGATCGCGATTCCTGCCTGGTGGAGTCGCCGGTACAGCGCGGCCCAAACGCCCTTCTTGACTTGCCGGTATTCGACACCGACAACTCGGCTTCCACTGTCGATCACGAGCCGGGTAACGCGCGCCGCATACTCGACTTCGACGCCTGCCTGGTGCGCAGCTCGGCGAAGTGGCTCGTAGAAGCTCTCACCCGGGAGACCTGCGCCCTTCGCGCGATGCCCACGAGGGGCAGGCTTGGCTGCCTCCTTGTAGGGAGAGAAGCCTTCGTTGCCGGAGTAATACAGATAGTAGTCATCCGTTGGATAGCTGGTCTTGTACGGACAGAGCGTTGCTTCGAACGGCACGCCATGCCCCTCGAGCCAGGTCAGGTTCTCTACGCTCCTGTCGCAGAAGTCCCGAAGCGTTGCCTCGGATACCACGCCCTTCGCTTCGAGAGAGAGGTAGCGAAACATCTCGTCGGGGTCGTCGGTCACACCCGCTTCGGCTTGGATGTGGGTCCCTCCCCCTGCGTAGAATACGCCGCCGCTGATCGAGGTCGCACCGCCGCCGTGAAAGCGATCGAGCACGAGTACCCGCGCTCCCTGAGCTCTGGCTTCGAGCGCCGCGCATGCCCCGGCGCCGCCGAACCCAACGACGACGACGTCCGCGTCTGCGTCCCACGCTTCTGCGTTGCTCTTCGTGAGGACCAACGGTGGTTCGGCCGGTTTGGGGGCCGACGATTTCTTCCCTTTGGACATAGAGAAGAAATAGAACATGTTTCACTCGAGCTGTCGAGGCGATTTGGGGCGCGGATCGGGGGTTGAAATTGTGAGAAACGAGCGAAGCATGGTCTACCATTGCGGGCGATGACGGGAATCATGAAATCAGTTGCAGTTGGGCTCGCGTTGCTTCTCGTGGCCTGTGCCGGGTCGAAATCCGCGTCTTCGAAGTCGACCGGGAAGGTGAGCGCTATCGAGGCGATGGGGATCACGCCGCCCGATTCACCGTGGGAAGCGATGAGCGTCGCCGACAAGGAGTTCTACATGGTCGGTAAGGTCGACCCGATCATGCAGGAGCTTTTCGCGGCTCATGATGCGGAGGAGTTCGCCGACTTCGATTGCGTCGATTGCCACGGCAAGGAGATGCGGGAGATCCAATTCAAGATGCCCGCGCCCTCGATGTACATCGTTCCACCCGAAGGCACCCCGGGTCACCGCGGTATGCTGTCGACCTTCCCGGAGATGGTGAAGTTCATGCAAGAAACGGTCACGCCTACCATGGGCAAGCTCCTCGGCATAGAGGACTTCACTTGCGCCGGCTGCCATCCCAGCGAGGCGCCGAAAAAGAAGGCGCCTTCGCGCAAGCCCAGGAAAACCAAGGGATAGTGAGCCGGCCGGGCAACTTTGACCGGGCAGGAGCCCCCTGCTAGCGTTCAGCCACTTTTTTCGGAAGGGAGTCCGATGACCTGGGTCATTACACGTCTTTGCCGCGACTGTGTCGACAAGTCCTGCGTCGATGTTTGTCCTGTGGAGTGCATCTACGAGTACACAGGGGACGATCGCGAGACGTTTCCGAACCAGCTCTACATCCAACCGGAAGAGTGCATCGATTGTGGCGCGTGCGAGCCCGAGTGTCCGTGGGAAGCGATCTACGAAGACGCGTCGGTCCCTGAGATCTTCACGGAAGACACCGCACTGAATGCCAAGATGATGGAGAATCAGGACGACTTCGAGGTTCCGGTGAACGACGGGACCGACCAGCCAACTCCGGACCAGGTGGCCGAGAACAAGGCGAAGTGGGGCTTCGGCGATTAACCTCCCGAGCTCGCAGTAGCGAACAGTCCACGTTTCTTCTGAACGAAGCGGTACAGCGCATAGCCGTAAGCCGCTGTGAGCGCTGCGAGTCCTAGGTAGCCCGCGTTGCGGTAGAAGTGTGCGAGATCGTTGGCGCCCCAGCCAAACTGCTGAACCAGGCGGTTCATGTCCCCGTCGCTCTGGCTGCCGACCGCCGACCCCCAGGGCATTTGGGAGACGTCGGCCGATACGGTGCGCCACAGCAGGATCGCGTGCGTGAAGCACAGCGCCGCGGGGATGAGCGCTACCCAACGCCAGAAGTCCCATCGAAAGCGGTCTGGTAGCGGGAAGTGGAACGCGACCAGCAGGAATGCCCCAAACACGAGCTCGCCGAGAGCGCCTGCCAAGATTTGCCACATCAGAGTTCGCGAAGTCGGAACGAAGAAAGTGAGCACGGTCCAGGCGAGCACCACGACGAGGGTGGAGCAGAGCATGAACCAGTTCTTCTCACGATAGGTGTGAACGATCAGCCAGGCGAGCACGAAAGCAACGAGAAGCCCCATCCACACCGACTGGTCGTCAAACCAGAACGTGAAGAATGGAAGCGGAATGGCGACACGGCTGCTCAACCATGAAGCTGTCGCGTGACCGAGCTCGTGAAAAGGCATGCCGACGAGCGAGGCGAGCAATTGTCCAAAGCCAGTCGAGCAGAACATCCAACTCAAGACCATCACCAGGGGTACGGCGATCAGGTTCTCGAGCCCCTGATCGTACTCGCTGCGGCTGTATGTGAGGCCCGAGGCTTCGAAGACTTGCGCCGTGAGACTCGGTGAGGCCGGCGCGACGACCCTCGACGCGGGGAGCGATGTGCGAAGCGCGCGAGCGAGCTCGAAGAACGCGCCGTCGCAAAGCCACAGACCGCCACAGGAACGGCACTGCCAGGAGCTGGCGTCTTGGGCGCCTTGCACGCGCAGCGGTTGCATCGCGGGGTCCACACACTTCGGGCAGCGCATGCCGGCCTCCTCACCGAGCGCGACAGGGACGACCTCGGTTGCTCTGGCGAGTGAGCCGCGACCGACGAGCTGGCGGATCTCGTCGCGGTCCAGATAGAGGCCGCGGCATTGCGTGCAGAGCTCGACCTCTACCCCAGGGCTTGCTTCATAGCCCACCAGGGGCATTGAAGCGCACGTTGGACACGATCCCACGATTTCAGTGTAGCCAGGTTCACGGCGACCCCCACATTGGACCGCCGATTCGCCATGCGACGGTGGGGACCGCGGCGTATAAGGCCTCCCATGCGACGAACGCTCGCGGAAAATGGCGCCCTGCTTCTTCGGGTTTCAGTGTCTCTCCTGATGCTGAGCCACGGCATTCCCAAGGCATTCGAGTACGAGACGCTCGTTCGCACCTTTCCCGACCCACTGAACGTGGGTAGCGAAGTGAGCACCATGCTGATCCTCTTCGCGGAGGTCGGGTGCTCGGTCTTGCTGCTCCTAGGTCTGTTCGGCCGTCTCGCCGCGAGCGTGCTGTTCATCGCGATGATGGTCGCGGCGTTCGCCTATCACTTCAGCGACCCTTGGGAGACGAGAGAGCTTCCGCTGCTCTATGCCGCCGTCTATGCATGCTTGGCATTCACGGGTCCTGGATCGACCTCGATCGACGGTTGGTTCATGAAGAGGGTGTTCGAAAGAGAGGAACCAGCTTCGTCAGGGCCGCGCGGAGCTGAGCCGGGGGCACCGCCGTGAAGCACAGGCGAACCCAGTTCGCGTAGTCCGCGCCGCACGAACGTCCCGGGGTGAGCAGTACGCCCTCATCGGCGCAGCGTTCTAGAAACGCGCTGCAGTCATCGGCGTCGGGGCCCAGGTGCGCGCTCACATCGACGAAGAGGAAGGTTCCGCCTTCGGGCCGCGGTACGCCGAGCGCATCGGCTGCCTGATATCCCGCATCGCGATAGAGCGAACGGCTCTCCTCGACCCAATCGCCACCTTCGCGGAGTGCTTGGACTGCGCCGAACTGCATGGGACGCGGTGCGCAATACGTATGAAACGTCTGCATCCCGACGATGGCGCGCATGACGTCTTCAGGCCCGTGGGTAAAACCGATCCGTGCTCCGGCAATGCCATACGTCTTCGACAGTGTATGAAACGCGATGGCCTGATCGCGGATATCGGCCCGTTTCCACACCGCATCGGGCGGTTTTGTGCGGTAGTAGATCTCTTCGTACGCCTCGTCGCAAAGCACCCAAAGGCCGTGACGCTTGGCGACCCGCAGCATGGCGTCGATGGTGTCGCCCGAGAGTGCGCGCCCACTCGGGTTGTTGGGTGTATTGATGTAGAGTGCGACGGTGCGCTCGGTGACCGCGCTTTCGAGTATCGCCTCGGGGTCGAAGCCGGGCTCATCGAGCTTTGTATAGAACGGGACTTGGACGGGTATGGCCCCCTTCGTTGCGATGATTCCGCGGCTCAAAGGCCAAAACGGGGAGGGCAGCAAGACCTCATCGCCCGGTTCCAGCAAGACCTGGCACACCACGCTCAGTCCAGCGGTCGCGCCAGACATGACTTGGATGCGCTCTCGATTCAGTGTCTCGCCGTGACGGCCTTCGACGTAGGCGATGAACGCGTCGATCAAGCTCGGCTCGCCTTGGACCGGGGCGTACTTGTGCAGTCCAGGATGGTTGCTGCTCAACTGGCGCTCGGACCGGGCTGCGGGCAGAGGATCGCGGTAGGTATCGCCGACGTGCAGCGGGTAGATTTCGACGTGCTTGCTGCGCGCGCGCTGTTCGAGGTTGCTGTAGACCCGGTGCGAGACCGAGTGGGCGTGTTCAGAGATTTCTGGAAAACGTGGCACGTGCGCTCAGAGCCAGAAAAGGCTGATGATGGTGACGGTGCTGATCCCCACGAGAGCTTGGAGTGGCAAGCCCAAGCGTAGAAAGTCGACATATTTGTACCCGCCGGGGCCATACACCATCAGGTTCGTTTGGAAGCCGATCGGGGTCGCGAAAGCGGTCGCTGCTGCGATCATGATCATGTAGCTGATCGGGACGAGGCCGATGCCCTGTGCTGCGGCCGCCGAAGCCGCGATGGGGAACATCAGTGCGGCCGATGCCTTCGTGGTGACCAGCCCGGCCAAGATGGCGGTGATCGCAAAGAGCGCCACCAGGACACCGACGCTCCCGAACGGTGACGCGAATTCGATGATCCTCGCCGCAATGACAGCCGCCGCGCCGCTCTTCTGAATCGCGATGGCGATTCCGAATGCTGCAGCGATCGCGATCAGCACGGTCCAATCGATCGAGCGCCGAGCCTGCTCACCCGTTAGGCAGCGGGTCAGCAGCATCAAGCCGCCAGCGCTCAGCGCAGCGGTCATCAGGTCCATGGAGCCGGTGGCGTTTACGAGAACCATCAGGAAGAGAATCGCTGCGGCCAGCCATGCCCGGTCGTGGCGTGGCGGAGTGCTGTCTTCGACTTCGGCGATCAGTGCGAAGTTCGGATCCCTCTGTCGGGCCTGCGCGAAGGTGGGAAGCGACTCGATGAGGAGCACGTCGCCAGCTTGCAAACGAATGTCGCCGACCTTGGTCTCGGTCACGCGTACGCCCTGACGATGAACTGCGATGATCGCTGCATCGTAAATTGTTCGAAAGCGACTCTGACGGACCGTCTGACCGGCCAGCGCCGAGTGCGCTCCAATCACCGCCTCGACCAGGCACCGATCGCGTTGCGCGGTGAGCTTGTCGACCTGATCGGTGTCTGGAACGATCCGCTGCTTCCTCAAGTCGACCACCGAGTCCACGACTCCGGTGAAGTGAAGGCGATCTCCCTCGCGCAGTACCGTCGAAGGTGGCACCGCAGCAAGCACGCGGCCTGCCCGCTCGATCTCGTAGAGGTAAACGCCGCGGAGCGAACGGAGCCCCGCTTCTTCGATGCTTTCTCCGATGACCGGAGAGCCCTTCTCGACTCGCATCGCGATGGTGTACTCGCGCGCCTTACCGAGATCTTGCAGTGCTCCGCGGCGGTCCTTGAGCAACCACTGTGAGGTGATGACGATGAACAGCATCCCGATCGCGAGCGCAGGAATCCCTAGTTGAGCGATTTCGAAGATTTCGAAGTGTACTGTCGGGTCCCATTGCTTGGCGAGACCCGCGACCACCAGGTTCGTGCTCGTGCCGATGAGCGTGCATGTTCCGCCCAAGATCGAAGCGTAGGACAGCGGCAAGAGCATCAAGGAGACGCTGAAATTGCAGCGGCGCGCCCAGCTGCTCACGAGCGGTACGAACATGGCGACGACCGGTGTGTTGTTGAGGAACGCCGAGAGCGCCGAGACCGGGAACATCATGCGAAGCTGGCCGCCTGCTAGGGACCTTGGACGGCCGAGGACGATTCGGCCCGCCAGGTCCAGGCCTCCGGTCTCTTTCACTCCCGCGGCGACGACGAAAAGTGCGGCGATGGTGATGACCGCAGGGTTTGAGAAGCCGGTGAACGCCTCCGAGGGCTCGATGATCCCGGTCAGGAGCAAGATCGTGACGGCCCCGATCAGAACCAGATCGGGCCCAACCAGGTTCGCAGCCATGATGACCACCATCCCGACGATCACAGCGATCGTGATCCAGCCGTCGCCCGTCATCATGCCCGCGGAGACTAGCAGCCGCGGTAAGGATTGACCCGTTCTTGACCGAAACGACGAGGAATCGTCCTACGGAGCATACCGCTCGGCCTTCTGACGGTACACGATGGCGGTGTCGTGATCGCCGCGACGATCCGCGTCCAGGGCTCCTTCTCGGTAGAAATCGAACCGCGCATGGCTAGCGGCCACGGTGATCCACAAAGCCAGGCAACCGCCAAAGAGGCTGGCAACCCGCCACACCGGACGCCAACGCGGCGTGAAGTAGAGCTGCCGTCCCATGACGAACAACATGGCAAAGGCGGTCAGCGTGCACCCGGTCTTCACCCCCGGCAGGTCGACGAATACGCTCACCATCGGAGCGACGGCCAGACCGACGAGGGACAGGTAGAACACTTGCGAAGCGCGCTCATCGATGCCGTCTCCGTCGTGCTCTTCGATCAAGCTGCGCGCGGGGCGCGTCAGTGCGCGCCCGAAGGCGTGGATCCACTCTGCGGGGGCGAAGACGATGATCGCGATTCCGCTCATGTAGAGGAGAAGCTCGCCTCGTTCCGGAGCCAGAAGGTGGTAGGCGATCGGCGCCACCATCAAGACCGGCGCGAGCCAACGCAACGCCCGGAGCTCGGCGCGGTCCTGCATGCTGGCGACCAGGTACCCAACGCTGCACATCATGGGCAACCAGTAGGACCGCCCATCGGCGGCCGACCAGGCGGCCACGTAGAAGTACACGACTGCGGTGGTGACGCAGAACAGGACGTACGCAGGAACCGTTCCCCGCGGCGCCTGGCGAAGGCGTGAGAAGGCGGACCGTGCGCTCAGCATCGGAAAGAACACGAAGCACAGGAGGTAGAGGGATAGAAGGTAATGATGTGGGACAGAGTCGAGCAGGCTGCAGGCCCAACCGAGCGTGTAGCCCGCGGCGATCAGCGCGATCGCAATCCTGTGAGGGCGATAGAGCGCCTGGCTCAGTGCGAGCACACCGGTAAATGCCAGCACTCCGAGGTAGAACCCCGCACTCGGAACGAAGCCATCGAGCCAGGCGAAGTGGGCGACGTTGAACGCACCGACGCCGTATTTGACCCCGTGGGGCATCATGTTCAGCCAGGTGTCGAACGCGAGGACGACAAGCACGAAACGAAGGACGAAATACGGGCGCGCAAGCGCTACGTCTCCAAACCAGTAGCGTTCCCACGGCTTCATCGCAGCGCCGTCCTCGAGGATTCGTGCGCGCGTTCGCTTCCGCATCGAAGCGTGTACTCATGCGTACCGCTATCGTCGTCGCAGCGATTGACGACCTCGACTTGGAGCACGTCATCCGACTCGCACTCCTTTTGAAGGAACGCCTCGACCACTGCACGCCTGCCCTGAGCGACGTAGTCGACCCAGTCCTGGTGGATCTGCCTCTGCACTCGGATCGGCTCGCGCTGACCATCGAGTCGCTCGAGGGATGCACTGGTTTCGCAAGACCTCGCAGCCGGTGAGGCGAAGTGCCGCCACGTGAATCGTTCATCGGACGCGTCGTCGCGGGCTAGGTAGGTCAACGGGATCAGGAACTGAAGGACGACGAATGCCGCAATGAACGTGCTGCTCCAGCGCCTGGTCGTGGCGCTTGGAGGCGCAGGAGGTGGCTCCGTCTCGGCAGACGACATCACTTCAACATCGGCGCCCAGCGGCGCTGTGTCAAAAGATGCTCTGCGCGGTGCCGGATGGAGCCGTGCGAGAGGCGGTGCCGAGCCGGAATGAAACCCCGTCCTGGCCTGAATAAACGATACCGATTCGACCTGGTTCAGAGACGGCGTCGGCGCCCCGGGCACCGAGACGATCGAAGCCCTCATCGCTGTTGCCGAGCACCTCACCCATCGAACGCCAGAGAAGCAGCTCGTCCGAAACTGCCAGCTCCACCGACCATCGAGTACCGGTGCGCCGCGAGAAGTAGAGCTGGTAGGCGCTATTGTGGATGACTAGGCTCGGATCGGTGAGCTCAGCCGTGGGGTTCTCGACCCGGGTCAGGCGCTCGAGTCCGCCGTTGACCACGGGCGCCCAGCCGGTCTCCGGTGCGCTCGTGTAAAATGCTCGGAGCTCGGTGGCACCGTCGTAGAGAGTTGCGCGCGCGATGAGGACCCAGAGCCCTTCGCGAAGGATGATGCTCGGCGCATCGAAGGACACGACATCATCGGTGGGCACCAGGATTGGGGCTGTGCTCTTCGTGAGCTCCGAAATGCCTCCTGCGGAGGTCGCTGCGCGGATGCTGCCTACGCCGTTCGCATCGTGCGCCGTGTAGAAGAGGAACAAGACGCTTCCATCCCAAACCAGCTCCGGGTCGCCAATGCCCATGGCCTCATACGGCTCGGTAGCGGTGAGGGCGGGGCTCAGGTCGCTCAGGAAAAACTCGCCCGGCGCCGCTTCTTCCGAGATGAAGATCTCACCGTCGAGCTCATAGGCCATTCGCCTGAGCGAGCCTTGATCGACGATCGATGGCCTGCGTCCGAGCGCGTGCCCTGGCACCTCGTTCCCGTTGAGGGCGATCGTGGCCGGCTGCCGCCCCGTCCAAGAGCGAGGGTTGTCACAAGACGATGCCTCGACTTCGAGGACCGCGATCGCCGCGCTGTTCGACGCCGTGCCGAGGTTGCGTCCGAAGGCGAGGAGTCGAGCCTGCTGCAACGCCGCCGCATCGAATGAATACGTGCCCTGGGCGATGCCGTCTCGGAGGACCTCTGCCGACCCCTGCGGGGACAGGATCAAACGCCACTTCGTGCCGTCGGCGCCAGCGTCGAACGAGTCTGCGATCGCGTCGCCGATCATCAGATTGACTTCGGCGCGCGAGCCGCTCAGCAGCAATCCAACCTCGGCATCGATGAAAACACTCGGTTCCTGGCTGCTGAATGCGATACCCGCGCTTTGCAGGCAGGTGGCGCCGCAGCCGATTGGCAACGAGAAACGGACGTCGATTTGAACCCGCTGGGACGATAGATCGAACACGTTGCCGATGATCGCGCCGCCTTCAGCCGTCGCGGTCCCATTGGGCACGAGGCCTCGATCGTTGAGCACGGGCTGCAGCGGCCCGAACGAGACCGCGGTCGACCCTTGGCCTTCCACGCAGCCGTTGATGGTCTGTCCTGCGCACGTTCGGAAATCGAGCAGCGCGGGCGCCGGGGGGTCGTTCCCGATCGGCTCGCAGCAGGTCCCGCTGCTCACGCAGCAAGATGCGAAGGCCCCGCAACCCGAGGCACCGCATGCCTCCGCGCTCGCATAACAGGCTCGCGCCGCATCGGCGTAGGCTTCGGCGCCGATGCTGTCGGTTCCCAGACCGCTCAAGAGGTCCCGCGGGTTGCGCTGCGGGTTGGCGAACAGCAGGTCGATCGGGTTGTCCGCAACGCCGCTTGACCCCGGATTCAAAGCGGGAACTCCGGTGCCCCCTGCGCCGCCGGTTCCCTCGAAGCCGGCGAATCCGCCAGCGCCCGCCGCGTCGGGGCCGTTGCTGAAGTCGCCGTTCGCGGGTTCGCCGCCACATCCGGCCCACGCCAAGGCAAGCATCGTGGCCAAGGCCGGCCCGATCCACGGCCGGCTCATTCGATTTTGGCTCACGGTTTTCTCCAAGTTTGCTCCAAAGGGATTAATTGGTCGGTACGACCCCCACCCGGTAGATTCAAGCGCCGTGCCAAGAGGAACCGAAGCCGGCTCGGATCGTCTCCCCGCGGGGTCACCGCGATTCCAGTGATGGTGCACTCCTCGTCGAGACACCCGCTTCGCACCAAGGTGGATGTGTTGCTCAGGATCGGGTTCACGGGGAAGGGCACCGGCTCGGGAAGCTCGAACCCTAGGACCGAGGTGTCGTGGCTTCGTGCCTCCGCGAGCGCAACGCCCCAGTTCCCCGGGCTGCTCTGCGCAAGAAACCAAATCCGAAGGCGCAGGCCGTCCTTCTCGAACGAGATCAAGGGTTCGGGCGAGCGGATTCCGGCAGCGGCGAAGGGACCCAGCTCGCTCGCGACGAGCACCACGCGTCGCATCGGACCGCCGCCTTCTTGAATGACTTCGAGCGCGCGCGAGATGCGAACGGCGTGGATCTCGGTCGCCGCGCCTGCCCCGTCGATGCAGGTGAAGAACAGCCAGTATCCTTCCTGTGCCTCCGGATCCACTGGAATTAACGCGGGATCGCGCAGGCTGATGCACTCTGGGATCTCATCGGGCGATAGCGTTGTGGTGCCCGTCAAAGCGATGGGCGTTCCCGGACCACCGACGGGCCGGACGATTTGAATACCGAAGCGATCGCGCTCTGCCGGCTCGCTCACCAGCTCGCGCGCGAAGGATAAGACCAGGTCGCGAAGCTCGTCGTTCTCGTTGAGCTCGGCGAGCAGGTGCGGTTCGCGGATGCTTCGGTTGTCCGGGCAGGAGCCGTCGAGACACGATGGTGGATCGTCTCCGACCTTCGGCGACTCGCTGCTCTCCCAGGTATCGATCGGCCAGTCGTCGCCCTCATCGGTCGCGACCCTGGCATGGCCCAGGGCGTACCCAATGTGCGTGGTCGGCTCGAGCTCAGGGGGGTCGTTGCTCCCCTCGACGATCAAGTCCCACTGGACGTCCGAGACCGAGTTTCGCGAGCTCGCCAACGCGGGAGAGCCTACATACGCCCCCGCCCAAGAAGGGTTTAACCCTAGGCTCGAGGCACTCAAGATTGCACTTTGTTCGTCGAACTGGCTCGGATTGGCACAGTCCTGCTTGGCGGAGGTGAGCGGACCGACGTAGACACCGCCACCGCGGCCTTGCGCCGCCACGCGCAGCCCGGGGATCTCGGCACAGTCACCGGTCGCGAGCAGATTGGAAATCGGAGCCAGGACGAAATCTTCGAGCACGGGCGCTCCGGCGACACGGACGCTCGCGTTCAGGACCGGAAGATTGCTGTCGTTCAGCGTGGGGCGTAGCTCGATCTCGACCTCGACGTTTTGATCGAGCCCCGCAAACGCGCGTCCGATTTCGACGTCGGCCTGAGTCACGAGCACGAGGCCCCCAGCGTGAAGTGTCACGGCCAGCTCGTCCTGGAGCTTGCTCCCGGGTGCAGAGTCGCCCGCAACCGTGAGCACGACGCCCGCGTACCGGTCGCAGGGCTCGCTCGCCCCGCAGCCTGTCGAGTCGGTTGTCCGCAGTGTGGTGTTTACCCAGCCCCCGAGCGCAAGCGACACGCAGCCATTGCTCAGCAGCGCCCGAGGCGAGTCATCCGGAAGAAATCCGCCGACGAACGTCGTTCCATCGAGCGAAGGACGAAGCGGGCTCCAAGGCTCGCTCGTGGTTGGCGTGAAAGTCCAACCGCCGCTGAGGTTCGCAGCGGTCCAATCCTCGCTGAGCGTCGTTCGTCGGAGCTGGCAGCAGGCCGGCTCCTCGGCGCAATCCGAGTCGCTGCAATCGACCGCGAAGTCTCCATCGTCGTCGAGGCCGTCGTCGCAGAAGAGCTCGATCCCCCCACCGTCGACACCACCGTCGGGGGGAAGCAGTCCGCCGTCCGGAGCGTTGAGCCAGGAGCAGCCCCCGATGAGCAAAGCGCTCATCGATGCGAGCCAGCGATTCACGGTGACGCTCCGATCGACATCTGAAACGACGCGTAGCCCCCGTTCTTCGACACCACAACACCGACTTTGGGTGCTTCACGCTTCTGCTTCTTGCGATGTAGGCCGTATAGAACGATCGCACTGACGCCGAGAGCGATCGTCGTGGCCCAGAATACGTCGGCGGTGAGGTTGAAGCGGTCGGTCCTGTTCGCGAGATCTTGCGCGCGCTGGTAGTCGGCCGGGTCGCCGCTCATCCGGTACTGCGCAGCCGCGGCGTCGTAGTCGTCATGGAGCGTGCGCGCCCGGATCGACACACCGAGCGCAACGGCGGCGGTGGCCAGTGTTCCTGCGGCCGTCCCGATCGCGGCGTTGCGGAGTCGCGGCGGGGTCTTCGCAGGGGCCGGTTCGAGCATCGGTTCGGGCTGCGGCGCCACGGGCTCGACGGGAAGTGGCGAGAGGTGCAGCGCTAGGACGGCCGTCTCGCCTTCCACGATGCTCTGCGTTTGCTCGAGGGGAGCGTATCCCTCGAGCTCGATGAAAACTCTGTGGTCGCCGGCCGGCAAGGCAAGCTCGATCGGCGTCTCTCCGCGCGGCGCGAGGTCTTTGCGATCCACCCAGAGTAGCGCACTTGGCGGCTCGGTCGTGACCTGCAGCACCCCTACCTTGGGTCGGAGTGCATCGCGCCGCCGTGTTGCGTCCTCTCGGTCCGCGGCAGACAAGCCGTCGACCCGTAGATATTCGCTGAAGTAGTTGAACGCTTCGTCGTCGCGGTCGAGCTCACCGAGCACGATCGCGGCGTTGAAGAGCGCGTTGCGGCTGCGCACGATGCGGAGGCTGTCGACGTACGCCCCGAGCGCCCGCTGAAGAAGCGCCGTTCGTTGCGAGCCCTCCTCGCCGCCGGCCTCCTGGTAGAGACGGTTTCCCTCTTCGAAGTACACGCGCGCCTCCGCATTCTCCGAAGTGCTCTGCGCCGCAGCGACGGTAGGCGCGAGGAGGCCTACGAGGGCGAGAAGCACGATAGGAAGACGGTTACGCACTGGCTAGAAGTGTGTCTTAATAGGAGGTTGCTTGGGGCGGGTTTTCTTCTCGAGGCGAACCACCAGAGCGTCGTCCTCACTTGCAACCAAGCGATGGGCTTCGCTGCGGTACCCTCGAAGCGAAAACCGTACCGTCGCCGCTGCTCCCCGTTCGAGTTCCAGCTCTAGCGGCGTTCTCCCCATCTGGTCCCCATTTAACGAGACGAAAGCGCCCCGCGGGCGGGAGTCGAGCGCGATCTTCACCCGTTGCGTCACGGGCTCCGCCGGCGAAGTTTCTGCGGGGCTGTCGGACTTTTTTGTCACAGAGGTCGGCGCTTGAGTCGGCGCTACGGTCCCTGCTTGAGTCGGTGTTTCGGGGACGAATTCAGGCGCGGGTCTTGGCCACAAGACAAACGTCGCGCCGGCAACGACCGCCACCGCGAGAAGTGGAATGCCCACCGTGCGGGCCCTCGGCGGAATGGTCGGTCCTTCGAGCGCGGCGCAGAAAGCGTCCATGCTCGCGAAGCGGTCCGCCGGGTTCTTCTCCAACGCGCGAAGCACCGCCGACTCGACGTGCGACGGGATCTTGGCCTTCTTGCTTCGCTGCGACGGCGGGTCCGGCGCCTCGTTGCCATGTTGATAGAGCAATTGGAAGTGGTTCTGCCCGGTAAACGGAGGCGTCCCGGTGATCATCTCGTACAAGATGACGCCAAGCGCGTAGATGTCGGTGCGGTGGTCGACCGTTGCGACGCCACGCGCGAGCTCGGGCGAGATATACAGGGGCGTACCGACGATCTGATCGGTCGCGGTGAGCTTGGGATCGCCGTGATCGGGGGTCTTGATCTTCGAGATGCCGAAGTCGAGCACCTTCACGAAATCCGTGCCGTTCTTTTGCGTGATGAAGATGTTTTCCGGCTTGAGGTCGCGGTGCACGATCCCCGCGTCGTGGGCTGCCTGAAGAGCTTCTGCGGTTTGCTTGGCGATCTCGACTGCTTCGTCGACGGGCAGGGCGCCACGATCGATCCGTTCGGCCAGATTCTCTCCCTCCAAGAGCTCCATCACGATGAACAAGCGATGGGCCTCGTCGCTATCGCAGTTTACGATTTTGACGATGTGCTCATTCTCGACCTTGCTGGCGGACCTCGCTTCCCGAAGAAAACGCTCGGTGGCATCGGGCTTGTCCGCCCGGCCTTCCGGTAGGACCTTGACGGCGTACGCCTTGCCGAGGCGAGTGTGGGTGGCTTCGTAGACCCGGCCCATCCCACCAACGCCGATCAGCCGGGTCACGCGATAGAGTCCGCCGAGGGTCGCTCCGATCAACGGATCGTCATTCAGCTCGTTTTCCACCATCTTCATTTTGAATCTAACACGTTCGTCTGGTCCGCTGGCATGGGCTTGCGCTGAGCACTAGAGGGTAGCCATGGCCTTGATGCACTCCAAAGGAATGCCGGTTGGCACCCCGGCTCCTGCTTTTTCACTGCCCGGAGTCGACGGAAAGACTTGGTCGCTGAGCTCCTTCGACGACGCCGAGCTGCTCGTCGTCGTGTTCACCTGTAACCACTGCCCTTACGCCATCGCGAGCGAGGATCGCTTGATCGCCATACAAGACGATTATCGAGCCCGAGGCGTGCGGGTCGTGGCGATCAACCCCAACGACGCCCAAAGGTACCCCGACGACTCGTTTGAAAACATGAAGAAGCGGGCCGCCGACAAAGCGTTCAACTTCCCGTACCTCCATGACGAGAGCCAACGAGTCGCACGCAGCTACGATGCGGTTTGCACCCCGGACATCTTCGTATTCGATCGCGAGCGCAAGCTCGTCTACAACGGCCGCATCGACGACAATTGGCAGCATCCGGATGAAGTGACGCGCCACGACCTGCGTGCGGTGCTCGACGCTGCGCTCGAAGGGCGTATCGTCGCCTTCGAGCACGTGGCCTCGATGGGTTGCTCCATCAAGTGGAAGTGAGATGGCACGCGTTCCTCCGTTCGAGATGCCTCGAAGCGAGATCCGAAGCGAGCTCGCCCGCATTCGCCATCCGTTTCGCGTCGCTGTCGATCGGGCGAAGAACCCCTTCAACATCGGCACCATCATCAGGACGGCACATTCGTTTCTCGTGCAGGAGATCATCCTCATCGGCACCGAGCCCTGGTACGAGCGTGCGGCGATGGGCATGCAGCACTACGAGAACATCGTCGAGCTTCCTGACGAACGAAGCTTTCTCGACACCGCGCAGCAGGAAGGATGGCACCTGATCGCTTTCGAGAAGGATCATGCAAAGATCGGTTTGTGGGAGACCGAGCTGCCCGAGGACGCCGTTCTGATCTTTGGCAACGAAGACGATGGCTGTTCTCCGGGGATCTTGGAGGCAGCGGAGCAGATCGTCGCGATCCCCATGTTCGGCATCAATCACAGCTACCCAGTCAGCGTGGCAGCGGGGATCGCCATGGCCGAATGGGCCAGAAGACATTACGAAAACGGCCGCTGCGTCTAGCCTTGCCTGCAGCGAAAGTGACGCTAGACTCGGGCGCCTTCGGTGGGTGTAGCTCAGTGGTAGAGCACTGGATTGTGGCTCCGGGTGTCGCGGGTTCAATTCCCGTCACTCACCCCACTCTTTGAAATGTTCTTTGATGATCGCTCCGTAGCGTGGCTTTGCCACCGCGGAGCTTGCACCCGTAGCTCAGCTGGATAGAGCGCCGGACTTCGAATCCGTAGGTCGAAGGTTCGAATCCTTCCGGGTGCGCCGCGAAAAACAACGGGCCATTAGCTCAAGTGGTAGAGCAGTGGATTCTTAATCCATTGGCTCCTGGTTCGAGTCCAGGATGGCCCACCCAATGATTCCGAAAACTTAGGTCGTACCGGTGGACGGTTTTCGGCCGCTTGGCCGGCAACGGTGTCGACTTCGGTGTCCAGAATTCCGGCTCGGCGAGCGACCGCGCGGCGTGCAGCAGCTTCCGAGTTGTGCACGTAGAGGGCGGTGGTGGTCGCGTTCTTGTGACCGGCGATGTGGCCGATGGCGGTGAGGTCGCTGCCGACGGCGGCCATGTGTGTGAGGGCGGCGTGGCGGAAGTCGTGGGCGCTCAGGTGCTTGGCTTCGTGCTCGGTGGCGAGCACCTGGCGCGCGGCCTGAAGCAGAATCCGGCGGTACTCGAAGTGGCGGAAGATGAGGCCCTCTTGGGGGCAGATCGCATCGAGCACGCGGCGGGCGCGGGGGGTCAGCGGGAGCGACCTGGCGTATCTCGATTTGTCGATCTCCTGTGAGATCCGAAGCACGTCGTCTCCGCGCTTGTAGTGCTTGGGCACCTTGAGGCGCCACATCGTGCCGATGCGGAGGCTCGTATCCCAGATGACCGTGAACAGGGCCTTGATGGGGTGGCCGGCAACCGGGGTACGCTCCGGGAGAAAGTCAATGATCGCTTCGGCTTGCTCACTGGTGAGGGACACGCGTACTTTGTCGCGTTTGCCACCCTTGAAGGCCGTGCCCGTCGACCGCCTCGGCGGATTTCGGACGGTAGGGGCTTCGTCGATTTCGTGTCGGCGTTCGGCCCAGTTGACGAAGTTGCGCAGCGCGGAAAGCTCCTTCGCGACCGTGCTGCGGGTGACTGCGCGTAGGCGCATGCGGCTGTAGTCCTCCGCCGAGCTCGCGGTGATCCGGTCGGCCGACTCGAAGAAGGGCAGAAAGTGATTCGTGCAGTAGCCCTGGTAGGTCTTCCAGGTTTCGGGTGCAATCTCCGATTCGATCTGGCTGAGCCACTCGGCAAACAAGACGTCCAGCTCCCTCAGGGGTTCGGTTCGGGGTTGCCGTCGGCGACCGGAAATAGTCTCGGCGTAGATTCGCGCCGCTTCGACCTGAGCTCCTGCAAGATCTCTTGCGCGCGTGGATCGGTGCTGCCTTCGCCCCGCGTGCGTGAAGCGGACTGTGTAGACACCCGTACGCCGATCTCGAGTGAGCGACCATCCTTCTGTGTTTCGAGCCAAGTATCGATATCCTTTCGGTCAAATAGGATGCGGGCGCCAATGGAGAGCGCCCGCACATGCGGCGCGACGCGCCGATCAAATGTTCTAAGCCCCACGCGACAATAACGCGCCGCTTCATCTCTTGTCAGCAGGGGAGAATGTAGAGCGCGTGCGTCTGGCATCGCTAGTCCTCAACGCGGGGAACGAACTGCGGCGGCTTCCCCTCGAGCCGAGGCCAGATCTGGGGAGATTTGGGTGCGCCGTGGGCCTTTGAGACCGGCCTGGGTTTCGACCTGCTCTGGCCCGGAAGCGCAGGGCGCTGCCCTCGAGCCACGCTGAGATCGTGCATGCGGCAGTAGCGCCAGAAGGTCTGGTAGGAGCCTTCGAATGGCGGAGCGGCGCGTCGACATGCGTTCCAAACGCCCTTGACCGAGTAGCCAGCCCGCAGCCACGCTGCGATCTGCTCTTTGCGTTGCACAAAACAGGCATACGGCTCGCACTCTGGAGCCTCCGCTGACCGATAATCGAATTGAGAATCCTCGCTCACAACCCCGTTATCGGTTTTGGAGGCCGAAAGTATTCTCAGGCTCCGCATCTTTTTTCGCGCGCCACGCCGGGCCTAGCTGGAATCGGCAGCGTCCTCGTTCGATATTCGCTGCAACTCGATGCAATCGAGTGAAAGCCAGCGATAGTGGTTGGAGCTCGCCGGTATCGACCTGCACGAAATCAAGGCGAGTTGCGGCCAATCACCGAGAGAAATTTTTCTTGGCGCTCGTAATCCCAGGGAGTCTCGACCTATTTCAGTCGGTTGCGTGCGCTTGCCCGGAAGAACACCGCATGTACCGGGCAAGATGCGGGATTGTAAGACATCCAAGATGTCCCAATCCCCGCTTGCCGCGCTCAACGCCTTCGGCTTATTCGCAGCGGAGCTCCTGGGAGAGCAAGGGCACACATGTTCGCAGGGTGGCGGCCGCCACTTTTTCGGCGCCGCTCGCCACCTCACTGCAGCGCGAGCTATGTGAAACACTTCGAAAACGCAGAGGCAGACTGCGGCACGAGTCTTGATGGCGTTCTCCGGTCGTGGAGCTTTGCGCCGCGGCCACCAGCGAGACGACTGCTCGATCGTACGTGCGTCGCGCGCCGGAGCAAGGGGTGCTCCATCGCGTCGTCCGCGACCGCCTTCAGACCTTCCTCTGGGAGCTCGATCGATGTGAGCACGAGCGCGGCGCCCCCTTGTTCGTGAAGCGCGAGTTTCAGCGATTCGTTCGCTGCGGCGTCCTCGCGCACGGGTTTGCCCGGTTTCGGTGTACGGGGTGCGGTACTGATCGTTTGGTCGCGTTTTCCTGCAAGGGTCGAGGCTTCTGCCCGAGCTGCGGCGGCCGCCGGATGACCGAGCGTGCGGCGCATCTCATCGACCACGTTCTCCCGCGCGCGCCGGTTCGTCAGTGGGTGCTGAGTCTTCCCTTCGAGCTCCGCTATCGGCTTGCTTGGGATCACCGCCTCTGCCGCGCGGTGCTCGCGGTCTACGTGCGTGCACTGCAGGGCTTCTACCGGAAGCGGGTCAGGGCATCGGGTCATCGTGACGGCCGCACTGGTACGGTCACCGTCATCCAGCGCTTTGGTGGGGCGCTGAATCTGAACGTGCACTTCCACACGCTGGCGGTCGACGGGGTCTTCGTGCGAGAGCCGGACGGCTCGTCTTCCTTCGCAGCCGCCAAAGCGCCCACGGACGAGGAAGTCGACACCCTGCTCGGTGTCATTCGAGCGCGAATCCTGCGTCTGCTCGTGCGACGGGGCTTGCTGTGCGACGACGTCGGCGACGACCTCGATGAATCGCAGGCGCCGCCGTTGCACGCGCTCTATGCGGCGTCCGTCCGTCAACGCGTCACCATGGGACCCCGCGCCGGGGCAAGCGTCCTTCGCCTCGGCGATGCGGTAGCGGTCAAGGCGGCGCCGCCGAAGCGTCGTCGACAAGCGCGGCTTGGCGGCTTCGACCTTCATGCCAACACCTCCGTCCGTGCCAAGAACCGCCGGAAGCTCGAGCGGCTCTGCCGGTATCTGTTGCGGCCGCCGGTCGCCGAAGACCGTTTGTCCTTTGGGTCCGATGGAAACGTGCTCGTGCGGCTCAAGACGCCATGGCGGGATGGGACGAGCCACATTACTCTTCAGCCGCTGGAGCTCCTCGAAAAACTCGCCGCACTCATCCCGCGCCCCTACGTCAACCTCATCGTTTATCACGGCGTGCTCGCGCCCAATGCCAAGTGGCGTCGCGAGGTCGTGGACTTCGGGTGGCCCCGGCTTGAGCGCCCATCGTCGACCACGACCCCGAGGAAGGTTGTCGCCTCGCACAATCGCACCTGGGCCGAGCTCATGCGGCGCGGGCTCGACATCGACGTGCTCGAATGCTCCGACTGCGGTGCGCGCCTCCGCTTCGTGGCCGCCATCCTGCTCTGCAGCGCCATCCGCCGAATCCTCCGCCATCTCGGTCTTCCCTCAGACCCAGTCCAGCTTGCACCTGCCCGGGCACCCCCGGAGCTCGACGACGCCTGGGCTTATTGAGCGCGCTCGCCTTCGAGGCTCAAGCCATCGGATAGCTGCATCCGCTCGGTCTTGTTCACGCCGTTTCCATCCGTTCAGGATGCAAACACAGGGCTCAGACCGCGTTTGTTTGCCGGTCTATTAGCCCATCGGGATGACGATGAGCGCCGAATTTCGCGGTACTAGATGTTATGTCGCCAGGAATGTGAACCGGAAAGGGCGTTTGAAGTTACTACGCTCTCGCTACAAAACCACAATAAAGACAAGGCGTTAGTCACATCGCCATGTTCACGGGTCGTCACGTCATATCATTCGATTTCACATCCTTAAGGCACCCTCAGGTTACCGAACGCAGAGCCCGCTGGGTCGATGGTACCCTGCGCCGATGGAAGGAGCGGGGTGCTCGCGCAAAGAATCGTAATGGGTAGCCTGGCAGGAGTCCTTGTCATGTGGCTGACACTACCGGCGCACGCTCAATCTACGCGGCACGTGGACGAGGCCAATCACTTCGAGGCCCAGGTTCCCGAGGGTTGGTATCCGATCCAGGAGGCCTTGGTGGACGCGCTAACTCAGAAGATGCAGGAGGAGACGGGGAGCAAAGATTCTCGCTACGTCAGCGGCTACAGCCTGTCGCCGGCGGGGGAGCGGACACTGCCCTACGTGCTCTTTCAGATTGTAGACGGTGACATGAATCGCCTGTCCGAGTCTGGGTTCATCCGACTGCTCAACGCCGAACCCTTGAAACGGGACGTCTCGGACACGCTCGGGGACGTCTTGACGGACCCCGACCTCGAGGTAGCCTGGGATCCCGTCGAACGGCAGACTATCACGCCCATGGCAGCCGAGGTGCCTGGGATAGGATCGGTCCGTGGTGTCTTCGTGGGACGGGTCAGCTCACGCGGGCTCGTTCAAATCAATTGCTACGCGCGGGCCTCCGAGTTCGATGCAGCCATGCCTGCGTTCCAGGCGTGGATCGATGGCGTCCAGATCGACGCAGACCACAAATGGCAACCGAGGAGTGAGCGCGGGATCGATTGGCGACAAGTGGGCTGGACGGGGCTAATCTGCGGAATAGCGAGCGCTCTCGGAGGCCTGCTCTATCAGCGACTTCGACGCTCCGAAACATGACCAGGACTTGACCGCCTGGTCGTGTTCACGGTTCGTCACCTGATTCCCCACCACGAGACGCGTTCGCGATTCGTCTATCCTGAAGCGGCGCGCTGCTCCTCGACAGCACGCTCGATGAACCGAGCTATCTTTCGCATGCGGAGCTCGTAAGCCACTTCGCCAGCCTTGAGCTCGACATCGGGAAGCGGACCCTGAGCCACCTCAGTGAGGAGGTCTGCAAGTTTGAGACGTCTTCCGTCGTCGAGGTCCACGGTTACTTCGGTGGTGTCTGAGGCCCGGACTCGCGTAATCGAGGTGTAGCTCACGATATCCGTCCTCTTGAACGGCCACACGCCACGCCGCCTGACAAGCTTCGTGTCGTAGAAGCGCACATCCAACGCGACGAGGTTCAAGAGGAAGAAAAGGAACGCTTCCAAGAGAAGAAACAGAGCCCATCCGCCAAGGGTTTCCTTGCTCACGGTTGCATTCACGAAGAAATCCCAGGCCAAGGCAACCGGCGTGATCACTGCCCCAAGGGCAAGCGTGCCCTTTAGGATCAGCTCCATGGCGCGGGCGTCCAATTTCAGCTTCGAACCTTCCTGTGAACTTTGCACTGTCCTCACCGTACACGTCTTTGATCTACCAATACCGACCTAGGACCATGCGTCGGTCCGTCCAGCTGCCGTCCACTGGCTCTATGACGTCAACACAGCGTCACCTATGGAGTCCCCCCCGGCGTGTAGTTGATGTCCGGTGTGTAGGGCGTTTGAGCATAGTAAGTTCAAACGCCCTTTGGCCGGCTTCGTGCGCCAGGCGACATAATATCTCGTACCGCGCAATTCGGCGCTCATCGTCATCCCGATGGGCTAATAGAGC
>CAVYJZ010000006.1:0-674428 GCA_963768985.1 uncultured delta proteobacterium | reverse complement strand
CCATGGCTCACCTTTGTTGGCTTGATGATTTCGGCTTTCGGTCCCCCCGATGACGTTGAAATCTTGGAGCCGATCTCGTTGTGAAACTTGAGGAACTGCTCGAAGTTGCCCGGAAACAAGAATGGTGCATGGCCCGCGGCGTTGGTGTAGTAGCTATGGCAGTCTCTCGACCCCCAGGAAAATCGTGGGAACTGGGCCGACATCCAGTTGAAGTAGGCGTCGGTGGTGCTTTGGCGGACATCGATGGCGGTGATTCCGGCAGTCCGCATCTGTTGCAACAAGCCGACGATCGTCTTGACGTTGCGCTCGGCCGTCTTGAAGTACGGCACGTCGAGAACGAGCCCATTGGGCCCGACGGCGAAGAAATAGTTGGGGAAGCCGGGCGTCGCGATTCCCTTGTATGCCTTCGGCGCGTCTCCCATGGCCTCGGCGAGCGATTGGCCGGTTGCACCGACGACGTCGATTTGATCGAGATCGAGGATTCGATAGCCGGTGCAGTAGACGATGGCGTCGAGCTCGATGTGTCGATTGTCGGCGGTGATGAGGCCGTCGTCGGTCACCTCCTGCAGAGCCGAGGCGACGAGCTCCACGTTGTCTCGAGTCAGCGCCGGATAAAAATCGTCTGACACGAGGCCCCGCTTGCACGCGTACCGGGTATCGGGGGTGAGCTGCGCCCGGAGCACGGGGTCGTCGATGGCGCGTTCGAGATACCTGAGCGCAAACCATTCGAAGTGACGCATGCGCGGATGCCCGATGGTCGCCGCATACTGCACCTGACCCATCAGGAACCCTTGGATTCGGCGCGTCAGGCCGATCAGCCAGGGAAACTGCCGAAATCGCCATCTTTGGGCATCGCTATAGAGCTTCCTGTTGCGCGGCACGATCCAATTCGCAGAGCGCTGCAAGACCGTCAGGTGACGGGCCACCTTGGCGACCTCGGGGACGATCTGCACGGCGCTGGCGGCGGATCCTACGACGGCAACGCGTTTACCGGTCAGATCGACGTCATGATTCCAGCGAGCGGCGTGCCAGCTGGGTCCGCGGAACCGATCGCGCCCCGGCACGTCGGGATACAACGGCGTGTGCTGGTTGCCCATTGCGTTGACGAGGACATCGAACTCGAACGTCTCACCCGCTGCGGTTCGCACGAGCCAGTACGATTCGTCCTGCCAGTGAGCCGACGCGACCGACGTGTTGAAGCGCGTGTGCGGTTTCAGGCCGAAGTCGGCCCAGCACTTCGCGAGGTAGGCTTGAATCTCGGCGCGCTCTACGAAGTTCGCTGACCAATCGGGGTTCGGCGCATACGAAAACGAGTAAGAATGAGCCCACACGTCGCAGGCCAGCCCGGGATAGGACTGCACCTGCCAGGTACCGCCAGGCGCATCGAGGGCTTCGAGCAACGTGAAATTGCTGAAGCCCTGCTCCAAGAGCTCGTGTCCACAGGCGATGCCAGAGGGTCCTGCGCCGATGATGCCGATTCGGGGTCGTTCGAAAGTCACGTGATCGCCCGTGTGCGTTCCTCGAGAGTATCAACCGCGCCCAACGGATCATGCGCTTCGAGGAACCCTAGCACGTCGTGTTTCAGCTCCAACGAGGCAGGCCGCCAGCTCATATTGAAGAACCCGTGCGACTCGCCCTCATAGATCTTGCTGGTGACGATGCCGGTCCCTGCTTCGAGGCGTTTCGCGCAGATTCGGGTCGACTCGCCGAGCCGGTCCCTCGAGCCGGCGATGAGAAAGCTCGGTGGGTGCGTCTCGAACTCGAGGTCCATGGGGGTGATCGACAGTGCGGGGCCGACCTTCTCTTCGAGCGCAGCCTCTCCCCCGTAACACGCGAGCATCAGATCCGCGCCCGGAAACCCATGCTCGCGCCAGCTCGATCGATCCAATACGCCGTAGAGAGACACGATGCTGCAGCATCCAAGCGGCGCGTCGGTGATGGACCGGTGGCCGAGGTCTTTGAGGAGATACGGGTTGGCACTGATGATCCCAAGCATCATTGCGAGATTGCCACCGGCAGAATCTCCCATGAGGTGCACTGCGTCGACGCTTGGATGCTTGCGGCGAATCCAGTGTAGCGCGTGCCACAGCGAAAGAAGAATGCCCGGATGGGGGTTCTCTGGCGCGGGCGGATACTCGACGTTGAAGACCGGATGGCCCGCCTCCGCAAGGAAGAAGAGCTCGCGCGTGTAGAGCTCCTTCTTGCCGATGATCCAGCCGCCGCCGTGGATGAACACGACTGGCGCGCGCTCCGGGCTGCCCGACTTGCGTGGAATGTATTGAATCGTCTCCGCGTCGTCCAAGCCGTAGCGATGCAGGGAGATCGTGCTTGGCGGTGTGGGGGAGGGCCGCAACCTCTCGACCAGGACGAAAAGCGCCACGATCATCCGCGCCAGGAACAGCCCGAATCGACGCCTCAGGTCAAGCGAGGTGGGTGCTAGGGAATGGGCCATCGGACTCCCAACGCGATCTCCTTAGAGCTCCAAGAGTTGCGCGGGCCGGTCGATCCAAAAATCCGGAGCGGCGGCTTCCAAAGTTTCTCTCGACAAAGGTCCCCAGGCCACGGCTGCGGTCGCGACGCCAGCGGCTCGGCCGGCTTCGATGTCATGGGGCGAGTCACCGACGAGGACCGCACCTTCGGGTGAAGCACCGAGAGCAGCGAGCGCCTTGTAGACCGGTTCGGGATCGGGTTTGCCACGGAGGACGTCGTCCGCGCAGATCCGGATCGGAAGCTCCTTCTCGAGGCCGAGCAGCTGGAGGCCGCGACTGGCTCCGCGGCTCATCTTGCTGGTCACGAGCGCGAGGTTGGTCCCCCGCCTGTGAAGCGCCTTCACGACGTCGACGATGTCAGGGAACGGCTTGGCCATCGTGTCATGGTGCTCGAGGTTGTAGGCGACGTAGGTGGCGAGCATCGCGTCGCGCTCTGTTTCCGACCGTGCCAGGGGCCCCAACTGATCCCGCAAAGGCGTACCGACGCCGGCGAGCCAGTGGGCGTCCGAGAGCTCGCGGTGCAAATGGATGCGCGTCGTGTGATGAAAGCTCTCGAGAATTAGGGCGATCGAATCGAGAAGGGTTCCATCGAGATCGAAGAGGTAGGTGTTCACGTCGTTGTGGGAGTAGGTTAGGCGCTCGATGAACGGGACGGGCAAGTTGGCATCGTCGGGGTCACGACGCCAGACGAGAAGAACGCAGCGCGGCCCGACTCGGTGTGACCCGCACGACGCGGGGTCGGCCGCGTGGGTTCGAAGGCCGCCGCTGCTGGCGTCCAGGGTGAGCGTGGGCTACTCACCCCGCGCCAGGATGCTCCGTGAGCCACATCGCATCTCGCTCTGGATCGCTACCTTCGCGCTCGCGTGGGGTGTTGGGGGCATGGGCATGCTCTCGGTCGGTGCCCAGGAGCCCCAGATCAAGCCAGAAGCGCCCCCGTCGAGCGCGCCGAAGAAGATCAACAGCACGGACTTCGCAGTCGAGGCCGACGCCGTTCAGGAGCGCCTAGACCGGATCCGGGCGCAGATTTCGGTCATCGACGTCGTTGACCAGGTGCGATCGGAGCTCGACAGCATCTTGACCGAGGGGGTCGCTTTGCTCGACGAGCTGACAAGGCCCGGATCGCACCGCGTCATGAGCTCCGAGCTCAACTCCTTGTCCTTTCGACTCGAGGCATTGGACGACCGATGCGAGGCCCAGATCGCCAAGCTCACGGGATACGGCGATGAGCTCGAGAAGCTCGCCACTCAAAACGACGAAGACATCAAAGTTTGGACGCAAGCGCTTCAACAAGCGCAGCGAGCATCCATGGCCAAGGCGGCCCAAGACAGGACCGCATCGATTTTGCAGGGCCTGCACGAGGGCCACCAGGAGCTCCAGCAAAAGCTCGAACAGGTGCTCGGCATTCAGGCCCAAGCGCTAGACGTTCGCGACAGGATTCGCTTCGCCAAACAGAAGGTCGAGGTCGCCCAAGATGCGCAGGTCCACAGCATCTACGAACGGCAGCAACCCCCGCTCTGGCAGTTCAACGCCGAGCTCGATCACGCTGCAGGACCTACGGGCTACTACTTTCACTTCTCCTGGCAGGGCTTTAAGCACTATCTGCAGGAATCGCGCGAGCTGCTGATTCTGGTGCTATTGCTCGTGGTCGCACTCGGCTCGCTCTTCTCGCGGATGCGAGCTCTGGCGACCGCGCGCCGCGCAAAGCACAAAGAAACCGCCGCGATGGCCTGGGAGGATCGAGCGATCGAGTCCCTCCTGCACCCGTGGGCCACCGCATTGCTGCTGGGTCTTGCCTCGATGCGCTACGTCGAACCCGAGCGTGGCATCGAAATGATCCTCGTCGTTTGGTCTGCGGCGCTGCCCCTTTGGTTTCTGATCTACCGTGAAATGGTGCCCACCGGGTTCCAGCGAGCGCTCGTCGGGCTCGTCGTGCTTGGCGTTTTGCACGTCGTGCTAGTTCTCGTCTCGAACGACCCGCGGGTCGAACGAGTCGTGTTGCTTTCAGAGTCGTCGTTGGTGATCGCGGGGTCGATTTGGCTCGTCCGGTCACTGCGAGTCGCCGAGCTTCCGAAAGGCGTCCGGGACGGTTTGTGGTTCTTTGTGACCATCTCTTGGGCGAGGTTGTGCGTGCTCCTTTCCGCGGTCGCTTTGGTCGCAGGAGTGTGGGGCTTCACGAATCTCGCCTTCGAGGCGGTGGGCGTCGCCGTCATGGGTACGATCGGGGCAACCGCTTGGATCGCGCTCGCGCGAATTGCGGAAAGCGTGGTCTCGATCGCCATCTACGAGGGGCGCCTGAATACATCTCGGATGATCCGAGTCAACCGGGACTTGGCGGCCAAGACATTGCGCCGACTGATTCGCTTCGCCGCCGCCCTCCTCTTCGTTTGGGCCATGGCAGACATGACCTCAGCCTGGCGTCCCGTCGGACGCGCGCTGCGCCATGCGGTTTCCGCAGACCTCGGGCTCGGGTTCGCCCAGATCGGCCTGACATTTGGCGACTTGCTCGGGTTTTTCATCGTCTTGTGGGCCAGTTGGATCGTTTCGCGCTTCGTGAGCTTCGTTTTGCGCGAAGAGGTCTTTCTCCGCCTTCATATGAAAGCCGGAGTCCCCTATGCGCTCACGACATTCACTCGTTACGCGATCATCGCAATCGGCTTCGTCGCCGGGGTTTCCGTTCTGGGCGCTCCACTCGACAGAATCACCATCGTTTTGAGCGCTCTTGGCGTGGGCATCGGTTTCGGCCTGCAGAAGTTCGTCAGCAATGTCGTGTCTGGATTCATTCTCCTGACCGAACGGCCTTTTCGGCTGCGAGACAAGATCCAGATTGACGATGTTCTTGGCTATGTCACCCATATTGGTATTCGTGCTAGCTCCATCCGCACGTTCGAAGGCGCCGACATCATCATTCCCAACGATGACCTGATCTCCGGGCGATTGGTCAACTGGACGCTATCGGATTCGCACCAACGCATGAGCATTTCCGTCGGCGCGGCTTATGGGACCGATCCAAGCCAGGTCCTGACCATCTTGCGGAGAGTTGCCGGCGAACACGAAAAAGTGCTCAAGAGCCCCGCACCGCAGGCGATCTTCCTCGGTTTCGGTGACAGCTCTCTCAATTTCGAGCTTCGCGTTTTCATGGACTCATCGGACGTCTTCGAAGTGCCGAGCGAGATCGCCGTGGCGATCAATCAGGCGTTCGCAGAGGCGGCGATCACGATTCCGTTCCCGCAAAGAGACTTGCATCTTCGCAGCGTCGCAGAAGGGCTCCTCCCGCGCGGCGTAGATGCCCAGCCGGGCGGCGACGACAGTGTCGCTGTACGAACGGGTGTCGACCCCGAGGAGTAACGCGTGCGGCTATGGCACCGCTGGGTGAGCTCTGCTGGCGCTGACGCTGACCCCGTCCCACAATCCTGCCGTGCAGGGCCGCCTCCTTCCTCGCAAGTTCTACGCACGCGATGCACTGGACGTCGCCCGCGATCTACTCGGCCAAGAGATTTGGCACGGAACGGTCGGTCTCCGCATCACCGAGGTCGAGGCCTACCGCTATCCCGACGACAGCGCCAATCACTGCCGCGCCGGTCTGACCCGGCGAAACGCGCCGATGTGGGGACCTCCGGGTCATGCCTACGTCTATTTGTGTTACGGCGTGCATCAGATGTTGAATCTCGTGACCAATCGTGATGGCGAAGGAGCCGCTGTGCTGATCCGTTCCTGTGAGCCGATTTCGGGTCACCCCACGATTCGTCGCCGGCGCGGCGGCAAGCGAGGTCCCGTGCTTCTCACCGGTCCCGGAAAGGTTGCGCAGGCGCTGGGCCTCGACACCAGCTTCAGTGGGCATCCTTTGTACCGGCCGGGCGGGCTCGAGGTGCGCCGGGGAACGCGGGCCGCCGAGATCGCTGTCGGCTCGCGAATTGGGATTGGCTACGCCGAGCCCGAGCATCAAGGTGCGGAGTGGCGTCTCGCGATTGCAGGTTCCCCCTGGGTGAGCCACGCGGGTCAGCTTCGGGGTGTGCTCCGATGAGCGTGCCCTCCACGCGCTCGCGGGCCGAAACCAACGGTGTCCTAGTCGAGGTGGAGAGCGCCTACATCGCAGATCAATCGCATCCGGCCAGCCGACGGTTCGTCTTCGCCTACACGATCACGATCACGAACAGGGGTAGGGAGGTCGTCCAGCTCCGCTCCCGTCACTGGGTGATCACCGACGGTGCCGGCGACGTCGAAGAGGTGAAAGGCCCCGGCGTCGTTGGCGAGCAGCCAGTCCTCAGCCCGGGCGAGAGCTTCCGCTACAGCAGCGGCGCCATCCTTCCCACCGAACGCGGAACGATGCGCGGCACCTATCAAATGCGACGAGCGGATGGCGCGCGGTTCGATGCGGAAATCGCGACCTTCCTCTTGGAACGTCCGTTTTCGCTGAACTAGTTCGAGCTATCCCAGGCGGTCTTGATCGCCTTGTAGGTTTCGATGCCGCTCGGGCTGAGATCGAGCGCGCCTTCGCCGACGAGGTGCTGGTGAATGGCCTTGGGGTCCGTCTTCCAGCCCTTCGGTACCTCGAGCTTCACATTGACAGGTACGCCGCCGAGGAGTCCTTGTTCCTCCATCGTCCAGAGCGCTTCGGCCGCCAGGAACTGCCCGGCAATTTTTCGGTATTCGGGCTTGAGGTGGCTTGCCAAGGGAAACACGTCGTAGAGTCCGACCTCATCCCCCGGCACCGCGAGCGGCTGCCGTAGCGCCTTGAACACCGGAGCGGCAATTGGAAGCTCCACGAGCTCGAGGCCGGCAATCTCTTGCCCCTCGGTCGCTTGCAGCGAGCGCTCGTAGGCATTGCCGTGGCTGCGGCTGACCTCGGCGGGCCGCGCGGAGCTATCTAGAAGTACCGTAATCACGAGGTACGGTCGTGGGTCTCGCTCTTCCGTCATTGGCGGGCGAGTAGTTAGCGCATTTGCGCCCGCTTGGGTAGCCCTCGTCGCCTTGACCTGATGCATTGCCGTCGTTACCTGGACGGGCCTCCCAATGCGCATCGAAATCCATCCCACCCATCCACAGCCCCGCCGGGTCCAACAAGCGGTCGAGGTGCTCCGCCGTGGTGGCGTGATCGTGTATCCGACGGGCACCGTCTATGGGCTCGGCTGCGACATCCACCAGAAGAAAGCCGTCGAGCGAATCTATCAGATTCGGCAGCTCAAGAAGGACCATCCGTTGAGCTTCATGTGCCCAGACCTGAGCAAGATCGCCCGGTATGGTCACGTAGACGATTTCGCGTACCGGATCATGAAGCGCTTGGCCCCAGGGCCGTACACGTTTGTGCTCCGAGCCACCCGTGACGTGCCCAAGCTCCTCGTGCGCAAGCAAAAGACCGTAGGCATTCGGGTACCGGACGACCTCGTTGCGCTGGCGCTGCTCAACGAGCTCGGAAGCCCCATCGTCTCGACCTCAGCGACGATCGACGGTGGTGTGCTCAACGACCCCGACGAGATCAACGCGCGGTTCCCGCATGTCGACGCGTTCGTCGACGGAGGCTGGGGCGGCATCGAGCCGTCGACGATCATCGACCTGACCGGACCCGAAGTGGTCGTATTGCGCGAGGGTGCCGGCCCCGTCGACCTGTTATGAGTGCGTGCGAGGGGCGACGCCGCGCGCTTCTGCGATGAGGCTGCGCAGGAGCTTCGTCCACTCGCCGTAGCGCGGGGTTCTGCGAACCTGCTCGACCAAGCGCTCGGGTGTCCAATCGTCGCGCCCCTGGTACTGCTTGACCGCAGCCCAGTTGGCGAGGTGCACGTCCCACTGCTCCCCGGTCCACGAACCGACTTCGCCCGAACGGAAGATGAACAGGTGATCGTCTGCGAGGTCCGCGCCCGCAATCCACAGCCCCGTGTCAGACAGGAATGGGCCCAAAGACCGAATGACGAGGTTTCGCTCGGCGCCGCGCCCCAATGGCTCGAGCGCGCGATCGAACTGCTCCCAGCTCCGGGTCAAGGTGCGAACCCGCTCCTCCGAGATGGGCATGTGCGGTTTGAATGCACCTGGCGCGACGCGGGCATCGTGATCGTCGTAGATGCGAACACCATGCTTGGCTTCCGCCTCGCGATACGCCTGCAGAGCGACCTCGCGGGATGCTTGTCCGTCTAGGTACGCGAGAAATGAGGCGATGAGGGGGCGAGTCACTGTGCGCTCCAGCTAGTTGGGGGCTTCATGCTCGGCCTCATGTCGAGACCGCTGAGGGGGGTTCTTCAACAGCGTTCGGACGCGGTCGAGGATTTGATCGGCGAGGGCTCGCTTGCTCATCTCTGGGAGCGGTGTTGCCGACGTCGCGTCGACGAGCAGGGCACGGTTGGTGTCACCCGCGAGCCCGGCGCCTGCGTCGTTCGCGACGATGAGGTCGGCCCCTTTGCGGTCGAGCTTCTCGCGGGCGGCGCTTTCGAGATTCTCCGTTTCCAGGGCGAATCCAACCAGAACCGAGGGCTGCTGACCGCGCTTGGCACCGACGTCGGCGAGGATGTCGGGATTGCGGACGAGCGTGAGACTCAGGTTTCCGCCCTTCTTGATCTTCCGTGTCGCCTGGCGCTCCGGGCGATAGTCCGCAACCGCAGCGGCCATGATCACGACGTCGAATCGGTCGAACCGCGACATGACGGCCTGGTGCATTTCCTCGGCCGATCGAACCTGCACGAGCTCTGCGCCCAACGGAACGGGCAGGTGGACCGGCCCGCTCACGAGGGTGACTGCGGCCCCCCGGCGGAGCGCTCGCGATGCAAGCGCGTAGCCCATTCGACCCGTCGACCGGTTGCCGAGGAAACGTACCGGGTCGAGATCTTCGCAGGTTGGTCCCGCAGTGATCAGAACGCGTGCGCCCGTGAGATCATCGGCGTGGGACAGGTGGGACTCCACGGCTTCCGCGATGTCCTCGGGCTCCATCATGCGCCCTTCGCCGAGCTCGCCATTGGCAAGCTGTCCGGTCACTGGACCGAGGACCACGGCGCCGCGTGCGGACAGCGTCGCGACGTTCGACAGCGTCGCCGGATGAGACCACATACGCCGATGCATGGCGGGGGCGAAAAAGATGTCGCCGCGCGCGCAGGCAAGCGTCGCGAGAACCGCATCGTTCGCCTGTCCCGTCGCGGCCCGCGCCAGCAGGTTCATCGTGGCCGGCGCGATCACGACCGCGTCCGCCCAGTCGCCGAGCTCGACGTGCACCTCGCCCGCGTAGTCCTCGGCCCAGAGGTCGGTGACAGCGGGTTTCCCCGTCAGACCTGCAAATGTAATCGGCCCCACAAAGCGAGTCGCCGCTTCTGTCATGACGACGCGAACCTCGGCGCCTCTGCGCATGAGCTCACGCACCAGGTGCACCGCCTTGAACGCGGCAATTCCGCCGCCCAAGCCTACGACGATGCGCTTTCTCTGAAGAGACATGCTCGGCGCAGTCTAGCAGGGGCGGGTCCGTTTGCGACGTGCCTTCTGCAGCTTTCGGAACTGAACGGAAAGCTCGTATCGAAGTGGCAAACGCTCAGTGAACTGGGACGCCCGGAGCGGGGAACTGGTCGCAGAGGTCCTTGATCTCCCCGGCCACTCGAGCGATGAGCGCCTCGTTCTCCACATCCTCGACGATGTCGGCCATCCAGTTGCCAAGGCGCTTCATTTCGTCGGGACCCATGCCGCGGCTCGTGATCGCCGGAGTGCCCAGACGAACGCCGCTGGGGTCGAAAGGCTTGCGTGTGTCGAATGGCACGGAGTTGTAGTTGGCAACCATGCCGGCGCGGTCGAGCGCCTGCGCGGCCACCTTTCCGGGCACGTCCTTGCGGGTGAGGTCGATCAAGATGAGGTGGTTATCGCTTCCCCCGGTGACGAGGCTGAAGCCGCGCGACAAGAGCGTGTCCGCGAGGACACGCGAGTTGTCGACTATCGCATGGGCATACGCTTTGAACTCGTCGGTCATCGCAAGCTTGGCTGCGACGGCAATGCCCGCAGTCGTGCCGTTGTGCGGGCCGCCCTGAAGCCCTGGAAACACTGCGCGATCGATCGCCTTTCGGTGAACGTCGTTACACATGATCATCCCGCCCCGAGGTCCGCGGAAGGTCTTGTGCGTCGTGCTGCTGATCACCTCCGCGTGGCCGACCGGGGAAGGGTGCGCGCCTCCGGCGACCAGCCCGGAGATGTGCGCGATATCCGCGACCAGAATCGCACCGACCTCTTGCGCGATCTCCGCGAACTTCGCGAAATCGATCACACGCGGGTATGCGGTCGCTCCGCAGAAGAGCAACTTCGGCCTATGTTTGCGGGCGAGCGACGCCACCTCGTCGAAATCGATGAGGTGGTCCTCTTTTCGCACACCGTACTGAATGGCGTTGAAGTACTTGCCGGAAATCGAGACCTTCCACCCGTGGGTTAGGTGGCCGCCGCTTGGCAGCCCCATCCCCATGATGGTGTCCCCGGCGTCACAGAAAGCGAAGTAGACTGCGAGGTTGGCCGGCGAGCCCGAGTACGGTTGCACGTTGGCGTGATCCACGCCGAAGAGCCGCTTGAGGCGCTCGATGGCCAGACTCTCGACCTTGTCGATGTTCTGCTGGCCTTCGTAGTAGCGCTTGCCGGCGTAGCCCTCCGAATACTTGTTGTTCAGGACGCTGCCGCAGGCTTCCATGACAGCCCTGCTGGCATAGTTTTCGCTCGGGATGAGGCGCAGCTTGTCGTGCTGACGCCGTTCTTCGTCGGCGATGCACTGGGCGATTTCAGGGTCGGCTTCGATGAGGGGTAGATCAGCCATGTTCTCTCCAGGGCGGGGCCTTAGCACGTTTGTGATATCGGTGTTATTCGGAGTTCGGTGAATGAGTATTTTCCGAGCTCTGGGGAGTTCGAGCGCCTCAGCAGAGACGCTACTGTGGTTCCCGTGTACCGCGAGGTGATCGCCGATCGTCTCACCCCCGTGCTGGCACATGCGACCCTCGGCGACGATGCCGGCAGCTTCCTCCTCGAGAGCGTCGTGGGCGGCGAGAAGTGGGCGCGCTACAGTTTCGTTGGCTCGGCGCCCGAGGTGATCGTCCGCGGGGTCGCCGATCGATTCGAGAGAATCGTCGGCGGAAAAGTCGAGCAAGAGCTCGGTGTGGATCCCTGGAAGCGTCTGCGCGAAACGCTGGCCGAGTGGAAGCCCCCGGAGGTCGATTGGCTCCCGCGTTTCTGGGGCGGCGCCGTCGGCTACGTCAGTTACGATGCGGTGCGGACCTTCGAGCCGAGCGTGGGCGAAGCGCTGCGGCGCGACGATGATTGGGAGTTCTGTTTCGCAATCGGCGGAACGGTCCTCATCTTCGACAATGTGCGAGGTACGGTGCGTGTCGTGGTTCCGGTGCGCGTCGGCGGTGACGCGAAAGCGGCCTATGCGCGCGCGACGGAGCGAATCGAGCATACGCTCGCGGCGCTCGACACTCCGACGCTCCCGCGCAGGCTGCATCCCCCCGTACCCAGCGCCGAGCTCGAGCTTCCGGAGTCCTCCTTCGATCGGCCGGGCTTTTGCGCCGCAGTGGAACGGGCCAAGGAGTACATCCGCGCCGGCGACATCTTCCAAGTGGTGCTGTCCCAGCGTTTTCGGCTCCCTCTCGAAGGCACCGACGTGTTCGATGTGTATCGGGCCATGCGCATCATCAACCCGAGCCCGTACATGTATTTCGTGCGCATGCCCGATCGCATCGTCGCGGGAGCAAGCCCCGAAACACTGGTGCGCTTGGAAGACGGGCATGCGTACGTTCGGCCGCTCGCAGGCACGCGCCATCGCGGCCGGACCGAGGAAGAAGACATCGCTATTCAAGCTGAATTGCTGGCCGACCCCAAGGAGCGGGCCGAGCACGTCATGTTGGTCGATCTGGGGCGAAACGACATCGGCCGCATCAGCCGGCCGGGTACCGTCAACGTCACCGATCGGATGATCGTCGAACGCTACTCTCACGTCATGCACATCGTCTCGAACGTGACCGGTGACCTAGCGTCCGGTCGTGACGCCCTCGACGTGCTGCGAGCCACCTTCCCGGCGGGCACGTTGAGCGGCGCGCCCAAAGTTCGGGCCATGCAGATCATCGAAGAGCTCGAGCCCGAACGCCGGGGCGTCTACGGCGGCGCCGTGGGCTACATCGGGTTCGACGGCAACATGGACGTCGCAATTGCGATCCGCACCATCGTCGCGCGCGACGACGAGATGTGGCTCCAGGCCGGCGCCGGCATCGTCGAAGCGAGCGATCCGAACAAAGAGTACGAGGAGACCGTCAACAAGGCGCGCGCTGGGTTGGTCGCTGTGAAGGCCGGACAGCAGGTGTAAGCGCAAAAAACCCAGCCTTTGCAGGCTGGGTCTTGGCGCGGCGGACGGGACTCGAACCCGCGGCCTCCGGCGTGACAGGCCGGCGTTATAACCAACTTAACTACCGCCGCAGCTACCTCAGGGCGTTGCCCTTTGGGACCGGCCTTGTAGCTTGGGGGGTGGGGGCTGTCAAAGCCATGAAGCCTGGTTCGCTTTCACGGCTGGAGCTCCGCTCAATGCGGCCGAGCTTGGGCGGTCCGGGTCATGCGAGCGAGGCCCGGCGCGGACTCGTTGCACAGGTCCTCGACCACGTGCCAGATGACCTGGGACGCCGGGGGCATTTCGCGGGTACGCGCCGCGATCTGGTCCCTCGGTTTGTCGAGCTCCGCTTCGAAGCGCCGGATCGTATTGGGCGAGCAGGTGCTGAAGCTCGACCCAATGCCAATGCCGGCGGCTTCGACGAGACGCGCGTTCATCGCGTGCTCGGGATCCTCTTCGCGGTGCAATGCGAGCATCGGGATGCCCAGCATGGCGCACTCTGCAGGAAGATGGTTGCCCGCCGACCCGACGACCGCTTGGCAGCGCGTCAGCGCATCGGCAAACGCGTTTGCATCGCGAGGAAGCACCTCGATCCCGCGAGGAACCGATCGGGTCTTCCCGCTGAATACCAGCACTCGGTGCCCCCGCTGTGCGAGCCGTTCGAGGACCGCCAGCCCGTTATCGTCGCGAAAATATGCGAGTATGAAGTCACCTCGCGCCGCGATCGAGTCAGTCTCGCTGCGGAGATCGGGCCGCGCGACATAGGTACCGCGCGTGCGTGGCTCCACGGGAGCGAAGTGAACCGCCACCCTTCGCCTCGCGGGCCACGACGAGCTCGCTACGTTGACCGTCTCGCGGAGCTCCTGGTGCAGAGGAAGGTGCGAGGGGAGACGGGTGTGTCGGAAGATCAGACCGTGCCCGACGGCCACCACCGGGATGCCTAGTGACGTTGCCGCGTTCACTGAGGGGCCGTCCCCGTCGCTCACCACCATCGCCGGAGACCAGACCCGCAACGCTTCGCGGTCGCGCCGAAAGCGGCCCACGAACGTCCGGCTCATGCCCCTGCCGGGGATGCACGATTCAACCGGCTCGGTTCCGGGGATGTCCTTCAACTCGTCCCAGGAATCACCTGCGCAGAACAGCCGGACGTCATGTCGGTCCGGGAGCCTGGCCATCACGGCTCGAGTTCGGATGGAGTGGCCGTTGCCTCGGCCGTGAACGAAATACGCGATTCGGGTCATGCGGCTTGGTGGCTGTACGCGTGTCTCGCGCATGCGTGACGACTGAGAAGCGTCACCCGCGCGCCGGAGAAGGTCACTAGAAAATTCCAATATCAACAAAGTTATTCAATAGTTGGCCCGTTTCTCGCATCAAACGGGGCCTGAAGCGGGAGGATGTCTCCAGTACCTCTGAAGGAACCCCAAAACCAAAGCAAAGAGAGCTGTAGAGCGCCGTGAATGTAGTTGTCTGTAGTCATTAGACAACGGCTTTTTTCACAGGGTGTGAATCCAATTCACGGTTAGCAGTCTTATTAGTGAAACCCAGGGAGGGACTCGATGTATTCGCATGAGCGAAGATGGCTGCGCAGATTGGCGATCCTAAACGATTACGTGCGGATTCCGTACGCCAATGGGTCGTCTTATGCATCGCAGTTCCTGTATCGGGAAATGACGGCGCGCGGCCATGAAGTCACGATCGTCGGCCCCGATGATCCGAACGCCCAGCCGAACGAGCTTCCTCCGCGACATATTTCCCTGCCAAGCATCCCGCTGCGCAACCATCCGGGCTTCTATCTGGCCATGCCTTCGAAGTCGTCGCTCGAGGCCCTGAGGGACGCGAACTTCGACATGTTGCTCGCCCAGAGCCCGAGCGGCTTGCTTTTCGCCGGTGGCTGGCTTCGCCAGCAGCACGGTGTGCCGCTGGTCTGCGTCAACACCGTTCACATGCCGAGTGTGTACAACGTCGTCCTTCCGGACGCGCTGCATCACGTCTCGAGCGTCAATCGTCTGTTCGAGGAGCGGGTGATGCCGTGGGTCGAATCGAACACGACGGACGCCTACAACGCGGGTGACGCATTGGTTTGTCTGAGCCCCGGGCTCAAGCGTTACTGGCAGGAGCGTGGCGTCCAGGTGCCGATTCATGTCATCCCACGCGCGATCGAGAAACGCATCTTCGATCAATCGGGTCGAGACGATCCATTTGCGAACGACGCGGCACCCGGTGCGCGTCTGCTCGTCGTGTGCCGTCACGCCCGAGAGAAAGAGGTGGATCGCCTACTCCGCATCTTTGCACGCTATGTGTACCCGCGGGTCGAGGGCGCCACGCTCACGCTGGTCGGAGATGGTCCCGAGCACGAGGCGCTCAAGGAGCTCACCAAGGAGCTCGGCATCGATCACCGGACTTACTTCGTGGGGGAGCAGGGTCTTCAGCAGATGCCGGCGTGGTACCGTCACTCGGACCTTTTCGTATACACCTCTCTCTCGGAGACGTACGGCCAGGTCATCAGCGAGGCGCTGTGGTGCGGCCTTCCGGTGGTAGCGATGGATGACGGGATGGGCGTTGCCGGTCAGGTTACCCATGCACAGGACGGCTTCCTGGTCGATCCCAAGGCCGAAGACGCAGACCGTCAGTTCGGCGGGCATGTCGAGTTGCTTCTCACCAATGCGACGCTTCGACGCCAGATGTCCGAGCAGGCGACTCGCAACGCCAAGGACCGCTCCGATCCGGAGGCTTGCGTCGCGCGTTACCTCGAGGTCTTCGAGGTCGCCAAGGACCATGCCCGGAGCAATCCCGCGGGCTCACAGCTCGTCGCGTATCGCAGCCTTGCCCGCTGGGCGGGTATGCACTCTATGGTCGCGGCGATGGGTCTGATGCGAAAGCCCGTGGAGCTCAATCGCAACCACGCGGCTACCGGCACCTGGACATTCTCCCCGGCTTCCTGACGACGCTCGTTTGGGCGAGGGCTACTCGGCCGTCATGAGCTCGGTGCCCGAATCCGAAGTCATCGTGGGCGGTGGGGGCGGCACCGTCGGTCGTCCACGCAATCGGGCAAAGAAGTTTCCGGCGTTCCGCCGCGCGTCTTCGAGGATGAGATACGCGCAGGGCACGATGAGCAGCATGATCATCGTCGATGCCAAGACACCGAACCCAAGCGAAACCGCCATCGGGACCAGGAACCGTGCCTGGACGGAGGTCTCCAAAATCATCGGTGCGAGCCCGAAGAACGTCGTGAGCGAGGTCAACAAGATGGGACGGAACCGCCTCGTTCCTCCCGCCATGACGGCCTCCCACAGGCTCATTCCCTCCTCGCGGAAGCGGTTGATCGACACGATCAGCAGCAGCGAGTCATTCACGACCACGCCCGACAATGCGATCAAGCCCATCATGCTCATCAGGCTCAACGAAAAGCCCATGATGACATGCCCCCAAACCGCACCCACCATGCCAAACGGAATCGCGGACATCACCAGGATTGGCTGGGCATAACTGCGGAACACGACTGCAAGCATCGAGAACATGACAATCATGGCGAGAACGAACCCGAGCCCGAGTGCGCCCATCGTCTCCGCTTGGCGCTCTTGCTCACCGCCAAGGCTGTACGCGAGCCCGGGGATGTCTGCGAGCAGTTGTGGAAGCTCGCGCTGACGGATCCGGGCGTTGATTTCGTTGGCATTCGCGTCTTCATCGGCGACGTCCGCGGTGACGCTGATGTTGCGGCGGCCGTCGGTCCGTTTGATTTCCGTGTATGCCTTCCCCCTGGTCACGGTGGCGGCTTGTGCCAAGGGCATTTCTCCGCCCATCGGGGTTCGAACGATGAGCTCTTCCACGTTGTAGAGTGAGCGTCTATCTTCGAGCGGCAGCCTGACGTAGACTCGGACCTCGTCGCGGCCGCGCTGCTGGCGTACCGCCTCCGCGCCGAAGAACGCAGCGCGAACCTGGCGAGCGAGCTCGATTTCGGTAAGGCCCTGTGCCAAGGCTGCGTCGGTCAGGCGAAAGTCGAGTTGATCTTTGCCTTTCGTGACACCGCTATCGATATCGCTGAGACCGCTGTAGGAGGAGATTTCGGACGCGAGGCGCTTCGCGGCAGCTTCGAGCGTCGGCACATCATCGTGGATCAACTGGATGTCGATCGGCTTGCCAGGCTGGACGCCGACTTCGTACGCAAACGTGAGTGACTCTGCACCGGGGATTTCCCCGACTCCCCGCCGCCATCGTTGCACGAATTGCTGGGTCGTGAGGTCGCGTTCGCCTGCGTCGATCAAATACGTCATCACCGTGGCGTAGTGACTGCCTTCGTTCCCGAGCGCACCCTCGGGATTCGCCTCGAGCGAGCTGATCGCCCCGACTTCTTCGTAGAGGCCTCGCGAGATTGTCGGGGCTTCGACTTTGCCGCTCTCCTCGTCGATGATCGATTGAGCGGCAGCGGCGATACGGTCCGCAACCCGCTCCGTCTCGGACACGGGTGTCCCTACCGGCATCTTCAAATGCGCCGTGATCATGTCCCCTTCGACTTTCGGAAGGAACGTGAACGGAATCCGGCCCGCGACGTAGCCCATCGTGACGACGAGGAGTGCCACACCCGCTGCGATGGTGAAGTAACGCCAGGCCAGCGCCTTCTGCAGAATTGGAGCGTAGGTGTGCTCGATGTGGTGCTCCAAACGGCGTGGCATTTCCAGCTTTGCCACCCAGCGCATGACCCAGAGGTACGGCCACAGCACGACCCGCAGCCACCAGGGCATCGGGTGAGAAAGGTGCGCGGGAAGGATCAGCAGAGACTCCATCAGGGAGATCATCAGCACCGCGATGACGACGATCGGTATGACCCGGAAGAACTTCCCCATCGGGCCTGGCACCATGAGCATCGGTGCGAAGGCAACACAGGTAGTGAGAATCGCGAAGATGACGGGTTGCGCGACTTCCTTGGTGCCTTCGATCGCCGACTGCAGGCGCCCCTTGCCGTCCATTCTCAGCTGATAGGTCGCTTCGCCGACGACGATCGCGTCATCGACGACCATGCCGAGCGTGATGATGAACGCGAAGAGCGAAATCATGTTGATCGACACGTCGGTGGTCGGGAAGAAGAGCAGAGATCCGGCAAACGAGATCGGGATGCCGAGGGTGACCCAAAAAGCCAGTCGCGCCTCGAGGAAGAGGCCCAGGGTCAAGAGCACGAGGACTAGACCGATTCGCGCATTGCCTAAGAGCAGCGAGAGTCGCCCTTCATACATTTCCGCCGTGTCGAACCAGGGCGCGGCAGAAAGACCTTCGGGCAAGCTTTGCCTGAGCTTCGCAACGTATTCTTTGGCGGCAGCGGAGACCGTGAGCGGGGTCTCGTTGCCTACGCGGTACACGTTGATCATGACCGCGCGCTTGCCGTTGTAGGTCGCTTCCTTGTCGATTTCTCGGAAGCCATCCCGAATGGTCGCCACGTCGCGAACCCGCACCTGGGAACCATCCGGTTGGCTGAGAAGCAGGACATCACCGAACTCGACACCGGTGTCTCGCCGTTCCGTCGTACGAAGCAGGACTTCGCCAGATTCGGTTTTCACGCCGCCGCCCGGGAGCTCCACCGACGCAGCGCGGATACGAGCGGCGACTTCGTCGAGCGTCAATCCGTATTTTCGGAGTTGCGCCTGCGGGACTTCGACGCTGATCTCGAGCGGGCGGATCCCAGAGAGCTCGATGTAAGTGACCCGTGGGTCTTGCAATAGCTCGCGGCGACTGTTCTCCGCCACCGCACGCAACGTTGCTTCGTCGACGTCTCCGTAGAGAACCAGGGAGATCACCTGCTTCCGGTTCGAAAGAAGGCTGACCGTTGGACGCTCCACATCCTCGGGGAAAGAGGTGATTCGGTCGATGGCGCTCTTGACGTCGTTGAGCGCGCGATCCTTGTCCGTGCCGAGGACGAGCTCGACGACGGTGCTCGACTGCCCCTCCATCGCCGTGGAGGTCACCTTCTTGACCCCGTCGATGCCCCGAACCGATTCCTCGACGGCGAGCACGACGGCTTGCTCGACTTCCGCCGGGCTCGCGCCAGGGTAGATCACGCTGATCGCGACCATGTCGAGCTCGACTTCGGGGAACACCTCCTGCTTGATCCCCGAAGCCAGGGTCACGATACCGCCGACGATTAGGATCAGCATCAAGACGTTGGACGCGACTGAGTTCTTCGCCATCCAGGCGATGACACCGCGTTCCTTGTCGGGGTCGAACTCGTTCATTGCTGTCATGGTGTTACGGCGGCTTCGAGTTCGCTCGCTTCGGAGGGCACCTTTTCGGGGCTTTGCTCCGAGGTCCGCAACAGCATGTTCGGCACCGGGGTCGCAATTCGGCTGGTGACGATACGGTCGTTACCGTCGAGTCCGGCGGTGACCAGAACCGCGTCGGGCTCGGTCCATGCGATCTCGACTTCGCGAATTTCGAGCAGATTCTCTTCATTCATGACGTAGGCGCTTCGTCCGTTTCGAAGAGCTGCTCGGGGAAGCAGAATCGCGTCGTCGATGGGTTGCGCCGCGATGGCGACGTCGACGAACGATCCAAGGAGCAAGGGGAGCTCGCCCGATTTGCCGAGAGGATCGTCGATGCTGAGCAAGAGCCGCGCCATCGAGCCGCCGGGATCGAGGTCCGGCAGTTGCCGGATTACCTCGGCAGCTCGTTCGATCGTTTCGGAGCCGACGTGCTGAACGACCTTCGCCCTGGAGCCGGGCGCATCCTCGGTGCGAGCGCGGACGGTTCGGAGCGAGGCCACCGGAACGGAGACCTGCACGTGATACTCATCGGTGCCGACGAGCCGAGCCACCGAACCCTGAGGGCTGATCAATTGCCCCAGGTCGACGCTCTCACTGACCACCATCGCATTGAACGGGGCCCGAAGGGTGGCGCGCGATAAATCGAGCTGCGCCTTCTTGAGGGCGCTCTGCGCGGCCTTGAGAGCGAGCTTGGTGGACTCGAGCTGTGGCTTGCGCTGGGCGAGAGCTCTCTGGTCCTCGGAGACGTCCGCCTCACCGAACGCTTTCCACTCGCGAGCGGCGACGTCTCCGCGGCGTGACTCGAGGGCGAGCTCGAGCTTCGCCTGGTTCACCTGGGAGCGATACGACTCGACCGCGAGCTCGTAGTCGCGTGGGTCGATGCGAACGATCGGTTGGCCTGCCTTGAATCGACCTCCCGGCACCAGCTCCGGGCTCTGCCAGACGACTCGACCGCCGAGCTCGGATTGCAGGACAACTTCCATCGCGGGTACGACGGTGCCCTTGGCATGCAGCTCGACGTCGTGCCGCTTCGGGCTGATCTGGACGACCTCGACCAACGTCCCTTCCAGCGGTTTGTCTGCGCGGGGAGGCTCTGGTTTCGTCGCTATGAGAATCGCGGCGACCGCGAGGGAACCGGCGATCACCCCGATCGACAGGACCCATTTCAGGCGGCGATCCTTGCGCCTATTCATCCTGCGGCTCTCCAAACTCTTCGGGCCACGCACCGCCGAGCGCTCGATAGAGCTGGACGCGATACGAAACCAGTTGCCGCCGCGCGGCAACCAGCGTCAGCTCGGACACCTGCCGTGTCGCCAAGGCGGTCAGAACTGGCAAGAAGTCGCTGAGGCCAGCGCGGTATCGATCTCGTGTCGCCTCCAGCGTGATGTCGGCCAAGCGGAACTCGTCTTCGAGGAATCCGATGCGAGTTCGGCCTTGGCGCTCGAGCACTAGAGAGCTCTCGACCTCCAACAAAGCGGTAAGGATCGTCGCAGAATACTGCTCGAGTAACTGGTCAACGATCGCGCGCCGGGTCTTGATTTGAGAGACACCGCTCATGCCGTCGAACAGTGGGACGGCAAGATTGGCGCCCGTGTTCCAGGTCCAGCCGTGCGCGGTGATCGCCGGGGTGGTCTCACCGGGAGTGCCCAGACCAAGAGCGCCGGTCGAGGTAATCTTGGATCGCAACCACGTGTACGACGGGGTGAAGTTGATGACGAGTTGGGGGAGCCGTGCACCGACCGCGGCGGCGACCCGTCGATCCTCCGCCTCCACGCGAATTTGAATGGCTCGTATGTCCGGACGGGCATCGAGCAGTGAGGCCGGGACTTCAGCGTTGGGCGTCGGACCGATCTCGGGGAGCGACTTGCCATCGAGCGGGAACTCCCGGCCAGGCGCCTCGCCCAACAAGACCGAAAGGCGCTGATCGGTGAGCGCGGTTTGTGCTTGGGACACGGCCAATAGGGCGCGCTGACTCGCCACGCGTTGCCTCTGCTGATGGACGTCGACCGCAGAGTTGAGACCCTCGCGATAGCGGAGCTCGACCAGCTCGAGGAATTGCAGATCGGTGTCGAGCTGCTCTTGGACGACGGCGACTTCGATACGTGCATTGATGGAATCGAACCAGGCTTCGGCGACTTCAGCGGAAATCGCAATCGCCAACGCCTCTTGATCGAGCTGCGCAGCATCGGCGTCTAGCTTTGCGCCTTGATGCTCGCGCGCACGGCGGGCGAATAGGTCGACCTCGTAGGACACCGGAAGGGACCCCTGCGCATTGAGTGAGGTGGTCTCAGCGAATGGGGTGATGCTCTTGGCCGCGGCAAATACGCCCGCCGCACCGATTTGTGGCATTCGTGCAGCACGAACTTGGTTGGCGATGTAGCGGGCTTGCTGGACCTTGGCCCAGCCGGCACGAACACTCTGGTTGCGCCGCAGTGCCTCTTCGATCAGCTCGGTAAGCATGGGGTCGCCCATGTGTCGCCACCAACGCACGTCGCGAACAGGTTTGGGGGTGGCTGCGGTTTGAGCTTTGCTGCCGGCTTCGTGTTCCGGCTCCGCCGACGGTGGGACCTCATCGCCCTCCGTGTACGCAGGCGGCACCTTGACAGGAGGTGGGATGTCGGTCTGCTTCTTGTAGTTGCACCCAGTGGCCAAGACCGAGCTTAGCAAGATGATCATCGAGCCTCGCATCATGAAACCCCTTCGTTTGCAAGTGCCCGCACCATTGAATCGAGGTGTAGGGGCATCAACTGCTCCAAATCCACGGAAACAGGAATTCGTTGCGCCATACTTTCCTTGTTGAGGCCGACCATCACGACGCCGAGAAAGCTCGTCCAAAGCTGTATAGCCTGGGGCAAGGGTTCGATCTCCGGCCGAATGCTGCCGTCGACTCGACCCCGCTGCAGTGCAGCCACGACCAGCGACAAGAGCTCGCCCACTCGGCTTCGGTACGTTTGAAATGCTTCGGTCGAATCGTCCATGCGCTCGCCGGCGCTCAACCACGCGAGCGCGAACCGGAAGTGATGAGGATTTTCCTCGGTAAAGTCGTAGTATTTCTGGAGCAGCTTCCGAACCGCGTCCAGACCCGTTGGCGTGTTTTCGAGGGCGCTTTCGATCACGGGAATCAGCGTGTCGATCAGCCGAGTCGCAACCGCCGCACAGAGCGCGTCCTTGTTCTCGAAGTAGAGATAGATGGTTCCCTTGCTGAGCTCCGCAGCGTCAGCGACGCTATCCATCCGCATCCCGTGATAGCCCTGCTCCGCAATCAGCTCGCCCGCGGCGTCGAGGATTGCCTCACGCCGCGCCGTCCTCTCCCGCTCTCTCCGCGCCGATACCGCCAATGCCCACGCTCCCAATGGGACTGACCACTAGTCAGTCATTGACCAAGAGTTAGCAAGCCTAAAGCGCAATGTCTCACGAGCCAGGAGAAAAGTAAGGAATATGGGGCGCTTGAGGCTCAGCAGTGGGCGGGACAGGGTTCGAACCTGCGACATCCGGCTTGTAAGGCCAGCGCTCTACCGCTGAGCTACCCGCCCAAAGTTGGCCGCGAGCATGACCTCGCCCGTCCTGCGTGTCCAACCGGGACACGCTCCACCCCCTCAACCCCATGGAATCATGCCGGATTTCGGGCAAAGATCGCAGCGACTTACTCCCGGCTTTTCCGCGATGGCTGCCGTGCGTCGGCGAGGTGCAAGCGCGAGTCGCAGCGATCTTTGGTGGGAAAGCCCTTTGATAACAGGGGCTTCAGGACCCGGAGCGTGTCCCCTCTTACTGGCGGGCGCCGGGGGGGTCGACGGTGGGTTCGGGGACCTCGTCGTCGGAATCTGGGGCGTCGGGGGCGATGAGCTGACCCTCGCGGTACTCCAGTGGGCGCACCTGGTGCTCCCCGAAGAGGGCATCTGGGTCGCTGAGGGCCAATGCCTCTCGTAGGACCTCGTCCATGTGCTCGACGAGCACGATTCGGAGCGCGTTCAGGACGCGACGCGGAATCTCCTTCAGGTCCTTCTGATTGTCCTTCGGGATGAGCACGACGGTGATCTCGGCCCGGTGCGCTGCGAGGAGCTTTTCCTTGAGCCCGCCGATCGGAAGGACTCGGCCGCGCAAAGTGATTTCGCCAGTCATCGCCACGTTCTTACGAACCGGGATCTTGAGCAGAGCACTGGCGACGCTGGTGGCCATCGTGATGCCTGCGCTCGGCCCGTCCTTCGGGACGAAGCTCGGGAAGTGAATGTGGACGTCGTACTTCGAATGAAAGTCCTTTTCGAGCCCGAGCACCTTCTGACGCGAGCGAATGTAGCTCATCGCCGCCTGGGCGGATTCCTGCATGCCCTTTTCGAGCAAACCGGTGATGTTGAGCTTTCCTTTGCCCGGAACAACAGCAACTTCGCATTCGAGGATCGACCCGCCGAACGCATTGACCGCTAGGCCGTTGGTCAGGCCCACGTGGTCCTTCTCGTTTGCCTTGTCCGGACGGTACTTCGGAACCCCGAGATACCGCCCGATGTCCTTGGCTTCGACGTGGTAGCTCTTGTTTTTGGATTCATCCCCGTCCTTGAGGACTTGCCGCGCAATCTTCCGGCAGACGCTGCCGATCTCGCGCTCGAGATTTCGTACACCGCTCTCCATCGTATAGTAGTGGATGATCTGCCGAATCGCGTTTTCGCTCATCTCGACGTCGATATCTTTGAGCCCGGCGTTTTGCCGCTGACGCGGAACGAGATAGCGCATTGCGATTTTGAGCTTCTCGAACTCCGTGTAGCCGCTGATCTCGAGAATCTCCATACGGTCGCGGAGAGGCAGCGGGATACCCTGCAACGTGTTCGCCGTGGTGATGAACATCACGTCGGAAAGGTCGTAGTCGAGATCGAGGTAGTGGTCGTTGAAGCTGTGGTTTTGTTCGGGATCCAGCACCTCGAGCAGGGCCGAAGCAGGGTCGCCGCGAAAGTCGGCGGACATCTTGTCGATCTCGTCCAGCAAGAAAACCGGATTGTTCGCCCCGACCTTGCGCAGCGATTGTATGAGCCGGCCGGGAAGGGCGCCGATGTACGTGCGCCGATGTCCTCGAATCTCCGCTTCATCTCGCACCCCGCCGAGTGATAGCCGCACGAACTCGCGGCCGGTACACCGGGCGATGCTCTTGGCCAGCGACGTCTTGCCGACACCGGGGGGACCCACCAAACAGAGCACAGGCCCCTTGAGCTTCTTCACGAGTGCTTGCACTGCGAGATACTCGACGATGCGTTCTTTGGGCTTCTTGAGTCCGTAGTGATCCTCGGCCAGGATCTGTTCCGCAGCGTCGATGTCGTAGTTCTCGTCGCTCTTTTCGCCCCAGGGAAGCGCCAGGACCCAATCGATGTAGTTGCGGATGACGGTCGCCTCCGCGCTCATCGGTTGCATCATCTTGAGCTTCTTCAGCTCCTTGCGCGCTTTGAGGTGCGCTTCTTTGGAGAGTTTCTTCTGTTTGAGCTGTTGCTCGAGCTCTTGAATCTCGCTCTTGAACTCGTCCCGCTCCCCGAGCTCCTTCTGAATGGCCTGCATCTGCTCATTCAGGTAGTACTCTTTCTGCGTCTTCTCCATCTGCTTCTTGACGCGGGAGCGGATCTTCATCTCGACCTGAAGGATTTCGATTTCCGCGTTCATCAGTTGAAACAGACGCTCCAACCGTTTTGCGGGGTCGATGGTCTCCAGAATCTCCTGGCGGTCCGCCAGCTTGATGCTCGTCAGGTGGACGACGACGGTGTCCGCGAGCTTCGAGGGGTCGTCGATCGTTTGCACCGACATCAGCATTTCTGGGGCGATACGCTTGTTGAGCTTGGCGTAGACGTCGAATGCCGACTGAACGGAGCGTATCAGAGCTTCGATCTCGACGTTGGCGGCGTAGACCTCATCGATCGGCTCGACGTTGCACAGGAAGAATTCTTCGTTGGCCAAGAACTCGACGATGCGCGCCCGCCGCTTGCCCTCCACGAGAACCTTCACCGTCCCGTCAGGAAGACGCAGGAGCTGGATGATCGTGCCGATAGTTCCGACCTCGAAGATGTCCTCCGGAGTGGGGTCGTTCGTTTTGGCTTTCTTTTGCGCGGCGAGCAGAATCTCCTTGTGCTGGCTCATCGCCTCTTCGAGCGCGTTGATCGATTTCTCTCGGCCCACGAAGAGAGGCACCACCATGTGCGGAAAGACGATGATGTCCCGCAAGGGGAGCAAGGGAAAACTCTGCCCATCAGCTGCGTCGGCACCAGGGTTCTGATCGTCGTCGTCGTTTCGGTGAAAAAACATCAGTCTACTCGCAGCCGCTCGAAGCGGGGATACACAGCGTAGGCCGCACTAGGCGAGCTCCGCCTCTTCCTTTGCGTAGACGATCAGCGGCTTCTCACCCGATGCGATCACTTCTTCGCTGACGGCAACCTCTCGGATGTCCGACTGGGAAGGGACCTCGTACATGATGTCGAGCATCGCTTTTTCCATGATGGCTCGCAGGCCTCGAGCACCGGCGTTTCGCTTCAGCGCCTGGCGTGCCACCGCATGCAGTGCGCCCTGAGCGAACTTCAGCTTCACGCCATCCATCTCGAAAAGCCTTTGGTACTGCTTGACCAGGGCGTTCTTTGGCTTCGTCAGGATATCGACGAGCGCCTCCTCGTTGAGCTCGTGTAGGGTCGCAATGACCGGCAAGCGGCCGATGAACTCGGGAATTAGGCCGGCCCGCAGCAAATCCTCGGGTTCGATGCGCTCCAAGAGCTCGCCGATCTTCTTGTCCTTGCGGGACGGGATGTCCGCTCCAAAGCCGAGTGTTCGCTCGCCGATCCGCCGTTCGATGACGTCGTCGAGGCCTACGAACGCGCCACCACATATGAAAAGGATGTTCGCGGTGTCGATCTGCAGGAAGTCCTGTTGAGGGTGCTTGCGGCCTCCCTTCGGTGGCACGTTCGCAATGGTGCCCTCGATGATCTTCAGAAGGGCCTGCTGTACGCCTTCGCCGCTGACGTCGCGCGTGATGGAAGGGTTGTCACCCTTCCGTGCGACTTTGTCGATCTCGTCGATGTAAACGATGCCGCGCTGCGCGCGCTCGACATCGTGGTCGGCGTTCTGTAAGAGCTGGACGATGATGTTTTCGACATCTTCGCCAACATAGCCAGCCTCGGTCAGCGTCGTGGCGTCTGCAATGGCGAACGGCACATTCAGGATCCGCGCGAGCGTTTGGGCGAGCAGCGTCTTGCCCGACCCCGTAGGACCGAGGAGCAGAATGTTCGACTTCTGCAGCTCGACGTCGTCGGCGCCGATCTTGGAATCGATTCGCTTGTAGTGATTGTGGACGGCGACGGAGAGAACCTTCTTCGCGCGATCCTGCCCGATCACGTACTCATCGAGGATGGCTTTGATCTCGGCGGGCTTGGGAAGCGGCGTGGTCGTCGTGAGAGATTCCTCGCGTTCGACCTCCTCGGCGATGATGTCGTTGCACAGCCCGATGCACTCGTCGCAGATGTAGACTGTCGGCCCGGCGATGAGCTTCTTTACTTCTTTCTGCGACTTCCCGCAGAAAGAACATTGTAGGTTGCCGTGCCCGTCATCTCGCCTGCGATCCACCATGTACCTTCTGGTGAGCAGTCTAGCGTCCTGGTTCGTCTACGGCAAGGACTAGGCCTCTCGCCTTCGCCCCGTTTTCTGCGCTGTTACTTGTCGCGCTTTGGCGCGATGACCTCGTCGATGAGCCCGTACTCTTTGGCCTGTTCAGCCGAGAGGTAGCGATCGCGTTCGGTGTCGTCCTTAATACGTTCGGAGGTCTGGCCTGTATGCTTGGCCAGGATCGTGTTCATTTGTTCACGAAGTTTCAAGATCTCTCGTGCGTGGATCTCGATGTCAGTCGCTTGCCCGCGAATGCCCCCGAGCGGCTGGTGGATCATCACACGGCTATTGGGCAAGCATTTGCGCATTCCGACCGTGCCGGATGCGAGGATCCACGCCGCCATCGATGCAGCCTGACCCAGGCATACCGTCGACACAGGCGATCGAACGTACTGCATCGTGTCGTAAATCGCGAGCCCTGCTGTAATCGAGCCGCCCGGACTGTTGATGTACAGCGTGATCTCCTTGTCGGGGTCGTCGCTCTCCAAAAAGAGCATTTGGGCGATGATTCCGTTGGCCACGTCGTCGTTCACCTCGGTGCCCAGGAAGATGATGCGATCTTTCAGCAGTCGGCTGAAGATGTCCCACTGACGCTCGCCGCGGTGCGTCGTTTCGACGACCCAAGGCATGTACATCTGCGCGATCGTTGGCTCGCTCATGACTCTTCCCCTTCGTCTTCGGCCGATTCGTCGTGCTTGGCTTCGGGCTCGGGCCGTTCCCCTTCATTGATCTTCGCACGCTCCATGAGGCGCGCCATGACCTTCTCCTCGAGGAGCTGCGATTCCAGGGCATCGCGCTGGGAGTCCTGGTAGTCGGCTCGCACTTTGGCGACGTGCTTACCGGTCCGGTCGGCGATCTCTTGGAACTTCGCCTCGAGATCCGCGTCGGTGACCTCGATCCCTTCCTGACGTGCCAGCGACCCGAGAAGAATGCCAGCTTGAACACGCCGCTGTGCCCTCTCTTCGATGCCCGAGAAGAAGTCGGCGCCGGGCGCGCCTTGCTGTCCCGCCATGCGCATGAACTGGGCCATCTCGTACATCATCATCTGCTGTTGTTGCTGAACCATCGACGGCGGCACCGGGATCTCGTTGTGCTCGATCAAGCTGTCGATGAGCTGGTCCTTCAGGTCGGCCTCGGTTCGTTGCTTGGCGGCGCTCTCGAAGCCCTCGCGGATCTTCAGTCGCAGCTCGAGTAGCGTCTCGTAGTCCCCACAGTCTTTGGCGAATTCGTCGTCGAGCTCGGGCAGCAACTTCTCGTGAAGCTCCTTGGCCTTGACGAAGAACGCTGCGGTCTTGCCCTGAAGGTCTGGGTTCGGATGATCGTCTTCGAAGGCGACTTCGATTGTCTTCTCGTCGCCGGGCTTCATTCCGAGCAGCCCCTCTTTGAGTGCGGGAAGCAGGTGCTCGTCGTCGATCTCCACCTGGCGGCCCTCGGCCCCAAGGTCGTCCTTGGCCTCGCCGTCCACCGTCACCGTGTAGTCGATCGTGAGAAGGTCGCCTTGCTCGGCCGGGCGCAAAGGGTCTGGAACCTGAATCTCGGCGTGCTCGTTGCGCAGACGCTCGATCTCCGTGTCGATGTCCTCGTCCGGAATCTCAATGGGCTTCTGCCAGGCTTCGAGCCCGTCCATCGTGACTTCGTCGATTTTCGGGCGCACCTCGACTTTGGCCTTGAAGGTGAGCGGTTTGCCGTGCTCCAGTCGGGGCGCATCTTCCATCTCTGGTTGGGCCACGATGTGAAGCTCGTGCTCTTGCACGGCATGCATCAGACCTTGCTCGATCAGAGTTCCCGTGACCTGGGCGGCCGCCTGCCGACCGTAGACTTGCTTCAAAACGTTCTTGGGGACCTTGCCGGGACGAAAGCCGCGAACGCGGGCGGTCTTCCCAATCTCTCGATAGGTGTCGTTGAGGTCCTTCTCGATGCGGTCCCACGGCACTTCCACGGTGACCTCCATGAGGACCGGACTGATCTCGCGAATTTCAGATTGCATTGGATTTTGCGCCGTCTACCAGTCGCGGTTCGTACTGCCGAGGGTGAGATGCGTCAAGGTGCTGCTTTGGGCAGAGATTTCTCGCGGTGTAGCTCGACCAACTCGATGCCCAGTGCCTGAGAAACCTCGAAAATCCGCTCATCTCGGTAGAACTCCTCGAACACGATCTGTCGGATGCCGGCGTTGCAGATCGCTTTGAAGCAGTTCCAGCACGGAGATGCGGTGACGTAGATCGATGCTCCTTCGATTCGGGCCCCATTCTTCGCTGCTTGGATGATCGCGTTGATCTCTGCATGGATGGTTCGCACGCAGTGACCGTCCTCCATCATGTGACCGACCTCATCGCAATGGGGCAAACCGCGGACCGACCCGTTGTAGCCGGTCGAGAGAATCGTCTTGTCGCGCACGATGACCGAGCCGACGTGTTTACGCGGACAGGTGGATCGGGTAGCGACCACCAAAGCGATGTCCATGAAGTATTCGTCCCATGAGGAGCGTCCCATCCGCGATTCCTAGCGTGCAGTGCTATTGCGGACAACCTCAATCGCGGGGCGGTGCCGGCCCGCCATCGAGGGCAGGCTCGCGCTTGATGCGGCGGGCAAAGGATGCAAAATCACGGCGAACCGCGCGTTGCAGCTTGGCTGGTAGGCCCCTCACGATCAGGACCGCGCGGCCGTGGCGTTCGACACGAGCGCCAGAATCCGTGGGCGAGACCGACTGCGCCGCGCGAAACGCTTCCTCCGCATCGGACTCAGTGTCCCAGGTCGTCCACCAGATCACGGCGATGTCGTCGTCGCGCGTGTAGACGACCAGGCGATCGCCCGCCCATCCGGCAGCCGCCACATCGTTCGTGCCCGACGGACGCCCCTGGCCGAGGTATACGCTGAGCTCGAGCTCGCCGAGCGTATCCTCCTCGATGCGTTTGAAGCCCGCTGCCAGGACCTCTCTGTCATCCGGGATCTCGATGTCCTCGCCTTCCTCGCGGGCGAAGAACTTCTCCGGGTGCAGGACTTGTTCGCTGGTCGTAGGAGGCCTCCGGTACGCATTATTCACGCCAGGCCAACCGCCCCGTGCTTGGATTGCGGCCACGAATTGGAGTCCACGAAGGTAGGGCGCCACCAATGTGACCCTGAGAATCGCCGGAGCCTCATCGAGCTTCTCCCCTCGGACCAGCGCGTTGAGGTCCAGATAGTCGCCCATCTGCTGAATCCCTGCTGTCGCCGCGGACAGCGGGATGCCCTGCTGGCGCAGCGCCTGCGCGAGCATCGCGAGGGTCGCGTCGCCTTCGACGAGCGCTCGAAAGGCGTTGTCGCCGTCGGAGCTGCGTTCCTTCTGGTAGGACTCGGCGAGACCCAGCCGCTGATCCTGCAGTGCATGGACCAACTCGTGAACGAGCACGAGCCGCGCCTCCTGCATTTGCGCGGGGCCTAACGATCCGGCCAATCCCTCCATGACCTCTTCGCGTATGACGAGGCGTCCCGTCTCGGGGTCGTAGTATCCGATGACCTGCTCGCCGAGGACCCCCGCAAACATGCTGCGCAGATCGTCGTTGACGTCCAACAGGCCAAGGGAGCCGTAGATCAGGCGTGCTCGCTCGACCTCGGCTTCCTCGATCTGGTCTTGCAGACTGCTCGCGATCGCATCGTCGTCTTCGACCTCGATCGTGACGGGACGGCTCAAACGCAGCTGTCGCACGGACTCGGCGGCGCGAACGAGCTCGCCGACGGTCGCGCGTTCCTTCGCGGTGGCGGGACGGGCACGCCCGACGCGCGGCTGAACGACCGGTTCCGGCGCGGGCTCCTCGGACGCGGCGACCGCCGACCCGGTGGGAGCGGGCGGGTGGATAGTTTGCGGCTTCGCGTGCCGGTGGCAGCTGCTCAGCAAGAGAGCAACTGCCAGCCAGGCGGACCATCGGCTCATGATTCCCCGTTCACCTCTGCGGCAATGAGTGGACGCTTTCGGTGATTGTGCACCAGGAATCGTCTCGCGGTCTCAATTGCGGCCCTTGCCAGGTCGTCGGGGCTCGTGAATCGTCCTCCCGCGAGTCGATTGCGCACGTGCTCGGCGAGCTTGCGCTCGATGCGGCCTCGGTCTTCGAGAGCGAAGACCCCTCGAGACGATACCCGCGGGACCTGCCGAATTCGCCCCCCCTCGAGCGGAAGGAAAAGAGTGACCAGTCCGGTCGAGCCCATCGCGCGGCGCTCCGCGATGACTTCTCCGCTGAGCGCTTGCATGCCGTCGACGTATACGCGTCCGGTGGGCACCTCGTCCACGATACGCATCGCCTCGCGGGTGACCTCGAGCACATCTCCGTTGGCGATCATCTTCGTCTCTTTGATCCCCTCTTCCAGCGCGAGCTCCAGATGCCGTCGCCGATGGTGGTGCGTGCCGTGGACGGGAACGAATGCTCGGGGTCGCACGATCTGGAGCATCGTGCGCTGCTCGTCGCGGCTGCCGTGCCCGCTGGCGTGAACCTCGGGGTGCTCGACGCGCGTGATCACTTCGACGCCGCGTCGCTCGAACCGGTTGATGACGTCGAGCACGGCGAGATCGTTCCCGGGGATGATCCGTGACGATAGAATCACCGTGTCGCCCGCTTCCAGATGGATACGCGGATGCTCCTGTCGGGCTACTCGGGTGAGGGCCGCTCCGCGCTCCCCTTGTGTACCGCCTGCGAGGATGAGAACCCGATGACGAGGGAGATCGTCGACTTCCTCGGGGGAGATCAACAGGCCGTCGGTCGGAGGAATCAGACGCAGGGCGCGTGCGGCTTCCGTGTGCTTGGTGACCGACATCCCTAGCAGGCAGACCTTGCGTCCTTGCTCCCTTGCGATGCGCAAGACCGCCCTCAACCGGAAAGCGTTGGATGAGAACGTGGCGACGACGACGCGATTTCGGGATCGCGCGATCCATGCTTTGAGTGCAGCTTCCGCGTCTCGTTCGAGCCGCGAGCGCCCATTCACCCCGGCTCCCGTCGAATCGCTGAGCAGGAGGCGCACACCCTGCTGCGCTGCTTCTTCGAGGCGCGCACGATCGAAATGCTGGCCCTCGCACGGGTTCGACTCGATCTTGAAATCCCCCGTGTGGACAATGGTGCCCACGGGCGTATCCAGGATGAGCCCCGTCGCGTCCGCGATCGAGTGATGCACGGCGAACCGTTCCACCGAGATGGATCCGATCTGTGCGCGGCTTCCTGCGGGGCTCACCCGAAGGTCGACGTCCTTGAGACGGTGTTCCGCGAGCCGGTCCTGGATTAGGGCCGCCGCATACGGTGGTGCATAGACGGGCACGCGGATCTCCTTCAGGAGATAGGGCAGCGCGCCGATGTGGTCCTCGTGACCGTGCGTGATCATGATCGCTCGGAGAGTCTTTCGCTGCGCCTGAAGCCAGCTGAAATCCGGATGCACGAGATCAGCACCATCCTCATCGGTGAAACCGATGCCGCAGTCGATGGCGATTGTCGTGTCGCCACAGACCAGCGCAGCGCAGTTCATTCCAACCTCGTTGAGCCCACCAAGGGGGATGAAGTGCAAGCTGTCGGTCACAGAACTCTCGATGGCGGGGCTACGGGCCCCAGGGGCGTTGGTCAAGGCAGCGATTGCCCCGTTGACCTCCGTGATCCTCGCGTGCTACGCCCGGGACCGCACGGGTTCAATGCGCCGTTTTTTAGTGATTATTGGGGCAGTTTGCCTTTGGGCAACATCGGCTGCGGCGCAACGTTCGTCCACCGGCGATTCCACGGCGCCGGGGGCACGTCGCAACGACGCCACGGCCGAGGAAGAGGACATCGCCGCGTTCGAAGCAGCGACCCCGGAACCTACCAAAGAGGAAGATCTCCCGCCGCAGCTGCGCGCGCCGAGCGTCCAGGGGCTGGAGCTCCCGAGCGCTCCTCCGCCCGCGACCAGTGATGAGTTCGACGACGAGTTCGACGAGGGCGAGGCTGCCGAGGACATGGCGGCTGACGACGCTGCGCTTCTCGGTCGCGCAGAACCGCCGGCTGCGGATCCGACGCTGGCGTCCTGGACCAATCCGCGTCCGGTTTTCACGCTCAACGGTTACTTCCGCGTGCGAGGCGAGTACCTCGACAACATTTCCCTGCGCCGCATTCCATTGGAACGCTTGAACCAAGATCCGTTCGCGCGATGGATTCCCATCGACAACTCACCCAGCTCAGGCGGCAACGGCGTGCTTCCGCAGGGCGGCTGCACTGGCCCGCCTCAATCCCCCGCAAGCCAGCAACAGCGATGCAATGGAAGTGCCGTTCTGCGCTACGCAGACATGCGGCTACGCTTGCAGCCGACGCTGTCATTGAGCGACAACATTCGACTCCACATGATGGTAGACGTTTTTGACAACCTCGTCTTGGGCTCCACCCCTGAGGTCAAGTCGGTCGATCAGTTTGGGCAGATCCAGGGCCGCGCCCCTGGAGTTCCTGTCGACACCCTGACACAAACGGTGTCCCCACCGGAGGCGTACCGCAACACGGTGAGAGACGCGATCATCGTTCGCCGCGCATGGGCCGAGGTGACCAACAGCACCATCGGGCAGCTGCGCTTCGGCCGCATGGGAAACCAGTGGGGTTTGGGCATGCTTTGGAATGCAGGTGGGCCCACAAATCCGCTCGAAACCGTTCTCGATCAGGACTTCCAGTCCGATGTCGATCGCATTCAGCTCATCGGCAAATTCAAGGGAATCTTCTTCGGTGTCTCTTGGGACTTCGCGAACAAGGGATACATCTACGATCCGGTCGAGGACATCCAAGGGCTGGCACGCGATGCGAGCACCCTCGACGACACCCGGCAGTGGAGCTTCTTGGTCGCGCACCGAATGGATCCGCTCGCCCAGGCGAAACGCATCAATCGGGGCAAGTGGGTTTTCAACGGCGGCGCGTATTTCATCTACCGCTCCCAGTTCCTCTCGACCTCGACCGCCCCATTGGCGGGAACGCCAAGCGTCATCGAGAATTCTTTCGTCCGGCGCGACGCGAACGTCTACATCCCCGATGGCTGGTTTCAAGTCTTGTGGAAGGAGCTCCGTCTCGAGCTCGAGGTCGCCGGGTTCTTGGGGCAGATTCAGAATATCTCGCCCTCCGAGTTTCCTCCGACCGCTGAGGGATCGCGATACAAGTTGCGCCAATGGGGCTTAGCCTTCGAAGGCGAGTACCGCTTTCTCCAGAAGAAGCTCGGGGTGTACCTCAAGGGGGGCGCGGCTTCCGGCGATCCCGACGTCGTCGGTCTCTCGCAATACGAGGACCTCGCCACCCAGCCCGTCGGGCAGAAAACCATCTCGACCTTCTCGTTTCATCCCAACTACCGCATCGACTTGATTCTATGGCGCCGCATCATGGGTCGCATTGCAGGTGCCTACTATCTGGCACCTTCGATCAGCTACGACATCATTCGTAGCGACTTCGGCCGTGTGCTCGGTGCGCGGCTCGATTTCATCTACAGCCGCGCGATGTACCAGCAACAGACCTACTCATCCGAGGCGAATCTCGGCGCGGAGATCGACATCGGGATCTACTACCGAACCGAAAACGGGCCCAAGTTCACCGATGGATTCTACGCTGCGACTCAATTCGGCATCTTGTTCCCCCTCGCCGGGCTGCAGTACCTCCAGGTCAACGGCGTCAGCGAGCCCGGCACCGAAGGCTTGGGAATCAGCCGCGCGATGAACATGCGCTTGATTCTCGGCGTCGAGTTCTGAGGCTACTGCTGCAGCAGCGCTTCGGCTTTGGCGGCTACGCGCCACTGCCTGCAGCCTTCGGCAAGCACGATTCCCCGAAGCTCCGAGAGCGCTCGTTGAAGCTCGTCGTTGACGATCATGTAGTCGAAGAAAGGATAGTGCCCGATCTCTTCGCGCGCCTTCTGGAATCGCCGGCTGCGGGAGTCGGCATCATCGGAGCCGCGGCCGTCCAGACGCCGCCGGAGCTCTTTCATCGAGGGAGGCAAGATGAATACACCGATCGCGTCCGGGAACTTCTCTTTGATCTGGCGGGCGCCCTGATAATCGACGTCGAAGAGCACACCGCTCTTTCCGCTCATGCGGGCGAGGTTGATCTCCGCGACACTGGTGCCGTAGAGGTTGCCGTGCACCTTCGCCCATTCTGCGAAACCGTTCTCATCGATGATCTTCCGGAACGCTTGCTCGGTGACGAAGTGATAGTCCTGGCCGTCGACCTCGTTTGCGCGCGGCTTGCGGGTCGTGTGTGAGACGCTGAACCTGAACTCGGGGAACTCCTGCAGCAGCCGACGAGTCAGCGTCGTCTTTCCCGCCCCCGACGGCGAGCTGATGATCAACAAGATGAGATCCGAATCCGTCGGCGTGGCGAGACTCATTCAGCTACCCCTCGCATGCGACCACCATTGAGCCGATGCCCTCCATCAAAGCACATTCTGTGCTTGTTCCCTCATTTGCTCAATGCAGGCCTTCAACGCAATGACGTGTTTCGTCATTGCACTGTCCTGCACCTTGGACCCGATCGTATTGGCCTCGCGCGCCATCTCCTGCAGCAGGAAGTCGATGCGCTTCCCCACAGGTGCGCTCGAATTCTCGATCAGTTCGAGCATTTGGTCGCGGTGGCTCTGAAGGCGCGCGAGCTCTTCAGCGACATCGGAGCGATCGGCCAACAGGGCGATCTCCTGCTCGAGGCGCGAGGGCTCGAGCTCGGCGCTGACGCCGGACAGCAGCGTGTGCAGACGCTCCCGAAGCCGCATTCTTCGATTCTCCACCATCTCCGGTGCAGCGAGCTTCAGCATGGTGAGAGTTTCAGTGAGCTCCGATAACCGTGCACCGAGCTCGGACGCCAGCGCCTCGCCCTCGTTCTCGCGCATGCCGATGAGCGCCTCGCAGGCTGCCTCGGCTGCGTGCTCGAGCGCCCTGTCGAGCTCCTTCTCGTCCACGCTACGATGGACGACAAATAGATCCGGTACCGAAGAGAGGAGGGCAAGCGGTACGGGTTCTCCCGGATTCAACTCATCACGCAGTGAGGCAAATTCACCATACACCTCTCGAGCGCGTTCGAAGTCCAGCGTGGGTTGCGGAAGCGTCTGACCCTCGAAGCGAGCGCTGACATCGATGCGGCCGCGTTCGAGTCGACCGCGAATCACACGCTCGACCGGCGGCGTCCGAGTTTGAATGCGAGAGGGCAGACGGACACGCACGTCCAAGAAGCGATGGTTGACCGCGCGCAGCTCGAGCACGACCTGTCCGTCACCGAGCGCTGCTCGCCCGCTTCCGTATCCAGTCATGCTCTGCATGGAACGCCTACTCGAGCCCGCGCTTGTGCTTGATCTGATCCATGACCTTGGCGTACTCCACCTCGAATGCCGTGGTCCCTTCTTGAAGATTCTTGATCTTCGACCGCACCTCGGCATCGAGGCCGGATTCGACTTCCATGTGTCGCCGCAAAACGGGTGTGATCTTTCGTCGCAGCGTACTGTCATCCGCGTAGATCTCGATGACGTTGGCGCTGTGGAAGAGCATGTTGAGCAACTGGTCGACCAGGTACGGGAGGATTTCGTCCTGTTGCGGGAAACCCATCTCCTTGGCGAGACGCTGCCGCATCCGGCCGAGTTGAGAGTACGCAAGCCCTTCGCCTTGCATCCGGTCCTTGGCCTCGTCGATCATCTGGCGCTCCCGGCGAACGAACTCCTTGAGAACCGCCTCCAAGTCCAGTCTGACCTCCTCGACAGCCTCGACCTCGATGTCTCCCTGCGCCGTGAGCTCCCGAACGAGATCGTCGACGATCGGGCCAATTTTTCCTGAGTAAAGTCGCATATTTATAATGTCGGCTCTCGACGCGGACCGACGCCCTTCACAATGGCGCGACACTACCGAAGGCGGTGCCTCCGGTCAATACGAACGGAAAAATGCCCCGTTGCGTAATTTTGTGAAAATGCGTCTTGACGGTAATCCTGTATTCATGCACCATACCGTTAAGGCTGTAAGTATGGATTCTAACGCTCCTGCACTGCAAAACGGCTCCGGCGCGCGGCGACTGCGCACCACGGAAGAACGCCGCACGAGAATTCTGGCTCGTTGCAGGGTCTTCGAGGGGCTGAACGCGGAGCTGCGAGAGCGCGTCCTGAGCGGAAGCGCGCTGGTCGATGCCGATCGCCGTGAATCCCTATGCATGCCCAGCGACCCGGCGATCTTCGTGATCGGAAGCGGTCGCGTTCGGCGTGTGCGCCGTACACCGGAAAGAGAGCTGACGCTCGGCTACTACGGCCCCGGCGAAATGGTCGGCGAGATGTCGCTGGTCGATCCCGAAGCGCGTCTCGAAACGGTGATTTTGGATTATGTGGAAGCGCTACGCATTCCGCCCCGTCTCATCCGCATGGTGATGAGCGAGGACCTGGAATTCGCTTCCGCAATGCATCGATTGATGGGGGAACGTCGCCTGCTTGCAGAACGGCGAATCGATGCGCTGCTCACGCGAAGCGTAGAATCGCGTGTTGCAGAATTTCTACTCGATGCGTCCTCACGACATGGGATTCCCGATTCACGGGGAATCCTGGTGGGTGTCAAGTTCACCCATCAGGAGATAGCGAGCTTCGTAGGCTCGACTCGGGAAACCGTCACACTGGTGCTCGGCGCCTTCAAAAGGGCAGGCGTGATCGCAACCGATCACCGCCGCGTCGTCATCAGAGACGTAGCAGGACTGCGAAAGAGGGTCTGACACAAAAGGGGAGCGTCCGAACGGCGCGGCCTGGGGGGGCCGCCGCCGGGCGGACGGTTTTATTCTGACGCGGTGACGGGGCGCGAAAAAAAGCGCGACACGGGGCTGCGTCGAACGGCTCGGCTTGCATTTGTGGTCGGATGCACTTGTGGGCTTGGCCCACGCAAGCCTCGCCTCGGAGCTCGCGCCAATCGGAGCTTGTTGCTGTCTTGCTGATTGTCACTCGCTACGTCGACTCGGCCCCATCTCGCGCTTTTTTTCGCGCCCCTCCGTCTCGTACACTGCGCCCGGTTTCGTACACGGCACCGGGGCGAATACCAGGCATCCCACAGAGTCCTCTCCGAGGATCACTGGCTCGACCGGTTCCACACCATCGAGCTCCCCGCATTTGCGAACCCTTTCCGGAGGTCCGGACTCCTCGTTCGTGGCTTCGTCGCAACCGCCGGCAGCGAGCGCAACAATTAGCGGAAACAGGGGCAGGACGCGCGTTGAACGTACAGCTTGAGGGCGATGCGCCAGGAAATCAAACGCGACTCAACACGATCAAGGACGCCCCGTCCGACGAAACCCCGCGTCGCGTTTGGCCGTGCCCCGGCGTAGCTCAGAGGACGTCGTCTTCGGCCTTGAGCTTTTTTTCCATCCGATCGATCAGTCCGCTCCAGCCTTCTTCCTTGATCACCCGGCGGAACTGGCGCTTGTAGTTCACCACCAAGCTCACTTCGTCGGTGAAGATGTCGAAGACCTTCCACTGCTTGCCGGTTTCGGCCATGCTGTAGTCGATCTCGATGGGGGGTTGGCGCTTTTTCTTGGCTGAACGGGCCGAGGACTTCACCTTCACCCCTTGGTCGATCGGCTCGGTACCGACCCACTTCACATTGTACTCGAGAGTCGATTCCATGTTCCGCTGGTACTGACGCTCCACGAGCTGGCGGAGTAGGTTGACGAAGTGTTCGCGTTCGCGGGGAGTGCGCTTGTTCCACTCGGTGTCGAGCGAAAGCTTGGCCAGGTGGTCGTAGTCCAGGAACTCGCCGAGCAAATCGGTGAGCTCGATCGCTCGCTGCGGGGTATCGGGTTTGCGCAGCACTTGCCGGACCTTGTTGTGCTTGGTTCGGATGAACCGTTCCGCTTTGGCTGCCTCCGCGGGCGTGACACCGACTTCTGCAGTCCCTGACCCCGGTGTTTCGGCGGCAACCGGTCCGGGCAGGAACGAGAACGCAGCGAGCAAGCCTGAAATCATGAATAGTCGTGTCATCGGTTCCTCGTAGACGAGCATAGCGGAGGGTTTATTCCTCGCAGTCTGTCGGACGCCAGCCCCGTTCCGAGACCAGAGGCACGTTGGTGGCTTTTTCTAGTCCTGCGATGGCCAGGTTGTACTCAGCCGTCGCCATGAGGCGTTTCGACCGGGCGCTGAAGTACGCCTGGATCGCATCGACGAGCTCCCGGGCCTCCGTGGTGCCGACTTCGTAGCCCTGGCCTGCGGAGACGAACCACTTCCGGGATTCCCTCTCAGAACGCTGCCAGCTCGCGAGCCTGCGCTTGGCATCTTGAAGCTGTTCGAAGAGGTCGGTCACCTCGATCTCGATTCCTTGTTGCGCTTCCTCGGTCTTGGCTTTGAGCGATGCGATTTCGGCCTTGGCTGCCTTGACGCGAGCATTTGTTCCCGCGAAGTCGAGCTTCCACCGGGCCACGATGCCCGCGAAGGCGCCGGCATAGTTCCCACGGTCGATGATGAACGGATTGTTGATGTCGGTGACACCAGGCGTTCTCGCAAAGGTTCCGCGGAGTGCGAGGATGATATCCGGGAGGTAACCGGCTCGCTTCACGGTGAGGTTCGCGTCGCGCGCCGCCTTTGCCGCCTCGAGCTGGTGTAACTCCGGGCGATTTTCGAGCGCTCGATCGATGTGCTCCCCGAGCTCGAGGACTTCGCTTCGCACCGGCTCGAGGGGGCATTCGGGGACGATTGCGGGCGCGAGTCCCGAGAGGATCTCGAGCGCCGCGCGCGCCGACGCTTCGAGGTGCAACGCTTCCGATTCCCGAGATTCGACGTTCGACAAAGCGGCGAAAAGACGCCAATAGTCGTTTTGTTTCGCACGTGGATCATCGGCCTCGAGGCGCGCTGCGAGCTTGTCCACTGCCTTTCGGAGCTTGCCTTTGGCTTCCGAGATCATCGCTTGCAGGTCGAGCGAAAGCTGCGTGCCGAAGTACGCTCGGCGCACGTCGAAGACGACGCGTGCGACCGTGCGATCTCGCTCGTACTCGGCCGAAGTGATACCCGCGGCCGCCGCCTTCTTGCCCGCGCGGTACTTACCGAAAGTGTACAGAGGAATCCCGCCTTCGAGATTGACTTCACCCCCGGGGCCCCAGCGGTTGCTCCAGGGAATCTGGGGATCGGGGCTGAAGGTCGGCGTTCCCCGCGCTCCAGGTCTCAGGTAGAAGCTCGCCTGCCCTTCGAACTGAAAGAACGGCGAAAGCCTCGCTTCGTCCAGGCGCGCTTGCGCTGCGTCGATGTCGGACGCATTGGCCTTCAATCCGGGGTAGTGGAGAATCGCGGCTCGGGTGTACTCATCCAGATGGTGGACGTGGCCGGGAACGGGCCCCTCTTCGCCATGGTCCCCATCGCCGGCTGGGTGCTCGTCCGCGATCCCATGCGCCGCGATTCCGAGCATCGCCAACGCAACGAGAGCTAGCGCCCAGAACCTGGCCATGGGCTTTTGTAGCCGGAATCCTCCACTTGGGCCACGAATGGACTACTACTTCGGCTTCTTCTTGGCACCGCTACCTCCGGCCGCTTTGGCCTGCTTGTTGTAGCGCTGGATGAGCACGTCGGTGAGATCGAGATTCGAGGGCACCCATACCACGCCGCCTTCGTTCGCCTCGATGATCAGCGTATAGCCATCCGTCTGACCGATCCGTCTAAGGATGTCCTGCATCTTCTCGAGAATCACCTGCGTCAGCTCGCCTTCTTTCGCTTGGAGCTCTTGCTGATATTGCACGTACTCGTTTTGCAGCTCCCCCAGATCCGCTTGGTACTTTTCGACCTTCTTCTTGAATGCGTCCGGACTGAGGACATCTTGCTGCCGCTCGAGATTTTCCTTCTGAGCCTTGAGGTCCTCTTGCGCAGCGTTGAGCGTCTGCTGGCGTTCATCGAAGAGTTTCTTCAGCCGTCGTTTGGCTTGCCTGCCGTCCTCGGTGTCGTTGATCGCACGCTGGAGGTCGACCACGCCGATCTTGACCTGCGCGCTCGCGGTCGAAGCGGATTCGACCAACATCACAGCAGCTAGAGCAACGAAAATGATTCTACAAACGCGCATGGAAGCATCCTTTCAGGCCCGGCCTAGCTAGCCGCTTGCCGCGATCAGGTCAAGTGGCAGGGATTGTACGTTGGCTCAGAGCGTTTCATTCCATCAGAAAGACTGGCCGATGGTGAACTGGAAGCGGATTGGAGCATCCTGGGGCCGGCGCCGGATCGGAATGCCCCATTCGAATCGCAGAGGCCCGAGAGGGGAGAACCAGCGCAGGCCGAAGCCCACTGAGTAGCGTAGGAACCCGTTGATCCCGCATGGCTGCGACGAGCGATCGGCCAAGGGTGCCAACGGGGCTTGGCAGTGGCCGAACGAATCCCTGAACGCGAAGAGGTTCCAGGCATTGCCGCCGTCGGTGAAGAGCACCGCTCGGATGCCCACCGCCTCGATGAGCGGGAACTCGAACTCGATGTTGTAGAAAGCCTGGAAGTCGCCGCCGATGGGGCGGCCTTGGGCAATGACGGGAAGGTTCGGGTCTCCGGCCGAGGCCATGCCCGCTTGCGGGCCAACCGACTGTAGACGGTAACCGCGTATCGTGTAGATGCCACCGAGGTAGAATCGCTCGAACACGGGAACGATCTTGCGGGACGTGATCAACCCCATCTCGGCGTTCACCTTGAAGACGACCGGCCCGAACACCTTCTTATAGAAGCGCGAGAAAGCGGTTTGACGTACGAACGTGTTGTCGGAGCCGAGGTACTGATCGGCGACCTGCACCGAGTAGTTCGTGTAAATGCCGCCCGTAGTCGCCAAGCGATTGTCGCGGCTATCCCAGTTCAGGGTGAATCGAATGGAGCTCGTAATGCCATCGCGGAAGGCGTGAGCGATGAAGATGTTGGAGAACGCGTTCTGAAGCTGGCCGCCGACGCCCAGGAGGTTTCCTCGGGGCTGAGAAATCACCACGTTCTCGATCTCGTATTGCAGGAAGAGACGGAAACGCGGATTGAATAGCGGATGGCCTGTCGTGACGTTTCCACCGGTCGAGTCCTGCCGGAAATCACGAAAGTTTCTGACGCGCTTGAACACGCCGAAGCCCAGGCTCCATTCGCTGCCGAGGAACCAGGGCTCGACGAAGTTCAGGTCGATCTGTTGCCGGATGCCCGAAACTTGCAGGTTCAGGCCTAGGCTTTGGCCACGGCCGAAGAGGTTCTGCTGTTGAATCTGCGCCGTGATGATGAAGCTTTCGAGCGATGAGAAGCCAGCGCCGACTTGGAAGGTTCCCGTGGGCTTCTCGGCGACTTCGACGTTGATCACCATCTGGTCACGCGCAGTGCCCTCTTCCTCCGAGACATCGACTCGCTCGAAGTAGCCGAGCTGTGTCACCAAAGCCTTCCCGTCTGCGAGCTTGCTCTGGTTGTAGAGGTCGCCTTCGCTCAATCGGAATTCGCGCCGGATGACGGCATCGCGGGTCTTGGTGTTGCCGCGAATGTGGATGCGCTCGATATAGACCAGCGGTCCCCGAAGGATGTTGATGGTGACATCGACCAGGTGATTGACCTCGTCGAGGTCGGTGCCGGGCACCATCTCTACCAGCGCGTAGCCCGAGTCTCGGTACATTCGGGTGATGCCCTCGATCCCCGCGGCGATCTTGCTGCGGCTGAACCAATCCCCCGACTCGAGCTTGACCATGCTCCGGAGCTCGTCCTTGGGCGCGAGGGTCTCGACCTCGTTTCCAGCGCCGTCGGTCTCCATGATGTCGAACTTGCGAATCCGGAAGCGTGGACCTTCCTCGAGGGGAATCGTGATGTCGACATAGGCGCGGTCGGGGGTGAGCACTACGCTCGGGCGACCAGGGCGCATCATCAAGTAGCCTTTGTCGTAGTACCAGGCCTGGACTCGGGTGAGGTCTTCGTCGAATGCCGCGCGGCTGAACTTGTTGCGGTCGCTCAGGAACGAGAACATGCCGGTCTCGCTGGTCTGCATGATGTCCAGAAGCTCTGCGGAGGGGAGCTGCTCGTTGCCGACGAAGCTGATGCGCCGGACCTCGACCGCCGCGCCCTCGTCGATCTTGAAGACCACGTCGACCTGGTTGGTGTCGCCCGGGACACGTTTGAGCTCGTACTTGATCTCGGCGAGGAAGAAGCCCTCCTCCGAGTAGAGCTGCCGCAGGGCGTCAGCCTGCGCCTCGACGTCGGGCACCGAAAGAATCGTTCCAGACTCCAGCTTGATCGCTTCATCGATGTCGTCCTCGTCGACTTCGTCGTTTCCCTCGTAGACGACCTTCCCAATCGCGGGTCGCTCGACCACGCGAATCGTGAGCTTGATCCCGGCGCCAAGGGGGTCGGCTTCGATCTGCAGATCATCGAAGTACGCCATGTTCCACAGGGCCTTTGCATCACGTGTGATCGCAGGGTCCGTGCAGATGTCGCCCCGGCGGAGCTTCATCGTGGCGCGCACGTCGTCCGGGTCGACGCGGCGCGCTCCGACTACCGCGATTCGGCGAATTTCTTTGCCATGACAGCTCGTTCGAGGGACTTGAATCGCCGCGTCGGGGTCTTCCACCGGTTCGTAGGCGTCGCCTTCACCCTCGGAGTCCCCCTCGCCAGCGAGAGGCTCGGGGGGTCGTGGCGGTTCCGGGGACGTGCGTACCGGACGCGTCACCGGAGGCGGCGGCTCAGGGATGTTGTCCCCGCTCTGAGCGCCCGCCGCGGAAGCGAGCCCTGCAAGCGTCAGGGCTATGGCAGGGGCGGAAAGGCGCATTGTGAGGGGTGATGATCCGGGCGGCTATAGCCGTGCCCTATTGGGGGGTCAAGCTGGTTTTCCTTGATTTTCAAGGGGTTGGACGCGGCGTTCGTCGTGTTCGATTCGGCCGTCCCTCATGGAGACCTGCCTCGGCATCATAGCGGCGAAGTCGTGGCTGTGGGTTACGATCAGGAAGGTGATCCCGTGCCTCCGGTTGAGATCGAAGAAGAGCGAGTGCACCGCGGCGCTGGTCTGGCTGTCGAGGTTGCCGGTGGGTTCGTCGGCAAGCACGAGCTTCGGTTCCATGAGAAGCGCCCTCGCGAGAGCGACGCGCTGCTGCTCGCCACCGGACAGCTCGCCAGGCCGATGGGTCAGCCGCTCGGAGAGACCAACCTCGTCGAGCAGTAGCCGGGCACGGTCTTCAAACCGACGCTGGCCCTGGATCAGCCCGGGCATCATCACGTTCTCCAGTGCGGTGAACTCGGGCAAGAGGTGGTGAAACTGAAAGACAAAACCGATGCTTCGGTTGCGAAACTCGGCCAAGTCTGAGCTTCCGAGTCGGGTGACGTCCCGCCCCTCGTAAAGGATTCGACCCGCCGTGGGGAGATCGAGGGTCCCGATCAAGTGCAGCAGGGTGCTCTTCCCGGCGCCGGATGGACCGACGATCGTGAGCATCTCGCCGGCGTCGATCTCGAGATCGATGCCCTTGAGGACCTCTAGTGACCGGCCTTCGTGCTCGAAGGTCTTGGTCACATTTTTCACGCTGACGAGGGGTTCGGACATGGAAAATGGGACGAGTTAGTCGTAACGCAGCGCATCCACGGGCCGAACTCGACTCGCTTGATACGCGGGAAAGAGCGTCGCCGCCAGACATACCACGACGGTTGCGGTGCCAACCAAGGCGAACTCGGTCGGATCGAGATGCACCGGGAGCTTGTCGATGTAGTAGACCTCGGGATTCATTCGGATTCCGAAGTGTTCGGCGGCAAACGTGAGGATGAATCCAAGACCGAGCCCCATGAGACCTCCGGCCGCACCGATCAAGAGACCCTCGATCACGAAGATCCGAATCACCCCGCGGGCCGAGGTACCCATGGCTTTGAGGATGCCTACCTCCCGGCGCTTCTCCTGAACGAGCAGGGTGAGGGTGCCAAAGACCGAGAAGCCGGCGATCAGCACGGCGATCCCGAGGGTGATGAACATCGCGAGCTTCTCGAGCGCCAAGGCGCCGAAGAGTTGCTGATTCATCATCTTCCAGTCGCGCACGCGTACGTCTTTCCTGCCGATCGTCGCGGCCAGCTTGGCAGCGAGCGCGGGGGCTTGCTCGACGTCCTCCACCTTGATCTCGATGCCGCTGACCTGGCCTTCGGCGCGGAGGAAGCGCTGCGCGACCGCGAGGTCGATGTAGGCGTATTTCATGTCGTACTCATACATTCCGCTGTAGAAGATGCCGGCAATTCGGAATGGCCGGGTCTTGGGGATCGGCCCGGTCGGGCCGAGGTCGCCACGCGGGGAGACGACCGTAACGCGATCGCCGACGACGAGGCGCAGCGCCCTGGCGAGCTCCTGCCCGACGATGAGACCTGGCATCGCGTCTTCACTCGCTTTCTCGGGGAGGCCTCTGGCCGCTGTACGCTCCGCCTCTTCGAGCATTGCGTCGAGGGGGCCGACCTTGGTCGTGTTGATCGATGCATCGAGGATCCGCTCGGGATGCTTCAGGTACTCGAGTTTGCCGTGGGTCAGGTTGTGCCCGAGGTCGGTGACCTCCGAGACGGTTTCGGGATCGATGCCGCGAAGGATTGCACCCGCGCGATTCGACAAGCTCGACACCATGACTTCGACTTGAAGGAAAGGGGTCGCGCCGATGACCCCCTTGGTCTCCCGAGCTTGCCGCAGGACGGACTGCCAGTCGTCGAGCTCGTGGAACGCTTCGTCGATCACGATGTGTGCGTGATTTCCAAGAATCTTCTTCTTGAGGTCGGCGCGAAAGCCGCCCATGACGCTAAGGACCGAGATCAGCATGCAAGAGGAGACCGCGACTGCGAGGATCGACAAGGTGCTGCTCGCGGCGAGGAAGCCAGTCTTCTTGGCCCGTAGGTGGCGCGCGGCGACCATCGAGCGGAAGCCAATTCGTTCGAACGCCGACAGCAAAGGCCCGACCAAGCGGATGCAGAGCCGGACGACGAAAACGGTCGTCAGGCTGACTCGGACGACCGCGCGAGCCAAGCTTGCATCGTCTCCATCGGTGGGCGACAGCGGGAACAGGATCGAGGCGCCGAAGAACGCGACCAGAAGCGCGCCATCGAAACCCCACCAGAAGCGTCGACGACGCGGGACTGGCACCAGGAACCAGCATGAGATGCTCAGCACGACCAGCAGCGCGCCAGTGGCTCCCTGGAGGGTGAGAGCGGTGTGATAGAGCGTCGGCACCCAAGCGAGGTCGAGGTCCGGATAGGCGAGGTGGGTCAGGCCGAAGAGCAAGCTGGCGACCGTCCCGCCGAGAACGTGGCCGACCGAAACGCGCGCCGCCCACAAGAGGATGCCCACGGTGGCGCCCGTGATCACTGCATGCACTGCCGTCGTGATCGCCAAGCCCACCGTTCGGGCCCGTCCACGTGCGCCGCGGGGCAAGCGCGCCGCTCGTCGAAGAACCGCCAAGCTGAGCAGGGCCAAGGTGATCTGCGTGGTCGTCCAGCCAATCGCGAGACGAAGCCAGAGCAGGTCATCGCCGACCGATGCCTGAAACCAAAGAGTGCTCGTGCCCACGAACGTGAGCACTGCGACGACCTGCAGAACCCCAAAACCGCACAGGACCGCCGTCCAGACTCCGAGCGGCCGCGCTGCGCTCACTCGGCCTCCGGGCGCAGCAGAGGGAAGAGGAGCACGTCGCGGATCGATGGCTGGTTACAGAGGAGCATCACGAGCCGGTCAACACCCAACCCAAAGCCCGCGGCGGGCGGCATCCCGTGCGAGAGGGCGCGGATGTAATCGGCGTCGAAGTCCATCGCTTCATCATCCCCGCGCTCCCGGTTGCGCAGTTGTGACTCAAATCGTTTCGCCTGGTCGTCCGGATCGTTGAGCTCGCTGAACGCGTTGCTCAGCTCGCGCCCGTCGATGAAGAGCTCGAATCGGTCGACGTATGCCGGGTTGCCGTCGCTCCGCCGCGCGAGCGGGGACACCTCCGAGGGGAACTCGGTGATGAAGACGGGAACCGACCGGGCGCCGTTCTCCGTCCGATACATGACGGTCAGGTCGGGTTCGACCAGGAGCTCGAACACAGCGAACACGCGCTCGCCATGGGTCTCGCAATGCGAGAGCTGTCTCTGCGCTGCAGGATCGAGCTTCGGGTGCATCGCCTCACACGCGCTGGCGAACGCGTCTTCATCGTCGATCACGTCGCGTGACAGCGCTTTGGTCCAAGGGGTCTTCGGCACCTCACCTTGGCCCGCTCGCTCGAGGCGCTCTGCGATGGCCTCTCGCATGCGCACCCGCTTCCACTCCGCCTTCAGGTCGAACGTTCGATCGCGGGTGAGGTCGGCGAAGCGCGCCTGCAGATCCGCGTCTACGGCACGCAGCATCTCGACGACCAGATCCATCAAGTCCTCGTAGGTGGCATAGGCCATGTAGAACTCGAGGATGGTGAACTCGGGATTGTGCTTGGTGCTGATGCCTTCGTTGCGGAACGTTCGGCCGATCTCGTACACACGATCGAAGCCGCCGACCAGCAGCCGCTTCAAGTAGAGCTCGGGCGCGATGCGCAGAATCAACTCCAGGTCGAGGGCGTTGTGGTGGGTGTCAAATGGCTTCGCGGTCGCGCCGCCGCGGATCGCGTGAAGCAAGGGCGTCTCGACCTCGAGGAAGCCACGGACGTCGAGGAACCGGCGTAATGCCTGAATGATGAGGGTGCGTGCGCGGAAGACTTCGGCGACGGCCGGGTTGGCAAAGAGGTCGACATAGCGTTCGCGATACCGCTTTTCGACGTCTTTGAGGCCATGCCACTTCGCGGGCGGCGGCAAGAGGGCCTTGCCCAGGTGCTCGTATCGGCGAGCGCTCACCGCAAGCGCACCGGTCTTGGTGCGGATCGCCGGCCCCTCGATGAGAACGTGGTCGGCGAGATCGAGGAGCTTGAGCATGTTCGCGTCCCGGTCGCTGAGCCGCTCGGGCCGGACCAGCGCTTGGGCGTCGCCGTGCGGTGTCCGAATGACGAGGAAGGGGCCTCGCTTGGCGATCACACGGCCGAAGAGCGGCACCTGCGGCGCCTCGTCACTGAGCTCGTCTTCATGCGGAAGGGCCGCGCACGCTTTTTCGTCGGCAGCGAGCCGCACCAATTGACGCCGCTTTTCTTCGAGCTCGGGGCTCGTGCGCCAGGTGTTTGGGTAAGGCAGCACGCCCAGCTCGTGCAGGCGCTCCGCTTTGCTCAGCCGTGTTTGCCGCAACTCGTCTTCGGTGGCCACTCGCTAGTCCCCTTGGGCTTCGCCCGCCTTCTTCTTTTTCTTATCGGCGTTCATCAGCAGGAATGTCTCGATGAACTCGTCGAGATCGCCGTCGAGAACCGCCTCGGCATTGCTGACCTTGTGATCGGTCCGTTCGTCCTTGACCATCGTGTAAGGCTGAAGCGTGTAGGTCCGCACCTGGGAGCCGAACGCGATGTCGGCGCGGTCGTTGAGGAACGCTTCCTCGAAAGCCAACTCACGTTCGCGTCGGGCCTTCTCGAAGAGCAGACCGCGCAGCATCTTCATCGCCGTTTCCCGGTTCTGATGTTGCGAGCGCTCGGCCTCGCACCGAACCGTGAAGCCCGTGGGAATGTGCTTGATGCGGATGGCGGACTCGGTCCGGTTGACGTGCTGCCCCCCTGCGCCGCCGGAGCGCATGGTGCTGACCTCGAGGTCTTCATCCCGGATCTCAATCTCGCCTTCGGTGAGCTCGTCACCGAGGTCCGGCACCACGCTCACCCCCGCGAACGACGTGTGTCGGCGCTTGTTCGTATCGAACGGGCTGATCCGAATCAGTCGGTGCACCCCATTCTCCGCGCGCAGATATCCATAGGCGTTCGGCCCGCGGGCGATGAACGCGGCATCTTTGATTCCGGCTTCGTCGCCAGCCTGCTTGCTGAGGAGCTCGGTCTTGAATCCACGGCGCTCGCACCACCGGAGGTACATGCGCAGGAGGATGTCGGCCCAGTCCTGTGCCTCGGTTCCGCCGGCGCCCGGATTGATCGTGACGATCGCGTCGGTGTCGTCATCCGGGGTGAGCATCCGCTGCAGCTCGAGGGATCGAACTTCGGCCTCGAGGGAAGGGACTCGCCCCGCCACGTCCGCCACGACGCCGGTGTCTCCCTCGCTGGCAGCCAGCTCGAAAAGCTCTAGCAAGTCGTTCGCTTCGCTGTCTACCCGCTCGAATTCCTTGACGGTTTCCTCGGCTGACGCCCGCTCTCGCATCATCTTCTGAGCCTTCTGTTGGTCGTCCCAGAATCCGGGTGCGAGGCTCAGGTTGGCGAGCCGGTCGATGTTGTGACGGAGGCCGTCGAGGTCAAAGATACCTCCCCAGCGCTTGCATGCGCTGTACGAGGTCTTGAAGTGTGTCGCGGCATTCCCCTGGTGTCATGACTCTGCGCGGGCGTACCGCGCCACCCTCCGCATGTCAAAAGGCAAGGCTTGAACTATCCACTTTTTCGAAGGGTTACCTCGTTTTGGCTTGTATTGCTCCGTCGTTTCCGGTTCACTTTCGCGCCATGCGCCATTGGAGAGGTCTCTCGGTCGGTTTGCTCGCTATCGCGCTCTCGCCGCTCACAGCGTGTGACACGGCAAAGCTAGCAGCGGATTCGACTGCGGAGCTCTTCGGACGTGCCGCGCCCGGCGTCGAGCAGCACTGGGACTACGATCTCGTCGGGAAGTCGTTTCCGGCGAGCATCGTTCAGCTGGAAGGCTTGTTGCGAGTCGTTCCGGACAATGAGGTGATCGGGCTTTCCCTCGTTGCTTCGTACGTCGGATACGGTACCGGATGGATCGAGGACCGGGTCGAGGTGGCGGACATCGAGGACGACTATACAGAGGCCGATCATCTTCGCCAGAGGGCCCTGATCATGTACACCCGGGCCTGGGAGCTATCGAAGCACTTCCTGCGCAATCGAGACCCTGGGTTCGACGATGCGTTGAATGGCGGCATCGACACGCTGAAGACCTGGCTCGACGAGGTATTCGTCGAAAAGGAGGATGCCGCGATCTTGCTCTGGGCCGGCGCCTCTCTCGGGGCCCGGATCAACATGGGCATGGAGGACATGGACACCGTCGCAGACCTGCCCCTTGCCAAGGTGATCCTCGCGCGTTCGGTCGAGCTCGATCCGGACTTCATGTTCATGATTGGCAAGATGACCATGGGCGTGCTTGCCGCTTCGGAGTTTCCACCGGACATGGACAAAGCCAAGTTGATTCTCGACGAGGTCTTGGAGAAGACCGAGCGCCGGAACCTGATGGTTCAAATGAACATGGCGCGCTACTACGCGGTGAACATCGGCGACCCCAAGCTCTTCAAGGATCTTCTGCAGGAAGTGATCGACGCAGGCGACGTGCTTCCGGAGGCGCGGCTGTCGAACGCGATCGCACGGCGCCGCGCGGCGCGGTACCTCGGTCAAATCGAGTACTTCTTCAGCGAGCTCAGCGAGTGATCGCTTTCGGCATGTAGCGATGCCCATCGTCCTGAACACCCTTGTCTCGGCGGTCATCATCGGCGTTGCAGCGTGGCTCTCGCGGCGGTACCCCGTGACCGCAGGATTTTTGATCGCGCTGCCCTTGGCGACGATGCTCGCGCTCCCGTTGGCCTATCTACAGCACAGGGACGCGGATAGTGCATTCCAAATGGCGCGCAGCATCTTGGTAGCGCTGCCCATCACGCTATTGTTCTTCGCGCCGTTTCTGCTGCGCGATCGCTTTTCCTTTTGGGGTGCGTACGCGCTCGGATGCGCTTTGCTACCCCTGGGCTATTTCGTGCACCGGGCCGTGATGCGGGCGCTCGGCTGATCAGAGGGCGGCGCCGCCGTGGACGTCGATCGTCTCGCCGGTGAAGTAGTCGCAATCGAAGATGAATTTCACCGCTCGCCAGATGTCTTCGGGACTGGCCATCCGACCCAACGGAATCGAGGCACGGATCATGTCGAGCGCCTTCTGGTTCATCCCGGCGGTCATCGGCGTCTCGACGGCTCCCGGTGCGACCGCGGCCACGCGAATGCCGTAAGGCGCAAACTCCTTCATCCAGGTCCGGGTATTGGCGGCGAGGGCGGCCTTTGCGGCCACGTAATTCGTCTGACCGCGATTACCATGACGCGCGATCGACGAGATGTTCACGATGACGCCAGGGTCCCCGTGTTCGATCATGCGGGCGACCACCTCTTGCACCATGAAGGAGGCGCCCGTGAGGTTGACCGCGATGACCATGTCCCAGTCCTGTCGGGACATGCGCCGAATCTCCCCGGTCTGCCGGCTCTTCCCGACCCAGAGGCCGTCGCGGATGATCCCGGCGTTGTTGATCAAGCCGTTGAGGCCGCCCATCTGGGCTGCGGCCCAGGGAACGAAGCTCGCGATTTCGTCCTGGTCGGCAACATTGAGCCTCCGCCGATGGATCGCATCGGGGAGGGCGGCGAGGCCCTCCTCGTTGACGTCTCCGACTGCGACCTGCGCGCCGGCGGCGAGAAGTTGTTTGGCGAAATGCTCTCCGAGACCGGAAGCGCCGCCGGTGACGATGACTTTGAGTTGGTCGAGCTCCATAGTCGGCCTTCCTAGCCGCTCGGCCCGCCATGATGCAAGCGGGCTACGCGCTAGAATCTTCCGCCGACGGAAATCCCAGCACCTCGCCTGGAAATCGACGGCGCGACGCCCCAGCTCAGCTCGTGACCCGGCATCGTCAATCGTCGTTGATTGTAGCTCTCCCAGGCCTTCTCACTTGGGGTCTTACGGAACGAAGCGCCCAAGGCCCCAAGACCTACGGCCACGAAAAGCCCGCCGACGACATAGCCAGACACGCGGTCCGTTTTGCTCGTGGTGCCGGGGATCGGTGTCAGCGCCAGCACGACGGCCCCTGCCACCGCGTGCATGACCGCGTCCCAGCGCACCAACAAGCGTTCCCCTTGGCGCAGCTCGTAGGACGCTTGGAGCTCGCCCTCGAAATGCGCGAGCTCGGCATCGGTGATGCCGTCTTTGCGGGCGCGTTCCCAGCGGATGAGCCTACGTTTTTCGTGTGGAGTGCGAATCGCCGCGAAAATGCCCGTGGCGAGGTTGGCCATGCCGAGCGTCATGAACGTCACGCCCAGGCCCCGGGAGTATTGGTTCTGGGGGCTGTCTTGGGCGAGCCGCCAGGTTCCAAGACCGACCAGGATCGCGCCTCCGATCACGCCTGCGGCGGCGGCAAACCGCTGCTCCTTAAGCGTCTGCTCGGTCGATAACCGAAGTACCTCGTCCATGATGGCCGCGTTGTACGCCAGCGTGTCACGTTCAGCGGGCTCAACCCCCTCCTCGATGACCTGGGTCTCGTCTTTCGAACCTTCGCCCGTTGGGATCTCGACGGTATCCTCGGTCTCTTCTTGCGCGGCGGCTCGCCCAGCGGGCGCGGCCGTGCAGAGCAGGCCGGACGTCAGAAGCAGGGCTACAAACAGGCGCATGGGCTTTCGGGGTGGATAGCAGCGTGGATCGATCGTGGCCAATCAGCGCTTCTGGCGCCCTCGTACGAACTTCTCGTGGGCCTTGCTCAGCGAGTCGTAGAAGCGTTGCGGTGCGGCTCGCTTGAGGCGCCAAGCCATTCGCCCGTCTCGCATCGGTTGAACATAGAGCTTGCCGTCGCGCAGCGCATCGATTGCCGCTTTGGCGACGTCTGGCGCCTGCACTTTGGAGCGTTCCATCCAACGGATGATCTGGGCGTCGTCCTTTTCGGTGGTGGCGCCGCGGCCAGCTTCCACGATGTTCGTTCGAAAGAAGGTCGGACAGAGCACGGCAACCCGGATGCCATCGGCCTTGTACTCGGCATAGAGGGTTTCGCTCAGGGAGACGACGCCGGCCTTGGTCACGTTGTATGCAGACATGCTCGGCGGGGCCAGAAGGCCGGCCGCCGATGCGACGTTGAGGATGTAACCGCGCCCTTGGGCTCGCATCTTCGGAACCGCTGCTTGGCAGCCGTAGATCACACCCCAGAGATTGATGTCGACCGCCCAGCGCCAATCCTCGATTGAGATTTCGTCGAATGGGCCGCCAACCGCCACGCCGGCGTTGTTCGCCATCAGGTCGATCCCGCCGAGACGCTTGCCGGCCTCGTCGACGAGCGCAAACACCGCATCACGGTCGGTCACGTCGCAGGCGACCGCTTCGGCTAAGGCTTTGTGTTCGCGAACCAGCTCCGCGCTACGTTCTGCCGAGGCTAGGTCGATATCGCAGAGCAGCAATGAAGCTCCTCGCTGGGCGAGATCGAGGGCGAGCGCGCGGCCGAGACCGCTCCCGGCTCCCGTGATGACCGCTCGGAGCGGCTGAGGAAACGACATGGGTGGAGGGAAGCCCCGATCGGGGGATCCGTCAAGGCGCTTGCACGGGGGAGGGGCGATGGAGGAAGGTCCCACTCCATGAACGCCAGACGAAAACGCAGCTTCTGGGGATGGGGATGGGAAGACAAGTTCCCCGATTCGACGGCGCGCAAGACCATGGGGGAGCATGCCCAGCTCATGTTGGGCTTCGCGCCCGATCGCTGTGACGAGCCCCCATCGCTCGAGGCGGTCGAGCTAGCCGCGCGCCGAGTGACGCCACACTCCGCGTTGCAGCATTTCGTGACCGGCGACCACGAGGCGCGGGTTCGCCACACCTATGGTCGCAATTATCGCGACGTACTGCGCGGCTTCCGCGGTGATTTCGCCGCGGCGCCGGATTTGGTCGCGACTCCGGCGAACGAGGAAGACATCCGTGCAGTGCTCGACTGGGCGAGCGACGCGAAGCTCGCCGTGATCCCTTTCGGTGGCGGGACGAGCGTAGTCGGCGGCGTGGAGGGCGACGTGGACGGTCGCTACGCAGGTGTGGTGAGCCTCGACCTCGCGCGCCTCGATCGAGTCATGGAAGTCGAACCAAGCTCGTTGTCGGCTCGCATTCAGGCTGGCGCGACCGGGCCTGCGTTGGAAGCGCAGCTCGGCGAGCACGGGCTGACCCTTCGCCATTTTCCGCAGTCGTTCGAATTCTCGACGCTTGGCGGCTGGGTCGCCACGCGAGCCGGCGGCCACTTCGCGACCGTGTACACGCACATCGACGACCTGGTGCAATCGATCCGCGCGATCACGCCGCAAGGGCTTTGGGAATCGCGGCGCTTGCCAGGTTCGGGCGCAGGGCCGAGCCCGGACCGACTGATGCTCGGCTCCGAAGGGATCTTCGGGGTCATCACCGAGGCATGGATGCGGGTGCGCCCGCGGCCTGTTTTTCGTGGTACCGCAACGGTGCACTTCGGCGACTACGGCCAGGCCGTCGAGGCGGTGAGGGCCTTGTCTCAGTCAGGGCTCTATCCAAGCAACTGCCGCCTCCTCGACAAGCGCGAGGCTGCGCTCAACGCGGTCACGATGGACGGGACGCACGTCCTGGTCGTAGCGTTCGAATCCGCCGATCACCCGGTGCGGGCTTGGATGGAGCGCGCACTCGAGCTCGTGGGCGACCATGGGGGCCGCAGCCCGAAGGGGCCGGTGTACCGCGAAGGGGGTGAGCGTAGCGGCGACGGTGGTGGGGCTGGTGCGTGGCGCGAAGCGTTCATCGACGCCCCCTACCTGATGAACATCATGGCGAGCATGGGGGTCATCGCGGACACGTTCGAGACCGCATGCACCTGGGATCAGTTCGAACGCCTGCACAGCGGGGTCGTCGGTAGCGTGCGCCAAGCGATGAAAGATGCGTGTGGAGCTGGGTTCATCAGTTGCCGGTTCACGCACGTGTACCCCGACGGGCCGGCCCCGTACTTCACCTTCATCGCGCCGGGCCGATACGGCGCCGAGGTCGAGCAATGGATGGCGATCAAAAGGGCCGCCTCCGACGCCGTGATCGCGCACGGCGGTACAATCACCCATCACCACGCCGTTGGACGGGTTCACCGGCCGTGGTACGAGAAACAGCGCCCGGCCTTGTTCGGGGATGTGCTGCGAGCTGTCAAAGGTGTGCTCGATCCCGGCGGCGTGATGAATCCCGGGGTGCTGATCGACCCCGGTCCTTAAATAGAAAGGGCGCCCCGTGGGGCGCCCTCCAGTTGGTCCGACTACTCGCCAGGCTACTTGTTCTTGCCTTTTGCCTTGCCGTTGCTGGTGCTGGTGCTGGTGTCGGTGGTCGTGGTCGTGGTCGTGGTCGTCGTCCCACCCTTGGTCTCGTCGTCCACACAGGTTCCGCCCTCAGGGCACGAGGTGTCGACCGTACCGTTTGGTCCGCCTTTGCCCTGGCCAGGGTTGCTCGAGTCAACGCCGTCGGCGTTGTTGCCGTGGCCGTTGTTGCTCTTACCCGACGTGTCGGTCGTGGTTGTTCCGGACGTGTCGGTCGTGGTTGTTCCGGACGTGTCGGTCGTGGTGGTGGCCGTAGTGTCGGCCGCGGGATCGCTCCATGTGCTGGCCTCGGGCACCGCGCCTCTCACGATGTTGCTGAGGTCATCGGAGAGAATGTAGGAGGAGAATGGGCTTGCGTCGGCCTCCATCAGCCCCCAAAGGCCTACAGTCGCCGCAAGCACGACCCCTAAAGTCCAACGTTTTGCATCCATTTCAGCACCCCTTTCAAATTTCAGTATAGAAGGATTTTTACAGTCCTCAAGTGGGGTATCTTACCAAGCGTTCAGTTTAACGGGGATTGCTCGCCGCGATGATGTCCGGGAAGGGATCGCCGTCGATATTGCCGGTCGCGACCACGTACCAGGACCGGGGTCCCTGGTCCTGGATCAGCCGGTAGTTGTAAACGGTCCCCTGAATCTCGGTCGACGAGATCCTCACGCCTCTCTCGATGTTGAAGCCGATCTCGCTGAATGTCCCCGCATACTTGCCGCGCGTGAGCATGTACTCACGCTGAGCCGCGGCGATGGCGCGGAAGGCCATGAGGGTTTCGGGCCGCCGTGCCCGCGCGACGTACTTGTTGTACTGATTGAGTCCGAGGCTTCCGAGTACGCCCATGATCACGATGGCGATCATGAGATCCACGAGAGTGTAGCCGGCCTGGCGCCGCCGCTTCTTCGATCCTCGCGCTTCTGCGTTCATTTCTCATCTCCATGAAGGCTGCCGAACACGAAGACCTTGCCGTCCCAGCGCTCCGCGACCATCGCCCTGCCACGATGGACAAAGCCGTCTCGAACCCCCCAGCGCATCTCCGCTGCCTCGAAAAGAGCCTCGGCTTCTTGAAGTCGCCGTTCGCTGGACAGCAGCTCCCACGACTCGTCGACGTGCGCGAACAAGGCCGGAGGCCGGGTTGCGGAGAGGGACGCCTCCCTGACGAAGCTCGAGAGCGCGGCCGCCTGCTGTGACGTCAGCGAGTGCATGGCTTGCTGAGCGGCCCGATGCTCGCTCACCAGAAACGCAATTCCCGCCAACGCGAAGGTCAAACCGATCGCACGGAATACGCTCCGAGTCTTCAGGGGATTGCGGCGTGTCTCCGTCTGCGGCGCGGGAGTCCGAGGGATTTCCGTTTCGGGCGCGACGTTTGGTTCTGATTCTATGGGCGCGTCGGGTACGACGCTCAAGATGCCGGTGTTCCGGTCCTCGACTTCGGGATGTTCGACGCCGACCTCCCGGTGCTGCCGATATTGCTCCACGTCCGAACGAAAGTCGTCGACGAACTGGTATCGCTCATCGGGATTTCGGCAGGTCGCCTTGCGAATGATACGGACGATTCCTGCCGGGTAGCTTCCGAGCTCTTCGAGCTTGGGGATGTCGCGCGCTTCACGGGGCGGATCCTCGCCGGCCACCACGAAGTAGAGCAGCCTTCCAAGCGAATAGAGATCGGAGCGAAGGTCGATGAGCCGCTCGCTGGCCGTTTCGGGCGGAACGTAGGGGCCGCTGCGCGGCGCGATGCGGGGCCCCAGCAAGAACGGCTGGAGCTTGTCATCGACGACGATGTACTTCGGCGACAACGTGCCCACCGGAACATCGATCGCGTGGAAACGCTCGACGATGCTCACGACCTCTTGGAAATGACGCAAACGTTCTTCGAGGCGCCACGAGCTCCAGGGCAGGTCACGCAAGATCCCCTTCGGCTCCGGGGTCGCGAGGATGACGTACGGCTCTTCCTTGATCACCTCGATGCCGGAGGCGTCCGCGTAGCGAACGATGTTTTCGAAGTTGAGCTTCTGCCCATCCGTCGAGACGGCTTGTCGGACGATGACCGCAACTTCGCGGTCCTCGCCGTCGAGTCCCCCATGCACCACGATCCCGGGCGCTCGGAAGATGGGTTTGCCCACCAGCACCCCCGCCACGAAGGCATTGGTTGCGGTCTCTTGCATGGCTTACAAGCTAGTTGATTAAATCCAGCAGTGCCATAGTTTGGTAGCCGCTGACGGCGAGTTCAGGGAGCCTGTAACTCCCAGGCGGAAACGTCGTATCGTGGGCGGCATGCGCATCGTCATCATCGGGAATGGAGTCGCCGGCATGGAGGCTGCGCTCGCCGTCCGGGAGCGGGAGCCCTCCTGGGAGATCACGCTCATCTCGGAGGAGAGCGACCATTTCTTTTCCCGGACGGCGCTGATGTGGGTGTTCAGCGGACAGATGAGCCATCGGGACATCGAGCCTCTCGAGCGTGACGCGTACCAAAGACTGAGGTTCCAGCGCGTGCGAGCAAGGGTGACCGGCGTTGATATCGTCGGGCGGCGTGTGTCGCTGGCGGGGGGCGCCGAGCCGCTTGCGTACGATCGACTGTTGATCGCATCTGGTTCGCGGGCACGTCCGGGACCCTGGCCTGGAAGCGATGCGCGTGGCGTCGGCCACTTCGTCACGCTCCAAGACCTCGATTGGTATGAGCGCGAGGTACACGGCGGCGTGTCGCGTGGCGGAGAGCCACCCCGCCCCCGCGCACACACGAGTGCGAGCAGCGACGACTCCCCGTATCGTTTTCGAGAGGCCGCAGCCGAGCGCCGTAGTCGATTGGCGCGACGCCCTGCGGTCGTCGGGGGAGGGCTGATCGGGATTGAAGCCGTGGAGGTCGCTTTGGCGGCGGGGCTTCGGCCGCAGTTCTTCATTCGCGAGGAGTGGTTCTGGCCGATCGCCCTGGAGCCGAGAGAAGCCGATTGGATCAGCCGCCGCATGGCCGACCACGGGGTGGAGGTGCATCTCGAGCACGACCTCCAGGTGCTCGAGACCGATTCCGAAGGCAATGTCGAAGCGGTGCGGACGAATCACGGGCGTTACGAGAGCGACTGCGTGGTGGTCGCGATCGGCGTCATGCCGAACACGCAGTGGCTCGCTCGATCGGCGATCGAGCTCGACGAGCGCGGCGGCATCGTGGTCGACGAGGGTCTGCGGACGAGCGCACCCGATGTCTTCGCGGCGGGAGACTGCGCCTCGGTTCGCTGGTTCGACGGAACCCGGCGTCCCGAGCAGCTCTGGTACACGGCGCGCGATCAAGGACGAGTGGCGGGGAGGGGTCTGCTCGGCGATACGCCTCGATACGATCGAGGTACCTGGTACAACTCGGCGAAGCTCATGGACATCGAGTACACGACGGCCGGTTTGGTGAACATGAATGTCCAGGGCGAGAAGAACTGGTTTTTCGAGGAACAGGGAAGGGTCCGCAGCACGACACGCGTCGTGCTCCAAGATGACCGCGTCGTGGGATTCAACATGCTCGGTCGGCGATGGGATCACAGCGTGCTCACCCGTTGGATCGAGGAGCGGCGAAGCCTGCAATGGGTGCTCGGTCACCTGAACCAGGCCGCCTTCGACACCGAGTTGGTCCCACCTCTTGTCGCTCCGAGGGCATGACGTGGATCAACAGGGACAAAACGGGCTGTTGGCGACCTATCGCGAAGGCTGGCGAAATCGAAGCGCGATCGGGCTGGCAATTTCGGCATCCCTCATGCTCTTCTACGTCGTTCTCTTCTGGGAACCCAAGGTCGAGCAGCATTTCGGCGTCGCGCCGTTCACCAGGCTTTCGGAGGCGATGGGCCTTCGCAACCGTTGGTACCTCTACGGCTTCCTCTACTGCGTCGCGATGAGCGCCGGCGGCGTGTACTACCTGCGGCGCCACGGGAACAGCCGCTACAACCGGTTTCGGATCACGGTGAACGTCGCAATCCAAATCGCGCTCGGGTTCACACTTCCGTTCATCATGCCGCTGTTTGGTGGCAAGGAGTTCTATTTTTCGTACTTCTGGCCGCTCAAATACGACTATCTCTATCCGCAGACGCTTGCGGACCTGCCCTTGTACTTGTCGCTCTATACCGTCGTGGGGTCTCTCTTGGCCGCGCCCATTCTCGCGGTCCTTTACGGCAAGCGTTGGTACTGCTCGTGGGTCTGCGGGTGTGGCGGACTGGCCAATACGTTCGGCGACCCGTGGCGACACCTGACGAGCAAGTCCACCAAGTCCTGGCGCTTCGAGCACGTAACCATTCACGTCGTCTTGTTTGTCGCGATCGCGACTACGTTCCTAGTCGGCCTGGACTCGCTCATCGGCAACGATTACCCGACGTTCCATCGCATCGTCGCCGGCAATGATTGGCAGGATTGGTCGATCAAGAGCTTCTATGGATTTGCCGTCGGAGCGATCTTGGCAGGGGTGATCGGCACGGGCCTTTACCCTGTGTTCGGGCCGCGCGTCTGGTGCCGCAATTTCTGCCCGATGGCCGCCGTCCTCGGCTGGATGCAAAAGGTGGGGCGCTTTCGCATCAAGGTGAAGCCCGGAATGTGCATCTCTTGCGGGAACTGCAGCACCTACTGCGAAATGGGCATCGACGTTCGTTCGTACGCGCAGGCCGACCAGAGCTTCACACGCGCGTCCTGCGTCGGTTGCGGAATGTGTGCGCATATGTGTCCCCGCGGCGTGCTCAAGCTCGAGAACAGCTGGGACCGATCCGAGGACAAGGAGCGACAGCGGCTATCGGTCGTGGACTTCTGAATGTTCGGCGAAGGCACGCGTCCACGCGGCCAAGGCAGCGTCTGAGAACAGCACAAAGCGGATCTCGTGTAGGGGCCACGGGTGCTCCCTGACGACCTGTGCTGCAATCGCCGCGGCCTCTTCGATCGGGTAGCCATAGATTCCGCAAGAGATGGCCGGGAACGCGATCGATCGGAGCCCATGTTCCGCCGCGAGCTGCAGCGGCGAGCGAAACGCGGACGCGAGCAGCTCGGCATCCCTGTCGTGTCCGCGGTAGACCGGGCCCACCGTGTGAATGACGTAGCGGGCGCGAAGCTCGAAGCCGGCCGTGATTCGCGCCTCACCCGTCGGGCACCGGATATTGGGGCGAATTTCAGGCACTGAGCGGCACGCCTGCAGGAGGGCGGGACCGGCGGCTCGATGAATGGCTCCGTCTACACCCCCGCCGCCAAGCATCCTTGGATTGGCTGCGTTCACAATCGCGTCGACCGTCTCCTCGGTCAGGTCGCCCTGCAGGATGCACACCTTGACGGTCATCCAGCACCGTCTGGGGGCGGCTCCGTGGGGGCGGGTTTCCCCATCAGCTTTTCGAAGGTGACCGATCCGAGTGATTGGACCATCAGTCGGTCCAGCCGGCCCTCGATCGCTTCCTTGCCCTCGGGCGAGTCGTAGACGAACGAAATCCCCATTCCGGCGGGCCGACCCGGTCGCGCGCCACCGGCCTGCACGACCCAACGAACCGCTCCACGAAGCACGATCGGTTCGCCGAGCTGGGGTGCTCGAATCGTGAAGGACAACACAGTGCCAACCGGCAGTGGGCGCTCGGTACGGATGAAGGTCCCACCTCGGCTGATGTTGTGGGTATAGTCCGATAGGAGGGCGTTCAGTCGGTCATACTCGACGGGCAATTCGAGCGCAGCCCGGCCGGATTCTCGTCGCTCGTGACCTTGCTCAGACATCCCCGGGACCGAGGGTAGAGGGCCATCGAGCCGGCGGCAACAACACGGTCGCTTGACGCCGAAAGGGCCACTGCCTAATCTACGGGACCCATCTAACCCGGACGTTCCGCACCTGCGTTGAGCGTCTTTCGCGCGCGAGGATTGCGCATGACTGAAACCGATTCCAAAACAAGTGAGACCTCGAGGGAGGAGGTGGCGCCTGTGGAATCGCAAGCCGCCGCTTCGCCTCCTGAAAACGTGATCGCAGATGTGTCCGAGCACACGACCGTCGCGGCCGAGGCCGACACCCTCGCCGGTGATGTCGCCGCCGCAGAAGCGCAAGCTGACACGGTGAGCGGGGAGGCGGTGCCCGATCCGGGCACCGAGAGCTCGGCCGGCGATTTGGAAGCGGAAGGAGCCGGGAAGAGGAAGCGCCGGCGTCGTCGCAAGAAGAAGGGCGCGCAGGCCGGGCCCAGCGATGCGCCTTCGGATGCGAAGTCCACGCAGCACCACGCCCCGTTCGTGCATCTATTCTCCGGGGGGGTGACTCGAAAGCACCCGTTTTCAGTCGGCGAGGAAATCGCGGGCCGCGTCGATCGCGTCGAGCACGGCGCGGTGATCATCGACGTGTTTGGTAAGGCGGTTGCGATCGCCGATGTCGACGAGCCGCGCGACATCCCAGTCATTCCGCGCGAGCCCGAGCATGTGATGCCGGACCCCGCGGCTGTGACACCCACCCACACACCGGTCGTGCCACCGCCAGTCGCAATTCCGACGCCGGTGGTTCAGGCCCCAACGCCCGAGATGGGAAAGATCGTGCAAGGCGACGTATCGACCTGGGAGTTCTCAGCGACCGAGGTCACCGAAGTGCCCGACGACGATCTCGGCGAAGCCGACACGGTCGTGGGGGCGCAGGCCTATGATCCTGGCAACACCACGGGCGCGCAGCTCGCCGTGACGGAGCCTCCGGCGATCGATGCCGCGACGGCGCCGGTGCCGGTATCGGAGCCAGCCCGAGAGCCGGCTTCGGTTCCGGAGGCGCGCGCGGAGTCCGCGTCCGAGCACGAACCCGAGCACGAGCACGAGCACGATCCTCATCCGGATCCCGAGCACGAGCACGAAGCCTCCGAGGATCCTACCGACGCCGATCTGACGCTTCTCGATCCCTTGCCGGAGCTCGAGCTGCCGCAATCGGGCGCGATCTTCCGAGGCCGGATCGGCGCGGTCGCCGAGAGCGGGCACATTGCCATCGTCAACCGGTTAGTCGACAAGGCTGCGGTCCGTAAGGCGCTCCGGGCGGCACGCGACCTTCACCAGCGCGTCCAAGGCGTGGTCTACGGCTACAACCGCGGCGGCTTCGACGTGCTCGTCGGCGGCGTCAGGGCTTTTTGCCCGGCGAGTGCCATGTCGCTGACGCACATCGACGATCCCAACGCGTTCGTGGGTCAGCGCTGCGAGTTCTCGTTGCCGCAGGACAAGGGCGGCAACAAGAAGAGCATCATCGTCAGCCGGCGAAACATTCTCGAAAAGGACGCCCGAAAGAGGGCTCGCGAACGGATGGGCGAGCTTCAGGTCGGCACGAAGCTCAAAGGCAAAGTGCTCGACGTCAGAGACTACGGCGTGCTCGTGGACCTCGGCGATGGGCTCGACGGCCTCGTTCACATGAGCGAGGTTTCTTGGAGCCGAGGCACGCGACCACAGGACGCCGCAAACGTAGGCGACGAGGTCGACGTCGAGGTCCTGAAGGTACAGCCGGCCTCGCGCAAGGATCGGTTCGGACGGGTCTCGCTGTCGATGCGGGCATGCCAGCCCGACCCCTGGGATGCCGCCGCGGATTCAATCCGACCCGGAATGCCGATCAAAGGCAAAGTCGTCCGGACAACGGACTTCGGGGCATTCATCGAGCTCCAAGAGAACATCGAGGGGCTCCTCCATATCTCGGAGCTAGGCGGGAACCGGGAGCTCACCCACGCCAAGCAGGCGGTTTCCGAAGGCGACGAAATCCACGTCGTCGTCGAGCGTGTCGACCGTGGGCAGAGGCGCATCTCGCTGTCGAAGCTCTCCGAGGCTGATGCTGCTGCGATCGAGGCCGGGGAAATCGAGGTCGGCGCGGCTCCACGTTCCCTCAAGCCAGGTTCGCAGGTCGCCGTCGTGGTGAAGCGCGTGGACCACACAGGCGCGCAGGTCCAAATCGAGGGCATGCTCGGGAAGCGCGGACGCGGGTTCATTCCCAACCGCGAGCTTCAGGACGTGCGCGACGACAGACGCAAGGGCGTGTCCCAGGGCGATGTGATCGAGGTGAAAATCATTGGCACGGAACGCGACGGAAGCCTCCGTTGCTCGGTTCGGGCCCGGCTTCTCGACGACGAACGAAAGGCCGTCCGCGAGTACCGCAAGGAGTCGGCGAGTCAAGGCCTCGGCACGTTCGGCGATTTGCTCAAGGCGAAGCTCGGCGGAACGTCGGAGTAATCCGCCGGGGCGCGGCGGAGCGCGACGCGGGGCTGCGTCGAACGGCTCGCTTGCGTGCAGGGGCGCGACGGAACGCGACGCGGGGGCTCCACGAACGGCTCGGCTTGCATAGCTGGCCGGTTGGGCTTGGCGCCGGAGGCCAGGCAAGCCTCGCCTCGGCGCTCACGCCAATCGGAGCGGGTTGCTGTCTTGCCGATTGTCATTCGCGACGTCGCTGCGCCCCCACATCGTGCCCCGCCGTGCCCCTCCGTACGTCGACATCGACGGAGGAGGGCGGCTCGGGATGGGCGGCGCAGGGAGCGGGGGGCGAGCCTAGGCGTGTGGGGTCTTAGGGAGTCAGGCGAGCGGGCACCCCGTGACCGAGCACGCCCGTCGCGAGCCGTTCTCCGGCGGTGCGGTTGACAGTACGGCGTCGTGTCTCGGTGACGGGTCGGGTGGTCGCGTGATGAAGTCGTGTATTTCGTCGACTTGTGACTCGCCGTCCTGTCGGATAGGCTCCGCGCCTGCATCATTTGGGCGATTAACTCAGGGGTAGAGTGCAATCTTCACACGGTTGAAGTCGCTGGTTCAAATCCAGCATCGCCCACCATCGAGGGCGGTCCAGCGGGGCCGCCCCAGAGGAGAAGCCGTTGTCTGACCTGTCGACGCTGGTCCAGGGAATTCAGGCCGGAGACATGCGAGCCCTGGCGAGGGCGTGTCGGCTGATCGATGAGCGCGACGCTCGGGCCTTCGAGCTGCTCAAGCGGATCTTCAGGCACGACGGCCACGCCTATGTGATCGGTGTGACGGGCACGCCCGGCTCGGGCAAGAGCACCCTGGTCGACGGATTGGTTCGGCTCTACCGTCAACGAGGGAAGCGCGTCGCGGTGCTCGCGATCGATCCGACCAGTCCGTATTCGGGTGGGGCGATTCTCGGCGACCGTATTCGCATGCAGCAGCACTTCACGGACGAGGGGGTGTTCATTCGATCCATCGCGACGCGCGGTCATCTCGGCGGGCTCTCCCGTTCGACCGGGGATGTGCTTCACGTTTTGCACGCAGCGAAGTTCGATCTGGTTCTCTTGGAAACCGTTGGGGTCGGTCAGGACGAGCTCGAGGTGACGGGCTTGGCCGACACGACGCTCGTGGTGATGGCGCCGGGGTTAGGCGATGACATCCAGGCGATCAAGGCCGGAATTCTCGAAGTGGCTGACATCTTTGCGGTCAACAAAGCCGATCGCGTGGGCGCGGACGCCACCGCACAAGACCTTCAGCAGATGTTGTCGCTTCGGCGGGTGCCGAAGGGGACCAGCAAGATGCAAGGTCACACCGCCGTGTCTACCCTTCGAAAGGGACCCGAAGCCGAAGCCGGCGAATGGGTGCCGCCTATCTTGAAGACCGTGGCTCTCCGTCGCGAGGGGCTGAGCGAGCTAGTCGATGCGTTCGACAGACATCGGGAATTCCTCATGACTACAGAGACGGGGCAAGCGATTCGAGCCCGCCGACGAACCGCGGAGTTTCGCGCCGTTCTCTACCAGGCGTTGATCGACGAGGTCGACACGCGTTTCGCTGAGCAGATGAGCGAGAAGCTGGCCGATGTCGTCGAGGGACGGGCCGATCCGTATTCATGCGCCGAAGCTCTCGTCCGCGACGCGTTGGGCGAGGTCCGCTAGACGTCTGATGTCGCCGAGCGATCTGGTCTGCCAAGCGTGCTTGGGCTAGGGTTCGCGCATGACCACGTTTGTCGAAGTGACCTACGACCAACACGTCAGCACCTTGACGATCAACCGTCCCGACAAGCTGAACGCGCTCAGCCGGGAGGTGCTCTCGGACTTGAGCGTTGCGGTGGGAGCCATTGCCACAAACGCCGAGGTCCGCGCGGCGGTGATCACGGGCACAGGAAAGGCCTTTGTCGCGGGCGCTGACATTGCCGCGATGAAGAACATGACCGAGGCTGAAGGGCGTGAATTCGGAGCGCTCGGGCACCAGGTGTTTGCCGCGATCGAGAATCTGCGCTTTCCGGTCATCGCCGCGGTCAACGGCTTCGCTCTGGGTGGCGGTTGCGAGCTGGCGTTGGCCTGCGACTTCATCTACGCCTCCAGCAAAGCCAAGTTCGGCCAGCCCGAGGTCAACCTCGGGATCATCCCTGGTTTCGGCGGCACCCAGCGGCTGCCCCGGAGGGTTGGGTCGGCGGTCGCGCGCGAGCTGATTTTCACGGGGAAGATGATCAATGCCGAAGACGCGCTCCGCATCGGGTTGGCGAACGCGGTCTTCGAGCCCGAGGAGCTACTTGCTGCGGCGCTGAAGGCGGCAGGCGAGATCGCCAGCAAGGGCCCACTGGCGGTGGCCGCGGCGAAGCGCTTGATTCGGGATGGGGTGGACTTGCCGCTGCCTCAGGCCAACGAGCTCGAGCGCGCGGCGTTTGGGGAGGCCTTCGCCACCGAGGATCAGAGCGAGGGGATGGGCGCGTTCTTGGAGAAGCGATCCCCTGCGTTCAAGGGCGTGTAGATCGCTCAGTTTCGAGGAGCGAATGCTCGCTCGATGCCCGGCCGGTAGACCCTCACCTTTTCGGCGCAGAGGGTGATCGCCTCGATGGCCCCCGCGAGGTTGCGTGGTCCACCTGTCATGTTTGCAACCCTCGGCTCGAAGAAGTGCTGCACCTCGGCCGCCGCTTCGTCGGTGCAGAACGAAGCCGCGTACCATGGCATACCGCCAACTTGGGAGCTGCCGTATCGGGCGGCCAGCGCATCGAAATGCTCGGTCAGCCATTGCCACGCCCGCTCACGCGTTCGCGGATTGCGAAACTGCGGCCGCAGAAGTTGGTCGATCTCGTTGACGCGAACCCGCGGATCGAGAGCGAAGTCGAGTGTGCGTTCGGAGAGCTCCGGATCTTCAGCATATCCGAGCGCCGAAAGCATGTTACTGCGTGCCGTGGCGTCGGTGCTCGACCCCAGCAAATCGACGATGTGCTCGAACAGCGTGTCGCCACTCTCTTGAACTGCGGCGGCGAGCGCGAGCCCGGCGAGCTGAGAATCGACCAGATCTCGTTTTGCCCTGGTTTGATGCCCGATGTAGGCCCTGCCGAGGCGCGCGGCGCGAGCACGGGCCTCGTCGTCACGCACGTCCATGACCATGAATCGAATGACGGCTTCCCGCAGGAGCATCGAGTCACTCGAGTCGCTTGCTCGGTCTCGCCAGCCGAGCTGCGCGTAGCGCGTCCGGTAGAGCTTGCGCGCATAGGATCGGACCTTGCTACGAAGCTTCGGCGGCGCGGCGTTGTCCATGATGAAGCGAAGGGGAACCATCGGCGCTTCGGCGACTTGCATCGACGGACTCGCTACGAACAGCGGGAACCATGGAAGCAGTGCCTGGGCATCCATGTCGCCTCGATCAAATGCAGCATGCACGCTGTCGGCGACGGCCATCCGGCCGCGGTCCGAGAGCTCAGGAAAGCCCATCGTTCGCAATTTCTCCCAATCCCCCGGGGACATCGAGAAACGAAAGTAGCCCGCGGCGTCGTCGTTTGGCATCCACCAGCTCGGGCAACCAGGGAGCTCGACATGATCCTCCGTCTCGGTCAGCAAGTCGCAGGTGGTGCCGGCGCTGTGACGAACACAAAGTGGGATCTTCCACGTCCGTTTCGGGTCGCCTTTCGAACCGATCGGAAGGTAGCGTTCTTGCGCGAGGTGCAACTGGCGGGCGCCGCCTTCGCAGGCTGGATCTGTACGGCCCGTGACCAGGGGAACCCCAGGTTGGGTCAGAAAGGAAAGAAAAGCGGGCGCGATATCGATGTCGCCAAGCTCGCCGAGGGCAGCGAGAAGATCGCCGGAGGTCGCAGTTCGGCCCTGATACGTGTTGACGTAGTTGCGGATCCCGTCGCGGAAGGCGTCGGCGCCCATCCAGCGCTCGAACATCCCGAGGACCGCACCGCCCTTTTCATAGGTGATCGCGTCGAAGGCGTTCCTGATGTCGTGGTTGCTTTCGATGGGCTGGCGAATGCTCCGTGCGCTGGAGAGGGTGTCGAGGCGCATGGCACGTTGCGCGGACGCGACCTCGCCGAGGTCGACCCGGTATTCGGGGTGCAAGGTCTGCACGACCTTGTTCCCCATCCAGGTCGCGAATGATTCGTTGAGCCAGATGTCGTTCCACCATGGCATCGTCACCAGATTGCCGAACCACTGGTGTGCAAGCTCGTGCGCCAGGACGTAGGCGAACGCTCGTCGTTGGTGTTCGGTCAGGTGTCGTTCGTCGATCAACAGTAGCCATTCGCGGAACGTGATCAGTCCGGCGTTCTCCATCGCGCCCGCTGCAAAGTCTGGAACCGCCACCAGGTCGAGCTTCTGGTATGGGTAGGGGATCCCAAAATAGCTTTCGAGCACCTCGACGAACGCTCCCGCTCTCTCGAGTGCATACTTGAGGTGCTCCCCCTGTCCTTTGGCCGCGATCCCACGGAGCGGGATAGGGAACGGGCGCGTCTCGTTTGGCGGTATGGTTGGACCCTGGACGACGTCCAAGGGGCCGACCGCCCAGGCGACGAGATACGTGGGAAGGGGCGGCGTCGGCGCGAAAGTGATTCGTTGAAGGCCGTCGGGCAGCGGGATGGAACCGTCTATCGGGGTGTTCGCCGCGGCGATCTGATCGGCCGGAATCGTGAGCGTCACGTCGAACGCAGTCTTGAAACGCGGCTCGTCGAAGCACGGAAACGCCAATCGGGCGCTGATCGCTTCGAATTGGGTGAAGGCAAACGCGCTCCCGCCGGAATCGACGCGGTAGAGCCCGCGCAGCGGCGTGTCGAAAGCAGCGGTGTACTCGATGCGGAGCTCGCTCTTTCCCGCGGGCAATGCTTCTCGAAGCTCGACGCGCACCACGCCATCTTCGGTTTGCTGTTTCCAGGTCGCCGGGACTCGAACAGTGGCGTGCGTCGCATGGATCGACGTGACGTTCAGGCCCTGTCCGTGCATCCAGATCGTGGTCGAGGGCTCATCGAGCTCGATGCCGATCACGGCGGTCCCAGAGAACGTTTCCCGTTCGGGGATGATCGTCAGGCTCAAGCGATAGCCCGTGGGACGAACCCCTTCGGGCAGCTTCCCCTCTGGCGGCGCTGTGATGCTCGGCCTGGTTTCGATCGGTTCCTTGGCGCTTCCGCACCCGGTCGAAGTGAGGAAGAGCGCGAAACAGATGAATGCGGCTCTTGCAATGGTGTGCGTCATCTGTGCGGCCTTCGTCCGGGGTCGTGTCCGAGTGCGAACAAGCGATCGTAGATGGCAGCCCCGAGGGGCATGCGCGACGTGCGAGGCAATGCTTGTCCGAGGTACGGCGGCAGGCTTCGCAGCGATTGCGCCAGCTCCTGCATGGAGGGGCCGCCCGCACTGAAGGCGGCGATTGAAGCCGGACGCCGATTGGCGAGCCAGGCTGCGGTCGCGGTGAAGAAGACGGCCAAGGTCGACGCCGCGACGAGCTTGCGGGGGTCGTCGGCGCCGACTGCGCCAGCCGCGACGAAGACGATGGCCGAGAGGGATGTGGCGGCCGCCCAGCGGGACCAGCCACCTAGGCCTGCGCTCGATGATCCGCCGATTTCATATTGCACGAGTGTCTGCCAGGCACGTTCGGGGGCCCGGCCAAAGAGCCCATCGCTGACCAGCGCCGTGCGGAGCCATGGAAGAGCAGCCGCGTGCGTGAGGAAGGGCGTGGGTGCGGGGAGGTGCGCGAGTCGCCAGGGCATGCCGTCGATTCCGATCCGGCGTGGAAAGATCGGCCATAGCCCGAGGTTCATGGCCAGCCACGGACTGGCGACGATCACGATGAAAACCGAGAGGAGCGCCGCAGCAATTGCAAGGCCAACTGGTCCGAGGGCCGTCAGCGCCTCGAGCGCGGCGCGCGCAAGCAAAGAGAGCCCGGTAGCCAAGACAGGAACGACGGAGATTTGGACCGCGCGCCCGACCGTTTCGAGACCCGACATCGTGGTGGCTTCTTCGGGCGTGCGGCGGGCCAAGGCAAGGCTGGCGCAGGCAGTTACCGCACTCAGCGATGCGAAGAACCACGAGGCCGCGGTGGGCCACCGTGCCGACAGTGACTGATCCACGGCTAGTGCGCCGGCGACGGAGGATGCGGGGAGGGTGAGGATAGCCGCGTAAAGTGTCGCGCGACGGTAATGCGCCAAGGCGCGTTCGCGCATCGCCGAGGGCGCGGACGGATCGGCGGTGAACATTCCCCTCAATGCCGTGCAGACTAGCCATGGGACCAGGGCGCAGGTCGCCAAGAGGATCAAGCCGGTCATGCGAACTCCGCCATGACCGGTGCGTGGTCGGAGGGCGACTTCCGCGCCCGCTCTTCCCGGTAGACCGCGGCGCCGATCGTGCGCTCGGCGAGCTTTGGCGTGCAATAGATGTGGTCGATGCGCAGCCCATTACCGCGCTCGAAGCCCCTCCCGCGATAGTCCCACCAGGAGAAGACGCCGCCGGCGGGATGGAAGGGGCGGACGACATCGTGCAGGCCGAAGGACGCGAGGTTCGCAAAGGCCTCCCTCACCGGATCGCACGCAAGCACGGAGGAACGCCACTCGGCAGGTCTGCCGATGTCGTCGTCCGCGGGTGCCACGTTGAAGTCGCCACACAGCGCCACGAGGTCGGTTGCCGGATCGAATCGCCTCGCTAGCGTGCGTCGGAGCCGCTCCATCCAGCGAAGTTTGTAGTCGAACTTCTCGGAGCCCACCTCTCCCCCGTTTGGAAAGTATGCGCTGAGGATCGTCACACCCTCGACCTCGCCGCTGATCAGTCGGGCCTGCGGATCGTCCTCGCTATCGCCCATGTCCCGGACCACATTCGAGATCGGGTGCCGGCTGACGATCGCCACGCCGTTGTAGGTTTTCTGCCCCAGCACAGCAGCTTCGTATCCGCATTCCCGGACCTCATCGTAGGGGAAGTCGTCCTCGGTCGCTTTCAGCTCTTGCAGACACAGGACATCGGGCCGCGCGGCATCGAGCCAGTCGATCACATGCTGCCCGCGCGCTCGGATCGAGTTCACGTTCCACGTCGCGACCTTCATCCCAAGATGAAGTAGCATGGAATCATGACGAACAAACGAATCGAAACCAGCCGTGCCCCCGCCGCGATTGGTCCGTACTCCCAAGCCGTCGCCGTTGCGGAGTGGGTGTACTGCTCAGGACAAGTCGCGCTCGACCCCGACGATCCCCAAATGGTGGGAGATGGGGATATCGAGGCTGAGACACGGCGGGTGTTACAGAACTTGGACGCCGTTCTGCAAGCGGCGGGAGCAAGTCGCGGGGACGTCGTGAAAGCGACCGTATATCTCACGAATATGGATGAATTCTCGAAAATGAATCAGGTTTATGGCGCGTTCTTTGCGGGGCTCGTGCCGCCCGCACGCGCAACCGTGCAAGTGGCCGCGCTGCCCAAAGGCGCGAAGGTCGAGATCGACTTCGTTGCCAGAATCAGCGACTAGGCGCTGAAAGGGTCGCTGAGGTCGGCCGTTTCCTCGCGATCAGGTCCCACGCTGACGACCCCTACACTGCACCCGACCTCCTGCTCGATTCGTGCGAGGTATTTCTGCGCAGCGGGAGGCAGATCGGTGCGAGTCCGGCACGAGGAGAGATCCTCGTTCCAACCCTCGAGCGTCTCGTAGATCGGCTGAACGTCTTCGAGTCTCTCATAGGGTGGATAGGCGAGGCGCTTCCCGTCGAGCTCGTAGGCCACGCAGACTTCGAGCTCCGGCAGGGCGGTCAGGACATCGAGCTTGGTAATCGCGAGCTCATCGAGCCCATTGACCGCGACTGCATGTCGGAGCGCCACGAGGTCGAGCCAGCCGCAACGCCGGGGTCGGCCTGTGGTGGAGCCGTACTCTGCACCGGCATCGCGGAGCCGCTGGCCGGTCTCGTCGTGCAGCTCCGTCGGAAAGGGTCCGCCACCGACCCGGGTCGTGTAGGCCTTCGTGATCCCGATGGCGCGGCGAATCTGGGTAGGGCCGATGCCTGCGCCTGCACATGCCCCGCCCGCCACTGCGTTCGAGCTGGTGACAAAGGGATAGGTGCCGTTATCGATGTCGAGCATCGTGCCTTGTGCGCCTTCGAGCAAGATCTTCTCGTTCGCCCGTATCGAGGTGCGAACGATGGCCGCGGCGTCGCCGATGTACGTCTTGAGGGATTGGCCGAGCTCGGAATACCGCTGCAAGACGTCGGCGACGCTCGGGAGCGTTCCGCCGAGGTCTTCGATGACGGGGCGCCAACATTCGATGTTTACTTCGAGCTTGATGCGCAGCCGTTCGGAATCGAGCAGATCGCCCATCCGAACGCCGCGCCGCGCGACCTTGTCTTCGTAGCATGGGCCGATGCCACGCTTGGTCGTTCCAATGGCGTCGTTCGACTTCTTTTCGCGGAGCTCGTCGATCAATTTGTGTTGCGGGAGCACGACGTGTGCGCGTTGACTCACCAGGAGTCGGCCCTGCGTCGCGACGCCGCGCGTCCTCAGCCTCTCGACTTCGCTCAGGAAAACGGCAGGGTCGATGACCGTGCCCTGCCCGACGACGCACTTGGTTTGCTGGTGTAGGATCCCTGAAGGTATCAAATGCAGGATCTGCTTCTCGCCACCCACCACGAGCGTGTGGCCGGCGTTTGCGCCGCCGGCGTATCGGACGACCAGATCTGCATATGGGGTATACAGATCAACGACCTTACCCTTGCCTTCGTCGCCCCACTGGGCGCCTACCACGACCACTGCACTCATGATTCGCTCCGGATTCGGGCCCAAGAGAGCGAGTCGTCGCCGGGATCGCCTTCGAGTGCCCTGGTGCGGCCGTCTGCCAAGCGCGTGAGTCGCGCGTTGTTCCCTTGCTGCCAAATCAAGAGATCGTAATCCCACGCCTTGGCGTACTGTTTGGCCTCGGTGTCGCTCTTCGTCGGCAGGACGGCGACCCGGACCCCGAGCTTCCGCCAACGTTCGGCTGTTTGGCGGCGGCGGGCGTAACTGCCTCCGGCCACCACGACTCGCAGAGGCAACTCGCATCGGAGCGAGATTCCCGCCTCCGAGAGCGCCCACGCTACATTGTCGACCTCGAAAGCAAAACCGGTCGCCGGCGCCGGCGCATCATAGCGTCCGAGTAGGTCGTCGTAACGCCCGCCCATTCCGAGCGGCTCACCAGGGCCAGAAGCCAGAAGGGTCATGCTCACGCCTGTATAGTAGCTGTGACGCCGCAGGTCGCTGAGGTCGATCGCGACGCGCTCTCCCAGGCCGGCCGAATCGAGGCGTTCGACGACGTTCTCGAGCTCGTCGAGGGCGCGTTTGGCTGCCACGCTTCGTAACCGCCGGCGCGCGTCCGCAATTACCAAACGGTCGCCGTACAGGTCGCAGAGCGTGAGCAACCTGCGACGCTCACCGGCGGGGACGCCAGACGCTTTGAGCAACTTCTCCAGGGTGCTCGCATCCTTGGCGGCAAGTGTCTCTACGACTGAGAGTCGCGCGCTCAGGGGCACGTGCTCCAGCACTTCCGTGCCGATCTTCACCTGCGCCAGCTCGACCAAGAAGCCCCGCAATCCGACCCCCTCGCAGGCCCGAACGGCAACTTCGATGACCTCTGCGTCTGCTTCGGGACCCCGCACGCCAATGCACTCGATACCGCACTGCAGAACTTGCCGTTGCTTGCGCGCGCGTCCCCGTCGGCGCCGCACGATGGTTCCCTCGTAGCAAAGACGCCAGGGCGCGGGACGGTCTTGGAGTCTCGTTGCGACGATTCGCGCGATTTGAGGCGTGATGTCGGGACGCAAGACGGCCACTTCGCCAGAATCCGGCTCGACGAATCGAACCAGGTCGCGACGATCGACCGTACCTAGTCCGCGTTCGATGACTTCGGCGTATTCCACCGGTGGTGTGGTCACGCGCTGATAGCCGTAGAGATCAAACGTCTCCATCAGCCGCTGCCACAGAAGGGTCCGCGTCATGGACGCAGGCGGCAGCAGGTCACGCATTCCACCAGGGGGAGCCAGAGGCAGACCCGGACTCGAGCTTCCGAGCCGCGCCTTGCTTCGGGTTCGTCGCTTTCGCGCCGAAGGGGGCATCTCAAAGCCTCAGCGTATGCACACTGCGAACGTGTTCGATGCCGCGAAGCTCCTCGAGAGCGCCGCTGCCAACCGTCGAATCGACGTTCCAAAGCGCCAGGGCCTGGCCACTCTTTTCGTCGAGCCCCACCTGCAAGCGGGAAACGTTGACCCCGCGCTTGCCGAGGAGAGTGCCGACCGATCCGATGACGCCGGGTCGGTCCTGGTTGCGCATGATGATGATCGAGCCTTCCATGACGGCGTCGATCTCATAGCCTTCGAGGCCGACGAGCCTGGGCTCTCCCTTGCGGCCCGGTGTTCCCGTCGCCGTGTGGATGCCCTTCTCGCCAGTGACCGTCACGCGTATCGTAGTGGCGTATCGGTCGCTCGGTTCCTTGACCTCGGCAAGTCGAATGCCGCGCTCCTGTGCTTCATACGGCGCACTGATCGGATTCACCGGTTCTTCGAGGTGTTGTTCGAGAAAGCCCGCGAGCGCTGCGCGCGCGATCGGCGTCACGCCGAGCTCGCCGGCCTCGCCGGTGCACGTCACCCTCAGCTCACGTACGTCGATCGGTTCGAGTTGCCCGACCAGGCTGCCGAGCAGTTTGGCGACTTCCAGGAACGGCGTGAGCCGCTCTGCGATCTCGGGGGGAAGCGCGGGTACGTTGACCGCGTTCTTGATGATGCCGAGCTGAAGAAAGCTAGCCACTTGCTCTGCAATTTCGACCGCAACGCGCTCCTGCGCCTCCGAGGTCGAAGCCCCGAGATGTGGGGTACATAGGACGTTCTCGAGCGCGAGTAGAGGATGATTGGCGTCGATGGGTTCGGTGCTGAATACGTCGAGCGCGGCACCTGCGATCTTGCCCGCCTTGATGGCCCGTGCAAGAGCCTCCTCGTTGACGATGCCGCCACGAGCCGCGTTCACGAGCAGTGCGTCGCTCCTCATCTTGTCGAACGCTGCATCGTCGAACATGTCCTTCGTGTCCGGGGTGAGTGGCGCATGAATCGTCACGAAGTCGGAACGCGCGAGCAAGTCCTCGAATTCGACCAGCTCGATGCCGAGCTCGGCTGCGCGTTCGCTGCTCAACACCGGGTCCACCCCGATGACCTTCATCTTCAGGCCCTGGGCGCGATCCGCGACGATGCGGCCGATGTTCCCGAGACCAACGATGCCGAGTGTCTTGTACGCGATCTCTCGGCCTTGAAATTTCGTCTTCTCCCAGCGTCCGCTACGCATGGAGGCGACAGCCTGCGGAATGTTCCTCGCTAGGGAGGCGAGGAGCGCCAAGGCGTGCTCGGCGGTCGTCACGGAGTTCCCGGTTGGCGTGTTCATCACGACGATGCCGCGACGGCTAGCCGCTGGGATGTCGACGTTGTCGACGCCGATGCCCGCACGCCCAACGACCCGCAGCTTGTCAGCAGCCTCGACGACTCGCTGAGTAACTTGGGTAGCGGATCGGATGATTAGGCCGTCGAAGTCTCCGATGACGCTACAGAGCTCGTCTTCACTCATGCCGGGTCGAAACTCGAGCTCGACACCAGGGGCCTCACGCAAGACCCTGAGGCCCGCCTCGGCGAGCTTGTCAGACACGAGGACACGTACGTTGGACATGGCTGCTCCTGTGAAATTCGGCCGCAAAAAGCCGCGCGCAGAGCTAGCAGTAGCCTGTGGAGGGGTCAAGGGGGGATGGTGCCGCGCTCAGTTCCAGTGAACAGCGCCTAGGCTCAGCAGCAAGCCGGCCACTCGGTATCCCCGTTGAGGGTCGAGATTGCCGGGCTGCTGGCTGACGAATTGCGCGACCTGCTCGACGGTGTGCGGCGTCTTGCAGAGCCGTAGCGCGGCGCGGACGTCGTCGGGAAGGGCGGCTGTCGCGACGGAGGTGTCGATGCGGTCCGCCTGTACGATCTCGTGCTGCCCCCGCTCTAGGATGAGCCTACTTTCCAATCCAACCGCAATTCGCCGTTGGAGTCCGCGGTCGAGAATCTCCCATGCGTCGAGCCGAAGTGGGAATCCGCTGCTGGGCGGGTCGACGCCCTCGTAGAAGGTCGCGGTGCCCGACTCCCAGGTAAACAGGTCCAAGAGCTTTTCGCGAACTTGCTCGGCAATGTGCTGAAAGAGCTCCAATGGCTCGACCAAGCCGAGCGCGACGAGCGTGTCACCGAGCTTGCCTTCGAAGCGAGGCATGACCGCCAACGCCATGTCGAGCTCGCTCCGGTTGATGACCCGTTTTGTGACGAGGTATTCACCGAGCAGCTCGCCCGCGAGGTTGCTGGTGACAAAGGCCGGGACACCGTGCTTCGTATAGACTTCTTTTCGGACGCCGCCTCGCTCACAGAGCCAAAGGCCCGTGCGTCGCGTGACTAGCGTTCGGACGAGGGCCGTCACGAAGCCACCCTCCTCGAAGTTCGAGCTTCGGTCGGCGGCGGCCGCAGAAGTGATCCGGGTCGTAGTCGGTGTCATGCGGGAGGCAGGGACGTGTCTGTACAGGTCCTTGACCGACGACAGCGGTTGGAACTCGCCCCCAGCAATGCTGATCTCGTCGTGACCGTCGATCTGGCCGGTGGCCACCGACTCGACGATCTTCGCGTACGCCAACGGCCCTACCGTTGCCCCGTTGGGTTTGCGAATCTTGTACTCCAGAGGCGTGACGTTCGTCGTGCTCGGATACTCGTCGGCGAGCACCATCGGAGTTGGAGGCATCGTCGCCTTGGGCATCGTGTCCGCGGAAGTCTTGCGCGTGCGAGTCGTCGCGGCGATGGACCCAACCATTGCCGCCAACTCCGCGCGGAGCACATCTTCGGGCCGGCTCTGCCATGGCTCGAGCGCCGCCCAAAACGCGCGTGCGGTCGGTGGCCGTTCCTCGATGTTCGCCGACAGTGCCGTCAGGATCACCGCTCCGAGCCCCTCCGGAAGGTGCGGAAGGAATTCGACGAATGGGTGCACCTCGGCGTCTCGAATCGCGAGCAGCACCGCAAGCTCGCTGCCGCCCGCAAACAAAGGACGCCGCATGAAGAGCTCCGCAGCGATGACGCCTGTCGAAAACAAGTCGGCGCGGCGGTCGACCGAGCCCCCTGATACTTGCTCAGGCGCAAGATAGCCGAGCTTTCCGTTCGCGCGGGATGCGGTGTCCGCGGCGAATGCATTGACGTCAGACCGGGCGATGCCGAAGTCCGCGATCTTCACGTCCCCGTGGATCGAGATCAGCACGTTGGAGGGGCTGATGTCGCGATGCACGATTCCCAAAGCCCCACCGGTGCGATCGGTCGCACTATGCACGGCCTCCAGTCCGTTCAAGATCTGACGCACCAGGTACACGACGAGATCGTGTTCGAGCCTCTTGCCTTCGAGCGTGAGGCGACGGTTGAGATGCCAGAGATCGCATCCAGGGACGTACTCGAGCGTCAGATACGGCTGACCGTCGATCTCACCGTGACCGAGCACATGCACGACGTTCGGATGGCTGACCCGACTGGCCAGCCGCGCCTCCTCGGCAAACATCTGCAGTGCATTGGACTCCTCCGCGATGTGGGGGAGCATTCGCTTGAGAACCACGACCCGAGGCTCTCCGACCGAACGCGGCTCGAGGGCACGAAACACTTCCGCCATGCCGCCAACTGCAATACGGTCCACCAAGGTGTAGTCTCCGAGGGGCGTATTCGGGGGTGGTGCCGGAGGCGGTGAAGATGGTCTTTGCACACCTGGATTGTAACGATAACAACGGAAAATATCGATACCGGTGCAATGAAGTTTAGCTAATTTCGGAGATTTCTATGGCCGACCAAGCTTCGCGAGCTGGCATTGGGTATGCAAGCGCACAAATCCTCGATTACACCGCCCGCACGCACCATCCGACGGAAGCTGGGCTCGATTTGGCATTCCAGGCGCCGGCGAGACACGGCATGCCAGAAATTCAGCTCGGACCGTCGGAGGGAAGGCTGCTCGAGATCCTGTTGGGGCTCGTCGATGCGAGCAAGGTGGTCGAGATCGGTACGTTGGCCGGGTACTCCGCGCTTTGGATGGCGCGTGCGATTCGCTCCGGCGGACGGGTCTGGACGATTGAATCGGAGCCGAAACATGCCAGGGTCGCGACCGAGGTCGTCCGCGAAGCAGGCTTTGCCGATCGCATCCGCATCATTTGCGGCGATGCGGCCGAATCGCTGCCTAAGCTGAGTCCGTCCGGGCCGTTTTGTGCGGTGTTCCTGGATGCGGACAAGGGCCGCTACGACCTTTACGGACGCTGGGCTACCGAGAACCTCCGACCGGGGGGCCTTTTGATCGCTGACAACGCCTATCTCTTCGGACGATTGCTCGACGACAGCGAGGAGGCCAGGGCGATGCGCCGCTTCCACGAGGAAATGGCCCTCAATTATAGATCCGTCTGTATCCCAACTCCGGATGGATTGGCGGTCGGAGTCCGCCTTGATCCGAACGCTTGACCATTTCGGGCTGGCCGGTGATATAGGCTTGCCCGCCGGGACCGCTCTGGGCTTGACTGGACCTTGGAGCGGCCCTAGCGCCCCCGCTACGCAGTGAAACAGTCGAGCGCAGCAAGGCTGCGCGAGCGCCGCCTGAATTTTGTTCGTGGAAAAATGACGAACCGGCTTGTCCGACCCGCGAGCTTCGCCTAAATGGCCGCCGGTCGTTTAGAGGACTCAAGAGAAAACGCAGCATGCAGATTTTCCCCCGCGAGTTGAACAACTTACCCCTCGTACTGGCGATCGTCTCCGGCGCTCTCGGGGCGGGCGTGTTCATTTTGTTCTGGGTCTACTTCACTCCGCCCAACCTTCAGGTTGGATATACCCCGAAGCAGCCCGTGCAATACAGCCACCGTTTACATGCCGGCGAGCTCGGCATGGACTGCCGGTATTGCCACTCCCAAGTGGAGCGGTCGGCCAAAGCGATGGTGCCACCCACACAGACGTGCATGGGTTGTCACGCCGTCGTCCGTCCGGAGTCCGAGAAGCTTGCGCCGGTACGTGAGAGCTGGAAGACCGACGAGTCGATTCCATGGATTCGCGTCCACCAGCTTCCCGATCACTCGTTCTTCAACCACAGCGCCCACCTCGCAGCGGGCGTGGGTTGTGTGTCGTGTCACGGACGCATCGACCAGATGGAGGTCGTTGGGGTCGTGCAGCCGATCGCGATGCAGTGGTGCCTGGAGTGCCACCGCAATCCGGAGAAACACATTCGACCAAAGAGTGAGATCACCAATATGACGTGGGAAGCCGATGATACTTGGCTCGCACAGCGTGCTGAGGTCGCCGCCGCGCTCAATCCACCCAAGCATTGTTCGGGGTGTCACCGATGACCCGCAGAAAGTCTCATAAGCTCAGCATGGGCAAAGGTCCGTCGATGTGGCGGACGCTCGAGGACAAGCACACCAATCCGGACGAGCTCAAGAAGCTCGCCGAAGAAGAGCAGCCGGGCGGATTCATCACCGACCTCTTGAGCCCGAAGGCTCTAGTTTCCCGCCGTTCGTTCGTGCAGGGTTCTTCGATCGTCGCCATGGCCGCCGGCCTTGAAGGTTGCATCCGCCGTCCCGTGAAGGAGATCCTGCCGTACAGCAAGGCTCCGGAATATCTGATCCCAGGCATCCCGTCCCACTTCGCCACCGTTACAGCTCGCGGCCGCGATGCACTCGGAGTGGTCGTTACGAGTCACGACGGGCGTCCGACCAAGGTCGAAGGGAATCGGGCGCACACTCGCAGCTTCGGAACCACCGACCTTCGGGGGCAGGCGTACGTTTGGGATCTTTACGACCCAGACCGCTCGCAATCGCCGGCGCAACGACGAGGTGACGCCCTGGTGAACGCAACGGACGCAGACTTCGACGCCATGTTGAAGGACTTGATTGCGAAGCATGACAAGGACCAGGGCGCGGGGCTTCGCTTCCTGGCCCCCATCTCCAACAGCCCAACCTTTCGTCGTCTTCGTGACAAGGTGATCGAGCGGTTTCCGAAGGCGCGCTTCCACACCTACAGCGCGATCAATGACGACAACGTTCGTGAAGGGGCTCGGATCGCCTTCGGCGTCGTAGCGTATCCGACTTATGACTTTGTGCGCTCTGCGGTGAACGTGTCGCTCGGCTCCGACTTTTTAGGGACCGAGCCGGGTGCAGTGGTCAACGGGTACCGGTTCGCCTACTCGAGGCGGCTCGCGTCCCCCAAGAGCCGCATGAGCCGTCTGTACGCGGTCGAATCGAACTTCACGATCACCGGCGGCATGGCGGATCATCGTTTGCGTTTGCCTTTGGGCGACATCGAACGCTTCACTCGTTTGCTTATCGTCGAGCTCGCGGGCCGAGGTGTCAGTCCTCTGCTACCCCTCGCGGATTTCCTCGGCAAGTTGCCAGGCGGCCTCGATGTCGACGCAATCGACGTGGACTTCTTGGCGGCCGTAGCCGACGATCTGGTGGCCAACCAAGGCGGCTCGTTGGTCGTGCCCGGTGCCGGGCAGTCACCCCGTGTGCACGCGATGGCGCATGCGATCAACTACGCGCTTGGCAACGTCGGACAGACCTTCGGTTTGGGCCCCGTGATCGACGATAATGATGAGCCTAGTCGCAAGAGCATCGCGGACCTCGCCGCGCAGATTGACGACGTCCAGTCACTCATGGTCCTCGGTGGAAACCCGGTCTATGATGCGCCGGCGGACATCCGATTTGCAGACCTGCTCCAACGCGAAGGGCTGACGTCTGTTCACATCGGCAGCCACCGGAACGAAACCTCCGAGCTTAGCTCCTGGCACGCCCCATTGGCGCACGAGCTCGAGACTTGGGGTGACCAGCAGGCGCTCGATGGGACGATGGCGATCCAGCAACCCCTCATCGCCCCTCTCTACGGTGGTCGTAACGTGCTCGAGATTCTAGCTCTCTTTGCTGGTGACGAGCGCCGCGATGCGCATGATCTGGTGCGCGAGACACACGAGGCGACGATGGCGTCGATGACGGCAGCGTTCCTCATGGTTGGATTCCCGCCGGACGGGACCAACCCGGACGCGATTTGGCGGGGCAGCTTGCACAACGGCGTCATGGCTCAGCCTCAAGCTGGTGAGGCCAAGGTGCTCCTCGACCGGATCGTCGACGCGTTGGCCAGCGCTGTCGCCTCTCGTTCGCGGGTCAGCAAGGAAGAGTTCGAACTGAGCTTCGAACCCGATCCGGCGCTTTGGGACGGCCAGCACGCAAACAACCTTTGGGCGTTGGAGATTCCAAACCCAATGACGAAGCTCGTCTGGGACAATGCTGCACTCCTTTCGCCTGCCACGGCCAAGGAGATCGGCGCCAAGAACGGCCAGATGCTTCGCCTCAGCAAGGGTGATGCCAAGATCGAGGTTCCCGCCTGGATCGTTCCCGGCCACGCCGATTACTGTGTGACGTTGACGCTGGGTTGGGGACGCACCGCTGCAGGCCGCTATGGCAACGGTAAGGGGTTTGATGTGAACCCCCTTCGCACCACCGACGGCATGGACTTTACGAGCGGTGTGAGCGTCGAGCTGCTCAGAGAGACGTACAATTTGGTCCAGACGCAGACGCACGACCGAATGGAAGGGCGACCGATCGCGATCGATGCGACGCTCGCCGAGTACGAGAAAGACCCTGAGTTTGCTTCGTACCGTTCGGTCGATCCGGTGAGCACGCCACCTCTATGGAAGCAGCGGGACTACAGCCAGGGCCACAAATGGGGAATGGTCATCGACCTCAACGCATGCACGGGGTGCAACGCCTGCGTCGTCGCCTGCCAGGCGGAGAATAATATCCCGGTCGTGGGCAAGTTCGAGGTCGAGCGCGGCCGTGAGATGCATTGGCTCCGCATCGACCGATACTTCGTCGGGGATGACGAAGACGATCCGCAGGTTGCGGTTCAGCCGGTGACTTGCCAGCAGTGCGAGGAGGCACCCTGCGAGAACGTCTGCCCGGTCAACGCGACCACGCACAGCCCCGAGGGCCTCAACGACATGGCGTACAACCGCTGCGTGGGCACTCGGTACTGCGGTAACAACTGTCCGTACAAAGTTCGTCGGTTCAACTACCTCGAATGGCACGGGCATTTGGACGATAAGTTCGGCTGGTACAAGGATTTCCCGGAGTCCCGAAAACTTCAGTTCAACCCGAACGTCACGGTTCGCATGCGGGGCGTGATGGAGAAGTGCACCTATTGTGTGCAACGCATCGAGGAGGGGCGGATCTCGGCGAAGCGGGACGGCCGCGAGCTCAAGGATGGAGACATCAAGAGCGCGTGCCAACAGGCATGTCCGACCCAAGCAATCTTCTTTGGCGACCTCAACGACCCGAAGAGCGAGGTAACGAGCTTGGCTGCCCTGGATCGCAACTACAAGCTACTGGCCGAAATCGGCACGCGGCCCCGGACCTCGTTTCTCGCACGCATACGAAACCCAAACCCGAAGCTGAAGGGAAATGGGTAAGAACCAATGAGCTACGACGCACCTATCAAAGAACTCGGCGAAACGTCGCTTCTCCCGGAAGGCACGACCGCCAACGACGTGACCGAAACGATCGCCGGGATCACCGAAAATGCGGCCCCGCGCGGCTGGTGGCTCCTGTTCCTGCTCTCGGTGTCCGTGCTCGGGGTGATGGGCGCCGCTTTGGCGTACCTGTTCATTCAAGGAGTCGGGGTCTGGGGCAACAACGCACCCGTCTTTTGGGCGTGGGACATCACCAACTTCGTCTGGTGGATCGGTATTGGTCACGCCGGCACGCTGATTTCGGCGATTCTCTTCCTGTTCAGGCAGAAGTGGCGCACGAGCATCAACCGGTTTGCAGAGGCGATGACGGTGTTTGCCGTGCTCTGCGCCGGACTTTTCCCGGCGATTCATACCGGCCGCCCCTGGTTTGACTATTACCTGTTCCCGATTCCGAACCAGATGGACATGTGGCCGAACTTCAAGAGCCCGCTGATGTGGGACGTATTTGCGGTCAGCACGTACCTAACGATCAGCGTCATCTTCTGGTACGTCGGGCTAATCCCCGATTTTGCCACGTTGCGCGACCGCTCCAAGAACCTCGTCCGCAAGCGTGTCTACGGCTTCTTCGCTCTAGGCTGGCGCGGCGCCCATCGGCATTGGCAGCACTACGAGCGCGCGTACCTGATCTTTGCCGGCATTTCGACTCCGCTGGTCCTTTCCGTGCATTCGGTCGTGTCGTTCGACTTCGCGACCTCGGTGATTCCGGGCTGGCATACGACGATCTTTCCGCCGTACTTCGTCGCGGGCGCCGTGTTCAGCGGTTTCGCTCTCGTGATGACGCTCATGTTGATCTGTCGCTCGATCTTCAAGCTGCACAACATCGTGACCATCCGCCACTTGGACTTGATGAACAAGTTCATGCTCGGGACGGCGCTCATGGTCGGATACGCGTACGCGATGGAATTCTTCATCGCCTGGTACTCGTCGAACCCGTACGAGCAGTGGGTATTCTTCCACAACCGTCTCGGATGGGGTCAGGTCGACAGCAACGGCAACTGGGGTCCGCTCTGGTGGGCGTACTACGCGATGGTCACGTGCAACGTGATCGTGCCGCAGATCTTCTGGTTCAAACGCGCCCGCACGAGCGTTCCCATCATGTTCATCGCGAGCATCTTGATCAACATCGGCATGTGGTTCGAGCGTTTCGTGATCATCGTCACGTCAACCTCGGAAGATTTCTTGCCGTCTTCGTGGGGTATGTTCCATCCGACGCTGATCGATATCCTGACGTATCTCGGTACGTTCGGACTGTTCTTCACGCTCTTCCTGCTTTTCGTTCGTTGGATTCCGATGATCGCCATCGCGGAGGTCAAAGGAAACTTGCCTGGGGCGCATCCCGACTTGCATGCCGCTCAGGCACATGAGGAACCGGGCACGGCCGCCGTGCCGGTGCCCGCGGAGTGAGACGAATCATGGCTACCGAAACAAAAAAGCCTGCTCTCTACCTGGCCGAATACGACTCACCCAACGCGATTGCCCGCGCAGCGATGAAGGTGCGTGACGCTGGCTACCAGAAGTGGGATTGCCACACGCCGTATGCGATGCACGGCATGGACGAAGCGATGGGCCTGAAGCCGACGCGAATCGGCATCATCTCGTTCATCTTTGGCATGCTTGGTGTCGCGACAGCGGTGCTGATGATGCAATACACGAACGCGTTTTCGATCAACGCGTTGAACATCGGTGCGGGCTATCCGCTGGTCGTTGGCGGCAAACCGCCCGGAGCGTTCCCTTCGATGGTGCCGATCATGTTCGAGCTCGGCGTTCTCTTGTGTGGCTTTGCGACCTTGTTCGGCTTGTTGGGAATCATCAAGTTGCCCATGCACAATCACCCGATCTTCGAATCGGATCGGTTCGAGGCCGCGACGGACGACAAGTTCTTCATCTCCATCGAAGCGGGGGACCAGAAGTTCGACCTGGACCGCACCAGGGCGCTTCTCGAGGCGACGAGCCCGACCTACCTCGAGTTGATCGAGGAGGAGGTGCAGTGATGCGTGCGCTTCTGACCACTGTGACGTTGGCGACGCTGGCAAGCGGGTGCGTCGGCGGCGAGAGCACCGAGCCGCCAGTCGTCGGTATCCGCAACATGTACAACCAGCCCCGGTACGACACGCAGGAACGGCAACCGTTCTTCGCGGATCACCGTTCCATGCGTCCACAAGTCGAAGGCACCGTTTCGCGCGAGATGGACCAGGGCATCGACACCTCCACTGGCGTCGGCGCGCAAAGCAAAACCTGGGTCGACGTTGTGCCGGGTCGCATCATCAAAAACTTCGGTGGTCGCGAAGCGATGATGGCCCGAGGCCAAGACCGCTACAACATCTACTGCGCGGTCTGTCATTCGATTGTCGGCGATGGCAGGGGCATGGTCTCGAGGCGAGCCGAGTCGCTCGGCGCCACCGGTCTCATCGCTCGGAGCCTGCACGAAGACCGGATTCGGCACATGCCCGACGGACAGATCTTCGCAACCATCACCAACGGCGTGCGGAACATGCCGTCTTATGCCTACAACCTGCCGGTCGACGACCGATGGGCGATCGTTGAATACGTCCGCGCGCTGCAGCTGAGTCAGGCACCCGCCGCCGCGCCGGAGAACACGGAGCAACCCCAGTGACGGACGCGAGTAAGAAAGACTATCGAGTCGGAGATGACGCATTCTGGGCGCGCGCTTGGTTTACGCCTCTCGTGATCGCCATCGTCGGCGGCTTGGTGGCGTACGTGACCGCAGACGCGGACAGGCTCGGGTACGCGTACCTCTTCGGACTCTTCGTCACCGCCACGGTCATGCTCGGTGGGCTTTTCCTGGTGTTGGTTCAGTTCCTGACGGCGTCTCACTGGGGCGTATCGACGCGGCGGATCGTCGAGGTCATCATGTCTGGTGCGCCGGTCGTCGCTCTCTTGGCGCTTCCGTTCATTGCAGGCGTGGCGCTCGGAAAATTCGACATCTATCAGGAGTGGCAGGGCGCTGCTGTCCATGGCGAGCATCCGGACGAGTCCGGCGAATCGGACTCGGCTTCGGACACCAAGGAACACGGAGCCTTGGAGATCGGGACGAGCATCGCGCGCGCCCAGGATCTTGGCGAGGACGGTGGGGAGGCCACCGGGGATGAGGCCGCTCACGACAACGAGCATGCCCACACGGCCCAGGAAGCCGCGCTTCACCACGAAATTCTCAGCAAGAAAACGGGGTACTTGAATACGACCGGCTGGGCCGCGCGGGCGCTCGGCTACTTGGCGGTCTGGTCGTTGCTCGCCCTCGCGTACTTCGGTTGGTCGAGGCGTCAGGACGACGACCATGATCCGCGCCACACCGTGCGAATGCAGACCTTGTCGCCAGCGTCGCTCATCCTCTTTGCCGCCACTCTCACCTTTGCAGCGTTCGACTGGCTGATGTCTCTCGAGGCCTCCTGGTTCTCGACGATCTTCGGGGTGATCATCTTTGCCGGCTCGGCCGTCTCCATCCTGGCTCTCACCATCCTCATCGGCCTGAGCCTCCACAATCGTGGTTTGGTCGGAGATGCGATCAACACGGAGCACTTCCACGACTTGGCCAAGCTGATGTTTGGCTTCATCTGCTTCTGGACCTACGTCCAGTTCTCGCAATGGATGCTGATCTGGTACGCGGGTATTCCCGAAGAAGCGACCTGGTTCCACCGACGGTGGGAGGGGGGATGGCAGTTCGTTTCCTATGTTCTGATTTTCGGCCACTTCGTCGCACCCTTTCTTCTTCTGATTTCGCGAGTGCAGAAGCGGGCGCTTCGTTGGCTGCAGGTGATGTGCTTCTGGGTCATTCTGATGCACGTCCTCGACATCTACTGGTTCGTCCTGCCACAGGCCGGGGGTTTCCAAATTCAGTTGGCAGACGTCGGCGCGCTGCTGTGCGTCGGTGGCTTCTTTTTCACGTATGTCTTTTGGCAACTCGGGAGAGTCCCGTTGTTGCCGGTTGGCGACCCACGGCTTCAGCGGAGCCTTCACCACCACCAAACACACTGAGCGTGCACGGATGAGTACGAAGCACAGAACACGACTAGTACCCCTCGGCATCCTCCCGGCCCTCTTGGTATCGATGGCGTTCGGGACGGGCTGTGGGCCAGCAGACTCGCCGCGAGCCCCGTCGCCCGACGATGAGCGCCAGATCGTTTGGAAAGAACAGGAGGCGGCGCTGCAGAACGGAACGATGCCAATCGGTCAGGCGATGGCCGAGTACGCGACTGAACCACGCTCGGACTTTCCGGCATTGGCCCCGGAGCCATCTGAAGACCAGTCCGCTCTGAATGGCTGGTCGTTCAAGGGTGCGGTCGCGGTGACCCCCGGAGAGGTCACGATGCCGCCGGAGTGCACCGGCGCTGCCGATCCGATGGTCTGCTGGGGACAGAAGCTCACCAACACCAAGGGATGTATCGCCTGTCACTCGGCCGATGGTGTGAAGCAGCAGCCATGTCCCAATTGGAAGGGCCTCTTTGGCAAGGAGCGGCCGCTCGTCGGCGGTGAGACGGTGATCGCCGATGAAGCATACCTGACCAACTCGATTCTCAACTCATGGGATCAAATCGTTCAGGGCTACGGCAAGGTGATGCCCGCGTACAACTTCCCCGAACAGGAAGTGCAAGCGCTGGTGGCTTACCTCAAGTCGCTAGGGGAGGGAGGATGATGACCGACCTTCGTAACCGTTGCATGCTGGGCCTCGCGTTGTCGATGTCCTTCGTACTGCTTGCCTGCGAGGCTCCGCCTCCGGACACGGAGAGCCTCAAGTATAGCCAAGACCTCTACGACGGGTGCGTCCAGTGCCACGGGAAGAACGGCGAGGGCAATGAGAAACTCGGAGCGCCGACGATCGCGGGCCTCCAGCGTTGGTACATCAAGGCACAACTCCGAAAGTTCAAGAGGAGCCAGCGTGGCTGGCACATCGACGACTTGGCGGGCAAGCGAATGCTTCCCATGGCCATGGCGCTGAATACCGACGAGAAGGTCGATCTCGTCGCGGCCTACGTAGCGAGCATGCCACGGACGAATCCCGGGCCGACCCTGGAAGGCGGCAATCCCGAGACCGGCAAGATTTACTTCGCGGTCTGCGTTCAGTGCCACGGCGCTGACGCGCGTGGGAACATCGACCAATTCGGCCCTCCGTTGGCCGGTGCGAGCGACTGGTATCTGCTCAGGCAGCTCCAGAACTTCAAGGCCGGCGTGCGAGGCACGCATCCAGGTGACGCCATGGGCGCCAAGATGCGGCCGTTTTCGATGACGCTGCCCACAGAACAGGCGATGAAGGACGTCATCGCATACATTGGGACTCTGTCGAAGTAGCTTGAGAGGTTTTGATAGATGGCTGGCAAAACACGGAATCCCGACCACGAGGCGCTTTTTTGGTGGAAGTGGACCATGATCGGCGCTCTCATCTTCATCGGTGTCGTCTTTGCTTTCATTCTGAACTGAGCTTGCAGAGGGTCTAATGCTTCAGGGAATCTACGATTTCATCAAAGGAATCTTCGAGCCGTTCGGTGACTACCTGATCGGCTCCGCTGTGCCGGTAGCATCGTCCTTCGCCGGGGATATCGATTCACTCATTGCGTTGGTGGCGGTGTTCGTCGGCTTTTGGGCACTTCTGGCCTATGCGGCGTTCTTCTTCCTCATCTTCCGATTCCGGGAGAGGGACGGGCACCGCGCCCAATATGTCACCGGTGAGGAGAAACACCTCAAGCGATGGATCAGCTATCCGCATGCTGCGATCATCTTTTGCGACTTGATCATCGTTTTCATGGCGATCATGGTTTGGCACAACATCAAGCAGCGCCTTCCCGAGGCCGACAGCACCGTTCGCATCATTTCCCAGCAATGGGCGTGGAACTTCGTTCACCCCGGTCCGGACAACGAGCTCGATACGGACGACGACATCACGACGTTCAACGTTCTCCACGTCCAAGAAGGCACCACGTACCACTACGAGCTGATTTCCAGGGACGTTTTGCACGACTTCTCCGTTCCGGTGTTTCGTCTGAAGCAGGATGCGATTCCCGGGCGGGTCATGAAGGGCTGGTTCAAGCCGACGCGGGTCGGCGAATACGACATTCAATGTGCCGAGATGTGCGGGATCGGGCACGGAATTATGGGCGCACGCATCATCGTCGAAACCCCTGAGGAACACGCGGCTTGGATGTCACAGGGCGGCACGGGCAAGCTCGCTGCCCGCTGAATGGAAAGATCATGGCTGAAGCAGGCACGATAGATACACACGCCGGGCACGCGCACGACGCGCATCACGCGCAGAGCTTCTGGAGCAAGTACGTCTTCTCCACGGACCACAAGATCATCGCGATGCAATACATGTTTACCGGCATGGCGATGGCGCTGATCGGCGGGTTCATGTCGTACGCGTTCCGGATGCAGCTTGCGTTCCCGGGCGAGACCGTTCCGGGTTTCGGGATGGTGTCGCAAGGAGAATACAACGCCTTGGTCACCAATCACGGCAGCATCATGATCTTCTGGGTCGCCATGCCCGTGCTCATCGCGGCTTTCGGGAACTACCTCATCCCTCTGATGATCGGCGCTGACGACATGGTGTTCCCCCGCATCAACCGACTGTCGTATCAAATCTTCTTGCTCAGCGCGCTCATCCTGATTGCTTCGCTCTTCGTTCCCGGTGGCGGTTTCGGTGGCGCATGGACCGCGTACCCGCCGCTCTCCGCGAACTCGCAGTACAGTCTGACGCCGCTTGGTTCGAGCATGTGGGTCCTCGCAGTTGCCCTCGAGTTCGTGGCATTCCTCCTCGGGGGGATCAACTTCATCACCACTTTGATGAACGCACGTGCCCCCGGGATGAAGATGCACGACATTCCGATGGTTCTGTGGATGATCGTCATCGCGAGCATTCTGTTCATGGCATCCGTCGGTCCGCTCATCGCAGGCGCCATCATGCTCTTCATGGACCAGGTCATTGGCACGGGTTACTTCGATCCGGCCCGCGGTGGTGACCCGATCTTGTGGCAGCATCTTTTTTGGTTCTTCGGACATCCCGAGGTTTACGTGGTGCTCCTGCCAGCGATGGGTATCGTGGCTGACATCATCTGCACCTTCGCCCGGAAGAAGCTCTTCAACTACAAGCTGATCCTCTACACGGCGTTCGCCACTGGCATCATCAGCTTCTTCGTCTGGGCTCACCACCAGTTCGTCGCCGGCATCGATCCACGCATGGCGAATGTGTTTACGGTCACCACCCTCATCATCTCGATCCCAATCGCCGAGATGATATTCCTCTACATCGCGACGCTTTACGGAGGCTCGATCAGGCTCGCCACGCCGATGCTCTGGGCGCTGTCGTTCATCGCCGAATTCCTCATTGGCGGCATCACCGGCATCTTTCTCGGAGCGAGCGGGTCGGACATCTACTTTCACGACACGTATTTCGTGCTTGCGCACTTCCATTACACATTCTTCCCGATTGCAATCATCGGTTTCTTTGCTGGAATGACGTATTGGTTCCCGAAGATGTTCGGGCGGATGATGAACGAGACGCTCGGAAAGATTCATTTCTGGGGCACGATCATCAGCTTCAATTTCATCTTCATTCCGCTGTTCATCCTCGGTGCAGCGGGTCAGCACCGTCGAATTTACAACTTCCAGAACTTTCCCGACCTTGCGGGCCTGCAAGACCTGCGCGTCTTGGCGACGACGGCCCTGCTGGTGATGCTGGCGTTCCAGGCCGTCTTCCTGTTCAACTTCGTGTACAGCATCTTCAAGGGCAAGCGGGCCGGGAAGAACCCATGGAAGGCCAACACCCTGGAGTGGACCGCTGAGTCACCGCCGCCCCATGGAAACTGGGCGAAGCTTCCCAACTGCTATCGAGGTCCGTACGAGTACAGCGTTCCAGGTCGCAAAGAGGATTACTGGCCCCAAGACGTCCCACCGGATTCAGCCCCCGCCGAATGACGAGACACCGATGAGCACGACCAGACCCATAGCCACTACTCGAACCGCCACAGGCATCCCAACGGGCAAGCTAGCCGTTTGGTGGGTGATCGCTTCGGAAATTGTGATTTTTGGAGGCTTGCTCGCCTCCTACGTCATGCACCGACTCGGTCACCCCGAGTGGGCCGAGTACGCTTCGCACACGAACATCTGGTTTGGTGGCACCAATACGTTCGTGCTGCTGACCTCGTCTCTGTTTGCAGTTCTTGCGCACTACGCGGCGGAACATGGAGACGGGAAAAGAGCCGCCAAGTGGCTGCTCGGCACCTGCGGGGGCGGCTTGGTCTTCATCTGCGTGAAGGCGGTGGAGTGGACTGGCGAGATTCATCACGGGTACACGATTACTGCCAACGGCTTTTGGCAATTCTATTACACTGCTGCGGGACTTCATGGGCTTCACGTCATCGCGGGCTGCATCATCATGCTGATCATCGCGAACGAGGCGAGGAAGGGCCAAGAGCTGCATCGGGTCGAGCTCATCGGGATCTATTGGCACTTCGTCGACATCGTGTGGATCTTCCTCTTCCCGCTGCTCTACATCGCCAAGTGAGGACGAACGATCATGGCTGAAAATCACGACCATTCAGAGGATCACGGTCAAGCCCACTACGTGAAGATCTGGGCCATTCTGTTGGTGCTGCTCATCATCAGTGTCCTGGGCCCGATTGTGGCGCCGCACATAGCGGCCGGGTTTCTCAAGGCCTGGATGATCACCTTGATGACGGCGTTTGGGATCGCCATCATCAAAGCCTACCTGGTTGCTGCGAACTTCATGCACCTCAACATCGAAAAGAAGTACATTTCGTACCTCCTGGCGACCATGTTGACGCTCATGTTGCTGTTTTTTGCCGGGGTCGCCCCCGACGTCATGGAGCACCAGGGCCAAAACTGGGACAACGTCGCCGCCAAGAGCGAAATCGAGCGTGGGTTAGAGGAAGAGGCCGCCAGGGCGCACGGCGAACATGGCGAACACGGCGGTGAGCACGACGAAGCCGCGCACTGAGGAAAGGAGGAACATTGGATGGCTGATGATGCACTAGGTCGCCCCTACGGCGTGCCCGTCAGGCGCGAGCCAGTTCTCCCCAACGGTGTGCTCGGGATGCTGATGTTCGTCGCCACGGAGGTCATGTTCTTCTCGGGGCTGATCAGCGCCTTCGTCATTGGCAAGAGCAATGCAATTGGCGGCTGGCCTCCGCCTGGACAACCGCGTCTGCCGGTCGAGGAGACTGCATTGAACACCGCTGCCCTGCTCGCGAGCGGCGTGGCGCTCTATCTTGCCAACCGCGCGTTCAAGCGTCGAGAAGCCGTGACCAAGCGTTTGCTGGCGATTGCCATCGCGCTCGGAGGCTTCTTCGTCGTCTTTCAAGGAGCCGAGTGGGTCGCGCTTCTTCGCGAAGGCCTGACTGTGACGTCGGGTCAGCTCGGTGGTTTCTTCTATCTGCTCGTGGGAACGCATGCGGTTCACGTCGTCGCGGGTTTCATCATCCTGCTCTACACGTATCGCAAGCTCTCTCACGATGACCTCGATCGGTTCACATTCTGGCCCGCCCAGATCTTTTGGTACTTCGTCGTCGGGGTTTGGCCCATCCTCTACTGGCAGGTGTACCTGTGATGCGCGTGCTTCGCGCCTGCGTTACCGCGACAGCGGTCGGCGCCGCATGGGCCGCGGACCTTGCGTACGCTTGCCCTTCCTGCGCCTCACCGCTCGAAGAAAACCGGCAGGCGTTCGTCGACACGACGATCCTTCTCACCGTCGTGCCGCTCGCGATGATCGGCGGCTTCATTTGGTGGATTCGCCGCAGGACTCGCGAAATCGATGCGGTGCCGGAGATCGCCGTCCCCGAGACGCTGCTACCTGATGCCGGGCGCTTCTCGAAGGGACGCTAGAGCCGTTCCCAGACCGCTTGTCGGGGGTCGTAAAGCCCGCCCCGGAGGGCCTCACGGTCCGCCACCGCAACGGCAAACCTACGCGCTGCGAATGCCAGCAAGAGGCCGACGGCGACGTCGATGAACCAGTGCCAGCGCAAGAACATCGTCGCGATGATGATGTTCACGGCGATGAAGGCAATCACCGGCCACAACCATCGGAAAGGCTGTGTCTGACGATGGGCGAACGCGTGCAGGGTGAAATACGTGGGGAACGCGGTGTGAAGAGAGGGGAAGATGTCGAGTTGTGCGCCGGCGGCAGCTACCGTCACTTCGACCTGCTTCCACCAGAACCCGCCGTGCAAGGCTTGGTGGAACCGAATGGTCGCATACGGGCCGGCCCCAGGCACGATGGTGTAGAGGAAGTGCCCGGTGGCCACGATGAGCATAGCGCCCGCCAGCACCTCTTGTTGGCGCCCGCCCTCGCCGACGAAGAGTGAAGGAATGATCATGAGCGCCAGGATCAGAAAGTAGCCGTAGTAGAAGAAAGACAACCATTCGACGATCGGCTCGAAGTTCCACGCTTCCATCCAGACAGACGGAGTGGTACCGAGGAGCCAACGGTCGATCGCGAACAGCTGGTGGTCCATGAGGTCAGGGTGAAGGGCCGGAATCAAGATCCGCATCTCGAAGTACGAAAGCAACATCGGTACGACCAAGCCGAGCCGGTAAGTGATCGCACGGGTACGTCGATCACGAATCACCTCGCCTCGGGTGAGGGTGATGCAGCACGCCGTGACGACGAAGAGCGCTAGGGCGAACCGGCGCGCGACGGCGGCATCGGTTCCGTCAGGTGCGATCGAAACCCGCAAGAGGAGGTAGGCGTGAAACGCCAGCGCGATCAAGTCCTGGACTGCGAGGTTTTGCGACGTGACGCCGATCGCCGTTCGCGTTCGTTCTGCGACGTTCCGAGTGAGTTCCCGCATGCCCGTCTCGGTGACGCTGGAGCTTGGCGATGCCGTGATCCGATTGCAAGCGAGCCGTCATCGATGCAGGCCGTGAAAATTTACCCTACAGGTGGATCTGCGTGGGTGGCAGACGCGGCGGGCAACCTGGGCTACACCTCGCCTCATGGAAGAGGCAACCCTCAAGCGCAGGTCGATCCGGGACGATGCGATCAATCTGCCCAACTTGCTGACGATGCTCCGCATCGTCCTGATTCCGGGTGTGCTCTGGCTTCTCTGGGACGGTACGCCGAAAGCCAATTTCTGGGCCGCGATGCTCTACATCGCGACCGCTCTCACCGACCTCATCGATGGTTACCTCGCCCGCCGCTGGGGCCAGATCAGTGTGCTGGGCAAGTTCCTCGATCCACTGGCGGACAAGCTCCTCGTGATGGCGACCCTGATCTCACTCGCGTACCTGGGTCGCTTGCCGTTCCTGGGCGTCGTCGCGGTGATCATCATGATCGGCAGAGAGCTTGCCATCACGGCGCTCCGTACAATTGCGATGAGCGAGGGGGTCGTGATGGCGGCGATGCGCACCGGAAAGGATAAGACCGCACTTCAAATGGTTGCGATCCTCCTGCTCATCGTGCACCAGCGATACCTGATCGATTTTGGATTCTATCGGACGCAATTCGACTTCGCTCAGGTAGGACTGGTGCTTTTGTACTTGAGCCTCGCCCTGGCTCTGCTGAGTGCGGGTGAGTACTTCAAGCTCTTCGTCGATGCGGTCGACGCCAAAGACGAGCGTCTGACGCAAGCGGCATCGTGATGGAGTCCAAGAGCTCTCTTTCGGTGGAGACGCGTGCTTCACAACACGTCGTGGGCCGGATCTATCGCGGAACCGGCCTGAGAGACGCGCTTCGCGAGCTCGCCGACGAGCATGGTCTTCGGACCGCATGGATGACCGCGATGGGCGCGTTCGAATGGATCGAGCTCACCGAGTATAGTCAGATCCACCGGCGCTACGAAACGGCCCATCGCTTCGAGCGCTGCGAGCTCCTGTCGATGCAGGGCAACCTCTCAGAACGCGATGGCGAGCCGTTCTGGCATCTTCACGCGACGCTTTCGCTTCGTGAAGGTGATCGCGACGTGACGTACGGCGGCCACGTGGTCGATGGTTCGGTCTTCGCTCTGGAGTTTCGCATCGATCGGTTTGACGAGCTTGCACTGAAGCGAGCGAACGACGAAGCAACGGGGCTTCAGCTCTGGGTCGCCGCGGACGCTGCCGCGGGAGAAGATCACACGCCGAGCGCGGCTGGCAGAGCCGCCGCCGGGGTCACATGGGCGATGGCGGCAGAGCTCTCGGTTCGCGATCGACTTGTCGACCACGAAGAAGAAAAGCCTGAACGCGGTGATTGGATCGAGCACCCGAAATTTGGGCTTTGCAAGATCGAAAGTCTGTCGGGCGAAGGGGTTTGCATCATCAAGCTTCCTGATGCGCGGCGAAAGAAGATCAAAATCGACGCGATGCAGGTGCACGCACCGCGAACAGAAGGTGCGGGTCGGGTGTTTCCCGTGAGACCGAAGCCCAAGGGCTAGTCGTCGAGCCGAATGCGCGGGTCGAGCGCCGCTACCGCGATGTCGGCCAAGAGGTTGCCCGCCTGCACGGCGATGCCAAACATCAAGACGACCGCCATGATGACCGGCGCATCGAGCGATTCGATCGATTCGATGGTCAAGAGTCCTAGGCCAGGCCAGGCGAAGATCTTCTCGGTGATTATGGCTCCGCCTACCAGAAACGGCAGGCTCAGGCCGATCAGGGTGACCACAGGGAGCAGTGCGTTGCGGATCGCATGCCTGACCACCACTCGCCTCATCGGCATCCCTTTGGCCCTTGCGGTTCGCACGTGGTCATGCCGCATGGTTTCGATGAGCTCGCCGCGCATGACCCGCGCGTAGGTCGCGGCTCCGGCGATCGCCAAGATCAGCGAGGGCAAGAGCGCGTGATACACGTGATCGACGGCGTCGACGCCATAACCGCCGAAAGGGAACCAACCCAGCAGGAAGGCGAAGAGCAGCAATGCGATCGGACCCGTGACATAGGTGGGCAAACTGATGCCTACGAACGTTGCGAACATGATCACCGTGTCCGACCAGCGGTTGCGCCGAAGCGCCGCCAAGATTCCTGCGGCGAGACCGAATAGCAGCTCGAACAGGATCGCCAAGGACGCCAGGAGCAGGGTGCGAGGCAGGCGATACCCGATGACATTGGTCACCGATTCATGATGCGAATACGACTCGCCGAGGTCTCCCTGAAGCATGCCGCAGTAGCCGCGGGAACCGTCGTCGCGCTCGTATTTGGTCGAGTCCTTCCGTATGCAGGGCACGACACCGAGGTAGCTCAGGAACTGCTCGGGCACCGGGCGATCCAGGCCCTTTTTCGCCTTGAAGTCTGCGATCTGCTCGGCTCTTGCCTGCGGGCCGAGGACCGTCACGGCCGGGTCACCTGCGATGAAAATCAGAAAGAAGACCAGTGTCACGACCGACATGACGACCAAGACCCCCCAAATGATTCGTTGCGCGATGAAGCGGATCATGGTCCGGCGCCCTCTTGGTAGATCGATTGGCTGACGCGCTGTCTCGGCAGGTCGAGCCAGACGTTGCGGTATTCATTCAGCCATACCGGGTGGGGTCGAAACCCCTTCACGTATGGCTGCCAGGCGAACATGTCGACAGGATAGTAGAGGAACACCCAGGGGGCGTCGGCCGCGATGATCGCGTTGGCCTTCGCATAGAGCGCGAGCCGGGTCTTGCGATTCACCTCCGCGCGCGCTCGATCGAGGAGCGCGTCGAGCACCGGGTTTCGATAAAACGAACGGTTCTCGGAGTTCTCGGGATGGATCGAGCGGCTGTGAAACAAGATGTCCATGAAGTTCGATGGATCGGGGAAGTCCTGGTGCCAGCCGGTGAAGGCCGCCTGGGCGACGCGCGGCCGACCGGTTTCTTTGAGGTAGGTTGCGAACGAAACCATCTTGAGCTCGATCTCGATGCCGATCGCCTTCAGGTCTTGTTGGAAGAGCTGTGCGACGCGCACCTCGCCTTCCCCTCGCACCCAGAGCGTGACCGGTTCGCTCAGTCCGTTCGGTACCCCCGCCAAGCGCATCTCCTCCCTGGCCCGATCGAGGTCGAACACTTGTCTTGTCGGTAGTGCCGGATCGTACGGGGGGAGCATCGGTGGCAGCACCTGAGTGGCGGGAATCGCCTGGCCCGGGTCCAGCCGCTCCAGCTTGGATCGGTCGATCGCATAGGCCACCGCGCGCCGGACGTGGACGTTGTCGAACGGAGGGAGCTCGCAGTTGAGGCCTAGGGCGAACACCGACGCGCTCGGTGCTTCCGCTCGATACGGAGCCCAGGCCTCCGATTGCCGCAGAAACAGGCGGTTCACCTTGCTGGGTCGATAGACGACGTCGAGGTCCCCATTGCGGAAGCGGGCGCTCGCAACATCCGAGGAAATGTTTTCCAGAAAGATCATTCGGTCGGGTCGCGCCTGGGGCGCCCAGTATTCCTCAAAACGCTCGAATTCGACCTGAACGCCACGCTCCCAGTGCTTGAAGACGAACGGTCCAGCGCCAATCGGATCTTGTCCCACCGCATCGAGGCCCTCTGTTTCTTCCAGTCTCTCGACGTGTTCGCGCGGCATCGGGTAAGCAAAGGGCATCGCGAGTGCATTGAGGAACGTCTGGTCGGCTTCGTCGAGTCGAAACTCGATCGTCCGCTCGTCGAGTACGACGATACCCTCGATGCGTGCCACCTCTCCCGCGTGGTATGCCGGTGCCCCCACGATCGATTTGTAGAATGGGTAGCCGGGTGAACCGATGCGCTCCGACAGCAGACGGTGCATCGACCAAGAGATGTCCTCGGCGGTGATCTCCCGCCCGTTGTGGAACTTGATGCCGGGACGAAGTGTGAAGCGAAAGACCCGGCCTCCGTCGGACACCTCTGGCAGAGCGACCGCCAGACTAGGGATCATCTGACCGTCGTAGTCGTAGTCGAGCAATCCATCGTAGAGAAGCCGGCATGCAGCGGTCGAGAGGGTGTCGTAAGCGAAATGGGGATCGAGGGTGTGGATGTTGCTGCTCTCCGAGAAGATGAACGTCCCGCCCGCTTGGGGAGTTGCATGTCCTGCACCAACGTAGCGAGGCCCGACCGGCGCGTTCGGGAAGTTGGCAACGACCCATCCAATCAGGAGCGCAGTCAGGATCAGCGCCGCAGCGCGAGTCAAGCGGTGCTGTCGGCCATCAGTCTTTGGGGTCGAACGCATCTCGCAGCCCCTCACCAAAGAGATTGAAACCAAACACCGCCATGCTGATCAAAACGGCTGGGTAGAGCGTCAGCCGTGGCACGCCGAGGAGCAGAGACTGACTGTCGTTGAGCATCGAGCCCCAACTTGCCGTCGGCGGCCGAACACCGAGTCCGAGAAACGACAGGGCGCTCTCCGCAATGATCATACGTGCGACCAGGATGGTGGCGAGGGCGATCAGCGGACCGATGATGTTCGGGAGCACGTGCCGCGCCAGGATGCGAACATGCCGTATGCCGAGCGCGCGAGCAGCTTGGACGTAGTCGAGCTCCCGCGCTTCCATCGTTTTGGCGCGCGCGACGCGGGCTAGGGTGGTCCACGACAGGACGCCGAGCACGACGCAGATCGTCCAGACGCCCGGCGCGTCCCAGACGCGCTGCATGACGATGGCGATCAAGAGAAACGGCATCGACAGGACGACGTCGACCAGTCGCATCAGGACCGTGTCGAGTCGCCCGCCGATGTACCCCGATACCAGTCCGAGCGTCACGCCGATCAGCACTGCCAGGGCGGTGGCCAAGTACGCGACCAACATCGATACGCGGGCGCCGCTCAGGAGGCGGCTGAGCTCGTCTCTGGCGAGAACGTCCCCCCCGAGCCAATGCCCCGGCTCCTCCCCCGGGCCGGCCGGGAGTCCGTTGTCGAGCAGCAATTGGTCGGTGAATTGCTCCACGGGATCATAGGGGGCGAGCCAGGGGCCCAGCAGACCCAGGGCGGTGACCGCGATCACCAGGACCAGTCCCGCGAGAGCCCCCTTGTTCCGCCGAAATCGTCGAAACGCCCGTGAATCCATGCGCTTGGAGGGAGGTACTGGGTTCGAGGGATCCCGTCAATTTCCGCCCGCGAATCCGATCCTATGAGCCGTAGGGCGATCCAGAATCTAGGGCTGGCTCGGACCGATCCCCCGCCGAGCAACATAAAAAAACCAATAATAACAAATACTTATAAATTAGCATATTTTTGTGTTGACCTAATTATTTTCAATGGAATACATTCGCTATAAGTTATTCAAATGACTCTACCTAGGGGACAACTGCGGAGACACGGGGAATTGGAGGCCAGGAGCTGGTCCGACGAGGAGCTCGAGGAGCTCGAGAGCGCGCACGTCGAGGGAATGAGCGTTCAACAGATCGTCGAGACCTTCACCGCTCGGGGCGCACGGCTCACCGAGGCCACCTTCCGCAAGTACGTTCAGCTCGGCCTACTGCCGCGGAGCGTGCGCGTCGGTCGCAAGGGCAAGCACCGGGGCTCGCAGGGCCTGTATCCGGCGACTGCCGTTCGCCAAATCGATCACATCCGCCGCCTGATGCATCAGGGGTTCACGATGGAGGAAATCCAGAAGGAGTTTCTCTTCGTTCGTGGGGACATCGATGCGCTGAGTCGGCAACTCAAGCGCGTGTACCAGGCGATCGAGGACGCCGTGCACGAGCAACAGCGCGAACTGGCCGACGATCTCGGTGTCGGCGAAGCGCTCAACGACGTTCGCGAGCTCGGCAGGGGGCTCGTCAAGAAGCTCGAGGTCATCGAGAGGCGCCTGACGATGCGGGCCCGCATGGCGCGGGCCGCCGTCTGAAAGGTTTGGGGGAGAGGTCATGAAGGACGCAGCAAGCGCAGAAGTTGTGAACGTGGAATCTAGTGCGGAAGAAGCGGAACGCGAGTCACTGGCGGACGCGCTTGACGAGCCTGGGACGGAGGAGCGGAGGGGCCGCAGAAAGCGTCGTTCGCGCGCTCGCGCACGGACGATTTCGATTCGCCGATTGAGCAAGGCGGAGCTGAATCGAGGACGCGATCTGTATCCCGAGGACGATTATTGGAAGCCCAAGAGCCGCTTGGAGTGCAAGGAGATGGAGCGGCCGTGCCCCTTCGTCTCGTGCAAATATCACCTTTATATCGATGTCCATCCGGTGCGCGGGTCTATCAAGCTCAACTTCCCCGACATCGAGATCTGGGAGATGACCGAGACGTGCGCGCTCGATGTAGCGGACCGCGGGGGCATCACTCTGGAAGAGGTGGGCGAGATCATGAACCTCACGCGCGAGCGCGTACGGCAAGTCGAAACCGCAGGCCTCGCTCGCCTGCAAGAGTACCGCGATGTCGAGCGACTGAAGGACTACGTGACCTAACGGCCACTCCAAGACAGCAGGGGGAGGGTGTCGCCAACCGGCGGCACCCTTTTTAATTCAGCGCTCGGCTGCTGCGCTTCTTGGCCCAGATCGACTCCCAGCCGCGGCGGTAGTTTTCGGTGGCGACCTTGGCGGGGCGGCCCGCCGGGGCAGGGGCGCCGTGCTCGACCGCCACGTCGAAGAGTAGCGGCGATTCGGCGCGGGGTGCGAGGCGGACGACCTCGCCATGGATCGGTTTGCCGTCGGCGAGTGGCCGGATCGTACCAGCTTGGACCTCCGTCCCTCGTTGGCGAAGGACGTCATATCCTGTGCCGTCGTCCGACTTGCCATACACCAACACTACATCGTTGGCGCTGGGCTCGGCCGACAGCTTCTTGGAAGACTCAGAACCCATTTCTTTATCAGTAAGTCCGAGCGCCGCCGAAGTCCAGCGGCCCCGGACACAGCGCGATTTCAATCGCGCTCCCCATGGGGCGGTTTCGAGGTCGATTTCGAATCGTTCCCGTCGGCCGGAGGGTACTTGTCAGAGGGGACTCCGTTGCGTACGTTGCGCGCGGACGTGAATCGAATCGCCCTCTTTTTCTTGGCTTGCCTCTTTGGGGCCGCTTCAGCGGCGGCTCAGGAGCCGGCCTGCCCCGCGGGCAACCTGCTTGCTGGCAAGTCCCCGATCTCGCGGCCTGGCGTCACGCACGCCGAACGGATCACCGACGGGGTCCTGCCAGCTGAGGGCGACCCCTGGGAGAGCGAGCTCACGTCGGTCCTGGCCGGCCCGCAGAGCCATGTCATCTACGACCTCGGCGACACCACGCGCGTCACCGCGCTCGACCTCCAGGGCGATAACAACGACGATTACATCGTCGAGCTGTCCGACGATCGCAGCACGTTCCGCCCTCTCTGGGTCGGTGATCCGGTCTCCGGTCAGGGGATGCGGCGACGTGGCGCCCGCGGGATCGATGGCCGCGGCCGATTCCTCCGCGTGCGCGCGCAGGGCGGCGACGGCTTCTACAGCCTCGGTGAGGTGCAGATCTTTTGTGATCCGCCGTCGGTCTGGCCCCCTCGGATCGAAGTGAAGAATACGGCGTCCTGGTGGTGGAAGACGATTCTCGAAAAGCGCGACAATCGATATCGCCTCGGCGTCGCGGCACTCGGCTTGTTGTTCTTCATTGCGCTTTTTGGGATCGAGGAGAGGAAGAGAGCGCTCTGGGCTGCGTCGGCGCTCTCGGTGGCGATGCTTGCACTTGCTGGCTACCCGCTTTACGGGGCGAAGCTTGCACCCTGGTTCGCAAGCTGGGGCGTCTATGCGCTGGGCGTAGTCGTCGGTGGCTGGGCCGCACGCGGGATTTGGCTCCTCAGTCAGCGCAAAGATGCGCGCGAGTGGCTGGAGCGAGGGGCTCTCCTCTGGGTGATTTTGGCCAGCGCCACGGCCTGGGTGAATTTTGGCGCCTTCCACAGTTCCCGGATCGTCCACTACTGGGATACGTTTCACTACTACGTCGGCTCGAAGTACTTCGATGAAAACGAGTACGAGCGGCTCTACGAGTGTGTGCTCGCCGCCGATTATGAGGACCGTGGCGAGGCGGATCTCGCGAAGCGAAAGATTCGTGATCTCACCGACAATCGTCTTCACTCCGTGAGCAAGGACGACGTCCTTCGCTATCGAGAAGATTGCGCCGCGCATTTCTCCCCTGAGCGTTGGGAGGCCTTTCGCCAGGATGCCCGCTCGTTCCGCACGTTGATGGGGTCGAGCTGGTGGAAAGACATGGTGATGGATCACGGGTACAACGCGAGCCCGATCTCCAACATGGTCGCCGCCTTCCTCACGAACATCGGTTGGCGTGACCAGGTCCCACAGGTTTCGAGCGCCCAGGTTGACCCGAACGACTTGGCGCGATTCCGGAAACGGATCCTGCGCTACACCATGATCGACCTCGTGCTCTATCTGGGCTCGTTTCTGCTGATCTGCTGGGCATTCGGATTGCGCGCGACCGCGCTTGCGGTGTTGGTCTGGGGCACCGGGTATCCCTGGGCGTATTTCTGGACCGGCGGGAGCTTTGCGCGGGTGCCGTGGTTCTTCATGGCGGTTGCGGCGGTGTGTTTCCTCAAGCGGGGCTTCCCTTTTCTCTCCGGCTTTGCGCTATCCTGGAGCGCCCTCCTGCGGCTCTTTCCCGCTGCGCTTGCGGGTGGGCCCATCGCCGCGGTGATCGATCGCTTCGTTCGACGAAAGAAGATCGAACGCCCGTGGCTCGATACAAGCGACAAGCGATTCATTGCGGGGGGCGTGCTCGGGCTCTTAGTGCTCTGCTCGGCGAGTGTCGCGATCAACGGCGTCGCTGCGCACCCTGAATTTCTCCACAATACGCTCAAGCACAGCGACACGCCGCTGACCAATCACATGGGGCTTCCGACGATTTTGTCCTACCGGCCTAGCCTGGTGGGCCGTTTCACGAAGGACTCGAGCCTCGACGACCCTTGGGCCAAGTGGAAACAAGGACGCAAGGAAACGCAGCACGACCGGCGCTGGCTTCACGGCCTGATCCTCCTCGGGATGTTCGTCCTGCTAGCGCTCGCGGGCCGGCGGCTTGCGGGATGGGCCGTGTTGGCAGGGAGTACGATCCTGATCATCGGTTTCTTCGAGCTCACTTGCTACTACTACAGTTTTGTCGTGCTCATGGCCCCTCTTGCGATCGAGCGGCTACGCTATTCGGTCGCGCTGATCCTCATGGTGATGGCTGGGCTCATCCTGCAGTTCTTCATCGGATGGTATGACGAGCAGTACATCTGGGAGACCGTTGCGGTGCTCCTTGCCCTGACCTACATCCTCGTGGACGTGGTGCGATATCCGCTTCCGGAGTCCTCGCCCGCGTCCGCTGCCCATCCGCCCGTGTAGTTGCAAGGGTCGCCGGCCCGCCTTACCCTCGGCCGGTTAGACAGGTTCACGTGATCGCTGGTGTGCATCTGCGCACGGGAGGAAAGTCCGAGCTTCATAGGGCAGGATGCCAGGTAACTCCTGGTGGGGGCGACCCCGAGGAAAGTGCCACAGAAAGCAAACCGCCTCGCCGCCGAAGGGCCGCGTGGTAAGGGTGAAAGGGTGAGGTAAGAGCTCACCGGGCCGGCGGTAACGTCGGTCGCACGGCAAACCCCATCCGAAGCAAGACGAAATAGGGAGGCGTCGAGGGTGGTCCCGCCCGAGCCTCCGGGTGACGTCGCTCGAGGCCGATGGCGACATCGGTCCCAGAAGAATGATCACGACCCGCATCTCGGCGACGAGCGCGGGCTACAAAACTCGGCTTACGAACCCTCTAACCACGGCGCCTCGCTTTTGCGGGGCGCCGCGCTGTTTTGAGGACCGCGTGGGTCATTACAATTGACGAAGCGTTGCCGAAGAGGGTACTCGGGAGCAATGAGCGTTCCTCGCAGCGGGTGGTTCTGGATCTCTTGCGTTGCGTTTCTTTCCACCGGATGCGGCAGCACCGGCAGCGAGTCGAGTGGCAGCGAGTTCTACGTGCCGCCCGATCCGCTTCCCTCTGAGGTTCCGGGAACCTTGATTCGGGCGGAGGCGATCGAGCCTTTGGCTGAAGGCAGCCAGGCCTGGCGCGTGCTTTACGTCTCGACGGCGGTGGACGGCCGGGCGATCGCCGTATCCGGCCTGGTGGTGGCTCCGCAGGGGCCTGCACCGGAGGTGGGGTACGATGTCGTGACCTGGGCGCATGGCACCAAGGGCGTGTCCGATCCCTGTGCGCCGTCCAAAGGGTACCGAAGCGGCTTTCACGACTTCTACGACATCGCGCCCGAGCTCGTCGCTGCGGGGTATGTCGGCGTGATGAGTGACTACGAAGGCCTAGGTACGCCCGGCATCCACCCGTATCTCGTGGGACCGAGTGAAGGCCGCGGTGTGCTCGACATCGTCAAGGCTGCCCAGCAAATCGAAGAAGCGCATGCCGGATACCGCGTGGTCATCTGGGGCCGCTCACAAGGTGGGCATGGAGCGCTCTTCGCGGGAGAGATCGCCCCGACTTGGGCGCCGGAGCTCGAGGTGCTCGGGGTGGTCAGCGCCGCTCCCGCCAGTGAGTTCCAGGGCATCATCATGTCGGGTGCGTTCGTGCCCGGGGCTCGCGGTTTCATTTGGCAGCTCACGCTGGGCTTCGAGGCTGCATACGCAGATCTCGCGATTGAGGACATCTACTCGGCCGACGCGTTGAGCGCGATCGAAACGCTGCTCGATGAGGATGCCTGTGGGGATGCGTTTGGTGAAGTCGCAGGCGGCTTCGATGGTGCGGGTTTCGAGACCAGCCCGCTCGACCTGCCTGACTGGGTGACGCGATTGAGCGAGAACTCGCCAGGGAACGTTGGGACCGACGTGCCGATCTTGCTCATCCAAGGCCAGGCTGACACGGTCGTTCCCATCTTGCTGACGAACGTCTTGTACCGCCGGCTCTGCGACATCGGGAACGAAATCGATTACCGCGTTTTCGAGGGCTACGGGCACAACGACTCCACCGAGAAGAACATGCCGCTCATGCTCGAGTGGACGGCAGCTCGCTTCGCCGGACAGCCCGCTGCTACGTCGTGCGAGTAGGCTGCAGGACGATGCCGCGCGCCCGCGCACGCTCGAGCGCGTCGGCCCGCGGTTGCTGGTATTGAACGGAACCGATGTACGCGAAGAGGCGGTCGCTCACCGGAATGACGATGTCTTCCGGAATCCATTCGATCGGCTCTCCATCCGACCAGCAAACCTCCCTACGCTCCATCTTCCAGGCAGCCTCAGCGAGATCGAGGGGTGCCAGCACCTCTCGGATCGCTTCGAATCGACCTTGAAGCTCCGGATCCAAGAAGAACGATTGGTGTCCGCCGATGAACGCGATGTGATAACGCGAGGGGTGATGCGCCAAACCGTCGAGCCCCAATCGCGTGGCACCCTGAAATAACATGTGCATCGTCTGCTCGCCGATTCCAAGACCCGGATGGTCTTGCCCCGGCCACTGCGGCTGGCGCAGCGAGAATTCCTCGGTCGGATTTTGAAGCAACATCCACTCGAGGTAGAGCAGCTCGAGGTCATCGGGAGGTTCCAGACCCTCTGGGGCGGGGCGCCTCACGCGGCAAAGCACTTGATCGACTAGGAGGTACTCCTCGCCGCGTCTGGTCCCGTGCACGGTCAGGTGTTGCCGTTCTGGATCTCCTGGATCGATTGTAAGACGAATGTCGGTGAAACCGCGGCTTCGGATCTCGTCGAGCAAGCCGTACTTTTCCAGGGCGAACTCCAGCCCGTGCCGCGAATAGTAGTCGAGCACACGTGTGGACTTGTTTCGCGGTCCAGTGAGGTCGCCCATCAGGTCGGCCTCGCTGAGCCCCCACTCCCCGCTCGAGCGTTGCAGGTCGTAAGGATCGAGCTCCTGGGCGATCTGCGTGTACTGCTCGAAGAGACTTTGCCGAGCTTGCTCCGTGACCTCGGCCTCGTCGATCAACAGCCAGCGGATGAAGTCGGTCGACGCGCGCCACGCGTCGTCGCTGTATCCACCCCCGAGGGTCACCACCACGGGGCATGCGTGTTCTCGTGCCTGCTCGATGACGAAGCGGTCGCGCTCGAGCACGCCCTTGCGGCTCAGCGTGAATTCGCCGAGGCGATCCCCTTCGAGCACGTCGTTGCCCGCGAGGTAGAAGATCAAGCCGGGGCCGGTGTTCTGGATCGAGGCGGGGAGTGTTTCGCGGAGCTCATGCAAGTACGCGGCGTCGTCCGATTTCGGCGGCAGCAAGAACTGCTGATCGGCGGCCGCTTCGACGTGGCTCCACACAGAGCCGTGAATCGAGTAGGTACAGACGGTTTTGTCGCTCTCGAAGGTCACGATGTTTCCGTTGCCCTGGTGGTAGTCCAGGTCGACGATGGTGATGGGGGCCTCGAACCCGTTCTCGCGCAGCAACGCGATGGCGACCGCGATGTCGTTGTAGACGCAGAATCCAGTCCCCGACTCGGGCTCCGCATGATGAAAGCCCCCTCCAATGTTGAACGCAACACGGTCCTGCGCGCCAATGGCCCACTGCGCCGCTTCGACGGTGCCTCCAACCTGTCGGCGCTGTGCGATCAAGACCGGATCCACGTCGATGAAGTGTGCTTCGAGGCCGAAGATGCGGCCGAGGTATTCCGGGCGGGCCGTTTGAGCCAGGTAGGCCTCGTCATGCACCTTCGCGAGGTCGGCAAGCGCGATCATCGGAGCGGGACGCACTTCTTTGGGGCGTATCAGCCCCTCGGCGCCGAGCGCGCCGAGGATCTTCTCGCCGCGCGCGACCTCGACGCCCGGGACACGGGCTGTCTCGATGAGCGCATCGACTTTGTACTGCGGGTGGTACCACAACGCGACCGTGTGCTTGTCGCTCAAGCGGCGATGCGCCATTCGTCGTTGTCGCCAGGTAGCCACGGTGTCTATACCGAGATCGAGCCCTTACGGAAGTCGGTGGCAGCGATGTGCACGTTGATCACGACAGGTTTCCCCGATGCCGCCAGTGCTTTGGCTTCGTCCAAGGTCGCGTCGATCTGCGCCGGGTCATCCAAGAGAAGCCCGATGGCCCCGTAGCCTTGCCCGACCTCGTGATACGCGGTCCGCCTCAGAACGGTCCCGACATCGGTTCCGAGCATCGGGACTTGCTCTCGCGCGATTTGCGACCAGGATCCGTCCGTTCCGATGACGGCGATGGGTGCCAGCCCATGACGTATGCAGGTGTCCATTTCCGCGAGACTGTAGGCGCAAGAGCCGTCGCCGTAGATCAGCCACACCTCCTTGCCGGGCCGGACCAGCGATGCTCCGATAGCGAAGCCGCCGCCTACGCCCAGTGTTCCAAAGACGCCCGGGTCTAGCCATGACAGCGGTTGGCGCGGCCGAAGGATATACGATGCCGTCGCGACGAAATCACCGCCGTCGACGACCAGCACGGCGTCGTCGGCCATCTTCTCTTCAATGCGCTGAAAAAGTTGCAGCGGGTTCACGAGATCGGTTGACGCTTGTGCCTGGAGGTCGATCTCTTGGTCGCGATCACGCTCGCGGGCGCGAAGGGCATCGTACCACTCGGTCCAAGGGCGGAGCCCTCCACCGGCCACGTTCGAGAGCTCTTTCAAAAACTCCCCGGCGTGCATGTGTACCGGAATCTCGGGACGCCGGTTCTTGCGCATCTCGCTCGAGCTGAGGTTGGCCGCGACCAAGGTGGCTCGGCTCGACATGCTCCGCCCGTAGTTGAGACGGAAATCGAACGGAAAGCCTGCAACGATGACCAAATCGGCCTCTTTGAGCGCCGCGCTGCGCTTGTGGCGAAACTGGATGTCGCTGTGCCGGCCGAGCAGCCCTCTGGCCATGCCACCGAGCCAGGTCGGGACCCCTAATGCCCGCACTGCATTCGCGATTGGACTCGGGTCGCGGCAGTTGACGAGCGCCTGACTTCCGATCACCAGCGCCGGTCGCTCGGCCTTGCCCAGTAGAGCCGCGACTTTCTTGATGTGCTGGCTCTTGATGCTTGGCTTCGGTGGTAGTGACTGCCGCATCGGAGGGGCGATGCTCATGTGGGGCTGGTTGAACTGCCGGTACAAATGGCCTCGCATGTAGAGCTCGAGCGCCTTGGAGCCGATGTTCTTGCCTTCCCTGACTCCGCTTTCCTTCATGAACATCTCCCGAACCATCGCTTCGGGGTAGAGCACGTCGATCGGCACCTCGATGAACACGGGCCCGGGTACTCCCTCTTGGGCAAGATCGAAAGCTTTCTCGACGGTGGGCCCGATGCTCTGGACCTTCGAGATCGAAACGGCCCATTTGGTGATCGATGCCATCAATGAGATCTGGTCGATGTCCTGCAGCGCGCCGCGCCCCTTGAGCAGCGTCGCCGCCGCGCCACCAAAGATCACCAAGGGAGATTGCGCCAGCTGCGCGTTCTTCACGGCCGTCACCGTGTTGGTCACGCCCGGACCGGCCGTCACCGCAGCAATGCCGGGGATGCCCGTCATCCGGGCCACCGCATCGGCCGCGAAAACCGCGCTCACCTCGTCGCGTACGTCGACGACCTTGATGCCGTTGGCCTCTGCGCCAACCAAGATGGGAGAGATGTGGCCGCCACAGAGCGTGAAGATCTGCTTCACGCCGCGAGAGGCGAGGACACGACCGATGATTGCGCCACCGTCGTCTGTCATTCTATCCTCCCAGCCCGCTCCAGCACATGTCGCTCCAGGACGAAGCAGGTGAACGTTCCTTCGAACACCTTCTCCGAATTCACCGACCCCTCCACGTGCACCTCGCGTCTCCTGCCTTGCGCGTCAACCGCCCGGGCGGTGGCGATCATCTGGTCACCGCGTCGAACCGGCTTGATGAAGCGTGTCTGCGCGGCCCCCAAGACTACATTCGGGTCGTTGACCGCGAGCATCGCCGCGTAGTCCGCGAGGCCAAAGACGAACCCGCCATGAACCAAGCCTGTCGCATCGACGACCATCGAGTCGATTGCGCGCAGAGCAACTCGGGCAAAATCCTCGCCCAGCTCGACTACGGTACCGCACCATTCGGGATCCGCTTCGAGGTGGGTCATGGGCTCCATGGTCCGGCACGATTACACGACCTGGGGGCGTAGAAAAGCAGGCTCCCGGCCCATGAGGGCCTTTATCGCTTGCCGTTTGGGCGTTCGGGTGTCTAATAGATGACCGAAATATAGTGAGATGGAGGGTCATGTGAACGAGCTTGCGCGCTACCTGATGGAAAACGCTTACATCGATTTCCAGGGCGGAATCACGATCGAGGAGGTCCGAAAATTCCTGCGTGACGAAGACAGCCGCGAGTCGAGGGCCCTGCTGTCCCGGCTGATCGAGGACAGGGGCCTCGACGATCTGATGGTGACCATCGCCGACTGCCTGAAGGAATACATCCGGACCGGAATCAACGAGGACATCGTTCGGGCACAACTCACCAGCTACAGCGAATCGTAACGTCACGGCAACGTCCCGGAATCTCTGCTAAGGTCGACCTCCCCATGCGCTCGATGGCACTGTGCGTTTTGCTGATTTTTGCGTTGCTCGGATGTGAGCGCTCCACCGAAGCCGACAGCGGCCAGAAGGGTGGCTCGTCCACGACCAAGCCCGCTCCTGCAGCCTCCAAAGAACCGATTCGAAGCCTGCCTCAGGTGGATACGAGCCAACTGGACGAGTTCAGTCAGGGTATCTGGATCGACATGGTCAACGAGCTCCTGTCACCCTGCGGCGAGCCGGTGACCGTGGCCCGATGCATCGCGGAGAGCAAGAAGTGTAAACAGTGCGTCCAATCGGCTCGCTATGTCGCCCGACTCGTGGACGATGGATACTCGCGCGACGAGATTCGCGACGTCTTCCGCATCCGTTATGGGGCGGACACCAAGGTCAAAGGGCTCACCTCGCGCGACTCGCCGCTACGGGGCTCGCCGATGGCTCCGGTCACCATCTACGAGTTCAGCGATTTTCAGTGCCCGCACTGCAAAATGGCCGCCCCCCATCTCAAGGAGATCGTCGAGGAGTCCAACGGAAAAGTGAAGATGTTCTTCAAGGAATATCCGCTGCCGATGCATCCGAAAGCCCGCGAGGCCGCCAAGGCCGCGATCGCGGCCGACAAGCAGGGGAAATTCTGGGAGATGCACGACTTGCTCTTCAAGAACCAAGACCGATTGCAGACGGCCGATCTGGACGACTTCGCCGGTAAGATCGGTCTGGACCTGAAGCGCTTCAAAGCCGACATGCAGTCCCCCGAGACCGAGAAGAAGCTCGAAGCGGACATCGCCGAGGGGCGGGCGGCGGGTGTCGATTCGACGCCGTCGATCTACGTGAACGATCGCCGCTTCGTATTCCCGCCGGACCAGCTCGACGCCTATGTGCGCGAAGAGCTCGACCAGTGAAGCGGTAATGGCGCTTTCGCGATGCAGGCGTATCTGGACGTCGGCTTTCATGCTCACAGGGCTTCTCCTCTTCGTGTCGAGCGCCGATGCGCTGGCTGCGGGTGACGCCCCGCCCCCGATCGACGCGCCAGATCAATCCGGAAAGAAGGTCGACCTGGGCGAGCTGAAAGGGAAGGTCGTGCTCGTCGACTTTTGGGCGTCATGGTGCGGTCCCTGCACGGAGGAGATGCCGGTCCTCGAACAGCTCCAGAGGAAGTATGGTGAGCAGGGGCTGGTGATCGTCGGAATCAATATCGATAGAAATCCCAAGAAGATGGCCAATTTCCTAAAGGGCGCCCCGGTCAGCTTCCGTGTAGTCCAAGACCGCAAGCTGAACGTCGCGTCCAGGTACGAGCCTGCGATGATGCCGTCGTCCTATTTCATCGCCAGGGACGGGAAAGTTCGCTACGTTCACGAGGGGTTTGAAAAGAAAGACGCAGCCGAGATCGAGAATCGCATCAAGGCGCTTCTAGCCGAGCCCGCCCACACCGACTGAATTTGCAGCGCCGTTAGCCGGTCTTTCCAGTAGCTGCGGTGTTGGGCAGCGAAGTACCACGTGCGACGAATTCGCTCAGCTGCTGCGTGATGTAGTCGACCACCTCGCAGTCGGCTTCGCTGAACATGCGACGGGTTACGCCATTTGCGAGCTGCAATACGCCAAACAGCCGACCCCGATGAACCAGCGGCCGATACAATAGAGCCCTCACGTCGAGTCCCGGCACGCCGTCGATGCGCTCGTCGTAGCGTGGGTCGGCGGCAGCGTCGGCGAGCACCAGCACCGCATGTTCGGCGAGCCGGCTCGCCGCGCCGAGCAGTCCCGAGGAGGAGGGCAGCGCTTGAGCCCGCCGCGCTCTCGCACCGGTGCCCCGTGCGGCGACGAGACGAAATTCATCTGTGTTGACGTCCAATAGGAATGCCGCGGTCGCTTCCGACGGGACGAGCTCTTCGAGGAGGTGTACCGCAAACTCCAGCGCCTCGGCGCGGTTCTTGAGGAACAGTAAGTCGTGACAGGCCTCAAACGCGGACGCGAGCCGGTCTTCGGTGGGAGGTGGCGGCACGCTGCTGACTCTCGGCACCTCCGAGTGGCGGGTTTCATCTTCGAGCGGAAACTCGATCTCGATGCTCTTGCTCCAATCTTTCCATTCGATGCGCACGACCGGAGGGTGTTCGGGGGCTCGCTTCCAGATGTGATCGAATAGCTCGATCCGAATGTACTTCGCGCCTCGCTCTTGTTCGAGCTCGTCCTGCGCGTGGCGAAGCAGCTTGGTCGCGAGCTTCTCTCCCGTCCCGGGCTGGAGCGGAACGGGCACGGCATACATGCGTTCGCGGAAATGGATGGGACTGGCGCTGCTGGGCTTTTCGTCTCGCGAGGCCAGCAAGATCAACTTGTTCTCCACCGTTGCCGGGGGTGGACTACTCGGTTGCGGTGCGCTCGACCGGTGGTGCCGAATGGACTCGGGCGTCGGCGGCGGCGTGCTCTTTGGCGATGGTCCCTCGTTTGCGATTGGCAACGCGGGCGCCGGGGCGACCTTCTTTGCAGACGGCATCGGCATGGCATCCGAAACCGAGCTCTTGTTCCCGGCGGGCGCGTTTGCTGCCTTGCTCGGAACGATTTGATAGCGTCGGCGTTCGCGAGCGTCCTGAACTGTGACGGTCCCGTTGGGGTTCACGTTGCAACTCGCACCCGCAGGGACGCCGCCGGTTTCTCCGATCTCGGAGCGACCTGCCTGAAGAGCTGCGGGCCAGGTAGTTGCCTCGACCGTTCCGAGGAACAGGGGCTCAGACGCGCCCACGCGACTGATTTCGACTTTCCAATATTTCGTAGCCACGTGGTTCCGCTCGTATGCCCGATCATCATACCTGGGATCTTCGCCGGCGTCGCCTCCCCGGCTGGCGCAGTCCGGAGCCGCGTTGTAGGACTCGCCGGTGTGGATTCTGGTCATCGGCCGTGAGGGTCTCGAAGATCGCGAGGGCAGTGCGGTAGCGTGCCTTCACGAGCTCGGCTGCGAGGTCCAAACGGCCAATTTGTGGGACCGGCTAGATACGGATGAGCTCGTCAGCAATCCGCCGGCCGTCATTCTCATCGAGGCAGGGGATGAGGCCGATGCAGGGCGGGCAGCCCTGGTGAGGGTTCGCGCGGCAGAGCCGCTTCAAGAGGTGCCGGTCCTGATCGGGGTCACCCTCAACGCGCTTTCGCGCCTCGACCCGGGAGATGGGTTCGACGATTTCGTCTTGATGCCATACGTGCCCCCGGAGCTCTACATGAGAATCCGGAGCGTGGAGTGGAGCCGAAGTGACTTCGCTCAGCAGGAGCGCATCAAGATGGGGCCGCTCTGGATCGATCTTGCGGCCCACGAAGTCAGTGTCGAGGGTCGGCCCAGGCAGCTGACTCACCAGGAGTTCGCTCTACTCAGCTTCCTCTGTCAGAACCGCGGCAGAGTGTTCTCGCGGAGGCAGCTCCTCGAGCGCGTCTGGGGCGTCGACTATTACGGAAGCAGTCGCACGGTCGACATTCACGTCCGGCGTCTTCGCATGAAGCTCGGCCACTCGGTGAACAACCTCGAGACGGTGCGCGGCGTTGGCTACAAGATGAAGGAGCCGTGATGCTGCCGCCGCTTGCCATTTCGGTAGGTGACCCGGCGGGTGTAGGTCCCATAGTGACGGCGGCGGCGTTGGTTGGATGCTTGGGCGGAGACCGCGCGCTGGTCTACGGCGACGCCGCCTGGATGGAGAGGGCGTTTCGACGATATGGTTTCGAGGCGTTCAAACGACTCGAGACCGTGAACGCATCGAGCCTGGGCGCGGGCGAAGTGGGGCTGGTGCACGTTGCGGATTGGCCACTCGCCATGGTGCAAGCGAGAGCGCCGACCATCAGTGGTGGGGGCGCGCAGCGCGCGGCGCTCGAAGCAGCTTGTGACGCTGCCATCGAGGGCACCGCGCGGGCCATCGTCACCGGGCCTGTGAGCAAAGAAGCGGTGAGCCTCTCCGGCGTCCCGTTTCGGGGCCAGACGGAACACCTCGCGAGACGCGCCGGCGTCCACGTGGAGAGCGTGACGATGATGTTCCTCGGGCCGCGTCTCAAGGTCGCGCTCGTCGCGACCCACTGGCCGATCAAGCGAGTGCCTTCGACCGTGACGCCCGAACACATCGAGCGAACGGTGAGGCACCTGACCGACGCGCTCTCCCGCTGGTTGTCCGATGTGACACCGCTGCGCATCGAGGTCACCGGCCTCAACCCCCATGCCGGCGAGGGCGGCCTGCTCGGAACCGAAGAGGAGACCATCATCGGACCGACCCTCGATGGGCTTCGAGAAGAGGAGCCGTACTGTAGCGGCCAGGTGGAGCTCATCGGGCCCACGCCCGCGGAGGCTGCATTTCGCTACGCGGCGGATGGTCGTACACATGGGGTCGTCGCGATGTTTCACGATCAAGCGACCATTCCCTCCAAGCTGCTCGATTGGGGCGCGGCCGTGAATGTGACCTGGGGCCTGCCATTCGTTCGAACCAGCGTGGACCACGGCGTCGCGTACGACGCGGCATCCGCCGGCAACGCCTCCGAAAGCGGGATGATCGCGGCGATCCGCGCGGCGCAACGCCTCACCGGCGGGACAGGGGAATGACGACGGACATCGTCATTCGAGGCGCACGCGAGCACAACCTGAAGAACGTGACACTGAGTCTCCCCAGGGGGCGCTTGACGGTAGTGACGGGGCCGAGTGGGAGTGGCAAGTCCAGCTTGGTTTTCGATACCTTGTATGCAGAAGGGCAACGGCGCTATGTCGAGTCGCTGAGCGGACATGCACGGCGCGTCCTCACGAAGCTCCGACGTCCCGACGTGGACGTCATCGAAGGGCTCTGCCCTGCGATCGCCGTGCGAGACCACGCTCCTTCGCGAAATCCTCGTTCAACCGTGGGGACGTTGACCGAGGTCAACGACTACATGCGGGTTCTCTTCTCCACCGTCGGGGAGGTGCACTGCCCGGTTTGCGGACGGCGTCTCACCGCGCACTCCGTTGCCCAAGTGGTGCAAGAGGTGACTCGCCTTCCGGATGGCACGCGCTTTTCGGCGCTCGCGCCAATCGTGCGCGCGGGCGGAGCTATCCCTAAAGCGCTCGCCGCCGACCTTCGCGGGAAAGGCTTCGTTCGCTTGCGTGTGAACGACGCCGCCGTCGACCTCGAAGAGCTAGGACAGCTACCATCCGGCGCGTCGGTCGACCTCGTCATCGATCGCCTCTCGGTGCGCGAGGGAATCGGCTCGCGTCTCGCAGAAGCCATAGAGCTCGCATACCAACTCGGCTCCGGCGTCGTCGAGGTCCGCGAGCAAGACGGGACGCGGCATCGATTTTCGGAGGGATTCGTCTGCTTCGAGGGCCACGCATCGATTCCGAAAGTCACCCCGCAGCTCTTTTCGTTCAACACACCGATGGGCGCCTGCCCGCAGTGCGATGGGCTCGGGCACACGCGAAGATTCACCGAAGAGCTGGCCATACACGACCCGAGCCTCTCCCTTCGGCGCGGTGCGGTGACAGCGTGGGGCAAACCCACGCTCGCGTACTATCGATCGATGCTGGAGAAGGTCGGTGCAGCCGGTCTGGATCTGGACACATCGTTCGAGAAGCTTCCGGCGAAGCAGAGACGCGTCGCGCTCGAAGGCGGCGCCGGTTTCGAGGGGATCTTACCGGGGCTCGAACGGCGCGCCCAGGAATACGCTCGCCGCAAGCTCGCCGAGGGCGGAGACGAGGAACGTGTTCTCGAGTTCCTCGACGAAGAGCTCGGCCAATTCGCACGTATGGAGACTTGTCCCGATTGCGGTGGGTCGAGGCTCAACGAGAACGCGCGCTCCGTGCGCATAGACGGTCGCGCCATGAGCGATGTCAGCGCACTGGACGTGAACGCCCTGATGGCGTGGGTCGATCGGGTGCCGGCCTCGGCGCAACGCGAAGCGGCTGTGCGGCCGTTGCTTCAATCGATCACCGATCGCCTCGCGTTCCTGCAGCAAGTCGGGTTGGGATACCTCAGTCTCGATCGCCGTGCGGGGACTTTGTCCGCAGGGGAGGCGCAGCGCGTCCATCTCGCGACTCAGCTTGGAGCCCGGCTCTCGGGCGTGCTCTACGTCCTGGACGAGCCGACGGCCGGCTTGCATGCGGCCGACTCGGCGCGTTTGATGACGACACTCGATGGGCTTCGAGACCTCGGCAATACCGTGGTGGTCGTCGAGCACGATGAGCAGATGATGCGTGCGGCCGATCACCTGGTCGAGATGGGACCGGGCGCTGGTGAGCGTGGTGGACACCTGGTCGCCGAAGGCGACGTAGACGCTCTCGTGGCAAATCCACAGTCGATGACGGGTGCATACCTCTCCGGGCGCCGGCGCGTACCCATGCCCGAGCGCCGCCGCGGAGCAAGAGGCTCGCTCGCGCTTCGCATTGCGGAGCTGCACAACTTGCGCGACGTCCGCGCTGAGATTCCATTGCAGTCACTGTGCTGCGTGACAGGTGTCAGCGGAAGCGGGAAGAGCTCCCTGGTCGTCGATGCGCTTTTGCCCGCATTACGCGCGCGGCTCGGACTAAACGCGGAGGTGCCGCCTGGCGTGTCGGTCGAAGGGGGTCGGGACCTGGGCCGTATTTCGTTCGTCGATGCCACTCCAATCGGACGCAGCCCACGTTCCAACCCCGCCACGTACATGGGATTGCTGAGCTCACTGCGAGATCTCTTTGCGGCGCTCCCCGAGGCGCGCGCTCGCGGTTATCGCGCGGGTCGATTCAGTTTCAACGTCCAAGGCGGCCGATGCGAGGCCTGCAAAGGCGAAGGGGTTCAGCGCATTGCGATGCTGCTGCTTCCCGACGCTGAAGTGGAATGCGAGGTTTGCGGTGGCAACCGCTACAACGACGAGACGTTGCAGATTCGTTACCGCGGCTTGAACATTGCAGAGGTGTTCTCGCTGTCGGTCGAAGAGGCACATGCGCTGTTTGAAGCCGTGCCGGCGATCCGATCGCGCCTCGAAGCCTTGCGGCGCGTCGGTCTCGGCTACCTCGCTCTCGGCCGGCGCTCGACCACGCTCAGCAGCGGTGAAGCTCAGCGCATCAAGCTTGCGCGGGACCTGGCGCAGCCAGCGCGTAAGCCGACTCTCTACATCTTCGACGAACCCACCCGGGGTTTGCATTTCGTCGATGTCGAGCAACTGGTCACGATCCTCCATCAACTCGTCGACGACGGACACACCGTCATCGCCGTCGAGCACCAACTCGATGTCATTCGGAATGCGGACTACATCCTCGACATGGGGCCGGGGTCCGGGCCGGACGGGGGCAAGGTGGTTGCGTCGGGGACGCCGGAACAGGTGCAGATGAGCGGATCGGTAACGGGGGGGTATCTGTAGCGGCGTCCGCGTGGGCGTCAGTGGATCGAGGGCTGGGGTTCGGGGTCAGAGACTCGCGATCTGCGATTCGGGCTTCGAGGAGGACGGTCTGTGCGCCTGTGGCCGAAGTCTTCACAGTGTGTCTTCGGATTGCCGTCAGGAGCTCCAAGGTACGGGTGGCTTGCGCGAGATCAAGTCCGAATTCCTGGCGCGAATCTTGCTTTGAGATCGGGTAGAGGTTTGGTGTGAACCCGCGCTTCCATCGTGCACTGGTCATGGGACTGAGTCTTGCTTCGCTCTGCCGACCGTCGCCGGCGATCGCACAGGCTGCCCAATCGACCGAGGCTCCGCGATTGTCGATAGGATACGTCGACGCAGGCGAAGAGCCCGGCTTCTATCGCACGAGCGAGGAGGTTCAGCGGTCGCTGCGGCGAGCCACGAAGAAATTTCGTCTGGCAGGCATGGGGCTGGGGCTGTCGGCGGCCTCTGTTCCTTCGGGCGCCGCTCTGATCGCTGTCGGCGTCGTGCGGAATCTTTGCATCTTCAGTCCTTGCCCCGTCGACCGGGGCGCTTCCGCCATGCTCGTCACCGGGACGGTGATGGTCGTCGGCGGCGTCATTGGACTTGGTGTCAGCGGCTCGGCTCTGGCTTCAGCCCGGCGAGACAAACGCCGCCTCGAGAAAGCCCTGGCCCCGACGACACTGCGCTTGGGCCCAACGGGGGCTGTGCTGACTCATCATTTCTAGCGCGTCCGGCGTCACCCGCTGGCGTTCAACGAACGGCTGAACGCATCGCCTACGGTCACGCAGGCCTCTCGGACCTCGAGTTGCCCGCCGACGAGGATCGCCAGAGGGTTCACCTCCACCGACTCGATCTCCCTACGCCACTGGTGAACGAACGCCGCCAATCGCATGAGAACGTCGCCGATCGCGTTCACGGAGTCGGTTCGTTCCTGCGGGGTGCCTGCGAGGAGCAGCGAGCTGCCCTGGAGTCGCAGCAAGACCCGCTCGAGGGCCTTGCCGGTCGCCGGAAGGACCGTTTGGGTCATGTCCCCGGATGCGCGCCCATGCGGGTCGGCAAAGCCGATCTCGGCCAAGACTGGACCCGATGCGAGGGGCTCCATGCGGACACGCAACATGGTGCGCGCCATCGTCGAGGCGCTCACGGTCACGCCGAGGAGCCGGGCGTCCTCGGAACGCGTCTTCGCTACAGCCAGGATTTGACGGAAGGCATCCCTGGCTTGTCCGGCCGAAAAGACCTCGGCGGCCAGGTCTGGATGGTCCCAAAGTCGGAGATCGGGTGACGCCAGAGCGACACGCACCGGGAAACCGATGCGGGCGGCTTCCGAAGCGGTGCGCGATGGCGTCGCGCACAGTTCCTCGACCGGAAGAGGCACATCGTAGGGTCCGAGCGCCGCTTTGCTCGCCGGATCGGAAAGCGCACGCTTGGGCCCGAGAATCACCTCGAGGACCGCCTCGGCTTCGACCCCTTGAACGACGGGGACTTTCGCACGTGATGGGTCCTGGGACGCGCGCATGGCCCGTAGTGCAGTAGCCACATCACGAGGCGCTCCGATCGGCCTGATCTCGGTGCCGTCGCCCTCGTGAGCGATCAGGCCATGGTCGATCCGGATGAACCTTCCGTCGCTTCGATGGCTCACGCTCTCCCCGAGGCGCACCCGGTCGACTGCGGGCAGCTCCTTCGTCGTGGCGGCCCACGGCCGCTCGGTCTTGAGCTCGAGTAGGGCAGCCACCGCCGTCAACGGGCCGGTTTCATGTACCGCCGGCAGGCCTAGATCGTGGAGCAGGCCGAGCGGCTGTGGACCGATCACGGCGACCGGGATCTTCTGCTTTCGGTCCCGCATCGCCTCCGACAAGCGAACGACCGTATTGGCCCCAAGCGCGTCCTCGACCGCCAGTGCCGCCCGGCCGCCGCCGCTCAGGATGGCGATCACCTGCTCCCAAGGGCGCGGGTGCACTTCCGGCTCGACCGACAAACCGATCCGCTCGGCGTCGCGCGCCACATCCACCGCCAGCTCCGGGCAGTCACAGAAAATGCTCCACGCCTTCGGCATCGCCGTGCGCGGAAGCATACCCTTGCCCCGCCGCTCCGCCCACTTCCTCGAATCCGGACCTCTGGGGGAATTGTCCTGTGTCCTCTTGGACGTCGATCCCAAACATCGGATCAGCTCTAGCTTTGCTGCGCCGCGAGCTTGACGCCTCGAACGGCACGGTGATAATCCGGGCTCGGCGGGTGTAACCCCTCTTATCAAAAGGGGGAATCAGCCGAGGGGGTCATCCTGAGGAGAGTCGCGACATGCGCCTGAAGCTGATTGGGGGCAACCTCGTCATCGTGCTGCTGCTGGGCTTGGGGTCGTATCTGGTGGTGCACACGCAGCTCCGGGCGGAGCTCTCGAGGCAGCTCGAGGACGGTATCGGCGACGATTCCGAGATTTTCGCGAGGTCGTGGCGCGCAGACGGGGCCCGTCTCGCAGACGGAGCCTCCAGTCGGGCGGCGAGCAGTGCCGTGAGGAATGTCTTCACCGCGTCCGGCGAGGCGAGCCGCCGCGGCCGCGCGTTTGAGGCCGCACAGGAAGTCTCGAAATGGTTCCAGGACCCAGCCCGGGGCCGCCGGGAGCGCCCACACATCGTGGCGGTCATCGACGAGACCGGCCGCGTCATCGCACGGGATACCGATCCGAACCGGATGTTTGGAGAGCCCCTCCTCGGTCAGGTGCCAGTGGTTCGCGCGGTCCTCCAGCATGGCGCTGCACGGTATGGCGTCTGGCACCAGGGGGACAAGCTCCTGCAGGTTGGCGTCGCGCCGGTGAGAAACGACCAGGGCGGCGTAGTCGGTGCGCTGCTCGTCGCGTATGACCTCTCCAATGGATTTGCCCGTCAGGAAGCCGCGCTGATCGGGAACGATCTGTTGTTCGTCATGGCCGACCGGATCTACAGCACGTCGACCTCCGTCGAGATTCGCGATGCGCTTCAAGACGCCCTCTACTCGCCGCCGCTGGACAACGGAACCGCCGCCGCCCTTCAAGGAAAGCCCATCCTGCCCTGGACCGCCAAGCTCGGCGGGGATGCTTACGTAGGAATGACGGCAGCGCTACCCATGGCGCGCGGCGTCCGGGCCGGGTACGTCGTCTTGGCCAACCGAGGCAAGCACACGGCGCTCGCGAATGTCGCGAACATGATCCTCTGGCTGACGTTGCTGGGACTCATCGGAGTCGCGATCTACGGATTCATCATCGCGAACCAGATCATGGAGCCGATCGAGCAAATGGAAGACGACATCCTCGCGGTCATCAATGGCCGAGGTGACGTGCGTCTGGAGGTAGAGACGGCCGAGCTAGGGGGCCTGTCGTATCGGGTGAACCAACTCATCAACCTGTTTACCGGTGTCGCCGAGGAAGACGACGAGGGCCGGGCGGTGACTAGCAGTGGAGGTTGGGAAGCGGTGAGCGTCACGGGCCCGGAGCCTGCGCTACGCTCGAGCAGCGCGAGCTCGATGGAAAAGGAAAATCCAGACGCTGCGGCGCTCGCCGCGCTTCCCGAGAGGCAGTACTACGCGCAGCTTTACCGAGAGTACGTGGCTGCCAAGCAATTGGTGGGAGAGGACGTTTCCAATATTCCTGAGGACCGTTTCATCGAGCGAATCAAGGGCAATGCGGCCCACCTCATGAAGAAGCACGGCGCGCAAATGGTCCGCTTCGAGGTCGAAACCATCGGTGGCCAGGTCAATCTGAAGCCCGTCGTCATCCACTAGACTCGCCGGTCTGCGCGGCTCGCTGCATCTCGTTGCACATGCCCCCCGTTGGGCCTAGTGCTGAACCGTCATGGGGCTTTTCGATGCGTTCAAAGGCAGCGGTGGCGGGCTCAAAAAGCACGTCGCGCGCGTGGCAAATAAGCGAGCTCAGAAACACGAGCGCTGGGAGTCGATTCAGGTGCTCGCGAATGAAGGCTCGGACGAGGCAGTGCGGGCGCTGCTAACCCGTTTCTCCATTCGCGTCGATCCGAGCATCACCGACGATGAGGAAAAGACCGCGGCGTTCCACGGCATCGTCCAACACGGGGAGGCGGCCCTCGGGCCTGTTCGGGATTTCCTGTGGTCGTCGGATAGCCTTGCTTGGCCGCTGAAGATCTTGACGGAGCTGCAAAGCGAGGAGGACGTGGTCACCACGCTGCTCGAGTTGCTCTCCACGATGGACACGGAATACGAGCGCGACCCTCAGAAGAAAATCGACGTGATGGCGGGGTTCGAGGAGCGCAAGGATCCACGGATCGTCGAAGCCGTGTCCCGGTTCTTGGAAGACATGAACGAAACGGTCCGCTACTACACCGTCGGCGCGATCCTGGCCCAAGACGATGCCGAGGCGGCGCTCGAGGCGTTGACGCAGGCGTTTCTCAAAGAAGAAAGCGTTCGGGTGAGAATGCGCATGCTCGATGGCTATATCGAGCGCGGCTGGAGCATGGGTGACGCAAAGGACGAGGCCAGCAAGCGACTACCCACCGGTTACGCTCTCGGAAAGAAAGGCGAAGTCCGCAAACGGTAGCGTTCCGCCGCGTCTCGCGTCGCAGGGCGCTACGATCGGGTGATCAGTCGGTGGTCTTGATCTTGGGTGGAAGCACGAAGATGAAGCCGACGCTGAACATGTTGTTGAACTGCCGCTGCCGGTCCGCGCTGTCGATCGTTCCGTCGTTGTTCACATCGGTTCCACCGATGTTGTACTTGAACGGAATGCCCCGCCAGCGCAGAGCGATGCCCATGAACTCCCTGAAGTATGCGGTGAAGGCCACGCCGAACGAGGGCGCGACCGCAAGTCGCTTGGAGCTCGTGCTCTGGCTCTGCAGGCACCCCGGATCCGAACCAGAGATCCCCACGATCTCGCATTGGGTCACGTTACCCGCAGATGGATTGCCCGCGGCGTTGAGGCCGACTGCGTCGGCTCGCTCCTGTACTCCGACGAACGCCGCGCCGACGAAGAGGTCGAGATCTGCGTCGACGAAGATCTTTTGAAACAACGCGAGCTTGCCGCGGAATGGTGTGAAGTGAGCCTCCACGCCGGACCACCAGTTGAGCTTTCCGGTCTGCTGGGCGAAGGCCTCACGGCTCGGTAGGTCCAAGCGATTTGCATTTGTGGTGACGCCCTTCGCTTGGATTTGCTGAGACAGGTTGGTATCGAGTTGAGCCACTGAATACCCACCCCAGCCCCCGATGCCGAGCCAATCCAAGAAGTGGAATCGGGCTTCGCCACCGACGATCAGCGAACGGGTGTAAGCGTCGCCGATCGTGAACGCGAAGAACGGCTCGACTTGAAGCCGCATCTCACGCCATAGCCGCAATTCTCTCACCGCCGGTGCCCCCGCGAGCGGCCCGCTGACCTGAACGTCCTGCGCGCTCGCCGAGCTCCCAACGGCCGGTAAGCCGCCCCCGAGCACGATGCACAGCGCCAATGCTGCCGCCAAGCCGATTCGCAAAAGCGTCTGTCGTACGAGCGTCATCATTTCGGTAGCCGGTATTCGAACTTGATCGGTAGGAAGACGGTGAAGCCAACTTGAATCGAGGTGTTTGCGACGAACGTCGAGTTGGACTGAAGCCAAGTCGACGAATCGTTGCGGCCGATGCCTGGTGCCACCTGCACGTTTTCGAATTGATCGGGCCACATGTACGCTCGAAATTCGGTGAAGAACGTCAGGTAGCGCGTGAGGAAGATCCGTAGTCCGGCGCCGACGTTGAATGCGACGTTGGTCTGCCAGTTGAAGCTACGAATTTCCGGGTCGAACACCGGCACCGGTTGGGTGCGCATGAAGCCGACGCCACCGACGAGATAGGAGTCCCACTGGAAGATCTTCTTTCGCACCTTGAACTTCCCGTAGAAGGGGACGTAGGTGAAATTCACCCAGAACCCCGTTTGCCATGCGTTGATCGGAGCGCTGACGCGAAACTGATCTTGGATTTGCGGAATCAAGCTCGTGCCGCTTTCGAGAGGGTTCCCGCCCCAGTCGTACCAGATGAAGTTGGCGCCTACGGCCAAGACGTTGGTGAACCAATAGTTGACCCCGAAACCCAAGCCATAGTGCTTGAGGTACGGATCGTTCAACGTGAAGGCTGCCGACGGGGCAAGCTCGAGGCGCTTCAAACGAAGCGCGTAAATCTGCTGAACGGCATAGATCTCTTCAGAGACCTCCTGGAGCTGAGGCGTAGGCTCGATCGGACCCTCCGTAGCGTCATCGCCCGCGGCGAGCTCGTCCATGATGTCGCGCCCGCTATCCGGCTGCTTTGCCGCCTTGGAATCGTTCGCATCGACCTCGTCGAGCGAGAACTCCATCTGGGCCTGGACCGCAGCCGGAAACGCCGTCAGCAGCGCCGCCATCAATAGCGCAATCCCCCCAAAATCTCGCATCGGCCTCTGGCCTTCCCCCCCGAGCGTCCCGGCCCCCACCGTGGCAACTCGCTGAAATCACGTAACAAGTGTCCGCTTCCAATCGGACGTCAAGACTATATCATGGCCGATCGCGCACTACCAAATCTGGTATCGATTTTCGATGAAATTCTTCGGTTGGGCGAACGGTTAGCCGGCGTCCGCTTGCCCGTCTAGAGGTTCCAGCGCCTCGGGCGTCTCGAAAAGCGCCTGCACGAAGGCTTCGGTGTCGAAGGGCTTCAAATCCTCGACCTTCTCACCGACCCCAATGAACTCGATCGGCACATCGTGCTGGTCGACGATTCCGAGGACCACACCGCCCTTCGCGGTGCCGTCGAGCTTGGTGAGCACGATGCCGCTGAGCGGGAGCGCCTCCTTGAAGAGCTGTGCCTGCTGAATCGCGTTTTGTCCCGTGGTCGCGTCGAGCACTAGCAAGACGTGGTCGGCTGGCCGCCCGATCGCTTTTTCGACGGTCCGACCGAGCTTCTTGAGCTCGTCCATCAGTGGGACCTTCGTATGAAGGCGCCCGGCGGTGTCTGCGATCACGACGTCGATACCAGAGTCTTTGGCTTGCTGGATCGCATCGAAGATCACAGAGCCGGGGTCCGCTCGGTCTTTGCCTTTGACGACTTCGCATCCCACGCGGCGACCCCAGACCTCGAGCTGCGTCACCGCTGCTGCGCGAAATGTGTCGCCCGCGGCCAAGAGCAGAGTCTTGCCTTGGCGGTCGAGGCGACTTGCGAGCTTGCCGATGGTCGTCGTCTTTCCGACACCGTTGACACCTACGACCAACACGACGGTTGGCTTCTGATCGATCGCGAGCCCTTGGCCGCTCGATGCGAGGATGCTCTTGGCCTCTGTGCGAATCGCATTCCAGGCATCGTCGGAGCAAGAGAGATCACCGGCGCTCATCTGCGCTCGAAGAGCTTGCAGGACGCGCTCGGTGGCGTGGACTCCGACGTCAGCAGTGATCAGCACTTCCTCCACCTCGTCGAGGATCGACGTGTCCAACGCTCGGTCACGCCGAAACACGCCAGCGAGGCGCGAAACCAAGTTTCCGCGGGTCGATTTGAGCCCACTGCGGAAGGCGCCGAGATCGGAAGGAGGTGTCGGCGGGGGGGTAACTCTGGCTTCTGGGGTTGGCGCCGTCGGCGGGCGGGGTACCAAATCCTCCAGTTGGATCGGTTGCGTTGGCTCGGCGGCAGCTTCGCGCGCGGGTTCGATCTCGATCTTCGGGTGTTCTTCCCGCAGCGCCTCGGGTGGCGGAGGTGGCGGCGCCTTTGGGAGCTCTCGCTTCTTCCTGCCGCGAACGAACCCGATGACGATACCGATCGCGATCAACGCCGCGATCGCGGCAATCGCCGCGAGGATGGTTGGGTTATTCAGATCCAAGGACTCCATTCGACCTCTGTCATCCCCCGATGGTCGCTGGGACCGGAGCAATATAGGGAGAGCAACACGGGGCAGTCAACGCGGCGACGCACCGGAATCGGTTGCCGTTGCAGCTCCCGAGCTGTGATACTGAAAACGCAGGGGAAGGGCGGGATCGGTTGAACAGGCACATTGGCCGATGGCTTGGATGGCGAATGTTGATCTCGTTTGCGCTCCTTTGCGCCGGTACGGCGCGGGCGGATGCGGGGGAAGACTACTTGTTGCGGCTGCTTCAAGGCTCCGACGCCTTTCGCGTTCGGGCGCAGGCTGCCTTGTCGCTCGGCCAGTTGGAGGCGAGCCGCAAGTCGGTCGCCGCGCTCGAGCGCGCCGTCGGGGACAGGCACCCAGCGGTTCGGGTGTCCGCGATTTCGTCGCTACGGCGATTGGGTGCCAAAGAGTCGCTTCCGGTGATCGAACGAGCCACGCAGGACGGGAACAAGGCCGTGCGACGGGCTGCCGTCGAAGCGGCCGCCGCGCTGAGCGCGATCGGCGAGCGACAACGTGGTCCAGGCAGGACCCAGTATTTGATCGCCGTTGGCATGCCAGGGGCAAAGGCCGAGCGGGTGTCGCGACAAATGTTGTTCGACGCCCGGATCTTCTTGTCCGAGCAGCTGCTCGCGCTCGAAGGAATCGAGCTGGCCCCCGACGATTTGACGCCTGCAGATGCCAAACGGGAAATCGCGCGGAGAAGACTACACGGTTGCTATCTGGATAGCTCGATCGTCACGCTCGAGCCTAGCGGATCTGGGGTGAGGGCGGTCGTGACAGTCATCGTGACATCGTATCCTGGACGGGAGATGCGCGGAATGTTGCGCGGCGCGGCTACCGCCTCGGGTCGCTACAGTGCGGACACCGCAGTGCAAGCAGTCCAGGGTGCCTTCGTGGGTGCTCTTCGCCGTCTTCCCGCGGTGCTCGAGGCAGCCAAAGCCAAAGGTAGCCTTTGACCCACAGATTAAGATGGGCGTAGGAAGTGAGAGACGCGATGGGCGATAAGAGACAACGCAAGGTGCGAAACTACCTGATCGATCGGCAGTTCCAGCTGAAGTACACCGGAATGGTGCTGCTCGTCACAGTGTCGATCGCGAGCGGTCTAGGTTTTGTGGCGTACCGTTTTTCTCGCGGTCAGACGGAGGCTCTGAAGGCGCAGATGGCGGCGCAGCCCGATCTCGACGCTGACACGGCAAGTTATCTCGATCAGACGTCAGAGGAAGAGGACCGCAGGGTTCGCAACGCGATCGTCGGTGGCGTCCTCTTTCTCACATTCGCCTTGGGCGTCACTGGCATCATCGTGACCCACCGTGTCGTCGGGCCCGCATACCGAATGAAGCGACTCTTCGAGCATGTCGGCGAAGGCAGGTTCGAGGTCACGACCGGCATCCGAAAAGGCGACGAGCTTCAGGAGCTGTATCACTCGTTTTCGCAAATGGTCGAATCGCTACGCGACCAACGCGCAGAGGAGATCGAGCAGTTGGAACAGACCCTGATCAAGATGGAATCGGCCGGCGTCCAGTCGGCATACATCACCGAGCTCCGCGCCCTGCTCGCGCGTATTCGGAAGACCGTAGACTGAGAGCAGCCCGAGGCCCGAGGCCCGAGGCCCGAGACCCGAGACCCGAGACCCGAGACTCGAGGCCCGGGTTTGATTTGGGGGTTGAGATTTCGGGGTTCGGATGGGAGATAGGCGAGCGGAGGTTGTCATGCGAGCTGTGAAGCGGATCGTCTTGGTGCTCCTTGCCCTGGCTGTCGTGATCGTGGGCGTTGGCGCGTTTTTGCCTAAGGACTTCCGCGTCGAGCGTTCGATCGAGATCGATGCCTCGCCTGAGGTCGTGTTCGAACAGGTGAACTCGCTGCGCAAATGGGATGCATGGTCCCCTTGGATCGCGCGTGACCCTTCGATCGAGAGCACTTTCGGGGGTCCAGAAGAGGGTGAAGGGGCTACGGTGACTTGGACCAGTGAGCATTCAGGCCAGGGGAAGCAAACGATAACGCTCAGCCAACGCCCGACGCGAATCGAAACCGTGCTCGAGTTGGGCGCGATGGGGGAGCCGAACGCGTACTGGACGTTCGAGCCGACGGCAGAGGGTGTACGAGTGACCTGGGGTTTGCATGGCATCGCCTCGGGGCCTCTGGGCGGCTATGTCGCCAAGATGATGGACCACTGGGTTGGCGCGGACTACGAGGCAGGGCTCGCGGGATTGAAACGAGTCACCGAAGCGCTTCCAACGGTTCAGTAGTTGCGCGCGATGATCCGAATCCTCTTTGCGATTGGTTTGACCGTTTCGGGCGCGGCATGCCACACGGTGCCGGACCCCACCGATCCTGCACGTCAGAAGCGGATCGGTGATTGCCTGAATCAGTGTGGGAATGGCGAACCGGCCAGAGCCCACACCGCGTATCCCCCTGCACCCAGCGAGCGGACCGACATCAGAACCCCGTGCGAGCGACGCTGTCATGCAATCCCCTAGGGACGGCGGCGTCATCGGTACGGATAGGAGACGTTTTCGTAGTATTCGACACGGGGCTCTCCGTCGGGCCCGTCGAAGACGACCGCGGCGGCATCGATGCGTGCATGCACTCGCCCGAGCTTCTGCGCGCGCAACCAGATCGCCGTTGCGCGCCTCACGCGTGCGAGCTTCTTTGGGCCAATCGTTTCCGCGGGGAAGACTGGGCGCGCTCGTGTGCGCGATCGCACCTCACATACGACCAGCAACGAATCACGTCGGGCGATCAGGTCGAGCTCCAGTGGGCCGACCCTGACGTTGCGTCCCCAGATTTGAAAGCCGCGTTCCTCGAGCAGCGCGGCGACGAGCGCTTCGCCGCGGCGCGCGAGGTCAATTCGCCGGCGGAAGGTCGCGGATGCAGTAGCTTCCCCGCAAGCCGTCGCCGCCGGTCTCGAGGACCTCCTGGCACACGAACCCGCCTGGGCAGCCGCAGGTTGGAAGTCCGCTCTCTGCGGGCGCGGCACATCGGCACGAGCAGTAGACGCTTTCCTCGACCTGGTTCGCTGAGACGCAGGTATCCGGCCCGCTTGGACAGCCGTCTTCTTCGAGGTTGTTCGGGTCACCGTTGAGGTCTCGGACGAGACAGAGGCGCGTTGCGCACTGGACCGAGCTCGTCTCGAGATACGTCTCGTTGGGAAGGAACCCTCCCGCGGGCACCGCTTCCGGAACGCATGGATCGCCCACGGCGCTGCTGGAACAGCCGGCCCCAGCCAGCCAGAACACCGCAATCGCCACAAACCCCACCAATTCAAGCCACTTTGTACGCATCATGCCCCCCTCAGAGCCCCCCGGTCGCCTACAGCATAACGGCATTAAGAGATCGCACCCAAACTTCCCCTGCCGTCAGGGGTCAGAAAGAGGGAGACGCGGGGCGAACCCTGGCCTCGATGCAAATTTGTCAGGTCCATGACCAAGTTGCCAACATCAATTGCAGTCAGCCCATCAAAAGCTCAATGGCGCTATACCTTGACGACCCCTTCCGCGGGTTTCTATGATGGTAGACGAGCGAGCCGGAAGGGGTCGGTTTCGTTCGAAATTCGGGGGTCAGGGGGAAACTTGGCAAACCAAGCTCCCGCACGAAGGAGCGCGTTATGAACTGGATCCGCTGTCTAGCGGTGCCTGTGTTGATCTGTAGTTTGCTGGCGTCCGCGTCATCGAGCGCACAGGACATGAGCTTCGGTCTCGAAGAGACAGGGCAAAGCGGCGCACCCGTGAAGCTCGGCAAGCCATCCAAGCAGATGGCAGAAGCACTGAGCGCATTCGAGAGCAAGAAGTACGACGAGGCAGCCATGGGCTTCCAGCTCGTTGCCGCGGGGAAGTCCAAAGACGGCCGCGGGAATCGTCAGCACGCGCAGTTCCTGCTCGGTCAGTCGCTCTACCGGATGCGCTACTACCAATCTGCGCTCACGGTGTTCGATGAGATCAGCGCTCAAGGGCCGGCGCATCTGCACTTCGGCGATACGCTCGAATGGCTCGGGCTGCTCGCGTCGAAGCTTCCTGAGTCCTCCGGGATCATCGAGAAGGTCGGCCGGTACGGCATTGGCGCCCTCGAAGAGTTCAAAGAGAAGAACCCTCGGCTGTACAACCAACTGCTCTACTTGATGGGCCGTCACCTCTACGAACAAGCTTCGTTCCGCCAGGCCATCGACGTCTTTCAAGATGTGGACCCGAAGTCTGCGCAGTACAGCTACGCAAAGTTCTTCGAAGGGATCTCGTTCGTCCGCATGCGTCAGGCCCGCCCGGCCATCGCGTCGTTCCGTGCGATTCTAGAGGCGATCGATGCGGGTGACGTCAAGGGAGTCGACGAGGATCGCATGCGCAACCTCGCGTGGATTTCTCTCGCGCGCATCTACTACACCGCCGCGAATCAAGGGAAGGGCGGCCAGATCGATGGCACGCTGCTCGGCCAGTCGGTCGAGTCATGGACGAAGATCGAGCAGTCCAGCGAATACTGGCTGGATTCGCTTTTCGAATCGTCGTGGGCGTTCTTCCTAGCGGACGAGTACTCGCGTGCGCTCGGCAACGTGCACACGCTCTATTCACCCTACTTCGAGGACGCTTTCTACCCTGAGGCGCTGGTACTCAAGGCGGTGACGTTCTTCGTCAACTGTCAGGTCGACAACGCCGAGTCCACGGTGGCGCAGTTCCACGACCGCTATGATCCGGTCAAGGCGGAGCTCGACGCGGTGCTCTTGAAGCATCAAGACAACGCCGACTTCTTCGAATTCCTCAAGAAGGTACGATCGAACGAGGCTGATCTTTCACCCCGAGTTCGCCCGATCGTGTCGACTGCGTTGAGTGATCGCACGGTCCTTCAGCATCTCGAGTACGTTTCTCTCCTCGACGGGGAAGAGGCGCGTCTAGGCAAATCGAGTCAAAAATTTCAGAGCTCGCCGGTTGGTGAGAAGATCCTCGAAGACGTTTCGCTCGCGAGAGCGTTCGCCGTCGACCAGGCCGGTGATCTCGCGCGCGGCCGCTACAAGCGACTGATTCGCGAGCTGCGGGACCTCAGTAACCAGGTCGACACCGTGGAGCTCGAGATCGCGACCTTCCGTCGCGGTCAGATCGACCAAGAGCTCCAACAGCAAATGTCGCTCGCCAAGCAATCCAAGGGCGGCGATGTGAATGTGGACGAAGAACATCAGCTCTGGCCGTTCAATGGGGAGTGGTGGCGAGACGAGCTCGGGTTCTATCGACAGCAGGTGACCAACCTATGCACGCGTTAACGAAATCGAAGTACGTGGCGAGCCTTTTCTTGGGCTTGCTTGCGATGGTGATGGGGAGCCGGGCCGCGGCGGAGCAAGCGCCGATGAGCACTGCCCCGATGTGCATTCCTGAGAGCACGGAGCGAGCGATCGCTGCGTGTCCCGACGGAGCACGAAAGGAAGCGGCCAAAGAGGGCGGTAACGCGCCCGTCTCCCGGATGACTGCGGCGAAGCCGAAGCGCAGTGCGTCGCAGGGACCGACCGGTCCTTCGTTGGAAATCGACCTGAGCACACGGCTCGGGCGCGAGCAGACGAGGGCGAGGGCGGAGAGCCTCCTCGAACGAGAGATCGCCATCCTTCAGCGGCTCGTGAAGAACAGCGCCGAAGACGATCCGCGCCGGCCGGAGGTTTTGTTGCGTCTCGCAGAGACGCAGTTCGAAATGCAAATCGCCAAGAACGCGAAGGTCCGCTCGTTCGATGAGCCCATCTACGAAGCGTGCACGCGGGACCAGGATCAGGCCAAGTGCAAGCAAGCGCGCGACGGACAGAAGACAGCGGAGGCCGAGCTAAACAAGATTCGCGAGGACAGCATTCGGACCTACGCGACGCTCGTTCGCGATCATCCGAATTTCAATCGGATGGATGAGGTCTTGTTTTCTCTCGCGTTCGCGCTGCAGGAGATCGACCAGTTCGACAAGGCGCGCTCGGTGTATCGGCGGCTGATCAAGGACTATCCGAAGAGTCGTTTCGTACCGAACGCCTATCTGTCTTTCGCCGAATACTACTTCAGCGACAGCGACATGGCGGCCGCGGGAAAGTTCTACCGCAAGGTGATCGAGTTCCCGCCGAAAGACAACTCCGTATATGGCTACGCGCTCTACAAGATCGCCTGGGTCGAATACAACCAGGAACACTACCGACAGTCTTTGCAGGGCTTCGTCGACATTCTCGACTTCGCTCGCACGAACAAGTACGCCAACGACGCCAGCAATCTGGCGCGTCAGGCCCGCAAGGAGCTCGTGCTGCCGTACTCTCACTACGGGTCGCCCGCTAAGGCGCTCGACTTCTTCCGGCGGTACGCAAAGGACGATGCCCAGGCCCACGAGATGCTCGAGCACCTTGCGGAGCTTTACTACGACACCGGTCAATGGCCCCAGGCGATCACGGTCTACCACAAGCTCATGGCGGATTTGCCGCGCAGCGACTCGCTGTGTGATTGGCAGGGCAAAGTAACCAGCGCGGTGATTTCTTCGCAGTCCAAAGAAGCGCAGATCGTCGAGCTCAAGCGTCTCGTCGACATCTACCGAACGTATACGAAGGGTGGCAAGCCGGCTGACAAGGTCGAAGAGTGCAAGGTGGAAACGGCCTCGACGATGCTGTGGCTCGGAACGTCGTGGCACCGCGAGGCCGTAGGAACGGATGCATCGCCAGGTACCAGGGACAAGAAGACGATGTCCCAGGCGGCCGTGCTCTACAGGACCTTGCTCAAAGAGTTCCCCGACATGGAGCAGATGGCGTTTCCGAACATCGACAAACGCGATTGGCCGACCGAGTACAAGATTTCGTACTACTACGCGGAGTTGCTTTGGAAGATGGAGGAATGGGGTCAGTGCGGACCAGCCTTCGACCACGTCGTCGAGCTAAACTCACAAGGCGAGTACACGAGCGATGCCGCATACGCCGCGGTGCTTTGCTACAACAACCTCTACCAGCAGCAATACGTTCCGCGCGAGACGGAGACGACCTTCGTCAGCAAGAGCGACCAGAAGGCGAAACAGACGGCCAAATCGACGCCAAAGAGCAAGTTTGCGCCGAAAAAGCTCACGCCACTTCAGGAAGGCATGTTGGAGGCGTTCAATCGCTACGTCTGTTACGTCGACAAGGCCGAAGACCTCGCGACCATCAAATACCGGCGGGCCCGCATCTATTACGAGGCCAATCGCTTCGAAGAAGCCGCGGTTCTTTTCCGGGACATCGCTTTCAATCACAAGGATAGCGAGCTGGCCGAGTACGCCGCGAACCTCTATTTGGACTGCCTCAACGTTCTGGGCACGCAAGTCGCAGAGCCGCGGGTCGCCTGCATTCAGGAGCTGGGAGCCTCGATCGATCCGATGTCCGCATCGTTCTGCGGGACTACTCAACTGGCCGACGAGCACCCAGACTTGTGCGGAACGCTCAGCACGTTGCAGTGCCAGGTCCGCCGCAAAGAGGCCGAGACTTATCAGGCCACCAAGCAATTCAAGAAGGCCGCTTCGACGTACGTTCGCATTTTCCGGCGCCATGAGGAATGTGGCGAGATGGACGAGATGCTCTACAACGCGGCGATCAACTTCGAGGCCGCCCATTTGCTCGGCCGCGCCATCCAAGTGCGCACGGTGCTAATCGAACGCTTTCCCGAGAGCGAGCTCTCGAAGAAATCCGTCTATCTCATCGGTCAGAACTTCCAGGCACTGGCGTACTACGAGCAAGCGGCCAAGTACTACGAGCAGTTCGCCAGAAAGTTTCCCGGCGAAGATGGCACGCGATGTAAAGCCGAGGACAGGAAGGATGGCACCTGTCCCAATGCGATCGAAGGTCTAGAACAGGCGACGTTCTTCCGCATCGGGCTCGGTGACGACAAGGCTGCCGTGGAGAACTCCGATCTGTTTGCGCGCAACTACAAGCGAAAGCTTCCGCGGCAGACGTCACAGGTCGTGTTCTCAATCGGTTCAATCTACGAGCGGCAGAAGCGATGGTTCGAGGTCATCTCGCACTATCGCGACTATCTGAGCACATACAGCAAAGTGGGAATGCCGCACCAGGTGATCGAAGCGAATACGGCCATTGGGCGAGCGTTCTGGCAGCTCAACAAGAAGGCTGACGCCAAGCGGTATTTCGAAGCGGCGGTGAAGGCGTGGACGTCCGGTGCGCCGAGACGAATTCGCTCACTCAAAAACACATCGAACGACGAGAAGGTCTCGTACATTCGCGAGGCGCTCGACAGTGCTGCGGAGTCCCAGTTCTACCTGTCGGAGTACGAATTCGCTGCCTTTCAGAAGGTTCAGTTTCCGCAGTATCGCGGTGGCAAGAGTCTGGCGAGGGTGAAGAAGTGGTCCGACACGGAGTTCAAGAAGTGGGTGCAGCGAAAGCAGGGCGTGCTTCGATCGGCCGAGGCGGACTACGCGAAGATCGCCTCGATGACCGTCGACCTCAACGGTATCGAGATGAAGTCGGCACCTTGGCAGATCGCGGCGGCTTCACGAACCGGAGAAATGTATCGAAGTTTCGTAGATGAGTTTCGTGATGCGCCGGTGCCACGAGAGATCGAGAAAGATCCGAACCTATACGATATCTACGTCGGCGCTCTGGACGACGTTTCCGAGCCACTTCAACGTCAGGCGATCGATAAATTCGAGTTCTGCTTGAAGACGGCGACGCAAGTCCGCTGGTTCAACAAGTGGTCGCGCTCATGCGAGCGGGAGCTGCACGGGCTCAATCCGGCGAAGTATCCCATAGCGGCTGAGCTACGGGGTGAGCCGAACTACGTGCAGGCCACCGTCGGCGATCCCGGCGCCGTGGATCTCGGCGCCATCAACGAGCAGATGCTCAATACCAAAGATGCGCTTGCCAAGAGGGAGGAGCCGTGATGACAAATCACAGGATAACGTTCGTAGCCATCGCGCTCATGCTGGGTTGCGGCGGTGAGGGCAAGAGCTCGGACCAGGGTTCCGTGCCCTCCGCGGACGTCGCACGTACGGCAGGCGGGGAAGCGATTACCACTGCGGACGGCAGCGCCGTGAGCAAGAAAGCCCATGGCCGGTGGGAGTCCGCGCTCGAAGAGTTCGAGAGCAATGAGAAGAGCGGCTGGACCGCGAGCAAGTGCAAATCGTCAGAGAAGTCTTTCGAGGGCGCGGCCGACGCGCAGGGCGGCGATTTTGCCGAGGCGCTTTACATGGCGGGACTCGCGCTGTCGCGCTGTGGGGATGACGGTGCGTTCGAGCACTACGAACAGGCTCTCAAGGCCGATCCGAGATTCTGCAAGGCTCGGGTTGCGCTGGGGCTCCGGGACCTCGAAGGCGGCCGTGTCTCGCAAGCGAAGTCCGCGTTCGAGCAGTCGATCAAAGACGATCCTCAGTGCACCTCGGGCTATACCAATCTCGCGATAGTGGAGAGGGCACAGGGCCAAAGCGAAGAGGCGCTCAAGAATCTTCGTCGCGCGCTCGCCATCGAATCCGACTACTTGGCGGCTTTCAATCAAATGGCGCTGCTGCACTATGATCGTGGGCGTCAGGGCAACGCGGCGGAGCTCGACCTCGCGGAGGTCGTGTGTCGGCAGGCTCAGATGCTCGACGCTGACTATGCGCCCATTTACAACACTTGGGGCCTGATCAAGGTCTACAAGGGCGACGTGATCTCCGCACTTCGGTTCTTTCAGAGAGCTATCACGCTCGATCCGGATCTCTTCGAGGCTCAGATGAACTTCGGCGAGGTGACGATCTCCTTCCGCGGCTACGAGGATGGACGAAAAGCGTTCGCCCGCGCGGTCGAGCTCCAGCCAAACAACTACGATGCGATCATCGGACTGGGCACCGCGCTCCGAGGCCTCGAGCGTTTTCCCGAGGCGGAGACACAATACCAACGCGCCAAGCAATTGGACGAGAAGCGCCCCGAAGCCTACTTCAATCTTGGCGTGCTCTATCAGGACTACATGTCCGGCTCCGTCGACGACTTGCGGAAGGCCAAGGGCTACTTCGCCGAGTTTCTGAAGCGAGCGGGCAAGGCGCCCGAATTCCGTTCGAGCGTCGAAGACGTGAGCAATCGCTGCGCCGCCAAGCCGAGCAAGAGTAGCGGCACGCCAAAGTGCCGGCCGGGGCGAATGCAGAACATCGACATCTCGGTCGAGGCGATGCAGGTGACGGGTTAGAAGCGGATCATGAGGCAAACAATGTCGAAATTCATCTCACAAGCACTCGTTTTTACTGCGCTAATCGGAGGGCCTACGATCTGGGCGCTCGATGCGCGCGCACAGGCCGAACCAGCCGCGCAGACGACCTATGACTTCGAGGATGACCTCGTCAGCGGTGACTTGGTACGGCCTGATGGCGAGCAGTTGATCGTGCGTCGCCGAGGGCGACGCGCCTCCCTGATTCAGATCCGAGAGCAATTTATTCCCGAGATGCTGAAATCTGTGGAAGATTTGTAATGGGGGATGCCGGGTGACTGAGTCGAGCCACAATACGTCGGTCGCGTTTTCTGTCTATGACGGAGGCGCGTTGCTCAGCACGGAGACGCTGAGCCAAGAGATCATCAAGATCGGTCGTCTACAAACGAGCGACATTCGCCTCGATGACGACAAGGTCAGTCGTATGCATGCGGTGATCGAGGTAACCGGGCCGGGGGAGGTGTTCATCATCGACCTCGGGTCGGCGTCCGGCACGCTCGTCAACGGCGAGAAGATCAACAAGCGGAAGCTCCAAACGGGCGACCAAGTGCAGATCGGCAACAAGCTGCTGCACGTCGACATCATCACTGGGACGGTGGCCGTGGCCTCGAGCCCGCCGGTTGCAATGGCCGCCGGGGGCGGCCGTGCGACGCCCATCGTCGACGAACGCGCGATGAGTGCGATGCTCGACGAGCAGTCTGAGCCCCGGGCCAAGGCAGGACCGGCGGCCGGTGAGAAGAAAGACGAGTCGGGGCCCAAGTTCAATCCGTTCGAGGTGGGTGCCAGACGGAAGTCACGAACGCCGTTCGCCAATGCGGCCGAAGAAGATGGGCCGCAATACGGTCTGGTTGCGACTGCGCCCGCAGTTCCATCCCACGAGATCGAAACCAACGAGCGGGCGATCGAAGTGTCCGTCATCTGGGGCGAGCGTAGCGTTCTCAACGTCGATTACCTCATACCGCCTCGCGACTACTATGTCGGTGAGCCGAATGGTGAAAGCGTCGACTACGTGCTCGGCCAGGACGCGATCGGCGTCGAGCGAATGCCGCTGTGCGTTGCGCAAGGGGCGGGCGTCGCGGCCATCGTTCCCGAGGGGGCGAAGGGCGAGGCCACGATCGGCGATCAGACGCGGTCCTTCGATCTGATGCGTGGCCAGGGAGATTTCCGTCCGAGCTCGACCTTCGCGGGTGCCCTGGAGTTTCCAGTGCCCGAAGGGGGCTCGGTTCGAATGAAGCACCGCAACTTCACCTTCATCATCAAAGATGTGAAGGCGGGCAAGAAGGTTGCGGGCCATGCCAAAATCGACGTCCGCCCGATGATCTACGTCGCCGGCGCGGCGCTCTTTGCGAGCCTCGTCTTGACGATGTTCTACTTCCAGCCGCCGCGTCCGCGTGGACTGTCGTCGGATTTGCTCAGCACCGACTCCCGCCTGATCCAGTTCCTCATGGAGCCGGAAGAGCTCGAAGAGCCAGAGCCCGAGTGGCTGAACGGCTCCGATTCATCGGGTGGCGGCAAGGGCAAGGCCCACGAGGGCGAACAAGGTCAGATGGGCGACGAGAAGTCTGAAAAGAACAAGAACAAGTACGGCATTCAAGGCCCCGAAGACAATCCGGACCCGGTCATGGCACGCGAGCAGGCCGAGGATCAGGCGAAGAATGCAGGCGTCATCGGCACGTTGAAAGCGATGATGGGTTCGTTCAACGCGCCGACCTCGCCGTACGGCGCCGACTTCGCCCTCGGCAATGATCCGACCAGCGCGCTGGGCGCAATGACCGGGAACGACATCGGCCAGAATTTCGGCTTTGGCGGCCTCGGGTTGCGCGGCACCGGTCGCGGTGGCGGCGGTCTTGGACAGGGTACCATCGGCATGGGTAACTTCGGCACGATCGGTCGCGGTGGCGGCCGAGGTGATGGCGAGGGCGGTTACGGCCGCGGAGTCGGCGGGTTCCGAGGGCGCTCGGCCGGCGTTCCCCAGGTGCGCAGCGGTGGTGCCGAGGTTCGGGGCTCCCTTTCGAAGGAAGTCATCCGGCGCGTGGTGCATCGCCACATCAACGAGGTGAAGTTCTGCTACGAACAGCAGCTCAACGCGCGCCCCGATCTGCAGGGACGCGTCACCACGAAGTTCGTCATCTCCCCGACCGGTTCAGTGCAATCGGCCATGGTGGAAAGCTCGAGCCTACGCAACGAGGCGGTGGAAAGCTGCATCGTGAGTGCGGTTCGCAGGTGGACCTTCCCGGCGCCCGATGGTGGTGGCGTGGTGGTCGTCAACTATCCGTTCCTGCTCGACGCCGCGGGCCAGTGACCTCGAGGCGCGGGACCCAAGGGCGAGATTCCCTGCGGATATCCGTGCTTTCCAGTCCCTGCTCCCACGTTCAGGGGGGCACGGGCTGGTCTGAAACTGGCCAAGATGGGGCAAACAGCGGAAAAAGAGCTGTGTTTGCTATTGTTGGCTGCGAGACAAATGCTGTAGGATTGAAGTGCTTGTGGATTTCCAAGCCTAGGAGGCAAGCATGCGAGCTCAGACGTTCGGCTTAATATTCGTGGGTCTCATTTTGATGGGGGGGAACTGTTCCCGCGCCCGCGTCGAGTCGATGAACGAAATGAACGAGGGGGTGGAGCTTGCGCAGATGAAGCGCTTCACCGAAGCGGCCGAGAGCCTCGAAAAGGCGGCCGCCATCGATCCCACCAACCACCAGGCCTACTTCAACCTCGCCATCGTCGAGATCGAGCTGCGATCGTTCTCGGCGGCTAGGGAGGCGCTCGAACGGGCGATCGTAGCGAAGCCGGATATGGCCGGCTACCACGAGAAGCTCGGTAGCGTGCTCATGGAGCTCGAAGACTGGAAGGGCGCGCAGGCTGCCCTCACGAAGGCGCTCGAGCTCGACCCCACGCTGTTCAAGGCGCACTTCAAGCTCGGCCGATGTAGCGAGGAGCTCGAAGACCCTCAGAACGCCCTCTACCAATACACCGACGCGATCAAGACAGGTCCGAGGTTTCTCCCGTCGTACTCGGCTCTCGGCCGACTGTATGCGGACCTTCGGTATCCCGAGCAGGCCGCGCAGGTGTTGAACGAGGCGCTCAAGGTGGCGATGCCTGCCACCGAAGAGGAAGCAAATATTCATCATCTCCTCGGCACGGTCTATCAGCAGCAACGTAAGTACGACGAAGCCATCGCGCAGTTCCAAGCCGCGCTCGGAATCGTCCCGGGGATGCCCGACGCGTTGTTCTCGCTTGGTTGGACCTACGCACTGCAGGGCAACGACGAGGAAGCGAAACGCTACCTGGACAAGTACGTGATGATGGCAGGCGCAGATGCGCCTGAGCACTACGTGAAGGCTGCTCGAGACCGTCTCGCAGAGCTGAGGACCGAATCGCCGTAAGGGGGCTGGGGCACGATGTCTGAAGAACAATCGGGGGATGAGGTCCGGGAACTGACTGCGGACGAGAACGCCGAGCTCGAGAAGCTCGACGATGCGATCGCGAAGTTCGAGGATCAGAAGCGATGGTCGGACATGATTCGATCCATCCTGAAGAAGGCTGAGCTAGTTCAGTCGCCGAGCCAGAAGGCGGACTTGTTCCGTCAAGCAGGGATGCTCTACCTCGAGCGATCGAGCAATCAGGCGGAGGCGATCAAGTGCTTCGAGCAGCTGCTCGAAAACGAGCCGCGAGACGTCGATGCGATCGAACGGCTCAAGGAGATGTACGAGAAGCGCAGGGACTGGGAGAAGCTCATCCGGACGATGCAGCGGGAGGTCGAGCTTCTTCCCGAGGATGACCAGTTGATTCGGTACGGAGAGATGGCCGAGCTCGCCACGGAGCGATTGCGCAAACCCGAGGTGTGCATCGAGCTTTGGCAAAAGGTCATTGAAGGCGACCCGGACAACCCGAAGGCACTCGAGAATCTCGCACAACTCTATGAACGGGCCCGCGAGTGGGAGCCGCTTGCGGAGGTGTTGGAGAAGCTCGTCGCCAGCGACGCTGACGTCAGCTCGATGAAGCAGCAGCTTCAGAAGCTGGGCATGATCTATGCCGACAAGATCGGCAATGACGAGGGCGCCATCGGAGCGTTCAAGCAGTTGCTCGAGCTCGACCCGTCCGATCGCCGGGCGCAGGAGCAGCTCAAGCGCCGGTACGTTTCGCTGGGCGCGTGGGACGAGCTCGAGACGTTCTACGCCGCCAACGAAAAGTGGGATGAGCTGATCCGTATCGTCGAGCGACAGGCCGAAGCCGAGGAGACCGGCCCGGACGACCGGATTCCGCTGCTCTTCAGAGCCGCGCGTCTATGGGAGGACAAGAAGGGCAAGACCGATCGAGCCGCCCGCGTGTATGAGAAGATTCTCGGCGCCGATCCCGACAACGTGAAGGCAGCCGAAGCGCTCACGCCGATCTACGAAGATGCGCACGACGCTCGCAAGTTGGTTTCCGTCCTCGAGGTGAGGTTCGCGCATGCCGCGGACGACGAGTCCAAGGTCGATCTCCTTCGCAAGATCGGTCAGGTTTTCGAGGAGCGCCTGAGGCAGCCCGACGTCGCGTTCGAACGCTACCTGGAGGCGTTTTCGCTAGCGCCGACGCACGACGAAGCGCGCGTGGACGTCGAGCGGCTTGCCGAGGAGATGAACGGCTGGGACCGCCTGGTATCGGGATTCGAAACGGCGATTGCAGCGGTTGCCGACCCGCATCAGTCCGTGCCGATTCGTCTGAGCTACGGCCAGACCTTGGCGCAGCTCAATCGGGTCGACGACGCCATCGAGCAGCTCCAGCTCGTCTACGAGCTGGAGAGCGACAACCTCGACGCGATCAGTGCGCTTGGCGACCTGTATTTGCGCACAGAGCGATTCCGCGACCTCTTGGACGTCTATGGGCGCCGCATCGAGCTCGAGCAGGATCCCGAGGTCCGCCTGGAGATCGCCTATCGCAGGGCGCAGCTATTGGCCGAAGCCCTGAACGATGCCGAAAAGGCGATCCAAGCCTTCGAGGGCATCGTGGACGAGTACGGGGTGGAGCAGACCGATGCCTGCCGAAGCCTGGAGCGGCTCTATGAGGCCGAGTCGCGCTGGCAGGATCTCGGACGGTTGCTCGAGCGTCGCATCGAGGCCAATCCGGAGAACCACGAAGAGCTCGCAGCCCTCAAGTTCCGGCTTGGACGGGTTTGTGAATCGCAGCTGCAGGACAAGCCGCGTGCCGTGGACCTCTACCGCGAGGTGCTCTCGCTCCTCGTAGAGCACGATGGCGCCAGGGCACGGCTCGAGGCGCTGCTCGACGACGACGAGGTGGCGGCCGAGGCATCGCAAGTGCTCGAGCCCGTCTACGAGATGGGTGAAGACTGGGCGCACTATATCAACGCCCTGCGGGTTCAGCACCGCTTCAGCACAGAGTCGCGGCGCAAGCTGCAGCTGCTGACGCGGGTCGCGGATACGTACTTCCAGCAAATCGGAGATACGGAGCGGGGCTTCGTCTCACTGTGTGAGGCGTTCCGGGAGATGCCATCGGACGCTCCCACTTTGCAACGTCTCGAGATGCTTGCGAGCGAGCATGAGCTGTTCGAGGCCGTCGCAGAGCTCACGGGTGACCTTGCAGCTAACGTGCAAGATGTTTCCTTGAGCCGATCGCTTTGGATCAAAACAGCGGAGATTCACGAGTCGCAGCTTCGGAATGTGGAGTCGGCAGTTTCGGCGTACCGCAAAGTGCTAGAAGCAGACGCTGCGGACTTCGAGGTGCTCGGCGCGCTCGATACGCTTTACCGAGGCGCACAGCGTTGGCACGATCTCGTCGGTGTCCTCAGGGCTCGCGTCGAGGCCCATGCCGATCCGGATGACAAGATAGGCGTTCTTGCGGAGATGGCTCGCATTCATGGCGATCTTCTCGACGAAGCGGACCAGTCGATCGCGCTGCAAAACGAGATACTCGAGGTCGATCCGACCGATCGCGGTGCGTTGACCGCGCTCGATGATCTGCTCGCCCGGCAGGGGTTGTGGAGCGACTTGGTGGACAATGTCGAGCGCCAATTGTCGATGAGCGACGACCCGCACGAACAGACGAACCTCCTCCTTCGCCTTGCGGAGATCCGCGAAGAGCGCCTGGGGTCGACCGATTCCGCGATCGAGATCTACCGTGACGTGCTTGCCAACGACGCGAGCAATCCGACCGCCCTTGGCGCCCTCGAACGGCTGTTGGAGTCATCGAAGCATCAAGCGAGCGTTGCGGATATTTTGGAGCCCATCTACCGGGATGGCGGTGCATCGGCGCGGCTCGTCGACGTATACGAAATTCAAGCGCATCATGCGACCGCTCCCGAGCGACGCCTGGCGCTCTTCAACGAAATCGCGAAGCTTCAGGAGTTCTCTCTGAGCGATCTGTCTGGCGCGTTCGAGAGCTACGCACGGGCGTTCCGGGAGGATCCTGGCTACCCGAAGTCGCGAGTGGAGCTGGAGCGCATCAGTGCGGCCGTGGGCGGCTCGGACGCGCTCGCGAGTGTGTACGAACAGGTCGTGGCGACCCTGGATGACCCCCAGCTCGCCACAGCGCTTCTACTTCGCGCCGCGGAGATCCGGGAGGAGGACCTCGGGCAGGTCGATCGTGCCATCGAGCACTATGAGAAGGTTCTCCAGATCGACGAAGAGCATCATCATTCGGCCGATGCGCTGGAGCGGTTGTTCCAACAGGCGGAGCGCTATGAAGATCTCGCTGGGATCTACCGCCGCAAGGCGCGGATGATGCGCTCGCCAAGCGATCAGCGCGAGCAGCTGGTCAAGGCAGCCGCCATCTACGAGGATATCCTCGAAAAGCCTGCGGACGCGATCGGCGTGTATGAGCGGGTGCTCGAGATCGAACCCGGTGACGAAGAGTCCCTCGATCGCTTGATCGAGCTTCAAACCCGGCTCGGCCGATGGTCGTCGTTGCTCGAGACCTACGAGCGCAAGGCCGAAGTCGTTTCCGATCCGGATGCTCGGAAGCAGCTCTTCACGGCGATGGGTCGCGTATACGAGACGCAGCTCGACGATTCCGACAAGGCCATCGATGCATACCAGCGCGTCCTGGAGATCGATCCGGACAATTTGCCGGCGCTTGGTCATCTGGATGGACTCTTCGAGAGCACCGGGAGGTGGCGCGACCTTCTTCAGGTCCTGGAACGACAGTCCGAGTTGCTGGGTCACGAAGACGCGAGCCTCGAGCTTCGCTTTCGAATTGCTGAGCTTTGGCGACGGCACCTCGAGGAGCCCACGCAGGCGATCGAGATCTACCGCGACGTCTTGAGCGAAGCGCCCGACCACCAGAAGACGCTCGACGCGTTGACGTCCATGACCAAAGACGCCGTCGAGCCCTTGGCTGCGGCCGAGGTGCTCGAGCAGGTCTACCTGTCGTCAGGGGAGTACGGAAAGCTGGCTGGCGTTCGCGAGGTGCAAATTCGGTTCACCGAGGATCAAGTCGAGCGGGTCGATATGCTTCACCAGCTCGCCGAGATCTACGAGATCCAGCTCGAGGATCCCCCCTCAGCGTTCGACGCGTTCGCCCGGGCGCTCCCGCTCGACATCCAAAACGAGCTCACGCTCTCGTCGCTCGAACGCCTCGCGGAACAGATCGGGAGCTGGCATGAAGTAGCTTCTCGTTATGACGCGGAAGTGCAGAGAATGCGCGATCAATCTCCGGAGACAGTCGTTCATCTCGCCAAGCGTTCGGCCATGATCAATGAGGTTCAGCTCGACGACATCGACGCCGCGATTTCGCGCTACCAGTTCGTCGTCGACGTCGATTCCGCCGACGGCGCCGCCATCGAGGCTTTGGATCGGCTCTACGAGCAGACCGAGCGCTGGGACGACTTGGCGGCGACCCTCCAGATCGAGGCCGCAATTGCCACCACGCCGGAGGACGTGCTGAACCTGCAGTTCCGCACCGGGCAGATTTTCCAGAATCAGCTCGGCCAGATCGATTCGGCGATCGCGCAGTACAGCGAGATCCTTGCCGCCGCGCCGGAGTACTCGCCTGCCGTTTCCGCACTTGAGGGCCTTTTCGCCAGCGGCGTGCAGCCGCTTGCGATCGGCGAGGTGCTCGAGCCGCTCTACCGCATGCAAGGCAACTGGGACCGCTTGCTCAGCGTCCAAGAGGTTCAGGTCGAGCATCAGAACGATCCGATCGAGCGCGTCGTGATGATGCACCGGCTCGCCGAGATTGCAGAAGACAAGGCCGACGACCACGGACGCGCTTTCCAGTGGATGCAGAAAGCATTGCTCGAGGACCCGAGCCACGATCACTCGCTCGGCGAGGCGGAGCGGCTCTCGGCGATCGTGGACGGCTGGACGCAACTAGCGACCACGTACGCCGACGGGATCCAACACACCGGAGATCCGATCAACAAGGCCGAGCTAGGTCGCCGACTCGCCAAGGTGTACGAGGAGCAGCTCCACGATCTGGAACGGGCCGAGGAAACCTACCGGTTCGTTCTCGGGGTCGACGATCACGACGAGAACGCGCTCAAAGCGCTCGATCGCATCTACACCGAACACGGGGCGCACAGGGCGCTCGCGCAGGTGCTTCGCAAGCGAATCGAGGGTTCGAACAATGGCTCGGCCCTGATCGAGTTGCACTACCGCCTGGGTACGCTGCTCCAGCATCGGCTCGGGTGCACCGAAGAGGCCATCGAGGTCTTCAACAAGCTGCTGAGCGACCACGACTCCGAGCATGCCGACACCATCCACGCGCTGCAGGCCATCTATGCCGACCTCGAGCGTTGGCCAGAGCTCTTCGCGAGCTTCGAGAAGGAGTTGAGCATCGCGCTAGGCGACACGCAGCAAGCCGAAGTGTTTGCACGCATGGCGAAGCTTTCGTCCAATCGACTGCGCGATCCGGAAAAGGCCATTGGCCTCTGGCAGCGGGTGCTGGACCTGCGGGGCGAGGACCCTGAAGCACTGAACGCGCTCGGCGATATCTATGCGTCGCAGGGCAACTGGCGCGACCTCGTCGATGTTCTCGAGCGCGAGGCAGCGATCGCCGACGACGACTCGTTCCGCGTCCAGGTGTACTCCGATCTCGCAAGGGTTTGGTACGAAAAGCTGGAGCGTGAGCGCAGCGCAATCGAAAATTGGGAGCGTGTGCTCGATATCGATCCCGGCAACACGTACGCTCTGTTCAGCATTGCAGAGATCCAGCGGGCCGGCGGACAATCACGAGAGCGCGCCGATACGCTTCAGCGGATCATCGACGTCGGCGCGGCGACCCTCGAGGATGCGGACCTAGTCACCGTCTACATGCAGCTCGGGCACATTTACGGGAGCGAGCTGGACCAGCCTGCCGATGCGGTCGAAGCCTATGGCAACGTCCTGACCATCGACCCCGCTCACTTCGAAGCCCTCGACTCACTCGAATTGATCCACCGCGATCAGGGCGAGTGGGAATCGGCCATGGACGTCATGGAGCAACGGGCCCAGGCGTTCGACGATCCGCAACAGAAGATCCGCCAGCTCATCGCAGTCACCGAGATCTGGGAGAACCAGGTAGGGAACGAGGACGGTGCCGCCGGCACGTTCGGTCGAATCCTCCAGGTCGACCCCATGCATGAGTACGCATTTTCCCAGCTGCAGGCTCTCCACAAGGCCGCGGAGCGTTGGGACGAGCTGATCGACCTCTACGTCACCCGCATCGAAGCGACTGAGGATAGCGACGAGCGCATCGAGCTCTTGCGCGCGGCCGCCAGGGTCTATGAGGAGCGTCTCGGCAACGGCGAGCAGGCGTACCATACGCTGTACATCGCGTGGACCGAGGACTTCGCCAACAAGAACACAGCCATAGATCTCGAGCGCGTCACTGCCGCCAACGACAAGTGGAACGAGCTTCTCACATCGGCCAACCAAGTGTTGCAAGAGGTCCAAGACCCAGATACGCAGATCGCGATCTGTCTCTGTTGCGCGAAGTGGTACGGCCAGGATCTCGGGCACCCCGAGTATGCGATTCCGTACTACGAGCAGATTCGGGCGCTGGATCCTGGCAATGCCAAGGCCTGGTGGCAACTCGGCGATCTGTACGAAACCACGCACCAGTGGGACAAGCTCGCACAGGCGCTTGCAAAGCTCGTCGAGCTCACCGACGACGATGAGGTCAAGGCCAACACCTACGTTCGTATGGGCGATTTAGCGGACGACCGTTTCGCAATGCGCCAAGAGGCGGAGGACTACTACCGGCGCGCGCTCCAATTGCAGGACAAGCACGTCGGTGCGTTGGAAGCGCTCGAGCGGATCTACCGGGAGGATGGCCGCTCCAACAAGTTGCTCAACATCCTCGAGCGCAAGGCCGAGGCGGTCGAAGACGTGGACAGCATCGTATCGGCGTTGCTGCAGGTCGCCGAAGCCTATGAAGAGCGCTTCAACGACCCGAAAGCGGCCGTCGAGAACTACGAAAAGGCCGCCGCGCTGTCTCCCTCAAACCTCAGCGCGCTTCGAGGTTTGGAGCGATTGTACACGCAGGAGGGACGATATCAGGACCTGATCGGGATTCTGGAACAGGAGTACGAGGTCGTTGCGACCGAGCGGGAACGCATCGAAATCCTGATGCGCCTTGCGCAGATGTGGCAGGAGGAGTTCCGCAAACCCGACAATGCGGCGGACCGACTCGAGCAGGTTCTCGACATCGATCCGCTGCACGACGACGCGCTCTGCGCGCTCGAGGAGCTCTATCGGACGATGCAGCGCTGGGACGACCTGGTGCGCACCTACGACCGCCATGCGAGCGCAACCTCCGATAGGGAGGAGCGGGCTCGTATCTTCCGGGAGCTCGGCCAACTCTACGCCTCACACAAGGACGACGCCGAGCAAGCGATCGACAGCTACCTCAACGCGCTCAACCTCAACGAGGAGGACATTTTCAGCCTGCAGGCGCTAACGAAGTTGTACGAGCGCAAAGGCGACTACTCCGCTGCCCTGGACGTGATGGGGCAGCTCGGGGCGGTCTTGGACGACCCGGCCGACAAGGTGGCGCTGAAGCACCGCATGGGCCGCATCCTCGACCGCGAGCTCGGAGACCGCCCCTCGGCGTTGGAGCATTTCCAAGCCGCCATCGATCTAGATCCCGCCCATCTTCCGTCGCTCGAAGCGATGCGGAGCATCTACGTCGACTCCGGCGACTGGGTGGCTGCTGCGCGAACGTTGAGCCTGGAAATCGAGCATACCGCGAGCGACCGCGTTCGGGGTGCACGCCTCGTCGAGCTGGGCCGCATTCGTGCGGAAAGGCTGGATGACGAGCAAGGGGCGCTCGAGGCCTTCGAGGCGGCGTACGAAGCCGACCCGGACAACGAGGATGCCCTGCTACCGCTCGTCGACACCTATGTCGCAAGCGACCGATACGACGATGCCTTTCCACTGCTCCAGATTCTGGTTCAGAGGTCCGACAAGCGTGACTCCGTCGAGCAACATCGGCTCGCGTCGTTGCTGGGCGAGACCGCCACGAGGCTGGGGCAGGCCGAGGTGGCAGTCAGCGCATATCAGCGAGCCTACGAGATCGACAATGACCATTCCGACACGCTCAAGGGCCTTGCCGGAAGCTACTTCCGAGCCCAGCGATGGGACGAAGCGTTCAAGTACCATCAACTCCTTCTGGTGCAGCACCGAGATGCGCTCGGACGTGACGAGATCACGGAGCTCTTCTATCGGCTTGGTGTCGTCAAGCGAGAGCAAGGCGAAGACAAGAAGGCGCGCAACATGTTCGACAAGGCGCTCGAGGAGGACACCCACTTCGTTCCCGCCCTCGAGGCCATGGTCGACCTGCAGACGGCCGAGGGCGATTGGGACTCGGTGGTGCAGTACAAGAAGCGCATTCTCGATGTCACCGACGAGCCGTCCGCGCGGGCCGCGTTGCTGGTCGACCTGGGCGACCTCTGGCAGGAAAAGCTCGGCGCCGCGGATGCCGCAGCCGAGGCGTTCACCGAATCGCTCGACCTCGAGCCCGACAATCACGTGGTGCTCCACAAGCTCTTGGTGGCCTATCAGTCCGCCGAGCGTTGGTCCGAGGCGATCGACATCATCGAGCGCGTCTCTGGGCTCGAGGAGCGTGATGACGCCAAGGCCAAATACACCTACACGATCGGTGTCGTCCTTCGCGACAAGTTGGAAGACGAAGATGCTGCGCTCGAGCGCTTCAATGAGGCACTCGACTTGGATAGCACGCAACTCAAGCCCTTCGAGGCGATCAACAAGCTGCTCAACGAGCGCAAGGACTGGAAGGCGCTCGAACGGGCGTATCGGAAGATGCTCCACCGCATCATCAACCAGGGGAACACCGATCTCGAGCACAACCTCTGGCACACGCTCGGCATCATCTACCGCGACCGACAGCGCAATTTCGATGCGGCTGCGGAGTCGTTTCAGATGGCTGCGGGGCTCAAGCCGAACGATGCAGTCCAGCACGAAATACTCGCCGAGCTCTACGCTACGATGCCGGGCAAGACCGAGGAGGCGATTGCGGAGCACCAGTGGCTCCTCGGCGCTGATCCAAACCGGCTCGATTCGTACCGGGCCCTGTACAAGCTCTACTTCGACGCCCGCGCCTACGACAAGGCATGGTGTATTGCGCGCACGCTGACCTATTTCCAAAAAGCAGACGAAGAGCAGCAGAAATTCTACCAGCAATACAGGCAGGATCGCGAGATCCAACCGAAGACGCGGCTCAGTAACGAAAACTGGGTCAATGACCTGATGCACTCCGACCAGGACATCTACATCTCCAAGATCATGGAGGTGATCGCTCCAGCCGTTCGCGCGTCACTCGCCTTGACCGATAAGAAACTGAACCTGCACAAGCGCAAACCGGAAGACCTCGCCAACCCGAGCCTCGCGCTCGCGCGCCAGTTCAAGTTGGCGCAGGACCTCCTGAACGTCACCATTCCCGTTCGCCTTTTCATTCAGAAGGAGCTTTCGGGGGCTCTTCGGGACGAGCCACGGAGCAATCCGCCGGCGATCATCACGGGCTACACCTTGCTCTCGGGATACCGTCCGGTCGATCTCGCATTCGTGTGCGGGCGTCACCTGACGTACTACCGCGGAGAACATTTCATCCGGACGATGTACAGCTCTCATACGGAGCTCAGGACGCTCCTGCTGGCCGCGATGCGCGTGGTCGGCATGGGAGGCGGGGACGCTAGTGTGGAGTCCACCGCGAAGCAGTTGGCGAAGCACATGGACCAGGCTCACCTCGACGTGCTCAAGCAGGTCGTTCGAAAGTTCGTCGACGCAGGCGGCCAGGCGGACATCAAGCGATGGATGCAGGCGACCGAGGTCACTGCGCTTCGGGCCGGTCTGCTCCTTTGCGACGACGTCGAGACAGCCGTTCGCATGACTCAGCAAATCGCGTCCGAGTCCACCGCGGACCTCGCTCCACGCGACAAGGTCAGAGAGATCGTCGTCTACAGCATCTCCGAGAGCTACTTCCGACTGCGTGAGCAGCTGGGCATCCAAATCAAGGTCTGACATGGCCCAAGCGTGCGCGCGGCCCTCTGATGTGACAGGGCTTGCGTGTGCTGGAGCTCGATCTCGACAGTGAAACCGACACCCTCGCCCTTGCTCGGTCCTTGGCGACCTTGCTCGAGCCTGGCGATGTGATCGGTCTAGAAGGTGGCTTGGGCGCGGGAAAGACCACCTTCACCCGTGGCGCGGTGCACGGGCTCGGTGTTGCCGAGGAAACCGCCGTGACGAGTCCGACGTTTGCATTACTCCATGAGTACCAGGGACGTCTTCCGATCGGCCACGCAGACTTCTACCGGCTCGCCGAGCAGGCAGAGCTCCAGGAGTTGGGTGTCGACGAGCTACTCGAAGATGGGGCGGTGCTCTTCGTCGAGTGGGGTCGAAAGTTTCCCGAAATCGCGGGCCGCGCCGTGCTCTGGGTCGAGCTCGAGATCGTTTCCGATGCCGGCAGACGCGCTCGTTTGTTTCCTCAGGGCGTCCGCGGCGCCGCCATCGTTGCCGCGCTTGGCAAGCGACTTTCCGGATGAGGGATGCCCGGTTGCGGTGTCCTGAGTGCTCTGGTAAGCCGGCGCGAACGTTTAGGTTGAACTGACTCGATGCCCCGCCGCGATGATATTAAAAGCATCCTTCTGATTGGGTCGGGGCCGATCGTAATCGGGCAAGCTTGCGAGTTCGACTATTCCGGAACCCAGGGTGCCAAGGCCCTCAAAGAAGAGGGTTACCGAATCATCCTCGTCAACTCCAACCCGGCCACGATCATGACGGATCCGGAGTTCGCGGATCGGACCTACATCGAACCGCTGAAAGTGGAGATCCTCGAAGCCATCATCGCCCGCGAAAGGCCTGATGCAGTTCTTCCGACGCTCGGTGGGCAGACCGCGCTCAATCTCGCGCTGGAGCTCGCCAGTCGTGGCGTTCTCGAGAAGTATGGCGTCGAGCTGATCGGTGCGAACGTTGCGGCCATCCGGAAGGCCGAAGAGCGGGAGCTGTTCAAGGCCGCCATGGACAAGATCGGCCTCGAGAGCGCCCGGGCCGAGGTCGCCCGTACCATCGACGGGGCCAACGAGATCGCGGACCGCATGGGCTTTCCCCTCATCCTGCGGCCGTCGTTGACGCTCGGTGGATCCGGAGGCGGGATCGCCTACAACAAGGCTGAATTCGACGAAGCGATTCGATGGGCGTTCCAGTGCAGCCCGATTCACGAGTGCCTGCTCGAGGAGAGCCTCCTTGGATGGAAGGAGTACGAGCTCGAGGTCATTCGTGACAACGCCGACAACTTCGCCGTCATCTGCACCATCGAGAACTTGGACCCGATGGGGGTCCACACGGGCGATTCGATCACGGTAGCGCCCGCGATGACGCTCACCGACCGCGAATACCAGCGCCTGCGCGACGCCGCCCGCGCGATCATCACCGAGATCGGCGTCGAAACCGGTGGTTCGAACATCCAGTTTTCCATCAACCCAGCCGACGGTCGCGTCATCGTCATCGAGATGAATCCGCGCGTCTCACGATCGAGCGCGCTTGCATCCAAGGCTACGGGCTATCCCATCGCCAAAATCGCAGCCAAGCTGGCGGTCGGCTACCGCCTCGACGAGCTTCAAAACGACATTACCGGGACGAGCTCTGCATTCGAACCGACCATCGACTACGTCGTCACGAAGATCCCCCGATTTGCGTTTGAAAAGTTCGCCGGCGCCGACCCGCGCCTCACGACGCAAATGAAGTCGGTCGGTGAAGCCATGGCGATCGGTCGCACCTTCAAGGAGTCGCTTCAGAAGGCAGCGCGCTCGTTGGAGACCGGAAGAGACGGGCTGACGTCGTTGCTGCGCAAGGTCGACTACCGCGACATCGCTGCCCAGGTACGGCGGCTCGTCGAAACGGGAGAGGCGATCAACACCGCGAAGCCGATGTTGGGGGATTTGCCAGACGCCACAAGAGAAGAGCTGCGAGAGTCGATTCTGGACCTGATTCGAACTCCGCTGGCGGACCGACTTTGGTACGTCGGTGACGGCCTTCGCGTTGGGCTGACCGTCGAGGAGCTCCACGGAGCGACTCAAATCGACGTGTGGTTTTTGGAGCAGATGCGTCAGATCATTGCCTTCGAGCAAACCTTGACGGAGTCGTCGAGCCGGCCGCTCGGCGAAGCGCTGCTGCGCGAAGCCAAGGAGATCGGATTCAGTGACAGCCAAATTGCTGCGCTCCGCGGCGACACGGCGAGCCACGTTCGCGCAGAACGGACCGCGCTCGGTGTGGAGCCGATTTACTCGCGCGTCGACACGTGCGGCGCGGAGTTCCCGGCGCTGACCCCGTACATGTATTCGACATGGGGCCTGCAGAGCGAAGCGCGGCCTCTGAGCGACAAGAAGAAGGTCATGATCCTGGGGGGTGGACCCAATCGCATCGGTCAGGGCATCGAGTTCGACTATTGCTGCGTTCACGCCTCGTTCGCCCTCAAAGAGATGGGCTTCGAGACGATCATGGTGAACTGTAATCCGGAGACGGTGTCCACCGACTACGATACTTCGGACAAGCTCTACTTCGAGCCTCTGACGTTCGAAGACGTGATGCACATCGTCGAGATCGAGAAGCCCGATGGCATCATCGTGCAGTTCGGCGGCCAGACACCCTTGAAGCTAGCGGTGCCACTGTCGCAAGAAGGAGTTCCAATTCTCGGCACTTCCGCAGACGCCATCGACCGGGCTGAAGACCGAGAGCGATTCGAGGATCTGCTCAGCAAGCTCAACCTCAATCGTCCGCGCGGGGGCATTGCGAAGGGGACGAAAGACGCTTTCGCGGTCGCGGAGCGCATTGGCTTTCCCGTCGTGGTGCGGCCCAGCTACGTGCTCGGCGGCCGGGCCATGGAGATCGTTCACTCTCAAGAGGACCTGGCGCAATATATGACCGTCGCCATCGAGGCAGCCGCCGACGCAGGGACCCAGACGATACTGATCGACGAGTTCTTGAAGGATGCGGTTGAAGTCGACGTCGACTGCGTGTCCGATGGCAAGGACGTCGTCATCGGCGGACTGCTGCAACACATCGAAGAGGCGGGAATTCACTCCGGTGATTCATCGATGAGCCTTCCGGCGCATTCGCTGCCGCCCGACGTTCTTGCTACGTTGCGTGCATCGACTCGCGCGCTCGCATTGGAGCTCGGGGTCGTCGGCTTGATGAATGTTCAGTTCGCGGTTCGCGAAAGCGACGTCTATGTCATCGAGGTCAACCCGCGGGCGTCGAGAACGATTCCATTCATCAGCAAAGCAATTGGTGTGCCGCTCGCCAAGGTTGCGGCAAAGGTGATGGCAGGCGCAACGCTTCGCGACCTCGGTTACACGCGCGAGATCGTGACCGAGCACATCGCCGTCAAGGAATCGGTGTTTCCATTCACGAAGTTTCCCGGTGTCGACACCATCCTCAGCCCCGAGATGCGCTCGACGGGGGAAGTGATGGGGATCGCCGACAACTTTCCTGACGCGTTCTACAAGGCGCTGCTGGCCGCGTACTCGGAGCTGCCGGACGCGGGCAAGGTGTTCATCAGCGTGAAGGAGGCCGATAAGGCGGCCGCGACTGGGCTCGCGCGGCGCTTGAAGCATCTGGGGTTCGAGGTCATCGCGACGAAAGGAACGCGCGAGGCATTCGAGCATTCGGGGGTGCAAGCCGAAAGCGTTCACAAGGTGGGTGAGGGCAGACCCCATATCGTGGACCTTCTGCAGAACGGCGACATCGCGCTGGTTTTCAACACGACGGAGGGCGCGAAGGCGATTCGGGACAGCCGTTCGATGCGTCGACAGACAGTGTTGAGCGACGTGCCCTATTTCACGACGATCGCTGCCGCGCTTGCCGCAGTCGATGCGATCGAAGCGCGACGGCTCAGGCCCCCGTCGGTGTGCTCGCTGCAGGAGTACCACGAGCGCACGACCGAGCTCGAGACGCATCGGCCGCCCAAACACTAGCTTCGGGTTGCCTTATTTCCGGGCACAGTTTACGAGGTTGGGATGGAACGGGTTCCGATGACCCCCGAAGGGCATGCCGCCCTGGTGGCCGAGCTCAGTGTGCTCAAGGCGGAGCGGCCGAAGATTTCCCAAGAGATCGGGATCGCTCGCGACCACGGTGATCTCAAGGAAAACGCGGAGTATCACGCGGCCAAAGAAAAGCAGGGCATGTGCGAAGCGCGCATCGCTGATATCGAAGACAAGCTCGCGCGTGCCGAGGTCATCGATCCCTCGACGCTCGGTGGTGACAAGGTGAAGTTCGGCGCCTTGGTCGAGCTCGAAGACATGGACAACGGCAAGGTTGTCACCTACCGTTTGGTTGGTCCGGACGAGTCCGATCTGCAGCAGGGAAAGATCTCGATCACCTCTCCCGTGGCTCGCGCGATCGTCGGCAAGGAGGTCGGCGACGAAGTGCAAGTCCAGACTCCCGGCGGCGTTCGAAACTACGAAATCAGCGCCGTGCGCTGGAGCTGAAGGGGGCCCCTGCCCGGGCGGGGAGTGCGTCGGTGTCCACTCTGCTCGATCATCCGGTCGAAACGTTGCCCGGGATCGGTCCGACGACCGGGGCACGTCTGCGCGTTCGTGGCTACGCATCGGTAGGCGACCTTCTGTGGCTGTTGCCGCGGGGCTACGACGACCAACGAACGCCGACGCCCATACACGCGCTCCGCGACGGTGACTATGGCGTCGTCGAGGGCGTGGTTCGAAGCGCTCGGTCGTTTCCCCGTGGCGGCGGCATGGGCTTCGAGGCCCGGCTCGAACCTCGGGAGCAAGCCTCCGATGGGGACGGTTACCGGGAGATCAAGCTGGTTTGGTTTCGCACGATCCCGGGCCTGTCGGGACGCTTTGCGAAAGGTCAAACGGTTCGGGTCGCCGGGAGGATCAAGGACTACCGCGGGGTAGCGACCATCGCGCATCCCGAGACGCTCGTCGTGGACGCCCCTGGTTCTATCGAGCCTCGTTATCCAGAGGTTCCTGGCGTGCGTCGTAAGGTGCTCCGCCGGGCGGTGCGTGCCGCCGTGGACCGTGCGGTGGCGCAGATCCCCGACCTGATCCCTCGCGGACTGCGCAACGAGCTGGGCGCTTGCACCGTCGGCGAGGCGCTTGCCGCGATACACGTTCCCGATCCTGTAACCTTCGACGAGCAGTCCGATACACCAGGTCCAGCGCATCAGAGGCTGGCGCTCGAAGAGCTGGTCTTGTGGGAGCTCGCGCTTCGATGGCGGCGGGCGTCGGAGCGAGGCGGCATGGCACGACGGTTCGAGATCGCGCCGGCGGTTCAGTCCGCGTGCGGTGCGTTTCCATTCGAGCTGACCGAGGCGCAGCACAAGGCAGTGGCAGAGGTGAGCGAAGGTCTGAGCAAAGAGACGCCCATGCGTCGCTTGCTTCAAGGAGATGTCGGATGCGGGAAGACCGCAGTTGGGATGGTTGCCTGCGCTCAGGTGGCTGCAGGCGGAGCCCAAACCGCGTTTCTGGCTCCAACCGAGCTGCTAGCAGACCAGCACGCGGAGACCTTGAGGCCGATCGCCGAGCGGCTAGGGCTCCGATTCGGCGTCTTCACCGCGGCTCTGAGCAAGGATCAACGTCGGTCGATGCTCGATCGCATGGCCACCGGCGCCCTCGATGTCGTCGTCGGCACACATGCGCTGTTGAGTGGCGAGGTTCGCTTCGCCGATCTGGGCCTGGTCATCGTCGATGAGCAACATCGCTTTGGAGTGGCGCAACGCCTTCGCCTCGGTGCGCGCGGATCGATGCGTCGACCCCATCTTCTCGTCATGACGGCCACGCCGATTCCGCGCAGTCTCGCTTTGGTGCTCTACGCCGGGCTCGAGTTGACCACAATCGACGTCAAGCCCCCGGGGCGTGTGCCCGCGACGACCAAGATGATTCCTCGCGCGCAACGTGCCTCTGTGTTTCGCCAGATCGCGCGAGCGCTGAGAGCCGAGGGCAGAGCTTTCGTCGTATGTCCGGCGATCTCTTCCTCGGACGAGATCGTCGGCGTCGACCAAGTCTTCGAGGAGTTGGAGTCCGAGTTCGGAAAGGGAATCGTGGGCCAGATTCATGGTCGCTTTTCGGGAGACGAGCGTCGCACCGTGATGCGCGCGTTCGGGGCGGGTGAGCTTCGGGTCTTGGTCGGGACTACCGTGTTGGAAGTCGGAGTCGACGTTCCCAAGGCCAACATCATGGTCATCGAGCAGGCCGAGCGCTTTGGGCTTGCCCAGCTGCATCAGCTTAGGGGGCGGGTCGGACGGGCGGGTCAGCGAAGCGCCTGCCTGCTGGCGTTTGGCGAGCCACTCTCCGAGGAAGCCGAGGCTCGCCTGCGAGCATTGTGCGACACGGACGACGGCTTCCGGCTCGCTGAACGCGATCTCGAGCTGCGGGGTCCCGGTCACCTTTTCGGATACCGTCAGTCCGGGGCTAGCGGGATGCAGTTTGCCGACCTGACGACGAACCAGGGGCTACTCGAGCGCGCCGGAGTTCTGGCGGAACGCATCCTAGCGGTTGACCCGGAGCTGCGCCTGCCGGAGCATGCCGCCGCGCGCGAGGCGGTCGAACGCTGGGAGCGCGATGCCGCCGTCCGGGAAGATGCTGGCTGAGGACTAGGGCCAGGCTCGCCAGCTTCTTGACGGTTTGCTGGGACCCAGGTAGTTCCCGATCATGCCGCTGGTTCACCACACACAGCGCGAAGTCACCCTCAAGATCGTCTACTATGGCGTCGGGCTCGGGGGCAAGACGACCAACCTCGAGACCATTCACGCACAGTCGCGACCGGAGTCGCGTGGCAAGCTGCTGTCCGTGAACACGGAGGCGGAGCGGACGCTGTTCTTGGACTTTCTGCCCTTGGACCTCGGAAAGTTCCGCGGGTACACCGTGCGCCTTCATCTCATCTCGGTGCCCGGGCAGATCGCTCAAGATTCGACGCGCCAGATGGTGCTTCGCAACGTGGATGGCGTGGTACTCGTCATCGATAGCCAAGCCGACGCGATCGAGGGCAACAACTACAGCATTCGCAATCTCGACTACAACCTTCGGCAGGGTGGGATCGATCCCGACAGGATTCCGATGGTCGTTCAGTACAACAAACGCGACCTGCCGGGAGTTCCAGACGTTGAAGAGCTGAACGAGCGGCTGGGTGTGCCCGCGGGCATTCCCGAGCTGGTCTCTTCAGCGCGGGACGGCTGGGGTGTGTTCGAAACGGTGAAAACGATCGTGCGCGTGTGCATGCATCAACTCGGCGACCCAAGCTCGAGAAGCGAAGGTCGCGTCGAGTGCTTGCTGGACGAGCCGCGCGACCGTTTCTACCCGAGCGGTCCGGTGTCGATGATCCACGCGCTGAAACCCGAGGAAGAGCTCGAGCTCGACGAGCTCGAGCTCGTGAGCGGCTAGTCCCATGACACCGTCCGGCTCAGAGTCCGTCGCCGACCGCGTACGGGACGTTGCGCCGACGATCGACATGCTTGCGGTCCGCACGCCTACGTTGCCGCCGGCGACCCAGACCAATACCTTCCTCATAGGCACCCGGGAAGCTGTTCTGGTGGAGCCGGCCACCCCGTATCGAGAAGAGCAGGACCTGATGGTCCAATGGGTCCAATCTGCCAGGCTACGGGGCGTAGAACCCGTCGCGATCCTCGCAACCCATCATCACCCCGACCACGTTGGCGGCGCGATGGCCCTTCGGGAGCGCTTGCAACTTCCACTCTGGGCCCACGCCATGACGGCGCAACGCCTGGACGGCATCGTGGAGATCGATCGACTGATTCAGGATGGCGAACGGATTGAGCTCAATGGGCCGATCCCGACCTCTCTCACCGCGCTTCACACCCCGGGCCACGCGCCGGGGCATCTGTGCTTCATCGACGAAGCGAGCAACATCATGATTGCCGGTGACATGGTCGCCTCGGTCGGCACCATCATCGTCGAGCCAACCGATGGTGACATGCTCTTGTACCTCGAGTCGCTGCGAAAGATGTCTGCCCTCGATCCTGCGGGGCTCCTTCCAGCACATGGCGATCTGATACAGCATCCGCAAGCGATCTTGAGCTTCTACATCGAGCATCGATTGATGCGCGAGCGCAAGGTGCTCGACGCGCTCGAAGCACGCGGCAAAGCCTCGCGGCCTAGGCACCTGATCGCACAGGCCTACGCGGACACGCCCAAGACCCTCTGGCCCTTGGCGCTCCAGTCGATCGAGGCCCATCTGATCAAGCTCGAGCGCGAAGGACGCGTCCTCAAAGATGGCGATCGCTGGGCGCCCCTCAGGGCATCGAATTGAGCGACCAATCGTAGCGGTGGTAGTCGAGCTGGTAGTCCGCTTGGAATGCGGCCTGCAGGGCGGCGCGTTGGGTCCCGCGCGCGTGATCGGTCAGGAAGAGCCGGACCCCGGCGAGCCTTCCGAAGTCGCTCTGATAGTAACGAAACGTGATTGGAACGCGGACGACGCGACTGTCGTCATCGATTTCCACATCGGAGGCCACGTAGTTGAGGGCTGCTCGCTCGAGCTGCTCATCGAGCTTGGAAGCCTCGTAGAAGGCCACTGCGGGACAACTCGTCGATGCACAGACCAGGGCCGCGTGAATCCGCGCATCGACTCGTGAGGGACACAGCGCGAGACGCGGGTCGTCATCGGCGAACAGGCACGCGCCCGTTGCCGGGTGTGGCGCGTTTCGACGAAGGACACCGTTTTCGATCTCGTCGAGGGTGAGCACGAAATCGCCCACCCGATACGCCACCCGCCGGAAGAACGAAGGAATCTCCATGACCGATGCGCGGATTCCGAGGGCTAGAACGCCGTGGATGGACAGCACGTTGTACAAATTGATCCAAAACGCGATGCGCGCCGCGTCATCGTGCATCTCTTCGGGATCGATCGCTCGGAGGAGTCCGCTCGTCTTCTGCATCTCGGCGAAGGTCGGGGAGGTTCGCAGCTTTGCGTAGTCGACCCTGCCTTCTTGGTCGATGGCTTCGCGTTTCAACGCGTTTCGGAGCGCGCGCAGGGCCTCGGCGACTTCCGAAGGAGACCGGCGTTCCATCGCAGGTACCCCGTCATTCAAGATTTCTCGAGAGAGCCAACCGTTGGGCATCAAAGCCTTCGCCAGCTCGCCGGGATTGCGAGCGCGCCGCAAGATGTCGCTAGCGTCGCGAAGCTTTCGGATCCAGGAATCGGACATCTCAGTCGAGCCTACGGTCCAAATTCGGATCCGTCACTCCGCGGCGTAGCCCGGCAGATGAACGACGACTCCCGGCGAGGTTTCAAGCTGTCTCACGCCAACCGGCTCCGCGGCGGAAGACTCTCCTGCGACCGGATCACGCGCCGTGATCCAAACGAACCCCGCCGGGACTCCGCGAAGACGGAAAGCGCCACGCGCATCGCAGCGGCTAGCGCGCTCCCACCGTGGCGGGTCGCCCCAAGTCACCTCAGCGTTCGCGACGGGCTCCCGCCGCGCGTCCAGGACCTCACCTTCGACGGTGCCTCCCGGCGAGAGACGGATAGCGTCGAGCTCCTGAGGCTTGTCGACATAGCGTGGGGGCTCGAGCACGACCCATCGGGTTTGCGACTCGTAGTCTGCCTGCGAAAACGAGACTTCGTAGGTCCCTGTTGGGGCACGTGAAAACACGAACGAGCCGTCCCGCCGGGTCCGGGTCTGCAGTGTGACTGGGCCATCGAGCCGAACACGAACTCCGCCGAGTCCACGGCCGGTCCAGTCGTCGAGCACCTCGCCAAGAATGGTGACGCCGGCGGACATGACGACGCGAACGCCGTCGGTGCTTTCGATGCCGGCTACCCGGGTGGGACTGAACGCGGGGTGCTCGGCATCCAGCGCGTAGGGCGGTGCGGGCAGAGCGGGTATCGAGAACGTTCCATCGGCATCCGACTTCGCGGTCCGTTGCATCGGCGTGTCGGCGCGATTCGATGAAATGGTGAGCAACGCGCCGTCGACTCCGAAACCGCGCTCGTCGACGACGCGCCCGCGCAAGGTGTATAGCGCGCTCGACAGAGCGAGCTCGACGGCGACGCGCGTCTCGTCTCCAATCGTGACCGACGCGCGCACCGGTGGCACATCGTAGGGCAAGGCGGTGACGCTGACCTCGCCGCGCACGCCGCGAAACGAGAACGAGCCATCGGAGGCCGTCACGGACATCCGTGGCAGTCTTTCTGCTGGCGCTCGGAGCTCGACCGGAATCCCTTCGAGTCGGTTGCCCCGCTCGTCGACGACGTGGCCCACCAACTCGGCGCCAGGTGTCATGACGATCCGGATGCCGGCATCGGTGGTCCCTGCACCGAGCTCCAAACGTTCCGACTCGGCCGGCGCGAAGTCGTCATGGCTTGCCGCGATCGTGTAGGTTCCAGAACCCAGCTCCGTCAGGCGAAAGACACCATCAGGACCGGTGGTAACCTGCTTGGCGAACGAGAGGGCGTCGTCGCCCGTCGCAGTGATCGGCGGGACCGGACCGGAGGTTACACCGAGCGAGCCGGCAGCTGCACGGCTTGCAACGCGGGGCATTCCCTCGCCCAAAGCGCGGACCAGTGCCCCCTGGATCGGCCGGCCGCGTTCATCGACGACGCGACCCTCGATGTTGGCGGCCTGGTCGAGCCGGACCGTCATCGGCGGATCTTCGGGGCCATGCCGCAGCGGTCCCGCCGCAACGTATCCCTCGGCGTCCACGTAGAGGCTGTGATCGTTCCCCACGATTCCGGAGAGCTCGAATTTCCCCGTCTCGTCGGTCTGGACCCGGCGGCTGTGCAGTCCGAGCACGCCGGTTGCGAGGATCACTTCGGCGTCGGGAATCATCCGGCCCGTTTGGGCATCGACGACCTGTCCCTCCATGGTCCAACCTCGGGCGAGCTGAAATCCGAAGGCTCGTTGCGCCCCCGCATCCAGGATCAGCCCCTCGACCGGCGGCGCGGCCAGATCACCTTTCGAGGCTTGCAATTCGTAGACCCCCGCCGGGATCGCAGGCCAATGAAAGCGCCCGTCGGCGCCGCTTCGCACCGAGCGTGCGGGCCAGAACCCACTTCCTGCCAAGGCGACCATGGCGCCTTCGAGGGGACGCCCATGCTCGTCGTAGATTCGTCCTGTCAGCGTCGCCAAACCCGCATCGAGGTCCGCCGAGGCGAGGAGCCCGGGCGCACCGCGAACCCCGATTCCTGAAGAGAAACTCGCGTTCCGGCCGTAGGCGCCCGGAATTACAAAGGTACCAAGCACTATGAGCCCCGTGATTGCGCCCGCCGCTCGCATCGATCTCGGTTCTATCTTTGATCGTTTCTGGAGGCGAGGCCGCATTGTTGCGACACCTTTGAACCGGTGCTACATCGCGGCTCCCTTCGAACTCGGAAACCGGCCATGGCACAGACATGTGATTTCTGCGGCAAGAACCGCCACAAAGCTCACAAAGTGAGCCACTCGAACATCAAGACCAGGAAATGGCAGCAGCCCAACCTGCAGTCGCTTCGGGCGCTCGTGGAAGGTCAGGTTCGCCGAGTGTCGGCCTGCACGCGCTGCATTCGCTCGGGTAGGGTTGTCAAGGCCGCCTAGACGTCCCCGGGTCCCGCTCCCACCGGGTTGCGATCCCGCTTCGATCATCCTCACGTTCCCAGTTGCGCCCGAGCACGCGGGCCAGCGCTTGGATCAGTTCATTCAGCACCGGATCCCGCGCCTCTCGAGGACTCGCGCCCAGGAGGTGGTCCGGGCCTGTGCCTACCGCGGCGATGGCACACGCCGACGCGTGAGCGAGCGGGTGAGGGCGGGCGAGACAGTCGTTCTCGTGCGCCCTGCCTTCGAAGAGCCCGACGTTCCGCGCGATTTCGAGGTCCTCTACCAGGACGACGCGGTTCTGGCGCTCGACAAGCCCGCCGGGCTCCCCGTGCATCCATCCGCCAGCTATCACAAGAACACGCTCACCTATTTGCTTCGACAGCGATACGGCGATGACGCCCCGCAGATCGCCCATCGCCTCGACAGAGAGACCAGCGGGCTACTGCTCTGCGGCCGAACCCGGTCCGCGGAGCGCGATCTCAAGATGGGATTCGAGAACCGACGGGTCCGCAAGCGGTACCTCGCGATCGTGCGCGGGGTCATGCCCCACGACGAGGGCAGCATCGATTTGCCCATGGATCGCGCCAAAGAGGGGCTCCACATTTTGATGGAAGTAACCGCCGAAGGGGAAGGCTACCCGGCGGTCACACACTACCGAGTCCTGGGGCGCCGGGACGATGCCACGCTGGTCTCGCTCGCACCGGAGAGCGGCCGGCAACACCAGCTGCGGGTGCACTTGAGCGCGATTGGCTTTCCGATCGTCGGTGACAAGCTCTATGGGCCCGAGGGCGTCGAGCCATTTCTCGAATACATCGAGACTGGGATGACCGAGGCACTGCGGCAACGGCTCGGTCACGAACGCCATGCCCTGCATGCGCATGAGCTCGAGTTCACTCATCCGAGCAGCGGCGAGCCGATGGTGCTGAGAGCGCCATTTGCCCAAGACCTGATGGTGCTCTGGGGCGCACCCCTCGGCGACGCGGCGTTCACCGCCGCGCAGACGTGGTAAAATGCAGTCTGTGCGTGTTCTGATCGCAGTGGTCGCGTGCTGGGGGATCGGGTGTGCAAGCACGTCGAGCAATATGCCAAGCAGTGATTTCCGATCGACGGATGTGGCACTCTTCGACGACGCGATAGATCTGGTCGACGCGCCCGTCATCGTCGAGGGGCAATGGACCGGAGCGTTCGAGCGGCGGGTCGCTCGCGCCGACCTGATCGCGGCGGTACACGTCGATTCGCTGAGCTCCGATCTCGTCAAGCGCCGGTCGGCCTATCGGCTCAATGTGAAGGTCGGGGAACGGCTCAAGGGAAGCTCCTCGCACGAGATCGTTCTGCGTGTCCGCGACGACGATCCCGGCTACGAGAGCATTCGCGTGAACGAGGACCGCTTGCTGGGCCATCCGTGGATCGCGTTCGTCAAATGGGAAGAGGATTCCGAGTCTCCCGAGCTGACCGCCCATTGGCACCTGTCCCCGGATTCTCCGGCCGTCCGCGACAAGGTCGATTTTCTCCTCCGGCACCCGGCCACGGGCCCTGCCATTCAGCACGATGTCGCGGCCCCATAGTCGGGAGTTCGACGTGACCCGGATCCAAGTCGTAGACTCCATCGGGAGTGATGAAGATGCGAATTTCGACTACCCTCGTCCTTTCTTGCGTCATGCTTACCTCGACGGGTGCTTGCGAGCAGGGGGCGCCTGCGCCCCAAGTCAGCGAGCATGACCATGCCGCCCACCACCTCCAGACTTCGGACGCGCCTCCTGCGGCGAAGCGACCCGACGAGCCCGCCGGCCCAAAGATCGAAACAGGCTCGTTCCTGCTTGCAGTGACGCCCTCGCGATCGGGCTACCAGATCGGAAAACACGGCGACGTCGAGATCGCGCTCGAGAGCCGTGGCGAATGGCATGTCAATCAGGAGTATCCCATCCGGGTCGATCTGAAGGCGGCTCCCGGGGTGGCCCTGAAGAAGAACGAGCTGGTCAAAGGTGACGCGAAGGAGTTCGACGAGAAGAAGGTACGCTTCGTCGTGGGGGTCGAGCCATCAGCCGCAGGAGAGCATGAGGTGAGCTGCGACGTTTCCTTTGCCATGTGCACGGAAGAAAACTGTATCCTCGAGAGGCGAACGGTGTCGATGCCACTGAAGGTGGAGTGAGATGAGCGAGGGGGGACTCAAGACTGCGCTGGAACGGATCCGTACGGAGGTTCAAACGCGGTTCGAGGCCCAGAAGCGGGTGCTCTCGTTCCGGGAGTACCTGGAGCTCGTACAGGATGCTCCCCGTCGATACACGCGCGATGCCGGGCGGTACCTCAAAGACTGCATGGACTTCTACGGCTCGTACGAAATCGAGCGGCCGGCCGGGAAGCTCAGGCGCTGGAAGCTCTTCGACCTCGACTTCCGTCTTCAACACATCGGGCATGAAGGCGAGCTGAGACTGCGCGACCGACTGGCTGGGCACGAGGCCGCACAAGAGGCGTTGTATCGGGTCCTGGCTGGTTTCGAGCGAGAAGGGCGCGCCAACCGACTGGTCCTCCTTCACGGGCCCAATGGTAGCGCGAAGTCGACGTTCGCAGCGTGTCTCATGCGGGGCCTCGAAGCCTATTCCGATACCGACGACGGGGCGCTGTATCGGTTCTCGTGGATCTTTCCGAAGATGCGTGAAGGCGCAGGAATCGGCTTCAGCACTTCGTCGGACGAGCTTGGTAAAAGCGATTCGTTCGCCCACCTGCCCGACGAGCGGATCATCGCAAAGCTCGACAGCTCGGTTCGAGAGCATCCCTTACTACTCCTGCCGCGCGATGTGCGTCAGCGCCTCATCGCGGGCATGTACGAATCGGCCGGCCTGTCGGAGGCGGCGCCCGACTGGGTTTGGACCGGACAGCTCGGGCGGAAGAACCAACAGATCTTTCAGGCTCTTCTAACGGCGTACCGCGGCGACCTCGATCGCGTGCTCGCGCACATCCAAATCGAGCGTTTCAACATTTCGCGGCGCTATCGACTCGGCGCGGTGACCATCGGGCCGCAAATGTCGGTCGATGCGTCGGAGCGGCAGATCACGGCCGACCGGTCGATCGAATCGCTTCCAGCGTCGTTGGGCGCGCTGACCCTGTTCGAGCCTTTTGGCGAGCTCGTGGATGCGTCGGGGGGCGTCGTCGAGTTCAGCGACTTGCTCAAGCGGCCTCTCGAGGCATGGAAGTACTTGTTGCTCGCGATTGAGACCGGCGAGGTGTCGCTCCCGATGTCGAACCTGCCCATCAATGCGGTGATGGTGGCGAGCTCGAACGAGCTGCACCTGAGCGCTTTTCGTCAACATCCGGAATACAATTCGTTCCGTGGGCGCATCGTACGAATCCGCATGTCCTATCTGCTCGACGTGGACAGTGAGCGCGAGATTTACGACGGCCAAATCGTTCCTCAAATCGCCAGGCACGTCGCGCCGCACACGACGTACGTCGCCGCGCTATGGGCGGTGCTCACGCGGCTTCGCAAGCCCGACGCATCTCGGTTTGCAAATAGTAAGCTCGGAACGATCGCCGCCTCGCTGACCCCCATCGAAAAAGCAGACCTTCTCACCGACGGCATCGTGCCCGCGCGCCTCGATGCGGACGAAGCGAAGATCCTCGCCGCCGGGATCTCGGAGGTCGAGCTTGAAGGGGCGATGACATCGGATTACGAGGGCATCAACGGTGCGTCTCCCCGCGAGATTCGAATGTTGCTTCTCGATGCCGCAAGTGACTTCGATGCGCCCTGCGTTTCGCCGGTCACGTTCCTGAACCGGCTCGGCGAGTTTTGCGCTCGGGACGACTACGAGTTCCTCAAAGAACAGCCCGATGGCGAATATCGAAACCACAGCGATTTCGTGGACGTCGTCAAAGCGCGTTGGCTGGACATCGTCGAGGGGGAGCTGCGCGCCGCCAGCGGCTTGATCGACGAGCACCGCCATCTTGGGCTCTTGGATCGCTACGTCACCCAGGTGTCCCACTGGGTCAAGAAGGAGCGGGTCTTCAACCCGGTGACCGGCAAGGACGAGGTCGCAGACCTCGACTTGATGAAGAGTGTGGAAGAGAAGCTGGATGTCGACGATGCGTCGGCGTTTCGTCACGACCTCCTGAACGCCGTTGCCGCCTGGGCCATCGACCATCCGGAGCAGGACGTCCGGTACGAAGAGCTTTTCCCTCGCTACATCGAGCAGCTGCGCCAGGCGTATTTCGGTGAGCGACACGCCCAGGTGGGCGAGATTGGGCAAGCGATCGTCGCCCTGTTGGACGATGACGAAACGCTCGACGAGGACCTTCGAGAAGCGGCTCAGCAGGCATTGCAGGTTCTGGTCGGGGTGTACGGCTACGAACGCTCGAGCGCGAAGGTCGCCATTGGCGCGCTCGTGGACGCCCGGTACCGCGATTGATCGCGATCAGATTTTGCCCGCGCGGCGTTGCTGGCGCCGGTCCGCAGCTTCTGCCGCCAGGCGCCGGTCTTCTCCGGTTTCAGACAGAAGAGGTGGGACGGGGGAAGGCTTCCCATCGTCTCCGAGATTGACGAACGTAGTTCGTGCGTCGGCGCAGAGCGCGCGTTGCCCGGTCTTGGCGTCCTCGCGTTCGACCCGCACCCCGATTTCCATCGAGCTCGTGAACGCGGCGTTGAGCCGTGCGGTCAGGCAAACCACGTCGCCGACCTTGATCGGTGCTTTGAACTCGAGCGCATCGACCCGCGCCGTCACGGACACCCGCCCGCAGTGCCGCATCGCTGCGATCGAGCTGCAAATGTCGATCCAACTCATGATCACACCGCCGAATGCCGTCCCGATCGCATTGGTGTGTTGTGGCAGAACGAGCTCGGTCATTTCGGTGAACGACTCGGAAGGGGTCTTCGGGTCCATGAGCGGAGGATAGGGTGTGCCGAACCCCAATTAAAGGCATAATCCGATCGTGCAGTGGCTTTATACGCGCCAAGAGTCACGTGATGTCGATCGAGCGGCCGTGCAGGAGCTCGGCATCGCCAGCCCCCTGTTGATGGAGAACGCGGGCCGCGGTGCGACCGAAGCGATCCGCGAACGGTTCGGCGACCGCCTGGGACGGGTGGTCCTGCTGGGAGGGCCGGGGCAGAACGGAGGCGACGCCTGGGTGATCGCTCGACGCCTGACCCTGCTGGGTTATCGGCCCCTCGCCTTGCTGATTGGGGAATCCGAACGTCTAGGAGGCGATGCGAGAGCCAACTGGGCGCTTCTCGGAAAGCTCGGGATCGAGACCGCGGAGGTTTCTCCCGATCAGGTCGGGTCGATCCGTACGCCGCTCGGCGGCGCGACGCTCGTCGTCGACGGCCTCTTCGGGACGGGGCTCGACCGGCCGCTCCAAGGTGGTTATGCGGAGGCCATTCGCGCCATGGACGGTGCAGAAGCGCCCTTGGTGTCCTTGGACCTTCCGAGCGGTCTGGACGCCGACACCGGTGCGATCTTGGGCGCTGCGCCGCACGCATCCATGACGGTCACGTTCGGCGGTCAGAAGCGCGGCCTTCACCAGTATCCAGGGGTCGAGCATGCGGGCATCGTTCGGGTAGCCGATATCGGCATTCCCATCGAAGCGTCGTCTGCGGCGAGCTTGTGGGCCAAGGGCGACATCCGCTCGTTGATTCCGCCCCGCGCTGACGACGCACACAAGGGCACCAACGGTCATCTCCTGGTCGTTGGCGGCGCGCCGGGAAAGACGGGGGCAGCCCTCCTTGCCGGCCGCGCTGCGTTTCGCGCCGGCGCGGGGCTCGTGACCATCGGGGCGCGCGCCGATGCCCGCGCCGCGCTCGAAGAGAAGGTGATCGAGCTGATGACCGATGCGCTGCCCGATCGCGCCGATCGCGCCGGCGTGGAATCGATGTGTGCAGGCAAGCGCGCAGTGGTGCTCGGACCGGGCATGGGGCTGGACGATCTTGGTCGTGCCTGGGCGCGCGCCTTCGCGATGCATGCGCCAGTGCCAACCGTGATCGACGCGGATGGCTTGACGAATCTCGTGGGCGATGGGGTTTCGTCCTTGAAGCAAGCTGCAGCGCCACGAATTCTCACACCGCATCCGGGTGAAGCCGCGCGTCTCCTCGGCCGATCGACCGACGAGGTCCAAGCCGATCGCTACGCGGCCGCGGAGGCGCTTGCAAACGAGTCGGGGCAAGTGGTGATCTTGAAGGGCGCGCGCAGCATCGTTGCCGCCGCCGATCAGCTCCGCGTCTGCGCGGAGGGAACGCCAGCCCTCGGTGTTGCGGGAACTGGCGACGTGCTGAGCGGGGTGATCGGCGCGCTCGCGCTGACCCTTGCACCCATCGACGCTGCGATCGCCGGCGCACTCTTGCACGCCCTCGCGGGGGTGGAGGCGTCCGCCGGCGACCGTGGCCTGATCGCATCGGACCTCGCCGACGCCGTTCCTGCCGTCCTAGCGAAACTGCTTGGCCATGATGGTGATGTGCGAACGACAGGTTGACACGACACCGTGTCACTGGGGGGACAAGCTGGCGGTTTGGGTCTCGTGGTTTGGCCGAAATACACGTGTTTTCGGGATGGCACTGCCGTTGCAAGGCAGTGGAGGTGGAGGCCAACCCGATGCAGAACCAAGAACAATACGAGGAAGAGATCCTGCCCTGTATGCCCGACCTCTCCCGGACCGCACTTCGACTCGCCCATGGCACCGCTCTTGCTGACGACCTGGTTCAGGAAACCCTGGCTCGCGCCTGGCAAGCGCGCGCGAGCTTCCGCCCCGGCACCAACGCTCGCGCTTGGACGCGCCGGATCCTCTTCAATACGTACATCAACCACTACCGAAAGAGAAAACGCGAGCGGGAGGCGCTCGACGAGCTGCGCCAAATGAGCCCCGTGGACGCCCGAACCACAAATGAAGGGTTTGGTGACGAAATCGTGGCCGCCTTGCGTGCGCTCAAACCTGAGTTCCGTGCGGCAGTCGAGCTCGTCGACCTTCGCGACCTCTCGTATCAGGACGCCGCGGAGCGCTTGGCGTGTCCCGTTGGCACCGTCATGTCGCGCCTGCACCGCGGCCGAAAGCGCCTTCAAGGGGCCCTCGAGGGGTATGCACACGAGCAAGGGGTTCTGCGCCCGGCGGCATAGCGGCGGCCCTCGGGGAAGAAATACCCGACAAAACCGATGTGAAAACCGAGGGATATGCGCTAAACACCCGTTAGCCTTGACGAAACTGCCCGAAGTTACATATTGGCGGGCATGGCAAAGACATATGCTGACTTGCTCCAAGAGGCGAAAGCTGCCGTCCGGCAGGTCTCCCTCGAGGACCTGAAGATGCGCCTCGATAGGGGAGAGGAGCTCATTGTCCTCGATGTTCGCGAGAAGGACGAATGGCGGCAAGGGCATGTGCCCGGGGCGGTTCACATTCCGCGAGGATTTCTCGAGATGCAGTCCGGGTCGAGGCTGCCGGACCGCGATGCGAAAATCGTCACGATGTGCGCGGTCGGCATCCGTTCGGCCTTTGCTGCGCAACTGCTCCAAGACCTCGGCTACACGAACGTCGAGTCGGCAAACCCGGGTTTCAACCAGTGGAAGGATCAGGGCTTCCCGACCACACAGCCGTTCGCGTTCACCGATGCGCAACTCAACCGTTACTCTCGGCATCTGCTGTTGCCCGAGGTCGGAGAGCAGGGCCAAGCGAAGCTGCTTCAGGGTCGCGTACTATTGCTCGGTGCCGGCGGTCTCGGGTCTCCGGCGGCGCTCTATCTTGCGGCCGCAGGCGTCGGCACCATTGGTGTCGTCGATGGTGACACCGTCGACGAATCGAATCTCCAACGCCAGATCTTGCATGGCCTCGATCGCGTCGGCGAGTCGAAGGTCGCCAGCGCCAAACGCACGATCGAGAACCTCAACCCGGACGTGAACGTCATCACGTTTGACGAGCGTCTGACACGTCAGAACGTGGATCGGATCTTCGATCAGGATTGGAACGTCATCGTCGACGGCCTCGATAATTTTGCGACCCGCTATCTCGTCAATGATGCGAGCGTCTGGAAAGACATTCCCGTCGTCCACGGTTCGATCTTCCGCTTCGACGGACAAGTGACGACCTTCTGGCCGCGCCGCGGGCCCTGCTATCGGTGCTTGTATCCGGAGCCGCCGCCACCCCATCTGGCGCCCTCGTGCGCAGAGGCGGGCGTGTTGGGCGTGCTACCGGGCGCGATTGGCACGCTCCAAGCTACCGAGGCCGTCAAGATCGTCCTCGAACGCGGAGACCCGCTCGTAGGGCGCCTGCTGCAGTACGACTCCCTGCAGATGAAGTTCCGTACGTTCAAGCTACGAAGGAACAAAGACTGCCCGGTTTGCGGCGACCACCCGACCATCACCGACTACATCGACTACGAGCACTTCTGCTCGGGTGGCTGAGCTAGAGGGAGCGAACGAATCGCGCGAAGGGTCCCTGTGTGGAGCAACGCTCCGCCGAGGCCGCTCTGTCCGGAGCTGTTGAAGTCGCCGTACTCGAGATGGAAGGCTTCGCTCGCGTCGCCTGCTACACTGCCTCCATGCGACGGGGGATCGTTCTAATGAGCGTGGCGGCTCTCATCGGCTGCGAGGACAGCGCTGCCGTCCAGCGCACCGAGCTTCAGCTGCGCGACGTCGACCTCCCGCGGGTTCAGATGCTCGTCCAGCAGGACCTCGAAAACCATCGCGTGGGGGTGGCGAAGGCCGCGATCAAGCTCGCCCCGGGGTTCGCTCTCACCGACCCCGACGCCCGCGAGACTCAAGTGCGGGCAGCGTTGAGAATTCTTCAGCAACCCAAGAAGGGCATTGATGAATTCGTATCTTCACCGATGTCGTTCCTGGCGGCCATCGATGTCGACGGGCTGGTCATTGCCCGAGATCGGGACCCCGATCGAATGAAGGGGCAGAACTTTGCTGCGCGGTTCGAACCCGTTCGTCAGGCCCTCGATGGGACCGCCGCAAGCGGGCTGGGCGAGTTCTATGCCGAGGATCCGAACGCCCCGTCGTCCTGGTCGATCCTATTTGCGGCGCCATCGCGGCATGACCAGAAGGTCGTTGGCGCGGTCTTGGCGGGCATCCCCCTTTCGCGCCTGGCGCAGCGCCTGAGCCGTCAGTTTCGCATAGAACAGAAGGCGGGGTCCCCCGTTTGGGTGTACCTGTACAAAGGGCCTCGACTGTTCTATTGGGATACCCCACCAGAGGTCGATGCCTTGATTCGAGACCCGCTTGCACGCGCCCGGGCGCTCGTCTCATCCCCCACTGGATACACGGAAAAAACCCGTCTCCAAGGGGAGCTGCAAGTCTATGGTGTGTTCCCTCTGGCGCTCCTCGGGCCCGACGTCGGCGTAATCATCGTTCGCACCCCTGAGTGAAGTTTGACCGCTCCCCATGGTCTGGCGAACACTAACGGTGTGTCGCGGGGGGCCTGGTGGTGGAGTGCGTGGATCTGTGCGGCCGCCTTCTTTCTTTTCGGCGCCTTTCCGTTGTACAACATCGACGCCTATGGCCATCTCGCCCAAGGCCGCCAAATCGCCGAGCTCGGCCGCATTCCGACGCTCGATCTATTCTCGTTCTGGAAGGCGACGCCCCAACCCTGGAGCAACTACGAATGGGGCTACGACCTCGGTACATGGCTGATCTACGATCGCTTCGGCCCGAACGCGCTGATCGCGATCAAGTGCCTACTGCTCGCAGCGCTTGGCTACATGCTCGTCGTGATCGGCCGTCGCCTTGCGCAGGGGGCGTCGCTGGCAGCGCCCCTCGCGGCTACCGTCTTGATTCTGTTTGCGCCGATGGCCCGAATTCGTTTCACGGTGCGACCGCAGATCGTCGGCCTCGTGCTGCCTGCTGTTCTGCTCGTGGGCATCAGCACCCTCTACTCCGAGCGAGCTCCGGCGCGCGCTAAGCTCCCGATCATCGCCGCCCTCGGCCTGATGCAAGTCTTCTGGGTGAACCTACACGGATCTCATCTGCTGGGGCTGCTCATCACCGTTTTGTTTCTCGGATTCTCGATTCGCACGGCCGCGTTCGCACCGATGCTGGGGCTGCTCGGGGTGCAGTTGGCGGCGACCGCCTGCACGCCTTTCGGGATCGACATCGTGACTGATGCGGTGGCCCATGTGTTGCGTCCCGAGTACCGCGAGGTCGTGATCGAGTGGGGCCCCTGGAGCCCGGCGCATCCGTTCTATCTCCTGGTCGGACCGATAGTCGCAGCCGTCCTCGTTCTGGTCGCAATGCGACCCGTGACCGGCTCGAGCCGATTTGGTCTCGCGTACGGTGTCTTCTGCGTCGTCCTGAGCATCATGGGCTTTCGCTCCATTCGCTTCGTCGCCCATCAGTTGCTCTTCACGGCACCCTTCATCGCAGCGGGCTTGGCGCAGTTGAAGCCATTTCGAGCTTTGTCACGCAGCACACCGGTCTGGTTGGGCTTGGCCTTGGCTTGGGCGCTTTGGTTTTCGCCGCGTCTCGAGCCTTTCGTTCCCTTCGGCTTTGGAGAGCCGAGGCTCGGGCACGCGTTCGAGCTCGCGGAGGTCATCAACGAGCACGTGGCGGAACCCCGTATTCTCGCAACGATCCAAGAGAGTTGGCCGCTGATGTTCTCGGTTCCCAACGGCCGCGTTCTCGTCGACGGCCGCGTTCCGTTCTACGGACCCGAGTTCATTCGGAAGGTGAGCAACAGCTTCAGCGATCCGGTTGCGTTCCGCGAGCTGCTCGAGACCTACGACGTCAATACGGTCGTGCTCGATCACACCCGGGCCGATCAGATGGCTGCCATCGAATATCTGTGGCGCTCTCCGGAGTGGATGCTCGCGCAAGTCGAAAACCGGCCATCGTTGTTCGTGCGTGTTGGTAGCGCACCTTCGTTGGTGCCGCTCGTGCTGATTGGACCCGGCTATCGGGTGGGCCGGCTGCTTGACCCGGATGTCTCGGTCGCTGCAATCCAAGCCGAAGCAGACAGAGTGGGGCATCAGCAGAATTCCAAGGCCATCCAAGGATGGATTCGAGGGCTCACATCCCTTCGTCCGCTCACGAGGGATGGTCAGCGGGCGGGGGTTCGGATCTACCGCTCTGACGACGAGCGGGAGGCCGCCCGTAGGGCCTATCGATTCCTGTCGGAAGCCGCGGAGCTCTATCCCGGCTTCACTTCGATCGAGCTCTACCGAGCCATGGCCGCGATCGCAGCGTGCGACGAACCGCAAGCCCGCGAGGCGCTCGGCCGAGCGGAGTATGCCGGCGAGACTCGAGAGAGCGCGCTGGCCTCGGTCGAGCTCGCACTTCGCATGGGCCCCGATTCACAGCGCAGCGCAGCGAAGGCTCACGTGCAGCGGCTCTTGGCGCGGTCAGGGAGCGCCAGCGACCCCTGGGTCATCGCGATTGGACTCGACCTCGACAGCCGCTGCCCATGAATCGCAGGTGCCGGATAGATCGGGCCTGCATCTTCTGTCTAATCGCGTGTGCCCATCAAGGATCGGCATGCAGCCGTTGTAGCGCCTCCTGAGGCGTCAACGTGAGCTGCCAGGGCGCCAGGACGCTGGGATGGTCGGCAGCCTTTCGCCAGGTCGAAAGAAAACGCTTGCGCGGCCACATGGTGGCGCCAAATCGGGCGAGATGCTCGGTATGAACCTGGCAATCGACGACTTGGAAACCCCAGAGCGCCAAGTGCCCTAGGAGCGTGGTGAACGCCAGCTTGGACGCGTCCGGCTCAACGGCAAACATCGATTCGCCAGCAAATGTTCGTCCGAGTGACACGCCATAGAGGCCACCGACCAACTCGTCCCCACGCCACGCTTCGATGCTGTGGGCATACCCGAGCTCGTGTAGCCCCAAATATCCTTCCTGGAGATCGCGTGTGATCCAGGTGCCCTGCTGGTGTGGCCGCGGCATCGCGGCGCACGCGCTGATCACGTCGCCGAAGACTCGATCGGCCGTGACACGAAGCTTCGTCCTGCGGATCAGCTTGCGCAGCGAGCGCGACACGTGGGCATCGGATGGCCTCAATGCAAAACGCGGATCGGGCGAGAACCACAGAAGCGGGTAGCCGCGAGCGGGCCAAGGGAAAATACCATTGCGGTAGGCAAGTAGAAGCCGTTCCGGCGAGACATCTCCGCCGACCGCGACGATGCCTTCCTCGTTCGCGTCCTCGGGAGCGGGGAAGGCGAGCGTCTTGTCGAGTAGGTACACCGGCATCGAAGGATCCCCTAGGCTAGCGCAACGTGGGCCCATAGGGTGGTGTCCAGGGGTTAGGCCTTCGCGGGCGGGGCGTTCGTCTCGTAGAACGACAGCACGATGTCGCCGTCCTGGACGTCTACCAGCGCCGTGCCACCTTCCTTGAGGTTGCCAAAGACCATTGCCTCGGCCAGCGGTTTCTTGAGCTTCTGTTCGACGAGGCGCGCCATCGGGCGCGCGCCCATGTGTGGGTCGTAGCCGTGCTCGGCCAGCCAGTCGCTCGCTGCACCGCTCAGCTCGATCCGGACTTTCTTTTCGGCGAGCAAGTCGCCGAGCAGCGCGACCTCTTTGTCGACGACGAGTCGAATGATCTCTTTGCGAAGCCCGCCGAAGTACACCACCGCGTCGAGTCGGTTCCGGAACTCCGGGGTGAAAATGCGCTCGATCACCTGTCGCGCCCGCCCGCTCGCGAAGTGTTTCGGCTCGTCGCCGCCGCCGAAACCGACAACCTTCTCCGTCGCTTCGAACGCACCGGCGTTCGTGGTCATCACGAGCACGATATTGCGGAAGTCGGCTTCACGCCCGTTGTTGTCGGTCAGCTTGGCGTGGTCCATCACTTGCAACAGTATGTTGAAGAGCTCCGGGTGTGCTTTCTCAATCTCGTCGAGGATCACCACGGCGTGCGGATGCTTGCGGACCGCGTCGGTCAGCAGACCTCCTTGGTCGAAGCCGACATAGCCTGGAGGCGCACCGATCAGCCGGGAGACCGAGTGCCGCTCACCATATTCACTCATATCGAACCGCAAGAGCTCGACACCCATGACGCGAGCCAGCTGCCGCGCCAGCTCCGTCTTGCCGACGCCGGTCGGGCCAGCAAACAGGAATGACCCGATCGGTTTGCGGTCCGCTCGCAGCCCGGCTCTCGCCAGCGTGATGGCGCTGACGACTTTGTCGATCGCCTCGTCTTGGCCGAAGATGACCTTGCGCAGCTCGGGGCCGAGCTCCTTGAGCTGGTCGCGCTCCTTGGCACTCACCGACTCGACCGGAACCCGAGCCATCTTGCTGACGACCGTTTCGATTTCCCCGACGGTGATACGATGGGTGCGCTCGCCGGCGGGGCGCATACGCTCGAGCGAGCCGGCCTCGTCGATGACGTCGATCGCCTTGTCGGGCAAGAACCGGTCGACGATGTGCTTTTGCGCCAGATGGGCTGCTGCCTCGAGCGCATCGTCGTCGTATTTCACGTCGTGATGCTGCTCGTAGTATTGGCGCAGGCCCTTGAGGATCGCGACGGTGTCCTCGACGCTGGGCTCATGCACCTCGATCTTCTGGAAGCGACGGGCCAGGGCCCTGTCGCGGTCGAGATGCTTGAAGTCAGCATAGGTCGTGGACCCCAAGCATCGAAGCTTCCCCGAGGCCAGGGCAGGCTTGAGAATGTTGGACGCATCCATCGAGCTACCGGTCGTGGCACCGGCACCGACGATGGTGTGGATCTCGTCGATGAACAGGATTGCGTTGTCGATCTCCTGGAGGCGCTTCATGATCGCTTTCAGTCGCTCTTCGAACTGCCCCCGAAACTTCGTTCCGGCGAGAAGGGCCCCCATGTCGAGCGCGTACAGCTGCGCTCCCTGGAGCACCTCGGGCACCCGCTTTTCGTAGACCCTCAGTGCGAGGCCTTCTGCGATGGCCGTCTTGCCGACGCCCGGCTCGCCCACGAACACCGGGTTGTTCTTGCGCCGCCTGCAGAGCACCTGAACCGTGCGATTGAGCTCTTCGTCGCGGCCGATCAGCGGGTCGATGCGTCCAGCGGCCGCTTCCGCGATCAGGTCGGTTGCGAACGCCTCGAGCGGATCACGCCCAGCAGCGGATTCGTCTTCGTCCTCGTCGAAGTCCGTGTCGGTGTAGGCGTCGCCCGTGCCCGGGACGATATCGGTCCCCACGCCGTGCGAGATGTACCGTTTGAGGTCGAGCGAGCTCACCCCTTCTTCTTGCAACACGAACGCGGCGTACGACTCCTCTTCCTTCAGCACCTGGACGAGCACGTTGCTGCCGTCGATCGTCTTCATCTCGGACGAGATCGCGTGGATCGCCGCCCGTTGAAGGACGCGTTCGACCGCCAAGGTTTGGCGTGGCTCGACGGTGACGCTCTCCGGGACGCGGGAGAGACGCGCTTGCATGAACTCCTCGAGCTGATTTCGCAGGCGGCGAATGTTCGCCCCGCATGCGCGAAGGGCCTTCGAGGCATTTGGGTCGTCCGTGAGGGCGAGAAGCAAGTGCTCGAGCGTGACGTACTCGTGGCGCATCAACTCCGCGCGGTCGAAAGCCTTGCGAAGCGTCGCTTGAAGTTCTTTGTCGATGACCGGGCCTGCCATGTCTACGCGTCTTCCTCCTCTTCGGGCTCCATCGTCAAACGGAGAGGAAACTCCTGCTCTCGAGCCATCCGTTCGACTCGCTGAATCTTGGTTTCGGCGACCTCGCGGGTGAAGACGCCCGCGACCCCCACACCGTTGTGGTGCACATGGAGCATGATACGAATCGCGTCCTGTTCGTCCCGGTGAAAGACGGCGTGCAAAATCTGAACGACAAATTCCCTGGTGGTGTAATCATCATTGTGCAGAAGAACCCGATAAAGCCGTGGGCGCTTGAGCTTTTTTTCCGGTTTGACCTGGGTCAGCGTTCCGGCGTCGTTCTCGAACTTCTCGCCCATATTCCATTTTAGCGCTTTCGATGGGCCCGCCCACCCCCGAGCTCCTCGCCATGCCCCTGCAATCTAGAGCTGGGCCCCAGAAACCGCTAGGGGGGTCACTCGAGGACGAGCCTGAGATAGAAAAGCTGGTCCTGGGTGTTGCGAATTGTGATTGTCGAGTCGCTCGAAGTTTGGACCACGAAGCTGTTTCCGGACGCGACGGTCGCGTACTCGCCATTGGGGTCGAATGACGTGTACCCGACGACGAGGCTTGGGATCTTGCCGAGTGGGTGCTCGATCTCGTAGGTGCTGCAGCCGCGGAACTCGAGCCAATTGCACTGCTCGCTCACCAGTGGAGGCAGGGGGTGCGACTCCCAGAGGCCGTCCGCCAGCGTCATGTTGCATGGAAGCTCGCTCAGGGGGACCAGGCGGTTCTCCGGGGTGCCACAGGGGTTACCACAGGCAGCGGCGAGGGGGCCGAGGAGGGTGAGCACGAGCGTCCAAGTCAATTTAGGCAATGGCATCTCCCGGCAGGGCATAGTACGCGCGCACTGTCGCGACCAGCGATTCGATCGACGGTTCGGCCGAGGTAGCTACGACGCGGAGGCCGAGGTCCTCGGCGGACTGAGTCGTGACGGGGCCGATCGAAAATAGGTCGAGCGAGCCCAGACGTTGGAGCGCCTCGTCGCCCAGCAGGTCGAACAGGTTCTGAACCGTGGAAGACGAGGTGAACAAGACCGCATCAGCCTCGGCGCGATCCACCAGGCTTCGGATGCGTTCGAGCTCCCTGGGCTCAGGCGGGAGGTTTTCATATGCCGTCACGACGTCGACCTCGGCACCGGCAGCACGCAGGGAGTCCGGCAAGATTTCGCGGGCGACTTCGGCGCGAGGGAGCAGGACGCGCGCCTGCTCCGTGAGCAGCGGCCGGAGCGCGGCGATCACCCCTTCGGCCCGGGCGTCACCCGGGACGAGATCCGCATGGATTCCGCGTGCGGTCAGAGCGTCCCGTGTCTTGGGTCCGATCGCGCACACTTTGATCCCAGCCAGCGCCCTCACGTCGAGCCCCGCCTCCGCGATCGAGGAAAAGACGGCATCGACGGTGTTGCTGCTCGTGAAGACGAGCCAATCGTAGCGATCGAGGTGGGTCACCGCATCGCGAAGGGGTCCGGGATCGCGGGGCGGGCCGATGCGGATCGTGGGTGCCAAGATTGGCTGCGCGCCTTCGTCGCGCAGCAGCGTGGCGAGCGAGCCGGACTGCCGAACGGCGCGGGTAACCAGGATGCGCTTACCGAAGAGCGGCTTGGTGTCGAACCAACGCAAATTCTCTCGCAAGCGCACGACCTCGCCGACGATCGTCAACGCGGGCAGCCCAAGACCGGCTTCCGAAGCGCGATGATGGATGTCAGCGAGCGTCCCGACGACGGTGCGCTGCTTCGGCAGCGATGCCCATTGTACGACGGCGACTGGCGTGTCGGCGCGGCGCCCATGCTCCACGAGAAGCTTCATCAGGGAGTCGAGCTTTCGCATGCCCATGAAGATGACCAGGGTTTCGGTCGCGGTGGCGAGCTTGGACCAGTCGTGACCGGCCCGATCTTTTTCGACCGATTCGGTTGCGGTGACATAGGCGACGCTCGATGCGAGCTCCCGATGCGTCAGAGAAAGCCCCGCATACGCGGTCGCTGCCAGTGGAGACGGTACGCCGGGGACCACCTCGAACGGGATTCCTTCCGAGGCGAGCAACTCGGCCTCTTCGGACCCTCGACCGAAGAGATAGGGATCGCCACCCTTGAGACGCACAATGGTCTTTCCTTCGCGTGCCGCTCGAAGGAGTTGGGCATTGATCTCGGATTGCCGCTGGCTGACTCGCCCAGCTCGTTTGCCCACGAAAACGAGCTCCGCATCGGGTCTCACCGCGTTCAGCTGATCCGGATGCACCAGGGCGTCGTAAAGCACGACGTCGGCTTGCCTGAGTCGCCGAAGCCCGCGCGCAGTGATCAGCTCTGGATCGCCCGGGCCAGCACCCACCAAGTACACTTTGCCGGGCGCGCTCATCTTGCTCAGGGCTCGCCCGAATCTTCAGGTGGGATGATCGGATCGGTCTCGACCACACCACTGCGACGCTTGCGTTTCTGTACCGCGCGAGCCCTGACTTGGGGCCGAACGCCGCCAGAGTCGTTGGGAATGAATCGAATCTCCGTCTTCACTTCGAAGGACAAGGACGTCAGGGCCCTATAGAATTCGCCTGCAATGTCGGTAGCGTCGAGGAAATCGCGAACCTCTTTGGCAACGCCGCGCACCAGTGCGTTCTTGGTCTCGTCGACCGAGGCGAACACATAGCCGATCAGCTCTTTGGGGAGCTTGCCATCCTGAGTCACGCCGCGAAGCGCGCTATCGGCGCTTCGAAGCGTTCCCACGCCGGCCTCGATGCCCTTTTCGACGGCCTTACGGAGTGCATCGCGCAAGACACCTTCGGACCAGCGGCGCTCTCGCTCGCCTTCTCCCCGCTCAGTCTCGGAGGAACCCTTTTCGTCCAAATCTCGAGGCATCATCGTTTCGCCGTTCTTCGACCACTTGGAGGGTCGAGCGACTGAAGCATACCTCATGCGCGCTTGGAGTGCAGTTTCGTAGATGCGAGCAGGACGACGCGCAATCGCATGTACTGGGACGGCTTGGAGACCGACGAGTCTTGCGTTCAAAAAAGTGACCGGCTATACGAATACAAATGGGCCAACGCGCAAACACGGTAGAAGAGCTTTGGGAGCAAGCTGAAGAAGCGCTCGAAGCTTCGTCCAAGCGCGCCGAGGGTTTGCTGACGCGGCTGGCATCGGTCGCCGAAGAAGGGAGCGACGCTTCTCTCTTTGCCCACCGTCACCTTGCCGAGCTTCATTTGGAAGCCAACCCATGGAAGGCCGCATTGCACCTCAGACGCGTGCTCGGTCACTGTGCCGATGATGACATCCTGCACGCCCTCATGGGGCTCTGCCAGGCGCTGCTCGGCAACTACCGTGTCGCAGTACGTTCGTATCAGCAGGCGTCGAGCCTAGCGCCGCAGACGCCGTGGTATCACCACAACCTCGGCCATCTCATCGATGTCGCGCTGGACGATCCGGCCCGCGCAGAAGGGCACCTTCGTCGCGCCTATGAGCTCGAGCCAGAGCACGACGAGATCATCGGCTCTTTGGCCCATTGTGTCGCGCGCCTAGGCGACCTCGACGAAGCGCGCTGGCTCGCTGCACTCGCACGAGAGAAGGGCCCGTGTAATCCCGATCACCGCGTGCTCCTCGAATGGATCGATGGCGGCGCGACGGATACGCCCGCAGCCATTGCGACGGTCCGTCGGCCGCCGAGTGACCGAGTCGCCGAGACGGTGCAGCTCAAGATGGGGGAGGCGGGATTCTCTCGCTCCGAGATCGAGCGCGCCACGCAGCTCTGGTCCGACATGCAAGCACACTGCGAGCTTCGAGTCACCAAACCCGAGGTCTTGGCCGCAGCGCTCGAGTACGCGATTGCGGTCGTCGAACAGCGTCCGGGTTGCACCCAAGCCGAGATCGCTCGGCGGTACGGTGTCGCCCCCACGTCGGTGTCCGCTCGATTCGCGCAGATTCGAAACGCGCTGGCCTTGCGGCCTGGTGACCCTCGTTACGCCGCATCACGCTGAAAACTGGCCACCCCTCGGACAATCGCCTATCGGGGACGGATGCGCGCGCTCCCTAGCGCAACGATGCTCTGTCGCGTTCTGATCGGTCTCGACCGTACGGCCGCTAGCGGTACCTTGCACGTTTGGGGTCAAGGCCACCGGGCAGCGATGATGCTCGATTCAGGCCGGGTGGCGGGCGTCACGCTCGATCGCATCGCCGCCACGTCTCCACATCAGGTCGTCGAGAGCGTCGTTCGGATGTGTCGTTGGGAAGGGCTCGTCTTGCGTTTGCGGCAGTCGCCCTCTGCGGCGAATGGGCCGGTTCCCGCGGTTTGGATGCCAGCTCGGGCGGTCGGGCTGCAGAGCATGCGCGCCGTCGTGAACGGTCTAGATGGCGCCGACCCGGCCGCGGAGCTTGGAGACGCCGTCTATCACTTGACCGTCATCGGAGAGGCGCTTTTCCTCGGCGCTGAGCTTCGCCCCGAGGAGGCCGCCGTATTGTTCTGGCTGCGGCGGGGTGTGTCTGCCCGAGCCCTGGCGGACCTTCCAGGGTGCGGCCTCCGGGGCCGTCGCTTCCTTTGGATGCTAGGTCTGCTCCGGGCAGCCTCACCCAAGGCGGGCGGCTCGTACCCTCTGCTGCTTCGAAAGCGAAGGGAAGTGCGCGGCCAAGCCTCCGCGCACACGCTCCTCGATCTGCCGGAAGGGGCGGGAGGACGGGATGCGCGTCTCGCACTCCGCAAGCTCGTTCGAGACCTACACCCCGATCGCTTTGGAGATCGTGCGCCTGTATCGCTTCGCCGAGCGTCTAGTGAGATCATGACCGCACTCGTCGACGCCGAGGCGCGCATCGCGTCCGGACGCGCGAGCTAGGCGCCGGTCGTCCGGTTCACTCGACGCGCTGATGAACGTGCAATGCATCGGCAGGCTGCAAACCGCCCGCGTCGACAGTCGCGCGTCGCTCGAAAATCGAGCGCACGCCGTCTCCGTCGAGATCACCCTCCGCGCGAAACGAGATCGACACGATCTCATCGCTGCCGTCGAGACCACAGCCATCGCGGCTCGGGGTGTAGCTGTAGCTGTATCGAATCGGACGGTCGGGTTGGAAGCCTAGCGCCTCCCAAGTCGTGTGACCCGGCTGCTCCTCTGCGAAGAAATCGACCGTATTCGAATCGACACTTGGCAAGGCAGGCGTCGGGCCGGCTTTCGGTGGCAGACAGTGGCTTCTGCCCGTGTCCCAGGAGGTCGCGTAATATTGGGCCGCGCGATCGCTCATCTCTTGAAGAAGCTCGGACGCCTCGCTGATCTTGTTGGTCCGCAGTCGGCGAGCGAATGTTGGAACGAACACCGCAAGGGCGCTGGTGATGACGCAGAGCACGAGCGCAGCTTCGATCAGGCTCAAGCTAGGACGAGCGCGAGGCAAGGCCGCAGAACTGTGTGAGGTAGCAAGGGGTTTGGCAAGATCCTAACCCGCGTCTTCGAGGCCGGCCGACAATTCGATCGGGTCGGCCACGAGGAGGTACAGCGTCGGAGGCAGGTACGGAAACTCCCGGAGGCGGCGCTGCTCGAACTCCTCGTTCGCCTTTCGAAAGGCCTCTGCGTACGCCTGGTCACGGAGTTGGGAGATTCGGACTTCGATCTGTGATTTGACCGTCGGGTCCCTGACCAGTGCGTACACCTCTTCGAGATGCCGCAGCTCGAGATCTTTCTCGCCGAGCTTCCGAAGCGAGCTCGCATTGGTGAGGACGAGCCACGGTGGGCCTGCGCCAAGACGAGCCGCCATCATCATGTAGTCGTTCCCTTCGGCCTCTAGATGCTCGCGGTCTGGATCGTCTTTCGGAAGATTGGGCAAGAGCTCATAGGTGATCGTCGCGCCAGCATCCCAGGCCAGCTCTCCATCGTCCGGGAAGCGTTCGACGCCACGGCGCAGAACGTCGATCGCGCGCTCGATGAACTCCGGCGGGCTGCCCGTCGGCGTGTAGACACCCACCACGCCCACCCAGCGATAGACGCGCCGAAAATCCGGATCGAGGGCCAGCATCGATTCTCCATAGTTGAAGACGTGCTTCACGGCGCCTCTGTTTTCGAGCTCGTCGCCGAAGTAGATGAGTGCGCGAAGCCAAATCAGGTCCGCGAGCGCTCTGCGATGGCCCAAGCTCATCACCCGGAGCCAGTCCGGAGGTGGCAGATAGTAGATGTCCTCATAGGTCTGTGTCGCGAGATACTGGTCCATCGCCCGCCGGCGAAGCGAGCCCACACCGGCCGCGACGCCGACGAACAGCACCAACGCAAGCAGCGAGCCCCAAACCCTCACCGCGTCAGTATACGCAAAAAGGCGATGGGACCCTTTAAAAGCAAAAGGCCGCGACAGGTGTCGCGGCCTCTTGAGTCGTTAGACCCGGTCGATTACTCGAGCGGATTATTGCTGTAGATGCCGGGCGCTCGGTAGAGCGCGTTGTCCGGGTTGGTGCCAGCCAGGAGCGTGAAGGTCGACAGCGTGCCGTCGGCATCGAGGTCACCGAAGGCGGTGAACGAGTAGACATTCATGTCGCTCGCGCTGTTGCCGCAGCCAGCGTTGTCAGTAACTATGTTGTAGTCGTAGTAGATCGGGTCGGCCGGGGCAAAGTTGAGCGCCTGGAACGATGCCGGCTGGCCCGACCAGTCGATCACCTGCTTCTTGTCGCTCGGAGTGGTGCTCTGGCCCGCGGAGGCTACGAGGCAGTGCGTCGCACCCGCCGCGGATCCACCTGCGGTGACCATGGCGAGGCCCCAGTTCTCAGCCTCGTAGTACGCGGCCGCGCCCTGGAAGAGCGACTTGAGGTTCGAGCCCGTTTCCGAGGTCTTCGAACGCTTCACGTAGTTGATGAACGCCGGGATCGCGATCGCGGCGAGAATGCCGATGATCGCGACGACGATCATGAGCTCGATGAGGGTGAAACCCTCTTTCTTGGATAGTAGCTTGTTCATTCCTTCGTTCCCTTTCCCCCGGGCGCAGTGCCCGCTTAATCCTGAGTTGCCCTAGAGCACTGCAACTGCCGTGCCGATTCTCCCGGACCCAGCTCCTAAGCGGAAATTATTGGTAAATCCGCGAGTGGGCGTGCCGGGAACCGTCGCCGAGAGACAGATCTCGTCACCTTTAGGTGACGGGAATTGTCACTCCCAGCCGCCAATTCCATTGGCACTGTTATAAATCTGCGTCGATTGGGAGTACGTTTCCAGGTAGAAGTCCTGACCATCGTCGTCCAGATCCCCTTGGGCCCGCGCCGCAAACCAGTGATCATTGATGTCGAGGTTGCTGCCGGCCGGAGCGGCAACGCCTGGAAAGCCGGCGACGGTGGCATATTGGAAGCGCGTGGGGCCGTCGGGGCTCGCTCCGAGCTGTTGCCACTTGCCACCGTTGGCGCTGGAATCCCACATGACCGGGTCCGTGCCTGGAATTGTCGAGGGGTTATAGGTTCCCCAGACGGCTCCATTGACCGCGCAATACTGGCCGAACTCGTTTCGGTACGCTTCCTGACGTTGCTTGATCTCGCCCAGAAAAGTCGTCGCTTCGGTGAGGCGGGACTTGTAGATGTAGCCAGTGAAGCTCGGGATGGCCAGAGTCGCCAAGACACCGATGATCACCACCGTGATCATCAGCTCCGTCAAGGTAAAGCCTTGGTTCCGCCTCATTCCCATCCTCCTTTGCCCACGGCGCTGTTGTACATGATCCGCGAGTCCGAATAGACCTCGAGGATGAAGGTCACGCCGTCTCCATCGAGATCGCCTTTGGCCTGGGCGGCGAACCAAAACTCATCCTGGTCCAGATTGCTCGTGGTCGGCGGCGCCATGCCTGGCTGGCCTGCCACGGTCGCGTAGCTGAACCGCACGGCTCCAGGCGAGCTGAGCCCAAGCTCCTCCCATGCGGCGGAGCTCGGCCATACGACCGGCTGAGCGCCCGGGACGGTCGTCGGCGTGTAGGTCGCGGCGCTCCACTCTCCGTTGCCGCTGACTGCCGCGTAGTTGCCGAAACGGCTTCGATAGGCCTCTTGACGGCTCTTGATCTCGTTGAGGATCGTCACCGCCTCCGTGACGCGGCCCTTGTACACGTAACTCTGGAACGTCGGGATGGCGAGCGCCGCCAATATTCCGACGATCGCGACGCCGATCATCAATTCGATCAAGGTGAAGCCAGCGCTGCGCGGGTGATGCGACAAGGAGGAACCTCCGAGGACCATTATATCAATCGTCCGCCGCATCGCCCACTTCGGGCGATATGTGTTTTGCCAAACGATAGCGAAACTGCCGGAAGCTCATCCCCAGCAGGTCTGCGGCTTTCTTTCGAACCCCAGCAGATTGATCGAGCGCGCGAAGCAGCAGCTCCCTTTCGACCTGGGCGAGATAGGCGTCCAGATCGAAGCGCCCCTCGGGAATCAGGGAGATATTGGTGGCTTTGCGCGAAGGGTGGGTGTCGCCTAGGTCTTCCCGGTTCACCACGCTGCCAGGCGAGAGAGTCACGCCGCGTTCGACGATGTTTTCGAGCTCGCGCACGTTTCCCGCGTAGGATTGCTGTGTGAGCCATCGCATCGCCTCCGGCGAAAACTCCAGGCGTCGGCCTTGGACCGCAGCGTGCTTCTGCAGGAAGTACCCAGCGAGCACGGGAATGTCTTCGGGGCGCTCCCGCAGCGGCGGAACCTCGATTCGAATCACGTTCAAGCGATAGAAAAGATCTTCCCGGAACGCGCCGCGGTCGACCTCGGACTCGACGTTGCGATTGGTGGCTGCCAAGACCCGAACGTCGACCTCGACCTCGGAGCTCCCCCCGACAGGCCGCACCTTTCGCTCTTGTAACACGCGCAGCAGCTTCACCTGTAGCGGCGGCGGGAGCTCGCCCACCTCGTCCAAGAAGAGCGTGCCTCCGGCGGCCGCCCGGAAGAGGCCCTCTTTTTCGGTGTTGGCCCCCGTGAACGCGCCCTTCACATGACCAAAGAGCTCGCTCTCGATCAGGTTCTCCGGCATCGCGCCGCAGTTCAAGACGACGAACGGCTCCTTGGCGCGGGGGCTTTGGAAGTGTAGGGCGCGGGCGACCATCTCCTTACCCGTACCGCTTTCACCGGTGATGAGGACACTGGTCGTCGAGCTGGCCACGCGCTTGATGAGGTCGCGAAGCCGATCCATTGCGGGGCTCTTTCCGATGAGCTGCCCTTCGCTCCATCGCGACTGGACCTCCGCACGGAGCGTTTCATTTTCCGCCACGATGGCGCGCTTCTCGAGCGCCTTTTCGAGGGTGACTAGCAGCTCGTGATTCTTGAACGGCTTCTGAACGTAGTCGTACGCGCCTTTGCGCATGGCCTCGACCGCCTGCTCCGTCGTCGCGTATGCGGTGACCATCAAGATCTGCGTGTCGGTCGAACGCGCGCGAACCGCATCGAGCACCTCCATGCCGGTCCCATCGGGCATGACCAGGTCGGTGATGACCACATCGTAAGGGTCCACGCTGGCGAGCTTGTCGCGCGCCGAGTGGACGCCGTCTACCGCGTCGACGCGATAGCCCTCGCGCCGGAGCAAGATCTGCAACATCTCGCGCAAGCTGGCTTCGTCGTCACAGACAAGAATACGTGCGGACACGATGCGTAGACCCCGGGTACCATCCTACGTCATATCGCCGAGGCAGCCACGAGAGTTGCATGCTTCAGCTGAAACCAGCGCGCCGTCCGCCCGCACCGGTTGGCGGCCGCACGCTGAGTCCGTGTAGGCTGCTGTACTCCACGTAGTAGACCGTATTGTGCTCACTCGAGCTGGCTTCGCAGAACGCAGCGGCGAGCTCGAGCCGGACCACCTGGGACAATTCCATCCCTTGGCCCGGCTTCCCGATGTACAGCGACAAGATGTATTCCTCCGCGACGATGTACGCATCACCGTCGCGCTCCACACCGGTTGCTGCTTTGAGCATGGCCTCGAACGTAGGTCGTTCCATGCGACGCAGCTTTGATGCGCGCGGGCGCCTGGTCAAGCGCGAGCGTTCGGGGTAGGGCGCTACCGTGTCGAACGACGAAGAGGAGCTCTGGCAAAGCGAGGTCTTGGTCAGCGATTCGATCGGCCGCCTGATCGAGTTCTGGGGGTTCAAGCGGAACATGGGGCGGCTTTGGGCGATCTTGTATCTTTCCGACCGGCCGCTCAGCGCCCCGGAGCTTCAAGACCGACTGCAGCTCAGCAGCGGCGCCGTGTCGATGACGCTCAACGAGCTGACTCGATGGGGGGTCGTCAAGAAGGTGTGGATTCAGGGAGAGCGCCGCGATCACTATGCTGCCGAGGGGAACTTCTGGAAGATGATCTCCCGGGTCTTCAATGAGCGCGAACGGGTAGAGGTTCTCGACGCGATCGACATCATGGAAGACGCGATTCGCTTCCTGCAGGACAAGGCCAAGGCACCAGACGAGCGGGCGAGGGCCCGGTTCCAAGAAGAACGCATCCGCGAGCTTTTGGACCTTGCGCGCCTCGGCAAGCAGCTGCTGGACGCCTTGGTCAAGGACGCCAAAGTCGACGGCAGCCCGTTGATGACGGTCCTTCTCGGCGGCTCCGATCGGCGCTGACCTCGGCTCGCGCGCTTCGGGGATGCGTCTAGACTTCGCCGACCATGGATGCACTCGCACGACCACTGACACTGCCTTGCGGGGCCGTGTTGAACAACCGTCTCGCCAAAGCGGCAATGACCGAAGGTTTGGCCGATCACGACGACTGCGCTTCCGAGCGCTTGGTGCGATTGTATGGACGCTGGTCGGACGGCGGGGCGGGTCTCCTGCTGACTGGAAATGTCATGGTCGACCGCCGGTATCTCGAGCGGCCGGGCAACGTCGTCATCGACGCCAATGGGGGAGAGGACGCGCTTGCGGCCTGGGCTGCCTCCGGCACGCGCGCGGGCAATCACCTGTGGATGCAGATCAATCATCCGGGGCGGCAATGCACGCGCATGTCGAGCAATCGCCCGGTGTCTGCGTCGTCCGAGCCATTGCGGGGCATGATGGGTATGATCGCGCCGCCACGCGCGCTCGACGTGCGCGAAATCCACGACATCATTCGAAGCTTCGGCCGCGTCGCAGCGACCGCCAAGCGAGCGGGCTTCACCGGCGTTCAGATCCACTCCGCTCACGGTTACCTATCGAGTCAGTTTCTGTCTCCCCGGGCCAACCGACGCACGGACGAGTGGGGCGGGTCCCTCGAAAATCGGGCGCGTTTTTTGCTCCAGACCTATCATGCCGTTCGCGATGCCGTGGGCGCGGACTTCCCAGTCTCGGTGAAGCTCAACTCCGCGGACTTCCAGAAGGGAGGCTTCAGCAAAGAGGAGTCGGCGCGCGTGGCGGGATGGCTCGCCGGCCTCGGCGTGGATCTGCTCGAGATCTCCGGCGGGACGTACGAGCAGATGGCGCTGCTCGGCCGAGACGAGGCGAGCCAAGAGCGGAAAGCCGCCAGCACGCGACGCAGAGAAGCGTACTTCCTCGAGTACGCTCGCGATATTCGCTCAGCCGCGAGCGACCTCCCCATCATGGTAACCGGTGGCTTCCGAACGCCGAGGCTCATGCGTGAGGTCGTCGCCTCCGGCGAAGTCGATGTGATCGGGATCGCTCGGCCGTTTTGCGTGGCCCCGGACGTAGCGGCACAGGTCTTGAGCGCGGGTCTCGATGCCTTGCCCGCGCCGGAAAAAAAGCTTCGTCTCGGCCCAAGGCTCTTCGGTGGCTCCAGCCCGAGCCGCACGCTTCGCACCTTGAACGGGCAGGCCGAGGTTGCATGGTTCTACAGCCAAATCATCGCGCTGAGCGAGGGCCGGGAGCCCGATCGCGATCTGGGTGTCTGGCGCGCCCTCGGGACCCACTTCGCACGCGAGATCGGGACGGCCCGCCGGAGGTCCTTCAGGCGCTCCGCACCTGCGCTCCCGGCGAGCTCTGCGCCGAGCGTCGACGATTAGGCCTGCGCCACGAACTCGTGGCGGGGCTCACGTGGATGTTGCAGCGCACGGGCCAAGAATGCGAGTTGCTCGCGCCAGCAGCGGCGCGCTTGGCGTCGCCAGAACAATGCGTGGAAAGCGTGAAGCTCACCCTCGTAGTAACGCGCTTCGCATTCGACTCCCATCGCTTTGAGCGCGCGATCCAGGCGACGCGTGTCGTCGAGCAACGGGTCTCGCGTGCCGATCGGGACGAAGAACCCGGGGAGGGGGCGATCCGGTCGCTCTTGGCGCTCGAAGACATGGAGTGGGTCGGCGAGGTCGAGCTCGCCGGGGGTTCGGTCGTGGAGCCTTCCCACATACTGTTCGTTCATGCCTTCAAGGATGTCGTTCACCCAGCGCGGGAGCTTGCGCTTGCGGTTCAAGCGCCCAGGATTGGTGACCTGAAGCGGCGCGCACGCGGGAGCCACCGCGGTCGGCACCAGGCCCGTTGCGAAGGCGCGTTGCGCGAAAGGTTCGGGCCTGCGGTAGCAACAGCAGATGGTGAGCGCTGTCGTGAGGTTGCCACCAGCGGACTCCCCCGCAAAGATGAGGCGGCTCAGGTCGCCACCATAAGCTTCGGCGTTCTCGGCGATCCATTCGAGCGCCGCGCAAACATCGGACACCGCGGCCGGGTACGGATTCTCGGGGGCGAGGCGGTAGTCGACGTTGAACACGAGGTAGCCCGAGCGCGCGAAGGCCAATCCCATGAGCCAGTGCGTGTTCTTCGATAGAAGACTGAAGCCGCCGCCGTGCATGTACATGACAATAGGCAGTGCGGTCGATCGGTTTGCGGGCCTGTAGATGTCGAGCCTGTGCCGTGCGTTGCCGGTGGGAAGGTATTCGATATCCCTGATCACGTGCACGCCATGCTTGGAGGGGTTCGATCCCGGGTGCAGCCGGCCGAGGCGCGACAACGTCCCGACGAGACCTTCGCCAAGGAGATTGTGGACCCGGCGTTTCAACTCTTTGCTCGACCGCTCCAGACAGGAGGATTCTCGGGCCATATCGCACGGATTCTAACACGCCGATCGCAAAAGCTAGTGTTTGTGGGATTCGGCTGTTTTTTTGCCGGCAGAGCAGTGCCCGGCGTATCTCATCGAGATGGCCTGCACCGACCTCAGGACGCCGTTTCTCGCTCTCTTCATGGCAGCGGCCGGCTCGCTTGGGCCGCTCGCCGCGCATGCCGAGCTCTCGAGTCGGCCGATCGATGCGTTCGTGGTGCGCGAGGGGATCAGCAAGGACATCGGGAAAATCAATCGCTGCTACGAGTCGGCGCTTCGCTACGAGCCAGCGTTGTCCGGCAAGGTTTCCGTGCGCTTTGCCGTCGTGCGCAACGGTAATGTCCAAGGCGTCCAGGTCATCGAGAACACGACCGGCAACGACCACATGGAGCGTTGCGTCGCGCGGGTCGTGAGAGCCATCCGGTTTCCGAGCCGTCGAACGGGCAAGAGCCTCCGCTTCACGTTCCCGTTCGTGTTCGCGCCCCAAGACTCTCCCTGACGCTCTGCAATTCCCACGGCCGAATGTGCGCAGAGGCCAGGTTTGAGGCGCGAATCGTATTTCTGGTCGCTCGCGCTACACTTCGTGACCGCACGGAAGGTACGGCGCCACCGCCAACAGGAGAGCTGATGAGCCAATCCCCTGCACCGACGCGACCGGCAAGAGCCAGAGATGAAGCGAGCGGCGCCACCGGCACGGAAGAGGCGTCCGTGGTTGCCGGGGTCTTGGGCACCGATTCCTCGGTTCCCACGCGCAAGAAGGCCCGTTGGCGGATTTGGGGCGGTCTTGCGCTCGTCGTCGTAGCTGGCGTTGCGGTTTGGGCCACGGCAGCTCGCCCGGACACAGTGCAGTACACCACGCAACAGGCGCGCCGCGGCACCCTCACCGTTACCGTGACCGCGACCGGGAATCTCGAGCCCACGAACCAGGTAGAAGTTGGGGTCGAGGTATCCGGGACGATCGCGACCGTGGAGGTCGACTACAACGATCACATCGAGCGCGGCCAAGTTCTCGCGACGCTCGACCCACTGAAGTTCAAAGTTCAGGTTCTACGGTCTCGTGCTGCTCTTCAATCAGCGAGATCGAGGATTTTGCAGGCACAAGCCACGGTAGACGAGAGCCGCGCCCAGGTTGGGCGCCTGATGCGGCTCAGAGAGCTCAGCCGGGGAACGGATCCTTCCCAATTCGACATCGATGCGGCCCAAGCTGGCTTGAAGCGTGCGGAGGCAGATCGTGCGAGCGCCAAAGCGGACGTTGCCGAAGCCACGGCAGCCTTGGAAGCCAGCGAGATCGACCTCGCCAAGTCCGTAATTCGTTCGCCGGTCGACGGTGTCGTCTTGGTGCGCTCCGTGGAACCGGGACAAACCGTTGCTGCCTCTCTCCAAACTCCGGTCTTGTTTGTCCTGGCCGAAGACCTGACGAAGATGGAGCTCCACGTGAGCGTAGACGAGGCTGATGTAGGCCGAGTTCGCGCCGGTCAGAAAGCGACCTTCACGGTGGACGCGTATCCTGACCGAACTTTCTCCGCGGAGATCATCGACGTTCACTACGGGGCCCAAGAAGTCGATGGGGTCATCACCTATGAGGCGGTGTTGAATGTCGACAACGAGGATTCATCGCTGCGGCCCGGCATGACGGCGACTGCAAATATCGTCGCAGAAGAGGTGGAAAATGCAATCCTGGTCCCCAATGCGGCGCTACGATTCACCCCAGCTGCACGGGAGCAGAAGACGTCCAGCGGTAGCTTGCTAGGTCGACTGTTTCCGCGCCCGTCTTCCTCCAAATCGAAGAATCGACAACGCCAGACCGCGCAAAAGAATCAACAACGCGTATGGGCGGTCCAGGATGGTCAACCCGTTGCGATCCCGATTACTGTCGGAGGTACCGACGGAATCATGACTCAGGTCATGCAGGGTGATGTGGGGCCGGGGACGCCCCTAATCGTCGACGCCACCCCGGAATGAATTGATCGTGCGCGGCCATGTACATGCCAAATCCGCTCTCATAGAGCTCACCGGGTTAACCAAAGTGTACGGGAAGGGCGCAGCCGCTACGCACGCATTGCGCGGCATCGACCTCCGCATCGACGAAGGAGACTTCGTTGCGGTGATGGGAGCGAGTGGCTCGGGCAAGTCCACGTGCCTCAACATTCTCGGCTGTCTGGACACTCCGACGTCTGGCTCGTATCGATTCCACGGAGTCGAGGTGAGCAAGCTATCGCGCAATCAGCGGGCACTGTTGCGACGTCACTATCTCGGATTTGTGTTTCAGGGCTACAACTTGCTGAGCCGCACTTCGGCGCTCGAGAACGTCGAGCTTCCACTGCTGTACCGCGGCATCCCTGGTGCGGAGCGCCGTAGACTCGCCGAGGAGGCTCTAGCGGCTGTCGGTCTAGAGGGCCGAGAGAAGCACAGTCCGGCGGAGCTCTCGGGGGGACAACTGCAGCGCGCCGCCATTGCCCGAGCGATCGTCACCAAACCGCAAGTGCTCCTTGCGGATGAGCCAACCGGCAACCTAGACACGGCGCGCAGCGTCGAAATCATGGAGCTTCTGACCAGCTTCAACCGAAACCAAGGCACCACGGTCGTGATGGTCACCCACGAAACAGCGATGGCCGCCTATGCCGACCGCATCGTCCATTTCGTGGACGGACAGGTCGAGTCCATCGAGCATCATGACGAGGTAGCTTGATGTTGTACAACGCGCTCTTGCTTGCGCTCCAGGAGATCCGGCGCAATGCGATGCGATCATCTCTCACAATTTTGGGTGTCGTCATCGGGGTCGCGGCCGTGATCACCATGGTGACCATCGGGGGCGGCGCGACGGTTCAGGTTTCCCAACAGATCGCGAGCCTCGGTACCAACCTTCTGATGGTCACGCCCGGGCAGAGGATGGGCATGGGACAACGCGCCCCGGCTGCCGCCTTCGGGCTGGATGATGTCGAGGCCATCGGCAGAGAGATCGCTGCGGTTGCCGCCGTCGCGCCCGCTTCCACGCAGTTGATCACCGCGGTATATGGCAACGAAAACTGGAGCACGAGAGTCACGGGGACCGACAATCGGTTCCTCGAAGTGGGGAACTGGACGCTCGCAGAAGGGCGGGAGTTCACCGAGAGCGAGCTTCGCGCCGGGAGTGCGGTCTGCATTCTGGGGGCGACCGTGCGCAAGGAGCTTTTCGGGAGTCAGGACCCGCTTGGGAGCAAGATTCGCCTGCAGAAGCTCGCGTGTCAGGTGATAGGCAGCTTGTCGAGCAAGGGTCAGTCTACCTTGGGCACCGATCGCGACGATCTGGTGCTCATCCCTCTGCGGACCTTTCACAGGAGGCTCGCCGGCAATCAGGATGTGGCGCTCATCCAGGTCTCCGTTCGAAACGGGGCATCGACGGAGACAGCCGAGGAAGACATCAACAGACTGATGCGAAAGCGTCGCCATATCTCAGAAGCCGAGGACGACGACTTCGCGGTGATGGACATGAAAGAGATCGCAAAGATGCTGACGGGGACGACGCAGGTGCTCACCGCATTGCTCGGGGCTGTGGCGGCGGTGAGTCTACTCGTCGGCGGGATCGGCATCATGAATATCATGCTCGTGTCCGTGACGGAGCGCACTCGCGAGATCGGCATCCGACTTGCTGTCGGCGCCCTCGAACGCGAGGTTCTGACCCAGTTTCTGGTCGAGGCGGTTGTTCTGTCCTCCTTTGGCGGCGTGTTCGGTGTTGCGCTTGCGCTCATCGCATCGGTGGCAGTCTCCCGCGCCCTGAACGTGCCCTTCGTCTTCAACCCGGGGATCGTAATCGTCGGCTTCCTGTTTTCCGTCGGCGTGGGGATCGTGTTCGGATATTTTCCTGCGCGAAAAGCGGCACGATTGGACCCCATCGAGGCCCTTCGGCACGAGTGAGCGCTCGGCCGGGGTAAAACGGGGCGCAGCGTAGGATTTCGGGGGCGTTTTTTCTCCAGTCGGATAAAAGTTTACATAATATACGTTCTGCGAAATTGGAACAATCGCAGTGTCCCGAAACAGATCGAGTATTGGGCTCATCTTGGCCCACGGCTCGAAGCGCGCCAGGCACGTCGATTGGAGGAGCTCGAGGCGGACCCCTACGCCGACCTGAACCCGGCCCCGAATATAAGCCCTCCCAGCTGGGCCGAAAGTCGAGAATCGGTTCAGATCTCGAATTTTCTCACGTTTCCGTCTTGAAGTCAGTCGACGCTGGTAGTCCCCGCATCTTCTCGACGAGCTGCGCCGGTGTCTTGACGCTGAGCTTGCGCATCGCGGACGTCAGCAACATCGACACGCGCTGCGGGGAAATACCAAAGCGGTAGCCGACGATCTTGCTCGACTCCCCGATCGCCGCGTAGGTGGCGACCTGAGCTTCGCGTTCCGTAAGACCGCGTGGGTCACGGATGTTGGGGGCATTGGATTTGGCGAGCACGAAGCGCCGCCCATCGGTATCGAACCAATCAACCAATGACCAACGGCCTCGCACCAAGCCGTGCCAGAGCTCTAGGGCTTCTTGTGGATCACTCTTTCGAAGCTTGCCGCGCGCCCGATCCACCCGCACGGCGGCCTCACGAATCGTCTTCGAGGCCTCGTGGGCCTTGGCAGCACCTACGGCATGCGCGACCAAGAAGCCCTTGGGGTCGAGGAGCGCTTCGGCGCTGAGTGGGATCTCGGTTGGCGCGACACCGAGAACTTTTTGAGGGTCCGTCAGATTCCGCCGCAAACGGTGTCCCGCTGTGATGTGGATCGCGAGCATCTGCAATTGCGCGCGCGACTTGCTGCTCAGCTGAACGACCTCCGGCGAGGGCATCAAAATGTTAGCGCCGTGATAATCGGGATCCATGGCAAAAAGCGAAAGGACGTCTTTACAACCCAGATTCCTCGTCATGGCTTCGTAGAGTTTCGGCCAACGCTCGCGATCGTCCGAGAGGATCGTGATTGTTCCGCGCCCAATCCACGCGTTGGCCGTCTGCTGGACCATGTCCGCGCCCGCTTCGTGCGCCGTCCGCATGAGACCGGTGAGAAGGTCCGGGCCGGCTGTCCCTGGAATCATCTGCGCCATCAGGGGATGCCCCTCCGGTGACCAACCCGCGGTCAGGGCCGCGCCTGCGCCCAAGCCGAGATCGAACGTGCCCCCTCCGGCGTCGAGCATTTGTGGAAGCCATTCGGCTGCACCTGCTTGAAGGTCGTAGGACGCTTCTACGACATCGATGACGGTGGTCTTAGCGCGGTCCATCGACGAGTAACTGCGATGCTTTCGTACTTCCTCCCCGCCGTCAATGTCGAAGCCTCTCTGGTCTCACTCGACCGGTTCGGACCCGTTGGAGAGCCCGTGTCAGAACCCAGCGTTCGTGAAGTCCTCAGAAGTAACTCTGCTTCTCAGCTATTGACGCCACCTGACCGGTTCGCGACGGAGCTCCAATGCCCACCCTGCGAGTACCGTTCAATCTTGGAGAACTACCCGACGCCTGAGTTTGCGTCTGACATCCGGGTCTTGGAAGTCCAAGCGAACAACAGCTAGGCACGGTGCGGGGTGAACATTTCTTCGGAGATAAGATCCATCCGAGACGCAAGGTGGGGTATTCGTGCAGGTTCGAGGTAAGTCAGCTTGAAACCTACGCAAGCGGACCACCTCGAAGCGCGTGTTGACACTCTAGCAGCCCGCATGCCTTCATAGAGAAGCCTAGACTCGGACCGAGCAATTCTGCTTACCACGTTCTAAGGAGACTAGTTGGACACGACTTTGCTGCGATCGGGGCTCATCGTCGACGGTCTGGGCGGCCCTGCCTTTCCTGGTCATGTACTGATCCGTGGTGACCGCATCGACGCGGTCCTTCGGGAAGGCGATGCGACACCCGAAGGTGCGCGTCCCGTCGACGCGACGGGTTGCGTGATCGCTCCCGGGTTCATCGACATGCACTCCCACGCAGATTGGCAGCTGCCGCTCGACGATCATCCGGGGCTCCTGTCGAGCATGCTCGAGCAGGGAGTCACGACGGTGGTCGGGGGTAACTGCGGAATCTCGCCCGCTCCGCTGCGGCGCGAGACGCTCGGACGGCTTCACGACTTCGCCTCCATCGCCCGCGATGGCCCCTTCGACTACAAGTGGGAGTCGTTTGCTGAATACCTGGAACAGATGGGCCGAGGCAGACCTGCGCTCAATCTAGCGGAGCTCGTCGGGCACTCGACCTTGCGCTACGCCGGGTCCGATTCCGCGCGCGGGCCCATGCCCCGGGAAGACCTCTCGAACTGCCTCGACCGACTGAGGCAAAGCCTCGAGGAGGGGGCATGTGGCTTGAGCTTTGGCCTTGGCTACGACCCGGGAATGTACTCCCCGCTCGAAGAACTGCAGGCCTTCTGCCAGGTGGCGGCCGATGCCGATGCCACCGCAACCGTTCACCTCAAAGCGTATTCGCGCATCTCGCCCTGTTACCCTCTGACTACCCCGGAGGCGCACAACGTGCGCGCTCTGCGCGAGATGCTCGAGGTGGCACGGCAAACCGGCGTGAGACTCCAGCTCTCCCACTTCATCTTCGTCGGACGACGCAGCTGGGGAAGTGTTGAAACGTGCCTCGAGATGGTGGACGCCGCTCGGCGCGACGGGCTCGACATCATGATCGACGCCTTCCCCTACACCTGTGGCAACACCACCATTCACGCACCGTTTCCGTACTGGTTCCTAGCGGCGCTCCCCGGTGCCTACCGGAGCCGCCTCGCCCGCGTGCGACTGCGGCTAGAGCTCGAGGTGGGCTTCCGTTTGGTGGGTTTCGTCTACAGTGACTTTCAGGTGATGGACGCGGGCGTCGAAGGCTGGGAGGAGCTCAACGGGCTGACGATTGCCGAGATTGCACGCGAGTGGAAGACGTCACCGTTCGACGCCATGCTCACCTTGGCCGAACGAAGCAAGGGGGCCACGACCATGCTCTTCCACGCCTACAGTGGCGAACCGCAAGACCATCATGTGCTGGAAAAGGTGCTCGCTCACGAAGCATGTCTGTTCGAAACCGATGTGATTTTGAAGCGCGGTGGTCATCCTAATCCCGCCGCGCTTGGGACCTTCCCGCGCATTCTGGGGCCGCTCGTCCGTGATCGAAAGCTTTTCGATTTGGAGACGGCGGTTCGTCGCATGACGGGTGCCAGCGCGGACCGCTTCGGCTTGAGCGATCGCGGTGTGCTTGCCTCGGGCAAGATGGCAGATGTGGTGGTCTTCGATGCAGCGCAGATCTCGGACGCTCCCCCCGAGGGCAAGCAACCGGCCGGACCCTCACGCGGCATCGAGCACGTCTTCATCAACGGCGAGCACGCCGTGAAGGCGGGCGCGTATCAGCCTGGAGTTCGCGCGGGACGTGTCATCCGTCCTCTCTGACCGAAAAAGAGGAGAGAAGAAATCCGAACCCCTACCCGACATTTCAATCTTGGAGAGCTACCCGACGCCTGAGTTTGGTTCTGACATCCGGGTTTTGGAAGTCCAAGCGAACAACAGCTAGTTTCCCTCGCGATGAACCAGGTGGCTCGAACGCTGTCTCTACCCCCTCGCGGTTTCCTGTCGTGTCTATTCGTGCTCGTGGGTACCTCGGCGTCGGGAGCGAACGCGCAGCCGCACGACGCGGCGGATCAGGACGCGGGCGAACATCCTGAGGTTCCTCTCGAACAGGACAAGGAGCGACGCAACGCGGTCGAGCTAGGTTTTACCCATGCGTTTCAAATCCTGAGGACGAGCCCGAGCGAAGCTGAAGCTGGCAGCAGCGACAATCTCTGGGGCTTCACCCTTGCCTACGAGCGCGTGCTCATGCCGCCGCGGCTGGCGCTCGTGATTGCGAAGCCGTTTCACTTCACTCGCGATCGCTTTGACTCGCCGTTGGACGTCTTCTTGAAAGTGAGCTTTCCCAAAGGTCGTTGGGAGCCCTACATCGGCGCTGGAGTGAGCGGCAACATAAGAGTGTTCAGTGGAGAGCTCGAACAAGAAGAAGGCAAGCGCCTGCAATACACCTTCGGCATAGGGACGATCGCCGGCGTCACTCGTGTGTTCACACCTCGTTGGGGTCTGTCTCTCGAGGTGGGCTACACCTACTTTGTAAACGGCCTAGCCCAACACAGCATCACCGACGCGCTCTCGGGCGCATTCTTCTTCTAGCCCGCATGCGGGTCAACCCATTGCCGGTCTAGCGCTTCACTAGAAGTACAGCTGAACGGCCGGACCGAGCGTCTGGATTCGATCCGTGAAGAACTGTCCGTTCGGGGAGCGGCCAACGTAGTACCGGAGCAGGAAATCGACGCGGTAGCTCGACTCTCCGATCGGATCGAGCGTTGCTCCCGCGATGAAAGACGCGTCGGGGACCCAATCGTTTTGCTGCCACGACTGCAGGTTCACGGCCAGCAGGAGCTGAATGCGGCGCTTCGTCTTGGCCGTTACCGGACGGAACTCGGCCCCGGCCTGGAATGACCAGCGGTCCAAGCTCGAGGGATCGGTCCGTACCATGACAGCGACGCCCCCGTAGACCCTCGCCCAGTCGCGCGGCACATACGAGGCCAAAACGTCGAGATTTTCAAACGAAAGGTTGATGCGCTGGACTTGGTTGTTCAGGAGATACTCGTCGCCGAGGTGCGAGCTTTGATGAACGAGACGCGCCATCAAGGCGAGCGAGTCGAACGCGTACGTAAACGTGAGGCCCCCGAGATAGTCGGCGTTCACCAGGTCGCTCGAGGGCGCGGCGAAGTCGAAGATCGCGAAAATGCCGCCCTGAAAACCGAGCTCCCAGGCGCCGCGGCGGCGTGCGTTCTTCTGAACGATCGCGATGGAGGCGCCCGCCTCTGCGGTGCCTATGTGCGCGAACTGTGAGTTACCAAAGTAATGCGCGTAACCGAGTGTGAACTTGGGCCAGCGAGGATCGGCAGCGAGGGGGGCGAAGAGAGATACACGGGGAAACACTCGAACGGCCGGTTCTTCGGCAGTTTGCGCAGACGCCGATCCGGCTTCCCGTAAGACCAGCGCACCGGTGATGAACAAAAGGAGGCCGAGGTTGCGTCGTGAGCGAGTCATTGTCGTGTCAGGTCGTCTCTGAGACGCAGCGGACTTTGACACGGACTGAGGCAGGGGCTACATCGCGCCCGCGCCCTGCTCTCACAGCAGTACGTGTCAGGCACGATTCGGCGTTCCGGTGAGTGAAGTGCGGCTAAACCTCGAGCGCATCACCGATGCGTATGTGGCCTTCTGCGAACGCAGAAGCGGTCTTGTCCTGCTCATGGCGTTCTTTTTGGCGGCTTTGAGCCTGACGGGGGCGCGCCGATTGGACGTCGACCCAGAGATCCAAGCGCTGCTTCCAGCCGATACGCCCTCGGCCAAAGCGGTCGACGAGCTTCGATCGCGGACCGCCAATGACACGCCTTTGTACTTCCTCATCCAATCATCCGACGCGCGGCTAAACAGGCGGCTCGCCCGACAGATCGTGGAACGGGTGAAGAGCTGGGACGAAACCCTTTGGGTGATGAACCGACGGGACCCAGGCTACTTCCTGGACAACCGATTGCTCTACGTTCCGGCGGAACGCATCGAAGAGCTCGCCGACAAGATCGAGTGGATCGTCGATTGGGAGGAATGCGAAGCCGTCCCCCTTTGCGTGAACATCGACGACCGTCCCGAGAACCCCACCGAGGACGAAATCGAAAAGCTCTTCCTCGACGTACCCGAGGCGCAGGCACTCAAAGGCATGTTGGGGGCCAAGGAGCTACCCAAACCGACCAAGAAAGACTCGAACGAGGCGTCGCCCGATGACGCTCCCGGCGCCGAGGACGGCAAGGCGCTCCTCGGGGAGTTGTGCAACGGCGATGGAAGCGTTTGCGCGGTCGAAGCGATCCTCGACGGGAACCCCGCCAACGTAGAGTATGCGACGCGCATCGGGAAGCGATCGGAGGCTCTGTTCGAGGAGCTGCGGCCGGCGGACGCTCCCGCTGATCTCAAGATGGTGATCAGCGGGCAATACAGGGATGTTCCCCTCACCCGCGAAGCGGTGGCTTCCGATCTGTCGAAGACCGCGAGCCTCAGTGTGACCCTCGTGCTCCTCGTGTTGTTGTTCCAGTTCCGAAGCATCCGTTCGTTCGTCCTTCTGCTAGCCCCCCTCCTCATTGCGACCGCTTGGACCCTTGGGGCCATCGCGATGCTCCATCCGCATCTGAACTTGATCAGCGCCTTCACGTTGGTGGTTCTTGCGGGGCTCGGTGTGGACTTCGGCGTGCACATGCTCACGTACTACGCGACTCTGCGTGAGGGAGGACGCCAGCCAGGTGAAGCGCTGCGTCACACGCTTCGATCCTTGGGTGCCTCGATGGCCGCGGCGGCCGTCACGACGAGCTGTGGTTTCGCGGCGCTTGCCGCAGCAGAGTTCCGGGGCTTCGCCGAGATGGGTCCACTGGCCGCCCTCGGAATCGGCCTCGCGCTCGTGGCATACTTGCTCTTGTTTCCTGCGTTCGTGCTGCTCGCCGATCGAATCGTCCCCGAGCGCAAACCTCTGGTTTGGCGTTGGCCTTTCTTCAAACCGACGACGCCTAGACGCTCCATCATGGTCGCTGTGGCGGGCTTGGGCGTCGTCGTCGGGGTGATGAGCGCCTGGTACGGAGCGCGCGGCATCGACTTCGAGTACGACACCTCGAAGTTGAGCCCTCCCGTGATCGGTCACGGGATTCCACATGGCGAGGCTGTTCATGGCACGACGCGGACTGCGATATACCTCGTCGCCGACGATCCGATCGCCCTCGAAAAAGCAGCGGAGGCCCTGCGAACGAGGGACGCCGTCGACCTCGCGGACCCATCTAAGCCCTGGTTGATCACTCCCCGTTCCTTCGTGCCTTTGGACCAGGAGCAACGCCTCGCCGCCATCGCTCACTTGGAGAAGGCAGTCCAGGCCGCGAAGAAAAGGGGCGACGATGAGCTTCGGGATAAGCTCAAACCGCTCGAGCCTCTGCTCCACGTCACCGAACCGATCACACAAGAGGCCCTGCCCCGTTGGATGCGCGAGTCATTCCTAGAGCGGGATGGAACATTTGGAAAGTTCGGAATCCTCTACACCGACTATCGCGGCGCCGATGCCCGACAAATGGAGGAGTTGGCCCGACGCATCGAGCAGTGGCACGAGAAGCACCCCGACGTGCGATTTGCTTCCGGTCTGGCCCTGCTTGGCGAGATCGTACCCACACTTCGAAGAGACGCGCCCTACATCATCGGATTAGCGTTCTTCGGGTTATTCTTTTCCATCCTCATCGTCAGCCGATCCTGGCGCCGCACCCTACTCGTCACCGCGCCGCTTCTCTTGAGTGGTGCGCTGACGCTCGCGGCGATGGTGGCATTCGATCTTAAAGTGAACTTCTACAACATGTTGATCTTTCCGCTGGCCTTTGGGATCGGCGTAGACGGCGCGATCTACATCACCTGGGAGGCGGTCCGCGGCAACGAGGAGGCGTTCAGGACCGAGGCAAGCCGCGCGGTCCTTGTCTCGACGCTCACGACGGCGGTCGCGTTCGGCAGCATGATCATTGCCTCCAATCCGGGGCTTCAGTCACTTGGGGAAACGGCCGTCGCCGCGTTTGGCGCATCGCTCATTGCGAATCTCGTTTGGCTTCCGGCGTTCATTCGGGCGACCCGCCGCAGCCGGCCGCCCCGCGTCGGCCCGTCCACGCTGTGAGCGGACCGCCCGCTACCCAGCCCCGGTTTACACAGGCTTCCACAGATGACACTATCGCCCGCGCCTCGAGGTGAAGGGAGGACACATGTCGCTTGGAAACAAGGTGGCTGCAGAGTTCGTGGGCACGTTCTGGCTGGTGTTTGGCGGTTGCGGAAGCGCGCTTATCGCAGCGGCATTTCCCGAATTGGGAATCGGCTTCTTGGGGGTTGCGCTCGCCTTCGGGCTGACCTTGCTCACCATGGCGTATGCCGTCGGGCACATCTCTGGCTGTCACCTGAACCCCGCCGTTTCGTTGGGCCTCTTCGTTGGAAAGCGTTTCCCAGCTTCGGAGCTCGTTCCGTACGTGATCGCGCAGGTTCTCGGTGCCATCGCCGGCGCGGCGATGCTCTATTTCATCGCCTCCGGAAGGGACGGATTCGAAGCAGGGAGCTTCGCGTCGAACGGTTTCGGTGAGCATTCTCCCGGAGGTTATTCGATGGCGGCGGCGCTCACCGCGGAGATCGTTCTCACGTTCATGTTCCTTTTCATCATCCTTGGGTCCACTGACAAGCGTGCACCGGCCGCCCTAGCACCGGTCGCCATCGGCCTCGGCCTCACATTGATCCACTTGGTCGGCATCCCGATCGACAACCTCTCGGTCAACCCCGCGCGGAGCACGAGCACTGCGCTTTTCGCGGACCCGTGGGCCTTGCAACAGCTCTGGCTCTTCTGGCTCGCCCCGATCATCGGCGGCGCAATTGCCGGCGTGGTCTACCCGTTCGTCGCCGGCAGCGACGAGTCGTCCTAGTTGATCCGCAGGCAGAGAAAACGGCCGCCGTTCGAGAGCGCGCCGCCGAACCGACCGGCGACGGAGGGTGCGGCCGAGAATCCGGCTCCACCCTCAGCGCGTGCGACCTCGCGTCCGTCGGACAGTGAGAGCGCCAGGAGCGACCCCTGGGTTTCGCCATAGATCACAGTGCCGCTTTGAGTCACCATCGGCGCCGTGGGGGATCCGCGCTCGGGCGCCTTCTCCCATTTGACCTCGCGAGTTCGCAGATCCAAGAGCGACACGCCCCGGCGAGCTGAGGCGATGACCAACATTCGCCCCGCGGCGGCAAGACCGGTCACGCCCTTGAACTCGGGGTCTCGCCATTCCACCGTGCCGCTTCTGGGGTTCAGCGCATAAAGGCCCGCGGTGAACGAGGCGATGTACAAGCTGCCTCGAAGCATCACGGGGGTCGTGTCCACATCCAAGAATTGCGGGACGTTGCCCGGCCGAAGGTCGACATCGGTGGCGGTCTCCATCTCCCACAAGAGCTGACCGTCCGCCGGATTGATGGCCGCGACGGCGCCGTCCGTGAAGGCCGCGTAGAGGCGCCCCTCTTCGAGGAGTAGACCCGCATGTCCCGCGATGGTGATTTCCTCGACCGGCTCCTTGTCGTAGGTCCAGAGCACACGCCCATCGTCGCGCGCAAGTGCCGCCACGGTGTCATTCTCGCCCACGATGTACAGAACGTCAGTCGTAAGCAGAGGCTGCGTCCGCAGTGCGCCGACGAGCTTGGTCTTCCACTTGAGCTCCCCGTCGGCGTTAATCGCGTGCACGTTGCCGTCGACGGTCGGGAGGTAGATCTCGCCGGTGGGTTGGTCCACGGCAGCTTTCGACTCGATCTGCGTTCCCGCGTCGTAGAAGAACAGCCTCCGGCCGTTCAGCGCGAACGCAAACAGAGTTCCTTCACTGGTGCCGATGTAGACGCGCTGGCGGCTCGCGTCGAACTCCGCGGAGCTGAGCTCGACGGGAAGGAACCGGGCCTCCGTGCGGTCGGTTAGCTGTTGCGACCAGCGCACGTTGAATCCGCCCTCTCCGGGTGGCGAGAACGCTGCGCCCGCTTGCACCCAGCCGAACTGATCGGCGTTATCCGTCGCCCTGCCGGCGGCGCCACATCCTCCCAGCGCAGTCAACGATGAAGCGATGGTCAGGGCGACGGCGAAGCGGATGCGCATCGATCGGGGGCTTAGTCTTGCGGAGGCTGCCGTTTGAGCATCTCGTTCATCTGTCTGATGAACTCTTCGGCATTGCGCGGGTCGACACTGGTGGTCGAGGCGAGGCTCGGATCGAGGATCGCCAAGCGCGCCTCCGTCTGTTGTTTCGTGTACGGCAGTACCGGCGCCTCCGGTTGCCTCAGGGCGTTCAGAACACCGTCGAACTTCGTCTTGGCCTCATCGAGCTTGCCCTGCTCCATCAAGATCCGCCCCTGGTGGTATGCGGCGATCGGCGCGATGTTTCTGTCGAGCTCGCGCAGCGCGTCGAGCTCCTCGATGGCTCGGTCGTAGGACTTCTCTGCTTCGAGCGCGTATGCGATGCCTTCGATCGCAGCCCAACGAATGGCTTCGTCATCGCCGATGTCGAGCGCACCTTGATAGGCGGCCCGGGCCTTCTCCCACTGCTCTTGCTCGTACAGCGCCCGGCCTTCGCCGATTCGCGCCCATGCTGCCGCCAAGGTCTTCGGGTGCCCGTCGGCGACGTTTGCATACGCGTTCGCCAGCGCTGCTGGATCGTCGGACTTATCGTCGAGCACCGCCGCAAGCTCGGCGCCCGCGGCTTTGGCCTGACGGTGCGTGAAGGTCGACCAACCGATACCGATCGCCGCCACCACGAGCACGCCGCCGGCCAATAGCCCGAGCGGCTTCAAGTTGTCCTCGAGCCAGTCCTTTGCCACCGCGGCTTGTGCGATCGCCATCTCCTCGACGCGCGCTGCATCGCGACCCCGATCGGCGGCCTTGCGCGCCGCCTTGGCAGCCTGCTGTGCTGCGAGTCGCTGGCCCGCGGTAAGCGGCGCTTGGTTTTCGTTTTCGGCTGGGTCGTTGGCCAAGGTTTCCTCCAGAAGACCGGGAAAACCCGGCAAATCGCGTCGGCACTATACACGGGGCCCTTCCGCAGTCAACGCAGTCTCGCTTGGTGCGCGAACGTGGTGACAGAGCGGCTGTCGCGTCGGTCATTTCCCGGAGTGACGCCCTGCCCTGCAACGGCCTCGTTCTCAGCCTCATTGCCCCGCGTGGCTACTGGGTCGCTACCAACTTCGGCCTTCACTGGCTCGTTGGATGTGGCCTCGTGATAGGGACGTTGCCAGATTTGGAGGGGTCGGACGGATTGGATCGCGCTGCACGCGAGAAGAAGCACGATGCAGCCGGCGGACTGGATCGGCGAGCCTGGCGAAGGAGCGGCCATGCTCCGTGATCGGCCGATGTCCGACGAAGTTGCGCGATGGACGGACGCTAGCTGACCGGATTGCCGAGGCCGAAACCGTCATGTAGCACCGCCACGGCGCGGTCGGCATGTTCCGCATCGATCAGGCACGAGGTCTTGATCTCGCTCGTGCTGATCGCCTGAATGTTGATGCCGTTGTCGGCCAAGAGTCGAAACATGCGCGCCGCGATGCCAGCATGGTTGCGCATCCCGACACCCACGATCGAAACCTTGGCCACCGCGTCGTCGCGTGCGACTCCCTTCGCGAGCACGCGGGCGACCAATTGCTTCGCGATGTGCTCCGCGCTGTCCGCATCTTCGCGGCTCACCGTGAAAGTCAGGTCGGCATACCCTTGCTTCGAAACGTTCTGGATGATCATGTCCACCGAGATGTTGGCTTCGGCGAGCGGCTCGAAGACGCTGGCGACCACCCCGGGATTGTCCGGCAAGGCACTCACGGTCAGCTTTACGGTCTTCTTGTCGGCCGCTATTCCGGCAACGACGACTTTTTCGAGCAGGTGTTCTTCGTCGGTCACGATCGTTCCCTCCGCTTTCGAGAAACTCGAGCGCACGTGCAGCGGCATCCGATGCTTCATTGCGAGCTCCACCGAACGTATCTGTAGGACCTTGGCCCCGAGCGAGGAGAGCTCGAGCATCTCCTCATAGCTGATGCACTTGATCTTGCGTGCGTTGGCGCAAATGCTCGGGTCAGTGGTGTAGACCCCATCGACGTCGGTGCAGATCTCGCAAACATCGGCCTGGACTGCGGCTGCGATTGCGACCGCGGAGGTGTCGGAACCGCCGCGCCCCAAGGTGGTGATGTTTCCGTACGCATCGGTGCCTTGGAAGCCCGCGACGACCAGCACGTTTCCCGTTTCGAGCGTAGAACGAAGTGCCGTCCCGTCGATGGTGCGAATGCGGGCCTTGCGATACACGTTGTCGGTCACGATCCGTGCCTGATGACCCAGCATCGAACGAGCTGGCACACCGATTTCGTTGAGCTGGATCGCCAGCAGCGCTGCGCTGACCTGCTCGCCGCTCGAAACCAGGACGTCCATCTCGCGCTCCGCGGGTCCGGCGGAGAGCTCCCAGCCCATGCCGAGCAGGCGGTCGGTTTCGCCCGCCATCGCGCTCACGACGACGATGACCTGGTGGCCTTCCCGGTACGTTTCGCCGACGCGCTCTGCCACCATGCGAATTCGCTCCAGCGAACCGACGCTCGTGCCGCCATACTTTTGGACTACCAGGCTCATGGGCGCCGAAGAATAGCCGCGAGGTTCAGGGGGGCAACCGCCGCTGCCGGTTCGTCGTTTTCATCGTCCTAACAAGCAGTTGCGGGCAGGAGGATTGGGCCGGTGCCAGCGACCGTCGACATGTAGCTGTCCAGGGCCGTGTGTGAGGCGCATCACAAACCGTTCACCTGGGCCAAAAACGTCGATTGGCCCACAGCGACCTATGATATCGTCGGCGCCCCCCGTAGGAGACCCCATGCCTAGATGGATCCGCATGCGCTGGCTGACCGGCTGGCTCTTTGGCGCCCTTGCTTTCGCAGGCTGCGCTGCCGACACCGGCACCACCGGTGATCTCGCGATCGACCTCGAGCTGCTCAATGGCACTCAAATCGACGAGGTCAGTTACTCGATCACTGGCAACGACATGGAGCCCATGGTGGGCACCATCGATACGAGCGCGCCCGGGTCGACTGCTTCGATCGAGGTCTTCGGCATTCTGGCGGGGGAGAACTACACGGTGGCGATGACCGCGACCTCGACGGACGGCCAAACGTCATGCTCCGGCTCGGCCGACTTCGACGTAGCCGTCGGCGCCGTGACCCAGGTCATGTTGATGCTCAACTGCAAGCCGAACCAGCAGTACGGCGGCGTCCGGGTCAACGGAAAGTTCAACTTCTGCACGGACCTCATCAAGGTCGTCGTTTCTCCCCTTCAAACCTCGATCGGAAATCAGATCGACGTGCTGGCGAAGGCGGCGGACGTCGAAGGCGATGAGATCGAGTACCGATGGACCGGTACGGGCGGCTCGTTTGCCGATCCGTCCGCGCCGGCGACGACCTACACCTGCGAGCAGGTCGGCGACCAAACGATCACCATCACAGTGTCCGATGACGGCTTCCAATACTGCGATTGCAATTGGACGGTCGACGTCACCTGCGTCGAGGGCGGTGGCGGAGGTGGCACTGGCGGCGCGGGCGGCATCGGCGGCGCCGGCGGCTCTGGTGGCATGGGCGGTGTCGGCGGCTCTGGTGGCATGGGCGGTGTCGGCGGCAGTGGCGGCGCGGGTGGCATCGGCGGAACTGGCGGCATCGGCGGCAGTGGCGGCGCGGGTGGCATCGGTGGCAGTGGCGGCGCGGGTGGCATCGGCGGTACCGGTGGCATCGGCGGTACCGGTGGCGCGGGTGGCATCGGCGGTACCGGTGGCGCGGGCGGCATGGGCGGTATCGGTGGAACTGGCGGCACTGGCGGCGCGGGTGGCATCGGTGGCACTGGCGGCACTGGTGGCATCGGCGGCGGCTGTGTACCGGACAAGGGCGCGCAATACGCTGGACCGGCGAATCGCGAGTGTGCCGGCACCGAAGGTTGCGGCGAGCTCGAAGTGTGCGTCGATGGCGCCTGTGAGGACGCAGCCCTCGTATTCGTGAGCAGCCGTTTGTCGAACGCGGCGCTGATGGGACCACGTGGCGCCGACAAGATCTGTGCGGACCTTGCGCGAGCGGCCGGCCTCGGCGGTTACTGGATGTCGTGGACCTCCGACGAGTGCACTTCCCCGGTGAAGCGTTTTGAGAAATCGACGATCGAATATCGACTGCTCAATGGTGATCAGATCGCGGCCGATTGGGCCGACCTGACGGACGGCGAGCTCGACCGCGACATTCGCATCGACGAAAACGGCGTGAACCTCACGACCGCATGCAAGGTTCCAGGCGAAAACGAGTTCTGCTTCGTCTGGACCAACACGACGATCGAGGGGTACACACACTTCAACGATGGCTGCCTCGGTCTGACTTCGGACAACAGCGATGCGCCGCCTGGTTTTGACTGGGCGCCAGCGCTGAGCGGTTACTGGATCAGCTCACAGAACGGCTGGACGGCCCGTCAGACCAAGGACTGCGCGTTCAACGATCAGGCGATTTACTGCTTCGAGCAACCGGCATCGAACCAGTAGCGGGCCCGTTCCCTCGTTCGAGAGGGGCTACTTCGGATCTTCCTCTGGCGGGGGCTCCGTTGGCTTTTCGGGAGTGGGGGGCTCGCCATATTCGTCGATGAGTTTCTTCTGTAGTTTGTCGAGGAGCATGCGCTCGATGTAGCTCGGCATCGCTGGAATTTGAACGACCACACGCACCGATCCGCCCCCCTGGTCCTTGATACGCACCAGCTCGACGCTGCCTGGATAGCTCCGTCCGTCATCGCGGTAGTCGAAGAGGAAGTAGCCAACTTCCTGGTCTCTGTCCCTGATGGGATAGCCTTGTTCGACTCGGATCATGCGGATTGCGGCGCCCCAGATCTGCTCAAACGAGTACGCGAAGTCATCGGTCTTTTTCGCTTGGCTCGCGGCCGGCGAAAGGAGTGTGACGGTCATCAAGATGGCAGCCCAGAGCTTCATCGAGCGTCACGCTACCGAACGGGTGGGTCCAGTCCAGAAATGCGCAACGAGTATGCACAGGCTTGGACCAGCGTGCCGTGGGTATCCGCGAGCCGATGCTTCACATTTTCGCGGTATGGATCCTAAGTAGTCGAAATAACGTCACTTCCGTGGCGTAAGCGAATCCGCTTCCCTGGCGAGTTGCTCGACGATCGGCATCAGCTTGTCACGCGTGTTGAGCGATGGATCCTCGATGACGCGCTCGAGGATGTTTCGGAGGATTTCGCCGACCCTCGGGCCCGCGCGGCCGTCCAGGTGCTCGATGACGTCCGTGCCGCCGATGGCGAGATCCTGGGTGCTGAGGGCGCTGCCCTCTTCGACCGCCCTGTCGATCCGAATCCGGAGCTCCTTCAGCGCGGCGAGCTCCTCTTCCACGTTACGGCCTTTGCCGAGCGCGTCCGCTTCGCCCAGTCGCAAGAGCGGTTCGACGTTGGGTGTGCCTACACGCTTGATGAAGCGGCGCACGGCCGCGTCGGTCCAGTCGCTGGTGTAGCAAATCAGATGGTGGCGGATGAGACCGACGATGAGATCGCGCTCCCGATTGGAAAAACGGTAGTCGCGCAGCCACTGCGCCGCCATGTCGGCACCGACTCTTTCATGATGGTAGAACGTCCAGTCGTTGGTCTTGTCCGACCTCGCGCGCGTGCGCGGTTTCGCTACGTCGTGGAGCAGCGCGGCGATTCGTTCCGCTGGTTCACCGGTCGACTCATCGAGGACTCGCATGGTGTGGTCCCAAACGTCGTACGCGTGCCATTGATTCTGTTCGCAACCGACCTGCTCTAGCAGCTCGGGGTACGTCACTTCGAGGATGCCGGTTCGTCGCATGACCTCGAAGGCGCGCGATGGCGTCCGGGCCTTCATCGTCTTCATCCACTCCTCTCGTACCCGCTCGGGGCTCACTTTCCGAAACGTGTCCAGCGCCCCGCGGAACGCCGCTTCCGTGGTTTCGTCGAGGTCGAAATCGAGCGTCGCCACGAACCTGGCACCGCGCAAAATCCGGAGTCCGTCCTCTTGGAAGCGCTCGCTAGGTACCCCGACCGCGCGCAGAACCTTGTTCCGCATGTCCACGAGCCCGTGGAACGGATCGACGACCCGCCCCTCCACCGGGTCGTAAGCGATCGCGTTCACCGTGAAGTCTCGTCGCGCCAGGTCCCGGTCGATGTCCTCGACGAAGACGACGCTGTCAGGCCGACGTCCGTCGGAATATGCACCCTCCCCGCGGAGGGTCGTGACCTCGTAGGCGCCGCCCCTCCAAAGGACCGTTACTGTCCCATGGTCGATGCCGGTTGGAATAACCCTACGAAAAGTTTGTTGGACCTTTGCAGGCAGAGCGGTCGTTGCCACGTCCCAATCGTTGACCTGCTGCCCGCGGAGCGTGTCCCGGACGCAGCCACCCACCACCCAGGCGCTCTCCCCTGCATTTCGTAACTCCTTGCATATCTCGAGCACGGGTCTCGCGATCTGTTGGCGGAGAATTCGCTGTGGCACTTTGCTTCGATAACCTTAGGTAGAATCAAGTGCAATTGGCCTCGGACGCTAACGAGGCTACAATCGTTAGTCTGCCCCCTTCCCCCTCTGCCCCCCACAATCGAATGACAAGACTCTGGAAGCCTTTGCTTGGTTTAGTCGTCGTCCTTGCGGCGTTCTCCATTTCGTTCGGCTGGCCGATTCAAAACGGCTTGCAGATCGATATCGACACCTCGCCGAGGGCCCTGGCCGCGCGCCAGAAGACGCCCTGGGACCTCACCAAGCTCCAGGTGATGAACCGGGTGATTCACCAGGTGAACGATGATTACGTCGATCCCAGCCGAATCGACCATCGGCGCATGATGCTGGCGGGCCTGGATGCCATCCAAATGGAGGTGCCCCCCGTTCTCGTTCACTACCAGGACGGGGCCGACACGTTCACGCTCCAAGTCAACAGCGCGGAGAAGGAGTTCCGCGTTGCCGATGTGACGAGCCCATGGGCGCTCGCTGGCAGGTTTCGCGAGGTGTTCGAGTTCTTGCAGGAACAACTGAAGGGCCAAGAGGACGTCGAGCTCAGCGATGTCGAATACACCGCCGTGAACGGGATGCTGAAGACCCTCGATCCGCATACGGTCTTGCTCACACCCGAGATGTTCGAAGAGATGCAAACCAGCACCCGCGGGGAGTTCGGTGGGCTCGGCATCGTCATCTCGATCCGGGATGGCAACCTCACGGTGATCAAGCCCCTGGACGATACGCCCGCGTCCAGAGCCGGACTGCAAAAGCACGATCGCATCGTCAAGATCGGCGACGAGTCGACGCTCAACATGCCTCTTCAGGAAGCTGTCGATCGTCTGCGGGGTCAGCGCGGTTCCAAGGTCACCATCTTCATTCGCCGCAAAAACAACGCGGGCGTTTGGAGCCCCCCTCGACCCGTCGAGCTGACCCGAGCCCGGATCCACATCGACTCGGTCGAGCACCGGATGCTCCGAGATGGTGTCGGCTACATCCGAATCAAGAGCTTCCAGGGCAACACCGAGGACGACCTTCGCAAGGCCCTCACAGACCTGCACAAGAAGCACATGGTCGGCCTCGTGCTCGACCTCCGAAGCAACCCGGGCGGGCTTCTCGATCAAGCCGTTCGGGTTTCCGATACCTTCCTCGACGACGGCCCGATCGTGACCACGTCTTCGCAGGATCCGCGTGAGCGCACGGAGGAGTACGCGGAACCCGCGGGAACCGAGCCGAATTACCCGATCGTCTTGCTGATCAACGGTCAGAGCGCCTCAGCAAGCGAAATTGTCGCCGGAGCCCTCAAGAATCACGATCGGGCACTCATCATCGGCGAGCAGAGCTTTGGGAAGGGCTCCGTTCAGGTGCTCTATAAACTGCAAGACCGATCGGCGCTCAAGCTCACGGTCGCGCAGTACCTCACGCCTGGCGATGTCTCGATCCAAGGCGTTGGCATCGTGCCCGACATCGCGATCAACCCGATGACGGTCGACAAAGAGAACATGGACCTCAAAGTCGACGAGTTCTTCCTTCGCGAAGGAGATCTCGAGGCCCACCTCACCCACGCCAGCGCGACTGATTCCCAGCGTCCGGCGGTCGTCATGGGCTACTACCTCAATCCGGAGTTGCGCCAACGTTTGCTCGAAGCGGAACCCGAGGAAGAGGAAAACAAGGATCAGGACAACTTCCTCATTCGATTCTCGCGCAACCTCGTGCTCGATGCGAAGTCGCCGGAGCGGCTCCAATGGCTTCGTGACGCCGAGCCCGTCATCGAGCGCATTCAGAAACAGGAGACCGAGAAGGTCGTGCGCGACCTCGCCAAGCTCGGGATCGACTGGAGCGAGGGTGCCGACGAGGGCCCGAGCTCAGTTCGTGTGCTTGCGAAGACCAGCGCTGGCGATCAGCCCGCGCGAGCCGGCGACCCGCTTTCGTTGACCGTCGAGGTGACCAACGAAGGCAAGCATACGCTGTACCAGCTTCGCGCGACCACACGGAGCGATAACGGTTGGTTTGACGGCCGCGAGCTCGTGTTCGGGAAGCTCCGGCCGGGCGAGACCCGCTCGTGGACCACGACGCTCGGCCGCTGCGTCACCGAAGATGAGCAGTCCGTGTGCCGGGTGCCACGCAACATGATCGATCGGGCGGACGGGATTCGGGTGGAGTTCGAAGAGGCGCATGAGCACGCTCCCGAACCCGTCGAAGTCCGCGTGTTGCTCCAGGCACTCCCGAAGCCGCGGTTCGCGTATGGCTTGCAAGTGGCGGACAACATCAAAGGCAACGGTGACGGCAGGGTTCAGCGAGGCGAAGAGGTGACGGTGTATTTCACGGTCAAGAACGTCAGTGACGTGGACAGCCTCGAGGTCCAAGCGAACATCCAGAACAACAGCGGCACCGGCGTTTTGCTCCGCGACGGACGCTTCCAACGCGAAACGCTGCGAGCGGGCGAAGTGTGGGTCGTGCCCTTCTCATTCCAAGTGCTTCCCGCGTTCAAGGATGACGAGGCGACCGTCTCATTGGGCATCGTCGATAGTGAGCTCGGCGCGTCCGCGGCTCAGAAGCTCAAAATTCCCATCTCCGACGCCGAGAGCCCGGTAAAGCGCTTCGCAGCCGCCCAGCTCGTCCGCTTGCAACCGGGCGCGCAGATCCGTGAGTCGCCGGACGGCAGCGCGCCGGTCATCGCCACGGTGCAAAAGCAGACGCTCCTGTCGGAGACCGCGACGAGTGGAGCGTTCGCGCGCCTCGATCTGGGAGAAGGCCGCCCCGGCTGGGTTGCCATCGAGGCCGCCTCACGCGCTGCGGGAAAGGCGGATCGGCAGCCTTCGCTGGTGTGGGCAACGGACCATGCCGCGCCTGAAATCGATATCGCACCTCTGGCGAGCTACGTCACCCGAGATGCGGTCTTCCGGGTTCAAGGCAAAGCGATCGACCTCCAGCGAGTTCGGGACCTCTACATTTCGACTAGCCGGCACAAGGTTTATTACGAATCGAATCAGGGCAGCGGCCACCCTCGCGAGCTCGCATTCGATGCCGAGGTCCCGGTCCAACCCGGCATGAATGCCATCATGGTGGTGGCGCGAGAGGACAATGATTCGGTGGGCCGGTACTACTTCATGGTGCGGCGCGACGCTCCAGATGGCTCGCTGATGGAGACCCCGAAGTTCGACGGTGCGCTCATGGGCAACAGCATCGGGCACAACTAGGCGCCGACCTCCGGAGTCATCCGAGCGCGAAGAACCCTGCAAAGCGTTCGACGCCCTCCGGGAGCTGGCCTCCGGACCGGATGTAGCGCCACAACAACGGTGCAAGCGTTTCGACCGCAGCTCGGAGCTCGACTTCCGATCGGGAGGAGCCGAGTCTGAAGTCATTTCGAGATTCAATCTCGACGTGCTCGACTTCACATTGTTTCCAAACCATTCGAAGGGATTCAGGACCAAGCCCAGGCAGAAACTGGATCAAGCGGGCATTGCCCTGCTCTTCCGTGCCTTCGAGGAAGGCGCTCAGCCGAATTCGCCCATGTCGGCTGAGCAGCCCGGCCAGACGATGCCGCAGCCTCGGGCTTTCTTCGACCGCGAGAAACGTGGCCAGCGCCTGCGTCGGGTCTCCGGCATCCTGGAGAACCGCATGGGTCAGCGCGCGTCGCTCGGCCTCTTCGAGCTCCGCGTAGGCAAAGGCAAGGCCATCGACGGCGCTTTCGTCCTCCAAGAGCTGGTCGATCAGGCTCGCAAACGACCCCAGCCGTGGCCGATTCGCACTCGCGATGCCGGGGCGCGCCGATTTCACAGTGCCCCCTATACCGCAGCGACCCTCATTCGACTAGTCGGTGATAATGTAGTGAAAGGTAATCCATTTGACTTCATTAACCCACTTGGCTAAAGACCTTCTGTTCAGGAGGTGGCATGCCAAGCACGCAGTTCATCACGCAGCATGAGAAAATGGTCCGCGGCCTGGCGAACCGATTGCGACGGGAGCTTTGCCTGCGAGGCGATTTGGACGATTTGATCGCGTTTGGTTTCGGGGGGCTGCTCGAGGCCGAGCACCGCTTCGATCCCGCTCGAGGTGTCCGGTTCCAGACATTTGCATATCACCGCATCCGTGGCGCCATGCTCGACGGAGTGCGTAAGATGGCTCAGTTGCCTCGCCGCGCGCACGAGCGCTTCGAGGAGGCCGGCGAGAATAGGCCTACGGCGGCCCCCACAGCCCTGGACAAGGCCTTCACCCGCATGAGCGCAAGTCTGGTTGGGGGGACGGTGATGCAGGGGCGCTTCGGCGATGAGAGCCCCGAGTCGGTTCTGCTGAAGAATGAAAGCGTTGCGGGGCTTCTGCGGGCTCTTGCCGCTCTCCCGGAACGGCAGCGCACCCTGGTGCGTGGCTTCTACTTCGAGGGCCGCTCGATCGACGCGATGGCGCGAGAGCTAGGGATCTCCAAGTCGTGGGCGAGTCGCCTTCACACGGGCGCTCTTCAAACGCTCCGAGAGTCGCTCGAAGCCGGCTGAGAACAAATCGGCCGACCAGCCGAAATCTCGGTGTTCCCGGCACGTTACGTGCGCAGCTCCGTGCGCGCTTGCCCACCAAATGCGCAGCGAACTTCGCACTTAAGGGGTGGTGTGAGCTTTTTTGCCTCAGGTGTGGCAACAGCGGCCCTGCCTTGTAAATTCCAATGTAAAATGAGCGCCGAAACCTGGGGTTTTGCCGATTTCTACAAGTGGCACGCAAACTGCATCATGCTTGAGAAGGATGGGGGCTACTAGAACAGAAATCCCGAGGGCTCAGCCGGTGGACAACCGCGGCGTTCGGATCATTGCGAAGTCGGTCTATCGTGAGCTTCGAAACAGCGGCCATAGCCGCTCGGATATCGTTGCATTCACGAACGCCGTGCTCGAGCTCGTCACCACGGAGCTTCGCGACGCGCAAGAAGCGGCGGAGTAGCCGCTACGCGCCACATCGACTTCGCTCAAAAGCGCAAACTATTCGCGCCCTTGGCTCCTTGACCGAGAGGCGGTGAGCGCTAAGTTCCGCCTTCGCAAGCGGCGCCTGCCCACGGCGTTGCGATTGTGCAGAGGGAGTTGAACGAATGGCCACCAAAGTCGGGATCAATGGCTTCGGGCGGATTGGGCGCTGCGTCGCTCGAATCGTCGCCGAGCGCGGAATGGATGTCGAAATCGTTGGAATCAACGACCTGACGAGCGCCCAGATGCTTGCGCACCTGCTCGAGTGGGACTCGGTGCACGGTCACTTCTCCCACCCGGTGAGGGCCGAGGATGGCGCGATCGTGATCGACGATCACCGGATCCCCGTTTCGGCAGAACGCGACCCGGCGAAGCTCAAGTGGAAAGAGCTCGGTGCTGAGGTCGTGCTCGAGTGCACGGGTTTGTTCCGCACGAAGGAAAAGGCATCGGCACATCTGAAGGCAGGCGCGGAGCGCGTCATCATCAGCGCTCCTGGCAAGGGCGAGATCGACGGCACTTTCGTCGTCGGGATCAACACGGATCAATTCGACCCCGAAAAGCATCGCGTGATCAGCTGTGCATCGTGTACGACCAACTGCTTGGCGCCGCTGGTCAAGGTCCTCCATGACACGTTTGGCATCGTGAAGGGGCACATGGTCACGGTGCACTCCTACACGAACGACCAGGGCCTTTTGGACCAACCGCACCCGGACATGCGCCGTGCGCGCGCCGCCGCAATCTCGATGATTCCGACTTCGACCGGTGCCGCCACCGCGATTGGCCTCGTGCTGCCTGAGCTCAAGGGCAAGCTCGACGGCAGCGCGATTCGTGTGCCGACGCCGAATGTCTCCCTCACCTGCCTCACGGCGCAGGTCGGTCGCAAGACCGATCGCGAGGAAGTCAATCGCGCGATCAAGCAAGCAGCAGAAGGACCACTGAAAGGTGTGCTCTACTTCGAGGAGCGGCCCTTGGTGTCGCAAGACTTCATGGGCAACCCGCACTCCTCGATCTGCGACGCGGCGCTGACCCAGGTGGTCGGCGGCGACCTCGTGGAAGTCCAGAGCTGGTACGACAACGAATGGGGCTTCTCGAACCGCATGGTCGAACTGGTGCGGATCGTCTCGAGCGCGAGCTGAGATCGTGTCCGGCCCGATTCGTTCGATCGAGAGCCTCACGCTCGAAAGCGTCACGACGTTCATCCGCGTCGACTTCAACGTTCCGCTGAGGGACGGGGTGATCACCGACGACACTCGCATTCGGGCGGCGCTCCCCACGATTCGGTACGCGCTCGAACAGGGCGCGCGGGTGGTCTTGGCATCGCACCTCGGTCGGCCGAAGGGGAAGGTCGTTCCCGAGCTCTCGCTGGAGCCGGTCGCGGCCCGCTTGGCCGAGCTGCTCGACGACGGAGAGGTGCATCTAACCGACGATTGCATTGGCGATGGCGCGCGCAAGGTGGTCCAAGACCTGCGGGATGGCCAAGTGGCGCTCCTCGAAAATCTGCGTTTTCACGCCGGCGAAAAGGACAACGACGTGGACTTCGCGCGGGAGCTCGGCGCGTCCTGCAGCGCGTATGTGAACGACGCGTTCGGCGCAGCGCACCGGGCCCACGCATCGGTGAGCGCCCTGCCCCGTCTGATCGAGGAACGCGCGGCGGGCTTTTTGATGCTGCGCGAGCTCGAGGTGCTCGAGAAGCTCCGCACCGACGCGCCGCGGCCCTACGTCGCAGTGCTCGGTGGCGCGAAGGTCAGTGACAAGATCGGCGTGATGGCGGCGCTGCTCGAAAAGGTCGACGCCTTGCTCGTCGGTGGCGCCATGGCGAACACGTTCTTGGCGGCGCGTCGTTTGGATGTCGGGAAGAGCGTTTACGAGAACGACAAGTTGGCACTCGCTCGAAGTCTGATGGCCACCGCGGAGGAGAGCAAGGTCGACCTGCTGCTTCCGAGCGATGTACGTGTGGCCGATTCGGTCGCGTCTTCCGAGTCGCGCGTCGTCGCGGTCGACGCGATTCCCCCCGACGCGATGGCGCTCGACATCGGGCCTGCGACGGAGAGATTGTTCCGCGACCGTCTTCGTCGTGCGCAGTCCGTGTTTTGGAACGGGCCGATGGGCCTGTTCGAGAACCCAGCTTTCGCCGAGGGCACTTTAGCGGTCGCCCGCGCGGCTGCCGACTGTCCGGGGTTCAGTGTAGTTGGCGGGGGCGATAGCGTCGCAGCCGTGAAGCAGGCCGGCCTCGCGAGCCGCTTCGATCACGTGTCCACTGGCGGCGGCGCGTCGTTGGAGTATCTAGAGGGCCGCCCGCTTCCGGGCGTGGAGGCGCTTCGGCCATGACGAGCAGGACACCGCTGATTGCGGGTAACTGGAAGCTGCACAACGGCGTCGCCCAGTCCAAGGCCTTGGCCGGCGCGATTGCCGCGCACGTGGGCGGCGGGGTGGCGTGCGACGTGGTGGTGGCTCCGGTCGCGATCTCTTTGATGGCGGTGAAGCAAACGATCGAAGGGTCGGCGGTTGCCCTTTCGGCGCAGAACACGCATTGGGAGGATTCGGGCGCGTTCACCGGCGAGCTCAGCCCCGCGCTCTTGGCAGACGTCGGCTGCGGCTACTGCATCATCGGTCACTCGGAGCGACGCCAGTATTTCGGCGAGACCGATGTCGGCGTGCGCAAAAAGGTCGCGGCGTTGCTGACACACGGGCTGGTGCCCATTCTATGCGTTGGCGAGAGCCTCGAACAGCGTGAGTCTGGTAAGACCCTCGAGGTCGTATTGGGCCAAGTCGAAGCGGCCATCGAGGGCCTCGATTCGGTCGTGTTGGCGCCTCTCGTCGTGGCGTACGAGCCGATTTGGGCGATTGGGACTGGTCGCACCGCAGAGGCCACAGATGCACAGGAAGTGCACCGTGCGATTCGAGCCCACCTCGCCGCGCTCAAGGGCAAATCCTGGGCAGACACGATCCGGATTCTGTATGGTGGCAGCGTGAAGCCAAGTAACGCGGACGAGCTGCTCGCGCAGCCGGACGTAGATGGTGCGCTGGTCGGTGGTGCGTCCTTGTCGGCCGACGACTTCATTCCGATTATCGATGCCGGCGTTCGTCGGACGGAAAGCTGAGTACATGTACACGTTCATTTCAATCATCTATGTCTTTGTGTGTCTGTTCCTCATCCTGGTCGTGCTGCTTCAGTCCGGTAAAGGCGGCGGGCTCGGTTCGGCATTTGGCGGAGGCACGAGCCAGCAGATCTTCGGCGGTGCCGGCGCGGGCAATCTATTGACCCGCCTGACGGCTGGGTTTGCGTTTACGTTCATGGCCCTTTCGGTTTGGCTCGCGTTCCTCTCCTCCTCGGGCGAACAAGCGCTGGATCGTGCAGTTCGTAAGCAAGCGGCTGCCCAAGAAACCGCAGCGGAGAAGGAAGGCACCGAGGAAGCCGAGACCGGCGACGCCCCCGTGGAGGTCAAAGACTCCGCAGAGGGCACCGAAGCCCCGGCACCTCAAGGCGAGTAGTGCGCTAGGAGCAGCGCACCGCAGTTCGACCCAAAGCAGGTGTGTTCCGATGTGCGCATGATTTGTGTGCTCCTGTACGCGTCAAACTGATCGGCGCCTTTTGCCAGTGATCCTGGGTCAACACCCGTCTTGAAGTGCCCCGTGGGCCGGGTATGATGCCGCGATGGATCTCTTTGACCCCGACATGGGGAGGTTGCGATGAAGCGTCTTATGGTACGGCCGTTGTCCGTTTCAACGGTCTTTCTTTCTTTGTTTCTCGTTGCCGGCGGTTGCAATAATGGTGGCGGTTCGACCGATGGAGGCGGCGGATTTGGCGGCAGCCTCAATCCGTTCTGCGAGACCGATGCGGAGTGCACGGCCGGCGCGACCAATCCATGCAGCGTGGCCAGCTGCGACACCACGGCCGGCGTCTGTATCGGCACGCCGCTCCCCGATGGGTCGGCATGCAACGACGGCGCCGGCGTTTGTCGCAACGGTTTCTGCGCCCAGTCCGAGCTCAAGGCGTACATCAAGTCGCCGAGTCCAGAGGCGAACGCCCTCTTCGGCAACACCGTCGCGCTGCTCGGTGACCGGTTGATCGTGGGCGCACCGTCTAGCGGACCGCCGTTCGGCAGGGTCGCGGTCTTCGAAAGGACCGCCGATGAGTGGGCTGTGACTCAGCAGATCGACACCCCGCGCCTCTCGGGCGGCGGCACCGACGGTTTGTTCGCATGGAGCGTGGGCATAGCCGAGAACTTCTTCGTGGTTGGCACGATGGGTTTCAATCTCGGGGGCAGCGGCTCGGTGCGCGTCTACAGGCAGGACCCCACGAATGGCCAATGGGCTCAACAGCCGACGTTCGGATACCTGACCCCCTCCGCGGGACCGGCCCATCCGCTGGACTTGTTTGCCGCTAGCCTCGCGGTCACTCCTGCGGGCGATACGCTGGTCGTGGGCTCGCCGGGATATTCCGGGGTTTTGCCGATCGCCTTCGCAGACCGGGACTACAGCGGTGCCGCGTACATCTTCGAAAACACCAATACTCAGTGGACCCAGACCGCGCTTCTGCGGGCGTCCAACTTCGGGGGCTCGTATATGTGCGAGGTCTGCGGTCAGCTCTCCTGTCCCACCAGTGGTGAGGGCGACGGGTTTGGCGCGGCAGTCGCCACTTGGGGCGATGGGACCGTTGACGGAGTCCGTACGGTCGTCGTGGGTGCGCCCGGCGAGGCCAGCGCGGCCACTGGCGTCGATGGAAACGAAAGCGACGACAGCGCCCCCGCGGCGGGCGCGGCCTATGTGTTCGAGCGTATCGATGGTTCCTGGGAGCAAACCGCATACCTCAAGGCGTCCAACACCAACGCGGAGGACCGTTTCGGCTTCGCCGTTGCGATTTACGGCGACACCATCGTGGTGGGAGCCGAGCTCGAAGATAGCGGTTCGGCCGACAATCAAGACGACAATAGCGCGATCGATGCAGGGGCTGCGTATGTCTTCGAGAGAACGGGCGGAACCTGGGCGCAGACGCAGTACCTGAAGGCGTCCAACGCGGATGCGGGCTACTTCTTTGGAGCGAACTTGGCTCTGTCGGACACCACGCTGGTCGTGGGCTCGCCTGGAGAAAGCTCCGTGGGCGGTCCGAATAGCGGCGCCGCGTACGTGTTCAGCCTAGTGGGCGGCGTTTGGACGCAAACGAATTTCTACAAGGCGTTCAATGCGGATGCGAACTCGGAGTTTGCGGGGCCACCAGGGTCGGTTTCCTATGGGGACCCGAACAGCCTCATCTCCTGCAAGACGCAATCCACGACCAAGGGCGTCAGCATGAGCCTTTCTGGTGCGACACTGATCGTCGGCGCGCCGTTCGAAGACAGCGCGGCCATCGGAGTGAACGGTGTGCCCACGAGCACGAAGATTCCGAACAGCGGTGCCGTGTACGTCTTCGACAACAGCGAAGGCCAATAACAGGCGCGCGCCCGAAATCAGCGAGAGCCGACGCCGTGGACAGGGTGGATACGCAAGTATCGCCCGAGGTGCTTTGCGCCTACGTAGAATGGCACGGTGTCGAGCAAAGCAAGCGTGAGCTTGAACGTATACCCCGCACCGATGAAAGTCAGGAGTTGAGGCCATAGGGGCTCGGACGGTTCGATCGGGACGGCGTGGGCGAGAAAATGGGTGATGAGGATCACCGAAATGGTGTCGACCAACTGGCTGACCAGTGTGGAGCCGTTGTTGCGCAGCCAGAGGTGGCGCCCGTCGGTGAGGTTCTTCCAGAAATGGAAGATATGGACGTCGATGAATTGTGCCGCCAAATACGCGATCATCGACGCGGTGACCGCGCTGAAGGCCAAACGTCGCAGATCGAAGAAAACCCCTGATTCGGGTTGGCCGGGAGGCTCGAATCCGGGAAGTATGCCGCCGATCCAGAGGATGAACATGACCCAGAGGTTCAAGGCCAGGCCCATCCAGACAACCTGGTTGGCACGTTGACGCCCGTACAGCTCCGAGATGAAATCGGTGCACAGGAATGTGACCGGATATGGCAAGATCCCGACCGCGAGGGGCATCGGGACCGTCAGGCTGGTGCCGGGGATTTGGAAGCTCAGATCGATGAAGCGCGTGACGCCGAGAATGTTGAGCATCGCGAGGGTCCCGAGGAACAGCCCTGACAAGACCAAATATACGAGCTCGCGCCGCTCGTAGACCGTGGCTTCGTCGAGCCGGGGAAGCCCTTCGAAATCGTATTGGTCCGAAGGCAGAGACCCGGTTCGAGCGTCGCTCACGAATGCGCCTTCTGCCGCAGGGCTTTACCCTCGATTCCCCGCCAGGCTTGATGCTCCTGCCCTGCCCGTTTGGAGTCGCCCAACTGTTCGTACAGAGCCGGGAGCGAGACCGACAACCCGCTGGCGCGCGTAGCGGATTCCCAGGCGTCTCGAAACTCCTGCAGGTCCTGGGTGGCCTGCACGATGATCTTCCCCCGAAGCAACGGCGGCGACCCCGATGCCGGCGCTGACGCTTCCTCGTGCTCGTGCGGCGCTCCGGATTCACACGCTGTGCAGCGATGTTCCACACGCTCGTGGCTGACGAATACCCGGGTGCCCTCCGGAAGGGATCGTTCGAGCCCCTCGATGCCTCCGGACTCTCGCTCGATCGCGACGAAGGACCAGCGTCGTTCGTCGCCAGGGCGAAGAATCTCGAGCAGGGGAAATACCGGAACGGTTTCCGTTGCGGAGGTTTGGTGCGCGGCGACCGGCGCTCCGTCCCAAAGCACCAGATCGCCGTAGTCGATCGGCGCGTCGCGAAACGTCGGTGATTGGACGACGCCGTGACAAGGGCTGAGCGGGGCGACCCATACGAGCTCGAAGCCCACCGCCTTGTCGGGGATTGCGGAGGTTCCATCCGTGGGAGAGGTGCGCGACAGTACGCGCAAGAGCACGGGCGGAAGGCCTGCGACGTAGGGCATGCCTCGTGATCGATCGAGGCGAGCGGGGACGCCGATCTCGCTCCAGGCTTCGACCGCTTCCTCTCCGTTTCCGAGCGCGGTTGCGCAGATCGCCAGGTTCCAAAGGACAGGTCGTTGCGGACCCAAGCGCATGCGTGCTTGCTCGTTTGCGGCGTAGCCGTCGTCGAACCTACCTCTCCACTTGTCGAGTAGACCAGCGTCGTACCACCACTCTCCCCGCTCGGGGTCGAGCTCGATCGCGCAAGTAAACGCCTCCTGCGCCTCGGCGTCTCGTCCCGGGCCGCAGAGCCGCAGCGCGTTTCCGAGCGTTGCGTAGAGGTGACCCGCGACGTTGGCGTCTTTGCGCTCTCCCTCGCTCAGAAGCTCCAAGCTTCGCTGCAACGCGGCGGCGGCCCGGGCGGCGGGCCCGTCGTCCCTGAGCGTCGGCTCATCCATCCCTCGCCGGCCGGCTTGCTCGAGGAGCAGCGACGCGGCCGTGATGGTGAGACGCCACTCCGCGGTCCAAGCCTCGAGCACCCTGTAGAGCGTGTCGCGGTGCGCCGGCCCATTGCCCATCTGCTCCACGAGGCCGAGGGCGAGCTCGGCGAGCGTTCGGTCGGAGCTCAATTGGGTCTGCCGTTGAAGGATCGCCTCCCAGGCCGACTGGAGGTCTTCGCTGGCTTCTTGGTCGCTCATGCGGCCGGAGCTTAGCAGCCGCCCCTTCCTTGTCAGCGGTGAGAAGACTCACATGGCGCGATTTCCGCGCTCTTCTTGGTGGAGTCGATCGTTTTTGGCTAACCTGAGCTAGCGAGGGCCGGTCGGCCGCCGCCACCGCTGAACGAGGATGAGTTGCAATACCACAGTGCGGGACTGACCGACGTCGGACAGCGACGAAAACTGAACGAAGATGCGTTCATGGTCGACGACAGCTTAGGCTTGTACGTCGTCGCGGACGGGATGGGCGGGCATGCCGCCGGCGAGATCGCGAGCCAGGAAGCCGTCGATACGGTGCACGGCATGGTCACCCGAGGGCACGACGCGCTCGACCGCGTCGCGCAGGGAGACACTTCCGAGGATTCCCTCCGGCGCGCCATCCGGATCGTCGAGAGCGCCGTGCAGGCCGCGACCTACATGGTCTTCGGTCTGGCGCAGCACGCCCCGGAGCAGCAAGGAATGGGCACCACGGTCTCGGTCCTAGCGATGTGCGGTGACTATGCCATCACCGCGCAGGTTGGCGACAGTCGAATCTATTTGATCCGCGGCCATGAGGTCGACCCGCTCACCGAGGACCACACGCTCGTCGCCTGGCAGGTCAAGCAAGGGATCATCACCGAGGCCGAAGCCGCCCGGTCCCCGCATCGCAACGTCATCACGCGTGCGGTCGGAAGCCGCGAGTACGTCCAGGTCGACACGGGCTTCTTGGAGGTGCAGCCATCGGACGCGTTTCTGCTCTGCTCCGACGGCTTGCACGGATATCTCCAAGAGGCGGAGATTCCGGACGTGATCGACATGGGCCCCAGGGGCGCCGCCGAACGATTCATCCACATGGCGAACTCGCGCGGCGGACGGGACAATATCACCGCTGTCGTCGTCACCGTGCGCTAGGGACGTCGCTACAACAGGAACGCGCTGTCACGCGGGACCAGCCCGAGGACCTCGCCGGCGGCATCAAAGTACGCGGCTTGGTCGCCGAAAGTTACGTAGTTCGAAAAACGCTTGTCGCTGGCGCAGTCGTGATGCTGATCGACATTGAGAACTCCAGTTTCCCCGAGCCTGACCGGGTAGCCTCGGTCTTCGAGAAGCCTGATCGTGTCATGAATCAAGCGCCGCGAGTCGACGGGTTCGAGGGGCTCCGTTGGAATGCACCAGATCTCCCTGACCCCACCTTCAGTCACGAAAACTTGAGAGCCGAGAACCTGCACGTTGAGAAGCTCGGCGTTTGGAAGGTCTTGACGTCCCGGAAGGTAGTAGCCGAACGACCAGGAAACAGCTCGACCGTCGGGATCGACTGCGCAACAAGACCTTGACGAGACCCCCCACAGCCACGCGTCGTCCGGAACCTCGAGGCGCGCCAAGGCTTCCGCTGTCTGGAGATCCAGCCAATCGGGGTGGTCGCAGTAGAGGCCAAGGGGATCGTACTGGGCCGTGCAAAGGCTGGCGTCTTCGGCGCCGCAAGCGCCGATCGACGACGCGGCGATGAAGGCTCCTGCGGCAATCCAGTAAGCCCTCCTTCGACGTAGGAAAAGGAGCAAGATCAGCCCGGAGACTCCGATCAAGGGCGCAGGTGTTGGGCGCGACGAGACCGCGGAGCAACCTCCTCCCCCGCGGAGTATCGGTGGGGGGAGACCGGTGGCGTTTTCATAGATCCAATCGATGTAGGCTGGCGCCAACATGTAGATCCCGCCGCCTGAGCACGCGCTCGGGCTGTCATAACGCAACCTGGAAGCGACTCCGACCAGTCGAGCCCGTCCGCCGTCACTCACGTAGAGGGGCCCGCCTGAATCGCCGTAGCAGACCGCGCCGTCGCCGTCGTTGATCTTGGTGAGGAGCTCGTTGTCGGTGGTGAGCTCGATCGGGCTCTCTCCCTGATTGAGAAACGATCGGTAAGTCTCTTGCGGCAAGAGCTCTTCAACTTCAGGAGGGAGTTTCAGTCCGTACCCTTGCGCGATCCCCGTGGTCGTTCCGCCGAGCGTCTCGATGCGGCTCGGAGCAAGAACTGGTACAGGAGCGGCCGTGGTGATTGGGGACTCGAGGTGGAGCAAGGCGAGGTCATTGGCGTTCGTGGCGAGTCCTGTGCACGGCGTCGCGTCACATTCGAGGTCCCAGTATTCCCAATAGGTGTACCCCTCATGCAGGACGATCTTGGAGACCCGGTCCAACTCTGTCGTCCAGACGCTATCGGTATCCGTCAGACCGGCTGCGACCATCACAGAGCGCGCTGGGATCGGCTCACAACCGTTTGGGCCGCAATGGCAATCCGTGCCGGTATCCGAATTCGCGCACGCCTGCACGCAGTGGCCCGCCGTCAGAACGGTCGTCGGCGTGATGAGTGTTCCGGAGCAAGAGAGCCGATACGGCAGAGTGATGAGCGAGACATCGTCAATCTCCTCGTCCTCGGATACGAAGATAAGCGCCACCGTCCCGAGAGCATCCGTCGCGTCGGCCGGCTCACCGTTGACAATGTACTCCTTGCGGGAATCGACATCGTCGGCGAGCGCGGTCGCGTGAGTTCCGGAGATGAAGACGCCCGCGAGGAACCCTAAGAAAGGCTGTCGCACCGCGCCACACCATATCACAGTCCAAGGCTCGCGATCAGGGACGCGCGGTGTGGAGGACTGAGGTCCGAATGAACGCGAGGGCTCGGGCCGATCGCGTTATTCTGGCGTCTCTTCGTCCGAAGAGGGCTCTTCGGTTGCTGCCGCGATTGCGAATGCGCCGAGCTTGTCTTTGAGCGCGTCGCCGAGGGTGGCCTGAGCGCCGCCGAGGCTCGGGCCGATCTTGCGCGGCGCGACCCGCTTCTGGGCCTCTTCGGGGCGGGCGACCTGGTTCACGTCCTGGCCCTCCGCGGCGCGAAGCGACAGCGTGATGGTGCGATCCTCGTCGTCGAGGCGGATGACTTGGGCCTTTACGATGTCGCCGGTCTTGACGATATCGGTTGGCTCCTGGCTGAGGTCGGCGCTGATCTCGCCGCGGGGAATGACGCCCTCGACGCCGCGCTCGAGCTCGACGTGGATACCGTACTCGTCGGCGCCCGTCGCGCGAACCTCGACGACTGTGCCCTCGGGGTAGCGGTCCGGAACGAAGCTCCAGGGGTCTTCGTAGAGCTGCTTGATGCCGAGGCTCACCTTGCGGTCCTCATGATTGATCGAGAGGATGATCGCTTCGACCTCGTCGCCCTTGCGGTAGAGGTCGGCAGGGTTGTTGATCCGCTGAGTCCAGCTCACATCCGACTTGTGAACCATGCCATCGACACCGTCTTCGATGCCGACGAACACGCCGTAGTCGGTGATCGAGCGAACACGGCCCTCGATGATGTCGCCCGGATTGTACTTCTGCGTGAAGACGGTCCAGGGGTCGGGCTCGAGCTGCTTGAGGCCCAAGCTGATGCGCTTGTTCTGCGCGTCGAGATCGAGGACGACGCACTCGACCTCCTGGCCCACCTCGAGCACCTTCGAGGGATGCTTCGGCTTGGCCCAGGTCATTTCGCTCACGTGGATCAGGCCTTCTACGCCCTGCTCCAGCTCGATGAAAGCGCCGTAGTCGGTGAGGGACACGACCTTGCCCTTGACCTTCTTGCCGGGAACGTAGATGTCGGTCGCCACATTCCACGGATCTTCCATGGTCTGCTTGAGGCCCAGTGAAACGCGCTCGGTGTCGGCGTTGTACTTGAGTACCTTGACGGTCACTTCGTTGCCTACCTCGAAGACCTCGGACGGGTGGTTGACCCTGCCCCAGCTCATGTCGGTGATGTGAAGCAGGCCGTCGATGCCGCCGAGGTCCACGAACGCACCGTACTCGGTGATGTTCTTGATCGTTCCTGTGACGACCTGGCCCTCTTGGAGGTTCTCGAGCGTGGCTTCCTTGAGGCGGTCGCGCTCCTTTTCGAGGAGCACGCGACGAGAAAGCACGATGTTCCCGCGCTTCTTGTTGAACTTGATGACCTTGAACTTGAAGGTCTGACCGAGGAGCCGATCGAGGTTGCGGACCGGCCGAAGGTCGACCTGCGAGCCGGGCAGGAAGGCTTTGACGCCGCCGCGGATGGTCACGGCCAGGCCGCCCTTCACGCGCTGCGTGATCGTGCCTTCGATCAGCTCGTCACGCTCGCAGGCGGCGCTGATCTCGTCCCAGACCTTGAGCTTGTCGGCTTTCTCCTTGGAGAGGATGACGAGGCCGTCCTCGTTCTCCTTGGATTCGATCAGGACGTCGACGTGGTCGCCGGCGTTGGCCGCGATGTTGCCTTCGGCGTTGATGAACTCGTGAAGCGAGATGACTCCTTCGGACTTGTATCCGATGTCGACGACGACGTTGTCCTTGCCGACTTTGAGAATCGTTCCGGCGACGATGTCGCCCTCGCGGAGTTGGTCTGTACGTTCGGCCGAGGCTTCGAAAAGAGCGGCGAAGCTCTCGGGATTGGAGTTTTGGATTTGTGTGGTTTCGGTCATTTACATTTCGCTGCTTCCGGAGCTTTCGAGAGCGCCCAGCACATTCGGCCGTACTTTCGAAGACCCCCGGAAATGCAGGGGAGTCCGTGGGTAGCAGGGGAGTTAAGAGGTGTCAATTGCAGGAGTGCACCATGTCGAGGACGTGTCCGACGACGGCGTCGAGGTCCAGGCGGGTGCTGTCGAGGATGACGGCGTCCTCGGCGGGACGCAGAGGGGCGATGGCCCGGGTGGAATCGGCCTCGTCGCGGGAGCGAATGGCGGAGAGGATCTGCCCGTAATCCGCCGTCATTCCGCGATCCAGCAGGTCTTGGACGCGACGCCGGGCCCGTTCCTCCGCCGACGCGGTCAGGAAGAGCTTCACCTCCGCGTCCGGAAAGACCACCGTGCCGATGTCGCGGCCCTCCAGCACGACTCCGCCCTCGCGCCCGAGATCTCGTTGGATGTCGAGCAGGGCGTGACGAACGCCGGGATACGCGCTGACCCGGCTTGCGCCCGCCGATAGCTCGTTCGTTCGGATCTCGTCCGCGCGATCTCGTCCATCGAGCAAAAGCCTTGGTGTTCCATCGGCTTGTGAGACGAAACCAAGCTTGGTCACATCAGCGAGGTCGACGACTGCGGCCTCGTCATCCCAGGAAATGCCCCGATCGCGCGCCGCCAAGGCGATGCCCCGATACAGGGCACCGGTATCGACGAGGGTGTACCCGAGGCGTTGTGCGAGGGCTCGGGCGGTGGTGCTCTTGCCGACGCCCGCCGGGCCGTCGATCGCGATGATGGGGCGTGGGCGCTTCACAGGGCCTCCTCCGTGATGTTCGCGCCGAGGGATCGCAGTAGTGCGACGAAACCGGGGAAGCTCGTGTCGACCGCTTCAGCGCCGTCGATCAGCGATTCGCCATCGGCCAGCAAACCCAGCAAGGCGGCGGACATCGCGATTCGGTGGTCGCCACGGCTGTCGATCTGGGCCCCGTGCAGCGATGCGCCTCCGGTGATGATCAATCCGTCGGGTAGCTCCTCGCACGGGACGCCGAAGGCGCCGAGGACCTGCGCCATGGTCGCGATGCGATCGCTTTCTTTGACGCGAAGCTCCGCGGCATCGCGGATCTCGGTTCGTCCTTTGGACACGGCGGCCAGCGCGCAGACCGCGGGGATCTCGTCGATCATGCGAACCACGAGCTCGCCATCGGCGACGGAGCCCCGAATCGGGCCAGATGAGACCGTGATTTCGGCCATGGGTTCGTCACCGGCACCGTGTCCGCTCGGCCGGTGGGAGATCGGCGCGCCAAGCAGACGCAGCCAATCGAAGAGCCCGGTGCGCGTCGGATTCACGCAGACATCCTCCACGCTGACCTGACTTCCGGGCACCATCGTTGCCGCGATCAACGGAAATGCGGCGCTCGAAGGGTCTCCCGGGACATGCCATTCGAAGGGGTCCCAACCTCCCGTCCATTCGAGATTTGGGTCGAGAACCACCGAAGCCCCCGCGGTTTGGAGCGGGACGCCGAGAGCGAGCATCATACGCTCGGTGTGGTCGCGTGAGAGGACTGGCTCCTCGATGGCGGTCGGACCCGAAGCGTAGAGGCCGCTCAGAAGGAGGGCGCTCTTCAACTGAGCGCTCGCGATCGGCATCGAGTACTCGATGCCTTTCAGCGTTTCACCTTGGACTAGAGGCGCGATCGAAATCGGGGGGTAAAGCTCGTCGGGCTTCGCGCCTGCGGTGCCTGCGATGTGCGCGCCCCTCGCGCGCAGCGGGTGGATGACCCGGCCCATTGGACGAGCGCTGAGCGACTCGTCGCCAACCATCCGTGTGCCAAAGCGCTGTCCGCTCAGCAAGCCGGCCAAGAGCCGCATCGTGGTGCCGGAGTTTCCGCAGTCGACGACGTCGGTTGGCATCCGGAGCCCGTGGAGCCCAACACCACGGACCGTGGTGCCATCGTCCGTCCCCTCGATCCCAACGCCCATGGCGCGAAACGCTTGCCGCGTTGCGGCGTTGTCCAAGCCCTCCGACAAGCCCGTGATGCGCGAGTCGCCACGTCCGAGCGCCGCGAAGATCAGGCTTCGGTGGCCGATGGACTTGTCGCCCGGCACGCGGATCGTCCCGCGGAGTGGACCCGATCGCTGGACCCGATATCGCTTGGGTGCGTTAGACACGCGCGTTCCTTAGCACGCGCTCGAGCGCAAGGATAAAGCGCTCGTTCTCCTGCGGTTTGCCGACCGTGACGCGAATCCAAGAGTGAAGCGGTTCGGGCATGGGACGTACGATGACCCCCTCGCGGAGGAGCGCCTCATAGACCGATCTGCCCGGGCGTTCGACGTCTACGAGGAGGAAGTTCGCCTGGCTCGGTGCAACGCGAAGTCCCAGCGACGTCAGGGCTTCGGTGAGCCTTCCCCGGTTGACAATCGTGGCCTCGACGGTCGTCCGAAGATGGGCGTCATCCCCGAGAGCGGCTGTGGCGGCGAGTTGACCCAGCGTTCCCACGTTGAAGGGTGCCCGTAAGCGGTTGAGGGCCGTGACCATCTCGGGGGTGCCCAAGACGTAGCCCACTCGGAGCGCCGCCAGGCCGTAGGCCTTCGAAAACGTCCGCAAGATCGCCAGTCGCTCACGCTCGTTGCGGAGCTCGGTGGCGGGGGTGAAATCATCGGCGTCTGCATACTCGACGTACGCCTCGTCGATGACGGCGACCACCCGCTCCGGAAGAGCGCGCAGGAGCCTCGCGAGCTCGCTGCCCGGGATGTAGCTCCCGGTGGGGTTGTTGGGGTTGGAGACGAACAACAGCTTCGTCGCACCTGTGACTGCGCCGAGCAGGTCATCCACGTTCCAGCTCAAGTGATCGCGGAGGGGGACGGCCGTGAAGCTCAGCTCTTGAGCGATCGCTCCGATGCGATAGCAAGGAAATGACGGGTGGCCGAAGACGGCGTGCTCTCCCCGGCTCGCAAACACCCGGCAGATCAAGTCGATCAGCTCGTTGGAGCCGTTGCCCAGACAGAGCTCCTCGGGGGCCACTGCGTGATGGGCAGCCAGAGCGTGGCGGAGCTCGTGCGCTCTTGGATCAGGGTACCGATGCAGTGGATGCGCGGCGCCCGAGGCCGCCTCGACGGCCTTGGGGGAAGGTCCGTACGGGTTCTCGTTCGATGCGAGCTTCACGACGTGGTCGATGCCGAGCTCGCGCTTGAGCTCGTCTTCGGGTTTGCCCGGCTCATACGCGGAAAGCGAGAGCAGGTGGGGTGCAGCGAGGTCGCTCATGGGTGTCGGTCAGCTCGGTCTGGGATAGCTTCCGAGGACCTTGGCATAGCGCGCGATGCGGCGCAGCTCCTCCACCGCGGTCAGGATCGCCCGATCGGTGAGGTGGCCGTCCATTTCGAGGAAGAACACGTGCCGCCATTCGGTCCCGGTCGATGGCCGTGACTCGACCCTCGTGAGATTGATCTCCCGGTCGGCCAAGGGCCGCAGGGCGCGGTGGAGCGCTCCGGGCTCGTCGCCCGGTGCCATGGCCAATACGGTTCGATCCTGCCCGGTGCGCGACGGGACGCGGTTTCCGACGATTCCGAAGCGCGTGATCACGTCGGAATCGTCTTCGAGTCGGTCGTCGATCAGCGCGAGGCCGTGCAACTCTCTGAGAAGGGCGGACCCGAGCGCTGCCGATTGGTCGTCCCCGAGCGCGAAGTGAGCGGCCGCTTCGCCCGACTGAACATCGACGAGGATCGCGTCCGGATAACGCGAGCGCAGCTGCCGTTCACACGCCGCGATGGCCGGTGCAGCGCCGTAGATCTTGATCACTTGCGCCGGGTCGCCCGATTGAGAGAGCAGTTGGTACCGGAGCGGTGCAATCCGCTCGGCGCAGAGCTTGGCATCGGTGGCGAGCAGCCCCTTTAGTGTCGCGGTGATCGCGCCGTCCGTAGACGTCTCGAGTGGGACCACGCCAAACGTCGCATGTCCGTGAAGCACGGCTTGCAGCACCTCCAAGACCGATGCGGTCGGGCGAAAGCTCGGTGCATGGCCGAAGTAGTCGCGCGCAGCCGCGTGCGCGAGGTCACCTGGGGCGCCGAAATATGCGACGACGTCGGGTGTGATCAGCTGAGTGCAGGCCGACAAGATCTCGCGAAAGACCGGCTCGATGCTGGCAGCCGGAAACTCGGTGGCGAGCGCACGTGCGGCTTCGACGACGACGGCCTTCTTGGGCAGGCGGAGCGGCTCGTCGCCGGTCTCTGTTCGAAGGGCGTTGTAGTCGCGAATCGCTCGCGCTCGCGCGTCGAGCGCGCTCACGATCTGTCGGTCCGCCTCTTCGAGCGCTTCGGTGATCCGGGTCATACGATCATCCATGCTGCCGATGGTAACAGCCGGTTCGTCGAAGGTATACCGCCGGCCGCGTTTGGCTAGTCGTCGTCGCGACGCGCCAAGTCGCGCAAGCGCGAGAGCGTGACGAGGGCATCCACCGGGGTCATGCGTTCGATGTCGAGCGCCTGCAACGTCGCCTCGACCTCGGACCGACTGGGCGGTGCGGCCTCGAACAGTGGGATCTGCGGCGTGGCTGTCGGCATGTTTCGCGTTTCGAGCTCCCGGAGCTTGGCCTTGGCGCGCGCCAGAACCACCGGAGGAACGCCCGCGAGCTTCGCAACAGCCAAGCCATAACTCCGATTCGATCCCCCGGGCACGAGCTGATGCAATAGAACCATACTGTCAGCATGCTCTTTTGCGGCGACGTTGTAGTTCGCCGCGTTGGGTAGGCGATCTGCGAGCTCACAGAGCTCGTGATAGTGGGTAGCGAAGATCGTCCGGCAGCCGGTGACATCGTGGAGGTGCTCGGCAACCGCCCATGCGATCGCCAGGCCATCGTAGGTGCTGGTGCCGCGTCCGATCTCGTCGAGGATGACGAACGAGCGCTCGGTCGCTCCGCGCAGAATCGCCGAGGCTTCCATCATTTCGACCATGAACGTACTGTGGCCGCGTGCCAGGTGGTCACTGGCCCCGACACGGGTGTAGACCCGATCGACAATGCCGATTCGCGCGCTCTTCGCGGCCACGAACCCTCCGGCCTGGGCCATGATCACCGCTAGGGCGGCCTGCCGCATGGCCGTGGACTTCCCAGACATGTTTGGGCCCGTCAGGAGCATGAACCGGGTGGCTTCGGGATCGAGCTCGATCGTGTTGGGGACGAAGCCGTCTTTCGCTGCGTAGCATTCGACGGTTGGGTGCCGGCTGTCTTCGAGGAGCAAATCGCGGGAGCTATCGACGTCCGGTCGGACGTAACCGCGGCGGTGCGCGACTTCAGCGAGCGCCGCGCTCGTGTCGATGGCGGCGATGACGCGCGCGAGACGGTGAATCCTCGGCGCTTCGCCGCCCACGGCCTTGCGGAGCTCGAGAAATGCGGCGGATTCGAGTGCGCGAGCGCGTTCATCGGCGTGGAGGATCCGGTCTTGAAGCTCGGCGAGCTCCGCGGTGATGTAGCGCTCGCCGTTTGCGATCGTTTGCTTCCGCACATAGTCCTCGGGAACGGCATCGAGCTTGGACTTCGTGATCTCGATGTAGTAGCCGAAGACGCGGGTGAACTTGATCTTGAGCGAGCCGATGCCCGTTCGCGCACGTTCCCGCCGCTCGAGGTCGAGCACGACGTCTTTGGCGCTGGTCGAGAGGCTGCGCAGCTCATCGAGTGCCTCGAGGTGCCCTTGCCGAAGAATCCCGCCTTGCCGGTCGATGGTAGGCGGCTCATCGACGAGCGCGGCTTGGAGCAAGACCAGCACATCGGTGCACAAGTCCGTGCACTGCAACGACGCCATCACATCGTCCAGGTCCTTGCCCGGGCGATCCGAGAGTTGCTGGTGCAGCGCCCCGGCGCTCAGGAGACCATTGCGGATGACAGCGAGGTCGCGAGGGGTAGCCAACCCCACCGCGGCGCGAACTGCGAGGCGTTCGAGGTCACCAATTTCACCGAGACGCGCCCTCGCCTGGTCGCGGCACCGGGTGTCGCCGAAGAACAGCTCCACGGCGTCGTGACGCCGGCGGATACGTTCGATATCGGTGAGTGGTTCGAGAAGCTGAGAGCGCAGCGCTCGCGCCCCCATCGCGGTCTTGGTTTCATCGAGGAGGTCCAGCAATGAACCGCGCCGCTCGCCGTCGAGGGTACGAACCAGCTCCAAGTTGCGAACCGCTGCGTCATCCAAGACGAGGCGTTCGCCGGCCGTGTACAGGGTGACCTGATGAATCGGCGAATCGACCAGATGCGCTCTGGCATACGCGAGCACCAAGGCTGCGGCCCGAGCCGCAGGTTGTTGGGTCGAGATCTCGGCCGATCGTTCTGCGCCGAGCGATTCGAGCAAGTCTGCGCTGTCGCTCCCGGGCTCGACGCTGCGCAAAGCCGCGTTCGGGAGGCTTTGCTTGCAGAGGTCGACCAGCTCCGCTGCGCCAGACTCCAGCAACACCTCGGGCGGGTTCAAGCGCACGAGCTCGCCGACCCATTGGGGTCCGACCTCGACGACGCACGCGCGGAGTGAGCCCGTGGAAAGCTCGAGCGCTGCGATCCCTCCGTCGCGCGTGGCGGCGACTAGGAAGTTTTCCGCGCGGGCGTCGAGGGCATCGGGTTCGAGGCAAAGCCCTGGAGTCACCACGCGGACGACCTCCCGCGGCACGACTCCGCGAATGCTCGAGGGGTCGGCCATCTGCTCGCAGATCGCGACCTTCTCCCCGTGGCGGAGCAGTGCCGCGAGGTATCCTGCCGCTGCGTGATGAGGCACGCCGGCCATGGGAATCTTGTTGCCGTCTGGCCCCGTGCCGCGTGAGGTCAGCGCGATGTCCAGGATGGCGGCCGCCCTGACCGCATCGTCGTAGAACATCTCGTAGAAGTCGCCGAGCCGGAAGAAGATGATGGCGTCGGGATGCTGTCCCTTGGCGCGCAGGAACTGACGCATGACCGGGGTGTGGTCCTTCGCTCGACGTGTTCCCCGTGCACCCATGAAACGGGTCTAATTGAAAGTTTGGACGATGGAAAGCGGAGAGAAGATGATGCGTCGAACGCCCACTTGGAAATCGACGAAGAACAATTGGTCTTGTTCCTCGGAGAACAGCATCGATGCCGGCAGCGAAGGCTGACCGGTGCTGGTGTCGAGCAAGAGCACCCCGAACTGGTTGAGGACGTTGAGATTCAGCAGCGCGACGGTGGTGTCCGAGAGAGTGACATCCGGGCCGAACTGCCCGATGCGAAAGCTCACGAGCGGGTTGATGAACTGGGTGCCGGCGAACGCTCGTCCGGTCAAGTAGGTGTCCACATCGTCAGGGTCCCAGGGCCGCTTGGCATCGGGCCGATTGCCGTCGTAGATGCATGCGCCGGTGACTTCGTCCGCGATGACGTTGTGAATGAACCCAGTGGCTGTCCCCGTCACCGTGTACACGCCTTGGGTGTGAATCTGATATTCGGTGAACTGGTTGAAGCAGGCCTTGACCTGATCGAGGGTGTACCTCTTGGGGTTCGGCGACGGCCCAATCTCGAGCTGATCGTTGAAGGCGGTGAGAATCGGGAACCAGACCGGGGAATTCTCGATGTCGTTCTTCAGGTCCGTGAATGCTTCGCAGTTGGGGTCGGTGAGCGTGCTAGGGGGCAGCTCGCCGGTGATCAACAGACGGTCTCCGACGTACGACGTCAGGTGCTCGATGCTCAGGTCTTTGTCGCTGACCTCCCCGTCCTGATGCCCGAGGACACCAATCTCGCAGAACGGTACGTCGCCGGCGAGGAACCAGTTGCCGGGCGTGCCCTCAAACGATGTGTCCGAGAACAGCCCGAGCCCGCCTTCTGAATTGGGGATCAAGCCCGCCCAGGTCGCGTCCCAGCGCTGCGTGAAGCTACTCCATACCTGCGAAGAGGCGCAGATCAGACCCTCGGAGAGATTTTCCACTGGGTCACCGTAGATGTTGAACATCGAGCTTGGACACGGGACGGTCTCGAGGCCCGGGCCAGACGAGTTCGTCGGCTCTCCGGTCTCTGGGTTGATCTGCCCGGATGCCGTTTCGAACTGAATCGACGGGGTACCGTCGATGCTGATGAACGTGTTGGGGGTGAACGCAAACCGACGCCGATGCCGTCGGATGCTCGCGTAGCGATCCGGGCCGGTTTCCGCCGGCGTGCAGGCGATGGCGCCCGCACCGCCGCGGCATGGAGCGTTGAGATCATAGACATCGAGGAAGAACATCGCGCCGTTCGAGAGGCTGACCGCCAAGAAGACCCCGCGCATGTTGTTGGCGTTCTGCGCCAAGGCGAACGCATTGCTGTCATCCGATTTGCAGAGGTCCGCTGCCGGCACTTGCACGCCGCCGGTGTTGGGATCGGGTTCTAGATTGTAAAACGGTGAGACGACGTCGATCGAGCGCACGCCGGCGTACCCAGAGCGGACGCGGTTGCGCGACTCGACGTTTTCTTCGTTGGCCCGCGTCGAGAGACCCGCCACGACGGGCAAGACCGCCCCGAAGTAGGGGTTGGCGGGGTCTTCCGTGTAGTCGATCGCCAGGACGCTGCTGTCGGTCGCGCTCACGGCATACACGTAGCGTTGGGTGGCGGCCAGCACGCTGGGGTCCGAGCTTGCCGGCACGTAGGGCGTCACCGAGACGTCGAAGGTCGGTGTGCCGCTGATGATCGGGTCGATCGGGGTGGCTCCGCCGATGCCCAGACGAAAGCGATGAATTACGGGTTGGTTGGCGTCGGCGACGAGCAGGACATCATCGAGTTGGCCGGCGCCCTCGCCCCCTAGACCATGGTCGATGGTCAGAGCGATGGGGCTCGGGCCTTGGCCCGGCCCATCGCTACAGGTGACCTCCGTATTGACCGGCTTGACGTCACGACCTGGCACCCCCGCGACGCCCTGGGGACAGATGCGCTGGTAGTCGTCGTTCGTCGGAGGCATCGGTGGCATCACCGCCAAGCCCTGGTCCGCGATCGAGGCGCAGGTGTACGTATTCAGGGTGAAGAGCTTGACGCCCGCTTCGTCCAAGCGATCGTGCTTGCCGTCGCCGGTCGAGATGACCGGTATTTGTGCGATCTGGCCGAGCTCGGGAATGGCCGCGTAGAGGTAGCGGTACACGAAGCTGCCGGTGGCGCTGGTGACTTCGCCGTCCGCGTTGACGTCGACCACCACGCCATCAGGCGCGACGAGCTCGTGTAGCGCGAGGTCGGTCGGCCCTGCATCGAATCGCACCTGCTGGGTGAGGAAGTCCGCGTCGCGAGCGACCAGGTTCTTCGTTGGGATGGCCTGAACGCTCTTGGGGCTGAAGCTGCTGACATACGTGTAGCTCGATTCGACTGGGGAGATCTGGATGCCGGTCGGCTGTTCTCCGACCCGAAGCGCCGTGACGCCCGGAACCGTGCGGTTGGTGTCGAAGACTACCGAGTTGGTGAAGCTGACCATGGCGACCTCGCCGGTCTCCCTTTGGGTCACGGCCCCCAAGATCTGAGGGTGAACCTCCGGCGCAAAGGTCGTCGTACTCGTGCAGATCTCACTCGGTAGGACCCGCTCCAGATGGTAGAGATTGCCGGACACGAGCGTCACGTCCGCGCAGAACAGCTGCATCTTCTCGGAGCGGTTCAACGACGTGAGGACCACGTTGCGCGAGTTGTTGTTGCACGACGCAATCATGAACGCACACATGACGAGGGTGAGGAAGCGCATCATCGCGGCAGATCCGATATGGGTTGCGGTAGACCGACGAGGCCGATGAGGACGGGCGCACACTCTTCCGGCGTGTCAGCTCCTCCTTCGAGACATTTCACGAGCTGCCTGAGGTCGGCCACTCGGAGCACCGAGGAGCTGAAGTCGGCCATATACATGAGAAGTCGCGGACCATCGATGACGAATTCGAAGGCGCCGGTAATGTTGGTCAACAGCGTGATCCCTTGCAGCTGATCGATATCGATGACGATCACGTTGTTCGAGAGGTAACAGCTCACGAACGCGAGAAGCACCGTGCCGCCCCGCGCGGGGACCTCGGCTAGCTGAACGCGCGAAGGATCGCGGCAAGCCGAGACCTGGCCAATCATGCTGAGGGCGCCGCCCGGCGCCTCGCTTCGCGCCACGACCAGCGCTTGAGGAGCCTTGGACACGATATAGGCGAGGTTTCGACCCGGGCGAGGATCGAAGAGGATGTCACGGTTCTGGGTGCCGTTGTCGAGACCCGACACCAAGAGCGTTCCCGCATTGAACAGGTAGCTCTGCGTAGGATCGCCATCGATTCCAATCCCCAACCGAATGATCGTCGCCGCGACTGAGCTGGGGATCCAAGCGCGCTTGCTACCCGGCTCGAGGGTGATCGTCACTTGCTCTGGCGCCAGACCGTCGATCGTGGCAGCGAGCCGCGGGCGTTTCAGAGGTTCTGGGCCACCCGGCCTGAGCTGGTCGAAGAACATGCTTGCCTTGCCCTCCCGGTGCGCCATCAAGATGTAGTCGCCGCGAAAGGCCGGATCGTCCGGGTTGCTCGGCGAGGCGAAGTCTGCTGCGAGGTCGCCCACGTACACATCGACAGGGTCTGGCGGCAGGATGAGCTCGACGTTCGGGTTCACCTGCTCGATGCTCCCCGAACGGTATTCGCTGGTGCAGGTTTGTCGCTCGCCGTATGGCCCGCCGCAGCGCAGTTGACCGTCCTCATTGACGTCGATGAAGGTCAGATTGGCGTCGCTTCGCACCGGCACGTAGATCCGTCTTCCATCGGTCGAAACGCCCATCCCATCCGAGAAGGACCCGATCTCCACCTCCCCGGGGAGCAATCCCTCCACGGGAACGACCTTTAGGGCGGCGCGTGGTGCACTGATCTGGAGCTGGGTAGGGACGACGGTGCAGCGGTTCGCGGGAATCGGGACGCATTCGTCTTGTCCTGTCCCAACGGCGTCGAACAAGGGATTACACGCGCAGCTTTCATCACTGACGTCACCCTGGTACGTCGATTCGAGGCATGGCTGAAGGATCCCCGTACCGGTCGCGACGCAGTCGGGGTCGCTGAGAGGCGCGCACGCGCAGATGGGATCGCGGATATCGCCTCCGTAGTCGGGCTCTAGGCAAGACTGGCGGACCCCTGGACCCATGCATTCGGTCTCGATCGCACCGATGGCCTTGTCCAAATCATAGGACTGGACGTTTCCGGCATTGTACTGGAGCGCGAAGTTCGAGCTCGTGACGTACACATACTTCGGTTTGCCGTCGGCATCCTTGTCGAGCGAGAGCTTGATCGCGATCGGAAAGCTCATCAGCCCCGCCGGTAGTGGATCTCCATCCTTGTTGATGCAGCCGGTCGAGATAGATCCAAAGATAAGCAAGAACCCCAGAGCGAAGCGGATTGAACGGCTCTGCGGTCCAAATCGCGACCCCATGGAGCGGCACCCTAGCCGTTCACTCTAGCGGGGGCAACTGGCAGCGAAGCACGCTATTCCCATGGATCGAGGATCGCGTCGTCACGTGGAGGTGACGGCTTGGCGCGGAGCCGAGTCTGGTGGCGAACCGGTTTCGCGGCGGTTGCCTCGGCTTTGGCGCGTGGCTCCTCCAATGTGCCTGCCGTCGTTGGGCCGCCATCCGCTTGGACAGCTCGCTCCGATTTCGCTGGAGCTGCTTTCATCACGGCCGAGGCGGACACCTTGGGCGCGGCGATTCTCGTGCTCGGGCTCGCGTTGCCCACGGAGGCCCGGCGCTCGGAGTAGGCGTCGAAGACGAGTGTGCCGACCAGCATCAGCAGAGCCGCTCCCAGCCCGCCCAGGTAGATCGGGTCAACGTGCGGGCGCCACCGGCGCTGCCGATCGCTCGGCGCAAGCGTCAGGGTGCCGGGTCCGATCGCTTGCGCGTCACCTTGGACGCGTTGGAGGTCGAGCTCGACCTCGTGCATCGTCTGATACCGTTCTTCCCGCTTCTTTTCGAGGCAACGCATGATGAGTCGCTCGAGCTCATGGGAGACCTGGGGCACTCGGACCTTTGGCGGAACGGGGTCTTCGTACATTTGCTTGGTGAGGATGCCCATCATCGTGTCGGCGTCGTGGGGCACGTGTCCGGTCACCATCTCGTAGAGCAACACACCGAGCGCGTAGATATCGGTTCGGTGGTCGACATCATTGCCTTCACATTGCTCGGGCGACATGTAATGCGGCGTGCCGAGAACCTCGCCGGCCCGGGTGAGCCGCTTCGGGCCATTGGCGACTTTGGCGATGCCAAAGTCGAGGACCTTCACGAAATCATCAGTTCCATTGCGATGAGTCAGAAACACGTTTTCGGGTTTGAGGTCCCGGTGAATGATCCCCGCGTCGTGTGCGGCGCCGAGCGCCCTGCACACCTGAATGGCGATGTGAATCGCCCGCTCTTCAGGCATGCATCGGGCAACGTCGATCGCGTCGATGAGATCGACTCCCTCGAGGCACTCCATGACGAAGTACGTCGAGCCGTCGTCCAGTACGCCAAAGTCGTTGATGTCGACGATGTGTTGGTTGCCGATCGCCGATGCGCTTTCGGCTTCCCGTCGGAACCGCGCCAGCACCTCGGGGTCTCGTGTGTTCTCACGTCGAAGCACCTTGATCGCGAGCGGCTTGTTCAGCTGCGCATGCGTGACTCGATATACCAAGCCCATACCACCCTCGCCGAGCAAAGCCTCGACGCGGTAGCGCTGATCGATCGTGCGACCGAGCAGACCATCGGGTGCGTGGGACACACCCGAATGAGGCGCGCCCTTCTCGGCGCCGTCAAACCCTCTCGCACCGCTCGACATGCAAGTACAACATAATATTCTAACCGCTGATATTCCAGCATGTCGGATCCCCGGTACGGTCGCGACGCCTCCGGCAGCCCCGATTTTCGGCTCGTTTGCCTCGATTGGAAGGAAGAAGCGGGCGGTGGGGCATCCCCATACGGGCCGTCTTCTTCTACCGGAGGCGGGCCTGGGCCGCGGCCAAACGCGCGCCCGGGAGCTGAGAAAGGGGCGCGCAGATAAAGTCGACGCCCATTCGATCGCAGATTTCGATGGAGAGTGGGTTGCCGCCCTGGTCGCCGCAAAGGCCCGCCATCAGGTTCGGACGAACGGCCTTGGCACGCTCGAGGGCGATGCGCATCAGCTCCGCGACGCGCTCGTCGAGGCAAGTGAAAGGGTCGCGTTCGATCATGGCGAGCTCGTTGAGGTAGGTCGGCAGGAATCGCTTCGCGTCATCCCGGCTGATGCCGAGGGTGGTCTGGGTCAGATCGTTGCCCCCAAACGAGAAGTATTGCAGGTGCTGGGCGAGCTCACCGGCAATCAGGCACGCACGCGGATGCTCGATCATCGCGCCCATGCGATGGGTGAATAAGCTCGTCGGCTCGGCGAAGATCTGTTCGTGCAGGCGTTTCACCGAGTTACAAAGGGCTTCGACCTCCGAGGTGAACGACACCATCGGGATCAGGACCTCGAGCTCGACCGGCATTCCCCGACCCGTGCATTGTCGCGCCGCGAGGAGCATGGCTCGAAGCTGCATTTCGTAGAGGCCCGGGATGGTGAGACCTGCACGCACGCCACGATGACCGAACGCCGGGTTCGACTCGTGGTATCGCTCAGCCGCCTTCACCACCTCTTCGAGCTCGAGGTCGAGCGTCTCTGCGACTGCTTGGAGCGACTCCCGGTCCCGCGGCATGAATTCTCCGAGAGCTCGGTCCAGCAATCGGATGGTGACGGGCCTGCCGTTCATCGCGCGAAAGATCTCGACGAAGTCGGCTCCTTGCGCTCGCTCCAGCTCCGACAGCCAATGGGTTCGATGTTCGTCCTCGATTGCAAGCAGCGCGCATCGCATGGCGAACAAGCGGTCCTGCGCAAAGAACATCCGCTCGGTCCGGCACAGTCCCACACCCTCGGCCCCGTAGCTCAGGGCCGCGCGCGCCGCCTGTGGTGTATCGGCTTCGGCGTACACGCGCATCCGGCGAACCTGGTCGGCCCAGTCCATCAGCTCCCGAAGCTCCTCGACGGTCGCCGAAGCGACGACATCCAACGCACCGAGATAGACCTTCCCTGTCGACCCATCGAGAGTGAGCAGATCACCCTCGTGAAGCGGCTCGGCGGACCCCGAGCCGTCGAGCCGCAACGTGCGCTCCCGGAAGTTGATTTGAAGTCCGCCGCAGCCCACCACGCAACACTTGCCGAGCCCACGCGCCACGACGGCAGCGTGGGAAGTCATGCCGCCCGCTGCGGTCACGACGCCCTTGGCGACCTTCATCCCATGGATGTCCTCGGCGCTGGTCTCCTGCCGCACCAAAATGACTTCTTGTCCCTCGGCCACCCAGCGAACTGCATCGTCGGGATCGAATACGATTCTCCCGGTCGCAGCTCCAGGGCTCGCGGGCAAGCCAACGGTAAGCGGTTCGACGCCTCGCGCGCTGAGCTCGATTTGGTTCGGAAGTCGTGCCTGGAGCAACTGCTCGAGAGAGCGAGCGTCGACCCGGAGCAATGCGTCTTCCCTGCGGAGGACTCCTTCGCGCACCATGTCGACCGCCACCCGAACCGCCGCATGGGCCGTTCGCTTGGCAGTCCGCGTCTGTAAGAGATAGGGGCGGCCGTCTTCGATCGTGAACTCGATGTCTTGCATGTCCCCGAAGTGCCTTTCGAGGGATGCGCAGTATCGAGAAATGGCTTCGAAGGCCTCCGGCAATGAGGCTTCGAGGCTCAGCCCCTCTTTGCCGGGCGCCGACGCTTGGGCCGTGAGAGGAACAGGGGTGCGAATCCCCGCGACGACATCCTCCCCCTGGGCATTGGGCAGGAACTCGCCGTAGAGTCGCCTTTCGCCGCTCGATGGGTTGCGCGTGAAGGCCACTCCCGAACCGCTCTGCGGGCCGGTATTTCCGAAGACCATCGATTGCACCGTGCATGCGGTGCCCATGCCGTCGTCTATGTTTTGCATGCGCCGGTAACGAACCGCGCGCGAATTGTTCCACGACGCGAAGACCGCGCCGATGGCATCCCAAAGTTGCGTGCCGACGTCCTGTGGGAAGGGGGCACCCGACGATTCTTCGATCACCGCGAGATACGACACCACGAGCCCCTCGAGCGCAGAAACCGAAAGCTCGGAGTCCAGCATCCGCGGGCGCCCCAGATCGATCTTGAGCTCGCTGAGCAGATACTGGAAACGGTCCGCTCCGACGCCGCGCACGACCATCCCATACATCTGCAACAAGCGACGATAGGCATCGAGAGCGAAACGTTCGTCACGATGTTGTGCTGCGAGACCCGGAAGTGTTCGCTCACAGAGACCCACGTTGAGAACCGTATCCATCATCCCCGGCATCGAGACCTGAGCTCCCGAGCGAATCGAAAGGAGCAGCGGATTGCCCGCGTCTCCAAAGCCCCGGCCGTGTTGCTTCTCGACGGAGCCGAGCGCCTTCTCGACTGCCGTCTCCAGGCCGTCCGGCCAGGTGCCCGTCTTCCGATACTGGCGACCGACTTCGGTGGTGATGGTGAAACCGGGGGGGACCGGGATTCCCAGCGCTGTCATCTCGTTGAGGCCGGCTGCCTTCGTTCCCAGGAGCCGCAGGCGGGTGTCGGAGTCGAGCGCTGCGTCAAGCGGATACAGAAGGGTCACGGCGCTGCAACTTTGTCCCGAGCTGGTGGAAGTGCGCAATGCCGTTGACGGTGTCCGCGATTTCTCCAAGCAAACGCAGTCGATTTTCCCGAATCCGGGGGTCGTCGACCATCACGAACACGTCCTCGAAGAACCGATCGATCGGCGCGCCGAGCTCCTTGGCGACGAGCGTCAAAGCGTCGGTGTAGCGACGCTCGCGAGTCGCTTCGCGGATCTGGTCCCGCACGGTTTCGAAGCGTTCCGCCAGCGCACGCTCCGCCCCAGCTTCGAGAAGCGCAGGGTCGATCGGGCCGCGGGCGCTCTCGTTCGCGATGTTGAACGCGCGCTTGAACGCGATCGCGAGGGCTTCGAACTCCGGCGTGGCCCCGAGCTCGGAGACTGCTTCGATGCGGGTCCGCAGGTCTCGCAACGAGGTCCCATCCCAAGCTCCGAGGCACGCGTCGACGACGTCCGTGCCGTGGGGGTCTTTGAGCATCCCTCGAATGCGCCCGCGAAAGAAATCATCGAGGGATGCGCGAACTTCATCGACCGGTGCGAGGTCGGCGTCGCCAGCGTATGCGGCGTAGGCCTGATCGAGCAGCTGCCGCAGGTCGATGTCGATCGGGCCTTCGAGCGCAATGCGAATGATGCCGAGCGCTGCGCGGCGAAGCGCGAAGGGGTCGGCTGACCCGCTCGGGACCAAACCAATCCCAAAGCAGCCGACCAAGGTGTCGACGCGATCGGCGATTGCGACGACAGCGCTGACCAACTCCGTGGGCACGCCATCCTCGGCGCCCTGGGGTCGGTAGTGATCGCGAATCGCATCGGCGACGGCCGGGTCGATGCCTTCCTGAAGTGCGTACCAGCGCCCCATCTCGCCCTGCAACTCGGGGAACTCGAAGACGATCAGCGTCTCGAGGTCGGCTTTGCACAGTCGGGCTGCTGCAACGCATGCAGCGACGTCGGCGCCCGACCGCTCGGCAAGCCCGCGCGCGATGGTTTGCAGCCGCCGGACCTTCGCGCCCATGGTGCCGAGCTTCGACTGGAACACCACCGATTCCAACTTCTGAAGCCGGTCGGCGAGCGGGGCCTTGCGATCCTCTTCGACGAAAAACCGTGCATCGGCAAGACGTGCGCGTAGGACTCGATCGTTACCCTTGGCGATTGTTTCGGGATCCTGAGCGGTGTTCACCACGTTGAGATACGCGGCCAAGAGCGCGCCGCCGTGGGAGGCGCGCACCGCGAAGTAGCGCTGGTGATCGCGCATCACCGATACGACCACCCTGTCCGGGAGCTCGAGAAAGTCTTCGTCGAACCTCCCCGGCACGACAAAGGGTTCTTCGACGAGGGATACGCATTCATCGGCCAGGAACGCGTCCGGCTCGAGGACTCCGCCGAGCGACTGCGCTGCAGCGAGAAGCTCATCCATCATGCGATCTTTGCGGCGCTGCAGGTCGACGATCACGTGCGCACGCTCGAGGGCTTCTTCGTAGTCGCTGGCTTGGCCGAGCTCGAACTGCTCGGGAGAGAGGAAGCGATGGCCTCGCGTGGTACGGCCAGCAGTGACGTCGGCGAACTCGAAGCCGACGACCTCATCATCGAGGAGCGAGACGATCCAGTGAATCGGCCGCCCAAACGCGATCTCCCCCGGTCCCCATCGCATCGATTTGGGGAAGCTGATGCGCGAACAGAGTTGTGGAAGAAGCTCGGCGAGCACTGTCCTCGTGGCCTGGCCGGTTTCGCGCACTTGGACGCTGACGTAGTCCCCTTTGTCCGTCGTCTGCCTGCGGAGCTCGCCCACGGAAACGCCATGCTTTTTCGCAAAGCCCGTCGCAGCATTCTTGGGGGATCCGTCCGATTCGAACGCCGCGGCCCAGGGCGGGCCCATGATCGCCTCATCGCGATCGGGCTGACGCGGGGCCAGTCCTCGAATCCGCAACGACAGCCGTCGGGGTGTTCCCATCGTGTGCATCTGCAGGGAGTCCGTGCCGAGCCGGGCCTGGCCGATCAGCTCGGCCGCGGCGGCCTTCATCGAGCGCAGCGCATGCGTCACAAAGGACGCCGGCAGCTCCTCGGTTCCAATCTCCAGCAAAAACTCGGGTTGCATCGAGTGGCGTTGCTACCAGACCGGATCCGCGGGCGCAACGGGTCGGACCCTGAAATGACTCATTGAGCGGCCGCCGTGGTGTCCAGCAGCGGGAAGCCGAGCGCCTCTCGCTGGGCGTACCAGGACTCGGCGACGGCGCGCGCGAGGATCCTCACCCGGCCGATGTAGCGCTGACGCTCGGTTACGCTGATCGCTCCGCGGGCATCGAGCACGTTGAAGTAGTGGCTGCATTTGATGACCGCGTCGTAGGCGGGCAGCGCAAGTCGTTCGAGCGGCTCGCGGTCAAAGAGGAGCGCGCCACCTTTGCCCTTCTTGTCGCTCAGGCCTAACAACGCACCGACCTGTTTTTCGTACTCCCCGAACAGGTTCTTCTGCAGCTCCGTGTCTGCCTGCTCGAAGTTGTACGTGCTCCATTCCCACTCCGCGCGCTTGTAGAGATCGCCGTACCGAATGCCTGGCGCCCACTGCAACTCGTACACGTCGTCGACGTCTTGCAGGTACATGGCGATCCGCTCCAGCCCGTACGTGAGCTCGCCGCTGATCGGTTTGCAGTCGATGCCGCCGCACTGCTGAAAGTACGTGAACTGGCTGATCTCGAGTCCGTCCAGCCAGACCTGCCAGCCAAGCCCCCATGCGCCTAGAGTCGGGGACTCCCAGTCGTCCTCGATGAAGCGAATGTCGTGGTGGCTCGGCTCGGTGCCGAGCGCACGCAGCGACTCGAGGTAGAGCTCTTGGATGTCGAGCGGCGAGGGCTTGAGGATGACCTGGTATTGGTGAAACTGCTGGAGGCGGTTTGGGTTTTCACCGTAGCGGCCGTCCGTCGGGCGGCGACTGGGCTCCACATAGGCGACGTTCCACGGCTCCGGGCCGATCGCTCGTAAGAACGTGTGCGGGTTGAAAGTCCCGGCGCCGACCTCGGAATTGTACGGTTGAACGATGAGACAGCCGTGTTCGGCCCAGAACCGCTCGAGCGCGAGAATCAGCTCCTGGAACGTCATTGGTCGTCTTCCTCGTCGTCGTCTTCCTCGTCGTCGTCGTCATCCTCGTCGACATCGTCCTGTTCGTCGTCCTCATCGTCTGCGGTCGCCGTGGCTTCCGTCGCGGCGAGCGCGGCGTCTTCCTCCGCGAGGAGCTCCCGCTCGGCCTGCTCGAGAGCCCCGGCGGCGGCAAGCTCGGCGGCCGCGATGTCGATCGACTCACCGATCTTCTCTTCGAACAAGGCTTTGTGCTCGTCGGTGAGATCGCTGAATTCCTGAAGCGTCGGGAGATCCTTCAAACCGCTCAGCCCGAAGAATTCCAAGAACGCCGGGGCGGTGCCGTACACCAGCGGCCTTCCGGGTTCGTCCTTGCGTCCGAGGATCTTCACCAGGCCGCGGTCGGCCAGCATCTTGAGTGATGAGCCGGAGTCGACGCCGCGCACGTCATCGACTTCAGGGCGGGTGATCGGTTGGCGATAGGCAACGATGGCGAGCGTTTCGAGCTGGGCGCGCGTCAGGCGGATTGGCTTGGGCGCAACGAGCGTCTTCACGAAGTCGGCGCTTTCACGCGCGGACCGGAATTGATACCCGCCTGCGACGAAGTACAGGTGGACACCCCGGTGTTGATAGTCCGCGACGAGCTCGTCGAGCAGGGGCTGCACCTCGGCGATGGTGGAGCGTGCGGCCCGGGCGAGCTTCTTTGGATTTACTGGGCTGTCCGACACGAAGATCAGGCTCTCGATGATGTTCTTGAGACCGTCTCTGTCTGGCGCGATCGGCGCTCCAGCGCCGTTTTCCTGGGCCCCATCGTCGGTTTGCACGTCTGCTTGGTTCATCGCTCTCGTTCGTCCTCGTTCCACGCGTACGCATCGGAGGTGGTGCCTGCTGGCACCACCGCGGATTCGCGTCGCTCCACGCCCGTCTCGACCGGTTCGCTGAATTCGGCGTCCATGTCCATATCCAAGACGTCACTCGTCGGGCTTTGGATGTCGGTCGGCTCCATCGGCTCCCCCGCGGCGTCGAGGAGCGCGTACTCGAGGTAAATGGGCTCCTCGTGGTCCGTCTGATAGATGCTCGCCAAGCGCATCTTCGCCATCTCCAACAGAGCGAGGAAAGTGACCACGAGATCGTACGAGGTGCTGACGTCTTCGAACAGCTCGTCGAATCGGCACCGGCGGCGCTCGCGAAGCAAATCCACCAATCCGCCAATCCGATCTTGAATCGACATCCGTTCGGCGTCGACTTCGAGCGAGATGTTCGCGTTGAGGCGTTGAGCGATCCTCTTGAGTGCGTCGATCAGCTTGAACACGCTCACTTGCGCCAAGGGCGCCGGCCCATCGGCAGTGGGTGAAGGCGTGCCGCGCGAGAACACGTCTCTGCCCGCGATCGCGCGCTCGCCGAGATCTTCCGCGACCAACTTGTACTTCTGGTATTCCAGCAAACGCCGAATCAACTCGGCCCGCGGGTCGAGCTCGTCGAGCACATCGTCTTCCTGATCCTCGGGTAACCGGGGCAGAAGCATTTTGCTCTTGATGTGGGCCAGGGTGGCCGCCATCACGAGGTATTCCGAGGCGACGTCCAGGTTCAGAACCTCCATCAACCCCAGGTATTCCAGGTACTTGTCGGTGATGAAGGAGATCGGCAGGTCGAGAATGTCGAGCTCGTGCTTCCGAATCAGGTGCAAGAGCAAGTCCAGCGGCCCTTCGAAATTGGGTAGCTCAATCCGGAAATTAGGGTCCAGAGCCTCCGGGGCTTCGGGCGCCGGCATGGGGCTGGGCACGCTCATCGCTCTGCAACCATGCGCTGCTAATCTCCCCAGTGTCAATCGTTACGGGCTTGATCGAGGGCCGCGATCACGGCTTCGGCATGCCCCTTCACATTCACTTTGGGGAAGTGCTTGATGACGGTGCCATCGGGTCCAATGAGCACGGTAGAGCGGATGATTCCCATCGACTTCTTGCCGTACATGTTCTTCTCGCCCCATGCACCATACTTTTCGAGCATCTTTCCGTCAGTGTCGCTGAGCAGCGGGAATTTCAGCTTGTATTTGTCGGCGAACTTACAATGCGAGTCAATCGAGTCCTTGCTGACACCGACGACGACGGCATCGCGCGCAGCGATCTTGCGCAAGGCCTTGTTGAAGTCGTTTGCCTCAGTCGTACAACCGGGGGTGTTGTCCCTCGGATAGAAGTAGAGGATGACGAACTTGCCGGCGAGGTCTTTGAGGGCCAGCTTGCCGCCGGCGGATGAGGGGAGATTGAATGCGGGCGCCTTGCGGCCTTCTTGAATCATGACGTCGCCTGTATTGCGGGTTTGGGCCGGGTGTCAACGCGTCGCGAAGCTCACGAACTTGGATTCTGCGCAGGCAGCGCCCAAAATCGGGGCATGAGCACGCGTGCCCTCATCGTCGGAGACGTCCACGGTTGCCGTGAGGAGCTCGAGGACCTGCTGCGCGAGTCGGGCTGGGAAGAGGACGACGAGCTCATCTTCGTCGGAGATTTGGTGGCCAAGGGCCCGGATTCTCTAGGAGTCATTCGCCTGGCGAGGGAGCTAGCGGCCGAGGCCGTCCGCGGCAACCACGACCAGCAGTGCCTTCGCTGGTGGAATGCGAAGTGTGCAGGAGAACCACCCCCGAAGCTCAAGCCCACCCACCAACGGGTTGCCGATGAGCTCGAAGAAAAGGACTGGCAGTGGCTCACCGAGCGCCCTCTGTGGATCGAGCTTCCGGAGCACGATGCACTCGTCGTGCACGCGGGCTTGTTGCCCGGTGTTCCCTTGGGCGAACAGAACCCGTACGACCTGATGAACATGCGCAGCATCCTCGACGACGGGACCGCCTCCAGAAGCTATGAAGATGGTATCCCATGGGCGACGGTCTGGTCCGGACCCGAGCTGGTGGTGTTCGGGCACGACGCGGTGCGCGGTTTTCAAAACCATCCGCATGCGGTGGGGATCGACACAGGTTGCGTTTATGGCGGCTGGTTGAGCGGATTGTGGCTCCCAGGCCGGGATCTGGTTTCTGTGCCAGCGCGCGCGGCATACAGCGATCCGGGGAAGGACTGAACGCAGTGGAGGTTTGGGTGTGCCGCGAGGAGGAGCTGCGGGACCGGGTCGTACGAACCGCGCAGCTCGGGTGCGACGACGATGGTCTTCCAATTTTTGCCATGCTGCTTCGGGACCCACGCGGCGCCATCGTGGCGTACCGCAACCTGTGCCGACACCTCCCCGTGCCCCTCGACGGCGGGACCGGCGAGCTGCTGAGCGACGACGGTGCGCACTTGGTCTGCGGGACCCACGGGGCGACCTATCGAGTGCTCGATGGATACTGCGTGGAGGGACCTTGTGAAGGGCTCGCCCTTCAGAGGCTGTTCATCCGAGAAGATCGGGGAGATCTCTACGTGTCGGACTTGCCCGCGCCCTGATCGTCAGCCGTTTTTTCTTGTTTGGCGAGCCAGGCGGCGGGCGATGAGAGCGGACCGACGTCGGCCCAAGGCCGATCCTCACAGTTGACCACGACGTTCTTGCGGGTCGTCAGCACCTCAGCTCCCTCGCGGGTGACCAAGATGGTGTGCTCGAACTGGGCGGACAACGAACGATCCAGCGTGAGCACCGTCCAGTCGTCGTCCATGACCTCGGTCTGGTAGCCGCCGATGTTGATCATGGGCTCGATCGTGAAGACCATGCCGGCCTTCATGCGTTTGTCTTTGCCCCGCTGGCCGAAGTGGGGAACTTGCGGGGGCATGTGGAACTCGCGGCCCACCCCATGGCCGACGTAGTCTCGGACGACCGAGCAACCCTTCCCTTCGGCGTACTCCTGAATCGCTGCCCCGATGTCGCCAATCCGCTTTCCGTGCTTCACCTCGGCGATGCCGAGCTCGAGACAACGGCGGGCCGTTTCGACGACCAGAATGGCCTCCGGGCTCGGCTCACCGACGTAGAACGTCACGCTCGTATCGCCGTGGTACCCATGCTCTCTTGGCAGGTACGTAGTGACGTCGACGTTGACGATATCACCGTCCTTCAGGACGTAGGGTCCAGGGATTCCATGGCAGACGCAGTCGTTGACGCTGGTGCATACGCTTTTTGGAAAGCCTTTGTAGTCCAGCGGCGATGGGTACGCACCGCGCGAGACGATGTATTCGTGAACGAACTCGTCGATGTCGATGGTCCTGATCCCGGACCGGACGATTTCGCCCGCTGCGGTGAGACAGTCCGCCGCGAGTTCGCAGGACTTGCGCATGTCCTGAAGCATCCGCGGGCTCATGAGCTCGATAGCCGACAAAGGATTCCTCACGGGTTCGTGGGTCACCCTTGTACGACAGGGCAGTCAATTGTCGAGCGGATGCCAATTCTGACGGCTGGTTTGACCCTTTGTCCCGATGGCACTAAATAGCCGCACCGAGAGGGTTCACAGGGCTTTTTCATGTCAGACACGTACAACAACGTTCCCATGAGCGATGCGATGGCAGCGCGCACCGAGAAGGAAGACACGTTTTGGAAGGGGCCCAAGCTCATCGTCCTGGGCTTCGCAACCTTGGCGGTCGTGTTCACCCTGCTCTGGTTGATGGCCCAGGGCATCATCGGCCCAACGCAGCACAACTCGAGCTACGGCCACGAGGTGCACCTGCTGCAGCCCGGCGGCGGCCCGATCGATTGATCGCGACCGCTCGGCTAGAAGTCGAAGTCCAGCTCTTTGGGCTCGTCTCTGATGAGTGAGTCGTCCTCGCCCGGTTCGAACGTGGCTTCCGAATAGAGATCGTCGAGAGACCAGCCAGCCTTGTGGTGGCGGCCCAGCTCCTCCCGCTCGAACTCTGCAAGTGACAGATAGCTCTTTGGTCCTCTAGGGCGCATGTCCCCTCCCTTTTTGCCAGCTCGCCAGCAAGGAGCTGGTACGGCAAGTGACTACTTTATCCCACACTGCAGCACACCCTACCCAGCGCGATTGAGATGGCAAAAAAACAGACGAGATTGAAACCGCGCACCGGCGCTGGTAGACGCATGCAATGAGTCGGGTGGTAGCGATCGCCAACCAAAAGGGCGGCGTCGGGAAGACGACCACGGCGGTCAATCTGGGGGCCAGCCTTGCAGTGGCCGAGCAGCGCGTCCTGCTGGTCGACCTAGACCCGCAGGCAAACGCTTCGACCGGAGTCGGCTGTAGGCCCGGCGACCAGGAGCAGGAAGGCTCCTACGAGCTTCTGCTCGGCGAGGCCGGAGCAGCAGAGGTGATCCGCGAGACGCAGATGCCATACCTGCACGTCATCGCTGCGACCCAGGACCTCGTTGGCGCCGAGCGCGACCTCTTGCAGGCCGACGATAGCGCGACGCGCCTACGCACTGCGCTGGACGCTGTTCGGGACGATTACGACTTCATCGTCATCGATTGCCCTCCGTCCCTCGGCATGTTGACGATCAATGCGTTGACAGCGGCCGACATGGTGATGGTACCGCTTCAGTGCGAGTACTATGCGCTCGAGGGCTTGTCACAGTTGGTGGGAACCATTGAGCGTGTTCGGGCATCCGTCAACGAGCACCTGGAAATCCACGGGGTGCTGCTGACCATGTTCGATTCCCGCAACAATCTTGCGAACGAAGTGGCAGACGAGGTGCGCCGCCACTTCCACGTTTATGAAACGATCATTCCGCGAAACGTGCGGCTCGCAGAGGCGCCGTCCCATGGAAAACCAGTGATTCTGTACGATGCTTCCTCGCGCGGTTCATACACGTACCTGAATCTGGCGCGCGAGCTGCTCGATGATCTGGAGGTAGCAGCGTAGTGGCGCGCAGACGCTTGGGGCGTGGATTGGACGGCTTGCTTCCGGCGATGCCGCCCACCTCGGAACGTTCCTCGAAGAACAGCGCGGCGATCGAAGACCTTCACCCAGGTCGCATGCAGCCTCGTACGCGCCTCGACGCGGAAGGTTTGGCCGAGCTCGCGTCCTCGATTCGAGAGCATGGCGTTCTCGAGCCGATCCTGGTGCGCAAGCGAGCGGCCGGCGGGTTCGAGATCATTGCCGGCGAGCGTCGCTGGCGAGCGGCGCAGCAGGCTGGCCTGAAGGAGGTTCCGATCTTCACGCACGACCTCGATGATGAAGCGGCATTCGAAGCCGCGCTCGTCGAGAATCTGCAGCGCGAAGACTTGAATGCGATGGAAACCGCGCGTGCGTTTCAGCGCCTCGTCGACGACTACGGGTACACGCAGGAAACGATTGCAACCAAGGTCGGGAAGGAGCGGTCGACCGTCGCCAACGCGCTGCGCCTCCTGAAGCTGCCCCCAGACGTAATGGAGCTCGTGGAGGACGGCCAGCTCAGTGAGGGGCACGCACGCGCCCTACTCGCAGCGCCCACCGTGTCGGGAATGAAGAAGCTTGCTCGTGCGGCAGTGGCGAAGGGCTGGAGCGTGCGAGAGGCGGAGCGTCAGGCGCGGCGTCTTGCGCGCGGCGACGGCAGCGGGGCAGCCCCCGCGAAGGCGAACAAGAGCACCAACGTCCGGGACTTGGAGAACCGACTCTCCCGGGCCCTCGGTTCGTCCACCACGATCCACGAGGCTGGCAAAGAGCGGGGCCAGCTGCGTATCCAGTACTCCAGCTTCGATGAGCTCGACCGCCTCATCGAGAAGCTGACTCGATAACGGGCGCCCCGTCCGACGCAGCCCCGCGTCGCGTTCCGGGGACTTGGTCGCGCAGCGTTGGCTCACATGATTCGGGCTTCGGCGGCGTCTACCGTATTGCTCAACAACATCGCGATCGTCATCGGACCCACTCCACCCGGTACGGGTGTGATATAGGATGCGCGCTTCTCGGCGCCTTCGAAGTCGACGTCGCCTGTGAGCGTGCCGTCGTCTAGGCGATTGATACCGACGTCGATCACGACGGCGCCTTCCTTGATCCAATCCCCCTTCACCAGATTGGGAGAGCCTACGGCGGCGACGACGATGTCCGACTCGCGCACTCGATCGGCCAAGCTCTGAGTACGCGAGTGCGCAATGGTCACGGTCGCGTGTTTCTCGAGAAGCATCAGTGCGATGGGCTTACCGACCAAGGTGCTTCGGCCGAGGACCAGAGCGCGCTTGCCCTTGGGGTCGCAGCCGATTTGGTCGAGCATTCGCATGCAGCCGCTGGGGGTGCACGGCCGCAGGCCATGGCGGCCGACCACGAGCAATCCTGCGTTGAACGGATGTAGGCCGTCGACGTCCTTCGCGGGGTCGATCGCGTCGACGATGGTTTGGTCCGGAAGATGATGGGGCAGCGGAAGCTGGACCAGAATCCCGTCGATCTCGTCGTCCCCATTGAGCTCGAAGATCAACGCGAGGAGATCGGCCTCGGAGGTCTGGGCAGGCAAGCGGTGCACCCTACCTTCGATTCCGGCCTTCGCAGCGGCGCGCTCCTTGTTTCGGACGTACACCTGAGAGGCCGGATCATCGCCGACGAGCACCACGTGCAAACCGGGCGCTCGGTTGTGTGTGACCCGGAACGCCTCCGCCCTCTCTTTAACTTCCGCTCGCACCTTCTTGGCAAGCGCCTTCCCATCGATCAACTCAGCCATGGGCAAGGGTCTATCAGGAGCCCCGCCCCTTCTCAAACCAGCGGCCCCGGTGGAAATCGTGGCTTGGCGTGGTATGCCGCGGGGCCATGTTCGACGCCGTCTCCCCGCAGGTTTCCTTCCCCGAGCTCGATGCGACTCATCTCGCGTTCTGGGAACGTGCCCGCATCTTCGAAAAGACGCTGGAGGGCGGTGAGAGCAAGAAATCGTTCATCTTCTATGAAGGACCGCCAACCGCCAACGGCATGCCGCACCCGGGGCACGTGCTCACGCGCGTGATGAAGGACGTCTTCCTACGCTATCGAACGATGTGCGGCGATCACGTGCCGCGCCGCGCCGGATGGGATACGCACGGCCTGCCCGTCGAGGTCGAGGTGGAAAAGGAGCTCGGCATCAGCGGCCGTGACGCGATCGAGCAGTACGGCGTCGAGGCGTTCAGCCGAAAATGCATCGACTCGGTGTTCAAGTACATCGGGGAATGGCAGAAGATGACGCAGCGGATTGGCTTCTGGGTCGACTTCGAATCCGCGTATGTGACCTTCCACAAATCGTATGTCGAGAGCGTCTGGTGGGCGCTCTCGGAAATGTTCAACAAGGGGCTCTTATACCAGGGCTACAAGGTGGTGTGGTGGTGGCCCCAAGGGGGCACGGCGCTTTCTGCGGGCGAGGTCGGACAGGGGTACCAGACGATCGACGATCCTTCCGTGATGATTCGCTTCCCGGTAGCAGGTGAGGCCAGAACCTCATTCCTGGCGTGGACGACGACCCCTTGGACACTTCCGTCGAACATCGCGCTCGCGGTCGACGCCCACACCGACTACGTCACGGTCGAGCTCGAAAGCGGTGAACGCCTCATCCTCGCCGCGGCGCTCGTCGGCAAAGTGTTGGGCGACGAGGTGAAAGTGGTGGCCACCCGCAAGGGCTCCGATCTCGTCGGAATGAGCTACGAACCGCCATTCCGATACGCCGAGCCGGAAGGAGGCCCTGCCTGGCAAGTCGTCGCGGCGGAGTTCGTCTCGCTCGATAGCGGCTCCGGCCTCGTTCATCTCGCTCCAGCTTTCGGCGAGGACGACTTCCGGGTATGTAAGGAAAAGGGGATGGGCTTCCTGCAACTCTTGCGGCCCGACGGTACCTTTCCGAACGAGGTCACGGACTTCGCAGGCCGGTTCTGCAAAGAGGCTGACCGGGACATCATCCGCAACCTGCGTGCGCGTGGAGTGCTCTTCAAAGAAGAGGTCTACCGCCACGACTATCCGTTCTGCTGGCGCGCGATGGAGGACCCGTTGATCCAATACGCGCGCCGCTCGTGGTTCATTCGCACGACGCAGGAGATTGAGCGCGTCAAAGCGAACAACCAGCGCGTGCATTGGGAGCCGGAGCACATCAAGACCGGTCGCATGGGGCAGTTCCTCGACGGGAACGTCGACTGGGCTCTGTCGCGTGAGCGGTTCTGGGGCACCCCACTTCCGATCTGGAAGAACGACGAAACCGACGCGGTCGAGTCCGTCGGATCGGTCGCGGAGATTCTCGAACGAAACCCTCAGGCGTTCGCGCACTTCGACAGGGCCAAGGCTGCCGATCCGAGCTTGCAAGAGCATCTCATGGTTCACAAGCCCTGGATCGACGAAGTCACTTGGACCAAGGACGGAGAGCCTGGTGTCTACCGCCGCGTTCCGGAAGTCATCGACTGCTGGTTCGACTCGGGATGCATGCCATTCGCGCAGTGGGGCTTCCCGCATCAAAACACGGAGGGTTTCGAGGGCAGCTTTCCCGCCGATTTCATCACTGAAGCGGTCGATCAAACCCGCGGTTGGTTCTACTCCTTGATGACGATCAGCTCGCTCATGTTCCCCGAGCGCCCCCTTCCCCATCCATTCAAGAACTGCGTCGTCCTCGGCTTGATGACCGACGAGAAGGGTAAGAAGCTGAGCAAGCGCGACAAGAACTACACCGATCCTCTCGAGCTCATGGACCGGGTGGGGGCGGACGCGGTACGGTGGGCCCTATATGCCGGCACGGTTCCGGGGCAGAACACCCGCTTCTTCGACGATGCCGCAACCGACGCGGTCCGCGAATTCCTCCTTAAGATCTGGAACGTCTACAGCTTCTTCGTCACCTACGCGAACATCGACGAGTGGAGCCCTGATGCTGTTCGACCCATGCTGGCGGACAGGCCCGACATGGACCGTTGGGTGCTCGCCGAGCTCGATGCGACGGTCCGTGCGGTGCGCGGGGAGCTCGACGACTACAAGAGCCACATGGCGGTTCGCCACCTCCTGGGCTTCGTCGACGGTCTTTCGAATTGGTACGTCCGCCGTAGCCGTGCGCGCTTTTGGGCTTCGGATGATTCAACCGACAAACGTGCGGCATTCAGCACGCTCTACGAGGTATTGGTCGATCTGACGAAGCTGTCCGCGCCCTTCATTCCCTTCATGACTGAAACGCTCTTCCAGAACTTGGTGCGCAAAGAGGATGGCTCTGCGCCTGAGTCGGTGCATTTGGCATCGTTTCCCGAACCCCAACCGGAACGCAGCGACGACGGGCTTCGACAAACCATGGCGCGGGTCCGCAATGTGGTGACCCTCGGACAGCGCGTTCGCAACGAGAACAAGCTCAAGGTGCGTCAGCCGCTCTCGGAGGCGATTGTCGTCGTCGCGGACGACGTCGAACGGCAAGCGATCGATCGTTTCGCGAGCGCGATTCGGGAAGAGCTGAACGTGCGCGAGCTCGGGTTCACGCAAGAGCCCCATAAGTACGTCGAGTTCGAGCTCGTGCCAAACTTCCGTATGCTCGGACCGAAGCTCGGCAAGCAGGTGCCGGCCTGCAAGGCGGCTCTTGCCGAGGCGGACGGATCGGCGCTTTACAGGGAGATGGAACGGGATGGGAAGATCGTGGTTCAGCTCCCGGACGGCGCGATCGAGCTCACGCCAAACGAGGTCGAGGTGCGGTTGAGTGCGCGCGAGGACTTCGCTGCGGCGTCGGGCGCGGGCCAGGTGGTCGTCATCGACACGCGCGTGGACGACAGTCTTCGCCGCGAGGGCTTGGCTCGAGAGGTGATCAATCGGATCCAACGCTCTCGCAAGGCCATGGACCTCGCGTACGAAGCGAGAATTCGGGTGACCTGGCACGCCGAGGGCGAGCTAGCGGAAGCGATCGAAGAACATGCCGAGCGGATCGGTGCCGAAACCCTGGCCACGGTGTTGGAGCGCGGCGGCAGCACCGTCAGCAGCGAGCACGATACCGTGGTCGAAGGCGCCTCGCTCGGCCTATTGATCACCCCGGGTTAGTAGAGGCGCGCGGCGTCTTCTTCCTGTGTCCGTCCACAAAACCCTCGATCAGAATCAACGCTACCCCGATCGTGATCCAAGCGTCCGCGACGTTGAAGGTAGGGTATGCCCAGCGATCATTGATGTGGCACCGCACGAAGTCGACCACGTATCCGAGGCGAACGCGGTCGACGAAGTTCCCGACGGCGCCGGCGATGATCAGGGGCACACTGAGGGCAAACAGTCTGCCCCCGCGGCCTGTCATGAACATCCAGAGCAGCAGCAAGACCGCGCCAGCGGCGGCAACGTAGAAGACGCCCTTGCGCAGCGGCGCCGGCATTTCGCGCATGAACCCAAACGCAGCCCCGCAGTTCTCGGCGTATCGAAACTCCAGGTAGTGGTCGATCAACACGACCGGCGGCCGTTGTGCCCGCTGGGGTTGAATCCGGCCGTGCTCGTCGGGCGTGCACACCGGGTTCGAGCCGAGCGATGTGGGCTGCGACAGCCGACCGAGCGCCCAGTGCTTGCTGCCGAGGTCCATGGCCGTGAGGGCCGCGACAGAGGCAAGGCAGAGGATGAGCGCCTTGGACGAGCGGGGTGTGTGAGTCACGGCGCGCGACTCTAACAGTTGAAGTTGATGGGTCAAATCAGCACGCGGGGCTGGAATGACAGCTCGTGACACATGGAGCGAGGCGCAGGAATTGGTAGCAAAAGGTTACAATTACAAATATTTACAAGAACGCGACACGGGCTTGCTTGCGTTCGTATCACGTTGTGTTACACGTGGGCCATGGACGACGGAGACGACAAGAAGAGCCGTCAGGAGGCTCGCAAGGAGCGAGTGCTCCATACCCGCGTGCCCGCAGTGCTCGAACAGGAGCTCAAGCGGGTTGCCAACGCATGGCGGGTTCCGGTTTCGAATGTCGTTCGTGCGCTTCTCGAGGACGCTCTCGATACGATTGACGTGGTTGGCGCCAAGGCCGAAGGGGAGCTTCGCGAAGTGGCCGAGTTGCTCGCATCCGAGCGAAATCGGATTCGTCGTAAGTCGAGCGAACGCTTGGGCAAGATCCCGAGAGCGTCTGGGCCGACACAGAAACCGACGACCGTGGAAGAACCCGCAGCACCCGCCGATCCACTCGAGGGTGCCGTCGGCGTGACTCCGATCACCCTCGTCCACGACGCGAGCTGCGGCGTCACCGGAGAGAAGCTCATGGCCGGCTCCGAGGCATACATGGTTCTGTTCCACGAGCCTGGTCGCAAACTGATTACGGGCAGGAACGCCCTGCCCGACCCGTTTACATCCAACAAGGAGAAGACCGATGACTGAACAACAAAAGATTCAGAAAGCCGTAGAAGAGAATGTCGACGCTGCGGTCGATCAGGTCACCAAGACCGCCGGCAATGCCGCCACACTCGGCCGCAAGGTCACGAGCTTGTGGCTCGGGGTCGCACGCACCGCGATCGAAGCCGCTGCCAAGACCCTCACGACCACGTCGGAGATGATCAGCAGTGTTGCAGAATCGATGGGTGAGCTTGCCAATCGCGTCGAAGGCTCGACCAAGAAGAAAGCTTAATCCGAGGCCGGCGGACCGCAGAACGGCTTAGGGGTTTCGTGGAAGCGGCGTACCACCACCACCGCTCCGCCAATTCTTCTGCCCGGCTTCTGTGAGTCCGTCGGCCCGTTCCTTTTACGGGTCTATCGGCCCGTGGGAGAGCCGCCGCTCTTCCCGCAGATGGCGCAGGGCGTTGATCCCCCAGCGCGTGACGAAATAAGCGGGAAGCGCGAGAATCAGTCCGCAGACCAGCCCGCCCATCCAAAGCTCGCCACCCGCGCTCGCCAGCAAGCGGCCAGTCTCCGCCCAGAACTCGTGGTCGAGCAAGCGCTCGATGCCGTTGTCCCTGAGGGCCCGGCTGGTGTTCCCAAGCCAGGTGCGGATCGTGGCGGGCGTGACTTCCGCCTCGGGTTTCAGCACCGCAGCCCCGACCGACCAAGTCATGTAGTACAGCGGCACCGCGGTGAAGGGGTTGCTGATGAACAAGATGGGGATTCCGGAGACCTTGTTCGCACGCAGCAGTGTTGCGAGCGACACGTACAGCACGATTTGAAGCCCAAGCGTCGGGGTAAAGGCGATCATCGTGCCGATGAAAACGCCCCAGGCGATGCGATGAGGTGTGTCGTCGAGGTGCAGAATGTTGTGGATGACGATCTGTTGCAGACGTCGCCACAGGTCCTTGAGACTCATTCGGCCTCGCCCCAGGCGCCGCCGCCGGGTGTTTCGACACGCAAGACATCGCCCGGGGACACCTCGACCGTGACGCGATGAGCGAGCGGATTGCCGTTGAGTAGATTCATTCCCGGAGCGCCTGGGCCGCCGCCGCGCATACCATAGGGAGGCACGACACGCCGCTCGGAGAGCACCGAAACCCGCATGGGGGCAAGGAACTCGATCTCTCGGATCAAGCCGTCGCCCCCTGCGCGAGCGCCCTTGCCGCCCGAGCCGCGCCTCAGCGAGAAGCGCCGGATCTGCACGGGAAATCGGGTTTCCAGGATCTCGGGGTCGGTGCACTTGGAGTTGGTCATGTGCGTGTGAACACCGGATGCGCCGACGCAGCGCTCGGTTGCGCCAGCGCCTCCTCCGAGCGTCTCGTAGTAGGCCGAGTGATCATCACCAAACGTGATGTTGTTCATGGTGCCCTGGCTTGCCGCGGCGAGCTCGAGCGCTCCGAAAAGAACGTCCACGATACGCTGCGACGTTTCCACGTTCCCTGCGGCGACTGCGCGATCGGGCCCGGGCGAAAGAAGACAACCGTCTGGGATACGAACGGTAACCGGCCGTAGGCAACCGCTGTTGAGCGGGATCGGTTTGCCGACCAGCACCCGGAGCACGTAGATGATCGCGGCCATCGTGACGGCCCTGGGTGCGTTGAGGTTGCTGTCGACCGCACGGTCCGTGCCTTCGAAGTCAATCTCCATTGCGCGACCCCGGACTTTGATCCGAACCGCGATGCGCGTGCCGTCGTCCAGGCGATCCTCGAATGCGTGGTCGCCGTCTCGGAGCCCCTCGATCGCGCGAGCGGTCAGCTCAGCCGCATTGTCTTGGATGTGCTGCATGTAGGCGACGACCACGTCGATACCGTACCGGGCGAGCAGCTCGTCGAGAAGCTGCATCCCCTTCTCGTTCGCTGCGATCTGTGCCTGAATGTCGGCCAGATTCTCGTCGGGGTTCCGTGCCGGGTACGGACCGTGTGTTAGCACGTCCCGGACGCGATCCTCTCGAAATGTGCCGCGCTCCACGATCCGAAGGCACCGGAACACCACCCCCTCTTCTGCGAGGGTGGTGGAAAACGGTGGCATCGACCCGGGCGTGAGGCCCCCGACGTCGGCGTGGTGCCCGCGAGATGCGACGAAGAATCTGAGCAATCCTGCCGCGTCGTGGACGGGTGTGACGACCGTGATGTCCGGAAGGTGCGATCCGCCCGCAGCGGGGTCGTTGGTGACGAAAACGTCCCCGGGCCCCATGTGGGGGTGCGCATGCAGGACGGCGCGCACCGATTCGCTCATGGCGCCGAGATGCACCGGAATGTGTGGCGCATTGGCGACCAGGTCGCCCTCGGCGTCGAACACCGCGCAGGAGAAGTCGAGCCTGTCACGGATGTTCGTGCTCATCGCCGTGCGCTGCAACGCAACCCCCATCTGTTCGGCGATGGCCTTGAACTGGTTGTGGAAGACCTCGAGGAGGACCGGGTCGACCCGCGTATCAGCTGCCTCGCGTGTGCGATTGGTTTCGGTGTCCCGCAAGATCAGATAGTCACGCTCGTCTCGCAGGGCGACGAAGCCGGCGTCGACCACGATCGTGCCGGTGGCATCCAAGACCAGCGCTGGCCCTGGGACTTCGACGCCTATCGGAAAGCACTCTCTGTGGTAGACCGGCGCTTCGACCAGGGCACCTTGCGACCAAATCCGCGCGCTACGCGCCGGAGTCACCGTGCCCTGCGCGGCTGGGGGAAGCACCGGCCTGTCGCCGCTCAGTTGCACGCTGAGCCGCAGCGTGGCCGCCTCGATCGGGTGCGCAGGTCGAATGTATCCGAACTCGAGACGATGAATTGCCTCGAATGCGGAACGCATTGCGCGGGCATCCGCGAAGTCGACCGCGAGCGCTGTTTCGGTGCCACGATACCGAAGGGCGACTTGCCGACGTACCGTCCATCGAGCCTGAGGTCCGGCGTCCCGCTCAAGAGCCGCACGCCCGGTGGCCTCCAGCTCTTCGAACGCCCCGAGCCACGCGTCCGGCACCGGATCGTTCAAGGCGTGGCGCCTGGCGTCCCGTTCGCCGTGCCACTCGAAGTTGGCGACGCCCATCCCGAACGCCGACAACGCGCCACCGTACGGATGGAATACCAAGTCCACAATTCCCAGACGACGCGCGACGAGGCATGCGTATTGCCCACCTGCACCGCCGAAAACCACCATGGCGTGCCCGCGAACGTCGTGACCCCGACCCACAGACACCTTCTGAATGGCGGCGGCCATGTTCTCTATCGCCACACGCAGAAACCCGTGGGCCACGTCAATCGCGGTTCGGTGCACTCCCGCTCTGCCGAGCGAGGCTTTAATCGCTTCGAGCCGCTTCCGCGGACGCTCTTCGTCCAGCGCAAACGGGAATCGATCGGCCGTAATGCGGCCCAGGAACAACGAGACATCCGTGAGCGTGAGCGCTTCGGCTTCCGGCTTGCCGTAGCACAGCGGTCCGGGGTCAGCCCCGGCACTCTGCGGCCCGACCGTCATACGCCCACCATCGAGCTTGCAGATCGATCCGCCCCCTGCGGCGACCGTGTGGAGCTCGACCATCGGTGCGCGAATCCGAACCCCGCCGATCTCGCTCTCGAACACTCTCGACATCTGTCCCGCGTAACGTGATACGTCGGTCGACGTGCCGCCCATGTCGAAGCCGATCACCTCGGAAAGACCGAGATCATCGGCGACTACGCCCGTCGCGACCACGCCTGCGGCAGGACCCGACAGGACCGCGTTGCGTCCAATGAATCCGGAAGCGTCGACGAGCCCGCCATTGCTTTGCATCATGCGCAGGCGGCCTACCCCGAGCTCCTTCTCGAGCCTCTGCGTGTATTGCGTCAGCAAGGGCGTTAGGTACGCGTTGGCGGTCGCGGTATCCATGCGGCCAAGCAGACCGATCTCACTGGAAATCGCGCTCGATGCCGAGACGTGCGTGAAGCCAAGCTCGATGGCGATTGCGGTCACTTGCTGCTCGATCCGATCGTCGCGATACGAGTGCATCAACGCTACGGCTACGGATTCTATGCCTCGCTCGCGTGCATCTTCGAGGGCGCGCCTTGTGGACGAAGCATCGAGCGTTCGGAGCAGCGAGCCATCGGCGCGCATCCTGGCCTCGACCTCGATCACCAGCTCGGGAAGTGGCTCCGGCTTCTCGATTTCCAAAGCGAACAGCTCCGGCCGTGTTTGATCGGCGATTCGGATCAGGTCCCCGAAGCCTTCGTCCGTGACCAGAACGCAGCGGCGGCCACCCCGCTCGAGGAGGGCGTTGGTGGCCAGCGTCGTCCCCATCCGCACCTCGCATGGTGGGATCCGATCCTGCTCGCCGAGCCCGAGGAGGGCGCGGATCCCTTGCAGCGGCGCCCGGTCCGAGGAGAGCACCTTGGTCGCCCGCAGAACCCCCGTGTTTGCGTCGCGATGGATGCAATCGGTGAAGGTTCCCCCACGGTCGATCCAGAACTGGTGCCGGGGTCTCGCCTGGGGCATCGAACGTTGCATCGAAGCACGGGGCCCGACCGGGTCAAGCGACACGGAAAGATCTGGTTCTCCAGGTGCAAAATTCGCCCGAATAGCCTACAAGAACATCTCAATTGAATGCTTCTGACCCCACTTGAGTGCAATTTTCTGGTTTTCAAATGAGTTTCCTGGACTTATACAGGCCAGCAAGTCAAGAGACCTGAGGACGATGGACACGGAAGAATTTACTGTCTCGTCCGTGATACCCGCGAGCCCAAACCGTATTTATTCCGCGTGGATGGACGAACGCCATCACTCCGCGTTTACCGGAGCGCGGGCTACGGTGGACCCATGGGTAGGCGGTCGAGTCGTTACAGATGATGGCTTCATCGATGCGACGCACGTCTATTTGATCACGGGAAGCCGGATCGCCATGACATGGAGGACTCGGGATTTTCCGAAGGGTTCCGGCGACTCGCATGTCGATATCACCTTTGAGCCCGTTGCGGGTGGGACCAAGGTAGAGATCACCCACACTAAGATCCCAGCGGGTCTCGGAAAGGCCTGCGAGAAGCTCTGGACCAAGCTCTACCTCGAGCCGATGAGCAAGTACTTTGGTGAGCCCGAGGCAATGCGCGCCGCCTACACCGCCGCCAAGAAGGCTGGGCATCTTCCGCTTTCGGGCATCAAGGCCAGCCGGCCCGCGCCCCGCCGCCCCTTCGTTCCCGCTCCGCAAGCTCCAGACGACGACGCCGACGGGGAAGAAGAGGAGGAGCGGCCCAAGAAGACCCGCAAGAAGTTCGAGTCCAAGACGATCGATCTGCGCGAGCTCGCCCTAGCCCAGGCCGAAGCGCGAAAGGAAGCCGCGCGAAGGAAGGCGGAGGCCAAAAAGAAGGCCGAGGCAGCTCGCCAAGAGGCCGAAAGGGCCCGAAAGAAGGCCGAAGCCAAGAAGAAGGCCGAGTTACTGAAGGTCATGAGGGCAGAAGCCAAGCGCAAGGCGTTGGAAAAGAAGCAGGCCGCGCTGGAGAAGAAGAAGGCGGCTGCACAGAAGAAGGCGGAGCTCGCGCGCCAGAAGTTGGCGCAGAAGAAGGCTGCTGACCTCTTGAAGCGGAAGAAGGCCGAAGAGAAGCGGAAGGCCGACGCGATTAAGCGAAAGAAGGCCGAAGCCAAGAAGAAGGCTGCGGCCAAGAAGAAGGCCGAAGCCAAGAAGAAGGCTGCGGCCAAGAAGAAGGCTGCGGCCAAGAAGAAGGCTGCGGCCAAGAAGAAGGCTGCGGCCAAGAAGAAGGCTGCGGCCAAGAAGAAGGCTGCGGCCAAGAAGAGATCAGTCCAGAAGCGCCGCACGACGACGCGGCGTTCGGCGCCGAAGAAACGGAGTGCAGGGAGTAAGAAGGTTGCTTCGAAGAGGCGCGGCACGGCGTCGAAAAAGCGCGCGACCGCAAAGAAGCGAGGCGGAACCAAGAAGAAGTCCTCTGTGAAGCGCCAGAGGCCGTCGACGAAAAGGCGCGCCAAAGTCACGAAGAAGCGCCCGGTCTCGAAGAAGCGTGCCAAGGTCACGAAGAAGCGCGCGGTCTCGAAGAAACGTGCCAAGGTCACGAAGAAGCGCGCGGCGCCCAAGAAACGCGCGAAGGCCTCCAAGAAGCGCGGCCGAGCGCCGGCCAAGAAGAGCAAGCGTCGTTCGTCGCGACGTTAGTCGAGCGGCGACTCCGACTGGCGTCGTAAGCCATCGAAGAGTGAGTCGAGGGCGCGATGCTCCTCTGCACGTTCGATGATGCAAAGCTCTTCGAGCACGCCATCGTCGCCGGAGATCGTCCCCAGCCAAATCTGCATGGCATCCAATGCGGGAAGCAGGCCCAGGCTTCGTCCCGGCAAGACGAGCGCGGCGTGCGACAACTTGGCCTCGGTCAATGCCTTGATGATCAGCGCGCACGCCCTTTGGGCAACCAGCAGGTCGAACGCAGCGCTTTCGCCCAAACCGACGAGCAGCAACCACTGGGATTTCAGCTTCGGCGCTGTGGTCAGCAGGGCTTTTTCCCCGAAGGTTCCATCTAGATAACCCGCCATGAGCTTCCTGGACAGTGCTCCGCACAGGCGCCAGTCGAGGAGTCCTGCGGCGCCGCGGAGGGGGCGTTCGTCGGAGAAAAACGGCAAGACGATGACCTCGGTTTCCAGCTCATCCAGGCTTTGCGGCGTGGCAGATACGAAGTCGTACGCGTTCACGGCTTGCCCAGCACGGTGGCGATGCGATCCAAGACGCCGTTGACGAATGCCGCGCTGCCTTCCGATCCAAACCGTTTCGCGAGCTCGACCGCTTCGTTGAGAGTAACGCGCTTGGGAATGTCGCCCATCTCGCGGAGCTCGACGATCGCGACGCGCAGCACGTTGCGATCGACGACTGGCATTCGTTCCAGGCGCCAGTGATGACTTGCCGAGCGGATGAGCTCGTTGATCTCCGCTTCTTGCTCGACGTACGCCTGCACGAGTTGGTTCGCGAACTCGGCTCCGTCCGACCCCTCGACTTCATCGATGAGGTGCCCCCAATAGGATTTGATCGCCTGTGTTCCGCTCACGTTCGCCACATCCATGAAGTACAGGATGCGAAGCGCGGCTTCACGGCCTTTTCGTCGTGATCCCATCGTCCGCGAGCTTCCTGTCGAAGATGGCCATCTCGATGGCAGTCGAGGCAGCGTCACGGCCCTTGTTACCGAGCGCGCCGCCTGCGCGATCGAACGCCTGCGCTTCATCGTCGGTCGTAAGCACGCCGAATACCACCGGAACGCCGGTGTCCAACGCGGCCTGCGCGAGACCGAGCGCGGTACCTTCGGAGACATACTCGAAATGCGGTGTGCCTCCACGAATGACCGCCCCGAGAGCGATCACCGCAGCGAAACGCTCGCTCCGTGCGAGTTGCTGGGCCGCATAGGGGAGCTCCCATGCCCCGGGCACCTCGACGATGTAGACGTCGCTGTCAGGTACGCCGTGCTCCGACAGGCAGGCCTTGGCGCCATCGAGGAGCCGGTCCACCACCGCATGGTTGAAGCGGGACCACACGATGGCGAATCGCGCGCCCCCCGGCGACCGGAGCTCGACCAGAGGCCGATTTCGATCTTCGCTCATTTCGAGTCCCGAGACTGCTTCGAGGGCGGCGCGCTCAGCTCCCCGCCAGGCGAAACTTGGAGCTGCTCGACGACGTTGAGACCGTAGGCATCTAGGCTTGGAATGCGTCTGGGGCGGTTTGTGAGCACACGCAGCTGCTCGAGCCCGAGGTCGGAGAGCACCTGAGCGCCAAAACCGTACTCCCGCAGCACCACGCCAGGCTCCTCCGGTGGTCGTTGTATGGGCTCGTCGAGATAGAACGCCAGGTCGGTTTCGGGATCGGGATGCCCGGGTAGGAATAGGATGACACCGTTTCCATGCCGTTCGATCGCTGCGACGCAATCGGCGATGTGAACGCGGTCGCCCATGCGCACTTGAAACGCGTCGCCCAGCACGCTTCCGCGATGCACGCGCACCAACGTCGGTGCCGAGGTGAGCTCGCCCAAGCTCAACGCCATGAACTGCTCTTGGCCTCCGACTTGAACCTGATAAACCGAAGCGGTCCACTCGCGACCCGTCGGCATTTTGACCTGCGTCCGTCGAATCCTCGTGACCAGCCGCTCGCGCGCCAGTCGATATTGAATCAGGTCTGCGATGGTCAGCAGCCGCAGCCGGTGTTCCTGGGCGAAGGCGACCAGATCCGGGTAGCGCGCCATCGTGCCGTCGTCCTTCATGATCTCACAAATGACGCTCGCCGGTTTCAATCCCGCGAGCCGAGACAAGTCTGCGGAGCCCTCGGTGTGCCCGGTGCGCTGGAGCACGCCGCCGGGAACCGCTTTGAGCGGGAAGACGTGGCCGGGGCTCACCAAATCCTTGGGCGCCGCATCATCGGCGACGGCGGTGAGGATGGTATGCGCGCGGTCGCCGGCGCTGATTCCGGTGGTGACGCCGCTGCGGGCCTCGATCGAGATCGTGAACGCCGTGGAGCGCGACGAGCGATTGTCGTCGACCATCATCGGCAGATCGAGTTGACGGATGCGGTCCTCGGTCAGGCTCAGGCAAATCAGCCCGCGCGCATGCCGCGCCATGAAGTTGATCGCCGCTGGGGTGGCCTTCTCGGCGGCCATGCACACGTCGCCTTCGTTTTCGCGGTCCTCGTCGTCGACCAGGACGACCATTTTTCCTTCTCGGATGTCATCCAAAGCCGCGACGACCCGCTCGATTGCGCTCGGCATATCTCCGGCACCATGACGCGAAAGTGCCCGCGCCACCAGTGGACCGCTGCAAATCGTCAGGTGTCAGGGGCATCCACGCCGGGCTTGCCTGAGAGGCTCGCGACATACTTGGCGAGAACGTCTACTTCGAGGTTCACGCGCGTTCCGTTCGCCATCTCCCCGAAGGTCGTCTCGTCGAGGGTGTACGGCACGAGCATGACTTCGAATCGGATACCTGAGACGGCGTTCACCGTCAGGCTGACCCCGTTGACGGTGATCGAACCCTTGGGCGCCAAGAATGGCGCGAGCCGCTTCGGAACCTCGAAGCTGGCGCGTAGGTAGCCCCCCTCTGGAGTCCTGGCGATGAGCGTCCCGACGCCATCGACATGGCCGGTCACCAGATGGCCGCCCAGCCGGTCGCCGAGCGCCAGGGCGCGTTCGAGGTGAACTCGGTCCCCTTCGCGCAGGTCGCCGAGATTGGTCTTGTCCAGCGTCTCGAGCGATGCGTCGGCTTCGAAATGGCCGTCGGAAAACGACTTGACCGTCAGACAGGTTCCATTGACGGCGATCGACTCGCCCAGCTCGTACGCTTGCAGTGCACACGCGATTCGGATCGACAGGCCGTCGTTCCTCGAGTCGAGTTGGTCGATCGTCCCCACCTGCTCTATCAACCCAGTGAACATCTATTGCTTCCTCTCGAAGTCGCCGGAGACCAACCAGTCGCAGCCGAAAGCTTGCACCCGGGTGCGGACCAAGCGCCATGCGCGCTCCATGGATGCTACCTCGGACCCTGCGGCAAAGGACGGCGCATCCGCGTCACCCAGAATGCGAGGTGCGATGAAGATGGCCGCGCGGTCCGCGAGTCCCCGATCCAAGAACGTGCCATGAACGTGTGCGCCCCCTTCGACCAGCAAGCGAACGACGTCGCGCTCGCCCAAGATTCTCAAGACCTCGCTGACGTCCACTCCACGAGGGTGACGGGAGACAGGGATGAGCTCCACGCCCGGGCCGCTCAATGTCTTGCGGCGCGCGGCATCGGCGTCAGGGCCATGAAAGATCACGGTGCCGGCGCCCGATTGGCGGTCCCGATCGAGAAACGCCGCCGTCGGGGGGGTGCGCAAGTTGGCATCGAGCACCACCCGCACCGGGTCTCGTCCCTGCAGGTGGCGCACAGTGAGCTTGGGGTCGTCGGCGAGGACGGTGCCCACTCCGACGAGAATAGCGTCGCTCGTAGCGCGCATCCGGTGCGACTCGGTTCGGGCTTCCTCACCGGTAATCCATTTCGAGTCGCCTTTGCGGGTGGCGATCTTTCCATCGAGCGTGATCGCGGCTTTGAGCGTCACGAAGGGAAGCCCCGTTCTGATGTGTTTCTCGAAGTCGGAGATGAGCGCGGTACACTCTGGCTCCATCAAGCCGACCGCCACTTCGACGCCTGCAGTCCTCAATCGGTCGATGGCGCCGGGAACGTGTGGCGCTGGGTCGCGGCAGCCGATCACCACACGGGTGATGCCCGCCTCGAGGATCGCCTCGGTGCATGGACCCGTGCGCCCTTGGTGGTTGCACGGCTCCAGGGTGACGTAGAGGGTGGCACCTGCGACCGAGCCGGCGGCATTTCGGATCGCGTCGACCTCGGCGTGTGCTTCTCCGGCCTTTTCGTGGTGTCCGACGGAAACGACCCTTCGATCACGAACGATGACCGCTCCGACGTGAGGGTTCGGACTTGGTTGTCCGCGATCGGCCTCGGCAATCGCCCTCTGCATCACTTCGCGCTCGAAGTCCGACCACATCTCAGTCTCTGAGCTTGGTGAGCGCGTCCAGGAACTCCCCGACTTCCTGGAAGTCCCTATAGACGCTGGCAAAACGCACGTACGCGACCGAATCCAAGTCCCGTAGCTCTTGCAGGACGTGCTCCCCGAGCTGTGAAGAGGGGACCTCCTGCTCGCCCGTGTCCACGAGCCAGCGCTCGACCTGGTTTAGAAATCGTTCGAGCGCCTCGGCTGAAACGGGGCGTTTGACGCAAGCGCGCCGCAGGCCCGCGAGCAGCTTGTCGCGGTCGTAGGGTTGGCGGCGGCCGTCGTTCTTCACGATGAGTGGAAGCGTCTGCTCCACGCGTTCATACGTGGTGTAGCGCCTGCCGCAATGCTCACACTCACGCCGCCGCCGGGTCACCTCCCCGGCCTGCGAGAGGCGCGAATCGATCACGCGGTTCTCGAGCGTTCCACAATAGGGGCAGCGCATCTCCGGGCACAAGCTAGCGCCCGCGCCCAAGCAGGGCAACGCAGCGCGCCGGGATCAAGCCCGAACCAGGCGGACGAGCGACTCCAAATGGGCCGTCTGGGGAAACATGTCGAAGCCGATCACGCGGTCGATTCGGTAGCCCTTGGCCGTTGCGATACCGAGGTCGCGTGCAAGCGTGGCGGTGTCACAGGACACGTATACCACTCGTTTCGGACCTGGCAGCACAGCGCTGTGCGCGAGCAGCTCTTTGGCCCCCTGCCGTGGTGGATCGAGCACGAGCACGTCGTAATGGCCCTTCGGCGGGTGGTTGGCGTCGCCGACCGCGACGCGTGCTTCGAGCCCTCTGCGCTTCAAATTGTCGCGGCACGCTTCGACGGCGCTCGGGTCTCGTTCGACGGCGACCAGCGCCCTGGCCAGGGCGGCGAGCCCAACGGTGAAATTGCCGATTCCGCAGTGCAGCTCGAGAACCCTCAGTCCCGCGGGCTCGGCAAGCTCAGTGACCGCCTCGGCGAGCTTTGCGTTGATCCCGTCGTTCGCTTGGGAGAACGCGCCGCTCGGACCTTCGAGCACACCGCCGTCTGCCACATCGATCGCGATGTGTGTCTCACCCCAGGTCGCCGGATGTCCGTCATCGCTGGTTCGGAGGGCTACGCCGGCGATGACGGGCCGGGCGCAAAGAGCTTCGCAGGCTTCGAACAGCTGGGGTGACTGGTCGTTCACAGCGCGCAGATCGACCACGACGCTATCGGTACCAGTCAGCTCGAGCTGAATCTCCCCAGCGCCTCGCAGGGCGGGGGCGAGGTGCTCTCGCACTTCGTCCCATGCTGTACGCAGTGGTTCGAGCAATACGATGCACTGCGCAATGCGGGTCACGCGATTCGAATGAAGCTGGCGGTATCCAATCGTGTCGTGATGCCACGCAAGTCGCGCGCGCCGGCGGTAGCCAAGCTCGGCAGGGGACGCGACCCATTCGATCTCCGTGTCGTCGGCTCCAGGCAAACCGCGACATGCGTCACGGAGAAAACCCAGCTTGATCTCGCGCTGAAGGTCCGGCCGCGCAACCATCAAGGGGCAACCTCCGCAGCGGGTCGCATCGGTGCAAGGTGGATCGCGGCGTCCTTCGGTCGGCCGCAGCACCCGTAGGAGTTGGCCCCTGGCCGCGCCCCGCTTCGACCCGGTTCGCGCGAGCTCGATGGTCTCGCCGGGAAGCGCTCCGGGCACGAGCACCACACCGTCCGCCGTTTCGACGACCGCGTCGCCGCCGCGGCCGACAGCGCGAACCTGACCTTCGACGACTCCGCGTTCGTTCCGCATCAGCGCTCGACCGGCTCCGCGATGAGACCGCGCTTCGGCTCGCGGCTCATTCGATGAAACCGCCACCGATCACTTCATCGCCCCGGTAGACCACCGCGGCCTGACCGGGCGTGATCGCCCGCTGAGGCTCGTGGAAGCGCACCTCGAAACCTGTGCCCACGGGCGTGACTTGAGCAAGTGCTCCACGATGCCGATATCGAATGCGAACCTCACCCTCGAACGTGCCCGCGGGACGACCTGTCAGCCAATAGGCATCGCTCGCGATGAGCGTTTGATCGTAAAGCTGCGACGGGTCGCCCACGACGACCTCCGCCGTCTCCGGGACGATTTGGAGGACGTACCGGACGCCGCCTCCGCCGAGGCCCAACCCGCGTCGCTGACCGCGGGTGAAGTTGGCCACGCCCGCGTGCCGGCCGAGCACCTTGCCGTCCGGGTCGACCAGGTTCCCTGCGCGGGTCGGGCTTCCCTCGCGACGGACGAATTTGCCGACGTCGCCGTCCGGCACGAAACACAGCTCCTGGGACTCCGGTTTGTCCGCGTTGGGTACCTCGAGACGCCTGCCTGCTTCACGGACTTCACTCTTGGTGAGCTCCCCGAGAGGAAAGACGAGCCGCGCGAGCGTCGACTGCGGCAAGCCAAACAGGAAATAGCTTTGGTCTTTGTTGGTGTCACGGCCGCGAAGCAGACGGAGTTGACCGTCCGCGCCTCGCGTGAGTCGGGCATAGTGTCCGGTCGCGATGTGGGTCGCCTCGAAGCGTCGTGCCACTTCGGCCAAGTGGGTGAGCTTCACTGTCCGGTTGCAAGTCACGCAGGGGATCGGGGTGCGTCCTGCCTGGTAGTCGGCGACGAACGGGTCGACGACATGCTTGCGAAAGGCTTCCCGTTCATCGAGCACGTAGTGGGGGATGCCCAAGTGCTCACAGGTGCGACGTGCGTCGTCGCGGTCTTCGGGAGCACAGCACCGGCCCACTTGCTGTGCGCCATCGGCGTCCCAGAGATGGAGCGTTACCCCGACCAGGTCGTGCCCGGCCTCCTTCAGCAGCGCCGCTGCGACTGACGAGTCCACCCCGCCGCTCATCGCGACCAACACTCGCTTCATTTCGGGCGTTTCAATCATCGGATGGTCGTACTGAACAAACGAACCGTTGGTTCTTACACTTAATGGAAACTTGATTTGGCAAAATTAGATGGCTATTAATTCTAATAATTACAGCTAATTAGCGGGTGAAACATGAATAAGATTTAAGATTTTTTGCCCAGAGTTAAAATCTTCTTGAGGTTCTAGGCGCCGGCGCGGGCTAGGACGCGCCGAAATGCATGTGATGTCGTTTCGATATCCCGCTCTGTGGTCTCGATACCTAAACTGATTCGGACCGCGGAGCCAGCGCGCCACTGCGCATCCGGATACATCGCGGCAATCACGGCCGACGGCTCCTGGACCCCCGACGAGCATGCGGCACCGGTGGAAATGCAAATCCCCTCCAGGTCGAGCGCCGCGGCGAGGAGCGGGCCCCGCCAGCCGGGGAAGCTCAAATTGGACACCGTCCCGGTTCGGCACGGCCCGCCGTTGAGGACCCCGCCCAGCTCGAGGAGCGAGGCTTCGAGTCGGTCTCGCAGCTTCGCGACTCGTGGCTGGTCGGCAAGACGACCTGCGATCGATCGACACGCTGCCCCGAAGCCCACGATGCTCAGCGTGTCCGGTGTCCCGGGACGCCGCCCGCGCTCCTGGGAGCCACCGTCCAGCACGGGTTGCAGCGGGAGCCCTCGGCGCACCCAGCACGCTCCCGCCCCTGCAGGCCCGCCGATCTTCTGTGCGGCGAGCGCAATCGCGTCCGCTTCGATCGCGGACGCGTCGATGACCACTTTGCCGAGCGCTTGTGTGGCGTCGACGAACAATCGCGCCTGGTGCTCGCGACATGCCCGGGCGTACTGGTCGATGGGGAAGAGGGTGCCGGTTTCATGGTTCACCCATTGGATGGCAACCAGGGTGTCCGGGCCGAGGTGCGATGCGAGCTCCTCAGCGCTCGGCGGCCGGCCCTCGATGACCCCGAGCGCGATGACTTCCCGCCCTTCACTTTCGAGCCGCCGGACCGATTCGGCCACCGCCGGGTGCTCGACGCGGGTCATGACGACACGAGCGCATCCGGCGGCGAGTCCGCGGATGCCGAGGTTGCACGCCTCGGTCCCCCCCCCGGTCAGCACTATGTCCGCAGCCGCGGCTCCGATGGCGCGTGCAATGTCTTCGCGGGCTGCCTCGAGCATCGCCCTCGAAGCGCGCCCCGCGGCGTGTGTGCTCGAAGGATTGGCCCAAACTACCGAGGCGGCATCTTCCATGGCTCGCCGCACGGCAACAGGTGTCGGCGCAGCCGCGTGGTGGTCCAGGTAGATCACGCGGACAGCATTTCGGGGCGCTCCGGTGCGCGCGCAAGACGGAGCTCGACCAGGGTTCCCGAGAGCTGGCGCGCCGCGACCTCTCCCGCGGGTGGGCTCGAAATCTCGATGCCTCCGCCGAGGGCCTCCGTGACTCTTCGTGCAAACGCGAGGCCCAAACCGACGCCGCCGTGGTCGCGCGTGACCGAGCCATCGACTTGATAGAAGGGCTCCATGATGCGCGCGATGTGCTCGGGTCGAACCCCCGGGCCGCTGTCCGCAACCGCGAAGAGCAAGTCATCGTCGCCTTCGGGGCGAACCTCGACTGCGACCTCGCCGCCCGTAGGAGTGAATTTCGAAGCGTTGTCGAGGACGTGCACCATGGCGCGCAACAGTTTGTCTGGATCGCCCTGCGCAGGCATTGGCTCGTCGGGGACACGCTCGACCAGAGTCACGTCGCGCTCGGCGAGCTTCGGACGGATTTGCTCGAGCGCCTTCGTCGCGACGTCGCGAAAGTCGTATGGGCGCGTGTAGTAGTGCATTCGCCCGGTTTCGAGAGAGCTGACGTCGAGCAGCGTGTCCACGACCGAACGAAGGCGCTGGGTGGACGTCTCGATCGCGCCCAGGCACTTGCGCTGCAGATCGCTCAACGGCCCAAGCTCCTCGTTGAGCAAGAGACGCAGGTACCCGACGACGGGTGTCATCGGTGTCGCGAGCTCATGACTCACGTTCTGAAGGAACTCCCGGCGAAGCCGCGCGATATCTTCGAGCCGGCGGTTCGATTCGGAGAGCTCGACAATTTTCTTTTCGAGACGCTCCACGATTTTCTGGGTGCGCTCGCGTAGCAAGCGGTCGCTTCCATCGTCGGCCCGCTCCCTATGTCCTCCGAGAAACTGCTCGATGGTTGCTGCGAAGTGGGTCGCGTCGATCGGCTTGGAGATGAAGCCGTCACAGCCCACCGCGAGCGTGGACTCTCGGTCGCCTTCCGCCGTGATTGCGACGATCGGGACGTGCTCGAGCGCAGGTGTGCCGCGAAGGCGCAGGGTGACCTCATAGCCATCGAGGTCCGGAATGTTGATGTCCACCAGGACCAGATCCGGCAAGCTCTCTCGAGCCAACCGGATGCCCTCGACGCCCCCCTCGGCCTCGATCACCTCATGTCCGGCCGCGCCAAGGAGCTTCTGAACGAGGCGCCGATTGTTGGGATCGTCCTCGATGTGCAGGACACGAGCCATCGAAGCCCGATGCTATCAGTCTCCACGGCTTGCCGCACGCGGGCACCCTGGCTAGGAATCGGGCATGGCACTGCGATTGGTCGAGCAGCTCGTCGACGCCGGACTCATCACGGAGGCCCAGGCACGCGCCAGTGACAGCGGAGATCCCTCCGTGCCATCGGTCCGAATCGTTCAGAGCCTCGTCGCTTCAGGCCTCAGCGAGCGAGTCTTGGCAGGGTTCTTCGTTTCGCTCGGCTTCGGTCCCATCCTCCAAGCGCGGGAGCTCGCTCGCGCCGATGAGATGCTCGTTCGCCGTCTGCCGGGCACCGACGCGCATGAGCTCGGCGCGATCCCACTTCGGCAAAGCCATGCGGGCGCAATCATCGCGATGGCGGACCCCAGCGACGAACGGGCTGTTGCCAAGCTCGGCGAAGCACTCGGAGGACGCGTCCTGCCGACGGTGGCAACGCTTTCGGACCTCCTGGTCTCGATCGAGCGTGCCTATCCGCCGGATCGGCCGACGCTTGTGACCGATCCGATGGGGCTGGCCCGCCCGAGGACACCGAGCGGTGTCGTCTCGCTCGCCCGGGACGAGACGGCGATCGGCGCCGATCCACCTGCAGCCCCCTTCGATCCTTCGTTTGCCGAGCTGGCATCCACCGCAAGCCCGGTTTGGGATCGTGCGTGGAGCCGTTCCACCACCGAACGGCAGGTTTCGTTGCCTTCGACGGCGGGCCAGATCCCCTTGCCCACCGTGTCGCGGTCCCCGCGTCCGTCGGTCGCCCCCGCTACACTTCGACCGGGGACGATGTCCGACCCGGACCTGGATGCTCGTCTCATCGAGCTGGAGCAAGTCACCTCGCGCGATGAGGTGGTGCGCGTCGCATGTCAGGCTTGCCTCGCCACGGCCCGCGGTGCGGCGTTCCTCGCGCTTCGCAAGGGCGTTTTCCGAGGCTGGGACGGCGCTGGGGACGACGTCACCAGTGCCGGGATCCGAAGCTTGTGGGTGCCGGCGAGCAATCCATCGATCCTCAATGAGGTGCTCCATACCGGGCGGGCGTTCCGTGGGGCCTACGGGCAGACGGCCGCGGACCACCTCGTTCGGACGGCCCTCGGTCGCCAAAGCCACGAAGTGCTCATCGTACCGGTGATGGTCGGCTCGAGGTTGATCGGGGTCTTGTGTGCCAAGGATCCAGACTCTGATTCGAGCGCCGTGGAGCGTGTCGCCGACGCCATGGGCCTGGCTTTCGAACGCCTCATCGTTTCCCGGAAATCGGACAGCTAGTCGTTGCGAGCGGTCCGAAAGGCTCGGTCCGAGTCTTTAGCGAGCTCGAGGAGCCGGCGCCGCTCGTGAAGGACCGCGTTTGCGTAGCCGTTATTCGTGTCGCACCGGCCCGAATTGTACCAAGCCAGGCCCTTTTCGACGTCGCCCCCGCAGCGGTCGACCGCCCAGTCGTAGAGGCCGAGGCCCGCGTCGAGGACCTCTCGCTGACACGCTCCGGGGCGCTTGCTGCATTCCTCGCGATATCGCTCGTTGTACACGAACGGCACGCTCTTGCCGCGGTACTTCGGGTTCAGCTGCACGACACCGCGAGCGCCGACCGGGCTCACCGCGAGTGGGTTGAGACCCGACTCCCGCATGGCGATGGCTGCGGTGAGGAACGGGTCGACGCCGGCCCGGTTACTGGCTTCGGTAATCAGACGCGCCAGCGTGGCGATGCGCGCAGGACAACCACCTTGGCTCACACGGCAGTGTTGAACGTAGATCGGCTCACCGTCACGACCCTCCCGAATGGTCAGACGTGCGTCAATCGCGCGGGCAAGCGCGAGCGCAGTGGGATCATCGCCGACCAAGTCGCGGTAGTCGCTCACCTGAGCCACATCGGTGGATGCGGCGTCGTTGAACAACGGCCCCGCCTCGGAGCGTGAGTGCCACGCGCCGACGAAAATGACTCCGATGATCAACAGTAGAATTCGCATACCCAGCCCTTGATAACCATCAAGAGGCCGGGACGGTAGGGCATGCGCTCACCTTGCGCCACCCTCAGCTCGGGTGAGTGTATCTTTTTGACTACAGTTGTTCGAGCTCGGATTCGGGCGGCGATTCAGGTTCCTCGCTGTTTTTATCCGCAATGTCAACGGGTTCCACAGCAGACTCCGAATCAGATTTAGTTTTGGCGGGCTGGCTCTCGTAGTCCTCGGGCGCGTCCGCAGACTCCCCGGCCTCGGCCGAATCGTCCCGGCCGGTCTCTTCGCCCATGTCCTCCCGGCTACCGCGTCTGCGACCTCGGCGACGACCGCGGCGACGGCGAGCGCCCTCGGAATCGGTGCTCTCGCCGTTGCTGGTCGCTCCGTTACTGCGTGGGGATGGCGCGACGTTGGTGCGAGCGGCGCCGCCACCCAGCGAGTCGAGGAGCTCCACATCGAGTACGGCCAATGGCAGAGACGCTCGATGGATGCCCACTCCAACATCTTCCATCGATGTGCCGAGCGCGTCACCGTCGAAGATTGCGCAGGGTGCCGCGCCTTCGGCGTGGGCTTCATGGCTGGTGCCATCGCGTACTTGCCCGAGCGTCACTACCCAGCCGACGCGCGCATGGTCGAAATGGTGAAGCCCGCCGCGCAGCGCCACGACCGCTTCATTGCCGATCGGTTGCGCGCCGCGATAGATCGTGATCGCCAACGGGGTCTCTTCCGGGCCCCGGCGCAGAGTGCCAGCCAGGCTGAAATCGCCTGCATCGGTGCGCACGGCGCGCAGCGAGTGCACGCCGACCGCATTGAGCCAAGTGGCCAGGAGCTCGAGCAAGGCGCCATTCGGAAGCTCGCGCAGCCGCCTCACCAAGGCCCGGCGCACGCCCTGCCGCTGCCGGTCGGCGGCACGGATTGCGTCTCGTTCCGCGTTGACCGAGTCGCCGGGGAGATCCCACTCGAGCAAGGAGACGAGTCCGTCCCGTTCCCGGAACCTCGGCCTAGCACCCGATGCACGTCGCTTGGCATTGTCACCCCGAATCGCGGCGGCCAAGGTGGGCGCCAGGAGTGCGGAGCTTCCGGCGAGCCTTCCCGTACCGATGAGTGCATCGGCGACCTGGATGAGGGTTCTGGCCTGCCGGCTGCCGCCGCGGAGAGTCGTTTCGATGGCGTCTGAAAGGTCTCGTCCCACCGGCTCGCCCGCCTCGGCGGCTCGGGTGGCGGGCGCCTGAGGCTCCTTGCGGGACCGGTTGGAAGGAGCCGGAGCGACCGGCGGGCGTCGCTCCGCGCGCGTGTCCGCTGCTCGTGGGCCGTTTTCCGAGTCGCGCTCGCGACGGCGTCGCGGGCGACGCTTGCGGGGCTTTCGGCCTTCGCTGGAGTCGTCGTCGAGGTTGGCGAGAATCAGCTCGTCGTCGTCATCCTCTTCGGGGAACACTTCCGAGCCCGGGAGATCCTGGGCTGCGAAGCGCACCTCCGCCTCCGCGTCCGACTCCTCCTCGGTGTCATCCTGCTCGTCGTCGGGCTCGGCCACGATTGGGACTTCGCTGTCGGAGGTGTCGCTGTCGGTGTCTTCCACCAAGGCTCCAGGGAACTCTCGCAGGGCGAAGACACCTGGCTTGACCTTGAGAATCGGGGCGTCGCCGCGGTCCTTCTTGACCATGGTGGCGAGCCTCGAGCTCATCGTGGTTTCCGGGGTTTTACCGACGTGCGACAGTAGATTTCGTTCGATCGCGATTTCGGTGATTTTCTTGTAGTGGAGGGGTTTCCCGACGGAGCGGAGAACCTCCACGGCTGCTTCCGTGAATGTCATTGTTGTTGTCGTTCCTGTCTCTCCGATGGGCGATTTCGGATGGCTGATGGGACCTCGCGACGGGGAGCGTTGCATCGCTCCACCCGCGCATTGCCCCGTTGCCCAAAGGGCTATCAGCCATGCTCGTTCGCACTCCGACCGGACAAAAGCGGTTGTGATTGAATCGGTTGATGGGTCCGCGGACCCCTTTCTTCTCTCCCGGTTACCACCCAGTCCGCATCGAGGCAACGAAACGATGCCTCAAAAGAACCCAAATCGCCTCTTTCGCGTCCGACCCCGGTCCGATCTTCGAGCGACCCTTCCCGAATCCCGATGGATTTGACTTTGCCGGGGGCCAGGCCCATACGGCCCGTCTGCGGGTAACTTGGCTCGGACCGATCGCCGCTGTTACAGCCGAATCGGTATGGACAGGGTCCTAGCGTGTCAGCAGGGCACCGCGGCCGTGGCTGGCGGGAAACCAACTCGGAACGGCGGGCGGCGCTTTGGTCACGAAGCAGAGTTGGACGCCTCTTCCCAAGAGTAGCCCGTCGAGGAGATTCGAATGAAGGACAAAGAGATCGGCATATTGCTTGGAGGCGTGAGCGCAGAGCGCGAGATCTCCCTCAAGACCGGCGAAGCGATGTTCGAGGCGCTGCAGGCGCGTGGCTACCGGGTGCGCAAGGTGTTCGTGGACGCAGATATCGACCAGGTCTTGCGTCAGACTCCGATCGACGTCGCCGTCGTTGCCCTACACGGCACGTACGGGGAGGACGGATGCATCCAAGGGCTTCTGGAAACGATGGGCATTCCGTATACGGGCTCCGGTGTCCTCGCGAGCGCGTTGGCCATGGATAAGGTCAAGAGCAAGGAGTTGTTCCGGCTCTACAACGTGCCGACACCCTCCTATTATGCGGTGCGGCGCGGCGACCTCGATCACCTCGAGCAGATTCATGGGTCATTCGGGTTTCCGAGCTTCGTCAAACCGAGGAGCGGCGGGTCCAGCGTGGGCGCCGGCGCGGCGAAGACACTCGCGGAGCTTCAACAACGCTGCGAAGACGCAGCGCGCTTCGACGAATGGATCCTGGTGGAGCGTCTGATTCGAGGCAAAGAGGTGGCGGTTGGCCTGCTCGACGGCAATGCACTTGGAGCCATCGAAATCGAGCCGAAGGGCGGCTTCTACGACTACAAGTCGAAGTACCAAAAAGGACAGAGTCAGTATCACTTTCCCGCCCGGCTTTCGCCGGCACGCTATCAGGGCGTCCTGCACTTGGCGGAGCGCGCGGTTCACGCCGTCGGCGCGACTGCGGCCGTGCGGGTAGACTTCCTGGTCACCGCCGACGAGAACGAATACGTTCTCGAGATCAACACCCTTCCCGGGATGACGCCCACATCGCTCCTACCGAAGATCGCCGCCGGGGCGGGATACGATTTCGGGGCCCTTTGCGAGGCAATTTTGGAGAGGGCTGCCCTTCACGTGGGCGAAGGGCTTCCGAGCGTCCCGGAGAGCGAGCGCAACGCACTGACTGTCGGCAGACTTCCGATCACGCCTGCCGAATAGCCATTGTTGACAATTCCGATGTGGGAAACCATAGATCCCACTCGGTGAAGCTCTCGAACAAAGGCCGATACGGCGTCCGCGCCATCTTCGACATTGCCTTTCACAGCGGTGGCAAGCCGACGCAGATCAAGGATATCTCGCGGCGGCAGGCCATTCCGCCGCGTTTCCTCGAGCAGATTTTCCAAGACCTCAAACGAGCGGGGCTCGTCACCTCGAAGCGAGGTCCCCGTGGCGGCTACGCGCTCGCCATGGATCCCGACGATGTGCGGGTGGGAGACATCGTGCGCGCGCTGGAGGGACCGGTCGATCTGGCGGGCTCCGATGCGAACGAAACCGCCGATGAAACCAGCCGCGCCGTGACCGAAAGCGTGTTTGCCGAGCTGTCGGAAAACATCGAAGGGTGCTTCGATGCGGTCACGATCCAAGATCTCTGTGATCGGGGTGACGCACACGGCGTTCGTCGTGCGCCTCCACGACGTTACGTGTATTCCATCTGATGTGATGTCCGCACCCGTCGTCGAAAGCGTTCTCGATCTCATTGGCGAAACACCCGTCGTTCGCTTGCGTCGACTTTCACCTGAAGGGGGAGCCGCGATTTGGGGCAAGTGCGAGCACCTCAACCCCGGCGGCTCGGTGAAGGATCGCATTTGTTTGGCCATGATCGAAGCGGCGGAAGCGCAGGGGCGGTTGAAGCCGGGGGACACCATCGTCGAGCCGACGAGTGGGAATACCGGGATCGGCCTTGCTCTGGTGTGCGCGCGCAAGGGTTACAAGCTCGTTCTCACGATGCCTGCGAGCATGTCGCTCGAACGGCGTGCGTTGCTCGAGGCGTATGGGGTCGAGATCCTTCTGACCGAACCTGATCGCGTGATGGAAGGCGCGATGGAGGCCGCACGCATGGTGGTCCAAGAGCGCGGTGCATTCATGCCCGAGCAGTTTTCGAATCCGGCGAATCCTGGCATCCACAGACGAACGACCGCGCGGGAGTTGCTGGCTGCGTTTGAAGGCCGGCAGATCGACGCCTTCGTCGCGGCGGTGGGCACCGGAGGAACCGTGAGTGGCGTGGGCGAGGCACTCAAGGCGCACAACTCTGCGACGCGCGTGATCGCGGTCGAGCCGGCCGCCAGCCCGGTCCTCGCCGGGGGCTCTCCAGGACCGACCAAAATTCAAGGCCTCAACGCCGGCTTCGTGCCGAGGAACTATCACGGCGACGTCGTCGACGAGATCATCGGCGTCAGCGATCAGGACGCTTGGGCCACCAAGCTCGCGCTCGCCAAGCAAGAGGGCTTGCTGCTCGGGATCAGCGCGGGCGCAAACGTTTGGGCGGCCATCGAAGTCGCCAAGCGGCTTGGCCCCGGCAAGAGCGTCGTGACGGTGCTCTGTGACACCGGCGAGCGCTATTTCAGTTTGGGAGAGTACTTCCAATGAACACTATGTCGCGCGTTCTCGTGGTCGGTGCTGGCGGTCTCGGCTCTCCTCTGCTTCGCTTGCTCGCTCGAAGCGCAGTCGATCACATCACCATCGTCGATGACGACGTGGTCGAGGAGAGCGATCTGCACCGGCAGACGCTCTACAGCAGCGACGACGTCGGCCGCTCGAAGCTCGACGCCGCAGAGGAGGTCCTCCGCGGTCTGTCTCCCGATCTCTCGGTTCGCACCGTCGAGGGCCGCTTCGTGCCTGGCACGGCGATCGACCTCTTGTCCGATCACGACCTGATCGTGGAGGGTGCCGACAACCTCGCTACGAAGTTCCTGGTTGCGGACGCCGCGCGCCTCGCTGGCGTGCCTGCAGTTCAGGCTGGCGCCGTGCGATGGGCTGGCTGGGCTTTCTGCGCCCTTCCCGATTCGTCCTGCTTGCGCTGTGTCTTCGAGGACATCCCCGCCGATCGCATCGAAACCTGCGCCGAGGCTGGCGTGCTCGGGCCGGTGGTCGGGGTGCTAGGGGGGCTCGAAGCGGCGCTGGCCGTTCGCTTGCTTCGAGGTGAACGCCCCGGCGGCGAGCTGTGGCACTACGACGCGCTCCGCGGAGCGCTTCGCAAGACGTTCGTGCGTCGCCGGCGCGAATGCCCGCTATGCGCCGGCGAGATCAAGGACTTGAGAATGGACCGGTACGCGGCGCCTTGCGCCGCATGACGGACACTCGCATCTGTATAGGACTCAGAAAGGAACGAACATGGCTGTTACGGTACGCATTCCAACCCCACTCCGAAGCCTGACCGGCGGACAAGATGAAGTTTCCGTGGACGGCGCAACGGTGGCGGAGGTGATTGAGCGACTCGAGGCAAATCATCCAGGCATGAAAGATCGTCTATGTGACGAAAAGGGCGTGCGTCGTTTTGTGAACATCTACGCGAACGACGAGGACATCCGTTTTCTCGATAACCTCGAGACCACTCTCAAGGCGGGTGATACCTTGAGTATCGTTCCGGCGATTGCGGGAGGGGCGGCGCGTTGAGTCTCGACGCCACGGCACGGCGTCGTTACGCGCGTCAGCTTCTTCTCGCGGAGCTCGGCGAAGCAGGTCAGCAGCGCCTGCTTGCAGCGCGGTTTCGCGAGGGGGCCGATGCCGACGCGGGCGCATTTGTCGTGGCGGCGGAGTACCTCGAACGGGCCGGCTGCTCCCGCGACGATGCGGGTGCCGAGGCCCGCGTCCCCGGGAGCGGTGACGTGATGCGGTTTGCCGGCTCGCCAGCCCTGCGGGAGCCTGCCGCTCTCGTCATGGGCGCATTCGCTGCGGTCGAGCACATCAAGGAGGTTCTCGGCGTGGGGGTTGCATGCGAGCTTCCCCCTGATCTCGTGCTGAGCGCCGAGTCATGATGCGCTTCCGAAAGATGGAATCGATCGTCGAGGCGGTGGGCAATACACCGATGGTACGCCTGCGCGCGCTCGAGAAGGATGCGCCTGGCACGAAGATTTATCTCAAGCTCGAGTACGCCAACCCCGGTGGCTCGGTCAAAGACCGCCCTGCCCGCCAGATGATGCTCGACGCCATCGAAGACGGACGGCTCACGCACGACAAGGCACTGATCGACGCGACCAGCGGCAACACCGGCGTGGCGTACAGCTTGTTTGGCGCAGCGATGGGGTACCGGGTCAAGCTCGTGATGCCATCGAACGTCTCTCAAGCGCGCAAGGACATCGCGCAGGCGTTCGGTACGGAGATCATCTACAGCGATCCGATGGAAGGCTCCGACGGGGCCATTCGAAAAGTACGCATGTTGGTTGCCGAGGCTCCCGATAGGTACTTCTATCCGGACCAGTATTCGAATCCGTCCAACCCCCGCGCGCACTACCTAGGTACCGGCCGCGAAATCATCGAACAGGTCGGCGACGAAATCACCCACTTTGTCGCGGGGCTCGGGACGACCGGGACCTGCATGGGCACGACCCGGCGCTTGCGCGAGCACTCGCGCAAGATCGAGTGCATCGCCGTCGAGCCGGCCGAGGCGCTTCACGGTCTCGAAGGGCTCAAGCACATGGCGAGCTCCCTCGTTCCGGAGATTTTCGACCCCAAGGTTCCTGACGAGATCCTCCCCGTTGGCACCGATGCCGGTTGGGACATGTCGGACCGATTGGCAGCAGAAGAAGGCTTGCACGTCGGCCACTCCACCGGAGCGAACGTGGCGGGAGCGCTCGAGATCGCCAAGCGTCCTGAGGCGAGTTGCGTCGTTGCGATTGCGTGCGATCGAGGTGATCGGTACTTCGCGCCGATGAAGTGGGAGAAGCACTATGAGTGGTGAGTCCTTGCCGTGGATCTCCGGCGACCTGGAGATCGAGCGAACGGTCCTCGACGAAATCGAGCGGCACGCGGTCGAGTGTTATCCGAGTGAGAGTTGTGGCTTCGTCTTTGGCCCCGCCGCGGAACCTCCGCTTCTCGACGCGCTGCAACGCGAGGAAAACGAGGCCGACAAGTATCACAAGCTCGATCCAGTCACGTTTCCGCGAACCTCGAGGATGTACTTCAAGATCAACGAGCTACGCGCGGCGCGCACGTTCGAGCACGGGCAGAACGACGGAAGGCCCGTCAAAGTCATCTACCACTCGCACTGCGATGCGGGGGCGTACTTCTCCGATGAGGACGCTGCGACTTTCGCGAACGGCGGCGAGCTGATGTGGCCTTGTGCCTACCTCGTCGTGAGCGTCATGAACGGAACGGTGGCCGAGCGGCGACTATGGGTCCACGAGCCCGGGACCAACGGGTTCCGCGAGTCGACACTGACGATTCGCGAGCCCTGAGGCCAGGCCTTAGTCGTTGGTGTGGCGCTGGCTCTCGCGCAGGCGAGCCTTCTTGCCGCGCAGGTCACGGAGGTAATACAGCCGAGACCGGCGAACATGGCCGCGCGCGGTGATCTCGATTTGTTCGATGCGTGGCGAGTGCAGCGGGAAAATGCGCTCGACGCCGACGCCACCGGAGACCTTGCGAACGGCAAAGGTCGCGCCCGCACCTCCGCTGCTCTTGCGGATCACGACGCCCTTGAAGACCTGAATGCGCTCCTTCTCGCCCTCCCGAATACGGAAGTGGACGTTGATCGTGTCACCCACGCGGAACGCGGGCAGATCACGCATTTGCGACCGTTCGATCGCATCAATTTCAGGAACGCTTCCACTCATCACTAAGCCTCGTACCAATCGGAGCCCGGAGTTAGCATGGGGTCAAATCCGGGTCAAATCGGGTTGTTAGAGGACGCTTTCCTAGCGAACAAGCGATCGAGCGTGATGGCGACGGCCGCTCGGACCGAAAGGTGATTGAACTCGGTGGGCCCGTGGATCGGCTCGAGAAAAGCATCGGCGCGCCGCAAAACCCGATCGCTCAGCCCGTGTCCCGTGCCAAATAGCAGGAGGGTTGGGCGGGCTTCGGCCTCGAGGCGCTCGGCCTCCTCCGCGTAGGAGCTGCGGCCCGGCCCGGGTTTGGCTGAGGTGACGACCAGCCGGGGTGATCGCCCCTCCCTCGCCGTGATTAGGGCGATCGCATCGTCGATCGATCGGCAAACCTCGACCAGCGCAATGGCCGCTCCGCGCTCTGGAAACCGCTGCTGTCCCGCGCCGGAGCACCAGTGATCCACGATGCGCTGCACGACCGGATGCTGTGCCTCGATGGGACTGATGACGAAGTATCCACGCAGGCCGTAGGTCCGCGCGCTCCGCGCGATGTCGTGCACATCGAGATTGGTGACCGACGTGGTGATCTCTTCGCCTTGCCGGTCGAGGACGGGGTGATGCACGAGGGCGCAATAGACGGAGGACACTGGGGGCGTTTACCACAGTGGTGGCGGCAGCGTCAGTGACAGCGCCAGCGTCAGCGACAGTGCCAGCGCCCGTGCTACCGCCCTTCCCGGATCTCCGTCAGCAACTCTCTATCTTCCGCGGAGATTTCGGCCTTCTCGAGTAGGTCGGGCCTGCGCTCCAGCGTGCGTCGGAGCGACTCTTTGCGCCGCCAACGGGCAATCGCCGCGTGGTTGCCCGAGCGCAGCACCTCGGGCACCTTCTCGCCCCGGAAGTCTTCCGGCCGCGTGTATTGCGGATATTCGAGGAGCCCGTCTGCGTGCGACTCGTCCGTGGCCGACTCCGTGTTGCCGAGGACCCCCGGCAATAGTCGGGCCGTCGCTTCGAGGATCGCGAGCGCCGCGGTTTCTCCGCCCAGTAGAACGAAGTCGCCGAGTGAGATCTCTTCGTCGACGAGCCCACGAATGCGCTCGTCGAAGCCTTCGTAGCGGCCGCAGATCAAGGTCAGACAGTCGAGCTCGGAAAATCTCCGCGCGTGGTTTTGGGAAAAAAGCGCGCCCTGCGGCGTGAGCAAAACCCGATGCGTAGGCTTTCCCCTTCGCGCCTGGTCGAGATGATCCAGGGCGTCCGCAAATGGGCCGGGCATCAGAACCATGCCGCTGCCGCCCCCGTATGGGGAGTCGTCCACGGTGCGGTGACGGTCGCTCGCGAACTCGCGCGGTGTAATTGCATGCACGTCGATCGCGCCTGCGTCCCTCGCCCTGCCGAGCAGACCGGTTCCCACGGCGTCGAAGAGCTCGGGGAATAGCGTGACGATCTCAAATCGCATCAGCGGCCCTTCTGCAAGGGAATGTCATCGAGGTTTTTGAGGTGCACCTTGCCGCCGTTCACGTCGACCCGATCGAGCCACCGAGGCTGCATGGGCACCTCGAGATACCCATCGGCACGTTGAATCTTCAAACAGTCAGCGCTCGGATAGTCGATGACTTCGATGACCTCACCGATCGATCCGGACTCGTCGACCGCTTCGAGACCGATGACGTCGGCGTGGTAGAACTCGCCCTCTTCGAGTGCCGGGAGCGCTTCCCTAGGAACGCAAAGCCTGTAGCCGCGCAGAGCTTCCGCGGCTTCGAGCGACTCGACGCCAGCCAAGCGCATCAGCAAGGCTTTGGGGCCCTGCCGCGTGGACACGATCTCCACCAATGCGGGTTCCTCGTCCTCGTCACCGATGAGAAAGATCTCTCCCAGCTCCCGGAGCAGCGTGGACTCGCGGTTGAAAACGTGCGCTCGAATTTCGCCTGAGACGCCGTGCGGTCGTGCGACGACGCCGAGCTCGATCCAGCAAAGCGCTTCGGCATCTTCGGTCACGCTTGCCTTCCTACCACGCCGACCTCACAGCGCGGCCGGCGAGCTGGGCTACTCGAGGATATCGAGGATCGCCCGCTTGCGGAGCCGGGCGGAGGTCGCGGCGAGCAGCGTTCGCATTGCACGGGCGGTGCGGCCATCTTTGCCGATGACTTTGCCGAGATCGTCGGGAGCCACACTGAGCTCCAATACGACGGCGCGATCCTCTTCGACGACGTTCACCTCGACCGCATCGGGGTCGTCGACCAGGGAGCTTGCGATGTACGCGATCAAGTCTTGCAGCTTGTCTCCGGCCACGGCGATGCTCGCTTAAGAAGCCGGCGCTGCGACGGCAGCGGCTTTTTTGTGCTCTTTGACGACGTCGCGGACTCGGTCACTGACCTGCGCGCCCACACCGACCCAGTAGTCGAGGCGTCGATAGTCTACTTTGGCCTCCCCGATGGGGCGGCTGGGATCGTAGGTGCCGATCTGCTCGATAAAGCGCCCGTCGCGGGGCTTTTCTTTATCGGTGACGACGATGTGATAGTAGGGACGCTTCTTGGCGCCTGCGCGTGCCAGCCGGACCTTGACCATGGATTCCTCGTGAGCGGTGGGTTGTGCCCACCCGAAAGACGCCGGAAGCTAGTCAGCGCCCGCCCTTGCGTCAAGCCGCCGTCACCTCTGGGCTTTTTGCGGAGGGGCGCTTGGTTGCTAGAACGAGGGGGATGCGATCGATCTTCCTTACCGTGCTGGCCCTGAGCCTTGGACTGGGGTGCAGCCGTGGCGAGCCCAAGAAGGGGGCTGCCGGCCCGGATACCCCCAGCCTCCGGATCGCGGTCGTGACCGACTTGCAGGGCTATCTCGAGCCCTGCGGCTGCACGAGCGATCCGCTAGGCGGCATCGATCGGCTCGCCGCCCAGATCCGCTTGCTCCGCGACGGCCCAGCGCCGGTCGTGTTTCTGAGCGCCGGGGACCTGTTTTTCGACGCCCCGGCTCTCGAAGCGGCACGCGTCGACCAAGCGAACCGCAACGCAAAGACACTCGCAGAGATTCTCAGTCGCTTGAACGTCACCGCGATCTTGCCGGGCCGCAGCGATCGCGCCCAACCACCGGACGTTCTCCAGGTGCTCCGAAAGGCGTCGGGCTTCCCCTGGTTGGCGATGGACCGTGACGCGGAGGTATTGCGCACCCAAGCCGGAAGCATTCGCGTGGCTGTCGTCGGGGTGCGTCCGGGTGCACGACCGGATGCGGTCGCATCTGCCGTGAAGGCTGCCAAGCCGGACACTGACCTGACCATCGCGCTGGTCGAGGGGTCGCGACGCGATGCGAACCGAATCGGAGCGATCGATGGTGTCGACTTCGTGATTGAGGGCGGGCTCGACGAGGCTGTGGCGATTCCTCCACGCAAGGCGGGAAAGGCTTGGGTCGTCCATGCGGGCCGGCAGGGCCAAGGACTCGCTGTCATCGACGTATTTCAAGTGAAAAAGAACGAACCCTTCGTAGACCGGAGCGAGTGGTCACGGGCGGAGCACATCGGTCGGCTCGATCGGCAAATCGGCGACCTCTCCGCGAAGATCGGGGCCTGGGAGGAGCTGGACCAGGTGGACCAGGCGGATCTCGCCGCGCAACGCGATCGTTTGGCCGAGCTGCGCAGCGAGCGCGAGCGACTCGACGAGCCCGCGACGCAAGTCGATACCAACGCATTCGATGCTCGTTGGATTCCGCTTCGCAGGAACGCGCCTAGGGACGAGCAGGTCGAGAAACTGATGCGCGCACACGACAAAGCGGTCAACGACGCCAATCGACTTGCGTTTGCCGACCTCGAGCCACCGCCCCTAGGTCCGGACGATATCGGGTACGTGGGTTCGGCGGCCTGTAGCGCCTGTCACCACACAGCATTTGCCTGGTGGCGCAATCATGCACACGGCGTGGCCTACCTCACGCTTCAGGAGGCGAACAAGGAGTACAACCTCGACTGCGTAGGCTGTCACGTGACCGGCTATGGTGAGCCTGGGGGTTCGACCGTCACCCACAATTTGCAAGGTGCCCTGGTGAACGTAGGCTGCGAGAGCTGTCACGGACCCGGGGCGGCGCATGCGAAAGACCCCGACGTCAAGGTCGTGCGCAACCCGCCCGCTTCGACCTGCCTCCGGTGCCACAACGATCAGCACAGCGACCTCTTCGATTACGACGCGTACCGCCGGACACTCGTGGTTCCGGGACACGGCCTCCCGCCACAAGTGCGTTGATGGCCTTCAGGCCTGGAGGGACCTCGGCTTCACGTTTTCGCGAATCCAATCGACGATCCCATCTAGCGGGGTGCCTGGCGTGAAGACGGCGCCGACACCCCGAGCGAGGAGCGATTCGACATCGGGCTCGGGGACGATGCCCCCGCCAAAAACGATGATATCGTCGGCACCGCGGGCCGACAGCGCGTCGAGAACCGCCGGAAACAAGGTGTTGTGCGCGCCTGACATGATGGACAGACCCACGGCGTCGACGTCTTCCTGAATGGCTGCCACCGCGATCATTTCGGGTGTTTGATGGAGCCCCGTATAGACGACCTCGAATCCGGCATCCCGCAATGCGCGTGCCACCACTTTCGCGCCGCGGTCATGGCCATCGAGACCGGGCTTCGCGACCAGGATTCGGATCTTGGGGGCTCGCATCGGGAGAGGTCTACGTCAGGGACAGCATCGGCGCCAGGGTCGGTGATAGGATACGCAGATGCTTTGGCCGGTCTCTGTCCGCGGCAGCCTTCGCACCGAGTTGCCCGACGTCCGCGCGGACGTCCAGGCCTGGTGCGCCAGCGAGGGCATCGCGCGACCCTCTGACGCCGTCATCGCCGACTTCTATCTGCCCATGACTGCGTGGGTCGCCGATCACGTCGAGGGGGGTACCGTGGTGCTCGGGCTCAACGGCGCACAGGGCACCGGCAAATCGACCTTGGCCCGGCTGCTTCAGCGTCTCCTCGCGCGGATGCACCAGATGCGTGCCGCGATCGTTTCGCTCGACGATCTATACCTAACGGGGGCCGAGCGTCTTCAGCGTGCGCAGACGGTTCATCCCTTGCTCGCCACCCGCGGCGTGCCCGGGACGCACGATGTGGATTTGGGGATACGCGTCCTTCGGGCGCTGCGTGAAGGCGAGCCCGTCGCGCTCCCACGATTCGACAAGGCGAAGGACGAGCGCCGTCCCATGGCGGAATGGCCGCGATGGGAGGGTCGGTGCGATGTGGTGATTTTCGAGGGCTGGTGTGTGGGTGCCAGGCCGCAGCCCGCGAACGAGCTGCCCGCGCCGATCAACGGCCTAGAGCGTCTGGAAGATCCAAGCGGGGATTGGCGCTGGTATGTGAATCGAGAGCTGGGCGGGCGTTATCGAGCCCTGTTTGCCGAGCTGGACCTCCTCGTCATGCTGCGTCCGCCGGATTTCGACCATGTGTACGCTTGGCGCGAAGAGCAGGAGGCTCGGCTGCGCGCAGCGGGGGGAGGTCCCGAGGTCATGACGCCCTCTGCCGTACGTCGATTCGTCATGCACTTCGAGCGCCTCACGCGCTTCATGTGGGAGGAGATGCCCGCGCGGGCCGACGCAATCGTCTACCTCGGCGACGCGCACGTGCCCGTTCGCGTGGAGCTCGGCGACTCGTCGCGCAGTGCTTAGCGCGCCAGGTCGCGGGTCTCTTCGTCGACCTCGTGATCGAAATCGCCCGTCGGAGCTTTGCGGACCATACCCGAGTAGTGCTCGACGAAGGCCGCCCTGATCTCGTCGAGCGGCAGGTCGTCGTACTCGTCGTGAAATCGGAGGTATTCCATGTGCCGGCGGCCTTCGAGATCGAAGGGATGGTAGATCGAGTCCTGTATTCCATCGAATTCCAGGGGCTTGATGCGGAACTTCTCGCATAGCTGGACGTTGAATGCGGGAGTCGCTTTCACCCACTTGCCTCCGAGCTGGATCGAGGTGTAGCCATGCCAGTAAAAGACGTCGGTATTCATGACCTGGCGCAGACGCTCTGTGGAGAGATGGTTTCTCACGTCTGCGAATCCGAGCCTTGCTGGGATGCCGAGCGATCTGCAGCAAGCGGCAAGTAAAACCGCCTTGGGCACACACCAGGCGCGCCTGGCTTCGAGCGTCGCGCTTGCTCTGAGTCCGGGCACCGTCATGAGCAGTGAGTATGGATCATAGCGAATGCCGTCCCGTACGGCGTAGTAGAGCTTGACGGCCTGTTCTCGGGCGCCGTGTGCTCCGGCCGCGTTGGCCTCGGCAAACGAGACGACAGCAGGGTGGTCGGAGTCGACTGCTGGGGTGGGAGTCAAAGCGTCGCGCATGGTACGGATTCTGGAGTATCCTCTTGCGATGAGCACGTCCCTTCGTTTGAGACTCGCGGTCTGCGGGTTGTCTTTGCCCCTCGCCCTCGGTTGCGGCGATCCCATCCCGATCGGGCCGGTGCCTGGGACGGGCGGCACTGCAGGTGCGGGGATAGGCGGCAGCGATGCGACCGGTGGCGTGGGGGGCGCGGGCGGAACGGGCGGAACGGGCGGCATGGTCGACTCCGACGCAGGCATGGACTGCAACGACGTTGGCTGCGACGACGGCAACGCCTGCACGGTCGACGGGGTTTGCAATACGCTGATGGGCGTTTGCGTTGGCGGCGGCACGAACGTGCCTGCCGAAACATCCTGCACTGACGACGGCGGATTCGTTTGCGACGGCGCGGGAAGCTGCGTCGTGTGCAATGACGACCTGCAATGCGAGCGCTTCTTTCCGCCGCAGGATTGTCGCGAGCCCGCGACGTGCACCGACCACGATTGCCCGATTCCAAGCGCCTTTCCCGACGGGACTCCGTGCAGCGCCGGCGTCTGTTATCGGGGTAGCTGCGTGGCTTTGCTTCCACAGCAGAAGCTGGTTCCGATGGTCTGTGACAACTCCGTCTCGTTCTTCGACTGGGAAATTCCGATGGACCTGACTGTGGCGCCGAGCGCAATCGAGGCGGCGCACAATTTCACCGCGGATGTTCACGCGAGTCTTTCCGTGCCTCGCGAGTTCCTGCAAGGGGGGATGATCGCGGTGTTCCCAACCGAGCTCACGAGCTTGAGCATCGTTTCGGCTGGGGCGGAGATCGTCGCCGAGGGAGTGCTCACAGGGTCGCCGGTGAGCACGACTTGGAGGTCGACCCCGCTCAGCGTCCCGATCCCTCAGGTCGCGAATCCGGGCGATCCTGGCGGAAGCGCGTGCGTCGCCGACGCCGACTGTCCATTGGCGGCTTTCTCTCAGAGCTGCAATGCGAGCGGCCAATGCGACTGCGCATGCCAAGCTGGTTGCACGCCGGCCGCATGTGCCAATGTCGTCACCGGTGACGTCCCGGTCCCACTTCCCCCGCTATTCAAGGTGCCCTACAGGGCTCAGGCCTCTGGTCAGGTGTGTTTCGATGTCGGGGGCTCGAACCCGCCTTCGGCGATCGGAGCGCCACCGGTACGGACCGGGATCCGCGCAGTCGCTTCCAACGGCGCGTTCGTGCGATTCGAGTGCGTGGGCGGCACTCTCAACGACAACGGGACCCCAGCGCTTCCGGCCGACGACTTCGTCGATCCCAATCCCCCGAGCAGCCAAATCTGCTTTCCGATCGATACCCCCGACGTCGATCTGTGTGTTGGGCCGCCGCCGATCAACTGCGCCGACGACAACCCGTGCGCGGTCGACGACATATGCGATCCGTATTCGGGCAGCTGCCTCGGCGGAAGCAACGAGCCGCGGGGAACCCCTTGTGCTCAGGCCGGCGGTACGGTCTGCGATGGGCAAGGCAACTGCGTCGAGTGCATCCAGAGCTCTGCTTGTCCCGACGATGGCAATCAATGCACCCAGCCGCCGTCGTGCGTGGATGGCGCATGCCAGCCTCAAGGCAACGAGCCAGCGGGCGCTCTATGCAGCCAGAACGGTGGTAATCGATGCGATGGCAACGGAACCTGCGTCGATCTGGGTGACGGACTGCTTCCGCAAACCAAAGCGATCTCGCTCGGCTGCACGAACAACCTCAACCCCGGCGTATCGATACCGCCGTTCGAGCTGACCGTCGCCCCGCAGGCTCCCGTCAGCGGCCAGGCGTTTTCCGCCGCCCTCTCCGGCATCGCGATCTTCCCGGAAGACTTGCTGGACTCGGTCCAATGGGTGATCCCCGGTGGCGTCACCCGCGTGAACGTGATCGGGATCGCAGCGACGGTGCAGGTTCGCAGCGGCGCCACTGGAGGCGACATCACGCTTAGCCCCGAGCCGATTTCACACCACTGCGCGATCGACGAGATGGCGTCCTGTGATCCCGCGAACGATCTCCCGGGCGTTCCTGGCAACCGGGGCAACAGCGACTGCCTGCCTACCGGCCCGTCGAATCCGTGCGGGGCGTTCCTGTCGATCCCAACCAGCGACGATTGCGCACCGGGAGGCGTCTGCGCGACCTTGGGCGTGGGTACGGCCGTCAAGTTCGATCAATGCACCACCAATGGGTTCTGCGTCACCGGAGATCTGCGCGTACCTCTCGAATCGCGCGTAGGCAGCTATGTCGCCGGGGTTTCACCCTCGGTGTTCTTCGGATGGGACGATTCGACCTCGGGCGCCACCCTCGACGTGGACGGCACCTGGAACCTGCCGCCCGCGCTGTTCAGCGATCCGATCGGTCCCAATGGGGTCCGGGCGAGCTTCAACGGTCTCTCGTTCGCCTCGGAATGCACGATGGGAGTGGACAGCGGCGGCATCTACGGCGTTGGGGTGCCAGGGCAATCCAGCCCGACGCCAAACGCTCTGCTGATCTCGTTCCCAGTTCAATCGCCCCCGTGAGAGCGATCGGTTAGGTCGTGGTCGACCCTGTGCAACTCGAGCCGGCGCCGGCGGTGCAGCCGAAGCAATGCCGATTGGTTTGAATCGTCCGTGACTGCAACGAAGCGAGATCGAAATCTCGAACGTGGGTCGGTGCGCCGTCCGAGAGGGAGATGTCGAGCATCTGGTTGAAATCACAATCGAACAGGCGGCCGTCCCAGCCGACCGAAATCGTGTTGCGACACATGAGCCCCTGCGCGGCCTGCGGATTGAAGGATTCGACCAGTCTCCGCATGTAGCCCTCTAGGTTTCCGGACTGGAGCAACCAATCCAGGTAGCGACTGATCGGCATGTTCGTGATCGTGTAGAGCGAGTCGAACGACACGCCGTAGAGTCGTTCGAGCTCGCGTTTCCATTCGGCTTCCAAGCAGGGCTGCGGGGCGGGAAGAACTGCGCCGACTGGATTGGTCACCAAGATGAGGCGGAGCCCGGGCCGGCCATGTCCGTACCCGAGCGCATTGAGCCGCCGTAGTGCGCGGATGCTCTTTTCGAATACACCATCGCCACGTTGCACGTCGGTGCAGGCGCGTTGGTAGTGAGGGAGGGAGCAGACGAGCTCGACCTGGTGCTCCGCGAAGAATGCGGGCAAGTCCCTGTGCGGGCCGGTTTCCAAGATCGTGAGGTTGCAGCGATCGGTCACCCGACGGCCGAGTGAGGCACACTGCTCTACGAGCCAGCGGAAATTGGGATTGAGCTCTGGAGCCCCTCCGGTGATGTCGACGTTCGGAATGGCGTTGCGTCGAAGCGCCTCGACGCAAGCCTCTGCCGTCTCGCGCGACATGACCTCGATCCGGTCGGGGCCAGCGTCGACGTGGCAGTGACTGCAGGTCTGGTTGCAGAGCTTCCCCAGGTTGATCTGCAAGACCTCGATCGCGGTGGGTGTGAGAGGCCATAGGCCCTCGCCGCGCAGCGCATCATGGAAGCTTCTGGCCATCGGTAGATCGCCGAGGTGGAGCAGTTGTTGGCCGGCATCGGCAAGCGGCAGCCGCTGGGCATGGAGGGAGCGTCTCGGCCCCGACTGGGTTTGCGGGTTGGATGGCATCGGTGGAGACCGCGTATTCCTCGAGAGCAATACGTGCGCGCCGGCCGCAGGTTAGCAGCCGATTCGGGATTCAACAGGAAAAACTAGAAACGTATGTAGGTCCGGTTGCGAGTTCCTGCCGCAAACGGGGTCAGACATACCGTGCCGCCCGAATCGGTCAAGCGGCCCGCCAGCCACGTCGGCTCCAGACCGTCGGTGAGCAGGTCGTAGAAGGCGAGCACCGCGCCACGCCTCTCGGTTCGATCGAGCAGCAGTTGATGCCCGTCTAGGTCAAAGGCCTTGAAGATTCCGTTGCGTTCGATGCGATAGGGAGCGACGAGCACGAATGGCTCCGATAGCGAGGGATGCGAATGCATCGATCGCCGATAGACCTGCGTCAGGTCTCCGAAGCTCCGGTTCGCCACCCTTTGGAGCAGCTCCCAGCTCTCGATGGGTATGTCGGATTGTACCTCGTATTGGAGCACGCGGATGCGCCGTGGGGTCGATCCGGCCTCCACTTCGGCAAGGCCGACGCGCAGCTCCCTTGGGCAGGGGCCAAGCGAAGCGGTAGCGTGGCGTGGGCGGTCCTCCCGGTAAATACTGCCGGATTCGATATCGACGAGGTAGCGTCGCTCGACGCTGGCTCGCTCGATGCCTGACAGCCACTCGCGGCCCACTTCGATCATCGTCCGGTCGTAGAGGAGCTCGACCTTTGCGGTCGATCCCGGCCGCGCCCCCAGCCAAGCCTCAACGAGCTGCTCTGACGAAGCGGTCGGAGTCTCCAAGCGCAACGCCTCGGCGAGCTGTGACGCGCCATCCAGCAAGCGCGCTACGCGCTGAACGTTCCGGCATCGAATCTCCCGCTGCAGCCGGCCCATGAATCGGCCAAGCCCCGGAGGCGTCGGTTGCGGTGCGACGCCGACGACCCGGTCGAACGCGGTGTCGACGGATGGCGCATATTGGGCCTTGTCGACGCCCACACGCGTGACCGCGGTCAGCAGATCGTCGAGCGCCTCGGCAAGCTCGTTCAGAAGGCGCGGGCTGATGGACCGAACGGCGATGGAATCCACCGGGCCCGGCGGAGCGGACTCGTCGCGGTGCTCGATGCCGGCGATGAACCGCAGTGCGGCCATGACGTGTGGCCCGTCGTTTCTGCCATCGCTCGATACCCATTGAAGCTCATCCCCGCGAAGACCCACCGTGACGAGCTCGACGCGACCGTCCACCTCGATGTCGAGAGTGAGGCGCCGAATGGATCCGTCGCCCTTCATGGCGCCCAGTGCGCGCATGTGCTGAACGGCGGCTTCACGCAGCAGAGTGGACATCATCCCTCTCCTCTCGCCTCAAGACATCGTGCTTCCGTTTGAGCTCGAAGCGGACCGTTCCGGGCGCCCGGCGGAGGTCCATTGTCAACACCTCTCCGACCAAGCCGCGGGCGACGTCGTCGCGCCCTTCCCGTTCGACTTGCTCGGCCCGATGCAAGAACGTCTTTGCCATCGTGCGCACGAGGATCGGATTGCGCTCGATGCGCGGACGATCGACCTCGATCGCGCGTCGAAACGCAGGCAACGCCAAGGCATACTGCTCGCGGCTCGCGAATGCCATCCCGATGCCGATCAATGGAACCGCCCAACCGCCTCGGCGGCTTGCCGCCGATTCGAAGCGCGCGATGGCCCAGGTCATTCGCCCAAGCAGCAGCCACAGATGACCCATGAAGTAGTCACGCCAGCCGAGCACGATCGCCGGCATGCTGTCTCGCGCGCCGGTATGCCCCGCGGGCTTGTTGCCGACCTCCGACCAATCGATCGTCGCGGCCTCCTCTCCGCGGAGCTCCATGCGCGCTGCGATGGCGGAAAGGGCATCTTCAATCGCAGCACGAAGCGCGGGAACGGACGTCGTGTTGTGTCTTTCGGTCAGCTCGGCGAGCACGCGCCCGTCACCGATCCGGGCGACGGTGCGAACGGCTTGCGTCGCAATGGTGACATCGGCGTGGTCGAGGTGCTTCGCGATGAGATCGGTGTGTTCGGGCGACCCGAGGCTCTCCATGGCTTCCAGTGCCGGAAGCAAGAACTGCCCCTCCTCGAGCGCACTGCGTACCTCGGGGAGACCGCGGAAATCGCCGTGCATCCCGAGTGCGCCGGCGAGCGCGATCCGTTCCTCGTTGACGAAGCTGCGGTCGAAGCGTTCCGCGAGCGCAGGATGGACACGAGCGTCGTCGATGCCTCCGAGAACACGAGCCGATCGCGCCACCAGCTCACCGCGCTCGGCCTCGACGACAGCCGTCAGGGAGGGGACCAGGCGCGGATCAGTCGCATAGCGTAATGAGGCGATGAGCCCGATCCGAGATTCCATGGGCACACATCCGTCGTTGCCTTCGATGATCGCCCCGATGTGGTGGACGACCAGGTCGGGGAGCTCAGTGATGTGCATCAACAATAGAGCACGCTCGTCGCCAGGGAGGATGTGGATCGGCTCGATGCTGGACTGCCCGTCCCAGAAGGCCACAATTGAATCGGCTGTGCGTTGAGCGAGGCGTTTCCATTGCTCGTGCTCGCTTCGCGCTTCCCGCCCTCGCGTGCCCGGGAGCTCGGCGCGTATCTGCGCGAGCTCATGGCCGATCTCGGCATCTCGGAGATCAGTGAGCATCTGGGTCGCGTCGTGTACGGCGTCGGTGTGGAGCAGGCGCCGGTCCTTGAGTTGCTCACGAAGCCGGGTGAGCGCCGCGCGCCGTTGTCGCCGCGACCCTGCACGAAGGACCGCGAGGAGCGTTGGAATGTCTCCGATACGTTCGACGGAGATCCCATCCGCGCCGCTCGTGCTGAGACGTCCGAGAAACGAAGGGTCCGCCGTCACCTCGGTGGGCGGCCTGACCGAAGGGTGACGCGCCGCCTCGGGGTGGATACTCTGCGTTCCGATTCGTTGGATTTCCCCTGCGGCGAGCAGGCGCACCAAAATACGCGCGACCTCGCGATCGTCGCAGTCGGCGGCGCACCCGAGCTCTTCGCGAAGGTCCGCATACTCGTGTCCGGCAAAGCCTTCGCGAAGGCAGCGCTCGAGTGTATCCCAATCGGGTTCCGCATTGTGTGACACGTGACTCTCATCAGAATAGACACGCGGAGGGCTAGCCCCCAATCGCGGGCCTAATTCCGTGAAATTCCGGCGCCCGGGCTCTGGCGCAGACCCCTGCCCTGAGGCACACTGCCGCATTATGAGACCGTTCGTCACCGTCACTCTTTGCGCTGCATTCGTTCTGGGCGTCGCTCTCTGCGTCGGGTCGGTGGACCCATCGGAAGCCGGGGCACGAACCTGCTACGCCATCTACGCCAAGGCGGACAAGATGGGCTCTCGCTACCGCCATATCGTCTACGTCGAGAACGACTGCGACTTCTGGCTCCAATGCAGCGTCTGGACCGATTCGAATCCGCAACCGCCCAGGCTGCTCAGTGTGGGGCCGGGCATGACGGAACAAGCGGAGACGAGCGGAGACTCTCCCGACGACGACCCGAAAGCATTCGGAACCTGTCGCGAGCAGTAGGCTTCACAACCCTCGTGGGGCGAAGGGTCAACGGGCGCGGCGCGGCGCCTCGCGGTTCAGGAGCTTCAGTACCTCTTGCAGGTCTTCCCAGACAGGCTTCTTGAATTCTGGGCTCCGCAACAAGAAAGCTGGGTGATAAGTGGGCATGACCGGGAGGCCTCGCCATTCGCCCCAGATCCCCCGCCACTTTCCGGCCGGCGGCACGCAGCTCAGATTCTCCGCCGCGCAGCGCCCTAGCGCCACGATCGCCTTCGGCTGAACCAACTCCAGCTGCGGGATCAAGAAACGCGAACAGGCGGCTGCTTCCGTCGGAAGCGGGGTGCGGTTCTCGGGGGGGCGGCACTTCACCACGTTGCAGATGTACACTCCGTCTCGGTCATAACCCATCGCTGCGATCATGCGATCGAGCAGTTGGCCTGCTCGTCCGACGAACGGCTGACCTTCTTGGTCTTCGTGATAACCCGGGCCCTCGCCTACGAAGACCAGATCGGTATCCGGCGTACCCCGGGCAAATACGCTTCGGGTGCGCCCTCGGTGAAGCTCGCAGCGCGAGCACTCGGCGGCTTGATCGGCGAGCACTTGCAGACGAGCGCGGGTGTCCGGATCGGCACCGTCCGCGATCGATCCGCTCGCGGCTCCGACCATCGCCGGGGCCCCCTGGAGCGCCGGAAAACCCGCGCCGCCGAGGGCCTTTTCCCAGTGCAGGAGCTCGCCGGCGCTCGAGAGGACAGCGGCACGCTCGTTTTCGGGGTCACTGGACACGCTGGGGCGAGTATAGGCCGGTTTCGTTGACTTGGCCGTCGCCAGGTCGCTAATCTCGTATCCCAGGGGGATTCGACGGGGATATGTCACGGGCTCGCGTCTTGGCGATCGGAGACACGCATGTGGGGATGAAACGCACCCACAACGAGGACAGCTTCATGCTGGCCGAGGAGGACAACCTGTACGTGGTGGCCGATGGGATGGGCGGACACGCCTCCGGCGACGTCGCAAGCGAGATGGCCATCGAGACCCTCCGAGAGTTCTTTCGGGCCACGAGCTCGGATCCGGAAGCAACTTGGCCGTACAAGATGGACAAGGCCCGCGGGTACGAAGAGAACCGTCTGATCACCGGCATCAAGCTCGCGAATCTACGAATCTACGAAGCGGCTCAAAAAGATCCGCACATGCACAGCATGGGGACCACGGTGGTTGGAATCCTGGTCGTGGAGGATGGCGTGCTCATCGCTCATGTCGGGGACAGCCGCGTTTACCGCATCCGCGACGGCAAGATGGAACAACTCACGAGTGACCACTCGCTCCTCAACGACTACATCAAGATGAAGCGTCTGTCGGACGAAGAAATCGAGAACTTCCCTCTCAAGAATGTCATCGTTCGAGCGCTCGGAATGAAGTCCACCGTCAAGGTCGACACCGTGCTTGACCGTCCGGAGATCGGCGACATCTACGTGCTCTGCAGCGACGGCCTGTGCGGCCCGGTCTCCGACGCCGAGATCCAGCGAATCGTGGGCTCGCATCAGGACCTACAAACCGCGGCTAACAAGCTGATCGACAGCGCGAACGAAGCGGGCGGCCCGGACAACATCACCGTGGTCCTTGCCAAAGTGATGGGACTCAGCTGACCTCGATTTGGTGATACGGTGTGAGGATGGCGTTCGCCGCGCTTTGGGTCACCGTCGTGCCCGCCCAGACGATGCATCGGTCCAGGGTGACGCCTTCGGGAATCGTCACGCCAGCTCCGACCACGCTCCGTCGGATGCCCGAGGAGGGCTCGACCGAGTCGTGGAGGATGCAGCCGCCGTGGGGCTCGACCCCGGGCCAGGCGAACAAACCTGAGGCGAGCTCTAGATTCAGCCGGTGGTAGTCCGGCACTGTTCCCAAATCAGCCCATGGTGATTCGTCGACGAGCCCGAGCACGGGAGCGCCTCGATCGACCCAGCCGCGGTATGCCGTTCGGATGACGCAACCCGACTCGGGCATTGCCGCGAACGCTTCTGGCGCCAGGATCTGAACGCCTGTGAACATGAGCGACTCGCAGACCCGCTTGTCGTTGGGGACGCCGAGAAGGCTGCGGACCCAGCCCTCCCCATCGATTCCGATCGCGCCAACGCGATCCGGGGTGGGCGTCCAGCGCAGTATCATCGTTGCAACCGCGCCTCGAGCCAGGTGCTCCGCATAGGCTCGTTTCAGATTGGGTTCGAAGAGGGTGTCGCCGTTCATGACAACCAAGGGTTCTTGTGGGTCATCGAACAAAGATCGCGCTTTTCTCAGACCTCCGCCGGTTCCAAGAAGGGTCGCCTCGCGGGAAAACCGAAGCTCCACACCCGGCGGACACGCCGATCTGAGGGTGGATTCGACCTCGTCCGGCCGAGGATGCGTGTTGGCGACGAGGGTGCGAACACCACTTCGGGCCAGATGGTCCATTGCAAACGCAGCGAGCGGCCGGTTGGCGACCGGGACGATCGGCTTGGGACGGAGGTCCGTGAGCGGCTGGAGGCGCGTTCCGAGCCCGGCTGCTAGTAGTATGGCCTGCACGGGGGCATGGTAGTCGTCCGGGTGGACTCGGACCAAGCAATCTGGGTTAGTTCCATCCTATACTGCATGGGCACGAGGGGGAGATGAAGACGATCCTGTTGACCGGTGCTGCTGGGTTCATTGGGAGCAATACGGCATCTGCATTGTTGCGCCGCGGTGATCTGGTGGTCGGGGTCGACAACCTCAACGACTATTACGACCCGGCCCGTAAGCTGGCGAACTTAGAGACGGTTCGGGACTTGGCACCGGACCCGCGGAAGTTCGTGTTCCATCGAAGCGACATCCGTGACCAGGCGGCGCTCGATGCACTCTTTGCCGAGCACCGGTTCGACGCGATCATCCACCTTGCCGCGATGGCAGGTGTCCGCGCCTCCATCGAAGACCCCAAGCTCTACATGGACGTGAATCTCGGAGGAACCCTCAACCTGCTCCAGGCGGCGCAGCGGCACGGGCGGCCCACGTTCATCTTTGCTTCGACCTCGTCGGTATATGGGCGGACGAAGATCGTTCCATTCATCGAAAGCGATCCGGCCGACCGGCCCCTGGCTCCGTACCCGGCCAGCAAGCGAGCAGCCGAGCTGCTCGGCCATTCGTACTTTCACCTCTTCGGGCAGAGTTTTACAGCGCTCCGGTTCTTCACCGTGTACGGTCCGCGAGGTCGCCCCGACATGATGGCGTATCGAGTGTTGGACAATATTTTTCACGGCGTGGAAGTGCCTTTGTACAACAACGGTCAGATGTACCGGGATTGGACGTACGTCGACGATATCGTTCGAGGCGTGATCGCCGCGGCAGATCGGCCGCTCGGTTACGAGATCATCAATCTCGGTCGCGGCCAACCGACGCTCCTCGCCGATTTCGTTCGACTGATCGAGAAGCACGCGGGGAGGCCTTCGAGCTTGATCGACAGGCCTATGCCGGCTGCCGACATCGAATACACGTATGCCAACGTCGATCGCGCCAAAGAGCTGCTCGGATACGACCCCAAGGTCACCGTCGAAGAGGGCGTGCGGGAATTCTGGCTCTGGTATCAGGAGTCGGTCCAAGGGGTTCGCGGATCATGAGCCGGTTCACGAGGCGCAGTTCCCAATTCGTGATCGACATCGGCGTTCTCATGCTCGCGTTCTTCTTGGCGATGCTGCTTCGCTTCGACTGGAACGTCCCCAGGGTGATGTTTCGACAGCTCATGATCGTGCTGCCGTACGTCGTGCTGTCGCAGTACGCGTTCCTCTCGGCTTTTGGAATCCCCCGCTTCTCTTGGCGTTACATCAGCCTTCGCGACACCGTCCGAATCTTCGGGGCGATCGCGTCGGCTACGGCGCTGCTCGTCGTTGTGCGGTTCCTGAGCCCGCACTTGACCAACCAGTTTCCTCTGGCGCGATATGGCATCGTTCCGCTCGGGGTGCTGCTCGGCGATTTCGTACTGGCGTTCATTGGGCTGACCGGGGTCAGAGCGCTTCGGCGGATGCTCGGCGAACGCGTGGCATCCAAGCAGCACCAAGGAGAAGAGCATCGTGCGCCGACGCTGCTCGTGGGTGCGGGTCAAGGGGGCGTCCTCATCGCACAGGAAATCGCGCGCCGCCCCGACCTCGGGATTGTGCCGGTGGCCTTCGTCGATGACGACCCAGTGAAACAAGGTGCGGTAATTCACGGCATCAAGGTGCAGGGCACCACCAAAGATCTGCTTCGCTTGGCTCAGCGGCACGAGGCGAAGCAAGCGCTGATTACGATCTCGAACGCCCCGGGTTCGGCGATTCGTCGCCTCACCGAGAGCTGCAAACAAGCCGGCCTGAGCGTGAAGATCGTTCCGGGGACCTATGAAATCGTCGGCGGGCGCGTGAACCTCTCGCGCATTCGGGATGTCGCCATCGAGGACCTTCTGCGGCGGGAGCAAGTGAAGCTGAACACCGAAGAGGTCGCCGGTGTCGTGCGCGGTCAGCCAGTCCTCGTTACCGGTGCGGGCGGGAGTATCGGCTCGGAGCTCTGCCGCCAAGTTGCGGTCTATCGCCCTTCCCGCCTCGTTCTGGTCGAGCGCGCGGAGAACAACCTCTTCGAGATTCACTCCGAGCTCAGCAATCGCTTTTCCGATCTCGAGATCATCCCCTGCATGGCCGATATCACCGACGTGCCGCGTGTGACGCAGGTGTTTCGCGAACATCGACCGATGGTCGTTTTTCACGCGGCGGCTCACAAACACGTGCCGATGATGGAATGGAATCCGGTCGAAGCCGTGAAGAACAACATCCTCGGGACTCAGATCGTGGCCGACCTAGCGGACAGTCTCGCAGTCGAACGGTTCGTGATGATCTCGACCGACAAGGCGGTGAACCCAACGTCGGTCATGGGGGCGGCGAAACGCGCAGCCGAGCTCTACATCCAGGGCCTCTCGCTCCAAAGCGCCACGCACTTTGCGACGGTGCGATTTGGGAACGTGCTGGGTTCTGCGGGTAGCGTCATTCCAATCTTCCGCCGCCAGATTGAAGGAGGCGGACCGATCACGGTGACCCATCCCGACATGACCCGATACTTCATGACGATTCCAGAGGCCGTCCAGTTGGTGATGCAAGCTGCGGCTCTCAGTCGAGGTGGTGAAACTTTCATCTTGGACATGGGGCAGCCCGTTCGCATCATCGATCTCGCCCACGACCTGATCCGGCTGAGTGGATTCGAGCCCGACAAAGACATCGAGATCAGGTTCACGGGCATTCGGCCGGGCGAGAAATTGTTCGAGGAGCTCTCGACGGTCAGCGAAGGGATCGAGCGGACGGCGCACCCGAAGATCTTCACCGGGACCTACGATTCACCCCACCTCCCCGCGCTTCGTGCTCAATTCGACACGCTCGGCGCGCTTTGCAAGACTGGCAACCCCGCTGCGATTCGGAGTGCTCTCGTGCAACTCGTGCCGGAGTACGGCGAGGACAGCGCGGACAGTGAGCCCCCCGTGCGGGCCGGGGAAGCATTTCGAGCGCAGAAGACAATGGAGGGGGTGTGAAGATCTTGGTGACCGGAGGAGCTGGTTTCATCGGGAGCCACGTGGCTGATGCCGCTCTCGAGGCGGGCCACGAGGTCCTGGTCGTCGACGACCTCAGCCACGGCCGGGCGGAGAACGTTCCGCCGAGCGCCGAGTTTCATCCGGTCGATATCCGAAACCGGGAAGCCTTGCAGGAGCTGGTGCTGCACTTCAAGCCAGATGCAATCAGCCACCACGCAGCGCAAGCCAGCGTCACCGCCAGCGTGCGGGAGCCCCTCTTGGATGCGGAGATCAACGTCTTGGGCTCACTGAACGTGGCCACCGCAGCCCTAGAGTGCGGAAGTCGTTTGATCTTTTCGAGCACTGGCGGGGCGCTCTATGGGGAGGTGCCGGAGGGGCGAGCTGCGAGCGAAGACTGGCCCGCGCTCCCGCTGAGCCCCTACGCGTGCAGCAAGGCGAGCTTCGAGCTGTATCTGCGGGCCTATGGCCACGCGTCTGGGCTCCGCTACACGATCCTCCGATATGGCAACGTCTACGGGCCACGGCAGGATCCGCACGGCGAGGCTGGTGTCATCGCGATCTTCTTCCAGCGACTCCTTCAGGGCCAGCCGATTCAAGTCAACGCCCGCGCCGAGGAAGGTGATGATGGCTGTGTTCGCGACTACGTCTACGTGCGGGATTGCGTCCGGGCGAACCTCGCGGCATGCGAGGGCGCGCTCGACGGCCGCACCATCAACATCTCCACTGGCGTTGGCATCTCGACGAGAGCGCTCGCCGAGCGGATGGTGAGCATCGTGGGCAGACCAGCGATCGTCGGCGATGGTGCCTACCGTCCCGGAGACCTCGAGCGCTCCGTTCTCGATCCCTCCGTGATGGTTTCCATTCTCGGGCCACCGACTCCGTTCGAACGCGGTTTGACGGCAACGGCCGAGTGGTTTCGCAACGAGGCGCAGGGGTCATGAGCGAGCGCATCGCAATCGTAGGGCTCGGGTACGTGGGCCTTCCAGTTGCGCTGGCCTTTGCGCGAAAGTTCGAGGATACGGTCGGTTTCGACCTCTCCGCGGCTCGCGTGAATTCGCTCGCGGCCAACCACGATTGGACCGGCGAAGTGACCGACACCGAGCTCCGCGAGAGCAAGCTCAGGCTCAGCAGTGACCCCGCCGATCTCCGAGGTTGCACGTTCTTCGTGATCGCCGTCCCAACCCCCATCGACGCCGACAGGCGTCCCGATCTCGCCCCACTGCTCTCTGCCACCCGGATCGTCGGCACTGCGCTCGCTCCGGGGGCCGTGGTGGTATACGAATCGACCGTCTATCCCGGCGTAACCGAGGAGCAATGTGGGCCGCTGTTGGCCGAAACCTCGGGGCTGCGCCAATCGCGAGACTTCAAGCTGGGCTATTCGCCGGAGCGCATCAACCCAGGCGACAAGCTCCACACCTTCGAGAAAATCATCAAGGTGGTTTCGGGCGAAGATGCCGAGGCGTTGGAGCGCGTAGCTCGAGTGTACGAAAGCGTGGTCGCCGCGGGCGTTTATCGCGCTTCTTCGATCAAAGTCGCCGAGGCGGCCAAGGTCATCGAGAACACCCAGCGCGATTTGAACATTGCGCTGATGAACGAGCTCGCTTTGATCTTCGATCGCATGGGTATTCGAACGCGCGACGTGCTCGACGCGGCGGCAACGAAGTGGAATTTCTTGCCGTTCACCCCGGGTCTGGTCGGAGGCCACTGTATCGGGGTCGACCCGTACTACCTGACGGCCAAAGCGGAAGCGCTCGGATACCATCCGGAGGTCATTCTCGCGGGTCGCCGCATCAACGATGGGATGGGTCACTACGTGGCGCAGCGAACCATCAAGCTGCTCCGCAAACAGGATCACGCCATCAAGGGCGCTCGTATTGGTGTGCTTGGCTTGACGTTCAAAGAGAACGTGCCCGATCTCAGGAACAGCCGAGTGCCGGACATCATCAGCGAGCTCCGGGAGTTCGGAATTGAGCCGATGGTTCACGATCCGCTGGCGTCCGGCGAGGAAGCCCTCCGCGAGTATGGAATCGAGCTTCGACCATGGGACGCGCTCAGCGACCTCGACGGTGTCATCCTCGCGGTCCCGCATCAGCAGTACATCGCCCAGCTGGGCCGCATCATCAGCAGCGTTCGCGCGGGCGGCCTATTCATCGACGTGAAGTCGCTGGTGGGCGAGGATGCCCGGAAGAGAAGCGACTTGCTCTACTGGGGCCTCTGAGCCGAGCTCCTAGAACAGGCGCTCGGGGACGAAGATGATGTCCCCTGCGGCGACTTCGATATCTTCGGCTTGGCCCTTGGTGACGCGTGCCACCGGAACCCTATAACGGACGATCTCTTTGCCTCTGCGGCGGGTGACGACGGTCCCGTCTCGGTCGGCCAGTGATGAAAACCCCCCGGCCATGCTGATCGCTTGCACCACCGTCATCCCAGGCTGGAGCGGGAACGTCCCGGGATTCGCAACTGCGCCCACTACACTGACGCGCTTCGAAGCGTATGACTCTACGTACACCGACACTTGCGGATTACGGAGGAGGTCTCGCTCTCGGAGCTCGGTTTGTATCTTCTCCGCGACATCCGTGGGCTCGAGGCCGTTCACTTGAACGGCACCGAGCAGTGGAAAACTGATCGTGCCGTCCGGACCCACCTGGTGGCTCCCTGTCATCGCTTCCTCGCCGTAGACGCGGACCGTGATGACATCAGCCGGGCCGAGCGTGGTGTCGTCGGTCGCGGGCGGCGGCACTTCCGTGGCTTGCAGTCCACGCTTGCTGCATGCGGATGAGGCCAGCGTCAAGTGTAGCAGCGCGGTGATCAGTAGAAGACGCGAAGACCAAGCCATGCTCCAAACCTCTGATAGTTCGCGTACGGGACGATCAACGGACCGGTTCCCAGGTATCGAAAACCCGTGTAGTCCGCTAGGTAGCCGATCTGGCCGAAGAGCGCGAGCCAGGCCTTGAACCGGTACTCCCCAAAAAGGGCGGCCTGCAAGCGGGTGTCTTTGCGATTGAGCTGGTTGCCCAGTGGTGCGCCATCTGGGCTCAGGGCCAGGCCTGACTTGTCGAACGACACCCACGCGCTCACGCCAAGGTCGAGCGCACCGGCGATGGTAAATCGCGCGCTGGCGCGAAGGCGGTTTATCGTGGTGTAGTTTCCAATGTAGGAGGGACGTACATTGCGATCGAAGGCCGTGGTGAACACGATCGTGGCTCGCGGCCGCCAACTCAGGTTCGCGCGGGCGATCACGTCGTCGAAGTTTTGGGCGGCTTCGTAGAATCCCGCAGTGTATCCGATCATCGCAGTGAGCATCGTCCGCTCCGTGATCGCACCGTTGTAACCAATCAAAGTCAAGACCCTGTTGTTGTTCGACAGCGACGTAGGCGAGGCGAGGACTTGCTCCGGATTGAGGTATGTCTGGTTGATGTATTCGGCGGTGTAGACGAGGGCCGAGGTAGGGAAGAATCGCCAACTCAACGAAACCGGAACGTGATGCGACATGGTTTTGGCGTAGGCGTAGACATTCGCGTCGAAGAACTGCACGTAGTTGGTGTAACCGACGCTGCCCTCGAGCACTTGGCTTTTGCTCCGCCCTACGAGGGCCAGTGACGCGGTGTTGATGTTGCGGCCGTAGCTGATCGTAGTTCCCGACGTGGTGTTCGGATTGGAGAAGGGTTGAATGGTGCGGCGGAATTCATCCCGCACCTGCAAGCTGAATACCTTCGAAGGGTTGTACGAGAAATCAACGTTCGCATCCGCACCGACGTTGTCCCCGACCCTCGCGCTGAAGTAGTGGTAATACCGCCCTCCGACCCCGCCGCGAAACTCGATTTTTTTCGGTTCGACCGCGTTCGCCTCGCCCTGGGCGCTCCGAACCGCTCCCGCGGTGGCGACGTCGAGATACCCTTCGAGACGCAAGATGAACGCACCTTCTTCATTACTGCTCTGCAGGAAGATGTTCGAATTGTAGCCGCTTTGCAGTGAGAGCCCCGGGTGCAAGACCAGTCGCCCGACTTTGAAGCCTGGGCCCTCTCTGGGCGCGCGGTCCTCGAGAAATCCGCCCTGCGCGCCCGCGGTCGTGGGCAACAATGCGGCGCTAACGATGGCTCCCAAAGCCAGAGCAAGCTCTAACTTCGAGCAGAAGCGCATGATCCCTTGTTTCCCCCCCGCATGCCAAGACCATTCCGCTCGTTAGCTTACTCCGCTGACGGGTGGGGGAATATACGGGATCGGCCAGTCCGGCGCCTCGGTAATCACCGCTGGATTCTGGTCCGGAGCAAAGATGTCGACCTCCTCCTTCACCTGGGTCTCGCCAGTGTCGAACAAATCCTGCCCCACGCACTGGTTCGCAGCCTGGGCCAAAGACTTGAACTTTTGGGAGAGCACGCCGATCACGGTGAACTCGTGGTTGCTGAGGCCGGTGTCGCCGCTCGCGGCAGCCTGCCTCAGCGCGACCTCTCGGCGTTTCATGTTCTGAAGGTTGGCGTTGCACTGGCTTAGCTTGTCGTCCAAGCACGTCGCCAAGATGATGTCCTTGTCGCGCTTGGCGCTCTGAAGGGCCTGGGACTGAGCATCACAGTTTGCGGTTGCGCTCGCGATTGCGGCTTGCGCAGCCTGGGCCTGCGCCGCCGGCGACGGGGCTGGCTGCTCGGTCGATGCGCCCAAGGGCGTCACCTTCACGACCTCGACCGTCGACTCGCCCCCCTCTTGTGCGAACGCGTAGCCCAAACCGCTCCCAACCAATAAAATGGCGGATACTGCCTGCCCTACGGTCCCCATCCCTCTAAACATCAACGATCCCCTAAACTTGCGACGATTATACGCCGCACGATATTCGTGTCAATGGAAGCATAATACAGTTAAGCAGTAATGCGGTGTCTCTGAAGGATTTAATTTTGCGGCTGGAAAACAAAGGGATAGCGGAACGTGACGCTCCCTCCCTCGGGGCCCGGGTTGAAGCGGAACCGGCTGATGGTTCTCGTGACACAATCCGCGACCCCAGGGCTACCGGTCGTATTCTCACTGGCTTTGGCATCGGTGACGTTCCCTCGCTCCTGGATGGTGAAGGTGATCGTCACCTTGCCCGCCAGACTCGGATTCTTGCGAAGCTCGGACTCGTAGCAGCGGGTGATCGACTTCAAACGCTGTTTGATCTGTCGTTGAACGAGCGCCGCATCGAACTCGCCACTGCCTCCAATGTCACCGCCACTGTTGAGCCCCACGTTCCCGCGGACCTCGCGTTCTTGGACCGCCTGACCTTCTCGAGCCGCCTTGCCGGCGCCCTGGGTCTTTTTCAGAGAGCCCAGGCCCTCCTTCTGTCCGCTGCCTCCGCCGCTGCGTGTGCGCAGCGTGCCGGCGTCACTCTTGGTCGCCACCCCGACACCTGAGGCCTGCGCCAAGACGTCAGCCGCATTGCCCGTCACTGCGCCGCCGGCCAGCACGTCGCCGAGCGCCCCGCCATCACCACCGAGCGCCCCGAGGAGCATCGCCTCGGCCTGTGCGGCAGCCTCCTGTGCGATTCGCGCGCGTCCTTCGGCGGTCGCCCCTGGCGCCTCTGTGGCCGTAGCTTCTTTTCCTTCGACCTTGGCGGGTTTCTTCGGAGGCGCTTTGCTCTCGGCTTCTTCTTCGCCCTTGCCCTCCTCGACCTCTTCTTCGACCGTAGGAGGTTCGATCGGCGCTTCGAAGACCAGCCGCGCCAGGGTGTCGGGAACTTCTTGAACGCCCCTGTCGACCTCCCAGTCGGCGTTTTCCATGTAGATGACGAATCCGAAGAACGCCATGTACGAGAAGATCACCCAGGTGGTGAACGTCCAGTCGATGTTCTTGATGAACCCGCGCTGAACGGCGGCAGGCAATTGCGGCTTTGGGGTGATCGGTGGCGCCGAGACAAACTCGAAGAAGACGGTGAAGTCCCCCATGCGGATGTTGCCGCGTGACGTGTCTGCGAGCTTGATTTGGTAGTGGGTGCCGGCGTTTCGTGCGGCGCCGGTATCGCGAAGGTGCTCGATCTTCTGCACTCCGCCGGGCAACGCGACCTTGCCGGTCATGTCCTCCGTGAAGTTCAGGATGTAGTCGTCACCGACGAGCTGGAAGAGCTCGAATCGCGACTCGATCTTGGAGGGTAGCGTCCCCGATCGAATGATCAGGTGATTTTTCGCCGAGGTTCCGATCGAGACGGTCTCTCTGCGGCGCACGATGCGCTCTTCGATGATCTTCTTGTCCCGAAACAGGCCGACTCGCAGAACCTTCGGGCCGGAGTGCTTGCTCGGCACAACCTGCATCGCCATCGTCATGGCGCCAGGACGCGTTCCCTGCCTCGGAGTTTCCGATTGCGCCATTAGAACGGTTCCTTCTCCACGCTACGAACGACCTTGCGAAGAAAGCTCGTGCGAAGCTCGAGCACTTCATAGCCCAGGTTGGACCGGTTGAGGATGTAAAACGCATTCGGCTTTTGCACCCGGCCCTCGATGACGATCTCTTCGAGTTGGATGATGTGCGGCTGACGCTTTTTTCGATCTTGGGCGCGGGCTGCAGTCATGGATGCTGCAGCGAGCACCAGCGCGAGCAACGCGGTCGAAACCCAACGTTTCATGAGGCGCCTCCGTGTTCACGTTCAATGCGGCGTCTCGCTCGTTGGATCATCCGGTCCAAGTCGAGAAGGTACTCCTCCGATTGATCATCCTTGGCCAACCGGGGTCCCATTTCATCGCGATAGGCCTTGAATTCCTGGACCGCCTTCTCGTACGCAGAGAGCTCGTCGAGCCCGGGGAAATCTCCGGCTGAGGTGAGGAATAGCAGGCCGAGGCCGTAGTGCGCTTCAGGCAGCTTCGGTTGTAACTCCAAGGCGCGCCGGTATTCGCGCTGAGCGTCGGTCCACTGTTTGGTCGCGCGGTATGCATCGCCGAGATCGACGTGAACGGCCGGAAGCGTCGGCACGAGCCGTTCTGCGGCCTGGAAGTGCGAGAGCGCGCCCGGATAATTGCCGCCTGCCAAGAGCTGAATCCCGAGAGCCATTCGAGCTTCCGCATAGTTCGGGCGCAGCTGTACGGCTCGCTCGTACGAAGCCATGGCCTCGCGCAGCTCCCCAGGCTCGGTCTCGAGCTTCTCCCCTCGCATGAAGTGAAGCTCGGCCACATCCGGGTCGATTTGGATGGCTTGCTCGAGGATCGAATCCGCGAGCTCTTCGCGACCCTGCGCGCGGCTCACCTTCACCAAGGCGATGAGCGCGGGCACGAAGCGCTCGTCGCATTTGAGCGCGCGTCGCGCAGCCATCCATGCTTCGTCCAGACGTTTCGCGTCAACCAAAACCTCGGCGTACAACGCCTGCAACTCCAAGTTTGCACGGTACTGGTTAGCGAGCGGCTCGATTGTCGCGACCGCGTCCTGCACCCGGCCTCGCCGAATCTGGATCGTCGCGATGCCTCGTGCGGCCGGCTCGTAGTCGGGTATGACCTGCAGTGCGCGCCGGTAATAGGCGATCGCGTCTTTTTCGTTGCCGGTGCGATCCGCCAAGACCCCCAGATTGTAGAGTGCTGGGTAGGCGTTGGGTTCTCTGTTGAGAGCTTGCTGGAAGCTTGCCGCGGCCGAGGCATCGTCCTGGTTCGCCGCGGCGCGCACCCCCTCGTCGAATGACTTCCTCGCCTTGGAGGACATGCTCGGGCGAGCCTCTCGGCGGCACTGCTCTGCGCGGGTGGCCCCCCATGGGCTGGCAGACACTGCGGTTTCCGAACCGGCCGCTCCCGGCTGGACGACGCCCTCCCCCTGACCTGCTGGCGATTCGCCACCCGATGTGGGCTCGCCCCCGCTCTGACCGGAGGTCGACGCTTCCTTGCAACCATAGGTGGCGAAGAGCGTCGCTCCAATCAACACGGTCGTCGATACCCCCAAGCGCATCACTGTTTCTCCTTGCTGATAGCAGGCGGTGCGATCCCAGGTCGAATCTCCAACGGTTTACCGCGAGGCGAACGCGCAAATTCCCCTGGAACGTACCCTTGGAAAGTCGCATCGCTGGCTTGTGCCTCTGCGATGCACTCGGCGATGCGTTCGTCTCCGTACGCTTGGAGGCGATCGATCGCGGCGCGGGTGTATTCGTCATCGAAGCTGCCCGCGCGAGCGGCCCGCGCGGCCAGCGCATATCGCACGACGGCCAGGCATTCGACGGGCCGGACCTTGTTGTCGAGCACCTGGCGGACCTTGTCCTCGAAGTCGAGCTGGTACTCCTCTCGCTCATCGGCGCCGGCCTTACGGAAGGCACGCTGCAGATCGAGGGGCAGTACGATGGGGGTGTTCAGGATCGAACGTGCCAAGATCTCGTAAGCTCGGCCCTGCCGGACGTACGACGCGATCGTCCATGCCGGTCGCCGATAGGCAAAGACCGGCTCGTAGCCGTCTTTGATCGACTGAACCCGCTTGCCTCCGTCGCTGATCTGCTTCGTGATCGCGCTGATGTAGGCGTCGACCGACTTAGGCTTCCCAGGCCTGATTTGAAATTTCTCGAAGCTCCTGAGGTCGCCGTCGACCAGGATGAAACGCGCCTCGGCGGCGTAACTGGCGGCGATCGATCCCGCCGGTTGTCCCGTTCGAGTGTAGGCTGTCGTGACATCTTTGAGGGCGGTGCGGTAGTCACGCATCTTGCCCTGAGCCTTCAACGATTGCGCAATTCGCCACTGTGCAAGCACGACCAGCTCGCCGGCTTCACCATCGTCGCCATACACCTTGATGAAATCGCGCATGCCGACGATCGCCTGCGGGTAACGCTGTTGCTCGTAGGCCATTTCAGCGATCCGATAGAGCGCATTTCGCTTGGTCTCGGGATCGTCGACGCTGCTGTAGACTCGACGGAAGTACTTCGTCGCTTCGGGGTAGCGTTGGAGTCGTTCGAGGAGAATCGCTGAATTGACGAGCCCATCGGCGCGCTTGCTTTGGAGGTCCGGGTCGGTGGACTTGGCAAAGCGCGGAGAGTCGGCGAGTACGCGGTAGTTCTCCACCGCTCGGTCGAAGTCGAAATTGCGGCTCGCCGTGTAGGCCAACTTGAAGTGAGCATTCGCCAGGATTGCATCGAGGCTCTTCTGCTCTTCCGCGTCTTGGGCTTTGCGAGGTCCGACCTCGTCGATGATGCGCTGGTAGAGTTGTGCGGCGGAGTCGAATCGGTTGGTCGCTTCCAACGCGAGGGCTGCATACTCGAGGGCGATCGGCGCCTGCCTGTCGCTCGGATTGCTGTTGACCGCGGCCAACAACATCGTGGCCGATTGCTCGTAGAGCGCCTGTCGCTCGGCCCCTGAGGCTTGGCCTGCGCGCTTGTAGACGTCGAGCGCGTCTTGGTAGACGAGCGCGTTGAGATCCGAGCCCGCACGACAGATGGGCTTGTCGCGGTTCGCGGGCTTGCTGCAGTCTATCTTTTCGGCACGCGCGGAGAACGTGCAGCCGCGCTGCTGAATATCGTTGGCAAGACGTCGAATCTCTTCGGAGTCGTTCGTGGCCATCGCCATCGCACGGAGGTTCTCCCAGGAAATTTGGCCTGTCACGTCCGCCTCCGGCCCCGAGCAACGATCCTCGTAGATGCGCGTGAAGCGTTGTTCCGCCTGGGGCCAATATCCGTACCAGTAGAGAAGCAAGGCATTGTTGTAATCGTACGCCGCGCGCACGCCCTCCGTGTCGCGATTGGGGCTTACGCGCGTGAGGTAGATCTCCCGGGCGCGTGCGAGCCGTTGGACGGTTTCGGGCATTGCGACTGGTTGCACGGATGGGGGTGTGCCGGTCGGAGATGGGGCCTCGGTGCGTACGACTAATCTCCCCTCCTCGACATCGCGGTCGGCGATGCGCTTGAGGGACTCCACCACGCGCCGGGCGGACTCGGCCAGATAGCTGTCGTCGACGTTCGAGTCCCGAACTTCGGCGTACTCGGTGGCCGCCTGCTCGTAGCTCTTCGACCAGTACAAGGCGTCGGCCAGATTGTAGTGGAGCTCATACCCCTGTGGATTGTTGGGATAGCGTTCCAGATAGCCGCGGTATGCCGTCGCTGCGAGTCCGTACTCCTCCCGCGAGTCCCGACAAAGCCGCACGTTGCGCTGCTCGACGCACTCCTGACGCAGGCGTTGAGCTCGCTGATGGTGGTGGAGCGCGGTGACGATGAGTGCGTTTTCGGCGAGCTGTTCGGCGTTTCGCTGCTCCGCCGGATGGTCCAGGTTGGCGTTCCACCAAGTGCTTCCCTGCACATACTGTGTGAGCTCGGAGCGCGCCAGAATCGCGTTCTCGAACTCGTTGTGCATCTGATAGGCGTTTGCGATGTCGCTCAGGATTTCCGGTGTTCGGCGGTTGTTTGGCCACTTCGTGATCGCAAGCCGCCAAGCTGCGATCGCGTCTGGGTACTTCGCTTCGTCGAAGTACACCTGCCCGAGCTGGAAGTAGACTTCGGGTGTCCATGGCGCGTTCTGCGGGAGCAACGCGGGATCCTGGATCCGTTCGATACCGGTCGGCTGACCCTCGTTCGGATCGGCCACCTGGTTTTCGTTCCAGTCATCATACGCGAATGCGATGCCCAGATACTCGATCGCCTCGGGACGAAGCTCGGAGCCGGCCTTGCCAGTTTCGTTCCGCGTGTCGTCGGACCACTGCACCAGTCGGGCAAAATGCCGGATCGCCTCCGGGTATCGGCTTGCACGGTAGTATGCCCAGGCGACCTTGTAGAGAGCGAGGTTGTAGTTTCGATCTTCGGGGTTTTCGAGAATGCGACCATACGCCGCAATGGAGAGATCGAGCGCGTTTCGCCCGCCGAAGTCGTCGAAGTGGTACTCGCCAATCCGGAACCAGGTCTCACTGACGAAGCGCGCCATCGGCGTGATGGGCTCGCAACCCTTGTATGGGTTGACGAACGCCCCGCCCACCGACGCGCCCAGGGGGCGGCCGTCCAGCGTCAAGGCCGGGTACTTGGCCTGGGCTGCGAGCGATGCATCCGCGGGCGGTGGACGCCAATTGGGATCGTATTCGTACTTGTTAGCGCAGACGAGCGCGAGCCACGCTGCCAGCGCCTCCTCGGGACGCGCCATCTCGTTCAGGGTGTATCCGATCAAATAGTAGACCCCGTCGGAGCGCTCGTATTTCGGGAACTGGGCCGCCAATGTCCTGTAGAGCATGACCGTCGGCGTGAAGTCAGGAGATGTCGGCAGGTTGTCTTCGGCGCCGAGATCGCCTGCAGCGCGCGCGGCTTGGGCGTCGTCGTAGCGTTGTTGGAATTCCACGGCGCTTCGTTCGAAGTAGAGCTCGCCCAAACGAAACATCGCGTCCGGCGTGTACTTCGAATGGTCGGGGTAGCGGCGAATGAACTCTTCGAAGACTCGAATTGAATCCTCTCTCGCGTCGTTCAACGCTCGTTCTTCGGTCTCGAGTTGCTCGCCGTACCAGCGATCGCGCCGACGCCTCTGCTGGAGATACTCGCGCCGCGCCAACGACGTGACGGTCGAGCGGAAGGCATCTCCGCTCTCGATGAAGCGATTTCCCTCCGCTTCGAGCTCTCGCAGCGCTTCGAGCTGTTTCTCCGTCGGGGTCGGTCGGTCATCGACGATGCGTTTGCCCGTGTCCTGGAGAAACGGGGGCAAAGTGACGTCGGTCGCACCCGCCCACGGCGCCGCATCCTGGGCCACCTGCGCATAAACAAGGACGGGGAGTCCCGACCCCGCCCCGACCAAGAATGCCAGAAATATTGCGGAGGGGTGAGGGCGACTAAAGTTCACTCGCCGCCTCCGCTGGTTTGGGCCTGGTCCATCACATCGCGGAATTCGTCATCGAGCGACTGAAGCTCGCGCGCGCGCTCGCGCGTCAGGCTGTCGATTCGCAGACGGTGATCCTCACGCCTTGCCCACGAGACGTCGATCTTGCCGACGTCCGCTCGCAGTATGAGGTCGTTGAAGCGATCGAGGACGTGATTGAAGTTGAGATAGGTGATGGCTCCAATGACCTCTTCCGTTTCCCCCTCGAAGGACCGAAGCGTCCGACGATAGCGAGCGAGGTTTGTGGTCTCTTCGTCGACCACTTCCATCATCTGTGCGACGCGTTGATGCACCGCCGAGGCCACCTCTGCATCGCGCTGATCCAGTTGGCGTTCGACGGCTGTCACTCGCGCAAACGCTGAATCGTAGCGAGGTCCGCCTGAGCCCGCCAGCGCGCGCTCTCTGCCAACCAAGCCGATGAACTTGCTGCGCTGAACGTCGTCGGCCTGGTACCTGGCGTCACCCACGCCGGTATGGAGGCGGCCGACCTCCAGGCGCCGGCGAATCCAGGTGAGATCTTCTTCGTACCGTGTGACTTCCGCTTCGTGCACCTGGAGCTGCTCGCGCACCAGTTTCGGATCGACCTTCCCCGGATCGACGGCGGCGAGCCCCGTCTTCGATGCGGTGATGCGAGCTTCGAGCCCGAGGATCTCGACTCGCAATGCCTGAAGCTTGCGTTCGGCGTTGCGGTATTCCTCGAGCTCTTCGAAATCTCGATCGACGAAGTCCTCGGTGTTGACGGGCATCGTCATCACTTCGGCTTGAAGTTCCTGGCGTCGCGCGCGCACCCGGTCGAGTTCGCCGCCGCGCTTGCTCCGGCCCTGCGCCTCCGCGTCGATGAGCGTACCACGCACCCGAGCCGCCCGGTTGCGGAGCGCCGTCGTCCTTTCACGCTGCCGCCGCATGTCGGAGAACACGCTGACCCTGTTCGGAGCGCTGAGGACCGCAGTGATCCGTTGCGCCAGCTCTTCGGTTTCGCTGGCCAGCTGCCTGGCCTCGCTGAGGCCCGCGAGGAGGTCCAGCGCCCGCTGGTAGTCGCCTTCGAGGTCAACCCACGGTCTCGCCGACTCCGGAAGGAAATCGTCGATGTCGAAGCTGTCCAAGTTTTCGCGCACAAGCTGCCGGAAATACGCGTGAAGGTCCGGGTGCTCTCGACGCCTGCGATCCAGCTCGTCGCGGATCGGCCCGAAGGTGGCGCGAACCTCATCGAATACTGCCTCGGCTTCCTCGTAGCGCCCGGTGCGTGCCAGGAGGTCTCCGCGCAGAATCTTCCCATCTGCATTGAGCACGCTATCCGGTGCTGCGACCGACAGCAGCTCGAGTGAGCGTTCAGCCTGGATGGCGTCGCCCATTCCGATGTACGTCCAGGCGAGCTCGTAAAGCGCCTGATCGAACTGGGGCGAAGTCTGTTGAACCGCCCGGTACGCCTCCACCGCCTGGTCGAACTGCTCGGTCTCGTAGTACAGACGTCCGAGCGCCAGATAAGCCAGGTCGACCACTTGGCGCTCCTCATCGTTCGCCGGCTCCTGGCCGAGGACGGCATGGAACGCAGCGATGGCGTCGAGGTACTCCCCGCGCAGCGTGTAAATGGTGCCGACGAAGTACCTGGCCCGGAGGGCGAACTCCGTGCCGCTTGGGACCGTCAGGAAGCCCTCGCGTGCTTGCTCGAGGCGGCCTTGGTCGATGCCCCGAAGCGAAGCGTCGGGCGGCGTGTCGAGCACGTCGTCGATCGGGACGGCCCGATGATACAAGTACTTCGCACGGAAGTACGCGGTCGTCACCGAAAGCGTGGGAGACGGAAGCGCTTGCACGCTCAGGAAATACGCGTCGACTTTCCGAAAGTCGCGGGTGCGAATGGCGATCTCGATTAGACGGCTGAGCGCCGATTGGACGTACGGCTGGAACATCGGGTCGGTTCCGTGGTCGATCACCTCCGCGTAGCGCTTGCGAGCGCCGAGGTAGTCGCCCGCGAAGAAGAGCGACTCTCCGAGGAGAAACACCGCCTCTGGATAGGCACGATGCCCCGGGTAGTGATCGACGATGTCAGTGAGAAGAATCGCTGCGCGAAGGTAATCCTCCAGGCGGAGATAGAGCTCCCCGTCGGCCAAGCGCTCCTCGACGAAGGTGTCGCTCTTTAGGGCGTTCGGCCGAACCTTTCTGGCCATGAGTCGCTGCGTATCCGATTCGAGATCGGTCAGCTCGCGATCGGCCGGGGCCGCGTCTTGTGCTGCAGCCTTCGGCGCAATGGACGTAACCAGGCAGAGCGCCAGGATGATCCCATGCCCAACCCTCTGCGCTCGCCCCCTACAAAGTGTCGGTGTGGGCGGCGACGCGGTCGCCCCACGAGGTTGCATTACCGATCGCCCTCACCGCTTGCATCGGGGCGAGCCTGCCGCTCGACCCGTTCGATATATCGAACCGCTGGTCGTTCCTCGAGTGGGGTCGTCGGACCGCCTTGCTCGTAGCCCACGACGTGGACGGTTGCGATGCGTCCTTCGGGAACCGCGAAGGTGTACGTGGAGCGCACCTTGAAACGATACCCTTTGAGGTACGCGAAAACGCCGTAGCCATGCCCTCGATACTCGAGGTTGACGGTGAGTGTGTGCTCCCCTGGAACGATGCTTCCGTTGTAGATTTCGAACTCTGGTTGTTCGCCGAGCGTGCCTTCCTCGTCGGCCTTGGTGAAGATCGGGGCGCCATCGAGGGCGTAGACCACCCTGACCAGCTTGTACGACTGGGACATGCGGTTCTCGTGGATAATCACCGCCTGGCCGCCTCCGACAACGCCTTCGAGCACCGTCTCGGCGAGCAAGGAGAGCCTGGCTTTGGAGCGAAAAATCTGCTCTTTGAGCTCGTTGATCCGCTGTTCGAGATCGCGGAGGCGTACCGCATACGTGCCGGCATCGATCGGCTTACTCGCAGCGGCCGGCGTCGCTTCGCGGCTCGCCTCCGATGATTCGGCTGGTGCGTCTGGCGGGGCGGCGCCGGCATGATGGCCCATCGCGAAGGCCCCCCCTGCCCAGATGCATGCTGACACGACTGAGAGCGCAACGATCCTGCGCATCGCAATTCCCCTCTAAGTGACCAGCCTCCGAGGCGAAATTGCCCCCAAGTAGTCCTTGCGCTTATACCGCAGCGCCGGCGGGCGGGTCAATGAAGGCCTGGGCGTTTCTCCGCGCCGGCGATCGCCAAGAACCTCTGAATTGTCCTTCACTTGCATGGGTACGATCGAGTAGATCCTCTCCCAGTCTCAGACGTCGATCGATGTGTGGTCATCCGACGCAGCACGGGCACGTGGAAGAGGGGGGCGCGCGATGAGCGTTCCCTCCGACGAAATGCTGTTGGCGGCGTATCGCGAGGGGGACTCCCGGGCGTTTGCAACCTTGCTGGAACGCTACCGCGGGCCGCTCTTCACGTTCCTTTTACGATCGGCTCGCGAACGCGGGCGCGCGGAGGAACTGTATCAAGATGTTTGGATGAGGGTTATCGAGCGCTGCGGCGAGTTCCGTGGAGACGCCAAGTTCTCCACATGGCTGTATACGATCGCCCGAAATCTGAGTATCGATCACCAACGGAAGATGAAGTTCCGCGGACACGCTTCCCTGGATGCGGCTCAGGCCGGCTCGGATCACCCGCTCGGCGAGCGCCTTCAGAACCCCGGTCCTTCCACGGAGGCGATCGCCCACGGCGGGCTTGTCCGGCAACGGATCGCCAGCGCTGTGGACGCCCTGCCCGAGGAGCAACGGGAGGTCTTTCTATTGCGCCAGCTTCAAGGGTTGGCGTTCAGGGAGATCGCCGAGGTGGTCGGTGCCCCAGCCAACACGGTGAAGAGTCGGATGCGTTACGCGCTCGAGCATCTGCAGCGGATCTTGAGCGACCTGGAAGAGTCCAATGAACTGTGAAGAGTGCAAGGAGCAGATTTTCGAGCTGATCGAGCGCCAAGCGGTCGACCCGGAAGCCGTGCGAGGGATTCTCGCGCGCTGCCCCGATTGTCGCTCCGCATTCGAGCAAACGAAGGCGGCGCTCGCCTTGGCGGCGCAGCTGCCGATCGAGGAACCCAGAGCCGCCGTCGATGCGGCGATCCTGCGAGCGGCATCCAGCCGTGTGCCCCGGGTCGCTCCGGTGCGAAAGCTGCGAGGGCAGCCCCTGCCCTGGGCCGTGGCGGCGATTGCCCTTCTGGCCGTTGGGGTTGGGGTCATCGCGATCCCGCGGGGCGTCCAACGCCGTGACCAGCCCGAATCGAAGCAAGCCGAATCGGCGGCCGATTCCGCCGAGGCGGAGCAAGCGGTCCACGAGCAACCCGTGGTGGTCCATGAGGTTGCGCCAGCGCGGCCGGCAGCCGAACCGGCGGCGGCGCCGCGGAGCGTAGACCGGGCGTCGGCCAAAACCAGGATGGTGGCCGCGAGCCCCGCGTCTTCGGAGCGAAAGGCCAAGCGCGCCGCGGACGATTCGAAGCTCGAGCGAATGGGCGGGGCCCCGGCCGCGAGCCTCGCCGCTGAAGAGGTGGCAGGCTCCGTGGCGGAGGCCGATATCGCGCCGTCCGCGTCGGACGAGCAAGCAGGAACCGACAGCGCCGAGGCGGGCTGCAGAAGACAGGTGGCAGCGTTCGAACGCCGCAACCGTGATCGCAAAGCCGCCACGATCGAGCCCGAAGAAGAGCTCGCGATTGGCAAATGCTACCGAACGCTCGGCAACTCGCGGAAGGCTCGAGACTGGTTGAAACGTGCTGCGGAGCATCGCGAGACGCGAGCGCGTGCGGAGGAGGCGCTCCACGAGCTAGCGCCCGAGTAACTTGCGAACACTTCTCATCCACGGAGCCGGCGGAGGAGCGCTCGCCAGCTCCAGTCGGTGCCCGCGCTTGCGCGCCCCGACACCTCGCGCGCGGCGGCGATGGCGGCTGCCAGGCTAGGCGCGACGTGGATTGCGTCTAGTGCGATTCGCGCGTCGGAAGCGGCAGCGCTCCAGCGTGAATCGAGGCCCGTGAAGAAACACACGCCGCCGAGCATTTTGGCGACTTCGTCGGCGGCAAACACTGCCGCGGCGCGATCCTGATTCGGTTCGCCGAGTTGAGTCAGGTCGACGATGGCGACATCGACGCCCGCATTGAGCATCGCCCGTCCCAGGGCATCGACGCAGCCGCTCAACGCGGCTGGCTCATGCAATCCGGAAACTATCAAGGCAAATGCCGCCTCGTCGATGCGCAGTGGTTTTATGGGTTTCGTTGCGCGCGCTTCGGCATCTTGCTGGACTCGTTCCTCGCGGCCTCTCACGAACCCTTCGACGGCTGCCGCGATGGCTCGCTCCCTGAAGTCTTCGGAAGGCGATTCGTCGTTCCCCTCGACCGAGCGCAAAGCGATGCCCACGACTTGAATCGCCGCAGTCGGCGTGAGATCGAGCAAGGCGAGACGCCGTCCGAGGAGGCTCAGCACCGCGAAGCACTCGCGGAACTGGAAAGACTCGTAGTCGCCACTTGCGCGCTCGATCGCCTGCAGCTCGGTCAGCAGTGGCAACACTGGTGCTACCTCTGCGGCAAGATCTTCGCGAGCGAGGCCCCCCGTTGCTGGTCTCACTTCCTCGAGCAAAGCGCCAAAACGCAGACTGGCGGATTCCCCGTGGTTCACGGCCCGCATACTCTATCACTCTTTGGCTCTGTCAGAATCCACCGTGATATAAGCGGTGTGACATGGTGGCCACAGTCCTAGTCGTCGACGACGAAAAGAACATCAGACGTACCTTGCGGATGGTACTCGAAGGTGCCGGATTCAATACGCTGGATGCCGCATCGGCCGAGGAGTGCCTCGACACTCTCGAACACAACGAGGTCGATCTCATCATCCTCGACGTTCGGCTTCCGAAAATGAGCGGCATCGAAGCGCTTCAGAACATTCGTAGCCAGCCAGAGACTCGCAAGCTTCCCGTTTTGATGGTATCGGGTCACGCATCCGTCGCAGAGGCCGTGCAGGCAGTTCAGCTGGGCGCGACGGATTTCTTCGAAAAGCCGCTCGACCGAGATCGCGTATTGGTCACCGTGCGCAACGCACTCCAGACCTGGCAGCTCCAGCGCGAGGTCGAGCAGCTTCGTGCCAACATCGAGCACCGCTACGAAATGATCGGTGAGAGCTCCGTCATGAGGACGCTCTTCGCACAGCTCGAGAAGGTCGCCCCTACCAACGGGCGAGTTCTGATCTCCGGAGAAAGCGGCACCGGAAAGGAGCTGATCGCGCGCGCGATTCATAGGCTGAGCTCGCGCGCCGACAAGCCCTTCGTCAAAGTCAATTGTGCAGCCATTCCGGCCGAGCTGATCGAGAGCGAGCTTTTCGGCCACGAGCGCGGCGCGTTTACTGGCGCGCAGGGCCGCAAGAAGGGCATGTTCGAGCTCGCCAATGGCGGCACCATATTTCTGGATGAGATCGGCGACATGAGCGCCAGCGCGCAGGCCAAAGTGCTGCGTGCTCTTCAAAGCGGCGAAATCTCGCGGGTTGGCGGCGAAAATGCGATTGCAGTCGATGTCCGCGTGCTGGCCGCGACCAACAAGGACCTCGAGCTCGAGGTCAAGGAAGGGGGATTTCGAGAGGATCTCTACTTTCGCCTGAATGTCGTCCCGATCGTGAGCCCCCCGCTCAGGGACAGAAAGACCGACATCCCACTTTTGGCCGCGCAGTTTCTCCGCGAATTCTCGATCGAGAACGGCCTGAAAGAGAAGGTCATGGACGACGACGTCCTCGAGGCTTTGGCGGATCGGCCGTGGCCCGGCAATGTCCGCGAGCTGCGCAACGTCGTCGAGCGAATGGCGATCTTAAGCGGTGAAACGATCACGCTCGACGATCTGCCTGAGGAGGGCGTTCTCAGCGAGGCGCGTCGGGAGTCGACCCCGCCTTCGGATCTGCCCTCGACCTTCGATCAGGCCGGCGAACGGCTGACTTTGCGGGAGTATCGAAGCCGCGCGGAGAAGGATTACATCCTTCAAACTCTCGAAGAGGTGAGCTGGAACATCTCGCGTGCTGCCACAATTCTGGGAGTGGAGCGCACTAACCTTCACAAGAAAATGCGAGCCTATGGTATCCATCGAGAAGAGGCATGATCCGTCGATCGATTAGGCTGGTGTGGACGGGCGCCGTCTTGGCGTTCCTGGTCTATGTGCTCTTTTTCGTTCGGCTGGGTGAGCGGTCGCCGTTTCAGCACCTGATGCGGGTCATCCAGACCGACGAAGCTCAGGAGCTCGGGCGCGAGGTGAGCGCCGCGACCGGGCGAATCACGAAGAAGATCAGCATGGAGGTGAATCAGGCTACACAGCCTCCAGCACAGGACGCAGGTGTGTCCAAGGTTCCGGAGGCGGTCTCGAACCAAATGCAAGGCATCGTTGGGCACGCGTACGATCGCGAGCATCGGATCGATGCCGCCAGTCAGCAAGAGTCCAAGTAGTCGCGTGGTTCGACCCTAGGGCCACTCGAGCCGAAGCCGCTTCATCTTCCGCCAGAGTGTCGTTGGGCTGAGCCCGAGTAAGTCCGCGGCGCGCTCCTTGTTCCCTTCGACCTGCCGCAGCACTCGAACGATGGCTTCCCGCTCGGTTTCTCGCACGATCTCCGCGAGCGACTGGTGTGCATGCCGCATGCCGCGGCCATTGCCGTTCGAATTGGGTACGATGTCCGACAAGTGGACCTGGCCGTCTTGCGCCAGGGCCACGCCTTGCTCGATCATGTTCTCGAGCTCTCGGATGTTGCCAGGGAAGTCGTAGCTGAGCAGGTAGTCCATCACACCTGGCCCGATGGACGCTCGCCGACCCATCTTCTTGCCATACTTCTCGAGGAAGCTTTCGACGATGGGTGGGATGTCCTCCTTGCGCTCCCGAAGTGGCGGGAGCTCGAAACGAGCGACGTTGAGGCGGTAGTAGAGATCTTCGCGGAACCTCTTTTCCTCGATGAGCGTTCGCAAATTCTGGTTGGTTGCAGCGATGATGCGCGCATCCACGTTGATCGGCTTGTTGTCGCCGAGACTGCGAATTTCGCCTTCTTGAATCGCGCGCAGCAGCTTTGCCTGAAGCGACGGTGGTGTCTCGGCTATTTCGTCGAAAAAGAAGGTCCCACCGTTGGCTTCCTCGAAAAGGCCTTTTCGCGTCTGCACTGCCCCAGTGAACGCACCGCGCACGTGGCCGAAGAGCTCGCTCTCGAGCAGCGTTTCCGTGAGGGCTGCGCAATTGATGGAGACGAAGGGCCTCTCGCCGCGCAGCGAGTTGGCATGAATGGCACGCGCGACCAATTCCTTGCCGGTTCCGCTTTCCCCCGTGATGAGAACCGTGGCGTCCGTCGGCGCGATGCGAACGATGCGCCCGAGGACGTCTCGAATTTCCGCGGACTGCCCGATGATGTTGCCGAAGTTGTAGCGCTCTCGGAAATCCGCAGCGACTGCGCGCATCTCGCCGGCAATGTGCCGCGTGCGCGCGGCCCGCGCGACCTTGACGAGAAGCTCCTCCTCCACGAATGGTTTCTGCACGAAATCGCGTGCGCCAAAACGCATCGCTTCCACCGCGTCTTCGATCGTTCCGAACGCGGTCATGACGATCACTTCGGTCAGTGGCGACGCTTCTCGGGTACGCTGCAATACCTCCAGGCCGCCGATGTCTCCCATCCTCAAGTCGGTGATGACGAGATCGTAGCGGTTCTCCGAAACCATGCTGCACGCGGACTCGCCATCCTGCGCCTGGTCGACGTCATGGTCCTCCGCGCGCAGCATTTCGAGAAGCATGCGCCTCGCACTGTCCTGATCGTCGACGATTAGAATCCTGGCCATCCCCCAACCGGTTCCGTCTCTGACCTTACCGCAAATCTAGGTTTCGTGCCCGGGCGTCAATCGAGGACGTGGTGCATCGCCGCGAGCACCTCGTCCCGAAACTCGGTTGGAAAAATGAGGCGGGGTCGCTCGATGCGCTTGTTTCGCAGCTGACCGAGGAGGAACGAAGCGTCCCCGAGGCGCTGAAGAGGCTGGTGGCGGAGGGTTACCCACATGCCGTCGGTGCTCCCGTCGGTCGGCTCCTGGTAAGGAACGTCTTCGGCCACATCTAGCCAGACGGTGAGATCAGCGCGCAGCCCTCCTGCGGTGACGATTTGCTCCGCGCGGGCCAGCGCCTCCGCCCATCGATCGCGTCGGGTTTCGGGGAGCGGCATAGTCTTTGGAAGCTCGCGGCATCGAAGACGTCTGCTGAGGTCCGCGAGTGTAGAGTCGCCCTCGTGTTCCCATGAGCTCAGGCACGTCAGCAACTCCGCGTCGTCCATGCGAAGGTACTCGCCCAACGACAGAGGCTCTCCGAGGGCCGCGGCTCGAAATGCGGGCAGCAACGGAGTCGGAGGCGAACCGTCGAAGATCAGCTCGCTCACACGCATGAAAATCGCGCGTACCAGTGCTTCTGCCGCTCGGGTGACTTTGTGATGGTAGACCTGCTGGTACATGAAGTGCCGCCCGAGGAAGAAGCTCTCTGCGGGTGGCAATCCCTTTCGGCCCTGTACTGCAAGCACCCATCGATCGTTCACGCATGCGAAGGACAGCGCCTGAAGCAGCCAATCGAGGTCGTACAGGCCATAGCGTACGCCGGTCATGTGGCTGTCGCGCAAGAGGTAGTCAGCGCGATCGACGTCCAGCGTGCCGCTGACGCTCTGGCTGAGGTAACCCAACCGGTAGTTTCCGCTGAGCAGTCCGGTGACCCGTTCGGCCATGCCCGATGAGATCGATTCGAGCGCCTGGTGTACCTCGGTAGAAGGGTCGAGCAAGATTTCCTGCGTCCAAAGCTCGTGGTGCTTGGCGTGCGGCAGCACCTCTTCGAAGAGGTGCGAAAACGGTCCGTGACCCAGATCGTGCAGGAGCGCGGCGGCCAGTCCCTCGGCCCTGGCTTCGTCGTCGAGTCGCTGGTCGACCGGCAACTCGTCGCTACAGGCGTCGATTCGATGCTGAAGCGCCTGCATGACGTGTGCGGCCCCGACGGCGTGCGAAAAGCGCGAATGCTCTGCGCCCGGGAACACCAGCGAGGCGAGCCCCAGCTGTCGAACCCGCCGTAGGCGCTGCACCTCTCGGGTATCGAGCAGCGATCGAATGACCGTCTCCGCCCTGCCCTCGAAGGCGATCAAACCGTGGACGGGGTCCCTCAGGATCACCCCGAACGGTACCACTGCGCGTTCAGAACGCCAGTGTACCGAAGCGTCCGTCTCGAGGCACTACGAAGGTCGACCCCCTCCGGACGACCGCGATGGTGTCCGGCTGCCACAAGGGAAAGACCGGGAGGTCACGGGCGAGGACTCGCTGAACTTCTTCATAAGCCGCACGACGTTTCGCTCGATCAATCTCAGTTCTTCCCAACTGGAAAAGGCGATCGAGCTCTTCGCTCTGGTACCTCCATCGATTCGCGCCTTCGCTCTGTGGGCCCGGGATTCGTGACGATTCGAAGAACCAGCTGAGCACGTTCGGCTCGATCACCTCGGGTACCTGAAGCAGCGTGATCTCGAAGCTACCGCGATTCAGGTCGGAGATCAGTGTCGCTGCTTCCGAGGGCCGCACATCAACCTCGAGTCCGACATCCCTCAGCATCGCCGCAATGGCATGCGCCACGGACTGTCGAAACCGCTCGGATGTCGTTCGCAGCACCAGACGCATACGGGGTTCTGAGCCCTCCGGATCGGGGAACCCGGCCGCGTCGAGCAGCGCGCGAGCTTCGTCGGGATCGAATCTGCGTGGAGGCGACGCGTCGCTCTCCGCCCAATGGCCGTGTGGGACCCAGCTGTCCGTCACGCGCGCGAGCCCATCGTATTTCGCCCAGACGAGAAGCTCTCGGTCGATGGCGAACGCGATAGCGCGGCGTACTCGAACGTCAGCGAGCTTGGGCGAGCTAGTTTGAAACCCCAGATACATCGTCGAGATCCCGGGGACGCTACGCGTCTCGAAACGCTCGTCGTCTTCGAACAGCGGGAGCAGAAGAGGGGGAATCGATGCGATGGCGATATCGCCTTGCCCGCCTAGCATTCGCAACGCCCGCGTGTTGTCGTCACGGATGACGACGAGTCGCAAGTTGGGGTACTTGGGCTTTCCCCGATGCCAGTGAGGATTGGCACGGAGCTCGAGAATGCCGGGCTCACGTTTGACGAGTCGATACGGACCGGCGCCGACGGGAAAGGGATCGCCGGGGGTGGCGACCCGTCGGAAGGCGTCCTCGCTTCGCACGATTGGGAGCTCGAGATCGGTGAGAAAGGTGGCGTATGGCTCGCGGAGGACGAACACAATCGTGCGCGGGTCGGGGACCCGCATATCGGCAATCCTTCGGTATGTGTGCGCGTAGCGGCTTCCGAGCGCCGGGTCGATGATGCCTTCGAAGGTTGCCACCACATCTTCGGCGTCGAGCGGGCTGCCATCGCTGAAGCGAAGCCCTTCGCGGAGCCGCACCTCGAACTGCGTCGAGCTCGAGGCCGTCACGGACTCTGCGAGGTCCGGGATCACCTCGAGGGTTTGCGGATCGATCGTGACCAGTGAGCCAAAGAGCAGGCGCGAGACCCGCAGGCCATAGGGATCGCCCACGAAGCGGGGGTCGAGCTGCTCGGCATCTCGCGGGAGCATCACGACCAACGTGTCCGGGTCTTGTTCCACCGACGCCTGACATCCCAGGCCAATCATTAGGAGCCAGAGCAGGGCGCTGCTAGGCTGCCGCCGATGGCGCACCGAGCGCTTCTTCATCTCGCGATTATCGCCCTGCTGCTCGTCACACCTGACGCGCGCGCCAAGGGGCCTCAACCGCTCGCGCAAACGATCGCCAACCTCGTCCGGCAGGCGGGTCTCGGCGATGGGATCGGGATTCATGTCGTTCGCCTGCACGATGCCGAGGAACTCTACCGCAATCGACCAGGACGGCCTCTGAATCCTGCGTCCAACCAGAAACTGCTGACCGCCGCTGCCGCCCTCAAGCGTTTGGGGCCAGACTTCAGGGCGTCCACCAAGGTCGAGGGCGCCGTCGAAAACGGGCATGTGGCGCAGCTCGTGGTCCGATCATCGGGTGACCCGAGCTTGGGAGACGCCGGACTGGCAGCCTTGGCCGACAGCATTCACCTACGAGGGGTGGACACGGTCGATCGCCTCGCGATCGACGATTCGTATTTCGACAATCAGATTCTCCCCCCTGCGTTCGAACAGCAACCGCGAGAGGCCGCGGCATTCCGCGCCGCCATCTCCGCGTTTGCAGTGAATCGTAACAGCTACGTCGTGCACATCGGCCCGGGACCGCAGGTCGGAGGCCCTGGGCGTGTACGGGTGCTTTCGGGCGACTACGTCCGGATCGACAACCGCACCGTGACGATCGCCGCGGGGCCCCCCACCCCGCGGATCGAGGACAATCTCAGCGAGGACGGTCACCTCGTCGTTCGTGTCGAGGGCGATATTCCCCAGATGGTCCGCATGCTGTTTTACCGTCGCCGCGTGCCTGACCCGAAGGCCTATGCGGCAAGCCTGTTCGTGAGGGCGCTCAAGAACGCCGGGGTCGGTGGGACCCTCACCGTAGAATACGGCCCGGTGCCGGAGCGACAGCCGTTGATCGCCGACATGCCCTCGGCCCCCCTTAGCGTGCTGCTGTATTCGTTGGGCAAGTGGAGCGACAATTTCACTGCAGAGATGCTGTTGAAGATCATGGGCGCCGAAACGGAAAAGCCGGGCACTTCGGCGCGCGGTGTGGCGGTGGTTCGCGAGGAGCTCACGAAGATGGGAGTCGATACCAATGGGCTCGTCATGGTCAATGGCTCGGGTCTGTTCGATGGTAATCGAGTCGCCCCACGACACCTGACGGAAACCTTGCTCGCTGCCTATCGGGATCCTGCGATTCGGGCTGAGTACGTCGCCCAGCTTGCCGTCGCCGGCGGCGACGGAACGCTGGCGTCCCGTCTCGCGGATCTCCCGCGCCCTCGAATGGTCCGAGCGAAGACCGGAACGCTGCGCGACGTCGTCGCGCTGTCGGGCTACGTGTTCGGAGAACCGGGGCGATCGGTGGCGTTCAGCTTCTTGGCCAACGGCATTGCGGGAAAGCAGGCCGCCGCAAGGAAGCTCGCTGACGATCTCGTAAGGGCCCTGGCAGACTATGCCGTCCCACCCAGCTCAGCGCATTGACGCACCGGAACGCCCACGTGCTGAGCCGAGCCCCAACGCAGCGTCTTCTCTTCGTCTTCTTGGCCCTATCGGCCTGTGCGAGGACACCGACCGTTCCGCACGGAACCGAGCGCAGGTCTGCGTCCGCTCCGGTGGCCGCGATGCACGCGCACGCGGTCACCCTGCACGGCGACACCCGCGTAGATGATTACTTCTGGTTGCGCGAAAAAGGGTCCGCCGAAGTGAACGCGTATCTCGAGGCTGAGAATGCATACGCTGACCGGATCATGTCGCCGACGACGGCGCTTCAGAAGACGCTCTACGACGAGATCGTGGGGCGCATTCAGCAGACCGACCAGAGCGCGCCGTATCGTAAAGGCAAATTCGAGTATTACGAGCGCACCGAAGAAGGAAAACAGTACCCGACGTATTGTCGTCGAGAGCTCGGCAAGAGCCAAACCGAGCAGGTTCTGCTCGACATGAACGCGCTTGCCGAAGGCAGATCGTTTCTCGGCCTTGGCGTATACGAGGTCTCGCCTGATGGGCGTTATCTGGCGTTCGCTCTCGATGAGACCGGCTTCCGTGACTACACGCTGCGGGTCAAAGATCTCCGCTCGGGCGAGGTCCTGAGAGAGCGATTGGACAAAGTGAAGTCTCTGGCGTGGGCGAGCGACAGCCGGACGTTCTTCTACACCATCGATGATGACGCCAAGCGGCCTCATCGAGCTCTGCGCCACCGGCTCGGCGCCAGTGGCGCAGATGCCGTGGTTTACCAAGAGGACGATGAGCGATTCGAGGTCGTCGTATGGCGTTCCCGAAGCGGAGACTACCTGTTCCGTGGCGCCTTCAGCCATACCACCAGCGAGGTCGCGTTCGTGTCGTCGTCCGAGCCCACCGGCACTTGGCGCCTGATTGCGGAGCGGCGTCAGGACCACGAGTACGACGTCGAGCACTGGGGCCAGTATTTCTTGATTCGTACGAACGACCGGGGCCGGAATTTCCGCATCGTCCGGGCGCCAGTCGACAGCCCCGGCCCGTCGTCATGGCAAGAGTTGGTAGCCCACCGTGACGCGGTCATGGTCGAGCGATTGGACGTCTTCGAGGACTTCTACGTTTTGCTGGAGCGCGAGGTCGGACTCCCTTACTTGCGCGTGTCGAGGTTCGCCGATGGCGACTCGGAACGCATCGAGATGGACGAGCCGGTATATTCGCTTCACCCCGGAGCCAACGAAGAATTCTCATCGCGAGCCTATCGATTTCGCTACGAGTCCCTGACCACTCCGGAGTCGGTGTTCGACTACGATGTTCTTTCGAGGACACGGAAATTGATCAAGCAGACGGAGGTCCTCGGTGGGTACGACCCGTCGCAGTACCAATCGGAACGCATCTGGGCAACTGCGGGAGATGGGACGCAGGTCCCAATTTCCGTCGTCTACAAGAAGGGCCTCCGAAGGGACGGTCGCGCCCCGATGTTGTTGGTGGGCTACGGCTCATACGGCTACCCATATCCAACCGGGTTCTCTCACGCGCGGGTCAGCTTGCTCGACCGCGGGGTGACCTACGCCATCGCCCACGTCCGAGGCGGGGGCGAGCTCGGTAAGCGCTGGCATGACCTCGGCCGCATGGAGCACAAGACGAACACTTTCACCGACTTCATCGCCGTCGCAGAGCACCTGCTCGCCAAGGGCTATACTTCGAGCTCCCGCTTGGCGATTGAGGGCGGCAGCGCCGGAGGGTTGCTCATGGGAGCGGTCAGCAACTTGCGCCCGGAGCTCTTCGGCGTCGTCGTCTCGCTCGTTCCGTTCGTCGACGTTCTCAACACGATGTTGGATGAGAGCCTGCCCCTGACCGTTGGCGAGTACGAAGAATGGGGTGATCCGAACGACGTCGAGGCCTATTTTCGCATCAAGGCATATTGCCCGTACACCAACATCAAGCCGCAGGCCTACCCGGCGATGCTCGTGCGCACGTCCATCAACGACAGTCAGGTGATGTACTGGGAGCCCGCGAAGTACGTGGCCAAGCTCAGGGCCATGAAAACCAATGGCACTCCGCTGATCTTCAAAGTCAACATGGGCGCCGGGCATGGCGGGGCATCCGGTCGCTACGACTACTTCAAGGAAACCGCCATGGACTACGCGTTCATCCTGACGCAGCTACGCTAGGCGCCGGCGCCCGTGAATTGGAAACGCCGGCAGGGTCACCCTCGCCGGCGTTTCGTCTGCGTAAGCGTCGTCGCCTACTCCTTGATCTGCCGCCTGATCTTTCCGAGCGCCTGCTCTTGCAGCTGACGGATGCGCTCTCGGGACAGATTGTACTTGTCGCCGATCTCCTTCAGCGTGAGCTCGTCCTCGTCGTCCAGGCCAAATCGCCACCGAAGGATACGGGCCTCCATCGGGGTGAGCGTGTCGAGGAGCCTGCGCACCTCATCGCTCCATTTTTGAGAGACGAGCTGCTCGTACGGCGTCGGCACATTCTCCTCTTCGAGGAAGTCGATGAATTTGCGGCCATCCTCATCGTTGACCGGACGGTCAAGCGAGAACGGGGTTTCGGCCCAGTAGCCCTTGATCTTCTCCAGCTTCTCGGCCGCGATGCCCGTTTCCTTTTCGAGCTCCTCCGGGGTCGGCTCTTTGCCGGTCCGGGTGGCGATGGCTTGCGTTGCCCGCGCGACGCGATTGTACGTGTCGAGCATGTGCACTGGGATGCGAACGGCGCGCCCCTTGTCGGCGAGGGCCCGGCTGATCGCGTGCCGAATCCACCACGATGCGTACGTGCTGAAGCGATAGCCACGATTGTGGTCAAAGCGCTCCACGGCTTTCATCAGACCGATGTTGCCCTCTTGGATGAGATCGATGAGCGGCAGGCGGCCGCGGTTGTAGCGCCGAGCGATTGAAACGACGAGACGCAGATTGGCCGCTACGAAACGGTTCTTCGCTCGCTGCTGCGCTTTTTGAGCGCCACGCACCTCTAGCAGGTACCGCTTGAACGCCGGGGTCATGCGGACGTGGTCGCCGACAATGTCACGTTCGTTTGCAAAGTCGCCAGCGAGACGGTGCACCGCACGGTCAGACTCCTGGACGAAGAGACGATCGCTATCGAGCTCGCGCATCTTGGTGGAGAGTTGAAGACAAAGGTCGTTCCAACGCACCTCCTGGCGCTTGCCGAGCTTTTCGGCCTTCGCGCTCTTACAGAGCTTGCGGAGCGACGCGATCTCGGGGAGCTGCTGATCTTGAACGCGAGCCTCGATGACTGCGGCAACGCTCTCGAAGCACTGAGGGTGGCTGAGCAAGGTCTCCCAATAGGCGATCTCGAGCCGCTCGACCTGCTTCGCAGCTTCGATCTCTTCTTGCGGCGTCAGCACTCGATGACCGATCATCTCCCGGAAGTACCGGGTCAGCGTCGAATCCCCTGCGCCCTGCCGCTCGAACTCTTTGAGAGCCTTTTCGCTCTCGACGCGAGCCTTCTCGAGCTGCTCCTTGCTGGGTTCAAACTCTTGCTTATCGTCCACGACCGCCGACCGAGCTTCGGCCTGCTTCGGAAGCTCAGCCTCGGCCTTCGGCTCCGATTGCTTGGATACCTTGGCCCTCACCTGGCTCTTCCTCGTGGACTCTCTTGTCACTGCCTGTCTTGCCATTTTTCCTCTCGCCTTCCGGTGGCGCCCCGCTTTACTGGCTGAACATTCGAAACCGTCGGACTCTTCCGCCGAGCATGAACCAGTCGTTCGATTCGGATCCCAATGCACGCACCGTGCCGGAATGTAAGACCGGCTCAGATTGGGGGCGCGAACGGGCGACTTTGTCGTGGGGTAACTCGGAGTATATGGGTCTGCGAGCGGCGTTGAGAAGGGGCATTGCGCGTGTTTCTGCGGAGAAATTCCAGTGACTTTCCTGCTCGTCGGATGTTACTGGAATCCGTGCGAAAACGGATCCCGCTCGCCGTCGCTTCGCCTTGCACCATGGCCGCGGCCGCCGCCACCACCGCGAGGTATGCCTGGTTCGTCGGGCCGCTTCTGCGTGATTTAGGGGCGGATTCGACGGTTCAGTCTGCTCCAGGCGCCGCCGCATTCCCGGATCTCTCCGTCCCGCAGATCGTCTGGCTTCTGGTCATTCTCGGCGTCGTCCGAGCGCTTTCAGAGACGGTTCGGACAAACCTCGCCTCCCGGTGTCAGCTCAGCACCATCTGTGAATTCCGGGGTGAAGTCCTCGCCCGCGTGCTCCGCCTGGAGCATTCGGTGCTCCTCAATGGCCGCGCGGAGAGCTCGCCTCCCGCATTCAAGTCGAGGTCCACGGGGTCCGCACACTCCTCCATACGGGTCTGGCCCAGGGCATTCGGGCCTTGTTCATGGCTACTGCGCTAGCCATTGTCGCGCTTCGGGTGGATACTGCGTTAGCCATCCCCGGACTCCTCGTGGTCCCGGTGGCCGTGGTGCTCCTCGTTCTCGCCGCGCGCCCTGCCCGGCGCTTGCACCGGGAGCTCTTCGGGGCGGAATCCTCGGTCGCTTCCTACACGGCCTTGCCCAGGCGGTGTTCGGCTGGTGGTCCGGATTGGCGTCTTTGGACCGGCTCGATGAGCTGCTCCACCTCTCCACCGCGCCTCCTCAGCCCGTGACGCGACACACCGAGCCGATTGTGTCACTGCGCTTGAACGACATTTCTTTTGGCTATGACGATCAGCCGGTATTGCAACAGGCGAACGCGTTCTTGCGAGGTGGCTCGCTCGTAGCGATCACGGGTACGAGTGGGACCGGCAAGTCGACCTTGCTCAGACTGCTGGCGGGGGTTCTTCCTGCTTCTCCGGGCGAGATCTGGATCGACGGGGCGCCTGCTTCGCTCGACTCGTTGACCGCCGCGACCGCATGGATGCCTCAAAGCCCTTCGCTCTTCGGCGATACGATCCTCCGCAACGTCGCGTTGGGGTCGAACCGGCCCGACCGCACGCGTGATCGAAGTCTGCCGACGTGTCGGCGCGCATTCGTTCATCGCTGCGAGGCATCAGGGCTATGATGGCGTCCTTCATGAAGGCGGGGCCGATTTCTCCGTGGGTCAGCGGCAACGAATTACGCTGGCGCGTGCACTGTATCGCGGCGCTCCGGTGTTGCTCCTGGATGAGCCTACATCAGCGCTCGACGACGAGCTCGAGTGCAAGGTCATCGCCGTGTGTCACGAGCATGCGGAGCGCGGTGGATTGGTCGTCGTCGCGACCCATCGCGGGGATTTCCTTCGTCAGGCCGACTGCGTGCTAGAGCTGTGGGACGGGGTGGTGAACGAGTGGGAACGACCAGCAGCAGACGCGCTATTGCACTAGCGGGCTTCGTGTCGCTGACCGCCTTGACGGGGATCGTTTCAGCTGCGCCTGATGCCTCGGCGATCGCAGATGCCGTGAGCGCTCTCGATGCCGATCACGATCGGGCGATTGCTGCAGTCTACTTGCTTCAAAAGGGTGGCGAGCAGGCCGCAGAGCAGATCCGTGACAGTTGGTCGTCCCTTTCGTTGCTCGCACAAAGGAGAGCCCTCGACCCGCTCTCCCATCTCGCCAAGAACCACGGTGCGGCGGTCGAGGCCTTGGTCGCAGCCGCTCGCTCCGAAGACGAAGAGATTCGAGCTGGTGCGCTTGCGGCCCTAGGGCGGAGCGGACGACGGGGCCGCGACGGGCTTGCCCGGCTGGTCTTCGATCCACTGGTCGGTGATCGCGCGGCGTTCGCGCTGGCGCGCACCGAGCCAGACTTCGCCATCGAGCCGCTCCTCGCGGCCATGGCGAGCCCTGGTGGGTCCGACCGCCCTGGGCTCCGCAACGCATTTGCGACGGCGATCCAACGCTCAGGCGCCGACGCTGGGCCGCGGCTTCGACGGTGGCTTGCCGGAGGACCGAATCCGGCTGCGGTCGCGAGCGCCGCGATGGGTCTTGCCCCGCTCGACGAGCAGCGAGACGTCACGGCTGCGTTCATCGAGTACGCTGCGCCGAAGTCGAGTGACTTCCCGACCGTATGGCGACTGCTTCAAAGCGCCAAGATGGCGGGGCCGAGCGATGAAGTCGATGCTTGGGTTCGGCGCCAGCTCGCCGGACCCGAGGAATGGATGCTTCGCCAAGCTGCAGTCGACGCGATCACCACGCGCGGTCATCGCGAAGACGCGCGCGCTTCTCTGGCCGATCGCTACCCTCGGGTGCGGGGCCGCGCTGCAGCAGTGTTGTCCGGCGACTCGGCGAGCCTGGTGAGCCGCGCGACGCTCGCCCGTCGTGACGTCTGGCCGATGGTCCGCGCTGATGCAGTGTTCAGCCTTCGAACCGAAGCGGAGGCGATTCCGGTCGTCGTGGCATCGGTCGACGACTCGATGTCTGTGGTCCGTGTTGCTGCCATCGAGGTTCTCACGGACTCGCCGCACGACGAAGGATGGGAGGCCGTTCGTCGAAGGCTCCGCGCTCGCAACGAATGGCCGGAGGTCACCGCAGCCGCCATCGACTACGTGGCCGCCCACTGCCGGACTGACGCCGTCGAGGACCTGTGGCGCGTGGTTCTTCGGGCCGCGCCGGCCAACGCGCGAACCGAGGACCTCAACAACGGTGCCCGCGCCATCGAGGCCCTCCGAACCCTTCGGACGCCGGCGGCCGAGGCGGCGATCGAGCGGCTCCGACGCACCGCGGAGGTTCCGCCAACTCTGAAAATGGCGCTCGAAAAGTCCCTACCGGAGGACGGGGCCTGTCCGCGGGAGGGCCGCTAGATTGTCGCTCGCGAATCGCCCGTGTTACTTTGTTGGAGACAGGGGGAACCATGGGAGCTCGTCTAATTGGCTTGATGATGGCCGGGGTGCTGCTGAGCGCAGGTTGCGAACAAACCACGGCTGCGTCCGAAGGAGAAGCGGCGGCTGAACAACTGCCAGAGATCGTGCCGAACCTGCCGGAGGTTCCGACGCTGCCACCGCCACCATTTCCGACCACGTACGAAGATGACTCGTACAGTGTCTATGGTGTTCGTCTGCGGCCGGCAAAGGTGCTCGATACCGATCTTGCCGTGACCGGCTACATCATCGAGATCTACGAGCCGCCGCCCTGCAAGAAACGAAAGAAGGACGATTGTCCGAAAGTCGCGGCGCCTCACATGTTCATCGCGGACACCCCGGACCAAACCGACCGAGCGGAGCAGTTGTTGGTCGTGGGCTACGCAGACAACCAGGAACAGCTCGAGCGAGCTCGACGCGGTCGCAAGACGACGACGATCTCCGGCGCCGTTGCGGTGCCTAAAGACCTTGCGGTTGGCAACCGAATCCGCGCGACGGGCCACTTCACGTTGATCTCCTCCGGGGGCTTCAACACCAGCAACGGCCTGCTCGAGTACGCATCCCACGAGACGCTGCCAAAGCCCGAGGTCAATTACGTCGGGGCGCTGCGGTGCTAGTCAGGGCGCCACGGCGCCTGCGTCGTTTGGCTTGCCGTCGAGATCCGACAGATCAGGGGCGCCCGCATCGCCCTCGAGCTTGAACGCGTCCCCTTTGCGATCGAAGAGGCTCACGACGTCTGGGCCAACTACGATGACTTGCCGCTCGTCGTCGATGCGCACGTAGCCGCCTCCGTCCACGGGCGTCCCCGACCCCAGGGACACACGTACTTTCGCGGGCCCCATCTCGAACGTGACCTCCGCCTTGGGCGTATCGATGCCGAAGCTCCGCAGATCCTCTGGCGTCGGGTTTTCCAAAGTGCGGACCGGGATCGCGAACTCCCAGTTGCGTAGGTAGTCCTCGACGGCGTCGGGATTCGCCGGCGCCCGCATCGGCGCTTCCAGGGTCCAGGTTTCATCGAAGCCCTCGCCGCTTCGGACCAGCGCGATGCGCTCCTCGCCCGACGCGATCCGGATGCGCGAAATCCGTTCGGGAACGACCGACTCCAACAACAATCCGGATCGAGACTCGAGCTCGGTGTGGCCGGGCCGGCCGCGCTCGAAGACCACGATGTAGCCCAACAAGAGAGCGGCAATGACGAAGAGGATGATCGGCGTGCGCGCGCTCATGATCGTCTCGACCACCAAACCCCGAAGCCCGCAATGAGGGCGGCCAGCGGCAACAGGACGACGACCCGAAACAGAAGATTCTGTAAATCCGCGTCGCTCATGATCACGGCCTGCGCATTGGTCTTGCGCGGCGCGATGTTGATCAAGGCTTCGCGCTGCGTGAGCCAACCGGCGGCGGAGGAAAGCAAGTCGATGTTGGAGAGCTGGACATTTTCGAGTAGCTCCGGGCTCAACCAATCGCTATCGCCCACGACCATGAGGCGGCCTGGCGTAGGGCCTTCGGTGGAGACGGGTTTGAGGTCCTCGCCGAGCGGCGCGACGTATTCCCAAGCAACTCCGAGGGGTACCGCGCGCGGGCTGGTACGCGCTCCTTTGGCGTCGGGGTTGATTGCGTGTGCGAGGTTGATTTCCGCAACCGCATCCGGGCTCGTTCGGAAGAGCACTTCCGCATCGCCGCCTTCGGCGGCATCCACCGAACGGGCCACCGCCACGAGGACCCCGCCGCCGTGCTTGCGTATCGTTTCGACCAAACGATGCGTGCCGAAATTGGTGACGATGAACAAGTCGCCCGGGTTGCCCGGCAGCTGTTGCGCGGTGTCGTTCTCGATGACGAGGTCGCGGCCGAGGATGATCCCACGTCGTTCGAGCGAGGCCTCGAAACCCGTCGGCGTCAGCTTTTCCTTCTTGAGGACGGGATCGAAGGCCAGGAGCACATTGCCACCGGACGCGAGGTAGCGATCGACGATGGCGACCTCCTGCGGGGAGTACGGGCGCTGCGGGCTGATCACGAACAAGGCGTCGCAGGATCTGGGAACATCATCGGCTCGAATCTCGATGGGGTCGATCTCGATTTTCTCCCACTCGAGCTCGCGAGCCATCGCGTCGAGGCTGCGGTCTCCGTAGGCACCAACCTCCCATTCGCCGTGGCCTTTGGCCACGCAGATCTTGGTGGGCTCTCCCGTCGTGACCTCGAGAATGGCCCCGGTCAGCGCGCGTTCGGACTGGAGGTCGAGCTTGTGGCCGTCAGCATCCTCGAAGCTGTCGAAGTCCTCGACGATCAGCTGATGGCGCTCGATCTTCCATTTGCGATCGCCGCTGGTGACGACGACGGGCACCTGGGAAAGCGTCACTTCGCCCGCAAGCCAGCTGTCGATCCCAAATTTGTCCGCAAGGACCTGGTAGCGCGCCCGATCACGGTCGGGATCGATCCACTCGACGCTGATCTTCTTGGTCACGGCTCTGTATTCTTCGAGCAGTGTCTCGATATCGGCGAAATCTTGCTCGTCCCGACCGAGGAAGACATAGATTTGAACCTCTTGCTGGAGCTCACGAAGTACCTGCTGGCTACGGTCGGACAGGGTGAACAAGGCGTGGGAGGTCCAATCCCATCGCGCGTAGTGGCGAGACGAGATGTAGTTGACCAGTACGACCACCACGAGGCCCATGACGGCCGTGAGGAAGAGGTTCAGACGAGCTCGGGGTTGTGCACTCATTCGTATTTCCGGGCCTTCAGAGCTCCTATGCTCAGGCCGACGGCGAGGATGGCGACTGAGAGATCGAAGACGAGGTGCCGCGTGTCGATCACGCCCTTGGAGAAACTCTGCATGTGACCCCACATGCTCAGGTACGCACAGACCTCCTGAGCGGCGCCGTCGAGGACGAACTCACCGATGCCCACCGTGAACAAGACCCCGAGCGAAACGAACGCGAGCACCGCCGCGATGATCTGAGTGGGCGCAAGCACGCTCATCAAGAGGCCCACCGCCATGAAGTAGGCGCCCAGAGAGAAGATCCCCAAGTAACTCGCCGCGGTGGCTCCCCAATCGACGCTTCCGTGCTGGCTCATGATCCAAGCGTAGATGAGCGTTGGAAGCCACAAGACGCACCAGATGAGGAGCGAGGCAACATACTTTCCGCAAATGACCGACGACTCCGAGACGGGTGCCGTCATGAGGGTTTCGATCGTTCCCGCTTGCTTCTCGCCGGCTACGAGGCGCATCGTCAGGATGGGTACGAACACGAGAAGCGGGATGAAGAAGAGAGCGCTTCCTCCGAAAAAGGCCGACAATGGGTTCGCTGCGCCCGAGGAAACGGCGTTGCGGGCATAAAACTCGGTGAGAACCCAAAATACGACGCCGTTCCACAGCAGCCACGACGTGAGCACCACGTACGCCAACGGAGACACGAAGAACGACCCGAGCTCGCGCTTCATCACGACCAATGCGCCGGTCATGGACCCTGCTCCGTCGTCGCAGCGGTCGTAAGCTCGGCGAACACATCCTCGAGGCTCGTCTCTGCTTGGCCGGGCGCGAGGTCGGCAACCTTCCGACCTTCGCGGATGATGATCACCCGATCGCAGACCGCGTCGACCTCGGACAAGATGTGAGTCGAGAGCAGCACCGTCTTCTCGCCGCGGAAGCTTCGAATCAAATCGCGAAACTGCCTGACCTGATTGGGGTCCAGGCCGGATGTGGGCTCGTCGAGGATCAGGATGGGCGGATCGGCGATGAGCGCCTCGGCGAGGCCGACGCGCTGGCGGTAACCTTTGGAAAGCTGACCGACAATCCGCGATCGTGCGTCGGTGACTCCGGCCTGCTCCAGCGAGCGGTCCACAGCCTCGGCGAGGTTGGCGACCTTCTTGAGCGCGCCACGGTGCCGAAGGTACTCCCGCACTCGCATCTCCCGATAGAGGGGCACGCCCTCCGGCATGTACCCGAGCCGCGCCCGGGCCCGAATCGAGTCGCTCACCGCGTCGATTCCGTCGATCAGAATCTCGCCGGACGTGGGCGCGAGATAGCCGGTGAGCATCCGGAGGGTCGTCGTCTTTCCGGCCCCGTTAGGGCCTAGAAATCCAACGATCTCGCCTGGTTGTACGCGAAACGAAACCTCGTTCACGGCGATTCGGCGACCGTACCGCCTGCTGAGCCCTTCGACTTCGATCACTTCTTGCTCGTAGGCCGCACGGGGTACTCGATGCGATCGCCCGTTGCAACTGCAGACCTGTCCAGGTGCTGCGGCTTTCTCGCAACCGACGGCCCCGTCTTCGTACGATCCCCTCCAAGATGCGCGGGATCCCTTGGAAGCTTCGATTGAGCAGCTGCGCCCTTGCGATGGTGGCCGGAGGCTCGTTCGTGGGCGGTTCCGAGGTGAGCGTCGCTGCAGCCACGATCGCGCCGGTGGCGATCAGGCAGGCCCCGGCCCCAATCATCGAGCCCGTGCACGGCGAGCCAGGGCCGGAAGTGGTCGGGGTCACGCCCATTCCAAATCGGGATTTCACCGGGTTGCGCTTTCCAAGCGGCCTGCGGATCGATGGTGGCACCAAGCACCGTACGATTCTATTCACGTTCGATGACGGCCCGTCGCGGCAGACCACGCCGCGGCTCTTGAACATGCTGGACGATCTGGGAATCAAGGCGGTTTTCTTCCTGAAAACCGAGAGCTTTGGCAACGGTAATCCCTGGGAGCGAGAGCATGCCGCGATCGTTCGCGAGATCGTTCGGAGGGGCCACATGATCGGCAACCATACCGAAACCCACCGTCAGCTGCCGTTGCTCGGGAACGCCGAAATCGAAGCGGAGATTGCGGTCAGCGAACGGAAGATCCGGCGCGCCGTCGGACGTAGCCCTCGACTGATTCGGCCGCCCGGTGGAGCCCTCTCCGATCGCGTCGAGCGGTTGCTCGGCGAACACGGGTACACGAGCGTGATGTGGGCGCTCTACGCCGGGGATCTCGAGGTCAGCACGCCGGAAGACGTCGTTCGTACGTTCTTTCGTGTGCTCGAACGACGAGAGCGGGAGACCGGCGACCGAGGCGGGATCGTTCTGATGCACGACACGAAAAATCACAGCATCGACGCGCTGCCCCGGCTTGTGGACGCGCTGCGCAAACGCAACTGCAAGCTCCTGTCGCAGGGACAAGAATTGTACGACATCGTCGATGACCTCGGCTACTTCATCCCTGGCTCAGAGCCCGACGAGACGCTCGAGGAACGCCAAGAAGAGCTGAGAGCCAGCGCACGACGGATGTGCCACACCCTCGCCCTTCGGTGACTAGTCACGCGTCGCTAAGATGCGCCACACGGGCAAGCCGTCTTCGATGGCGCGCTTCTCGCGGTTGGAGCGCGCGTCAAACGGGTTGACTTCGACGTAGTCCCCGTCCGAGCAGAGCGAGAACCCTTCCATCTCGCGAAGTTGAGAGGCGTATTGCTCGGCGCGGTGCTCGACGTCGGTCTGGATGAATAGCTGACCGCCAGGCCTCATCAGCCGGGCCAGCTCGTTCAGGAGGTCTTCTCCGATCACCCTGCGCTTATCGTGCCGTTTCTTCCACCAAGGGTCGGGAAAGTGCAGCGCGACCCGCTCAACCGATCCCGGCGGTTCCGCTCTCTTCAAGATTTCGCGCGCATCCCCGCAGAGGATCCTCACGTTAGGAACGCCTCGCTTCTGCAGGCGCTCGTGGACCCTGTAGGCGAGCTTTGTCTTGACCTCGATGCCGATGATACGGCTCTCGACCGATGCCGCCGCGCGTTCGAAAAGCGACAAACCGCGCCCAAAACCGATGTCCAGCTCGATTGGACCTGTTCCCGCGATCAGTTCTTCGAGCGAAAAGCGACCCTCCGGGGCTCTCGGGGCCCCCTCCCGATAGAGCCGCCGCAGGTCGGAATCAGGCACGATCGCTCCCTACCGGCGCCCAACGATGTGGTCAAACCGGGCGTTCCGCTTCTTGACCGGGCAGGTGCCGATCGCGTATGTCAGCGAGCATACATCCAAGTGAACGGGGCTTGAGTCGATGAGGATTTTGATCGTCGAAGACAGCGTGACCATGCGCAAGATCATGGAGATGACATTCGCAGGGGAAGATGCGGTGCTACTCGCCGTGGAAAGCGGGGAGCTCGCACTCCAGCACGGGCGTGACTTCAGTCCGGACGTCGCTTTCATCGATGCGTCCTTGCCTGGCATCGATGGCTACGAGGTGACCCGCGCGATCAAATCCGATCCGCAGCTCGCCAGCACGGCGGTGATCCTGATGGCGAGCCAGCATCGCCCGCTCGACCCTGCGCGCGCCTCGGAAGTCGGCGCCGACGACCACATCTTGAAGCCGTTCGACACGCAGGAGGCCATCAACAAGGCCAGCGATCTGGCCGGCAGAGTCGAAGCCCTCTACGAGGCCGCTTCGATCCCCGTTCCGCGACCCGCGACGACCCCGCCACGACAGGTTTCGCAACACACCTATCGTCCCACGCCCCCGCCCCTACCGATCAACGGCCCCTCATCGCGCCCCATGGCTCCGACTCCGATGGCCAGCAAGGTCCCGCTGACCGGCGCACAAGTGTCCGTCGCGCCAGCGGCTGCGCGTTCATTGCGCTCCTCTGCGCCCGCGGCCCAGGTCGCGCCGCATCACATCGAACCCCTGCAGGCTGAAGGAGTGAGCGAAGCACTCTCGCATTCGGTCGTCGCGCGGCTCGAAACCCTGGGCCTCACGCCCGACCAAGTCGAAGGCGTGCTCAAGCTCTCCGCCGAGGTCGTCGAACGCGTGGTTTGGGAAGTCGTCCCCGAGCTTGCCGAAGCGATGATCCGTGAGGAATTGCACCGTCTCGTTGGCGACTGAGCCTTGACTGACGCGGCATTTCACCGCACACGGTCGGTCGGATGAGCGAACAGTCCGACGAGATGCCCAAGCAGTACTCGCCGACCGAAAGCGAGGCGCATTGGTACGAGTTCTGGGAGGCATCGGGCTTCTTTTGCGCATCGGAGGATCCCGCTGACCTCCGGCCCACCTATACCCTCGCGATCCCACCGCCCAACGTTACAGGGTCGCTACACATGGGGCACGCCTGCCGGACGACCTTCGAAGACGTGCTCTGCCGTCACAAGCGGATGCAGGGGTACAACACGCTCTGGGTGCCCGGCATCGACCATGCGGGCATCGCTACCCAGGTCGTCGTCGAGCGCCAACTCAAGAAGGAAGGCCTGACACGCCAGGACCTCGGCCGTGAGAAGTTTCTCGAACGGGTGTGGCAGTGGAAGGAAGAGTCGGGCGGCCGCATCCTCGAGCAACTCCGAAAGATGGGCGCCTCGTGCGACTGGACGCGAACGAAATTTACGATGGATCCCGACATGGTGCGGGCGGTCCGTGAAGCGTTCGTGCGCCTCTACGAGGAGGGATTGATCTACCGGGACACGCGGCTGGTCAACTGGGACGTCGAGGCTCAGACGGTGCTTTCAGACCTCGAGGTAGAGCAGGAGGAGAACGTCGAAGGCGCCATGTTCGACTTCGCTTACCTGCTTGCGGACGGCGATGGCGAAGTGGTCGTGTCCACGACCCGCCCCGAAACGATGCTCGGTGATACCGCCGTAGCGATTCATCCCGACGACCAGCGCTACCGGCACTTGCATGGCAAGTACGTTCGGCATCCGTTCGTCGATCGGTTGATCCCGGTCATCCTCGACGACGAGCTCGTCGACCCGGAATTCGGCACGGGCGTGGTGAAGGTTACACCCGCACACGATCCCAATGATTTTGCGACCGGAAAGCGTCATGGCCTCGAAGAGATCAACATCTTCAACCTCGATGGCACGCTGAACGAGAATGCGGGCTCGTTCCAAGGGCTCGATCGGTTCGAGGCACGCGCGGCGGTCGAGATCGAGCTTGCCAACCTAGGCCTCGCCCGTGGGCGCAAGAAGCACATGATGACCCTTCCCCGATCCCAACGCTCGGGGACCATCGTCGAACCGATGATCTCGACCCAATGGTTCGTCAAGATGAAGCCCCTGGCTGGTCCAGCCATCGAGGCTGTCGAAGACGGCACGATTCAGATCCTACCGGCTGAGTGGACCAAGACGTACTTCCATTGGCTGCGCAACATTCAAGACTGGTGCATCTCGCGCCAACTCTGGTGGGGGCACCCGATTCCGGCCTGGTACTGCGATGGATGCCAGCACGTCACCGTCTCGCGGGAGGACCCAACGGCGTGCGGGGGTTGCGGTCGGACTGCGATTCACCAAGACGAAGACGTGCTGGACACTTGGTTTAGCTCGGGGCTGTGGCCGTTTTCCACTCTCGGTTGGCCTGACGAGACGGCGGCGCTCGAACGCTTCTACCCGACGCAGGACATGGAGACCGGATACGACATCCTGTTCTTTTGGGTTGCCCGGATGATCATGATGGGCTTGCACTTCATGGGCCAAGTGCCGTTCTCCCGGGTCTTGTTGGCTGGCCTAGTGACCGACGAGCGCGGCGAGAAGATGAGCAAGGTCAAGGGCAACGTCATCGACCCGCTCGACGTGATCTATGGTGCGAGCGGCGAGGATCTCATCGCGAAGGCGGAAAAAGCGGGCGCCAAGAAGGCTGGTATCAAGTACTTGAGGAGCACCTACCCCGATGGCTTTGCGGCGTACGGCGCCGACGCGCTGCGGATGACACTGCTCAGCTACTCGCCGCAGTCGCGGCGCATCGCGCTCTCGATCAAGCGCATCGAGGGGTATCGGAACTTCGCCAACAAGCTTTGGAATGCATCGCGATACGCGTTGATGCGGCTAAACACTTCGACCGCCAAGGCGTCTCAGGAATGCCCGCAGCCCAAGGCGCTGGCAAACCGATGGGTGTTGTCGCGCCTCTATCATGCGCTCGATGTGGCCTCGATCGGCCTCGACGCGTACCGACTCGATGACGCATCCAGTGCGCTTTACCATTTCGTCTGGGACGAGCTTTGCGACTGGTATCTCGAGGTGAGCAAGCCCGCGCTCGATACTGGTGACACGGACTTGGTCAGGGAGACCGAAGCAACGCTGGTGCACGTGCTCGAGACGGTGCTGCGCGCGCTCCATCCGATGATGCCGCACATCACCGAGGAGATTTGGCAGCGGGTTCCGAAGTGGCCGGAAGCACAGGCAAGCATCATGGTCAGCCGGTTTCCAACGGCCTTCGTCGATGCGAAGATCGATCGTGATGCCGAACGCGACTTCGAGGTAGTCCAGGCGTTCGTCGGCAGCGCGCGAACGATCCGCGCCGAGCACGACGTTCCGAAGAGCCAGCCGATGAGGATTCACTGGCACACGGACGACCACGCCAAGCGTGCCGTGCTCGAGGCCGAGAGGTCCACCATCGAGACTCTGGCCCGAGGCAAGATGTGTTTCGAGGCGGACGCTGCCAAGCTCCTGGACGCCAGCGCCCATTTTGACAACGCTGCCGTTTTCATCAACGCTGGAGTTCGGGCGGCGGTGCCGGGCGTCATCGACACCGAGAAGGAGCGTGACCGCCTTCAGCGCGACCTCAAGAAGGTCGAGAAAGAGCTCGACGTCGTGGAAAGGAAGCTCAGCAATCCAAGCTTCGTCGAACGCGCTCCCGATGCCGTCGTCGAGAAGTCGAAGCGCGATGCATCAGAGCTCCGCGAAAAGCGCGAACGTTTGGAAACCGCGTTGAACAGCCTTTGAGCAAATCACCTTGGACACGCCACCCGTAGCTCCTACCTCCGCCTCGACAAGGGGGCCGTTGTGCGTCGACCTCGACCGCACTTTGGTCGCAACCGACACGATGTCAGAGAGCTTTCTCGGCTTGCTCAAGACGGCGCCCTGGAAGCTCTTCGGGGCTCTCTTTGCGTTGCTGCACGGCCGCCCGAAGCTGAAACGCTACTTGGCGGAACAATCGCCGATCGATCCGGCGAGCCTGCCCTACCGTGACGAGGTCCTGAATGAGATGCGCCAAGCCCGTGCGGACGGCCGTCAGGTCCTATTGGTGACTGCATCAGACCAGGCCACCGCGGATGCGGTTGCTGCACACTTGGGTCTCTTCGACGAGGCTATCGGCAGCGACGGCGTGCACAATCTCAAAGCCGGGAGAAAGGCGGAGCTTCTGGTGTCGCGCTTCGGCATTGGGGGGTTCCAGTACCTGGGCGATTCCTCCGCGGACCTTCCCATCTGGCAGGCCGCGAACGAAGCGATCATGGTTTGGCCGAGCCCGAGCACACGCAGAAGCGCCGAGCGACTGGTTTCCACGGCGAAGGTCCTCTCCGAGCGGCCCAAGAAGTGGAAAGCCGTCCTGAAAGAGCTTCGGCCACACCAATGGGCGAAGAACGTGTTGCTGTTCGTCCCCTTGTATTTCTCGCACGAGTACACCGACTCGAGACTCGACTTCGCCGCGTTGATGGCCTTTTTGTCATTCAGCTTTTGCGCATCGTCGATCTACGTGCTGAACGACTTGGTCGATCTGCCCTCCGACCGACACCATCGAAGCAAACGCAATCGGCCGCTTGCCGCAGGCGCCCTGTCCATTCCCGAAGGCATCGTCCTGTCGATCGCGTCTCTCTCTTTGGCAATCGTGCTTGCCGTCAGCTGGGTCAACTTGCCGTTCGTCTGGGTGCTGCTCGGATACGTCGGGCTCACGACCGCATATTCGTTCGTCCTGAAACAGCGAATGATCGTCGATGTACTCACGCTAGCCTCGTTGTTTACGTATCGCGTCATGGCGGGCGGCGTCGCGGTCGACGTGGTCCTCTCCCCCTGGTTGCTTGCGTTTTCGATCTTCTTCTTCACGAGTCTGGCATTCGTGAAGCGATATTCCGAGCTGATCCAGATCGGGAGCGACGATCCCCAGTCCCTCAAGGGTCGTAACTACGTGCCGGCGGACATCCCGATCATCACCTCGGTCGGCCCCGCAGCTGGCTTGCTCGCGGTATTGGTGTTCGCCCTCTACATCAACAGCCCCGCGATGGTCGTGTACTACTCGCGGCCCGAAGCCCTCTGGGGCATCTGCCTGATCCTAGTCTATTGGATCACGCGCATCTGGTTCCTCGCCGCGCGCGATCGCATGCATGATGACCCGGTGCTCTTTGCGGTGAAGGACAAGATCAGTCTCGCGGCAGGCGCGCTAGTCGTCGTCTGTTTGCTGGTCGCGCGCTACGGCTAGCTCAGAAGAGCTCCATCTGCCCGGGCTGAACGACGCCCTCGTGAAAGCGAACGCCTTCGAGCGCGAGCAGAACTTGCTTGCGTTCCAGGCCCCCGCCGTAGCCACCGAGGTGATGTCCGGCTTCGACCACGCGATGACAGGGGACGATGATGGGGATTGGATTGACGTGGTTGGCTTGACCGACCGCACGCATTGCGCGCGGCGAGCGAATCTCCTGCGCAATGCCGCCGTAGGTCCGCACCTGTCCCCAGGGAATCTCCCGAAGAGCGTTCCATACGCGAAGCTGGAAGTCGGTTCCGCGCAGGTCGAGAGCAACCTCTTCGAAGTCCTCCTGAGCACCGTCGAAATAGCGGTCGAGTGGCTCGGCGTACGCCCTCGGAACGGCCTGCTCGTCTACCACCACGTCGTCCAGGCCCTCGAACGAAATTCGTAGCAATCCGGTGTCGGTCCAGGCGAGCCAAAGCGTCCCCAGCCCACTCGCCTCGAAGGTCCCCCAGCCCCTGACTGGAGCGCGATGAGGCTCGTCGCTGGCACCTGTTTGGGGGGTCATGCTTCGCTCGATCCTGGCATACCGTCTCTCGATTTCAATTGCATCTGGAACCATCCCTAGACAAGCACAAATGAAGGACGACGACGCACGGCGGCGCTAGAGAGGCTAACAGAAGCATCATGACATGGGCATCATTCCAGGAACCAGGACTTCTTGCGGACGGGATCGTGCGCTTCGTCCCCGCGGGCATGGATCCATCTACGCTTCCGCGTTCCTTCGCGCTGATCGAACCAGTTCCGGCCCGTGGACCGGTGCACGATGCGTGGCGTGTAGTGCCGCAGTTCGCGCGCGCCGACGAAGCGTTCATCGCCACGATGTCCATAGAAGCTGGCACCAGCCTGTATGGCACCGGTGAGGTCGCGGGTCCGCTCCTGCGCAATGGTTTCATGACCGAATGCTGGGCGACCCAACCATTCCGAGTCGACGAGGATGGGACGATCGTGCAGCACTATGACGAGCGCTCCAAGAGCCTCTATCAGGTACATCCATGGGTCCTCGCCGTTCGAGCCGATGGAAGTGCATTCGGGGTGCTCGCGGACACGACGTACCGGCTAACAATCGATTTGCGTGATGGTATTGGGCTTCGCTCGACGAACCCCTTTGCTCTGATCGTGATCGAGGGGGCCTCCCCGCAGGAGGTCGTGAAGCGCTTGGCCGAGCTCACCGGGCGAATCGAGTTGCCGCCGCATTGGGCCCTGGGCTATCAGCAGTGCCGTTTCTCGTACTACCCCGATGCCCGGGTGCGCGAGGTAGCCCGGGAGTTTCGGGCCCGTCGAATCCCCTGTGATGTCATTTGGATCGATATCCACTACATGGATCGATACAAAGTCTTCACCTTCGATGCGAAGCGCTTTCCCGATCCGAATGCGACCAACGACTGCCTACACGAGCTCGGATTCAAATCGGTTTGGATCCTCGACCCGGCCGTCAAGACCGAGCCGGGGTACAGCGTCTACGACGAAGGCGTCTCGCAAGGGCACTTCGTTCGGGACGCCGAAGGCCGCGAGCATCATGAAATCACCTGGCCTGGCGATGCGGCGTTCCCCGACTACACGCGCCCCGAGACGCGTGCCTGGTGGAAGCGCCTGACCATCGAGTTTCTAGAGCGAGGGATGGACGGTGTCTGGATCGACCTCAACGAACCCGCTGTCATTCTGCCCCTTGGCGCGGAGCTTCCGGAGGATCTCCAACATCGAGGGGGCGGGGACATACCCCCGGGAAGTCACGCGAAATACCATAATGTTTACGGATTCTTGATGGCGGAAACTACGTACGAGTCGATGCGCGCGTCACGGCCGGAGCGGCGTCCGTTCGTGCTTTCCCGCTCGAACTATCTCGGGGGCCAGCGTTTTGCGGCGACCTGGACGGGCGACAACGTGTCGACTTGGAAGCACCTTCAGTGGTCGATCCCGATGGTGCTGAATCTCGGGCTTTCCGGGCAGCCGTTTTGCGGACCAGACATCGGTGGATTCGCTGGCATTCCCTCGCCCGAGCTCTTCGCACGATGGATGGGCGTCGGGGCGCTGCTACCGTTCTGTCGGACCCACAACTCGCTCAGGGGCGACCAAGAGCCCTGGTCGTTCGGAGCGGCCGTCGAGGAAGTGTCTAGGGTGGCACTCCTACGGCGCTATCGACTCCTCCCGTATCTTTATACCCTGTTTCGCGAGGCCGCATGGACGGGACTTCCCGTTGCGCGCCCATTGTTCTTCGCGGACCCGGGCGATCCCTCGCTGCGCGGCGAAGATCACGCGTTCCTCCTCGGTGACGACGTCTTGGTCCAGCCCCGGTTGCTCGAAGCCGGGAACCACGACACTCCGTTGCCGGCGGGCCAATGGCGAGCGTTCTCGCTCACCGGAGGAGATTCGGTCGCCGAAATCGCCCATCCGATCCTGCGACTGCGCGGCGGATCCATCGTCCCCATCGGTGCGGGCGGGCAAACGACCGAGGAGGCCTTTTCCGGTCCTCTCACCCTGCTGGTCTCCCTCGACGCCTCAGGGCGAGCTCTAGGGCGGCTATACGAGGACGCGGGTGAAGGTTTCGACTACCTCGATGGAGACTACCTGCTCACGACGTACGAGGCTGCTGTGGACGATGGGGTGCTCGAGTTGCGAATCACGGCTGAGGACGGCCGGCGGCGGCGCCCATCCCGTAGGCTCCACGTCGAGTTGCTGACCGGGGCGGGTGTGCTTTGCGCCAGCGGCCGCGACGGGGAACCGATCCGGATTCGGGTCGACCAAACCGCGGACTAGCGTGGATGCGTCTCGAGCACCCGCTTCGAAAGCGGACGCAGCAACAGGCCGTAGAACATCTCGAGGTACCGCCGGGTTTCGTCGCGCTCGAGGGAAGAAATGTACCGCCAGAATCCGTAGATGCGCGAAAGCTTGAGGAGAGTGGTTGCGTAGAGCGGCCAATTATAGCGCTCTTCCACCCGTTGGATCGCCGCCTTCGAGATGGTGTCCCACACCGCAGAGTCTTTTTCGCACGCGCGGAAGAAATCCAGCATCTTCTTGGTCGTCTCCTCATTTCGGTTGGGATCGATATGAAAGCCCGACCTTCCGTCCTCGATGATTTCCAGCGGACCGCCATAGCGAGTAGCGAAAGTCGGCAGGCCGGTGCTCATGGCCTCGACCACCGTGAGCCCGAACGCTTCGAACAAGGCTGGTTGCGCGAAGGCGCCTCGCTGGTCGGCGACGAACCGGTACAGCTCTCCGACCTTGGTTTTGTCGGTCTGCATCTCGACCCAGCGGACGCTGCCCTCGAGCTGGTGCTCGTCGAAGAGCCAATGCGTACGCTCGATCTGCTCACGTTCGTCCCGATCGTTGGACTCTTCGGGGCGGAGTCGACCCCCGACGATGAGCAGGTTGACCGTCTGTCGCAGCTCATCGTTTTGGGCGTACCATTCGACTAGTCCCGCGATATTCTTGATGCGGTCGAAGCGCGACATCGCAAACAGCAAGGGTTTGTCCTGGTCGCTCAGCAAGCCTCGGAATGCGCAACCGGGCGAGCCATAGACTAGCGTTGCGATCTCCTGCCGGAGCTCCGCAGGGCGATGCGTTTCATTGAAGTAAGGGAAGAACACCCGGGGGTCGGCGCCCGGCGAGACGATGTTGAACTTCGGGTCGAAACAGTCGATGCCGGAGACCACGCGGTACAGCCTGGGTAATGAGAACGCGCTGTAGCTCTCGTACTGCCCGACGCTTTCGGGCGTTCCGGCGATCTCTTGGAAGGTACTGGTGATGATGAAGTCAGCGGTGTTCATCGCCATCAGGTCGGCGGTGTACTGGGCCGCGAAATGATGGTCGGCTTCGTGATGCTGCCAGTGCAAGTCGGAGAACAAATACTTCGTCTTCTCGAGGGCGTGGGCGATGTTGCACTGAGTGACGCCCAGCCGATGTGCCAAGATGCTCGCGACGAGATTGCCGTCCGAGTAGTTGCCAATCACGAAATCCGGTCGAACTCCGCCGAGCTCTGCGAGAAGCTCGCGCTCCGAGTCGATCGCGTAGCGCTCGAGGTAAGGCCAAACCTCGAAGCGGGAGATCCACTGAGGGATGATCTCGCCGGTGTCGTATCTGCGAAATGGAACGCGAAGAATGCGTGCCCGCTGCGTCCCGAGGATCGGCTCGATTCGCTGGTCACAGGTGGTCCCGTCCGCTTCTGGAATCAGCCGCGAGAGCACGACGATCTGCGGTTCGATGTCGAGACCCTGGTCGTAGATCGAGCGGCGCATTTCGAGCTCGAGCGCGCGAACTTGGTCGAGAATGTACACGACTTGGCCGCCGGTATCGGGTTTGCCTAACACGTGGGACTGGCCGAAATAGCCGTGCGGCGAGACGATCGCGATCGAAAAGATCATGGGCATGCGTGCCAAGAAGCGCTCTAGGTTGCCCGGTGAAGGAGCTTCGAGGATGTCGAGCAGAAGCTCCATCATCTCCGCGATCTGAGCGTTCGTGCGCCCCCAGCCCGGTTCAAAACCCATCTTCCGAAGCTGGCGGTGGACGGCTTCGCTTCCGTCGTCGTGGCTGTTCAAGAAGTCGAGGGCGTCGTCAAGCGCGTCGCGGAGCTCCGCCGTGTTGCGGAGCGATTCGTTCAGCATCAATTGCTGTCCGCGAACCTGATGCACCTTCAGAAAGTCGAACAGAAGCTGTTGGCCGCTGCCGCCTTCGACGAAGAGCCGTCCAGACAGGTGCCGATTTAGAAACTCCACGCCGCGACCGATGCTACGGGGGTCCTTGAGCTTGGGAAACCGGCGTTCGAACGGGCTGAGGTCGACCTCGAGCACGTAGCGATCGCCCGATGGAAGGCCCACTGCGAGGCGTTCCTTGAGGTCGAGAAATTCGGTAACCGTGAGCTCCCGGCAGTGCATCTCGTCGCTGTGCACCTGCACGTATTGCCACCGGCCCACACGCGCGCGCACAGCCAGATAGACGAAGGGCCCTTCGACGACTGCTTCCTGTGTGTGGCGCATGATCCAGGACAGCTCCGTGCTGCGCAGCGCCGTGCCGACATCCGTTGCGATGAACTCCTCGAACTCGTGCACCAGGTCCGACCAGAGCAGGAACTGCCGATCGAGCGCCCTCAAGCGCTTGAACCACAGATAGAGCGGCTCGTGATGTGCGTGGAGCAGCGCTTGCAAGGTTTCAATCATTCCGATTCCTCCGGAGGGATGCGAATCTTCCCGAGGAAGTCGTACCATTCGATGCCTTCGAGGATCCCGCGCGCATGCGGGCTCTTGGCGAAGTGAACACGGGGTTGCCCCCGGAGCCGATCGAGCTCCGGGGTGTGATTGCTGACGACCACGCCCAAGGTATCTCCCGAAAGCATGTCCCAGTCGTTGCCCGAATCCCCGGCCACGAGCAGGCGCTGGGGCTCGAGGTTCCACTTGAAACAGAAGAAGCGAATGGCCAGACCCGGGGAGGCGCGGACCGGCACCACGTCGAGATGCACCTCGTGGTCGACGATGATGGTCACCCTGAGACCCTTCTGACGAACTTGGCGGCGTATCTCGCGCAGACTGGGTGCATGATCAGGATCGAGCTGGTAGCGGAGTCGATACTTGGTCCCGGACTCGGCGATCTGCTCGAGCCCTGGAATCGCGCTCACGACTCGCTCCACTTCGTCGCGGTCCCAGCGGTAGCGGATCTGACGTTCCCACGAGCGGTCAGGGAGCAAATGGGTTCCGTAATGAAGCTCGCTTCCCGCCGCAGTGATGAGCACATCCGGGACACGTACACCGTGGTCCTCCATGAGTGTCAATGCCTCGCTCAGCCTTCGGCCGGTCGCAATACCGAAACCGACTTTGGCGTCGGTGGTCTCCAAACGCTCCAACAAGACGGCCAGCGCTTCGTCATCACCCGTCAAAGTGTCGTCCACGTCAGTGACCAGGAGTCTGTCCATACCCGCCAACTTGGTCCGGCGACGATACACGGGCATCGGGCGTATGCCCTTGAGGACCTTTCGGACCTCCTGTGCGTAGCGCTCGGCATGGCGATCCCACGAGTAGTTCGCGTGGGCGGCCGACAGCCCGCTCCGTGACCAATCGTTCCACCGGGCATCATCGCTCAAGGCCTCCCGGATGGCCTCGCCAATCGCTCTCGAATCGAGCGCGTTCACGAGAAGCCCGTTTCTGCAGGTGCCGATGATATCTTGTGGGCCGCCGTCGTCCGTCGCGACGAGCGGCAATCCCGTCGCTGCGGCTTCGAGCAGCGTGAGACCGAACGGCTCGGTCAGCGCTGGGTTCACGAACAAGCCTCTCGTCTGAGCGGCCAGCCGATAGAGCTCGGGTACGTCACTCGAGTCATGGTGCTTCGGATAGGCGACTGAACCGTACAAGTCGTAGCGGTCGATGAGGGTCAGAATCTGGGTCAAGACTCGGCGCGGGGCGGTATCCATTTCGGCGATGTTTTCGCGGTTCCCGGCGACGACGATCAGGTTGGCCATGTCTCGCAGCCCCTCCGCTTCTCCAAACGCTCGAACGAGGCCTTCGAAATTCTTGCGTTCGTCCGCGCGCGCCAGCGCCAGAACCATCGGCTTGCTCGGATCGGTCAGAAACCGGTCGAGCTCGTCGGCGATCGCTGGACGAGGCCAAGAAGTCCCAGGCGGCGAGAATCGGGACAGATCGACGCCCGGGGCAATCACCTCCATGCGTTCGGGCTCATAGTGATCGTAGAGCTCGTACTGTTCATGCACTTCTTGACGTGTGCTCGCGATCACCAGTGCGGCGGTTTCGAGCGCACGCTCCTCGGCTTCGATCCGTTGCGTGAAGTGGTAGCGCTGATCACCGGCATCCCCGTTGGTGCCGAGCCGCATTTGCTTCACTCGGCCAAGGGAATGGCCGGTGAAAACGAATGGCACTCCGAGGAGCTTGGCCAGGCGCGCACCTACGTAGCCCGCGTCGGCGTAGTGTCCGTGAATCAGGTCCGGGATGCGATCCTGCATGCGGACGTAGCGGGTGAGCTGATCGAGGAGGCCATCCAGATAGGGCCAGAGGTTTTCCTTTCGCAGATAGCGGCGGGGTCCGAACGGTATGCGGACGACTCGTGCCCCTCGACAGATGGGCTCGAATGGACGAGCGTAGGTTTCGTCGACCCGCCGGTCTTCAATCAAACGTGTGACCACATCTACACGCTCGACTTCCGGCAAATGGGCCAGCGCCCTGGCCTGATCGATCACGTACGAAACCTGACCGCCCGTATCGGCGTCACGTCCAAGCTCAATCGCCGTCGAGCGGACTAGGCCGTGGATACTGAGCGAGAGAACATAAAGCGGTTGCGGAGCGGGCGCGCTGCTCGAACCGGCGCTGGTGTCTTGGCCCCAACGGCTCAGGTGTCGCTCGTAGAGCCCGAAGTCGGGCGTCGTGGCGCCTCGAATTTCGCATAAATCGGCCGCGAACGCGGCGGCGCGGTCTAGTGTCGTCTGTTGCGCCCAACCTTGCAACAGCCCCAGGCACAAGATCGCGCTAAACGCGTCCCCTGCGCCGACCGTGTCGACGAGGTGTGCTGCCGACGGCGCCTTGGCTTCGAACACCCGCTCCCCGCCGACGATCGACAGCGCCCCTCGCGCACCGCGGGTGACGAAGAAGCCTTCGATCCCATGCTCTCGCGCGAGGGCGAGCGCCGCGTCACGGCAATCGGTGAAAGAACCGGTGGGCCTGGAGCTGAGCTCTGCCAGCTCGTCATCGTTGAGCTTGATCCACGTGCACGTCGACAGACACCAATCGACTCTTTCCTTAGACCACCAGGGGTCGCGAAGATTGAGATCGACGAACGATGGCGCTTTGGTTTCGCTGCGCATCGTCCGAAGCGTGTTCCAGCTGACGGCGCCTCGAAGCGCCAGCGTGCCATGGTAAACGAGCCCAGCGGGCTCATCCGAAGTCGCGTGACGGGCCGCGTCGCCCTGAATGAAGTCCCAAGCTTGGTCGGGCGAGATCTCGAAGTGGTTTTGACCGTCGACGAGGGTCGCCGTCACGTGGCCGGTCGGGTGCTCGCGGTTCCGCTGCACGCCGTGGGTCATCAGGTCCCAACTCGTCATCTCCGAGAGCACCTCGTCGCCCTCGTCATCGGTTCCGACGGCGCTGATGAGCAGTGGATTTGCCCCAAAACCCCGCAAATGCCAGGCCACGTTGAATGGCGCGCCACCCAGGACACGGCTGCCATCCGGGAAGTGATCGAAGAGCACCTCGCCGAATATCAAAGGCCGATCGTGAGAACGGTGCATGTGATCTCAGCTCAAGCTTTCTTGGGTGCAGGCAGGTTCGGTCCTCGCTACGCTCACCTCGTGATGAGCATAACACGTTACCTGCTGGCGTCAGATCTCGATGGCACGCTGATTCCGTTGGAACGAAACGCGCAGCGTTTGCGCGAAGTGGCGGATCTGGCCCGCTCGATCGAGGAAAACGCGAATCTGATGCTCGCGTACGTGACCGGTCGCCATTTGTCTCTCGCGCAGGCAGGCGTGGACGAGATCGGTCTGCCCGCACCGGATTGGTTCGTCTGTGACGTCGGCACCAGCGTCTATCGGAGGACGAACGGATGCTTCGAGCCGGACGAAGAGTACCGCAAGGACATGCGGAAGGCGTTCGGAGGTTGGCGCGGCGATGACCTGCGGCACGCGATTGGCGTCATCCAGGGGCTGGATCTCCAAGAAGAAGAGAAGCAAGGCGAATTCAAGATCAGCTACTACGCGAAGGGCCGGCCCGAAAGGTTCCTCGACGCCCTGCAATCGCGCCTCGAACGAACCGGCGCGAAGGTGAACCTCGTTGCGAGCTACGATCTGGTTGCCCAGCGTGGGCTTGTCGACGTGTTGCCGGCTGGAATCGCGAAGGACCATGCCGTGCGATATCTCCACGAGCACTCGGGCGTCGACGAGCAGCACCTCGTCTATGCCGGCGACTCGGGTAACGACCGAGCTGCAATGTTGAGCGGATATCGGGTCATCGTGGTCGGCAACGCGGACCCGGTGCTCAAGGAAGACCTGGGCATCGAGTCGGCCGCACGCGGATTCTCCGAGCGGATCTACTTCGCCAATCACCCCTACGCGCGCGGCGTGCTAGAAGGGCTTCAGCACTTTGGTATCTTAAAGTGAGGATGTGAGACTCATGAAGAGAATCTCGATGCAATCAGCGCTCCCGCTCGCCATCACGGCCACGTTGCTGGGCTGCAGCGCGAAGCAGCAAGCCGCGGAGCCGACCGAGGCGGCCGAGCACGACGTGCCGGCGGGCAACGACGGCCAACCCCATGAAGCCGTGATGTCCGAGCCGCCAGCCCCCAAGCCGAACGTCGTGGTAGCCGGACCGGGGGAGCCCGATCCGAGGGTGCTCTACAAGGTCCCGTTACAGGGCGACGAGCCTCAGCGGGGTCCAGACGGTGCCCTGATCACGATCGTCGAGTTCAGCGATTTTCAATGCCCTTTCTCGAAGGCGATGCAGCCGACGCTAGAGCAGCTTCTCGAAAAGTACGGCGACGACATCCGGGTGGTTTGGATGAACTTTCCGGTCCCCGGACATGCAAATGCGAGGCCTGCAGCAACAGCAGCGCTCGAGGCTCATGCGCAGAAGGGAGACAAAGGATTTTGGCAAATGCACGAGAAGCTCTTCGCCAATCAGCGTGCGCTCTCCCGCGATGATCTCGAAAGGTACGCCAAAGAGCTCCGACTCAACATGCGCAAATTCAGGAAAGCATTGGACACCGACAAATATGCCGACGTGATAGACCGCCAGGTCGCGCTCGCCAAGAGCCTGGGCGTCACCGGTACGCCGACGTACTACATGAACGGGCGCTACATGCTTGGCTTTCCCTTCCAGACATGGTGCGGCGCCATCGATCGACGCATCGGAGCGGTGCAGGCGGCCGTGGCCAACGGTGTGCCGAGGTCCGAAATCTACGAGCGAATCATCTCGGAGGGGAAAACCGAACCCTGAGCCGCGCACGCCCGCCGGCACGGCGGGGCGCGATGTGGGGTTAGTGCGCCGCGCCCCAATTGGGTCCCCATCCCGACTCGACGGGGAGCGGGATCGATAGTGGGACCGCGTGTTGCATGTGGTCCAGGACCAACGATTCGAGTGTCTTCTGTTCCGCGGGCGGGGCCTCGAACACCAGCTCGTCGTGGACCGTGAGGACCATTCGACTCTGCAGGCGCCGCCGCTCGATGTCATCTTGGACACGTACCATGGCGACCTTCATGATGTCTGCTGCCGTGCCTTGAATCGGCGTGTTGCAAGCCATGCGTTCCGCCGCGGCTCGCAGGTTGTGATTGCTGCTGCGGATGTCGGGAAGCGTTCGGCGGCGGCCGAGCAGCGTCGTTACGAAGCCATTGGCTCGGGCGTGCTCGACGACTTCATCGAGGAACGATCGGACGCCGGCATATTGGTCGAAGAAGGCATCGATGTAGCGTTTGGCTTCGCCGCGTTCGATCTTGAGGTTGCGCGCGAGCGCGAACTCCGTCTGACCGTAGATTACAGCGAAGTTCACCGTCTTTGCCTGTCCGCGCATGACTTTCGTCACTTCCTCCGGCCGAACGCCAAAAAGCGCGCAGGCGGTCTGTACATGGACATCGTCCCCCCGGGAAAACGCATCGAGCAGCGCTGGGTCTCCGCTGAGATGCGCGAGCACCCGGAGCTCGATTTGGGAGTAGTCCGCTGCGAACATCGACCAACCGCGCATTGGCACGAAAGCGTCGCGCACCCGCCGGCCCATCTCGGTTCGGATCGGGATATTCTGAAGGTTGGGGTCGCTCGAGGAGAGGCGGCCGGTCGCAGCAACCAGCTGATTGTACCGGGTGTGGATGCGGCCCGTATTCGGGTTCACCTCTCGCGGCAAAGCGTCTAAATACGTGCTCTTGAGCTTCGAAATCGAGCGGTATTCGAGGATCGCCCGAGGCAGTGGATGCAGGAGCGCGAGCTCCTCGAGGACCCCTTGGTCCGTCGAGCGCGCGGTCTTCGTCTTCTTGATGACCGGTAACCCGAGCTCGTCGAACAAGATCGCTTCGAGTTGTCGTGGCGAGGATACGTTGAAATCGTGCCCGGCAAGCTCCGTGCACCGGGCGTGGAGTCTCTGGAGCTCAGCGTCCGCCTCGACGGAGAGCTCTTCGAGAAGCCCGGTGTCGATTCCGATCCCGTGGAGCTCCATCGTCGCGAGCACTTGGGCGAGCGGGAGCTCCACCTCGTAAAACAGCCGCTCGAATTCCCCCTCGCGCATGCGGGGAGTGAGCAGCCTACTCAAGCGGAAGATGAAGTCGGCCCGCTCATTGGCGTAGCCGGCAACCGCGTCCACCTCGACCGCGTCCCAGGCGAGCGCCTTCTTACCCTTCCCGCGGACCGCTTCCTCTTCGCGCAGCTCGCCATTCAGCTCTTGCCGCGCCACATCTTCGAGTCGGTGCGCGTGCCGGGCGGGATCCAGAAGATAGCTCGCCAGCGACGGGTCGAACTGAACGCCCCGAAGAGTCACACCACGTCGGGCCCAGAAGACCGTTTCGCGCTTGGCGAGAGCGAGCTTTTCGATGAGCGAATTCTCGAGCAACGGCGTGAGGACCGGCCCCGCGACGTCCCAGCTGAGATGGTCGGGCGCACCGATGTACCGGTGCCCAAGCGGGATGTAAGCGCTGACACTCTCCAAGCAACACACCGCGACGCCGACCAGCTCCGCCAGGATGGGATCGTCGATGTCCATCACCGAGTACACTGCGAAGCTTCCGGCATCCCGGATGACGCGCGCGAGTCTGGCCAGACCTTCCGCCGTGTGGATGGTTTCGTAGTGGGCCTCCGAGCTCTGGGCCGGTTCGATTTGCGCGAGCAGGCGCGTGAGCTCGAGCTCACTGAAGATCGCTCGAAGCGCCGAGGCATTCCCGCCGCGGTAAGCGCGAGTCAGCAGATCGGGATCGATCGAGATGTCGTCGCGAAGTGTCACGAGGTCGCGCGAAGTCAGCGCGGCGTCGCGGTGCTCCGTAAGCTTTGCACGCAGGGCCTTGCTCGGAATGCTCTCCAGGTTCGCATAGATGCCGTCGAAGCTCCCGTACTCCGCAAGTAACTTTGCAGCGGTCTTCTGGCCGACCGACCGAACGCCAGGGACGTTGTCGGAGCTGTCGCCCATCAGTGCGAGCAAGTCGCGCACCTGAGCGGGCTCCACGCCGAGCTTCTCCCGGGTCTCCTCGGTGCCGAACACCTTGTCACGCATCGTGTCGTACATGATCACGTCGGGGCCGACGAGCTGGAGCAAGTCTTTGTCAGCGCTCACGATCACGACTCGAAGTCCCTTGCTGCGTGCTTTCTTCACGACTGCGGCGATGATGTCGTCCGCCTCGAAACCAGGGAGCTCGATGGGCGACATGCCCCAGGCCTGCAGAATCTCGCGAACGCGAAGCATCTGCTGATGAAGATCGGGGGGGGCCGGGGGACGGTTCGCTTTGTACGCTTCGGAGATATCCTTGCGAAACGACCGCTCCTTGGAGTCCATCGCCGCGATCATGTGATGGGGCTTCCGCTCGCGGAGCAGCTTGAGCAGCATGCTGCAGACCCCCGCCACCGCATGGGTTGGCTCGCCTTTGCTGTTCGAGAGCGGCGGCAGGGCGTGGTAGGCGCGGAATACGTACGAGCTGACGTCGATCACGTAGATCGTCTCCGAATCCCCCTTGTCGGGCAGCTCTTCCGCCATTCGACCGGACCATCCGATGCCCGAAACGGCAGGTCAAGGTGCGAGACAGCTTGCACGGCAGCTTCAGCCCATGCTACGCGCACGAGCCGCAGCCCCCGGAACTCCTCCCCGAATGTTTGAGACGCTCACAAAGGGCTTTCGCAACGCCCGCAACCGCCTCGCGGGAGTCACAGAGCTCACCGAAGAGAACATCGATCAAGCGCTTCGCGACGTGCGTCTGTCACTCCTCGAAGCGGACGTCGAATTTGGTGTCACGAAGGCGTTTCTCGCGCGGGTGAAGGAAACGGCGATCGGGCGTGTGGTCGAGACGACCGCCAAGTCGAAAAAACGCAACGTCAAGATCGGGCCCGCGGAGCAGTTCGTGAAGATCTGCCAGGACGAGCTCGAGTCGATGATGGCGTTCGAAGGCGAGCCCGTGGAGTTCGCGAAGAAGCCGAAGCCGACCGGCATCATGATGGTCGGCCTTCAAGGCTCGGGTAAAACGACCACCTCCGCGAAGCTGGCGCGACTGCTCGAAACCAGCAATGCGCGGAAACCCCTCCTGGTGGCAGCCGATGTCGCACGACCTGGAGCGATCGAGCAACTAGAGGTCCTCGGGGAGCAAATCAACGTCCCTGTGTTCTCGATCCCTGGCGGTCAGCCGATCGAGATCTGTAAGCGTGGGCTCGCGCACGCCAAGAAGCTCAAGTGTGACACGGTCATCTACGACACCGCCGGACGGCTCGCGATCGACGAGCCACTCATGAAGGAGCTCGCGGAAATTCGCACAACGGTCGAACCTCAGAACGTGTTTCTCGTCGTCGACGCCATGATCGGTCAGGACTCGGTCAAGACCGCGAAGACCTTCCACGACCTGCTCGGTTTGAGCGGCGTGATTCTCACCAAGCTCGACGGTGACGCACGCGGTGGCGCCGCGATTTCGATCAAGAACGTGACTGGGACTGCGGTGAAGTTCGTAGGCACGGGGGAGACGCTCGATCGCCTCGAGGAGTTCCGCGCCGAGGGTATGGCAAGCCGCATCCTCGGAATGGGGGACGTCGTCGGCCTGATGAAGGACTTCGAGGACGTCGTCGATGAGGAGAAGGCGGAGCGCGATGCCAAGCGAATGCTTCGTGGCCAGTTCACGCTCGATGACTTCCTAGAACAACTTCAAACGCTTCAGAGCATGGGCCCGCTGCAGGATCTGCTCGACAAGGTCCCGTTCTTCGCCGACAGCGTGCCCGATGGGTTCCAAGTCGACGAGCGAGAGATCGGCCAGATCAAAGCTATCGTGAGCTCGATGACCCGACAGGAACGCGCGAAAGCCGAGCTCTTTCAGAAACAACCCACTCGCGTGGTTCGCGTCGCCAAGGGTTCCGGCACGGCGGAAAAGCAGGTCGCCGAAATACTCCAGCGCTTTGCTTTCATGAAACAGATGATGGGAAGCATCGGATCGCAGGCTGGCTTGCTGTCGAAAATCCCCGGCATGAAGCAAATGGCGGCGGCCAATCGCCTGCGCGATGCGGTGAAGACCGGGGGTCTCGAGGGAAACCCGATGATGGCCAACTTGGCCGATTCGCTTCTCGAAGCAGCGGTTGCCGGGCAAGGTGGGCTTGGCCCGGGCAGTGCGGCATCGCCCCGTCGCGGCGTCGACAAGGGTAAGAAGAAGTCGAAGCGAAAAATGCAGCAGAAGTCACGCCGCAAGTCGCGGCGATGAGTCCGCGCCTCATGAGCTTCGCGCGCTGCCTCCTCTTTCTGAGTTTCGGGTTGCTTGCCGCGTGCACCAGCAAAGCCGACCCCATGCTATCCTTGCCAGTGCTCCAGGTCGCCCGGACCACACGGCCGCCAACGCTAGATGGCTTGCTCGATGATCCGGACTGGAGCGCGGCGCACAGCACAGGCGCATTCGTCGAGACACGCAATGGAGGACCTGCTCCCGTTCAGACCTCGGCCAAGCTTCTTTGGGACGAACGGAATCTCTACGTGGGCGTCGACGTCAACGACACGCTGCTCCGTTCGAGCCATACTCAGCGCGACGATCATCTTTGGGAGCAGGACTGCGTCGAGGTCATGATCGACCCCGATGGCGACGGGAAGAGCTACTTCGAAATTCAGGTCTCGCCTCGCGGGCTGGTCTTCGATACACGATACGAGGCGCGGCGTGTTCCCAAGCCGTTCGGTCACGTCGATTGGGATAGCAAGATTCGCGTCGGAGTCTCGGTCCGCGGGACGTTGGACGACGACGAGCGCGACGACGGATACACGATCGAGATGGCAATCCCGTGGCAGGCGTTCAGTCTCGACGGCAAGCCCGAAGCCTCGCCCGCAATCGGGGACCGATGGCGTGCCAACTTCTATGTGATGGACCTATTGGCAGATCGGCAACAGGCTGCTGCGTGGTCGCCCTTGGGAATTGGTGATTTCCATGTACCGTCACGATTCGGTATCCTGGCCTTCGAGGGGGACATGCCAAACCGCGAGGGTAAGCAAGCACTTGAATCTGGAGAGGGGGCTCACTAGGGTCCCCCCGCCGGACGGTTCGCATACCATGCTCCGCACACGCCTCATCGCCGGTCGCACCTCGGGATTGATTCTGAGCGCCGTATTCGCCTCGGTCGTGACGCTCGCCAGCCAGGCCGAGGTGGTTTTGGAGCCGCTGCGTGTCGATCCGACACGCCCAGCCCCCGTCACGCTTCGCATTCCCACCAGCTACCTACCCAAGGAGTCGATTCGGTCCACTCGTGGCTTGCCACAGCCATTGGTCGTCGCTCGCGGCGAGGTGGTCAGTGATCCGGAGCATCAGCGCCTGGTTCGAGCATTCGAACGCGAGCGCCGCCCTCCAGAGCAAGAGACCCTCTTCGGCATTTGGATCAGCTACTTCCTCGTCGCATACATGTTTCTCGCCTACCTGCGTCTCTTCACCGGCGGTCGTGGAGGGCTCCTACGCACGCAGGCGGGCCTGCTGGTGTTGGTGGGTGCGACATGCGTTGGCGCGAAGCTGGCGCTCTTACTCACCGGTATTTCTCCGTTTCTATTGCCATTGGCCACGGTGCCCTTGTGGGCAGCGCTCTATTTCGATCGGAGTACTGCGACCGCTTCAGGTCTCCTCATCTCGCTCGTCTGTGCCTCGTTCTTGCATTTCTCGATGCCAGTCGTCGTCGTCTACTTGGCCACGACATTGGGCGTCGTGATCTTCTTCCACGATCGCAAGCACGCAACGCACATGCTCGTGGCAGGTACGGCTGCGGGGCTGTTTGCAGCGTTGGCCCTGATCAGCGTCGCCATGTCGATCGGAACCGGGATCGACGTCATTGGCGACGTTGCGCGGCTCGACCACTCGATCGTGCTGTCGACGATCGCGGGCGGTATGTTTTCGGGGATGCTCGCGGTCTTGTTGCAACGGTTGGCGACGGCAGCTCTCGGGGTCGTCACGCGCGGCCGTCTGCAGGAGCTCACGGATGTCGACCACCCTCTCCTGCGCAAGATGGCCCGTGAGGCGCCGGGCTCATGGCAACACGCCCGCGCGATGGCCAACCTCGCGGAGGGCGCAGCCGCGGCGATCGGCGCGGATGCACTGCTGACGCGGGTTGGCGCGTACTACCACGACCTTGGTAAGACGATTCAGGCAAAGTACTTCGTCGAGAATCTTCTTCCCGGCGAGTCTTCGCCACACGGCGATCTGGAACCCGACGTCAGCGCCGATGCGATCATGGCCCACGTCGTCGAAGGCGCCCGAATCCTCCGAGAAGGTGGGATCCCGGAACCGGTCGTCGAGTTCGCATATACGCACCATGGCACCAGCGTCATCGAGTACTTTTGGCACAAGTGTTTGGAAGAAGGGAACCCCAAGGGACTTTCCGATGCGGCGTTCCGCTATCCAGGGATGCGGCCGCGCACGAAAGAGACCGCCATCTTGATGCTCATCGACGCGATTGAGGCGACGGCGCGTACCGTCGACGGTCCTACCCGGGAAAAGTTCGAGGCTGTCGTGCAGCGGGTGACGAACGTCAAGCTACGGCAGGGGCAACTCGACGAGTCCGGTCTGACCATCGAGGACATCCGCGTGCTCCAAAGCACGTTGACCGACACCCTGTGCAACGCATACCACAACCGCATCAAGTATCCCTGGCAGGACGAGCAAGACGAAGGCGAAGCGCAGCTACCGGTCCCTGGGGTTGCGACGGAGCGGGACGTCGCCCGGGAGCGGAGCCGTGAGTCGAGCTAAGCGGGCTTGGGTGATTGGCATCTTCGTGTGCCTCGCCGCTTGCGATCAGCTAGGCAATCCCCCGCAATTCGCAACGCCTGCCACGATCTGGGACGATGAGAACGGTCGCCTGGAGACGACGACGCGGTCGTTTCGAGATGAAAACACGATCCGGCGCCTGGTGTCCGAGGGCCTGGGCGGGCTGGACTACGCCGATCCCTCGGTCGGCCCGTCGCAAACACTGACACTGGTGACCGTGGTGCCGCGCAGACTCGACGGGCCGAGACGTCAGGCGGTCGAGCTCGTGACGATTTTCAAGTTCTCCGACCGCCCCCCGGTCGTCCGCCCGTGGGTCGCGAGCGCTTCGCGGCATCGCTGGGCCGCCGCGTTTGCCACGCCGGAGCCCCCGGTGGGCGCGATCACCTCGGTGGCGCCATGAGCCCCGATTGAGTCTCCCGCACGTCCGGGAACTCCGCGAGCGACCGCCCTTCGTCGCGAAACACATCGATCGACTCCATGAAGCCATGAGCGAGCTCCGGGTCCAACTGGCTACCGCCGCAACGTTTGATCTCGGAGATGGCGATGTCGTGAGCGAGCGCCTTTCGATAGGCGCGGTCGCTCGTCATCGCGTCGTAGGTGTCTGCCACCGCGATGATTCGCGCGATGAGCGGGACGGCGTTCCCGGCGAGCCCAAGCGGGTATCCGAGGCCGTCCCATCGTTCGTGGTGAAGATGTACGCCCGGAATGAGAGGATGCAGGAACTCGATGGGCTGCAGGATGTCGCGGCCGTGATCGGGATGCTGCTTGAAGATTTCGTACTCCCCCTGGGACAGCTTGCCGGGCTTGTTCAAATTCATGACGCAGCCGATCTTGCCAATGTCGTGCATCAGCGCCGACTGACGAACGATCTCGATGTCTGCGTCACCGAGGCCGAGCTTGATCGCGAGGATCTGCGCGTACGCTGCGACCCGCGCGGAGTGGCCTGCCGTGTAGCGATCCATCTTGTCGATTGCACTCGCGAGGCCGCGAATCGTTTGCTTGAACGTGGCCTGAAGGTCTTCGTAGAGTCGTGCGTTCTCGATGGCGGCAGATGCGCGGTCTGCAGTCGCATGCAAGAGCTTGCGCTGGCCTTCGTCGAACCGCTTGCCGTGCGTGTAGCTGAGCGCACACAGAAAGCCGATCGTGTCCCCCCGTGCCGTCAAGCGGGCGACGGCTAGAGATCGGGGCCGCAGATCCTCTCCGAGCGACTCGAAGTAAGCCCAGCACCGCTCCCCATGCTCGAGTAGCGTCGGGGCGTGCGCGAAATGATCGCTCAACGCTTCGATGCTGAGCGGGTCGGGCTCCCTCCTCAGGCGAAAGCTCGGATTGGTGTCGGTGCTTCGCCGATAGAAGCTACCGCCGCCATCGCTGAGCAGAACGGTGACCAAGTCGGAGTCTACCTCGTCGATCGCGGCGCGGCTTAGGGTGTGCACCACTTGCTCGAGCGATAGGCTCGCTGCGATTGCCTCGCTGACCTTGTACAGCGAGAGCGCCTCTTTGAGGCGGAAGTTCTCAGCTTCCAGTCGCTGCTTCTCCAGCCCCCGTCGAATCGTGTGTACGACCTCCTCCACCTTGAAGGGTTTGAGCACGTAGTCGTAGGCACCTCGCTTCATCGCGTCGATTGCAGTTTCGACCGTTCCGAAGCCCGTCATGATGATCGTCACCACGTATGGCGTATGCTTGCGGATGGCCCCGAGCAGCTCGATGCCGCCCATGTTGGGCATCTTCAAGTCGCTCAAGACCAAGTCGAAGCGATCCCGCGAAAGCTCTACCAAGGCGCTGCCTCCGTCCTCGGCCGTGCGGACGTAGAACCCCTCCATAGTCAGGAAGTCTGCGAGAATCTCCCGAATGACCTCCTCGTCGTCGACCACGAGGATCTTCGCGACGTCTTCGCCAGGCTGCCCGCTCATGCGCGTATGGCCAAGGCTAGTACTCCGCCGTGCGAGGTCGTGTCAAATCGGTGTGAGGCTTGCATTGCCGGTGTCAGGCTACTTTGATACATCCTGCTCGATCTTGCCATCGCCCACTCGGATCTCGACCCTTGCGCTGGCCGTCTATGGCCCGTTGACCGTGGGCGCGTTGGCCTGGGCTTGGCTCGCCGATGGACGTTTGGCCTGGTCGTTCGATGCGTGCTGGCTCTCAGCGCCCTACCCCGTACGCCTGGTACTATCTGTCGGACTGGGTCTGAGTTTGTCGCTCGTCGTAGTCGCAGTGACCCCACGCCTCGTCCAACGCGCGCAATGGGCGCGAGCGCTACACTTGGAGCTCAAGGAAATCATCTCCCCCCTATCTTCTGCGGAGATCAACGTGCTCGCGCTCGCGTCTGGATTCGCGGAGGAGCTCTTCTTTCGAGGCGCGATGCAACCGATTTTGGGCCTGCTTTGGACCTCGCTGATTTTCGGGGCCGCCCATGTCGGGCCAAAACGGGTTTTCTTTGCCTGGACGACTTGGGCCTTCCTGATGGGGCTCTTGCTCGGGCTGATCTTCGAGCTGACCGGCGTGCTTTGGGGGCCGATATTGGCGCATGTCTTGATCAACCACCGCAACATGACCTTCATCCGGCGACATTGACGCCCGATACGACGCTTTCTACGCTGCATCGATATCGGTGGACAGCGACGTCAAGACGAGGGTCACCCCTTTTTCGGAGCCTCCCATGCCGGCCGGAGCCGGCCACGATTGCCTCGTCGTCATCTATGCACCGCACTCCGATCAACTCGGTAAGCGCTTTGCCTTGGACGGCGGCCCGGTGAGGATCGGTCGCGGAGACGAGAACGACGTCGTGCTACGGAGCGACAGTGTCTCGCGGAGGCACGCCCAGATCGAGACCCGGGCTGGCAAGCATCATCTCGTGGATGCCGACTCGACGAATGGCACCTATGTGAACGACGAGCTCGTGCAGGATCGCCGGCTGAGCCGGGGAGACCAAATCAAGGTCGGCGACACGATCTTGAAATTCCTGAGCGGCACAGACCTCGAGTCGCAGTACCACGAGACCATCTATCGGATGACGATCGTAGATGGCCTCACGGGTATCTACAACAAGCGGTACCTCGTGGAGCAACTGGATCGGGAGCTGTCCCGCGCGGCGAGACATGGTCGTCCGCTGACCTTGGTGATCTGCGATATCGACCACTTCAAGCGCGTCAACGACGAATTCGGACACCTTGCTGGCGACCAGGTGCTCAAGGAGGTTGCCCAGTTGCTGAAGAACCGGATCCGTCCGGACGACGTGATCGCGAGATATGGCGGCGAGGAGCTGGCGATCATCCTGCCGGAGACCGATCTGGCCGGCGGCGTTCGGATCGCCGAAGATCTGCGAAGGATGATCGCCGCGCAGATGTTCGCCTTCGAGGCGGACGAAATTCACGTCACCATTTCCTGTGGCGTGGCGCAGCTCGACCCCGAGTGGCGCTCGCACGACTTCGTTTGCGCCGCCGATCAACGCCTCTATGAAGCCAAGCGTACGGGCCGAAACCGCGTGCGTCCTCGCTAGTCAGTCCGCCTGCGGAGGCGTGCTAGGCTGCGGCATGCGCTCGATCGCGGAGGCTCTGGCGTCGATGTTGCCGGCATTTTCTCCACTTGGGGAGGAAGAGGTGCATCTGAGCGCTTCGGCGGGGCGATACCTGTCGCGCGACGTGCTGGCGCGCTTCGATGCGCCGCCCTTCGACAACAGCGCCATGGATGGCTATGCGGTCCGTACGGCCGATGTTGCCGGGGCCGGCCCCGACGCCGTCGTCCGACTTCCGGTTCTCGGGGAATCTCGCGCCGGAGGTCCGCTCCCATCGGAATTGAACCCGGGGACGGCCTGCCGTATTTTCACGGGTGCGTTTCTTCCGACGGGCGCAGACACCGTCGTCATGCAGGAGGATGCCGAGCGCGTGGGCGACGAGGTCCTGATGCGAACGGCGGCGCCCCGAGGAGCGCATATTCGTGCGCAAGGCAGCGATTTGAAATCCGGGTCGGTGCTCGTTCGCGCCGGCGACCGCCTCTGGCCGGGCGAGATCGGCCTGCTCGCCAGCCAGAACATCGGCCAGGTCCACGTCTTCCGGCGGCCCGAGGTCGCCCTCCTTTCCACGGGTGACGAGCTTCGAGAGCTCGGCGAAGACCTCCCGCCAGGTACGATCATCAACTCGAATGCCTACGCGCTGAGCGAGATGTTGCGCGACCTAGGCGCGATCCCCCTGGTCCTGCCCGCAGTTGCCGACACCCTGCCCGAGATCGAGGCCGCGCTCCGCAGAGCGCTCGAGGCGGACGTCGTCATCACGCTGGGCGGGGTCTCGGTGGGTGCGTACGACTTCGTTCAAGAAGCGTTTGCGAATGTGGGCATCGAGCCCGGGTTCTGGAAAGTCCGCATGAAGCCCGGCAAGCCGCTGGTGTTTGCCCAATACGAGGGCAAGCCGGTGATCGGGGTTCCCGGCAACCCGATCAGCGCGATGGTCACCTTCGAGGTGCTGATCGCTCCCTGCCTTCGAGCCATGCTCGGCGACCGCCGGCCGCACCCAGAGCCGGTCGTCGCACGTCTACGCGAGTCGTATCACCGTCGCCCTGGCCGGGTCGAGATCGCGCGTGCAGTCGCCACTCGCGAAGGGGGCGAGCTCACCGTGACACTTCACAAACGCCAGGGCTCGGGGTCGCTCACGTCGTTCGTGGGGGTCAACGCGCTGGTTATCTTGCCCGCTGACCGGGCCGATCTGGCTGCCGGTGAGCTCGTCGAGGCGATCCTCTGGGGACCCGGTTTGAGAGCCGAGCGCTCGTGTTTCGAGGCCATCGGCTAGTCGATTCCGTTGTAATTGCGAATCCTTGCACGCTGCCTTCTTGACTAGTGGATCGCGGTCATTATGCTGGCGCTCCCGCAAAGGGGTTCAAAAGCATGAAAAAGACCGAGATCAACCGGTTTCGCAGGATCCTCGAAGAGAAACGAGACGCGGTCATCCGCCGCGCGCGCGAGACGATGGACCAGGATATGACCCTCGACACGGCCGAGCTGCCCGACGAGATGGATCTGGCATCGAGCGAGTACATGCAGTCCTTCACCTTCCGCCTTCGCGGGCGGGAGCGCGTGTTCCTCCAGAAGATCGACAAGGCCCTCAAGAAGCTCGACGAGGGTGTCTTCGGCGTCTGCGACGACTGCGAAGAGCCGATCAGCATCAAGCGCCTCGAGGCGCGCCCCGAGACCGAGTTCTGCATCCGCTGCAAGGAAGACCAAGAGCGGAACGAGCGCGACTTCGCGTAGGGGGATGGCTCCGACAAGGCCCCCGGAGGACGGCTCCCTGCGAAGCCCCTCTGCCGCCCCTATTCGGCGGCTGCGGGGCGGGTGTTCGCGCGGGGCTGCGGCTGGGGCAGGACGATCTTGAACGCGGTCTTCCCCGGCTGGCTGTCGACGGAGACGGTGCCGCCGTGGTCTTCCACGATGCTTTGGACGATGGCAAGGCCGAGCCCGGTGCCGCCTTGTTTGCCGTGGGTCGTGAACGATTCAAAGAGGCGCTCACGGATCTCCTCGGAAACGCCTGGACCATCGTCGGCAAACGACAAGCTGAGATTCCCATCCGGGGTTCGGTCGACCTCGAGACGGCAGACACCCCCTTTGTCGCCAATCGCCTCGGCGGCATTCCGCGCGAGGTTGTGAAAGACGCGCAGCATTTTTTCTTCGTCGAAGTGGGCCACGCCGCGATCGTGCAAAATCAGTTCGAGGCGGATGCCGCGCTCGGCGAGATCGGGTTTGATCTGCTCGACGAGGTCTTCGAAGAAGCTGCGCAAGTAGACGCGCCGGATGAGGATGCGGCGCTCGCCCTTCGCGAAGGCCAAGGTCTCGCCCATCATGGTTTTGAGGAGTTGAACCTGGCGGCGGATCGAAGCGGCTGCCTCACGCCGCTTGTTCTCGTCCGCCTCTTGGACGAGAACCTGGGTATACCCAGAAATGACGGTTAGCGGTGTCTTCAGGTCGTGGAGCATGCTCGATAAGAAGCGCCCAAGGGTGGTCAGGCGTTCTTGGCGCGCCTTCTGGGCGCGCGACTGCGCCTGGGCGATGGCCGTCGACAGGTGGCCCGCGATGACCGTCGCCATCTTGAGGTCGTCGTCGATGAACGGCGCGCGACCGCCCGATTTGTTGAGAAGCTGTAAGGCCCCGGAGCCTTCGTCCCAGCGCAGTGGCACACACAATACCGACTTCGGGTGATAGCCGACTGCGTCCGAGATATGTCTGGAGTGTCTCGAATCCTCGTCGGCCTGGTTTACGATCTGCGGGCGCCCATGTTCAGCAACCCAGCCGGAGATCCCCTGCCCGGCCTTGATCTTCATCTTCTTCACGCGATCTGGCTCACCCCCGACGGCCGCTCGAAAAGTGAGGTCCCCCGTGTACTCATCGGCAATGAGAATCGAAGCGGCTTCCGCATCGGTCGCACGCATCGTGCGAGCGAGCACCCCCGCCAAGAGGTCATCGAGCTCCATCGCACTCGCAGCGACCTGGGTGATCTCGAACAGGACGTCCAGCTCGCGAATCTTCTTTTCGAGCTTCTCTTTGGTTTCGAGCAGCTCGATGTTCTTGCCGACCACCGAGAGAAACAGTTTCGAGTTCTCGATCGACACCGCTGCGTGGCTGGCCAGGGCCGTCAGCATAGCCTCGTCCGCGACAGTGAAGTAGCCTTCAAGCTTGTTCAGAACCTGCACCACACCGATCGTTCGGCCGTGCTGATTCTTCATAGGTACGCACAGGGTCGACCGTGTGCGGTACCCGGTCGCCCGGTCCCATTGGGAATCGAAGCGAACGTCCTGGTAGGCATCCTTGATGTTGAGCGCCTTACCCGTGCTGGCCACCGCTCCGGCGAGCCCCTCGCCTGGCTTGAGGCGGATTTCATTGACCTCGTCGCCGTGGACCACTTTGGACCAGAGCTCGTCGGTTTCCTCGTCGAGAAGGTAAAGGGTCGATCGGTCCGCTTCCATGACCTCGGAGATCCGATCGAGGATCATCTCGAGCAGCTCACCGAGGTCGAGCGTCGACCCCAAGGCCGAGCTGATGTCCTGCAGCGCGCGCAGCTTCGCCCTCTCGCGGTCCACGACGTTTTGCAGTCGCAGCGCTTCCTGGCCGTTTCGATCACCGTCGGAGGACATGCTCGGTCGATACTCCCCCAAACCGGGGCAAAGAAGCAACGACCTTCGGGGCGGGCCTATTCCCCTTGTCGCAATTCCGCGTGATCTCCCATCCGCACGGTCCTTGTCGACCGCTCGAGCAGGATGGCGGTGCTTTGAGGCTGCACGTTGACGGCCCGGCCGATCGCGACGACCTCAATTGGGTAGTGCTCGGGCTCCTTGGGCAACGGGACCGTGGTCTCGACCTCGCGGCCGACTCTCCCCTCCGAGCTCCGACGCCACTCGTCTCCCTGGCGGACGATGTAGAAGCGATTTCCCAATACGACGCCCTGCTCGGCGCCGGCGTCGACGAAGACGATTTGGTCGTTCGAGGGCAACTTCCGCGGATACAGGCTAGCGACCACCGTTGCATGCAACGAATGGTCCGCGGGGACCACGTCGACCCAGTAGAACTTGCGCTCGAAGGGTGCGAGTCGAAATCCCCGTTCGATCGCATCGAGGGTGTTGACCACCACCGCGCGTCCCACTTGATGCTCCTGGTCGTAGTCCTGAAGCACGAGCTCACCTTGGATACGCACGAGCGTCCCCTTCTCCGATGTCTCGCGCTCGTACTGCTCCATCGTGCGGAACACCGTGTAGTGGCGCCCGATCTCCGGTTCGAAGCCTTTGTTGAAGCGCACGTAGACCTTATCGGTGTCGGCCAGGAGCATGTGCTCTTCGTTTGCGCTGATGATGTACCCAGCGTCCGCGAGGGCGTCCTTATTGAGGAAGCCATACTCGGACATGAAGACGGATTGGTCCCCATTGGGCCGGGCCTTCGTCCGCGCGAAACCGCGCGGCGAGGTCTTGATCACTTGATCATCTCCGGGGCGAAGCTGCACTTTGGCGTCCGGATAGATCCAATGCGGGTTGGTGATCTCCGGATTGTACGACCAAACCCGCGGCCACATGTACGGGTCGCCGTAGTAGGTCTGCGTGATGTCCCAGAGGGTATCGCCCTCTTTGACCGTGTGGGTCTGAGGCATGTCCGCGGGGACCTCCACCTTGGCCTTCTCGGCCCCCTCGTCCCCGACCTGCGCGATCGCCGTGCCTGCTATCAGTGCCACGGCCATGCTCGTCCATCCCACCCGTTTCATGATGCGTCCTCCCGCAGAGCCAGCCGCGCGGCCGCGGTATCCGGGAACTGCTCCTTAACCTTGTCGAAATAAGCACGAGCGCCCGCGGTATCACCGCGTCTCAAATGGATTTGCCCCATGCGGTAGAGCGCATCCGGGGCCTTGTTGCCCGAGGGATGCAGCTTCTCGATACGTTCGAAGTATCGAAGCGCGCGATCATATTCATGGCGCAAGTAGTGGATTTCGCCGCACCAAAACAGAGCGTTGTCCGCGTACGGATGATTCGGGTGTGCAGATGCAAATGCGTCGAGCTCGAGCAGCGCCTCTGCAAACTTCTGTTCCCGAATCAGGCTCAGACCACGGCGATAGCCTTCGACGTTGACCTCGGGTGGCTGGATCTTCTGCATGGGCTCGGGATCGACCCGCGCCGGAAGGTCGGGCACTTCCGCCGTGATCGGCAAGCGCTCGTCGACGAGCTCACCATCGACTCGCAGCACTGGCTGCATGTCGGCGTCCCCTCGAGCGTCCTTGGACCAGGGCAGCTCGTCGCTGCCGGAAAGCCCGCGATTTCGCTCCGGCTCGGCGCGCTGGTTGGCTCGAAGCTCTTGGACCTCGGCATGTGCCAGGGCCAGCTGCCCCCTCAGTGTTCGAAGCTCCTGTTCCTGCTCCTCGTGCTGTACACGAAGTGCGGTCAGCTCGGCGTTGACGGCGACCTCATCGGACGCCACGCGTGCGTGAGAATGCGCCCCCACCGAGCTGCACCCGATCAGTGTCGACACACCGGCCACTGCGAAGAGCTTCTTCACGGCATAACCCCGCACCTGGATCGTAGGTAACCCACCGGACTGACGTCAAAAAAGGCGTACGCTACTGCCAGGTTCCAAGTGCTCGAAATCGCTGATATCGTTGGGCGACCAGCGCATCGGCAGAAAGCCCGCGCAGATGGTCGAGATGATAGCGAAGGCGCTCTCCGAGGGAGGCTGCGGCGACTTCGGGCCTCCGATGCGCGCCGCCGGCCGGCTCGGGCACCACTTCGTCGATGACACCCAAGCGCTTCGCGTCGTGCGCCAAGAGACGAAGTCGCTCGGCCGCTTCGGCGGCCCGGGCCCCGTCACGCCAAAGGATCGAAGCGCAACCTTCCGGCGTAATGACGCTGTACGTGGCGTATTCGAACATCAGTACCTGGTTGCCCACGCCGATCGCCAGCGCGCCTCCGGAGCCCCCTTCGCCGAGCACGGTGCAGATGATCGGCACTCGGAGCGCGCTCATCACCTCGATCGCTCGCCCGATCGCCTCGGCTTGGCCCCGCTCCTCGGCTTCCAGTCCGGGATAGGCACCGGGGGTGTCGATGAACGTGAGGACCGGCCTTCCGGCTCGCTCGGCGAGCTTCATGATTCGGATCGCCTTCCGATAGCCCTCGGGGTGTGCCATCCCGAAGTTGCGGTAGGCCTTGTCCCTCGCAGAACGGCCTTTCTGCTGGCCGATGACAGCAACGATTTCACCGTGGAAGCGTGCAAACCCAGAGATGATCGCAGGATCGTCTCCAAACGCCCGGTCGCCATGCAGCTCGACGAAGTCGTCGAAAAGAAGCGCGAGGTAGTCCCGGAAGTATGGTCGGTCCGGATGGCGGCTCAATTGCACCTTCGTCCAAACGTCGAGGTCGGCGTAGAGCTCGCGCTGCAGGTCTTCGGCCCGAGCCTCGAGGGTCTCGATCTCCGCGTCGATGTCGTCGGCCTCTGGGGCACCCACCTCGGTGAGTGCCTTCAGGGCCGCGATTCGCTCCTCCAGCTCGACCAAAGGGGCTTCGAAGTCCAGGTGGGCCATCCGGCATGAGGCTTCGCATATCTACGCAGCCCGGCAAGGTCCGGTGCGCTTACGTGTCGTCCGCGGCTCCCACCAGCTCGAAAATGCGAACCGGTTGGGCTTTGCCCTTCACCTGCTCCGGAGGCAGCTCCCTGAGCTCGAACTGGTTGCCGAGCTTTGGGAGGGTCCATTCGCTGATCAGGGTCTGTCCGGGCTTGGCGAGCGAGCATAGGCGTGAGCACGTGTTCACGGGGTCGCCGATCACGGTGTATTCGAGTGCTTGGCTGCTTCCGATGTAACCGGCAACCACCTCGCCGGTGTTGATTCCGATTCCTATCTGGAACGGCGGTAAGCCGCGCGCTTCGTGTCGCGCGTTGAGGTCCACGAGCGCCCCCTGCATCTCGATCGCCGCGCGAACGGCGCGCACCGGATCGTCCCGATGCGCGACAGGCGAACCGAAGAGCACCATCATCTCGTCGCCAATGAACTTGTCGAGCGTGCCCTCATAGCGAAACACGATCTCCACCATGCGCTCGAAGTACTCGTTCAGCGCGTCGACGACGATTTGGGGTTCACAGGATTCGCTGATGCTGGTGAACCCGCGAATGTCCGCGAACAGCATCGTCGTCTCGCGAAGCTCACCGCCCTTCTTCACTTCGACTTGTCCGGAGATGACCTGCTCTGCGATGGCTGGCGACAGCAAGCGCCGGAAGCGCTCGCGCGTGACGGCTTCCTGCTCGAGCTTCTTGGCGAACAGGGTGTTCTGGACTGCCACCGCAGCTTGACTGGCAACGGTTTCAAAGAGCGCCAGATCCTTCTCGGTGAACGCGTGCGTGGCGAGCTTCGAGTCGAGCATCATGACGCCTAGAACCGTGTCCCTGTGAAGCAAGGGAACACACATCGTGGAGCGAATTCCCTGCATGATCACCGACTGGGCACTTTGAAAGCGCGCGTCTGCCGACGCGTCGTGAGAGAGCACCGCCTCTTTTTCGCGCACGACGGTGTCGAGCACGGTTTTCGACACGATGACCTCTTGGTCAGGGTCGACGCCCTCTCCGGTTCTGACCGAGACCGGCTCGAGAATGCTCTGGTCGTTGTGCAGGAGCACGACGCCGCGATCGGCAGGAACCAGTCGGAACGCAACCTCGAGAATCTTGTTGCAGAGCGCGGTGATGCTCGTCCCGAGCTCGATGGCTTGCGTGACTTCGTAGCTTGCGCGGAGCTTTTCGTAGTCGCGCCTCAAGGACGCATCGTCCTCGATGAGCTCTTCGGCGAAGAAGGTCCGTTCGGCGAGGATCGAGACCTTGGCGCGGATCAACGGACCGGCGTCGGTGTCGCGGATCTTGAATCGGTTGGTGGCCTCGCGAGGCTCGCCGCTCAACAGCGCGTCGAACGAAACCCCGCCTCGTCTCTCTTCGGGTTCGAAGACGATGCGCGTCGAGCCGATGGTGATCTCGTCACCGGGCTGCAGCGGGTGCTCGGCGACGCGCTCTCCGTTCACATAGGTGCCGTTGAGTGAGCCCAAATCCTTGAGAACGTACCGCTCGTCGATCAGCTCGATGTGGCAATGTTCCTTGGACACGACCCGGTCGAGGACCTGGTGCGTATTCCTAGGATGCCGACCCAGCGTATTGTGACGGAAGAGCTGACGCTCCTGCCTTCCGCTCGGCCCCATGATGCTGATGCGAGCCATGACCCCTCCATCAGGCTACCTGTGGCGTTCTCGGGCTGCAAAGATGGGGCCACCCCAAACTGGGGTTTCAGGCCTGCGTGTCGTTCGCCTTGGTCTCGGCGATGAACTCTTCGACGGCGCCCCGAACGGGGCGCGCGAAATAGACCTTCTTGGCGGCAATCTCTCGAAGGGCCGTCACGATTGGGCGGTTTCTACTGTAGACGAGCGCCGGAGCTCCCTTGATCAACTGGCGAGTCCGCCGGGCGGCCAAGATGACCAAAGCAAAACGGTTTTCCTCGTGTTCCAAGCAGTCTTCGACGGTGACGCGTGCCATAGGGGCCGGACGCTAGCAGTGCTCCCCCCGTCCGGCAAATCGGTCACATCGATCCGCGAGAAACGCCTGGGTCAACGCTTGACTCCCCATGTTTCGGGATTAGGTTGGCCGCCTGTCAGCACTCTCATTCATCGAGTGCTAAGAAGGTATGGGTAGTGCAACTACCCGAAAACGGAGGGATAAATGGCCATTCGTCCATTGCATGACCGCATTTTGGTCAAGCGCGTCAAGGAAGAAGAGAAAACCAAAGGCGGAATCATCATTCCCGATACCGCCAAGGAGAAGCCGATCGAGGCCAAGGTGGTCGCGGTAGGAACCGGACGCATCCTCGATAGCGGAGAGGTCCGACCGCTCGCTGTCAAGAAGGGAGACCTCGTCCTGTTCGGCAAGTACGGCGGCACCGAGGTGAAGATCGATGGTGAGGACCACCTGATCCTTCGCGAAGACGACATTCTGGGAATCATCGAATAGGAGACTGAGAATCATGGCTGCCAAAGAAATCATTTACGATACCGCTGCACGCGATCGCATTTTGAGAGGCGTCAACGCGCTCGCGAACGCCGTGAAGGTCACGCTCGGTCCCAAGGGCCGCAATGTCGTGATCGAAAAGAGCTTCGGCGCACCGACCGTCACCAAAGACGGCGTCACGGTCGCCAAGGAAATCGAGCTTGCCGACAAGTTCGAGAACATGGGAGCGCAGATGGTGCGCGAGGTGGCCTCGAAGACCTCTGACATCGCCGGTGACGGCACGACGACCGCCACCGTGCTTGCTCAAGCGATCATCCGTGAAGGCACCAAAATGGTCGCCGCGGGGCATAACCCGATGGAGATCAAGCGGGGCATCGATGCGGGTGTTACCAGGGTCATCGCGGAGCTGAAGTCACTTTCGAAGGCCACGAAGGACCCGAAAGAGATCGCCCAAGTCGGCACGATCAGCGCCAACGGCGATCCCACGATCGGCGAGATTATCGCCGAAGCCATGGAGAAGGTCGGCAAGGAAGGCGTCATTACCGTCGAGGAGGCGAAGGGTCTCGAGACGGAGCTCGAGGTCGTCGAGGGCATGCAGTTCGACCGTGGTTACCTGTCTCCCTATTTCGTGACCGACTCCGAACGCATGGTCGCGGAAATTGAGGACCCCTATCTCCTCATCGTCGAGAAGAAGATCTCGAACATGAAGGACCTATTGCCTGTTCTCGAGGCGATTGCCCGCCAGCAGAAGCCGCTCATCATCATCTCCGAGGATGTCGAGGGCGAGGCGCTTGCCACGCTCGTGGTCAACAAGCTTCGTGGCACTCTGCAAACCGCTGCGGTCAAGGCCCCTGGCTTTGGTGACCGCCGCAAGGCCATGCTTCAGGACATCGCAGTGCTCACTGGCGGCACAGTCGTGAGTGAGGATCTCGGCATCAAGCTCGAGAACGTGACGCTCAACGACCTCGGTCGCGCCAAGCGCGTGACGATCGACAAAGAGACGACGACCATCGTTGACGGAGCCGGGAAGAAGAAGGACATCACCGGCCGAATCGATACCATCCGCAAGCAAATCGAAGAGACCAGCAGCGATTACGATCGTGAGAAGCTGCAGGAGCGCCTCGCGAAGCTGGTCGGCGGCGTCGCGGTGATCAAGGTCGGCGCAGCCACCGAGGTCGAGATGAAGGAAAAGAAGGCGCGCGTAGAAGATGCGCTCCACGCTACACGCGCTGCGGTCGAGGAGGGCATCGTGCCTGGTGGCGGCGTTGCGCTGATTCGCGCGCAGAAGTGCCTCGAGGAGCTCAAGGTGAGTGACGAACAGAAGGTCGGCATCTCGATCCTCATTCGCGCCATCGAGGAGCCGCTTCGCCAGATCGCGGCCAACGCGGGCGTCGAAGGCTCGATCGTCGTCAACGAAGTTCGCAACGGCAAGGGCGGTTTCGGCTTCAATGCAGCGACTGAGGAGTATACCGATCTCGTCAAGGCCGGCGTCATCGACCCGACCAAGGTCGTGCGCAGCGCGCTTCAGAACGCTGCTTCGGTAGCGGGTCTGATGCTCACTACGGAGGCGCTGATCGCAGAGGTGCCGAAGGAAGAGCCCGCGATGGGCGGCGGTGGTCACGACCACGGCGGTGGCATGGGTGGAATGGGTGGCATGGGCTTCTAAGCCAGCCCGGACCCTTACAGAGAAGAGCCGGACCAGCATTGCTGGCCCGGCTTTTCTCGTTAAGCCGGCACCCGAAAAAGGGGACTGTCCCTTTTACGCCGCCTGCTACGCTTCCAGCGTGGGTTCGACGACGGGTAGCTTGGCGGAGTATCGGCGACGGCTTCGGCTCGCTGCGGCCACGGTGCTCGCTATTCGAGTCGTGGCGGCTGCGACCGCCGTGGGCCTTGCGTCGTTCGTAGTCGTCGCTTGGGTGCTCGGCCCTATGACGCCGGTCGTCTGGCTGTGCATCGGCTGGGGTGCGGTTTTTGCCATGACCACCGCGGCGGTCGCGTGGTCGATTCGACCCCTGCTGAAGCTTCGCGGGCACGGCGCGTTCGGCTTGGTCGCCGCTCAACAACCTTCGCTCTTGTCACCCTTGCAGAGCGCATACGAGCTTCAGAACGAGCGAGCCTTTTCACGCGAGTTGGTGGTTGCGCAGCGAGTCGGGCTCCTTCGCGCGCTCGACGCTTCACCCGCGCGCAAGTTCATACCGTGGCGATGGCTGGTGCAGCCTGCGTTGGCTACCGTTCTCTTGTTTGCAGCCTGTGCGTGGTGGTCCTTGGACTTCGATCGACCCGCTGCGGGTCGCTACGCGCTCTTGCATACCGAGACCGGTGAGATCGAAGGCGCGCGGACGAGTCACGTGGTCGCCAGCACCGCTGCCAATCTTCTGTTCCCCCAGTACATGGGGCGGGCCAACGAACGCGTCGAGGATGCCGATCGACTGATCGTCCCGAGGGGGACCACGGTGCAATACACGATCACGCCCATTGGCGACGCGGCTCGCGTCGTGCTCGAGCTTCCCGGACGCCACGTGCAAGCGGAGCATTCGGGCGATCAGTTCATGGCCTCCTTCGTTGCCGATACCGACGGACCGCTTCAGATATACGTGGAATCCACCCGAGGCGAGCGCCGCGTCGACCATCGCGCTAGGTCGATCAGGGTGCAGCTCGATGAGCCACCTCAGGTGAGCATCATTGCCCCTCAAGAGGATCTAGTCGTCGAAGCGAAGCAAGGGATCCTCCTGCAGCACGAAGCCACCGACGACCACGGCGTGCACGAGTTGACGCTCATCATCAAGCTCCCCAACGGCGAGCACATTCGAAGAAACGTCTTACCGCCATTCGACGACCCGCAGCAGAAGTTATACGGCGAGACGACCCTGCGCCTGGAGGAATTCGCGCTGGCTCCAGCGGACGCCGTGACGGTTTGGCTGGAGGCGAAGGACGGTAACCTCGTCGACGGTCCCGGTGTGGGCCGCTCCGCAGTTCGAACCTTCACGCTCGCGTCGGAGATCACCCGCCGGCGGGATCGGATCGTGGAGCTCGAGCAGCTCCTGGACACTTTGCTGGGGGCTTTGGCAGTTCGCCTGGAACAACCTCTGCCCAAGCGGTTGAAGGAGGCTCGCCTTCGACGCAACGCCAGCTTGGTGCCCTACAACGGAGTGATGACGCTGCTTGCCGACGTGGGTGACCATACTGGCCCACGAACCATCCCGTTGCTGCTCGACATGAGAAAGCGGATCGAGCGCTTGCACAGCCGGGAAGCCACGGCGTATGGCAGCGTTCACGCGCAGGCCAGGGATCGGACGCGTTACGACGCCGCCATCGTTGCTGAGCTGGAGAAGGACACCCTCGTGGTGGCCGATCTCATCAGCGAAGCGCGCCTCAATGACGCGGCGGAAATCGCACGTGAGATGCGGAAGCTGCGCAGCGAAATCGCGTCACTCATCGGTGAGCTTCGTCGAGGGCAGACGCCGGAGTTGCAACGGGCGCTCATGGCGGCGCTCGACCGTGCGGACCGGCGCTTAGAGGCGCTACGCCAACAACTTCGGGAGGCCATGCGGTACGTGCCCGGGGAATTCGTCAATCGCCAGGCCCAAGAGGCTAGCAAGTCGAACGATGCCCTTCGGAGCGTTCGGGAAGCCCTTGCGAACGGTGATCTCGATGCAGCGGAAGCTGCTCTGATGAAGCTAGACCAAACGATCGAAGCCATGACGCAAGCTCTCACGCAAAGCGAAGAGTCGTTGGTCGAAGCCCGCTTCGGTCCCCGTGAGCGCGCGCTGATGAAGGCAACCGACACCATCCGGGACCTCGAGGTCGAGCAGAAGCGCATGGCGGACAAGGCACGTCGCGCGGGAGAGAAGGCGGTCGAGCGCGTCACCGGCGAGAAGAAGTCGCTGGCTTCGGAGGTCCAAGGGGAGCTCCAGAAGATCGCCAAGGAGGTTTCGGAGCTCCTGGGCGGGGTCGACAACGAGGCGCTCGGGCCGTTTGAGTCGAGCCTTCGAGGACGAGCTAGTGAACGTCTCAGCGACTTCCAGAAGGCGCTCGAAGGAGGCGACCTCGGCGAGGCGTTATCGATGGCCAACCGGCTGGCCCATGCCGCCAACGAGCTGGCGAAAGAGCTCGAGCTCTCGGCGATGATGTTCCGCGGTCGTGGCGGCCAAACCTCCGACGCGGCTGCACAGGCGCGAGAGGCCGCCGCCCGCGCGCAGGATCTCCGTGATGCCGCGCAGGGCGCGGTACCCGACATCGCGGGCGCACTAACGGAGGGGGAGCGCCACGATCTCCAAAAGGAAGCAGAGCGACAGGGCGAGGCGCAACAGGCGACCCATCAGCTCGCGCGGCGACTGCGTGAGGAAGTCGGCGGAGTTCCGGTCTCCGACGAAGCGGCGGAGCGGCTCGAAGCGATCGAGCAGCCCATGGGACGGGCCGAGCAGGCGTTGGAGCGAGGCGATCCGCTGGAGGCGAACAAGCAGCAGGAGGCTGCGGCTGATCAGCTCCGGCGATTGCGGCAACACCTCGAATCCCAGCGCAGAAACTCCGGTGACGGTGGGGGGAAGGACCGCGGCAAGGGGATGCGCGCTCACGAGCGCGTGGAGATTCCGACCGGCCGTTCCAAAGCCGACGAGCTAGCTTGGCGCCGCCGCGTGCTGGACGCGAAGAATGGAACGGCTCCAGAGGGGTATCAGCAAGCGGTCGACGACTACTACGAGAGGCTCCTGCGATGAAACGCGTCGCACTGTTCGCCGTTGCCGCCCTACTCGCCTCGCTCCCGACTTCCGCGCCCGCGCAGAAGGTGGACCGAGCGGAGGTCCTCGCGCTGCTCGAAGCTTCACTCGCCGCGGGCGAAGGCGAGCCGGCTCAGCTCCTGCTTCGGCAGTACCTACAGGACTTTCCACGCACTTCACGCGTGATTGAGCTCGAGGTGCTCGCCGAATTCTACTCCGGTGATTACGAAGGAGCGGCCGACGGGGTTGCGGAGCTTCGACGAGGCTCGGGTAAGACCACGAACTTGGGAGAGCTCGCGGACGTCATCGTGGACACCTACGAGACCACCAAGGACTACGAGACGTTCACCTACGAAAACTTCGAGGTTCGATACGCGCCCGGACCGGACGAGATCCTGGTCCCCTACGCGATCGACACGCTCAAAGCGGCTGCGACCGCACTGGAGACGGAGCTCGGCGTGAAAATGATCAGCCCGGTTCGCCTCGAGATCTACCCCGATGCAGAGTCGCTGGCGCGCGTGTCGACATTGTCGGTCGAGGCGATTCGTACGACGGGTACGATCGCTCTATGCAAATGGGGTCGCCTGATGATCGCGTCGCCGAGAGCATTGATGCACGGTTATCCTTGGCTCGACACGATCGCTCACGAGTACGTCCACTTGCTGCTTACCAAGGTGTCGCTGGACCAGGCGCCCGTATGGCTGCAGGAAGGGCTGGCGAAGTTCCTCGAGACGCGTTGGAGGCAGGACGCACCCACGCTCCGAAACGACCCCGCCGCGAGCGAGCTGCTCTACGAAGCCGCGGAGGCCAACGAGCTGCTCGACTTCGACCAGTTGCACCCGTCGGTCGCTCTCCTTCCGACCCAAAAGGCAGCATCTCTTGCATTCGCGCAGGTTTCCTCCTTCATGGAGATGTACTATCGCGAGTACGGACGCGAAGGGGTGCAGAAGGCGCTTCGACGCGTCGGCGAAGGTCAAGACGCGAGAAAGGCCCTGGGGGCTGTCGCTGGCGTGTCGTGGAAGACGCTCGAGAAGCGTTGGAGGACCGCCCTATCGAAGCAACCGAAGCCGCCATCGGCACGGCTGATGCCCCGGTACCTGAGCGGCGAAGCCACCGAGCAGGACGAGCTTGCCGGAGTCGAGTTGGAGCGCGCTCGCAACCACGTTCGACTCGGCGACCTCTTGTGGACGCGCTCCCGGCCGGCGGCAGCGTCGGTGGAATATGCGAAGGCGCACGAAGCGGCACCCGGCGATCCCGTCGTGGCATCACGCTACGCCCGTTCAGCGATCGCCGGCGGGCGTCCCCAGACCGCGCTTGCCCCATTGATGCGAACGCTCGAACGGTACCCAACGCATGAACCGGCGCTGTCGAGTCTCGCGACGGCGCAGTTCCGCATCTCGAACTTCGGAGCCGCGATAGACGCAGCGAACCGCGCCATTGCGCTCAATCCATTCGATCCCCAACCCCATTGCATTCTCTCGCAGCTCCCTGTTCCGCAGGCAGACCACGAAGAGACACTGTGCTCCCGCCTCGGAGGAATGCGGGAGTGACGTGGCAATTCCCACAACCAGGCGCTAGAAGGTCTTCGTGAACGAACCCCTGCCCAGCACTCCGCCCCCAACGCTCGCCGGCGCCACCTCAGACGTGGTCCGTGTGCAGCAACTCGCCAGCGCACGGGACGAAATCGTCGCGCGCCTCAGGCAGCGCATCGTCGGTCAGGACGAGGTCATCGAGCTCTTGCTGATCGCCTTGTTCGCGCGCGGGCACGGCTTGTTCGTAGGTGTACCGGGGCTCGCGAAGACCCTGCTCATCACCACGCTGGCCGACGCGTTGTCCCTCCACTCGAACCGGATCCAGTTCACACCGGATTTGATGCCGAGCGACGTCACGGGGACCGACGTGCTCGAAGAGGACACGAGCACGGGCAAACGGCACTTCCGGTTCATTCCCGGCCCGGTGTTCACCAACATCTTGCTCGCAGACGAAATCAATCGGGCTCCTCCCAAGACGCAGGCCGCTCTTCTGCAATCGATGGCCGAGGGTCAAGTCACCGCCAGTGGCAACACCTACGGGCTCGAGCAACCTTATCTGGTTTTCGCGACGCAGAATCCGATCGAGCAGGAGGGCACATACCCGTTGCCTGAAGCGCAGCTCGACCGGTTTCTATTTCAAATCGACGTTGGGTACCCAAGCCAGCACGAGGAGGTCGACATCGTGAAGAGGACGACCGCGCCGATGCAAACGACGATTACACCCGTGCTCACCGCGCAGGACATCGTAGGGTTCCAGGACCTCGTGCCCCGCGTTCCGGCTGCGGACCACGTGGTTCAGCACGCGGTGACCTTGGTGAGGGCCTCGAGGCCCGACGATCGCAGGGCCTCCGAGCTCGTGCGGAAGAACGTCGCGTTCGGCGCCGGGCCACGGGCGAGCCAAGGCCTGGTCCTAGGAGCCAAAGCGCGGGCGATTCTCCACGGCCGCTATGCTGCGGAGGTCGATGATGTGCGTGCGTTGGTGGCGCCCATCTTGACCCACCGCCTCGTCATGAACTTCCGTGCGGAGGCTGAAGGCGTGACGCCGGCCGACGTTATCGAAGACATCATGCAAAGCATCGAACCGTGACTCACGTGCTCGAACCCGAGCTCGCGGTACGTTTGGCCGGGCTCACGCTTCGGGCGAAGCGCACGGTCGATGGACTGCTTGCGGGCATGCACCGCAGCCCCCATCGCGGCGCAAGCGCGATTTTCAAGGAACATCGTGCTTACAGGCCGGGCGACGACCCACGGCTGATCGACTGGCGCGCGTACGCACGCTCCGACCGCTACTCCATCAAGCACTTCGAGCACGAGACCCAGCTCCGCGGAACCCTCGCGCTCGACATCTCGCCATCGATGCGCTGGGGGAGCGGGGATGTCAGCAAGCTCGACCACGCCGCGACACTGCTCGCGGCTCTAGCGTACGTGCTGACGCGTCAGGGCGACGCTGTATCGTTGATCACGTTCGATGACGCGCTCCGAGACCGATTGCCCGCGCGCTCCGGTCCCGCCCACCTCGACTATCTGATGCGCACTCTTGCACAGCCCGCGCAGTCGAGTCGTGCCACCGTGCTTCACGAGTCCTTGGACAAATTGATCGAGCATGCCGGCCGCATGGGCCTGGTGGTGATCGCGAGCGACCTGCTAGACCTGGAGGGCGACGCACTCGACCCGGTGGCTCGGCTTCAAGCCCGCGGCCATCAGACCATCGTTCTACACGTGATGGACCCGGCGGAGCTGGAGCTTCCATACGAGCAACCGATGCGCTTCGAGGGGCTCGAGGGAGAGAGCCCGGTCGAGGTCGACCCGCAAGGCCTTCGACGCGCGTACCGGGAGGCGATCGACGCGTTCGTCGCCTCGTGTCAACACCGCGTCGTAGCGGCCGGTGCCCGCTATCTCCTGGCCAGGACGGATATTCCGCCCGAGCACACCTTGCTTCAGCTCTTGCGGGACGGTTGATTCATGGGGTTTGGCCTTCCCTGGGCGCTCGCGGGGCTGCTTGCGGTCGGGATTCCGATCATCGCCCATCTTCTCAGGCGCCAGAAGCTTCCGACGCAGACCTTGCCCACCATCGCGTTCCTGCACCGACTTCACGCAACCCGCGCCGCCCGGCTCCGCGTGGTCGACATGCTGTTGCTGATCCTGCGCGCGCTACTGGTCGCGGGGCTCGTTCTCGTCGCGGCCGCACCGTATCGTGTAGTGCAGCCGGGCTCGCTGGACCGGCAGCACGCGCTCGCCATCGTGCTCGACGACTCGCTGTCGATGGCGGCTATGCACGAGGGGAAGACCCTGATCGAGCGGGCAGCCGACTCGTCGCTTGACCAGGCTCGGAAGCTCCCGGAAGGCTCCGAGCTTTCCGTCGTCCTGTCGGGCAAGCCCCCGAGGATTTGGATTCGCCGGCGCTCCGAGACTGAGATGATCGAGAGTGCGTTCCAGGAAATCGAGAAGCGGTCGACCCGCGGCGACGCACTGTGTGATGCGGTCCGAATCGCGGTGGAGCTCTTACTCGAAAGCGAGCTCGCCGATCGGCGCTTGTTGGTCTTGTCGGACTTCACACCTGGCACACACGCAGCGGACTGTGAATGGCCGGCCCGCGGCATCCATGTCGCTTTCGAGACGATCTCGACGCCTAACCCCGATAACCGCCGCATTGCTTCCGTCGAGGTCATCGGAGACAGGGAGTCCAGTGAAGGCTTGCGTCTCGACGTTCAGGTTGCGGGAACCGCGACGCAGGCTCCTCAGAAGATCCGCCTCCTTCAGAAGGGGCAGGAGACGCTTCAAGCTTCGGTCCAAGAGACCAATGAGGGCGGCCATGCCGTGCTTTCCATCCCCCCCGGCTCCACGGACGCGGTCGTGGAGCTCGAGCTCGACCCCGATGACGTGCTCCCTGCTGACAACGTGCGTGGGGTTCTGCTCGGCTCCGATACCGTGCACGTTTTGCTCGTCGACGGAGACCCTCATCCCGACCCGCGCAAGCGCGAGACCGCATTTCTCAGTCAAGCGCTCGGCGTCGCTTCGCGCGTTGGCCGTTCCTTCGCAGTCGAAGCCCTCGATGCCCAGGATCTGTCGGAAAGCGCGATCATTCGGTCGGATGTGGTCGTCTTGGCAAACGCTACCCTCGACGAGAAGTGGCTCCCTTTGCTACAGCGCTTCGTCAGCGGTGGCGGGAGCCTTTGGATCACGGCGGGCGACCGGATCAACCCGCGGGCCTATGGAAGCGTATTGCGGGATCTCCTCCCGGGGCGCTACACGGCGACGCGCATGGAAGAGCGACCAGTCTGGCTCGAATCCAAGTCTCTGCCCGAGCTCCATCAAGCGAAGGTGCACGGCCGAACCCCGATCGCGGAGACCTCGCTCGATGCGGTCGTGACGGCGCGTTTCAGCGATGGGACCCCTGCGATGGTCGAGCACCGCTTCCGGAGCGGTCGTGTGGCCATGCTCGCGACGACGATCGACGACGCATGGACCGACTTGCCCTATCAACCCGTGTTCGTGCCGTTCGTTCTCGACACGTTGATGCGGCTGGCGGGTCATACCGACCATGCCATCGAGCCGTATGGGCCTGTTTCATTGCCGGGATCCACCCCGAGTCAACGCATTCAGGTAGTTACGCCCACGGGTCGAACACTCGACCTCGCAGAGGCCGATCGCGTTGGTTTTCGGGATACTGGTGAGATCGGCGCGTATCGAGTGCTCGTCAACGGCGTCAGCGGCGCGCGCTTTGCGTTCGTCGTCGACGCGCCGCCTGGCGAGAGCGACCTCGTCTCGAAGGGTCCGCCCGAAGCGCAGGCTGGCCCCGAAGCCACGGTGTCCGATGGTTCGCAGGGGGTCGAGCAAGCGCTGGCGCCATGGTTGCTTCTCGTCGTGATCGGTTTGCTGATCATCGAGCTGTGGCTGCGTCAGGTACGCCGCAGGTGAACCACACGGTCAATGCGATCGAGGTCAGGGTACACCGCAACCCGCTGCCACGCCGTGCGCTCGGTCGCGAAGTCGATGACCGATGGTGCTTGTCCGGCGCCGACCTCGATCAGGATCTGTGCGCCGCTCGCGGTGGCCGACTCGGCTGCGGACAACAGCGCCTTGATGACATCGAGACCGTCTTCTCCGGCTTCGAGCGCGGCCATCGGTTCGTGTTCCCGGATCTCGGGTTGAAGCGCTGCCAGCTCGGCCGTCGCGATGTAGGGCGGGTTCGACACGATGACATCGTATTGCGCAGCATCGTTGAGAAGGTTGGCCTGTTCGAAGTGAATGCGCCTTGCGACCTCGAGATGCTCTGCGTTCTCGGCTGCGACCTCCAATGCGGCCTTCGAGATGTCGGTGGCAGTGACCATCGCAAGTGGTCGCGCGGCCGCGATCGTGACCGCGATCGCCCCACTCCCAGTTCCTACGTCGAGCACTCTACACGCCGTATCTTCGGGGATGCATGCGAGCGCGTGCTCGACCAGGGTTTCGGTATCCGGGCGCGGGATCAACACCGCCGGGGTGACCTTGAATCGACGGCCGTAGAAGTCCCGATGGCCCAAGATGTACGCTACGGGCTCGCGTTCCCTGCGGCGTCCGACCAGCGGGCGAATCGCGTTCCGCTCCGCATCGACCAGCGGTCGGTTCAAGTCGAGGTAAAGCCCGACGCGATCGGTCCCGAGCGCCTTCGCCACCAGCAACTCGGCATCGAGGCGGGGGCTCGTGATGCCTCGAGCCGTGAAATCCTGAGTAGCCCAATCGAGGACTTCACGGATGGTCCAGGTACGTGAAGTCACCGGGGTTTAGCGTGAGCGCACGCGCATTTTTGGTTTCGGCAGTGCGCCGGCGCCGGAAAGAACTTGTTTGGCGAGCCGATTGAGCTCCGGGCGCGTCCCCTTTTGAACGAATGCGGCGACCATGTTGGGGTCCACCTCGAGCAGCTGCTCCATCGCTTCGCGCGCCCGCCCTCGCTTCTTGGTCGCGGAATACGTGTAAACCTGAGCGCGCAGCAGCATGCCGGAAATCTGTCCGAATTCCTTGTCTTTCGGATCATAGGTTTCGAGGAGCTTGCGGGCTTCATCTGCGGCACCGGTTCGAGCAAACGACTCGGCGATCACCGCCGCATACATGGCCTTGGCCTTCGCCTGAGGCTGACGATCGAGGCGGATCTCGTTGGCGAGGTCGCGCGCTTCCCGGGTGCGTCCGGCCATCAAGTAGAACATCGCTAGATTGGCTCGGACATCGTCTTGCACCATCGCCGGAGCCTTCTGGATGTCGATCCCTTCCAAAATCCGTATGGCTTCCCCCGGATTCTCCTGTGCGACGAGCTGCGCCTGCGCGATGGCATTGAGCGCATCTTTGCCCCCGGGGGTCTGACGGGCGCGGAGTTGCTCCAGCGCCGCCAACCTGCCCTCCTTGTCCGTGGCGCCTTTCAGAATGGTGGCGATGTCGGCAGACTTGCGCGTAAGCCGCCAGACCCAGATTAGAAACCCCAGGGCGACAACCGTGAGCACACCCGCGACGATCAGGCCCACGTAGCCGATCGTAGGCTGCAGGATTCCGGCAATGACCCAGGTGACGGCGAGCGCGAGCCCGAACAGGCCCAGGACCTTCCAGTTCATCCTCGGTTGTTCGATCTGCTGCAGGGCTTCGGACGCGTCTTTGGGGCCCGCCGTGATTTGCTTTCTTGCCTTCGCCACTTCCGCTGGCTACTCCGATGCCCCCTTCGCGGCAAGCCAACAGGGGATCCGCTGCCTTCCCAACCGTCCACAAATGCTTGAGAATTTGGATATTTCTCGATTGCCCTTTTCCAGAAGTGAGACAGCTCGCATACTGGCGGTCGCCCTGATCGAAGCGCTGTGTTCTACCACCCCTCTTTACCTACACTTGAGTCCAATCGGTTTTTGTGAATAAATATACTAAGATTGGATCTCGGTTGGGAAGTGAACAGGTATGAGCAGAAATAGACTTGGCGAGCTCCTCGTACGCGAGAAGAGAATCAGCCTCGAGCAGCTCCGCGAGGCGCAGAAGCAGCAGAAGGATGACAACATCAGTCTGGGCTATGCGCTCGCCCGCCTGGGCGCGATTTCCGACCAGGAGATTACGGACTTCCTGAGCGAGCAGTATCGCGTGCAGTCGATCGATCTCTCCGAGTACGAGATCGATCGGGACATCCTGAAGTTGATCAGCCCGCAGGTCTGCGAGCGTCACAAGATCATCCCCGTCTCGCGTGCCGGCAGCTCGCTGATCGTCGCAATGGCCGACCCGTCGAACCTCAACGCGATCGACGACGTGAAGTTCCTCACGGGATACAACGTGGAGCCGGTCGTTTCGTCGGAGAGCGCCATCATGTCTGCGCTCGAGAAGGCGTATGCGCAGCCCGAGATTTCTTACGACGACATCATGGAGGGCTTCGACGAGTCCGAAATCGAAGTCGCCCTCAACGACGATGATGAAAACCTCCTGGACCTGGAACGCGCGAGCGAGGACGCACCGGTCATTCGACTATGCAACGCGATCCTTCTGAACGCGATCAAACAGGGCGCTTCCGACATTCACGTCGAGCCGTACGAGCGCGTTCTTCGAGTCCGGTACCGCGTCGATGGCGTGCTCCACGAAGAAATGACGCCGCCCATCAAGCTCAAGAACGCCATTGCGTCGCGTCTCAAGATCATGTCCTCGCTCGACATCGCCGAGCGACGTCTGCCACAAGACGGGCGCATCAAGCTCAAGCTCGGCAAGGGTCGCGAGATGGACTATCGTGTCTCGTGCATTCCGACGCTCTGGGGCGAGAAGATCGTCCTTCGTCTTCTCGACAAGTCCAACCTGCAGCTCGACATGACGAAGCTCGGTTTCGAACAGAAACCGCTTTCCGATTTCCGTGACGCCATTCACCAGCCGTACGGCATGGTGCTGGTCACTGGGCCGACTGGGTCTGGCAAGACGACGACGCTCTATTCCGCCCTGTCGGACTTGAACGAGGTCGGAACCAACCTCAGCACGGCCGAAGACCCGATCGAATTCAACTTGATGGGCATCAACCAGGTGCAGATGCACGAAGACATCGGCCTGAATTTCGCCGCAGCCTTGCGGTCGTTTCTCCGTCAAGATCCGGACATCATCATGGTCGGCGAGATTCGTGACTTCGAGACGGCGGAAATCGCGGTCAAGGCCGCGTTGACCGGTCACTTGGTTTTGTCGACGCTCCACACCAACGATGCGCCCAGTACGGTCACCCGTCTGCTCAACATGGGCGTCGAGCCGTTCCTGGTCACCGCTTCGGTGAATCTGGTGGTGGCCCAGCGTTTGGCCCGTAAGATCTGCCAGGAGTGCAAGGTCCAGGTGCCGACCGATGAACAAGCGCTGCTCGATGTCGGCTTCCCGGAGTCCGAGATTCCAAGCGTGTCCGCCTTTCGTGGAACGGGTTGTAAGGTCTGCAACGATACCGGGTACAAGGGCCGCGTCGCGCTTTACGAGGTGATGCCGTTCAGAGACCGCCTCCGAGAGATCGTGCTCCAGGGTGGCTCGACCGCGGAGCTCAAGGACGAGATGATCCGCGACGGTGTGGCTACACTGCGTCGGGCCGGCCTGAACAAAGTGGTCCAAGGCGTCACGACGATCGACGAGATCGTCCGCGTGACCGCTGCCGACCACTAGCCACGGCGCCGCGGTTCGCGCTCTCGTTTGGTTTGTCAACCGCGCAGCCTGGATCTTTCCCAGCACCGCGATCGTCCATCGCAAGATAGGCGTCCTCGAAACGTCAGCTCTATTGGCGCCTTAGGCATCAAATCTCGAAGACATATGACATGTTATGACCCTACATTGCACGTCACTGATTGTCATGCAGCCGGACCGGTGGTAGATCGGATCGCATGCGGATTAGCAACAGTTTCTCCGAAGGCGAGATTCAAGTTCTCGAATTCATCCTGCAAACCCTTTTGCGTGGCGGCACCCCCTCGATGGCGACGCGCAACAAAGACTTCGCGGCCGTGTACCGCAAGGTCATGACGATGAAGAAGCGCGTCGAAGAGAAGAAATCTCAAGCCAAGATTTCCTCTTCAGTCGGCACCGTGGCGGCGGCGGACGACGACGATCTTCACCGAAAAGCTGGCTGACCCGGGTTGACTGGTTTGGGTCCGTCACGTAAGCGCGGACCGCTATGTTGATCCCGCTGATCGTCCTCCGGGGCGGGCGTGTTCTCGATCCATCTCAAGGGCTCGACGAAACTGCCGATGTGGTCATCGAGGCGGGACGCATCAAGGAGGTGGGTCGCGGGGCGGCAGCCGGCTATCAGCAGAGCGACGACATCCGCATTGTGGACGCATCCGGGCGCTGGGTGTGCCCCGGTTTCATCGATCTGCATGTGCATCTGCGTGAGCCTGGGCAGGAGTACAAAGAGGACATCGCCTCCGGCCTGGATGCGGCGGCTGCGGGCGGGTTCACTGCGGTGTGCCCGATGCCGAACACGAAGCCGACGAATGACAACCGCGCGATCACCGAAATGATGATCGCACGGGCGGAAGAGCATGGCGGCGTGAGGCTCTTGCCCTTCGGTGCAGTCACCAAGGGTCAAAGAGGTGCCGAGCTCACCGAGATGGCCGATCTTCGCGAAGCTGGCGCTGTCGGCGTCAGCGATGATGGCCGGTGCGTGATGAACGCCGCCGTGATGCGACATGCGATGGAATATGCTCGCACCTTTGACCTCCTGGTGACTCAACACTGCGAAGATCACCATCTGACCGAAGGTGCTCAGATGCACGAAGGAGCCCGCTCGACTCAGCTAGGGCTTCGCGGATGGCCCCGCGCTGCCGAGGACATCATCGTAGCGCGGGATTTGATTTTGGCCGAGATGACGGGCGCCCGTTATCACGTCGCGCACATCTCGAGCCTGGGTGCGGTACGTCTGATTCGCGAGGCCAAGTCGCGCGGCATGCGGGTCTCGGCCGAGGTGACCCCGCACCATCTCCTCTTCACGGACGACGCGCTTCTAGGCTACGACACCTATTGCAAGGTCAACCCGCCGCTTCGTGAAAAGGAGGACCGACAGGCGCTTCGGGACGCGCTTGCGGACGGCACCATCGATTGCATCGCGACCGACCATGCACCCCATTCGGATCTCGAAAAGGATTGCGAGTTCGAAGCGGCTTCGGTAGGTATCAATGGTCTCGAGACGGCGATCGGGTCGATGTTCCAGCTGGTCCGCGACGGCGTCCTCAAGCCTCTGCGGCTCGTGGAAGCGCTCTCGACGGCGCCAGGGCGCCTACTCCCGGATTTCGAAGGTGGCTCGCTTCGCAAAGGGCAGCGGGCCGACATCACGATGCTGGACCCGGAAGCTCGATGGATTCTCGACGAAGGAGCGCTACGCTCCAAGTCGCACAACACACCGCTGCTCGGTCGTGAGCTGATGGGGAGGCCCGTCCTGACGATTGTCGGTGGTCAAGTCGTACACGAGCTGGGAACATGACCAAAACAGCACACCTCGTACTCGCAGATGGAACCCGCTTTACCGGCACCAGCTTTGGCGCCCATGGCGCCGCGACGGGCGAAGCGGTGTTCACTACAGGCATGACCGGCTACGAAGAGGTGCTGACCGATCCGTCGTATTGCGGGCAAATCGTCACGATGACCGCTCCCCAAATCGGCAACACCGGCATCACCATCGAAGACGGCGAAGCCGAACGCCCTGCCCTGCGCGGATTCGTCGTGCGCGAGCTATCCGCAATCGAGAGCAACTGGCGAACCAAGGAGTCGCTGAATGCTTACCTCGCGAAGCGCGGGGTCGTGGGAATCACCGGTGTCGACACGCGTACGCTCACTCGTCACATCCGCGACGTCGGCGCGCAGATGGCGGCTGTCGGGACCGAAGATCCGGCAACGCTTCACGACCGGGCCAAAGCTGCTCCTCCCATGACGGGTCAGAATCTCACCGGTGAAGTCACCACCCCCGAGGTCTACCAATGGACTCAAGGAAGCGGGGTCTGGTCGCAGCCGCGAGAGGGCGCGAGGCCCTGGCACATCGTGGCGATGGACTTCGGCGTGAAGCTCAACATCCTTCGCTGCCTCGTCGATGAGGGGTGCAAAGTGACCGTCGTTCCGGCCATGACGAGCGCGGACGCAGTGCTCGCACTGGACCCCGATGGGGTCTTCCTGTCGAATGGGCCGGGCGATCCGGCAGCAGTGTCTGGTGGAATTGCGACCGTGCGCGAGCTGCTCGGTCGACGTCCGATGTTCGGTATTTGTCTAGGGCACCAACTGATGAGCCTCGCGCTCGGGGGGCAGACGTACAAGCTCAAGTTCGGCCATCGAGGGCTCAATCAACCGGTCAAGGACCTCAAGACGGGTCGCATCGAAATCACGACCCAGAACCACGGTTTCTGCGTGGATGTGGCCTCCATGAAAGGCAAGTGCGAGCTGACCCACCTGCACCTGAACGACGACACCTGCGAAGGGATTGAGCATCTCGAAACCGGAGCGTTCAGCGTCCAGTATCATCCCGAAGCCGCGGCGGGGCCGCACGACTCCAGGTACCTTTTCCGGCGGTTCACCGATGCCATCGCCCGAGCGCGCAGCTGACCTCGAGCGCGTGCTCATGCGCGCGGCGAAGGAATGTGAATCCCGAGAGCGCATTTGGTTCGGCAACGGCCTGCCACTGGCTCTGCGAGTCTCGATCGAATCGGGTGGGAAGAAGCCCGCAGAGCTGCCGGCGGAGATCGCGTTCGTCGAAGTGCGCGGTGTGACTCCGCAAGGACGAGCACGCGTCGATGCAGTTCCATCCGGGCTTCGCTGTCCGGTGGTCGGTTTGAGCATCTGCACCTTGGATGAGATCGGGTCGCTCGTTCGGCCACAATGCGAACCCGGAATTGACATCGTGCGGCTGATCTGCCCGGTCGGGGTGTTCGATTTCAGCTCGGACGGGATTCGGGTTCGCGAGGTTCGACACGGTCTGACCGCGGCAGACCTTCAGCGCGCGCTGTCGAGCACGCTCTGGTCTGGCCCCGACCTCAAGGAGTTGGGGACGCACTAACGGGCGACGATCGGTCCCTTTTCACTGCTGCCTCGCTCTCCGCGAGCTGGCGGCGCAGGACTCGACCGGTGTGACTTCGTTTGCGCTTGGCGATGCTCTCAGGAGTCCCCTCGGCGACGACCCGCCCACCCTCGATCCCTCCTTCGGGGCCGAGATCGACGATCCAGTCTGCCGCCAGCATGACGTCGGGGTGGTGCTCGATGACCACCACGGTGTCACCTCGATCGACCAAGCGATCGAGCACGCCGAGTAGCCGGTCCACGTCATCGCGATGAAGACCAGTCGTCGGCTCGTCCATCACGTACAAGGTCGGACCCGCGTTGAGCCCTGCCGCAAGCTCCGACACGAGCTTGATTCGTTGTGCCTCGCCACCGCTGAGGGTATTGGAGGGCTGGCCGAGATGGAGATACCCCAGGCCGAGCTCGTCGAGTAGCTCGAGGGGTTGGCGGATGGTTTTGACAGGCGAGAACACCTCGACCGCTTCGGAGACTTCGAGCGCGAGCAACTCGCCGGCGTTGAGGCCCTGCCATCGGACCGACAATGTCTCCGGGGTGAATCGCATTGCGTTGCAGGTCTCGCAGTGCACGTCGACGTCGGGGAGAAACGCCATCTCCACGTGAATCGAGCCCTGCCCCTTGCACTCGGGACAGCGGCCTTCCTCGACGTTGAAGGAGAAACGGCTCGCGGTATATCCGCGCGCGCGCGCTTCCGGGGTGCCTGCCAATAGCTGCCGCACGGCATTCCAGATGCCGACGTATGTCGCCGGCACCGAACGCGGCGTACGTCCAATGGGGCTCTGGTCGATCTCGATCGCGCGCTTCAGCGATTCGAAGCCCGTAATCTGACGGAAAGCGCCTGGCGGCGAATCATTGACCATCCCCACGGCTTCCCGGGTGGCGCGCAACAAGACCTCGCGCACCAGCGAGCTCTTCCCGGAACCGCTGACCCCCGTCACAGCGACCAGGCGTTCGAGCGGGAACTGAACATCGACGTTCTGTAGGTTGTGGTGGCTCACTCCGCTCAACTGCAGCCGGGGCACGCCCCGCGTGGAACGGCGATGGGCCGGAACTCTCGGTGGCCGCCGCAGAGCCGCAGCGGTGACGGACCCCTTCATCGCGTTCAGCGATCCCTGGGAGACGATTCGCCCGCCGTGCTTGCCCCCCCCCGGACCCACGTCGATCACGTGATCGGCCGCCCGAATCGTGTCTGCATCGTGCTCGACCACCAGCACCGAGTTCCCTCGGTCGACGAGACCGCGAAGCGCGCCGAGCAGACGCCCGGTGTCACGCGGATGGAGTCCAATCGTGGGCTCATCGAGGACGTACAGGACGCCGGTCAAACCGCTTCCGAGTTGAGCTGCCAACCGCACGCGCTGCATCTCACCGCCGCTCAGCGTATTCGCCGCCCGGCCGAGCCCGAGGTAACCCAGGCCAACCTCTTCGAGAAACGAGAGCCGCCGGAGCGCTTCATGCAGCGGTGCTTTGGCGATCGCCGCATCCCGTCCTCCGAGGGCGAGCTTTTGGAGGGTAGCGATCGCCTCCGAGACGCTCTCGTCGAAGAGCGTCGTGATGGGCATCTCGTCCACCGTGACCCCACGGGCCAGCGGTGAGAGCCGGGTCTGCGCGCACTGCTCGCACGGGCGCTTTTCCACCGCCCGCTGGCGTTTTCGGCCGCGCCCGCTCGTCTTGATGATCTCGCCGCGCCCTTCGCAGGCTGGACACTGGCCGTGTCGGGTGTTGAACGAGAAGAATCTTGGATCGAGCTCCGGATACCCCCGCCCGCAGCTCGGGCACGCACGTTTGCTCGAAAGCTGCATCTCGTCCTTCCCAGCAAGCGCCCAAGCGGCCCCGTCACCGACCTCCAAAGCCTTCTCGAGCAGGCCGAGCAAATCGGCGCTCGTGGCGGAACACCGACCTACGAGCAGCTCGACGTCGTGCTCCGTATAGCGGTCGAGCTTCATCCCTGGCTCGAGCGTCCGGAGCTCGCCGTCGATGCGTGCTTCGGAGAATCCGTCCTTCATGGCCTTCTTGAGCAGCTCGCGGTGAATGCCCTTTCGACCGCGTACGAGTGGCGCGAGCAGCGTCAGCTTCCTGGTGCCGAAGCGGCGCTGCACGTCGTGGATCAACTGAGACGCGGGACGCGCGGCGATCGGCGCCTTGCAGTCCACGCAGTGCAGCATCCCGATGCGGGCCCAGATCAAACGCAAGTAGTGCGAGACTTCGGTCACGGTGGCGACCGTGGAGTTTGCCCCAGCCCTCGTCATCCGTTGTTCGAGCGATACGCAAGGCGGAACACCGACGACCTGGTCGACCGCCGGCCTGGGAAGCTGCGGCATATATTGACGCGCATAGGGCGACAGAGTCTCCAAGTACCGGCGCTGCCCCTCGGCGAACAAGACATCGAACGCCAAGGTGCTCTTGCCGCTTCCGCTCGGGCCGGTGAGGACGACGAGTTGGTCGCGTGGGATGAGCACCGTGACGTCCTTGAGATTGTGCTCGCGGGCGCCTGCGATTTGAATCTCGCGCCGCGGCGCCGCGGCGCTCCGACGCTTCTTCCGAGTAGCGCCGCCCTTTCCTTCGCCGTTGCCTTTGAGCGCTCTCGCGAGGTACGGGGCAGTGCGAGACGCCTTCTTCTTCGCCACCTTTTCGGGTACCCCGGCGGCCACGAGCCGTCCGCCCTCGTCTCCTGCCCCGGGTCCTAGATCGATGACGTGATCGGCGTGCGCAGCGACGTGCATGTCGTGTTCGACGACGATGACGGTGTCACCCCGCTCGACCAGGGCATCGAGAACCTTCATCAGGGGCTCGACATCGTTGGCGTGAAGGCCGGCCGTCGGCTCATCGAAAATCAAGAGCGAGCCGGGGGTGGCCCGCAGAAGCGCTTGCGCCAGCTTGAGGCGCTGCGCTTCGCCACCGGAAAGCGTATTGAGCGGTTGCCCCAAACGGAGGTAGCCGAGCCCCACGTCTTGGAGCGGCCGCACCGCCCGAGATACGAGTGCGTCGTCGGCGAAGCGCTCCGCCGCTTGCTGGGCGGTTAGCTCCAGAACCCCGGCGATGTCGAGACCCATGTAGGTGACGTCGAGGACGGGTCCTACGAAGCGCCGCCCCTGGCACTCGGGACAGCTGAACACCACGTCGGCCAAGAACTGCATCTCGACCGTCTCCGCACCGTCTCCGCGACAGGCCTCGCAGCGCCCGCCCGCGACGTTGAAGGAGAAGAACCCTGGCTTGTAGCCTCGCTCCTTGGCGAGCGGCTGCTGGGTGAAGCGGGTTCTGAAGACATCCCAAATCTTCAAATATGTCGCAGCGTTGCCGCGTGAAGTTCGGCCGAGCGGAGACTGGTCGACCCCGACCACGCCTCGAAGCGGCCCGAAGCCCGTGACCCCCGCGTGCGCGAGCGGCGCCCCGTCCGATTTCACACCGAGAGCGCGCTGAATCGCCGGAAGCAGCGTTTCGAGCACTAGGCTGCTCTTTCCGGAGCCGCTGACACCGGTCACGCAGGTCATCACCCCAAGCGGAAACGCGGCGTCGACCGACCGAAGGTTGTGTCCGGACGCCCCTTTGACCTCGATCCAACCCCGCGGTTCGCGCCGCGGCCGTGAGACGGAGCCTCGCGCCCTGAATGCGATGCCGGTGGCGGTTTGGGCTCTGCGGAGCTCGGTCGGGGTACCATCGAAAACGATTCGTCCGCCGTTCTCGCCAGCGCCCGGGCCGAGCTCGACCACGCGATCTGCGCCGAGGATCATCTCGGCGTCGTGCTCGACGACGACAGCGATATTCTCGTCCTGCGACAAGGCCCGAACGACGCCGAGCAGTCGTTCGACATCTTGCGGATGCAGCCCGACCGTCGGTTCGTCCAACACGAACATCGCACCATTGAGAGTGGCGCCCAACGCGCTGGTGAGCGCGACGCGTTGGGTTTCACCTCCGGACAGTGTTCGAGACGTGCGGTTCAAGGACAGGTATCCGAGGCCGACATCATGCAATGCCCGAAGACGCCCAACGGCTTCGCGCCATAGAAGGGCCGCGCCGGCATCCCCGGTGAAGCGCTTCTCCTGCTTCTTCAGGAATGACAATGCGCTCGAAGCCGGCAGCGCGTAGAGCTCCGGAAGATTGAGTCCATCGATCTGCCAAGCGAGGGCCTCGGGCTTGAGTCGCGTGCCGTCACAGTCCCGGCAAGTCTCGTACTTGCGGTAGCGCGAGAGAAAGACGCGAACGTGCATCTTGTACGCACGCGATTCCATCCACTTGAACCAGTTCCGAATTCCCCACCAGCCTTTGGGGTAGCCCTTCTCGTCGCCGTCGATGAGCCAAGCGAGCTGTGCGGGGGTCCAATCAACCAAGGGTTTATCGAGCGGGATGCCCGCCTTGCCCGCCTTCTTCTTGAGCTCGCGGCGCTCCCAGGTCGTCGCCTTCCCTTGCCAAGCGCGAATCGCGCCATCGTCGGGGGACAGCGCGTAGTCGGGAATCACCCGATCCATGTCGATCTCGATCGTTCGTCCAAAGCCGCGGCAGGTTTCGCAGGCGCCGATGGGGCTGTTGAAGCTGAAGAGCCCAGGCGTTGCTCGGCGAAAGTCGCGGTCGCAACTGGGGCAGTGAAGCCCTTCGGAAAAGCCGAGCTCCGCCCCGTTCGCGGACCAAACCGTCGCCTTACCGGAACCTCGTCGCATCGCATCTTCGAGCGCTTCGACCAGGCGTGCCTTGTCTCGGGGCCGCGCTACCGTACGGTCCGCGACGACGTCCAAATGCGTGCTCCGACCATTCGTGATCTCGCTTGGGCGAACCTCATCGAGGTCGCGCACCTCCCCTTTGACCCGGACACGGTGGTAGCCGTCGCGTACCAGGCCCTCGCGAATCCCGATGAAATGCTCTTCGTCAGCCACCGCAACCGGATAGGTGACCAGGAGCTTCTCCCCTGCGAGCTCGCTCATCACGCTGTGCGCTGCCCGCGTCGGGGCATCCCGGTGCACGAGCTTCCCACAACCGGGACAATGAAGCTCTGCCGCATGCGCCCAGAGGTGCTTCGCGTAGTCCGCGATCTCGGTCATCGTTCCGACCGTGGAGCGGCTGGTTCGCACGGGCGCTTGGCGATCCACTGCGATTCCGACCGGCACCGGGTCGAGCTCGTCCACAGGAGGCCTCGAAAGTCGCTCCAAGAACTGACGCGCGTACGCACTGAAGCTCTCGACGTAGCGACGCTGGCCTTCGGCGTAGAGAGTCCCAAAGGCCAGCGATGACTTGCCCGCGCCCGACGGACCTACGATCGTCAGGTAAGTGCCCGGCGCGATATCGAGGTCGATCGAACGAAGGTTGTGCGTGCGCGCGCCGCGAAGCTTGGTGGACTGCATGATGCTATCGACGTCCCCAGCGCCGGCGCAACACCCATGTGACGCCTAGGAGCATGACGGTGATCAGAATGAACCAGGGGTTGGACAGCGGCTGCTTGGACACCAGACCTGTCGCGCGCCGCGTCGTCGAGGCGAGCTCGGACAATGCCGGGACGTCCTCGATCCTGAGAAACACGCGACCACCGGTTTGCGCGGCGACCGCCTGCAGCTGCTCAGGCATTGCCTCGAGATCTGCCAGCTCGTCGCCGCTCTCTTCCACGATGAAGACCTCGCGAGCAACCTCCTTCCCCTCGACGAAGGCGACGACTTCATAGGCGCCGGGGTCGCTCGGCGCAGGCAGTGTTGCGCGGAGCAGCCCGTCCTGGTCCGTGTCGACGGTGGCAATCGCCTTCTCTTCGTCGGACGGTTGGAATCGCAGCTCGACGCTCGCTTGAGCCATGGGTCGATAGCCATCGTCGCGCAGCCGTCCCGAGACCGACATTGCACCGCCGACCCCGTAGCGCTCTTTGTCGGTAGAGATCCTCGCAGGCTCCAAGAGCGGATCGCGGGTGAGCCAGCGAATCATTCGGTCCCAAAACAATTCATATTCGTCTGAGCCGACGGCGGTATCGTCCGCAGCAAATCGCCATCGCCACGAGGCGTCCGCCATCATCGCCGCGACCCGACCTCTGCCGGCCTCGCCCACGACGAGAATCGGTACCGGGGCCCCGCCGTTGAGCCGCGCCCTAGGATGCTGCAGCAGGACCTGAGCATCCTGCTTGACGGCGCTGACCAGGTTGGCGCCGTGCAACGGGGGAAGCGCTCTCCAGGTTTGTCGCGTGAGCCCTGGGTCGGGCCCAAGCGCTACGATTGGATGCCGCGCCAGGTCCTTGTTCACCTCGGCCCGATAGCTGCCTTTGAGAATGCCAGGTGATCCGAGCTTCACGGGTAAGATCTCTTCAATCGCAGTGCCGGCATAACGGCCCTCCGCAAATGATCGATCACCGCCGATCATCAGGAAGGAGCCGCCGCGTTGCACATAGTCACGGATGCGAGGCAGGTACGCTTGCATCTCATATGGCGCATAGTCGAAATTCTGGAAGATCACGACGTCGAAGCTCCCGAGATGCTCACGAAAGAGCTCGTCCGTGGGAAACGGAATCAGGGCTAGCTCGTTCGTCGGCGCTGCGGTCAAGTCTGCCGCGGCACGGAGGATGAAAAACGACACGAGGTCGATCGACCCATCGCGCTTGAGAAAATCGCGCAGGAAGCGGACATCCCAAGTCGGGTGGCCGGCAACGAGCAGGGCGCGCAGCCGCTCGCGCCCGACCCGCAGAAGCGCTGCCCTATCGTTGTTCTGGGGCACTTCGTCGTCGGAATTGATTGGGATTACCAGGCGATAGAGCGCGCGTCCTATCCGTCGTGGTGTCACCTCGAAGGTCACGGTGCCCCGCCCCGTCTCATCGAGCACAGCGGCCGCCTCCTGCTCCAACTGGCTCTCGTGCCAAAGCTGCACGCGAAGCTCGCTCTGCCTCAGGTCGCCCACTGCACGCACATCGGCGCGAATCAATGCGGGGACGCCTACATACGCCGTCGTGTCGGCGTGCAGTGAAACGATGGATTGATCGTCGAGCGGATCGTCTCCACCCACCACGATGGAATGAATGGGCGGTGCATCGGAACCGAGCGCTAGCGCTTCAGCTCGGAAGTGAGGATCCGCGCCGTCGGTGATCACGACGAGCGAGCCTAGATCTTGGTCGGCGCCCTTTTCGAGCACATGACTGAGTCCTTCACGGATGTTGGTCTCGTCATCGGTCGGGTCGTACGTTTCGGCAAGACCGTTCCAAATCGTGCCGCGTACGCTGGACCCGAACAGATACACCACGGGGCTCACGCGATCATCCTCTTGCCATCTGTTGATCAACGCGCGGACTGCATCGCTCCTCGAGCCGCTCGACCCGGAGAGGGTCATGCTCCGCGAGTTGTCGAGAAGAATGCCCGTACCGCCGGACACATCGTCGAAGGTCTCCCGAACCAGTGTCACTTGAAGTGCCAGAAGGTAGACTGACAAGACACCCAAACCGCCCAGGGCAGCCAGCGTGAGCCGTCGGCGACGGTCGCTTTCGCCGCGAATCGCTCGGAGCTCGACGAACCATAGGGCCAGCAGGGCGAATCCCAGCACCCAAGCCGTCGTGCTTCCTCCTGAGATCCCGAGCTGCCACTGCCAATCCGTCACGCGCAAACCTCAGCGACCCGAACCCCGTCGCCGCATGATGAAGGGTGCGTGCACTTGATCGTCCTTGTAGTCCGTACAGAGCGCGTAGAGCACTAGGTTCACCCCTAGACGGATCGCTTGTTCGCGCTGTCGCTCCCCGCCAGGGACGACCGCGTGGCTCCATGCGCCGAGCTTGTCACGCTGCAACGCGCCGCCGAGATCATGTCGCGTGTATACGATCGCAATCCGGTCACCGTACGTGACACCTTCGAGAAACGCAGGGCCCTGGACGCGGCCGACCGGCCTATCGAGAAGATAGAACGACCGATAGATCGTGTGATCGGGCGGAATGGGCGTCAATGGAAGCGCCGGAAAGGCTCGAAGGAGCTCGCGGCGAACCGAGCGATCGAAATCTTCCCCCCCGGCGGTCGCATCGTCGATGAGAATGAAACCGCCGCGACGCACGTACTTACGCAGGCCTTCGATGGCTTCCTCACTCAACCGAGGAAACGCATCGCTGCCTCGCCAATAGAGGAACGGACTTCGGAAGAGAGAAGCCTTGTCGGGCCTCGCGCGTCCGGGCTCGAGGATCGGCTCGACGCTCGACCGCTTGCGCACCTCCCAGGCGAGCCGCTCGGCCACGTTGCCGGCGCCGTCGATGCCCGCGCCGACGTCTAGGGAGACGATCTCCACGGCCGTCGCGTCTCCAAACGCAGCCGCTCGGTGCGCCAACGACACTGAAAAGCAGGCCAGCACCATCCATAGGTGACCCCAACGCACCCGAAACACACCCGCCATCGGACAGGAGTACCAATCGCAGGACAAAGCGCAAGCCGGGTTGACGCCGATAGCGTTCACGACGAAAGTGGCCCGGTGTCGAGGGGCCTAGTTCGCGCGTGCGCCACGCTTGCTTTGCTCGGATTTGGATTGGGTTGCCAGGGCAAGAGCGCCGCCGTGGACCTGCTCTCGCCCGACGCATCGTCCGACAGCTCGCGACATCCCCTGCTCTCGCGCACGCGCCCGCTGATGAGCACGGTGTTTCGCATCCAGGTCGACTCGCCGCCTGACAACGCCGAAGTCGTGATCCGTCAGGCGTTTGAAGAAGTCGAACGATTGGAGTCGGCGCTCTCCGAATGGAGAGACGACAGCGACATTTCGAAAATTAACAGCCTCGCCGGCAAGAAGCCCGTGAAGGTTGGCGACGACACCTTACGTGTGATCGACGTTGGAATGGATGTCTCGATCTGGTCGAGAGGTGCGTTTGATCTCTCTTGGGCTGCGCTCTGGGGGCTCTATGACTTTCGTCCCGACTCCATCAGGCTTCCAACCGAACAAGAGCTCGAGCCGCGCCTCGCACTCATCAACTACAAGAACATCCGCGTGAGCAAGAAGTACCAGACCGTGTTTCTGAAGAAGCGTGGGATGGCCATTGGAACGGGCGGCATCGCCAAAGGCTACGCTCTGGACCACGCCGGCGCGATCCTGCGGGGCGGGCGCGTCGACAACTACATGATCTTTGGTGGCGGCCAGGTGCAGGTCCACGGCCGACGCGACGGTCGACCTTGGCGCGTCGGGATCCAGCATCCGAGGGATCCCAGCAGCTATTTCGCATCGCTCGAATCGACGGGAGCCTCGTTTTCGACGTCCGGCGACTACGAACACGTGACGTTCGATGGATCCGGTAAGCGCTGGCACCACATCATCGACCCGCGGACCGGGCTCCCCGCGAACAAATCTCTTTCGGTGACGATCATGACGGCGGAGGGCGTCTATGCGGACGCGTTGAGCACCGCGGCCTTCGTTCTTGGTCCGCAGAAAGCCCTCAAGATGCTGAGCCGGATCGCCTACCCCGCGGAGGCCGTGATCGTTGGCGCCGACTGCAAGGTCTACATGACGCCCAAAGCAAAGCAGAAGATCCGTTTCAACGTGGACTTGATAGACGGGCGACTGCCAGACTGCGAACCGTAGCTCCTCGACGGACTCAGCCGCGCTCTTGGATCGGTGCGAAAGTCCGGTCGGCCACGCCGATCCAAATCTGGCTAGGACGGAAGATGCGGTTGTCTTCGAGCTGCTCCGAGAGGTGGGCAAGCCATCCGGCGACGCGTGAAATCGCGAAAACAGGAGTGAAGAGATCGACGGGGATCCCGAGCTTCTTGTAGACGATGCCGCTGTAGAAATCGACGTTTGGGTAGATGCCCTTGTTGCCTACCAGGTCTGTCATCTGGTTTTCGAGCTCCACGGCCAGGTCGTAGTCGGGGGTGGTGCCGAACTTCTTGAACAACTGCGTCGCCAGGTCTTGCAAGATCGTTGCACGCGGATCTTTGATTTTGTAGACGCGGTGGCCGAAGCCCATGACTTTTTCCTTGCGAGCGAGGCGATCTTCGGCCCAGCGGCGCACGGCTTGAGGCGAGCGGTCATCGATGCTCTCGAGGGTCGACAGGACCTGTTCATTCGCGCCGCCGTGAAGAGGGCCGGCCAAGCTCCCAATCGCCGAGGCGACAACCGCATAAGGGTCGGTCAAGGTCGAGCCGGTGACGCGTGCGGTGAATGTGGACGCGTTCATCGAATGCTCCGCATGGAGGATCAACGCCACGTCGAACACGCGGGCGGCCAGTGCGGTCGGAACCTCACCCTCGAGCATGTAGAGGAAGTTCGCGGCGTGACTCAGCTCGGTGCTCGGCTTGATTGGATCATCGCCTCTTCGAATCCGATGCCAGGCAGCGACGATGGTCGGTAGCTTGGCAATCAAACGAATGAAGCTCAGGCGGCGAAACTCGGGATCCGCGATGTGGTCACCCTTGTAGAACATGCCCATGGCGGCAACCGCCGCGGTGAGCGCATCCATTGGATGACCACTCTCGGGCAGCGTCTTCAACAAGTCGATGATGCGAAACTTGAGGCCCCGTTCGGCAATCAAATGGCTACGGAACTCGTCGAGCTCGGAGTTGGTCGGTAAGCGTCCGAGCACGAGCAGGTACGCGACCTCTTCGAAAGAACAATGCGCTGCGAGCACCTCGATGGGGTAACCCCTGTACTGAAGCTTCCCGACGGTGCCGTCGATCAAACAGATGCTGGTACGGGCGGCCGGAATGCCAGCCAACCCTGGTATGTATTCAGGCACGTTCGCCATGGCTTCCACTTTCGGGCTTCAAACTCGGGCGGCAACCTAGCTGTTCACCCAACAGGCGCAAGCCGACCCAAATAGCTTGCAAAAACGGGGCGGACCGAGCCGAGGATGACATTGGCTGACGCTTCGAGCGCCAGTGCGCGCACGCGTGCTTCGGGAGACTTGGGCGTGCTGCGTATGACGATCCGCGTGTGGGGTTTGGACGCACCTGGCGAATCGACCGGCACTGCACCGGCCTCGAGGAGCGCGGCGACGAAGCGGCGACTCGCGACACCGCCTCCAGCATCGACGACTGAGACGAGCCTGTCTCCAAGCATGACCAGCAAAGGGCCCGCGGTCGGCGGATCACCCGAGTCATCGAGCACTCGCAACGCGTGCTTCAACCGCGCTCGACCTCAAGCCCAGCGGCCTCCCAGTGAAGGAAGCCTCCGGCCAGGAAACCGACCTGGACACCGTCGGTCCTCAGCTTGTCGCTCCAGTCCTTGGCCTCCTCACTGCGGCCGTAGAGGACCCGGATGCGGCCGTCGAAGGGCTGGAGCTCTTGGGCTCGGGTCGCCAGCTCGTTGGCGGGCACATGAATGGCCGAAGGAATTCGATAGCGTCCGTAGGACGCAGCGTCGCGGATATCGACCGGGAGGGCCTTGCCCTGCGTCAGCCAGACCGCGAGCTCTTCGGGACGGACCTCGGCAGCCGAGCGCGGCATCACCGGTTCGAGCAAACGCAACAGCCCGGCCTTGTCGAGCACGCCCGCGTGCTGCTGAACGACCCTGCCCTCGGCGATGACGAGCAGCATCGGAATCGATTGTGCCCGGAACGTCTGTGCGACCATCGGGTTGCGGTCGACGTCGACTTTGACCACTTTGATCCGGCCTACGAGCTCGCCGGCGAGCTGCGCGACGATCGGAGAGAGCTGCTTACACGGTTGACACCAATCGGCGTAGAGATCCACTAGCACCGGAAGTTCGGAGCGAAGCACTTCCGCTTCAAATGTTGCGTCTGTGACGGACTCGACTGCCATTTCAGGTTCTCCCGTTTCCTATCTCGCATTGTGTCACGATCGTCACGCCTGCGCTCGTCCCCAGCCGGTTGGCCCCGGCGGCGATCATCCTATCGGCGGTGGCCGTATCGCGAATTCCACCGGAAGCCTTGACGCCAAAATCGAGCCCTACCGCTGCGCGCAGCAGTCGCACATCGTGCTCGGTGGCGCCGCCGCCGCCAAACCCCGTCGAAGTCTTCACGAAGGCCGCCCCGGCCATGCGGGTCCATTCCGCTCCGCGCCGCTTCTCGTCGTCGCTCAGTAGGCAGGTTTCGAGGATGACTTTGACCGTCCGGCGCTCCGAAGCGTCGACTACCCGCCGAATATCGTTCACGAACAGGTCTCGCAGCCCCTCCTTGAGTGCGTCGATCCGACAAACCACGTCGATTTCGGAGGCGCCGTCGAGGATCGCTTGGGCCGACTCCGTGGCCTTTGCCGCAGAGCTGCTGGCGCCGAGCGGGAAGCCGACCGTGGCTGCGACGGGCAGCTGGCAGTCCGCCAGCAGTGAGGTACAAAGCGCCACGTGGGCCGAGTTGACACAGACGCTTGCAAAGCTGTGCTGGACAGCCTCTTTGCACAGCCGCACGAAGTCCGACCGGACCGCGTCGGGTCGCAAGAAGGTGTGATCGATGACTGCCGCAAGGTCCGGACGCATCGGAGATCATCTCCTAGCCTCGATCGACCGCGGAGAGCAACCGCACACACTCACTAGCCTGGGGGGCTTCTCGACTGATGGATGTTACTTGCGAGCGCTGCGGCACTGAATACGAGTTTGACGAAACGCTGCTTTCCGGGCGGGGAACCAGCGTGAAATGCACGAATTGCGGGTACGTATTCAAGGTCTACCCGAAGGACCGGTCGGGCGCGGACCCGGCCGCCAACGATTGGCGTCTGAAGCTCGAAAATGGCGCGATCGACATCATCGACTCGCTTCGCGAGTTGCAGCGGCGCATCAGCGCCGGGGAGCTGACGCCCGACGATCAGATCTCCCGCGGTCAGGAAGGCTGGAAGACGCTCGGCTCAATTCCGGAGCTCGAAACCTTCTTTCAAGCGGCCGGCATTCAGATACCCGGCCGAGGGATCCCCTCCCCGCTCCCTCCATCACCAACCGCAGCCACCAGCACGGACAAGGTTCCGGACTCGACCCTCGGCAGACGTCCTAGGCAACCCACGCTGCTCGGTGTCGCGCCCATGCCCAAGATGGAACCGATGGAGGCTAGAGGCGGTACAGGGTCGGTGCCAGAGCCAACCCCAGCGCCAGTGTCAGACCCAGCGTCAGAGCCAGAGCCGGTGTCAGCGTCAACCCAAGCGCGAGCATCGGGGACGGCGCCCCAAGCAAAATCAGAGTCCGCGTACGAATCCCCCTACTCAAGCGACAGCGTGCCCCCCGACGTCCTTCCCTCGTCGCCGTCTCCGACAGAAATCGAGGATGCGGAATTCGAGGAGCGGCCCCGCAACGCTGCTCGAGTCTCAGGCCGACTGAGCGCGCCACCCCCACCCTACTACGACGACGATGACGACATCCCCGACCTCCCGGGGCAGAGCTCATCGCCGTTGCGTTGGCTCTTGCTGCTCGTGGTCGTCGGAGCCCTGGCGTTGATCGGCACACAGTGGGCGCGCGTGGCCGCCCTACTCGGTCTCGGCGGCAACACCGCACAGATCGCGGCGGGGGTCGCAGAAGGCGACGCTGGCCTCGCCGAAGGAGACCTCGGCGGCTACGCGAGCGCCATCGAAGGCTACGGCCACGCCATCGCGGCGGGCGGAGACCGCGACCCCGAGATCCTTTCGAAGCTCTCCAATGCATACGCTCTATCCGCGCAAGCGCAGATCGACGATGGCGTTGCCACCGAGAGCACCGCGAAGCTCGCGGCAACGGCGCTGGAGCTCGCACGGAGCGCCGTCGAGATCGATCCTCAAGACCTCGAAGCCTTGCTCGCCGAAGCCGACGCGCTCCGGCTGATCAACGACTATCCCGAAGCACGTAGAGTGCTGGATACGGCACGCGAGATGGCGTTCAGCCGCACCCCAGAGCTGTATCGCATCGACGCCCGACTGAGCGCCGCCGAGGCGGGTGGAGGGTTGGAGCACGGCCTGCGCAGTGCCAGGCAATCGGTTGAGCTCGCACCCCACGGAGTCCCCTACCTTCTGCTCCTGGCGCGCGCCGAACACGCTGCCGATCAGGATCCGAGCGCCCGCGTTGCGTTGGAGACGATCCTCGCCGATCATCCGGATCACCCTGTTGCGACGAAATTGCTTGCGGAGCTCACGGTTCCCGCGGCGGCGATCGACGCCGGGGTCACCGATGACGCGGGGCTGCCATCCGAGGCCGCGCCAGTATCAGCGCCCGTCCCACCGCCAGTCCCGGCGGCGGCGCCAGCGCGAACGCCAAAGCCGGCGGTAGCGCCCACGACGGCGGCGCGGCCTGCGCCGAATCCGAAGCCCGTCGTGGAGCCGCCTCCGCGCAAACGGAGCGCGGCCAAGAAGCGCGCCGCCCCGAAGAGCCGTGCAATCGACGAGTATGATCAACTTGCCAAGGCCGCAGGAGACGACGCGTTCGTCGACGGCCGACCTCCGGTGCGCGACTACGAATGGTACATGCGGCAAGGAGAGGCTGAGCTGGCGGGTGGGAACTACTCTCGCGCTCGTGCATTCTTCGACAGCGCGTTGGAGGCTCGTCCGGGCTCGGCCGATGCGATGGACGGGCTTGGACGGGTATTGACCCGCATCGAGGATTACGAGTCCGCTCTACGCTATTTCCGTGCGGCGGCCCAGCGCGGGCAAGCGGACGGCTACTTCAACTTGGGCAAGACGTACGAGCGACTCGGCCAGAACGATGAAGCGGTTTCCGCGTACTACACCTATCTCATGCGTCATCCCTCCGGCCTCCATGCTACGGCCGCCAAGTCAGCGATCCAGACCCTGGAACCCCGTGCGAAGCTTCCCGAAGAGCCGGAACCTCCCCCCGCGGAAGACCAGGCACAACAGCCAGAGGCAGAACCAGTGCCAGGACCGGCAACACCATGAACCACAGCACGCGTCGTTCGACGCTCATGATCCTCGCGACTCTCGCATCCCTTGCCACGATTTCCTGCAGTGGAGAGGACAAGGATTCGGACGAACCCCTCGTTCGCGAGTTGCGACTCCTCCAAGCGTTGCCCGACGGGGCTGAGCACGATCCCTTCTCCCGTCCGCGACCCACGCTTCACGACGCCCTCGTGAGGATTTGGGATGCGACGGACGACAAGAGGGTCAAAGGCCTCTTCGTTCGGGTGGGTCCCTTGCAAGGCGGTTGGGGCAGCGTTGAAGACCTGGTCGAAGCGCTAGGCAAGTTCCGCGGCGAGGACCGGCCGGTCCATTGTCATTTCGAATCGGCCGACAACGTGGGCTACCTGCTGCTCGCGTCTGTCTGCGACCGGATCAGCATGTCCCCCGCGGGTACGCTCGATCTGATCGGACCCGCGGCGGTGATGATCTACGCGCGCTCGTTTCTAGAGAAGGTTGGCATCCAAGCGGAAATCCTTCACATGGGCCGATACAAAGGCGCCGGGGACATGTTCATTCGAGACGAGATGCCCGAAGAAGCCAAAATATCGATGGATGCGATTCTCGACGATCTCTACGCTGCGTTGATCGATGCCACCAAGGCGCGCACGAAAGGCGATGCAGAAAAAGCCAAGGCCTTGATCGACGGCGGTCCGTACACTTCATCGGCCGCTGCGGAGTCGGGTCTGGTCGATTCGGTGGCCTATGTTCGAGAGGCGCGAGAAGAGATCAAGAAGGCTGCAGGTGTCCAGACGATTCGCCGGACCCGGATGATGCCCAAGCAGGAACAGCTCACTTTGGGTCAGTTCCTGAGCTTGCTCAGCGGCGAGAGCAACAAGCCCGAGGCGAAGGGCGAGCGCATCGCCTTGGTGTTCGTCACCGGCACCATCACCGACGGCGAGTCCGACTCGATGGGTGACGCGGTTTCCGGTCCGTTCGTGCGGGCCATGGAGAGACTCGAGAAGGATGAGAGGGTCAAGGCCGTCGTGATGCGGATCAACTCCCCAGGGGGCTCTGCCCTTGCGAGCGACCGAATGTGGGCCGCGGCGCGCAGCCTTGCAGCCGCCAAGCCCTTGATCGCGAGCGTGGGAGACATGGCGGCCAGTGGTGGCTATTACATCGCATCGGCCGCCGATCAGATTTTCGCCCACCCCAACAGCCTCGTCGGATCGATCGGCGTCGTCGGCGGTAAGTTCAACTTCGCGGCATTGGCCGAGGACATCGGAGTCCACACCTTCGTCTTGCAGCGTGGCCAACGCGCAGCCTGGTCGACTCCGGTGCGCGCCCTGAACGCGACCGAGCGGCAAGGCTTCGAAACCCTGCTTCGGGACACGTACGCCCGCTTCATCGACCGCGTCGCAGAGGGCCGCAAGATGGAGCGGACCGCAGTCCTGGCGGCCGCCGAGGGCCGTGTCATGACCGGTCAGGATGGGAAGGAGCTGGGCCTCGTCGATGAAATGGCCGGCCTGAGCGCAGCGCTCGACCGCGCCCGCGCCGCCGCAGGCTTGGGACCCGACGCGCCGGTCGAAATCTGGCCCGCGCCCAAGGGCCTCATCGAAGCGATCAACGAGCTGCTCAGGGGCAACGGGGACGACGACACGCAAGTCCTGCAAACGCTCTGGCTCCGGAACCACCCACTGGCAGCTTCTCTGCCACTCGAGCCATGGGCCCGTACGGTGGAGGTGCTCGCTACCGAGCACGTGGCCCTGGTTCCGCCGTACTTCTTGTCGCTGCGATAGGGGGCTCAGGGCGTCGCGGTCGGATCGACGATCGTGGTGCAGTACGGCCATACGTCTTGGCCAGGAAGGCAGCTCGCGTCGGCCTCGTCCGGGGTGCAAACATCCTGCGTGTCACAGCCCTCGCAGAGCAGGATTGGCCAGCTGAATGCGGCGGACTTCTGGGTGAAGCCCCCATAAGTGGTGCCGATCGCGCGGACGTTCATCAAGATCGTCGAGCTTTCGGCCATGACCGCGCGTAACGCGTCCTTGTACGACGAAGGAATGCCAACCCCGACGGCGACTCCTTGCGACGAGCCGCCACGCGCCTGACTCGCCGTAAGGAGCAAGCTGGTGGTCACTTGGTATGGATTGACCAGCGGCTCGGCGAACGAAAGTACGGTCCCATCCGGAAATGCCAGTGTGATCTCGAAGTTCGTGACCTGAAGGTTCGCCGGCTGCGCTTGGAACTGCAGCCCATTGTCAAACAGGTAGCTCACGAGCAACGGAGCGATGATGTAGTCGTTCTCGGCCGGTACGGTTAGGTCGTAGCGCCCGCTCAAGAGCCGGTTGGACGAACTGGCGGTAAACTGGCAGCTGCTGTCAGGCGGGAGCATCGCTTGGATCTGCAGTCCGTTGTCTGGGAAGCGATTGCACCCGGCAACCGTCACCGCCCACGTCATAGCCACGAGGATGAATCGACTCATAAGGCCCCTCCAAAGGGTGTCCCCATGGTATCGACCCCCGAAGTATGCTGCCAAATTTCCGCCACTTAGCATGGCTCTAGCGCGCCCCGCAGCTCGTCGAGGCCGAGCAACTCGACCTCGGTTTGCCCCGGAAGGCGAGGAATTACGAAGTGAATCCTGTTCCCGCGTCGTTTCTTGTCGGAGCCGATGAAGGCCAGGACACGGCTGTTCAGTCGTGCTTCGAGATCGGTTGGCAGGCCGAGTCTCTTCAGCAACTGGGTCAACCGTTGGGTCTCTTGCGGACGGCCGCGCCCCAGTCGATCGGCCACCCGCATGGCGGCGATCATCCCGAGAGCAACACCCTCACCGTGACGGATCCCGCGGTACTCCCCGGCGGCCTCGAGGCCATGACCTACCGTGTGCCCCAAGTTGAGCAGCATGCGACGCCCAGACTCGCGCTCGTCGTCGTGCACGATGCGCGACTTGAGCCGGATCGACATCCGCACCGCTCGAATCGTCGCGTCAGGGTCCCCGTCCATCAGCGCCTCGGCGTCCCGCTCGAGCATCGCGACGGACTCCTCGGAGTCCAGCCACGCGCTCTTCACGACCTCGGCCAGGCCGGCGATGCGCTCTTCGGCCGGCAACGTCGAGAGCGTCTCGACGTCGCAGAGCACGAATTGGGGTTGATAGAAAGTGCCGACGAGATTCTTGCCACGTGGGCGATTGAACCCGGTCTTGCCGCCGACCGAGCTGTCGACCATCGCGAGCAGCGTCGTGGGGACCTGGCCCAGGGCCACGCCGCGAAGGAGCGTCGAGGCCGCAAAACCGGTCAAATCGCCGATGACTCCCCCACCTACGCCGATCACGATCGCGCGCCTGTCGACTTCGGCTCCGAGTGCGGCGTCCCACACCCTTTCGACACTCGCGATGTTCTTGTGAGATTCGTCTCCCGGAAGCTTCACTTCGATCGGAGGTTTGCCTGCCAAAGTGAGGTCACGCACCGCATCGGCGGGCCACGGGCGATCGGCGTCACCATCGAAGACCAAGATCGCGTCGCCGTCCGCATGCTCGCTCGCGCGGAGCCCGACGCGATGACGCGTACCGCGGCCGACCTCCACTCGATAGGTTCGCACGCCCAGGGGCACGACGATCGGCGAGCGGTTCCGCGCCGCAATGATCTCCGACGCGACGCTCTCGACCTCGAGACTGCCGGTGTCGATGACCGCATGCGCTTCGGCATATGCCGCTGCCCTTGCTTGCAAGATGCGCTCGAGGTCCTTTCGCGGATCATCGCCGAGCAGGGGACGCCCATCGGCCTTTCCGACGCGATCGGCGAGCACGGCTGGATCGGCGGTCAGTGTGACGACGATGCCTTCCTGCAAGAGCCTCTGACGCGTTTCGTCGTCGAGGACCGTTCCTCCACCAAGCGACACCACGCCCACCTCGGGCGGCAGCGCCATCAGAGCTTCTTTCTCGAGAGCGCGAAAGGCCGCTTCACCCCGCTCGGCGAAGATCTCCGGTATCGTGCGGCCGGCCAACTGCTCGACGCGCTCATCCAAGTCCAAAGCCTGCGTCCCCAATTGAGACGCGACGGCCCCGGCGACCGTCGACTTCCCGGCCCCCATGGGCCCTGACAAATACACACGCACGCGCACAAGCATACGGGCACCCCGCCCCCCAGTCACGAACCCGGAGGCATGGCCCCGAGGAAGGTGCGAGCTTGCAGGCCGTGTAGGGCGAATCCGATCAGTCCGGTAGCGCGAGTGCCCGGTTGACGATCCTCGGCGTGAGGAAGATGAGGAGCTCGTTGCGGTCCTCACGGAAGCGGCGGCGCTTGAAGAGCACCCCGAGCACCGGGATATCGCCCAGGAACGGCACCTGATCGACGTTTCGGCCGGTATTGCGCACGTAGATTCCGCCGATGACCGCGGTATCGCCATCGTCGACGAGAAGTTGGGTCGTCGCCTCCCGCTCGAGAATGGTTGGCTGCCCGTTGGATCCGGTTCGACCGAAGTCAGGCTCGTTACGCGTGATCTTCACGTCCATCGCGACGGCGCCATCGCTCGTCACGTGCGGCGTGACGTTGAGCTCGAGCTTCGCCTCTTGGAAGGCCGTGTTGACGCCCTGCGCGCTGACCTGGGAGAAGGGAATCAAGGTGCCCTGCGAGATCGAGGCTTCGTTGTTGTCCAACGTCAGAATCCTCGGAGAGCTGATGATTCGCACGGAGCCCGCCGCTTCGGCAGCGCTCAAACGAACATTGAGGTTCACCGCGCCGCTCAAGCTGCCCATCGTCAGACCGAGCGCGCCACCGGAGCCGTTGCCCGTGACGGCCGGCAAATTGACCGCGTAGTTCGGAACGGGATTGACCCCCGTGAATGGATTCAGGCCATTGGTTGGCGCCTGGTTGAGGGGCACGCCACCCGCCACGCCGATGTCCGAGGGGAAACGAAGGCCCGTGGGGTTGCCCGTCGCGCTGCTCATGACGGCCGCACCACCCCACTGAATTCCGATGTCACGCGAGTACGTGCTCCCTGCCTCTACGATTCGCGACTCGATCAGAACCTGCGGGGTCTGCGTGTCGAGGCTCCGGACCAGGTCTTCGACATCGTCGAGCTGGCCCACGATGTCGCGGACGATCAGCATGTTGGTACGGGTATCGACGGAGACGGTGCCTCGTTCGGTGAGAAGCTCGCGAACGCGCGGCTGAAGGTTCTGTGCAGTCGCGTAGCTCACCGGCACGAGACGCGTCTCGAGCGGAGCGAGTTGCTGCTGTTGTTTCTGCCGGGCGATAGCCGCCTCTCGCTCTTGCTCGAGCTGTGCGAGCGGCGCGACGCGAATCAGATTTCCCTGCCGTACCATCCCGAGCGACTTCGCTTGAAGAACGACGTCGAGCGCCTGGTCCCATGGCACATCACGCATCCGAATCGTAACCGTCCCGCCGACGTTGTCCGCAGTGACGACGTTCACCCCGCCCACCTCGGAGAGCAAGCGGAGAATGTTGTGGATGTCCGCGTCCTTGAAGTCGAGGTCGATGCGGCGACCCGAGTAGCGTCGTTCGCCCTTCCCGCGGACTTGCATCGGGAGCTTGCTGAGGAAGCCTGCGACCTCTGGCCCATCGACCTCGGCGGCGTAGTCCTTTTCCCGTGCGAGCGTGCGCGTGTGAGGACGCGTATCCGTGGACGTCGGCGAAAACATCCAGACGATGTGATTGCCAGAGCGGATCGCGGTGCCCGCGGACCCCTCGGAGCCATGTACCTCGACGACCGCACGGTCGCCCCGCTGCTCGACCTCGACCGATCCGATCAGCGAACCGCGTGGCGCCTCGAGACGCCGCTTGGCCCGAGAGTCGATGCCTGCGTTGAGCACCTCGATGCGCGGTGGCGAACCAGCACGCGTGGAAACACGGAACTCCGGATCACCGGCCAGCGTGATCACGACACGGTCGCGCCCATCCTTGTGCTCGAGGCGAACGTCTGCGATTTCCGCAGCGTTCGAGGCAGCTTTGTTCTTGGGCTTGCTCTTTGCCGTTGCGCTACCGTCCCCGCGTTTGAGCTTCACCGTGATTCCGTTCTCGGTCGCCCGCGCGTGATAGGTCGCTTTGCCGGTAAGCGTCAGCTCGATGCGCGCCCCCCGAGCGGTGTTGCTCCCGACGGTTTGCACGACCAGAGAGGCGCTCCCACTGGTACGTATCCCGCCCGCCGGCAATGTCGCGTCCTCGACGTCGATGACGATGATCCGCCCATCCTCTTTCGTATGAACCGCGTACCGTGGATCGCTGAACGCGCCCTCGATAGAAATTTCCGCTGCGTCACGCTCACCGTCGATTCGCACGTTGTCAATTCTGGACCCGGCCGCCTGAGCCGTGTCGACCCATGCAAGCGTTGCCCCTACGGCGATTGCGAGACCCCAATGAATACGCATTCCTGACTCCTCTGCCAGCTAGCGTTAATCATCGAACGCTAGGGACGAGCGGGGCAAGAAAACGGATCGCTTATCTGTCGACTCTCACGGCGCGGTGAACTGCGGCGTATCTCCGCCCTCGCGAAGGGGAATCACGCGCGTCAACGGCGGTTTGTCGGGCGAAGTCGGGTCTTCTCGAGTCAAAACCACCGAGCCCGGACGGATCCGATCCACACGCCAGTTCAGTGTGACTGGCATACCCTCTGAACCTCCGGTCCGTACGACCTCAGGACGACCGATGTAGTCACCGCGGCGGATCACATGTCCGACCTGCGCGGTGTCTGTAAGCATTGCGCGCGGGGTCGCGATGCCGGTCACGATGGCGATGAGCTTCATCTCATCGAGGCTCGTGCTCGGCAGCAAGACCCGACGTTGTGCTGGAGCGGCAGCCTGCGCTTTGAACGCGCGAGCATAGGATCGGAAGGGATCGCGGTTCTGAACGTCGCGTTCCACGAAGTCGTCGTCGGTGTAGATGATCGGGGCTGACTCGGTGACGGGCGTGTTTTCCTTCGCGGCGCTCTCGGCAGCCCCTGCCGACTTCTTGGCATCGCCCGCAGCGCCGAGCCCGAGGGTGCTGGTGAACTCCTCGTCTCCACCGCAGCCAACCGCGCCCGAAATGGCGACCAAGAGGAGGCATGCGAATATTCGAATCTTGGGGCTCATGGCAGGCTACTTCCCTTTTTCCGGCGGCCGCCGGTAGGTGGTCGCGCGAACGTCCACATCGATGACCATTTCGCCGGACGGCAACAACTTCGGTTGCGCCATCCGAATGTTCTCCATGCTGATGGCCCGGTCCAACTTGCTCACGTTGTAGAAGAACTTCCCCATCTGATGGAACCGGCCAGTGAGCGCAAGAACGACCGGAATCTTCGAGTACAACTCTTGCCGCTGCTCTGGGCGCGGCTCGACCAGACGTATCGTGAGCCCGCTGAGCTCAGCTACCCGGTTGAGATCTTGAAGGAAGGCAGCAATCTCCGCGTTCTCGGGTAGCGTTCTACGGTTCTGCCGATCGGCAGCCTCACGATTGGCGAGCTCCTGCGTGAGCTCGAGGTACTGCTTCTCCCGGCGCTCGGCGTCGCGAATCTGATCTTGAAGCTGCTGATGTTTCTGCTGGGCCGAGTCGAGGTCGGCCGAAACGCTGCTGTACACTACTGCGTAGTACGCTCCCGCGAGCAGCCCCAGCACGCCTACCAATGCGAGTGCTTTGGCCCAGCCGGGAAGCCCAATGAATGTATCTTCGAGACTCGCCATCAGTATTTCACCTTGCAGGTAATATCGAAGCCGACCATTTGAAGCCCCGTATCGGGGTCCGTCGCGGCGCGGGTCCGTTGCAGCGTCACGGCGTCATAGATCTCGCTGAGTGTCAGCCGGCGCAAGAACTCGGCGACATCCTCGTTGGACCGCCCCATCCCCGTGATTTTGCATTCCCGGTCGACCTCCTCGAATCGAGTGAGCCAGAGCCTGCGTACGTCCCAGGACTCGTTGTATCCAGCCAGTGGATTGTCTTCGCGCATGCGCTCGAGCTCCGCAGGATTGATCGTTGGACCGCCCGGGCTGCTCAGCACCTTGGAAAGCTCCATGACGGCGCGCGTTGGACCCCTTCGTGCCCGCTCGAGCTCCTGAACCACGTCTTCGAGCCGGCGGCTCTTCTCGAGGCGCCCTTCGACGTCCGCCAAGCCCTTGGTCTTGCCCTGGAGCTCGTCGCGGCGAGCCTCGAGCGTCTTGTTCTCTTGGGCCAGCGCTTCGATCTCACTGGATTGCGAGAAATAGAGGATGCCAAGAACCACCAGCCATACCGCGATGGCGCCCCCGTAAATCGCCCCCCAAGTACGTAGGCTGAAGTCGCCTCCAGGAAGGGGCGAAGGCGAGGCGCGTCGCGCGCGCTTCTTCTTGTCGGTAGGCAGCAGATTGATGCGAATCATCAGTTGCGCTCCCGCTCTTTGCGCAGAGCCAGCCCGATGCTCACCACAGCCTGGGAGGCCCGACCCTGCAAATCCCCCACTGCGCTTTCGTCCACGTCCGCCACGCGCGTCGGGTCGAGCGCCTCGACAGGCACCCGCGCCCGCTCTTGAAGTGTCTCGAGGAGCGATTGGATGTTTGCGGTCCCCCCGGAGACGCAGATCCGGCTCAAATCGCGATCCCCACTCGTCGCAAGATAGAAGTCGAGGGAGCGCTGAATCTCCCCAGCGAGCTGCTGAACAGCCTGGTTGACGATTTCGGGCACTTCCCGCGGAACGATGCCGCGCCCTTCACCCCCGCACTTGTATGACTCGGCCTCGTCGCGGCCGATACCGAGCTGGCGCTGAATCTCCTCTGTAATCGCATTTCCACCGTTGGCGATGTCGCGTGTGAACGCGGTCGTTCCATCGGAGAGGATGTTCACCGTCGTCGTCGAGGCTCCACAGTGTACCAACACGGTGGTTTCATCCTCCGCGGCGGCGCCGTAACCGACTTCGAACACGTTCTGCACCGTGAACGCATCCAAATCTACAACCATCGGACGAAGTCGAGCTTCCATCGCCAGGTTGGTGAGATCTGTGATTTCTTCCTTTTTTGCAGCGACCAGCAACACGTCCATTTGCCCGTGATCGGTGCGCTCGTGCAGCACCTCGTAGTCGACGTGGACCTCATCGAGGTCGAACGGAATGTGCTGCTCCGCTTCCCAGTTGATCTGCTCGGCGAGCTCGGCGGCAGTCATCAGTGGCATCGCGATCTTCTTGATGATCACGCTGTGACCGCTGGCCCGAAGCGCCACGTTGCGTCGCTTCGAGCGGGCGAACAGCTTCTCGAGCCCCTCCACGACGGCGCCCGAGTTGATGATGTGCCCATCGACGATGGTTTCGGCTGGAAGAGGATGATATCCGAACCTGGTGATGGTTCGTGCCCCCCGGCGCCCCTCTTTGATTTCACAAACCTTAATCGCGCTCGAACCGATGTCGACGCCGATTAAGTTCTTCCCCTCGGACGACATGTAGACACGCTACTCCTCCTCGCCGAACACACGTACCCGATCAGCGAGCCTCAGACCCAAAGCTTCGAGAATCTTTCGTTTTGTGTCCATTCGACATCCAAAACCCTTCTCGACACGATCAATCGTCAACACCGATAGGTTCGCGCGACGAGCCAACTCAGCCTTGGACATCATGCGCTCGATCCGAATCTTGCGAACATTGTTGGGCCTGTTGCCACTTTTCTTGTTCGCATTGGGCTTGGAAGGCCCTTCCCGGTCGCTCGCATCAGAGGCCGACGCACCCAAGGTGTTGGGCTTTTGCATCGCTTCATTGGCCTCTGGGTCATAGGTCATCATTTGACTCACTGGAGGGAGAGCGCACAGCCCGTCACTCTTCAACAAGGCTATGACCGAACCACACTAGGGTCAAGCAACTTAGAACAAATTACGAACTAAATTCAGGCGTTAATTATGCATAACTTATATGAACCTACCGAGCGGAACGCAGACATCCGCGATCGTTCAACACTGCTTGTGCTCAACGCGCGAACCCACCGATTGTCAACGAGCGAAGGTATCTGAATTCATGGTCGCAATGCTCGGAGCCGAAGGCAAAAAATCCGAGATCCTCGCCGCTTAGTTGCCTCGCCACGTCACTCATCAATACTCGTCGGGTTGTGATGAGCTGGATTGGGGTGTGTCGCGCCATCGCTGCGGTGGTCTTGGTATTCCTTCTGCACGCGCCTGCACATGCGCAGCGGACGCACACCGTCCAGTCCGGTCAGACCCTTGGGGCTATCGCGGCGCGTTACCGCGTGTCGGTAACCAACCTCGCCGCGGCGAACCAGCTCAAAAAGACATCGAACCTTCGAGTTGGCCAGGTTCTGCGGATTCCGCCCAAGGGCGTGATCTACGTCTACCCCGGACAGACGCTGACCGGAATCGCCCAACTCAACAAGGTGAGTACCAAGGCGCTTGCATCCGCGAATGGTCTCAAACCCGACGCCACCCTGCGGGTCGGGCAGCGCCTCGAGTTGCCGGGATACAGCGACCGCTCCAAGCAGACGCGCGCGCGCAACGCGGTTTTGAGCGGACTGGTCACGCTCGAGCGCCCCGCGAACCAGGAGAGCCTTCGGGTCCGCCTGTTCGACAAGTCTGGGAAGCCGGACCCGAAAGCGCGGGAGCGCCTCGCACACTTTCTCCGAGACCGCGAAACCGGAGAGACCAAACGCCCTAACGCGCGGCTCATGCGAGTGCTGTCGTACCTTGCCGACCACTTCAACGGCCGCACCATCGTGGTCGTCAGCGCCTTTCGATCCCCACAGAACGGGGGCAGCGGAACCAGCCGGCACGAGTCTGGCGAAGCCGTCGACATTCGCGTCGAGGGGGTGCCCAACGAGGTGTTACGGGACTACTGTTTGACCCTCTCCAAAGTGGGCGTCGGGTACTACCCACGAGGCAGCTTCGTCCACGTCGATGTCCGTTCCAAGCCGGTCTACTGGGTTGACTGGTCCCGCCCGGGCGAGCCGGCGCTTTACCTGCCGCCCGGGGAAACCCCAGAAAAATACGATGCAGGGACATCGACCGCGGCCTCGCCGGGCGGCCTCTAACGCTTTGGGCCGGGGAGCTCGATGCCGTGCTCTTTGAGTCGGCGGTAAAAGGTCCTGCGTGCCATCCCGAGCGCGCGAGCCGCCCTGGCTCGGTTCCAACCGTGTGCATTGAGCGTCGCCACGATTCGATCGCGCTCTGTGTCCTTGAAGTCACGGTAGTTGGTCGCGCCGACGCTCGGAGTCGGCGTTGCAATGGCGGTCTCGATCGATAGCTCGTCCGCCTCGATGGTGTCGCTGGCGGCAAAAACCGTGGCGTTGATCAGCAGGTGTTCGAGCTCGCGAACATTGCCGGGAAAATCGTGCGCGCAGAGTCGTTGCATCGCCCCACGGCTCAGTCGCTTCTTCGGTTCTCCACGCTCCTTCGCGATATGTTCCAGGAAATGATCGCAGAGCAGCGGAATATCGGAACGCCGATCACGGAGCGGGGGCAGATGGATCTCCACCACGGCTAGGCGATAATAGAGGTCCTCCCGAAGTATTCCCTCTTCCACGAGCTCCCGGAGCGGTCGCTTGGACGCTGTGACGAGGCGCACGTCGATGGGCTGCTCGGCGTCGCCGCCGACCGGGCGAACCCGCCGCTCCTGCAGCACCCGGAGCAGGTCGAGCTGCATTCGTGATGGCATGTCGGCGATTTCATCCATGAACAGCGTGCCACCATGCGCCTGGCGGAAGACGCCTTCCCGCGCGTGCGTCGCACCGGTGAACGCGCCGGCGGCGTGACCGAATAGCTCGCTTTCGAGCAGGCCTTCCGGGATCGCACCGCAGTTGAGGGAGACGTAGGGCTGGTCGGCCCGCGTGCTGCCGCGGTGAATCGCCCGCGCCAGCAGCTCCTTACCGGTCCCGCTCTCACCAGTGAGCGCCACAGGCACCGGCCGGGCGGCCACGCGATCGAGCAGGTCATATACTCGGCGCATCCCTTCGCTCGATCCGACAATTCCCCATCGCTCGCCTTCGGTCGCTGCGGTTTGGAGGCCGGCCATCTGTTTGAGCGTTCGCTGCAGGACCTGGGTCTGCCCTTCAAGCCGCTGCTCGAGACGCTCGTTCGCTTCGCGCAGTGCGAGATTGGTGCGCTCCAAATGGTGTTTCTGCGCCTCGATGCGGCCGATGAGATCGGAGGTTTCCATCGCGATCGCGGCCTGATCGGCATAGGCGCGAAGCAAGGACAAATCCGTTCCGGCGAAGCGTCCGCTGGCGCTTCGGTGTTCGAGATAGAGCACGCCCCAAACTCGGCCGCGCGACTCGATGCGCAGGCAGGCCACGGACTTCAGCATCAAGCGGTGGACCGACAGATAGTCCTGGACGCGAGCGTCGTGTGCCGCGTCGACTGTGATCACCGGGTCCCCGTCGATTAGCACGGTCTCGGCGATCGACCGGCTGAAGGAGGCGGTCGCTTCTCCGAGCTGCTCTTCCGCACTCCGAATCGTCTTCGTCTCGAACCCGCCTTGCTCGTCGATGAGCAAGACGAATCCGCGTTCGGCTCCGCTCAGGGACACCGCCCCATCGGTGATCACCGCCAGGAGCTTGTCCAGATCCCGCTCGCTCGCCAAGCGTCGCATGGTGGCCAGCAAGGGCGCCAGCCCCGTCGCGGCCGGGGAGCCCAACGAGGTGTTCGGACGCCTCGAAGCCTCGCGAGTCGCCCGGCGCGTGGCGTCACACCAGAAACCGGAACGCAGCGCCGGGGGCAGCGAGGTCGCCATGTCGTCCCAAAGCTCCACGGCTCGTATGGCCGCCCTCCGCATCTCCTCGGGCTCGCCGCGCGCGCGACAAAGGCTGCTCACGTCTGCCCAGGCGTCGGCGCACGCCCGCATCGCGCCTTGCCGTCGGGCGCGCTCGGCCGCGACGGCCAGCGCCCCAATCGGATCGTTTGGCGACAGTCGTGCGCGCAATGCGGCAACCACCAGCGCATCGGCCGAGGTCTCTTCCACCACCTCACCGAGCAGCCGCTGAGCCTCTTCCATCTGACCGATTTCGATATTCGCGCGGACTGCAAGCCCCAGGGCTCTCGCGCCCCCATAGTCCGTCTGCACTGCTTCCAGCGCGTGACGGCAGGCGGATTCCCAATCTCCCCGCGACGTTGCGACCCGCGCTCGGACCATCGCCGACGCACCGCTTCCTTCTGGCAAATCGCGGATCAACGCCAACGCAGCATCTTCATTGCCACAATACGCCTGAAGCTCGGCACGTGTGAGCCGGCGGGCGTGATCCGGATCGGAGGCCTCTGTGGGCTCCCACATGAGCCGGAACGCTTCCCCGAGATCGCCCCGCTCGACCTTGCACCAAACCAGGGCCGCTTCGATGCTGTGCAGATCCTGGCCATCCGCAGCCCTTAGCGCCGCATCAAGCGAGCCAATCAGCTCGTCCAGACTCACTACGGCACGACTTGACACACCCGGATTCTAGCGGATTGTCAGGTCTTCCGTAGGTCGATGATCACAACACCCCGCTCCGAGTCCTCATCGCGCTCCGACGGCTTCGAGCCTTCCGGAACCGGAAGATGCAACTCGACTTGAGAAATCTGGCGCTTTGCCTGCTCTTCTTCCTCACGCTGACGAATCTGGTCGATGATGAAGCCTGGGAGCATTGGTGCCTCTGCAATTAACGTAGGTCAAACTACGCCTTTGACCAATATAATAACGCCTTCCGAGCTGACAAGCGCTGCCACACGACCGGAGCGCCTCGGCCCTTGCGCGCTAAAACACCCATGATTTTAGATGTTTGACCCGCCCACAGCCAATCGAAGAGGTCCCCCCGACGCAAGGGATCTACTTAGGAAATACGACCTGCTTCCGAAGCGTTCGTTTTCTCAAAACTTCCTGATCCAGCCTGACGCAATTGCCCAGATTGCGGACGCGGCCACGGCGCTGGGACAGCAGATCGTCGAGCTCGGCTCAGGTCTGGGTGCGCTGACCTATGCTCTTCTGGCGCGGAGCTGCAGTGTTCTCGCGGTCGAGCTCGACCGTGACATGGTGCACGTGCTGCGGGAAGAGCTGGGGCATGAGACGCGATTGGAGATCCGGCAGGGCGACGCGGCAGCCTTTGATCTAGGCGCATATTCAAGCGCTTGTGGGGCAAAGCTCGTCGTTACTGGAAACCTTCCGTATCAAGCAACCGGCGCGATTCTCCGACGCGTCGTCGCGGACCGGGCCGTGTTGGCCGGGGCGATCCTGATGGTTCAACGCGAAGTGCGGGACCGCTTGGTCGCCGAGCCGGCTACCAAAGAGTACGGGGCGCTGACCGTGTTTACGCGTGCCGCTTTCGAGGTGGAGACCGTGTCCCGGTTGCGGCCCGGCTCGTTCTATCCGGCGCCCAAGGTTGAGAGCTCGGTCGTGCGGCTCCTGCCGCGCGAGGTGCCGTTGGCCGACGAGACCGAGCACTTTCAGGCGGTCGTCCGTGCCGCGTTTCAGATGCGACGCAAGACGCTGCGCAATGCATTGCGCGCACTGGGGGACCCGGATCGAGCCGATCGAGCATTGAGCGACGCCCTGATCGACCCAGGAAGACGCGGTGAAACCCTCTCGATCGCCGAGTTTGCGCGATTGGCCGAGGGCTGGAAAGCGACTGCGTGACAGCCTTGCAGCGTGGCGGGGTCGGGGACGGGCAGGTATCGTGCGTCCGCATGTGGAGAAGCGTGTTCTCGTGCGCCGCGCTGGTCCTGCTCGCCAGCTGCGCACCCAAGCCAGTAGTCAGCCCACTCGAGAAGGCCCCGCCTGCCGGAATCTCAGAGGCACGCGGCCTCGCTGCCAGCGGCGAAATCCGCGCCGCGCAGGACGCCTACGAGGCTTTCATCATCGGCAATCCCGGAACAGCGGAGGCGGATCTGGCGCGTCTCGAGCTGGGGTTACTCGACGCCGACCTCGGTCGGTGCCCGAGCGCGGTTCCGTACTTCGAGCAAGCGCAGGACAGCGCGGACCGAGCGATTGCTCTGCGGGCCTCACTTCACTTGGGGGCTTGCCAATTGCGCTTGGGAGACCCGGAGCGTGCGCTGCAAACGATCGAGCCCATTGCGGGGGAGCGGTTCGCGAGCGAGGAGCAGATGCTGCTTTGGGACACGGCCGTCATCGCGGCCGAGCAGACGACCAGCGCCGTACTTGCGCTTCGGGTGCTGGACGCGTTGATCGCGAAAGGCGGGGCTGCCCCCGATCCTCAACGGGTCGACGCGGCCGCCAAGCTGCTGGTTCAGAAGCTGACGATCGAAGAGACCGCCGCGCTGTTCGATGAGCTTCGTGCGGGCGCCCTGCCCCATCTCTACGTTTCGATGCGGCTTCTGACCCATGCCCTCGACACCCAGGATGGGGACCTCGTCGCACGCACATCGGATGCGTTGAGAGCGAGCGATTCGAAGGATGACCCCGATGTGGCACTCTTGATCGCGCGTGCCGACGAGTTCCTTCACGGCAATCCCTTCGTCGTCGGGGCGTTGCTTCCATTGAGTGGCCGCGGACGCGAAGTCGGCCGCCAACTCCTTCAGGGGATGCAGTTGGCCGCGCTCGACGAAGGCGGTCCCGCGCTAGTGGTCGAAGACACCGGCGGCGATCCGTCGAAAGCCGTCCACGCGATCGAGTCGCTCATCGGCGACCAGCGCGTCGTCGCAGTGCTCGGTCCGGTCGAGAATCGCACGACGGAGGCCGCCGCCGACGCGGCCCGTCGAGCGGGCGTGCCGCTCTTGAGCTTCTCGGCATCCGAAGACGTGACGAACGCCGGCGAAGAAATCTTCCGCTTTCTATATAGCCCGCGCGACGAGCTCACGGCCTTGGTGGGCAAGGCTCGGGCGCGCGGAGCGTCGCGGTTTGTGATCCTGTATCCCGATCACGGCTACGGGCGCACGATGGAGCGATTGTTCGACCAGGAAGTGGCCGCAGCGGGCGGGGTCACCTGTGAGGGCGTGGCCTATCCGCCCGGCACCAAGTCGTTTGTCGATTACGTTCGGACCGTCCTCGAAACCAGCTGCGATGTCGTGCTCTTCGCCGATGTAGCCGATCAAGTCGCCCTGATCGCCCCGACCTTCGCGGCCGAGGGTGCGTGGAGCATCGTCGGAACCGCGCTACCCGAGCATGCCAAGCGGCAGGTGCAATTCCTTCTCCCGAGCCCGAGTTGGTCCTCCACGCTCCTAGAGCGCGCCCAGCGTTACCTCCAGGGCGCACTCGTGGCGCTCCCTTTCTACGTGGGATCCGATGCCGCGATCAATCAGCACTTCCTCGAGGCCTACCAAACACGCTACGGCACGCCGCCGCAGATGTTTGCCGCGTTTGGCTACGACGCGTATCGAATCGTTTCGGCCACACTGCGTCAAGGGCACCAAACCCGCCAGGCGCTCGCTGCTGCGCTGCAGGGAGGTTCCGGCGTACCCACGGTGACCTCGGTACGCTCGTTTTCACAAGAGCGCACGCCTGCCCACCCACCGCAGGTGTATGAGGTCCGAGACGCGCTGATTCAGCTCGCCGACTGACGATCGAGAGCGGATTCCTCGAAATCTGGTCGCCTTTTGCGCATGGCGCCAGAACGCGGTTTCCTTGCCTCGGTGCGGGCTCAGTTCGCGCGTTCGGGCAAGCCGGGCGTCGAAAGCAACTGTTCGACGCCACGCTGTTCGTAGTGCACCAGACCTCTCGCTTCGAGGCGCTCGACGATTGCGACGACCGCGTCGAATCGCTTCTTCTGACTCAGGCGCTGGCGGATGTCTTCCTGTGCGTCGTCGAATGTCCGGTTCTTCTCGGGATGTTTGGCGTACTCTGCGCGTACGTCCGCGTCGGAGATCGACTCGGGGGTGTTTTCCTTCTCGATGTCGTGAAGCATCGCGCGCACCATGAGCCGCTCGACTGCGCGCTCGTCCTCGGGGCTTTCCGTCAACCCGATTCGCTCGGCCTCTTGAACCAGAAGCGCTTCGTCGATCAATTCCTCGAGCGCGGCGCGGGCGCTGCTTCGGTCGGCCTGCATGCGCTCCGTGATCTCCGACCGGCCGATCGAAAGCGTCCCTACCCGGGCGACGACGTCGGCGACGACCCGGGTCTCGGTCTGCGCATGCGGTCCGTGATCGGATTCACGCGGACACCCCGCGAGCAGTCCCAATCCGAGCCCAGCAACGATGATGACGAAGCGAACCACGGCTCATTCGCCGCCGGCGCTATCGCGCGTCACCAGCCCTACCGCGGAGCCTCGCCTGAACCGGCAGCGCCTCACGGCTGAAGTGGGTCCAGACCGACTGACCTTCCTCGCGAGTCCGAAGCTCGTCAATCTTGGCGACGGCGGCTGGGCTGCCGTTGACCGCGATGTGGTCGATCGCCATGAGCGCAGCGAGGCGTACACCGAGGTCATCGCTGCCAAGCTGCGGCACCAATGCATCCACGGCTTTGACATTTCCAGTCGCGTAGCGCCCGAGCATGAAGGCTCCTTTGCGCGCCTTGTTGGCGTCGGTGCTGCTGGCTTTCGAAATCCAGCATTCGACGCTCGAATCGCACTCGTTTGCGAGGTCGAGCAGCGGTTTGTTCTCTTCGAACTTTTCCCTATAGCCCCCGTCCTCCGAGGGTTTCTCGTTTGCAATGGCCTGCGAAAGCTTCGCGGCTTCCGCCTTGTTCGCGAGCAAGGCGTAGTTCTCTACCGCGATCAATCGCAACTCCGGGTTGGCCTTCATGTCGACGACCTGCTCGTAGATGAAGGGCATCATCTCGGCGTCGTACATGTGCGCGATCACGGCGAGCAACTGTCCGCGCAACGCAATGCCTGCAAAGCCCTTGGGGAGGTCTGCATATACTTTCTTCAAGGTCGCGCGAACGCGATCTTTCTGTGCGGCAGGAACGCTGACTCGCACCAAGGCGATCGCTCCGTTCAGCTTGCGGGCCGTATCGGAGGACCCCGCCTCTTGAAGAAGCGGTTCCAGCGCCTCGGTAAACCCTAGCGCGCCGAGCGCAAAGCTCGCCTCGCTGCTCGTCACCTGCCGAATCGTCATTTCGTTGGCTAGGTCAGGCCGACGAGCCTTGATCGCATCGATGTACGCTTTGGCAATGGCATTGGCACTCGCGTCCTTGCCAGCGAGAACGTTGAGTAGCGGCTCGAGTGATGGGCGACCGATCAGGATCAGCGCCTCGGCTGCTACGTCGTTCATGCGAAGGTCTGGCTGATTGGGTGCAAAGAGGAAGAGGCATTTGATCAAGGCTGGAATCGCGGACGGATCCCGTAGCTCACCGAGCTGCTGCGCTGCCAAACGATTGATCAGGAAGTTCTGCTTCTCGTCTTGCTTGGTCGCAATGCTCGTCAGAATCTCGGTCGCCCCCTTGTCCTTGAGCGAGCCAAGCGCGCGAATCATCGCCACACGCATCTTGTTGTCCTGCGAGCGGGAGTCGGTAATTCGCTCCAACGAATGCCCGAGCGCTTCGATGACCTTGGGCCGCTCCGCAGCAGGAACTTCCATCGCTTGGATGGTTTGGGCTGCTCGAATCGCATGGTCCTCCGACACCTCGGTGCGCCAGTTCAACGCTTCGATGAGCGCCGGAAGGCTTCGGGGGTCTTGCATCTCTTCGAGCAGGTCCAAGATTGCGAGGCCGTTGATCCGGTCTTCGGGGTGCGCCAGGTAGGCCTCGGTGAGCGGGCCGACGATGACATCCGCAATCGCCTTCACCTCGGTGCTGTTCCGGTCACCACCGCTCGCGGCCAGGGTTTCCGTATACATTGCTTTGAGATTGAAGATCGCGTTCTCTCGCCGAACCGGATCGGAGAGCTCGCTCGCTTGTCCCTTCGGATCGTCCTCGGCTGCGTGACAACCCAATCCGAGCGCTGCAATGAGAACTGCAACCGCCCACCCCCTGTGGCGCACAATCATTCTGAACCTCCCCGCACGGCCCGTTTCCCCATTTGTTACGAAGGCTTACGTAACCACCGAATCATAGCGATGGAGGATCGACGCTGTCAAACCTTCTTCAAAGGCCCTCGGTCAGCGCCATCCACTCGAGCCGATTATGGGTTGCCCATGAAATCGGCACGGTCGAAAATCGCGCTGAAAGGCACCGAAGCACCGCGAATCGCCGCGGCGCCGCCTTCGAGGCGGTCAACCATGGCGATCACGCCGGCCACCTCGAACCCGGCGTCGCGAACCGCTTGGATGGCGCGAAGGGTCGAGCCGCCCGTGGTCACCGTGTCTTCGCAGATCACGACCTTAGCGTGCGGCGCCAGACGGTCGGCGCCCTCGAGCAGCTTTCGGGTACCGTGCTCCTTGGTCGACTTGCGGATGTACACGGCGTCGATGGGAGCGCCGTCTTCCCACGACGCGTACGCGACCGCAGAAGCGAGCGGGCAACCCCCTAGCTCCACGCCTGCGACGGCAGAAACGGGACCCAAGGTGTCGCGAATTCGCCCGAGTAGAACGCGCCCGGTTAGATGATGGCCTTCCGCGGTCAGCACAGCAGGCTTGCAGTCGATGAAGAAGTCGCTCTCCTTTCCCGAGCTCAGCACAAACCTGCCTTGGCGAAAACCGCGTTCCCGGAGAAGCTCGAGCAGTCGATCCACGGAGGTGTTCCACCACGTCCGGGCCGCACGCGCAACCGCGAACTGACATGATCAGGGAGCATGCCCGTCGCCTTCGTGGTACGGTTCCGCGCCCGACCCGCGGACTCAGAGGATACGTTGCCGAAACCCGACGCCCCGCTTCGCGGAATGGACGACTTGCTGGCGCTCTTTCACGAAGCGGAGAAGCCGCGGGCGCGCTGGCTGATCGGTACGGAGGCCGAACGCATCGCCGTGAGTGCTGCGGAGGGCGCCCACTTGCCCTACGACGGTCCCGTCAGCGTTCTGACGATTTTCGATAGGCTGATTGGGGAGCAAGGATGGAAACCGGAGAGCGAGACCGAGGGCGGGCCGATCATCGCTTTGCGTCGCGAGAACGCCTCTGTGACGCTCGAACCTGGGTCGCAAATCGAGTTGTCTGGGGCACCTTACAAGACGGTTCACGAGGGCAAGTCGGAGTCTGACGCGCACTGGGCCGCCCTCCAGCCCATCCTGGAAGACCTTGGCCTGGTGTGGCTCGGGCTCGGTTGCCATCCGTTCGGTTCGGTCGACGAGCTCGGCTGGGTGCCGAAGATGCGATACGCAGTGATGCAACGATACATGCCGACACGCGGCTCCATGGCCGCCGAGATGATGACAAAGACCTGTACCGTGCAAGCCAACCTCGACTACGCATCCGAAGACGATGCGATGCGCAAGGTGCGCGTGGGCCTGCGCGCGCAACCGCTCGTAACCGCAATGTTTGCGAACAGTCCGTGGGAAGGCGGGAAGCGAAGCGGCTATCGCTCCTATCGCGGGCTGATCTGGCTGCACATGGACCCCGACCGCTCGGGTCTCTTGCCCTTTGCGTGGAAAGATCACCCGTCGTACGTCGACTACGTCGAGTGGGCGCTCGATGCGCCGATGTTTCTGGTGAAGCGAAACGGAAAGCCACACTACAATACCGGCCAGACGTTCCGTTCGTTCCTGGAAGAAGGGTTCCAGGGCATCAAAGCGAATCAGGGTGACTGGGCGAGCCATTTGAGCACGCTCTTCCCCGAGGTGAGGCTCAAGAACACCATCGAATGTCGCGGCGCGGACGAGCAACGCCCGGAGATGCTTTTTGCCCTACCGGCTCTGTGGAAGGGGCTGCTCTACGACGAAACCAGCTTTCGCGCGTTCGAGGGACTGGTGGATCCCTGGGCGTTCCCCGAGGTCGAGCGCCAACGGGATGCGTTGATGCGCCACGGTATTCGAACGAAGTTCATGAACCGCGAAGCGGTCGATTGGGCCGGACAGCTGCTGGAGCTCGCAGAGGCAGGACTGCGGCGCATCGGAGACCGAAACGAAAAGGGAGAGGATGAGAGCGTGCTCCTGCGCCCGCTCCGGGAGCTCCTCGTGACTTCACGCTGCCCAGCGGACGTCTTGCTCGAGCGAGTGGGCGACGATTTTCCGTCGCGGGACGCGGTGATTCGGGTCGCTGGGCTTTAGACGAGCTGCGGAGACGCAGAATGCGCCTCTATGTTCGCACAGGTGTCGACTGTGCCGGCGTCTTTGTCCGTAATGTCTGGGCCTGATGCTTCAGCACTCGACCGAGGACATTGCCTTTGAGTACCGCGGAGCTGCAGAGCATGCCTCCCATCAAGGCCCCGACGACCCCAGCAGACGCCACGTCCGCACCAGTCAAGTACAAGCCCTTGATCGGCGTGCGCGGTCGGAGCCAGCGTTGCTCGAAGCGCAGTGCCGTATGTTGCAAGCCGTAGATCTCGCCAGTCGGATGTGCAGCGAAGTTTCGCGTCGTGAGCGGCGTTGAGAGCTCGGCGATCTCGACCTTCCCGCGCGTCGCTGGAGCGTGTTTGTAGAGCGTATCGAGCAAGCGCTCCGAAAGGCTCGCCTTGAGCTCGTCGTACTGGGCGCCCCGCTTCTTCCACGAGGTGTTTTCCCACGACTTGAACGCCTCGTATGGCCCCAATGTGATCGCTTCGATCGTGGAATGGCCGGGGTAACGGCGATCGAAATCCGGGTCCTTGGCCGATGGGAACGACAAATAGACCAGTGGCAGCGGCGCATTGAGGTCGGCTTGGAAACGTTCGAAGTTCTCTTCGTGTTTGTGATCCCTGTAGACCCAGAGATTCGTCTTTTCCAGTTGGAGGTCCTCAGTAGTGCCCTGCAGACCGACGTAGAGCGACAAGTGCGCGATCGAGGAGCCGACGGCGTCCACCTTGCTCGGGAACCCAGTCGCCCGCGCTGCTTCGCCGGGCAACAAGTGCGCAAAGGTGTTGACGGCACCGGCATCACTGATGACTGTCGGGGCGCGCAGCTCACGACCGTCGAGCAGTCTTACGCCGACCGCTTCCCCACCCTCGATGAGAATGGCGGTGACCTCGGCGTTGGTCACCACCTCGCCACCCGCAGATTCGATCACCGGGAGGATCGATTCGGCGATGCGAGCGGAGCCTCCGACCGGATAGGCGGCGCCGCGGAAGTAGTGACTGACCACCATCGCATGGATGAAGAAGCTGCTTTTCGCGGGAACCAGACCGTAGTCACCGAATTGGCCGGTGAGCACACCGATGAGCTCTTGATTCTGGGTGATCTCTTCGAGCACCTCGCGCGTTGTTCGCAATGCCTCGTTGACGATCGGCCGACGCATCATGCCGCCGAAGAGCGTCGACATGAAAGGTGGCAAGGCCTTTTCCGCGAAGAAGAGCTGTGCCTTCTTGGCGGTAGCGATGATCTTCTCCAGGTACTCGTTGATCGCGTCCTTGTCGCGCGGAAAATACGTGTGCATCTGGGCGCGGAAGCTCTCCAGGCCCTTGACGAAATCGTAAGAGCTCTCTCCCAGAATGATCCGATCATACACATCGCCCATGTCTGCCCACTCGAGGTCGCCATCGGTGATGAAGTCGAAAATCCTCCGCGCAGAGCCGCGGGGGTCGGACACGTCGCCAATGTAGTGCACGCCGACGTCCCATTCGTAGCCGGGTCGACGGAAGGTGTGTGTGAATCCCCCGGCCGTGTAGTGCCTCTCGAGCACGAGCACGCGCTTGTCGGCCAACTTGGCCATGCTCGCTGCGACGGAAAGCCCGCCGATGCCCGAACCGATGACGATCGCGTCCCATCGATCGGCCAAGCCAGGGTGTTGCTTGTAAGAGGTTCCGATTCGCATGTCATTCTCCTATTTGCGCCTCAATGCGCCCTTACCGGTTCATCGAAAACCGCCGATACCAACTCTTGGAGCGAACAGCCCATCACCAACTTACCGGCGAGGTGCAACGAAACGAGCCCATGAACCTGAGCCCAGAGAATGTGGGCGCGTTCGAGTGAACCGCCCTCCATCCGTCCCGCTCTCACGCTCGCCTCCACGGCTTGATGCAAATAGGAAAACGCGCGGGCCTGTTCGGCTTCGAGCTCTGGATAGGTTCCCGCCGGCGCCTGCAATAGCTCGAACATGATGTGGTACGCGTCCGGCTGATCGAGCGCGAAACTGATGTACGCCCGGCCGAGAACCCGTAAAGCGTCTTCTGGGTCGTCGATCCCCTCGACGGCGTCGCGCTGCGCGTCCGCGAACCGACGGAAGGCCTCGGTTCGCACCATGGCGAACAGCTCTTCCTTGTTCGCGAAGTACCGATACGGGGTCATCGGACTCACCCCGAGCTCCCTCGCCAACGATCGAAGCGTCACCCCCCGATAGCCGTGGTCGGCAAACAGGGCCACGGCCGCCTCGACGGCCCGCGACCGAAACGCGTCCAACTCCTGCACCGTCAACGAAGCTCGCGGCATGCGGATAGCATTTACATCGTAAACTTTATCGCGTCAAGGCGATGATTGTGGATGCCCGGACGAATCGCCGTTGCGATCTTTGCCTGGGGAACCTCATGATTCCAAAGAGTTGGAGGCCTGGAGCGTGTCCCTACTTCAGGGTGACGGCGGCCCAGCTGCGTTTGCCGGCTTTGATGACGTAGCGGCGGCCTTTGGGGAGCTTGGCTTGGGGATCTTCGAGCCGGTCGCCGTCGATTTCTACGCCGCCTTGCTGGATGCGGCGGCGGCCGTCGCTCGAGCTCTTCACGAGGCCCAGGTCGCTCAAGAGCTTGGGCACCCAGACGTCATCATCGTCGAGAACGATCTCGTGCTCGGGTATGTCATCGGGGATCTGACGCCTCGAGAACTGGGCAAGCCACGCAGCTTCGGCAGCGTCTGCCTGGGCTGCGTCGTGGTAACGGGTGACGATTTCCTTGCTGAGCGCGATTTTGGCGTCTCGCGGGTTCATCTCGCCGGTGGCGCACGCGCGCTTTCTTCGCTCGATCTCCAGGGCCGGCTCCGAGGAGAGCAACTCGTAGTAGCGCCACATCAGGTCGTCCGAAATGCTCATCAGCTTACCGAGTTGCTCCCTGGGAGGCTCGGCGACACCCACGTAATTGTCGAGTGACTTGCTCATCTTGGCGCCTACGATCTTGCCGTCTTCGTAACGTGCGTTGATCCCCTCGAGGATCGGCGTCGTCATGACGATCTGAGGCCGCTGGCCCATCTCCCGCATGATCTCCCGGCCGACGAGAAGATTGAAGAGCTGGTCGGTTCCGCCGAGCTCGAGGTCGCATTCGAGCACCACCGAATCATATGCCTGGGCAAGTGGGTACAAGAGCTCGTGCAGTGAAATGCTTTGATGCTGGGCCCAACGCCGCTTGAAATCGTCGCGCTCCATCATCCGCGCAAGCGTGTACTTGCCAGCCAGCCGAATGACGTCGTCGAACGCCATCTTCCCCAGCCATGCGCCGTTGTAGACGATCCGTGTCCGGTCGCGATCGAGGATCTTGAATGCCTGCTCCGCGTAGGTGCGCGCGCCGTCCAAGATCTCGTCGCGGGTCGGAACCGGACGCGTGCTGCTTCGGCCCGATGGGTCGCCGATCTGTGCCGTGAAATCTCCGACGATGAACACGACATCGTGCCCCAGCTCCTGGAACTGCCGCATTTTGTTCAGGAGGACCGTATGCCCCAGGTGGAGGTCGGGTCGGGTCGGATCGAAACCCGCTTTGATCTTGAGAGGCTTCCCGGTGCTCAAGCGCTCGAGGAGCTCCGACTCGACGTGCAGGTCGACGACACCGCGCTTGAGCTCGGCGAGCTGCGCTTCAGGCTTCATCCGATGCCTTTATTCGCCGGACTCAGCGGCGTCGCCGTTGACGAGCTCTTTGAGCTCTTTGCCGACTTTGAAAAACGGAAGTCGCTTCTCCGGAACCGGTACGGGCTTCCCGGTCCGAGGGTTCCGCCCGCTGTAGGACTTGTACTCTCGAACCGTGAAACTGCCGAAGCCGCGGATCTCGATTCCTTCCCCATGCTCGAGCGCCGACGTCATCGCGTTGAAAACACAGTTTACAACTTGTTCAGCTCGGCTCTTGGTGATCTTCGTACGCTGGGCTACAGCGTCGATGAGCTCCGACTTCGTCAACGATTCTCTCCCCATTGGGCGCCCAGTATATCTAGGGGTCTAGGCGCGTCAACAGCGATTTCGCGCACTTGCACCCTTTCTCAACATCTCGCGCCGAGACCCATCGCAGTCGGAGGGCACAGTTGCAGCCATGTTTTGTGATGCGAATCGCTGTGTCAGGGCCGATACGCTAGGCGGTCTGCTCCAGCGCGGCCAGGAGGTCCGCGATCAGCTCGTCGGTATCTTCGATGCCGACGGCATAACGAACGAGGTTATTCTTGATGCCTAGCGCCTCGCGCTCCTCGGTACTGAGCTCGAAGTAGCTCATCAACGCGGGCTGCTCGATCAGCGACTCCACGCCCCCGAGGCTGGCGGCGATCCTTGGGACTTGGCACGCATCGATAAACCGGCTCGTGCCCTCCAAATCAGCGTCGAGCTGGAAGGTCACCACCCCGCCGAACCCGCTCATGAGGCGCTTGGCCGTCTCGTGGTTCGGGTGAGACGGCAGACCTGGATACCATACTTGCCGCACCCGAGGATGCTGCTCGAGCCGTTCCGCCAGGGCCTGCGCCGATGCGTTCTGCTGCTCGATACGAAGCGCCAAAGTCTTGATGCCACGATGAATCAGATAGGCGGCGTGCGGATCGAGACATGCTCCAAAGACGCTTCGGAGGTCACGAATCAGCGAGATGAGGCCCGCCTTCCCCGCCACTACGCCACCGAGCACATCATTGTGGCCCCCGAGATACTTCGTCGCGCTGTGCATGACGATATCGATCCCAAAGCTTGCCGGCCGGAAATTGATGGGCGTCGCAAACGTGCTGTCGATGAGCGTCTTGACGTTGTTCTCGCGACAGATCTCGGCGACCTGCTCGAGGTCTGGAACCGACTGGTACGGATTGGTGGGCGCCTCGGCGATCAGCAACCGAGTTTGCGGCCGGATCGCTGCTCGTAGCGCACCGAGATCCGCAGGCGGGATGAGGGTGCTCGACACGCCGAACCGATCGAGAAAAGTGGTCACGAACTGCCGCGTCCGGCGATAACAATCCGCGAACAAGATCACGTGCGAGCCGGACTTCACGAGGGCGAGAATGGCGGAGGTCATCGCCGCCATGCCGCTTGCGAACGCGGCAGCATCCTGCGTGCCCTCGAGCGCGGCCACCTTCTGTTCGAGTAGACGCACGGTTGGATTTCCGTAGCGCCCGTACTCCTCACGGTCCTTTCGCCCCTCGAAGTAGGCGATCAGCTCGGCCGTATCCGCAAAAGAATACGTCGCCGTCTGCACGATCGGAACCGTCAATGCATCGTACGGATGCACCCTCGGTTCACCCCCGTGGACCGCCAGCGTCTTTTGGGAGATTTCGTCCTTTTTCGACACGAAGGCGGGAGCCTAGGAGAGCGGATCTCAGGGCGCAAGCTCCGGGGATGAAAACGACCTCGTTCCGCTATCGCAGCCGCTATGGCTGCGTGCAGGTGTCCGCTGCGACGTCGCGCACGCAATCGTAGGCTGGATCGCCGACACCCGGAATCGAACCTTGACCATTGTGCATATAGACCCGGGTACTCGACGATCCGGTGAACATCGGAGCAGAGCCCGCGAAGATGACCCCCGCATAGTTCTGCGAGTAGGTCGAGGTGACCGAGCCCAGCGTGACGAACGAACCCGAGCGGAAGTTGATGTTGCCGGTGTTCGCACTGGCGCCCCCATAGGAGACGGTGACCCAATCGAGCATCGAGCCGCTGGACCCCTGCTCGAAGTCGATGCCTCGCCAGAATGCTGGGGCGACCGTGTCGCTGCTCGTGAAGGCGATCGGTTCCGCGATCGTGCCTCGCGCATCCAAGACCCCATCGTTGCCATCGCCGATACGCAGTCGCCCATTGGCCCCGAAGCGGATTTCGCTGCCCGGCTCGATCGTTAGCACGGGCACCGGATCCAGGGGAATGGATCGTCGGACCTCGATATTCCCCTGAACGACATATGGCACGTCGTTGCGGGGCCACGTGGCGCTGGTGTCAACGGCATCGCCGAGCACCGATACTCCGTCTTCGCCCGGGGTACCCGAAGTGTTGTTTCCAGCCATCATGTTGCCCGTACCGAAGCGCCCCATGAAGTTCGCGTAGATCCGCAACGCAGAGAAACGCGAACCCACGATCGTGTTGTCGTTGCACCCCCCCGCGCAGTGGGTGGAGTCGGCAAACGTCATTCCGTAGCCGTTGCTGCTCGCGATGACGGTGTCGGTGACGGTGGGTGTTGCGGGAACGCCGGCGTTGGCCTCCGCCACGATCGCGGCGCGAGTGGCACCGGCACCCTGCCCTGGATCAGAGCCCGCCGACTCTAGGATCGCATACGCAATGCGCGACACACCCGAGCTACCGGTTCCACGCAAGCGGATCCGTCCCCAATACAGTGCGCCCGCAACCGGTTCGAACACGACCGGCGCGCTGGACGTTCCATCGATGACCAACTGACTGTCCGTCATGTTCAGCTGCCCATCCAAGGGCATTTCGATTCGGTTACCCGCATCGATGCGGAGCGAGCCATTGGTGACTAGCAAGTTGCCGCTCGGCTGAATCGATTGGGTGCTCGTATCGCTGGCGATGGGTTTGCTCCACCGCAGGTCTGCCCCATTGACCGTGCTACTTCGGACGCGAAGCGGTGCTTCGTACCGGTTCGACGGGCGAAGCAGGTCGTTAAAGCCCGCCAGCGCCGCATCGATCGAGAAGGCTCTGGCATCGAGCACGTTGCTCTCAAACGAGCGAACGCCCGCGTTCCCAGAAAGGTACACGCCCACCGAGCCTGAGTCGCCACTGCGGAAAACGCAGTTCTCGACGATTGCGATGCGGTCGCCCGGGTTGCCTGGATCGTCGACTCGAAGACCGCCGGCGACCGTCGCGCTCAGATCCTCGGCCCGTACATTGCGCAAGACCGTTCCCGCTTGGATGAGCTTTCCGAATCGGATCCCGCCCCAAGTACCGCTGTCGCCGACCATTCGAATCGGCGCCGCGGCAGTCCCCGATGCAACGAGCGTCGCGCTTTCGGTCGCAGTCGATACTTGGACGATCTGGCCCGGCGCGAACCGCATCTCGGTCCCCGCCTCCACGGTCATGGTGGTTCCACCTCGAATCCTGAGGCCGTTGTTCAAGTAATAGGGAACGCCGTAGTTCCGCCAATCCGCTCCGGCTCGACTGACCGTCGAACCCCGAACGAAGATGCGGTCTTGGCCGTTACCCATCAGATCGAGGTTCGCGCCCAACGTGGACACGTCATCGGAGCCGATCGTCAGCGGCGACCGCCCGTTCGAGACGAGCTGATTGTTGCTGAACCAGTCGGTGGCGTCCGTGCCGGCGCCAGACTGGGCGTAGAGGCCATAGTTCGAGCTCTCGCGAATGATCGAATCATGGATGTTCGGCGCGGAGCCGCTCAGCACTTCGATCGCGCCGCGTTCCGTATCCGCATTGACGCGTCCGCCGAACTCGACGATGACATTTCGAAGCTCCGTCGTTGCGGAGACGATGTTCGACCCGAAGCGTAGGCCGCGGTAGTGCCCGCTGGGCGCTGGAGCGCCAACGTCTTGGAAGCGGGTGAAGACGATTTGATCGCCCGCCCCCGGCTCGCCCCCGTCCGCGACCAACGCACCCGCGCTGTTCACGCCGACGTCCATGCGACGATTGCTGTCGCCAGAGAACATCAGGACTGCGCCCGGATGGACGATGACGGTTGCCCCATTCTCGATGCGAACGTCCGCGGCGATCACATACGGGCTCTCGAGAGCGGTAAGCGTCATGTCGACACCGATGCTTCCGCTGAGCGGCACACCATCTCCGGCTGTCACGGTGAACCGCTTCGCGAGGGTTGTCGTCGAGCCCTGGTCCACGACAACGTCGTAGACGCCCGCCGGACGAGCCAAGTCGACGGGCACCGTCGCGCTCAGGGTCGTTTCGTCGATGAAGGTCGTCGTGAGAGTCTCGACATACGCCCCGTTCTCGATCCGAATCGCCGGGGTCGCCGCGCTCACGAAGCCTGCTCCGCGAACGATGATCGGAACGTCTGACTGGCGCCGACCCGCCGCCGGCGTGATCGAATCGACGCTGGGCGGTGCGGCGATGACCCTGATGTCGATCGTGAGACGGTCCTCGCCCTCACTGTTGGTGGCGACGATGTCGAATGAGTGCATGCCGATGTCCGCCTCTTCGGGAGCGGGCACGGCCGCTGAAGCGGAAAGAAGGCCCGTCGACGGATCGAACTCGACGAATGCCGGTAGCGTGCCAGCGATCGCGAGGACTGGCGTCGGGCTGCCGGTTGCAGTCGCTGCGGCGCCGGGGAAGCTCTCTCCGACTTCGAGTGTGAACGCGGTAGCCGGCGCGACGGATAGCACGGGGGTCGCAGGGGGGTAGACCGCATCGACGCTGATCGTGGCCTCGTCGCCCTCCCCGAGAACGTTCTCGGCGCGCACGGTGTAGGCATACTCGGTCTCGCCGTTCGACACGTTCGCAAGAAAGCTCACCGCGCCGGTGTGGGAATCGATCGTGATCGCCAAATCGGAGGGAACGCTTGCGCCAACGAGACTCCAGACCACACCGAGGCTTTCGCTTTGCGGCGTCAGATTGACGTCATAGGCATAAGTAGTCCCGACGAAGATCGTGGCCGGCGGCGGCGACGTGACGAGGTCGATCTCCGGCGTGGGTGGCCGGGGGTCCACGGTGACGGAGAATTCCTGGAGGCTCGGATCGCCCAATGCGTTGTACGCTCGTAGGGCGATCCTGTAGTCGCCCGGCACCACGCTTGCGGTGCTCCACTCGACTGTGACCGCGGGCCCCTCGGGGGGGATGGTCAGGATGGACGCACCCACAGCCGGAGCTCCTGTCAAAGGGTCTACCAGGCTCCACTGAATGGTCGGGGCGCCGGCCGCCGTGGCTTCGTAGTGCCAGACCTCGCCGGCATACACGCGAGTGGGAGGGGTGGACGTGATCACCGCAGGGCCGCCGGTGTCCTCCACCGTCACCGTGAATTCCTGATCGGCAAACAAACCCCCGTCGTTTTCGGTGGCTCGGATCGTGACGCTTTGCGGACCGGCCTGGGCCACAGATGGCGTCCACCGAACTGCGCCCGTCACCGGATCGATCGTTAGCCCGGCCGGCGCAACCGGCGCACTCCACGAAACCTCACCGTTGGCGACGACGTCGGGATCGTACGAATATGGCGCGGCCACCGTCGCTTCGGTGGGAGGCTCGGTGATGAATATCGGTCCGTTCAAGCCTTGGACTTCGACTTCGAACGCTTGGGTGTCCCGTCCGGCCAGATTGGTCGCGCTGATCTCGATGGAAACGGTGCCTTGGCTCTGCGGAGTCCAGGTCACGATACCGGACGTCGGATGAACCATGAAGTCGACCGGCCCGGACACCACTGCGAATGCGACGGGCGTCATTCCGCTGGCCGTCACCGTATAGTTGAAGGGAACACCCACGGTAGCGGTCATCGGCGCCGTCGACGTGATCTTCGGTGCCACATGTGAGTTGGCCGCAGTGCCCCCACCGCAACCTGCGGCGCTGATCAGAACCGCCACGAACACCACGAGGCCCTTGCGAAAAGGTCGAATCATTGGTTCCCTCCGGACACCTAGATTCTAATCTTAACATATTTTTATGTCTTAAATGTGCCTCCTCATTGAAATTTCAGTCTTTTCTTCTGCCCCGGCCTCAGTCCCGTCCATAAGCGAGATCCGCCAGAATCTCATCGACCGAGATGCGCGCTTCCGAACGCAGCCGGCGACGCCGCGATGAGGCCCAGGCCTCTTCCAGCACGGTCATCAGGTCCGTCCAGACCCCTGCTTGCCTGCGTCGGACTTCCGCCCGGAGCTCCGGTTCCAATTGATAGAAACTGTGCATGATCGACTCCTTTCAGCTGTCATATGAACTACTTAGCGTTGAATGAGCCCCGTTGGGCGCAGGTTGAAAACGCGTTTTTGCAGTTGTCATATGCGGATGACGCTGCGATGATGCAGGCCATGTTTAACTGGGATGATGTCCGCTACTTCCTGACGCTTCAGCGCTACGGCACCCTGGCTGCAGCGGGGGCTGCACTTTCGCTGGACCCCACGACGATCGGCCGCCGATTGCTGAAGCTGGAGGAAGAGCTCGGCGCGCGACTATTCGATCGGACCCCCAATGGCTACGTGCTGACTGAGGCAGGACACCGCTTGCTGCCACGGGCCGAGCGGATCGAGCGCGAAGCACTCGGCGTCGAGCGGGACGTGGCAGGAGAGGATCAGAAGCTCGAGGGCGTCGTCCGGCTGACCGCGACCGAAATGCTCACGACTCGATTCATCGCGCCCCAGCTTCGCCGCTTCCGCGAACGCTACCCTGAGATCCAACTCGAGCTCCAATGCACGAATCTGGACGTGAACCTCGCTCGGCGGGAAGCCGACATCGCGCTTCGTCTCGCGCGGCCGACTCAGGAGGACCTGATCATCAAGCGGCTCTCGTTCATTCACCTCGGGCTGTACGCCTCGCTCGACTACGTCGATCGATTCGGCCTTCCCGGGGATTCCCTGGCGGGACATCAGATGATTCTTTTCGCAAACGTCCGCCCGTTCCGTCGTGAGAACGATTGGATCGAGGCACGTATGGATGGCGCGCGGGTCGCACTTCGGTCCGATAGCGTGTCAGCCACTTACTCGGCCACGGTGGCTGGGACGGGCATCGGACTGCTTCCCTGCCTCGTCGCCGACCACGACAATCACTTGATTCGGGTGCCTCTCGAAGGCGAGCCCGAGCCGCGCCAAATCTGGCAAGCGGTCCACAAAGACTTGCGTGACAGCGCGCGCATTCGTGCCGTACTCGAGTTCCTCGGGAAGATCCTGACGCCGCCGCACGACGAGGCCTAGGTCGCGCGAGCGCATCGACCTAAGAGAGCGTGATCCCGTCTCGCGCCATTTTGACCGACAGCCTGCGGGCCCCTCCGGTTCCGGGTGTCGGCTCGAACACCCCGGCGCATTTCGCGCCACAGCCGGGGCAAGCGCCTTCTTCGAGGCTCCAGGAGCGTATCTCGTACCAATCGCGAGCGATCAACACCATCCCACAGTGGGCACAGTACGTCGCGTCTCCCTCCGGGTCGTGAACGTTACCCGTGTAGACGTGTTGCAGACCGGCATGCTTGGCGATGTCTCTCGCGCGCCTCAAGGTCGCTCGCGGCGTCGGCGGAGCGTCGCGCATTTTGTAGTCTGGGTGGAATGCCGAAAAATGGAGCGGAACGTCCGGGCCGAGCTCTTCGACGATCCAGTCGGCCATCTGGCGGATTTGGTCCTCCGAGTCGTTGTGGCCCGGGATCACGAGGTTCGTGATTTCGAGCCAGACCGCGGTCTCGTGTCGCAAGTAGCGTAGCGTGTCCAGCACGGGCCGGAGCCGGCCGCCCGTGATGTGGCGGTAGAAACCCTCGTCGAAGGCCTTGAGGTCGACGTTGGCCGCGTCGATGAAACCGCAGAGCTCCTTTCGTGGTGCCGGGTTGACGTAACCCGCAGTCACCGCGACCGTGCGGAGCCCGCGATCCTTGCATGCAGCGGCCACGTCGCGCGCGTACTCGAGAAAGATCACGGGGTCGTTGTAGGTGAACGCGACGCTCCGACAACCGAGGCTCGCGGCAGCATCCGCGATCTCCGCGGGGCCAGCTTCGTCGGCCAGTGTATCCATCTTGCGCGACTTGGAGATGTCCCAGTTCTGGCAGAACTTGCACGTCAAGTTGCAGCCCGCGGTTCCAAATGAGAAGACTGGTGTCCCCGGAAGAAAGTGATGGAGCGGCTTCTTCTCGATCGGGTCTACGGCGAAGCCGCTCGAGCGACCGTAGGTGGTCAAAACGATCCCGTCGTCCTCGCGCGCGCGCACGAAGCAGAGCCCGCGCTGACCTTCGCTGAGCTTGCATGCGCGCGGGCAGAGCTCACAGAGCACCCGCCCGTCTTCCAGGCGACTCCAATAGACCGTCGACACGGTCGATGCCTGCGTGTGGGCCATCAGATTGACGATGTGCATGCGGCAATCCGTTGGCAAGGCCGGTGACGCAACCTTGACAATTCTTGGGGCGTGCTCAGGCTTCAAATGTGGGAAGAAATCGACCGCCGGCGGTCGCAGGCTCGTTTTATCCGGCCAACGCAGACGCTCTGCGTAGCGTCGTGCGAGAGTATCTTCATGAAGCGCGTGGGGATTTCCCCGACACGGTCGAGCCGCCGAAGGCGTTGATCACGCCTCACGCAGGCTACATGTACTCCGGTCGGGTCGCTGCAGCCGCCTTCTCGCTTCTGTATCGTTCGCGCCATCTCGTCGAGCGGGTCGTGCTCCTCGGCCCGAGTCACCACGTTCCATTCTCGGGCCTTGCCGTCCCCAGCAGCACGGCGTTCGAAACGCCGTTGGGACCCGTGCCCGTCGACGAAGCCGCGCGAAATCGACTGCTCCGTCTTCCTTTCGTGCAGGTCCGCGACGATGCTCACCGCTGGGAGCATTCCCTCGAGGTGCAGCTCCCGTTTCTGCAAGAAGCCCTCGACGCTTTCAGCGTATTGCCGGTCGCAATCGGACGGGCAACGCCCGAGCAAGCCTGCGAGGCTTTGGAGGTCCTCTGGGGCGGACGCGAGACCCTGATCGTGGTCAGCTCCGACCTGAGCCACTACCACGATTACGCCACGGCCAAGCGCATGGACACGGCGACCGCGATGGCCATCGAAGCACTCGATCCCGGTCTCATCGGCTACGAAGATGCCTGTGGCCGCGTCGCGGTGCAGGGTCTTTTGCGGGCCGCCAGACGACGTTCTCTCGTCGCGCGGACCCTGGATCTACGAAGCTCGGGTGACACGGCGGGTGGTCGAAACGAGGTCGTGGGCTACGGGGCGTGGGCATTCACCGCATCCAAAAAAGGCTCACCGTAGCTCTCGATGCGAGCGGGGCCCATTCCGTAAATGTCGGCCAGCGCCTCCAGTGAGGTCGGCTTGTAGGCCGCCATTTCGATCAATGTGCGGTCGTGGCAAATGACATACGCCGGCACGCCCTTGGCGCGCGCGATGTCCAGCCGAGTGGCGCGCAGAGTCTCGAAGAGCGACGCATCGACATTTTCGGGAAGCTCTTGCTGGCACCTTCGACGCTCCTTCTTGACGGCCCGCCGGCGGCCCGCATCGGCTGGAGGGAGGAGGACGCGGACCTGTCCCTCGCCCTTCATCGCCGTGATGCCCGGGCCGGTGAGATACGGGATCGGAAACTCGCCGGTCGTGAGGTCGACGAGGCCCGCGGTGATGAGGCGCCTGAGTAGCGCAAGCACCCAGGCCTTGGGGTGATCGCGGAGCAAACCGTGAGTGCTGAGCTCGGTCAGCCCCAAACGCCGAAGACGTTCGTTGTCGGTTCCGTGGAGCATCTCCGAAACAGCCGTCAAGCCCGCCCGGCCTTGGTTGCGAGCGACGCCGGCGAGCGCTTTGCGCACCAGCAGCGCCTCCTCTTCGAACGCATCGCGCGAGGCGTCCTCCGCTCCACGCTCCTCGAGTCTTTCGCAAACGTCGCAGTGCCCGCAGCCACCGAGCGTCTCCTGCTCGTCGCCGAAGTAGCGAAGGATGAAGTCGTGGCGGCAGCTTCCTGCTTCTACGTATCGCATCAGGTCGAGAAACAAACGCCACTGCTGCTGCACGTGCTCGGGATCGGCTGGGCCGCCTGGATCCCGCCCGCCGCTGAAGCCGATCAATCGGCGTCGCAGTCCGAGGTCACCGGAGCTCGTCAAGAGCAAACCGTGTGCGGGCTGCCCGTCGCGGCCGGCGCGCCCGACCTCTTGATAGTAGGCCTCGACCGAGCCCGGAGCTTGCGCGTGCACGACGGTCCGAATGTCCGGCCGGTCGATGCCCATGCCGAATGCGTTGGTCGCAACCACGACATCGAGGGACCGATCGGCAAAACCTCGGTTGACATCTTCGCGCAAGGAAGATGCAAGCCCTGCGTGGTAGGCCGCGACGCGCCAACCATCTTTGGCCAGCGCTGCGGCGAGACTTTCGGTGCTCCGCCTCGTCGCTGCGTACACGATGGCGCCACCCTTTGGGCTCGTCGGCCCGCCGAGCGCATCGCGAAGCGCGCCGAGCATCAGATTGCGACGCTCGGCGGAGTTGTCGCTTTCGACCACCGCCAGGTGAAGGTTCGGACGGGAGAAACCGCGCAGGATGACCGCGCTCCGGTCCGAGCCGAGCCCCAGCCGCTCCTGAATCTCCCGCCGCACGATGGGGGTCGCCGTCGCCGTGCACGCAATGACCCGGGATGGCCGCATGCGCTCGATGACCTCGCCTAGACGCAGGTACGATGGCCGAAAATCATGGCCCCACTGCGAAATACAATGGGCTTCGTCGATCGCGAGTAAGGGTGGCCGAAGCCCAGCAAGCCGCTCGACCAGCCTCGGCGATTCAAGGCGCTCTGGCGCCACGTAGACGAGCTGGAAACGCCCCCGGAAAATCTCCTGCTCGCGATTGCGGAGCTCTTCGGGATCAAGCGTCGAGGCCAGATAGGTTGCGGCGATGCCGCGTTGGGTCAGCGCACGAACCTGGTCTTCCATCAACGCGATGAGCGGCGAAATGACGATCGATGTCCCTTCCAGGACTGCGGCCGGAAGCTGGTAGCAAAGCGACTTGCCCCCACCCGTCGGCGCGATGACCACGACCTTCCGCCGCCCTTGCAGCAGCTCGTCGATCGCTTCCCTCTGCCAAGGATGAAATGCCGAAAGCCCAAAACGCTCGCGCAACGCGATGTCGATGTCGATCATGAACGAGAGGCAACCTAGTGCGGCCGATGACTGCATGCCAGAGCTATCGGCCTCCGGCCCCAGACGTTGCCGGCGGAATCACCAAATGATCTCGACGTACTCCGCGGCGCCTCGGACTCCCTGCACTTGGAGCTGCGAGCCGTCGTCGAGCTGAACGGTACCTCGAATCTCTCCGTGTACCTTCCAACGCGTCAGCGTGTATGCCGGGCCGAGACTCAGCGTCGTCGAATCGTCGAAGTCGGGGGTCAAGGTGAGGTCGATGCGAGCGTCGGTGCTCGTGAAGTGCCATGGGGACATCAGGTCGTTGAGATCGTAATCCCACTCGCTCCGGCTGATCTTGTGCAGCACCCCATCGACGATGACCGCGTCGGCGGTTCCGGGGGTGTCGTCTGCGAAGACGGTGCCCAAGTTGATGCCGACCAGGTGCCCGTCCGTCGTGCCGGTGAAGTGTCCCCACTCCCAGTGAACGTCGCTGGGCCAAGCCCCGCGGCCCCAATCGAGCACTCCGAAGGAGCTGCCTTCCGGAAGCTCGTACAGCACGTCACCCACTTGCACGGAGCCGGTTGCTGGCATGCTCACCCGCTTATTCTCGTAGAAGAACTCGCCGGGTTCATCGAAAGTGTGGACGACCGCGATGCTCTGGGTCGCTCGGCTGTCCTGGAGCTGGAGGTGCGCCTCCATTCGATTAGCCGCCCCCGCCGCACCCGAGATGACGGTGATCGCGCGCTGGGTATCCTCGAAGCGGTAGTCGATGCTCCCTGTTGCAGCGACGAAGTGCGTGTTCCCAAAGGGCGTCGGCGGGAAGTCTAGCGCGGCGGCGTCGGCGATGAAGATTGCGCTGTGAATCTCTCCGGTCGAGTAGTCCTCGAGCGTAAGGATGGCGAAAGACAGCAAGTGGATGTCGGCCAATGTCAGACCGATCGCGAAGTCCGGCGTGAAGACCGCGTAGTACTCCCACTCGCGAAGCCCATCCAATCGCGCTTCCTGAACGAGCGACCGGTCGTACTGCATCAGCGGCCCGCGCGCCCATCCATGGGCTGCGACGGTACCATCCTCGTGCAGAAGCGGAGTTTCTTGCGTAATCTCGCCCGTGTTCGCGCCGCTCTCGGTCGTGCAGCCGGTCGACACGAGGCTCAGGGCTAGGATGCGGATAATCGTCTTCATCGTTTTACCTACTCATCCGCCCGTGTGCGCGGCGACAAACTCTTCGATCCATCGCGCTACGTCGGCTGGTCGTTCCATCGGGAACATGTGGCCGGCACCTTCGATGATGCGAAGCTCGGCCTGGGGAATTTTCGCGGCAAGATACTCCGCGTATTTCGGTGGGGTCAATGTGTCGTTGCGGCCAGCGATGATCAGGGCCGGGACCCGAATGCCTGCGAGGTCTTGCATTCGGTCGAAGCGATCGGCTGCGCGCCAGTCGGCCGCCCCGGTTTCGATCGGGGTGTTCTCACGCGCCACGATCGCATCGGCGACGAGTGTCGGGTCGGCCCCGGGCTGGAAAGCACCCGCAGGAAGCGGCGGCCTCTCCCCCGATTTCGAGGCCTGCTCGAAGATCTGCAGTATGAGAGGAAGCACCCGCAATCGCGCACCGGACCCAAGCACCACGATTCCCTTGAGCCGCTCCGATCGGGCCACCAACGCGTGCTCGATGGCGACACCACCTCCCAGCGAATGGCCGACGATCAGGTAGTCGCCGGTCACTTCGGATTCGATGAAACGCGCCAGGAACTCCTGCATCTCGGCCACACTGCGTAGGGCAGGCCCATCGCTGCCGGCTCGGCCCGGAAGATTGATCGCATATCGATTGCGACCGCCCGTCCCCCCCAGTGCATCGAGAAGCCGGTCATACACGTGGTGGTTGTCGGCCGAGCCGTGGACGCATATCAGGGTGGGCGCCCTGCCCGACTCATGTCGGAACGCGACCTCGCGGCCGCCGATTCGGTGGGCTTCTACCAAAGCGACAGCTCCTCACTTCGACCGGCGAGCGCGATGGCTTGGAATCGAAAGTAGCGCTCGCGCGCGTAGGTGCCCGTGTACTGCAGCGCGAGCTCGTCGAAGGACACGGTTCGCAGAAAGCGAAATCCGCACTCGGCCATCAAGGGCGTCGGGTCGTCGATGCCGAATTGCATCGGCTCACCGAGCTCATCGATGATGGTTTTCATGGCGCGATCCTCGTCTCGAAGACGCGGGCTGGCCTTCGCCATCTTGCTGTTGAGGTAGTCCAGGACCAGGAGCGACCGGGAGTCGAATTCCGATGCCAGCCGAACGAGGGTCGAACGCGCTGCGTCTTCGGCAAGGTAGTAAATCACACCCTCCCAGACGAAACAGGTCGGAGCCCGGCGGTCGAGGCCGGCCGAATCGAGCACTTGGACGAAGTCATCGCGCTCGAAGTCGCAGGGAACAAACGCAGCTGCATCCTGTGGATAGTCCCCAAACCTCGATAAGCGCTCACGTTTGTCGGCTTGGCTGGCCGGCTGGTCGACCTCGAAGAAGCGGACGCCCTTTCGCCCGAGCCGCGACGCCCGGGTATCGAGCCCCGCACCGAGGACCACGACCTGCCGGATCCCACGATCGAGCGCCCGCTGCACGCAGTCGTCGATGTACCGCGTTCGAAGCCCCATCCAGAGCTCCATGAAGGGCGAATGCTCATCCCAGCGGCGCGAGAGCGCTTCGCCCTCCGGGCCCGCAAGGCGCAACGCCCAGGGGTCGTGGCAGATTGCGTCGGGGCCGGCCGATGCGCGACCGCGGTAGGCGGCGACCATGATAGCCGTCCGGCTCGCCTTGCGCGATGGGGTCACGCCTAGTGTCCGTGCTCCCGATCGATTCCGGGGTACGTCGGCTCGCCCGGCTCGTGGCGCGGATTGGCGGTCAGATACGAGCCGTCCCTGCCCGGGATCGAAAGCAAGGTCTCTTTGTCGAAGAGGAAGTGCTCGCGTCGGGTCGAAGGCGGCATGTGCATGCCCGTGTCCATTCGAATCGCATCACAAGGGCACGCCTCGACGCAATACCCGCAGAAGATGCAGCGGAGCTCGTCGATGATGAACACCGATGGATAGCGCTCGTAACCGTAACGCGGGTCGTCGCGCTCGTACTCGGCAGGTTCGATGTAAATGCATTGGGCGGGGCATGCGGTGCTACAGCAAAGGCATGCCACGCAGCGCGGGGAACCATCGGTTCGTTGTGTGAGGCGGTGGATGCCACGGAAGCGTTCGGGGTATTCGCGCTTCTCTTCCGGGTACCTCACCGTGTCGATTTCCTTCTTCGACGCCGGGCCGAAGGTGTTCTGGAAAAAGCGGCCCATCGCGAAACCCAGGCCCTTGGCGATCTCGGGGAGATAGACCTGCTCGGCGACCGTGCGCGCTGGTTTTTTGATGACTTTCACTCCGACTGTCATGGCTGACCTCAGAAGATCCTTTCGAAGAACGCGACCCAGGAGTCGAGCCAACCCGACAGGATGAACGCGCCAACGACCAAGATGTTGAGTAAGGAGACCGGCAAAAGACCCTTCCAGCACAGGGACATGAGCTGATCGTAGCGGAATCGCGGAAGCGACCAGCGGATCATCAACTGGAACCAAATCAGAACGATGATCTTCAACAGGAAGAACACGAACTCAATCGCCACGACCAGCCAGTGAGCCAGGGGCACCGAGTAGCTGGCTTCGGAAAAGGGCAGCGAGAACGCGAACCCATCACGAAAGAGGTAGGGAACGTCCCAGCCGCCGAGAAAGATCACCGAGGCGATTGCAGCGAGTGACACGACCTCGACGAACTCACCCATGAAGAACATGCCGAACTTCATTCCGGAATATTCGGTGAGATAGCCGCCGACGAGCTCGCTCTCTCCCTCCGGGAGGTCGAATGGAACGCGCTTGGTTTCGGCGACGGCCGCCACGAAGAAATTGATGGCGGCCAGTGTCAGGGGCGGGACGAAGATCCCCCATACGTGCTCGTGTTGCCAGGTCGCCATGTTCTCGAGCCTGAGCGAGGCATAGACCATGAAGGCCGGAACGAGGGTGAGCCCCAGCACGACTTCGTAGCTGACCATTTGGCTGGCCGCGCGGATTCCGCCGAGCAGCGAGTACTTGTTGTCCGAAGCGTAGCCCGAAATCGCGGCGCCGATGATCCCCGTGCTCGCGATGGCGAAGATGAAGAGGATCCCGACGTTGATGCTCGCGATTTGCATCGGAATCGCGGGACCGCTGATGTCGCCGGTCCGTGGCAAGACCTGATTGAGATAGTCCCAGTGCAACGTGCTGGCGAAGGGGATCACCGCGAAGGCCGCGATCGCGGGTATGAGCGCGATGATCGGGCCGGCGGAGAAGAGGAGCTTGTCGGCCTTGGGAGGAACGAAGTCCTCCTTGAAGATGAATTTCATTGCGTCGGCCACGGGATGCAGGAGGCCGATGAGCATGATCTTGCCGCGGTTACGAACGATCATGCTGTGGACGCCGTATCCGGCTCGCAGCAACACGGAGGCCGCGCCGAAGCCCACCAGGCCCCTGGTCAGCGCGGAGGTCGAGAGCGGCAGGGGATTGCTCCCCTTGATCGCGATGAGAGTCAGCGCGACCAGTGCCACGATCGCGACGATGCCGGTCAAGGCGGCCAGGCGCCACATCGGCAAGCGTGCCCGATCGATGAACGCTAGTGCCGGCGCCGGAAGAACGATTGCGGCGCGGCTCGGGCCGAGTCGATCCTGAATCATCGCGCTCTGGCGGCGCTCCGCCCAAATCAGAATTGGCGCGAAGGCGCCCACGGTGATCAGCAGGACCACCAGCACCTTCACGAGTGACGACACGACGAGGAAGGCAGTGGTCATTGGGCCGCCTCCACCGCGTCGGACAGATCACGACGCAGACCTTGGAGATCCTTGAAACCGAGGTCCCTGCCGAGCAGTCGAGCCAGATTCGAAATCGTTTTCCAGGCAGGGTCGACGCCCGCTGGCGTCGGAAGCGTGCTCCGAAACGACTGCGCCATGCCTTTGTCGTTGATGAAGCTGCCGTCGATTTCGAACGTGTCCGCCACGGGGATGGCAATCGAAGCGACCGCCGGCAGCGCGCCCACGTGGCTCGTCAACGAGATGACACCGTCCAGATCGGCGAGCGGCGCAAGCTCCTCGAGTTTTTCTGCCGTCGCCCAACCGAGTGCGACGACGCCCTGCACGGCCCCGCTCTGCACATCGGAAAGGAGCTCGTCAATCGAATGCAACGTCGCCCCACCCGCCGCTTGAATCGCTCCGGCACGGTTCGGGTTGTTGTCGTCGCTCCGCAGGATCTCGTCCCCTTCCCATCCGCCAAGGGCGGCGAGGTAGAGCCGATTGGCCCCCATGGCGGCCGCGAGCTTGGCGAGCGCGAGGTTGTCCTCGGTCGTGTGTTGCGCGCTCAATACAATCGCCAGCGCCGGAGCATCGACCACCTTCAGCTTTTCGGCGGCGAGCTCCAGTGCTTGGCCCTCCCCAATGGGCACCCTATCCTCGCCGCGACCCGCCGTCGGCATCAAGAGCCGGTCCGCGTCCTGACGCGTGTACGTCATCATACCGTCGTCGCACATCCAGAACTTGTTGACGTCCGCGTTGTCGCGGGGGCGCAGCCGGTAGACTTTGCCGTACCTCGGATCGTAGTCGACGTGGGTGTTGCACCCCGTGGCACACCCGGTGCAAACGCCCTCCCCGGACTTGAGGAACCAGACCCGCGCCTTGAAACGAAAAGCTTGGCTCGTCAGTGCGCCGACCGGGCAAACGTGCTCGGTCATCAGCGTGTACTTGTGATCGAGCTCCCGCCCAGGCGCGACGAAGATCTCGTTTCGGTTTCCGCGCTCGCGCATGTCGAGGACGTGATCTTTGGCCAGCTCGTCACATACCCGAATGCATCGAGTGCACATGATGCAACGCTCGGCGTCATAGATGATGGTTGGGCCGAAACGCACGCCCTTTGGCTTGTGCACGGGCTCGGTGAGCTTTCGCTTCAGGGTGCCCTGGTGCTCGTAGTAGTAGTCTTGAAGCTTGCACTCGCCCGCCTGATCGCAAATCGGGCAGTCGACCGGATGATTGAGCAGCAAGAACTCCTGCACCGATGCCTGGGCGGTCTTGACCTCTTCGTTGGTCGACGAGATGACCATGTCTTCGACAGCGGCGAGCTGGCAGGCGGGGTGAAGCTTCGGCTTGGTCGATGGAACGTACTCTCCCTTGTCGTCGTCGAAGACGAGCTGCGGCATCGCCATCTGCCGGCCGCTTTCGATCTGCACCAGGCACATCCTGCAATTCGCGGCGATCGACAGGCCGGGGTGCCAGCAGTAGTGTGGGATCTCGATGCCCTCGCGCCATGCCGCTTGCATGACGGTCTCACCGGGCTCGAACGGGATCTCCTTGCCGTCCAAGATGAACTTAGGCATTTGGAGCTCTCGGATTCAGGGTCATCTGTCGCATTCTCCGCCGATCATGTTGACCGACCCAAACGTAGGAATGATGTCGGCGATCATGCCCCCCAGTAGCATCTCGCGCGCAGCGGCGAGGTTGAACCAGCACGGCGGCCGCACGCGGACTCGGTACGGAGTGCCACTCCCGTCGGATACGATGTGGAAGCCGAGCTCGCCGTTGCCGCCCTCGGTGAAGCTGTAGACCTCGCCCTTCGGCGTGCGCAGACCTTCCATGACGAGCTTGAAGTGAGCGATCGTCGCCTCGATAGTCGTATAGACGTCATGCTTTTCGGGAAAGCTGATGAGCGGATCGTCGACGTTCACTGGTCCGTCGTCGGGCATCTGCTCGACGGCTTGCTCGATGATCCGGACCGACTGCCGGATCTCCTCCAGGCGCACCATGAAGCGATCCCAGTTGTCGCCGTCTTCACCGACGGGCACATCGAAATCGAAGCGGTCGTAAACGAGGTAGGGGTGATCCTTGCGGACGTCGTACGCAACGCCCGTCGAGCGCAACATGGGGCCGGTGACACCGTACGACAGCGCGTGCTCCTTCGTCAGGATGCCAACGCCCTGCATCCTGTCGAGGAAGATGCGGTTCCGGATCAGCATGATCTCGGTCTCCGTCACGACTTTGTGAACTTCTGGCATCAGTCGCAGGACGTCGTCTTTGAAGTTCGCAGTGGGGGGCGCAGCCATGCCGCCAATACGCCCAAAGCTGTGAGTCATCCGCGCGCCGGTCTCCCGCTCGAGGATGTCCCAAACCCAATCGCGAACCTTCAGCAGCCAGAGGAAGGGCGTGAACGCGCCGAGCTCCATCGCGGAGGCGCCGTTGCAGGTGAAATGGTCCGAGATACGCGCGAGCTCGCCGAGGATGACCCGGTAGTATTGACAGCGCTCGGGCACTTCGATTTGTAGCAACTTCTCGACCGCGAGCGACCAACCAACGTTGTTGAGCATCGGCGACACGTAGTTCAGACGGTCGACGTAGGGGAAGACCTGCGCCCAAGTGCCCCGCTCACACGACTTCTCGAAACCGCGATGCAAGTAGCCGGGCTGCACGTCCAAGTTCACCAGCGTCTCCCCGTCGAGATCGAGGACCATACGGATGGTGCCGTGCATCGCGGGATGGGACGGGCCCATGTTCAAGCGCATCGGGTCCGCATGAAGCTCGAGTGCGGCTTCGTCGTTCGCTAGCTCGTCAGCGGGTTGCATCTAATCCCCCGAACCTTCCTCGGACGCTTGCGCCGGCTCGGCTTCTCGAGCGATCCGCGCGTCGATGCGGGCTTGAATCTGTTGTGCGACCTCGGAATCGCTCAGCGTTCGCCGCTGCCCCTGTTGCAGGCCGATCGCAGGCGACACCTGATGGTCGCCGCCTGTGAGGCGCGCCTCCCAATCGATGCGCGCAAACGGTTGCCCCTCTTCGATGCCAAACGGCGGCAGCTTGTCGATCTCGTCGACCTCCCGGTACGGCACCAAGGGCTGCGCTCGGTCGATGGGATAGTCCTTGCGCAGCGGATGCCCCACGAATTCCTCGTATAGCAGGATACGTCGCAAATCGGGATGTCCTTTGAATCGGATTCCAAACATGTCCCAGACCTCACGCTCGGCCCAGTTCGCTCCCGTCCATATGCGACTGAGCGTGCCCGGTTCCTCGCCATCTTGGACGTGCGTGCGGACTCGAATCCGCGCCCCCGTTCCCGACGAGCGCACCATGAGGACCAGGTCGAACCTCGCGGAGGCTCGCTCGGGATAGTCGATGGCTGTCAGATCGATGAAATGGTCCATGCGAAGGTCGCCGTCGTCGCGGATGAACCCTGCGAGCTCGACCCAGTCGCCCACTGCAACCCGCACTTCATGGTCGCCGAATGCATTGCTCGTCTCGAGCAAGCGGTCACCAAACTTCGCCTCGAGCCGGTCGACGACCGCCTGGCTCATGACTTGGCCCCCCCCGTTCGTCCGGGCGCGCGCTCGGGCACGAGTCTCGGCGGCACGACGACGGGCTTTCGGTCGTTGGCCTGAATCTTGTCCTGCAGCAGCATCAGCGCATCCAGAACAGCCTCGGGACGCGGTGGACAGCCGGGGATGTACACATCGACGGGTATGACTTTGTCGACGCCAGGGATCGTCGTGTAGTTGTCGTAGAAGCCCCCGCAGGAAGCGCAGGTTCCAAACGCGATGACCCACTTCGGGTCCGCCATCTGCTCCCAGATGCGCCGCACCACGGGACCTTGGCGCTGACTGATCGTGCCGACGACCCAGAGCACGTCGGACTGCCGCGGGCTGAAGCGCGGAGCTTCGGCGCCGAAGCGCGCGATGTCGTACCGGGGCGCGGCGGTCGCCATGAACTCCATACCGCAGCAAGCCGTGACGAAAGGATACTGAAAGAGAGACCACTTGCGGGCCCACTGAAGCAGGTCGCTGAACCGCGTCGTGACCGCCACCTCACCGCCACCCTGCAAGACCTTCAGCTCTCCCATTCGAGCGCACCCTTTCTCCAGGCATAGGCCAAGGTCACGCCGAGCACGATGAGGAAGGAGGTCATCTCGGCAAAGCCCTGCCAGCCGAGCTGCCTGAAGAGGCTTGCCCACGGATAGAGGAACACCGCCTCGATGTCGAAAACCACGAAGAGAATCGCGGTTACGTAGAACTTGATGCTCAAGCGAATGTGGCGCGCGCCTGTGGTCTCGGAGCCCGACTCGTAAGGGATGGCCTTTTCGGCCGTCATGTTCTTGGGCCCCAGAACGCTGGTGAGCGCGAAAACACCGACCGCGACGAGCGCGGCGACACCGAGCATCAGGAACACGGGTAAATAAGCCGATAACATAGAAGGACAGACTCCGCGACGGGGCAGATCGAGCTGGTCGTGGGATGCTTAGTATCACCCTCAGGGGGTGTCAATGAAGGTCGCTGCCTCAGCGGCCCAGGGTGCGATGCCGGCGAATCGCAAGCACGAAGCCGAGGAGCAGGAGCCCGAGTCCGACGGGTCCGCGACCGCTTCCCGCAGCCGCAATTTCGCAGCCCGCGCCGAGTCCTGCCGACGGATCTCCTAATCGGCGGCGATCCGTTCGTCTCGCCGGGGCTACCAGTCGGGAGAGGATCGCCGGATCACCGAGGAGCATGTACATCCGGTGCATCGAAACAGGGGCGCCGCTGGCGGCTTGGAGCGCCCAGCGAGAAAAACCCCGGAATGCACGAAGCGCGCAATGTTGCAGCTCCAGCCGAACACGACCGGTGTGCTGTGCATCTGGACGAGAGCCAGCACGTCCGCCGAAGTCAGGAGCCCCTCGGTTGCGAGCCGATCGAGACCCCCATGCTCGACGTAGCTCAGCCCGCTCAACGACCCTCCCCAGATCGCGAACATTCGGTCCCGTGCAGATTCGCGGGTCTCCACGTTCAAATCGATTTCCCGTGCGCGCTCGGGCATCATCGTGCGAGCCAGCGCGTGGGCCCCCGCGGGAACGCCCGGGCCCACCATCGAGAGAGAGACAAAGTAAGAGGCTTTCACCCTCTTAGTATCACAAGAATTGATCGCAAGAATTCGTTGAAGGACGAATATTCTGTCAACAACAAAACTGGAGACAATTTCAGTCTTGTGACATCGTTCGCGCCTGGGATGGGGAAAGGCCTGAGAGCGGTTCTAGCCTTTTGGCTTATTTTATGGCCATCGGCTGCCCTCGCGGGGACCGGTGAAGCCCATGACGCGCGCATCGGCACTGTGCTCAGTTCCCTCGATCAGGGCTTCGGGGCTCACGTCGTCGGCCCGATTGCGCGGGTCCTCTTCTTCGATTTGATCTTCTGGGACAACGGAAGTGAGAGCGACCTTCAGCTGCCCTTCATCGTCTTCTGGCTGATCGCGGGCGCGACCTTCTTCACGCTGCGCTTCGGCTTCATCAACCTTCGAGCGTTCAAACACGCGTGGGTCGTCACGACCGGCCACTACGACGATCCCGACGACCCTGGCGAGGTCACCCATTTCCAAGCGCTCTCGTCCGCGCTCTCGGCCACGGTGGGGCTCGGCAACATTGCCGGGGTTGCAGTGGCCGTTGCGGTCGGCGGACCAGGCGCGGTCCTCTGGATGATCGTGGCTGGTTTCCTCGGCATGTCGTCGAAGTTCACCGAATGCACGCTCGGCCAGATGTATCGGGAGGTCGGCAAGGACGGGCACATCCTTGGCGGCCCGATGCGCTACCTCGATCGCGGGCTCGCCGAGCTAGGCCTGCCGCGCCTGGGACGTTTTCTCGCGACCTTCTTTGCGTTGATGTGCATCGGCGGAAGCTTTGGCGGCGGAAACATGTTCCAAGCCAACCAAAGCTACGCGCAGGTGGCGGACGTCTTGCCGATCTTCTCGGGGGCGTGGGGTGCGCTCGCATATGGCGTTTTGCTCGCCGTTCTGGTGGGAATCGTGATCGTCGGGGGCATTCGCCGCATCGGACAAGTCGCGGGATTCATCGTTCCGGTGATGTGCGGGGTCTATCTGGTCGCAGGGCTCTTCATCATCATGACGAACTCCGACCAAATCATACCTGCCTTCCGCGAGATCTTCGCTGGGGCCTTCTCGCCGCGAGCAGGCTTCGGCGGATTGCTCGGGGTATTGGTGACCGGTTTTCGGCGAGCCGCCTTTTCGAATGAAGCGGGCGTGGGCTCCGCTTCGATCGCGCACTCGGCGGCCGCCACGGACGAACCGGTTCGCGAAGGCATCGTCGCCCTGCTCGAACCCTTCATCGATACGATCGTCGTCTGCACGATGACCGGGTTGGTCGTGGTGATCACGGGTGCATACGAGGGGGGCGGAGAAGAAGGGGTGCTCATGACCTCGAAGGCGTTCGCAACGGTCCTGCCCTGGTTCCCCAGAGTTCTCAGCCTGGCGGTCTTCCTGTTCGCGTTCTCGACAATGATCTCTTGGAGCTACTACGGCGAACGCTGCTGGACTTTTCTCTTCGGCGAACATCTCTCGATTGTCTATAAGCTGCTCTTCCTGGCGTTCGTCGTGCTCGGATCGGTGCTGAAGCTCGGAAACGTGATCGACTTCTCCGATCTCATGATCCTCGGTATGTCGTTCCCGAACATGCTCGGCGCGTTCTTGTTGAGCGGCAAAGTCGGTCGAGCGCTCAAGACGTATTGGAGTCACTACCAGACCGGCCAGATGCAGCCACGACGGTAACTGCTAGGCTCGGTCCATGTCGGAGTTCGCAGCCCGCCGCACACAGCTTCTAGACGCGATGGGAGATGGAGTCGCGGTATTTCCGTCCGCTCCGCTTGCGATACGCAACAACGACGTCGAGCATCCCTACCGGCAGGACAGCGACTTCTACTACCTCACTGGCTTGGATGAGCCTGACAGCGTGCTCGTGTTGACCAATCAGCATGACGAGCACCAGACGATCCTTTTCGTTCGCCCCAGGAAGCGCGAGCGGGAGATTTGGGATGGACCCCGAACAGGCATCGAAGGCGCGGTCGCGTCGTTCGGAGCTGACGTCGCCTACCCCATCGACGATCTCGCCAAGAAGCTTCCCGAGTACTTGGGGAACGTCGAACGGCTCCACTACCGTCTCGCACAAAACGGCGAGTTCGACGCCAAGGTCTTCGACTGCATCGCTCTGCTTCGCCGAGGCGCCCGGCGTGGGGTGACGGCCCCTGAAGCGATCATCGACTCGTCGGTGCACCTACACGAAATGCGCATGCGTAAGAGCGACGACGAGCTGTCGATGATGCGACAGGCGGCGGCGATCACCCAAGAGGCACACCTGCGCGCAATGCGGCTCACGCGTCCCGGCCTGCACGAGTATGAAATCGACGCCGAGCTTCTACACGTGTTTCGCAAACACGGAAGTCAGCGGCCGGCCTACGAGAGCATCGTGGGCTCCGGTCCTAACGCCACCATTCTGCACTACCGGGCCGGCAGCCGTGTCCTGAGCGACGGCGAATTGCTCCTGATCGATGCCGGCTGCGAATATGGATACTACGCCAGCGACGTCACACGAACCTATCCGGTGAACGGTAGATTCTCCGCAGAGCAGAGAGCGGTCTACGAGGTCGTGCTCGAAGCGCAGAAGTCCAGCATCGCGGCGGTCAAACCGGGCACTACGCTCGAGGCGATTCACGATGGGGCGGTCCGCGCTATCACGCAGGGTCTGGTCGACATCGGCTTGTTGAGCGGCGCCGTCTCCTCGCTAGTCGAAGAGAAAAAGCACGAGCCATTCTACATGCATAGAACCTCGCACTGGCTCGGCATGGACGTGCACGACGTGGGCCGGTACTACGTCGATGGGAAGCACCGACCGCTGGAACCGCGATTCGTGCTCACCATCGAGCCTGGCATCTACATCGCTACCGACGCAGACGGAGTGGATGAACGCTGGCGCGGCATCGGCGTTCGCATCGAAGACGACGTGCTCGTCACCCCGACGGGGCGTGAAATCCTCACCGACGGCATCCCCAAAGAGGTCGACGAGCTCGAGGCGGCCTGCGCGTAGCTCAGCCCACGCCATATCGTCGACGCGGGTTGTGTGGTATGCCGCGCGGCATGTCAGTGCATCAAAAGATCGCTTTCGTCGGCGCCGGCAACATGGCAAGCGCCCTAATCCGCGGCCTGATCGGAACGGCGACGGTTCCCGCCGACGAGATCATTGCAGCCGACCCCGAACGAGAACGGATCGGCGCCCTCGCAGAGCAGCTTGGTATCCGCACGACACGTGACAACGCCGAAGCGGTGCGGGAAGCAAGGGTGATTGTGCTGGCCACGAAGCCGCAGGTGTTCGCGCAGTTGCTCCCCGACATCGCTGCTGCGATGCCAACGGACGCTCTCGTGGTTTCGATCGCTGCAGGCATCCCGACCGCGATGATCGAGCGAAGCTTGCCGGCCGGGTCGCGCGTCGTGCGCACGATGCCGAACACGCCGGCTCTCGTCGGCGCAGGAGCGACCGCAATTGCAGCGGGGAGGCACGCGACCGAGGACGACCTGGGCCTCGTCGAAACCCTTTTCCGCAGCGTCGGTATCGCCGTCCGGGTTCCGGAGGCACAGATCGATGCCGTGACCGGCCTGAGCGGTTCGGGACCAGCGTACGTGTTCGCCATGATCGAGGCGCTCCGCGACGCTGGCGCACGGGAGGGGCTCCCCGAGCAAACCGCGCTTCGATTGGCCTCGCAAACCGTGTTCGGCGCGGCCCGGCTGCTCCTCGACCAGAAGGATGCCCCCGAGGTGTTGCGGGAACGCGTGACCAGCCCCGGCGGAACAACACGCGCTGGGTTGGACGCACTTGCCGCTGCAGGCTTTGCAGACGCCATCCTTGGTGCCGTTCACGCCGCGACCCGTCGATCCGCCGAGCTCGGCAAGGTCGCCGAAGGGGCTCCGGGCTAGAGATCGGGCCGGGGACGCGGCCCGAAGATCGCCGTCCCGATTCGAAGCATCGTCGCGCCTTCCTCGACGGCTTGCTCGAGGTCGTGCGTCATCCCCATCGAGAGCTCCGGTAGCTCGTGCGCCGCGGCCAGGTCGCGGAGCGCCGCGAAGAACGGCCGCGTGGCTTCGACGTCATCGCGCTGCGGTGCAACCGTCATGAGCCCGCGCAGCACGAGATTTGGCAAGGCGCGGACCGCTTGCACGAGCTGTGGTACCTCTTCGGGCGCACAGCCGGACTTCTGCAGTTCCCCACCGACGTTGACCTGCAGCAGCACCTCGACATCCGTGCCGGTCGCAATCGCCCGGCTGGAAAGGGCCTCCGCCAACCTCACGGAGTCGACAGTGTCGATCGTGGCCCGCGCCCCTTCGATGAGTTTGATCTTGTTGCGCTGCAGATGTCCGATGAAGCGCCATTGGAGCCCCGGCAAGTCGCGCAACGCAGACGCTTTGCCCGCCAGCTCCTGCGCATAGTTTTCACCAAACACCCTCATGCCAAGATCATAAGCAGCTCGAATGACTTCTTCGGGATGCCCTTTGGAGACCGCGATCACCCGGACGGTTCCCGGATCGCGCCCCGCCCGTTCGCATGCCTGCGCGATGCGCTCACGGAGACGCTCGGCGGCACCGGCGATGTCGTTCGTCATGGCCATTGATGCAACGCACCGTGCTCGAGGAGCAGCTCGACCACCTCGGCGGCCGGAAGGCCGACCACGTTCGTGTACGATCCTTCGAGGCGAGTGACGAAGCCGCTCGCAAGTCCCTGAACCCCGTACGCACCCGCCTTGTCGAGGCTCTCTCCTGCGGCGACGTAACGTTCCAGATCATTGCGCGACGCGGGCCGAAACCAAACCCGCGTCTCTACGGCACGGCACCCGAGAACGCCCTCGCCGACTTGGCCAAGCGCCATTGCGGTCCTCACCAGGTGGTCGCGTCCTGCCAGAGCTTCCAACATGCGCATAGCATCTTCGTCATCCGCCGGCTTGCCCAAGCGTCGTGCGTCGACGCAGACGATGGTGTCCGCCGCGAGAACGTACGCCCCGGCTTGCGGACTGGCGCTCAATACGTCTTCCAGCTTCATCCGCGCTGCGGCGCGAACAAATGCCTCGTGATCTTCGATCTCAAGCGCGTCTTCATCGACCTGACTGGGTCGCACCTCGATGGCTATCCCGAGCGACGCCAAGATCTCTCTACGGCGCGGCGATGCGGAGGCCAGGATGATCGGAGGCCGCGGCGCGCTCATGGGCTCTCTCCCTCGGCTTCCATACGCGACTTGTAGCGCCGGAGATAGCTCTGACTGACCTGCTGTGGATCGAGCCTCAAGCATTTGGCGAACTCGGAGACGAAGCCCCGCACGTACACGGCGGCCGGCAAGCTCTTGTACGCGTCATCCTCGATGCATCGCAGGTAGTTGGTGCCGACCTTGGTTCGCTCGCTGATTTGTTCCAGGCTCGTGCCTTGAGACTCGCGAACCGCGCGAAGAAGCGCTCCGCTGAACTCCGTGTCGGGAGTGATGCTCGGGGCTGGCGGAAGCTCGCCGCTCGGAACTTGCTCCTGCTCGGCCTCGACTCTCGACTCGAGGGCTTCGGGGAAGACCGAGATCTCGTACGGGCGACGTCGAGCAGGGTCAAGCAAGACGTCATAGGCCTCGTCGATCCGGGCGCGAGCGGCATCGAGCCCCTCTTCGTCGAACAAGCCGAAGGTCACCAGGCTCTCGGGGTCAAAAACCGCACACACGCGCTTGTAAGCGCGGCGAATTTCCTCGTCGGTTGCGCCCCGCTCCACTTCGAGCACGTCGTGGTGTGAGCTCTGCGGAACCTCGCGCCATGGCGCGCGATCTCTGCGACCGTCCTGGGAGGCAAAAAGGCGACGTGCGATCTTCTCGATGTTTCTGCTCGCTCGACTGCCCGGGCTCTCGAGAAGCAGCGGCCTGCGTTTGCGAGAGCATGTCCGAACCGCATCGTCGTGCTCTACGTAGCCGAGGTACTTCAGATAAACGCCGTAGCGCCGGCGCACCGCGACCGTAATCTGATCGCCAAGCTCGAGGTCCGCACGAAGGCGCGCCTCGTTGACGATGAATGGGAACTGGAGCGTGCTCATGCACTCGTGCAACGCTTTCCCAAGCTCCGGCCATTCGCGCTGCACCAAGGCTGCGATGTCGGAAGGTGCCGGTGTATGCCCGGCCTTCGTGAACGCAGCATGAAGCACGCTCTGCTGTCGTTCATCCGGAACCGCTTCGAGGGCCATGGCCGCAAATGCCTTGCGCACCAATCGGTAGAGCCCGCTGACCGCATTGGGCTCGGGGGTCGTCAACGCCAGCCGATGGTTCGCCCGGCACCAGAAGCGAATGGCCGCATCGCTCGCCGCGGATCCGAGGTCGACGACGGCGAAATCCGCGTCGTGCTTGACCAGCCGACCCTGCAGCTCGCGCAAAGAGCTCCGGCGCGCGCTACCGCGGTGCGGCTCGCTCAAACCTCCATCCATCCACTGCAGGCTCGGAATCGGGCCGTCGACCGGTTCGCGCGGAGGCAAGGTGTTGACCGACTCATGGTCGAGCACAGTGGCCACGCTTCCCTCGGCGCCAAACGCGGGCGTCGGCGGCACGTAGGGGCCGACGCGCGGAGCGATGCCAAGCATCGCGTGGAGGTCCGCGCCCGCTGGATCCGCGTCGACCGCGAGCACGCGCTTGCCGATCGTTGCTAGGTAAATCGCCAGGTTCGCGCTGAAGAGCGACGTTCCGACGCCCCCTTTGGCCCCGAGAATGGCGATCGTGGTTGGGGGCATCGTGCGCTCTTACCAACCGCTCGTTTCCTGCGCAACGAACCTGCCTTCGGGCTCAGTCGTCGCCCGCGTCGCTGCGGCGTAGCGAAAACGGGTAGAAACGCGGAGGACCCTCGTCGTCGCGCGCCTCACCGGCCTCACTGCACTCGACGTCCATGGGCGGATCGGCTGACTTCCAACGGCCAGTGGCCGAGGCACGGCGGTTTCGGCCCTCCGAGGTCCGAACCTTCAGTCTCCCAATAGGCGCGCTCATCCGCGGCTGGGTATTCATCCCACCCCCCAATCCAAATCCGTACGGTTTCCAGAATAACGGATGTCGGTCGACGAGGCACGACAGCAGAGCGTTTGGGCCGCAGGCCTGGTAGATTCGTCGGGAAGCGTGGGGTCTCAGCCGTCAGAGGAAGTCCTTGAAGGTCTGGTCGAGGACGTGCTTTTCCGTAGTGATGACGGTAGGTTCGTCGTGATCCGCCTCGCCACCCACGCGGAGGGGGAGCCCGCACCCGGGTACACCGCGGTCGGTGACTTGGGGCAGATCGCGCCGGGGGAGAACGTCCGCCTGGTCGGGCGTTGGACGGAGCACGCGGTCTACGGCCCTCGTTTCCGCGTGACGTCCTTCACTCCGACGATTCCTTCCACAGAGCGCGGGATGATCCGCTATCTCGGCTCCGGACTGATCCCCGGCATCGGACCCGCATTGGCCGGCCGGCTCGTCGAGCGCTTCGGTCCGGAAACGTTGGACGTGATCGCGACACAGTCCGCCCGGCTCCGGGAGGTCTCTGGAATCGGGAAGCAGCGCGCCCAATCGATCGCGGAAGCGGTCCGTCAACGTCGCGTGGAAGCGGAAACGATGAGCTTTCTTCACGCTCTGGGGATGGGTCCGGCGACCGCCCGCGATATCGTGCGCAAGTACGGTGCAGACGCTCCGCGTGTCGTACGAGATGACCCTTACATCGTCGCCGAGCAAGTCCGTGGCATCGGATTTCGCACCGCGGACCGGATCGCCGAGGCGCTAGGGATTGCCGGCGATGACCTGCGGCGCGTGCAAGGCGGCGTGCTTCACCTGCTCGGGAAAGCGGTAGACGACGGTCATGTCTTTGCGACACGAGCGCAGCTCCTAGACGGCCTCGACCAGCTCGACGTTCCTTCCGACGACCTGAACGAAGCTCTCGATCGATTGTACGAGCGAGGCCTCGTGACCCTCCAAGAGGACGCCGTCTACCCCCCAGTCTTGCACCGGGCTGAAATCGTCGTGGCCGAGTCTCTCAGCGCGCTGGCGAGCCGCCCGAAGGTGAAGCTCCCCGTCAAGACCCACGACCCGATGCTCAGCGATACACAGCGAAGCGCCGTCGAGGCCTCGCTCGGAACCCATCTCCTCGTGCTCACCGGCGGCCCAGGTACCGGCAAGACGACGACGGTACGGGCGATCGTTCAGGCTCACGCCGCGCTCAATCGAAGCGTGGCCCTATGCGCGCCGACCGGACGCGCCGCAAAGCGGCTCTCGGAGGCGGCCGGGATCGAGGCCAAGACGATACACAGGCTTTTGGAATGGAACCCCGCAACCGGTCATTTCAATCGCAACCAGCACATGCCTCTCGACGCGGATCTGATCTTGGTCGATGAGGCCTCGATGCTCGATATCCGGCTGGCCTCTCAGCTTCTCGCGGCGATCCCCCCGAGCGCCACCCTCGCGCTGGTCGGCGATATCGACCAGCTTCCGCCTGTCGGACCCGGCCAGCCCCTACGAGACCTAATCGCATCGCGGATCTGCACGACGATTCGCCTGCACGAGGTGTTTCGCCAAGCGCAGCAGAGCGCCATCGTCCGTGGCGCTCATGCGGTGCTCGAAGGTCAGATGCCCGAGCCGACGACACCCGGTACCAAAGGCGATGGGGACTTGTTCGTGATCGCCGCGACCGATCCGGAGACGATCACCGAACGTCTGGTGCAGGCGCTTCGTCGCATGTCGGTTGCGTACGGGTTCGATCCGCTCGCAGACGTCCAGGTCATGACGCCGATGCGGCGCGGCCCACTCGGCACCAACAAGCTCAATGAGGTTCTTCAAGAAGCCTTCAACCCAAGCCAGCAGCCAAGCGCAGTGCCGACCGCGTTTCGACGTGGTGACAAGGTGATGCAGCTCCGCAACGATTACGAGAAGGAGGTGTACAACGGAGACCTCGGTGAGGTGCACCGGATCGATGCCGGCGTCACCTATGTGCGCTTCGATGGGCGAGAAGTGCAGTACAAGGCCGATGAGCTCGACGCGATAGCGCTGGCGTACGCATGCACGGTCCACAAAGTGCAGGGCAGCGAATTCCCCGCCGCGGTCATCGTCATGCACAACGCACACTTCATGCTGCTCAACCGTGCGCTCTTGTATACAGCCCTCACCCGCGCGAAGAAGCTCGTCGTGCTGGTGGGCGACCCGCGGGCGATGGCTCGGGCCTGTCGCAACGCGCTCTCCTACGAGACCAACTCGAAGCTCCTAGACCGGCTCCGGGTGCTCTCCGCTTAGCGACCGTCGAAGGCGCGAACCACGGCGTCCTGAAAAACGGGGCGAAACGCTCGGATCGCAGCGTTGTCGTCCGAGATGGCGACCCGATTACTCAGCAAGACCACGACGAGCTGCCGCCGGGGGTCACACCAGAGCGAGGTGCCGGTGAAACCGAGATGCCCAAAGGCCTGCGCGTCGATCAGCGAGCCGGCGGCGCTTCCGCGCTCCGATTTGCCATCCCAGCCGAGACGGTGCGTCCCGCCTGAGCGGACTGCGGTCGCGTGCCGAATGAGCTCTTCATCCGCGCTACCTCGCCTACCGTGCCAGGCTCCTACGCAAGCCGCCCCGAATCGAGCGACGCTACGCGCAAGCCCGAACATCCCCGCGTGACCCGCCACTCCCCCGAGGGCCGCGCAGTTGTCGTCGTGAACCTCCCCCCTCAGGACACGCCCGCGCCAAGGAGACCAGCCGGTCGGCGCGCAGCCGGCCTTCCATTCCAGCTCGTCCCGGCACGCTCCGAAGAATACGGTGCCGTCCACCCCGAGCGGCGCCGCAACTCGCTCCTCGACGATTTCGTTCAGTGGGACGCCCGCGGCGCGACTCATCCCGACTCCTGCGAGGATGTAACCGAGATCGCTATAGACCGACGTCCCCACCTGTTTCTCATCCCAATGACCTAGGAGCTCGGCCAGGACCCATGCGCGCGCCTCGTCTGTGCCGGGCCGTTCAGGCAGAGCTTGGTAGAACGGTACCCAAGCCTCCAAGCCCGAGCGGTGACTCAACACCTCCTCCCATCGGCGCGCTCCGGCCGGGCGCCCCCTCGCTTCGGGGATGAGCTCGTCGACGGTCGCGTCCAAGTCGAAGACGCCAGCCTGATACAGGTGAAGCGCGGCCATAGCCACCCACGGCTTGGTCAACGACGCCAAGTCGTAGATCGTCTCGACCGTCACTGCGTCAGCACCCTCGGTCAGAGCGCCGGCAACCACGTCGATGTAGGTCCAGGCACTGCCCTGCCACACCGCGACACAGGCGCTTGCCCCCGGGAATACCCGCTCGCTGCATCCTGCCTCGAGCTGCTCCCGCAACGTGCGCTCGATGCGCGCCGACACCTTGGTGCTCACCATCGGTGTCTACCCAATCGCTCGACGATGGTCTACAGGAAGCGCCGAGCCATGGCCCTTCCCTATCTCACCACTTCGATCGAGCCCATCGAAGCAGAGTTCCGATCGACCCCCGAGGACTTTGAAGTCGAGGAGGTGCCCGCCTACGCGCCCAGCGGAACCGGCGAGCATGTCTTCGCGTTTATCGAAAAGCGCGATCTGACGACGAGGGACGCGGTGCGTGCGCTCTGTGAATGCGTGGGCGCCGACCCGAGGGCGGCCGGCTGGGCAGGCCTCAAAGATCGACACGCCGTCACTCGGCAATGGATCAGCATCGCAGGCGCAACACGCGACGCGGTGATGCGGGCCGAGGCCGACGGTGTTCGAGTCCTGGAAGCGGCGTTGCACAATCACAAACTGCGAACCGGTCACCTTCGGGCGAATCGCTTCCGAATCCGGCTGCGACGACTCGACGGGTCGAGATTGGGCGACCTGCGCCGGGTCCTGTCGGAGGTTGAGACCCACGGCCTGCCCAACTATTATGGGGAGCAGCGGTTCGGGCGCGAGGGAGACAATGCCGAGCGGGCGCTTCGTTGGGTGCGGGGCGAAGCGCGTGCGCCTAGGGACGGATTTCAGCGAAAGCTTCAAATGTCCGCGTTGCAGTCGGAGATCTTCAACCGCTGCGTTGCCCAGCGAGTAGAGACCTCGACGCTAGGGCGGGTCTTCGCCGGCGACTTGATGAAGAAGCATGACTCGGGCGGTTTGTTCATCGCCGCCGATGTAGAGGACACTCAGGCCCGGGCGGATGCCTGGGAGGTCAGCTCGACCGGGCCGATGTTCGGCTCCAAGATGCGCTGGCCCGAGGGCGAAGCGCGATTTCGGGAAGAAGCGCTCCTGCAACAGGCCGCATTGACCTTGGATCAGCTCGAAAAGTGGAAGCGGGTCGCACCGGGAACCCGGCGTCTGGTCCGCATTCCCGTGAATAAAGTGGGCCTGAAAGAGATTGAGAACATGGTCGACCTCGATTTCACCCTACCCGCCGGCTCATACGCGACCATATTGATGCGAGAGATTCTCAAGGGGGATGCACAGCCGCCCAAGACCGGCTAAAAGCGCGCTTCCAGCCGAGGAAACATATGTTCGACATTCAAGAAAGACTCACAGCGTTCGCCATGCTCGGCGCGACGTGGGTCATGTGGCTTCTGGTCGTGCTCTCCATCATCGGAGTCGCGATCATCTTCGAGCGCGTCTATTACTTCTTTGCCTCCCGTGACGACGTCCGAAAGCTCCAGGAGGACCTCCGGCTTCTTCTGGCGAAGAGCGACGTTGCAGGCGCACGTGAACGCCTTTCCAAGTCCCAGTCGTTCCAAGCCAAGATCGTCTACTCCGGAATCGAAGTGGTCGACGACGGCCCGTCCGCGGTCGAGGAGCGCTTGGCCGGCGCGACGTCCGTGGCGCGCACACAGATGGAGCGAAACCTCGGCTTCCTCGGCACGGTTGGCAACAACGCGCCATTCGTCGGCCTCCTCGGCACGGTCATCGGTGTCATCAAGGCTTTCCACGTGCTCGACGCAAGCTCGGGCAAGGTGACGAGCGGTTTGATGACCGAGGTGGGTGAAGCGCTGGTGGCCACCGCCATCGGCCTCCTGGTCGCCCTGCCGGCCGTCGCGTTCTACAACTATTTCCAGCGGCTCATTCGCTATCGCCTCACATGGGCCGATGCGCTCGGCCGCGACCTGCTCGCCTACCTGAAGGGGATCGAGCGAAGGGAGAACAGCTAGTCATGGCCGGCGGGGCGCGCTCGGGCGACGATGACGATCTGATCACGGATATCAACGTCACGCCGTTGGTGGACGTCGTGCTCGTTTTGCTGATCATCTTGATGGTAACCGCGACGGCCATCGTCTCCAAGACGATCCCCATGGAGCTCCCGAAGGCGGCAACGGGCGAGCAAACCCCCGGCAGTCTGGCCGTATCGATCGACCATAACGGCCAGCTGTTTCTGGACACGATTCCGGTTACCGCCGACGAGCTTCGAACACGCGTACGCGCTGCTCGGGAAGGCGACGAAGACCTCCGCGCAGTGATCGCGGCCGACGGCCGAATCGCCTACGCGAAGGTCGTCCTGGTGATCGACATCCTGCGCCAAGAGCACATCACGAAGTTCGCGATCAACGTGCGTCCCGAGGAGATCGGGCGCTGACGGAAGCAGCTGCCGAATCGATGTCCAATCCGCTCGAGAATCTGGCCCCCTGGGCTCTCGAATCAGGATGGGTCGTACTCGCCATCGCGATCCACGCCGCCGTGCTCGGCCTGACGCCCAAAGCACCTCAGAGTCCCGGCCTTCAAGCCCCTCTCGACGCGGTGTCCGTCGCAATTGTCGACGAGCCGCTCGTTTCCGCCGAGCCGGAGGCGCGAACCGAGGAGGAAGCACCGGCAGAGCCGGAGCCTGTGACGCCGCCACCCAAGCCCAAAACCTTTCAGGCCCCGAAAGAACCACCTCCGGAGCCTGCAGAGCCGCCTGCCGCCGCCCCGGAAACCCCCATCGCGTTCGACAACGTGGTTCTGACCAACGACGACGAAAAGAACGATTCCGGTTCCTGGGCCATCGACCCCGGCTCCGGGGAAAGCCGAGAGGGTCCGATTGGGCGACCCGGCGCGCTCGTCACCGGGAGGAGTCGCGAAGGCATCGCGGGCGGGGTTGTGGGCGGTACCGGCACGGGAGTCGTCGTCGACGTGGGCGATCTCTCGAAACAGCCAATTCCACCATCTTTGAAGCGAAAACTAGAAAAGCTCTACCCTAAGAAAGCGCGCCAGGACGGGATCGAAGGCGAGGTGGTCCTTCGGCTGCAAGTAGGCCCCGACGGCCTCCCCAGCAAGATGCGGATCATCTCCGAAGAGCCAGCCGGCTACGAGCTCGGAAGAGCCTGTATGAACACGCTGCAAGGTGAGCGCTGGCAGCCTCCGATCGACAAGAGCGGCAAGCCGGTTACGACGCGGGTCACCTATCGCTGCGGTTTCGAGATTCGCTACTGAGCGCGGCCCCGACACTTTTTTGACCCTCGGATGGCGGCGGCGTTACCTCTGGCGGATGCGGTGGATTCCACTCGTCCCGCTCTTGCTGGTGCTCGGCTGCCCGTTCGGCCAGACGCCCGAAGAACCGGGCAGTCCGGTCGGCACTTTCGTTGCGCAGGGCGTCATGGTCGTGCAGAGCTGCGGCGCGGCAATTCCGGCCACCGATCCGCTGGACCTGCGGTTCGACCTGCGCAGTGAATCGAACGGACGCGCATACTTCAAGGAGCCGGGTGGCCTCACGTTCCCCGGCATCGAAAAAAAAGACGGCGAATACACCTTCGAGGTCAGCCAAAGCTGGACCGTGATCGAGCCTGATCCCCAGAGTGGCTACAGCGGCTGCGCGGTCACGCAGCGCGACACATCTGCCTTCGTAGTCGAAATTGCCGAGGTCCAAACCGACGGTGACGCTGGAGTCGATTCGGAGCCTGCGGGCGCCGACGCCGGTGTCGCCCCAACGGCGATGACGCTCAGCGGCTCCCAAATCACCGAAATCAACCCTGTTGCCGGTTCCGATTGCACCCCGGCAGTGACTGAAGGCGGACCGTTCCTCTCGCTGCCCTGCCGGGTCGAATACGTGCTGACGGGCACGGGGCTAGGGCCCGAATAAGATCGGCTCTGCGCGCCGCGAGCGCCTAGTCTTGATCGTCGGGCTCTCCCGGATAGTCCGAAGGCCTCAGCGCTCCTTTTGGAACTGCTGGAGTCGGCACCGGCGGCGGAGCGTCACCCTCGGCCGCAAACGCCGCCGGCAATCGCTCTGCGCGAATGATCATCTTGGCCGAGTGAACACCAAAGAAGACTCCAAGTGTCGCCTCGGAACCGCTGACTTCGTCGACTCGGAAGCCGTTGCGTTCGAGGAGTGCCCGCATCTCGTGCAGGGCGTAGAGGCGAATCGAGTAACGGCGATCGTTCTGTTGGCCGCTATGGCTCGCGACCCGACGCTTAACGCGAAGTCTCGATGTTTGGTAGTCGAAATCCGTCTCTTCCATGCACACCGCACCGTCCACCTCGAACCAAACTTGGTTCGGTTGCGATCCGATCATGAAGTCGCGGTTGACCACCTCGAGCAACAAGACGCCGTTGGGTTTCAGCGCCCTGTGAAACTGTCGAACCGCAAGCTCGTTCTCTTCTTCGCTGAAGTAGCCAAACGTGGTTCCCCAGCATAGCAATGCGTCAAACGGCTTTTCGAACGTCGCCTCCCGCATGTCACCGCGCACGAAATCGATCCGCAACCCTCGGTCCTCTGCCTCGTCGTAGGCGCGTGATACCATCGTCGCTGAGATGTCCAGGCCGACGAGGTGGTAGCCTCGTGACGCCAGCTCCACGGTCTGCACCCCGAGCCCGCAGCCGACGTCGAGAACCTGGGAGCCGACCGGCATGCGCAACGCCCGCTCGATGAAATCGCACTCGGCCGCAACCTCTTTCGGCGTCGCCGTTCGGACGGTTCGCAGGTAGGCCTCGCCAAAGAAGCGCTCATACCAAGGTCCGTCTTCGTCCGCTTCAACCTCGGGAGGGCCTGCGTCCATCGACTCGGTCGGCGGTGGTGGAGGCTTGGGAATCGGAATGAGCAGGTCCGTCGCTCCTTGGAGCGGAGGGGCGATGTCACTTCGAAAAAGAACGTCTGCGTCCTCGAGGAAGAGCTCCTCGGGGGGCTCGCTGAAACGTCCCGCTGCTGGCGGCCTGCTCGACGGCGCGAGCGCGGGCGGGTCGCTGAAATGCACGTCGATCGAGGGTTCCGAGGAATCGGTCGCGTCGAGCTCAGTCTCCTCGCCACCGAGCGGATCGACCTCCGTCATGAAAGAAGGCTCGGTCGGATCGCGGTCCTCGATGAACTCGAGCGCAGCTGCCACGCCACTCGAAGAATCGAGCTCGACCACGGGCGAGTCGGCGCGCGCCGCACCGTTGCCGTCACCATTGGGCTCCGACGTCTCGTCGAGGAGCTTGGCGCGGGGGATATCGCTGATGGGAACACGAAGCGGGCGACGCCGCCGCGCAGCGTGGGATTGGAACCCCTCGGGTTTGTCGGTCGACTCACCGCTCATCGACGCCCCCAATGGCCATGGCCTCGCCCATCCGAATCGACGCGCCTGGCTCCACGACGACCTCGAGCTGACACTCGGGCGGCGTCATCACGATCGCGGTCGAGCCCATGTGAAAGACTCCGATCTCTTCACCACGCTCACGCGGAATCGGCAATTCGGCGTAGTTGCGCAGGCCGGGTGTATCTCCCCGATTCGTCTGCACATCATCAAAGCTCAGTCCGATGCGTCCCACGCCGATCGCCCCCACCATGATGGTCGTCACATTTCCGTGAACGACCCCTGCTTGCACAATAGCAAGCCGTTCGTTCCTTGCGAAAAGCTGAGGGATGAACTCGGTCCCGATGCGGTTCACCGGGAACAAAGTGCCGGGCACGTACCGCATGCGCTGCACGCGTCCGCAGGTCGGAGCGTGTACGCGATGGTAGTCACGAGGCGAAAGATAGACGATGAAGTAGTGGCCCCCCTCATAGGCCACCGCCGCTTCGGAATCGCCCAGCAGCGCCGCGGCGGTATAGGACTGACCTTTCACGATCAACTCGCCGTCGACCGTGATCACACCGAGATCCTCGATTCGCCCGTCCGCTGGCGACACCAGCGCCCTGGGGTCTGGGTCGACGGGCCTCGCCCCTGGGCGCAGCGTTCGCGTGAAAAAGTCGTCGAAGGTGCGGAAGCCGCCGGATGGCATCTCCACCTCGCTCAGATCCACGTCGTAGGTGCGAACGAAGGCGGCAACCGCTGCGTCGACGACACGTTGCGGGGGCCGGGATTCCGCAAGCCAGCCCAACGCCCTGCTCAGCCGCTTACGCGGCAGAACACGAACCATCTGCGCGGCTAGTCGTGAAGCACTCGTCCCCATGAATTGGTGCTGCCCAGAAAGGGTATCTGACCGAACAACACCGCGTCAAACCTCTGCGGTCTGACAAGTCTCCGAAATTCCGAGGAATTCCGTATGTGAAGGCTAGAACGCCTCGTCGGGTGGGTCCCAACGAGGCGTTCGAAATCGCAAAGCCAGCGCTAGACCGCCGCTTCGCCGCGCTCACCCGTACGGATTCGCACCGACTCTTCGATCGGTGAAACGAAGATCTTTCCGTCACCGATGCGGCCGGTCTTGGCTGCATTCTCGATCGCTTCAATCACTGAAACGACGAGTGGATCGGGCACGACGATCTCTACCTTCACCTTCGGGACGAAGTCGACCACATACGCGGACCCCCGATAAACCTCTCGCTTACCGCCCGTCCGGCCAAACCCTTTGACCTCCGTCACGGTCATGCCTTTGATACCGACCTCGTTGAGGGCGTCCTTCACCTCATCGAGCTTGAAAGGCTTAATAATGGCTTCCACCTTCTTCATGGGACCTCCGAACTTCAAGCAGCCCAACGAGAACCGCCGATGCGGATTGATGTACCCCCCGATTATTTCTGGATTGTTTCGTGGCCGTAAATAGGGAAGCGGGGCGATAAACTAGGGCTGAATCGGTCGTGTCACAACTGTTCGCGGCGCCGAACGTTCGAATCCGTCTGTGGCGGCCGCGCGTAGAGCCCGGATGCTTTCACCAGGAGGGTGTGCAGCTTGCACGCAGTCGGCTGGTCGCGGAAATACAACAAGGGGCAGCGTCCGATCTCGACGACCTCCATCCCGAGCTCTCGGGCACCGGCCACCGCGCTTGGGTGCCCCGTGCCGTACGAGAACCATACGCGCTTGCATCCGGCCTCGTGCGCGAGGCCGGGAGCCCACCCATGTCGAGGCAGTAGAACTTCTTCCCGGCCAGCGTGTAGGCATTGTAGGAAAATCCGGGGAAGCGATTTTCTCCGGAGTGACCGATCAGGAGCAGCGGCTCTCGGCCGTTGATGACGCGTTCGAGCGGGTGCATGCGGAACCTTCGCCGCAACGGTAGCATGCTAGGCTTTTTCGCCCATGCCCTCGCTGCTCAACACCGTTCGTGATCTCGAGCGTCTTCGGCAAATCGCCGGCGTGCTGGCGGTACATGGCTTTGGTGAAGTGGTCGAGCGAACCGGGTTGAGCACCCTGATTCCCGGCCGCAAGCGTAGGGACGCGGGACGAACGCCGGCCGGGATCCGGCTTCGAAAGGTCTTGGAGGACCTGGGGCCGTCGTTCGTGAAGCTCGGACAGATCATGTCCACGCGGCCCGATTCTGATCCCCGAGGACATCGTGGTCGAGCTCAAGAAGCTCCAAGACGACGTGCCCCCCGAGCCCTTCGCTGCGATTCGGGAGCAAGTAGAGCGCGAGCTCGGATGCACGCTCCCGGAAATATACGAGTCATTTGAAGCAACCCCCCTCGCCTCCGCTTCGATCGCGCAGGTGCACCGTGCCCGGCTGCGGGAAGGAGAGGAAGCCATCGAGGTCGTGGTCAAAGTGCAGCGTCCGCAGGTGCAGAGTCTGATGGCGCGCGATCTCGATCTCCTCTACTGGCTGGCGAAGGCCATCGTGCGCTCCATGCCGGAGTCTCACCTGTACCGACCGGTCAGCCTCGTCGAGGAATTCGATCGCTCGGTTGCCGCCGAGCTCGATTTCGCGCTCGAGGCCGACAATCACGAGCGCTTTGCTGCGAATTTCGAGAGCAACCCGCATGCCCGCTTTCCGAAGGTTCATCGGGGTGCGAGCGCGAAGCGCGTGCTAACGCTCGAGTACCTCGAAGGCCGCAAGGTTTATGCCGCGCTGCGCGCGGGAGTGAGTGCCGAGCTGATCGCGAAACGCTCCGTCGAAATCATCATCCAGCAGATCTTCGAGGACGGCTTCTTTCACGCCGACCCGCATCCCGGAAACATCATCATCATGGGTGCGAACGACGATCCGATCATCGGGATGGTCGACGTCGGCATGGTCGGACGGCTCACCCCCAAGATGCGTGACCGCACGATCGACTTGATGCTAGCGGCCGTACGGGAAGATTACGCCGGAATCGCGGACGCGCTCTACGCGATCGGTCGACCGATCCACAAGATTGACCGCGAGCTCTACGACGCGGAGGTCGCAACCTTGGCGCAGCGTTACCTCGGGAAGCGGCTCAAGGAAATCGAGATCGGACCTCTGCTTCGCGACCTGATCATGAGCTCTCGAAAATTCGGCATCGAAATTCCCTCGGAGTTCTTGATGCTCGGCAAGAGCCTCATGACCGTCGAGGGCGTCGGCAAGGAGATCTATCCAGACCTCGATCTCCTCGAAGAGGTGCGCCCCTACTTCATCCACTTGTTCCAACAGCGCTACTCACCGGAGCGCATCACGCAAGACGCCCTTCGGGGTCTACGGCGTTTGGGCGGGGCCGCCTCCGAAATGCCCTTGCAGCTGGAAGAGATTTTGGACGACCTGCGCAAGGGCGCCTTCAGCATCCGAACGCAGCAGACACAGCTCGAGTCGGCCGCCGACCGGCTCGGTCGACGCGCCTTCAGCGGGCTCGTGGTGGGCGCCTCGATTATCGCAGCCGCGATCTTGCTATCACAGGAGAGCTATTGGCTGGGTGGTCTGGCGGCCGGCGCCGGCGCGCTCTACACGGTGGGACACACCGCCCGCATGTGGCTCCTGGGCAAGCCCGAGCCCTAGGCTCATGCTCTCTCGATCGCGCGCCCCATGATCATGCCGCGCGCGCCCGTCGCACGTCGTAGGCGACAACTTTGCGTTGACGCAACGCTTGCGCGAGATCGAGATGCAATCTGCACGAGAAGGCCGATTGTCACGTTGACCATGACCACGCCGGTGTTTAGCGTTCGTATCGGCGAGAGTGGAGGTTCTCATGAAAATCATTGGCGCGAAGCGCGTGCTCGCATTTTCACTTTTGACCGTTTTACTCGCGGGCTCGTCCGGCTGCAGCAGTGAAACCAGCACACGAGCTCAGGTCGACTCCTTCGACTACGCAGTACCGATGGACACGGCGAGCCCGTGGCCCAAGTTCCGGCGAACGGCGCTGCAGACCGGCCGAAGCCCCGTCCTGCCGATCGACAACGGCGCCGACCCCTGGGTGTTTGCGACCGGCAAGGGCGTCTTCTCGACAGCCGTGATCGACGGCGACAACAACGTCTACGTCGGGTCCGGTGATCGCGTGTTCTACAAGCTCGACCCAAACGGCAAGGAAATCTGGTCGGTGCTCACCGGCGAGGTGGTCGACTCCTCGGCGCTGCTCGACGACCAGGGCATCCTGTACTTCGGGTCCGGTGACGGGTTCCTCTATGCGCTCGACCGCGAAGACGGCTCGGAGGTATGGAACTTCGAGGCCGACCCGCCGTCGGTGAACGGCGCGTTGATCAACTGGTTCGAGGGCAACATCGCGATGGGCTTGGACGGCACCCTGTATGTGCCAAACGACAACCGTTGCACCTACGCGATCGACAGAGAGAAAGGCACATCGAGCTGGTGCTTCGTCACGCGGGACCAGACCTGGTCGCTTCCCGCACTCAATCCGGAGACCAATCGGCTCTTCATGGGAAGCAACTATCCCTTGTTCGAAAACATCTTCGGCATCGGAGCCGACGACGGGTCGAAGCTCTGGAAATTGGCGGCCCTCGGCACTGTCGCCGCCAGCCCCGTTGTGGCCACGACCGACGCGAACGGATTGGTAGCCGTCGGCGCATTTGACGGCTACCTCCATGCGCTGCGACAAGACGATGGCTCCACCCAGTGGACCTTCGGGGCCCGAGATCACATCTACGCGAGCCCTGCGCAGGCGGAGGATGGCACGCTCATCCAGCCCTCGGCGGACGGGACGATCTATGCCGTCGACCCGGTCGATGGCTCGCTCGTTTGGGCCTACGATACCCGTGAGCCCATCCGTTCCTCGCCCGCCATCGACGGCGACGGCAACATCTACGTGGGGTCCGGCGAAGGTCAGATGTTCGTGTTGAACCCGGACGGCTCGCTTCGCTGGTCGATTCAACTCATCACCGAGAACCGAGACGATCTCAACTCGTCCCCAGCGCTCGGCAAGGAGATCATCGTGATCTCTGGAGAGAGCGGCGAGGTCTTCGGCATCCCTTACGACTACTGCCTTCGCCCCGGTCTGGCCGACCCGCGCTGCACCGTCGGACCTGGCGAGCCACTTCCGGACGAAGGCGTTTTCGTGGTGTTCACCACGAGCTTTGGGGGGCTCGAAATCGACCCCCCGAGCGAGATCACAGCCAACCAGGCGCTCACGTTCACTCTGTTCGTGCGCGAGGGCGGCAACACCAAGATCGCTGCCATCGAGTCCGACAGCATCGTCGTAACGACGAATAGCGGGACCGAGATCAGTGCCGATGTATCCGGCGACCGCCGATACATCACGGTCATCCCAAAGACCCCCTGGGTCGGCGACGTAGGCGGCACGATCCAAGTCAGGGTCCGAGGCAACTACCTCGATGATCTGACGTTCCGCGAAGGCCTGCGGTTCACCTTCCGCCCTGGGGTCGGCGGAACGTTCGATGAAACCTTCACCTTCGACGTCCCCGCGCGGAGCGAAACGCCCTTTCCATTTCCGGTGGCCGGTGCACCCGGTGACGACACCGGAATCGTCGAGCTCTACCGCATCGCCGCGCCCCTGCCGACCATCCTCCCGAGCTACAACCAGATCGGCTTCGACTCGATCCACTACCTCATCGGTCTTGTAGAAGGTGACGGCAACGACATGATTGCCTGGGGCGTTGGCGGCACTCTGAACGGGGAAGGACAGACGATCGTCAATCCGGGCTCGCGCGTCCGATTCCCGCTGATGTTCCGCTGGGACAACGGCGCCTTGACGATGATCAATGAAGAGGGCTTCACGATCGAGTTCAACGGGTTCCCGCTGCCGTTCCAGTACTTCCGCGTAGCGACCACGCTCGATGCCACGGGCAACGCGCTGCATAGCCCGTGGCTCAATGCAAAGACCATCTGCGACGAGATCACTTTCTACGGCGAGTTCCTCGACCTACTGGGGTTCTGCAATATCCAAACGGGCTTGCTCGACGTCGTGGGCGGCGCGGAGTTCCGGCCCTTCGGAGACGGTACGCAGTCGGCGCCTCCGGGCCTTGGGACCATCGAGCTCACACGCAACCCAGACGACATCACCGCCACGCTGAGCGGCACCACGCTGCAGAGCGACCAACACAACTTCGGCATCCTCATCCTCGATGCGGAGACCGGAGTGCCCATCCGCCTCAACTACACCGAGCGAACCGAACACTCACCCGCGAGCGGCATCGTTCAATCGGTGACGCTGGATCTCACCGAGGTCGACAGCTTTCCGACCCCCCTCCGCGCGTACCTCATGGTCGACGCCTACCCAGCTGCGGTCGCCACCCTGCAGTAGCTCGAGCGTGCTAGAGTCCGCGCCGTGATCAGCGATGACTTTGCGTTCTTCGGATTCGACGACAAGTCGTGGGATCGGCTCGTATCGCTGTTCTTGGGAGAGAACGGCGCCGAGCGACCTCGTGGCGTGCTCGTCGTGGTGGTGGACGCGGAGCGGAGGCCCGTAGCGAGCTTTCACACATCGTCCGGTTCGCTCGACCCCGCGACTCTGCCGTCCTTGTCCGACCTCGAATCCGTCTGTGAAGCGACCTCCGTCGGTGCCTGCATCGTCATCCGCGAACGTGCGATGGCTGACATCGAGCAGTACCTCGCCGAGCCTCTCGATCCCGGCCAGGACTTCGCAACTCGGGTCATGCGCTTCGCGCATGTCTTGCGAGAGCTGGGAAACGGCAACTGGCTCCGGATCTGGCCGAACCCCCTGCCCGACCTCCTGCTCGCCGCTGCGCCCGCCGCCAAGCCCGCTGTGGACTTCCTCCTGCCCGACGGGCACAGCGTGGTGCTGGCGGTTTTCGATGCAGGAGAGCTCTGGACGGGGGCGGTCCTGCGTCGCCGCGTTGGACGCTTCGACGTCTTGGCCGGCCCAGCCGCAATGTCGCAATGGGCCGGCCCGCTCGGGGGCGCGTGGCGTCGCGATCAGCGCGTGTTGACCCGAGCGGTCGAACGGGAGCTCGGTCCCATCCACATCGGTCTGTCCATGGAGCTCCACACCGCGCGAACCCTTTTCGCTGGCAAGCAAGCTGGTGACTGGGCGATGGCCTATGCTAGCCGAGGTCTCATCGTTCATCCGTTTCCCGCATACGCTGCGGCGGGCCTGGGAATCGACGTGCTGAGCGGGGTTGCCCAATACGCGGCGCAGGCGCTCGAACACATGGAGCCCGAAGAGCTCGCCACGATCGCCCAGGGATTCTGGCGCGGCCTCACCGACGGCAAAGGGATCGAAGGGCTGCTCGGCTTCTCTCCGGTCCGAGCGCTTTCGGGCGCCTGGGAGAGGGCGAGGAGCGCACCGCCAGGCCCGCCGACGGGTGCCCCGGCGCCGACGAACGGCGACGAGCCGGACTCCCCCGTCGTTTCCGCGGCCAACGAGGACCCCGAACCGCTCGCCTGAGCATCCTGCGCAGATCGTCGGTTCTTTGACAAAATTGGCGACGATCTGTACCTTTATCCCACCTGCTCAACATTGCAGGGGACATCTGTGCAGGATTCAGGTATATCAGCAAGGGCGGTGAGAAAATGCGAGCGGGGGAAACCATGCATAAGCTAACAGCGCGTCAAAAAGCGGTTCTCGAGTACATTTCGGATTCGGTGGACGCTCGGGGGTATCCGCCCACGCTGCGCGAAATCGGCAATCATCTCGGCATCCGCAGCACCAACGGGGTCAATGACCACCTGCGCGCGCTGGAGCGCAAGGGTTACCTCACTCGGGAGGACATGAAATCGAGGACTCTTCGGCTCATGAAGACCCCGGACGGCCAGCCGAGCAGCCGTCCACCCGCTGCGAATGAGGACCTGATCGAGATCCCCATCATCGGTCGCGTCGCGGCAGGCTCGCTGTCCGAAGCGATCGAGCACCCCGATGACACCGTGCACATCGACCGGATGCTGATCGGCGGCCAACGCGACGTCTTCGGCCTTCGCGTGACCGGCGAGTCGATGATCGAAGCGGGGATTTTTGACGGCGACTTCGTGTTCGTCCGCAAGCAGCTGACCGCGAACCGCGGCGAGATCATCATCGCCCTCGTAGGCGACGAAGCCACTTGCAAGTACTACTTCCCGGAGCGCGAGCACGTTCGGCTCGAGCCCGCCAACAAGGAAATGGCGCCCATCCTCATCCCGAAGAACGACTGGCGGAGCACCCAGGTGCTGGGCGTCGTCGTCGGCGTCTACCGACGGCTCCACTGAGGCATGCGCTGACCCAGCGCCTATCGCGCCGGGCGAAAGACAAACCCCTCGAAAAGGACTTTTTCGAGGGGTTTTTTCTTGTAAGGTCCTGCGATGAGGTCGACCGAACGCGTATTGATGGGCCCGGGCCCGTCGGATGTTCCAGCAAGCGTCCTGGAGGCGCTCGCACGACCCACGATCGGACACCTCGACCCGGTGTTTCTGCAAGTGCTCGACGAAACGCAAGCCATGTTGCGGCAGGCCTTCGGCACGCAGAACGCGCTCACGCTCCCGATATCGGCAACCGGGTCGGCGGGGATGGAAACATGCTTCGTGAACTTGTTGGAGCGCGGCGACCATGCGTTGATCTGCAGGCATGGAGTCTTTGGTGGACGCATGGCCGAGGTCGCGCGTCGCTGTGGTGCCGAGGTGACGATCGTCGACGCGCCCTGGGGGACGGCGATCGATCCAGATGATGTCGCGAAGGCGGCACGAGCGGGGTCTTTCAAGGTCCTCGCGGTCGTGCAGGCCGAGACTTCGACCGGCGTGCTGCAGGACCTCTCGCCGTTTCGCGCCATTGCCGATTCCTGTGGCGCGTTGTTGGTGGTCGACGCGGTAACCTCGCTCGGTGGAGTCGCGGTCGATGTCGACCGCATGGGTATCGACGCCGTCTACTCCGGCACGCAGAAATGCCTTTCCTGTCCGCCCGGGCTCTCGCCGGTTTCGTTTTCCGAGCGCGCTCGCCAGGTCTTGTCGACGCGCAAGACGCCGGTACAAAGCTGGTACTTCGATCTGAATCTCATCGGGCAGTATTTCGGCGGGCAGCGCGTCTACCACCATACCGCACCGGTCAACATGATCTTCGCCCTGCACGAAGCCATGCGCCTGGTGCTCCAAGAGGGTCTCGAAGCTCGGTACACGCGCCATCGCGAGCAAGCCGGCGCGCTCTACCGCGGCTTGCAAGCCCTCGGCCTGGAGCTCCCCGTCCCCGAGTCGCTGCGCCTCCCTCCCCTCACCCTCGTACGCATTCCCGACGGCGTGGACGATGCAACGGTGCGCGCCAAGCTCCTCGCCGATCACGGACTCGAAATCGGCGGGGGCCTCGGCGAGCTCAAGGGCAAGACCTGGCGACTCGGTCTGATGGGCGCGTCGGCGACAGCACGGCACGTCCAGCTTTGCCTCGGCGCACTCGAAGAAGCGATTCGGTGAGCCTAGCCCTGGCGGGGTTGGCCTAGGCGGCCTCGGCGCGTCCATAGCCGTTTCGCCTGATCTTTCGGGGAGGAAAAGCGGCCGTTGAACCCACTATTAACCCGCGGGGAGTTTTCGAATACCATCCTTCGAGCCCACAGCCCGGAACGGAGGTTTCGATGAGAAGTACAGTTTCGATAGGCGCGGCGTTGGCGGCCGCCGTCGCTTGGGCAGGATGCAGCAGCGATGGCGGCGGCGACGGAGGCGGAGGCTCAGCGGGAAGGGGCGGCACGAGCGGAAGCGCTCCCATCAGCTTCGACTCGGACAATGCGTTACTCGCTTCGAGCGGCAACGCGATTGCGATCGCCTTTGCGGCGGAGCTCGGCGGGCTCCTCGGAAGCGCCATTGGCGCACTGGCCGATGCGCCGCCTCCTTCGAGCCACGGCTTCGCGCAGAAGGCAGACATCAACCTCACGTGTCCAGGCGGGGGCGGCGCGAAGCTGAGTTACAACCTGGTCGCGGTGGGGCAGCAAGCCACCCTCTCGTTCACGGGCTGCTTGGGCTCGGTCTTCTCTGCTCAAGCGATCGATGGAACGATCGCGGTTGCGATCGAGGCCGTGACCGGCTCCATCATCGGCCTGTTCCCGAGCGAAGGCACGGCGACCGTTAACCTCACCGTAGGCAGCGACACCACGATCACGGGGTCATTCAAGGTGCTGGCATCCCTCAACGGGGTCCTCGTCGACCTTTCGCTCGGCAACAAGCTGAGCACGGACACTCTGACCATTACGAGAACCGCCACGTCTGGCCCCCAAACGATCGAGTTCGCGTGCTTCAAGATTCGGCAGGTGATCTCGGTTCTCACCGGCACCATCGATGGGGCATTCGAGCCAGTCGGGGTTGCACGGATCAATGGGACTCAGGTCTTCACGTTGAACGACTACTCTACGACGCCGCCAAGCCTCACCATCACCGCCGGGGTCGCGACTTCCGGCCGCGCCAACATGTCGAGCGGGGACGCAACCGCAAGCGCCACGCTCATCAACCTGCCTTACTGCGTGCCCTTTGGTAACACGCCGACCGGAGACAACTCGCTGATCTCGAACGAGTTCAGCGGGGCGGCCTGCGTCAAGGTGACGGGCCGAGACGGCAGCGGAAACCCGATCGACTACGAGACGACCTGGGGAAAGCTGCTCAACGCCGACTTCTCCCCGGGCGGCGCAACCTGCGACACCTCCACCGCAGCAGTCGCGGGACCGGATACGTGTGACATCGCAGGCGCGGACAGGCTCCCGATCGCAGATGCCTATATTACCGGCGATGGTCCGGAGGCAGACCGCATGTTGGCCAACACGAACTTCGGGAATACCACTAATCTGCTGTGCAAATCAGGGTACAATTTGGGATTCACACGGAAGATCTACATGGTGTTCGATCTCAGCGATCGCCCAGCCGGTGTTCAAAAAGCAACGCTTGTCCTCACGTTGGAACGACACGTCGCCGGCGCCACCCCGGAGACGTCCGGGCCCCAGCCTTTCAACTTCTACGGAATCACGGATGACAACGATTGGGACCCAGACGTGCTTCCTGAAACCTCGCCGACCGATGGGATCACATGGAACAATGCGCCGAGGAACGTGAACGATTGGGTGATCTCGTTTGACCAAAGTCCGGGGGTTCCCCTGCTCATTGGAGGGTACGACTTCACGCTTGGAGGCGATTTCGACCAAGATAAGGATGGAGTCGACGACCCAGGGACACGCTACGCCTTCGACCTCACGGACTACGTGAAGGAACGCATCGCCAATGATGCGGACGGCAAAGTCACGATCCTCATCGCGCACAACAACCCGACTTATGCGAATGTCAATACGTCGTCGTTCTTCTCCAAGGAGCAGACCGGCGATGTGTGCGATAGCCCATTCCTGCGCCTCGAGTAGCTCGAGATCAAGCGTGGGCTGCAGCGATCGTCTGTGCAGGTTCTTGGACCTCGAAGGACACGGCGATTGGCGTTCCGTGGCGAAGGGTGTCGAGCGTGACGCAGAGCTTCTCGGCTTGCCGGACGAGCAGGGCAGCGACCTGAGGATCGACGGCAGGATCGAGCTCGATCTCGAGATGGCAGTTCATGTAGCGAAACCCCGGCCGCACCGATCGCGTCATCGCAAGGCAGCCGCGGACGTCTGCGTCGCCGTTCACCTTCACGTCGAGCCGTTCGATACGCGCGCCCAAGTGGTCGGCGAGCATGCGCACGGTGGTATCGACGCAGGCTGCGAGGGCAGCGCACAGGAGATGCCCCGGGTTCGGAAGGTCGTCGTAGCCTCCGACCTTGTCGTCGATTCCGATGTCCCAGGCGACTTGCGGGAAGCCGGTAGGGCGGACGGTGGTGTGCAAGGCGTCCCCTTTCCCGCTGTAATGCGCGTGCACCTCCTTGTAGGAAAGGGCCTGCGAGGGGTCTTCCCGAAAGGTCTTGCGGAGGGGGGCTTGGCGCTGGGCGACCAGGGAATTGTCGTTTTTCATGGGTAACTCCTTATTAGACCGCACGATCGTGCTGGTTAACTAGACAGTACGACCGTGCGTGCTATGAGTCAAGAAGGAAAATGACCTCACTCAAACGCATCCGAATCGACGGAGAGCAATCCAGGGAGCGGGTTCTGGAGGTTGCGGTTCGACTGGCCGCCATCGAAGGTCTGGAACGGCTCTCCCTGGCACACCTCGCCGAGGCTGCAGGGATGAGCAAGAGCGGACTCTTTGGCTTGTTCGGCTCCAAGGAAGACCTGCAGTTCGCGATCATCGACAGAGCCCGCGAGCTGTTCACCGCCGAAGTCATCGCACCCGCCCTTGCGGCGCCGGCCGGGGCCGCGCGCTTGCGAGCGCTCTGCGAACGCTATCTCGACCACATCGCGCTCCGGGACTGGCCGAGCGGATGCTTCTTTGCGTCGGTCGCCGCCGAGGTCGGTGGTCGGCCGGGTCCGATTCGCGATCGCGTTGCAGCCGATCAGAAACAATGGGTAGGACTGCTCACCGACAGCGCAAGACGCGCCGCAGAGCGAGGGGAGCTGCCGGCCAGCGAATCCCCGGAGCAGCTCGCATTCGAGCTCAGTGCGATGCTGACTGGCGCGGACATCGCTTACCTGCTCCATCGCGACGCGAAGATCCTCTCCCGCGTCCGCGCGGCCGTCCAAGCCCGTGTCGGTGGGGGAAGTCAGAGCGACAGTTGAGGCTATCGACCCCGTGGTCGCCGATGTTTCCCCGCTCGATCTCGAGCGGGCTCATCCAGACCCGGTTTCTTGGTCCGCCGTCGAAAACGAAACCAGGAGTGTCAGCATCTCAGAAGCCACCGATTTCGGACTTGGCCCCAATGGAAGCGCGAATCCTGGGGGGCACCCGGGGAAATTGGATGGCAGGCCTTTCGTGTGCGTTGCCGCTGTGGTTTAGTTGGGCCGTCGTGCGAAGTTGGCTGCTTTTGTTTGCGCTCGGTTTTGGCCTGCTCCAGTTGGCCGCCTGTGGTGGGGTCGGTGAGGTCTGTCACCAGCCGGGCTCCACGCAGGGGTGTGGGCGTGACATGGTCTGCACGTTCGTCCGCGCCTCCAGCACCCTGACCGATTTCCCACTGCCTCCGGTTAACGTTTGCCTTCGGCAGTGTGAGTCAGTAACTGACTGCGGCGAGGCCGAGGTTTGCCGCGCTGTCTACTGCTCCGACAAGCAGAGCTGCCAGACCGGACCGCTCCAAGACCCGCCGCCAAACCTGTGCGGTGCCGGAGGCACGGGTGGTGCCGGAGGCACGGGCGGTGCCGCGGGCATGGGCGGTGCTGCAGGTACGGGAGGTACCGGAGGCACCCCAGCATGCGATAGCGAAGCCTGGGCGTACATCCAAACACTGGACCCCGGCGCCGGTTTCAACCGGACCAACTTCGTCAAAGAGGACACGACGAATCTTCCAGACAACTGGGATCGCTACTCGATCTCATTGGATCTGACCGACCCGCTCCTCGAAGGCCAGCTCCTTCAGTTTGGCTTTTCAGCCACGGCATCGAACTACGAGCCGTCCGGAGTGTTCTATGACAACGTTCTGGTCGATCCCGCTGCGCAGTACACACAAAATTTCGAGTCCTTGGATCAGGCGAGCCCGACCGCTTTGGGTGATGATCCCGACCCGCTTTGGGGCGCAGGATGGATTGTCTACGGCAATGCCTTCGAAGCGGACGGAACGACCCTTGCCTACGGTTATGGGCCCAACCCCGCGCCTAACAATACCGGGGGCTTTTCGGGTATCGCCTTGGGTGAAGGTGGTGTCGACCAGGGCAATCAGGTGTTGGTGATCATCAGCGACTACAACAATGCCGACCAAGGCGTAGGGCTGCGAATCGAGGCAAATACATTCCGTGAACGCACGATCACCGCAGCCGACATGGGCAATACCATCACCTTCAGCTTCGACGCCAAACGGGGCAACATCAACGAGGGGTGCCCCGACGGTGGAGGCGGTACGGGCGGCAGCGGTGGTGCGGGCGGTGCGGGTGGTGCAGGTGGGCAGGTGGTGCGGGTGGAGACGGCGGCGCAGGCGGCGGCGGTTAAGGCGCCGCCCGAGGAGCCTCAATCCGAAAACAACTGGCTTCTTCTCACGACGAGCTCTACCTGACGAATGCGGCCGCTTCGCGAAAAAAGCTCGGCGCTCAGCTCGGTCGTCAGCGTGAGTCCCGTGAGAGTCCGGCGACTGCCATCATCCAGAATCACCGTCACCGCCGGCTCCGCGGATTCCTCGAGACGATAGACAAACGGCACCTGACACCAGGTGAACGCCAAGCCCGACTCAGGCACAGCGAGCTCCTGCCACTGCCCATCCACGTTGAGGAAACGAAACGTTTGAGGACGCGCGACAAACTCGCGGGTTCGCAAAAGCGCCACCTCGAGCTTCACACTACCCTCGTCAACGCGCACGCCTAGCTCACCGAAACGGGACAAGATTTCCTCTTTGACCTGGCCCGTCATGCCCGGCTGCTGGGCGCCGGCATGTTTTGGTGTATTGGAGTAAGGGTCGGTCGGAAACGCGCCGAATTCCCGAGGAGTCTTGTTGAACCCAAGGCCGTCGCGGACGCGGTAGTACAAGCGACCCAGCCTGTCGCGGGTCTCTTCGTCTGCACCCTCCTTCGAGGCCGCGAAGAAGCTCTCCTGCACCGCCAAAAGCAGCTTGGACACCATGTGCCAGTAGACACATCCCAGACCTTCGAATCCAAACATCGTGCCGGAACGCCCGGTGAACGCTCGGTGATGGAAGACCTTCTCGTAGATCCTAAGCACCGGCTGGCGAGCGCGTCGCGCCTCATCCCCGTACACCAGCGCCAACTCGTCCAGCCGAGCGGCTAGATCGCTGGAGTTGGATAGATCTGCGTTGAATCGATAGGTGCCGTCTTGGTCGCGGAGGACGATACTGTCATCCGCCTCTTCCAGCATCTGCTGCAGCAGCGGGACCGACTGGAGCGCATCGGCCGGAATCCTGTTCTTGTCGAGAAATCTCGGCAACTCGCGATCGGGGTACAGCATGAAGGTTCCAACATCGGCGCGATACATCTCGCTCTCGAACAGGGCTTCGAGGAGCTCGACGGCTCGTGCGGGGCCCATGGCGCCAGAGCTCAGCGCGGCCACCTGACCTTCGAGCATCGGGTAGAGACGCTCGACGTTGATGGCATCCCGCTTGAGCTCGAGCAGGTTGTAGGCGTGGTACAAGCCATCCTCACGCTCGTTGTGCCGGATGCTGTGGTCGATGACGGCATGCGCGTCGTCGAGCAGCGCGTTGATGTCCGTGAGTGGCTGCTGCACCGGGCCGGAGAACCCTTCTTGCTGGTAAACCGTGCGACGGTATTGAGAAGCCGCCTCCCCCAGCCTCAGCAGCAACGCGTATCGCGTCTCGGCGCTCGCGGGTCTTTCGTCCAGCTTGGGTCGCAGCTCCCTCAACGCAGATGCCGTCTCTCCGAGCCATTTGCTGACCTCGCGCGACATGCTCACGGAACCCGACTCCTGCGACAGCAGACCCTGCAAGAAGGCGACGTAGCGGCGAATGTAATACACGGTCACCATCGAGAGCCCATGGCCGACGAGGGCGTTGTTGGCGTCGTTCCACTCCGGGCGTTGAGTGTTGAGCCAGATGCCTCCATCAAGCACGAAGTTGCCGAGCTTACTCAACAGCGGGACGAGCAGTTTCTCGACCAGGTTGACCTGGTACACCTTTCCGGTGCCGTCGACGACCAATTTGCCATCTGCGCCCTTCTCGGCCACCCGTTGCTCAATTCGCTGGGCCGCGCTTAGGTCATAGACAACGGTGCTCTTTGCGTCTTCCAGCAAATCGTCGAAGGGATTGATTCTGTAAGGGACGTTGGCGTAGCCGAACACGGGCCGTCTCAACAACGCGAGTAGGCGTTGCGGATGAAAGCGCTTGGAAAGCTCTAGGAGCTTTAGAAGATAGATGATCTGGTGATCGCCCCAGTAGCCGATGTAGCTCCATGGATCGTCCGGATCTTCGATTTCCCAGTCGATGCCTTCTTTGGTGATTCGATACGGGTTGTAGCCATCTACCGTCGACGCGTTCAGGAACTTGGCGATGACGCTTTCGACGAACTCCGGGAAGCTGAAGCTGAGAGCCTCCCAGTTTTGAAAAATGTCTCGCCAGTTGCCCTCATAAGACAGGATCTTGTCGCCGCGGGCGTCTCGGAGCCTGATTGCGAATTGGTTCCATGGACGGCTGGGGTCGCCGTGCCGACGTCCGAACGTGATCGGCAGATACTCACGACACAGGCGCTCCAGTTGCGCGTCACCCAGATCCTTGATGGTCGCGAGCAGGTCGGAGCAGCTCAACTCGTCGGGCAAAGCATCGAGCGTTGCTTGGTGGCGCTCGAACGCGTCTCGATTGAACAACTCGATGGTGCTGCGGAAATCTCGCGAAGACACCTGATACTGATTGTCGAAGGTGCCGCCGCGCAGGATGTTGAACAGCACGTTCGCATAGTGGTGTGTCGACACGTTTTCCTCGGCCGTCGTCTGGAACGCGTCCCCACCAGCCATGATGCGGGCCAGCGTATCCGATCCCCTTTCCACCGACTGAGCGATCGCATCCGCCACCGCCGCGGGGTCGCGGAGCTGATGGAGCAGGCTCACTACCTGCGCCTGACTCTGCTCGATGTCGGCTACCACCTGCCAGCGCTGGGATGCCTGGGGTGCGAGGCTGAACGACGCGTGGGCGAGGTAGGCCCCACGAATCCCGCGAATATGGTCCTCCTGCGTTGGAATCTCCCCGCGCTCGAAGCGCTCGAGCTGTCTTGTGGAGAGCAGCACCCGGTGTCCTTCGAGCCCGAGGCAAAAGACGGTCGTTGCGCGAAGCGACTCGCAGGGCTCCGCTCTATCCGTGATTCCCGCATAAAGTGTGAACAAGCCAAGTCCCGAGTCCTCGATCAGCTCATTCCACTTGTAGGCGTCGACCAAGTTGCTCGTGTTTGTCTGGGCGAATCGTGGCGTGCCGGCTGGTAAAATGTTCTGCAGGCCGTCGATGAGCGCCACGCTGCAATCCCGATGGCCTAGGTTCTCTAGCTCGCAACGTCGAACGAAACCGTAGGCATCGCTCGTCAGCCACCAATAGCGGAACGTGAGCTCGAGATCATGATTCTGCTCTTCGAGGCAGAGCTCATTACCGAGGACGTTCTTGTAGAGGTTGCGGCGAATCGAATATCGACCCTCGTGCGCTCGATTGAAAGGCTCCCATGTGCGTCGCTCCCCGTTCACCACGGCCCGTATGAGGGTCTTGCTGCCAGTGTGGGGCCAGCTCTCGTGGACCTTGTCGACCGTGAGGTAAGGAAAGAGCGCCGTCTCGGGGGACACCCTGCCCGCTGTGAGTCCCCCGGTCGACGAAATGAACAGCCAGTGGTCGGAATCGGAAACCAGGCTGACGAAGAACGGGGCCATCTTGTCGACGTTGCGTATGGCGTAATACCTCTCCCCTCGAAGAGTCAGAAACTCGCCGGACACCTCGTCGTTACGGCCGGAGGGTCGATTCATGTCTGATGGGTTCTGTTGCCTTAGAAAAGGGAAGGACGGCCGACGGCGCGAGGCGCCGCCGGCCGATCGTGACCGGAAAACAGCCGAGGGTTACTCGAGCACCACGAGGATGTTGTCGTAGAACACACCGGAGGGTTCGTCGTTCGTCGCCGTGGCCGAGAATCCAACCTGTAACGTCTGGTCTTGGAGAGCCGGGACGATATCCAGGGAGATCGAGTAGGTGTTCCAGGTGCTCGGAATACTGGTCGTATCGAGCGGAATGAAATTCGTCGTTGGGTCGTTGGGCAACAGGTTCAGGTCGAGCGTCTTGATGAACGCGTTGGCCGTACTGGCGCCAGACAGGTCGCCGAGCTTGGCCTCGAAGCGGAAGGTGAGGGTCTTGCCGATCTCGTCCGCCGTAATCGTGCCTTCTTGGAACGTATTCGCCTCGACCAGGTCGCCAGCAGTCATCGCGGTTCGGTTTTGGTAGTCGCTGAAGATGTTCAACTGCTGAGCACCCTGCGGAGCGCCGCCCTCACCCGATGCGATGCCGCAAAAGGCATCTGGCGTCGTCGGCGCGGAGCTGTTCGGTGCGACAAATGGACCATAAGAGCCGATGTTGTCACCGCTCGTAGGATCGAACACGTTGCCGAAGACGCTCCATCCGTCACCACTCAACGCAGTGGCGCTATTCATGTCAAGCGTCTCGAAGTCCTGTTCGTACAGCACGTCCCCGGCTATGCCGCCCACGCCTCCCGATCCGCCGATGCCGCCGATGCCGCCGGTGCCGCCCGTACCTCCGGTACCACCGGTGCCGGCCGTACCGCCCGTGCCACCCGTGCCACCCGTGCCACCCGTGCCGCCCGTGCCGGCCGTACCACCCCCGCCATCGCCGCACCCATAGAGCGCTAGCGTCGCAAACAAAATCGTAGTTAGTGTCTTCTTCATTGTCGTCTCCTAATTCGTTTCGGCCAGCGAAACATCAGCCTTCTCCAAGGCCTCCAAATCCGTTTAGGCCCGTGATTTTTTCGTTTGATGCCGCGAGGACTCAGTCTTTCGTGAAGTATAAATTGTCGATCAACAGCACGTCTCCCGGGTCACCCGCGGCCGCTGAAAAGATGAATGGCGACCGAGCTGTGCTCGGGTCCCAGCCGCGATCGATGGCGTCCTGGAGCGGGATCTGAAGGAAATGCCATTCCCCATCATTGGTGTAGCCATACATAGTGGGATCGAGGTTGACACCAGCTGGGGTGTCCCCCTCCCCCGACTGCAATGTGAGATCAAAGGCGGCAAACGACGGGTCGCTCGACTTGAAGCTCACGAACATCGTCGTCCAGTCGGAAAGGTCGATCGGTTCAAACCAAATGATGCCCCCCGCCCAAAACGGTGAGCCGTTGAGGGTGACCTCGTAGGAGATCAATCCTTCCGCCCGATCGTCCGATGCCGCCTCCGCGAAACTCCTCGTCGCGACGGGGTCATTCACATCGATGGCAAAGACGAAGTAGTCGGTGGTCACGGTGTTGATGAGAATCGTCTGTGAACGACCCCCTTCGTAGAAATAGCCCACCGACAGTCGCTCATCGCCTGGTTGGAACGGGTCGGGCGGAACGGGTGGAAACGGAACGATCGGGTCTCGAAGGCCGACTTCGCTCGAGTAGTCCGGCGTTCCGGGGTCCGGCGCGCAGCTGACGACGAGACCCAGGACGAAGAAGGCTCCAATCCACGCGATGTGTTCGTATTTCAAAAACATTGGACATCCCGAGCGAGCGTATCCACCCCCGTGCTCCGTACGGCCGTGAGGTTCCCGTTGGAGTCCTGCACCAAGATCCAGTCGCCTTGAGGTGCCCCGCCGAGCTTTAGAATTTCCAGATATGCGGGGGTCGCGAGCCTGCGGGGAAAGGTTCCCGTGACATCAAAATAGACCGATTCAGGGAAGCAATCCAACACCGTCTGAAACGCGCTGATCGCCATTTGTCGGACGATCTCTTGGTCTTGCTGGGAGACCTCGTTGGCCTCGAAGATGTCGCGCAGCTTGGTCGCTGCGTAGAACTGGTTTTCCCCGACGGGAATTTTCGCGAGCAAGGTAGCCCACGCATAGAATGCGCCAGCATTACCGCCATCCGTCAGAATGTCGTACTTGGTGTCGTCGCTAATGTTGAACTCGCGGAATGGATTGTGCGGATTGTACAAGGTCACTTTGGACGGATGGATTCCTTCAGTGGGGTCGAAGAGCTCGAACTGGATGCCAGTGATGTTTTCGCCGAAACGGTACTCCGGTGCGTCCCCACACCCGAGCGTGAGGACCACGACCGCCAGGAACCCACATTTAGTAAGAGAGTTGAACATAGGTTTTGATCTCCCATTCGCGACCCTTGCGACCAGGATCCAGAGGGTCGTAAAGGTATCGGGCAGAGTATCTGTCGAGATTGCGGAACTGCCCCCGCACCCCAAACCTAGTGGAGGCGGGAGCGTATAGCTTGGGTGGCTCCAACCCGTACGACAAGTCCAACATCGCCTGTAGGGGAAACGTCAGATTGAAGTCCTTGTGATAGTTGTAAGGGCCCCAGTCGCCGAACTTCAGGTGATAGCCAACGTTGAATGTGCCCAACGTGTACCAGCCGTAAAAACCGTATCGCAGGATCGTCCGAGCATCGTCTCCGTTCGGCTGGCCCTGCCCCAGGTAGATCCAGTTCACCAAGCGCATGTTGTAGGTGAAGTTGACGATCGTCCGTATGCTCGCATCCCAAAGGTTTTTCGCAGGCGCCCCGGTTGGGAAGGCGAACAAGCGGAGGTCTTGATTGATGGCCACGGCTGCGTCTTGGCTCGTCGGCAGAATCTTGTAGACAAAATCGAGGGCCACGCTTACGGGGGCATCTTCGCGTTGCGCGTTGTCCCAGGCATACATGGCTGTTGCCGGTGTCGGATCCCAACCCAACAAGAGCTCGAAGCCGTACGTCTCTCGATTCGAGCGAACCCAGAACGGGTCCTCCAACTGGTTTCTGCCTTCGACACCCGGGTAGTAGGTACCGGTATCCGGGTCGTAGAAATCGGGGATGAAGGGTAGCGGACCTTCGATCGGTCTTTGCACCAAAACGTTGGGGGCCAAGATGACCTTCCCTAGGTAACGCGCAACGCCCGAGGACACCGCCCAGTGGTTGCCCTGACCGCTCTCCTTGAGCGACCAGCCGGTGAGGGTCATCGTTTCGTCTACGCCCCCGTCGGACACGAGCCCCCGGTATCCTCCCTGCACGTACCAAAAAAACGGAGCCGCGTTCAGCGTGATCTTGGCCTTGGCACCAAGTGTGTCGGCGAACCGGACTGTGTTGTCGAGGATGTAGTAACCCGAGTCTAGGTACGTCGGCCCATCGGCTTGGCGCGCAATCTCATATGACTTGCCGATGAAGTTCGAACGCGCAGTGATGCCACCCACCTCGAGCCCAACCCTGCCGTGCGTGTACCCAAAGTACAAAGTGCTCTTTCGGCTTTTCGGCTGCGGAATCGCCGAGCTGGCGATCCCCACCGAGGTGCCAGCCCCCGCGCCCTGTTGGGCAATGTCCTCTTGGTGGATGACCGCAAACTTGAAGTCGCCGAAAACCCTGTAGTATTTGCCCAAAATGGTCGGATTCGCACCCCACCAAAGCTGAGGGCCGAAGGCGACCTTGAGGCCTTCGACCGGTCCCTTGCCCGTGAACATGAGGCCGACCGGGGCATTCGCGTTGTACGTATCAATGTCGAACTGCTGATGGACTTCCGGATAGAGACCAAAAAAATCGCCCTCGTAGCCCCAGTGGTAGTGGCCCTCGCCTCGAAAGAAGCTCTCCAGGAGGAAGTGCTTATTGTCCCAGTCGAAGGATGCCGAGTACACTTGAAAGCGGTTGATCCCCGAGAGTGCGACCGCCTCGCCTTGGGCATTTTGAATTACGACGGGAAGACCTCGGTCCTCGTAAAAAAGCTCGTTGATCGGATTGGACGCGACGTTTCCAAGGCCATTCACTACGACATCGGCCCTTACACCTGCGGTTGGCTTGACCTCGAAGCCAACATAAATCGATTCCGTATCGCCGAAGCGAGTCGCCGCTCTTGCAGGTTGTGTGAGTTGTCGGCCGCCGGTGGTGAAGGTGTCGAAATCCACGCGTAGGATGGGGCGGAAACGTTCGAGCTGAGCAAGCTTGGTTTGTGTGTCGGCGGACATCCTCGGCCCGATTCTCGCAAAATGCTGCCGGACTTTCTGGATGTCGGTGTCGGGTGCGTATGGGTCGAGTGCAAAGGCGTCTTTCAACACGTAGTACGCGGTTCTCGGGTAGACGTCGTAGATACCTCGTGCATTGGGGCGCCCCTTCGCGGTAATGCCAAACCACTCCTCGTTCATGTTGTTCTGACCCTCGACGTAGTCGAGGGGATAGGCGGCATTCGCCCACGACGCGTTCGTATCGTGTTTGTCGAGATTGACGTCTTGCTTGTACTTCCACCAGCCGTCGCTCCACTGAAAAATCATCCCGCCGATGGCGTTCTGTACCCTGCCCTTGCCGTAGCTCTGCTCGTAGATCTCCTGCCACTGCGACTGCAGATACTGCGCTTGCGCGATCTGATCCTCGAGTCCCCGCTTTGCGTCAAAAGCGTCAGCTCCGAACTCAGTGTACATGAACGGCAAACCGAGCTCCGTCTCGACGCGCTCGAAGATGTCTCTCGACGAGGCGCCGCGATACACGTTACTGCCAAACACGTCGATGTTCGGACAGTTCTCTTTGATCACCTCGAGGAACCCCACGTCGCCGTTTGCGATCGACACCAGGTGGTTCTTGTCGAGAGAGTGAATTAGATCCGTGACCTCCCCGAACAAGGAATACAAGAAGGTGGCACGCGCATCACCCTGCTGTTCCTTCGGTAAGTCTTCGATCTCGTTGGACGTCCAGACGAGCCCGTAGTTGTTCTCGTTGCCAAGCAGCCACATCAATAAGCCAGGCGTGTCTTTGTACTGGCGAACCAGCGCGGCCATCTGATCCTTCACCAGCGAGCGGAAGTGCTCATCGGAATAGTCGACCGGGTTCACCCATGCGCCGTCGATGGTCATGCCGTAGCGGCCCATGTCGTGGTTCAGGACGGTATAGATGCCGTACTTCTCGTAGATGTACTTGATCCATCGAGGAGGAATACCCAAGTACTGCCGGATGACGTTGACGTGCATGTCCTTCAGCCACCTCATGTCGCCATCTAGCGCTTCGATGATCACGTCATCAGGCTTGCTCCAGAAGTCATACGTGTAGTTCTGACCGATCGGCATGTACCCCCAGTTCATGCCGAAGATCATGGTGGGCTTGCCGTCGACCAGGAGCAGGTATCCACGCTCGTCCTTGTATACCTGGACGAGATTGGGACCGGATGTCCTGATGGGCGCGGTCACAGAACCAGGTATGGGTGCCGCCGGCCGGGCCGCGGCCGGCGGAAGCTCTGACGGTGGAGGAATGGTGGGCGTCTGGGACGGGGGTGGTGGCGCAGGATTCTCCTCTCGCGTGGGCGCGACACCGGGCGCGATTTCTCCTGGTGGCGGGCCTTCCTCATCTGCTGGCTCGGGAGCGCCCGATGGAGCAGGGACCCGGGGTTCTTCTTCGAACTGCTGCGCCGCTGCCACTGATGACCAAGACACGATCAGCAGCGCGACGGCGATTTTCATGCTGCCTGGTCCCCGGAGAGGTTGTTGTCTTGGATGATCCGGCGGTACATGTGCCCGGATGCCTTGATGATTCGTTCCTGGGTCTCGAAGTCGACCCAGACGATACCGAAGCGTTTCGAGCGTCCGAACGCCCATTCGAAATTGTCGAGTAGCGACCACAGAAAGTAACCGTCCAAAGGAACGCCGGAGGCGATCGCGGCAAGGCATGCTTGTAAGTGGGTCTTCACGTAGTCACAGCGGCGAGTGTCCTGCACGGATCCGTCCGGTCCCGGACCGGTCGGGTAAGCAGCGCCATTTTCGGTGATGACCAAAGAGCCGGGTCTGTAGTCGGCATTCAATCGCACGAGGCTCCGAGTCAGCCCGCTCGGATGAACCTCCCAACCCATGTCTGTCAGCTCAGCGGGGTCGGGAAGCGGAATCGTTCTGGGCTCGTTCTGCGCCTCCGGAACCGTGGCGCTGCGAACGACCGCCCGACTATAATAGTTGACGCCTAGGAAATCGATTGGGGTGTTGATCTCCTCGAGGTCACCGGGCTTCACGAAGTCCATCCCAACGGGCAGGCGGCCTTCGCGCTCGTGGTACTCGATCACGTCTTCCGGGTAGCGGCCGAAATAGACGGGATCGAGGAACCAGCGGATCAGCTCCCCGTCGAACTGTCGCGCCGAATTCCGGTCAGCCTCGCTCGGCGACGCCGGTTCGCACTCGGACACGTTGAGCGTAATGCCGACTTTGGCTCCAAGCGCGTTGCTCCGAATCACCGGCACGGCCCGCCCGTGGCTGAGCAGCAAGTGGTGCGATGCAACTAACGCGTCAGGCCAGCTCTTCTTCCCGGGGGCATGGTCTCCTTGGGCATATCCAAGCACGCTCACACACCACGGTTCGTTGTGCGTGATCCAGTGCCCCACGCGGTCGCCGAGACGCTTCGTCACGGCATTTACGAACTCTACGAACGCGTCGACGGTCGAACGGTTGGTCCAGCCGCCCTCGTCTTCGAGCGCCTGCGGGAGATCCCAGTGGTAGAGCGTGGCCCACGGCGCAATTCCCGCCGCCAGCAGGCCGTCCATCAGCCGGTCATAGAAATCGAGCCCAGGAACGTTGATTGCGCCACGCCCAGAAGGAACAATCCGCGGCCATGCGACGCTGAATCGGTAGGCCTGCACCCCGAGCGACTCCATCAATGCGATGTCCTCCGCGTAGCGGTGGTAGTGATCGCATGCGACCTGTGCGTTGGTGCCGTCCCCGATCAGCCCCGGTTGCGCGGCATACGTATCCCAAATCGAAGGACCTCTCCCTTGGACATCATGGGCCCCTTCGATTTGAAAGGCCGAGGTGGCGACACCCCAAATAAAGCCGTTGGGAAAGGCCTCAACCACCATGTCTCGGAATCTCCAGCGCAAACGCGCAGCGAACCAGTTTGTTCGGTCAACGAACCAACTATCAATTCAGCTAACAAGTGTCAAGCGCGTTCCGCAGGCATTGTTTGGCGCCTCGTTGCCATCGAGTACCACCCAGAGACCAACAATCTCTGGGCGCCCGGCTTCAACTGGAGCGACGCAGGGCGGGTGCGGCCGAACGCGCCGGGCCGGGCCGCCTTCGGGTCATGCTTGACTTTCCGAGCCCGCAGGCATAGTTAGTTCGAGCAGCGAACGAAGTGTGCAAGATGATCTGATTGCGGCCTCTCCTTAGACGTGGCCCGTAGCGGCAACCGACCGAATCTCCCCGATGGGAACTGCTCGTCAAACCACCCACGAAGTGCTCGGCGCGTCCGCAGTTCGGGCGCAACACAGCCGATTGCTCCTGAACCTACTCTGGAAGGAACCGGAGATCTCCCGCGCAGAGCTGGCGCGGCGCACGAGCCTGAGCCGTTCGACGGTGTCGGCGATCATCAGCGACCTGCTGAGCACTGGCTTGGTCAAAGAGGCGCGTGCCGGGGCTTCCAGCGGTGGGCGTCGCCCGATCATGCTCGAGTTCGAGGACCAATCGAGCTTCATCGTCGGGATCGAGCTCGGTGCAACGCACATTTCCTGTGTCCTGACCGACTTGCGCTGCAACGTCAGGGCTTCTTGGGCCGCGCCGGCCCCGGTGCGTGATGAACCGGAAGTCGCTCTGCGAAAGATGACGATGGCGGTGCGCTCGGTTCTGGAGGCGGACGGCGTGGAGCAGTCCCAGTTGCTCGGTCTCGGTGTGGCCGTCCCAAGTCCCGTGAACCACGAACGACCCGGCGAGCTTCTGCCGCTCGTCGTCCCGAAATGGGCGGGCTACGACATCGTCAACCATCTGCAAATTGGCTTCAAACGACCTGTGTTTATCGACAACGACGCCAACCTCGGGGCCTTGGCCGAGCTTTGGTGGGGTGCTGGCTCCTCCGCAAAGGAGCTCGCGTACATCAAAGTCGCTACCGGAATCGGTGCTGGCCTGATCATCAACGGGCGTATCTATCGAGGGAGCGGCGGCACCGCCGGCGAAATCGGCCACACCTCCATCGACCCAAACGGGCCCCAATGTGTCTGTGGCCTCAAGGGGTGCCTGACCACGTTCATCGGCACGCCTGCCCTTCTCGAACGGGCGAAAGACAAATTGCACGCAAGCGGCTCCGACCGCCCACCACCTGCGAGCATCGACGAGCTGGTCAATGCCGCATTGGAGGGCGATCCGATGTCCGTCGAGTTGATTCGTTACGCCGGTGATAAGCTCGGCGTGGGGATCGCCAACATGTTGAACCTTCTCAACCCGAAGACGGTGATACTCGGCGGAGGCATCGCACGCGCGCGTGAGCTTGTGCTCGATGCGGTGCAGAGGACCGTTGGCAGTCTATCTTTGTCGGCGTCGATCCGCACCACCGAGATCCGCACCACCGGATTGAACGAATGGGGCATTGCGGTGGGCGCCGCGACGCTCGTTTTGCAATCCGCACTCGAAACGCCCGCTCTGTTTCCGATCCAAACACGAGAAGTTGCATGAACCGCTACGCGCATACGCTCTGGGCACTCGCCATCATCCTCGCCGCCGCTCCGCTCGACATGGGCTGCGGATCGTCCGACAAGGTCGTGAATCCTCCCCCGAGCTGGGTGCTCACCGCGTCTGACGAATTCGACGGTGCCGAAGGGACACCACCGAACCCGGCGATGTGGACCTACGACATCGGCGGCGATGGTTGGGGTAACGGTCAGCTCGAGTTCAACACCGACAGCATCGAAAACGTCTCGCTCGACGGGCAGGGGCACCTTCAGATCCGGGCGCTCGAAGAATCGTACATGGGCAACGACTACACATCGGGCCGCATCAAGACGCAGGGCTTGTTCGCGCAGAAGTTCGGTCGGTTCGAGGCGCGGATCAAGCTCCCCGAGGGCCAGGGCCTCTGGCCTGCGTTCTGGATGCTTGGCGCGGACGTGGACGAGGTCCCTTGGCCCGGGTGCGGCGAGATCGATATCTTGGAGTATCAAGGGCAACGGCCCGATCGGGTATTCGGCACCCTCCACGGGCCGGGCTACTCCGCCGCCGAAGCGATCTCGCGCGGCTTCGAGCTAGATGGAGGAGAGAGCTTCGCCGACAGCTTCCATGTCTTTTCCGTGGACTGGGATCCAGGCCGCATCGCGTTCTCCGTCGACGGCGAGGTTTATCAAATCATCAGTAGCCCGTCAGTTCCGGGTGACTGGGTCTTTGATCACGAGTTCTTCGCGATCCTGAATCTCGCGGTCGGCGGTACAGTTGGCGGTCCGGTGGGCCCGGATACGGTCTTCCCCGCGGAAATGCTCGTCGACTACGTTCGCATTTTCGAGCGTCCTCAATGAACGCCTCGGCCGGGAAGCACTACGAGACCGCACCCGAAGATCGCATCTCGTTGCCACACAAGCTCATCTATGGCTTGGGCGGCTTCGTGAACAACCTGCTCGCGGCCGCGAGCGGCGGAATGCTCATCGTGTTGAACCTCGGGCTCGGCATGAGCCCCTGGCTCGTGGGCCTACTCGGGGCGCTGCCGCGGCTCACGGATGCCCTGACCGACCCCTTGATGGGCTACATCTCCGACCACACCCGGTCCAAGTGGGGACGGCGACGCCCGTATATCTTCGCGGGCGCCATTGCAGCGGGCCTGATTTACGCCCTGCTTTGGCAGCTGCCCGAAGGCCGAAGCGATAGCTTCTATTTTTGGTTCTTTCTGACTGGCTCGGTGATCTTCTACCTTGCGTACACGGTCTTTGCGACGCCTTGGGTAGCACTCGGCTTCGAGCTGACGCCCGACTATCACGAGCGCACCCGGCTGATGGGTGTGCAGAACTTCTTCAGCCAACTGGCCTACGTCATCTCTCCTTGGTTCCTGCTCTTCATGCAGTACGAGCTGTTCTTCGACGACATGGTGACCGGCGCGGCCGGGCTTGCCATCTTGATCGGCGTCCTGACGGCTGGCGTCGGCATCCTGCCGGCGATTTTCTTGAAGGAGCCCTACCGCGCCGACGCGATGGCCCACCTCTACGACCCCGATCGCGCCGACAGGCAGAAACGCAAAACCGAAGAGAGCCCTGTCGTTGCCAGCATGCGCGACTTCTTCAAGGGCTTCGTCGCAACCCTCCGGTTCCGGCCGTTCCTGAAGCTCTGCGCCGCGACTTTCTTGGTGTTCAACGGCTTCATGTTGATCTCCTCATTCCAGTTCTACGTGATCATCTACTATGTCTTCGGAGGCGACAAAGTCTTGGGCGCGGAGTACGTGGGCTACTCGGGCACCCTCTCGGCGGCCGGCACTTTCTTCGTCATCGTGTTCATCACTTGGCTCGCGACCAAGATCGGAAAACGTCGTGCGTTCTTCGTAGCGACGGGTGTCTCCATCGTCGGCTACGGTCTGAAGTGGTGGTGCTACAATCCAGAGATTCCATGGCTTCTGCTCGTGCCGGCGCCGTTGATGGCGTTCGGCCTGGGCGGGCTCTTCACCTTGATGGGCTCGATGATCGCCGACGTTGTCGACCTCGACGAGCTCGAAACTCAAGAGCGTCGAGAGGGCATGTTTGGGTCCATCTACTGGTGGGTGGTCAAGCTCGGAATGGCTGCGGCGCTCGCCGGCGGAGGCTTTCTACTCGAGGCAACCGGCTTCGACGTCGCGCTCGAGGGGGCTCAGGCCGACACGACGATCTTGTGGATGCGTCTGTTCGACATCTCGGTGCCGATGGTCGCCTCTGCGATCGCCATCTGGATCGTCGCCTCGTATGAAATCACCGAAGAAAAGGCTCACGAGGTTCGGGCTGAGCTCGAGCGGCGCCGTGGCGCAGTATCGAGCGCCGCCGTGGAGAGGGCTTCCATCTATCCATGAAACCAGCAGATGGATTCACCGCGCTCGCGATTGCAGTTGCTGGATGCCACTCGGCGTCGAGCGAAGTCCGTTCGCCGATCTCGGTGCACCCCGGGCGGCAGCCGCCTACCGCCTTGGTCGCCGCAGAAGTGATGGCCGTTGCCTATTCAGGTTTTCGGGAGGGCCAGCATCCCGATCGCGGCGACGGCGCCGTGAATCCGAGCGCAGAAGAGATCCTCGAGGATCTCCAGATTCTCGCTGCCCACGATTTCAATCTCATTCGCCTCTACGATTCCGGCGAAAACTCCGCACTCACGCTCGAGCTAATTCGCGAGTACCAGCTGCCAATCAAAGTGATGTTGGGGATCTGGCTGGAGGCCGAGCTCAGCAACCATGAGGGCTGCCCGTGGTTGAACGAGCCGATACCGGAGGAGACATTGGCCGCCAACGCCTCCCGGAATGCCGCCGAGATCCAACGCGGAATCGAGCTCGCGCAAGAATTCGAAGACGTCGTGGTCGCTGTCAATGTCGGCAATGAAGCGCTCGTCGATTGGAACGACCACATGGTCCCCGCAGAGAAAGTCATCGCCTACGTCCGACGGGTGAAGGCCGGAATCGACCAGCCCGTTACCGTCGCGGAAAACTACGCATGGTGGATGCGCGACGGCGCCGCACTGGCCGCCGAGGTCGATTTTCTCGGCGTTCATACGTATCCGGAGTGGGAGGGAAAGACCATCGACGAGGCGCTTGCGTACACCATCGAGAACGTCGAGGGCGTGCGCGCTTCGCTGCCCGACAAGCCCATCGCGATTCTCGAAGCGGGCTGGGCGACCGTCGCGGTCGAGTTCGGCGACCGGGCCAGTGAGGAGAACCAGGCGCGCTACTATCTCGAGCTCCAAAAATGGGCGCGCTCCACCAACACGACCGTGTTCTTCTTCGAGGCATTCGACGAGCCATGGAAAGGCGATCCAAATGCTCCGCTCGGGGCCGAAAAGCACTGGGGCCTGTTCAACGTCGATCGAACCCCGAAGCGGTTAATTCAGATCGACCAGCACGAGTGAACCGAAGAGTCCGGCGTCGATCCAACCCCGGTCTTTGTTCTCCCCCGGCGCGGATTCAGAGCCGATGAAGTTCTCGCGGAGCTCGCTGCCGTCGTTATCGCACCAGGCGAGCATCAGCCCCATCACTTTGCCGGTGGAAAGCTTGACCGGCACGTTCTTGTCCGAACCATCCGCGTAGTCATCCGCATAGATGTCTATCGCCAACTCCCAGATGATCTTGTTGCCGCGCTGTCGCCAACGGCTCTGGACGTGATCGGAGTAGCTGTGCGGGAGCTTATCCGCGCCGATGTCGATTGCCTGGTTGTCGAGCGACACATGGTAGGCAAACGCATTGTGGTTGTATTGGTGATCGCCTCCCGAGTAGTCCTCGTCCACGAAGATCTCCAAACAGTCGTCATCCCAGTACTGCACCAGTGGGTCGCGATGGCTATCGAACAGAATGTCGTCGACGATCTCGGCGAGAACGTAAAGTCTCTCAGTAGTCCAGACCACCTTGAAGCGACCCTGGAAATCCTCTGGGGAATACTCCGGGCCGAGCCAGCGATGCGTGAGCTCGTGCCAGCGCGCTCGCTGCCAGATCGCCTCATCGGCGATGCCGTCTACCGTGGGCGGATGCTCCGCTTTGGGAGCGCCGTACTCGCTGCGTCCTGGGTAGTGAGTGGGGCGCTTGGCCGCAGCGATCGACGGTGCCAGCAGCAAGGCGATCGCGATAGCCAAACACGCGACGGCTCTGTCAAACGAACTTCGGATTGCCATCTTTGTCCCACAGCCCCCAGTAAGCGCCGACATCGCCCTCGTCGCCGACTTTCCAGCTTTCGTCGAACGAGGAGAAATAGAAGATCTCGATGCCTTCTTCGTGCGCCCACTGGTAGGTCCGAATGAAGTACTCCAGCGCATTGTCATAGGAGGGTATTGCGGAACCGAAAGGAGACCCGACGGTCGGCCAACCGGTCTCGCTGATGATGACCTTCTTGCCGCCCGCGACGTTCTGCGCTCGTCGGTACATCTCCTTCATGTACAAGAGGGCATATTCGGCCGGACAGCTTTCCCAGAACGGATAGCAATTGACCAGCAGCGTATCGCAGGCTGCAGCGACGCGCGGATGGTTCTCGAATAGAAAATAGGCGTCGACGGTGCCCACCGGAACACCGGGCACGGCGGCCCTCGCGCGCTCGATGTACTCGACCAGTTGATCCTCGGTGAGGTCTTCGCGCAGCATGATTTCGTTGCCGACCGCGAGGATGTCGGCATGCCCTGCGCGGGCGACCTCGATACCATTGCGCAGCTCGATTTCGTTCGTGTCGAGCTCCTCCGATAGCCCCACCCCTACCATCGTTTTCAAACCGCTTTCGTGTGCGATGCGCGGCGTTTCCTGGTTGCCCTCTCGACAGGAAAAGCTTCGAATCCAGTGAGTGTAGGGTTGAATGATCGATAGTCGCTGGTGGATCTGCTGCTGGCTGATTTCCGTCCCGGGCGACTGGCCGTCCACGTAGGGACTGAACGACATTCCGTGGATCTTGTGACGCAGAATTGCCTGAAGCAGCTCCACCTTCTCCGCACGCGACATCTTCGAGAAGTCGGTTCCCAGAAGAGCCGGGAATCCTGGCACCTTGTAGCCAGAACGTCTGAGCGACGCCACAGCGCTCGATCGGGAGCTGACGGGGAAATACTTACTGCTGGCTGGTGACATGATCTATCCGCCTCGCCGCTTAGCGCTTTCTAGGCGCGACCTTCGAGTCGCGCCATCACTTCGTCGGTGAGTTGTGGGATCACCTCGAGCGCGCCCATGTTCTCGTGAACCTGCTCGACGCGGCTCGCGCCCGTGATGACGGTGGACACGTAGGGGTTCTTCGCGCACCAGGCTATGGCCAGTTGCGCTGGAGAGCAACCGATCTCCCTCGCGATCTCTACTGTGCGTCGAATCTGGGCTTGGTTGTTGGGCGCAGTGATGTGCTCACGAAGCCATTCGTAGCCCGGTAGCGCAGCGCGGCTATCCGACGGAACTCCATCGAGATACTTCCCAGTCAACGCTCCAGACGCGAGCGGGCTCCAAACCGTGGTGCCCATTCCGTACTTCTCATAAAGCGGTGCGTATTCCTTTTCGACACGTTCGCGTGACAAGAGACTGTACTGGGGTTGCTCCATCACCGGCTTGCGTAAATGGTGGTGCTCAGCAATCTCGTAGGCCTCTTCGATCGCTCCCGCAGGCCATTCCGAGGTTCCCCAGTAGAGCGCCCTACCCGAGGCAACGATATCGCTCATCGCCCAGACGACCTCTTCGACGGGAGTCTCCGGGTCGTCCCGATGGCAAAACAGAAGATCGACGTAATCGAGACCGAGGCGTTCGAGCGAACCGTCGATCGCATGCATTAGGTACTTGCGATTCAGAGTGTTCTTCATGTTTGGGCCTTCGCTCAAGCCCCAGTAGAGCTTGGTGGAAATCACGTACGACTCACGAGGCCAGCCAAGCTCGCGGACGACCTGCCCCATAATCATTTCCGATTTGCCCCCAGCATAGACCTCCGCGTTGTCGAAGAAGTTCACGCCTGCCTCCCAAGCGACTTGCATGCACTGTAACGCCGTCTCGTTGCCGAGCTGATTGTGAAACGTCACCCATGAGCCAAACGACAGCACGCTCAGCTTGAGGCCCGCATTACCAAGTCGCCGGTACTCCATCTCCACGTCTTAGCTCCCGTTGCTGTCCGCCGCCTGGTAGACTCTGACGCACACGCCGAACATATAGGCCCTTCTCGTTGGGCCGGAGGTCCGCATGCAAGCTGCTACCGCACAATTCGGCTGCCGACAACGCCTACTATCGGGCATTCCTCCCTGCTTGGTTGCACGAGTGCTCGTCGTGGTGACAGCCTGCACGGTGTTGTGGGCCTCCGTCGCGGCGGCGGAGGCCATTCCGGTGGAGCTGCGCCAGACGAAGACAGGATGGCAGCTCCTGCGCGGCGGGGAACCCTATTTCATCCGTGGCGCAGGGGGAAATGGCTCGCTCGAGAGCCTCGCGGCCGCGGGCGGAAACTCGGTGCGCACCTGGGGTGCCGACGACATCGACTCGCTTCTAGATGCAGCACACGCACTCGGCCTGTCCGTCACCGTGGGCATCTGGCTCGGCCACGAGCGCCACGGCTTCGACTACCACGACAAGACCCAGGTTGGGGCGCAGCTGGAACGCGCCCGTCAGACCGTCTTACGATACAAGGATCATCCGGCCGTCCTCCTCTGGGGCATCGGCAACGAGATGGAGGGCTTCGGCTCAGGAGATGATCCGGCCATCTGGACGGCGGTCAACGACATCGCCGCCATGGTCAAGGAGCTCGACCCGCTGCATCCGACGATGACCGTCACCGCCGAGCTCGGTGGTGGGCGCTTGGACAGCGTGCAGAAGCGCTGCCCGGCGATCGACATTCACGGCATCAACTCCTACGGCGGTGCGCTTTCCGTGGCCGAGCGCTACCGCGCCGGCGGCGCAACCAAGCCCTATGTGCTCACTGAGTTCGGGCCGCCCGGGGTCTGGGAGATTCCAAAGAACGACTGGGGCGCGCCCGTGGAGCCGACGAGCACCGAAAAGGCAGCGTTTTATCGGCGCAGCTACGAGAGCGGCGTGCTCGGCGCTCCGGGTGTCGCCCTCGGTTCGTATGTGTTCAACTGGGGCTTCAAGATGGAGGCTACGCCCACCTGGTACGGCATGTTCCTCGCAGATGGTGCCCCGCTTGGGGCGGTCGATGTCATGACCAAGCTCTGGTCCGGCAGCCCTCGGACGAACCTTGCGCCCACGGTGGAGCCATTGGTCATCGAGGGTGAATCGCAGCTGGATCCGGGCGACAAGATGCGAGTGCATGCCGTCATTGCCGACCCCGAAGGTTCTGCGATCCGCGTGCGGTGGGTGCTGCGCCGCGAGGCCGGTGAATACACGACCGGCGGCGACTTTCGGCCCGTGCCGCCCGAAGTGGAGGGTGCCGTCTTCGAGGGTCGTTCGGATGGCGCGCGGGTCCGCATGCCGAAGGATCCGGGGCCGTACCGATTGTTTCTCTACGCGTACGACTCAGCGGGCAATGCCGCGACAGCGAACGTGCCGCTGCTCGTGAAAGGTGAGGTCCGCACACCCATGCCGTTCTACGTCTACCGGGACGGTTTCGAGGGCATGCCCTGGGCTCCCTCCGGATGGATGGGCGCAATCGAGTCACTGACCTTGGACGGCAACCATGCCGACAACCCCTACGAGGGCGAAGCCTGCATCGAGATGCGCTTCGTCGGCGAGGTCGGCACCTGGGTCGGGGTCGCGTGGCAGCACCCGGTCAACAACTGGGGCGACCAGGAAGGCGGCTACGATCTCACCGGTGCCAGATACCTGGAACTATGGGCACGTGGAGAATACAGCGGCGAGAAGATCGGCATCGGTGTCGGTCTGCTCGGGCAGGACAAGGCCCACCCCGATTCGGGCAAGACAACTGCCCAGGACATCCGTCTGACGCGAGAGTGGCAGCGGTACCGGATTCGACTGAAGAAGCTCGACCTCTCGAGCATCAAGACCGGCTTCGTGGTGACTCTCCGCGGACAGGGATCTCCGGTTACCATCTACCTCGACAGCATACGCTTCGTCCGGAAGTGACCAACCACTCAGCGGCCTACCAATTCGGCTTCGAGCTCCTCGAGGCTCTTGCCCTTCGTCTCTGGCAACAGGCGCATGACGATGACGAGGCCGACAATCGCAAACAAGCCGTAGATCAGGAACGTGACGCTGTTGCCGAGCTTCTGCAGCTCCCACGGAAAGATGAGCTGCACGGAAAAGCTGACAGCGGAGTTGATGAGACCGACGAAGGATATCGCGAGCCCCCGAACCCGGTTCGGAAAGATCTCCGAGAACAGAACCCACATGACGGGGCCGAGAGAAATGGCGAAGCTCGCTACGAAACCCAGGATACCCACGAGGATGATTTTCGGATTGATGTCCGCGCAGCCGAAGCCGTAGGAGAGGAGCAGCATGCACGCTGCGATGCCCGTGAGTCCGCCGCCTAGGAGCGGACGCCGGCCGAAGCGATCGATGAACAGTATTGCGAGAACCGTGAACACCAGGTTCACGAGGCCCACCAGCGCGGCCTGCATGAAGGAGGCATCCGTACCGATTCCAGACTGCTCGAAGATCATGGGCGCATAGAAGAACACGGAGTTGATTCCGGTAATCTGCTGCAGAACCGCCACCAAGATACCGATTGACAAAACCAGTCTCAACGCGGGTCGGAACAGCTCACCCAGTGAGCCGCGTTCCGCGCTCTGCTCGGCCTGCAGCGATGCTTTCACGGACCCGATGTCCGCCTCTGCCTGAGCGCTGCCACTGACTTTTTCGAGCACCCGCCGCGCGTCGTCGTCCTTGCCGTTCATCACCAACCATCGGGGGCTTTCGGGCACCGCGAACAATGCCAGGAAATAGAAGATCGCCGGTAGCGCCTCGACGCCCAGCATCCAGCGCCAGTTCCACTCGCCGAGGCGAAGTGCTTTCGCCCAACCAAAGTCCGAATGCCCCAAGCGAAGAATTAGGTAATTCGTGAAGAATGCGGCGGAAATCCCGATCACGATGTTGAGCTGGTTGAACGACACCATGCGGCCGCGCATCTCAGCCGGCGCGATCTCAGCGATGTACATCGGCGCAACGATCAGCGCGGCACCCACCCCGAGACCACCGAGCATTCGGGCCGCGACTAACGTGATGAAACTGGGCGCGACCGCGGATGCCAATGCGGACGCGGCAAACAGCACGGCCGCGATCATCAGGACCGGTCGCCGACCCAGACGATCGCTTAGGGGGCCTGCCAGCATCATGGCTAGACTCGCTGTCAGCGTCAGCGACGCCACGGACCAGCCGAGCTCTATTTTCGTGAGACCAAACTCGGGCTCGATGAATGTCACCACACCGGAGATCACCGATGCATCGAAGCCCATCAGGAAGCCCCCGAGCGCCACCGTGAGCGCGACTCTGATCGCATACCTCATAGGCACTCACGCACGAGGTCTGCCTCGGGCTTCCCGATGCAGACCCGTGCGCTCACTGCCGAGCCGCGCTGCTATCACCTATTCAACGGTGACGACCATGTTGTCGTAGAACACACCGGAAGGCTCGTTGTTCGTTGCCCTGGCAGCGAATCCAAACTGAAGGATCTGGCCCACGAGGGGCGCAATGATGGGCAGCGAGATGCTGTAGTTGCCCCATGTCGCCGGGATGCTGGTCGTGTTCAGTTGGACGAGGTTCGTCTGGGCATAGGAAGGGGGAGCCAACGTCTTGATGAACGCGTACGCCGTGCTGGAGCCGGCGAGGTCGCCGAGCTTGGCCTGGAAGCTGAACGTGACGGTCTTGCCGACGTCGCCTGCTTCAATCGTGAATTCTTGGAACGTGAGCGCCTCGACCACATTGCCTGCGGTCATTGCGTCTTGGTTGTTGTAGTCGCTGATGATCACCAGCTGCTGCGCGCCCTGTTCAGCACCGCCTTGGCCCGCGGCGATGAGGCAGAACGCGGGCGCCGCTGGGTTGTTCGGTGCCGGGAATGGGCCGTAAAAGCCGATGACCACGTCACTCGTACCCTGGAACACGTTGCCGAAGACCTGGAAACCGGCATCGCCCAACGCGGTCGTGCTTGCTTGGTCGAGGGACTCGAAGTTCTGCGTGTAGACTTCTCCGCCGCCCGACGCCTCACAGACACCGGCGCTGCAGGCGCCCGCCCCGCCGTCGCAAGCGGTCCCGTCAGCGACGTTCGCGGTTTCGCATTCGCCAGTGCTAGGGTTGCACGCCGCAGCGGTGCACTCGTTGCCGTCGTCCTCACAAATGACATCCGCGCACAGATCGACCGGCCCGCAGACACCTTCCGTGCAGACGCCGCCGCTCGATTCAGTCGTCACCGAGACGTTGTCGAAGTACGCGTCAACTGCGCAGCCTTCGACTGCGCCGCACGCGGCCTTGAGCTGAAGCGTCACACCACCGCTGACGTCAGGGCCCGTGGTCGTGGTGAAGGAATAGTTGGTCCAAGTGTCAGTCGGAAAAAGCGGACCGCCGCTTAGTATTTCCGAGTTGGACGTGCCGCCGCCGCTGAGCTCTGAGAAGAACTCGGCAAACACGACGCCTCCCGCACCCGCGAGCGATCCATACAGGTCGAACGAAATGGTGACAGCGCTATTCGGCGCCACCGTCCCGATGCCGATGTTCGCCTGCTTGATGAGTGGGGACGCATTGGGACCCGGGGCAACGACGTTGCCCGACCAGTCACCCGTGCTGGCTTGGGCCATCGTCACATCAAAGGTTCCGCCATTGTCGAAGAATGTCCAACCATCGGTATTGCCCGTCTCGAAACCGCCGTTGGTGGTCAGCTCACTGAGCCCGCCAGCGCACTCGGTCCCATCGGCAACGTTCGAGGTTTCGCATTGGCCCGTGCTCGGGTTACACGCCGCGGCGGTGCACTCGTTGCCATCGTCCTCGCAGGTGATGCCTTCGCAGAGGTCGTTCGGGACGCACTCGCCGGTCATGCAAATCCCAGCGTCGCCGTTGCAGCTGGTTCCGTCGTCGACCGGGGTGCTCTCGCAAGCGCCGGTGCTCGGGTTACAGGCCTCGGCGGTGCACTCGTTGCCATCGTCCTCGCAGGTGATGCCTTCGCAGAGGTCGTTCGGGACGCACTCGCCGGTCATGCAAATCCCAGCGTCGCCGTTGCAGCTGGTTCCGTCGTCGACCGGGGTGCTCTCGCAAGCGCCGGTGCTCGGGTTACAGGCCTCGGCGGTGCACTCGTTGCCGTCGTCCTCGCAGGTGACGCCTTGGCAGAGGTCTCCCTGACCTTCCACACAGGTCACCGCGACCGTCCAATCGGCCATGCAGTATTCGAAGTCGTCGTCGGAGACCGTGACTGTGATCGACTGCTGGCCGACCTCACCGCAGGTATACGTCGTCTGCGCGGCGCTCGAGTCGCCGATAGAACCGCCCGTTGCGCTCCACATGATGGCGACAGCGTCGCCCTCTACGTCGACGGTCTGCGCCGAAAGATCGATGTTGTTGCCGACCGACGTCTGAAGCGGCGAGACGACAACCTTGGAGAGCTCCGCGCAGATGTTGAACTTGCCGTTCACGCGAACACCGCCGAGGCGAGTCGGGCGCTTGCAGTTGAGAAACACCATGACGTCTGTCGCTACGCCAACCTCGACGTCGAACGAAGCGTCTCCTTTGCAGGTGATTTCGCCGGTCTCGTCGGTCGCTTCGAGCGCGACCATGTAGCCCTCTCCAGGCGGAAGCCCAAAGACTTCGACCGACGCGGTCGCGCCTGGCGCGCTCGTATCTATCGTGCCGTTCATCGGCTCCATATCGCCGCCCGAAATCGTCCAATCGACTTGGTTGATTGTAACGCCGTCGGCGAGCTCGAGATTGAGGTTGAGCGAGCCGGTGTTCTGACTAGGGCTGGAGTCCGTGGCGCAGCCGGCAAACGCAACGGCAAACACGGTGCTCAGAACGAGCGACAACAACTTGGAACGGGGCATGGGGCCTCCATCAAAAAAAGGGGGGGGTGGGTGAACGATGACCCTAACACCGCTCCGCAACCGACTACAAGGGTGTTCGGCCGGTACGAGCACGCTTCGCGGGGAGAGTTTTAGCGACGGACACGATTGGTTGTGCGCCGGCTCACACACCCAAGCCGCGTGGGCAAGAGCTCGGTAGCCGCCCCTTGCACGTTTCGCTTATCGTTTCTTGTCGTCGGTTCGACCTGATAACGGCACTGTGTCCAGGACAACCCATGTCGAGAGAGGGTGCCAGATTTTTCGTGTACGAGGTCTGGAGTCGTGTGACTGGCAAGCGGTGCCTGCGTTGTCGCAGGTCAACGTCGGTGGGGTTGTTGAGCTCAACATCGGTGTGTTCACCGAACCGAATCCAAGGCCTTTGCCTTGGCGAGTTGCGCTTCAGCCTCCTCTGTCTTCCCGAGCCTGCGCAGTATGGCGCTCAGACGATTGTACCCGGCAGCGCTCGGTTTTTCCGCGAGGGAGCGCTCGTAGTATCGCGCCGCCTCTTCGAGGTTCCCCTGGCGCACCAGCGCGTCTGCGAGATTGTTGTAGGCGGGCGTGAACTTCGGGTCGGCATCGATCGCCGCTCGAAATTCTGCGACCGCCTCGTCGGTACGGCTTTGTCTCGCGAGGGCGAATCCCAATCCGTTGTGGGTCGCGGCGGAGGGTCTTCCGGGCAGCGCCTGGCGGTACTGCGACTCGGCCTCCCGGAAGTTCCCGGCCTGCACGAAGGCGACAGCCAGGTTGAAGTGCGCCGACGCGCAGTCCGGATCTAGCTCGATCGCCTTCTGATAGTACTTTCGCGCCTCTTCCGGCTTGCCCAGCCGGGCCATGGTGAAGCCGAGATCGCTGAATATTTCCGCTCTAGGCTCGAGCTCGAGTGATCGCTTGAAGTGGCTGGCCGCCTCCTCGAGCCGACCGAGCTCCACCAGGGCGAGCGCCAAGTTGTTGTGTGCCTTCGCTTGATTCGGATCTGCCGCGAGTGACCGCTCATATTCAGCCACGGCCTCCGCAGGCCTGCCCGCCTGGAACAACGTCCATCCGAGCGCGTTGCGTAGCTCCGGGTCATCCGGAGCGCTTTCCAAACCGCGCCGATAGGCACGCTCCGCGCCTTCGTGGTCTCCTGTGTTCTCGTTTGCCATTCCAGCCCGCAAGAACGAGTACGGATCTAGGAACTCCTCGCGAATCTCGGTAATGGCGTCGCCGGGCAGATTGACGAACTCGGGAATGTTCGCGGCGCGGTCCGGCGAGGTGAATCGCTCGAGCAGCACCGGCGGGCTGTCGTTCCCGGCCTCGTCGATGTGCGTGAGAAACAGTTGCGTGTACGGGGTGTTGACCTTCGAGGAGAAGACCAACCAGCGGCTGTTCGAGGACCAACTGTGCCAGGAGTTCATGCGTGCCGTGTTGTAGCGAAGACGTCTCGCGACGCCGCCCTTCGCCGGGACGATGTACAGCTCGCTGTCGGGCTGCAGCAGCATGTAGCTCTTGGCCTTGCAGAATACGATCCACTTTCCGTCCGGCGAGTACTTTGGGAAGAAGTTGCTCATCCCGTCGTCGGAGGCGCCTTGGAGAGGCGTCGGCGTGCCGCCCTTCCCTTCGTTGAACGGGATCTGGTAAAGGTCGTAACGGAAGGGTTTCCCCTCCACGGTGAATTCCGGAACGTCCTTGTCGTCGATGAGGGCGCTGTTCTTCTGCTCGAGGCGTTCCGGGCGGTACGCTTCAGCCCTCGCGAACGTGATTTCCTTTCCGTCCGGGCTCCATACGGCGTTGGTCTGCACGTAGTGCGGGTCGTCGGCCCCCGGCAACGCCGCAAAGGTCTTCGTCTCCCGATCGTAGACGACGAGAATGCCTTTGATGGGAAAGAAGAGCTGCGAGTACATGAGGTCCGGCATGGCGACGAACACGGACCGATCCTTGACCGTGCTGACCACGTACCGCCCCGTCGGTGAAACGCGCGACAAGAGCCCGAAGGTGAGCTCGCCGTCCTCACGCTTGTAGTCCGACCATGTGATGATCTTCGCGTCGTCCATCACCATCTGCTTCGACACCGGAATGATGCCGTAGCCGCCCTTGTCGTTGCCGTAGTCGACGTCGAGCCCGAGAATGCTTCCGTTGTCGGCAAAGGAGTGACAGTTCCCGCACACGGGCAGGTTCTGCAGTACGATTGGCGGGCCTGCCTCCAAGTCGATGGTGCCGAAGCGCCACCGGATGCGGGAGGGATCCTGGACCGCTTTGATGAAGGGCAGCGGAACCTCTCGATAGAACAGAGAATCGCCTACCGGGTCGTTCGACGTGCGAATGTGCACCTGCGCCGAAGACACGACGGTCGCAGGATGCGCCTGGCGGACGCCTGCGATGGTCACCTCCGCGTCACGCTCGGCACTCGAGCGCTTGATCTGGCTCCACACATCGGCGGGAGGCGTCCAACTCGGTGCATCGGTCGAAGCCCGCAGCACCTCGCTGCCGGTATCATCGCGAACCACGACATACCAGTGGTCGGCGTTCCCCGTCTCATCCTTCCACACGAAGGTCGGAGCGACGATCTCGGGCGGGAACAGCGTTCCGTCCGACGGATAGGTGATCTGCAACCGTGCTTCGGTCGGGTCGGACCCAGCCGCGATGATTGCGTCCGTAGTGGGCTCGCGATCGCAACCGGTGAGGAACAGGCCCGCAGCCAGAACAGCCGGAACGAGAGAGAGCACGACTGAACGGCGAACCCGCGGCATATTCGTAGGCTACGCTCCTGCCGACGCGAGAGGAAGTAGCGCAACGGCTTCCGTTTCGCAGAGAAGCTCGGGCCGGCACAGCGTGGCCTCCACGAGCGCGCACGGAAAGCCATCAAAGCCGTGCTTTCGACACACCGAACGCAGCGCTGGTGCGTCACTCGGGTTCTTCAGATACGTGACCCCGGACATCACATTTTCGAAGCTGGCACCCTGCTGAGCAAGTAGCAAGGCGATGTTGTGCAGCATGCGATCGGCCTGCGCCTCGAAGTTGCCCACGTGGACGGTCCGTCCCGCTTCGTCGATGCTCGCCGTTCCGGAGACGTGGAGCGTCACGTGGTTCGCCTCGGTCATCCGCAGGCCCCGCGAGAAGTCGGCTCCATAGCTCCACGCCTCGTTGAGCGTCGGAGTGGACATCGGCGTGACGTCGAGCGAACGGGATGCCTTCAGCGCTTGGAGACTCATGGAAAAGTCGTGCGCGTCGGTCAAGGGAACCCCTGCGACGCCGGTGCTGGCGGGCCTCAGCTCGATACCGGAGCGGCGGAAGAACTCGCGCCGGGCCGTGTTCAGAGCGTCGTAGTCCCGGCTGATATCGCGCAGGTGGATCCAAGTGCGGACGACGTCGCCGAACCCCATGCCGCACTGCTCTAGCAGGCGTTCCGCCGCACGGAACATGTCCAGGGCCTGTTCGGTCGCTCCCTTGCCGACGCCATGGATGTTCGTCGTGTGGAGCGATATCTGGTCCCCGAGGCGAACGAGCCGGGCCGAGGACCGGGCGCAGCCCTCGCACGCGCACGATGGCGTCGCCCGGACGTCACGCACCGACCAGGCGTCGCGATTGCGGGGAACCACGGCCCAAGCAGCGAGCTCGAGGGTCGCGTCCTGGCCTATGGGCGCCTGCTGAATGAACGCGGGTGCTGGTGCGGAGGCGCTCTGGCCGAGATCCGCCAGAATCCGAGCCCGGACGTCGAGCACCGGCCGGACCTCACCCGCGATGTCGCGCAGAAAGAGCGTCTCGCTGGTGAGATCGCGGAACGACGCCTGATGGGCAGCAAGGCGATCGGCCAACGCCCGATAGGCTATCTCGGCCTGATGAACCGGATCGGGCGGTTGGCCCTCCTCTGGGCGGCAGAGGATTGCGAGCTCGTCTGCCACCGGTCCGGCAAACCGCCGGAGGACGGTCGTTGGGTCTACCACCTCACCTCCCGAGAACACGTCGCGCTCGCGTTCCCACGGCGCTCACCCGACCGAAGGGCTCGGCCTAGTCGCACGCGGGGAGCGGGTCGGGGAACGTCAACAGGGGAGGATGGCCGGGAGTCATGACGGTCTTGTTCCCGCTGAAACAGTTGCCTACCCCAGTTCCAAACTGACCCGGGTTGTAGGCCCATTCGAAGCCGAAGACCAATATGTCCGATGGCTGCAGAGGCGACTGTTCCGGGGTATACGGCGAGGTATCGCTGTGGTTACCGGCCATCTTGTTCCCGGTCACCACGTTGTAGTCCGGCACCGAGTCCTCGACGTTGGGGGTGCTCGGTGAGCAATCGAAACCCGATCCCGCCACGGCCAGGCACCAGTCGCCCAATGCCACGCCGACGAAGTTGTTGCCACCGATTTGGTTCTTGCGGATATCGACGCGATCGACGCCGAGGAGCAGGATGCCGATACCGGGCGGCAGCGCCGAGGTCTCGCCTCCCTCCGCCGTGTTCTCCTCATTGTTGTCGTAGATGTCGTTGTTGACGATGTGCCAGCCGCCGAGCTCCGAGTACGGCCAGGGTGAATCCAGCCCCGCGCCCGCCGGATGGTAGAGACCGACTCCAACGGTGTTGTCGTGGATGTCGTTGTTCTCCACGGTGATCTCCTTGGAGATCGTGATCTCGAGGCCGGTTGGGCTGTGATGGAGCTCGTTGTTGATGACACGGACGTTCTCGGAAGCCTCGACCCACAGAGCGCTGTCTTGCGAACCGTAGGCGACGTTCTTCTTCACCTGTCCGTTCGCGGAAAGCGTCGGCCAGATTCCGTTCTCCAGGTTGTTGATCGACTCGTTGCTCTCGATGTTGAAGTTGTTCACGTGGCGAAGGAAGATGCCATTGTGCGGAAAGCCTTCCACGGTGAAGCCCTTGATCTCGATGCCGTCGATGTCGGGATCGGTTTCATCGGCGGGCTCGACGAGAATCCCATCCCTCTGCGCATCGAGTCCGTTCCACAGGATGCGAACCGCCCCCGGCTCGCCGTTAGCGACTAGCCTGAGAGGCTTGGTGATCCGTACGCCAGCTACACCAGAGGCCTCGGTGTAATCGCCGGGCATCACCTTAATCGTGTCGCCTGCCGCCGCTGCGTCGACTGCGGCCTGAATCGAGCTCCCGGGCTCCACGGTGAGCGACTTCGCCGCAGCCAACGTGGGCGCGATCAAGAAGGGCAAGCTCGAAAGCAGAGCTACACAAATTCGCATTTGGACCGATTCCATGGGCTTTCCTCATTTAAGTTTCGAAAGTTCAGCGAAGTAGTCCCACGCAGACAGGCGACCCGTCAAGCAGATTTCGCGGAACACCGGCACCCCGTGAGCACTTGTCACTTCAGCGTCAAATAAGTCGCGCACCGGCCATCGGTCGCGAACCCGCTTCCGGTGTAGGTGTAGGTGCAGAAACTTTTCGACAATGTCGTCTGGAGTCGTGTGCGAAGACGACGACAGATGCACCGATGATACGTGCCTCTGTAAACGGGATGTCCGCCTTCACGCTGCTCGTTGGAGGCTAAGTGCTCGCAGCCACGCGCCAAGGCCTGGCTTGCTCGAGTTGCGCAGCCAGCCTGAGAAGAGTCACTTCGTCGCCGTAGCGCCCCAGGAACTGCACCCCGACCGGCAGGTCGTTTTCGGTTCGGTGAAGGGGCACCGACATGGCGGGGACTCCGGTGAGGTTCGCGACCACCGTTCGAAACAGCACCTGTCGGGCGGCCGCCTCGATTTGAGCCTCCATCACCCGTTCGACGAAGCTCCTGATGCGAAAGAGCCCGGCCGCCGCGGGAGATACCAGGAAGTGAAGAAGTCGCCGCTCCGCGGCGGGAGGCCCGGTTTGCTCGAGCGGAATTGGTGCGCGTCCGAGTGTGGGCGTGACCAGAACATCAAAGTCGTCATAGAAGGCCGCCAGCTTCGCGCCGATGCGACGCGCGACGAGTCGGGAGCCGCCGACTTCCTGGGCTGGCATGGCGCGGCCAATCCTGGCGAGTAGCAGCGGGATGTTCTCGAGTGAAGCGCGAACCCGCGCCTCCCCGTATCTTGCTTCCAAGTCCGCGACCAAGGCGCTGGTATGGGTTGTGAGGAGGACTGCCCACGCTCGCATCACCTCCCACTCATCGTACGGGAGCGAGACTTCTTCCACGTGATGACCGAGGTCTTGCAGAAGTACCCCTGCGACGCGTACTGCGTCGACGCAGGCGCTATCCATCGAGACCCCGAAGACATCGGGCGCCGTGGAAATGCCGACACGCAGTTGGCGTGGACGCTCGTTGAGAGCCGCGAGGAAGCCCGTCGGTCCCGGCGCCGCGTAGGGCGAGCCAGGCTCGGGCCCTTCGGTTGCGTCGAGCATCGCTGCGCTGTCGCGGACCGTGCGCGTGATCACTCCGGAGGTCGAGAGCCCTTCGGCCTCCCAACTGAAGTCCGGTCCGATCGGATTCCGCCCTCTGCTCGGCTTGAGCCCGAACATCCCGCAGGCCGAGGCGGGCATCCGGATCGATCCTCCCTCGTCGGTCGCCGACGCCATCGGCACGATGCCGGCCGCAACGGCGGCGGCAGAGCCCCCGCTCGATCCCCCTGGCGAATAGGTCGGGTCCCAGGGGTTGCGCGTCGGTCCCCATGCCTCCGGCATCGTGAACACCGAGAGCTTGTATTCGGGGGTATTGGTTTTGCCGAAAATCACTACGCCCGCATCGAGAAAACGGCGAACGATCTCAGCGCTGAGCTGCGAAATCTCGCCTTTGTGAAGCCGGCTGCCATTGCTCATCGGCGTCCCCTTCAAGGCGTGGTGAACGTCCTTCAACAGAAACGGCACCCCGGCAAAGGGGCCGCTCAAATGCTGCTGGGCGCGATCGCGAGCATCGTCGTAGAGCGGCGTGACGATTGCGTTGAGCTCAGGATTGAGCGCCTCGGCGCGCTCGATGGCGGCCTCCAAAACCTCTTTGGGATGCACCTCGCCTTTGGCGACGAGCTCCGCCAAACCGAGACCATCGTAGTGTACGTAGTCGTCAAACATGTTGGCTACTCCTACGGCGCTACCTTCGGAGCGCCATCCATACCAGACTGCACATCTTCTACCACGAGGCGCTCGCTTCCAATGCGGCGAGCGTTCGACCCAGCTCGACTCTCTTAGCCGATTGGCCGTTCGGAACCCGTTGGAGTTTGAGGCTCGAACGCGAGCACCTGGGCAGGGTCCGTCGGAGCGGACTTGGCGAGCTCGAGAATGCCGTCGTCGATGGGACCTTCGAGCGTCGTCCGGCGGTCGATCTTGTAGTCTTGCTCCGCGCGCCACGGGAGCTCTTTTCCGCGTTGCGGCAGGATGTGAATCGACCGCTGGAAGTATCCCGACGAGAGATTCGATGGGCCTGTCGAGCTCAATGCCCGGGTCGGTCCGCGGGCGGCACTCGGTGCACCCCTTTTCGTCCATGACCCGGAGCACCTCACAGACGTACTGGCTCGTGATCTCGGCGCGGAGCGTCCACGAAGCATTCACGTAGCCCGCGGTGAACGCGAAGTTGGGCACCCCGCTGAGCATGGCCCCCTTGTATCCTACGGTCTTCGACGGGTCGACGACCTCGTGGTCGACCTCAACCTCCGCTCCTCCGAAGAGCTGCAGGGTAATGCCGGTGGCGGTAACGATGAGGTCGGCATCGAGCTCGTCTCCGGACGCGAGCGAAATCCCACGCTCGGTGAACGATTCGATCCGGTCGGTGACGACCGACGCCTTTCCAGCCCTAATCGCTTCGAACAGGTCGCCGTCCGGCACCATACACAGGCGCTGGTCCCATGGAGGATAGGACGGATTGAAGTGCGTCTCGACCTCGTAGCCCGGCGGAAGCGCCTTGCGTGCGCCGCCCATGTAAAGGCGCCTGGCAAGGCCCGGGTATCGACGGGCGAACCGATAGAACATCGTCGTCAGGAAGATGTACTTCCACCGAAGAAGGGGATACGAACGCTTCTCGCCAAGTAGCCACTTCAGGAAGCGGTCGATCGGGTCGCTCAGCGGTACCGACACAATGTAGCTCGGCGATCGCTGCAGCATGGTGACGTGCTCAGCCTTTTCCGCGAGCGCAGGCACGAGGGTTACCGCGGTGGCGCCACTGCCGATGACCACGACGCGCTTCCCTTCATAGTCGACGTCCTCGGTCCATTGCTGCGGATGAACGATCGGCCCACCGAAGCGCTCGACCCCTGCAAACTCCGGCGTGTATCCGGCTTCGTATCGGTAGTATCCCGTGCACGACCAAAAGAAGTTGCACGTGTACTCGTCGGTCTCGCCCGTTCTGACGTCGCACACCTGCACCGCCCAGCGACTCTTGGGCGTTGAGAAGCTCAGCCGTTCGACGCGCGCGCCAAAGCGGATCTTGTCGCGAATCCCAAACTCATCGACTGCGCCGTTGAGGTACTCGAGGATCGCGGGCGCAGGGGCCATCGCCTGCGGGTGCCGCCACGGGTAGAACGAATACCCAAACGTGTACATGTCCGAATCGGAGCGGATGCCCGGGTAACGAAAAAGATCCCAGGTACCGCCAATCGCCTCACGCGCTTCGACAATCGCAAAGCTCTTGTTGGGGCAGTTCTTCTGTAGATGGTATGCGGCCGCGATGCCGGATATCCCAGCACCCGCGATCAGCACGTCCACATGCTTCTTCATGCGGTCTCCACTAGGTCTAAGGGAAATGCCGAGGGTACTCTACAAGCATCCTGGCCTGAGTGTAGTAGACGCTGATAGGAACTATGAACGGTCTTTCGGAGCTCTTAGGAAGTCGAATTTGATCTAACACAATAGACGACATCGCAAAGGGCGAGCCCGCCCGTTGTTCTATGCCTTGCGGCAAATCGTCAAAGTGTGACTCACGCCGAGATTGTCGTACTCTTGCTCGACCTCTAGCTCCGCCTCCCGGATCAAATCCCGCATATCCTCGGAGTGATACATGCGGCTATTGCCGTTGGCGAGACACGTGAAGTAGAGCGACGTTGCGTTCAAGCTATACGACGACGCAGTGAATTTCTGCCGATCCCAATAGGTCTCCAAGATATAGACCCGCGAATCCGCGTTCATGCTCTCTCGCACCCTAGTCAGGATGCTCACGATCTCGGGCTCCGAAAAACAGTCTAAGAACTGACTCATCCAAATCGCGTCTCGATTCTTGGGCAGCTCTTGGGACGCGTCCAACAGATCGACCACCACTCCATCGATTCGGTCGCCTACCCCCGCCGCCTTGGCATTGTCGAGTGCGGCTTCGATTTGCCTCGGGAGATCGACGATGGTCACTCTTACGTCTGGGTCGTGTTCGGTGCAGGCCAGCGCCCACTTCCCGGTGTTCCCTCCAATGTCGAGGATCGATGCGGGTTCATTCGCGAACACGATTGGCAAAGCCGCCGGAAAGACCCGATCTGAATGGTAATGCTCGAACGCAAACCAGCTTTGCCGCACGTCGTCAGGTAACTCGAACACTCCCGAGTAGATGGTCGGCCAGTCCCCGAACATTCGCAGGCCCGCTGGCTTCCCTGACTCAATTGCCTCGTGGAGATGGAACATGCCCTGATAGCAAACATCATTGATGAAATCGGCGTTCACGCGGGTCATTGGATCGCGGATCCAGAAATAGCCTGTCTTCGTCAAAAAGAAGCGCTCGGCCTCCATGCGCACGAGCCCGATCGATAGCCCAGCGTCGAGAAGCACACTCAAGCCATAGCGTGACAGTCCGCGCTCTGAGACCAGCTCATCCAAGCTGCGACCTTCCTCTTCGTGGTCAAGCAGCGCTTCTAGGATGCCTAAATCCCGCAGGGCTCGCGAGGCTTGAAACATCACAGGCGCGAAAGCCAACTCCGCTGCCGCAGATTTGGCCGCCACCGCCGATCTTTCGTCGGAACCAAAGTCTTTCTTCATGAAGCTCCCATACCCTAAGACGCCTGTTCGGGGAATGTGGTGTCGCTGGATTTTCGTCACGCCGAAGAGTCGGCGTTCTCGGAGACGACGAAACGATTCTGACGCAGCTATCCATCCAGACCAATATGTGACAATCGCCCTCACGGAACGCATGGAAGAACGACGCGTCATGCGGATTCACGGCCCGTAGTAGACGTCGGCCGGGGTGCAGTGGTCGGGCGACTCATGATCGTCGAAAACTTCTCGGGCCAAGGCAAAAGGCTTGCCTTCGAAATCAGCTATGTCAGAGCCAAAAGGAGGTGGCCCTTTTTCTGAGTCCAAGAAGATGGAGGTGACCGGCAAGCTCCTGCAAGGCCGCGGAAGGGTTCTTGGGTCGTTTACGGCCTTCCGTGGGTCCTATGAGGGTAATGCGTGCAAGTCGCTGTATCGGGTTGAGCAAGAGTTGGCAAAGGATATTGCGTTTTGGCTCGAGGAGCCTGGGATGTACGATAAGCTGGGCGCCGCCAAGTGATTCCGGTGCCGCGAGCGATGAAACCCGGAGAAACAGATGGAGCGGTCTGAGGCAACCCGTGCGCGGACACATGAGCCACACGCGGAGGGCGCCCTCCGCCTCGCAGCACTTGGACGCTCCGTGCTGCGGGGGTTGCGGGTTCTCCTCTTGGCGACATCATTCGCAGTCTTCTACCCCGTAGCGGCCTGCTTCAGTTGGATCGGGTGTTCTATCTTGCGGGTCGTTCAGGTCGATCCATCGCGGCGACGACGGTCATGCCAGAGCATTATCCAGGGCGGGCTTCGATGGCTGCATTGGTGGCTTTCGATCGTCAGGCTGTTTCGTGTACATCACTGCGGTGTGGCACTCCCCGATGGGGCATGTGTTCTCATTGCAAACCACCCAACCTTCCTCGATGCCACCGCGATCATCGCAAGGCACGACAACGTGTGCTGCCTAGTCAAGGACAGTCTCGCGACCAGCTTCTGGTTTGGCCCTCTCCTGAAGGACGCGGGATATGTCTCCGCCTCGAACGCCGGAGGCTTCGCGCAATTGGCGATGCTCCGGAAGGCGGCACGGCGATTGGAGGAAGGGCAACGAGTGCTGATCTTTCCAGAAGGGACGCGCTCGCCCGACGGGGGAGTCGGACGGTTTCACCGGGGAGCGTGTTGGCTGAGCGACAAGGCGCAGGTGCCTCTCGTTCCGTTCGTGCTACGCTGCGACCCCCAAGCGTTGGGAAGAGGTACGCCGTTTCTAACACATCCGCTTTGTTGTCCGGTGCTCACGGTCGAGGTTGCACCACGTTGGGTCTCTGCCACCCCGGGCGCCGGCTTGCCCAACGAAGTCGAAGATTGGTATCGTGGCAAACTAACGAACGAGATGGCAACGGCGAATCATGGATAGCAAGGCGATTAGGCAAGAGATCAAAACGCTCATCGTAGAGTCACTCGTGTTGGATGACGTCCGAGCGGACGAGATCGGCGACGACATGCCTCTTTTCGGCGACGGATTGGGTCTAGACTCCATTGACGCTCTGGAGCTTGCGATCGCAATCGAGCGACATTTCGCAGTCACCATCGAGGCCGACGACGCGCGCAACAAGGAAATCTTCGCCTCCGTCAACTCACTCGCGACGCACATCATCAACGAGCGACCGGAGACTTGAGCGTGACGGGATCTAGGTAGCTCGTCATGCGTACCGCCGCTCAGGTTGCCTTGTGGATCATCCTTCTCACGTACCCGATAGCGGTCTACTTTGGCCTCACGCGGTGGAGTGTCCCGGGAGTGGCCGCGCTGCTTCTTGTCCTCGTCGTGCCACTGATGAGTTGGCGGTGGTCACGAGATTCGGGTCAGCTGCGGAAAGTCGGAGCCGCTCTACCCTTGGGCGTTGCTGCGCTCCTCATCATGGGGCTTCTGGTCGACGATCGGCGCTTCGTGCTAGCGATGCCCGTCCTGATCAACGCCTGGTTGTTCGTTGCATTCGGGACCACGCTATTCGGTGTCCCGATGATCGAGCGGCTAGCTAGACTTCAATCGCCGGAACTTTCGAGCGAACAGGTGCGATATTGTCGACGGGTGACACAGATCTGGGTCGCCTTCTTTCTCGTGAACGGCATCATCACCGGGATCCTCGCGCTGTTCGCCTCGACTCGGTGGTGGGCACTCTACACTGGGCTCCTAGCATATATGTTCATCGGCCTGTTGGGGGCGACGGAGTTTCTCGTTCGTCGCTACCTGTTCCGGGAATTCGGTAGCGGTCTGCACGATCGGGTCCTTCGGAAGTTGCTCTCAGCGAGACGATGACTCTGGATTGGCCCGTCAGACTATTTGGCGATCGGAGCGCGGATTCAGAAGTCGCCTTCGGCGGCGCGGGCACACAAACGGCTGGCGCACTGGTCGGGCTGGCCGCGCGCGTTGCGGAGGAGTTGGGAGAGCTCGACGATGACTGCGCGACGGTCGTGGCTTGTCACGATCGCTTTTTCTTCGCGGCAGCGGCGATTGGGAGCTGGATGGCTGGGCACCCCGTCACACTGCCCCCGAACACGCAGCCCGCGACGATTAGGGGTATCCAAGATGCCGAGCCGGGGTCAATCGTCCTTCACGACACCGACGTGACAGCGGGCATCGATATGCGGCGGCTCGAGCTCGCGCCGCTCGATCCTCAGCAAGGTCCCGTCTTGAACCCCGAGGAGCGTCTAGCAAAGCTACTAACGTCCGGCAGCACCGCTGCGCCCGTCACTCACTGGAAGACCGCGTACCAGCTCATCGGTGAGGCACGCATGCTTGCCAAGCATTTCGAGCTGCAGAATCGGCGCGTCCTCGCCTGCGTACCCGCCCACCACCTGTACGGCTTGCTCTTCGGCGTACTCTCTCCGATCGTCGGAGGAGGCTCCTTCTCTCGCACGAGTCCACTGCAGCCACAGAGCCTCGCAAAGTGCCTCTCCGATGAACGCGCCAGCGTTCTAGTTTCGGTGCCGCCCCAACTCACGGCGATAAGCAACACTCTCGGCCTCGAGTTTCCACCGGTACACGCGATCTTCAGTTCGGGCGGTCCGCTTGATGAAGCCGTCGCGACTTCACTCGCCGATCGTTGGTGTGCGGTGACCGAAGTCCTGGGATCCACCGAGACTGGCGGGATTGGCTACCGCTCCGTACCGACGAAGTCCTGGACTCCACTTCCGGGGGTCACGGTGGTCCAGGGTGAACGAGGCAGACTGCTTCTCGCCCGAGGGTTCTTCGGGCGCGACCAAGATGGCCCGTATCTTTGCGACGACACCGGGCACGTACGGCAAGATGGCTCTTTCGATTTCTTCGGTAGGTACGATGGTGTGGTGAAAGTCGGCGGTCGCAGAGCTCATGTCCGACACGTGGTCAGCATCCTCCGAGCGTTGGATGGAGTCGACGACGCCTCCGTGATTTCCCACCCCGGACGAGCCGGCAGAGGTGCCGAGTTGTGGGCCCTCGTATGTTCCAGCACGCTCAACGCCAACACTGTGCGGGCTGAGTTGGCCCGACATCTAGATCCGGTCGTGATCCCGAAGCGCATCCGGGTCGCATCGACGCCCCTGCCGTGCGACGCAATGGGGAAGACCACCGTCGCAATGGTGATTGCCGCAATGGAGGAACCAATCACGCAGATTTCGCTCGAGAACGCGGGTCCCAACGAGTTTGTCGCTACGATCTCGCCGGACTTGGTCTTCTTCAAAGGTCACTTCCCCGGAAACCCGGTGCTGCCGGGCGCGATCCAAATCGACCGGCTCGTTCTGCCATGCATCCAAGCCACCTGGCCCGACTTGGGCAGCGTTCGGGCCATTCAACGAATCAAGTTCAAGAAGCCCATCACGCCCAAGCAACGAGTGCGAATCAGCGTCCACCGAGACGGAGAGCGCGTGCGCTTCCGAATCTGCTCGGACGCGGACCGAAATCTCGTGTTCAGCGAGGGGAATCTGGTCCTGAAGGGAATCGGGGGCTAGATGCGCGTTTGTGCGATCGTGCCTACCTACGACAACCCCGCTACTGTGGCGACGGTCGTGCGGGCCCTGCGCCAACACGTCGAAGAGGTGATCGTCGTCGATGACGGCGGAGGACAGAAGGCCAGAGAGGTCTTGGATGAGCTTGCTACAGGGGACGGAGTTATCTTGGTGCGTCGGGCGCAGAACGGCGGCAAAGGGGCCGCCGTGAAAGCTGGTTTGGAGCGAGCGGCACAACTGGGCGCGACGCACGCGCTACAGGTAGACGCGGACGGCCAACATGATTTGCGTGACGTCCCGACGTTCGTCGAGGCGCTTCGAGCTCACCCTGAAGCGCTGGTCCTCGGTGCGCCCCGTTTCGACTCCAGCGCGCCGCTCGTAAGACGATTGGGGCGAAAGTTAACGCAGTTCTGGAACCGGATCGAGACCCTGGGCCATGTCATCGACGACCCGATGTGTGGGTTTCGAATCTACCCGGTGACCGCGGCGCTCGCAAGCAGGACGGCCGGAAACGCCATGGACTTCGACCCGGAAATCGTAGTACGACTTGCCTGGGCTGGCGTGCCCGTCATCAATCTCGAAACCCAGGTACGGTACCTTCTGCCCGAAGAAGGCGGCGTCTCCCATTTTCGAATGCTTCGCGACAACGCGCTGATCACATGGATGCACACGCGCATGGTGTTGAGGTTGTTGACACTAGTTTGGGCTCGACCACGGCCCCGCCGAATGGAGCTGCATGAATGAGCCGTCCCGAGGCTGGCTCGACATTCGTGAAGTGGGTACGGTTTGGGGAATCCGCTTCGTGGCCTGGCTATGCACAGGCGCGGGCCGCACGCCGGCGCGCTTCTTGTTGAAGGCGGTTGCAGTTTACTACCTTTTCACACACCGCGTTGCACGCAGCGCCTCCGCTGACTACTGGCGGCGGCTAGGAAAAGAGCCGACACGACTACGAATGATCGACCATATCTACCACTTCGCAGTGGTCGCCATGGACCGGTTCATGTTTCTCACTAAGAGAACGGAATCTTTTGAGATTACAAGAAGTGGCTCAGAGAATCTCGCTGCCCTCCGTTCAAGCGGCAAGGGCGCGATCCTGCTCGGGGCGCACCTCGGAAGCTTTCAAGCGATGTCCGCCGTTGCAGACAGCGTGAATTTCCGAATTCGGATCGTCGGAGATTTTCGCAATGCGGAACGATTCAACAGCGTGCTCCGAGAGTTCAACCCGGACTCGCAAGCAAGCATGATCCAGATCTCCGACAGCGTTGATTTCGTAATCGCGATCAAGCAAGCGATCGAGGCCGGCGATTTGGTGGGGATCTTGGGGGATCGCTTGAGGCCCAGAGAGGCGTGGGCCTTCGCCGATTTCCTGGGTTCGCAAGCGGCGTTTCCAACCGGCCCTTACGCTCTGGCGTCGGTGCTCCAATGCCCGATCTATCTGACCTTTGGGCTGTATCGTGAACCAAACCGATACGATCTCTACTGCGAACCCTTCGCCGAAGGTCTTAGAGTTCCGCGGGGCGAACGCTCTCGAGTCTTCCAGAGCCAAGTACAAAGATTCGCCGATCGCCTCTCGCACTACACGAAAATGGCCCCCAACAATTGGTTCAATTTTTTCGATTTCTGGAGTCCGCGATGAACGGCTTGCGCGTCGTTGCTATCGGGTCGCGCGCCTTGCTTCTGCGCGACGTCGCCGACGTCGCGTCCGGCTTGGCCTCGGTACGCTTAGTTGAGGACGAGGTTCGGGAGGCGACGTCCCGCTCCGCCGCGATCGTCGGAGAGTGGGTCGAACAGGGACGTCGAGTCTACGGGATAAACACCGGGTTTGGCTCTTCGTGCGACAACGCGGTCCCTCGAGATGTCCTCGATCAACTGGCAGTCAACCTACCCCGGTACCACGGTTGTGGCGTCGGCCCCCTCCTATCTGAAGAGCAAAGCGCGGCGGTTCTTCTCGTGTGCATTCGGGCTATGGCGCAGGGGCACTCTGGCGTCCGATACGCTGTCATTGAGCGGATGGTTGAACTGCTCCAGCGTCGATTGCTTCCGGTTATTCCATCCATCGGTTCTGTCGGCGCAAGCGGGGATTTGACGCCGATGTCTTACGTCGTTGCCGTTCTCATGGGAGAGCGTGAAGTCTATATCGAGGGCGAAATCCAGCCGGCGTCGATCTTGTCCGACCTTCGCCTTCCACCGCTGTCACTAGGCCCGAAAGAGAGTCTGGCGATCATGAACGGTACGGCCGCGATGACGGGACTGATGTGTCTAGGTTGGCGGCGCGCGGAGCGGATCGCCCGATTCAGCGCCGCGTTGAGCGCTGCGACGGTCGACGTGCTCCAAGGGCAAGCGGCACACTTCGACGCAAGGATTTTCGATGCCAAACCACATCCCGGCTCACGGCTCGCGGCTCGTTGGGTCCGTGAAGACCTCGGCGTTGGCGACCGTCCTGACCCTCACGGCGGCCGCATTCAGGACGTCTACTCGATTCGTTGTTCTCCGCACGTCATTGGCGCGGTCCTGGACGGGCTACGCTTCGCAAAGGACGTCATCGAAGTCGAATTGAATGGATCGAGTGACAACCCCATCGTCGACCCTTGCGAAGCCGAACCACTGCACGGAGGCAATTTCTACGGCGGGCACATCGCAATGGTCGCGGACCTGGTGAAGACTGGAGTCGCGAACCTCGGAGACCTGGCCGATCGCCAGCTCGCGCTCCTCAACAATCCACATACGAACCGAGGCCTGCCCGAGAATCTCGTAGCACCGGATGGCGAGGCAAGACTCGCACACCATGGATTCAAAGCCATGGAGATCTCGGCGTCTGCACTCGCCGCGGAGGCACTCAAGCTGACGATGCCCGCAAGCGTATTCAGCCGGAGTACCGAGGGGCACAATCAGGACAAGGTCAGCATGGGAACGATGGCAGTGAGAGACTGCGACACCATCCTCGATCTGGTAGAGACGATCCACGCGATTCACCTGCTGGCACTATGCCAAGCGGCAGACATCCGTGGGCTGGAAAGTGCGCGCCATCGGACACGTGAACTTCATGACGCCGTGCGCCTAGAGATCCCCGCCAACTCTGCCGACAGACGCATGGACAACGACATCGCGAAAGTGCTCGCGATGTACCGGGCCAACAATTTACCCATTGGGGAGGACGCAGCGCTGTGATCGTTCCCAACGGACGACGCCCATCGCTATCTCCTCGAAAATCGCGAAGTCGCGGAAGCATCCTCCTCATCTCGTTGCTCGGGCTCCTCCTTTTTTGTGAGCAACCTGCGATCGCCGAGCCGTCCGACTTGCTCGCTTCGCTGCTCGAGCAGTTCGAGGGAGTGCAGGCCTTGTCGGCGAATTTCGTCGAGCAAAAGGACATCGCGCTACTGAGTGAGCCCTTGGTCAATTTCGGTCGAATCGAGTACTCGAAGCCTAAACATCTGGAGAGAAGAACCACGCGGCCGTTTGAGTCGCTGTGGCGTCTCGACGGGCACACGATAGCTGTCGAGGACGGAGGAGAGAGGACGATGATCGACCTCCGCGAGTACCCGGATGCAAGTCTGCTCGCCACCGCTTTCATGGACGTGCTCGAGGGAGACGTCAATCTGCTTCGGAAAAATTTTCGCGTCAGCTTCGTACCACAACGCGCAGACACGCCGTGGAACATCACGCTGAGACCCCTCGAAAGTGGGCGCCGCGCTCTCTTCAAACGAATCGAGATCAGCGGCCTCGGTGTGCTGGTCGAACGACTGATCATCGTCGAGAGCTCGGGAGACAAATCGACCACGAGCTTCTCGGACGTGCGGATTTCACCTAGGGCTGACGGCGACCCGGCCAAGGACACCACGGGCGTCCAATGAGGCGCCTGGCCGCCCTGGCAATAGTTGCCGTCATCGCGATCATTGCAGGCGGCTACTCCTGGAGAAATTTTGAGGTCTCTACCGACCTGGCCTCATTGGTTCCTTCGGAGGGCGAGCAGCACCGTATAGCGCAGGCGCTGAGTTCCTCGAGCTTGGCGAACATGCTGGTCTTCACGGTGGCCGGCGACAACCTTGATGCCACGACGACCGCTACCCGTGAGCTGGCTGACCTGCTTCGGTCGAGCGGGGTGCTGACGGCCCTTCAAGCTGGTCCGGGCGATTTGAATACCGCAGACACGTACCAAGTACTGTTTGCAAATCGGATCGGCCTGGTCCCGACACGAGCGTGGACGTTGGACGAGCTCACCCTCGCCGCGCGCAACCTGAAGCGGCGGCTATCGGGACCTTCTGGCCCTTTCATTCGCATGACGGCAACCTCGGATCCTCTTGGCCTTTACCCTCTGCTGGCCGGCGAGCTGAAGCAGAGCACTGCGGTCAAACCGGCCGGTCAGGTGTGGCTGACTCAAGACGAGCGGTATGGGGTCATCACCGCGCGTGTGGCCGAGAATTCCAATTCGAATGGCGCCGTCGAAGAGATCGAAAGAATCATCGACCAATTCGTCACCGCGCGGAGCGGGGCGATCGAGGTTGAATGGACTGGCGTGCATCGCTTCTCTCATTTCGCACGCCAGAGCATCCAATCGGACGTGCAGAGAATCACCGGGGTCGTGACTCTTGCGATCACCGCGCTCTACCTGCTCGCCTTTCGGAAGCTGAGCTACCTCGCGATTGGACTTGCACCCACTGCCTTGGCCATTGTTTGCGGGCTCGCGGTCACCCTGCGCGTGTTCGGAGTCGTCCACGGCGTCGCACTCGCGTTCGGCGCGACGTTGCTCGGTGTCTCGATCGATTATGCGACCCATTTCCTCACTCACCTCGTGGTTACTAAACGCAGCCCACACCATACGATGAAAATGATCCGACCTAGTCTTGCTCTCGGCGCCGCGACGACCGTGGCCGGGTTCGCGGGTTTGAGTGTCATGCAGATCCAGGCGTTTCAACAGATCGCAGTGTTCTCGGCAGTGGGCATCATCGTCGCACTGATGGCGACGGTTCTCCTCCTCCCGGAGATCGTCAACCGGCCCGATCCCAACGCCTCGACATTCGCGCCGCTGGGCACCTTGGGTCACTGGCTGGCGACATCGACGCTAGCCCGCAACGCGGCGAAGGCGAGTGCCGTAGCCAGTGTCTTTCTCGTCGGGTTGGGGGCCTTTACGTTCACTTGGACGGACGACGTCACTGCCCTCAACACGGCGAGCCCAGCGATCGTCGGGGAGAGCGAGCGTGTGCAAACCCGCATTGGGACCGGCGACGCGGGTAAGTTCGTCGTAGCCCTTGGTGATTCGGTCGAGGGGGCCCTCCAAGCGAACGATGCAGTCGCGGTGACTCTGTCGAGCATGGTGGCCGACGGCGAGCTGCGAGGCTACCAAAGCGTCAGCCGCATACTCCCCTCCGCAAAGACACAGACCGAACGACACGAGGCGCTGGCGAAAGATGCCGGGCTCCGCGCACGCTTTGCTGAGGCATTCACGGAAGAGGGCTTCGTACCCGAGACGTTTCAGCCGTTCTTCGACGCCATATCTGAGGAGACGCCACCGCTACGTCCGGAAGACCTCGAGGGGACTCCGCTAGGCGACGTGCTCGCCCCGTTCTTTCTCGTGACTGCAGGTGAAGTCGGGATCGTCACTTCTCTGGCCGGTGTGAGTGACGCAGATCGGCTCGCGGCGAAGCTCGAGCACGATGAGGTGCACGCGGCATACATCGACCAAGAAGAGTTGGCGAAACGCGCGTATGGGTACGCGCGGCGACGGGCCTTACTCATGCTAGGGATTGGACTGTTGTGCGTGTTCGGACTGGTCGCCGCACGGTACCGCAACCTCCGAGTTGCGATGCGACTCATGATGTTCCCTTCTCTAGCGGGCGCGGTTTCGCTCGCGGTCTGGGGCTTGGCTGTTGGCGCTGCCAACATCACGCACGTGGTGGCTTTGCTCTTGGTGTTGAGTGTGGGAGTCGACTACGCCGTCTTCGTCAACGAGAGCCGCCATGACGACCAGAGCAGAGAGGCGACTAGCGCAAGTATCGTGATTTGTTTCCTGACCACCCTGATTGCATTTGGCGCCTTGGGTTTCAGCCAGAACCTCGCGTTGCGATCACTCGGCGTGACGATCGCGATCGGGGTGACGGTTGCCGCGATCTTGGCCCCGCTCAGCGTTAGGGCGCCGTCATGAGCTGGAGACGCGTATCGGTTGCGGTCCTATCCGTCGTCGCAGCGGGGTGCGCCGGCCGAACGACCTTGCCGGAGGCCTCGCAAACCCTTGCGTCGCCAGCCCGTTTCGATGGAGATTTCTTCCTTCGCCAAGAGATCGTGGCACGGTATGTGGGGCGCTCGATCACGTTCAAGGCCGCGCTAGAAAAACGAGCAGATGTTCTACGATTGGTGGGCCTCACACCGTTCGGATCCCCGGCCTTCATGATCGAGCAGTCAGGAGACGAGGTTCACTTCAAGGAATATGTGCACCTCGGCATTCCCTTCGATCCAGTGAATATGCTCGTCGATGTACACCACGTCTTGTTCGAAGGATCGGGGATAGGAGCGCGCCTGGGTGACGGGATTCACGAGTTCAAAAGCGCTGGCGGCTCGATTTTCGAAACGTGGGAGGACGGAAGCATCGTCAGTCGGACTTTCTTCGACACGGATTCCACGACTGAACTTTCGCGAATCGAGTTCCAGGGCGCTCGCGATCCGACGTCCATCACTTCCCCACTCGTGCGCTTGTATGACCGCGCCCATAACTACGATCTCGAGATCAAAACGGTTGAACAACGCCTGTTAGGCTCTGCTGGACCTCGAAAGAGCGCCGCCGGGAACTGAGCAGACGGTTCTGAAATCGGTTGTCGTCCCGCCATACATCACCTGCAAGGGTAGTAATGAGGCCGGCACGCATCTCTGGGTCCGGGCGCTCGGCGAAGAAGAGATGCTCGACGAGCTTGGTATGATAAAAGGCGTCGACGAGGGTTCCGAACACCCGGCACGCGTGTTTCATCCTGCTGGCCGTAGGCGCAGCAAGCGTTGGGTCCGACTCTCCGCCTTGGCGAAGCGACTCGGACAGGTGATCGGCGAGTTCCGAGGCTTGCATCAGTGCCAAGCTGACTCCAGAGCTGAAGACCGGATCGAGGAATATCGATGCGTCTCCGATGCAGGCCCAGCGCCGACCGAATGGCTCTACGTTGACCTGACTGAACCCGGAAGCGAAGCGCGACTCGTGAACGACGGCTCCATCCAGGATGCTCCCCAACATCGGCGAGTCCGACAAATACCGCTGAAGCTCGTCCCTCCCTCGATGCGCAGCGCTAACGAATCCGACGCTAACACGACCTCCGCCGAGCGGAATGATCCAGATCCAACCATCGTTTTGAACGAGTATTCGAATGCTTCCCGAGCCCTGAAGGTCGTCAGCATCGTCGCCAGAAATGAAGCTCGCGTGATGATAGACCGCGCTCCGACCGAAGCGTTTGACGAGTTTCAAAGTGCGACGAGTGCGAGCCACGACGCACCGCCGGCCTGATGCGTCAACAAGATAGCGTGCGCGGATCGTGCGGACAGAACCGTCGGCACGCCGGGTCCCAACCGTTGCATTTTCCTCGGTCGCGGCAATCGCGGTCACCGGTTCTTCCAGGCGGACACACACGCCCGAAGAATCGGCTCGGTCCAAGAGAAGGGTGTCGAAGCGAGCGCGGTCGACCTGATGCGTTGCAAACGGCGTTCCGGCGAGTCCTTCTCGGAAAGGATAGACCTTACAGCGGCCGTCGTGTTCATCGTAAAACTCCGCGCCCGCCTTCCGCTGAAAGCCTTCGGCGTCCAAGTCGATACCGACCCGCCGTAGAGCCAAATTGGCGACCGGTAGGAGTGATTCACCGATCTGAAACCTAGGGAAGCGCGCGCTTTCGAAAAGCATCACCTCGAAACCCGCCTCTGCCACCAGCGTGGCGAGCATGGCTCCAGCCGGCCCGCCGCCAATGACGGCAACATCAATGGTTTGCTCACTCTTCATGAGCCTCCCGAACAACTCGAAATATCAACCGAGCCCTCCATCGATGCCGATGGTCTGCCCAGTGATGTAGCCCGCCCGATCGCTAGCGAGAAACGCCACCAGATCTGCAACTTCTTGGGGGGTACCGAGACGTCGCATGGGGATTTGTTGCAAAAGCTTGTCGATGGGAAGCGCTGATATCATGTCCGTATCGACGAGCCCCGGCGCCACAGCATTGACTGTGATCTTCCGTTTCGCGAGCTCTTTTGCGAGTGAGCGTGTCGCGCCGATTATCCCCGCCTTTGCAGCAGAGTAGTTTACCTGTCCGTAGTTCCCGACAGAGCCCGAAATACTGCTGATGTTGATGATTCGCCCGAAGCGCCTTTGCACCATAGGCATGACAAGCATGCGCGTGACGTTGTAGAAACCGTCGAGAGCAGTGCGGATCACATCATCCCATTGAGCGGCACCGATGGTCGGAAAAGCACCATCCGCGGAGACGCCTGCGTTGTTCACGAGAACGTCGACGTTGAGGTCTCTGTCGACGAGCGACTGAAGACCAACGGTGACGGCGGCGGAGTCTCTGACGTCAAATTGCAGGAGCTCTCCGGACCCACCGGACGATTGAATTGCACTGAGAACTGTTTTCGCCGCCTCCTCGTTGGTTCGGTAATTGATGACGACGTAGTGCTCCTCCAAAGCTAGGGTGCTCGCTATCGCTGCCCCGATGCCTCGACTCGCACCTGTGATGAGCGCGACTCGTGTCAAAGCTCCTCCTCTACTTGCTCGACCTGGTAAACGTTGAGCGTTGCGGATGCTGCCTCTATATCATCGACGGTAGTCTTGCATTCGAAGGACGCGAATGGGACATTCCCCCAAATTCTTTTCGCGCTGATGCGCAGCTTCGCTCCAATCGCGAAACCGTCGACATTAAACTGAGCGTTATTGACTCCGACCAAATAGCCGTCCCTAATCGGCTTGCCCTCATGGCGACTGGAAAGTCCGACAAAGACACCCACCGCTTGTGCCATGCATTCCAATACTACGACGTTGGGAACGCCATTCGAAGTGGAGTACACACTGTCGGGGCAGATCGACACCTCGCAAACGACACCGTCGGGTGTGGCTTCCACCAACCGGTCCACGAGGAGCATCGGGGGTCGGTGCGGCAGTAGCTCACGGATGGGGAGGGTCGACTCGGACTCACGCATTGCCGCCGGGAGCTCCGATCCGAATCGTCCACTCGCAACCGTCTAGTCCGGGCAACGCGAGGGTGCAGGTCCGGCGATGACGGAGCAAGTTGACAATCTCGCACATTGGGACACTTGGGTTGATCTTTGCCAGGCTTTCGCTTTGCGAATCGCCACTCGCAAGACGAATCAGCTCGAGCGTAGGTTTGTCGCTTTGCCCCGAGGCGGGGGCCAACAGGAGCGCGCCAGCCACTGGCGGATAGCCAAAGTCGGGGTCGAAAACCTGGGGCACCGATTCATCACCAACAACTACCAAAACGCGCTGCGCGCCGTGCCAGATCTGGAGTTGTGCCTCCAATATGGCCGCAGCAACGGTCGCTTGGTCTGCTGCGACGGAGGTGCACGGTGCATTGCTCCCGGTTGCGATTGAGATCAGGCCTGTAACGGTGTTGTGAACACTGCTGCTGAATCGAGCCGGTGACGTGCGCCCGTCCCCGCTAAGACGCATCTCGCAGAGGGCCTCTGCCGTCTGGATTTCTCCGAACGATGAGCCAGTGACTATCGGAAAATCGATGCCCGTGATCCCGGCGTCCTGTAACGCCGCCGTCGCCGCGGTAACCATGAAGCGAGCGCACTCGCTAAGGCCTCGTCGTTGTCGGGCGCCGAGAAGCGTCAAGTCGGCGCTTCCGCATCCGTCCGCGAACCCTACCCCCTCCACGATGAGCTCGCCGGTCATGACGCCTCTACCAAAACAGCCGTGTTGTTGCCGCCGAAAGCCATGGACAAACTCAGCGCACTACGCAACTTGGCCCGGCCGGCAGCACCAAAAACGTTGATCCCGAGCGAGGAGTCGACCGGTGCTGCGCCCGCGCTTGGAGGAATCATTCCACGTTCTATTGCGGCAATCGTTAACGCAGCCTCGGTTGCCCCAGCCGCGCCGAGCAAGTGCCCGGTCATGCCCTTCGTGGATACGACAGGCACATCCACGCCAAGCGTTCCGGCAATTGCGAGAGCCTCAGCCTGGTCGTTCTTCACCGTGCCCGTTCCGTGAGCGTTGACGAAATCGATGGACGACGCGTCGACGCCGGCTCCAGCGAGAGCTGCCTCGATCGCAAGCCTCGCGCCGCGACCCTGCGGATCGGGTGCGGACATCGAATGAGCATCCGACGACTCACCAACGCTCGACACCCTCGCTGGTCCATCGCCGTGGCGCTCGAGTAGCAACCACGCAGCGCCCTCCCCTATGTGAATGCCATTTCGCTCAGCCGAGAAAGGGCGGCATGCCTGGCCGGAAAGGACCCCGAGCGAATGGAAGCCGTGCAGGGTTGTCTGGCACAACGCATCGGCGCCTCCTACCAATACAGCGTCGCACACATCCGCACGGATCAGACGGATTGCCGCGGCTAACGCTTTTGCGCTCGAAGTGCAGGCGGTGGATACGACGTACGCCGGGCCCCTAGTCCCGGCTGCCTGCACAAGTGCACTCAACATACCGCCAAACGAATGTTGTGTCGGGAATGAGTAGTCGGCAGGCATGGCTCCTCTAGCTGCGTTGGCTTCGAGCGCCTTCTCCGTACGATCGAGGCCAGCGGTGGTCGTCCCCAGCACCAGCCCAACCCGCTCGCGGCCCGTCTTGGCGATCGCGTTGCGAAGGGGAATCCGGATATCGTCCATCGCCATCAATGCGATTCGCAGGGTGCGGCTATCGTGCTTCCTCAGCGACGGCGGCGGTGGGGGAGGATCAGCGACCACGCCACACCTCGCATCAAAGGGCAGTACCATAGGAGGGCTGGAAGTAACCACCCTCCCTAATTCGCAGTTCTCGACGACTTTGGCCGTCGATGAGCCCAGGGCGTTGCACAGAGAATAGGCGGTGACTACGGGCATCGGCGGAAAGCACCGGGTTGGTAGCAAGCCACCGGGCGGATCGCAACGTCGCCAAGAAGCCGCTTGTAAAGGGCTCGAGCACGAGCCGAGCTGCCTTGGTGCGCCCGCACACGAGCTCGCTCGAGTCCGGCACGCGCAAACGGGGTCTGTGGTACATTGCTCTGCCCATGCCTCCCGCGACCCCCGAGCATTTCGGCGACTACGAGCTGGTCGAACGGCTCGGCGTCGGTGGCATGGCGGAGACGTTCATTGCCCTTCGTCGCGGCCTCGGAGGCTTCGAGCAACGCGTTTGCCTCAAGCGCATCTTGCCGACGTTTGCTGGCGACGCCGATTTCGTCGAGATGTTCCTTCGTGAAGCACGACTCTCGGCGCTTCTGCATCACGGTCACATCGCGCGCGTCCTCGACTTCGGCATGGCCGACGGGACGCACTTTCTCACGCTCGAGCTGATCGAAGGCGCAGACCTCCGAGCGCTGCTTCGTTACCTGCGCCGGCGCGGGGAGTCGCTCGACGCTGGGCTCACATCGTTCATCGCACACGCGCTCGCTTCGGCGCTCGACTTCGCGCACACGGCCGACGACGAAGGTCACGCAGCCGGCATCATCCATCGCGACGTCTCCCCCTCGAACGTGCTCCTGAGCAATGCCGGCGAGATCAAGCTCGCCGACTTCGGCATCGCCAAGGCCACGAATCTCCCGGGCAGCATTCAGAGCGGCGCGCTCAAGGGGAAGATCCCCTACATGGCGCCAGAGTACGCGCTGGGACGGAGCTGCAGCGCGCGCTCCGACCTCTTTTCACTCGGCGTGCTGCTCTACGAATGCCTCGCGGGGTACCGGCCTTTCGAGGGCGACAACGATCTCCAAACCCTGGACCGAGCGCGCAACGGCCGCCGTGACCCTCTTGGGGGCGCCGCCCCGAAGGCGCCGGCGCCCTTGGTGAATGCAATCGAATCGTTGTTGGCCCCCGACCTCAACGAACGCCCCGCCAACGCCGCGCTCTTCATCGCGATGCTGGCAGACGTTCCGCCACCGGCTCTGGCGCAGCGCGAGCTCGGCAAGCTCGTGCAGGCGGTCGACAAGCGCGATGCGATCGCGAGCGCACCTGGTCTCGCCGACACCTACGCGATCACTTCACCCCAGCAATGACCATCCCGCAAGCATCGATAGCGCCGTTGGGATGGCGCTCGTGCATGGAGGTGAGCACATCGGCCTTTACGGCACCCACCGTCGCTTCATCCGCAGTGCTCAGTGCAGCCACGAAGGGCGCGGCGATTTCGGTCATCATGTCCCAGTACGCCTGGGCTCCGCCGCAGTCCAATTGGCAGGGGATCTCGTCTTCACTCACGTCCCTGAGCCCGGCCGCGGCGAACAGACCGGAGAGCACGCCGGGCTGCGCGCAGCGGAACATGCCCGGCGCACCCGCTGGCGGCGTCGGCATGTCGATGTGCTTCTTGATATGCTGCATCATGCACGTGACCCAGTAGTTCTTGTCCGGAGCGGCCCAGACCGTCGTCGCAACCCGGCCGCCGGGCTTCAGCACACGCGTCATTTCTTGGGCTGCCAGTTGCATGTCCGGAAAGAACATGAAGCCCAGGCGGCAACTCACCGCATCAAAACTGTTGTCTTCGAAGGGTAGCTCGCAGGCATCGGCGGTCTGGAACTCCACATTCAAGACGCCGGCTGCGGCGGCCTTGTCTCTAGCGACTTGCAGCATCCCTTCGGCGAGATCGGTCAACACGACCTTACCGCCCGAGAGCATACGGGCCATGGACAGGCCGGGTTCACCGGTCCCTGCCGCGACGTCCAGGACCGTTTCAGCGCCACTGGGCTTCAAATGCTCGATGATCGCTTCCCCGTGCGGCCCGAGGAACGCCATCGTAAGGGCGTCCCATTTCTTCCATCCCGGGGAGAATTTGTTCCAGGACGCCTTCTGAGCGCTCCTTATCTCATGGATGCTCGAGCTCATAAACCGACCACCTTCGTGTTGTGCGGACGCGCAAACCTCTTGTGACCTGGGCCCCTACTCTGCGTCCTCGGACACGCCTTCCATTTCAGAGGTAGCGTCCCCGTAGGTGTTGCTCGCCTGCTCTTCGAGGAGGCCGAGGCCGATCGCCATCGCTTTGCGAACGCGCTGAAGCAGCGCTTCATCGGTCGCGATCTTCTGCATGGCCATCGAGAGCTTGGTTTCGAGCTGTGACTTGACAGCCTCGAGCGAACCGACGCGCGATTCGAGCTCTCGCTTGTTGCCGCTGAGCAGCTCGACCTGCGCGCGGCTCGTGTCGAGCTCCTGTTGCAGCCCGTCACGCGCTTCCTTCGTCTCGCCAAGTTCGCTCTGAAGACGGTCGCGCATCTCTCGCGTTTCCGTGAGTTGCTCGTTCGTTGTCGCGAGTGCGGACGTAGTCTCGTTGAGCTTGCCTTCGAGCTCGTTCGAGCGCTCCTCGTTCAACATCTCACGTTCGCGTGCTCCGGCTAGCTCGGTCTCGGTGTCCGCAAGCTTGCGTCCCAGCGTCGCGAGTTGCTTGGAATGCTCTTGCTCCCGCGTCTCCAGCTCGAGCTGCTTCTCGCCTTGCAGAGCCGCCTCACGCTCGGCCATCGTCCGGCGCCACTCGGCCTCAGCCTCCGCCATGTTGGTCGAGGCGGCCGTGTCGAGCTCTTCGCGAAGCGATGCCAGGGCGGCCTGTTTGGCCGCGTCGGCTTCCGCCGCGGCCTGGGCCAGCGCCGCGGCCTGCGCATCGGCGAGCTCTGAGCGAAGGGACGCCAGGGCGGTTGTCTTCTCGCTGGCCGCAGCATGCAAGGCGGCCTCGCTGTCTTCTCTCGCCTTGGCCAACGCTGCAGCGGACTCCGCTTTCAGCAGGTCCATCGCGTCTTCCTGTGCCACTCGGACCCTCGCCATCTCGGCGTCCTGAGTGCTCTTGAGGGCCTCGATGTCGGCCGCGCGCCCCTCGCGCTCCTTCGCAAGCTCAGCCTCCAGGGATTCGCCCTGGGCTTTGGCGCGTTCGAAGCGACCCTTCACATCTTCGTAGCGCTTGGTTGCGTTCTCCTTGTCCTCACTCAGGCTGGCGATGGCGTCCTGCGCTTTGGACAACGAGCGCTCGAGTCCGGCGATCTTCTCGTCGAAGTCGGCGCCCGCTCGCTCGAGCAGAATCGACTGATCTTTCAACTCGATGATCTCTTTGTCGCGCGCACTCAATTGATCGCGCAAATCTAGGATCTGTTTGTCCTTGGTGTTCAGCGCTTCGCGAAGGTCGAGAAACTGACGACTCGACACGCCCCCCGATGTCTCGGCGAGCTTCGCCTTGAGCCCAGAGATCTCCGAGCGCAGACGCGCGACGGCAATCTCGTTTGTGCTGGGCCCCTCGGTGGCCGCAGGCGGTGCGGACGCTGGTCGCGCCGACGCGGGAGGAGCCGAAGGCGGCGCAGAAACGGCCGAGACCTCCGCCGGCGGAACATCGGAGACCATGATGACGTCGTCGAGCTCCACATCCTCGTATTCACCGACCGCGCTCTCCACGGCTTCGATGAGCTCGGGATCTTCCGGCGCCTTCTTCCCTTCGCCCTCCATCATGAGCGCGTCGAAAGCATTCTCTGCGAACTCATCGATTTCGTCGTCGATCTCCGGCGGCTCGCCGATCTTCGTTGGCAAATCGCTCGACATGTTCTGCTCCGACATTTGGCTTCCCCTTCGATTCCCAAACTCAGGTTACCAGCGTTCTCGTCGTTTGAACGAAAGTGCGTCGAACCCAGCCCCTGAGCGTGTGCAAAGTTACGCCCATGTCAAAAAAGAATAGAGGCTGGCCCTCCACTCTGTCAACGCCAGATGCCTTGCAAAACAGCCGTCGCGCGGGGGATCTTAGTTTGTGACGCGCGCGTTGGCCGCGAGCTGGAAAAGCAGCGGTCGGTCGATATCTCCGAAGAACGCGTAGTTCACGCCATTCTCCTGGCGAATCGTCACCACATGGCCTCCCACATTGTAATAGTAGACCTCATGTCCACCGACATGTGTGAGATGCGCGTTCCGCATGATTTCGGGCGACTGGAAGATCAGTAGAGTCACGCGTCGATCACCGTGGGTGTAGTAGAGCGCGGCGGCGGGCTGCCTGCCAAACATGATGTAGCGGGCGCCCATGAACTTCATGGTTGGCTCTTCGAACTGCGCAGGACGCACCGGGAATGGAGTCTTGCCTTGGAAGTAGCGAACGACCTCCTGTGGTGCCTCGGCCTCCACGTCGGAGGGCAGCGCCTGGGAATGCAGGTTCATGACATCTTGGAGCATGCCAGCGCTTTGGTAATCCGATTGCTCTGGCAATCGCGCTACGGAGCCGATGATCAGAACGGCCGCCGCAGCCGCGGCAATCGGCCAGCTTTGGCGCCAGCGCATGGGTCGCACTTCGATCAACGAAAGCTGCTCCGACCGCGCCTCGTCGATCTCGTCCAATCGATGGAGCGTTCGGCTCCACAAATGTTCGGGTGCGTGAGTGTCTGCGAACGCCTCCCGCGTCTGCCGACGCAACGAGCTTTCAAATGCCAGGTGCTCTTGACACCCCGGGCAAGCTTCCAAATGGCGTTCGAACTCGATCTGCGTCGCGGGATCGAGCTCACCGTCAACGAATGCACCGAGATGACGCCGCACGAGCTTGCAGCTCACGATTGCACCGCCTTTCTCGAACGGAAGGCTTCGAGCGAAACTGGGTCATTGGCCTCTACATCATTCTCTTCGATGATGCCGAGTTGCACCGCATGGTGGTGCAACGAGACTTGGAGCTGCTTCCGCGCGCGATGCAGACGCGACATCACCGTGCCGATGGGGCAGCCGACGATGTCGGCAATCTCTTTGTACGAAAGCTCTTCGACGTCGGCCAGCAAGACCATCGCCCTTGCCTCCTCCGACAGCTCGTTGAACGCGCGCGTGATTTCGAGTGCTATCAAGTTCCGCTGTGCATCGCCGACTGGGTCCGTGAGCCCGCGCATGCTTGCACGGCTCATGACTCCTTCTCCGACGGGCAGCGCCATCGGACCGTCGAAAACCTGACGCTCGCGCGTGGCACGCCGGTACCGGTTGACGAAGGTGTTCATCTGGATTCTCAGAAGCCAGGCTTTGAAGTTCGTGCCCGCCTCGAAGCTATCGAAGAAGCGGTAGGCCCGCACGAGGGTGTCTTGCACTAGATCTTCCGCATCGACCGGCGAGCGGGTCAGTCGGAGCGCCATCGAATAGAGCCCATCCAAATGGGGCCTGGCTTCGGCCTCAAAAAGCTCCCGTTCAGCCGCGATTTTCTTGGACATTCTAGGCATGCCTGATCTTTAGAACCCCTAGAAATGGGAATTATTCCAAGTTATCAGGAGGGGGGTCTTTTGGCGAGCCCGAGCGCACCTTCGCCTCCAGTTCCTCGATCCTGGCCTGGAGTCGGAGGACTTCGCCCTGAAGCTGCCGGACGTGCGCGGCGGCGCTCTCGATGACCGCGCGAACTCGGTCATCTGCAGCGCTGTACACCTCGGCACCGAGCTCCTCTGCACGACCTACCAGCTTGCCGACGGGGCCTTCTTTCAACGAGGAAAGGAGCCTCTGTCGCCCCTGTTGGATGAAGCCCCGAAGGCTTTGCACCGACCAGGCCGTGGCATTTCCGTTCTTCTGCTCTTCGTAGATGATCTGCGCAAGCGTGACCTTGGTGAGGTCCGACTGCGAACGATTGTCGAGGACCTTGACCTCCTCGCCGTTTCGGACGAGCTCGGCGATGCGATCCAGCGTGACGTACTTGCTGTCGCGCGTGTCGTACAGCTTCCGGTTCGCGTAGCGTTTGATGACCCGAACTTGCTCGACCTCAGTCATGGCTAAGTCGAGGCTAGCCCGGCGACGCAGTGCGTCAAGGTGACATTTTGCAATCCCCTCGGTAGCCTTCCGAAGGGGGCGCCGAGGCCGTGGAGCATGCAAGACCGTTCCGGGAGCTCATCGGGCGACTCGCACGCCTGGACGAGGTCGAGATGCGCATGGGCCTCATCTGTGAGCAGCTCGAGTCGCTCGGAGACGAAGACGCCGTGCAGCTGCTCCATGAAGCGCACCTGGGCGCGTCCCTTGGCGAGACCGGTGCGCAGCGTGTGTTTCTCGCCGTGGGTTGGGCGCTCTTGGAGCCTCGTCTCGCACCGCGGCGCGGGCCGCTCGCAGCCAGCGCAAGACGAGCCGAGCTTCATCCGGTTGCCGATTTCCTCACGCCTCCTCCCGTAGAAGACGCACCGTTGGACGACAAACGACGCATTCCCGACCTAGGGCGCGGGCGACCCCTCACACTCGGCGAGCGGAAGTCGCTCGCACGCACGCACGACCGTGAGTTGATCCAGCGTGTCGTCCGTGACCCTCACCCTGACGTGGTTCGCATTCTGCTCGATAACCCATCACTCACCGAAGCGGACGTCGTGCGAGTGTGCGCGGCGCGTCCCAACGACCCGCAAGTATTGAACGCGGTCTACCGCCATCGACGATGGGTCGTGCGGTACCGCCCTCGGAACGCGATCGTGCGCAATCCACACACGCAGCTCGGCACGGCACTTCTACTTGCGCCATTTCTGCGCAAAGGGGAGCTCGAGGAAGCGGCGACCTCGTCGGAGCTATCACCGCCGCTCCGACTGAGCTGCAAGACGATCCTCGAGCTGCGAAGCGGCCAGGCGCAGCGGTCCCGGAGCTGATGCCTACTTGGTCTCGACCTTGTCGACGACTTCGGCGTCATCCACGCGAGATGCCGCCTGCTTCGGGACCTGCTTGTCAGCTGGGGTCACGTCGATGTCGTCGTCGGTGTTGAGGCCCCGCTTGAGGTTGCGAATTGCTTTTCCGATTCCCTCGCCGATTTGAGGCAACCGGCCCGCACCGAAGATCAGCATCACGATCAGAAAAACGAGTACTAGCTCGCCGAATCCGAGATTAGGCACGTAATCTCCTCCGTCTGGTTTTCACGGTACGCCGGCCGGACCCGGTCTGCAAGCCCAGGGCTGTGGTATGGGGGAGACCTGATGGAAAGCTTCCGAAAGCTGAACCGGGCTGGCATACGGGGATTGGTCTTCGATATCGACGACACGGTGACCCGCAAAGGGGTGCTGCAGCCGGACGCGTACGCTGCGATGCACCGCTTGTCGGAGGCTGGCTTCGAGCTGGTCGCCGTGACTGGCCGTCCGCTCGGCTGGACCGACGTGCTCGCGCGACTCTGGCCAGTTCGGATTGCCGTTGGCGAAAACGGCGCGGGGTGGGCCTGGGTTGATCATACAGGAACGCACGAGGGCTACTTCTGTACCGACACCCAGCGCGCCGAGCAAGCCATCCTGCTCGAAACGATCCGCCGCGAGGTCGCCTCCGCGATGCCCCATGTGAAGACCACGAACGACCATCTCCACCGCCGTTGCGACCTCGCGTTCGACGTGGGGGAGTCGGCGTCCCTGCCTCGGTCGGACGTCGATGCATTGGTTCGGCTCATCGAAACGCTGGGAGCGCGGAGCTCGGTCTCGACCGTGCATGCCCATGCCGTCCCGGGTCCCTGGGACAAGGCGGCAGGCGTGGAACAAGCGCTGCGCGAGGTGCTCGGCATCGACCTCCGCGACGAGATCGAGCGCTGGGTGTTCGTCGGCGACAGCGGCAACGACGCCGCGGCGTTCGAGCGCTTCCCCAAGAGCGTTGGCGTCGCGAACGTCCGGGAGCACTTGGACCGCTTGCACGTCCCGCCGCGGTTCATCACGGACAGCGAACGGGGCGCTGGCTTTGCCGAGCTCGTTGCACACCTGATGGGCGATCGTGGCTGAGCGTAAACGGAAGCAATCCGTGATTGGATCGGAAGCCCACTACCGCGATGGCTCGTACTACGACCAGGCATACCGTCAGCGTCGGCACGACGTCCGCTACTACGCGAACTTGGCCGTCGAGTCGGGAGGTCCCGTGCTCGAGCTGGGGGCAGGCACCGGCCGCGTCGCGCTCGCAATCGCCAAAGCCGGTATCGATGTCGTGGGTGTCGAACCGATGGCGTCGATGCTGAAGCAAGCCCGGCAGCGCCGAGAACGGCTGCCCCACGCGACCCAACAACGGCTCGAGCTCCGGGAAGCCGACCTCGAACGCCTGCGTCTTCGCCGCAAGTTTCCGTTGGTGATTGCGCCATTCAACGTCTGGATGCACCTCTATACGCGCGAGCAGATCGAGCGAGGATTCGCCACGGTTCGTCATCACCTCGCGCCCGGGGGACGATTCGCCTTCGACATCCTTCTGCCAGACCCCGTTTGCCTCGCCCGCGATCCGTTCAAGGCCTATCGTGGCGGGGAAGTCCCGCATCCCCGCGACGGCGTCCGCTATCGGTATAGCGAGTACTTCAGCTACGACCCCGTCACGCAGATCGAAACCGTCGTGATGGACTTCGAGCATCCGAGCGAGAAGGCCAAATCGTTCTGCACACCGCTCACCCAAAGGCAATTTTTCCCAGCAGAGGTCGAGGCCTTGCTTCATTACAATGGGTTCATCGTGGAGTCACACACCGGCGACTTCGACGGGAAACCGATCACCATCGCCACCGAATCTCAAGTCATCGTTGCTCGAGCGCGCCGCCCTATTCCCTGAGCAGGACGTCGCAGTAGTACTTCACGCGCTTCACGAGCTTGCCGTGGGGACGGTTGTGGATGTCCTTCTTCAACGCGAGCATGACACGACGCTTGAACGTGTAGCTGTTTCGCGCGGGCTTGGGCGGAGGCTGACCGCCTGCCGTTTCGACCGGCGCCCAGAGGGCCTCCGCGGGCCATCGCCAGACCTCCAGGTCGGCCGGGTCAATCCGCGCGATCATGTGCTCCGCGAGCGTGCGTTTGCTTGCGTCATGGGCGAGCTCCGCGGCCCACTTGTCGAGACTGTCGGCAACGGGATGGTCATGCATGTGCACGGTGATCGGATCACCCATACCACTCTTCGTAGGCCCCGCCTTCCCGTACTCGACTGCGTCGGGATCGTGCTCGAGACCCAGAAACGCAAAGATCCGCTCGAGTTGCCCCTCGGGTGCCGTCACCAAATCTTCATATGCCACGTGCAGCAAGGGAACCGGCCGCTCCCGCAAGAAAGTCGCCATGGCCGGCACGTAACGCTCGAGGATTGGATTGAAGGCGTGCGCACCCTCCCAGTCGCCGTCGAAGAAGCTGTTCGCAAAGGAGCTGAACACCGCGAGCGGGTGACGGGTGAGCACCACGTATTTCGCGTCTGGATAGAGGCGCTGAAGAAACGGCAACACGAGCGCGTTCGCAGGTGTCTTGTCGAGAAAGTAGCTGCTCTCGCTCGTCGACAACATCCGGCCATACAGCGTGTCGGTATACGCCCGGAGCGCATCGAGATAGTCTTGCTCACCCCCGGGAAGCTCACGTACGAAGGCCTTGGTCGCCTCGGCCGCATTGATGTGGTCGTAGGGCGCCTTGTCGACATTGTCATAAACGCCGAGGTGCGCGATGGGCGTGATCAAATGCGGCTCGGGGTGAGTGAAGATCTCGGAGTGCGCGCCCATCATGCGCTGAAGCAACGTCGAGCCTGCTCGGGGTGGCGAAATGACGAATACCAGTGACATGATGCCCTAAGCAGCCCGTTTACTCGCGCGCGGCAAGCTGGCGCAGGACGTACTGCAAGATGCCGCCATGCAGATAGTATTCGACTTCCTGGGGTGTATCGATACGCACCTTGACCGGGAACGACGTTCCGGAGTCGGTGCGGACCGAGAGCATCTTGCCTGGAGCCAATCCTTCGGAGATCCCGGAGATCGAAAACGTCTCCTCACCGGTGATTCCGAGTGCCTCGCGGCCGCTGCCCGCTTCGAACTCGAGGGGCAGCACGCCCATGCCGATCAGGTTCGATCGGTGAATGCGTTCGTAGCTCTCCGCGATCACAGCGCGGACGCCGAGGAGCAGGGTGCCCTTCGCAGCCCAGTCACGCGAGGAGCCCGTGCCGTATTCCTTGCCGGCGATGACGAGGAGTGGAGTGCCATCTGCTTGGTACTTCATCGAAGCGTCGTAGATGCTCGTTTGCTCGTTGCTCGGGAGATACCGCGTGATGCCCCCCTCTGTGCCTGGCGCCAGAAGATTGCGAAGCCGAATGTTCGCGAACGTGCCGCGCATCATGACCTCGTGGTTGCCTCGCCGGCTTCCGTAACTGTTGTAGTCGCGAGGAGCCACGCCGTGCTCCTGCAAATACTTCGCGGCAGGGCCGTCGAGCGCAATGGCGCCCGCGGGTGAGATGTGATCGGTCGTAACCGAGTCGCCCAAGAGACACAGAATCCGGGCGCCCTGGATGTCTTTGGGCGGCGCGGGCTCTCCGACTTCCACCCCCTCGAAGAAAGGCGGTAGGCGTACGTAGGTCGACGCTGGATCCCATCGATACCGGTCTGCCTGCTCGAAGCTCACCTCCCGCCACTCCGGTGTGCCGTCGAGCACGACCGCATATCGCTCGGCGAATTGGTCCTTCTTGACCGCGCTCCGAAGCGTTTCCGTAACCTCCTGATGCGACGGCCAGATGTCACGAAGGAAGACGTCCCTTCCGCCGGTGTCCTGCCCGATTGGCTCTCGCTCGAAGTCGATGTCCATGGTGCCTGCGAGTGCATACGCAACGACCAGCGGCGGCGACGCGAGGTAGTTGGCTCGGGTCAGGGGATTGACACGACCTTCGAAGTTTCGGTTGCCGCTCAAAGCGGACGTCACGACCAGATCGTTGGCTTTGACCGCCTCCGCGATCTCTGGATCCAGCGGACCAGAATTTCCGATGCACGTAGTGCAGCCGTAGCCGACGAGGTTGAAGCGCAAGATGTCGAGCGAATCGCTCAGGCGTGATGCATTCAAATACTCGGTGACGACTTGCGAGCCCGGGGCGAGGCTCGTTTTGACCCATGGTTTGGTGCGCAGGCCCTTCTCGACCGCCTTCTTAGCGACGAGGCCCGCCGCCAGCATCACCATCGGGTTCGACGTGTTCGTGCAACTGGTAATCGCAGCGATGACGACCGCACCGTTGCGGAGGGCAAAGGTCTCGTCGCCGCGGGTGACCTCGACCTGCTCGTCGGCGGAGGCCTCGAAGCCCTGAAGGACGCTTTGCCAGGAACGTTTCGACTCGGTCAGAGGTATGCGATCCTGTGGACGCTTCGGACCGGCGATCGAAGGCACCACGTCGTGCAGGTCGAGCTCGATCGTGTCGGTGAACCGCGGCTCCGGTGCGCTCCCGGTGTGAAACAAACCCTGTTCTTTGAGCACCCGCTCCACGACTTCGACGTGAGTTTCATCGCGTCCGGTGAAGCGAAGGTATGCGAGCGTCTCGTTGTCGACAGGGAAGAAGCCCATCGTTGCGCCGTACTCCGGTGCCATGTTTGCGATCGTTGCCCGGTCCGGCAGCGCTAGATTCTCCATCCCTTCCCCATAGAACTCGACGAACTTCCCGACGACGCCCTTCTTGCGAAGCATTTGGGTCACCGTCAAAACTGCGTCGGTCGCGGTGGCGCCTTCGCGAAGCTTGCCAGTGAGCTTGAATCCCACGACCTGTGGCAAGAGCATGCTGATCGGTTGCCCGAGCATGGCGGCCTCGGCCTCGATCCCGCCCACGCCCCAGCCCAGCACGCCGAGGCCGTTGATCATCGTCGTGTGTGAATCGGTACCCACGAGGCTATCGGGATACGCGATTGTCTTTCCATCGGCATCGCGCGTGAAGACGACGCTCGCAAGGTATTCGAGGTTGACCTGATGCACGATCCCGGTCCCCGGAGGTACGACGCGCATGTTCTCAAACGCGCTTTGGCCCCATTTCAAAAACTGATAGCGTTCGTGGTTGCGTTCGAATTCGCGCTTCACGTTGTCTTCAAACGAGCGGAGCAGACCGTACGAATCGACTTGAACGGAGTGGTCGATCACCAAATCCACCGGTTGCAGTGGGTTGATGCGACTCGGGTCCCCGCCCATCTTCGCAAACTGGTCGCGCATCGCGGCCAGGTCGACGACCGCTGGCACGCCGGTGAAATCCTGAAGGAGCACGCGCGACGGACGAAAGGCGATCTCCGTGCTCGGCACCGCCGAAGGGTCCCAGTTCGCAACCGCCTCGATGTGCTCGCGGGTGACCGTCTTCCCGTCTTCGTACCGGAGCAGGTTCTCGAGCAGAACCCGGATGGAATACGGGAGCGTTTCGATGTCGCGGAAACCGGCTCGCGTTAGTGCATCCAGGCGGTGAATGACGAGCTGGCGACCTCCGGCATGGGTGGTGACGCGCGTCTGAAAAGAGTCCTTTGAGGCCATGTGGCTTGACGTACCACGAGCGGTGTGGCGTGCCACCCCGGTCCTCGGCTATGCTGCAAAACGCTGCGTGACAAGCGTCGTGAGAAGCGCTACAGAGTGCAGCCGTCGGCGCCGTAGCCAAGTGGTAAGGCAGAGGTTTGCAAAACCTCCATTCACCGGTTCGAATCCGGTCGGCGCCTCCAGTTCGAACCGCGACGTCGCACCGACGCCGAGCTTTCGCCTATCCCACTTTGCGCAGCGTATTCTCGTCCGTATGCAAGAAGACGCCCGACTGCCCTTTGATCTGAAGCTGGGTGTTCTGCTTGTAGGAGAATGAGCCGTCGTCGTGGACGGTCAGCGCGATGTCATACCGAAGCGTCTTGAACTGTTCGTCCAGGAACGGCCCCGAGCAGATTCCGAACACCTCGCTGCCCACCCGGGCGGAGAGCGCGAGCGTCTTGGCGTCGGGAGCGACCGTACCGCCAGCCAGCACCGTCACGCCCCGCGGAACGATGAAGGTGAGCATCACCTGACCCGCGGCCGCATCCCAGAGCCAATACCCAACCTCTTCGTGAAAGGAGCTCTCCGCGCCGATTCGCCACGCCGTCTTGGCATAGCGAAGACCGTACAACGACTGCTGGTGATTTTCGACGAGACCGATTGGGTCTAAGACCACCCGCTCGCGAAACTCGTTTCGTTCTATGCTCACCCTGTCATCGTCAGGAGACAGGTCAATGCCTTTCGTACCCTCCCAAACGCCGGCAAAAGGCGCGATCGGGCCCAAAGCCTCGATGTCCTCGTTCGTCATCGAAGCCAATGCTACTTCGGGAGCTCCGGCTGCTCCAGTTGGCCACAGTCCAACGCCCCTAGGAAAGCAACCAGCGCCGCAAGCTCCTCATCGCTAAGGCCGCGGTCGGCCAAAAGTGAGCTCTTGTTCTTGTTGTCGATGCCGCCGGTCGCCATGAGCTTCACGGCCTCGGCCAGCGTCGCCACGGATCCGTCGTGGAAATACGGCGCGCTCTTCGCAACGTTGCGGAGAGAGGGGATCTTGAAGGCCGCCCAGTCGGCATCCTTTTGGCTGATCTTGAAGCGCCCGACGTCGACCTGGTCCTCAGCCTTCCCTGCGGTCCCGATGCCGACGTTGTAGTAGAGACCGCCTGGAGTTCCCATCGCGCTCGAGAACAGCGGCGGCGCATGGCATTGGGCACACTGTCCCTTTCCCATGAAAAGCGCCCAGCCTTCCTTCTGTTGATCGGTTAGCGCACTCGTTTCACCCTTGGCGTACCGGTCGTAGGCGGTGTCGTTGCAAATCAGTGTCCGCTCGTACGCGGAAATCGCTTTGGCAACGGTGTCCGGAGTCATGCCTTCCTTCGGGAAGACTTTCTTGAACTCCTTGGCATAGCCGTCGATTTTCGCGAGCTCCGCGGTTTTGCTCGCAAGGTTCTCGCTTCCGACGCCCATGTTGGCCCCGCCCCAGGCCCCCTTGGCCTGCGCTTCGAGGCTCCCGGCCCGACCATCCCAATAGAACGCATCGAGAAAGGCCATGTTCCAAATCACCGGGCTGTGTCGAGTGAGTGGCGTGTCCTTCGCGCCTACGGCCAGAGGCGTCGCTCCGCCATTCCCGTTCTCATTCTGGTGACACGAGTAACAAGAGCGCGATCCATCGACGCTGAGGCGCGGGTCGAAGAACAGCTGGTGACCCAGCGCAATTTTGTCTGGAGTCTGAGGGTTGTCCTCGGGGATCTTGATCTGCGGAAATTCCGAGGGAGCCGGCGGCAGCGTCGCCTTCTCGGCGGGCAACTCGGCGACGGGCGGTGCGGCCTTCTCCTCGACGGGCTTGCTCTTGCAAGACGCGAGGCCAACCGCGAACACGACGGAAATGGTGGCGGCCAATGCGCGCCACGTGGTGGATGTGTTCAGCATGCAGCGACCCTACCACGGGGTCGCGAGAGCAGACAGCCGAGCCCTACAAATGCTCGTCTTCCCAGTCACTAGCGCGTGGAATCGAGACGCTCGGCCAACGCTCGGGCCTCGACGATGTTGTCTTCGATCGAGCAATACGTCCAGGACCCGTAACGGCCGATCGAATGGACCTCATGGGTTGCCAACAGCGCCTTCTTGGCCGAGGCTGCTGCATTCGATCGCGCCGTGATGTGAACGTATGCGGGATCGAGCAAAACATCGTGGGACGCCACGAGGCTCTGGCGGGTCAGGACGCCGCAGGCTTGCAGGTCGGCCAAGACCCGCGCCCTCATCGAGCCGCGATCGTGTTCTGAGAGAATCTCGTCCCGGGCCAAGCTGACCTCGACGTATAGGCTCATTCGGTCCGAGTTGAAGATGTTGTCGTAGAAACCAACACGATAAAACGAGAGCTCACGCTGCGGGTAGTAGACCCAGTGGACATCGGGCAGACCCTTGCTGTCGAAGCCCAGATTGAAAACGAGGACCTTGTTGTGGTTGAAGACTTGGGAGTCGAACGGAATGCCACACATGCAGAGCAACGAGATCAGGGGCGCGCTGCTGACGAGCGTGTCGTAGCGAATTTGACGAAGCGTCGTCGTCGCGATTTTCGCTTCGAGATCGATCCCAAGAACCCTTTCGCTCAGAGCGATCCTTTCGCTCGCGACTCCTTGGGCGAGCGCCTGGATATACTGAATCGCCCCACCCTCCGGATACGTGAACGTCGCGTTGTAGCCGCCGCTGTCGGGGAGATCGGCGCTGCCGAGGATTTCTTCGACGCTCGCGTGCGGAAAGAACCGGCCCATCGCTCCGGCATCCAGCTCAGCCAGGTTGGTCGCGTAGAGCTTCGCATTGTACGGAATCAGGAACTTCTCGGCGATCCCCCGCCCATATCGCGCGTAGAGCATGTCCTCGAAATTGTTGCTCGTGTCGTTCGGCCGCTCGTGAAGGTCGCGCACGCATTGCTGGTACTCGGCGGAAGGAAGTTGATGGATGTTCTTCTGAAATGGGTAGTCGATGAATCGATTTGCGTACCAAATACGGCTGTCGCGCTCGATCCGCAGGACGCGCTGCCCGCCCATTCGATCGACGAGGTATCGTTCGATCTCCGGGTGCCGGAAGTGAAAGAAGTGCCCGGAGTAGTCCCAAATGAACCCATCACACCGGACAGTCCGGCAGTAGCCGCCGATCTCGTCTTCCGCTTCGACGATCAGGTAGTCCCCTTCGCTCAGCCAATCTGCAAATGCGAGGCCACTCACGCCGGCGCCGATGATCAGATAGCGCGTGCATTCCACGCTACGGGCTTACCACATCCGAGGGCTGCATCGTGAAGCCCCGCACGACGCGGATCTCGTCGTCGACACGTCGACCGAGCCCCACCGGGGCGCCATCCGGCGCAAAGAGCGCAAGCGACGCGTCCGGCTCTGCTTGACGCCAGGCATCTCCGATGACGACCTCAGGCCGAATCGGACGGCCGTGGCGAGCGTGCACCACTCCTTCCTCGGTCAAGTCCACACGGATCAAGCCAGTGCACGCCTTGTCGAGCGGAATCAATCGCTCGGCGATCGCATCGGCGCTCATCCGATCGCCAGGAAGCGCGGCATCAATCACAAAGGGGCCGCTCGCAGTGCGCCGCAAAAGCTTCACGTGCCCCCGCGTCCCCAGAGCCCGCGCGAGGTCCCTCGCCAGCGACCGAACATAATACCCCTTGCCGCAATGCAAGCTCAGACGAAGCGAGTCCTGCGTGACCTCATCGACTGTCGCCTCGTAAAGCTCGACCTCACGGACCGGAGCCTCGACGTCTTCCCCGCGACGCGTTCGGCGGTGAAGCGGTGTGCCCGCGACCTTGATCGCGCTGAGCTTCGGTGCCTCTTGCGGCAGGCGCCCGATGAATGCGCTTAACGCGTGCTCCACGGTGTCCTGATCGAGCGGGGGTACTTCGGCCGTTTCGGTGACCTCGCCATCCGCATCGAGCGAATCGGTTTCCGCGCCCAACGCGACCGTGACCTCGTAGCGCTTGTCGTCGGACTGAAGGTGCGAAACCAGCTTCGTGCCTTCTCCGAGTGCAACGACCAGTACCCCTGTTGCCAGCGGATCGAGCGTTCCTGCGTGTCCGACGGACCTTTGTCGCAGAGCCTTTCGGACCCGCTGGACGACGTCGTGGGACGTGCATCCTGCCGGTTTGTCCACGATGACGATGCCGTTCATCCGAAGAACTCGGCCAGCTCCGCCCGCAGTCTCTTTTCGGCCTCTTCGATCGTGACGTTGAGCTGTGTCGCCGCGGCGGCGCGATGCCCGCCCCCGTTGAGCGCTGCGGCGATGACCGAGACGTCGGCATCGCCACGCGAGCGGAGGCTGATCTTGGTTTCGAGGTGAGTACCGCCCGCATCACGCACCGGCCACTCCCAGAGCAGAGCCCCAATCTCGACTCCCTTGAGCCGCCGCGCGTAGTTGACCATCCCCTCGACCATGTCGTCGTTGGCGCCGCAAATATCTAGCATTTCGCGGGTCACCTTCAGGATCGCGACGCGATCCTCGAAAGCGGTTTCCAGAGTGGCGATGATCGACGAGAGCAAACGAAGTCGCGCCGGCTCCCAGCACTCGAAGAGTTGATAGGCCACCTGCCAGGGGTCCGCTCCCTCCTCGACGAGTCGCGCACCCAGCCGCAGAGTCGCCGGCTTCGTCGTAGCGTACCGAAATCCACCCGTATCCGAGACGATGGCCGCGTACAAAGGCGTCGCTGAGCCTTCTGGCAGGGACGTCAGCCCGAGCTCCTCGATCAGATGCACGACAACCTCGCCTGTCGCGGCGGCGCTCGTGTCTCGAAACACGACGTCGCCGACGTCGTCGTGAGCGTGGTGATGGTCGAGAATGATCACAGGACCGGTGATCGCGGGGCTGGGAAAACCCGGCGGCAGGAGGGCCTTGGCGGCAATGTCCAGAACCCAGGTTGCATCGAAGTGGGTGCCGGCCGGAACCTCAGCGATACCCTTTTCGTCACCCATCAAGAAGAGAAGCGAGTCGGGAATCTGTTCCGGCATGAACAGCGTAGCCTGCTTGCCAACGGCGCGAAGGGTCTTGATCAGCGCCAGTGCAGATCCAAGCGAATCAGCGTCGGGCCGCCTGTGACACGCGACCAGAAAGCGTTCGCCGTCGCGAATGAGATCGATCACCTTGTCGATCACGATTCCCCCTCCGGCCCCGCATCCGGATTCTCGCGAATCTCGTTCAGAATGGATTCGATGCGAAGCGCCGAATCGACGATGTCGTCCCAGAAGAACTCGAGAGACGGCACGTGCCGCAGCTGTAGGCGCGGTCCGATCTCGCGTCGGAGGAACCCGCTCGCCCGGCCGAGCGCGTCGACCACGGCATCCTGGCGGTCTTTGTCGATCTCCTCGAGCACTCGCACATACACCCGCGCGATGCTCAGATCGTCGGTCATGCGCACGTCGGAGACCACGACATCGCGAGCCGCAGGGTCACGCACGCTTCCGCGAAGCAATAGCTCCATGAGCTCACTGCGGATGCGCTCGGCGACGCGATCTGCTCTTCGAAAGCCTTTTTGCGCCATTGCTCAACCCGTCCAATCCCCAAGGTCACCCACTGAGACCAACTCGATCGAGCGATTCAAGACGACGGTGTCCGCTGATCCCTGAACGAACTCCGCGATCGAATCCAGCATCGAGTTTGCATGACGGCGGTCACCCGACACGACGGCGAAACCCAAGAGGGCTTGCCGATGTGCGTCCTGTCGCCCCACCTCAGCTACCGAAACATTGAAGCGATTCGCCGTTCGGTCGAGCACCTTGCGTACGATTGACCGTTTGGCCTTCAGCGAGCTGACACCCGGCAAAGAAAGCGAAATCTGGCAAACGCCGACGACCATGCTTGGACCTCTCCGCGCTCAGCGCACTAGAGTGTCGCCTCGACCTGTTTCTCTTCGTAGCACTCGATGATGTCGTGCTCTTTCACGTCGTTGAATCCTTGAAGCCCGATGCCGCACTCCATGCCCGCCTGAACCTCTTTGGTGTCCTCTTTGAAGCGGCGGAGCGAGCCCATCGGACCCTCCCATACGACCACGCCGTCGCGCACGAGACGCGCCCGCGCACCGCGGCTGATCTTCCCCTCCTGGACCATGCAACCGGCAATGGTGCCGATCTTCGGGATGGTGAACGTTTGCCGAACCTCTGCCTTGCCGAGGTCCGACTGAACGACTGTCGGCGCGAGAAGGCCTTTCATCGCAGCCTTCACTTCGTCGATGGCCTCGTAGATGACGGTGTAGGTTCGAATTTCGACGCCTTCCTTCTTGGCCGTCGACGAGGCTTTGCCCTGCGGCCGCACGTTGAAGCCGAGCACGATCGCTTGGGATGCGCTCGCGAGCATGACGTCGTTCTCGGTGATGCCACCTACGCCCGTGTGGATCACGTTGACCTTGACCTTGTCCGTCGCCAAATCGGTCAGCGAGCCTTGAAGTGCCTCGACCGAACCCTGAACATCTGCTTTGACTACGAGTCGGAGCTCCTCGACGTCGCCGCTTTGCATGAGTGCCTGGAGCTGATCGAGGCCACGAATGCCTCCCGCGGGCATCGAGCTCACCGAGCCAGGCTTCTTGCGCGCCCCCGCAACCTCCTGTGCCCTACGCTGATCGGTTACCTGGTAGAATTGGTCTCCCGCTGCCGGCAACTCGGCCAAACCGAGAACCTCGACTGGAGTGGCGGGGCCAGCCGTGGTGAGTTGATTGCCACGATCATCGGTCAACGCGCGAACGCGGCCCCAGGCTCCGCCGGCAACGACATAGTCGCCGGTGCTCAAGGAACCGTCTCGAATCAAGACGTTGGCGACCGGACCTCGACCACGGTCGAGATATGCCTCGAGGACGACACCCGCGGCAGGAATGCTCGGGTTGGCGGTGAGCTCGAGGAGCTCGGCCTGCAGCACCACGTTCTCGAGAAGCGTATCGACTCCCTCGCCGGTGATCGCCGAGCACGGAACGAAGCTCGTGTCGCCTCCCCAATCCTCGGGCTGAAGACCCAGAGCAGCAAGCTCGTTCATCACCTTTTCGGGATTCGCCTCTGGCTTGTCGATCTTGTTGACGGCCACGACAATCGGGACCCCTGCGGCCTGGGCATGATTCACGGCTTCTCGGGTTTGGGGCATGACGCCGTCGTCGGCTGCCACCACCAAAATGACGATGTCGGTGGCCTGAGCGCCGCGCGCACGCATGGCCGTGAACGCCTCGTGACCCGGGGTGTCGAGGAACACCACAGTGCCTCGATCGGTGTCCACCCGGTATGCCCCGATGTGCTGGGTGATGCCTCCCGCTTCGCCGGCCACAACATCGCTCTCGCGGATCTTGTCGAGCAGCGAGGTCTTGCCATGATCCACGTGACCCATGACCGTGACGACCGGCGGTCGATGCGCCCGGTCGCCTGCCTTGTCCTCGAATTCGCCCCGCGCATCACCCACGATTTCATCATCGCTTCGCGCAACGTTCTCGACCTCGTACTTGAACTCGCTTGCCAACACCGCGGCGGTGTCTGCATCGAGCGTACTATTGATGTGAACTCCGGATACACCGAGCTCCATCAGCTTCATCAAGACGTCGGTCGCCTTGAGGCTCATGCGCTGCGCCAGGGTCTGAAGCTGAACGTTGTCGTCGATCCGAATCACGCGCTTCTGCGCGCTAGGCACCGTAATTTCGGTCTGCTTGGGCTTCTTGCCTGGCTGCAATCGCTTCTTGCCGGGGCGCCCTTGTGGGCGACCGGTGGGACCGATCGACGAGCGGCCGCGAATCTCGCGGCGACGTGGTGCGTGCTGCTCGCGCTGCGCGGCATGTTCCGCCACGATGCGGCGGCGGGCGCCTTCCGAAAGGGGCGTAGCGCTGGGCGCCTTGGCTTTACCGCGACGCATGACACCGGGGGGCAGTGGATCATGGGAGAAGCGGCCCCGCTCTTCGGACGCCGACAGCGGCTCCGATATCTCGGCAGCGGGGGGCGGCTCGGTCATCCGAGGATCGGGCGGAAGCTCTCCCGTCGGCGTGACAGGGGGAGCGGACTCGGCGGCAGCAGGTCCCTCAGACCGTATCGGCTCGGGGACGGAGTCTGGCTCCGAGGCGGGAGCCGAAGCGGTCGCGGAGACATCCACGGGGGAGGTTTCCGTCGGCCCTGCGACAGGAGCTGCCGCTACCGCGGGCTCGCTCTCGTCGGGCTGCTTGCGGCGTTTGCGGCGAACGACGGTCGGTCGAATCCGCTCCTCGACCATCGCCTCCGTTCGGTCCTTGCCGAGCGATCTTTTGATGCGGTCCACTTCCACCGGATCGAGAACGCTCATGTGATTGCGCACTTGGATGCCTAGGGTCGCAATTCGCTGGATTAGGTCGCGGTTCTCGACCCCCAGCTCCCGCGCGACCTCGTAGACTCGAACCTTACTCATCCATCCTCCGATAGGGCCCCGATGTGCGACACGCAATTCAGGAGCGCACGAGCGATGCCCCGATCCATCACCAAGAGGACGCCGAGCTCTGAACGACTGAATGCGTCCCCCAGGCTGGCTTTTGTCCCCCAAGCGACCGTCGCGCAACCAAGCGCCATGGCATCGCGTGCCAGATCATCTCCGCGACCACGCGAATCTTTTGCGCGAATCAAGAGATCCCCTCTGTTTGCCTTCAGAGCGGCACGAACCGCGTCGGTTCCGAGGGCCAGGCTGCGCGTGCGTTGGGCCGAGCTCAGTAAGCCCAACGCCCGGCGCTCGAGTTGTCGAACCAGCATCCGTTCGATGCTTTCAGGCTCGACCTGCACAACACCACGGAGCGCTCGGGCCAACCCGCCCCGAACCGAAGCGGAACGAATGCACGCTCGCCTCGGATGAACAGAAACGCCCCGGCCTCCGAGCCGTCGGCCGAGATCGACCGCAACGAACGGCGCACTGTCTCCAACGACGAGGCGCACCAACTCGGCAGGCTCCGTACGGCTACCGCACCCTGCGCACATCCGTGTCGACGCCTTGTTTCGTTCGTTCCTGCCCATCACGCTCAGCATCGACGCTTACTCCTGCTTGGTTTCCGACGCATCCTCGACGTCGGCACCGGTTTCGGAGGCGCCCTCGGCTTCAGCGTCAGACGCTGCTGCCTCTGCTCGTGCGGCCTCTGCCATAGCTTCGGCCGCCGCTTCAGCTGCCGCTTCGGCTTCCAGCCGTGCGGCCTCCGCACGCGCCGCCGCGATGCTCTCCTGCATCTTCGTAGCGACGGACGGCCACTCCTCATCGACGAACTTGGCAACCGCGGCCTTCAGCGCTTGTGCCTTCGCCGCCCCGATCCCCGATTTGATCGCGAGCCGGTCCGTATCCTCTTCGGCAACGATCGCTTCCGCGGACCCGTAGCCGTTTTGCTCGAGCTGATCGGCGATTCGAGCATTGACTCCGCGCACGAGGAGTAGCTTGTCACGCTCCGACGGCGCTTCGGTTCGATCCACCATCGCGGCCAGCCGTTCCTTCCGAAGGCTCTCGAGCGCTTCGGCTGCGTCCGCCCGAAGCTCCGCCACGTCGCCGGCCGAAATCCCCGGCACGGAGGCGAGCTCTCCTTCGCTGGCCTCGACAACTTCATCGAGACTTCGGAAGCCCATTCGGTAGAGCGAGCGAGACAGCTCTTCGTTCGTGCTCAGACGCGATAGCGCCGCCATGGCCTCTTCCTCGATCTGCTGGAAGCGAGATTCGCTCACGATGTCCAGCCGCCACCCGCTCAGCTGAGATGCGAGCCGCACGTTCTGCCCGCGACGTCCGATCGCAAGCGACAGCTTCGCATCCGGCACGACCAGCTCCATGTTGGAGTTGGCTTCGTCGATCACGACGCGAACCACCTCAGCGGGAGCAATCGCGTTACAAACGAAGCGGGCCGGATCACGATCCCACGGCACGATGTCGATCTTTTCGCCTCGAAGCTCCTGAACCACCGCCTGCACGCGCGAGCCCTTCATGCCCACGCAAGCGCCGACGGGATCGACATCCGAATCGCGGCTACTCACGGCAATCTTGGATCGTGCACCCGGCTCACGCGCCGCCGCTACGATCCGCACGATGCCTTCGTAAATCTCCGGAACCTCCATCTCGAAGAGCTTCACTAGGATCCCGACGTCGGTGCGTGAGAGGATGATCTGCGGCCCACGCGCCTCGCGGTCGATGTCCTTCAACAAGGCCACGATCCGGTCGCCTGGGCGGTAGCTCTCGCGCGGGGTCTGCTCACGAGGCGGTAGAACGGCTTCCACCCCACGACCGAGGTCGACGATGATGTTCGACCCGCGCTCGAAACGCCGCACGACGCCCGTGATGATCTCCCCTTGGCGGCTCTTGTACTCGGCGTAGACGCGCTCGCGTTCAGCATCGCGGACCCGCTGAATGATGACCTGTTTGGCGGTCTGGGCGGCGATGCGCCCAAAGCGGCTCCGGCTCTGATCGAGACCGAGCAACTCCCCAAACTGCTTGTCCTGCTCGCGCGCCTTCTCGCGATCCTCGGGAAGGTAGAAGATCTGGAAACCGAGCTCTTCGCCGATCTCCGCCTCGAGCCCGTGGCCTTCGGCCTCCTCCACGGAGATCTCTTGCTCGCCATTCTCGACTGCCTCGACGACGGTCATGTACTGAAACAGATCGACCGCTCCCGTCTCGGCGTTGAACCTCGCTTCGAGCTCGCGATCGGGACCAAAAGTCTTCTTCGCAGCCGTTAGAATCGCCTGCTCGGTGGCCTCGACCAGGATCTTGGCATCGATGCCTTTCTCCTGACTGACCTGTTCAATCACGTTTTGAAGGGAGAGCGCGCTTTGCTGAATAGCCATCTACACACCTAATTCGAGAATCGGTACACGAGGTTCGCTTGGGCGATTTCCGCGTGTGGAATCAAAAGGACCTTGCCGTCTTGGTCGAGCTCGATGCTCTGACCGACGACCCTGAGCAGCTTCCCCCGGAAACGGCGCCGCCGTTCGATCGGGGTCTGTGTTCGCACTTTGACCTCGCGACCCGAGAATCGTTCGAAGTCCCGGAGCTTTACCAACGGCCGCTCGAGCCCCGGAGAGCTCACCTCGAGGCGGAAGCGACTGGAAGGAAGGAATTCATCGTGTACGTCCAGGGCTGTGGATACGTCCCTGCTGACCGCCGTGCAATCCTCTAGCGACACCCCACTGCCTACATCCACCCCTGCAACCTCCCGGTCGATGATGACCCGAATGACCGCTCCTTTGGGTTCTCGCAGATAGCGCACGTCGACCAGCTCCACGCCATGAGCGCGGCAAATCGGGTCGATCAACTGCTCCAACGAGTGGACGAGATGTTCAGTAGCCTGGGTCAATTTCTCCTCGGGGTCCCCGAACGAAAAACGGGCGGGCCGTGGCGGCCCACCCAGGAGAGGTAAACCAAATTTTCACGAAGACGCGTACCACAGCGCCCCACCCCCCGCAAGCAAACCGACGCCTCCGCGCTTTGCGTGATTGACAGCGAGAAAGGCAACTTGGTATGCCCCAGTTCCCCCCGTCGGATCGTCAGGGGAGCAGGAGGAAAGCATGATGCGTTCGTTGAACATCGGGCACTGGGTTGCCCTGGTAAGCATGGCAGCGTTGGTGGCCAGTTGTGGGTCGACCCGGGAGTCCGCCTGGGACTCGAACACGGGGTCCGTTCAGCTCGATGATGCAGCGCGGGCGCAGGTTGCAGAGTTGATGGCCACAGCCGATGCGGCATGGGCGAAGCGCGCGGACGCGACGCAGGCCAAGGCAGCCGTCGACGCATGGACCAAGGTCGGAGAGATCGACCCCAAGAACGTCGAAGCGCTGAACGATCTCACGCATGCGATCTACTTCTACGCGGACTGCCACCTTCGTTTCGACGAGGACCACCCCGACCTGTACAAGAACACCCATGAAGAGGGCACCAGGGCAGCCGAGCGCGCTCTGTCGGCCATGTCGCCGGCGTTTGCCGAAAAGATGGCGAGCGGCGAACGGATCGAAGATGCGATCAGCGTTCTCAACAAGTCCGCGGTACCAGCCCTCTACTGGCGCTCCTCGAACCTCGGTCGATGGGCGAAGCTCGAGAGCTTTGCGACTCTCCTCTCTTACAAGGATGAGATCCGCTCGATCATGGAGTTCTGCCTCGATGAGGATCCCCTCTACTGGTACCAGGGTCCCGACCGATACTTCGGCGTGTTCTACGCCGTGGCGCCTGGATTCGCGGGCGGGGACATGAAGAAGTCTGCGGCGCATTTCAACGTCGCGATCGATGCGCAACCGAACTACTTCGGCACCCGCGTCCTGATGGCCGAAGAATGGGCCGTGAAGGAAGACAACCGTCCGCTCTTTGAAGAGCTCCTCGGCTATGTCCTCAAGGGCGACCCGAACGTCATTCCTGCGATCTCGGCGGAGAACATGTGCGAGCAGCGTAAGGCCAAGAAATTGATGGCCGAGATCGACGACATCTTCTGATCTGAATAGGCTCGATTCCGGGGTCGTCCACTGGGGCTACCCGGCCGTCCGAGGAGAATCCAATGCGTAAGTCCATCGTCTGTGCTGCGGCGTTTTTCGCCCTTTCCTTCCTGCCCTACGGCCCTGCCCCAGCATCGGCCCAGGACTACATATTGGAGATGGGGACAGTCGTCCCCGCGGGTAGCCCGTGGGCCCTGCAACTCAAGCGCCTCAAGAAGTATATCGAGGAGCAGACCGGCGGCCGGGTGAAGGTGAAGCTGCGCCTCGGCGGCTCGAACGAGCGATCGTTGGCACGGCGAACCCAGATGGGAAGCAAGCAAGGCTTCGCTGGGTCGGTCGGCGGCTTGAGCTCGATCGTGCGCGAAGTAAACGTCCTCGAGGCGCCCTACGTGTTCGATAGCGTCGAGGAGGCCGACAAGGCCCTCGACGACCCGGAGGTGCTGAAGCAGGTACGCGCGATCCTGGCAAAGCACCAGTTGGTGTTCGCCCTGTGGGGAGAGAACGGATTCCGCTCGTACTTCAGCCGACGGCCGATCAGGACGCCAGATGACATGAAAGGCGTTCGGTATCGCTCGCAAGAGGCGGTGGCACATGTGGACGCATACAGAGCCCTCGGCGCGAGTCCTGTGACCATCGACGTCGCAAACACGATGACGAGTCTGCAGACCGGCGTCGTGGACGGTTTCGACAACACCCCACTGTTTGCGATGGCCACGACTTGGTATCAGGGCCTCGAAGACGGTCAACGGCATCTTTTCCTGTCACGCCATTCGTATCAGCCGGGTATCGTGGTGTATTCGAAGAAGTGGTTCGATACCCTGCCGGCAGACATCCAGAAGGTTCTGCTGAGCGTGCCCTACGACCTCACGACCTGGGGCCGCGAACAAGTTCGCAAGATGGAGCCGGTTCTCGAGAAGAACCTCGTTCGTTACGGCTACGAGATCCACGAGCCGACCCCCGCCGAGCTCCAGCAGTTCAAAGACAAGGAGAAGGGTGTCCCGGATGCTGTGGCCAAAGAGGTGGGCCCCGAAGGCGTGAAATTGCTCAAAGCGGTTCGCGCGGCGCTCGCGAAGTAGTCGACGGTGCAAGAGGGCACGCTCCGCGGTCGATCCAGAGCATCGAGATCAGGGTGTTTCGCCGTGGATGTAGACCCAGGTCCCTGGGTCATTTTCCGTCGCTGAACCGCCGTGCCAGATCTCCGGGAGGTCCGGTCCAGCCCAGTTGTATAGCCACTTGGCATCGCGGGGCGCGAGATTGATGCAGCCGTGACTTCTCGGCCGGCCAAACCGGTCGTGCCAGAAAGCCGAGTGGAAGGCGTACGCGCCTCTGAAATACATGACGTACGGCACGTCTTCGAGCGAGTACGGCGGTGCGCCGGGCTCGTCATTGTCCATCGTCGAGGTCAGGTCCTTGCTTCGGATGCGATAGAGACCTTGCGGTGTCCGGTAGTCTAGATCTGGGGTCGGGGCGGTTGAACGCCCGGTGGATACGAGGGTGACGTAGCGTGCCTGCTTCCACTGGTAGGCGACGAGAACCTGCCGGGCGAGATCAACGTCGATCCAGCGTTCGCCCTCCCCGACCTCGACTGGTGGCGTCGTGGGTCGGACGACCATGACGTCGCTTTCACGAACGAGCTCGTTGTCTCCAACGACCAGGTACACGTGCTCGTCGATGCGCTGACGTGAGCGGACCGGGATCCAGGCTCTCCGCTCGAGGCGATCGCGGCTGACTCGCAACTTGCCCCGATCGTTCATGTGATAGAGCTTCGTCGCATCCGCTCGCGTCACCGCTACCGGCAGGTTCCAGCCCCGTCCGCCTAGCTCGTGCCCCCGGAAATCGCTCCACGCCTTTCGACGCATGTACTTGGCTGCAACGAATCCGTTCTGTTGGGTGCGCCAATACGTCTCTCCGTCCTTCTCGAACGTGCGGTCCAAGCTGACATAGAAGCCGGGTCGAAGGATGCGCAGCACCAGCGGGTTGTCGATGGTCTGTGACGACCCCGCCTGCTCGGGTCCAGACTTCTCCAAGTCGGGGTCAGGGACCTCGTAGATCTCGTTCTCCTTGGGCAAGCGCTTGTAGATCGGCGTTGGCTGCCGAACCGTGACGTACTCGTACGGCAGCACCGCATCGCGGTCGGGCTGCCGCGCACGCAGCTCGGGCAGCCGGTCACCGGAAAACACGAGGATGTCTCGCCCGCGACACGCGTAGCCGCCCGTGTCGAGCTCGTACCAGCCGCCCTCGCATCCTTCGCGGCCTACAGGTTCCGTCGTCGTCGAGTGAAGAAGTGCCCCTGCTCGCAGATATCCAATGCGCTGACCCTCGGGGCTCGGAGCGTCTCGTATCGGGGTGACGAAGCGCTTTGCGAAGACCCGCTGCGGCGGGCCGAGGTCGCGCGGTTCGCTAGGCTGCACAAAAGGAATCAAAGGCGAGGGATCGTCGAGACTGCAGCCCACAAAGCCAAGCATCGTCAGCATGCCGAGGCCCAAAGGCCATGACGCAGACAAGCGGTGACGTGTGCACGGGACAGTCATGGTCTGCTACGAACTGTCATTAGGATGCGCACGGGTCAACGAGTCGAAGTGTATTCCACGACGTTCGGACTCGTGGCTTCGGCGGCCCTACATCTCGCGGCCTTTGCGTATATCTCGAGCGCCACCGCACAGTTCGACTTCGATTTCGAGCTCACGCTGCCTGCAGAGGTGGAGCTCGGTCTGACGGAGGGCGTGGCGATGAGCGCCGAACCTGCCCCGCCCGGAAACCCTGGCCCGACGAACCCGAGCGGAACCCGCGCGGCGAGTCGGGCCGATCGTCACCGAGACGAACCGACCATGGACGCGGGGACGGTTGCTGACCTCGACGCTGATGCCGGCACGGACGCCGATGCTGGCGTCGACGCAGACGCTGGGACGGAGGCCGACGCTGGCGTCGACGCGGACGCAGACGCTGGGACGGACCTCGTGCCGATCGCTGCTCCGACCCTCACCGGGCCCTCCCGCATTCCCCCAGGCGCCCAGCTCGCACTGCGTGTCGACATGAAACGTGTCCGGGAATCCCCTCTTGCGGGCGACGTCACCAGCTTTTTAAGCGGCGTTCCCGACTGGCAGCTACTCCTCGACGGGTCTGGCATCGATCCGGTGGCGGACCTCGACCGGCTCCTCGTCGCGACGCCCAATTTGCAACGCTCGAAGCTCGCTCTGGCAGGACGGAACCGCCACGGTGAGAGATTCGCCCGCGAAAGCGTCCAACGTTTGGCCCGCTCACGCGGTCGATCCGTTCGCTGGAGGAAGCGCTACGGTGTTCCCACGGCACCCTGGTACAATCTCGACGACACACCGCGCACGATCGCGCTTCTGAGCCCACATCATTTCAGCATCACCCGCCGCCAGGATCTCGGACGAATCCTGGCGATGACCAAAGCCCGCGAGCTCCGCAGCGCGGACAAGGAAGGGCTCATCGCGGCACGTGGTCCCGACGCGTTGCTGTCGATGGGACCCGACGAGGTGATCTCGCTCGAGATCGAAGGCGTGCACCAGTTCGTGATCGGGAGCCGCCAGCACATTCCGGTGCGTCTGCGCGTAGCCGTGCGCGATACCGGTGCGGGCGAAGCGGCCGTCAGCATCCTTGCGACGTACGCGTCGCAAGAGGACGCCCGCGCAGCATCCATCTATTGGAAGAAAGTCACCACGTTCTATTCGCAACAGCTCATCATGACGATCGCCGGTTTCGGGAAGACCCTTAGGCGGATGGATCTCAAACCCGATGACGGGCGTATCCAGGTATCCTTCACCCTCAACGCCGATCAGATTCGCTTCATCCTAAGCTACGCGGAGGGACGTCTACGCCGCGCGGGTGCTACGCCGAGCCGTGCGACACCAACGAAAAAGGGGCCCTGAGGACCCCTTCTTCGCGATTCGAACACTCAGTGACTCAGAGGACGAGGTCCTTGAGCTTCTTGAGCGGCGTCGCACGAATCTTCTTCGACGCTGGTTTCGGCGGAAGCATCATCTCCTCGCCAGTTGCCGGGTTACGCCCCATCCGAGCCGGTTTCGCCGGAATCTTTCGAACTTTGAGTTTGATCATGTCAGGAATGACGAACTCCCCCGATCCACGCTTACCAAGCTCCTTTTTGACGAGGTCTCGAAGTGCATCGAAGACTCCCCCAATTTCCTTCTTGGTGAGGCCGCTCTTGTCGGCCAGCTCGCTCATGATCTGGGCCTTTGTCATTCGCTTGCCCGCTACCATAATTCCCTCCTAACTTCGCGGCCTGCCGTTCGGTCTAAAGAAAAGGCCCCAAAAAAGAAGCCCAAGACAGGCACGGCGCCATCTATGCCTGGGGTTTTCCTTACTGACAAGTGCCTTTGTGCGGTTTCGTGAACAAATTTCTTGGGGTTAACCGATCGAGGTGGGCGCGCCTGGTCCGCGAGATGGCCGGCTCGGAGAACTGCGACGGGGTTATGCACAACTGATCCACAGCTTCAAGTGCGGATGCCCGCCGCCGCTCAGGCAGAAAAGGCACGAAAGCGAATCGCTTTTAGTTTCCAACGGTTGAAAGGCCAATCGCGGTCTCGTGCGAAGATCGCAACCCGTGACCAGGGAGGCTCGACACCGGTTTTCCACAGCGATCATCGACTACCTCGCGGCCTCGACCGCGGCCAGGAGCTCCCCGGTTCTCGCCGTCATTTCCCGCTCCTCACGCTGGTTCTTGTGATCGTAGCCGAGGAGGTGAAGCAGACCGTGGGCCAATAAAAACGTCACTTCTTGGATGATCGGGCGATCGCGCTCGGCGGCCTGCCGGGTTGCGGTGGGCACTGAGATGACGACATCGCCGAGCAGGCCCGGGGGAGATTTGGGCCCGGGGCCTTCTTGCATCGGGAACGCGAGCACGTCCGTGACCTTGTTCTGCTTCCGGTATTGGCGGTTGAGCTCTCGAATGGTGAGATCGTCGCAGAGCAGAATCGAAAGCTCGGCATCGTCGATACCCAAGAACTCGAGCATCGCTTGAGCGCGCCAGGAGAGCTCGCCATGACGAACCGAGCGACGTTCCAAGCCTTGGGAGCGGAGCCGTACCGGCATTGGCAGCCTACTGGCGCTGGCCGCCATCGCGGTCAAGCCGCGCCCGGGATGCCCCCAGTCGGTCGGTTGCTATGCTCCGAGCGTGTTTGAGAAAGTACTGATCTTACGGCGCGGAGAGGCCGCAACCCGTGTCGCGCGGACCTGCCGGCGAATGGGTGTCGAATCCATCGTCGTCGCGCCCAAGAACGCGCCCGCGAGCCGCCATATCGAAGCCGCCGATCGAAGTATCGAAGTCGACTTCGACGAAGCCAAGGCCATTCCGTCGGAGCAGCTTGCGGCGATTCTCGAACAGGCCGGGGCCGACGCCGCGCACCTCGGCTATGAGGGCCAGCCCGAGATGTTCGAGCTCGCGAGCGCAGCCGAAAAGGCCGATGTGGCTGTCATCGGCACCGATCTCGACGTGCTGGGCGCACTGGCCGACTCGTCAACGATCCGGGCGGCTGCCGAGCGTGCACACGTGCGAACGATTCATGACGCCGAGGATTCGTCTCGACCTCGCGAAATCTGCGTCCTGGTCGCCGCGGACTCCCACGGGGAGACGGCCGCCATCGCGGAATGCGATCGCAGTTTATCGACTTCGGAACACACGCTGATCCACGAGTCCCCATCGCCGGAGCTGATCTTTCGATCGGACGGCGAGGCCTTTCGGATGGCGCTTTTCGAGAGTGCCCGTCGCCTTGCGGCCGAGCTCCGCTACGCCGGAATTCTGGAAGTGAAGTTTCACATCGACCCTTCCGGCCTGTCGTGGGTTTCCGATGTGAAAATCGGACTACCCCGGCACCACACGCTCATCGAGATGGTCAACGGGGTGGATTTGGTCGCGCTCCAACTTCGGATCGCGTCTGGCGAGCCAATCCCCGAGGAGATCGAGACCCTCGAACCGCGAGGGCACGCTCTGGACGCGTCAATCCTGGCGCTCGACCAACAGGATGCGATCGTTTCGTCGTATTCCATTGCACCGACGCCGCAGGGCCGTGTTCGCGCGACCTCGTCGGCTACGGTCGGGCTGCCGCTGCCGGCCGACGATCGCCCCTTGATCGCTAAGCTGACCACTTTCGAACCGATTCGCCACCGCGCGATCCTGTCGATGGATCGCATGTTGGCGGAGCTGCGTGCCGAGCCGTTCGCGACGAATGTCCAATCGCTGCGGCGAATTCTCGCCGACTATGCGTTCCGCGCGGGGCAGTACGACATGGAAACGGCCCTGCGATTCTCAGCGGTCTGACGCCGACTCTGCATCAGGCAGCAAACGTCGACATGCCGGCGTAGACAGCTCCGTCCCCGAGTTGCTCTTCGATGCGAAGGAGCTGGTTGTACTTCGCGATTCTCTCGGAGCGAGAAGCAGAGCCGGTCTTGATCTGGCCGGCTCCGGTCGCGACCGCGAGGTCGGCGATGAATGTATCCGTCGTCTCGCCACTTCGGTGAGAGATGATCGAGGCATACCCATGGAGCGCCCCGAGGCGCATCGTGTCGAGGGTTTCGGTGACGGTCCCGATTTGGTTCACTTTGATCAAGATCGCGTTGGCGACGCCTCGGTCGATGCCCATCTGAAGACGTTCAGTATTCGTCACGAAGAGGTCATCCCCGACGAGCTGGACCTGGTCCCCCAAGGCATCGGTCTGCACCTTCCAGCCGTCCCAATCGTTTTCGTCCATCCCGTCCTCGATACTGACGATCGGAAACTTGGAGCAATAGTCGGCGTAGATATCGACCAAACCCGCGGCATCGACCGGCTTCTTGTCGAACGTGTAAACGCCCTTCGCCTTGTCGTAGAACTCGCTCGCTGCGGAGTCGAGCGCGATGGCGATCTGCTCGCCCGGACGATAGCCAGCCGCTTCGATCGCGCGTGCGACGAACGACAACGCTTCCTCGTTGGTCGAGAGGTGCGGAGCGAAGCCACCTTCATCGCCCACGCTCGTCGCGTGACCGGCGTCCTTGAGCAGCTTCTTCAGTGTGTGAAAGGTCTCAACGCCTGCGCGAAGCGCCTCCGAAAAGGAATCGAACCCGAAGGGGACGATCATGAACTCCTGAATCTCGAGACCGCTGTCGGCGTGCGCACCTCCATTGATGATGTTCATCTGCGGCGTCGGGAGGACATTCGCTTGTGCGCCTCCGAGATACCTCCACAGCGGCAGGCCGACCGCGTCGGCCGCGGCGCGCGCGACTGCCATCGAAACCCCGAGAATCGCGTTGGCGCCGAGCTTGGCCTTCGAGGGGGTGCCATCAAAATCCAACATGACCTGGTCCACAGCGGCCTGATCGAGCGCATCGTGGCCGAGCACCTGGGGCGCGATCTCGGTGACGACGTTTTCGACGGCCTTCAAGACACCCTTTCCGAAATAGCGGCGGGCGTCGCCGTCGCGGAGCTCGAGGGCTTCGTGCTCACCGGTCGAAGCTCCAGACGGAACCGCGGCTCTGCCGGTGGCGCCCCCCATCAATTGCACGTCGACTTCGATGGTGGGATTTCCGCGGGAGTCCAAAATCTCTCGGGCTCCAACAGCGATGATCTCGGTCATGATTTCACCTCGGCCTGGCCTTAGCGGCTGTGCGGGGGCAATGCAAGGATGTGGATGCTAGGCTCCGCTGCGATGCACGCTTTGCTGTTCATTCCTTGGTTTCGTCTCGAGGCTTGGGACATCCCGCTTCCGTTTTCGCTTCCGGTGTTGGGAGACACCCTGTCGATACAGCCGTTCGGCGTTCTGGTGGCGACCGGCGTTCTACTGGGCGCCTGGGTTGCCGGACGCTTCGCAGAACGCAACGGCCTCGATACGGTGGCGACCGGCGACCTCGTGACCTACGCAGTCGTCACGGGATTCATCTTCGGCTATTTCCTGAACGGCATCTTTTACGAGCGCGAGACGTTCGTCGAGATTCTGCACAAACCCTCGTTGTTCTTCTCCACGTGGCTCGGACTCTCGTCGTACGGAGGTTTTTTCGGCGGCATCCTCGGATGCTTCATCTGGCGATACCGACGGAAGATGCCCCTCCTGCCCTACGCGAACGCGATCTGTTTCGGATTGCCCTTCGGTTGGTTCTTCGGTCGTATGGGTTGCTTCGTCGTCCACGATCATGCGGGAAAGGTCTCCGACTTCGCACTGGCCGTGGCGGACTATCGCTTTGGTGCCCCCCCCTATCAGCCCCGTCACGACCTCGGCCTCTACGAAATGCTCTATGCCGGGATGATCATCGTTCTGTTCGTGTGGCTCGAACGGCGAAGCCGTCGTCCGGTTGGTTTCTATTGTGTGTTGCTTCCGCTGGTGTACGCACCCATACGCTTCCTGCTCGACTTCCTTCGAGCCCCTCCTCTCGAGGGTGGCGACGTGCGAATGGCCGGACTGACGCCAGCGCAGTGGTCTTCGATCGCCATGATCGGTGTCGGGCTCGCGGTCTGGCGATTCGCCGTGAAGCCGCGAATGGCCGAAGGCGACCCTCAGGGCGCGAAGCCCTAAGGCGTTACTTCAGCGATACGACCGTGACCTGCGAGCCGCCTTCGTCGGGCGTCGCGGGTCGGAAACCCGCAACATACGACGTGGCGCGTCCCAGATGTGCCTGAATGGCTTCTCGAAGCGCTCCGCTGCCCACCCCGTGAACGATGAAAACGCTCGACTCGGCGGCGCCGTACATCCGATCGAGGAACGCTTCGACCGACGCAACCGCATCGTCGGCACGTAGCCCTCGAACGTCGAGTGTGTTGTCGCTCGTTCGGATTGATCGCCGTGGGAGCGGGTAGGCGCCGGACACGGTGGGCGATCCCATCGTGGTCGGTGCGGAGACCTGTTTGAGCCCGCGCAGATCACCCACGTCGACCCAGAGCTTCATCATCCCGGCCGACACGCGAACCTTGCCGCGTGCAGGTCCCTCGATAACGTCTGCAACGCTTCGCAGCCGTTCGACCCAAACGCGATCCCCGACCCGGATCGCCTCGACGTCCAAGGCGGCGGTTTCCACCGGTTCCGGCTCCAACGAAAGACGATGCGCGTCGATCTCGCGAAGCAACGCACCGCCGTCACGCAACACCTCAGCAGCCGCCGCGATCGATTCGGCTTCGGCGCGCTGACGAAGCTCCTTTTTCGTCTCCTCGAACCGGCGTTGGATCTCCCGCACCTGATCCACCAACCCCTGTGCCTCCTTGCTGAGCCCTTTTGCATCGCGCGTCTTGATCTCTCGTCGGATCAGCTCGATCTTAGCCAACTCTTCGACTACTTTCGCCCGCTCGACCCTTAGTGATGCGTATTCGGCCGACGCAGCCTTCGTCGCCGTCTCGAGCTTGGCCACCAAAGTCTCGAAGCTCCTGGAGTGCTCCGGGAGCGTGCGGCGTGCCTGCTCGATGATCTCGGAAGGAATGCCGTACCGACGCGCGACCTCGAGCGCGTTAGAGCCGCCTGGCACCCCCATCGTCATTCGGAATGTGGGTTCCATGTTGTCGAAGTCGAAACCGACCGCCGCGTTGTGCATGTCGTCACGCTCCGCCGCAAGCGCCTTCAAGGCTTCGTAGTGAGTCGTGACCGCCACAGCGGTTCCTCGCTCGACGAGGGTCGTCACCACCGCGCAGGCAAGCGCTGCCCCAGCTTCCGGATCCGTCGCGCCGGCCAGCTCGTCGAGCAAGACCATGACGCGTTCACCCGCCTGCTCCAATACACTCCTGAGCGTGACGAGGTGTGCGGAAAAGGTCGACAGGCTGCGAGCGAGGCTCTGCTCGTCGCCGACCGCCGCCAACACCGGCGAGAAGAATCCACAAGTGCTTCCCTCCTCGGCGGGAACGGGCAAACCGGCTCGCGTCATGAGCGCGGCCAGTCCGAGCAACTTGAGAGCAACGGTCTTCCCTCCCGCGTTTGGCCCGGAGATCACCAGAGCCTCTCGGCCTACGAGTTCGATGTCGTTGGGGACCACGTCTATTCCACGCAGCGCGAGCAAAGGATGGCGAGCCGCACGCAAGGAAACGCGAGGCTCCTGGCACAGCTCGACGAAATGTGCGCGCAGGTCGAACGCCAGCTGGGCGCTGGCGCTGCGTAAATCGGCGTGATTGAGCGCCTCGGCAGCCGCGCGAATCTGCGGCACGTACTGGCGGACCAAGTCCGAGACCGCGGCGAGTATCTTGCGCTCCTCGCGTTCGAGCTCACCCTGAGCCATCTTCAGGCGGTTGCCGCGCTCGACGAGCTCCTGAGGCTCCACGAATATCGTCGCGCCACTCGCGCTCGAGCCGTGCACGATGCCGTGGAAGCGCTCGTGTGCATCGGCGCGGACCGGGAGCACGTAGCGGCCTTCTCGTATCGTGTAGAACGAGTCCTGCAAGATCGCACTTCGTTTCTGGATCAGGTCTTCGAGCCTTCGAATGATCCGCGTTCGCAGGTTTCCAACTTCTTCACGAAGACGGGCGAGCTCGGCACTCGCAGAATCCAAGATCGTGCCGTCGTCCCCAATCGAGAGCGCAACTTCTTCTTCGAGGCCATCGAGGGTGGGATCGATGGTACACGCGCCATACAGATACGGAACGCTGTCTCTTCGTTGGGCGAGAAACCGTCGCAGCGCTCCCGATGCTCGCAAGGTCACTCGAATGTCCTTGAGCGCGCCGCCATCGAGCACCCCTTCCCGCGCCAGGTGCTGCAACGACGCCTCGATCTCGCAGATGCCGTCGAGTGGGAGCGGATCGTTTCGGTCGAGCAACTTCCAAGCGTCTTTGGCTTCCGCAAGGGCCCGCTCGGTCTCGTCGAACGATTGAGCCAGCCGGAGCGAGAGCCCCTCTCTGAGCGGGCCTCGACAGCGATCGGCCACCGCCCGCTCGACCTGGCCCCACTCGAGATCGGCTAGCGTCTTCCTCTCGGCGTCACTCACTGCGCCCACTCGGGAACCTTGAGGTCCGAGACACGCGCTCGCTCCTTGCGCTTGGGCTCAGAGGCCTTTGCGTTGCGAGGCTTCGCCGGGCGCTTCTTCGGGGCCTCGAGATCGATCAAAACGGTCTCCTCTTGGGTCGGGGTGATCGCCGTTCGCCCTCTACGCTTACCAAGCTTGGCGCGAAGCACCAAGGTCGAGCCCGGAGCGGTTTGCACAGTGCACGGGGTCGCAGCGCAAGCCTCGGACCCGTCGTCGAGCAGGATGGCGGCCCCCGCGGGAAGGGTCGCCACGTGAACGTCGACCAGAAGCGGCGCAGGCTCGGCTTCCTCGAGGAGCGCCTCGTCCTTCAACGGCTCGATTGGCTTCACCGCTGTCGGGGTCTGTTCCGCGTGCGGGTCGCTCGCGTCCGCTCCGCTCCCGGACCGCGAGAGTGGGCCAAAGCCAACCCCGATGAGCGTCGCCACCACTGCCAAGCCACTCGCCGCCCAGACCCATGGAGATGTCTTTCGGAGCGGCACCGCGTCGCGGAAGCTCACCAACGGCGGACCGAATGCCGAGGGTGGTGTCATCAAGGTCGCGCGGCTCAATCGACCATCGAGGGCGCAGGTGATCGCCTCGGCCAGCTCGTCGGTGTCTTGATAGCGGTCGTCGGGATCCTTGGCGAGTGCCTTCCGGATCACGAGGTCCAGCTCACGGCTGACCTTGGCGTTCGGGTTCAGCTCGCTGATGGGTGGCACATCGGCAAACATGTGTTGAGTGAGCACCGCCATGAAGGTGTCGCCTTGGAATGGAACGCGGCTCGCGAGACATTCGTACAGAATGATGCCGAGCGCATACACGTCCACACGATGGTCTAGCTCCTTCCCAGCCGCTTGCTCCGGCGACATGTATTCCGGAGTGCCGAAGATCATGCCGGTCTTGGTCAGCTTGCGGCCCGGTACACCGTCCGTTTCGATGTCGCTCATCTTGGCAATCCCGAAATCGACGATCTTGACGAAGTCCTCGATACCATCGCGTTTAATCAGGAAGATGTTCTCGGGTTTGATGTCGCGATGGACGATTCCTTTTGCGTGCGTCGCCGACAGCGCCTGGCAACATTGCAGCACGATCGAGCACGCTCGCTCGGCATCGACGGTGAACTCGCGCCCGAGGACGTTGCCGAGATCTTCGCCGTCGAGGTACTCCATGACGAAGTAGCTAGCTCCTCGCATGGTTTCGCCGAAGTCGGAGACGTCGACGATGTGCTCGTGTCCGATCCGCGATGCGCTCTTCGCCTCTTGGCGAAACCGTGCAACGACCTCGGGACGGCTGGACAGGTCATCCCGAAGCACCTTGATCGCCACCCGTTTGTCGATGTCACGATGTACGCCCGCATACACCAGGCCCATGCCGCCCTCGCCAATCCGCTGCTTCACCAAGTACCGCCCGGCCAGGACGGTTCCCACGAGCGGATCATCCGGGTTGAGCGGGTTGACGCTCATCTGCGACGTAGTGACGAGACGAGTCGCATCGACCGGGCAGAATACCTCGCCGCCACCGTAGTCGACTCTGCAAGCGGGACATATCCTCATGATGGTGAATTGTCGGCTAACACCCCGATTTCACGGTAGCATCGCGATTGTTGGAGGGTCAACGAAGGGGCGGATGTCGCTAGGGCTCGTTGCCAATCGAAACCAGCTTTGATACGCGCTCGCAGTGGGTTCAACGGTACGACTGCTCGACGAAACGCTCATCGACCAGATCGCCGCCGGCGAGGTGATCGAGCGGCCGGCCAGCCTGGTGAAAGAGCTCCTCGAGAATGCCGTGGATGCCGGGGCGACCGTGATTACCGTGTCAGTGGAAGACGGGGGTCGGGCCTTGGTGCGCGTGACCGACGATGGGGTGGGGATGTCCCCAGAGGATGCGGCCCTATCCATCGAACGCCACGCGACGAGCAAGATCGCGTCCTTTGCGGACCTTCTATGCGTTTCCACACTCGGATTTCGCGGGGAAGCCCTCCCCTCGATCGGGTCGGTGTCGAAGATGACCATCACGACACGGCAGAGGCAGGATCTGGAGGGCACCCGGCTCGTCGTCGAAGGCGGCGCCCTGCGGGATATCGGCCCCGTCGGATCCCCGCCGGGCACGACGGTCGAAGTCGATGATCTGTTCTATAACGTGCCGGCGCGAAAGAAGTTTCTCCGGGCGCGCCAAACGGAAACCTCGCGGATTCTCGAGGTTTGCCAGCGGGTGGCATTGAGCCATCCGGCGCTGCGCTTGCTCGTGACTTCCGACGGAAAAACGGTGCGGCGGTATCTGCCAGCCAGCGACCTCGCCGAGCGTGCGTATCAGGTGTTCGGGAACGCTGCCCTACAGGAAATCCGATCCGAACGCGGGGGGATGACGCTCCATGCCGTGTTGGCGCCGATCGAGCTCGCACGACCGGGGGCACGCCACCTCTTCCTGTTCGTGAACGGCCGGCCCATCGCCGACCGGGCGCTGGCACGCGCAATCGCGTTCGCGTACGGAGAGCGGCTGCCGCGAGGGCACTATCCGCGCGGAGTCGTGTCGCTTCGACTCGCCCCTGAAGATGTAGACGTCAACGCCCACCCACAAAAGACCGAGGTGCGGTTCAAGCGGCCAGCCGAGCTCGTCGATCTCGTGACCCGGATGCTCGCCACCCGGCTACCGGCCGTGCAGGAAGGTGACAGGTATTGGGAGGCGCGTATCGGTGGTGCCGGGCCAATTCAAAATGGCGATACGGCCGTGCGCGGGAAGGTCGTGTCAGAAGGCCCTGGCCGTCTCGCAGAACCCGGCGGGACGTACGAGGTGCGCAGCCCGAACGGGCTGCGTTTCGTCGCTCAAGTTGGTGAACGTGTCCTCATCTGTGACGCGGGCGAAGCAATCCTGGTGTTGGACCGCGAGCGGGCCGATGCGTTGGTTCACTACGACGCCCTCCGCCAGGCAAGCGCGCAGGGGCCGCTACCGCGCCAGAATCTGCTCTTCCCCGATCGACTCGAGCTTGCGCCACCTGCGCAGAGCCAGGTCGAACGACACGCGGCGCTCTTGGGTTCGCTAGGGTTCGAGTGGTCGGAGCTTGGCGTGGGGTGCTATGTCGTGCGCGCGATCCCCTCCCTGGCCGGTAACGCGCGGGCGACAGCGCTGTTCGAAGATACGCTCCTGGCCCTTGCTCGCTCAGGAGAAGATCAGATGGACGTGGCACTTCGTGCGATCGCGCGGTGCGCTGCCGTGAGAAACGGAGAACCCCTCGACGACAGCGCGGCTCGACGCATCGTCGCCGCGGTGTGGCCGAACCGGGAAGCCCATCGATCCTGCGTCGTCGCGAACATTCCGATTCCGCACGCAAAGACCCAGACCAGCCATGACTGAGACGCTCCAGCCGCTTCTGATCATCGCAGGTCCAACCGGCACGGGCAAAACCGCGGCCGCGATCGACATCGCGGGTCACTTTGGTGGTGAGCTCGTTGGCGCGGACAGCGTGCAGGTCTATCGGGGCTTCGACATCGGGTCGGCAAAGCCCGGACCTGCTGAGCTTGGAGCGGTGACACACCATCTTCTCGACGTTTTCGATCCGGACGAGGTCGTGGACGCCGCCGTCTATGCAGGGCTGGCCGACTCTGCGATTCGAGGCATCATCGGCCGAGGCGCTCTTCCCATCGTCGTGGGGGGCACGGGGCTCTGGATCCGCGCCCTGCTCCGGGGCCTGGTCGACGTTCCGCCGGTCGACGAGGAAATACGCCGACGCCTCGAGGCCTCCGCGGACGAGGAAGGCGCGCCTGCGCTGCACGCGAGGCTCACGGAGGTCGATCCGGTCTCTGCCCATGCGATTCATCCGAACGATGCGCTGCGAATCGTGCGAGCTCTCGAAGTCTACGAGCAGACCGGGACACCACTCGGCACCCTTCGCGCGGAGCACGCGCTCGGACAGCCCCGATATCGAGCGATCTTCGTGGTTCTCGACATGGATCGCGAGGAACATGCGACGCTCATCCGAAGGCGCGCCGAGGCAATGTTAGACGCTGGCTGGGTCGACGAGGTGCGCTCGCTCCGGGCCCGCTGGGGCGACCAGATCCGCCCGTTTGGCAGCGTCGGATACCGCGAAGTCCTGGCCCACGTTCGCGATGCCGTCCCTCTCGAAGAAACCCTGCGCCTGATTCGGAAATCGACTAGGATTTACGCGCGCCGGCAGCGAACGTGGTTCAGAGGCGAGCCGGGCGTGAGCTGGTGGAGCGAGAGCGCCGAGCTTCGAAAGCGGCAGGGGCTCGAACGCATTGCGAAAGAATTGAGGCATTGAATTTCTTCGGACATGCAATCGTCGCCGCCTGGTCAGACAAGCGGCCAGGGCACCTTCTCGGCAGCATGCTGCCCGACTTCGAGGCGATGGTACGAGTCCCCTTGATCGAGGTTTGTGATCCTGACATTCAGCGTGGAGTCGACTTGCACCACCGGACCGACCGGGCATTCCACCGAGCGCCCACATTCCACGCATTGTGCCAATACACGCTTGCCGAGTTGACCGATGCAGGTGTGCGGCGTGGGACAGCTCGTGCCGTCGGCCATATAGGCAGCGAGTTGTTCCTCGACGGCTGGCTCGCCGACGAGCAAGCCCACGTCCACGACTACCTCACGGCCCTTCGGGTCGGACAGGACGGTCAGCTGCGCTGGCAAGACGACGGTGATGCGTTCTCCAAGTTGCAGCAACGGCTGCTCGTCTGGGGTGCACCGTTCGAATACGCCGAACCGCCATTCGTGCTGGCGCGGCTTGGGGATGTCCTTCGGCTCCGGCCGGCACTCTCGATTCTCAGCGAACACATCGACCGAGTTGCCGAGTTCTTGCCTTCTCTCCAACGGATGGTGGCCCGCAAGGGCCCAGAACTGCTCCACGAGCTGCGGGACGCGCTAGACTGCCGAAACTAGAATGATCGAAGGCGGGGGGCGACGCAGGACGAGCCGCGAGAATCGGCGACTGTATCTGCGATGGGGTCGAATCGCGGTGACGATCGCCGTCGTCGCGTATCTGGCGAGCCGTGTCAGGCCGTATGATGTTCTGCACGCGTTTCAAAGGCTCTCACTGGGGGCGGCATGGACTGCGCTTACGGTCGTTTCGCTAGGGCTCTTCTTGGGAATGGTTCGGTGGCGGGTTTTGCTCCGCGCGTACGGAGCCATCGACATTCCCCCGTGGGCTCGCATCGCGCACCTCTACCTGGTTGGCCATTTCTACAACACGTACGCTCCCGGGGGTATGGGGGGCGACGTCATCCGCGGCGTGGCGGGACGAAAGGCCTTTGGGGATCTCGACTGGGCGAGTGCCACGAGCGGTGTTGCGGTCGTGTTCATCGAGCGCGTCATCGGAGTCTCGGCCTTGCTCGTTCTGGCGGCAGTTGCACACCTGTTTCACCCGATCGTCGGGTTCGAGAGCGTTGGGCTCTGGGCAGGTCTTGGCCTCGTAGCGGCGGCTTTCGCGGTCATTGGCATCGCCATCTCGCCACGGCTTGCCCATTTCCTCCCCGAGAAGCTCGGAAAGCCGCTACGCGCAATGCCGCACCTCTACTCGACTTGGTCTTTCCTCATCGCGATCGTTCTCTCCTTGGTCATTCAGGTGGTCACTGTCGTCGCCGGCCACGTCATCATGCAATCGCTCGAGCCATCGGTAACGTTCGCGGAGTCTGCGGTCCTGATGCCGCTGATCGGTGCATCCGCGTTCGTCCCATTTACCGTTGGTGGCGCAGGCGTTCGGGAGGCCGCATTTGCCGCACTCTATGGGATGGTGGGCGTTCCTGAGGCGAGCGCCTACGCCGCATCACTCGGCTTCTGGGCCATGATGCTCATCACTGCGGCGATCGGCGGCGTCATCAATCTCCTGGTGCCGCTTTCGGGACGATCCGGTGAGTGAGCGGCTCCTCGGCCTCGGGGTGCAATCACGCCGCGCGACGGTCGCAAGCGCAGCGTTTCTGTTTGCGTACTATGCGTGGACGATGTGCAGAAGCCTGTCGATGTACGACAGCCCCGAGCTCGCCCTCGTCGCCGAGCAGCTCGGGCTCGGTCATCCGTTTGGCCAACCTCTGCATACCATCTTGGGCGGTCTACTCACGAGACTACCGGGCGTCGACCCATTGATCGCATTGAACGGTCTGTCCGCCTTCGCCGGGGCCCTGACGGTGGTCCCGGCCACGAGCTTCGCCCAAGCGCTGATGCGACCGGGTGCCGGCTCTGCTCGAGGCGACGCGAGATTCGTCGCGCCCACGATTGCGCTCATCGGGATGCACCCGGCGCTCTGGGAGCCGTCCACCCGGATCGAGGTGTACTCCTTGGCTGCCTTCTTTGCGCTTTGGGCAGCCGCGCGCTTCGCCAACGCGGTGCTCGATGGAGATCAGCGCTCGCGAGCTTACTTCGGCACCGGCTTGAGCTTGGGGCTCTCTGCAAGCGTCAACATCGCATGCGCGCTCGGCGTAGCCCTGGCGATGACGCCACGTCTCCTCATGGCGATCGTGCGCCGTGAAATTCCAACGCGTGCGTTGGGTGCAATCATCGCCGGAGGGGCGCTCGGGCTCACGACTTACTCCTACGTGTTTCTCGTTGCCAGACGAGCGGATGTCCTCGTCTGGGGCGCACCGATCGACGCGGCTTCGATCAAGCACTACTTCACCGCCGCGGACTTCAGGCAGAAGGGAGTCTCGTCGTGGCTCGAGTGGCTCACCCATGTTTGGGAGCTGTTGCTCTTTTCCACCTACAATGGTCTCCTTGCCGTCCTGATCGCCGGTTTTCTTGGGTACGCGCTCTATGCACGCAAGCGCGGCCTCGGGCGTTTCTTTTTCGTCGCGACCTTGATTCTCTTCGTTGCGTTGATCGCACGCAATGGAGTCTTCGCGCCCGATGTTCTCGACTATGCCGGCTACCTCGCGATTCCGACGTGGATCGCCGCTTCGGGCATCGGTCTCCTCGTTGCCTATCTCGCGGAGCGCCGCCTGTCCTTTGCGGCCGCCGCGCTCGCTGCAGTGCTACTGCTCTTGTGGGTCGCCCCACCGGCCGTCTACGAGCGCACCCGGCACCGCGACGTGTTTACGTCGGAGATCGCAACCGGCGCCCTTCGTGCTGCGCCGCCCAATGCTATCCTCATCGTCGAGCGCGACCATTGGATCGGTCCGATCTGGTATCTGCAGGAGCAACGCGCCGTCCGGCCCGACGTGATCATCGTCGCGTACGGCCTCTCGTCTTCCACCTGGTTCTGGCAGCATCTCTACCGGGGCCACCCAGACCTCGCGCCATTCGAGCTCAGAGGCCCAGGCGGACGCGACGCGCGGCTCCGACGTTTCCTCGAAGCGAACTCGAAGCGCCCGATTCAGATCGAGCGGATCGCCCTCGCCCAACGACTGGGTCTGCCGACCTGTCCGAGTGACTGGCTCTTGGACGTCCGCACCGTTTGCACCGGGGCAACCCAGGAGCCGGCGCTTGCACACGTTGCCGGCAGGACGCTTGGCGACCTCCGAGGCGGCTCCCCAGGCACCGACGGATTGATCGCCCTAGTGACTCTCGATCGCGGCCACGATTTGTACTCACAAGGCTTCCCGCGCGCAGCGATCGAGACCCTCTTGGCCGGCGTCCCTGCCCTGACGGGAGTCGCAGCGGCGGATCTATCGACGGTGCCTCCTCGAATTCGACCTTCCGCACGTCCAGCTCCGCGCTACGCGCCGCATGCGGCGCTCGGCGACCCCGCCCAGAACCTCAACTATGCCGCAACGATCGCAAAAGCGACCGGCGCACTGCGCCTCGCAAGCTACTTCGCAGCGCTATCCGACGCGTTGGGACCAGTTCGGCCGAAGTTTGAAGCCTTGCCTGCCTCTCCTGCTAACCTTTGAACGATGCGCCACCGTAGTCATGGCGACGGCTCCTTTTCCATCGGGCAGTTCGCGCGGTGCGGCCCCGACTGCGTCTTCGAAGCAGGCGTCCTGGTGTTTCACCCGGAGAACATCGAGCTCGGGACGAACGTGTACGTTGGGCACCGCGCGATCCTCAAGGGGTACCACAAGAACAGCATGCGAATCGGCGACGAGACATGGGTCGGACAGCAAGCGTTTCTGCACAGCGCCGGCGGAATCGACATCGGCGCCCGGGTCGGGATCGGACCTGGCGTCCGAATCATCACCTCGTTTCACAGCGAGGCGGGTCGCGACGTGCCGATTCTGAGCTCACCGGTCGAGTTGGCCCCGGTCGTCATCGAGGACGATTGCGACCTTGGTGTCGGAGCGATCGTCCTTCCCGGGGTCCGCATCGGCAAGGGCGCTCAAATCGGGGCGGGTGCGGTGGTCGTCGAGGACGTGCCCCCCTACTCCGTGGCGATTGGGGTGCCCGCCAGAGTCACGAGGGAGCGACCCGAATGAGCGATCCCCATCTGAGCGTTATCATGTTTGCCTACAACGAAGAGACCAACATCGCGCCAGTTCTCGTCGAGCTTCGTCAATGGATGTCGGTCAATGAGCCATCAGCAGAGATTGTGTTCGTCGACGACGGGTCCACCGATTCGACCTCCAACGAGGCAGCGAAGGTGCTCGCCGGAACGCCGCATCAACTACTGCGCCACCAGACCAATCGCGGCATCGGCGCAGCGCTGAAGACCGGGGTCCGCGCTGCCAAGGGCGCGTGGGTGACTTTCCTCCCGGCCGACGGCCAAATCGGGCCCGAAGCGATCGGAACGCTTCGTGCGGCCGCCCGAGCGGAGCGGGCCGACGTCGTGTTCAGTGTCTACGATCAACGGGACGACGGCCTTCACCGCAAACTGCTATCCACAGGTGTCCGCGCCCTGATCTTGCTGGTGCATGGCGTGCGGATGCGGAGCGACGGGCCCTACCTCTTTCGTCGTCCCCTCTTCGACGCTGACCAGCTCGTCCCCGACACGTTCTTCCTCAACTTCGAGTTCCCGATTCGAATGCTGGGCGCAGGGGTCGCTGCTGCGGTGGTCACCATCGAATGCAGGCCGCGCCGCTCGGGGCACTCCAAGTCCACGGGTCTCAAGCGTATCTACGGAGTCGCGCAGGACCTGCTCGATCTCCGTGTTCGGCGGCTCAAGGAATCCTTCAGCCGAAACGCCTAGCCGTCGATTTCGGGCACGGATTTTAGTCGGTCGCGTAGCGTCGACCTCGGAATTCCCAGAGCGCGCGCAGCCGCGGACATGTTGCCACCGTACTGCTCGAGAGCCTCTCGAAGAGAAGCGACCGAGGCTCCGACAACGCATGGCTCGGAGCTGCGTCGAAGCGCCCGATCGATCGCTGCCAGATCGATGACCGCTCCGTCGCAATCGAGCGCGGCGAGCTCGAGCACGTTGCGCAGCTCGCGGACGTTGCCTGGCCAGGGATGGCCACGAAGACGCTCGAGCGCCTGCGCCTCGAAGTGACGCTCCCCGATCTCTGCTTGCATCCGACGAATGAAGTGCTGTGCCAGGCAGGCGATATCGTCGGGCCGGACGCGGAGTGGCGGGACGTCTACGACGAGGCGATGGATTCGATAGTAGAGATCGGCGCGGAAACCACCCTCGCGAACCATCGCTCTCAAGTCCCTATGCGTCGCGCACAGCAAGCGAACGTCTACACGCCGCGCCGTTTCACTGCCGACCCGTCGAACGTCCCAAGTCTCCAAGACGCGGAGCAGTCGTGTTTGAAGATCCGGAGGCAGCTCAGCCACTTCGTCCAAGAAGAGCGTCCCGCCGTGTGCCTGCTCGAACGCGCCTCGGTGCGCCTGCACCGCGCCGGTGAACGCCCCCCGCTCGTGGCCGAAGAGCTCGCTCTCGATGAGCTCACGCGGAAGGCCCCCGCCGTTCAGAGGCACGAACGGACCATCGTGCCGCCGCCCTCGTTCGTGAAGCGCGCGCGCGATGTGCTCCTTGCCAACGCCCGTTTCACCATGGATCAAGACGGGCCACGGCAGATCGGCAAATCGATCGACATCGGCCATGACGGATAGCATCGCGTCGGATTCGAGGATCTGCTCCGAACATGACCTACCACGGTCACTTCGGTTGACTACGCGAAGCACCGTGCGTCCGACCCGGAGCACCGCGCCCGGCCGAAGCTCGTGCCGACGGATGCGAAGGCCGTCAAGCCATGTGCCATTGGTGCTATCGAGATCGCGGACCGACACGCCTCGCGAAGACGGTTCGAGCCGGCAATGGTATCGGCTGACCGCCCGGTCCGACAGCGTGATGGAATTGTCGTCGGCACCTCCGATGGAGATCGGCTCTTGGTCCACATGAAAGACGCGAGCGCCCACGCCGTACCCACCGACGAGCGACAAGCGGCTGATCTCCGAACGCGACCGTTGCAATATCTCGGTCCCACCCTGCTCTCGCGGAACGGACGATGCCTTGCGGCGCGTCACCGAATAACCCGCGCCTACCCCCACTCGCTCCCCAATCGGCATGACCGAGCGTGCTCGGAGGGCTGGGCCTTTGGCCAAGTCGTACACGTGGACCGTGCCCCCATGGGGATGAAAGAGCAGCGCTCGCGCCGGCACCCCGTCCGCATGAATGACGATATCGCAATCGGGATGCGAGCCGAGCTCGAGCGGCCCGCCCCCTAGAGGGAACGATCGAATGAGGCGCCCGGCACGGCATAGACACAGCGTATCGCTCAGAACCATGGAAGCGATATCGACCGGCGCAAGCGGTGGTTGCGTGGACGTTCCTTCTCCCTAAGCTCCCGGCACCGTGTCGGAAACACTTCGTGAAACACCTCTCGGCAACGAGCACCGGACGCTCGGCGCGCGACTCGTTCCCTTTGCCGGTTGGACCATGCCCGTTCAGTACGAGGGCATCAAAAAGGAGCACGAAGCCGTTCGCAACCGTGCTGGGCTCTTCGACGTTTCGCACATGGGCGAAATCCTGGTGGAGGGACCGAGCGCAATCGTTGCGGTCGACCGTCTCGTGACCAACGATCTGTCGAAGCTCGCGGTTGGCTGCGGTCTGTACACCGTGTGCTGTAACGAGGCCGGTGGTATCCTCGACGACCTCATCGTGTACCGATTGGAAGACCAGAAGGTTCTGGTCGTCTGCAACGCGTCCAATCGCGACAAGATCGTCGCGCACTTCGCAAAGAACATAGGGCTCGAAACACCGTGGAACGACGTCACGGACGCATGGGCGCTGCTCGCAGTGCAGGGGCCGAACGCGGTGACGGTCATGAACGCCTTGGGAGCGCCCCAGGCCGTGCTCGACCTTCCGTATTTTCACGTGACGCAGACGAGCTTGGCGGGGGTCGACCTCTGGGTGGCGCGAACCGGGTACACGGGAGAAGACGGCTTCGAGCTGTTCTGCGCGAGCGAAGATGCGGTCGCTTTGTGGAGGGCCTTGCTCGAATCGGGCCGATCGCACGGGCTACAACCGATCGGACTCGGCGCACGCGACACCCTACGGCTCGAAGCGCGGCTAATGCTTTATGGAAACGACATCACCGAGCAAACCAATCCCTTCGAAGCGGGTGTGGGATGGGTGGTGAAGCTCGACGCCGGAGACTTCATTGGGCGCGATGCGCTCCGAGCGATCAAGTCCGCGGGTCTGACGCGAAAGCTCGTCGGCTTCGAGATGACCGGACGCGGAATCGCCCGTCATGGCTACCCGATCGTGGTCGACGGTGTCCGCGTCGGCGAGGTCACCAGCGGTTCGCCTGGACCGACCGTTGGACGGAACATCGGTCTCGGCTATGTGCCCTTGGCCCTGAGCAAGACCGGGACCACCTTGGGCATCGAGATCCGTGGCAAGGTCGTCGACGCCGTGGTAGTGAGGACACCGTTTTACAAGAGGAAACCATGACCACGTACCCAAGAGATCTGCAATACACGCGAGAGCACGAATGGGCGCGCGTCGAGAACGACCTCATCCGCGTCGGAATCACGGCCTATGCCGTGGAGCAGCTTGGCGACGTGACGCTGGTGGACATGCCGGCTCCAGGGGAAGACGTGCAAGCGCACGAGCGCTTTGGTGATATCGAATCGGTCAAGACTGTCAGCGAGCTGTTCGCACCGGTGAGCGGAGAGATCGTGGAAGTCAACGCAGCCTTGGAGTCGAGCCCCGAGCTCGTGAACGAGGGCCCGTACGAGGACGGCTGGCTGATCACGATCCGCCCCTCGGACCGAGCAGAGCTCGAAGGGTTGATGGACGCTGCGAGGTACGAAGAGTACCTCGGGACCCTCGATCACTAGAGGGAGCGGCGCGAACGTGAGATACCTTCCGCACACCGATCAAGAGATCCGAGCGATGCTCAGCCGAGTTGGTATCGAGCGGGTGGACGACCTCTTCGATCCGATCCCGGCATCCCATCGTTTGAACCGGGCCCTCGACCTCGAACCTGCGCTCGACGAGCCACGGCTCATGCAGCACCTGGCGGCCTTGGCCAAGTCCAACGAGGGGGCGGACATGCTGTCCTTCCTCGGCGGAGGCATGTACCGGCACCACGTCCCGCCAGCGGTGGACCAACTGCTTCAGCGCAGCGAATTCTACACCGCATACACGCCCTACCAGGCCGAGCTTTCGCAGGGAACTCTGCAGGCAATTTTCGAGTTTCAAACCATCGTGTGTGAGCTCTTGGGCACCGAGGTCGCCAACGCCTCGATGTACGACGGGGCGAGCGCGGCGGCCGAGGCGGTTCTGATGGCGCGCCGGGCCAAGCAGCGCACCGAGGTCCTGGTGAGCGAAGGGCTGCATCCCGAATATCTCGAGACCATTCGCACGTATTTGCAGGGACTCGACACCAAGGGAACGATTACCGTCGCGCCACTCGCCGCGGACGGCCGAACCGACTGGGACGCCGCCAAGGGTCTTGTGACTGAAAAAACCGCTGCTATCGTGGTGGGTTACCCGAATTTCCTCGGATGCGTCGAAGATCTCGATCTCGCCAGAACCGTCGCCAACACCCAGGGCGCGCTCCTGGTGACCGCAACCGCCGAGCCCTACGCGCTCTCGATGCTTCGGGCTCCTGGAGCCTGCGGGGCAGACATCTGCGTTGGCGAGGGGCAGGCGCTCGCGGTTCCTCCTCAGTACGGAGGGCCAGGGGTTGGCTTGTTTGGGGCTTCGCAGGCCCTGGTTCGGCAGATGCCTGGCCGCCTCGTCGGCCGAACGGTGGACTCGGAGGATCGGCCTGGGTACGTCCTCACGCTGTCAACCCGGGAGCAGCACATCCGCCGCGAGAAGGCGACCTCGAACATCTGCACCAACCACGGCTTGATAGCCCTCGCGATGGCGATGCGCACTGCGATGCTCGGGCGCCAGGGCTTTCGACAAGCCGGACAACGCTGCCTCAACGCTGCACGCTACCTTCGGAGCAGCGTGGAGAAACTCGAAGGTTTCGAGATTCCGTACGCGGCACCGATCTTCAACGAGTTCGTGGTTCGGAGCCAGGGCCCGGATGCGCGTGAGCTCGTGAGCCGCCTGCTAGAACGCCAAATCATCGCGGGCGTCGACATGGGTCGATTCCGAAAGGAGTGGCGCAAGGACCTTCTGATCGCGGTCACCGAGCTACATAGCCGAGAGGACCTGGACCGCCTCGTCGAATCACTGGCTGGCTGAGCCTGCGCCTCTCGACCCGAGAGATCGGAGCCGCCGACTCCAGCCCGATCGCTGGGCGGCCCTCATACGAAAAGTGGAAAAATCCAACAGGCACGTATTCGACAGAAGTAAGGACACCTCTAAGAGCTCCTGTAAAAGCCTGTTTTCATTTGTTTTTCTTTCTAATCCTTGACCGCATAATCCACTGAACACAGGGTTTCTTTCCGCTTGCACGATGGTGAGACGCGATGGAGACTCGGCCCGCTTTGAGAGATTTGCTGCTGAGACAGCGATAGATCCTGAGGCTTCAACATGACTGAACTGCGACGAACATCTTTCATCCACTTCCGAGGGAACGAGGAAACCGATCCGATGGCTTGGGAAGATATCTGCGGCGACGCGACCTGGCAGGGCCGCTGGGTCGCGCTGGACGATTGCGCATACAACGATGCAGGTGAAGCAACCGCGGGTCTGGTCGTCGACTACGACGACAATCTAGCCGAGCTCTGCGCTCGCCTCAGCGCGGAGCGCCGCAAGCGCTGCTCCATCGTGTTCTGCCCGCATGCCGAATCGGCCGCCTAGCCGGATTTAGTCCGCTTCGCTCTCGCCGGGCTGCTCGTCCTCGTCCCAGGGGTGCGGCTTGTCCTCGAGCGTGACCGGTTGGTCGGCGCCGGTGCAGCGGTCCGGCTGCCCCCTGCGGAGCTTGACCGCATTCCACGGCCCCCCACCAGAGAGCTTGTCGTCCATGCCCCATTCGCCCTTGATGTATTGGTCGCCGTCCTCTCCGATTTCGATGCGGAAATAGCCTCTGCCTCGTTGAATTTGCGGCTTACCGACGACGAGCTCTCGGCGATCCTCCCATTGGAAGATCAAGAGGTCGCCCTCGACGTCGCCCTGGATGCGCCCTGCGCGCTCGTGCTTGACATAGTCGCCGATCACCTGCTTGCCGCTCTGGCACAGGTGCATGTTCCCGTACTGTGGCGACTCCCAAACCCCGTAGAAGGTCGCTCCCCCGGGCAGCGGACCGGCCTTTGGCTTCTGAGAGCCCCCGCAGCCGAGGATGACCCCGAGCAATAGGGCCAGCGCTATCTGCTTTGCCTTCATCGAGTCCCTCCCACTCCCCACGATAAACGACCCTCGTACGAAAGCGTAATTTCGGCGGCTCAGCGGATTCGAGGAACGGAAATCACATGGTACAGGACGGCCGGACCCTCCGACAGCAATCTGGCGAGATCCCAGAAGCTCTCGAAGACGGAGCCTTCGAGGCCGACGCGCGCGGAAGGCGGTGGGGGCTCGAGCCGATAGCTGGTGACCACCATCGGACGGAGGCGTTCCCGCATGGATGCCGGCGCGTCGATGCTGGTCTTCAATCGCTCGAGCGCTGCATCCATGCCGCCCAGCTCGTCGACCAGACCATGACGGTGGGCATCTGCCGCGAGCCAGACCCGCCCCCGCGCCAGCGGCTCGATGTCCTCGACGGGTCGGCCCCTCCCATCGGCAACCAGTGCAACGAAAGAGTCGTAGAACGCGTCGAGCTCGCGGTTCAGGATGACGCGCTCATCGTCGGTGAGCGGACGGTGGGGCGAGAAGATGTCGGCGTGAGGGCCGGTCCGGAGAACCTCGGTTCGGATTCCGACACGGTCGAGGAGCTGGGACGCCATCAAGCGGGCCGAAACCACGCCGATCGAGCCCGTGAGGCCTAGGGGCTGAGCGACGATCGCGTTCGCGTGGGCAGCGACGTAATACCCACCGCTCGCGGCTACCTCTCCGAAGTACGCAACCACGGGCTTCTTCTCTTTGACCCGGACCACCTCGCGGTGGATCAGATCCGACGCTTCGGCCGAGCCCCCGGGGGAGTCGACCCAGAGCAGCACACCAAGCGCCCGTCGGTCGGTGCGCGCGTGACGAAGCGCCGACACGATGGAAGCACGACGGCCCATGGGCGCGCCCGACTCCGAGATGGCACCCTTGATTGCCACGACGGCGATGTATGGCGGGCGCCGCAACGGGCGAAAGAGCTTTGCATCGTGGAAGCGGAGATAGCGGTCGCCCTCGATCAGCTCCTTGTGGTTGTCGACGCCGAGCTTGGCGGGAAGCTCGTCCTCGTACGCGAGCCCATCGACCAGACCCGAGTCGATCGCAGCCTGTCCGCGGAACACGCCCGCTTCGAATAAGCTGCGGGCTTCGTCGGGGCTGGTGCCGGTGCGTTGGGAGAGTGCGTCGAGCAGCGCGGCCGTGTGCCCATCGATGAGCGCCTGAACTTGCTCACGTTGCGGCTCGCTCATCGAAACGCGGCTCACGCGCTCGGCGGCGGTCTTGTACTCCTTGCGAGCGAATGGCTCGACTTCGACGCCAATCTGATCGAGGAGCGGCTTGATGTAGTGCGACTGCGCGGAAAGACCAAGCAAGGTGATCGTCGATTGGGGCGCGACATAGACCTTGTCGGCGGCCGACGCGACGTAGAGCTCGCGGTGTCCGCCGCCCCGCGGGAGCAGGACCGTGCTGGCTTTGCCCGCGTCCCTGAGCCGGGTGATCTGCTGACGAAGTCCGGCGCAGACCGCCCAACCCGCTTGGAGGGGCGGCAGGACGAACGCCACCCCCTCGATGTGGGCATCCCTGATCGCATAATCAGCCAAGCTGCGAATGGCAGCCAGCGAGGTAGTACGTCGCAGCGCATCGGCTTCCAGAAGCCGCCAGAGCCATGGAAGCGGCTGCCGCGCCTCTATGAGGCGTGGCTTGACGCGCACGACGATCCAACGCCCCTTGGGTCGCGATAGCCGGCGGCCGATCGCCCAGATTGGCAGGATCGGCACACAGAAGAGATTCCGAATCAGGCGGAGGACCAAACGAAGCATCGTTTTTGCCTATAGTGACGGCTTGTTATGCTGGAAGTGGTGGGGCCGTAAATCTTTACCGGCGACGGCCCCTCTGCTAGGAACTCATAGCACTGAAGAAGGCGAAGGAGCACGGCTCAAAACATGGCAAACCCCCAGATGGTGATGTACGAGGAGGAGTTTGCCCAAGTCCAGGCCGTGACCAATAGGCTTGTGCAGGACGCAAATGCGCGCGTGGTCTTCGTCGTGGACAAGAACGGGCAGCTGATCAGCGCATCGGGGGACACGGGGGATCTCGATACGACTTCCCTGGCCTCACTGGCTGCGGGTAACATCGCTGCCACCGGAGGCATCGCGCAGTTGCTTCGGGAGCAGGAGTTCGCGACGCAGTACCACGAGGGGGTTCGACAGAACATTCACATTCAAGTGATCAGTGGTCGCGTGATTCTTGTCGTCATCTTCGATAATCGGACAAGCTTGGGCCTCGTGCGACTGCGCGTGAAGAGAGCAACAGAGCAATTGACTCGGATCTTCGAGATGGTGATGGCCAAGGCACAAGATCCATTCCGAAGCACGCCGTTCTCCGAAATAACCGATGACGACATCGACAACTTGTTCAATGATTGACTAGGAGAGGCTTGGGGGGATGTCTTTCATCAACTACTTATCGCGGGAGATCAACTGCAAGATCGTATACTACGGTCCGGGTTTGTGCGGCAAAACCACTAACCTCCAGTACATCTACAATCGCACCAATCCGAATGCGAAAGGCAAGATGATCTCGCTCGCGACCGAGACCGAGCGCACTTTGTTTTTTGACTTCCTGCCTCTGGAGATCGGCGAGATTCGCGGGTTCAAGACGCGTTTTCATCTCTATACGGTTCCCGGCCAGGTGTTCTATGACGCGAGCCGCAAGCTGATTCTGAAGGGGGTCGACGGGGTCGTCTTCGTGGCGGATTCCCAAATGCTGCGGGCCGAGGCCAACACTGAGTCGATGGACAATCTCCGCACGAATCTGGCGGAACAGGGTTACAACCTCGACACGATTCCGTACGTCATCCAGTACAACAAGCGCGACATGCCCAACGTTTCGTCGGTGGAAGAGCTCCGCGAGATGCTCAACACCGGGGACGTGCCTGATTTCAACGCCGTGGCCACCACGGGCGAAGGCGTTTTCGAAACACTGAAATCTGTCGCCAAGCTAGTCCTCACCGAGCTCAAACGCGGCGCCGCCCGCTAACCGGGACACGCTCTACCCCCCTAACCCCCTAACCCCGCGAAACTAGAGCGCATCTCAGGCAAAGATCGCGGCGCCCGGGGCCCGAGGCATTCTGCGCGTATTCGGACCGATGTCGCCGGCATGCCAAGCTTTGCCGGGGCAGTTGCGTGATTTCGGGTGGTTGGTGGGGGCGCGTGTCCCCTAGACGATGAGGTTGAGGATCTTTCCTGGGACCCAGATGGTCTTGCGGAGGATCTTGCCTTCGAGCTGGGCGCCGACGGTGGGGACTTCGCGGGCCGCAGCCAGCGCTTGCTGTTCCGTCGCGAGCTTCGGAAGCGTGATGCGGCCGCGGACCTTGCCGTTGATCTGGACCGGGACCTCCACTTCGTCCTCCTCGCAAAGTGCGGGGTCGTAGCTCGGCCAGGGCTGAGTCTGGATGCTCGGCGCGTGGCCGAGCATCTCCCAGATCTCTTCGCCCAGGTGGGGAGCGAAGGGGTGCAAGAGCTTGGCGAGCACGGCGATGGCTTCGGCGGGCACCTTCTCGAGCTTCATCAATTCGTTGGTGAGCACCATCATCGCGCTGATCGCAGTATTGAATCTCATCGCCTCGATGTCCTCGGTGACCTTGCGAATGGTTTGGTGCAACGCGCGTGTGAGCCCTTGATCCGCTTGGACGTTGGCATCGGCCCGCACCGTGACGGCAAAGGCGCGATCGAGGAACCGGCGAACGCCCGCAATCGAGCTCGTGCTCCACGGTTTCGTAGCCTCGAGGGGGCCCATGAACATCTCGTAGACCCGCATGGAGTCGGCGCCAAACTCCGCCACGATGTCGTCGGGGTTCACGACGTTGCCGCGGGACTTGCTCATCTTCTGGCCGCCCTCGCCCAGGATCATCCCCTGGTGAACGAGCTTTTTGAAGGGCTCCTTCGCTGCCACGACGCCTTCATCGTAGAGCACCTTGTGCCAGAAGCGCGCATACAGAAGATGCAATACGGCGTGCTCGGCGCCTCCAACGTAGAGGTCGACCGGAAGCCAGCGCTCGGCAAGCTCCGATGAGCACAGCGCCTCGGCATTGTCGGGGTCGAGGAATCGCAAGTAGTACCAGCACGAGCCTGCCCACTGCGGCATCGTGTTGGTCTCCCGCGCAAACCAGCGGCCGTCCCGCTCGAAAAACCTCCAGGCCTTCGCGCGCGCCAAGACCCCGGCGGGATCCATGCCGGGTCTGTAGTCATCGAGCTCTGGCAATCGAAGCGGTAGCTCGCGTTCATCGACGGCGATCGGCTGATCGTATTGAATCGTGTAATCGGCGCCTTCGCGCGGATCGCCCGTGGTCTGCACGGGGAAGTAGATGGGTATGGGCTCCCCCCAGTATCGCTGCCTCGAGAAGACCCAGTCGCGGAGCTTGTACTCCACACGGGAAGCGCCCTTGCCCTCCGATTCGAGGTCCGCAGTCACGCGTTTCTTGAATTCCGCGGTCGATAGGCCGTCGTACTTTCCAGAGTTCACGGCGAGTCCTGGCTCCACCATCGCCTCCGTCAACGGAGCATGACTTGGTGCACCAGTTCGGCTGACCACCTCGATGATCGGAATCCCGTGCGCAGTTGCGAACTCGAAGTCGCGCTCGTCGTGGGCAGGCACCGCCATGATCGCACCTGTTCCGTAGCCCCACAGGACATAGTCCGCGATGTAGATCGGAACTTCGGCGCCGTTGACCGGATTGATTGCAAGGCCCCCCGTGAACACGCCAGTCTTGTCTTTGTGGGCTTGCCTGTCTCGCTCGCTCTTGTTCTTGGCCTGCTCCACGTAGGTCGTGACTTCTCGGCGGCGCTCTTCCGTCGTCACGAGCTCGACGAGCGGATGCTCGGGCGCGAGTACCATGAAGGTAGCGCCGAACAAGGTGTCAGGTCGCGTGGTGAAAACCTCGATGGATGCATCGTGCCCGGCCACGTCGAATCTCACCTCGGCGCCCTCGGAGCGGCCGATCCATTCCTGCTGCATGATCCGCGTGCTGTTCGGCCAATCGACGCTCTCGAGGTCTTCGAGGAGCCTGTCTGCGTACGCCGTGATTCTCAGCACCCACTGCCGAAGCGGAACACGCTCGACGGGATGTCCTCCCCGTTCACTCAGACCGTTGATGACCTCTTCATTGGCAAGCACGGTGCCTAGCTCGGCGCACCAATTGACCGCGACTTCGCTCTGGTACGCGAGGCCGCGCGCGAAAAGCTTGAGGAAGATCCACTGCGTCCATTTGACGTAGTCGGGAGAAGTCGTGTCGATCTCGCGAGCCCAGTCGTAGCTGAACCCCAGCATCTTGAGTTGGCGCCGAAACGTGGCGATGTTCCGCTGGGTCGTGTCGCGCGGATGCGTGCCCGTGCGGATTGCGTGCTGCTCCGCGGGGAGGCCGAACGCGTCCCAGCCCATCGGATGCAGAACGTCATACCCTGCAGCGCGACGATAGCGCGCGATGATGTCGGTCGCCGTGTATCCCTCCGGATGTCCCACATGCAACCCGGATCCAGACGGATAGGGAAACATGTCGAGGACGTACGTCTTGGGTCGGCTGAGTCCGTCGGGCGTTCGAAACGTGTCGTGCGCCTCCCAATAGGCCTGCCATTTCGGCTCAATCGCGGCTGGATCGTAGCGCGTCATCGCGGCTGCCATAGCACGCCGGCGACGGGGCCGCGATCTACGGACAGGGCGTGAGATCGGCGAGGGTGCCCTCTCCCAACTGCGGGTTCGCCATCCTCTGCTCGGTGCTCGGGTCGATGATCGCAGACTCACCGTGGTCGTAGATCGTACATCGGACGGCCTCGCTCCCGTCGGTCCTCAAGTTGCCCGTCCGGACTGCTCGACGTCCTTCCATCGAAAGGGTGAGAGCAAGTGGGCCCAATAGCCCGCAGGAAAGTTCGGCAACGCCTGGATTCCGATCTCCGTCGGCGGCTCCCGATCGCGCGGTGAGAACCGGGAGCGGAACACGACATCCCAGCAGATGAGGTTGGCGCCATAGTTCGTGTTGGCCTCCTCGATGTGCTTGGAATGATGCCAGCGGTGGAGCTCAGCCATGCTGAAGAACCAGTTCAACGGGCCGAGGCGAACGTCTACATTGCAGTGTTGAAACATCCCGTGAACCGCGGTGAAGAGCGTGTGCAGTGCGATGATCCGGATGTCGGCGCCGAGCAGGATCAACGGAGTCAGAGCGAGGAACTGCTGCGCGAACAAGTCCAGCGGATGGAAGCGCCCCGCGTTGAGCCAGTAGAGCCGCGGCGCACTGTGGTGAGCGGCATGGAAGCGCCAAAGAAACGCGTTCTCGTGCATCAAGCGATGGATCCAGTACGTCCCGAGCTCGCCGATGACCAGCGCCAGCAGCAATTGCAGGACCAGCGGCCATTGCGCCGGCCAGAGGGTCATCCCCAACGATTTGGAGAGCCAACCTGCCGCTACGGTGAGCCCCCCGACAAACGAGACCGTGTAGATCTCTGGGATCCAGAAGTTCACGAAGTTGTGGATCAGGTCGGTCGCAATATCGCCGTGGCTATGCAGCCATTCCTCGTGATACGGATGCGAACGCTCCAACCCGAGAAGGAGCAAGACGACAGCTCCCGTTAGTCCCATGACGGTCAGGACCGGACTCCAGCCCTGCGCCACGCCGTACAGCCCCAAGCCCATCACGCCTCCGAAGACGATCGGAAAGGTTCCATAGGTCAGCGCGGCATCGACGATCTTGGGCTTCTTCATGGCGGTCTCTAAAGCGTCTAGGCGATGGAGAAGCCCATCCCGGAATTGCTCACGAAGCGGCCCTCCGGCGTCGCGATCGGATACGCATTGGACAGTCCGTCCGACAAATGGATGAAGCCGTTGATCATTGGCCTCTCGGCCTGAGACCCAGGATGGATTTGGAAGCCGTTTGGGCGCGAACGATAAATGGGGATCGAGCTCATGATCTTTCTGCCTTTGCGGGGCATTCTAGCGACTTTTTAGCGAGGGACAGTCGCGGCTTTCACCTTTTGCGGCTCGGCGCTAGACTCCATCCTCGCTCGGGGCGCCGACATGAGGCTGAGAGGAACCCGTCGAACCTGATCCGGTTTGAACCGGCGTAGGGAAGCGAACCATCGGCTTCTTCCCTGCGGGGAGGAGCACGATGCAAGAATTCAAAATACCGCTACGGGGCGCACACAATCCATCCAGCCAAGGCGCGGGCACGACACCCGGCTCTTTCGCAAATGCCGCCGACATTGGCGGCCCCCTAACCTTCTCGTCGCCCGACACACCCGGCATGCCACCGCCAAGCGGCAAGACGGCCTGGGACTTCATGCCTGTGGACTGGCGTTTTGAAGCGGGGTCTTGGCATCCACCCGCCGGGTTCGAACCGCGCACACAGTTGGAGCACGCGCGGCTTGGCATCGTTACGCCGGCGATGCAGCGAGTCGCCGAACGGGAGACGCATCTCAGCGCAGAGCAGGTCCGCGACGAAGTAGCGGCTGGCCGGATGATCATCCCGGCAAACAGGGTCCACCTCGAACATGCGCTCGACCCGATGTGCATCGGGCGCGCGGGACTCACGAAGATCAACGCCAACATGGGCGCGTCGCCCGTCTCGTCGGGCACGGATGAAGAGGTCGAGAAGCTTCGCTGGGCCGAACGTTGGGGCGCGGACACGGTGATGGACCTGTCGACCGGAGGCGACCTCGACGCGACTCGCGAAGCGATCATTCGCAATGCGCGCGTGCCGATCGGAACGGTTCCCATCTACTCCATGATCATCGGTCGCAGCATCGAAGAGCTGACACTCGAGCTGATTCTCGAGACCTTGCGACATCAAGCGCGTCAGGGCGTCGACTATTTCACGATTCATGCGGGCGTCGCCCGTGAGCACCTGCCGTTGATTCGCAAGCGACTCATCGGAGTCGTGTCGCGTGGAGGCTCCCTCCTTGCGAAGTGGATGCTCCACCACGGTCAGGAGAACCCGATGTACACACACTTCGAGGCCATTTGCGACGTCATGCGCGAATACGACGTCTCATTTTCGCTGGGCGACGGACTCCGTCCCGGAGGGCTTGCCGATGCGACCGACGAGGCACAGCTCGGCGAGCTGGACCGACTCGGCGAGCTTACCGAGCGCGCGTGGCGCAAGGGGTGTCAGGTGATGGTCGAGGGACCCGGACACGTCCCTTTCGACCAAATCGAGTACAATATGAAGCTGCAGCGCCAACGCTGCCACGGTGCGCCGTTCTACGTACTCGGCCCACTCGTGACGGACGTATTCCCCGGCTACGACCACATCACGAGCGCGATTGGCGCAACCGCAGCCGGCTATCACGGTGCCGCGATGCTTTGCTACGTCACGCCAAAGGAGCACCTGGGCCTTCCAAAGAAGGATGACGTCAAGCAAGGCTGCATCGCCTACAAGATCGCGGCGCATGCTTCCGACGTGGCTCTGGGGATTCCGGGGACCCGTGACTGGGATGACGATCTGACCCGGGCCCGAGCGGCGCTCAACTGGGAAAAGCACTTCGAGCTGGCCTTTGATAGCGATACAGCGCGGGCGTTTCACGACGAGGACTTGGACGTGGACACCGACTTCTGCGCGATGTGCGGGCACGACTGGTGTTCCGTGCGCATCTCCAAGGAGATCGTGGAATTCGAATCGGGTAAGGCCAGCGGGTTCGAGCGCGAGCGCGCCGTGAAATCACCCGCCCTCACCAGCGAGCAGCAAGAGATCCTGCGGGTTCGCGGCCACCTCTCCCCCGAAGAGATCCATCGACTGGCCGGCAAGACGAAGGTCGCGGTGGGAGACTCGAAGAAGGCGGCGTGCCACAGCGACCTGGTGAGCGATGACACCGAAGCGCTTCGGGTTCAGAGCCAAAAGCTGCTAAAGTTGCGTCGCAAGCGGAATGAGGGAGCGCCGCGCGCTTAGCGGGGTGCCCGAGGAAAGGGAAGAAGATGGGGAAGAAACTGATCTTTGGAGCGGTAGTGGGAATGTTCGCGATTTCTTACGGGTGCTCGTCCGGGGCGGGGACGACCGCTTACTCACTGGAGGACTTCGAGTTTCCGCTCGAGTCGACGAACGTCGCAAATGGGACCGAGGTCTACGCCGAGTTCTGCGAGGGCTGCCATCCCGGCGGCGAAGAAGGCGACGGCCCGAAGATCTCGGACGCCGCCCTCTCCCCCGCGAAGGTGCGTTGGCAGGTTCGAGTTGGAGGCAAGGACATGCCGGCCTTCGGCGCGGACAAGATCAGCGACGCCAACCTCGAGGACCTGCTTGCGTACACCGCCACGCTCGGAACGGTGCTCCGATAAGGCCTCCCGGCACCACTGCTGGTGGCGCGGGCCCTCGACTCGTCGCTACGGCAGTGTTCGCCGCGCAAGCTCGGCCGGATCATCCCCCGGTCCGAGCGCCTTCATCCAGAATCGATAACTCTGCGCGTCGGCATCGATGATGTAGTCTCGCAGAGGTGCTCGGCCCCAGGAATTGTCACCTGCAACACCGCGTTGCGCCCGGTCGAGGTTGAGGTGTACCTGGCCGTCGCCGACGACCTCGTAGGGGTGTCGGGCCGTCTGCAGGGCCTCCGTGCTGAACGGTGATGCGTTGACACTCAGCAAGGGCGCGCCGACTGCGAGCAGGCCATGGCCTGACGCGTCTGTGAGGGCCGCAAAGCGAGCGTCGGCCTTGTTCCCGCTCTCCTGAGGCCGTGAATAGGGCACGAATTGATCGGCAACCAAGCCGTCGTACAAGCCAACCGGCAGCAATCGACGGTCCGAATACGTATCCTCGGGGCCTGGGCCGAACCACTGGATCCGATCGAAGGCGTCGTCGAGCGCGGTCCGCATCCCGAACCGCGGAAGCTCTGGCAGCGTCTCCCCGGGCGTGAATGCGAGCTCGACCCCCAGCTCACCCGATGCGAACACGCGATACGTCAACGCGAATACGGCGGCCACTCCGTTGGCCTCGAGCTCGACCGTGATCACAGTTTCTTTGTCCGAGTTGCTATCGACGTTCAGCGTGGTCACTGCGAGCGCGTCAGGCACGTGTTGCCAAACAGACGCCTTGCTTTCGAGAGAGTTGCCGAGGTCGTTCTGAGTCATGGCGCGCCAGAAGTCGGGGCGAAGCGGTTCGGTGAGAAGCTCGGCCCCGTCTCGGGCGAAGGAGGTCACGGTTCCTGTTGCTTTGTCGACCGCCACGGAAAACCCATCCCCGGCAACTTCGACCGAGCTCGCGTCTTGCACCACGACCAGCGGCGCCGCTCCGGATGGATCGATCACCGGCGCAGGGACTTCGGAGGCAAGTGGAAAATCCGCCCAGGCGACTTCGTGACCCGCGTCGGCCCAGAGCTGGTCTTCCTTCAGTTGGAAGGACAGGCGGAGTCGGGCTTCCGCCCCGGCAGGGATGGCGACCTCGGCAATCGGCACGCTGAGCTCCGCACTGTCACCCGGTGCCAAGCTCGGAAGCGTGAGCGACCCCTCGTCCAGCACCGCACCGTCGATCGTGAGCTGGTAACGAGCCGACAAGCGCTCGCTCAAGTCGATGTGGTCGTACCGATTTGTGACCCGCACACGCCCCAGCGCCACGTCTACAGCCTCGACTTGCACGGGCTGCATCACTGCCTTGACCACCGCAACCGCCGGATGAGGCGTTTGATCCGAGCCGAGCAAGCCGTTCATGCAGAAGTCGTTGCCATGGATCCGATTGAAGCCAGTGGCTTCCGGCACCGCAGGCCCAGCGTCGCCTCCATAGCCGAAAAAGGTCTCCGTGGAGGACCCGGGAACCGGAAGTCGAATGCCTTGATCGATCCAATCCCAAATGAAGCCGCCCTGGGCCTGCTCGTAGGCATGGAAAACGTCCCAGAACTCCTTCATGTTGCCGTTGCTGTTGCCCATCGCATGCGCGTACTCGATCAGGATGATCGGGCGTGGCTGAGGCTCGCTCACATATTGCTCGACTTGCGAGGCACTCCAATACATCGGGCACTGGATATCGCTATGGGCCGCCACGATGCTCGGGCCGCCCTTGGCGGTTCCCTCGTAGGAGACGATGCGCGAGGGATCCCGCTGATGCAGCCAATCGCTCATATGGTCGAAAGTCGCGCCATCTCCCGCCTCGTTCCCCATCGACCAGATGATGATCGAAGGATGGTTCTTATCGCGCTCGACCATTCGTTCGAGGCGTTCCTGGTGCATGGGCTCCCACTCTGGAAGCCGCCCGAGGTTGATGCCGAGATCCTGCCAGAGGCCATGCGACTCGATGTTCGCCTCGTCGACCATGTAGATGCCGTACTCATCGGCCAGCTCGTACCAGCGCGGCGCGAGAGGATAGTGACCGGGACGCACGGCGTTGAAGCCATTTTGCTTCAGCAGCTTGATGTCCGCGAGCATTTGCTCCTCGGCTACGTAGTGCCCGGTATCGGGGTTGTGCTCATGGCGGTTGACGCCGCGGATGAGGATCGGCTTGCCGTTGACTTGCAGGACGCCGTCACGGATTGCGACGTCGCGAAACCCGACGTTCTGGACGATGGACTCTGTCCGATTCGACTGATCGTCGATCGCGATCACGAGCGAATGGAGATTCGGCGTCTCAGCGGTCCAGAGCGCGGGGTCCGACACAGAGCCAGCCAACTCCACGCTCGTCTGCCCGCAAGGACTGAGCGTTACGGTCTTGGCAGCGAGTCGGCTCCCATCGATGTCCGCCTGGACGGTGACCGTCGATTCACTTTGAACGAGTCGCCGTAGGTCGACTCTGATCGCAACGTCGGCCTTGCTAAAGTCCCCATTTAGCTCGGCGCGAAAGCCGACGTCCCGCACCTGCGAAGCCCCCGACGACCAGAGGTAAACATCGCGGAAGATGCCGCTCAGGTTCCACATGTCCTGCTTTTCGAGCCAGGTGCCGTCCGACCAGCGGTACACCTGCACAGCGAGGACGTTTTCGCGGTCACGAAGGAACGGGGTCAGATCGAACTCGGCGCCGGCGCGGCTCCCTTGGCTGTACCCAACGCGTTGACCGTTCAGCCACAGGTAGAAGGCGGAGTCGACGCCATCAAAATGAATGAAAACGTGACGGCCCTCCCAACCGGCGGGAACATCGAACGTGCGACGGTAGGAGCTGACCCCATTGCCATCGGAAGGGATCTCGGGGAAGTTGAAATCCGAAGTGAGTGTGGGATCGAACGGATAGTTGGTATTGAAATAGATCGGCTCTCCGTAACCGAGCATTTCGACGTTCGAAGGAACGGCGATAGTGGCCCAGGCCGAATCGTCGAAGTCCGCGGCCTCGAAGCCGGTCGGTCGCAGGTCAGGTGAGCCAGCGAACTGAAAGCGCCAGCTCCCATTGAGGGGAACCCGGTACGGCGCCACGGATCCGGCCCCATCGAACTGCCCGGGGACGGGCGTCGCACGCGGCGGTTCCTTGTTGACCTGAGTGACCTGGATGTTGTTCCAAAGCGGCTCGGCGTCGTCGGGCCAGGCGAAGTCGCCCGTGTTGCAGGCGGGAGCCGTATTGCTCGCAGTGGGAGTACTCGAGCACGCAGCGAGGAAACCGGTGATCGCGACGAGCGCAAGTAGACGGAGACGCGAAACGCTAAGCAAGGACATGACGGGCACCTCAGGCGCGGGCACTTACTCTATCACCCACGCCTCCGCAAACCCGTTCATTAGCAGCATAACCGCGAACCTCGAATCCCGAGTCCGAGATCACGAGCCTCCGATCTCAGCGCCCGAATCCCAGACCTCCAGCCCTCTCAAATCAGCGGCCACGCGGGGGCTGGAGCCTGCGCTGACACCGCCCCTGGCCTATGAGAAGTCACCGGGATGCGAGGCGGTACACTTTGATGTTGCGGTCCGTCCGCTTCACGTACGACTTCATCTGCGGAATGGTCTCGGCGATCTTCGGCCAGAGGATGGCTTTCTCCGAGTCGGTCAAACGCTTGGCCACTACCGCTATCGTCTCCGCACCCAGCCGGATCGTCGCCGCGGGATTCGCATCGAGGTTAAACGACCACGCCGGATGGCTCGTGCCGCCGAAGTTACTGGCAACGATCAAGACATCGTCGCCGTCTTCGGTGTAACCGAGTTGAACGGTTCGCTCCTTGCCCGATTTGCGGCCGGTCGTCGTCAACGAAAGCATCGGAATCGTCGGCGGACCAGTCAGCGTGAATCGGCCTCCGGTGAGCTTGTAGATTGTCGGGTCCACGCGCGATGCGATCGTCTTGGCCATCCAGCGCCCCACGGGTGTCACCGAAAAATTGTCGACGAAATCCCGATAGCTCATCCCGCCTCCGCGTTCGCTGGAGCCTACCACGTCACCGAACGCGCACATTTACAAAAAGGCTAGGCGCCAGAGGCTGATGCGCGGCCGAGCGCGGGTGCCTTACAAGCCGAGCCAGCTTCGTGCGTCCAGAGGGCGGGTTCCCCTGCGGACTTCGAAAAAGAGGATCGCGTCGGGCCCGCCGTCGTCCAGCGTGGCGATTTGAGTGCCCATGCCGACCCAATCACCCACCTGGACGCTGCTCGAACCGAGACCGCCGTAGACGGTGTAAAAGCTGCTGCCGTGGTCGATGATGACCATGAGCCCGTAGGCACCATAGTTGCGAGCGAACGCCACGCGACCGTCTGCTGCGGCTCGAACCGGGCCGCCCGGCCGACCGTAGAACTCCAGGCCGGGAGCGCCTTCACGAGAGCTCTCTCCGATCCGCATCGAGCCCTGCACCGGCAAGGCGAGTTGACCCCGCATCTCCGCGAAGCCCTCGCCGAGGTCGTCCATGTCGCCCGATACGCGAATGCGACCGTAGCCGACCCTATCGTCTGGTGCGTCCTGTGGTTCTCCACGGAGCGTTTCTTGAAACAGTGAGGCGCTGCGACCGCTCTGCTCGAGCTCTTCCTTTTTGGCTTCGAGCGCGCGCACTGCGATCTGAGACTCCTGAAGCGCCGTGGCGAGTTGATCCTTTTCGGCCCTGAGCGCTGCCCCGCGCTCTCCCAGGAACTCCATCATGTCGAGGTCGTTCTTGACCATCCGCGAGAGCCGTTGCACCCGCGCGAGGTGGGCCATGAGCGAATCGAAGCCACCGGCGACCGGGAGCATCCCGGAGCGTCGAATGCGATAAAGAGCGCGGGCGCGTTCGTACAAGCGCTCCTGAGCATCGTCACGGCTGTCCGCCAGGCCCGAAATCTCGGTGTCGATCTGCGCCTGTCGCGTCTGAGCATTCTCGACGCGCGCGAGGCTCTCGGCGATCTTGCCCTCCACTGCCGCGACGTCCGTCAATTCGTCGATTCCGAGATCTTGCTCAGCTCCGGCCCCGCCCGTAGCAACGAGGAGCCCGACCAGGATCCCAACCCAAACTCTGCCCGTCGTTCTCATGTCACACCGAGAGATAGCGCCTAACCGAGACCGCGCTGCCAATCGCGCCGATCAGCGCGCCTCCAGCCAACAGGGCCAGTAGGGTCCACGCCCCTAGAAAGACGACGCGACTGCCGGTCAGCGCCGCCAGCGTCGAATCGACGGACTCGTGGAGCGAGAGATACCCCACTAGCAACGCGAGCACCGCCAACAAGGCCGAAGCGAACCCTTGGAACATGCCCTCGAGCACGAACGGTCCACGAACGAAGCCGTTGGTCGCGCCACAGAGCTTCATGACCTCGATCTCTTGGCGCCGTCGAGCGACGGCCAAGCGAATCGTGTTGCCGATGACGGCGACTACGCAGAACATCACCAGTACCGCAAGGCCAGCCGCCAACATGCGCGCACCCCAGAGCAAGCGGTCCAGCTTCTGGAACCAGCTACCATAGCTCTCCACATCACTCACCGCTCGGAACTGCGCGAGGCGGGTCGCGATCGACTCGCTCCGCTCTCGCGTCACCCCGTGGACCAGCGCCACCTCGAGCGAAGCGGGAAACACCTCCGAAGGCAGGGAGCTGAGGTCGGCACCGACGTCTGCCTCTTCGAGGAACGATGCGCGCGCCTGCGCCGGTGTGACGTGTGTCACCGCTTGGACATCACCCAGACCCTCGAGAACCACACGCAGCTGTGCGATGTCCTGCGGATCGGCGTCATCCTTCAGGAAGAGCGTGATGCGCCCACTCTGGCCCCACCTCGTTGCAGCGGCATCGAGGTTGGTGACGCCGAGCAGCGTCGCCCCGAGGCAAATGAACGCCACGGCCAGGCTGGTGACCGCCACGATATACAAGCGTCGCTCTTCGCGAAGCCCGCGCCTCGCCCGCGTCATTGCGTTCTTCACGTCCATCGTTTCACCCCACCAGCGTGTGAATCCCACTGTTGCCCCGCCAGTTCTTCAAGCCTTGTTGAGCTTCGAGCAGGCGCCCGTCGTCGATCGAGATCAATCGATGATCCCGTTTGGAGATGAGAGAGTGGTCGTGCGTTGCAAACAGCACGGTCGTCCCGGTCGAGTTGATCTCTTCAAAGAGCGTGAGGATGTCGATAGCGAGATGCGGGTCGAGGTTTCCCGTCGGCTCGTCCGCCAGAATGAGCGCAGGCTCGGGCACGATGGCCCTGGCGACCGCCACGCGCTGCTTCTCACCACCAGAGAGATTGCTGGTCGGCTCCGGACCCCGGCCCGACAAGCCAACGCGCTCGAGGGCTTCGGCAACACGCGATCGGATCAGCCTCTGCGGCATTGACACGATCTCGAGGGCGACCGCGACGTTCTCGAAGACCGTCCAATGATCGATGATCCGAAAGTCCTGGAACACGATCCCGAGATTGCGTCGAAGGAACGGGATCGACTTGTCGGTCAAGCGGGCGATATCGCGTCCGCAGAAGAGCACGCGGCCTTCATCGACCTTGATCTCCCGGTAGACGAGCTTGAGCAGCGTGCTCTTGCCAGCACCGCTGGGTCCGGTGATGAAAGCGAACTCCCCGCGCTCTACCGACAGGTTGACCCCGCGCAAAGTCGGCTGGTCGGGCCGGAAGAACTTGTAGACATCCTCCAACACCAGAATCGGCTTCGATATCTGTGGCTGGCTCGCGCGCGCACCGGCGCGAAAGAACGGAAACGGGCGAACAACCTTGGTTCCCTGCATAGTATCCCGCTAACCCGTTCAGCTCTTTCTGGGCAAGAAATTGGCCAAGAACCCACGGTTGCCGCGACCCCTGGTCCGGCTAGAGTCCCTGGGCGATGGGCGAGCCAGCAGTTTTGTACGAGGGGACGAATCGAGTCGGGGTGGTCACCTTGAATCGCCCGGATGAACGAAATGCCATGACTCCCGGGCTTCTTGACGCGTTTTCCGTGGCGATTGGCGAAGCCCGCCGGGACGATGGGATCCGATGTCTAGTGATCACGGGCACTGGACGCTGTTTCAGCGCCGGGGCCGATCTCCGGTCATCGATGCAGCGGAGCGATCTGGGCAAGCCATCCAGTGATGCGTCGTTCGCCATGTACGAACCGTTCCTGCAGGTGCTGGACATCGAGGTGCCCGTGATCGCTGCGATGAACGGCCATGCGGTCGGGGGCGGATTCGGGCTCACCTTGCTCGCCGATATTCGCGTCGCGAACGTTGGTGCAAAATATGGGGCCAATTTCGCACGCTTAGGCATCCATTCTGGACTCGGCATAAGCTATTTGCTCCCGCGCATCGTCGGCGTCGCCCGGGCTTCGGAGCTTCTGTTCACCGGGAAGCTGATCCGGGGCGCCGAAGCGCTTCGCATCGGCTTGGTGACCCATGCCGAAGAAGCCGAGCAGGTCCTCCCGACTGCAATGAGCTTGGCCAGGGAGATCGCGGCATCCGCACCCGCGGCGGTGAAACAGATGAAGGCCTCGATCCGTCGCGGTCTTCGTTGGGAGATTCGCGAGGCCGCACTCCACGAAGCAAAGCTGCAAGCCGCGAGCTTGACGACGGAAGACGCCAAGGAAGGCGTGAGCGCGGTCCTTGAAAAGCGAGAACCCGAGTTCAACGGCAGATAGCCGCTAAGATCGAAGCGCCCCGACAAGTCATGCTACCGATTCCCGCACTACCGCTACCGCTCGACGCCATGCCGGAGCAACTGCGTCGTTTTGCCGATCCGAATGCGCCCGCTCCTGCAAGGATGATGGCCGCGCGTGGCATGGTCCCAGTCAAGGGCGGCGGCCTCGTAATGCTGCTGGTCCAACTCACGGTTGACCGCGATCCAGATGTCTCGAAAGCAGCGGGCGACACGCTGCAGAATCTGCCCGAAACGGTCTTGTTGCCCGCGTGCCAAGAAGATCGCCATCCCGCCGTCTTTCACGAGGTCGCACGTCGCTTCTCGACCGACGATGATGTCTTGGAGCGCCTCGCGTCCAACCATGCCGTTGCCGATGCGACCATCGCCATGATCTCGAAGCACTGCCCCGAGCGCATCACGGAGATCATCGCGGTCAACCAGCAACGCCTCTTGGGCGCGCCCGAAATCATCGAGGCCCTCTACAAGAACCGGAACACCCGCATGTCGACGGCCGACCGTCTGGTCGAGCTGGCCGCCCGTCGCGACGTCGAGCTGACCGGCATTCCGATGTTCGAAGAGCTCAAGAAGGCGATTCGCGGCCAGCTCATTCCCGAGCCCAGCGACGAGCCCCTTCCGAGCGACCGGGCGTTTGCCGCGGCCCTGGACGAAGACGCCGACCAAGATGCGGTCGACCGTGACGACGTAGACGGAACCGAGCAGACGAAGGAGGAGTTCGTTTCCCTTCAGGCCAAGATTCGCGACATGAACATCGGCGAGAAGATCCGAATGGCGCTTCTCGGCAACGCAGCGGCTCGATCGATGCTTGTGCGGGACCCGAACCGCGTAGTCGCCATGGCCGCGATTTCTTCTCCCGCAATGAGTGAGAACGAGGCCAGGAATGCAGCGCAGAGCCGGGAGGTGTCGGAGGATGTGCTCCGGTTCATCGGCAGGAAGCGCGATTGGCTTCGGAGTTACGAGATCAAGCGCTCCCTCTGCAACAACCCGAAAACGCCTTTGGCTCTATCCATGACATTCCTCATGCATCTTCGTCGCAACGACCTCAAGGCGCTCGCGCGGAGCCGTGGTATCCCCGGGCCGCTCAAAGAGGCCGCTAAGCGGAGATCCAGACAAACCGAGTAGTGATGAGCTTGCTGAAGAAATTTTTTTTCGCCGATCCCGGGGAGCTCGAAAAGAAGGCAGATCTCCTCTACGATGCCGGGGACTACGGGCCTGCGAAGCTGGTGTACGAGAAGGCGCTGGCTGCGTCGCCTGAGAGCGCCCACGCAGCGCTCTCCGATAAGGCACGGCGCTGCAGCGACGGAATCGCGCGGCGGCGAATTGAAGAAGCGAAGGCATATCTCGCGCAAGGGTCGAATGCCTTGGCTGAGCAAGAGCTCCAAGGCGCGCTAGAAGTCGCAACGGAACAAGCGCTTCGCGACGAGGCCCAGAGCTTACTCGATGGGCTCGAGGCAGAAGACGCGAAGGAGCAGGCGGCATCGATAGAGTTGACCGACGAAGAGCGCATCGCCTTGCTGATGGGCCAATGGGGTGACGCGCAGGCCGATGAGTACGAGCGCTACGGTGACGCACTGCTGGACGGGCTCGTGGCGATGCACAAGGAGCAGTTCCAAGATGCGCGAGCTCGGCTCGAAGCGGTGCTCGCCGATGCGCCGGAACCCCGATACCTATGGCTGGAGGTAGGGCGCGCGCGCTTGCTCAGCGAGGACCTCCCCGCGGGGAAGGAGGCGCTTCAGAAGTTCCTGAGCGCCCTCGGGGATGATGAGGGGGGCGAAACCAAGTTGGCTGCGAACCTCTCCCTCGCTCGGCTCGCCGACGAGTCCGGAGATTTCGACGGGGCAATGGGGTACTTCGAGGCCGCGGTGCATTCGCTGCCTGACGACTACCGACCGTATCTGGCAATGGGAGCATTCCTGCGCAACAAGGGACACGGGGTCGAGGCTCTCGACGTCCTTCTGACCTCGCAGCAGCTGAGTGAGAGCGCCGGAACCGACTGGCGGCTCCTCGAGGAGCTCGGCCTTGCATCGGACCTCGCCGGAAAAACCGACGACGCGCGCAGCTTTCTGGAGCAAGTGGTGGAGTTCTTTACCAATCACCAGATCACTGACTTCCCCCCGAGCACCGCGACCACCTTGGCCAAGCTCTACGAATCCGACGGTCGATTGGATCGCGCGGCCGACATGTATCGCGCGTTGAGTCAGGGCAGCGACCGGGAACGGCACGCGCGGTATCATTACGAGGCCGGGCGCCTTCTTCATGCCATCGGGCTCATGGATGAGGCCCGGCGCATGCTCACCCGGGCCGAAGCGCTACGGTCCGACGACGACACCCTGCTGAGTGAGCAAATCGCGGCATTGCTACCGCACTAGGACCTAATTCGGGTCTTTTCGCTGGCTTGCAGGCTCGGTGACGCTTTCGAAATCGGTGCTATGTTTATCGGGCGTCGAGGCGTGGACCGGGAATCGACCTGGCCGCGACCAAAGCGAATCAAGTCCATGAGCGCAAGAGGACACGCGTCCGACGAGCCGCCTGTGACGGTGCCGCGTCTTCGCAAGATGAAGCGTGACGGCGAGCGGATCAGCATGGTGACCGCATACGATGCCACGTTTGCCCGGCTGTTCGACGATGCAGGCATCGACGTCTTGCTCGTGGGGGACTCGCTCGGCATGGTCGTCCAAGGTCGGAGCTCTACTCTCCCGGTCACAGTCGACGAGGTGATCTACCACTGTCGCGCCGTTGCGCGAGGCTCGAGGCGCGCGCACCTCGTTGGAGACATGCCGTTCCTCAGCTGGCAGCTCAGCACCGAGCAGGCACTGGCCAATGCGGGCCGCTTTCTTTCAGAGGGGGGCGCCCAGGCAGTCAAGCTCGAGGGCGGCGTCGTCGCTGCTCCGACCATCGAGCGCATCGTGCATGCAGGCATCCCGGTCATGGCACACGTCGGCCTCACGCCCCAGAGCGTTCATGCGATGGGCGGTTTTCGCGTGCAGGGGAAGACCGAGGAGGCGGCCGCTCGCGTGCTCGACGACGCGATGGCCGTCGCCGGAGCGGGCGCGTACTGCATCGTGCTCGAAGGGATCCCAAGCGACCTCGCAAAGCAGATCACCGAGACGGTAGATATCCCGACGATCGGAATCGGCGCAGGGCCCCATTGCGATGGGCAAGTGCTGGTCTGTTACGATCTGCTCGGCCTCACCCCCGAGCTCAGGCCGAAGTTCGTGAAGCGATACGCCGAGTTCTTCGAAGAAGGCATGGCTGCAGCGCGTCGCTACCGCGATGAGGTGCGCGCGGGCGTGTTCCCGAGCGAAGAGTTCTCGTTTGGTAACGTGAAAAAAGAAGAGACGCCGGCTTCGGCGTCCAGTCTCAGCCTGGTTCCCGACGTGCGCGCCGTGTACGGCCCCAAGGGATGACGGTCCTCGTCCGTGAGCCTGCGGACTTCCGGCGTGCGTGCAACGACGCGCGCGCCCGTTCTCTGCGTGTTGGGCTCGTTCCGACCATGGGCGCCTTGCACGAAGGCCACTTCTCTCTGATCGATGAAGCCAGGAAGCATGCCGATTTCGTGGCCGTGACGATTTTCGTCAACCCTCTGCAGTTCGCGCCCGGCGAGGACCTGGACCGCTACCCGCGGACGATGCAGAGCGACCTCGCCGGTTGCCATGAGCGCGGCGTCGATCTGGTGTTCGCCCCCGAACCGGACGCGATGTACCCGGCCGGGTTTCAGACCCACATATCGGTCGGGGAGCTCAGCAAACCGCTGGAAGGCGAATTTCGTCCCGCGCACTTCGACGGGGTGAGCACCGTGGTGAGCAAGCTCTTCAACCTTGCTGGGCCGTGTACCTCCGTGTTTGGCCGCAAAGACTACCAGCAATGGAAAATCCTTTCGCGAATGGCCTTGGACCTCGACCTTCCCGTCCAAGTCGTGGGCTGTCCGATTGTCCGCGAGTCCGATGGCCTGGCCCTGTCCTCCCGCAACCGATTTCTGTCTTCATCGGAGCGAAAGCGCGCGCTAGGTATCGTGCTCGGGCTTCGGCGTGCGTACGACAGCTGGTGCGAAGGCGAGCGCCAACCCGAGACGCTACGCGGCCTCGCGATGGAGCCTGTACAGGCCGGTTTCGATCGGATCGACTACCTGGCCGCGGTGGATCCCGAAACACTCGACCGCCCCGCCACATCGTCGACCCGCTTGTTGATTGCCGTAGCGGCACACCTGGGTACGACCCGATTGATCGACAACATCGTACTGGGCGACGATTCGCGACCCTAGCGCCTCGCGCCGGAAGCCGTTAGAGCGCGGAGCTCGTCATAGGCGTCGGAAGAAACGATCTGTTCGATTCGATTCTATGACGGAAGCGAGTGCTTCGCGTATGCTGAGGGCATGAGTCGACCACCCACCCCAAAGCTCACTATCGACCACTTGGCCGACATCGGTCTCTTTGGAGGACTGAGCCACGAAACCCTCGAAACACTAGCTTCGTCGCTTCCGACGAGCCGCATCGAAGCCGGAAAGATGGTCGTCGAAGAAGGTGACTTGTCGACCCAGATGTTCGTGGTCATCGCCGGCGAGCTCGAGGTCATCAAGAAGGGTGAGTCCGGTGGCGACGTGCGCGTAGCCGTGCTGGGCCCGAGCGACTGGTTCGGCGAGATGGCGATTCTCGACGTGCAGCCACGTTCCGCCAGCGTGCGGGCGGTGGCACCGACCCTGGTCCTCTCGATAACAGCCGAGCACGTCGAGACCCTGCTCTATCGCCGCAACGTGAAAGACTACGCGCTCTTCATCATGAACATCGCGCGGGAGCTCAGTCGCCGCCTCCGGGTTGCCGATGGAATCCTGGCCCAGTTCTACGCTGCGCTCTCCCATCAATACGGTCCTACCCCGAGTCGCTGATGATGCGGTTCCCGAGGAACGGCTGCTAGAGGACCCGAGGCGGCGGTCGCGTCAGCCCACTGAGCTCGTCACGCTCTCGAAGTGACTCGAGTATGATGGTCGCCGTCTCCTCGATTGCGCAGTTCGTCACATCGACGACCATCCACTCTGGATGCTTGCGGAAGATGCCATGGGCGTATTCGAGCTCGGCTTTGACGTGGTCCCTGAGGCCGTAGTTCGCGTCGGGAGGCATTCCCAATTGTTGTAGGCGTTGCCGGCGGATGTCGATCAGTTGATCGACGTCGACCGTGAGCCCAACGACCCGATAGCCAGGAACATCATCGAGCTCCTCGGGCGGCTCGACGCCGAGGACGAGCGGCACGTTTGCAACCTTGAACCCGCGGCCTGCCAAGTACGTCGACAACGGCGTCTTGCTCGTACGGCTGACTCCGACCAGGACCAAGTCGGCCTTACGCAGATTGCGGGGCTCTTTGCCATCGTCGCTCTTGACGGCGAACTCAATCGCTTCGACTCGACGAAAATACTCCTCGGAGAGCGGCATCTCGGCGGTCGGAATATTCACGGGGTCGGCTTCGAGGAAGGCGCCGACTTGGCCAATGAGCGCTCCGATGACGTCAACGTGTCGAACGCCGAGCCTCGTCGCCTGTTCATTGAAATGCTCCCGAAGCTCGGGGCGCACCAGCGTGAACACGACCATCGCACCCTGGGCGCATGCGCGCTCCAAGATTGCGCTCAATCCGCGTCGATCGCGCACACGCCGATCGAGCTTCAGCCTAATGTTGTGATCGGGGAACTGAAGCAGGGCGGCTCGCGTTACTCGTTCGGCGGTTTCGCCCGTCGAGTCGCTGACGACGAAGATTACCTTCGCATCCATCGGGGGATGGCTCAGCCGCGACGGCCAAGCTTGCGCCCGTGCATGCGATTGACGCGCCGGCGGTTCTTTGCCTTGCGCTTCGCATTGCGTCGCGCGCTCTTGTTGCGCTTGCGAGGCCGGTCGCTGTTGGCGATGTTCAAGTACATGAATTCTCCTGAGGCGGGGGTGTAGGGGATGACTGGGAGGTCCGCAAGCCGTCAGCGCCTTCGTCTTGGAACCAGCAGCCAATAATCCAGGTCCAGCACTACGCCATCGTCATAACGGTCTCTCCCGTCCTCCGAAATCTTCAAGGGAAACCCGGCTTGGGTGGGGGAAACGTCTTTGAGCCCCACCAATCGGACTCGAAGCGCCCCGCAGTCGGTCCTGCCGGGCAAATCGGCTTTGTCGAGGATCTCGCTGTACGCATAGATCGTATCGCCGGCGAACGTCGGGTTGGCGTGCGCCCCGCCGTTCCATGCGAGGATGCCCAGCACTTTCTCCATGCCGTTGAACGAGAGCGAACGCGCAACGCTGATCACGTGACCGCCGTACATCAAACGGCGACCGAAGCGAGTGTCTTTCGTCTGGACCGCATCGAAGTGAACCTTGGCTGTGTTCTGATAGAGCCGGGTCGCGATAGCGTGCTCGGCCTCCTCGATCGTCATTCCATCGACATGGTCGATCTTCTCGCCGATCTCGTAGTCCTCGAAGTAGGCGCTACCGCCGGACGGCCAGTCCTCGTAACCAGTCAAGTCGAGGTTAGCGGGCACGACCAGCTCCGCTGGAGCCACCTGCTTGGGAATGCTGGGCCGGTCCGCGGCCGCTGTGGGGGTCGACGGCTCCCGCTTGTGGACCATCACCCAACGGTAGAACTCGAGGACCGTCTCTGCGCGCTGGTTAGTGCCAACAGTCTTGACCCAGACGACGCCTGTCTTGCCGTTGCTGTTCTCCTTCTTGCCGAGGACGTTGGAGACTGATCGTAGGGTGTCGCCCGGATATACCGGAAGCAAGAAACGCACCCCGGCATAGCCGAGATTGGCGACGGCATTGAGCGATACATCGTTGACGGTCTTGCCGAAGACGATATGGAAGACCAAGAGGTCGTTGATGGTCTCCCGAGGATGTCCAAGCGAACGCGCGAATTCCGCTGAGCAATGGAGCGGATAGCGTGACCCGGTGAGCCCTATGTACAACGCTGCCTCGCCTTCGGTGATCGTGCGGGGCACGGCGTGCACCAGCTCCGCCCCGACTTCGAAATCCTCGAAAAAGTTACCTGGATTGGTCTTGGCCATCTCAATTCCTCGATTGCGAACGACCGACTCTAGCCCCTAAAGTCTGGGCTGTCGCGCCGTCCATGGGGAATGACCCTCGATTTGCACGGGCGCAAATGCCCCACGACGATCGAGTCGTTTTGCGGGCAGGACTTAGATGGTATGAGGCGAACGTGGACCTCGCGAGAGAACGGGCGAACATGGTGGAGCACCAGCTCCGGCGTCGAGGCATCGCGGACACCCGCGTGCTGGCCGCCATGGGCGAGGTGCCTCGCGAAACGTTCGTACCTGACGCGCAGAAGCGGGATGCCTACGTCGATGGCGCCCTTCCACTCTCCCACGGGCAGACCATCTCTCAACCCTTGATGGTTGCGATGTCGGTCGAAGCCTTGCAGTTGCAGGGCGATGAGACGGTCTTGGAGATCGGCGCAGGCTCGGGCTACCAAGCGGCGATCCTCTCCAAGCTCGCACAGCAGGTCTACGCCGTCGAGATCATCCCGGAGCTCGTCGCGCACGCGCGGCACGCGTTGGATGCCCTGGGAATTCGCAACGTCGAGATCATCTGCGCAGACGGACGCAAAGGATGGCCGCCCGGTGCACCTTATGATGCCATCGTGGTGGCGGCTGCGGCGGAAGACGTTCCATCCGCATTGATCGAACAGCTCAAAGAAGGCGGCCGCCTCGTCATTCCCGTCGGCGGCAGGTGGGGGCAGTCGCTTCAAATCTCTCGTAAGCGCGGCGACGGTCTCGAAACCGAAGAACTCTGCCGATGCGTCTTTGTGCCGCTGGTGTATGGCGGCTAGACTCCCGCCGGCGGAGGAGCGGGCAATGAGCATAGTCGTTTTTCGGTACCTTCATTTCTTGGGCATCACCTTCTGGATAGGCACAGCGGTGGCCGTCGCGATCGCCGCGTCCGCTCCGACACCTTGGGAAAGCGGAATCGCCCAGGCGCTTCGCAAAGTGACACTTCGAGTGACGACGCCCTCGATGCTCGTCGCGTTCGCCGGTGGCTTCGGAATGCTGATCCCCAAGTTCGCCGAGCTGTACGCAAAGCAAGGCTGGATGCACGCGAAGCTGGTCCTCTTGTTGGCGCTGGCTGGAGCGACCGGCGTGCTCACCGGGAAGTTGCGTCGTTGGGCGGATGGCCAAGACGTGCCGCAGAGGACCTTCGGCCGCCTGGCCTGGGTGATCTCGACCCTCGCAGTCCTCATCGTCACACTGGCGGTCTTCCGCCCATTCTAGCTTCAGCCGAATCGGTCGATCCGTGGCGGGAGCAAATAGGGATATCGCTTGCGCAAGACGTTGCGGTAGACCCATCGGTCGGCACGGCGCGCGGCTTGTATGAACGCGTAGGTCTGCGCATCGCTCTTGTAGTGTGCTCTCACTTCCCGCTCGGTGATCTCCGGGCTCAGCCCAAAGACCTGGTTTGCCATCGGAATCAATGGCGGGAAGATGTCCCCGAGACCCTCCTTGATGAGGTTCCCGAGGAAATCCAGCGCTTGACCGCGGGTCGAGTGATAGTTGTCGAGGATACCTCGCAACAGAAAACGATCGACGATGATGCGAACCGGTTTTGGGAGTGCCCGCGTCTGTTCCGTGAAATCGAACAGGTCCCGCCCCTGCTCGTCACGCAGAAACGGCGTGCCCACATCGAAATAGCGTAGGCGTTCGCCTTCGAATGCCCAGTTCGAGAGCTGACCATCCGGGGCGAGCGACGGCGTCACAGATGCCTGGATCCGCTCGAAGATGCGCCGAACGTACGGGGCCGCCTCTTCGGCGGTCTTGTCCCGCAAAAAATCGGGCCCGAGTGTGCCTGGGGTGAGCATGGGCTGGATGCAATAGAGGACGTGGCCCTCTGGTCTCTCTAGAATCGGCGTTTCCGTCTCGACGACGTCAATGCCGGTCGCCCCAAGCTGGGCCACGTAGGTTGCGATCAGGCCCGCCGCGCGCTCCGCGGCTTCTCGCGATGAAAAAGGCACGAGCCTCTTGCACGCAAGCTCCCCATGTGGAGTTACGAGCTTGACCGCGATGGTGACTTCGCCGTAACCGATGAGGTCGAGATGTTCGGCTCGACCGGTCCGCAACGCGGACTCGAGTTGTTTCTCGAATGCCTCGATCTCCGACGTGCTGACCAGCGGCATCACGCGAACGCCTTGGTCATACGAACGATCAGATCCTCGGCCTCCTCGTCGGTCAGAATCAGGGGCGGCAAGAACTGAAGAACGCTCCGATCATTGCCAGCCGGAAAGCAGAAAATCCCCTGCTGCATGACACGAAGGAGCGCACCCAATGCCTCCATCTCGCTCGAAAAACGCAACCCCATGAAGAGGCCTCGCCGTCGAAGCTCGAAGGGAAGCGGGGCGAACGCTTCCGCAAAGCGCTCGGACATCGCCGTCACGCGCTCCAAAAACCCAGGCTCGCCGACGATGTCGAGGACCGTCAGCGCCGCCACGCATCCGAGCTCCGCGCCCCCGAACGTCGAGATGTGAACGAACGGGTTCGCTTCCGCATCGAGGACATCGTGCATCTCGGGCGTCAGGAGCGTCGCCGTGATCGGGTAAATCCCCCCGGACAAGCCCTTGCCGCAGATGATGGCGTCGGGGGTCACGCCTTCATGCTGAATGCCCCACCACCGCCCCGTGCGTCCGAGGCCAGTCTGCACCTCGTCGACGAGGAGCAGAGCGCCTCGGTCGTCGCAGAGCTTTCGAATCTCCGCAAAGTATCCAGCGGCCGGAATAGGCATGCCCAAGGTAGCAGGGATCGCCTCCAGGATGACCGCTGCGGTCTGGTCATCGATCGCGGCGTCCATCGCACTGGCGTCGTTGAACGGGACCTGAACGAAGCCAGGGAGATTCGGACCAAACGGCGCTCGAAAAGCGGAATCGCCAGCTGCCAGAGCAAGGCCGGTATGACCGTGGTAGCCCCCATGCACCGAAACGATTTTGGACCGTCCGGTCGCTCCTCGCGACGCTTTGATCGCTACATCGACTGCCTCGCCCCCCGAGACGCCGAACACGACCCGAGGGAGCGCATCCTCGAACGTAGCCGACAATCGCGAGGCGAGTTGGGCGCGTGGCCCAGAGACGAAATGGTGATTGCCGATATCGAGCTCGCCAAGAGCTCTTTCAACCGCACCGGAGACGCGAGGGTTGCGATGCCCCAGGCTGAAGACGCCGCCATTGCCGTGGCAATTGATCAGGCGAAGCTTGGTGTACGCGTCTTCGAACCAAATACCTTCTCGCCTGCCCATCACGATTTGCAGGCCCATGCGCTGGTAGTAGGCGAGCTTGTGCGGCGCGACGTGCTCGCGAAACACGGCGGCAAGCTCTTCGAAGGTTTCAAATGACTGTGGGTCTGGGTCGCCGGACATCGGCAGGATTCTACCTCAGCTCGCCCTTCCGTTCTTGCCGGGACCGAAAGATGTTTGACGCAATGACTGCGCCTCGCTGTCGCTCAGGCGCAGTTTCTGCATCGATTGGAGCGAAAACTCGCCCAATCCCGAACGAAAGCAGCTTCTCGGCTCAGCGCTTCTATGAGGTAGGCATCGACCTCGTGTTCATGAGCCTGCCGCTGCGTAGCGGTCGAGTGCCGAAGTCAGCGGCCTATTCATGGCACCGTCCTCATTCAGCCTTCTCCGTGGCGACTCAGTGCGGTCTGTGCGCGGGACCACGTAATGTTGGTCGCGAGCGCAAATGATGGAATGATCACTCCGGTTCAGACCGAGGCGCTCTCCGAGCACTTCGGCCGTCCGAGCGTATATTGGACCTGTAGAGGATATATCCTCCACTTCGACAAGAGGCGGGTCACCGACCGTGCGCTGTAGTTTCTCTAAAATATCGATGTCGTCGCGTAAGAACATGCAGGTCCGCGGTTACAGTCATCCCGACTTTCGGTCCTTGCGCGGCATCGTCCGGTGGTGCACGCCTCCGCAGCGTCCCGGCGGCGCAGCGATTGCGGTCTATCACCGTGGAGAGCTCGTCGCGGACCTGGCGTGCGGCACGCGGGACAGGAGCGGGACTCCCTTCGAGCCTGAGACCCTCGCCCTGAGCATGTCGACCGGCAAAGGCGTCATGGCCACGTTGCTCCACCAGATGGTCGATCGGGGTTTGGTCGATCTCGAAGCGCCGGTTGCAAAGTACTGGCCCGAGTTTGGGAAGAATGGCAAGGGCGGGATCACGCTGCGGCAGGCGGCGTCTCACCGCGCAGGTCTCTACTCGATCGCGCGTGTCATCGACTCATCCGAGGAGATGTTCGACTGGGACCACATGGTTCGAGTCGTCGAGGACATGTGGCCCGTGCACGAGCCCGATACCGATTTCGGTTATCATGCATGGACGGGCGGATGGATCATCGGTGAGGTGCTTCAGCGGGTCACTGGTGAGCGCTTCCCAGAGCTGGTCAAAAAGAACCTCGCCGATCCGCTCGGGCTCGACGGGCTGTACATGGGCCTGCCCGAAAGCGAGCTCCCGCGCGTCGCTGAGTTCTTGATTCCGCGGATTCCGAGCAAAGTTCTCCGTGGAAGACCGAGAGGAGTTCGCAGCAAGCTTCGCCGAACGGCCTCGACCACCGTGCGATGGCACTCCGCGATAGGGCAGGCCGTCGACGCGATGATTCCGCCAGGCCTTGGTGACGTCCTCGGCGACCCTCGCTGGCTCACCTCGGTCATCCCCTCTGGCAATGGGGTCTTCAATGCGCGCTCCCTCGCACGGCTCTACGCTGCATTGAGCCTCGGAGGCGCACTCAACGGTGTGCGCCTTCTGTCCTCCGCCGCGTTGGCGGACGCTACCGAAGATCAAAACCCGCGCATCGGCCGCGTCATCCCGTTCCCCCTTCGGTTCAAGGTTGGCTACATGCGGCCGGTCTCGCTCGGCCTGCGCCTGTCACTCGGTAAGCAGCACGTCGATCTGGGTCTCCCGAACCCGCACGCATTCGGCCATTTCGGCTTCGGTGGCTCGGGCGCGTGGGCGGATCCGGAACGAGAGCTTGGTGTCGCGATCGTGTCGAACTGTTTCGGCGGGCCCATCCCTGGAGACCTCCGGCCCGTCGCAGTGGCGACGGCCACGGCTCTATGCGCAGACCGGCGCTGCAACTGATCTCACGGTTGCGGCGGCCCATGGCCTGCGGTAACTAGCGCGTCCATGCTGATCCTCGCGCTACTGTTCTGCGTGACGGCGTTGCTCTATGCGTCGGTCGGCTTCGGGGGCGGCTCTACCTACAACGCCCTGCTGGTTCTGGCAGACACCGACTACCGCATCCTTCCGTCGGTCGCCCTGGTCTGCAACATCATCGTCGTCGCGGGTGGGGCCTGGCAATACAGGCGATCCGGGGACTTGAGCCTAGCGTTTGCCCTCCCCTTTGTTGCGTTGTCAATACCGATGGCGTGGTTCGGTGGCAGCGTCCCGATCCAGAGAGAAACGTTTGTGATGCTGCTCGGACTCTCGCTGCTGGCTGCCGGCCTCACGATGTGGTTTCAGCCACCCGACTCGAAGGCCGCGCCACCCGGGTCGCCCCTGGTCAATTGGTTCGTCGGCCTGCCCGTGGGTGGCGCGATCGGTTTCATCTCGGGGATGGTCGGGATCGGCGGCGGCATCTTTCTGGCCCCGTGTCTGCATCTGCTTCGGCTCGCGCAACCGAAACGCATCGCGGCGACATCCAGCTTCTTCATCTTGGTCAACTCGATCGCGGGCCTCATTGGTCAGACCACGAAGCGTGGTACGACTGCACATCTAGCAGAGCTCGTGGACTACGCTTGGCTGGGCCTCGCGGTCTTCATCGGCGGCCAGATCGGTAGTCGACTGAGCACCCAGGCACTATCGGGGCGGATCGTCAAAAAGCTCACCGCGGTGCTCGTGCTCTACGTTGCCGGCCGCTTGCTCTTCATGAGCTTCAGCTAACCCCGCACAGGGCCACGTACCGCAGCGGAGCCACGATCAGTCCCGCCTCGAGTGACTCGGCCTTGCGTACGACGGTTTGTGCCCGTTCTCCAAGGGGGCTGCTAGACTCCCACGCGTCATGAAGGTGCTCCACGTCTGCGCGGTGGCATTTGGGCTGGAGACATTGCTGTTGCCGCAGATCGACCACCTCAGGCGACGCGGCCTGACGGTCGATGCCGCATGCTCCCCCGATTCCCGCGTCGAGGCGCTGCGCAACGGTGGCTACACAATCCATGAGATTTCGATCGATCGCAAAATCGCTCCGGGCCGCAACACCAGAAGCATCTTGGAGCTGAGTCGGCTGATGCGCGCGAAAAAATACGACCTCGTGCACACTCACGCGCCAGTGGCTTCGGTGCTTGGTCGCATTGCAGCCAGGCTCGCCGGGATCGAGCGCATCGTGTACACCGCACATGGATTCTACTTTCACGAGAACATGTCGCGCCCCAAATACGCCCTTTACCACGGTGTCGAAACTTCGGTTGCGAGGATCACCGACCGCATCCTCGTGCAGAGCGAAGAAGACTACGACACGGCGGTCACGACGGGCATCGGCTCCGCCGAGAAGATTCGCTACCTCGGCAACGGCGTGGACTTGCGGCGCTTCGACCGCGCCGGTTTGAAGGAGCTGACGAGCCAGCGACTCCGGCAGGAGCTTGGCATTCCGGACGAGCGCTCACCCATTGTCGGAATTACCGGTCGAATCACTGAAGAAAAAGGTTTTCGAGAGCTCGCGGAGGCGCTGTCCATTCTGCATGCCGATTTCCCCGAAGCGCACCTGATCGTGATCGGAGGGCAGTTGTCGACCGAGCGCGACGCGTTTCAAGACGATCTCGTACGCTTCATCCGCGACCAGGGCCTCGACTCCCGCGTCACTTTCACCGGCTTTCGCAGCGATGTGGATGCGCTCCTCGGCTTGCTCGACGTGTTCGTGTTGCCCTCATACCGCGAAGGACTTCCGCGATCGGTGCTCGAGGCCATGGCCATGGAGCTTCCGGTCGTCGCTACCGACATCCGTGGTTGCCGCGAGGCCGTGGCAAACGAAGTCACCGGGCTGATCGTCCCGCCCAGAGACAGTCGAGCCCTTGCGAGGGCGATCGGCCAGATTCTTCGCAGTCCGGAGCTGGCCCGACGTCTCGGCAGGGCCGGGCGAGAGCGCGTGGCCACGAAGTTCGACGAACAGTTCGTGTTTGCACGCCTCGACGCGTGCTACCGAGAGCTCGGCGTGAGCTTCGAATGAGAGTTCTGGTCACTGGCGCTACGGGTTTCCTCGGCACGAGCTTGATTCCCCTCCTCGAGCAACGTGGTCATAGGCTCACCCTCGCGTTACGCACCTCCGAGTCCGCGGACCGATTGCCTGGTCAATCCGCCCAGAGCGTCCGACGCACTGTCGTCGTCGGTGAGATCGACGCACGCACGGACTGGCGTGATGCTTTGCAGGGCGCGGAGGCTGTCATACACCTGGCGGCGCGGGCCCACGTGTTCGATGTAACGGCCGATGAAGAGGCAGCATTCGTCAGAATCAACTCGAGCGGCACGGACCGGTTGGTCGAGCAGTCGATCGAGGCCAACGTCGAGCGGTTCGTGCTCATGAGCTCGATCGGAGCCGTCACCCAAGCCAGCGAAGGGCGCGTGACTTTGGACACCCCCTGCGCCCCAAGCACCGCCTATGGTCGCAGCAAGCTGGCCGCGGAACGCGCACTCATCGAGCGGGCGGCCGGCAGCGAGATGGGATGGACGATTCTCCGGCCGACATTGGTTTACGGGCCCGGCAACCCGGGTAACATGCAACGATTGGTCGCCCTGGTGAAACGGGGTTGGCCGCTCCCTCTGAGCTCGATCCGCAATCGCAGGAGCTTCACGTTCGTGGGCAACCTCGCCGACGCCACCGTCACAGCGCTGTCCCACCCAGGCGCCAGGGACACGGCGTTCTTGGTTGCGGACGGCGAGGACGTGTCGACGCCAGAGCTCACCCGGAAAATTGCAGCGCTCACAGGCGCCCGAACGCGCCTGTTCGGTGTCCCAGTACCGGTACTCCTCGGCCTTGCGCAGGGCGCGGACGGCATCGCTTCCGCGTCGGGGATCTCGCTTCCGTTCGGTGCTCAGGCCGTTCGGCGCCTCGTGTCCTCGCTTTACGTGGACATTGAAGCACTTCGCGCAAAGCTCGATTGGACTCCGCCCTACAGCCTCGACGAAGGTCTCCGATGCATGCTGACGCCACCATGATTTGGCTGCCACTGTCGTTGCTTTCGTTCGTGCTGAGTTGGGTCGGCGTTTGGCTGCTCCTCCGCCGTTTCGGCGAACGTTTCATGGACCTCCCGAACCAACGAAGCTCGCATACGGTTCCCACACCGCGCGGTGGAGGGGTCGCGTTCGTCGCCGCTTTCTTCCTGCTGATCCCGATCGCCGCTCTGGTCCTGCCGAGCGAGGCAAGCGGGTCCGGCGGGTACTTCTATCGCATCGTGGGCGTACTGCTTCCCCTTTGGCTTGTCGGGATGGTCGACGACGCGCGTGGGATTGGCGCGGGCGTTCGCTTGCTGGTCCAGCTCGCAGCCGCAGGACTCGCCGTCTACTGGTTCGGCGCCCTGCCCGGCTTCGATTCGCTCTTCGAAGGCTTCGGGGCTCCCCGGTTGAGCCCCATCCTGAGCGTCGTCGCGATCACGGCGATGATCAATTTCTACAACTTCATGGATGGCCTGGACGGCATCGTCGGCGGAGCCACCGCGGTTCAACTCGCTTTTTTCGCCTGGTATTTGGATCAACCGCACTGGTGGATACTGGCCGCTGCCTTGACCGGCTTCCTGTGGTGGAACTGGCCCCCTGCCAAGATCTTCATGGGAGACTCGGGCAGCACCGTGCTAGGCGGAGCCGTTGCCCTCGCTCTCCTCTTGGCGCCGGACGCGAGCGCTATGTGGTGCGCGGCGACCGTCACCGTGCCGTTGGTCGGCGATGCGACGTTTACACTGTTGCGCCGTCTGATTCGCCGCGAGAACATCTTCGAGGCGCACAAGGCCCACATCTACCAGCGCCTCAATCAATCGGGCTGGTCGCACCGGCGCGTGTCGATCTCCTACGTCGCGCTGACAGTCGGAGCGGCAGCGCTCGTCAGCCTGCTGCGCTGAAGCGCGGCGCTCAGCCGCGGTGGATGTACTGCTCGAGTTGCTCGATCGTCAGTTCTTGCTCGGCGACTATGCTTCGCACCAGGTCCCCGATCGAGACGATGCCCAGGAGCTCGCCGTCCTCCATCACCAGCAGATGACGCGTTCGCTTCCCCGTCATAATCGCCATACATTCGCGTGTGGTGTCTCCACGGCCAACGAACAAGATTTCATCGGACATGGCTTCCCGCACGGGGGTGGTGGGGGAAGCCTTCCCCTTGAGGAACACGTTGCGTGAGTAGTCACGTTCGGTGATCATGCCGACGACGTGTTCATCCTCGATCACGACCAGGGCGCCGATATCGAGATCGGCCATCCTCTTGATCGCCTCGTACACCGTCGCGCCCGGAGCGATGCTCTCGATGTTGTGACCCTTTTGATTCAACAAATGAGCAACTGTGGTCATGTCGCACCTACAGCAGCCTGGGGTGACTTTCCCAAGCGGATGATTGTCACACTAGCACCTTAATGGTCCGGGTCGAAGCCCATGCGTCGCGCGCCAGTGACCGACTCGATCGCTCTTGCCGGAAGCATGATCGCTCTCTTGCGGGCAGTCGCGAGGCGGCCGTCGAGGGTCGACGGTGTGGCAACAGCACGCCTATCGCACCGCCGCGATGCTCCAAGCGATGAGCAATTGCGCTGCGTAGTAGAGAGGTAAACCCCAGAGACGATTGACAAACCCCGGTGCAACGAACCGGTCTCGGACAACCGAAATGTCGGACGCGGTGAACATGACGGCGCCGACTGGAATCATCCACGGAGCGCCTGCCGCACCCGCCCCGATCGCAACGACACACATCGCCGCGATGACCAGCATGTAGATCCCGATCGGAACCCTCATGTCAGGGGCATGCGGAAATACCCAGCGTGCGACGAAGGCCATGATGGTGACCATCGCCACGGCGGCCAGAAAAGCCTGAGGAGGAGCGATCGGGAGCGATCCGAACGCGGCGACGTAAGCGACGTGACCGAGCAGGAACGAGACAAGGCCCGCGATGAAGTACACCTTCGCCTGGCCGAGGAGGCAGACGTCGCCGACGGCGCCGAGGATCAGTCCCATCAAGACGGTTTGCCCGTACTTGGACTCGAGCGCTCCAAAGCCGATGGCTGCGACGATGAACCCGAGCGAGGCAAACGGCTTGCTGATGGCACGTAAGCCGGGTTGGTCTTTCCACTCTCCAGCGAGGAGACCGGCGAGACCCAACGCGGTCATCAGCTCGCCCAGCGCTTGGAGGCTCATCTTCGCTTCCCTGGTTTCAACGTGTCCGGATGACTTCGACCGGCTCCCTCGGGGCGATCTGGTAGAGGTCTGGGCGACGGTCCCGCAGTGGACGGACGCTGCCGAGCTCGCGGACCTGCTCGAGCGCGCCAAGGTCCAGATCGCTGATGACGACCGTCTCCGTATTGAAGTCCGCTTTCGCCGCAATCGCGTCCGGCGGAAACGCAAAATCGCTCGGCGTACAGATGATCGCCTCGCCATAGTTGATGAGGAAGTTGTCGACCTGCGGCAGGTTTCCTACGTTGCCCGACAGCACCACGTAGACCATGTTCTCCACCGCGCGGGCTTGACTGGTGTAACGGACGCGCAAGTACGCCTTTCGCTCGTCGGTGCTGAACGGTACGAACATCACCTCCGCCCCGGCCAAGGTGAGAATCCGGGCGAGCTCGGGGAACTCGATGTCGTAACAGACCAAGATCGCGATCCGAGCGTGTCCGGTGTCGAAGATGCGAAGCCCGTGGCCCGGCCGAATCCCATACTCGCTCCGCTCGTTCGGAGTGATGTGAAGCTTGGCCTGGGTGTACACGTTCCCCGAGGGCGTAAAAAGGTGAGCAACGTTCTGAATCTCGCCGTCGACCTCGACCGGAGTGGAGCCGCCGATGATGAACAGCCCTGCTTTCTGGGCCCGCGCGACGAACATTTCTGTGTAGCGCTCGCTCATCCCCGCCAAATCACGAATTGCGTCGATGGGCTTCATGTCCCCAGGCATCATGCTGAAGAGTTGCGCGGTGAACAGCTCCGGAAAGACCAAGTAGTGGCAGTTGTATTGTTCCGCGGTCGACACGAAGAAATCGACCTGATGCTCGAACTCCTCCCACGAGGCGACTCGTCTCATTTCGTACTGGGCGGCGCAAACGCGGATCCGCCGCACGGGTCGCTTGAGCGGCGCGCCAGCGATCTTTCGTCGTTCAGGGCTGAAGGTCGGATTCTCATACTCGAGGAACGTTGCATAGTTGAGGCTCTGCGCGTCCCCTGAGTAGCCCATGTGCACCGAGCGGACTCGATAGCCAGCGTGCAAGTGCGCGTTCAGCGAAGAGTCTCTGAGCTCGCCCGCGATGACCTTCTCGACATATTGCTCCGCGGTGATGCTCCCTGCGTGTTCTTCGTAGCCGGGGATCCGCCCGCCGGCGACCATCCTCCGCAAGTTGAATCGCCGAAGCACCCGTTTGCGGCCTTCATAGAGCTTCTTCGAGATGCCACGACCACGGTAGTCGGGATGGACCGCGATGTCGGCGCCATAGAGGGTATCGCCACTGGGGCTGTGAGTGCTGAACGTCCCGTTGCCAGTGATCTCGCCCCAGGAGTACCATGGCGAGTCGTCATCGAGTTGGACGATCAGCGCGCTCGCGTAGCCGACGATCTCGTCGTCCAGGACGGCCACGAGCTGCCCGTCGGGGAAGGCCTCGATCTGGAACTGAAGCTCGCGAGCGGCGGGCATCGTGGCAGGCGGGAAGCGGGGATATGCGGCGAGCTCGCACGCATAGATTCCAGGGATGTCATCCAGCGTCGCCCGCCGCACCTTGACGCCGGATCCTTTGGACTTTTTCTTTTTCCCAGGGCCGCCGTTCGGCTGCTCGTCAGTCGCCACTACAGAGACCCTTTCCGCCGTGCGGCTCCCTTGGTCAGGCGGCGCAGCTCATCGATCCGCTCTTGGACGTAGGGCGAAAAATAGCCCAGATACCGTTTCCAAAGCTCGGGCCGCGTCCAGTCCGAGCCTGAGACCAGACCGCGGCAGCGGATGGACCCGCATGAGCATGGAAATTCGTCATATGCGCTTGCGTCCGACATCGCGTAGTCATAGGTGATTTCTTCGTCTCGCGAAACGCTCCGCATCGCCACGAGGATCACCTGGCCCTTCAGCCCGGCGTTGGGTTGGCAGGAATGATTCACGAAATCAGCCGGCCCGGGTCGGTCGGAGACAAGAAAGAGCTCTTCTTCGATTTGAAGGGTATACCGAATCGCCGCCGGTGGGAGCCCGAGCATCCCGGCGCGATCGATCACCGTGCCTCCAAAAGCCGCGATGGTCTCGCCCTCCCGAATCAGCCGGCGGGCGAAGAGGCCCATGCCCCGCGCGCCAGATTCCCTCGGCTCCACCGAAGAAGCTACGTAGCCACTTGGCAAGGACCACTCGACGACTGAATTCTCTGAGGCCATCCGGGCACCCCCAAACGTTCGTTGGGTCGTCGGTTTAGCACACTAGGCGAAAACGCAAATAGTCAAATCGACGAACTAGGGCCACCTCCGCCGACCGATCGAACGCCAACAAACCCCTCGCACAGGGTCACGCCTCAGCTATGGTTCGCTCTGTGCCATGGCCAAGAGACTGACCGCCGAGCTCGAGCTCGAAGTCCTGCCGCAGCCCGATGACACGACATGCGGGCCGACCTGTCTCCACGCGGTGTATCGATATTGGGGCGACGACGCTTCGCTCGGCGCCGTCGTGTCCGAGGTCAAGCCGCTGCCGGAGGGCGGCACCTTTGCCGTGTCCCTGGCCTGCCATGCCCTGCACCGTGGCTATCACGCCGAGATCTACACCTACAATCTTCAATTGTTCGACCCCACTTGGTTCCTGGAAGGGGTCGACCTCGCCGAGCGACTCGAGGCCCAGAAGAAGCACAAGCGCTCGCGCAAGCTCGGCATCGCGACGGACGCCTATCTCGAATACCTGCATCTCGGCGGGACGGTTCGCTTCGAAGAGCTCCGGCCCGCGCTGATTCGGCGCTTCTTGAATCGCGGCGTTCCCATCCTCACCGGACTGAGCGCGACCTATCTCTACCATTCCCCTCGAGAGCACAACGACATCTCGGACGATATTCGTGGTGAGCCGGTGGGGCACTTCGTGGTCTTGAGCGGATACAATCGGCAGAAGCGAGAAATCACCGTTTCCGATCCGTCTCACGATAACCCGCGGTTCCGCACGCACCGATACAGCGTTCGAATGGATCGTCTAATCACCTCCATCGCTCTAGGTGTCATGACCTACGACGCGAATCTGCTGGTGCTCACGCCTCGTGATGAATCGAAAGGAGCCACTGGATGACAGCCCTCGTCGTCGTGGAGCGACTACAGAACTGGCCCCTGGACATCCCAGGCACCGAGGTCGTCGCTGCATCGGACTACCTGACCAATCCGAGGTTCGTCGCCCTCAAGCGAGCCAAAGTCTTCAATCTGTGCAGGAGCTATGCGTATCAGAGCGCCGGGTACTACGTCTCCCTCCTGGCGACCGCGCGCGGGCACAAGCCGCTCCCGTCCGTCATGACGATGCAAGACCTCCGCCAATCATCGCTGGTTCGAATTGCATCCGAGACGATAGAGCAGCTAGTGCACCAAACCCTCGCACCCATCAAGAGCGACCGGTTCGTGTTGAGTATCTATTTCGGGCGCAACATGGCCAAGCGCTACGACCGCCTGTGTCGCGCTCTGTTCAACCACTTCCCAGCGCCGTTCCTGCGCGCCGAGTTCGGCTACAGCGATCAATGGCGCCTCGAGAAGCTCAACGTCATTGCCTCGCACGAGATTCCCGAGTCGCACCGCGAGTTCGTCATCGAGCAGGCGGAGCGCTTCTTCAACCGGCCGCACCCGTCCGGTGTGCAGCGAGCACGGTACGACCTGGCGATCCTCGTCAATCCCGACGAGGTCGACGCGCCGTCGGACGAGAAAGCGATTCAACGATTTCTGCGTGCGGCCAAGAAGGTCGGGTTCGACGCCTGGCTCGTCGGCAAGGAGGATTTCGGACGGATTGCGGAGTTCGACGCCTTGTTCATCCGCGAAACCACTTCGGTCAATCACTACACGTATCGATTCGCGCGCCGGGCCGAGGCGGAGGGCTTGGTCGTCATCGACGACCCGGAATCGATCTTGCGATGCACGAACAAGGTCTACCAGGCGGAGGTGTTCGAACAGAACGGAATCGGATGTCCCAAGACGATGGTCGTCTACCGCGACAGTGCGGAGGAGGTCGCGGCCCATCTCGGCCTTCCTTGCGTCCTCAAGAAGCCGGATAGCTCGTTCTCTGCCGGCGTCGTCAAAGCCAGCACCGAAGCCGAGCTGGCCGCTCATCTGAATCAATTCTTGCAGGAGTCCGAGCTGGTCATCGCACAAGAGTTCGTCGCGTCCGAGTTCGATTGGAGAGTCGGAGTCTTGGACCGGAAACCCCTCTATGCGTGCAGGTACCACATGGCGCGTGGCCACTGGCAGATTCAAAAAGCGGTCAGTGCGAGCCGACGGCTGTACGGCAAGTCCGACGGCGTGGCGATCGACGATGCGCCGCCAGCCGTCATCGATCTCGCCGTGCGCGCCTCCGACCTCATCGGGGACGGGCTCTATGGGGTGGACATCAAAGAAGTCGACGGACGGGTTCTCGTGATGGAAGTCAACGACAACCCGAACATCGATGCGGGGACCGAGGACGCGTTTCTCAAGGACGATCTGTACAACATCATCATGCAGAGCTTCTACGACCGCCTCGAACGCCGGGGGCAAGGCTCGCGCCGATGAGCGATTCGAAGCACCTCGGGCTCTTCGAGGCCTTCGGCATCGAAATCGAGTACATGATCGTCGACGCCAAGACGCTATCGGTCCGCGCGATCGCCGACGAGCTCTTGAAGAAGGTGGCTGGCAGCTACGAGATGGAAGTCGATCGTGGCGCCTTGCGCTGGTCGAACGAGCTCGCGATGCACGTGATCGAGCTCAAGACAAACGGGCCCGTGAGCACGCTGGGGAGCCTGCAGGAGAGCTTTCAGAGCGACATTTCGGCGATCGATGCCCTGCTTTCTCCGATGGGTGCCAGGCTTCTGCCCGGCGCCATGCATCCATGGATGCGGACGGACGAGCTTCGGCTCTGGCCTCACGAAGACGACGTCATTTATCAGAGCCTCCATCGCATCTTCGATTGTCGTGGTCATGGATGGTCGAACCTTCAGAGCATGCATATCAACCTACCCTTCGCCAACGACGAAGAGCTAGGACGCTTGCACGCGGCAATCCGCTTGGTCCTTCCGATCCTTCCCGCTCTGGCCGCCAGCTCTCCCTATGTCGATGGCAAGGCAAGCGGTTTGCTCGACACTCGGCTCGATGTCTATCGGCACAACGCACGCCGTATTCCGTCGGTCACGGGCCGCGTGATTCCCGAAGCGGTCTTTCGGCGCCGTGACTACGAGCTCTTGCTGGAAGGCATCTATCGCGACCTCGCGCCGCTCGATCCGGACGCCATCCTGCAACACGAGTGGATCAACGCTCGAGGTTGCATTGCCAGATTCGATCGGATGGCCCTCGAGATTCGACTCATCGACGTCCAGGAATGCCCACGCATGGACATCGCGATCGCCCAGGCTGCCATTGCGGCCGTCCAGGCGCTGGTCGAGGAGACCTGGGTGAGCTTCGAAGAGCAGAAGGCGTGGCACGAGCGCGAGCTCGAGGAGATCTTGCTCTCGACGATCGCCGATGCAGATCATGCGACCATCGACAACCCACGGTTTCAGCGAGCGTTTGGTCTCGATGCGCACCGACCGATCCGCGCTGACGAGATTTGGACGCATTTGGTCGAGTCCCAGGTAGAGCAGCGTCCCGAGCACGCCTCGGCCGGGCCGGCGCTACGTGTGATCCTGAATGAAGGCTGCCTCGCCCGCCGGCTCGTCCAGGCCGCCGGGGCGGACCCTAGCCTCGAGCGCCTGCGCGAGGTCTATGCCGAGCTGGCGGATTGCCTGGCTCAGGGCCGCAGCTTTTCGAGCGAGCGATGACGACCAGGGCGCTCGTGCTGACCTGCGAGCATGGTGGCGCCCGCGTACCTTCACCGTACCGGCGCCTCTTCGATGGCGCAGCAGCGGGCAAGGCGCTCGCGAGCCACAGAGGCAGCGACATCGGCGCGCTTCGCTTGGCTCGGGCGCTCCAGAGCGCGTTTCGGGTTCCCTTGTATGCGAGCGGGGTGACCCGACTCCTAGTCGACCTCAATCGCTCGGTCGGTCACCCAGGACTCTTTTCGGAGTTTTCCAAGCGCCTCGGCTCTACCGAGCAAACGGCCTTGCTCAATCGGCACTACTTCCCGCATCGCCACGCGGTCGAATCTTGGATGGACGGCCAGGTCCGACGCGGCCGCCAAGTCGTACACATCGGAGTGCACAGCTTCACCCCCCGGGTCGACGGGCGAATACGGCAGGCCGATCTCGGCCTTCTCTACGATCCGTCGAGGGCTCGAGAGCGCGCGTTGTGCGCGCGCTGGAAGAGCGCGCTCGCTGCCATCGATCCGGAGCTCCGCGTCCGACGTAACTATCCGTACCTGGGCAAGTCGGACGGGTTTGTCACTCATCTTCGCAAGCGGTTTGATGCCCGCCAGTACCTGGGGGTCGAGCTAGAGGTCAACCAAGCGCTGCTCGAATCAATCCATGGCCGACGGCGCGCTGAGAAATCAATCATCGAGAGTTTGCGCCTGGCGGGCTCGCTCGCGTCTTGAGGCTTGATCGGGAGATCGGCCCCACCTACGACCCGATGGCCCGCACGATCAGATCTCGACTTCAGCGACATGGGCGATCGCGTCACCGCGGTGCACGAGCGGCGTCTTGAGCAGCCCGATCACGACCCCGTCGATCTTGGACCTGATCGAAGTGCCCTGAGGGGTCAGTGCGTTGAAGACGACCGCCAATTCCTGCCCCTCATGAACTCGATCGCCGAGATGGACGACGAGCTCGCAAAACCCGGTTCGCGTGGCTCGCACCCACTTGCTGTTCCTGGACACCCAAGGTGAGCGCGTTGGCTTCGGCGCCTGTGCGTCGATCATTCCGAGCGCTTCCATCACGCGCAGAATGCCTCTGACGCCGACCTCGATCGGCCCCGAATGGAATCGGTTGGCCTCGCCTGCCTCATACAGGAGCACCTTCTTCCCCAGCTCGGTTGCGGCCGCTCGCAGCGAGCCGTCTCGCAATCGTGAGTGCAGGAGCAAAGGCGCCCCGAATTGTGTTGCCAGGCGCAATGTCGGCGGATCATCGAGATCGCACCGAATCTGCGGAAGGTTGGTGCGACCACCCGACCCGGTGTGCAAATCGATGCCAAGCTCGCAGTGGGCGACGATCTTGTCCATGAAGAGATGAGCGAGTTGAGAAGCCGACGAGCCTCGGCGCGACCCGGGAAAGCAGCGATTGAGATCTCGCCTGTCCGGCAGGTACCGGGACTCTTGTAACAATCCGAAGATGTTGACGATCGGAACGGCCAAGACCGTCCCGGACAGCGACCGAGGGTCGATTTGGCGCAAGACGTGGCGAATGATCGGCACGCCGTTGAGCTCGTCGCCGTGCATGGTTGCACTGAGCCAGATAACCGGGCCGGGCTTGGCGCCGTGAAGAACACCAACGGGCAAAGACACCCACATCCCAGTAGGAAGCCGAGAAACCGGAAGCTCCAAACGCGTGAGGGCTGCCGCGGGGGCAAGCGCGGAATTCAGCTCGAAGGGCGGCCGAGACTCAGCCTTCAATTCGGTCTTTGGTCTTGCCCGCTTTTGCATTCTTTTCCAAGTACTCGATGATCTTTCCTGCCACGTCTGTGCCCGTCGAACCCTCAATCCCCTCGAGGCCGGGGGAAGAATTCACTTCCATCACCAAGGGGCCATGATTGGAGCGCAGCATGTCCACACCTGCGACCCGCAAGCCGAGCGCCTTGGCCGAGCGAACCGCGGTGGTTCGCTCTTCGGGGCTCAGCTTGATGCCGGTCGCGCTCCCCCCACGATGGATGTTCGAACGAAACTCGCCTTCCGGCCCCTGCCGCATCATCGACGCAACGACCTTGTCACCGACGACGAAGGCTCGCACATCGGCCCCCCCTGCCTCCTTGATGAATTCCTGGACGAGAATGTTGGCGTTCAGTTGCCCGAACGCCGCGATCACCGACTCTGCCGCCTTGTCGGTCTCGGCCAGCACGACCCCTACCCCTTGCGTTCCCTCGAGCAATTTGATGATCAGCGGTGCACCGCCGACCTGTGCGATGAGACCCTCGATGTCTTTGGTAGACCTCGCAAACCCCGTCACGGGCATGCCCACGCCGATGCGCGCCAGCAGCTGGAGCGCACGCAACTTGTCGCGCGAGCGCGAAATCGCTTGAGAGGTGTTCAGCGAGTACACTTCCATCATCTCGAACTGCCGAACCACGGCAGTGCCATAGAAGGTTCGCGATGCGCCAATCCTCGGAATGATCGCATCGAATGTGAGCGACTTTCCTGAAAGCAGCACCTGAGGCCGGTGGGAGGTGATGTTCATGTAACAGCGTGTGTAGTCGATGACTCGAACCTCGTGCCCGCGCGCCTCGGCGGCCTCGCGAAGGCGGCTCGTCGAGTACAACTTCGCTTTTTGGGACAGGATTCCGATCTTCATGGATGTCTCGCTTTCTTCCTTTTCTTGTGTCTCTTGGGGACGAGACCGCGACAGCGGTACGATCGATTCGGGTCCACTACAAATCTCCCACGAATCGCTTCACGGCCCAATAACATTCGAAAGCCCATCTCATCGCGCGAGCTGAGCGTCAGCTCGATCGGCCAGGATTCGTCTTCCATCAAGATCGTCGTTCGAATGATCGGACGCAGCTCCCGGTGACCGCTCGAGCTCTTGATGGTGCGATACTCGTGCAGGCGCGCTCTGCATTGGATGATTGTCACCGAATCGCGCTGAATGGGGTGGACTTTGAAGTGAACCCAGGGGTGCTTGCCTTCGCCTGTCGTGTGCACCTCGAAGGCGTGCAACGACGAGCTCCGGGCGCCCGTATCGACCTTGGCCTTGATCCGCCCGATCCCGAGATCGGGCAACGCAAGCCACTCACGCCATCCGATCATTGAAAGCTCTTGCACCTAGGGACCCATACCGAAGCGCAGAACGGCCTGCAAGCCTCATTCCGTGAGCTCCTCGGGGCTAGCGCCAGTCCGGCTGACCGGTGGTTGCCAGCACGGCGTTCCAGAGATCGGAGTGCAGGGCCATCCGCTTGCTCTCCGCCATGGCAGTCGCGATTGGGACGTGAACGATTTCCTGATTCCAGTAGCCGATCATGGTGTCCGTCTTCCCGGCCATGGCGGCATGTACGGCGGCACGCGCCATTCGATCGGTCAGGATCCGGTCCCAAGCATTCGCGGGGACGCTGCGAATGACGTAGCTCGGATCGATGTACTTCATGTTCAGCTGGAGCTTCCTGTCGGCGAAATGGCGCTTGATCCGGTCGCGAAGAAAGACTCCGATGTCCCCGTATCGAGCGTTCCCGGATGGGTCCCGCTCGATGGGGTTGCCAGCCAGAAGATGCTGGCCCGCTCCCTCCGCCACGACGATCAGGGCGTGTCCGCGGGTCAGCATACGACGCTCCAGAGCTTCCAAAAACCCACCGGGCCCCTCGAGCGGGAACCGAGCCTCCGGCACCAGGACGAAATTGGCCTCCTGGCTTGCGAGGGCGGCGCCCGCGGCAATGAAGCCCGCATCGCGACCCATGAGCTTGACCATGCCGATTCCATTGGGCGCGCCCGCCGCCTCGACGTGGGCGCCACGGAGGATTTGGCTGGCGATTTCGAGCGCGGTGACGTGGCCGAACGTGAGCTCGACGTAGGGCACGTCGTTGTCGATTGTCTTCGGAATACCAATCACGGACTTCGCAAGCCCGCGCCTCTCGATCTCCCGCTGAAGCCTGTGGGCACCGCGCTGTGTTCCATCGCCACCGATACAAAACAGGACGTCGATCTCCTGCGCCTCCATGAAGTCCGCCATGACTGCGGGCTCTTGTGCACCCCTCGAGCTCCCGAGCACGGTTCCCCCAAGATGATGGATGTCCTGTACGAAACGCTGGGTCATGTAGATCGGCTCCAGGCCCGAATCAGGATTCAGGCCGCTGTAGCCGTTTCGTATTCCGAGAATGCGGCGGACCCCATAATTATAGGTGAGCTCCAGGAAGCCGGATCGGATCACGTTGTTGATCCCTGGAGAAAGGCCTCCGCACGTCACGAATGCCACCGTCGTTTCGCTCGGGTCGAAAAAGAGTCGATGGCGCGGTCCAGCCTCCTCGAAGGACAGCCCGTCAGGTTCGGCGGTGCCTCCGATGTGGCGCTCCACCCGAACTCGAACCGATTCATCCGTAAACATCCGCCCCTTCGCCTCGAGAGGGGACTCGAAGCGTTCCGGACCGAGAGTGGGGACGATTAGGTCGCGTTGTGTCAGCATCGTTCGGCCACATATACCCGCACGAGTTGATCGAGACGAGGTTTCGATTGGGCCATGGATCGTACCAGATCAGCGGGTCGGGATGGTACTAGTCGCAAGGAGCGAGGATAATCGAGCCATGTTCTCGAAACGAGGTGCGTTCGATCTGACTCCCAACGCCATCGCTCGGGCAATCGAGGTGACACCACCCGATTGGGATCTCACATCCTCAAACCCAACGAACGTTGGGCTCGCTTTTAGAGATGGAGATTCGGACTCGCTGCCCATGCCGTCTCTGACTCGGTACGACCCACACCCCCGAGGGCTAGAGTCGGCCCGACGCGCCCTGGGGGAGCAGCTCGACTGGAATCCTGATCAGCTCGTGCTCACCGCGACCACAAGCGATGCGTACTCGTTTCTCATGAAGCTCTTCTGCGACCCAGGCGACCACGTGCTGATTCCGGAGCCGAGCTACCCCCTTCTTCCCATTCTTGCGCGGCTCGAAGGCGCCGTCGCTTCGCCATACCGATTGGCTTACGATGGGGAATGGCACATCGATCGGCTTGCCCTACTCGAGCGCCTGGGTCCGCGGGTCAAGATGATCGTCGCCGTGAGCCCCAACAACCCGACCGGTGCGTTTCTCTCCGCCGACGACCTCGCGTTTCTCATGAGCCACGGCGTACCGGTCGTCTTGGACGAGGTGTTTGCGAGCTACGATCATCGCTGCAAGCAACCCTCTCCTCTGCAGCACAGCGAAGCACGGTCCGGATTGCTGTTTGCTCTGGGTGGCTTGTCGAAGGCGGGTGCATTCCCGCAGCTGAAATTGAGTTGGATGGCCGTCTCGGGGGTGAAGAACCTGGTGGACCGCGCTCTCGCGCAGCTCGATGTCATCACCGACACCTACCTGTCGGTCAACGATCTCACCCAGCATGCACTTCCGTCGCTCTTGAACGCTTCGGAGGAGCGCCGGAGCCTCGTCTTCGAGCGTGTTCGACAAAATCGGCAGCGCCTCGATCAACTGCTCCGGGACGGACCGGAGATTTCGGCGCTTTCGGTTCAGGGGGGTTGGTACCAGGTCCTGAGATTGCCGAGAGTGAAGTCCGAAGCGGAGTGGGTTCTGGGGTTTTTGGAGCGCGGCGTGCTCGTTCAACCTGGCTGGTTCTATGATTTCCCGGACGAGGCATGGGTCGTCGTGAGCTTGCTGACTCCGCCGCAAGCTTTCTCGGAGGGGGTGCAGCGCATCGTGCAATCGGTTGTCGCCGCCAACGGTGTTGGTTGAGCGAAGCACCGCGTCGACCGCGAGATCTTGTCTCGGGTCGCCGGCGTCACTCAGATTTCGCTCAGGACGCTTGCGCCAATCGGCGCAGGCTCCCCTCGACCGGGGGATCGAGGTGCAGGTCCAGCTGAGGGAAAGCGATGACGATGCCTTTGTTCTGGAACGCCCACCAGATTTCTTCGTTGAGCTGCGACAGCCTGACGCGCGCGAGCCAAGGGTCGTCCATCCAAATCGCCACTTCAAAATCCACAGAGCTGGTCCCGAACCGAACCATGAGCACTTGTGCTTCATAGTGGGGTTCGCCGGAGTTGTTGCGTTCGGCGACCTCCTCGAGGGTCTCGCGAACGGCTTTCATATCGGACCCGTAGGTGACCCCAACCTCGGTCCGCACGCGATAGGCCGCGTCATCGAGCGTGAAGTTCTTGACCTCCGATTGCACCAGCAGTGAGTTGGGTACGATTACGTCCTCGCCGTCGCGCGACCTTGCGATTGTCGCCCGGATGCCCATCCGCAAGACCTTGACGATCTCGCCATTGACTTCGATCACGTCGCCGGGCGTGATCGCGCGCTCGGCGAGAAGGATGACACCTGAAACGAAATTTTGTGCGATGTTTTGCATGGCGAAGCCGATGCCGACCGCGAAGATGGCTCCGGCTGCGAACAAGGCGCTCAGGTTGATCCCCATCGTGCGAAACGCGATGCCGAATCCGACGAAGAGGGCTCCGTAGTGGAGCAGCTTGTTGGTCACCACGATGGTGCCTTCGTCGCCTGCGCCACGGCGCGCCATCGCTCGCCGAACTCCCCGCTGTGCCAGAGCCGAAAGCGCAAAGGTCAGCATGATGACCAAAACGACGGCCAATAGAGTGGCCACGCTGATCCGGGTGCCAGCAATTTGAAAGAGCTCGGTTCCTAACGCCGCGCTCACAGTCTTCAACACTTCCGTAAAACCCATCACGCCTCCTCTTCGACTCCGATCTGTACCTGCCGACCGCGCTCTCGACGAGCGTTCAGCGCGCTTTCCAGGATGGCGCGCGCTTCTCGATGAAGGCCTGCGGTCCTTCCTTCGCGTCTTCACTCTGCATGTTCCGTTGAAACGCCTCGAAGCCCTCGCGCCAGAGCGTCGCTTCGTCCGCCGAAAACGCTCGGGCGGCGAGCGCACGGCTCGCTTGCACCGCCAGCGGCGCGTTGGAGGCGATTTTTTCCGCCAGCGCCACGGCCTCGTCGAGAACCCGATCGAGCGGCACGAGGCGATTGATCAATCCGAGCTCGTACGCGCGAGCAGCGGGCAAAGGCTCGCCGGTGAGAATCACCTCCATGGCCTGCGTCATCCCGATCGCCCGCGGCAGGCGAAAGAGCGCGCCGGCCACCGCGACGAGGGAGCGTTTGACCTCGGGCAGCGCAAAGAAGGATTCTCTAGACGCGACGATCAAGTCACAGGCAAGCGCGATCTCGAACCCGCCCGCGAGGGCGGGACCGTTCAGTGCGGCGATGAGCGGTTTGGTGCGCTCGCGATGCACGATGCCTCCGAACCCGCCCCTGGCTGTCGCCGTCGCCCCTGCATTGCCCGCCGCGATCTCCTTGAGGTCGGCGCCCGCGCAAAACACTGGACCGTTCCCGGTCAAAATCGCCGCCCAGAGCGTATCGTCAGATTCGTACTGGTCGAGGGCGGCCTCGATTCCGCTCGACATGATTCCGTTGATCGCATTGCGCGCCTCGGGCCGGTCGAGGGTAATGATGGCCAGATGGTTTCGTGTCTCGAATTGGACGCTCATTCGGGGTTCTCCTCACTCTCTAGTCTGCAAATGCTCCGGGTCCTCTTCGGCAGGCTCATGGCGCGACCCGGACCGACCAAGGCGTTTACGTCAACATCACGAAGCAAGACGTCGCGCACGATGAAACCCCGAAGGTGGGCCGAGGGTACACGGATCGGCGGATCGGCGGTAGGTGGCGCCGGACGTGATGACCACGCGAGATCGGCCTCCGCGCAAGGGGCCCCGGGTCTTCGGTTACCGTTGACGCACGGAGCGCCCGTCCTCGACTTGGTCGCCGGGATGGGCGATGACCAGCATATCGGGCTCCAACCCCGACGTCACCTCGACCTCGAGGCCGTTGCGCGCGCCGACTTTGATGGGCGTCAAGACCGCTTTTCCATCGTCGACGCGATACACGGCCCATCCGTCTCGGTGACGGAAGACGGCGCTGTCATGCACTTTGACCACATCTTTCGCATCGTGCACGACGATGCGCGCTTCGACCCTGTACCCGTCCCCGAGCGCCGCCCAGACCTCCGGCGGATCGTCGAGGTCGATGATCACGTTGACGCGCTGCTCATCGACTCCAAGCGCGGACACGTGGGTGAAGGCCGATGGTTCGATTCTCCGAACATGCCCGCGAAGCGGCTGCTCCCCTCCCCAGCGTTCGATGATGACCGTGGCTCCCCGCTGGATGGCGATCGCGTCACTGGTCAGAACGTCGACGACGATCTCGAGCGCGCTGGGATCGCCGATTTCCAACAGATGTGCACCAGAGCGAACGACGCCTTCGCTTTCGCGGAAAACCGTGAGCACGCGCCCCTCGACCGGCGCTCGCACTTCGATTTGTTCCTCGTTCTTGACCCCATTCGCGCCCAGGCGCCCGAGAGCGGCCTCGGCTACGCGGGCCTCGTACGCCGCCACCCGGGAGGCAAAGCGGGCGGATGTGAGCTCCTCCCGCTTCGCCCGCACATCGAATTCCGCCTGCTCCACGGCTTGCGCAGAGGTCGCCCCGCTTGGCCCGAGCGCGTTCTGCCGCTCGGATTCCAATCCAGCAAAATTGAGGGCAGCTTCGGCTCGCGAAATGGCTGCCAGTGACTGCCGCTTCGCCGCGTTGGCGGCCGCCAGACGGGCCTCGGCCTCGGCCTTGGTGCGCGCATCGAGGAGCGGCGGACTCAAAGGCACGATGCGCGCGACCACCGTCCCTTCTTCAACCGGGTCGCCGGCGCGCAATTCGATGCGGCCGACGTGGCCGTCCAGAGGCGCGTCGATCACATACCGATCTTTGACCCGCGTCTTACCGTCTTCGTCGACGGAGACCAGAAAATCACCCCGCGCGACCGTGATGATGTCCACGGGCACGGGCTTGGGCATCAGTGCCACGACGAAGAAGACCACGACGATGACACCCGCAACGACGCTCATCGCGCGTCGGCGTCTCTTCTTCTTTCGCTCGTTGCTCTTTTTCATGGTCACTCTCTGGTCTTCAGAACGGAGATCAAATCCAGCTTGTCCAGCTTGCGCCGCACCAGCAAAGCGCTGATCGCCCCGGCAGCCATCGTGACGCCGGCTGCGTAGGCGTACGTGGTAGTCGAGAGGCTGACCGGAAGCCTGTACTGTTCGGGGTCGCTCATACTCATCATTGCCTTCGACATCCACGTCCCAATGGCCAGCCCGATGGGGATCGCGAGCAAGACCTGTAGACCTAGCTCACCTAGCAACACCGCCGATATCTCGCCCCGTCGAAATCCCAGCACTCGGAGACTGGCCAAGTCGCGACTTCGCATCGAAAGCGCGTTGCGTGCATTATTGTACACGACACCGATGGCGATCGTTGCGGCAAAGAGGGTCAAAATCAATGACATCACCACCATCATGTCCGCCGTTTGAGTCTTGAACTGATCGATGATGGTCTGCTTTCGGAGCACACCCCCAATTTGGGGAAACTTTTTCAACCTGGGCTCAGTCGCCGAGTATTCACGCGGATCGATTCGGAGAAGCGCCATCGACACCGTACCTTGCTCCCCGGTGGCGCGTTCGAGCTCGCCCAAACGCATGTGGCCTTGAAGGCCAAATGGTTCCGCAGCGAGCGAGGTGACTCTCAATGAGAATTTTCGGCGCTCTCCCTCCAGCGTCTCCACCCTGACATAATCGTCCATATGGAGATCGAGCACTTCCGCCAGCTTGGCGGTCAGCATGACGCCGGTCTCCGGAATGGGAACGACCTTCTGATCGACATCGACCACGCGCCGCAATCTTCCATCTTCCGGATATCCAAGCAGCACGCTCTCCCGCTTCCGGTTGTCGTTTATGAAGCGAACCGGAACCAAACGCATGCCCTCCGAGTAGCGAACACCAGGCAGGTGCGCGAGCTCCCGCACGGCCCGATCCGAAACCGGCTCCCTGAAAGTCACCGCGACGTCCTCGCGCCATGCCTGTTGAAATTGCAGTTGAAGGAGGAGATCCATCGCGTCGGACGAAACTCGGGCTACGACCATGATCGCGACCGCAAAGGAGATGCCGATGACCGACAGTGCCGTGCGCATCGGTTCGCGCTCGATCTCGCGCACGACCATCCGGGCCGCAGGCGCGATGAAGCGATATAGGCCAATTCGATCGAGCGGGGTCGAACCATAGGAGGGTGGCACCGCCGGACGCATGGCCTCGGCCGGGGGAAGCTTGGCGACTCGTGCTGCCGAGGTGATCGCGCCCAGCACGCCCGCGGCGATACTTACACCAACCGCGATGGAAACCACGCGTGGGTCGAGCTCGTAGGCCAAGACCGGGAAGTGAAAGTAGGCCGTGTACATTTCCGTCATCGCGGAGCCGAGGTACGCACCCAGGGCGACTCCCAACGCGGAACCTCCGAGCGTGATGAGGGAAACCAATTTCACGTAATGGAGCCCGATCGTTCGGTTACGGTAGCCAACCGCCTTGAGCGTCGCGATCTGGGAGCGCTGAAGCATGACCAAGCGCGACAAGACGACGTTGAGCAAGAAGGCAGCAACCCCGAGAAAGATGATCGGCGCGACCGTCGCCATGGCCTTCAGGCCCGCAAGCTCACCGTCGACGATGTTGTTGGATGCCTGATCCTTTCGACCATACGCTCCATCGCCGCCGTAGGGCGCGAGCAATCGATCGACCGCAGCGATTACCGCGTCGAGGGAGGCGCCGGGCTGCAAGCGAATTGAAACGTCGTTGAAGGCATTCTTGAGGTCAAATGCCGGAGCGATCGCGGACTCGCGCATCCAGAAAACAGCAAAGCGACGCTCGTCGCTGAAGATCCCGGCCACTGGCATCGGAAATACGTACTCCGGTGACATCGCCACGCCCGTGATTCGAAGCTGGCGAATCGTGCCGTTGATCACCGCTGGCACCGTATCTCCTACTTTCAATTCGTGCGCGCGGACAAAGGACTCGAGAACGGCTGCATCGTCGGGGCGTCCTGGCTCGGGTAGCGCGCCCGCCACTAGGTACAGCTGATTGAGTCGGGACGTTCGGTGATCGGGAATCGAAACGACCTGCCCGGACGCCGGCTCTCGCAGCGTTGCAATCGGAACCATGACCGCATCGACGATTCGAGGATCCACCTCTGCAACGCCATCGATGGCTTGCAGATCGGCCACCAAGCTCAACGGAGCGCGCTTGAAATGCGCAAATACGTCGGCGAACCTCTGACGCTCGTAATAGGTCTTCCGCGATGATTCCAATGACGCCCACGTTCCTTGCAACGCGACATACGCAGCGACACCAGCAGCCACGACCAATCCGATCGTCAGGACTTGCCCGCGGAGCAGATACAGATCGCGCAGAAGCTTTCGGTCGATGACGTCCATCGTCTACCAGCGCAGATCTTGGGCTGCGACTCTCGATTTCGGATGTTCCAGCTTGCTGACCCTTCCGTCGACGAGCTCCACGACCGTATTCGCCATCTGCGAGATTGTCGCGTTGTGCGTGATGACGGCCGTCGTCGTGCCCAGCTCCCGATTGACTCGCGCCAGCGTCTCCAGCACTAGGATGCCGGTCCGAAAATCCAACGCTCCCGTTGGCTCGTCGCACAACAGGACATCGGGCTGTTTGCAAACAGCGCGGGCGATTGCGATGCGTTGCTGCTCGCCGCCGGAGAGTTGACTTGGGAAGTGATCCTTCCGCGACCCGAGCCCGACCAGATCGAGGGCGTCCGCGGTATCCATCGGGTCTTCGGAGATGTCGGCTACGAGGCGCACATTCTCCTCCGCCGTCAACGACGGGATCAGATTGTAGAACTGAAACACGAAGCCCACGTGGGCTCTCCTGTACTGGGTGAGCTCCTCATCATCTGCTCTCGTCAGGTCCTGCCCACGATAGATCACCGATCCGGCAGTCGCCGTGTCGAGCCCGCCCAAGATGTTGAGTAATGTCGACTTGCCGCTTCCCGACATTCCGAGAAGGACGAGAAACTCGCCCGCATGCAGCTCCAGATCAACCCCGCGAAGAGCGTGCACCTGAACCTCCCCCATGTCGTAGACCTTCTCGAGCCCGCTGGCCGAGAGCACGACCTCCCCAGACAGCTCCGAAGCGTTCGGCATGGCCTGCAGCCTAGTGCGATGGTCGAGCCTTCTACAACTACTTCGAAGTCTACCTCGCAAATTTTCGGGACTTGGTCGGATTCATTTCCGGCGCCAAGGCCGAGCAACGCGCAACCGGAAGCGGGCCCGGAGCCGGCTTCAGTCGCGAACGCGATCTTTGAGCAGCAGGAACGGCTTCTCAACCACGTAATGCAGCAGAATCGCGAATGGGATCGCGAGCGATAGGTAGATGATGAAGAAGACGAGGAAAACCGAACCTTCCGGGGCGAGCTGCGTGGCTATCGAGATCGCGTGCGGAATCAATGGAAAGTGGATGAGGTAGAGCGTGTAAGAAATCCGAGCGAAGAAGAACAGTCCGAGCGAACGAAAGATCCACGAGGGCCCGCCGCCAAAGATCAGACCAAAGGTCATCCCGCCGAAGCCCGAGGCAATCACGAGTGGTTGCAGGGTCTTATCCCACCAGGTGATTTCTTTCATCATCACGCTCGTGGTCGACACGAAAAGGATCGTCGCGGCGCCTATCCAGAAGGCAATGTTTGCCGCCGAGCTCGAGACGAGATCCGGCTTCTCCGCGCGCGCGCGATAGATCACTGCAATCAGCACACCGATCAGAAGCCCGTCGAGAGTCATGTGGAACGGGCTTCGGAAAACCCGAAAGAAGTCAGTGTATGTCACGACGTCGGGTCTCAGAAACGCAGTCAACGTACGCACCCCGACCCCCAGGATGATGAGCGCAACCACACCCAAGGCACGCTGTCTGAGTCTGGGAAGCTTGAGCAGAGCCAGGGTGAGGAACGGCGCAAGCAGGTAGAATTTCTCTTCGACCCCGAGCGACCAGAACGTGACCACGATGTCGGAGGGCAAGTAGTCCTGCAGAAATAGTAGATGGTAGGCGATGCGGCCTCGGATACCTTCGAAGGAAATGTCGTAATCGGAAAACCAGCCATTCGCCGCGAGCAGCAGCACCGCGTAATAGGCCGGCACGATGCGCAATGCGCGTTTCTCCAGGTACGGGCGCCAGTGCCATCCGCCACCGCGCTTTTCTCTGCTCCTCAGGATGTGATCCGTAATGAGGAAGCCGCTGAGCACGAAGAACAGGTCGACGCCAATCCAACCGTTGGTGAAAAAGGTACCGAGGTCCCACCCGAAAATGGGGAACAGGGCGCGGTCCGCGAGCGGGTACGGCTGCACACCGTGACGCAGCACGACCAAGATGATCGCAAGGCCCCGTAGCCCGTCGAGCTCCGGGAGCTGGCCCGGAACGCGCCTGAACGACAGATAACGGACTACTCGAGACACGGGAAACCGCAGCCTACAGGAGCCCTGCATCCGGGCAATGATTCTCAGTAGGCGCGCGGCGGATTATGCTAACTTATTTGGGTCGCCCGTCCTATGCCTCAAGCGTCTCAGAGCATGGCACTGCCAGTCGGTTGGCTGCGCGAGCCGACTTTCGACCTCGGATTCGTGCTGGGTCCCGCCGTAGTAGCGCTCTTCGCGACGGCGTTCGCGATGCTCGACACTAGTTTCTTCGTACCAATCCTAATGCTCGACGTCTGGCTGCTCGGCGCCCACCACGTCGTTGCAACCTATACGCGCCTTTGCTTCGACCGCGAGAGCTTTCGCCAACATCGATTTCTGGTCCTCGTCCTGCCATTCATCGTATTCGCTGGAACGCTGGCGATGGTACATGGAGTCGGTGTCTGGATGGTCACCTCTCTGTATCTCTATTGGCAGTGGTTCCACTACACGGCGCAGAGCTGGGGTATCAGCCAGGTCTACCGACGCAAGTCCGGGCTGCCGGTTTTGACGAACATGCATCTGGCCAAGGCGACTTTCTATCTGCTACCTCTCTGGGGCATCCTGTATCGCTCATGGCAGGCTCCGGAGATGTTTCTCGGGCAAGAGCTGCGGGTGATTCCGGTAGCCAGGATTGCCGTGGACGTCGTTGCGACGATGGCTATCGTAGCCTTGGGCTTTTGGGTGCTCGCGCGGATTCGCGATGCTTGGAACAAGCGCTTGCCCGTCGCGTACACCCTCTACATGAGCTCCCACATCGCCATCTTCGCGATCGGATACCTCTTGATCGACGACATAACGCTCGGCTGGCTTGTCATCAACATCTGGCACAACGCTCAGTACGTCCTCTTCGTTTGGATGTTCAACACCAAACGCTTCGAGGGAGGCATCGATGAGAAAGCCCGTTTGCTGTCCTACTTGAGTCAGCCCAAGCAATGGTGGCTCTACTTCGGGGTCTGCCTGGCACTTTCGACTGTTCTGTACAAGGGGATCGAAGTCTTCCAGGAGCCGCTCGTGAGCATCGGGCTGCCGCTCTTGGTTTTCTATCAGACCTTGAACTTCCACCACTACATCGTGGACGGCCGGATCTGGAAGATGCGAAAGCCGGCTTTGCAGAAGACGCTCGGGCTCAGCGCGAGCTGACGCACGCGTCGTTCCAGTCGCTCACTGCACGACGATCGTAGCAGTGCACCCGGCTACGACATTGAGGGTCGCTCCGTCGCCTGCAGCACTCACGGCACTGCAGGCAGTTTCGCAGAGCTCAATCTTGGTGGGCGCGCTCGGAACGTCGTAGTACCAAGCAGGCTGATCCGAAGGGCAAGCGCCCGAGACGCCGACCTGAGGGATCGTCGTGACGGTCGCGCCCTGGGTCAAGGTCACGTTGACCCGGCCGTAGTCGAGCACCTCCCCCTCGGGTGCAGTGAGACCCGTGACGTCGATCTCGCACGGCAACGGCACTGCCTGCTGAGAGATGGCTTGCAGCGCGCTGGCAAGCACATCCCCGGAGGCGTCTCCAACGTTCCAATAGTGACAAGGGGTAGCTACCCCACCGCAGAAATCGTCGTGCGGGTCGGCCCCGCCGGCAATTGCCAGCTCTTCGAGCTTGGTCTCGTTGGCGCCTGTCATCCCGATGATGAACGTTCGCAGGCCTGTGTTCGTCAGGTGATCGGCGATGATCCCGGCGAGATGGGAGTTGTTCGTATCGCAATTGGTCGCGTCGCCGTCGGTAATGAGGACTCCAATCATCTCACGCCCTGGGATTTGGTTGTTGGTCGTATAGTTGGCGATCCCCCGAAGCGCGCCCTCGATGCGCGTGCCGTATCCACCACTGAAATTCTCGTCGCTGATTCTCTGCACGAGCGCGCTGTTCGCCGCGACGGGCAGCGAGGTCTGTGCAATGAGGGCAGGGTCATAGCTGGCCCCGGTGCAATCGTTGGACAGCGACATGACATTGAACGCTAGGCTCGTATCCACCGCGGGAGAGACGTTGATGAGGTAGTCGGCGAGCGCGTACGTCGCGAAGCATGCTTTCGAGTTGACGGGTGGCGAGCCCCCCGCCACGTAGGCGCAGTCGGTGCCCATGCTGCCCGTGCGGTCGAGGACGAGATAGATATCGAGGGGGCTGCTTTCGAGCTGCCGTTCGTGCGCGACACCGCTACAACCGCAGAAACCGTTCAGGCACTGTCCGTTGCAGTTGTCCGGACCATCGCATGGCGTGCCCACGGTCGATGGCAGGCAGACGTTCGCCGCCGTCTCACAGTAGGTCCCACCAGTGCACTCAGCCTGGCTTGCGCATGGGATACCCGGGGATACACAGATCTGCCTGACCGGCTCGCAGACTTCCGGGGCCACGCACTGCTCGCTGCTGATGCACTCGGGGCCAGCTCCTCCGCCCCCGCCCATGCCAGCTCCTCCGCTCCCGCCCGTGCCTGCATCTCCGCCCCCGCCACCGGAGCTTGCGCCCCCACAGCCGATGAAGATCGAAAACACGATCGCAACGCAAGCGGTCCGCGCCGTTTGTAAGACAAGAGTTTGAGCCATCCCGAAATCCCCCAACCCCGTAATTGTAATCGGCGCGATAGCGGTCTCCAAATCCCCCGGGTACTTAGCCGGAAGCCCAGAAGTTGGGTCGGGCCATGACCTAGGTATCACCAAGGCAATCGAGGGAGTCACGCCCGGCGCATTGGTTTAGGTTCGTGAGGCAAGCGTCGTACCCCAAGCACTTCGGGGAGTCGGTCGTGCACTCAGGCGAACAACCGTTTCCGGGCTCCATCGAGCACCAGGAATTGCAAGCATCGCCGGCGCACCATGCGAGCTCTGCGTAGCAAGTCGTGCATTGCGCCGAGAGCCCCGGTGCACTGCCCTCCAGGCATGTGTTCATGTGCTTGAGGAAGGCCGCTTCGTCGTCCGGGGCGCCCTCGAAGCTCACCGCACAGTTGGCGGCCTGCCACCGAAGGGATGGCGTGGTCATCTGAATGACCTGGAGGTCGGAATCGTTGATGCAAGCGCTTCCCGTGGCGCCGCCGAGGCCGCCCGTCCCCCCCGCTCCACTCGTGCCGCCTTCACCAGCAGCTCCACCCGAAGCGCCGATGCCGCCGACACCGCCCGCGCCGCCAGCTCCCGATCTGCCCCCCGAACCGCCGGTGCCCGCACGACCTCCGGTCCCGCCGGTGCCGCCGACCCCATCGGTTGGCGGCGAAGGGACCGTGTGCTCCGAGCACGCCGTCACCGCGCCGATCAGAGCAAGCAATCCGATGAGCCGAAGCGCATTCACGTTCCCCACGGTATCAAATCCCGAGACGACATTGCGAACAGAAGCGTTTTGTTTGGCAAAATAGAGGGGCAATTCGCAAGGGGCATGCACTGCGCTGGATGGCTGCACCCGACTCGAGCCGCTTCTCGCGCTTGGCGGAATTTCGAGTCGTCGTAGCAACGCGAAGCCCCATGCCTTTGGCCATCGCCATGGTCGTCAGTCCAATTGACGACGTGCCTCCGTGAATCGCGAATGTCCCTCCGGTCTGGAGCTCGCCTCCAGGCGCAGCTGCCACACCGGCACGCCCGGCACTTCCGGTCGACCCTACGTCCGCGGATTCATCGGGTGATCCAGTCCCAATCGGTGCCGAGGAGAGTCTGCGCTTCGGGTGGGCCCCAGCCGCCCCGATGATACGACGAAGCCGGATGGCGGTCGGTCAACACGCGCTCGACGACGCGCCACGCCTCCATCACCCCATCTTGGCGCGCAAACAACGCCGGATCGCCGCGGAGAGCGTCGCCGATCAGCCGATCATAGGGATCGCGGCCGCGCGCCCGGTCGTGCTCCAGATTCAGCTCGATCGGCTCACTGACCATCGCCGAGCCTGGGCTCTTTGCTTGCATCGAGAGCTTGATCTCGTCGTCGGGCTTCGTGCGGAACGTCAGCCGATTCGGACCCGGTCGACAAGTCGAGTCGGCGAAAAGAGGCCGCGGCGGCCGGGCGAACTCGATCACCGCTTCGGTGACCGTCGACGCGAGACCTTTCCCCGCGCGAATGATCCACGGAACACCCGCCCAACGCCACGAGTCGAGCTCCAGTCGAACGGCAGCGTAGGTCTCGGTATCGGAGTCGGACGCAACGCCGGACTCCTCGCGGTAGCCCTCGTATTGGCCGCGGACCAAATCGTCTGGGGTGAGCGTCTTGATCGCCCTCAGCGCCTTGACGCGCTCGTCACGAAGCGCGGCCGGATCGTCTGACACCGGCGGCTCCATCGCCAGCAAGGCCACGACCTGGAACAAGTGGTTCTGCACGACATCGCGAAGCGTACCCACCCGGTCGAAGAACTTCCCCCTACCCTCGACTCCGAAGTCTTCCGCCATCGTGATCTGCACGCCCCGCACGTAATGACGATTCCAAACCGGCTCCAACAAGGTGTTGGAGAAACGGAATATCATGAGATTCTGGACCGCTCCCTTGCCCAAGAAGTGGTCGATTCGGTACACGGAGCTTTCGGGGTAGTAGCGGTGAATGGTGTCGTTGAGCTCGGTCGCCGACTGGGTGTCCCGGCCGAAGGGCTTTTCCAAGACGACTCGGCCCTCACGATGGAGACCTACCGATGCGAGCCCCTCGACGACGTCGTCGAATAAGTCCGGCGGGATGGCTAGATACGAGACCGCAAGCCGCGCCGTGCCCGACTTTCGAAACACGCTTTGATAGGTCGCTGGATCCCGATAGTCGCCGGATACGTAGCAGAGGTTGTGTGCCAGTCGCGCAAACACGGCGTTATCGATCGGCTTGCCAGCCGCCTCGAGAGCCTCGAGAGCGTGAGCACGGAGTGTCTCATCGTCCCAATCACGGGATGCGACGCCAACGATCGGCATATCGAGCGAACCGGCCGCGGTCAGGTCGTAAAGCGCCGAGAAGAGCTTACGACGGGAGAGATCGCCAGTGATCCCAAAAAGGATGAGCGCATCGGCGTAGGTCGCGTCTGTCATGTGTCGTCGGGCTTCTGGTGCCGCCCACCAAGTTGTCAACTCATCGCCGACCGAACCTGGTTGACGAACAGACAGCGCAGGTACCGGATTTGCCTGCGTCTGTCGACCCCCACGACTCCGAACCGAGAAAGGGCCCGCATCGCGGCCGACGCGGGCGACCTTGTAATTTGGTGCAAGGTTGGATAATGACCGGCACAACCATGACCCACCGCTACCTACGTGCGCTTCTCGTGCTCGGTCTCGGCCTGATTCTCGTCAGTTGCTCGATCACGCGCATCAAATGGCGCATCAAGTGGAACAAGGACATGGAGAAGAGCAAGGCTTCCTTCATGGAAGCTCCACTCCCAGTCGAGGCGGAGCGTCCGCCCAACATCGTTCTCATCGTAGCGGACGATCTCGGACCGTACGAAGTGAGCGCGTACGGGGTGAAGCACATCTCCACCCCGAACATCGATCAAATTGGCAAGGAAGGCGTGGTCTTCGACGAGGGATACGCCACCGCGCCGACCTGCGCGCCCGCCCGCGCGGGCCTCATGACGGGGCGCGTGCAGAATCGATACGGCTTCGAAACCCAGATCATGGAGTTCTATCCAACCAACTATGTTGAATACATCTCGGGGCGGTGGCTCGTCGACACTGGCGAGTTCGTGGTCAAAGCCAGGCCTTCCTTCCCGGCGGCCTGGCAGGTGCAGAAGCAGGGCGTGCCGCCGTCCGAAATCATGCTCTCGGAAATTCTCAAGAAGTACGACTACAGCACGGCGCTCATCGGCAAGTGGCACCTCGGCGTGCACCGGGAGCAGGTCCCGATGGCTCGTGGCTTCGATTACCAGTACGGGTTTTACGGCGCCTCCTCCCTGTATACGCCCCAAAAGAACTGGTCCGGGATCATCAACCACGAGCAAGCGGCGTTCAGCGCGCAGCATCAGTGGAAGACCGGACGCAATGACGAGGCGGCCATCCTGCGCAACGGCAAAGAGATTCGAGAAGAGGAGTACCTGACCTTCGCCTTCCGCGACGAGACGCTCAAGTACATCGAAGAGCACAAGGACGAGCCGTTCTTCATCTACAATGCCTTCTCGGCCCCGCACGTGCCGTTCCAGGCGCCCGTCGAATACTACTGCAAGTACCCGGAGGTCGAAGACGAGAACAAGCGCGTCTACTACTCGATGATCTCCGCCCTGGATGACGCCATTGGCGCGATCCATCAGAAGATCAAAGACCTCGGACTTGAAGACGACACCCTCATCTTCTTCCTGAGCGACAATGGCGGCGCCTCCTACACGCACGCCACCGACAACGGGCCGCTCAAAGGCGGCAAGCTCACGCAGTTCGAAGGCGGCATCCGGGTGCCCTTCATGATGAAGTGGAAGGGCAAGATCCCGGCGGGCACGCGTTACGAATACCCGGTGTCTTCGACCGATATCTTCGCGACCTCCGTCAGTGCGGCGGGCGCGGTCTTGCCCAACGATCGCGAATACGACGGCGTCGACTTGGTGCCGTACGTGACGGGCAAGAACAAGGATCGGCCGCACCAGGCGCTCTTCTGGCGAGCCGATCACATCTGGGCGATCCGCGACGGCGACTACAAGCTCATTCTGAGCACGCGCGACGGCTGGGCCGAGCTCTACAACCTCGCCACCGACATCTCCGAGAAGATCAACTTGAAGACGCAGATGCCGGATCTCTACGAGAAGCTCAAAGAGGAGCACGAGCAATGGCAGAACGACAAGCTGAAGGTCAAACCGATGTGGCCCCGCATCATGGATAAGAAGTTCGTCCTCGATGGGAAAGAGTACTTGTTCCCCGCATGAAGCCTCATGTTCAGAACCCTGACGGTCCCCAAACGATGAAGAAACCGTTCCCAGCCTTGGCCCTTCTCAGTTTCTGCGCCTCGGCCTGGCTTGCCCCGAGCCCTGCCTCCGCGGTGCCCAAGATGGACGTCAAGGTTGCCCTCGGGGTGGGCAGCACCACGTTCGTGTCGCGGCTCCCGACCTTCGACGTCTACAGTGGCGGCCCAGACAATCCGGTCTTCGAGACCACTGTCGGGGGACGTCACCCTGTCACCTTCGAAAACTGGGGGCTGAACCTCGCCGCACGCGTTCGCTCGCGCAAAGTCTTTGGCGAAATCGGCATCGGCTTTAGTCGCTTTTACTTCACCGTCAGCGATCAACTGGCGCTGATCGCGGGGTTGCAGGGAAAGCCGAATGTCGAAAAGCTGGTCGGCGAGACGGCGAGGATGAACTCGCTCGAGATCCCGATGACCGCAGGCTACGTGCCGTACGCGAACCCATATTTCAAGCTCTTCCTCTACGGGGGTTTGGTCAACACCTTCAACCTCCGGGGTTTCGTCGACGTCAATGGCAATCGCAAGGCGCTCAAGTTCAAACCTCACGAGGTTCCGGGATATCCGCTCTCGATTTACATCGCCGGCGCACGCTTCGGCACGCAGTTCGATCTCGGCCCCCTGAACTTCGATTTCAGCTATACGATCAGCATGAACAGCGCCACGTTTACCGATTTTCGAACGAACACCCACGTGTTCAAGTTCTTCTTAGGCTGGCTCTTCTAGGCGGCGGAACTCCGGCGACGAGTGGTAGTCTCCCCCTCGTGCATCGACGCGCCATTGCACTCACGGGCGTCACCCTGGTCGCCTTCGCGGCGAACTCGCTGCTTTGTAGGATGGCGCTGGCACCCCAGCTCATCGATCCCGTGGTGTTTACAGTGATTCGACTCGGCAGCGGCGTCGCGATCTTGGTCCCGTTGTCTGCGCTGATGTCGGAGCTCCGACCGGAGGGGCGCTCGTCCGGGTCTTGGAGGTCCGGACTGGCGCTGTTCATCTATGCGATGGCGTTCTCGATGGCCTACGTGTCACTCGAAACAGGCGTGGGCGCCTTGATCCTCTTCGGGTCGGTGCAGGCGACCATGATCGGCGCGGCCTTATGGCAAGGAGAACGCCCTCGGCGCCGGGAGTGGATCGGTCTCGTCGTCGCAATGGCCGGGCTCGTCTACCTGGTGCTGCCAGGCATCACGGCGCCGGATCCTCTCGGCGCGCTGCTGATGATCGCCTCGGGGGTCGGATGGGGGGTGTATTCACTCCGCGGCAAGGGGAGCTCGGCGCCGGTCGCCGCGACGGCGGGGAATTTCGCCCGGGCGCTCGCACTGGCAATCGCCATGGCGATCGCGACCCTCTTCATCTCCTGGGACGAGCTGCACACGTCGACACGCGGAGCTACTCTTGCGGTGATTTCGGGATCGGTTACATCGGGCCTCGGCTACGTGATCTGGTACATCGCGCTTCGCGGCCTGACCGCGACCCGGGCGGCGATTGTGCAACTGGCCGTTCCGGTGATCGCGGCTGCTGGCGGTATCATCGTGCTCGGCGAAGCGCCGTCTGCCCGCCTGGCCGTCTCCAGCATGATGATCCTCGGCGGAGTGGGTGGCGCCATCGTCGCCCGAAACCGGCGCGCTGCGCTCGACCCTTGCGAGAATTCAATCGAGCGGTGACTATGAGCGCCCATGAGCACCGAAACCAAAGAGATTTGGCCCGGGGGCATGCCTGCGGTCGGCCAACGCGCGGAGCGCACGCGCGCTGTGGAAAGCCGAGACATCGAGCTCTTCACCGAGATCTCAGGCGACCGAAATCCGCTCCACTATGATGAGGAGCTGGCCAAGGAGACGCGATTCGGAGAAGTCGTCGTCCAAGGGGGCATCACGAGCGCGATTCTCAATGCGGTCGTTGCCGAGGATCTACCCGGCCCTGGAACGGTTTTCCTGCACGTGGACTGGAGCTTCAAGGCACCGGTCCGCCCTGGCGATCGGATCACCGGCAAGGTCGAGGTCCTCGAGGTCCGGACCGACAAGCCGATCACCAGGCTGAGGACCCAAGTGGTTCGGAACGACGGTACTCTGGTTCTCGCCGGAGAGGCGCTTTGCTACACCATGCCCCTGCGTCGATGATCTCGCTACCTCGAGCCTAGGCCGCGCTAGCCGACGCGGACTCCATCGCGACCATCGCCTCCTCTTCCCGATTCATCTCCTGGCTCATCATTCGGTGATACTGTTGCACCGTGGGGATGTCCCAGTCGTACGATGCGACGCGATCGGAGATCTCGAAGAACTTCAAGGATAGATCGTCCCGTGCCATTTGATAGTCCGCCAGATCGCCGCCATGCCCAATCGTGCGGGCCAGGATGTCGGCGTCTCGGAGCGCATTGGTGATGCCATGGGCGGTGATCGGATCTGACATGTACCCGGCGTCGCCGACCAGAGCCCATCCCTCACCCCAGGGCTGGCGAAGAAAGCCCCGCATGCCGGGAAAGAAGCGGAGCTTACCGACCCGCTCTGCAGCCCGAAGACGAGACCCAATGTCTGGCGCGCTGTCCCCGATGACGCGAGCAAACGTGCCCCCGCGCTCCGCAGCGGACCCGGACGCGAAGTCTTCCGGAACGGCAGCAAACAGCAAAGTTTGCCCATCGTTGGTCGGAATGGCACCTACGCCCATGCCCGGGCGGTAGTACCAACGGTTGCCGTCGACCGGAAGATTTCGAAAGTACCCAAAGCCACAGCTGGTGGCGTAACGGCCCCAGACATATGGGGTCGCTCCCACGAGCTGCGCGACTTTCGAACGCCGCCCGTCCGCTCCGATGACGAGGCCCGCCTGGACCTCCCGAACATTTCCCGATTCGTCGCGCAGGACGACACCGGACACGCGTCCGGCGCTGGAGCGAAGCAGATCGAGCATCTGAACCCCATGGCGAACGTCGGCGCCCTCTTGGCGCGCTGCTTCGGCCAGGACCCGGTCGAGCACGGTCCGGCGGGGGGCGTATAGTGCGTCGACACCGTGCCGCGGTTTGATGTCGACCTCTACGGCCTCGCTGCCGCGATCATCGGCGTAGAGGAAAGCCGTTCTCTCGATGCGGGGCGTGCCTTCTTCCTCGAGGCGATCGGTAACGCCCCATCGGTTCAGGAGGAGCACAGCCGGTCGCATGAGCGCATGCGTCGACACCGTGTCGGAGCCCAGGCGGCTCTTGTCGAACACCAGCACGCGCAAACCAAGCTCGGCGAGGAGCATGGCAGTCGCGGCACCGGCACACCGGGCGCCGACGATGACGACGTCATAGGAGTTGTTGATGGGTTGCATGATCATGGTCCTGACTCCTAGGCGGCAATGGAAGAACGGTGAAAACGTTTGCTGAGGTGCTCGGTAACGGCGCGGGCATCATCGCCCACCCCGTCGATGAAACTCGACTTGCGGGTGCGCTGAAAGTTGAGTCCGAGCACGTAGACACCCGCAGCGGGGGTGACGCCCGCGTCGTGGATGATTTCGCCGCGGATGTTGAGGACCGGCACTTGCAGCCACGAATATCGGCGGCGGTACCCGGTTGCCCACAGGACGCTCGCAATGCCAGCATCCCTCAGATCGAGCTCGCCGGGAGCTTCCGAAACTTCGATCGCAGGACGACGATTCGGGCTATCGGCGGCCATGCACGTCTCGTCGATGAACCTGTCGATCCGGTCGAGCACTCGATCGAGCTTCTGCTCGGCGGCGTCGATGTTGCGCCGAAGATCGTCGCGGAACGAGATCCGCGTGCCGTTGGCTCCTTCAACCCGACCTACGAGTCGCACGCCCTCGTCGCGAAGGATCGCGAGATCGATCGTTTCCTGGTTTGGGGTTCCAACGAGCTGCAACGACGGCTGCAGACGCGCGGACTCGATATCGAATGCGCGCTCGGCGCGCTCCCCAAGAATGCCACTCGCTTCGAGCCACCAGGCGATGTCCCTTCCTCGGTAGCGCCGCGGCATACGAATGTGCCGGCCCACGGCAAGCGTCACGGGACGCCCTGAGCGATGGATTTCCTGGGCGAGCTGAATGCCGGAGGCCGAGGCGCCCACCACGAGCACCCCACCGTCTGGAAGCTGATCTGGATTCCTGTACTGGGACGGCACGACTTGATGTACGCCGGACGAGAGACCTTCCGCGACCTGGGGAACGAATGGCAGGTCGCAATGACCCGTCGCCACGACGACGGTCGGGGCTTCCCAGTCACCCTGATCGGTTCGCACACGGTATCCCTGTCCCCATCGCTTCACACTCAGCACGGTGGTTTCGTCTTGTACCGGGGCGCTGGACGCCAGTGCGTAGCGCTCGAAATACGAGACGATTTCGGGCATCGTCATGAAGCCATCCGGATCGGCGCCCTGATATCGGAAACCAGGAAGCCGTGTGTGCCAGTTCGGACTGAGCAGCCGGAGCGAATCCCATCGCTCCGTCCGCCAGCGCTCGGCAACCCTGCCTCGTTCAAGCACCACGTGCTCAATTCCTTCTTCGGTCAGACACCGGCTCATTGCCAAACCAGCTTGCCCGCCTCCCACGATGATGGTGTCCGTGCGCTTCATGACGATCTCCTCTCTTCCGACGGGGACCCGCCGACCGGCCTGCATCAGTCAGGCCGATCGGCATGTTCCGTCGACCGGTTCACTACGCGGCATCCACTTCGATCGACACGGGAACCCCATTGGTGAGAACGTCGTACACCGCAGAGCGAGCCTGCGACTGCGCAACGACCTTACGAAGCGTCTCCGCATCGGCGTCGCCCTTCACCTTGAAGTTGAGGCGAATGGCCTCGTATCCGTTCCGAACGTCGTCCGAGAGTCCGAGCAGACCCTGCACGTCGAGGTCGCCCTCGACCGAGCACTCCACCGATTCGAGCTCGATACCCCGCGCAGATGCGACGTTGCCGATACCCGCCGTGATGCAAGTGGCGATGGCGTGCAGGAGGAACTCGACCGGGGTCGGAGCGTTGCCCTTGCCGCAAAGAACCGGTGGATGGTCAGCGTCGTATACGAAGTCTGCCGTCTGCTCATGCTCGCCGCCTGCGCCACTGAAGCCCTCGATGCGGGTGCGGCTGTGGGTGCCTTTGACCCATTGGTTCGACGCGCGGAACTGAAACTTCGCCAGCTCCGGCTGCTGTCCGACGGCGTTGATGGTCGCCAGCAGCGTGGGAACGTCGACGCCGTTCATCGCCCGCTTCTCGCGGCGGGGCTTCGGGTTGCTGGTCTGAGCTGATGCGGTCGCGTTGGTTTCCATGGTTTCCTCTTTCGTTTGAGTTGGGTGACGGGGTTGTTCCCGTTCACGCCAATCAATCTACGGAGGCACCGTGTGAGCCTGCGTGTGAAGGACCGTGGAAAAATCGCAGACGCGAATCTTTGCGCTAAGTAGCCGAAATCATGGGGTATGAACCGTCGATGACCAGATCACCGCGTTTGAGAATCCGTTCGAGCGGCCCACCGCGCGCATAGCCTCGGCGTCGGGAGCCAGGAAAATGCAGACCATGCGTTTCCCGCCGGGCATCAGATAACTGCGGACCGGCTTGGCCCGATAGAGGTCCAGGCACCGGGTTTCAGCTGCCATCTTGCGAACCTCGTCCGCGGTCAGGGGGTCGGAGAATTCACGCTCTAGGACTACGTACTCCATGGGTCCAAGATATCATGGAGGTCTTCGCAATCGGAGTCCCAAACGATGGTTTGACGCCAGATTCCAACGCGGGCAGCCTTCTCGGAGTGAGCGTCGCCGCGCTGCAGGTCCAAGTTCTCGGACCACTCTCGGTCTATCGGTCCGGTGAGCCGGTGCGCCTGCCTCAATCGAAAAAGACACGGGGCTTGCTGGCATACTTGGCTATCACCGGCCGGGCCCACCGCCGCGACCGGCTCTGTTCTCTATTGTGGGACGTTGCCGACGACCCGCGCGGCGCCTTGCGCTGGAGCCTCTCGAAGATTCGCCCGCTCGTCGATACGGATGCGACACGTTGCCTCATCGCAGACCGCGACAGCGTCGAGCTCAAGTTAGAGAGGGACTCGCTCGATTGGCGATGGGTTCGACATGAGCGCGCATCTGGATTGAAATCCCTTTCAACCGAACGTTTGAAGAGGCTCGAATCCGCATTCGAGGGCGAGCTCCTCGAAGGGCTCGACCTCACCGGCTTCGACGAGTTCACCGCCTGGTGCGCTGCGGAGCGAGAGCACGCGCGCAAGTTGCAAGGCGAAGTCTTGCGAACACTGGTTGGGCGATTCGAGTCCACGCCGAGCGACGCCGTGCCCTACGCGCGAGAGCTCGTTCGAATCGATCCAATTGACGAGAACGCGAGAGCGGACCTGATTCGGCTTCTCGTCCTTGCGGGGCGAAGAAGCGAAGCGAAGGTACAATACGAGAGCGCGGCACGCATGCTCAAGGAGCTCGGCGCCAAGGTCACAGGGCCGTTGGAGACCGCGTGGCGCGAGGTGAATCGCCGGGACGAGGCTCCAAGCGATGACCATTTGCCATCGGCGATGGAGACCACGAGTGCCACGGCGTCAATGGGCGCAGGCGCGTCGCCCAGTCCACGGAGTCGCGACGTGTTCGTCGGTCGCGAAGAGGAGCGGCGCCGCCTCCTTTCGCTTTTGGATGATGCGAGCACGGGACGCTTGATGGTTTTCATGCTCAAGGGGGAGTCAGGCATCGGAAAGACCAGGCTCCTGGCAGAGTTGACCGCAGAGGCACGTCGCCGCGGCTCCACGGTATTCGAGGCGACTGCGTACGAGGCAGAGGGCGTTCGTCCATACGGTCCTTGGATCGATGCGCTCCGCCGACTGCCGGCCGATGCGATGGCCTACGCCGATGGCGACGCTCTCGCTCCGCTTCTACCCGAGCTCGGTGGATCAACGGAAGCCGGGGCAAGCCGCGATCGTCTGTTCGGCGCGGTCCTGGAGCTCGTGACGGCCCTGGCCCGACGCAAAGCGCCCGCCCTACTCTTGTTCGATGACATTCATTGGTGTGACGATGCGTCCGCCGCGCTTCTGCATTACGTCGCGCGAATGAGCCTGGAGCAGCCTGTGCTGGTCGTGCTTGGCGCGCGGGACGGAGAGCTCATCGACAACGAGTCCGTGATGAGAATGTTGCGGAGCTTTCGCCGCGAGGGTCTCATCGATGAGCAGCTGTTGCTGCCATTTACCGAAAGAGACGTCGAGGCGCTGATTCGGTCCATCGACGGCAGTGCAGATGCCACCGAGGTCTTCAACTTGAGCGGGGGCAACGCGCTCATGGCGCGAGAGCTTGCACACGCGTCGAGCACCGGCGACACGGTCCCGGGTTCGCTCAAGGAACTGATCAGCGATCGAATCGAACGGGTGGCTCCCGAAGCGGGCGACGTGCTTCGATGGAGTGCTGTTCTGGGAACTACATTCGACGTTTCGCGTCTCTCCGCGCTGGTTTCGCTCGATTTTGATCGGCTCATGAGTGCGCTGAGAGAGCTCGAGCGCCACGCCCTGCTCGAGAGCTCGGGTAGCTCTGCCCAGATGTACGCATTTCACCATGCTCTGGTCCATCGTGTCGTCTACTCGGAGATCTCGGAGCCGCGCCGAAAGCTCATGCACCTGCGCGTCGCGCAACTCCTTGCCGGAGCAAACGATCCGGACGGCGTCATCTCGCTGGAATTGGCGCATCATGCTTCGCTCGGAGGTGATGCAGCCATGGCGGTCCGCGCTGCCGTGACCGCCGGGGCGCGCTGCCTTCGAGTGTTTGCAAACGCCGAGGCGTACACGCACGCGCGCCGAGGACTCCGTCTCGTCGAGCAGCTCGAGGATCCCGAGCGCGCGAAACTGCGCATCGAGCTCGAGCAGATCAGTCTCGGCGCGCATTGGCCGGAAGACCCCGATGCGGAGTCCACTCGCATCGAGGCCCTCGCGGAGCAGGCGCTCGATGCCGGCTGCCCGGAACATGCCCGCCTGGCCTTCACGTTGGTGAGCACGCTTCGCTGGCACGAAGGCTCACTGAGCGACGCGCATCGATTGTCGCTGCGAGCCGAGATGGCAAGCCGAGGAACCAACGACCAGCACCGCGCCGTCGGCATCGCAGAGACCGCCCGTTGCCTCGTCATTCTCGAACGGGATCTCGCACAGGCGGAGGCACTTCTCTTGGAGGCGCGGGCGCTGACGGATCGTTCGGGCGAACCCACCTGGGCGATTTTCGATGGTGTTGGCCTACTTCGTTTGCATGCAGGCGCTTTGGATGATGCCAAAGCAGCATTCGAGGAGGCCTGGATCTTGGCGAAGAAGAACGGCAATCGCCTGCAGGAGTTCATGGCGCTCGAGCACCTCGTCATGACCTCTATCCATCGCCGAGACCCGGACGAAGCCTGTCAGTACGCCAAGGAGCTCGCAGCAATCGGCGAAAAACTGCGTGAGGGCAGCGAGCGACCTCTCGCGAGAGCGATGCTGGCGCTGTGCCGTTACAAGCGAGGCGAGCTCGACAATCCCTTGGCGTTCGAGGAAGCGTTGCAAGAGCTTCGCGACGTGGACGCGAAGCAGCGCCTCGCTTTCGTGCTCACCCAGGCCGCCGCGCTCGAAGCGGAGCGAGGTGAATTGCAAAGTGCAGCTGCGCGGGCCGCCGAGGCCGAGAAGCTTGGACAAATCCTGCAACAACCCAGTGAGTCTGCTCTTGCAAACGCCGTATTGCTGCGAATCGCACGAGAACGAGGTGAGAAGGCCGCGATGCGTGATCGAATGCAAGAGCTTCGCGCGATCAGCGGCTACGCCAAGCACGTGGGTGAAATCGTCGAACGCGAGCTCGCCGCGGCGGCGACCGTGTCAGGAACAGCGCTACGCGATATGGAGGCAGAGTGATGGAACGCGTGATGGTGGAGCGGAAATTCGACGAGGCCCAGTCGTTCGACGACCTCCAGGCGCAAGAGGTCGGTTTTGCTTGGTGCGCGGAGCAGCACCAGGTCACGTTCATTCGGAGTTACTTCTCGCGGGACAGACGACTCATGATTTGCGAGTACGACGCCCCCGACGCGGAGGCCGTGCGCAAACTTCAACGCACGGCGCAAATGCCCTTCGAACGCATCTGGACCGCAACGGTGTTCGACTGGGAAGCCGATTCTGATCTCGGTTGATCCCAAGGCAAATCGCTGTCGCGGACCGCGTCAGCGCCTGTTGGATTTGTCGGATGGACCTGATCTAGACCAGACCGATCGCCGCCCCCTCGGGTCTGGTCCATCCCCACGGCCCATGCGATACTGCGGCTCCGGTTCTGCCGATGGTGCTGCAATGACTCAGTCGGGATTGACATTTCGGCTGCTCGGGCCTCTGCGGATCGAGCGCAATGGCGAAGCGATAGAACTTCCACGATCAAAGAAGACGCGTGCGCTACTCGGCTACCTGGCTGCGACCGGACGCGAGCACCGCCGCCAGCGGCTCACGGACCTGTTTTGGGACGTTGCCGATGATCCACGAGGTGGTTTGCGTTGGTGCCTGAGTCGACTTCGTGGTCTGATCGACGAGCCGGAACGATCTCGCGTCATCGCGGACCGAGATTGCGTTCGACTCGACCTCACCGATGCCGATGTCGATTTGCACCGGATTCGAGCGGCGAAAGCCGGACTGGGGACGGTGGACGCCGAGACCGCAGTTGAGCTCGCTGGGCTGTTTCAGGGTGAGCTTCTGGAGGGAATCGACTTGCCTGAGTTCGCGGAGTTCCAAGCCTGGCTGACCGCAGCACGCGGGGATTGTCGCCAACTCCGTATCCAGGTGCTCACCGAAATTGCCGCTCGATTGAGCCACAACCCAGAGTTGATGCTTCCATTCGCCCGGGATTTGGTCCGGCTCGACTCGTCGAACGTTCAGCGATGGCTTTATCTTCTGGAGCTGCTCGAGCGCACGGGAAGGCGGCGCGAAGCGGAACAGCAGGTCGAGGTGGGGCGGCGCGCATTGACCGAGCAAGGCATCGACGACGGCGTCCTCGTGGAGGCGAAACGTGCGATGTCGGGCAATCCCAGATCTCGTTTGCGATCGCCTCGCGCCAAAGAGCTTCGCCAGGAAATCCGCTTCTGCACCTCGTTCGATGGCACTCGAATCGCTTACGCAACGGTGGGTGCGGGACCACCGATCGTCAAAGCTTCCAACTGGTTGACCCACCTCGAATTCGATTGGGAGAGCCCGGTGTGGCGTCACGTTTTCACCGAGCTGAGCCGTGACCATCGGCTCATCCGCTACGATGAACGCGGGAACGGGCTTTCGGATTGGGACGTCGAGGACATCTCGTTCGACGCGTTCTACAGGGATCTCGAGAGTGTGGTCGACACCCTGCGGCTGGACCGCTTCGCGCTCTTCGGCATCAGCAAGGGAGCGTCCGTGTCCGCGGCCTATGCCGCGAGACACCCCGATCGCGTGTCCCATCTGATCCTGATCGGAGGCTTTGCAACCGGACGCCTCGTAGAGGCCAGCGAACGACGTCGCGAGAACGAAATGGCCATGCGGACACTGATGCGCGCGAGTTGGGGCGCGGACAACCCAGCGTTTCGCCATCTTTTCACCGGCACATTCATCCCAAACGCCACTCCCGTTCATGTGAAGTGGTTCAACGACCTCCAACGAATCAGCGCATCGCCAGACAACGCGCTCCGGCTTCGCATCGCCGCTGGAGAGATCGACGTCCGCAGTTTGCTTCCGGACATCGAAGCGCCGACGTTGGTCATGCACGCTCGAGGCGACGCGGCCGTAGAATACGAGCGGGGACTGGCGCTCGCCGGAGGCATCCCGAATGCCCGTTTCGTCACCCTCGAGAGCCAGAACCATCTTCTCACCGAAGACGAACCCGCATGGCCGAAGTTTCTCGACGAAGTGCGACGATTCCTTGCTGAGTGACATGAGTCTACGAATCGTTCCATCGGATGCGTTGCGGATCGCGTGCCTGGCCCTGATCGTACACTCGCTTTGCTGCGCTTCGGCGAGCCTCGTTCGCAAGCCGGTTCCGTCCGCCTCGGCGGAATCCGGCGTTTCGGCAGGCATCACCCGCTTCGCGGTCGCGGCAAGCACGGAGTTGAACGACCGGTCCGCAAGACCTCCTCCGAGCAACACCTATAGCTACGAAACGTCATACGGTCCGGAAGAGCTTGCCGAGCCCCCCGTGGCGTTGACTCACACGGTTGCCTATTCGGGCGTCGCATCGACGGACTGCTCGGGCTGGGTGAGTTTCGTCATCAATACGGTATCGCCACTGCACCAAGCGGTGCTCCAATCGCAGCGCCGTTTGCCCGAGTACAATCGAGCGTACCCGAACGGCTTCATACTCGAAGAAGCCCGGCGGCCGTGGGCGCGCGCATTCGTGCTCGCCAACTACTTTCGTACCCCTTACGCAATGGCAACCGGAATGGCGCCAGTTCCCGATTTCGAGGAGCTGCGAGCGGGAGATATCGTTGCGTACGCCATGGGACGGTATGCCAACCCTTCCGATCAAAGCCTGAGCAAGCCCAACGACACGGGACACACTTTCATCGTGATGGGCCCGCCCTCGATCGTGGATCCGAACACCGTCGGTTACAGCGGACACGGCACCCTTTCCACCCAAACTGCCAAAGTGATCGCGGTGCCGAGCATCGATTCGAGCTCTGTCGTGCATTTTGATCCCGATGCGCGAAAGAACGAGCAAGGTCAGTACTCGTTGCCACCGAGCTCGCCCTATCCTGACGCCAAGCCTGGTGGGATCGGAACCGGAACGCTTTGGTTCGCGGTGGACGAAGCCGGCCGAGTGCTGCAGCGGAGGATCGGACCAGGAGAAACGTATGACGACGTCGTGGTTGGCGCCGGGCGATTGCAGAGTGTCATCTCGCTGCAACCAGAGATCCTGGATGACCAAGGCGATCTGGTCGTCAAGATCTTCGACAATTCCCCTGCCGAGCTCGGCGGGGTTTCCTTCGGTCACGTGCCGACCGATCTGACCGGGCACGGGGGAATTCGTCTTGCCGACGGGCGCCTCAGCTTGAACGGGCGAAACGACTTCGCGGGCGGCGTGACCGTGGAATCGGGAGAGTTGGTCGCGGAGTCGGCTGGCGCGCTCGGCACCGGCGACGTCGACGTCCGCGGGGGAGCACTAACGCTGAGACGAGCAGCGATCGGAGACACGGCAACCCTTCAGCTCTCGGACAGCCTGGAAGACGGCGCCATCCGTCTCGACTTTTCAGGATCGGACGTCGTCGGCGCGCTTCGGATTGGAGACAACGTGCACCGCTGCGGAACCTGGGGAGCCGTGGGATCGAGCGCCATGTTCACCGACGCCGTGTTCTCCGGCTCTGGTGTCCTTCAACTCACCGCGGAACCGATCGAAGCCTGCAGGTAGGTCAAACAGAATTCGTCATGCGCCGCTGCTTAGTTGCGGTGGGTCCAATTCGCAATTCAGATCGGCAGGATGCCGGGACGAGGCTCGAGTGTGCCGTAGGTGTCGGCCATCAACGGCGCCCCCATTGCAGACAATACCTCACGGTGTTTGGCAATGGGGGTGCGCATGAGCTTATCTTCGAAGGGCATCAGCTTTCGAAAACTTTCGATCCCGAGCACTCGTTCCACAAAACCCGCCGTGCGCGGCCACCGTGCTACGTCCAATGCGCAGCGGGAAAACGCAGCATTGCGGAAAAATGATGCGATCGCGATATCGGCGATCGAAAGTTCTTCGAACATGTACCCGCTCGGCGGCAGCTGGGATTCCAGGTACTCGAACACGAGAGGCATCTCTTCAAAACGAATTTTGTCCAATTCTCCAGGATCGGCCTTGGTCCCCCAGACGTAGGGATTTATCGCGACAGCGTTGAAGAGTCGCCAGATGAACACGTCGCCCATCCGGGTATCGGCATATTCCTCGAGCCACCGAGCGTGCGCGCGCGCCGCCAGGTCAGTCGGGTACAGCGCCGGTATGGGATACCGCTCCTCCAGATACTGGCAGATTACGGACGAGTCGGCGAGCGTCACGCGGTCGTCCATGAGGACGGGCACTCTACGGACCGGGCTGATCTGCGAGAAACGATCATCACCCATGAATGGAATGATTGGATCGATCTCGTACGCGATCCCCTTGAGGTCGAGGACGACCAGCGCCTTACGTACATACGGAGAGAGATAGCTACCGACGATGCGGACCGGCGCTTGCATCGCCCTTCTCTAGCCCTGAGCATCGAACTTGCAAGCCCGGCGGGGTGCCAATCGCGAATCGGGGTAGTCGCTTGCATGGAGGTTATGCGGGCTAGTTTCTGCGCAGCAGGTCCTCATGGTCCGATTCTTACATCTCCGTTTGTTGATCGCGCCCGCGCGGTTGTTCGCTGTGACTCTGCCTGCGTCGGCAAAGAAATCGAAGGACGCGATCGGCCAATGAGTCCAGGACATCAAGAAGACATGGCAAAGCAAGGACAGCACATTCAATATGCACTCCCTGATGGTCTCCACCGCGCGATCGCATGGTTGATCCGCGTTCCCGCGCTGATTGGACATGGGACCCGAGATGACACCGTGAGCGTGGCCCAGGCGAAAAGGAATCGCCACTCTAGAGGTTGCCCCATTCACACTCCCCCTCGCCGAAGATGTGTCCTTGCGTACCGAGCTGCGCACGGACGAAATCCCACGCGGTGGTGACCGTGAGTGGGCCGCCGGTTAGCTCGTAGACCCCCACAGGCGGAGACGGAAAGAGGCTGCCGACGTCCGTGGCCGCTTCGAAGTCAGATTTTGTGATCACCTCATCCCCATCGACGTCCTCGATGTCCCACAGCCATTGGGCGAGCCGCGTGATTTTACCCTCGTCTTCGGGAAAGCCATTGAAGAACAGGTGGTCCCCGTGCATGGTGATCTCTACGCTCGAGTTGGCGCTCACGTTGACGCCCAGAGGCAAGCCCTGCGCCGCACAGGCGGTGAAAACCGACGGCACGTCCGCCTCGATGCGGAAGTCTCTCGTCGCTCCGTCGGAGACCCGTGTGATCGTCCCCTCGATGAAGTAGCTCCAGCGGTTTGTGATCATCGCCTCGACATCGCTCGGATCGGCCGAGTTGAGGTTGACCACCGAGGACGAGGGAGGCGGCGTTCGAAAGCCGAACTCGGTGTACTGCCCAATCGGGATGGCCTCGAAGACAGTCAGCTCGGGAGCCGCCTTCGGCAGGTTCACGAAGTCCGCCACCGCCACCGCGTCACTGCTCTGCGCGTTGGCGCCGTCGATCTGGTTCATTGCGACGAGGCCGACCGAGATGAGGTAGCGACTGTAGTCGATGTCGAATCCATCGCGGATGTCTGCTTCTTGGTTTCCAGCGTGAATCCCTCTTGGAATGGTTTGCTCAGCCGCCAGCAGCACGGTCAGACTTCCGTCCTGACTGCTGCTTCCTGCGTCGCCGCCACAGCCCGCTGCCGCCAGAGCCGTCAGGATTGCAATCCGCCAACTGGTATTCCTCGTGCGACTCTCGTGCATTGTATTGGCCTCATTCATCTCGTTCATCCTGGTATGTGCCGTCGTCAAAGACATCCTCATGGAATGGCAGGGGTCGACCAAGTGAAGGTCGGAAGCTCATTCGCCGTCATGGCGATGATCAGCGCGCTGTAGTCTGGGTCTCCCGGAAGGATCAACACCTCGCCGGAACCGTCGTCCAGGGCCGCCAGACGCGCGAAGTCGACCGTCTGCCACCAGGCGTCCGGATCGAAAGTCATCGTGAGTACGACGGGGTCCGTAGTGATCTCTTGGCTCGTTCGCACGCCGTTGACGGCGGGTGTGCCCGGATTGACTACGAGGACGTCGACGTTGGCCTCGAAGCTGTAGCCCACCGGGCAAGAGGTCGCGCCCGGGCAACAGATCGAGGCGTCTTCCACGCATGCGGCCGTACCGAGGAACCGCGCGGAATACCCTTGAGGGACGTAGCCAGAGCTCTCGGGACTAATGACGGCCGGACCCCCCGGGACGCCCGCGAGCGCTTTGGGGAGCGGCTCGGTCAGGAGCCAGACGATGCCGTAATCGAAGAACGCCGTACGGATCGTGCCCGTCGTTCCGAACAGCGTCCCGATCGATTGCAAGCTCGGATCGAGACCGTCGAGGGTCACGCCGTCGAGAAACTCGAGAACCGCAACCTCGCAGCGTGAGGAGATCGCGCTGTCGGTCGTGCAGAAATAGATCGGTCCGAAGCCGAGCGTCGCCTGCGAAAGCGTCACCTCCCAGCCACCTTTGACGAAAGCCAGGGGCGCTGTTCCTCTCGCTTCGAACGGAATTTCGACGAATTCTCCCCCGGTTTGCCCGCAACCGAGCACGAGGATAGTCAGCAAAGAACGCAGGAAGTGCTTCATAGGCGAATCCCAATCAGGAACAGGAACATTCGCGGGCTGCCTGCCGTGATGTGTCGAGCCGGGATGTGAGAGGGGACTCCGTTCGGGTTCCAGTCCGATACGAACGCGAACTCGTTGCTCGCGTACTCGACGCCGAGCAGGTTGTAAATTTGAAGACCGACGTCGAGGAACCACCAGGACAGCTTCGCCGAAAGCTCGAGCAGCGAAAACGGCGAAGCCGCTTGCGAGTACGGCAGGGGCCGCGAAGCGAGGAAGCTGTAACCGATGCCGAGATGCCCACGGAGGGGATATTTGCCGAGGTCGACGAGATCATCGTCCGCACTGACGTCGAGTCGGATCACCCAGGGCGGGACGAACGGCAGCAGGTCTCCCTTACCCAAGGCCGGTGTGGGGTTTTCCACCGTCGGCGGTGGCGGTCCCTCGAGCACCGCATGCACGTACGTGACGGAGAACGCACCGTAGAGCCAAGACAGGGGCTGGGTCACGGCGTAGAAGACGAACCCGGTCCGACTCGTGGGCCCGATGTTCTGAAGGCCGCCTTCACTTGCTTCGAAGATCACATCCTGGTCGAGCCAGGTTCGATAGCCGCTGAGCGTCAGCTTGAGTTGCTCATCATCGCCGATGCGCGCGCGCAACCCGAGGTCCAGCGAACGCACCCGCGTGAAGGGCGCTAGCTGGCCATCGACGAGCGTGATCGCTTGTGGCGACCGAAATCCGTCCCCGTAGGCACCGATGATGTCGATGTGTTCGGTCGGCTTTCCGGTGAGCGCCAAGCGAGGCCCGGCGAAGACTCCGGCCGCGGTTCGGCGATAGCCGGGGATGTAGCTCGCTGGCTCAGATGTGGGCACGAAGTTGCCGAGCGCGTCGTTGACGTCGAAGAATAGAGCGTCGGCCCGGACACCGCCGGTGAGATTCAGGTACTTGGTGAAGTCCCAATCGAGGTCGACCCACATACCGATGTCCGCCTGCACGACGTCCGCATCGATGCGCTGGTCCCAGGTCTGGTTCTGCGGCGCTGCGACCAGGTTCTGCTGCTGCGGATTGATCAAGTCGACGCGCGCCGCCACCCCCATCTCGACGGTGCCTTGGGCGGCTTCCGCCGGCACGTAACGGGCGGTACGGTACCTCGCGTTGCCGCCGAATGCGATCCGGCGATCGCGCTGCTCGATCAGGTCGCCACGGCCGACCCAGTCTGGATTCACTTGGGAGCGCTCGAGAAAGCCCGTGTAATTCTGCTGAATGCGGAAGTCGTTTAGTTGGAGCCAGAGATCGAAGCTCGAGTTCTTGCCATTTTCGTCGCGTCGCTCCCCGCCCACGCCGACGATAGCGCCTGAGTCGAAGGTGTTTTGACCTTTCGCAGTGGCGTAGGGATAGACGTCATAGAATCCGATCTTGCCCGACTCGATGTCGTCGAGCCGAAGGACGCCTGCGGAGTTGTATCGGGTCCCCCAGAACGCCCCGTGGAGCTTGAAGCGCCACTCTTTTTCACCGAAGCCCATCTGAAACATCGCCGAGCCGTTCAGCCCGTCGCGGTTTTCGCCAAAGCCGTTCGATCGCTGAAACTGAAACGCACCGAACGTATCGGTCCCCTTGCCTTTCGGAGCGAAGATCGCGACCTGACGAAACGTTCCAAACGAGCCGAAGAGCGTTTTCGAGTAGATTCCACGCTGTTCGACCCCGAGGTCGAATTCGACCGTGCCCGCGACCGCGAAGTCTCCTTGTCTCGGGTCGTAGACCCCCTCGGTCACGCGTAGGTTGCGGACCACCTCGGGCACGATAAAGCCGAGGTACGCATAGCCCTGTCCGTGAATGTTCGACGGTTGATTGAGGGGGACATTGCCGAGCTTCAGCTCGATGTCCTGTCCATGCTCGGCGTTGAAGCCGCGCAAATACATGAAGCCCGCAGCGCCGTCACCCTCGACATTGGCGACGTACAGACCCGGCGCGCGCATGAGCAGATCGTTCGCGGAATTGACCGGTGCGGCGTCTAGCGCCTTGCGTTCCACGGTCACGTCGGCCGCTCCACGGCCTTCGGCCCGCAGCTTCTCGACGTCGACCTCGGCGGTCGCGCCGAAGCCCGCAGCTTGGTTCGGCTTCGTCTCGGTTGCGCTTGCCTCCTCTGCCACGGCGGGCGCCGCCTGTGCGGGCTCGTTGCGCGCGGGAGGCTCTGATTCGACGTGCGGCGCCGCTTGGGGCACATGGGTTTGTCCCTCGTGCGGGAGGCCCGCGTTCGGGGGCTCGAAATGAACCGCGACTCGGATTCGGCTCGAGACGGGGGTCTCGCCGCGTCGAGCCGGCTCGAACCTCCAGCTCCGCACCGCTTGCACTGCTTCCGCATCGAAGTCGGCGCCGCCCGAGTGCTCGACGACCACGTCGGTCACCTGCGCATCGCCCGTAACCGTAATGCGAAGGAGGACTGTCGGATGAAGCCCCTGCCCTTCTCGGCCGACTGGGTATTGGGGGGGAGGGGCGGAGAGAATGTGGGGCGGGTGGAGGCCAGGTTCGGTATCGACGCCAGCGTCAGAGTCAGGGCCAGCGTCGGTGTCAGGGCCGGCACCGGCGTCCGGCGTTTCCTCCTGAGCGCGCACCGGCGCGCCGGCCAGAAGGAGAATTGCTCCCAGCATCCCGATTGCCGTGTTTTTCGAACCGATGCGTTTCACTCGCAACCCATGCGACCCTGCAACCCACATGACGCCAGTCCCGATGCACTCGGCATCGGCAGTACGGCGTCGCCCTGCCTTCGCGGATCCACCGCGTCTAATGCGGCCCGCGGAAACGGGCCGCCTTCGTGCTCCACAAGGGGGCTATGCCGGCGGCGAGTTCTTGGGAGCGACTCGGAAGCGTGCGCATGTTTCGACGGCTCGTTCCCGTCCGACGCGCTCTTCCGCGTGCTTGGCGCGAAGAGGTGCAGTAGCTACGGCAGCACCGCCGATTTCCGTCGCGACTTCTCGGCGGTCGCCGCTAAGCGCGCAATGCTCGTGCTCGCCGGATTCGACCGGGCGATGGTCCGGTTCGGCGCTGGGAGAGCTGCCCGTCCAAGGCTCGGGGAGCGCACGATGATGCACCTGCCCGCCATGGACGAGCTCACCGTGCTCCGCACACCGGGTGTGCGCGACGAGCAGCAGATGACCGCTCCGGGATCCCACCACCAAGAGCGCGACGATGGTCAAGCGCGCACAAAATCTCAGAATCATCGGCGTTCGAGCGCTCAGATGGCGGAGGTTCAACATCGCGAAGCCCTGAGTATGACCGAACCGCACCAACCATCAACCGTTTTCGGCACGCCAGCCGCGCCGACCCCTACTGCCCGTGATGGGCCCGCACGGCTTCGTCGATTTGAGCTTTCACGGCTTCCAAGTTGAACGACGCGCCCTTTTGCATCGGAGGGAATTCAATTGCGGTCTTGGCGAGCTCGGCCACCTTGCGCTGCACGAAGACGAAGCGCCAAAACTCCCGGGCATAGAATTTCATGAACCAGTCGGGCGACCCGACCGCAAAGTTGGGATCGGCATACCGTTCGAACGGATCGCGGCGAAGGTTGTGGATAAGCGGCATGTTCAGCTTGTTCTTGGCGCCGGGCCAGCCATCGGGCTGCTCGATGAAGGTGTACTTCCAGTCGCCGATGCGAACGGCGCCGAGGGTCGACTCACCAAAGTACCAGATCTCTTCTCGCGCGCTCGGCCCCTTGCCGGTGAACATGTTGGTTTGATCGTACCCATCGAGGTGCACCTTGTACTCGCGGTCTCCCAACTGCTTTCCCGTCTTGAGCTCCTCGACGATGTTGGGGTTCCCCGCCGCCGCGACCAGCGTTGGAAACCAGTCCATGCCGGACATGATGCCGTTCTCCACCCTGCCAGCCGGAATGCGCTCTGGCCAACGCACGACCATCGGCACCCGAAACCCGCCGTCGGTCGTCATACCTTTGGCGCCCTTGAAGGGTGTGTTACCCCCGTCCGGCCAGGTGAAGACCTCGGTTCCGTTGTCGGTGGTCACTGCGATGATCGTGTTCTTGGCGACTCCCATCGCCTCGAGCTTCTTCATGACCGCGCCGACGATGTCGTCGAACTGCGCCATGCCCGCTTCTTCGAGACCGTAGTTGTCCTTCCCTTCGAGCGCTTTGTACTTGGGTGAGAGAAACGTGAAGATGTGCATCCGGGTCGGGTTCAGCCAAACGAAGAACGGCTTACCGTCCTTCTTGGCCTGTTCCATGAAGCTCAAGGTGTACTTCAGGATCTCGTCGTCCACCGTCTCCATGCGCTTGGGCGGTAGCGGACCCGCATCCTTGATCTTCTGTTTGCCGACCTTGCCCCACCGGGGCTGAACCGTTGGGTCGTCTCTGTCGGTGGCCCACGAGTGCACCATGTTCCGCGGTCCAATCTCGTCGAGGAGCTCCTGGGGATAGCCGGGCCAGTACGGATCGGACATGGCATCGAGGTGATAGAGGTAGCCGAAGAACTCGTCGAAGCCATGAACCGTCGGTAGGAATTGGTTCAAGTCGCCGAGGTGGTTCTTGCCGAACTGCCCCGTTGCATAGCCCATCGCCTTGAGGGCCGTCGCAATCGTCGGAGCCTCGGCAGGCAGGCCCAACGGAGAGCCCGCTTGACCGACGGTAGTCATCCCAGTCCGCATCGGAATCATGCCGGTGATGAAGTTGGCACGGCCGGCCGTACAGCTGGCCTCCGCGTAGTAGTCGGTGAACATCATGCCGTCGCGCGCTAGGCTATCGATGTTCGGTGTCTTGCCGCTCATGATGCCGCGGTGGTACGCGCCAATGTTGAACCAGCCGATGTCGTCGCCCATGATCACGACGATGTTCGGCTGCTGCGGGCTCTTCGCCCTCTTGGCCAATGCAGGCGAAGTCGTTCCCAGCGCGGTCAGAATTCCTGCTACCAAAATTGAGGGAAGATAAAGTCGAGTTCGGTGCGTCATGTCGGCTGTCTTTCCTGATCGAGGGCTTGTTGGGTCCGAGGAAGGGGCACGCTAGCACTGAATGGAAGGCTCGCACGCGATGTCGTGGTGCCAATCGAGCGGCAAAACGCCGCGGCATCTGCGCGAGAGTCAGCTGGCCGTCGTGGAACGCGGGATGCGGAGGAGCGGGGCCATGTCTTCGTGCCTGGCGCGTTTTGGCTTCCAAGCCAACCGCAGCTCGATATGGGGGATCGATGCGCGCGGTCAGTTTATTGGCAGCGTCAGCATGGGCGCGACGTTGCCCGTGTTCCCGGACTGAAGCTGGAAGAGCTGATCCAGTAGATTGAACGTGGACTTGGAGCTGAGGTCAGAGTCCTCGATGTAGAACCAGGTACCGCGATACTGGACACGGACGAACGCATTGTCGGGCTGTTTCGAGCTCGAGGCGACACGGAAAAGATCTTTGCTCAACACGGGCCAGTCAAACTCGGACCCGTCACGGTTTCGGGTCACGGTCACGCGGCCGGCGTCGATGTCCCGTTTCGGCGGCTCGACGCTCTGAGACAGGTAGTTCATCACGCCGATGAGCGGACGGGGTTGGATACCGATCTCCCGTGGCGAATGATCGGTCGGGTTGCTGGTCAAGTAGAACTCGTCGAGATCCGCTCGTAGGCCCAGGACCTCCTTGAGGCGTTTCGATGACTCGGCCACCTCCGGTATGTCGTGGAAGCGAAGGCTCATCACAAAGACGTGTCCGGGGCCGCGGAGCGCCCCGGCTTCCACCTCTTCATCGGGACCGACGCGGTGAAAGCGAACCTCCAGCGCGTCAAATTGACGCATCTCTTCCAGCAAGCGCGCCAGCTCCATGAAGCTCTCGAAGTCCGGTGTGAGATCGGGCGTCGGTCCAGCGGCTGTGGGGGCGTTCCATACGTCGTTGATGCGCTGCACGCAGCAGCGCAGAAGGCGATCGAACCGCCAACCGGAGTTGCTGAGAAGCACGATCACCTCCATGGGCACTGGTGCAAGCAAGCGCCGTGAGAAGGTTTCGCCTTGCAAAGGAACGTAGGTGATGGTTGGCCGCTCCTCGTAGGAAACCGAACCGCCTACCCCGCCTACCGTTTTGTCGCCGATCCCACCTACGCTGCCCGAGCCTCCAAGACCGAGAAGGTACTGCGTGGCGATGCTCGAAACTTCGATGAAATAAGGCGTGTCGCGATAGCGCAGGCGGACGAGGTTGGTGAGCAACTGCTCGTTTCGCGTGTCGACGATGGCTGAATTGTAGTTGAAGCGCGTGTTGCGGATCGCTTTGGAACCAACGTTCGTACAACTCAGCAGAAGGAACACGAGCCCGACGCCCACGAGGCGAAGATGGTGTCGCGCGTAGTCAATTTTCAATGCTCCACTCATCTGGCCCCGAACGATAGCGCATTTGCCGCGTTTGTCCGGGCCGTCCCGCAACGGCTCGGCGAATTCTCGGACGCGGTCTGGCCGCCCACCTGAGCGCCCACGGTGGTCTTTGTCATCCCGGCGCTTAACTACCGCGCATTGGCACGTGGGCAATCGGTTAGGGGCTCGTCCCTGCACAATCCACATCGACCAACTCCAGGTCGACCTTCAGGAAGGAGGCATGGTCATAGGCCAACTGCTCGAAGTCGACCCGAACGCTGTCGTAGTGATGCGAAACCTCGACCTCGGTGATGCCAAAAGTGCTTTGCTCCGCATCGAGCGATATCGCGGCTAGCACCGGGTCGCCGCAGCGGCGCGCGAAGCTGAGCTCGTAGCCCTCGAACTCGGCGCTGGGGAAGGCGTCTGCCTGGTCGACGTTGGAGAAATCGAAGATGAGGCTCGCGCCATCGACGCTGACCTCGATACCCGGGCTGGGTGCTTCCCCGCACGGCGACTCGAGCTGGCGGGTCTGGTCGGACGGGAATTCCACGCCGGTGCCGGTTACGGCCACCAGTGGATTCGAAGGGGGTGAGCCGCAACGCGTCGAGTCCCGGCGAAGATAGACCGTTCGCCCCTCGAGCCCACCAGCAGCGCCGCGAGTTTCAACGCCGTCCAGCTCGGTCGAAGCGCCCGACGGGTCATCGCCGCACCCGCCGACGAAGATTGTGCAGAGCGCGAGCGCCATGCGCAGCAGTCTTGTGCACGATTCGTTTCTCATGGGCCTGGTCGCTGCAGGTAGCGTGCCAGGAGCAACGCTTTGGGCGCCCGCGATCGCTGCCTTCAAGAACCGCGCATTCGTCTTCGCGCAGCCGGGGAAACGCTCTCCGATCGACCATCAGCGTCGTTTTCTGACGACGCTCGTCGCCACGGTCATGGTCTGCGCCATCTAGTTGATGCTTGACTGAAATGTCCTCCAGGGCTGATGCTCGTCGAGTCTTGTCTCGAGGTAGATGGTGAGACGCCTGAATGCGAAACTCTCTCAGATTCGCGATGCTATTGGCTGTTCTCGTCGCTTGCGAACGACCGAGACCTGCAACCCTGTACACGCTTGGCAAAGCCGCCGGGACCAACGATGGAGCCAAAGGGCCGCTGCTCTCGAGCATCGAGACACGAATCGACCCCAGTGTGCTCGTACCCAATCAGCGGGTGAAGATCGACCTTCATGTTCCCGGCAAGACCATCGTGCTCGATCTCGAACCCATGTCGCCACGCTCGTTAGCGCTCCGTGAAGGCCAGCATGCCTGGGCCGCTCGACTATCGGGGATTGACTCAGGTTTCTTCTTGCGCATCGGCGATTTCGTCGAGGGGCGTGTCCAGCGCGGTGAGCGGATCTATCGGATTCGCTCCATGACTCCAAGTACCGGCGTCCTGGAGACCTTTGACGCTCAGCAATTTCAGGAGGCCCCGGATGACGGCGTCGTCGAGTCCGCGGCGAGCGAACTGGACGCTGGGGTGCCGAGCAATTCCTCCTGCCAAGACCCTCCGGAAAGAATCGACGTGATGGTCCTCTACACATCGGCCGCGCGTGACGCCGCGGGCGGTGAGCAAGCGATCAAGGACGAGATCGACTTCGCTATCGCGGAAGCCAACCAGGCCAACCTCGACAGCGGAGTTGCTCATCTTCTCTATGCGATTTACCGCGGCGAAGTCCCCGGCGGCTACGTAGAGGATCCAGAGGGTGTTGACCCCGCATTGCTATTCAAGCAGTTGAAGTTCGTCGACGGGGAGTTGGATGCGATTCACGGTCTGCGATCTTCGGAAGGTGCTGATCTGGCGTCCCTCATCTTCGAGCGGGGGAACCTCGGAATTTATAGCCCTTGTGGCTATGGAGATCAGGTCGAATCGGCGAGCGCAGCCACCAAGCAACTGGCCTTTTCGGTCGTGCGGCGTTGGTGTGTTGCGAATGTCCTGAACCTTGCGCACGAAACTGGGCACAACATCGGCGCGAATCATGACCGCGCCAACGCGACGAGTAACCTCAACTACAATTTCGGACACATACAGCCCCACCCCACAACGCCGGGTGTTGCTCCATGGCGCACGATCATGGCTTACGACACGCCGTGCCGAGACGACGCCGGCTCCTACACTTGTGTTCGTGTTGCCCGGTTCTCGAATCCGGGCCTCGATCTTGCCGGCGATCCGACCGGGGTTGCGACGACGAAGCCCGAACCCGAGCACAACGTCAAGGCGTTTGCGTCGAACCACGAAGCCGTCAGTCGCTATCACTGCGGAAGCGAGGTCGGCGCAAATGTGTGGATGAAAGATCTTTGGGAAGACGAGGGCCGCGAACCCGACCCGATGACCGCGGGCCAGCCGATGTGGAAATCACCCTACGTCTGGGTAAGGCAAAACGAAGATCCCGAATTGGAACATGAGTACGACCACGAGAACCCGGTACAGGGCCAGACCAATTACGTCTATGTGAAGCTGCTGAACACGGGTGCCCAGAGCGAGTCGTCCAGTTTGGAGCTCTACTTCGCCCATGCCAGCACCAACCTCAACGATCCGGCAAGCTGGACGCTCATCGATTCCCAGGCCCGCACGGTCGCACCGGACGCGGATGATGTGGCGATGTTCGAGTGGTCTAGCATCGACAGTAGCGGGCACTATTGCTTGCTGGCGCGTTGGAACATCGACGAGAAACCGCTGGAGTTCACGAGTCTCGACGCTGCCGTGCGTGCCGACAACGATCTCGTATGGCGTAACGTAAACGTCATCGATCTCGGAGGTTCTCCGCAGAGCAGCGCAGTGTTTGCGATGGCCGGCGATGGACGGTCTCGGGAGACGTATCTGCTCATTACAACGCAGCCCATGAGCCTGCGTGCGATCGATTGGGCGCAGATGGTCAGGGGCGCCATCGAAGTCGACCCCGCAAGGCTTGATAGAAGCAAGCTTCGCGTTCTAGGTCTCAGGCAAACCGTCAACGGCAAGTTTGAGTTCGTACTTGGGGACGAGCCGAAGATGATTGGCCCCTTCTTGCTGCGACCCGGCGAAACGACCGAGGTCAGGCTCGCGACGATGGCGGACCCCTCTACCGTCAAAAACGAAAGCGCACGGCTCGTCAACCCTGCCCACTATGACATCACCGTGATGCAGATTAGTGCCGATGGAGCTGCGCAGGCACCGAACCCATCGGCACTTTTTGAGAGGCAGGGTCTGGTTATCGGGGGTGTCAGTTACACGCTACGGCTACCGGCGGGACGCTGAGACCTCCGAAACGCCTGACAGGCGACCCCCAGCAGCGCCCGCGCTGGCGCAGCTGAGTTACAGCGAGGCTTTCAAAGCGCCGGGCACTTCTCGTCGGTTGTGAGCGCGAAGTCGTCGAGCAGCACCCGCTCCGGCGCGTCCAGTATCAACCCCGGCTGGACAAACACGTGCACGCTCAAGCGAAACCAACGCTCGGCCCATTCCGGTGGGAGGCAAACCTCCGTTTTTCGCCAGCCTCCCCCCGGAAGCAATTCGGAGTTGACGATGCCAGATGTGCCCAAGAGCCAGCGGACAGTCGCTTGGGTGCTCGAAGGGACATTGGAGTAGAAGACCGCCATCGGGCCCTTGGCCCCCTCGCTTTGTGGAACCCAGAGCTGGGCTTCCACCTGAACCAGGGAAGCTTCGTTTTGATAGGTTAGAGCAAGAACACCGTCGCCGGGGGGATGCGCAAGACCCTGATCTCTGAGCAGTTGCACCGAGTCCGCGGCGCTTCGCGCTAGTTGCACGTGTGGCCAGCGATTTGGTGCGGAGTCGAAGCTCGGGTCCAACAAGTTCTGGGAGACCCCACAGTTCGTATCCGAGATCAGCTCGACCTCATCGACGACGAGCGTCCCTTCCGCGGCGAGGTAATTGTCGGTACGCTCCTCGTAGAACGCCAAATCCACGACGTTGCCATGTGTCCATGGGGGAAGGCAGTAAGTGTAGGTATGCTCGTCTCCGTCGCCTACAAGCGTATCCCAGTGACTGGTTACAAAGTCCCTCTCGAATGTGCCCAACTCCGCTCGAAAATCCTGACTCGCCGTTGCCTTCCACCAGAATCGCAAGGCGGGACTCGGCAGGGTCTCGTTGGTTGGAACGGAGACCTTCGTCCCCATCGCAATAAGGTTGCTGCCTCCCGCCTCTTTGTAGATTCGCGCTCCGCTCGACCCGGACTTGCCGACCAGTGCTTCCAACCCACCTTCGGTACGGCCCAGGCTCGACGGCGCGAATTCATCTTCTTCGAAGAACCAGCCGCCTTGTCCTTGGTCGGCCTGACCGTTCAGCACTGAGCCCGGTGCTGGACACTCGCCTGGGGCGGCAACCAGAATTTGGATGCGGTCAACTTCGATCTCACCAGTCGGCGACGAGAAGCACTCTGGAGTACGGCTAGATGCGGCCACTTGGAACTTCACAGGGCCGCCATAACCGGCCTCTCCCAAACACACACGCCGTGTTGCCCATGCCCCGCCCGTATCCTCCATTCTTCTGAACGCGCGGTTGTAGCCAATCGCCACGCCCGTCGTTTCCATCGCACGATAGGTCAGCTCGATGACGAGTGGTTCCGCCAGCTCATAGCTCGGCATCTCGACTACTTGGCTGACGGCGCCTGCGTTGCACACCACACTGCTCACGAACGATGCGATCCCCAGCCCCGTGGGCCCGGCTGACAGCGGCAGGATGGCGGCACCGTTGGTGCTGTCAGGCCAAGCCTCTTGGCTACCGAAGCCCGGGTCTTCAAAAACTCCCTTCCATGTACAAGGCTCACCTTCGTATCCCGCGACGCATTTGCATGCAGCTTGGGTATCCGTCGCAACGCATTCCTGATGGGCGCCACAAGCCTGGACGCAGATTGGGACGCAGGTCCCGTCCCTCTCTTCCGACCCGGCGCCGCAGATCGACGAATCACCGCAGCCCATGGGGAGCAGCAACGCGAGTGCGGCGCCGGCGATCGTGTTCTCTGCTTGCACGACACTAAGATCGGCCAAAACCCCCACATTTTCAAGAGGGTTTCATGTCCAACACCGGTGCGCTCCTGGAAAGAGACGGACAAGAACTTTTACGTATGGACACTCACCGCAAAGGATGGTCTCTTGGTCTGGATCCCCGCGTCGTTCCGCACACACAAGGGGTACGTCATGAACACCGCAATCCTACGCAAAGTCATGATCCTCGTGGTTCTCTTGGCTGGGTACGTCTCCGTGATGGGGGCTTGCTGCCAAGAGTGTTGTGGTCAGCCAGATTACACCACGAAGTGCAACAACGAGTCTGGTTTCTGTCTGCAAGGGGACTGCATCCCCGGCGATCCGCCACCACGGGTCAACAGGTGTGCGGGCCTGAATGAAGGCGACCCCTGCAAAGTTTCAGACGAGCTCACCGGCACCTGCGTCGTCTTCGGCAACGTGTTGAGTTGCCTCGTCATCGTCGAGCTCCCGGCGCCGTAAGCTAGCAGGACGCTACCGCGCGGGTACGCACGTATCGCATGATGACGATACCGAATGTCACGGCGGTGACTGCCACGTACTGCCCAAGTGTCAGGCCGAAATATCGCGCATCGCCGCCCTCAGCTTCCGCCGCCCGCAGGAAGTCAAGAAGAAATCGAAGAGACGGTTGCAGGATGGCCACGATCCCGATGTAGAATCCGGGTTTCCGGGGCCTGCGCGAGAGGAACATCAGGAGTGTCGCAACGAGGACGGCCATGATGGCCTCGTCGAGCCCCAAGTCATGGCGAGGCAGGTACGGCGGTAAGCCAATTTGGTAGTCCGCCACCGCGAGCACGAAGTGGCTGACTCTGCCTGGATGGTCATGGACGGAGAAACATCCGAGGCGAGCGAGAATCAGCCCGAACGGCAGCGCGAAAAAAAAGGAGTCGCCGATTTCCAGGAGGGAACCTTTGCTCCGCCATTTCCAAACCAAGGCCCCAATGGCACCCCCGATCATTCCGCCATAACTCGACCAATGCAGGGTGAGGTCCGAGATCCGACCTGGCTCGCTGAAGACAAGCCCCAGGGTTTCGCGTTGGTACTGCAGGATGTTGAAGAGCACGGCGAAGGGAAGAGCGAACGCGGCTCCCGTGATCGCCAGGTCCAATGTCTGCTCGACCGAGCGACCGTGTCGTCGGGCGAAGAGCACAGCGACGAACAAGACCGCGACGAAAGCCGTGCCTACGGCGATCTGGAATGGGAAAACGGTCACATCGCGACCTCCCAGATCAAATATGAGCGGTCCCAGGCGAAACCACGGAATGAGGAGCACAGCGGTCATCGGGCTCCCTGGGCCGGGCAATCGCTGGAAGGGCTCAGAGAGAAATCGTCGAGGAAAACATGCTCCTGCGCGATTGGGCCTCCTGGAGACGCGTCGGCGTAGGCTCCAACCTGAAAACGAAACCAACGGCCAGCCCATTGGGACGGAAGGCAAGCTTCATTCGCCTGCCAACTACTGGTCGTATGCACATCGCCGCCCACTGCCTCGCTTGGCCCGAGCACCCATCGAATGTTGGCAGTGGGAGACGTCGGGCTCATCGAGTAGAACGTCAATGCGGGCCCCCTTTCTCCCTCGCTTTCGGGCACGAAGACGAAGGCTTCCATCGTCAGGTCGGCGTCGCTCCTTGCATAGGTGAGCTCGAGCACACCGCTCCCGTTTCGAGGAGACACACCGTTGGTCTGGATCCGTATCGCTTCGTCGATCGAGCTGATCGACGCTCCAAACCACCGATTCGATACGGCCTCGAATCCCGGATCGAGGAGATCCTCGTCACTTCCGCACCCGGGGTCCGAGACTATTTCGACATCATCGATCACGAGCTCAGTGGCTTCGCTTACGTCACCTTCGGTCAGCGAAAACGATAGGTCGAGGACGCTTCCGTGTGTCCACGGGGGCAAGCAATAGATCTGGTTCAGACCGGCATTGCTGCCGATCAACGTGTCGACGTGACGGCCTCGGTCGTCGAGGTCGAGCCGAGTGCCTGCCTCGATTTCGAAGAGTTGCCGCGACGAACCTCTCCACCAGAACCGCAATGCTGGCGACGGGGTCGATGCTGGAAGGGGCACTGACATCTTGGTCGTCATGGTTGCGCGCCCGTTGATGCCAACGTCCCGAAAGAGGCGTGCGCCGCTGGATCCCTCGCGCCCCAAGTTCGGTGCGACCGCTCCGTCAATGCCGTTTTCAGTCAGGAAGCGCCAGCCCCCGCCATTCGGGCCGGCCGCCCCGTTGAGCACTTGACCGAACTCTAGCCCGCCGCACTCGGCCTGGATCGCAGGACGAATCGTGAAACGATCGACTCGGATGCTCCCCGCGGGGTCAGTGCCGAGGCAACCGGGGGGCCGCTCGGACGCGGAGATCCGAACATGCACATCGCTCCCGTTCGGCTCGACGCCGAACGCGCCCTCGCCCAGGCAGAAGGTTTCCGGCTGCCAGCTCCCGCCCGTCGGAGGAAGTCGCTTCCACGCTCGATCAAACCCGATGCCCAGTCCGTCCACGTCTTCGGTCTGGTACGTGACCTCCACCACATAAGGCTCGTTCGCGATTTCGTAGCTCGGCATGGTGACGACTTGTGTCAGGCTGCCGCCGTTGCAAATGACGCTTGCCGCGAGCAAGCCCACGCCCAGCTCTCCCTCGCCGGAGCCTGGTTCCAACGGAAGCAACCTCGCCCCCTTGCCTCCCTCGTCAACCCAATATGGCTTGCCCGTATCTGGATCCTCGAGTCGGCGTAGCTCTGGATCGATGATAAGGGCTGCAAACGTGCACGGGTTGCCTTCGTAACCTGGTCCGCATCGGCAAGCGTCGGGCGTCGCGCTCGTGTCGCAGATCTCGTGCACACCGCAGGGGCCGCAGTCACCTCCAGGCCGGCCGCATCGTCCGTCCTTGGAAACCAAGCCCTCGGCGCATTCGGTGTATTGACAGGCGCTCGAAATGAGCACGAGACCGCACCCGAGACTGCAGAGAAGCGCATGACGAGGCCTCACCGAATGGCCACCGACCCAGAGAGCCACCATGCTCTCGAAGCATCGCATTACGTCCAATATCTTTGGTTTGACCGCGTTATGCAACCTCCGCGGCACTAGCGCGCGAACCTCGAGACCCACCTTGCGATCCATGCGCAAACCTCAGATAGTCGGCGCAATGCGATGGTTGGTGACCATGGCGGGCCTGTGGCTGTGCGTCTTGCCGAGTGCGCTCGCTCAACCGAACGATTGGTTGGTTCTCCCGACGACGGTTGAGGATGGCGCGCCTTGGATGTCCCCGGCTGTAGAAAAGATACGGCGTGCGCTGAGAAGCCAAGGCATCGGGGTCTGGTCTTCGGAGCGAGCCGTCTCTGCATTTCGCGAACGAGGCGCTGCCGCGCCTCCAGTCGTGTCGGAGAGCGAGGTGCAAGCCTGGGAGGCACGCTCACAGCAGGGGCTCAGAGCGCTCGCCTTTGGCGACTACGCAAGCGCTCTCTCCGAGCTCCAGGAGACGCAGCGCTTTGCTCGAAGCAAGCTCGTGACACTGAACCGCGACCCGGCGCGTGCGCAGATGGTGCTCGACACATGTCTCTACTTGGTGCGCGCGCTCGCCGAGACCGGTGACGACAAAGGAGCGGACCATCAGTCCGCAGAGTGCGTTCGCATTGCGCCCGCGGCGAAGCCGACGCGTCACATGCATCCCCCGGCCGTCGTCGAGCGCTACGAGACGGCGCTAGCCCGCAAAACGACGCATTTGGGGGCGCTGCTCGTCGAAAGCGAGCCGCCTGGCTGTCCCCTCCGAGTCAATGGAGCTCCAGAAGGGGAGACGCCGGTGCAGTTGAAAGATCTCTACCCGGGTCGCTATCTGGTGCAGGTCGAGTGCGAAAAGGACATCCCCAGCAGCGTGCATGTTGCGGATGTGCCGCAAGGGTCGACCAGCATCTTCGTGTTCGATCGCTTCGACCGTTCCGTGCAGACCGCTCCGCTCTTGTACCTCCGCTACCAAGACCCTCCGGAGCTCTCGCGACTTGCTCGGGACGCCCGTGAGGTCGCGCGAGCGCTCCCAGCCGCCGCGGTAGTGCTCGCGTCGGCGACCAGTGCCGACGTGCTGGAGCTGCGCGTCGTGAGCCGCACGCAGATAGAGCCGGCTCTGGCGCGCATCCCCATCTCAAGCATGACCGCCGCCAACGATGCCGTGACTGACGCCCTCGCAGCACTGCTTGCGGGCGAGTGCTGGGACTTCACTCACGACGAGCCCCTGCAGCTCGACTGCCGCACCGGGAAGCCCCGTATTGCCGCCGGCGCCAAGATGGTCCGTGAAAAGCCCGCGCGCGTGCATTCCCCGCGCGGCCAGTTCATCTCGGGCCTGACCCTGGCCTCCGCCGGCACCGCTTCGCTTCTTGCCGGCTACGGCGTGCTGATTGGGAGACGCGCTGCCGGCGACAATTGGCTCGGTGACCCTGGAAGCCTCGATGCACACAGCAAATGGCTGAATCTCGGCACGGGGCTGATCATCTCGGGGAGCACCGGCTCGGCGATGCTCGTGACCGCGATGCCCCTCGTCCTCCCCTACAAGAGCAAAACTCCGTGGTGGGCATGGTTGAGCGGTGGGCTCGGGCTTGGCTTTGCCGCATCGTCGATCGCCTTTGCGGTTACAGCCGACTCCAAGCCTGCGCAGTCGTGCTCGATCAACAATCTAAACCCCGAACCGTGCACTAGTCGCGCAAAGCAAACCGATCTAGCGCTCATCTTGGGCGTCACCGCTGCTCCGCTCCTCACCATGCCTCTGGTCTACTTGTTTCGGAAGGGCGAAAAGAGACTCGCCGCGGAGCTCGCCCCCAACATCTCGGTCGACCGCTCCGGCGCAACCTTGGGTGTAAGCGGCGCGTTTTGATTCGCCAATGTGCCGCGGTCGTGGCCCAAGATCAGACCCGAGCGCTCTGATGCAAGCTCACGGCGGGCATCTCGACGGCGACAGGCGAGAACGGACTCCACTCCATTGTGGTCAGCAAAACGGGAATCGCGACGCAGACCAGGGCGATCACCGGATGCTTGCCGATGGATCGACCGATGAGCTCTGCGCGCCGCTGCTTTGCATGTTCCATGATTCGTTGAATGTCTGCGTGCTTGTTCATGCTGTGCCTCCTTGCTGGGAATTGCGCGCGACTCCGACGCGCATACCCAATGCGGTGAGCATGTGCCGTGCCAACTCGAAAACGCTGCGAACTCCTTTGATGACTCGGTCTCGATGAGCCAAGAGTGACGTTCGACGTCATTTTTCGACGACTCCCGTCGGCATTGCGGCCCAATCAAGACTGCTTTACTCGATGATTACCAGCGTGTCTTGCTTGGTACGGACAATGCATCGCTTTGCCTCCACTCGCGGCCGACTTCGACAAGCGCGGTCAGCCCATTCGAGAGGAGTCCATCATGAACAACAACACTGCTGCGATGTTACGACAATGTGCGTCCCTCGTCCTGGTGTCCGCACTCGGACCCTTGGGCGGTTGCCTGTACACCGGCGACCCCGGTCACGTCCCAGGTGACCCAAACGCGAGGACCAGCATGGAAGGCGCGCGCGTCGAGCTGGTCCGTCATTCGGCGACTTGCGACGGCGCCGATTCCAAAGGCCTCATCGTCGAGGTTGGGCCTTGGGTCGAATACCCGGCCGAGGATGTACGCGCCCTCGAGGCGAGCTGCTCGGTGACGCCCAATCCCGGCGTCGAAGTCTACATCGACGACAACATCGTGACTTTCGATTTCTCGAACATCTCCGAGCCCGGCCAGTTCCCTGACACCGGATTCGAAGGCTACATCCTCGACATCGTGCGCACGGCGGACGCACCTTTCTTGATTGCAGCCGAGATCGATCAGGATGCGTCCAACCTGGACGTGACCCAAGACGACCTGGCGTTCGACACCGACCGCCTCTCAGTGAACGTGGCGGGCCGTGCCTACGATTCGGAGAGCTTGCTTCGAATCGAGCTGTATTTGCTCGCGGGCTCCGAACGAAGTGAAGGCGACGAATGATCCGACTAGCTCTGAGATCCGAAGCGTCCGCTATGCGCTATCCAAGCCCTCGATTTCGCTATAGAATGCGGCCCTCGTTCCGCCCTGAAGCAGAGCGGACGGCAGGTGCATATTCGTGGCAACCACAGGCTCAGACACATCTCCCCCCGATCCGATCAGGCCCGATTTTGGGCCCTACAAGATCGTGCGCCGCCTTGGTGTCGGAGGGATGGCCGAAACTTTCGAGGCCATTCGAACGGGCCCCGGGGGATTCACCCAGCGAGTCTGTCTCAAGGTCGTCCTTCCTTTTTTTCGCAACCGGCAGGATTTCCGCGAGCTCTTCGAGCGGGAGGCGCGCCTCGCCGCCAAGCTCCGTCACAGCAATGTCGTCGGCGTCATCGACTTCGGCCAAATCGATGGGGTGACGTACATCGCCCTCGAGCTCGTCGATGGCGTCGATCTCGCGTCCTTATTGGACGCGCAGGCGAGCCGCCGACTCTCACACGAGCACGTCGCGGTTCTCGGCCACGGGCTGGCAGCTGCGCTCGAGCACGCACACGACCCACGGCGTGCGGGTTCGGATGGTGGCCCGGAAGACAACGCCATCATCCATCGCGACCTCTCCCCATCGAATGTGCTCGTGAGCCAGAACGGCGAGGTTCTTCTCACCGATTTCGGTGTTGCCAAGGCGATCACGGGCACCGCGCGCCAGCAAAGCGCCGTGAAGGGAAAGGTCCCCTACATGTCGCCCGAGCAGCTCCGCGCAGAGCCGGTCGACGGCCGCTCGGATCTGTTTGGTCTGGGGGTCGTGCTCTTCGAGGCGCTTTCGGGTCATCGTCCCTTTCAGGGTGAGCACGATCCCGCGACCATCATGAAGATTCTCCATGGGGAGCGTCCTTCTCTGCGCGAAGTCGCTCCGACCGCACCTCCGGCGCTCTGCGATGTGATCGAGTCGCTCTTGGCGATCGACCGAAACGATCGCCCCAAGGACGCAAGAGCCGTGCTTGAGCTGCTCGATCCGTTCGTCCCGCCTCCACGCGTGCGTCGAGAGCTCGGAGAGATGGCCTCCGAGGCGCGCGCTCTTCAGCCGACGCGGACATCGCAGCCTCCCATCGACGGCAGCGACGCAACCGATCTACCACAAGCGCGTCCCGGGGAGAGCAGCGGCGTGGGTCGAACCAGCGGGCCGCTGGCGCCAGATGTGCAAGCCGCGGGGCAGACGTCCCAGCAGCGCCGCAGCCCGACGCGCTCAACCCGCAAGAGGCTTGCCTGGGCGCTCTTGGCGCTCGTCGCGGCGTTCTTCGTGTTCGCGCTATGGCGTAACTTCGGCGGCAAGCAGCCGCTCGGCGACGACACGCCAAAGGCTCCCCCAGCGCACACCGAGGCCGCTCCAACGAGCCCCGCAGAGGCCACCCCGACAAATCCGACCGAGCCGGAACCGGAGCCGGCTGCTCCCGAACGCGCGACCCCGAAGGCGAGCGCCCCCTCCGAGCCGGCACCTGTCGAACCCCCAACCGACTCCCCCGCGCAATCTGCACCGACCAAGCAATCGAGATCTGCGGTTCCGGCGGTCGAGCCCGCACGGTTGACCGTCGTCGTGTTTCCTTGGGGCGACGTTTGGATCAACGGCAAGCGGCGGGGAACCGCCCCACTCAAGGACCTCTCGCTCAAACCAGGCCGTTACAAGATCAGCGCCGGCCGGGGAAAGCCTTCGAAGACACAAACCGTCCGCCTGCGCGAAGCGCAACGCAGGACGGTTCAGTTCGAACTGACCGAGTGAGCTCGAACTGGGGCGCGAGAGCAGCTAGCCCGGCGCGGACCGGCTCTTGAAGCGCTCGGGATCGATGCCGAGCGTTGCCATGCGGCTGATGAGCCCGGTACGCGGAACCGAAAGCATGCGGGAGGCTCTTGCCACGATGCCGTGACACGCCGCGAGTGCGTCCTCGATAATCGCCTTCTCCAAAGCGTCGAGGTCGGTCTTTTGCTCGGCGAGCTGCTGCCAACGTCCCTGGATTCCGTCTTGGCCGCGCGCGTCGGGGGACATCGAGGATGCGCGCGGCGGCTTGGTGTCGAGCCCTCCGGAACCCTCGAGGCCTAGATGCCGAGCTTCGATGACCGCGTCGTTCGGGCTGCTTGCGCGGGCGCGGTTTCTCGCGCGCTCCAACACGGCCTCGAGCTCGCGGATATTGCCGTCCCAGGGAAGCTCCGCAGAGGTGAGCAACTCCAGGGCGCTGCCGTCGAGCTCCCAATCCGTCTTCCCGTCGGTCCGTCGCAGGTAGCTCAGAGCGATGGCGGGAATCTCGTGGCGCCGCGCGCGCAGGGGCGGCAGCACAATCGGCACCGTCGCGAGGCGATAGTAGAGGTCCTGGCGAAATCGCCTCTCCGCGAGGGCCTGTTCCATGTCGCCGTTGGTGACCGAGATGAGCCGCAGTTTCGCGGTCTTTGGCTCGCGACCGTGGTAGCCGAGAGGCCGATAGGTACCGAACTGCGTGAAATCGAGCAGAAGCTGCTGCGCATTCGCTGGCAGGTTCAAGACCTCGTCCAGAATCATAGTTCCACCGTTTGCATATTCCACTAGCCCCTTGCGTTTCGACACGGCGCCAGAGAAAGCGCCTCGCTCGTGCCCGAAGAGCTCGGAGGTGATGGTGTTGAGGTCGTCTGCCATTCCGAGCGTGGCGCGGACGATCGGCTCTTGGTTGCTCGCGCGCGCAAACGCGGTGGCCAGCTGCGTCTTCCCAGTTCCAGATTCGCCCAGGATCATGATCGACGCTTGGCTTGCCGCGGCCCCATGCAACTCTTCCCGAATCGCGGCCATGCTGTCGAAACCGAGCAAGTCGTCGAGGCTCAGGTAGTGCTCGTGGTGATCCTTGGCGCGCTCGATGCGAAGGTCTTCCTGCGTCGCCTCGATCAGCGATTGCTGTGCGATGACGCCACCGAGCAGCGACCCCACGCAGTCGATGAATTCCAGCACGTCCATTTGCGTCCCTTGGTCGCCTGCGAATTCGAGATACATGGCGCCCATCAACGTGCGTCCCCGTCCGGACGCCGTCGGATGCGACCACAACGGAACGGCGGCAAATGAACCCTCTGGTGCATACGGAACGGGGCCGGCGATCGTCTTGAGCCCCGTTTGCACTTGGCTGAGCGACTCGGTCACGTGCATCGCCAGAACCGCTGGGGACACACCCCGAAAGCTCGCGGTGCGGGAGCGGTGCATGGGGCCCCCGCCCTTGGTCTCGAGCGTGCTCCACGCCGAGGAAGCCCCGATCTGCACGCATAGCGCTTCGAGCGTCGCCTCGATGAAGCGGCCTCCGTGCAGCCCGTTCACGACCGCGGATACGATGTCTCGCATGCGCGGCCAGGGATTCGTGTTCTCTTCGCGGCCCATGTGGCTCGTTCAGCCTACATGGTCGAAGGGTTGTCGACCAGAAGCGTTCTGACCTTCATCACGAGTTGCCCCGCGTTGTCGCAACCGAGCTTCCGCATCGCGCGGCGGAGCAGCTGCGACACTTGCGATCGGGTGATGCCCAGATCGCAGGCGATGTGCTTGCCGCTCTTGCCCGCCCCCGTCTGCGCTGCGACTTGATACTCGCGTTCGGTAAGTCCGCGTGGATCGCGAGCCTCAGGAGGATTCGGCAAGGCCAGAATGAATCGCCGCCCGTCGCTGTCGAACCAGTCGGCGACCGACCAACGCCCGCGGACCATTTCCTCCCAGAGTCGCAGCGCGTTGCGGGTCTCGTCTCTTCGGAGCGGGCCGCGCGCCCGGTCGATGTGAATTGCTGTTTTGCGAATCGCTTCGAGCGCACTCTTGGTCTCGGCTTGACCGGAGGTGGCGGTGACTGAAAATCGTTTCGGGTCGAGCACCGCTTCAGCATCGAGTGGGATCTGGGTCACCGGAGTCCCACTCGGCGTCTTGCTCAAGCGCCGCCTCAGCCGATGCGCCGCAGCGATGTGGCACGACACCATCTGCCAACGTTCGCGCGCGCTTCGGCTCAGCTCGATTGTCGTTGCGGAGGGAACGTGGATCCCGACGCCGTGACCCTCCGCTTCCATCGCCCAGAGCGCCAGCATGTCGGCGCACCCGACGTGCTGGGTCAGCGCGTCGTGCAACACTCGGTGACTGCGCCTCGCTTCGGCCAAGGTGTAGACTCCGGGTTGCTCAGGTGCTCGGGCCGCCCTGACCAAGCGGGGATCGACCTCCTGGACAGCGCGGGCAAAGCGCATCGCGAGGTCGGAATGCTCGCTCTCCGCATGGAGCTGCGAAACCAACGGCTCACCGTCGGTAGTGCTGCCGGTCCACACCGTGGCAGCGCAGCCCTGCCCCAGGTCCAAGCTCGGGCAACCTGCGCGCAGCAGATTCGGCAGCCATTCGGCGGCGCCGACTTGAAGATCATACGCTGCTTCTACCAGTGCGATCGGGCATTTCGAGCCTCGGTCCATCGTCGCGCCTCCGTGCTTGCCGCCTGCGGGTCATGCGGGCTTGGCCACGGAGGGATGCACCGGGCGTGCCGACGAAAAAGCGTAAAGATTTCGCAGCGACAGCTCTCGCTGCTGGCCGAAAATGACGACGAACGTCGTCAATTTGTGACGACAGGCGCCAGGTGGGACGCCCAGCGCAGCTCCCAATTGCTGATCAGCAAGTGCTGTGGTGGGGCGTTGCCAACTCTACTGCACTCGAACAAGCATTTCTTCTACGCACGCCGAATCGTCGATGGGGAATTCGCATGCAGCTGCAACCTCCGCCATCATAAACGAGGCTATGCGAAAGCCCGCGTTTTGTTCACTTGCGGTGCTTCTCATCGCCTGTGGCTCCGAGCCCCAAGGCTTCAGCGGTGACCAATTTGACATCTGCACGTGCGGCAGTGGAACGCACCTCGAGGGCTCCGTGTGCGTCGCCGATTCCCCCGGGCTCGTTTGTGGTGCGGATACGACCGAGCAAAGCGGGACCTGTGTAGCGACCTTGCGTTGCGGTCAGGGTACGACGCAGCAGGACTAACGTTGCGTACCGGTTCGGGAGATCGCCTGCGGTGACGGGACCGTGCTGATGGACGGCGTCTGCGTCACCGAGGAGACTGGGCAAATCGAGTGCGGTCCGGGTTGTGCCTCCTCAAAACCCCGTCGACCGCGCAATCGTTGACGTTTCACGGCTCGCGGTCCCGCCCATCTACCCTGATGCTTCAGTTGCTCTACATCGTTCTCGCAACCGCCGGTTCGCCACAGAACGAATCTCGCTGGTCGAGCCGTCCAAAACGGACGTGAGGGTCCGAGTTAGGTGCGGTGTTATCAACGCCGTCGCAATTGCGTCGGCGTGAATACCGAATGTTCGCGGACGCAGCAGCGCGAAGGTCTCGCCGCCGCCGCCCACGTCGCCGGTCATCGCTCAACGGAGATGGCGGGTCGCGTGTACGTAAGCCCGCAAGCCGACTCCGCCGAGTCCGCGTTACGTGCGCGTGCCTGGGAGGAACGCGGTACGGAATGCGGTACCGAGGAAAACTGGCAGGGGATAGAAACGAGAATCCCCTACGATTCCTGGCGGACACGGCAGGATTCGAACCTGCGACCTCTCCCTCCGGAGGGGACGGAGCAGAATCACGAACGCAAGGCTATCCCGCTTTTTCCGGGGCTAAGTGGATCGGCTGAAGTGCCGAAAGGCGCGGCTAGGGACAGCAAAGCGCAGACAAACCCGGCACGGTGCCGGGTTCATTCGGACGCCGAAGGACTGGCGCTCGCGCTCCGACGCGCGATCAGGGTCGTGTGAGCACAGCGACGACCTTCGGTTGGGATCCGGATTGTCGTACCGTAGGCTGCGCGTCGTGTGTAGTGATGATGGAGGGCAACGACGTTCCCTCCGTCGAACGCATTGCGTGAGCGTCATGACAATCCAACCCACGAACCGCGCCGCACACCGCGACGCCGCAGGCAACATGTCGGCGCAGGTTTGCTGGCTACGAGCGGCTACTCCGCTTGAAACTCGAATGCTCCGATGTCCGCGTCGGCGACGTCATTCCCGTCACCGTCGACGGGTCGTGCTCGATGGATGAAGTCCTGGGGCGGAGCATAGGAAGAACGAACGCCGTGTCCGCCTGTCGACCCACGCGACATAAGATTTAATACCGCGCAATTCGCACCCCCGAATGGGCCCCATGGGCTAAGAGAGCTCCACGACTGACGTGCAGCGCCCAAGGCCAGCAGCAGACATCGCAGTCCCGAATCAGCTCCCCTTCGCTCTGGGGGTCGATATATACCTCGACGTCCTCAAC